>NZ_JASJPX010000003.1:2500-2810000 GCF_030053015.1 Rhizobium sp. AN80A | reverse complement strand
TCGGCCGTAGCGGGTGATAGCCCCGTAGGCGTAGAACACTCATTGTCCTAGAGTAGGGCGGGGCACGTGAAACCCTGTCTGAACGTGGGTAGACCACTATCCAAGCCTAAGTACTCGTGCATGACCGATAGCGAACAAGTACCGTGAGGGAAAGGTGAAAAGCACCCCGACAAGGGGAGTGAAATAGAACCTGAAACCGGATGCCTACAAACAGTCGGAGCCTGAGAGGGTGACGGCGTACCTTTTGTATAATGGGTCAACGACTTAGTGTAACAAGCAAGCTTAAGCCGGTAGGTGTAGGCGAAGCGAAAGCGAGTCTGAATAGGGCGATTTAGTTTGTTGCATTAGACCCGAAACCGAGTGATCTAGCCATGAGCAGGTTGAAGGTTGGGTAACACCAACTGGAGGACCGAACCCGCATCTGTTGCAATAGATTGGGATGACTTGTGGTTAGGGGTGAAAGGCCAATCAAACTCGGAAATAGCTGGTTCTCCGCGAAATCTATTTAGGTAGAGCGTCTGACGAATACCCCGGGGGTAGAGCACTGGATGGGCTATGGGGACTCACCGTCTTACTGATCCTAACCAAACTCCGAATACCCGGGAGTACTATCAGGCAGACACACGGCGGGTGCTAACGTCCGTCGTGAAAAGGGCAACAACCCTAACCTCCAGCTAAGGTCCCCAAGTCATGGCTAAGTGGGAAAGGATGTGAGGATCCCAAAACAACCAGGATGTTGGCTTAGAAGCAGCCATCATTTAAAGAAAGCGTAACAGCTCACTGGTCTAAATAAGGGTCTTTGCGCCGAAAATGTAACGGGGCTGAAGCCATGCACCGAAGCTGAGGATTTGCAGCAATGCAAGTGGTAGCGGAGCGTTCCGTAAGCCTGTGAAGGGACAGTCGTGAGACATCCTGGAGGTATCGGAAGTGCGAATGTTGACATGAGTAACGATAAAGAGGGTGAGAGACCCTCTCGCCGAAAGACCAAGGGTTCCTGCTTAAAGTTAATCTGAGCAGGGTTAGCCGGCCCCTAAGGCGAGGCGGAAACGCGTAGTCGATGGGAACCACGTTAATATTCGTGGGCCTGGTGGTAGTGACGGATTGCGTAACTTGTATTCACTTATTGGATTGTGGGTGCAGGGAAGCGGTTCCAGGAAATAGCTCCATCATTATAGACCGTACCCGAAACCGACACAGGTGGTCAGGTAGAGTATACCAAGGCGCTTGAGAGAACTATGTTGAAGGAACTCGGCAAATTGCACGCGTAACTTCGGAAGAAGCGTGACCCCATTGTACGCAAGTGTGATGGGGTGGCACAGACCAGGGGGTAGCGACTGTTTATCAAAAACACAGGGCTCTGCGAAGTCGCAAGACGACGTATAGGGTCTGACGCCTGCCCGGTGCTGGAAGGTTAAAGGGAGAGGTGCAAGCTTTGAACTGAAGCCCCAGTAAACGGCGGCCGTAACTATAACGGTCCTAAGGTAGCGAAATTCCTTGTCGGGTAAGTTCCGACCTGCACGAATGGCGTAACGACTTCCCCGCTGTCTCCAACATAGACTCAGTGAAATTGAATTCCCCGTGAAGATGCGGGGTTCCTGCGGTCAGACGGAAAGACCCCGTGCACCTTTACTATAGCTTTACACTGGCATTCGTGTCGGCATGTGTAGGATAGGTGGTAGGCTTTGAAGCGGGGACGCCAGTTTCCGTGGAGCCATCCTTGAAATACCACCCTTATCGTCATGGATGTCTAACCGCGGTCCGTTATCCGGATCCGGGACAGTGTATGGTGGGTAGTTTGACTGGGGCGGTCGCCTCCGAAAGAGTAACGGAGGCGCGCGATGGTGGGCTCAGACCGGTCGGAAATCGGTCGTCGAGTGCAATGGCATAAGCCCGCCTGACTGCGAGACTGACAAGTCGAGCAGAGACGAAAGTCGGTCATAGTGATCCGGTGGTCCCGCGTGGAAGGGCCATCGCTCAACGGATAAAAGGTACGCCGGGGATAACAGGCTGATGACCCCCAAGAGTCCATATCGACGGGGTTGTTTGGCACCTCGATGTCGGCTCATCGCATCCTGGGGCTGGAGCAGGTCCCAAGGGTTTGGCTGTTCGCCAATTAAAGCGGTACGTGAGCTGGGTTCAGAACGTCGTGAGACAGTTCGGTCCCTATCTGCCGTGGGTGTAGGAATATTGACAGGATCTGTCCCTAGTACGAGAGGACCGGGATGGACATATCTCTGGTGGACCTGTTGTCGTGCCAACGGCATAGCAGGGTAGCTACATATGGAATGGATAACCGCTGAAGGCATCTAAGCGGGAAACCAACCTGAAAACGAGTATTCCCTATCAGAGCCGTGGAAGACGACCACGTTGATAGGACGGGTGTGGAAGCGCAGCAATGTGTGAAGCTTACCGTTACTAATAGCTCGATCGGCTTAATTGTTCTCATTGATAATGCTCATCAAAGCGCCAAGGGCGCTTCGATGATGCATCATCTCTTGTCCTGACGCGCTAACGCGCTGCGGACGGCCCGCCAAACGATTGGCGACGGCCTCTGGCCTGTATGGGTGCCACACGCATCCGCACAGACGATGAAGAGAAAGACGTGTTCAAAAATAGAAAGTGGCGAATGCCACCCAGCTTCTCAATTGTTGCGCTTCGCTGACCTGGTGGTTATGGCGGGGCGGCTGCACCCGTTCCCATTCCGAACACGGCCGTGAAACGCCCCTGCGCCTATGGTACTTCGTCTTAAGACGCGGGAGAGTCGGTCGCTGCCAGGTCTGCTAAACGCAACAACAAATCTTCTCTGATCGAAACTTCGGCCCAGCCGAAAACATCGGGCCGCGCAAGCGGCCTTTTGCTTTTGCTGGTCCGAACATGCAGAATGAAACTTCGACGCACCTGATCTATAATGGTGCGTCCCTTACCGGAACAAAACCCAAGGGTTTTGCTCCTGATGTAAGAGCAAACCGCTTCGCGGTTTACTCAAGCGCGATAAATCCCGAAGGGATTTACGCTGGCGCGGGGTGGAGCAGCCCGGTAGCTCGTCAGGCTCATAACCTGAAGGCCGCAGGTTCAAATCCTGCCCCCGCAACCAATCATTCCAAAGACTGAATCAATCGCATCAGACAAGACGAACAAAGCCCGCACAACGCCGGCTTTTGGCGTGCGCAGATATGTACTCGCAACACCGCGCGCGGCGCGGTGATCGCGCTCCTCGCCAGCTCGAGATTGAATCCTCCTGGTCTCGGCTTCCGCCATCAAGCCCGGCGTCGACCCGCCTATTGCGTCAGCTGCTGTTCCTTCAGGTCGCCCTGCAGCGTTTCCTTGGCCGTGGCCGGCTTGTTCTTCTGCGGGCGGGTCATCGGCGCCTCGATGATTGTCGCCGGCACGGCGACCGCGGTCGCCGCGACCGTGCCGATATTGGTGACCGTTCCGCCGACAACCGCGGTGATGCCCTGCCCGAGCGTGACATTGCTGTCGGTCAGCGGCTGGCCGGTCATCAGGCGCTGGCCGATCAGCTGCACGATCTCAGGGCTTTCGGCGAATTTGCCGTGGTTCAGCCGATCGTTGCTGTTGACCTTCGTGAGGTCGATCGCCGTGATGCCTGCCTCTTCCAGCTTCGTGCGGTAAGGCTCGGCCGTGGGATCGATCGCCCCCAGTCGGGAGACGCGCCCGGTGATGAAGCTGGAGAAGGCCAGGGCCCGGTCGTCCTGCGACACGAAGATGGTGAACTTCGGCCGTGGCGTGCCCATCTCGGCATATTGCTTGGCGAAGACCTGGATGTCGATATCGGGGGATGCGAGGATGACGTCGCGGATCTTGCTGTTCAGGCGGCCGTCACGAATGCCCATCTGCCGCAGCGATTCCATCGTCAGCCACGTGCCCATCGAATGCGCGAGCACGGTGATGTCCTTGACATTGGGGTCGTTGACCAGCGTTCTCAGCGCCTGCTCCAGCGCGGTGCGCGAATAGTTGGTGCTTTCCTTGTCATATTCATAGGCGGTGATCTGCGCGCGCGATGGCCAGGTGAAGAGGATCGGCGTCGCGTCCATGCCGCTGTCGTTGACGATCTGCGCCAGCCGGAAGACCGAATCCTCGTATCGGTTGTTGAAGCCATGGACGAAGACCAGCGCATGGCCGTTGCGCATGTTCTGGCTGAGCCAGCCGCGCCCTTCCTTCACCGTCCCGATCTGCTGCACCGAGGTGACGGCGAAGTCCGTGGCCGGGTTCGGCGGCAGGCGGCTTGGCCATTGCACGGTGCCCGGCTTGCGGTTCGGCGGAATGGAGACGGACACCGCGGTCAGCGATGGCTTGGGGCTGCGTTCGCCGTTGAAGAGCGTCGCCGGATCGCCCGAAGGTTCGCGCGTGGTCGCCACCAGCATGTTGACACGGGTTGTCTTCGGCGTCGTCGCCGTCAGCGCCACGGGCGTCATCACGCCGCTCGGATGACCGCAACCGGTCAGGAGCAGCATGACAACGAGAAACAGCATCCGCATGAAACCCCTCCACGTTGATGAGTGCACCATAGAGCAACCGGCGACGGAGGGAAGGCCGAAAAACTACGCATCAGCCACAGTATGATCCGCGATCAAGGGGTGTTACGCGCGCGAGCTCTTGGTCGGCCGATGGCCACGGATGATACCGTGGCCATCGGGTCGTCAGCGCTCCATGTGGTAGCAGGCCGCCGTCTGGCCGGGCCTGACCTCCTCGCTCGGTGGCATCTCGGTTCGACAGATGTCGGTCGCCTTCCAGCAGCGCGGGGAGAAGACGCAGCCCTTTGGCGGGTTGAGCGGCGATGGCGGGTCGCCCTGCAGGCGGATGCGCTGGCGGTTGCGCGCCAGCTTCGGGTCCGGGATGGGGGCTGCCGAAAACAGCGCCTGCGTATAGGGATGCGCCGGCTTGTCGAACACCGTCGCGCAATCGCCGGCCTCCACCACCTTGCCGAGATAAAGCACCAGCACGTCGTCGGAAATCAGCCGCACGACGGAAAGGTCATGGCTGATGAAGATCAGCGTCAGGCCGAATTCCTTGCGCAGCTTGCGCAGCAGCGTGATCACCTGGCCCTGGATCGACACGTCGAGCGCCGATACAGGCTCGTCGCAGATGATCAGCTTCGGCCGCGTGATGACGGCCCGGGCAATGCCGATGCGCTGCGCCTGCCCGCCCGAGAATTCGTGCGGATAGCGGTTGATCATCTCGGGCACGAGGCCGACGGCGGCCATGATCTCCTGTACCCGTTCCGTGCGCTGCGCGCGGTTGAGCTTCGGCTCGAACACCGTCAGCGGTTCGGCGATGATGTCGCCCACCGTCATGCGCGGATCTAGCGATGCGATCGGGTCCTGGAAGATGATCTGCATGTCGCGCCGCGCCGCCCGCATCTCCTCGTCGGAGAGGTCGAGCAGGTTGCGGCCCTGCCAGAGGATGCGGCCCTTCTGCGCCTTCAGGAGCCGCAGGATCGAGCGCCCGAGGGTCGACTTGCCGCAGCCCGATTCCCCCACGATGCCAAGCGTCCGGCCCTCGCTGAGATCGAAGCTGACATCGTTGACGGCGGTCAGCGTCAGTGGCGGCTTGAAGAAGCCCTTGGAGGGAACGTCGAATTGGGTCGTCAGGTTCTCCACCCGAAGAAGTGATCGTTCAGCCATTGGTCAGAACCTCCTCGAGGCGTGGATAGGCATGGAAGCAGGCCGCGAGATGGCGAGGCGCCTGCGCTTCTAGGCGCGGCGAGGCGTCGATGCAGTCGTTCTGCACGAGCGGACAGCGCGGCGAGAAGCTGCATCCCTTCGGCAGGTGCTGCAGGTTCGGCGGCCGGCCGGGAATGACGGCGAGCTGGTCGACGTCCTGGTCCGGGCGCGGGATCGAGGCGTGCAGCGCCGCCGTGTAGGGATGCGCCGGGTTCTCGAACAGCTCGTCCACCGGCGCCTCCTCGACGATGCGACCGGCATACATCACGGCCACCCGGTCGGCGAGCCCGGCGACGACGCCGAGATCGTGGGTGATCATGACAAGCGCGGTATTCATCTCGGCCGTCAGATCGTTGAAGAGGTCGAGGATCTGCGCCTGGATGGTAACGTCGAGCGCTGTCGTCGGCTCGTCGGCGATCAACAGCTTCGGCTTGGTCAGCAGCGCCATGGCGATAACGATGCGCTGGCGCATGCCGCCGGAGAGTTCGTGCGGATAGAGGTTGAAACGCCGGGACGGGTCTGGAATGCCGACGCGCTTCAGCATGTCGAGCGCCTCCGCCGAGGCCGCGCGCGCGGTAAAGCCGCGATGCACCTCGAGCTGCTCCGTCAGCTGTCGGGAAATCCTGAGCGACGGATTGAGTGCGGTCATGGGGTCTTGAAACACCATGGCCATGTCCTTGCCGCGCACGTCATCGAGCTCGCGCGGCTTCAGCGATAGCACGTCGCGCCCTTCGAGCAGCGCCTGTCCGCTGGTCCGGCCATTCTTGGCGAGCAGTCCCATCACGCCGAGAAAGGTCTGGCTCTTGCCGGAGCCGCTCTCGCCGACGATGGCGATCCGTTCGCCGCGCCGGATGGTCAGGTTCATGTTGGAGACGGCCTTCACCTCGCCCTCGGGCGTGCGGAAGCTGATCGAGTAATCCCTCAACTCCAGAAGGGTTTCTTTTCTGATGTGATCTGTCATGTCAGCGATCCCTCGGGTCGAATGCATCGCGCAGGCCGTCGCCGATGAACAGCAGGCTGAGCAGCAGGGCAACGAGGAAGCCGGCCGGGAAGACGAGCAGCCAGGGCATGCTCTCCATGGCGTCGGTTCCTTCCGAGATCAGCGTTCCCAATGACGTCAGCGGTTCCTGCACGCCGAAGCCGAGATAGGAGAGAAAGCTCTCCGTGGCGATGATTTCGGGCACCGTCAGCGCCGCGAAGATGACGACGGGCCCGACGAGATTGGGAATGATGTGCCGGGTAATGATCTTGAATGGCTTCTGGCCGGAGGCGCGGGCCGCCTCGATGAATTCGCGCTGTTTGAGCGAAAGCGTCTGGCCACGCACGATGCGCGCCATGGTCAGCCATTCGAGCGCCCCGATCGCCGCGAACAGCAGGTAGACGTTGCGGCCGAAGATGACCATCAGCAGGATGACGAACAGGATGTAGGGGAAGGCGTACATGATATCGACGAAGCGCATCATCACGGCATCGATGCGTCCGCCCATGTAGCCCGAGATCGCGCCATAGAGCACGCCGATGACGACGGAGACAAGCGTCGCCGTCAGCGCCACGGCAAGCGAGACGCGGGTGCCGTAGAGCACGCGGGCGAGCAGATCCCGGCCGTTGGGGTCGGTTCCGAAATAGTGGCCATCGGCAAGCGAAGGCGGCGAGCGGAAGGCCGCCCAGTCCGGATCCTCGTAGCCGAAGGGGATGAGATACGGGCCGACGAAGGCGGCAAGCACCAGCAGGACGAGGACGGCGATGGAGGCGACGGCCGCCTTGTTGCGACAGAGGCGGCGCAGGGCATCGCGGGTCAGCGACCGGCTGACGGGGCTGAGACCTTCCGCTTCCAGCAGTTCGGCCGCGAGAAGATCTCTCTTTGCGGGATTGAGGATCATCGGTTTCTCACTTTCGGATCGAGCCAGGCATAGGCGATGTCGACGAGAAGGTTCAGGAACACGATCAGCACCATGTAGAAGATGACCGTGCCGAGAACCATGCCGTAGTCGCGGTTCAATGCGGCGGTGACGAAGTAGCGGCCGATACCGGGCAGGCCGAACACGCTTTCGACGACCAGCGAGCCGGTGAGAAGATAGCTCGCCGCCGGTCCGAGATAGGACACGACAGGCATCATCGCCGGCTTCAGCGCGTGGCGCATGATCGTCAGACGCGGGCCGATGCCCTTGGCCTTCGCGGTGCGGATGAAATTCTGCCCCATCACCTCGATCATCGAGCCGCGCGTGATGCGCGAGATGCGGCCGGCATGCGGCAGCGCCAGGACGACCACCGGCAGCACCAGGAATTTCAGCGATCCATTGCCCCAGCCGCCGACCGGCAGCCATTGCAGCTGGATGCCGAAGATCAGTTGCAGGATCGGGGCAATCAGGAAGTTCGGCAGCACGACGCCCACCAGGATCAGCGCGCCCAGGATGTAATCCGGCGCCTTGTTCTGGTAGAGCGCCCCGAGACAGCCGACGGCGACGCCGATGACGATCGCCAGCAGAAAGGCCGCGGTGCCGATGGTGAACGTGTAGGGCAGGCCGATCATGATCTGCTGCGCGACGGTGAAGTCCTCCGAGGCGAAGGAGGGGCCGAGATTGCCCTGCAGGAGGTCGCCGACATAATAGAGATACTGTTGGATCAGCGGCTTATCGAGATTGTAGTGCGCCGCCAGGTTCTGGAGGATCACTGGCGGCAACGGCCTTTCGCCATCGAACGGCCCGCCGGGGGCAAGTCTCAGAACGAAGAAGCAGGCTGTCACGGCGATCCACATGACGGGGATCGTCGACAGCAATCGACGGAATGCATAATTGATCATGGTGGTGACGGTCTTTCCTGCGCCGGGTCTTTCGCATGCTCGCGACCAGTCGAAACTGGTTCGCCCGCAAGCGAAGGCAATAGCCTGGGTAAAGACCCCTCCCAACCCTCCCCACAAGGGGGAGGGCTTGACCCAGCCGATCCGCCGAAGCGTGATTGGGGCAGGGTTGGCGCGGCAGGTCTTCTCCCCCCTTGTGGGGGAGATGGCCGGCAGGCCAGAGAGGGCCTTTATCAAGCTGCGATCACCCCCGGGCAGGGTGAAGACAATGCCTCTCGTTATTCCTTGATGGACAGCCAGCGGGTGCGGTGGATGTCCTGGATGTTGTCGACGAAGCCGTCGATCTTGGGCGAAACCACGTTCTTGGAAACGTAGTAGTAGATCGGAATCGCCGCGCTGTCGTCGAGCGCGATCTGCTCGGCTTTCTTGAACAGCTCCGCTCGCTTCGTCAGATCGGTTTCGGCATTGCCGTCCTTGATCAGCTTGTCGTACTCGGGATTCGACCACCGGCCATAGTTCATCTGCACGCCGCTCACGAGCAGGTTCAGGAAGTTGTCCGGATCGTTGTAGTCGGCCAGCCAGCCGGCGCGGCCAACCTGCACGTCGCCGCGCTGCAGCTGGTCGTAATGCACCTTTGTCTCGGCGTTGACGAGCTCGACATTGACGCCCAGCGGCTTCCACATGGCCGCGATCGCGACCGCGATCCGCTTGTGGTTATCGTTGGTATTGTACTTGAGTTCCAGGGTCAGCGGCTTGTCGGGGCCGAAACCGGCTTCCGCCAGCAGCTTCTTGGCGTCCTCGACTTTCTGCTTGTAGGGCAGGTCCTTCCAGGAAACATAGGCCGGCTCGCCGTAATTGGCGGTGCCCGGCGGAACCCAGGAGTAGGCCGGCAGTTCGCCCGTGCCGAGGATCTGCGGGCCGATGACCTCGCGATTGATCGCCATGGACAAGGCCTGGCGCACGCGCTTGTCGGCGGTCGGGCCCTTCTGCGAATTGATGACGTAGTAGTAGAGGCCGGAGAAGGGGGCGACACGCGCCTGGCCCGGCAGGTTCTTCTTCATCCACTCGTACTGGTCGGTCGGAAAATCGGTCAGAATGTCGAATTCGCCGGCGCGGTAGCGCTTCAGAGCGGCTTGCTGGTCCTCGAGCACGAAGAATTTGGCGCCGTCGATCTTGACGTTCGCGGCATCCCAGTAGTTGTCGTTCCTCTTGGTCGTCACATGCGAGCCCGGAACCCATTCGGTGGGTGTGTAGGGACCGTTGGTCACGATGTTGCCGATCTTCACCCAGTCGGCGCCCTTGGCGTCGATGACATGCTTCGGCAGTGGATAGGCCGTGTAGTGCATCAGCGCGTTGAGGAAGTAGGGGGTCGGGTTTTCAAGCGTGATCTCGAGCGTCTTGTCGTCGATCGCCTTGACGCCCAGCTGGCTGAAATCGGTGATCTCGCCCTTGTTGATCTTCTCGGCGTTCTTGATGGTGAATTGCAGATAGGCGTAGTCGGCGGCGTTCTTCGGGTCCATCAGGCGCTGGAAGGCGAAGACGAAGTCTCCGGCGGTCACCGGCTGGCCGTCGGACCATTTGATGCCATCGCGCAGCTTGAAGGTATAGACCTTGCGGTCGTCGGAGATCGTCCAGCTCTCGGCCTGGCCGGCGACCGGATTGTCCTTGGCGTCCTCGGTCACCAGACCTTCGAAGATGTCGCCGGCAATACGGTTCTCCCAGTCGCCGGACAATTTTTGCGGATCGAGCGATTGCGGATCGCCGCCATTGTGGATGTTGATCGTGGCTGCCTGCGCGGAGAATGCCAGCATCGAGCCAAATATCGCGGAGGCCAGAATCGTCTTCGTGGGGAAGTTCATGTGGGTCCCACCTTTCTAGGCTTTTAGCGCCTTTTATTCGTCGTTGTTCCCATGGTGACCTGTTACGTACAAGTCAATGCGCAACCTATCGTAAAGGTCGAACGTTGCAAGCCCCAAAACGAACGCGGCGGATAACGGGGAAAACCGGGCGAAAACAGCGCGATTAGCCGGTTAAAAGCCGATATATCGCCGTCGGCATGGCGTTGGCGCGACGTTCCCGGCAGATGTTTTGCTCGTGTCTCAGCGATGAAATAGACAATCTTGGATTGAACATGTATCGGCCGCTGCCGATTCACCGACAGGTACGGATATGTCGCGCTCGCGACAGATTATTTCGCGTTTTCAACGATGCACGGTCAGCGATGGATGCGTGGCGGTCTCGTCCCGCAGGTTGAGAATTCGTCGTCGGAGCGCATTTGTTTGCAACGCCCCCTTCATCTCTGTCAGCCGGACGCTATCATCTCGGCGACAACCTTGGAGACAGACATGAGCCAATTGAATTTGCCGAGCGAGGGTGGCTGCCGCTGCGGCCGCGTGCGATTGAAGATCAGCGCCAAGCCGCTTCTGACCATGGCGTGCCACTGCACCGGTTGCCAGACCATGTCGTCGAGCGCCTTTTCGCTGAGCGTGGCGGTCCCCTCGGAGGGCTTCGAGATCACCAGCGGCGAACCCGTCGTCGGTGGCCTGCACGGCGCCATGTCGCACCATTATTTCTGCCCGCACTGCATGACCTGGATGTTCACGAAAACGGAAGGCATGGAGTGGTTCGTCAACCTGCGACCGACCATGCTCGACGATGCAAGCTGGTTCACGCCCTTCATCGAGACGTGGACCCGCGAGAAGCTCGCTTTCGCGCAAACCGGCGCGACGCACAGCTACGAGGCTTTGCCGGAAATGCAGGATTACGAACGGCTGACCAAGGATTACATGGCGAAGAACGCCTAGCTAGAAGCCCTGGAAGAGAAAATCTAGGGCCGCGGTGATGTCGTCGCTTCGCGAGGAGAGATCGGCAATCTCCGCGCCGATCTCAGACAGCGGAATGGATGCCATACGCTCTGTGGACATCAGATAGTTCCTGCCGTTGACCACAACGACGGGGTTTAGCCTAGACATGACGTTGACAACCTGGCTGGCAACGACGAGCGGGATCATGACACGTGTATTGAGCCGATAGAGCAGGTGCGACTGCACATCGAGAGCATAGTCGTCGCCCACTTCATAGACGCGAAAGCGCGCCACTAGAATGTGCGGTACTTGGCGAAGGGCAGCCCATGTTTTTCCACGTAGGCATTCGATTCCGCAATCGCCTCGGCGTTCTCAATCAGCCACAGCCGTTCGCGCTCGCTCTTGATGGCGCGCCTGAGGCCGTCTTCGGCGGCCTTGGAAACATTGAGGTTCAGTTCGCGCGCCTGCGCGACGAGCTCGCTGTCGAGCGACAGGTTGGCGGCCTTGCGACGGGTCTGAGGCATGATCGGTCTCCTGATATGCGCATATGATATGCGCATATCAGGAAGAAGCAAAGAGGACTTACTCGTCCTTCATCTTCAAGGCGGCGATGAAGGCTTCCTGCGGAATGTCGACCTTGCCGAACTGCCGCATGCGCTTCTTGCCTTCCTTCTGCTTGTCGAGCAGCTTGCGCTTGCGTGATGCGTCGCCGCCGTAGCACTTGGCGGTCACGTCCTTGCGCATCGCCGAGATCGTCTCGCGGGCGATCACGTTGCCGCCGATCGCGGCCTGGATCGGGATCTTGAACATGTGCCGGGGGATCAGGTCCTTCAGCTTCTCACACATGTCGCGGCCGCGCTTCTCGGCAGCCGAGCGGTGCACGAGCATCGACAGCGCGTCGACCGGCTCGCCGTTGACCATGATCGACATCTTCACGAGGTTGCCCTCGCGGTAATCGGCCAGGTGATAGTCGAAGGAGGCATAGCCCTTGGAGATCGACTTCAGACGGTCGTAGAAATCGAACACCACTTCGTTGAGCGGCAGCTCGTAGGTCAGCATGGCGCGCTTGCCGACATAGGTGAGTTCCGTCTGGATGCCGCGACGATCCTGGCAGAGCTTCAGGATGCCGCCGAGATAATCGTCGGGCGTCAGGATGGTCGCCTTGATCCAGGGTTCGCGGATCTCGGAGATCTTGACCACATCGGGCATGTCGGCCGGGTTGTGCAGCTCGCGCTCCGAACCGTCGGTCATCGTCAGCTGATAGACCACCGAAGGGGCCGTGGCGATCAGGTCGAGATCGAACTCGCGCTCCAGGCGCTCCTGGATGATCTCGAGATGCAGCAGGCCGAGGAAGCCGCAGCGGAAGCCGAAGCCGAGTGCCGCCGAGCTTTCCATTTCGAACGAGAAGGACGCATCGTTGAGGCGCAGCTTGCCCATGGCGGCGCGCAGATCCTCGAAATCCGCCGCATCGACGGGGAAGAGACCGCAGAACACGACGGGCTGAGCAGGCTTGAAGCCCGGCAGCGCCTTCGCCGTCGGCTTCTTGTCCTCGGTGATGGTATCGCCGACGCGAGTATCGGCCACTTCCTTGATCGAGCCGGTGAAGAAGCCGATCTCGCCCGGGCCGAGACTGTCCACGGCCAGCATCTTCGGCGTCAGCACGCCGACACGCTCGACCTGATACTTGGCGTCCGTGCCCATCATGCGGATGGTCATGCCCTTGGAAAGCACGCCGTCGAGAATGCGCACCAGAACCATGACGCCGAGATAGGTGTCGTACCAGCTGTCGACGAGCAGCGCCTTCAGCGGACCCTTCTCGCCGGCTTCGCTCTTCGGCGCCGGCAGCTGGTGCACGATCGCTTCAAGCACGTCGGGAATGCCGAGACCGGTCTTGGCCGAGATCAGCACGGCCTGCGAGGCGTCGATGCCGATCACTTCCTCGATCTGGTCCTTGATTCGGTCGGGCTCGGCCGCCGGCAGGTCGATCTTGTTGAGGACCGTGACCAGCTCGTGATTGTTGTCGATCGCCTGGTAGACGTTGGCGAGCGTCTGCGCCTCGACGCCCTGGGAGGCGTCGACGACGAGCAGCGAACCCTCGCAGGCCGACAGCGAACGCGAGACTTCGTAGGCGAAGTCGACGTGGCCGGGCGTGTCGATCAGGTTCAGGATATAGGTTTCGCCGTCATTGGCCTTGTAGTGCAGGCGAACGGTCTGTGCCTTGATGGTGATGCCGCGCTCGCGCTCGATGTCCATCGAATCCAGCACCTGCTCCGACATGTCGCGCTCGGCAAGGCCGCCGGTCGACTGAATCAGGCGGTCGGCCAGCGTCGACTTGCCGTGGTCGATATGGGCCACGATCGAGAAGTTGCGGATATGGTCGAGGGGCGTGCGGGTCGAATTGGTGCTCATGCGCGCCATATAGCAGCGCATCCCCTTGCCGCAAAGCGGAAAAGCAGGGTTTCGTTTACGATAAGTCGCGCCGCAGCGCCGTGAAAACAGGGCTTGATTCCACGATCGAACCATGCATTTCTATTATAGTAGAAATATGGATCGGATAATGGAACAGGAACTCGAAACCGCGATCGGCGTCAGGATCCGCAGGCTGAGAACCGACAGAAACCTGAAGCTCGACGATCTCGCCAGCGCCTCGGGCGTCAGCCGGGCGATGATCTCGCGCATCGAGCGCGGCGAGGCGAGCCCGACCGCGGCCCTGCTTGCCCGCGTCTGCGCCGCGCTCGGCCTGTCGCTGTCGGCCTTCTTCGCCGAGGAGGGCGAGGCCGCGCCGCTATCGCGCCGGCAGGACCAGCAGGTCTGGCGCGATCCCGAGACCGGCTATATCAGGCGCGCCGTCTCGCCGCCGGGCACCGCCTCGGATGTCGATATCGTCGATGTCGAGTTCCCGGCCGGCGCCCGCGTCAGCTTCCCGCCGCATGCGGCGGCCAGCGGCATGACCCAGCATATCTGGATGTTCGATGGCGAAATGGAGATGACGACCGGCGACAACACCGTGCATCGCCTGCTTCCCGGCGATTGCCTGTTCATGCCCGTGGCCGAGGGCCATGTCTTTCACAATCCCGGCCCCCTGCCGGCCCGCTATTGCGTCGTGCTCGACCGCCGCCGCCACTAACTGATCTCAGGAGACCCCATGACCACCATCCGCCTGCTCGACGCGACAGAGGCGCGCGCCGCGATACCCGATCTTTGCGATGTGCTCGTCGATTGCGTCGATGGCGGCGCCTCCGTCGGCTTCATGCAGCCCTACAGGCGTGAAGATGCCGAGCCCTACTGGCGGGCCGTTGCCGAGAGCGTCGCTTCCGGCGCTACCCTGCTTTTCGCAGCCGAGATTGACGGCAGGGTGCTCGGCACCGTGCAGATCGGCGCCGCCCAGATGCCGAACCAGCCGCACCGTGCCGACCTGAAAAAGCTCCTCGTCCACCGCGCCGCCCGCGGCAAGGGCTTGGCGCGTCTCTTGATGCGCGCCGCCGAAGAGGAAGCCGCCCGTCGCGGCAAGACCATTCTCGTGCTGGATACCGCGACCGGCAGCGATGCCGAGGCGATTTATCCGCGATTGGGCTGGGAGCGCGTCGGCGTCATCCCTGATTACGCGCTCTGGCCGCAAGGCGGCTTCTGCGCCTCGACCTTCTTCTACAAGCGCATCGCCTGATTTCAGGCAGGCCTGGCGTCCTCAGCCCTTCTTCAACCTGGGATCGTCGAGCGCGGGATTATAGAACAGCGACAGCGTCAGGCTCCTGGCGATCCGCTCGGCCGTCGCCATGAACCAGGCCTTCGCCTCGTCCGAGGGGGCGATATCGTCAAGCGTCGCGGAAAACAGCGCCAGCCATTGCGGAAAGAGCTCCGGCGTCATGTTGGCGACGCCGACATGCGCCTGCACCGGCTTGCCGCCATAAGCGCCGCTGCGAAAGGCGACGGATGACCAGAAGCTCTTCATCTTCTCCATATGCTCCGGCCACCGCCCGGAAAGCCTGGCGTCGAAAACAGGCCCCAGCGTGGGATGCGCGAGCACGCGGCCGTAAAACGTCTCGACCAGCCGATCGATAAACGCCGCATCGATCCCCATGCGCGCCATCTCGGCCTCGGCCCGCTCCCTGATCGCCGCCGAATGCGCCGCTCGTCCCTGTATCTCGCTGTCCATCGCAAAATCCGTTCCGCCGCTTCCTGCGGCACGCCTCATATAAGCCTTCGCCCGCTGCCGCGAAAGCCGCTGCGACTGAATGCCCTCGCCGTGAATGATGCGGCTCCTCGAGCGGGGGATGTCGGAGGCGGTGAGGGCGTTGACGATCAACCACTTACACAAAATCCAGGCGTCGATTTTCCCCACTCGGAAAACCTCGCCCTACAATAAACGCGTCCCGTCATCGGATACCCCGGCAGGCGTGCCGGCGAGGCGGGATCGGCGCGGAGCGTGAGGGTAGGACGCAAAACCTCACGGTCCGGGTCCGCGGAAAATGATCTCCCTCCGGTGACGGCGGTTTCCCTCGCAAGAGGTGACCGAGTTGAGCCCGGACGTGCCTGTGAGGCACACATGGTTCCGCCGCGAAGTTGGGCGGAAAGGCAGAGAGATCGGAGTCGCGGATAAAAACCGCCGAACGGGGCGCTGGGAAGCGCCATACTTTACTTACTCAATCGAGGTGATTTCCAGCGCCCCGTCCGAGTGAAGTTTGGAATGGTTGAGACACGGGCTTTCGGGCGGCGTGGGGTTTTGGTGTGTCGGTAGTGGTACCAGTTTCAGTCGAGAGGTTGTGCCGTGGAATACCCCCCCTCTGCCCTGCCGGGCATCTCCCCCACAGGTGGGGAGATTGGCTGGGCGCGGCCGCTCGCTCTGACCTCAATGTTTGGCCAAAGCGCAACCACGAGTCGATCTCCCCCCTTGTGGGGGAGATGCCCGGCAGGGCAGAGGGGGTATGGCTCGGCACCATGGCCGATATCCAACCACCACCGCACCCAGCCCCACATCCCCCAAGCCAACCACACCCCCACCCTTGCCATCCGCGCCCATAGCGCTTAGCTCTCAGCCGTCACGAATCCGGATAAAGCATGCCCCACAAGGTTTCCCTGTCCCGTCTCAAGCTCACCGACTTTCGCAACTATGCGTCGGCCGGTTTGCAGCTGGATGGCCGGCATGTGGTGCTGGTGGGGGATAACGGCGCCGGCAAGACCAATCTGATGGAGGCGGTGTCGTTTCTGTCGCCGGGCCGGGGCATGCGCCGCGCCACCTATGGCGATGTCACCCGCGTCGGCGCCCATGGCGGTTTCTCGATCTTCGCGGCGCTCGACGGCATGGACGGCGAGGTCGAGATCGGCACCGGGGTCGACGGCAACGACGAGAGCACGTCCCGGCGCCTGCGCATCAACGGCACGCCAGCCAAGACCGCCGACGAGCTCACCGATCACCTGCGCCTTCTCTGGCTGACGCCCTCGATGGATGGCCTCTTCACCGGCGGTTCGTCCGAGCGTCGGCGCTTTCTCGATCGCCTCGTGCTGTCGCTCGATCCGGCCCATGGCCGCCGCGCCAGCGATTTCGAGCGCGCCATGCGCAGCCGCAACAAGCTGCTCGACGAGCGCCGCTTCGATCCCTCCTGGCTCTCGGGCATCGAGGAGCAGATGGCAACGCTCGGCATCGCCATGGCCATGGCCCGCCAGGAAATGCTCGGCCTCCTCGTCCGCCTCATCGAGGAAACGCGTGAGACCTCGCCATTCCCGTCGGCCTCGCTCGATCTCGCCGGCTTCATGGATGGCCAGTTCGATCGTCCCGCCGTCGATCTCGAGGACGAATACGCCGCACAGCTCGCCGAAAGCCGCTATCGCGATGCCGCCGCCGGCCGCACGCTCGAGGGCCCGCACCGCGCCGATCTTCTGGTCCGCCACCGCGACAAGCGCATGGAAGCGGCGCGCTGCTCGACCGGCGAGCAGAAGGCGCTGTTGGTCGGCCTCATCATGGCGCATGCCCGCCTCGTCGCCAATCTCACCGGCCATGCGCCGGTCCTGCTGCTTGACGAGATCGCCGCGCATCTCGACGAAAACAGGCGCGCAGCACTTTTCGATCTGATCGACGCGCTCGGCGGCCAGGCCTTCATGACCGGCACCGACCGCTCGATGTTCTCGGCACTCGGCGATCGCGCGCAGTTCTTCACCGTTGCCGATGGAAAGATATTCGAATGACCGACACTTTCCCCGTCGCCAAGGGCCATGCTAGCATCGCGCCCATGGAACCGTTGAGCCCGGAAGAAATCGCCCGCTACCAGCGCCACATCCTGCTGCCTGAGATCGGCGGCGCCGGCCAGCAGAAGCTGAAGGCGGCCCGCGTGCTCGTCATCGGCGCCGGCGGTCTCGGCGCCCCCATCCTGCAATATCTCGCGGCAGCCGGCGTCGGCACGCTCGGCATTTCAGACGACGACCGCGTGTCGCTCTCCAATCTGCAGCGCCAGGTCATCCACGATTCCGGCACGATCGGCGAATTGAAGACGGAAAGCGCGGCCTTCGCCATCGCGAGACTCAATCCGCATGTCCGCGTCATCCGCTTCGAGGAACGCTTCTCCGCAGACAGCGCCCGCCGCCATCTCTCCGGCTTCGATCTCGTCATCGACGGTTCGGACAATTTCGACACGCGCTACACCGCGGCCGATGCCGCCGAGGCGGCGCAGTTGCCGCTGGTAACGGGCGCCGTCGGCCGGTTCGATGGCTCGGTCACCGTGCTCAAGCCCTATGAGGCCGCTGCCGATGGCGCGCTCAACCCCGCCTACCGCGACCTCTTCCCGGAAAAGCCGCCGGAGGGCCTTATCCCCGTTTGCGCCGAGACCGGCGTCATCGGCGCGCTCACCGGCGTCATCGGCACGCTGATGGCGATGGAAGCGATCAAGCTCATAACCGGCACCGGCGAGCCGCTGGTCGGCCGCCTGCTGCTTTATGATGCGCTTGCGGCGCGCTTCGACACCATCCGCTACAGGCGTCGGCGCGCCCGGCAGAGCCCGAGCCAGAGCCAGAGCTAGGCATCGTGACCACCCTTCGCCTCGATGCCGGTTTCCCGCGCTGGGACGAGCTTCTCGCGCTCATCCTGTCGTCCTTCGCTTACATGAACGGCCGCATCGATCCGCCATCCTCGGCGCTCAAGCTGACGGCTGAATCGTTGGCCGAAAAGGCCGAAACCGAGATCGCCTATGTCCTCATCGAGGACGGCGTGCTGGTCGGCTGCATCTTTCTGCGGCCCGAGGCGGATTGCCTCTATGTCGGCAAGCTGGCGGTGGCGCCGGGTGCCGCACGGCGCGGCATCGGTCGGAAACTACTTGGCGTCGCCGAGGACACCGCGCGGGCGCTTTCGCTGCCGGCACTGCGGTTGGAAACGCGCATCGAGCTTACCGAAAACCACGCCGTCTTCGGCCGCTGGGGCTTCGAGAAGACCGCCCAGAACGCCCATCCGGGCTTCACCCGCGTCACCTCGATCGAGATGCGCAAGCGACTCGCTGTTGAGGGCCTCGCGTCTTAACGCCCCGGCAGCACCCGGTTCGGCGGGCGGTGGCCGTCCATGAAGGCGCGGATGTTGATGATCACCTTGTCGCCCATGTCGATACGGCCCTCGATCGTGGCCGAGCTCATATGCGGCAGAAGCACCACCTTGCCCTCGTTGGCGAGCTTGATCAGCTTCGGATTGACCGCAGGTTCGTTCTCGAACACGTCGAGCCCGGCGCCGGCAAGCTTGCCTTCCCTGAGCGACTTGATCAGCGCCGCCTCGTCGATCACGTCGCCGCGCGCCGTGTTGACGAGATAGGCCGTCGGTTGCAGCAGCGCGAGGCGCCGTGCCGAGAGCAGGTGGAAGGTCGCCGGCGTCGACGGGCAGTTGACCGATACGATGTCGACGCGCGCCAGCATCTGGTCGAGGCTTTCCCAATAGGTCGCCTCGAGCTCGTCTTCGGTCGTCGCCGTCACGCGCTTGCGGTTGTGGTAATGGATTGAGAGGCCGAAGGCCTTGGCGCGGCGGGCAACGGCGGTGCCGATCCGGCCCATGCCGACAATCCCGATCCGCTTGCCGTGAATGCGCCGTCCGAGCATCCAGGTGGGAGACCACCCGGCCCATTCGCCGGGCCGGTCTGTCAGCACGCGCGCACCTTCGCCGAGCCGGCGGGGCACGGCGAGGATCAGCGCCATCGTCATGTCGGCGGTATCCTCGGTCAAAACGTTCGGCGTGTTGGTGACGGTGATGCCCTTGCGGGCGGCCGCCTCCACGTCGATGTGGTCGGTGCCGTTGGAGAAGCTGGCGATCAGCTTCAGCTGCGGCCCGGCCTCGTCGATCAGCGCCGCGTCGATCCGGTCGGTCACGGTCGGCACAAGCACGTCGGCGCTCTTCATCGCCGCGGCGAGCTGGGCCGCGCTGCGCGGCGTGTCGTCGATATTGAGCTCGGCGTCGAAAAGTTCACGCATGCGCGTTTCGACCGCGTCAGGCAGCTTGCGGGTAATGTAGACCTTGGTTTTTTTCTTCGTCGTCATATCCTGGAGCTGCTGCCTTGTTCAGAGGTCCTTAACCAAGACGCGGGATAATTTTCCCGTTCCGGGGAATTTCTACCAGACCCGTACGCGAAGACAAACAAAACTCGTTGAGCGTGCGTGGAATGTCGAGGTCCGGAAACCAGGCGGAGGAACCGCCTGGGTCTTAGCGAACGGAAATCGTCATGCGCAGCACAGTCCTGAAATCATGCCTCGCCCTCGCGTTGGGCTTTGTGCTTTCGGCCGGCACCGCCGAGCTTGGCTATGCCCAGGCGGCGAAGGGTCCGAGCGGCCTGCCGCTGCCGCGCTTTGTCACGCTGAAGTCCAAGCGCGTCAATCTGCGCATCGGTCCCGGAACCGATTATGCCGCGTCGTGGATGTATCTGAAAGCCGGCCTGCCGGTCGAGATCATCCAGGAATACGACAACTGGCGCCAGGTGCGGGATGCCGATGGCACCGAGGGCTGGGTCAACCAGTCGCTGCTGTCGGGCGCCCGCGCCGCCATTGCCGCTCCCTGGATGAAGGGCAAGGGCAAGAGCGTCTTCGTCAACATGCGCCGCGAAGCCCAGCCGTCCGCGACCGTCACCGCCAAGCTGGAGCCCGGCGTCACCATGACGATCGGCGAGTGCAACGGCGACTGGTGCTTCGGCAAGACCGACGGCGCCGAGGGTTGGGTGGCGCAGTCGGAAATCTGGGGCGCCTATCCCGGAGAGGCCTTCAAGTAAGGCCTGTCCCGGCGAAGCCTTCAAGCGGGAGAAGCCTTCAGCGAACTGAAGGCTTCAGGTAAGCGCGGCCTTAGACAAGGCCCGCGCGCTTGCCGGCTTCCACGAGCGACGTCATCGGGCGCGGTCCGATCTGCTGGATGACGATGCCGGCGGCCAGGCAGCCGAGTTTGCCGCAATCCTCGAGCGTCCGCCCCTGCGTGTAGCCGTAAAGGAAACCCGCCGCGAACAGATCGCCGGCGCCGGTCGTGTCGACAAGCTCCTTGATCTCGATGGCATCGACCTGGAAGCGCTCGCTGCCCTTGAGGATGACGGCACCCTCTTCGCTCATCGTCACCGCGGCGATCTTGCAATCCTGCGCGATCTTCGTCAGCGCCTCCTCGAAATCCTCGGTCTCGTAAAGCGCCAGCGCCTCCTGCTTGTTGGCGAAAACGATGTCGACGGTGCCCGAACGCATGAGGTCGAGAAACTCGTCGCGGTAGCGGCCGACGCAGAAGCTGTCGGAGAGCGTCATCGACATTTCGCGGCCGTTCTCATGGGCGATGCGGGCGCAATCGCGGATCGCTTCCTTGGCGCGCGGCGGGTCCCAGAGATAGCCTTCGAAATAGGTGACCTTGGACTGCGCCACGACCTCGGGCTCGACATCCTCCGGTCCGAGTTCGACGCAGGCGCCGAGATAGGTGTTCATCGAGCGCTCGCCGTCCTCGGTCACGAAGATCATCGAGCGGGCGGTCGGCGGGAACTTGCCCTTCGGCTGCGTCTGGTAGTGCACGCCCTGGGCGCGGATGTCGTGCGCGAAGATCTCGCCGAGCTGGTCTTCGGCGACCTTGCCGAAATAGGCGGCCTTGCCGCCGAAGTTGGCGATGCCGGCCGCCGTGTTGCCGGCGCTGCCGCCCGAGGCTTCCAGCGCCGGGCCCATATGCTTGTAGAGCAGTTCGGCGCGCTCGGCATCGATCAGGTTCATCGCTGCCTTGGTGATCTTGTGATCAATGAGGAACTGGTCGTCGCAACGCGCGATGATATCGACGATGGCGTTGCCGACAGTCAGTACATCGAATTTGGTCATGAAATGGGAGGTCCCGGTTTTGGTGATAGCCGGTAGTCGGTCTTAGCGGATTTTCAGCCCATGGGAAGCGGAAATGCCGGACTTGCCGCCGATCCTTTCGCAAAAATGCCGCGTGGACGTCATTCGCCTGTCATTTTGGCTGGCTATATCTCCTCTCAACAAGATCGGCATGGACGGCTTTAACGGCGGTCGCCGATCGAGAAGGGCCCGATAAATAAAATCATGCCCTTCGACGATACCGGTGCGACGCTGACCACGGATGAACTGGCAGCATGACCAACCGGCAATCCGGCAAGACCGGATGCGGAAAAGCGGGCCGAACCCCGCTTTTTTTGCGTTTGCGCCCGGCGTGGCGTCATTCCGGTTTGTCAGCGCGAACACTTTGCTGCTAGACCTTTGATATTCCAAAGCAGTAGGCAAATCCTCCCCGATGTCCGCCATCTTTCTTGACGTTCTTCCCATCTTCGTGATGATCCTGATCGGCTGGCTGATCGTCAAGGTGGGGCTGATGAAGGCCGAGGTCGGCGATGCGCTGAGCGAGTTCGTCTTCAAGATCGCGGTGCCGCTGTTGCTCTTCCGCACGATCGCAGAGGCGGACTTCAAGGGCGCCTCGCCCTTCAGGCTCTGGATCGCCTATTTCTCCGGCGTCGCCGTCACCTGGACCGCCGCCCATATTGCGGCCACCCGCTTTTTTGGCCGCGACGACCGGATCGGCGTGCTCGCCGGCGTGTCGTCGGCCTTCGCCAACACCATCTTCATCGGCCTGCCGCTGGTCCAGCGCACCGTCGGCGACAAGGGCCTCGTGCCGCTGTCGATCCTGATTGCCGTGCACCTGCCGGTCATGATGATCATCGGCACCATTTTGATGGAGCGCGCCGAGCAGAAGATCAATGGCGGCCCGCGAAGGGGCATCGCGCAGGTGCTGCGCCAGATCACCCGCAATCTCGTCCGCAATCCGCTGGTCATCGGGCTTGCCGGCGGTGCTCTCATGCATCTTCTCGGCTGGACGATGCCGGTGCCGGTCAAGCTGGTCGTCGATCAGATCGCCGGCGTCGCCGGTCCCGTCGCCCTCATTTCGCTCGGCATGGCACTGCAGCAATACGGCACCTCGGGCAATGTCGGCATTGCCAGCGTCACCTCCGCCTTCAAGCTGCTGCTCTTGCCCGCCTGCGTCTGGACGACCAGCTATCTGCTCGGGCTCGAAAGAGACTGGACCGCGGCGCTGGTGCTGATCTCGTCGGTCCCGACAGGCGTCAACGCCTGGCTGATCGCCAATCGCTTCGGCGTCGGCCACGGCCTTGCCGCCTCGACGATCACGCTGACGACGGCGCTCGGCGCCATCACCGTCTCCTTCTGGGCCTATCTGCTCGGATAGCCGATATGCCTGAAACGAAAAGCCCGGCACGGCGGCCGGGCTTTCGCATCTCATCCGATGGATGACGTCACTGGGTCGCCGAAGCAGGCGCATTCGGATCCGGCAGCGCCACCGGCGAATCGGCCAGCGAACGCAGGTAGAGGATCACGTTGGCGCGATCGGCTTCCTTCTGCAGGCCGGCAAAGCCCATCGCCGTCCCGGCAATGTACTTCTTCGGCGCCGCCAGGAACTCGTTCAGGTGCTCATAGGTCCACTTCTCGCTGGCACCCTTCGAAAAGTCCTTCATCGCGGCGGAGTAGGCGAAACCTTCATGCGAGCCGATCGGACGATCTACGACACCAAAGAGGTTCGGCCCGACCTTGTTCGGTCCCCCTTTCGTGCCGTCATGACAGGCCTGACACTTCTTGAACACCGTCTCGCCGGCCTTGGCGTCGGCCTTCGCAAGCAACTGCGCGATCGGCACGGCGGCAGCTGGAGCTGCGCCGCCGGCATCGGCGGCCGAAGCCTCCTCGGCCACGATGGCAAAGCCTTCCTTCTCCGGCTCTTCGGATTTGAACAGGCTATCCGAGGCGATGGATACGGTCATCAGCACGAAGACCGTACCGAGCAGCGCTCCCACCGCCGTATTCACGTAAGAATTCATCTGTGATGCTCCCCCCTCACAGCCGGCAGACATAAAACCGGTCTGTCTCTTGAAATCGAGCGAAACCTATGTCTTTTGGCTAATTCTTGCAACCGCCGAACGCCTCGGCGGCATGAGACTTTTTGACACCTTTCCGCCCGGAAATGAAGGCCTGAGCAATGGCAAGTCCAAATTTAGACAACGTACTCGTCCTCATTCCCGCCCGCATGGCATCGACCCGGCTGCCCGGAAAACCGCTTGCCGACATCTGCGGCAAACCAATGGTCATACAGGTGGCGATGAGGGCTAAGGAGGCCGCGATCGGCCGCGTGGTCGTTGCCGTCGACGAGCAGGAAGTCTTCGACGTGGTCGCCGCCGCCGGCTTCGAAGTGGTCATGACCGCCAAGGCGCACCAGTCCGGCTCAGACCGCATCCACGAAGCGCTGACCAAGGTCGATCCCGAAGGCCGCATCGAGTATATCGTCAACGTCCAGGGCGACCTGCCGACGATCGAGCCGGAAACGGTGCGCGCATCGCTGCGCCCGCTTCAAGACGCCGCCGTCGATATCGCCACGCTGACCATCGCCATCGACAACGAGGAAGACAAGACGGCGCCGCATGTCGTCAAGGTGGTCGGCTCGCCGTTGTCCGAGACCCGCATGCGGGCGCTCTACTTCACGCGGGCCACGGCACCTTATGGTCAAGGCCCGCTCTATCACCACATCGGCCTCTACACCTATCGCCGCGCAGCGCTGGAGCGCTTCGTATCGCTCGGGCCCTCCACGCTCGAAAAGCGCGAATCGCTGGAGCAGTTGCGGGCGCTGGAAGCCGGCATGCGCATCGATGTCGAGATCGTTGACACCGTTCCGCTCGGTGTCGATACTCCCGCCGACCTTGAAAAGGCGCGGCGCATTCTTTCCGCCCAATAGAAATGACCGATGTCGCGAAATGACGGATCTCCCATGAGCATCAAGACCAACAAAATCGCCTTTCAGGGCGACTTCGGCGCCAATTCCGACATGGCCTGCCGCGACATGTTTCCTGATATGGATCCGCTGCCGTGCCAGACCTTCGAGGATGCCTTCGTGGCGCTCGAAAGCGGCGATGCCGATCTGGCGATGATCCCGATCGAAAACACCATCGCCGGCCGCGTCGCCGACATTCACCATCTCCTGCCGGAATCGCGGCTGCACATCATCGGCGAATATTTCATGCCGATCCGCTTCCAGCTCATGGTGCTGCCCGGCGTCACCAAGGACGAGGTCCGCACCGTTCACAGCCACATCCATGCGCTCGGCCAGTGCCGCAAGATCGTCCGCGCCAATGGCTGGAAGGCAGTGGTCGCAGGCGATACGGCGGGTGCCGCCAAGCTGGTGCAGGAAACCGGCGACCGCTCGATGGCAGCGCTCGCGCCGCGTCTGGCGGCCGATCTCTACAAGCTGGATATCATCGCCGAAAACGTCGAGGACACCGAAGACAACGTCACCCGCTTCGTCATCCTCTCGCGCGACGAGAAGTGGGCCGAGCGCGGGGCAGCCGAGGAGAAGCTGGTCACCACCTTCGTCTTCAACGTCCGCAACATTCCGGCAGCGCTCTACAAGGCGCTCGGCGGCTTCGCCACCAACAGCATCAACATGACCAAGCTGGAGAGCTACCAGCTCGGCGGCAAGTTCGTCGCCACCCAGTTCTACGCCGACATCGAAGGCCACCCCGGCGACGCCAACGTCCGCCGCGCGCTGGAGGAGCTGCAGTTCTTCTCCGAGAAGGTACGCATCCTCGGCGTCTACAAGGGTCACCCGATGCGGGGCCTTCTGCAGAAATAGGATTGAGGGCGTTTTTTCGGTCGTTGTGGACATTGCGAGGAGCCGAGACGCCTGCCACTCTCTCCCTCATTCCTGTGCTTGTCACAGGAATCCAGCCAGCCCAAGTCCTTGGGCTGGAAGGCTCTTTTCGCCTCGCAGACGCGAGGCGGCTGGATCCCTGTGACAAGCACAGGGATGAGGGCGGAGAGGAGGGAAGCGCCGAGCAATAACGCGCCAACGCTGAGCCTCCATCAGCACTTACTTATCCGGCTCACAAACCCGCAGCCGATGCCCATCGGGATCAAGCACCACGAAGGTCGGGCCGAAGTCGAGCTGTGTCAGGTCCTGGGCGATCGGCAGGTGGCGGTCGCGCCAGTCGCGGTAGAGGTTCGAGACACCGTTTTCACCGGGCACCATGAAGGCGATCTCGGCGCGGCTGCCGATCGCCGATGGCTGCGGCACGACGCTGCTCAGCCGCCACAGGCCGAGCGTGAAGCCGCCATCGAGCGCGAAAGCCACGAAATTGGGTGCGGCGGCGACCGGCTCGCGGTTCAACAGCGCCTTGTAGAAATTGGCACTGTCGGCGGGATCGCGGACGTAGAGAATGATGAGATTAGGGCTATTCATGATGGTGTCCCTTTGCTTGAAAATAGACGTGGTGATACGAACGCCGCCGGGGTCCCGGCAGCGATCCAAAGCGTGATGTGAAATGTTCGTAAGTGTCGGTTACAGCTCACGCCCGGGGTCACGGTCGCGGCTGCCCCAGTCGATGACGCCGATATCGCGCCTCAGATTCTCCGACATCGATTGCGGCTCGAGGCGCGGAGCGCCACGGCGCCCCATGCCATGCGCCATGCGGCGCGACGCACTTCGCATCACCCTGAGCATCAGCGATTGCGGGTACCAGGCGTCGGACAGAGCCTCGTCGGAACGGTGGTTGCCTGATGTCGGCTGGCCCATGGTGCGGCCCACGTTGCGGCACATGTCGCGGCCCATGGTCTGGCATGTGTTCAGGCTCGTCATGGCAGGTCCTCCTGTTTCGATGGACCCACATTAGACTCATATGCTGTCAGTTTATGGCAGTAGTGTTTGCCGGTCGCGCGGCACGATTTCGCGGTCGCTCCATTCCCGCAGCAGGATGGCGCGCCGGCGCGGATATCGCGTGTCCTGCGGGATCATCTCGACGATGCGGTCGGTGCGGAAGTGCCGGTAATCCTGTCTAAGCTCGCACCAGGCCACGATCATCCGGACCTGCTCTGTATAGCTGATGGCGAAGGGCCAGACGTTTCGGATGGAGACCGCGCCGCTTTCATCCGTATAGGTAAGCTTCAGCACCCGCTCGCCGCGGATCGCCTTGCGGATCACGCCCATGTCGGCCTTGCTTGAAATCGGCGGGCGCATGTGGATCAGGAGGGGCGAGGTCTCGATCTCGTCGCGGATCTCGCGCGGCAGTACCTCGGCGATCTTTGCCAGAGCATCGGCGCCGGCTGCCGCCAGCCTCGGATCGGCCGCCCGCGCCACCCATCGCGATCCCAGTACCAGTGCCTCGATCTCGTCTTGCGAAAACATCATCGGCGGCAGCATGAAGCCGGGTCTCAGGATGTAGCCGAGTCCCGGTTCGCCTTCGATGTCGGCGCCCTGCGCCTGCAGGCTGGCGATATCGCGGTAGAGCGTGCGGATGCTGACGCCGGTCTCCTCGGCCAGCACCGCGCCAGTCACCGGCCGCCGGTAGCGGCGTAGCGTCTGCAACAGGGTCAGCAACCTCTCGGAGCGCGCCATTCCGTTGACTTACCGGTTGTTCCACTCCACCCAGTCGCGCATCAGGCGATGGGCGATGGCGCCCTTCGGCGGTGGCGCCTTGCCGGTCGTGCCGGGACGCTCGAGCATCTCGATCGTCTCCTCGCGGGTAAACCAGCGGCAGTCCTCAAGCTCCTGCTCGTCACGGGTGATGTCGCGTGACTTGGCCTCGGCGTAGCAGCCGATCATCAGCGTGTGCGGCATCGGCCAGGGCTGCGAGGCGTGATAGCGGACGCGCCCCGTGCGGATGCCGGATTCCTCCAGCGTCTCGCGGCGCACGGCGTTCTCGATGGTTTCGCCGGGCTCCACGAAGCCGGCGAGACAGGAATACATGCCCGGCGCGAAATGCGGACCGCGCCCGAGCAGGCAGAGATCGCGCTCCTCGTCGATGGTAAGCATGATCACGACGGGGTCGGTGCGTGGGAAGATCGTGTGCTGGCAGGCGTTGCAGACGCGCTTGTAGCCGCCGATATGCATCTCCATCGTGGAGCCGCAGCGGCCGCAGAACCTGTTGTCGCCGTTCCAGCGGATCAGGCTGGCGCCCTGCGCGAATTCGCCGAGCAGCACCTCGTCGAGCAGCATGTCGCGATAGAGCGACCGGCCGTCGGCGGGCTTGTATTGGCTGGACAACTCCTCTTCCGGCACGGCGACCGGCACCGCCAATCTGGGCTCGCCGGTCTTGCGGTAGCCGAGCAGGATCGTCTCGTCCCAGTTGGGCTTGAGATCGGTCAGCTCGTAGCGCGCGAACAGCGGGTCGAGCACCTGGCCGTCATGTTTCAGGACCAGCTTGTCGCCGGTAAAGGCGAAGATATGGGTTCCATCTTTGGCGAGCGCCTCGTCCACCGAGCTTTCGTTGCGATGCTCGGAATCGCGGATCAGGTCGTTGGCGGCGAATGCCGTCAGATTGCTGGGCTCGGGATGGGGTACATCCGTCTCGAAAAGCGAACGACTCATGATGAAAGGGCTTCCCGCATCGTCTCAATGAATTGGTTTCGTTTCGCGTCCTCATAAGCCTCCGCCTTGCCGTAGCCCCAGATCGGGCCGGGCCAGTTCGGATCACCCTCGAAGCGCGCGACGACATGAACATGAAGCTGGCGGACGATATTGCCAATAGCCGCGACATTGATTTTTGTCGCCCCGGTCACCTTCTTCAGGGCCGTCGAGGCAAGCTCCGTCTCAAACGTCAGCATCACCTGGTCGAGCGGCGTCAGCTCGAAAATCTCGGTGATATCGGCGCGCTGCGGCACGAGGATAAGCCATGGCCAGCGACAGTCCCTGGCGAGCCGAAAGTCGCAGAGGCCGGTTTTCAGGATACTGATGCTGTCATTGGCCAGCCGGTGGTCGAGTTTGAAAGCGTCCAACGGGTATTCCTCCAGAGTTTTCCATAGGCTAGCAGTTTTTTCGGAGCTTGGCTTGCTTTTGATCGCGATATTGCCGATATGTGCCTTCGGGAGGTTGGTGGTGGACGAGCCACTCGCCAACCGGGTCAGGTCCGGAAGGAAGCAGCCCTAACGAGCCAGGCACGGGTCATCGTGCCAGCCTCCCACCCTTCTCTCCATCCTTTGCCCGAAGAGTTCGGGCGTTAAGCAGGGCGATGAGCGACACCGAGCGACAATCACCAGATGCCGCCTCGACGGGCACCGGATACCGGGTGCTGGCACGCAAATACCGCCCCAAGGATTTCACGGATCTGATGGTCGGCCAGGAGCCGATGGTCCAGACCCTGACCAACGCGTTTGAGACCGGCCGCATCGCGCAGGCCTACATGCTGACCGGCGTCCGCGGGGTCGGCAAGACGACGACCGCCCGCATCCTGGCGCGCGCGCTGAATTACAAGACCGCCGAGATCGACAAGCCGACGATCGACCTGCGCATCCCCGGCGAGCATTGCCAGGCGATCATGGAAGGCCGTCATGTCGATGTCATCGAGATGGACGCCGCCTCGCATACCGGTATTGACGATATCCGCGAGATCATCGAGCAGGTGCGCTACCGTCCGGTTTCGGCGCGCTACAAGGTCTACATCATCGACGAAGTGCACATGCTCTCGACGCAGGCCTTCAACGGCCTGTTGAAGACGCTCGAGGAGCCGCCGGAGCATGTGAAGTTCATCTTCGCCACGACTGAAATCCGCAAGGTGCCGATCACGGTGCTGTCGCGCTGCCAGCGCTTCGACCTGCGCCGCATCAGTGCGTCCGATCTCGTCGGCCTGTTCACCACGATCGCATCGAAGGAAGGCATCGAGGCCGAGCCCGATGCGCTGGCCATGATCGCCCGCGCCGCCGAAGGTTCGGCGCGCGACGGCCTGTCGCTGCTCGACCAGGCGATTGCCCATGGCGGCGGCGCGGTGCTGGCCGAATCGGTGCGTGGGATGCTCGGTCTCGCCGACCGCGCCCGCATCGTCGATCTCTTCCAGCACGTCATCAAGGGTGACGTGGCCGCGGCTCTCGGCGAATTCGAGAGCCAGTACGAGGCCGGCGCAAATCCGGTGGCGGTGCTCACCGATCTTGCCGATTTCACTCATCTGGTGACGCGTTTGAAATACGTGCCGGATGCCGCAAACGACCCATCGCTCAGCGAAATCGAGCGCACCAAGGGCGCGGAGTTCTCGCAAGGCGTCGCCGTCACGGCGCTGTCGCGCATCTGGCAGATGCTGTTGAAGGGCATTCCGGAGGTGGAGGCATCCTCGCGCCCGTCGGGTGCCGCCGAGATGGTGCTGATCCGCCTGGCGCACGCCGCCCACCTTCCCGCTCCCGAGGACGCGGCCCGCCGGCTTGCGGAATTCTCCGAAAACAACGGCGGCGCACGTTCGCCCTCATCGTCGGGCAATGGCGGTGGAAATGGCGGCGCGACGGTCAGCTACCAGGGCAATGTCATGGCCCGCGCCGCCGAAGCAACAGCGCCACGTCCGCAGCCAGCTGGCCCGACCGCCATGCTGCGCGTCGTCCCGAACGCCGATCCGCAGACGATGGCCGTCGGGCGCACCGAGGCCAAACCCGCCGATGCGCCGAAACCATTGGTCTCGGTCAATTCGGTCGGCGATATCGCCAATCTGGCCGGCGAAAAACGCGATGTGAAGATCAAGGCGCTGGTGCGCAATTTCGTGCGACCGGTGCGCGTCCAGCCCGGCATCCTGGATGTCAACCTGGCCGAAGGCGCGCCGGGAACGCTGCTGAACGAGCTTGCGCTCAAGCTCAAGGAATGGACCGGCATTCACTGGATCGTCAGCCTCAGCCGCGAGGCCGGCCAACCGACCATGGTGGAAGCCGAGGCCAACGCCAAGGCGCAGCAGGTGAGCGACGCCAGGCAGGACCCCGACGTGGCGGCCATCCTCTCGCAGTTTCCGGGCGCCAAGATCATCGACGTTCGCGTCCGCGCGCCGGAACCGGAAGAAGAGGAAGGTCCCGTGCAGGCGCCGGCCACCGCCGAATCCGAAGAGGGCGATATCCTGCCCGGCGACGACATAGAATTCTGAGACACCAAGAAGGAGCAAGACGATGCGCGACATCATGGGCATGATGGGCAAAGTCAAGGAAATGCAGGCCAAGATGGAGCAGATGCAGGCGGAGATCGCCTCGCTCACGGCCGAAGGCAAGTCTGGCGGCGGCCTCGTGACCGTCGTCGTCACCGGCAAGGGCGAGATGCAGAGCCTGAAGATCGATCCGTCGCTCTTCAAGGAAGACGACGTCGAAATTCTCGAAGACCTGATCGTCGCCGCCCACAAGGATGCCAAGGAAAAGGCCGACGCGGTTGCCGCCGAAAAGACCAAGGCGTTGACGGCAGGCCTCCCGATCCCGCCCGGCTTCAAGATGCCGTTCTGATCATTCGCTCGAATGTGGATTTGCAAGCGCCGGCACCCTCGGGTGGCCGGCGCTTGTCGTTTGCGCGGGTGAAAGCGGGGGAAGACGAAACCCGCGTCCCGTCCGCTCACGGTGCCGCATCGAGACTGTCGCGCAGCTTGTAGTGGATCGGCGCGGCCAGATAGCGGGCACGGTCTTCGGACGAAAGCCGCTTGCCGAATGTCGCCATCATCTCCGGCATCGTCACCCGCGCACCCTCGAATGGCTGCCAGTCCACCCGCTCTCCTGTTGTCACCGTGCCCGGAGCGATCACCCGGCAATAGATGCCGGGGCGCCCGGCGCGGGTGTAGCGCTTGACGAACGAGGGATCGCCCATGCGCGCCGCGAAGGTGGCGCAGGGAATGCGCGCCGAGGTGACCTCGAGAACAAGATCGCCGGCTATGAACCGATCGCCGACCGCCACCATGGTGTTGTCGAGCCCGTCGATGACGAGGTTTTCGCCGAAGGCGCCGGGTTCGATCGTGCGGCCGAGCTCCGCCGACCACCAGTCGAGCGTCAGTGATCCCTCGACATAGACGGCCTGATCGACGCCGCCATGGTGCTTGCGGTTGCAGATCGCGTCGCCCAGCAGTCCCTCCGCGTCCACCAGCACGCCGCCGCTGATGGCGTGCTTGTTGATGCCGGTCTTGTAGCTCTTGCCCGGCAGTCTTTCCGCGTTGCCGATGCAGACGGCGAGGATTTTCATGGCGAGCGCTTTTCTGTCCGTTTCCGTTTTCGAGACATATGGGCTAAGAACCCGATATGGCAAAGCGAGTCACCGGCCCCGAAATCGAAAAACTCATCCAGCTGCTGGCGAAGGTGCCGGGCCTCGGCCCACGCTCCGCGCGCCGCGCCGCGCTTCATCTGATCAAGAAGAAGGATCAGCTGCTCGGGCCGCTGGCAAGCGCGATGGGCGAGGCGCACGACAAGGTCAAGATCTGCTCGCGCTGCGGCAATGTCGATACCTCCGACCCCTGCACCGTCTGCACCGACGACCGCCGCGACCAGTCCGTCATCATCGTCGTCGAGGATGTCTCCGATCTCTGGGCGCTGGAGCGCGCGGCGGCGCTCAATGCCGCCTATCACGTGCTCGGCGGCACGCTTTCGCCGCTCGATGGCGTCGGCCCGGATGATCTCAACATCAAGGGCCTGATCGAGCGCGTCACGGCCGGCGGCATCAAGGAACTGATCATCGCCGTCAACGCCACCGTCGAGGGGCAGACGACAGCACACTATATAACCGACCAGCTGGCTGGGCTCGATGTGAAGATCACGCGACTGGCGCATGGCGTGCCTGTCGGCGGCGAGCTCGATTATCTCGACGAGGGCACGCTGACGGCGGCGCTTCGGGCGCGGACGACGATATGAGGGGAGATGAGGTGAGGGGAAATTTGATGCCGTCCGAGATCCGCCATACCCCCCTCTGCCCTGCCGGGCATCTCCCCCACAAGGGGGGAGATCAGCTGGGCGCAATCGCTCGTTCCACCTTCATTGGTTGGCTGAGAGCAAGCAACGATTCGATCTCCCCCCTTGTGGGGGAGATGCCCGGCAGGGCAGAGGGGGGTATCGCACGGCACGCCCTTGCCGCGCTCTGCTTCCTCCTCGCAACCTCGAATGCAGCCCACGCAGCCCCCTCGAAAGCCGAAGTTGAAGCCCAGTTCCAGCGCTGGGTACAAACCGACCTCTGGCCGGAAGCGCAAAAGGGCGGCATATCCGAAAAGACCTTCAAGGCCGCATTCTCAGGCGTCACGCTCGACTGGTCGCTGAACGACCTCGCTCCTCCCGGCTTCCCGCCGCCGAAGGAGCAGAAGCAGACGCAGGCCGAGTTCTCCTCGCCGGCGCCCTATTTCAACGATGACCGGCTGAAGCGCCTCGCCGTCACCGGCCGCACTTTCCAGACGCAATACGCCTCGACGCTGAAGAAGATCGAGAAGACCTATGGCGTGCCCGGCTCGATCGTGCTCGCCATCTGGGGTCGCGAGACCGGCTTCGGCGCCGCCAAGATTCCGAATTCGGGCATCGAGGTACTGGCCACCAAGGCCTTCATGTCCACCCGCAAGGAAATGTTCCGCACCGAACTGATCGCCGGCCTGCACATTATCGATGGCGGCGACGTCACGGCGGCCGATTTCAAGGGATCGTCGGCGGGCGCGCTCGGCCAGCCGCAGTTCATGCCGACCAGCTACCTCAAATACGCCGTCGATATCGATGGCGACGGTCACCGCAACATCTGGACCTCGGTTCCCGATACGCTGGCCTCGATCGCCAATTTTCTGGTCAAGAAGGGCTGGCAGCGCGATCGCGGCTGGGGCTACGAGGTGACGATCCCCGAAAACGTCTCCTGCGCGCAGGAGGGCCCCGATCTCGGCAGGCCGATCGCCCAGTGGGCCGCGCTCGGCATCAGCGGCACATCCGGCAAGGCCTTCCCGTCCAGGGAGATGAACGCCAAGGGCATGATGATGGTGCCGGCCGGCCGCGACGGCCCGGAATTCCTGGTGACGCCGAATTTCTACGTCATCAAGGAATACAACAATTCCGATCTCTACGCGCTCTACATCGGCAACCTCGCCGATCGGATTGCCTATGGGGCCGGCGCATTCCAGGGTGCCTGGGGCGATGTCGGCAAGATGCTGCGCTCCGATGTCGCCACCATGCAGAGGGCGCTGGAGAAGAAGGGCTACGACGTCGGCGGTTCCGATGGCCTGCCCGGCTACAAGACGCGCCGCTCCATCGGCCAGTGGCAGGAAAAGAGCGGCATGAAGCCGACCTGCTATCCCGAGGCGCAAATGATCGGCAAGCTCAACTAAGCATCAATGATGCAGGTCGATATGCGCCTTGAAGAACAGGTCGTCGCTCGGCGGAATGGCCTGCCGCTCGATCATCCGGTGCACATGCGGTCCCGCCTCGCCACGATGCAGCGCCCTTAGCCGGTCGGTGTTTTCGCCGTCCACCTGTGTTCGTCGCTGGTTGTGGCGGATATATTCGACCCAGGTCGGCGTGTGGTAGGTCTCGGTCCATGAGCCGGGCTTCTCCAGGTCGCGCATCAGCGCCCAGTTGCGTGCGCCGTCGCGGATGCGGATGCGCCGCCGCTCGCCCATCAGCATCAGGAATTCCGGCACGTCGCTGTCGTCGATCTCGTAATCGACCTGGATGACGACGGGCCCGCTGCGTGGCGTGATGTCGAGCCCGAGCGAGGGCTCCGTGAAGCGGTTGAGCGGATCGAGGTTGAGCGAGGCGAAGGCCGGCATGGCGAATTTCAGCCCGATGACGATACCGAACAGCATGACGCCGGCCGACAGGAGCAGCGCGTTGGCGACGCCGTAATTGTCTGCCGCGATGCCCCAGATCCAGCTTCCGCCGGCAATCCCGCCGAAGGTCACGGTCTGGTAGAGCGATAGCGCCCGGCCGACCACCCAGCGCGGCGTCGAAAGCTGCACGATGGTGTTGAACAGCGACAGCGCCAGAACCCAACAGGCGCCCGAGATCACCAATCCCAAGCAGGTGACCGCCGAAATCGGGCTGAAGGCGGCAATCGCGGCGCTGAGCGCGAAGCCGGCAAACGACAGGCGCACGATCGTCTCGCTGGAGAAGCGCTCGCGCAGCCTTGCGTTCAGCACCGCGCCGCCGATGGCGCCGATGCCGAAGGAGCCGAGCATCAGGCCGTAGGTGAGGGGACCGCCGACCACCAGCTCCAGCGCCACGATCGGCAGCAGCGCGAGGATCGAGCTGGCGCTGATGCCGAAGATCAGCCCGCGCAGCATGACTTTCTGCAGGTTGGGCGACATCGAGATGTAGCGCAGCCCGGCGAAGATGGCGCTGCCGAGCGCCTCGCGCGGCAGTGTCGTCGCGGGGTAGGTCGGCTTCCAGCGCAACAGCGCGTAGATCAGCGCGAAGTAGCTCATCGTGTTGACGGCAAACGCCGCTGCCGCACCTGCCGCCGCGACGATGATGCCGCCGATCGCCGGCCCGACGCTGCGGGTGATGTTGAAGCCGACGCTGTTCAGCGTCACCGCGCCGGGAAGATCGGCGCGCGGAACCATGTCTCCCACCGAGGCCTGCCAGGAGGGATTGTTGAGCGCCGTGCCGCAGCCGAGCAGGAAGGTGAAGAACAGGAGCAGCCAGGGAGAGAGGATCCCGAAGAAGGCGAAGACGCTGAGCAGCGCCGAGACCGCCAGCATGAAACACTGCGCCGTCAGCATCACCCGCCGTCTGTCGAAACTGTCGGCCAGCGCGCCCGAGACCAGCGAGAAGAGCATGATAGGAAGCGCCGTGGAGGTCTGCACCAGCGCCACCATGTCGCCCGAGGCGGTGATCATGGTCATCATCCATGCGGCACCCACCGCCTGGATCAACCCGCCGAAATTGGAGGCGATGCTGGCGAACCAGATGGTGCGGTAGGTCTCGTGCCTGAGCGGTGCCAGTGTCGATGATGTATAGGCCACGATTCCTCCGTCGAATGCCATGCGCTGCGGCAAGCTATATAAGCGAACAGGCGATCAAGGCCACCGCCCGCCCGCCACGACCGCGCCGCGCCGCCGATGGAGCTTGCAATTTCGCGGAAACGGGCCTATATGGCTCTCAAATCTTGATCGCATTGATGAGGAGTGGGCCGCAAGGACCCGCTCTTTTTTATTACCGCGATCGCCCGAAAATATCGCTTAGGAGCGCATCGCTTGTCGGATTCGACGAACGCAGACAATGAACTTGAGCCGCGGCTGATCACCGAGACTGGCCTCGACCAGCGCCTCGCCGCCATCATCGAGCCCGTCCTCATCGACCTCGGCTATCGCCTGATCCGCGTGCGCATGCTCAACCAGAACGGCGCCACCATGCAGATCATGGCCGAGCGCAACGATGGAACCATGGACGTCGAAGGCTGCGAGGAGGTCTCGGTGGCCGTTTCTCCGGTTCTCGATGTGGAAGATCCGATCGATAAAGAGTATCATCTGGAAGTGTCGTCGCCCGGCATCGATCGCCCGATGGTGCGAAAGTCCGATTTCGTGCGCTGGCAGGGCCATCTGCTGAAGTGCGAGACCTCGATCATCGTCGGTGGTCGCAAGCGCTTCCGCGGCAAGATCGTTTCCAGCGACGTCGATGGCTTCACGCTCGAGCGTGACGAGGCTCCGGCCGGCGAGGAAAAGGCGATCGTCATTCCGTTCACGGCGCTTGCCGATGCGAAACTCATTCTGACCGACGATCTGATCCGTGATGCCCTGCGCGCCGACAAGCTGGCGAAGGCAGAGGCCGCGAACCAGAACGAAGCGGAAGACGAAGAATAAACCGATCAACTTGTGGCGCCGGGCAAGGGAAAGCCTGGACGCCTAGACGGAGACAAAACACATGGCAGTCAGTGCGAACCGGCTCGAACTTCTGCAGATCGCAGATGCAGTCGCCCGCGAAAAGGTCATCGACCGCGAGATCGTGCTCGCCGCGATGGCGGACGCGATCCAGAAGGCGGCGCGCTCGCGCTACGGCACTGAATCCAACATCCGCGCCGACATCAACCCGAAGACCGGCGAAATCCGCCTGCAGCGTCTTCTCGAGGTTGTCGAGGCTGCCGAGGACTACTCCACGCAGATCCCGCTCGAACTGGCGCGCGACCGCAACCCGGACGCAGCCCTTGGCGACTTCATCGCCGATCCGCTGCCGCCGATGGATTTCGGCCGTATCGCCGCCCAGTCCGCCAAGCAGGTCATCGTCCAGAAGGTTCGCGAAGCCGAGCGTGATCGCCAGTTCGACGAATTCAAGGATCGCGTCGGCGAAATCGTCAACGGCACCGTCAAGCGCGTCGAATACGGCAACGTCATCGTCGACCTCGGCCGTGGCGAAGGCATCATCCGTCGCGACGAAATGATCCCGCGCGAAAACGTCCGCTATGGCGATCGCGTCCGTGCATACGTATATGACGTTCGTCGCGAACAGCGCGGCCCGCAGATCTTCCTGTCGCGCACGCATCCGCAGTTCATGGTCAAGCTCTTCACCATGGAAGTGCCTGAAATCTACGACGGCATCATCCAAGTGAAGTCGGTTGCCCGCGATCCGGGTTCGCGCGCCAAGATCGCCGTCATCTCGAACGACAGTTCGATCGATCCTGTTGGTGCCTGCGTCGGTATGCGTGGTTCGCGCGTTCAGGCCGTTGTCGGCGAGCTCCAGGGCGAAAAGATCGACATCATTCCGTGGAGCCAGGACCCGGCGACCTTCGTCGTCAACGCCCTGCAGCCGGCCGAAGTCGCCAAGGTCGTTCTCGATGAGGATGCCGAGCGCATCGAAGTCGTGGTTCCGGACGAGCAGCTGTCGCTGGCCATCGGCCGCCGCGGCCAGAACGTTCGCCTCGCTTCGCAGCTGACCGGCTGGGATATCGACATCATGACGGAAGCCGAGGAATCGGAACGCCGTCAGAAGGAATTCAACGAGCGCACCAACCTGTTCATGGATTCGCTCGACGTCGACGAAATGGTCGGCCAGGTTCTGGCCTCCGAAGGCTTCGCCGCCGTTGAGGAACTGGCTTACGTCGAACTCGACGAAATCGCCTCGATCGATGGCTTCGACGAAGACACCGCGCAGGAAATCCAGACCCGCGCCCGCGAATATCTCGAAAAGCTCGAAGCCGAGATGGACGAGAAGCGCAAGGCGCTCGGCGTATCCGACGAACTGCGTGGCATCGACGGCATGACCGCCCAGATGATGGTTGCCCTCGGTGAGGACGGCATCAAGACGATGGAAGACTTCGCCGGCTGCGCAGCCGACGATCTCGTCGGCTGGAGCGAGCGCAAGAACGGCGAGACCAAGAAGTTCGAGGGCCTGTTCTCGAAGTTCGACGTTTCGCGCGTCGAAGCCGAACAGATGGTCGTTCAGGCCCGCCTCGCGGCTGGCTGGATCACCGAGGAGGACCTTGCGAAGGAAGCGGAAGCTGAAGAAGCTCCCGAGGCCGAGCAGGAAGTTTAATGTCTGCGCGTGAGCCTACCGTTTCTCCTGAGGACGACGATCTTGCAGGTTATGACGTGAATGGTCGCATGTGCATCGTGACGCGCGAAAGCGGATCGCCGGATGAGCTGATCCGCTTCGTCGCCGCTCCCGATGGGACGGTGGTGGCCGACCTGAAGCGTCAGCTTCCGGGTCGCGGCTGCTGGGTGAAGATCGACCGCACTCTGGTCGACAAGGCGGTGGCGAAGAAATCCTTCGCCCGCGCCCTGAAAACGGATGTGAAGGCGGCCGCCGATCTCGGTGAAACCGTCGACAAGCTGCTGATGCAGCAACTGATGCAGATGATGAACATGGCCCGCAAGGCCGGACAGTTCATCACCGGCGCCTCGAAGGTGGATGCCGCGATCCGCAGTGGCGCGGCCCTTGCCGTGTTCCATGCAACGGACGCGGCGGCCGATGGCGTGAGAAAGATCGACCAGGCTCGCAAGGCCTGGCACCTCGGAATGGAGACCGAGGAGGAAATACCTTCCTACCGACTCTTCTCGGAGAGCGAAATGGAAGGCCTGATGGGTCAGAACGCTTTTATCCATGCTGCAGTGCTTGCAGGGCAGGCGGGTGAGGGTGTAGTGAAGCGCGCAAAGATGCTCGAACAGTACCGCAACGGCGGTCAGTCCCGGGCAGCGGGCGGCGCTGGCCGGCAAAAACAATGATACGGTCACCGGACTTGTCCGGACCCGGTATCATTGATCGACATTACTTGATTGACAGGGCCTGATGACGTCATCGCTCCCTGTCCGAAGGAACGGGAACGAATGACCGATAGCAATGACGACAAGACACTGAACGGCCCGGGCAAGAAGACTCTGACCCTGAAACCGTCGGGCGTAAGCCAGGGCACCGTGCGCCAGGATATGGGCCGCGGTCGCACCAAGGCGGTCGTTGTCGAAACCCGCAAGCGGCGCCCGATGCGCCCGGAAGACGAACAGCGCCCGATCACCCCGGTGACGGCACCGGCAGCGCCCGCCCGCGCCGCCGAGCCCGCCTCCGCGCCTGCCGCACAGTCGGCGGCGCCTGCGCCCGCGCCGGCGCCTGTCCAGGCCCGTCCGACGCAGCCCCAGCAGCCGCAGCGCTACAACCAGCCGAGCGGCCAGCAGTATAACCGTCCGCAGCAGCCTTCGCAGGCGCCGCGCCAGCAGGATCGTCCGCGTCCGGTGGTTCTGAACCATCTGTCGCCGGAAGAGATGGACGCGCGCCGCCGTGCGCTCGCCATGGCCCAGGTTCGCGATGCCGAGGATGCGGTTCGCCGCGCCGAGGAAGAAAAGCGCCGCGCCGCCGAAGAGATCGTCCGCCAGGCCGCTGCCGCCGAGGAAGCCAAGCGCCTTGCCGCAGAGGAAGCCGCACGCGCCGCTGAAGCCGCCGCCGCTCCGCCGGCACCCGCCGCCCCAGCCGCTGCCGAAGCTCCGCGCCCGCAGGCCGCCGCACCGGCCGTACGCCGCACCGACGCACCGTCGGCTGCCCGCCCGGCTCCAGGCGCTGCACCCGCCGGCGCTCCCGGCGTCCGTCGCCGCGAGAATGAAGACGATGATCGCGGTGCGCCGCGTGGTGGCGCTCCGGCGCGTGGCCGCGTCGTGCGTCCGGAACCGGCAAAGCCGGTTACCGCGCGTCCGAAGGGCGACGATGGTCGCCGCCAGGGCAAGCTTACGATCACGGCTGCCAGCACGGATGACGACGGCAACAACCGTGGCCGCTCGATGGCCGCCATGCGCCGTCGCCAGGAAAAGTTCCGCCGCAGCCAGATCCAGGAAACCCGCGAAAAGGTTGTCCGCGAAGTCATCCTGCCTGAGACCATCACCATTCAGGAACTGTCGCAGCGCATGTCCGAACGCGCCGTCGACGTCATCAAGTACCTGATGAAGGAAGGCCAGATGATGAAGCCGGGCGACGTCATCGACGCCGACCTCGCTGAACTCATCGCCGGCGAATTCGGCCACACCGTCAAGCGCGTTTCGGAATCCGACGTCGAAGAAGGCATCTTCGACCGGGCCGACGATGCCGGCGAAATGGTATCGCGTCCCCCGGTCGTCACCATCATGGGTCACGTCGACCACGGCAAGACCTCGCTGCTCGACGCCATCCGTCAGGCAAACGTCGTCTCGGGCGAGGCCGGTGGCATCACCCAGCACATCGGTGCCTATCAGGTCGAACAGAACGGCCAGAAGATCACCTTCATCGACACCCCCGGCCACGCCGCCTTCACGGCCATGCGTGCCCGTGGTGCGCAGGCAACCGACATCGCGATCCTCGTGGTCGCGGCCGACGACAGCGTCATGCCGCAGACGATCGAATCCATCAGCCACGCCAAGGCGGCCGGTGTTCCGATCATCGTGGCGATCAACAAGATCGACAAGCACGAAGCCAACCCGGACAAGGTCCGTCAGCAGCTTCTGCAGCACGAAGTCTTCGTTGAATCGCTCGGCGGTGAAGTGCTCGACGTCGAAGTGTCGGCGAAGAACAAGACCAACCTCGACAAGCTGCTCGAAGCCGTCCTCCTGCAGGCCGAAATCCTCGACCTCAAGGCCGACCCGACACGTACTGCCGAAGGTATCGTCATCGAAGCCCAGCTCGATCGCGGTCGTGGTGCGGTTGCGACCGTCCTCGTCCAGAAGGGCACGCTGAAGCCCGGCCAGATCATCGTTGCCGGCGATCAGTGGGGCCGCGTTCGCGCGCTCGTCACCGACAAGGGCGACCATGTCAAGGAAGCGGGTCCGGCCATGCCGGTCGAAGTGCTCGGCCTGTCCGGCACGCCTGCTGCCGGTGACAAGTTCGCCGTCGTCGAAAACGAGAGCCGTGCTCGCGAGATTTCCGAATATCGCCAGCGTTTGGCCCGCGACAAGGCGGTTGCCCGCCAGACCGGTCAGCGCGGTTCGCTCGAACAGATGATGAGCAAGCTGCAGAACACCGGCTTCAAGGAATTCCCGCTGCTCATCAAGGGCGACGTGCAGGGTTCCATCGAAGCGATCATCGGTGCTCTCGACAAGCTCGGCACCGACGAAGTGCGGGCCCGTATCGTCCATTCGGGCGCCGGTGCCATCACGGAATCGGATCTGGCGCTTGCCGAATCCTCCGACGCCGCGATCATCGGCTTTAACGTCCGTGCCAACGCACAGGCACGTGTCGCCGCTGAACGCGCAGGCATCGAGATCCGCTACTACAACATCATCTACGATCTGGTGGATGACGTTAAGGCAGCGATGTCGGGTCTGCTCACGCCGGAGCGCCGCGAAACCTTCCTCGGCAATGCCGAGATCCTCGAGGTGTTCAACATCACCAAGACCGGCAAGGTCGCGGGTTGCCGCGTCACCGAAGGCAAGGTCGAACGTGGTGCTGGCGTCCGCCTCATCCGCGACAACGTCGTCATCCACGAAGGCAAGCTCAAGACGCTCAAGCGCTTCAAGGACGAAGTATCGGAAGTTCCTGTCGGTCAGGAATGCGGTATGGCCTTCGAGAACTACGAAGACATCCGCGCGGGCGATGTCATCGAGTGCTTCCGCGTCGAGCATATCACCCGTACGCTCTGATCGTGCGAGACTAGAATTGTGGACGGGCGCCGGATCATATGAGGCCGGCGCCCGAACCTTTTGAGGCCCCGGACTTTTGTGGCCCCAGATTTTTGAGGCAAAGAACAATGGCAACAAAAACCTCGACAGCACAGTCGCAGCGCATGCTGCGCGTCGGCGAGCAGGTCCGCGCCGCGATCACCCAGGTCCTGCAGCGCGGTGAAGTGCGCGACGACCTCCTGGAAAAGACCGTCATCTCCGTGTCCGAAGTGCGCATGTCGACCGACCTCAAGGTCGCGACCGCCTTCATCACGCCGCTCGGCGTATCGGATCACGAGACGGTCATCACGGCGCTCAACCGCCACGCCAAATTCATCCGCGGCCGTCTCGGCCCGCATCTCCGGCAGATGAAATTCATGCCCGAGATCCGCTTCCGCGACGATACGAGCTTCGACAACTACAAGAAGATCGACGAGCTGCTGCGCTCGCCCGAGGTCATGCGCGACCTCGAGGACGGCGATACCGACGAAAAGTAACAGAAGAGCCTTATGTCCAAACCACGCAAGCCCAAAGGCCGCCCGATTTCGGGCTGGCTTATCCTTGACAAGCCCGTCGACTTTGGCTCGACCGAAGCCGTCTCCAAGATCAAGTGGCTGTTCAAGGCGCAGAAATGCGGCCATGCCGGCACGCTCGATCCGCTGGCTTCAGGCATGCTGCCGATCGCGCTCGGCGATGCGACCAAGACCGTTCCCTACGTTATGGACGGCCGCAAGATTTACGAATTCACCGTGACCTGGGGCGAACAACGCTCGACCGATGATCTCGAGGGCGAGGTCATCGAGAGCTCCGACAAGCGTCCGACCGAAGACGAGATACTGGCGCTGCTGCCGAACTACACCGGCGTCATCAGCCAGGTCCCGCCGCAGTTCTCCGCCATCAAGATCGCAGGCGAGCGCGCCTATGACCTCGCCCGTGAGGGTGAGACGGTGGAGATCCCGTCGCGTGAGGTCGAGATCTACCGCCTGACGCTGCTCGAATGCGAGAACGAAAGCACCGCGCATTTCGAGGTCGAGTGCGGCAAGGGCACCTATGTCCGTGCGCTCGCCCGCGATTTCGGCCGCGATCTCGGCTGCTTCGGCCATATCTCCGGCCTGCGCCGCAGCTTCGTGGCACCGTTTGCCGAGGAGACGATGATCCCGCTCGCCGAACTCGTTGCGCTGGAAAAAATTCAGGATGACGAGGAACGGCTGGCAGCACTCGACGCGCTTCTGATCGATACCAGCGAGGCGTTGTCCTCGCTGCCGCATCTGATCGTCAACGACGACCAGGCCCACCGCCTGAAGATGGGCAACCCGATCCTGGTGCGCGGCCGCGATGCGCCGGTGGAAGAAAGCGAAGCCTATGCCACGGCCCGCGGCAAGCTGATCGCCATCGGCGAAATCGGCCAGGGCGAGTTCCGCCCCAAGCGCGTCTTCGGATAAAGCATGTCGCGCAAAAGTGTGCAGCGGTTTTGCGGTATCGACATGCGATAAAACAAAGGCTCTAATGCTCAATGCGCGCGGCCTGAACCGCGCGCATCTCTCGTAATCAGATCAGGCCTTCGGCCTTCATGGTCGCCTGGACCGACGGGCGGGCGGCAACGCGCGCGACGTAATCCTTCAGCTTCGGCCACGCGTCCAGCGAAACGCCCGTGGGCTTCGTCCAGCTGGTCACGACGAATGCGTAGGCGTCGGCTACGGTGAAGCTCGGGCCGGTCAGATAGTCGCGACCGTCGGCGAGGAGCGATTCCAGCCACGCGAACTTCTTCTGTAGCACCTCGCGCGCCGCGTCCTTTTCCGCATCGGTCTTGCCGGGATGGAAGAGCGGGCTGAACGACTTGTGCAATTCCGAGCCGACGTAGCTCAGCATTTCCTGAACGCGGGCGCGGGCCAGCGTGCCGGTCGGCGGGGCGAGCTCGGTGGCGCCGTTGGCATCGGCGACATATTGCAGGATCGCCGGACCTTCGGTCAGGACCTCGCCGTTGTCGAGCTGGAGCGCTGGTACCGCGCCCTTGGGGTTGATCGCAAAGAAGTCGCCGCCGCTTTCCATGACCTTCGTCTTGGTGCTGACCTTCTCGATCTCGAAAGGCTTGCCGATTTCATGAAGGACGATGTGGGATGCCATGGAGCAGGCGCCGGGGGCATAAAAGAGTTTCACGCAAATTCCTTTCTGGAAACAGACTTGGCTGGCGCAGGTGATAGTCGATCGCTCTGCCCGCGCAACCAGGATTTTGCGTGATCCTGTCTTTTTGATCGCGGCTCCGGATTGGTAAGGCGGCGGTTAAAACTCCGCTCTTCCCTTCACCCGTGGGATATTGTATAGGCAGCGCCAGCATCAGGCTTTGCTTGAATGCCTTCGCGGCCAAAGCTGGACGACATCCCGGCTTTTGGCGACCTTATCTCCTCTCATCGAAAGGAACATCCGATGTCGATTACTGCTGAGCGCAAGACGGCACTTATCAAGGAATACGCAACGTTCGAAGGCGACACCGGTTCGCCCGAAGTGCAGGTTGCGATCCTCACCGAGCGCATCAACAACCTCACGGAACACTTCAAGGGCCACAAGAAGGATAACCATTCCCGCCGTGGCCTGCTGACGATGGTTTCGAGCCGCCGCTCGCTTCTTGACTACCTCAAGAAGAAGAACGAAGGCCGTTACACCAAGCTGATCACCAGCCTGGGTATCCGCCGCTAAGGCTTTTCGGCGGGCGCTCCTTGTGGACGCCCGCCGCATTTGTTTCCGGGGAACGTTTTCTCCAAACCGCAATCCGCCATAGGCGTTTGCGGGACTGCCCGCGGACCCGGATGGGCCGGATCCGCAAAACCAACCGTTGACCTGTCATGGGGCAGGATTGCCGGATGCTTTCGGCCAAGGCGCACACCTTGGCCCGGCTCTTTCTCCGAGAGAGCCGACGATGCAAAGCCTCCCGTTGTCTTGCCCATGATGCGTCATCAACAATTGCGGTCGTCTGCGCCGTGCCCCAGGGCCAATGGCGCGCCTCCGCATTGAAGGACAAGACATATGTTCGACACTCATTCCGTGGAAATCGAGTGGGCAGGCCGCCCGCTGAAGCTCGAAACCGGCAAGATCGCCCGTCAGGCTGACGGCGCCGTTCTCGCGACCTACGGCGAAACCGTGGTTCTCGCCACCGTCGTTTCCGCCAAGGCGCCGAAGCCGGGCCAGGACTTCTTTCCGCTGACCGTCAACTACCAGGAAAAGACCTATGCGGCCGGCAAGATCCCCGGCGGCTACTTCAAGCGCGAAGGCCGCCCGTCGGAAAACGAAACGCTGGTTTCGCGCCTGATCGACCGCCCGATCCGCCCGCTTTTCCCTGAAGGCTACAAGAACGACACGCAGGTCGTCGTCACGGTTATCCAGCACGACCTGGAAAACAACCCCGACGTTCTGTCGATGGTTGCCGCTTCTGCTGCCCTGACACTCTCCGGCGTTCCCTTCATGGGCCCGGTCGGCGGCGCGCGCGTCGGCTACATCAACGGCGAATACGTCCTGAACCCGCATCTCGACGAGATGGACGAGTCGATCCTCGACCTCGTCGTCGCCGGTACGCACGACGCCGTTCTGATGGTTGAATCCGAAGCCAAGGAACTGAACGAAGAAGTCATGCTCGGCGCCGTCATGTTCGGCCATCGTGGTTTCCAGCCGGTTCTCGACGCGATCATCAAGCTCGCCGAAGTGGCTGCCAAGGAGCCGCGCGACTTCCAGCCGGAAGACTTCTCCGAACTCGAAGCCGAAATGCTGAAGCACTTCGAAGCCGAGCTGCGCACCGCCTACAAGAACACGCAGAAGGCCGAGCGCTACGCTGCCGTCGACGCCGTCAAGGCCAAGGTCAAGGCCCGCTTCTTCCCGGAAGGCGAAGAGCCGAAGTACACCGCCGAAGTCATCGGCGCGATCTTCAAGCACCTGCAGGCCAAGATCGTTCGCTGGAACATCCTCGACACCAAGAGCCGCATCGACGGCCGCGACCTCGAGACCGTTCGCCCGATCGTATCGGAAGTTGGCCTCCTGCCGCGCACCCACGGTTCCGCGCTCTTCACCCGCGGTGAAACGCAGGCGATCGTCGTTGCCACGCTCGGCACCGGCGAAGACGAACAGTACGTCGACAGCCTGACGGGCATGTACAAGGAGCGCTTCCTGCTCCATTACAACTTCCCTCCCTACTCCGTTGGCGAAACCGGCCGCATGGGCTCTCCGGGCCGTCGCGAAATCGGTCACGGCAAGCTCGCTTGGCGCGCCATCCGTCCGATGCTTCCCTCGGCTGAGCAGTTCCCCTACACGCTGCGCGTCGTCTCCGAGATCACCGAGTCCAACGGCTCGTCCTCGATGGCAACCGTCTGCGGCACCTCGCTCGCTCTGATGGACGCCGGCGTTCCTTTGGCTAAGCCGGTTGCCGGTATCGCCATGGGCCTGATCCTCGAAGGTGACCGCTTTGCCGTTCTCTCCGACATCCTCGGAGACGAAGACCACCTCGGCGACATGGACTTCAAGGTTGCAGGTACCGCCGACGGCATCACCTCGCTGCAGATGGACATCAAGATCGCCGGTATCACCGAAGAGATCATGAAGGTCGCTCTCGGCCAGGCACAGGGTGGTCGCACGCACATCCTCGGCGAAATGTCGAAGGCGATCTCCGAAGGCCGTTCGCAGCTCGGCGAATTCGCTCCGCGCATCGAAGTCATGAACATCCCGGTCGACAAGATCCGTGAAGTCATCGGCTCCGGCGGCAAGGTCATCCGCGAAATCGTCGAAAAGACCGGCGCCAAGATCAACATCGAAGACGACGGCACCGTGAAGATCGCCTCTTCCTCGGGCAAGGAAATCGAAGCGGCCCGCAAGTGGATCCACTCGATCGTTGCCGAGCCTGAAATCGGCGTGATCTACGAAGGCACGGTCGTCAAGACCGCCGACTTCGGCGCCTTCGTCAACTTCTTCGGCGCCCGCGACGGCCTCGTCCACATCTCGCAGCTCGCTTCAGAGCGTGTTGCCAAGACCCAGGACGTCGTCAAGGAAGGCCAGAAGGTTTGGGTCAAGCTCCTCGGCTTCGACGAGCGCGGCAAGGTCCGCCTGTCGATGAAGGTTGTCGACCAGGCGACCGGCCAGGAAATCCCTGCCGACAAGAAGAAGGAAGAAGCAGCCGAGTAAGCTGCGCCTTCCCTAGACTTCATGGGCGCGGGGTAATTTCCGCGCCCTTTTTGTATTCAAGCACGAGATAGAGCCATGAGCAGCGAGACGCTGAAGACACTGTTCCACCCCTTTGTAAGCGGCACCGTCGAGGCGCCCGGCGAGGGCGAGCGCGTGCTCTTCCTCGGCGCCGAGGCGGGCTTCGCCCTTCCTCAGGGCTTTGCCGCCGCGCTGAGCGCCGTACAGGGCTTCCGGCCGTTGTACCGGCAGCTGCTCGCCCAGCGCATCGAAACCACGCCTGAGGTCGAAGGCGAGGACTACGATGCCGTTCTGGTTCTCTGCAACAAGCACAAGGGCGAGAACGAGGCGAATATCGCCGAGGCACTCACCCGCGTGAAGATGGGCGGTCTCGTCGTTGTCGCCGGCGGCAAGGAAGACGGCATCCAGCCGCTGCGCAAGCGCATGGAAGCCTTCGGCCTGGCGCTCGAACATATGCCGAAGTACCACGGCGTCGCCTTCTGGTTCGGCGCGCCCGCCGATCCGTCCGAAATCATCGCCAAGTTCGCCAAGCCACCGGTGCGCGTCGACGGCCGCTTCGAGGCCGCCGCCGGCATGTTCTCGCACGATCGCATCGACGACGGCTCCGAGCTGCTCGCCTCGCGCCTGCCTACCGATTTCACCGGCGACGTCGCCGATTTCGGCGCCGGCTGGGGCTATCTCTCCGTCGAAATGGCGGAACGCTCGCCGGGCGTCAGCCGCCTCGACCTCTACGAGGCGAATTACGCCGCGCTGGAGGCCGCCAAGGCCAACATCGAGGAGAACTGCCCAAATGTACCGGCGCGCTTCTTCTGGCACGATCTGGCGGGCGAACAGGTCAGGGACAAGTACGACCTCGTCATCATGAACCCGCCCTTCCACGAAAGCCACGCCGCCGAGCCGGCGCTCGGCCAGGCGATGATCAAGACGGCGGCAGCTTCGCTCCGCTCCGGCGGTCGCCTGCTTCTGGTCGCCAACCGCGGCCTGCCCTACGAGCCGGTACTGGCTGCGAGCTTCCGCGAAAGCGGCGAAACCTGCCGCAACGCCCGCTTCAAGGTCTTGTGGGCGAAGAAATAAGCGGCTCAGGCCGCTTCTATTTCCTTGCGGGCGGCGCTCGCAAGGAAAGCCGAGCGCGTGAGACCGCGCTCCTTGGCCGCCGCGTCGATCGCGTCGAGCATGCCCTTGTCGAAGGTGACATTGGCGCAAACGGTCCGTGTCGTATCCTCGATAAACGGAATCCGTGTCAGGATGGCGCCTGACGCAAGCTCGCTCCGCACCTCGGGACGCGCGCTGATCTCGTCGAAGGATGACGGTGTCGGCAAAACCTCATCTTCCGCCCACAGCCGCAGGGCTTCGATCGCATTGGCGGTCAGGTCGTCCTCGACGTCGGCTGCGGAGAATAGGGACGGCAGATCGGGGAAGCTGACGCCGAAGACGCTGTCCGGTTCCTTGTGCACAAGCGCGAAGAAATATCTCATCATCGCTTTCCCTAAGACCATCAGTCTGGAAGACAGCGCATATCGGCGCCTACGTGAGATAGTATCTGAAACAAAAAGGCCATGCGCAATATAATGCGCATGGCCTTGTATTCGGTTGTGGCCGGCTGCCGCTTACTCGGCGTCGGCCTTGCGCAGCGCATCGAGCGCAGGCATCGAGGTAATGTTGAAGCCGGCGTCGACGAAGTGGATTTCGCCGGTGACGCCCGCCGCCATGTCGGAGAGCAGGTAGAGGGCCGAGTTGCCGACGTGATCGATCGTCACGGTCTTGCGCAGCGGCGAGTTCTGCTGGTTCCACGACAGGATGGCGCGGGCATCCGAAATGCCGGCGCCGGCGAGCGTGCGGATCGGGCCGGCGGAGATCGCGTTGACGCGAATGCCGCGCGGGCCGTAATCAGCCGCCAGATAGCGCACGGAGGCCTCGAGTGCCGCCTTGGCGACGCCCATGACGTTGTAGTTCGGAATGACGCGCGTCGAGCCGTTGTAGGTCAGCGTCAGCATCGAGCCGCCTTCGGTCATCAACGGCGCCAGGCGCTTGGCGATCTCGGTGAACGAGAAGCAGGAAATCACCATCGTGCGGCTGAAATTGTCGCGCGTGGTGTCGGCGTAAAGGCCCTTGAGCTCGTTCTTGTCGGAGAAGCCGATGGCGTGCACGACGAAGTCGAGCGTGCCCCAGCGTTCCTTGATCGCATCCACCGTAGCGTCGACGGAAGCGATATCCTCGACGTCGCAGGGCAGCACGAAATCGGAGCCGACTTCGGCGGCAAGCGGTTTCACGCGCTTGCCGAGTGCGTCGCCCTGGTAAGTGAAGGCAAGTTCCGCGCCCTGTGCCGCCAGCGCCTTGGAAATGCCCCAGGCGATGGAGTGGTTGTTCGCGACACCCATGATAAGCCCGCGCTTACCCTGCATGATTCCCGTCATGGTGTTATCCGTTGTAGCGCTGGAAGACGAGCGTGGCGTTGGTGCCGCCGAAGCCGAAGGAGTTGGAAAGCGCGATGTCGATCTTGGCATCGTCGATGCGCTTGCGCACGATCGGCACGCCGTCGAACTCAGGGTCGAGCTCGGTGATGTGAGCGCTTTCGCCGATGAAGCCGGCCTGCATCATCAGGAGCGAATAGATCGATTCCTGCACGCCGGCGGCGCCCAGCGAATGGCCGGTCAGCGACTTGGTGGACTGGATGTGCGGGATCTTGTTGCCGAACACTTCGCGGATCGCACCGATTTCCTTGCTGTCGCCGACAGGCGTCGAAGTGCCGTGCGTGTTGACGTAGTCGACATCGCCCTTCACCGTCGAGAGCGCCTGACGCATGCAGCGGATGGCGCCTTCGCCGGAAGGCGCGACCATGTCGTAGCCGTCGGAGGTGGCGCCATAGCCGACGATTTCGGCGTAGATCTTGGCGCCGCGCGCCTTGGCGTGTTCCAGCTCCTCGAGAACCAGAACGCCGGCGCCGCCGGCAATCACGAAGCCGTCGCGGGTTGCGTCATAGGCGCGCGATGCGGTCTCGGGCGTGTCGTTGTACTTCGAGGACATGGCGCCCATGGCGTCGAACAGGTTCGACATCGTCCAGTCGAGATCCTCGTGGCCGCCGGCGAACATGATGTCCTGCTTGCCCCACTGGATCATCTCGGCGGCGTTGCCGATGCAATGCGCCGAGGTCGAGCAGGCCGACGAGATCGAGTAGTTGACGCCGTGGATCTTGAACCAGGTCGCGAGCGTGGCCGAGGCGGTGGACGACATGGCCTTCGGCACGGCGAACGGGCCGATGCGCTTCGGGCTGTTGTTCTTGATGGTGATCTCGGCGGCTTCGATCAGCGTGCGCGTCGAAGGACCGCCCGAGCCCATGATGATGCCGGTGCGCTCGTTTTCGCTGTAGTCCTTTTCCTCGAGGCCGGAATCGGCCAGCGCCTGCTTCATCGCGACATGGTTCCAGGCGCCGCCCTGCGACAGGAAGCGCATGGCGCGGCGATCGACCAGATCCGTCGGATCGAGCGAGGGACGACCCCAGACCTGGCACTTGAAGCCGTGCTCGGCGAAGTCGTTGGAAAAGGAAATGCCGGACTTGGCATCGCGCAGCGACGCAGTGACCTCGGCGGCATCATTGCCGATCGAGGAAACGACGCCCAGACCCGTGACAACTACCCGTCTCATGTGTTTCGACCTTTTCGTTTTTTCTAACTTGGGAACCGGGCAGCGATGCCCGGTGCAATCAGGCGTCTTTGTCCTTGGACAGGCCGACGCGCAGGTCGGTGGCCTGGTAGATGGTTTCGCCATCGGCCTTCAGCCAGCCGTCGGCGGTGCCGAGCACCAGGCGGCCGCGCATGACGCGCTTGAAGTCGATGCCGTATTCGAGCAGCTTCGTGGTCGGGCGGATCATGCCCTTGAACTTCACTTCGCCGGTTGACAGCGCCATGCCGCGGCCGGGCTCGCCGAGCCAGCCGAGGAAGAAGCCCGTCAGCTGCCACATGCCGTCGAGGCCGAGGCAGCCGGGCATGATCGGGTTGCCCTGGAAGTGGCAGGGGAAATACCAATCGTCAGGCTTCACGTCGTACTCGGCGCGGATATAGCCCTTGTCGAAGGCACCGCCGGTCTCGGAGATGTCGGTGATGCGGTGAACCATGAGCATTGGCGGCAGAGGAAGCTGCGCGTTGCCGGGGCCGAAAAGCTCGCCACGGCCGCAGGCCAGGATTTCCTCATAGTTGAAGCTGGATTGTTTCGTCGCCATGAAAACTCTAATTCCCCCGCAACTAAGCTGATGGATGTGAACGTTTAGTCCAAGTTCGGCGGAAAATGAAGCATAAGCATGACTGAGCTTCACCCACGTCCAAGGACCGGCTGCGCGCCTTATTTGGTGGTCGCATACAGGAAGGCCAAGCCCCGGGCCAGCACTAATTATGCGAAAAGCCCGATTTTGCGGCGCTTTGACACGCCTTGTCCCCATTGAAACTATTGAAAGCCATTCGTGCAAAAGTTATATGGCTTAAGAGAAACATGATTGCGGGACGCTAGATTAGCTGGAGTTGTTGATGGCGGCTGAAGCCCCTCTTACCATTGAAGCAAGGTTGCGGGGCGCTGGCCTCAGGCCGACGCGCCAGCGCGTCGCGCTCGGCGACCTGCTCTTTGCGAAGGGCGATCGGCATCTGACCGTCGAGGAACTGCACGAAGAGGCGGTCGTCGCCGGCGTGCCGGTATCGCTCGCCACCGTCTACAACACCCTGCACCAGTTCACCGAGGCCGGCATGATCCGCGTTCTCGCGGTCGAAAGCGCCAAGACCTACTTCGACACCAACATCTCCGATCACCACCACTTCTTCGTGGAAGGCGACAACGACGTGCTCGATATTCCGGTGAGCAATCTCACGATCGACAATCTGCCGGAGCCGCCCGAAGGCATGGAGATCGCCCATGTCGACGTGGTGATCCGCCTGCGTCCCAAGCGCGTCTGATCAACGCGCCCGACCTCCATCACATCTACATGACGTCGTCGGGATGCCGGCCGGGCTTTGCCTTGTAGGTCGGAAACGTCCATCCATAGTAAAGCGCCCCGCCGCGCACAGCGAAGGCCGCGAGCACGCCGGCGGCCGATGCCGCGTAGAGCGGTAGCCCGAATTCGGTGGCGCCGGTGAAGATCGCCGCGCCCACCAGCGCGGCGGTGATGTAGATCTCCGGCCTCAGCAGCACCGAGGGTTCGTTGGCCAACAGATCGCGCAGGACGCCGCCGAAGGTCGCCGTCAGCGTGCCCGTCACGATCGCGATGGTCGGCGAGCCGGTGGCGGCCAGTCCCTTGGCGGCACCCATGGCGCAATAGGCCGACAGCCCGACAGCGTCGAGCCAGATCAGCAGCCGGTAGCGCGATTCCACCAGATGCGCGGTGAAGAACACGATGACGCCCGCCGCGCAGCAGATGAGGATATAGGTGGGGTTCAGGACCCAGAATACCGGCACCCGGCCCAAAACGATATCGCGCACCGTGCCGCCGCCTGTGCCGGTGATGACCGCGAAGAACAGAAAGCCGATCAGATCGAGCTGCTTGCGCGAGGCGGCAAGCGCGCCGGTCGCCGCGAACAGGGCAACGCCGGCATAGTCGAGATAGACGAATGGCGACATTGCGTGCTCCAATGGCGATCTTTCCTTCGAATAATCATGGCCGCAAGGGCGGCGCAAGGCGCATCAGCCAAACTCGCTAGCCAATCACGTCCTTATCCGACGAAAAGAGAACCCGTGAAAAAGCTGCTGATCGCCTTGAATCTCGTTGCGGCCCTGGCCGTATCCACGGCCGCCCAGGCCCAGCAGTCGCTGCTTCCCGACCCGGAGGTCTACGAGAAGGATTACTTCAAGAAGCAATGCGCCGAGGTCTCTTTTTCCGACGGCTTCGCCACTCGCCAGGACATCAACAATGACGGGCTCGTCGACGTGGTCGTCAACGAGGGACTAATGACCTGCGACGGCAGCAGCAACACCAAGTGCGACGAGGACGGCTGCGTCAACAACTTCTATCTCCAGGTTGCCGAGGGCGGTTATTTCATGATCGCCACCGCCAAGACCTACGGCTACGATGTCGAGCAGCGCTACGGCAACAAGGTTCTGGCGATGAAGATGCATCCACGCTTCTGCGACCGGCCCAACGCCGATCCGAAGACCGATCCCTGCGTCATCACCACCCGCGTGCGCGGCACCAAGTTCGTCACGATTTTCAAGAAATAGCGCGCCGGGACAAGGCCGGGCTCATCGCGGATAGAGCTCCGAGGTGCGTCCGGCGAAATAATATCCGACGAGGCCGAACCATTCGCGGACCGCCGTCGCCATGTTCTGCGCGTTCCGGCTCGGCTGGGTGAAATCGAGCGCCAGCCGCTCGCGACCGTCGGTCCTATAGTCCGTCGGCCAGGGCGTGACGTCGATGCCGAGCTTGCGGAAAATCCCGACCGAACGCGGCATGTGATAGCCCGAGGTGATCAGCAGGCAGTTGGAAAGTCCCTGGCTTGCGAGGAGATCCTTGGTGTTGACGGCGTTCTCGAAGGTGGTTCGCGAGGTCGTCTCCTGCACCAGCCGCTCCTTCGCCACGCCGAACAGCGGGAAGAACCGTTCGGCCATGGCCGCGTCGCCCTCGTAGACACCAGACATCGATCCGTCGCCACCGGAGACGAGGATGCGCGACTGCGGATATTTCTGCGCCAGCCGCAGCGTCTCGATGAACCGGTCGCCGCCGGCATTCATCTCGATCCCCTGCCTGGATGTATTGACCTCGTTCTCGAACCCGCCGCCGAGCACGATCATGCATGTAAGCGCGGCCGGGTCCTGCGGCTTGGCGAAGCGATCTTCCAGACCCTGCAGCAGATAATTGCCCACGGTCGTGTAGAGCGTGAGGAAGAGCACGAGGCCGGCGCAGGCGGTCGATAGCAGGCTGATGATCCTAAAGCGGACCAACCCCGCGATCAACGCGACGACGACGAGGAGGAAGGCCAGCGACAGCGGCTGCCCGAAAATCCAGACGAGTTTTGAGAAGATAAACACGTGGGCCGCTCCGCTGCTGCATCGGTTCTGGAACGACGTCTAGCTGATTCGCGAACGGGATAGTGCAACGATCACTTCGCGCGCTGGATCGACGCGCGCGGGGTGGTCTGGTTGAACCGCCGCTGTAGCGGCTTCGGGATCAGGAGAGCGGCCAGCGCGACCAGCATGGCGAAGGCGGCGACCACCCACAGCGCGGCGGCACCCGCTGCCTGTGTCAGCAGCGCGCCCGCTATGGCGCCGAGCAGCATGCCGAGCCAGGGAACGATCTGGATCGTCCAGTCGAGCCGCCGTTCGCCGATCAGAAAGCGGCCGATGCCACGTCCGAAACGCGACAGCGCCCCGGTCACATAGGTCAGCCCGATCGGCAGCCCCTCGATATGCTCGACGGCGGCGTTCACCATCCCCATGGAGGCGACGATCAGGTAGAAGCGGGGCAGTGCAAGGCCGGGATCGCTCATCAGCGAGGCGCCCGCCAGCATCAACCCGACGCAGCCGAGCACCACGAACACCCGCCGCTCGGCGAAATGGGCAACCACGATCCCGGCGGCATTGCCGAGCACGAAGACGGTGATCGCCGCGATCAGCACGGCCGCATGCCCGAAGTTTCCGGCTCCGAGCGACAGCGCCGCCCGCGTCGTATTCCCGGTCATGAATGACACGAAATCGCCGCTCAAAACCAACCCGGTCGCATCCGTCATCCCCGCCAGAAACGAAATCGCCCCCGCGAGCACAAGCCCGGTCGCCGTCCGGCGTGTGTGAATGATGCGGCGTCGTCTCTGTCGTGTCATGGGTGGGATCCCGGACGCTGAAATGGTGCCGAAGACCGGGTGGAGCCTCGCGGCGTGAAAAGGAATGATTGAAAACTGCAGGTCGAGCATACGCCCGAGATGGCGGGAAACGCAATTCGGGTGGTCGGATGATTTAGTCGAGAATTACACGAGAATTACAGGGGAAAAAATTTGGTGGAGCTAAGCGGGATCGAACCGCTGACCTCTTGCATGCCATGCAAGCGCTCTCCCAGCTGAGCTATAGCCCCATCAGGGTGGACCGGTCTGTGCCGGGCCTGGGATGCTTCGCGAAGCGCTTGTCCTCGGGAAGTGGCGGCTTAATACGTGCGGTTTTCGCAGATGGCAAGCCTAAAAAATCGGCCCGGTGAATTTTTCTCGCCCGGGCCGATCCTTGTTCGAAATCAGACGTCTTCTTCGTCGCCGGTCACGCCGATGATGTCGCTCATGTCGTCATCGTCGTCGTCTTCGTCGGCTTCCAGGAAGGTATCGTCGTCGTCATCGCCTTCGATTTCGACGTCGTCGTCGCCCATGTCGGGGATATCGTCGCCGGATGCATCGCCGTCAGCATCCTCGAGCGAGACCAGTTCGACTTCCGTGCTTTCGGTATCGACTTCGGCCACTTCTTCCTCTTCCTGCGCGGCTTCTGCAGCGGCGGCGGCCGAGCTTTCGACGAAGAAGGAGAGCGGGTAGGTCTTGCCCGTGTAAGGAGAAACGATCGGGTTCCGGTTCAGGTCGTAGAATTTCTTGCCGGTTTCCGGATCGGTACGCTTGGTTCCAAGTTCAGCTTTCGCCACTGTTGAGCCTCGTGATCGTGAGAATGGCCGAACCTGAGTTCGGCAAATGCCGTTGAAACCGGCGTTCTGTTCGGAATTTATAAGCCGGTCCCCATAATCGTTGCGGGCCGCCATGTCAAAGCCTAACTTCATGTGCCGCCACGACAAGCGCGCACCGCGCGGCGGATGACCGGGCCAATGGTTTGTGCTAGTGAGCCGCGAATAGTCGATGGGTAACGTGACGCCGGCAGGTTCCGGCAGCAAGACGGATGGGCGACATGTATCAGCCACCGCATTTCAGGGAAGACGATCTTGGCGTCCAGCACGCGCTGATCAGGGCGCATCCGCTCGGCCTCTTGATCAGCATGGGCGCCTCCGGCCTGATGGCCAACTCGGTGCCCTTTCATCTCGATGCGGCGGCGTCCGAGAAGGGAACGCTTCGGCTGCATCTGGCGAGAGCCAATCCGCAATGGCGCGATCTCGCGGATGGCGCCGAGCTGCTTGTCGTCTTCCAGGGCGCCGACAGCTATGTCACGCCCTCCTGGTACGAGACCAAGCGCGAGACCGGCAAGGTGGTGCCGACATGGAACTATGCCGTGGTGCAGGTGCGCGGCGCCGCCCGCGTCATCGAGGACGCGGATTGGCTGCTCGCGCAGATCACCGCCTTGACCACGCAGCACGAGACGCCGCGTGAAAAGCCATGGGCCGTCAGCGACGCGCCGGAGGCCTATGTGAAGGCGCAGATGAAGGGCATCGTCGGCGTCGAGATCGAGATCGCCGCCATCGAGGGCAAGTGGAAGGTCAGCCAGAACCGGCCGGTCGCCGACCGTGCGAGTGTCGCGGCGGGGCTCGGCGAAACGGCGGGCCAGGACGAGATGACGGATCTCGTGCGCCGCTATGGCGGTTTGCCAGAAGCGGGCGAAGAGGCCGACAAAGAGCGTTGAGACACCGGCCGATCCATATCGGCCGACGGAAAAGGCCCGGAAGTATCGGGCGGGATAGAAAGACCAGCATGCCGACCAGTTCAGACCATTTTGTCATCGCCATCGATGGACCGGCCGCCGCCGGCAAGGGCACGCTGTCGCGCCGCATCGCCGAGACCTATGGCTTCCACCATCTCGACACCGGGCTAACCTATCGCGCCACCGCCAAGGCGCTGCTCGACGCCGGCCTGCCGCTCGATGATGAGCCTACGGCGGAAAAAATCGCCCGCGAGGTTGAACTCGCCGGCCTCGATCGCGATATCCTGTCGAAACACGAGATAGGTGAAGCCGCCTCGAAGATCGCCGTGATGCCGTCGGTGCGCCGCGCGCTGGTCGAGGCGCAGCGCAAGTTTTCGGAGCGTACGCCGGGCACGGTGCTCGACGGGCGCGACATCGGAACGGTGGTCTGCCCCGAGGCACCGGTGAAGCTTTATGTGACGGCATCGGCGCAAGTGCGCGCGAGGCGCCGTTTCGACGAGATCAAGGCAAAGGGGATCGCCGCCGATTTCGCGGCGATTTTCGAAGACGTCAAGCGGCGCGACGAACGCGACATGGGACGGGCCGACAGCCCTTTGAAACCAGCCGAAGACGCGCACTTGCTTGATACGTCGGAAATGAGTATAGAAGCCGCGTTTCAAGCCGCGAAATCGGTCATCGATGCCGCCTTGAACCGAAACTAGGATTTGAGGCGTTCCGCCAGGCTTTGCCCGGAGTGCCTCGAACAACAGCCTGAAATTCCGTCCAAGCGCCGGATTGCCTTCGAAGAGAGGGCGGACGGGGATCAGGCTCATTCAACACGAACCAACCGGCGCATACGTGTCCAAAGATCTCGGACACGCAGGAGATTTCATGTCAGTAGCTACTCCCTCTCGCGAAGATTTCGCGGCCCTTCTGGAAGAATCCTTTGCCAAGAACGATCTGGCTGAAGGCTATGTAACCAAGGGTATCGTAACGGCAATCGAGAAGGACTCCGCCGTTGTCGACGTTGGCCTCAAGGTCGAAGGTCGCATTCTGCTCAAGGAATTCGGCGCCAAGGCCAAGGACGGCACGCTCAAGGTCGGCGACGAAGTCGAAGTTTACGTTGAGCGCATCGAAAACGCTCTCGGCGAAGCTGTTCTGTCGCGCGAAAAGGCTCGCCGCGAAGAGAGCTGGGTCAAGCTCGAAGCCAAGTTCGAAGCTGGTGAGCGCGTTGAAGGCGTTATCTTCAACCAGGTCAAGGGCGGCTTCACGGTTGACCTCGACGGTGCCATCGCCTTCCTGCCGCGTTCGCAGGTCGACATCCGTCCGATCCGCGACGTTACCCCGCTGATGCACAACCCGCAGCCCTTCGAAATCCTCAAGATGGACAAGCGTCGCGGCAACATCGTCGTATCGCGTCGTACGGTTCTGGAAGAATCCCGTGCCGAGCAGCGTTCTGAAATCGTTCAGAACCTCGAAGAAGGCCAGGTTGTTGACGGCGTCGTCAAGAACATCACCGACTACGGTGCGTTCGTTGACCTCGGCGGCATCGACGGCCTGCTGCACGTCACCGACATGGCATGGCGCCGTGTGAACCATCCGTCGGAAATCCTGTCCATTGGCCAGCAGGTCAAGGTTCAGATCATCCGCATCAACCAGGAAACCCACCGCATCTCGCTCGGCATGAAGCAGCTCGAGTCGGATCCGTGGGATGGCATCCAGGCCAAGTATCCGGAAGGCAAGAAGATCTCCGGTACCGTCACGAACATCACCGACTACGGTGCGTTCGTCGAGCTGGAGCCGGGCATCGAAGGCCTGATCCACATCTCGGAAATGTCCTGGACCAAGAAGAACGTACACCCCGGCAAGATCCTGTCCACGAGCCAGGAAGTCGAAGTCGTCGTTCTCGAAGTCGATCCGTCCAAGCGTCGTATTTCGCTCGGCCTCAAGCAGACCCTGGAAAACCCGTGGGCGGCATTCGCTCGCAACCATCCGGCCGGCACTGAAGTCGAAGGCGAAGTCAAGAACAAGACCGAATTCGGCCTGTTCATCGGCCTCGACGGCGATGTTGACGGCATGGTGCACCTCTCCGACCTCGACTGGAACCGTCCGGGCGAACAGGTCATCGAGGAATACAACAAGGGCGACGTCGTTAAGGCTGTCGTTCTCGATGTAGACGTCGAAAAGGAGCGCATCTCGCTCGGCATCAAGCAGCTCGGCAAGGATGCGGTCGGCGAAGCAGCCGCTTCCGGCGACCTGCGCAAGAACGCTGTTGTTTCGGCTGAAGTCATCGCCGTCAACGACGGTGGCATCGAAGTGAAGCTCGTCGACCACGAAGACATCACCTCGTTCATCCGCCGCGCTGACCTCGCTCGCGATCGCGACGACCAGCGTCCGGAGCGCTTCTCGGTTGGCCAGACGGTTGACGCTCGCGTCACCAACTTCTCGAAGAAGGACCGCAAGGTCATGCTTTCGATCAAGGCTCTGGAAATCGCTGAAGAGAAGGAAGCCGTTGCTCAGTTCGGTTCGTCCGACTCTGGCGCTTCGCTCGGCGACATCCTCGGCGCGGCTCTGAAGAACCGCGGCGAATAATCGCCAGCCGTCAGGCTTGAAGAATAAGAGAACCCGCCGGAGCGATCCGGCGGGTTCTTTCGTTTTCGGTCCCTTGGGAGGAGGTCGAAAGCCGGTCTATTCCCAGCCGACCATGCGCCGGTAGCGCGCATAGGCTTCGTCGCTCGCCGGCGCCATCGGCAGGCCGGGACCCGGCAGCATCAGGATGGGCGCGCCCTCTTCGTCAAGGACCGGTGCCGCTATCGCGGATTGCTGCGCGGCCATGAATGCCGCTTCGTCGCTGTCGTCACCGGCCGCCAAAGCCTGCTCTTCGGGCGTCTCCGCCTCGTCCGCGCCGTCCTGGTCGTCGCTTTTCCCGTCGCCCTGGTCGATGTTGCCGTTGTGGTCCTGGCGGTTCATCTCGCGCGAACCGGCGTCATCAGTCTCGTCCTTGGCGAAGTTGTAGGGCTGCGGCGCATAGGGCACGCCCTCGACGATCTTCATCAGAACGGGCGCGTAGGTTGCTTCGATCATCTGCCGCGCCGCTGATGATGGCGCGTTGCCATCCGTCTCTTCGGGCTGTCTCGCCGCCGCCTGTGCCGCCGCGGCCTCCAGCGCCGAGGGCGCGGTCTGCGCCGCCACCGGCTTGGCGAGCCCGTTCGCCAGCAACATTTGCTCGGCGGGGCGCTTCAGATTGTCGGGGATGTCGGCGATCAGCGTATCGTCGAGCAGCGCGTCGATATCGACCGCCGGCTCCACCTCGGTCGCCTCGATCAGAACCTCCGTCTGCTGATCGCGGATGATGACGACGATCATGTCGGTCTCGTCCTTCGACAGCGAAGCCGGAATGCCGACCCAGTTCTTCGGGATGATCGGATCGGCCTTGGTGTCGCCCGTGACTGCCGGTTCCGCCATAACCTCGCCTGTCTCGGCTTCGGGTACGGGAGCCGATGTATCCGCTTCAGTGGCTGCAACAGGCGCTTCCACGGCTTCTTCCGTCGAGCGCGCGACGCTTGCGGCGGCCATCGCCGCTTTCGGCTCCGCGCGCTCGGCTGGCGAGGCCGGGGCGGCCTCGTCGGCGACGGTGGCCTGCGCGGTTACTTCGCTCTTGCTGTCGGCGGCCTCGCCTGCCGCCGGCATCGCCGTATTCCTCGTTCCGCCTGCCTCCGAAGCCGCTGTCGTCGCGCGGGGCGCCGGCGACGTGACCGTATCGCGATGCAGGCTTATCTCCGGCCGCTGTTCGGCGCGCGTCGGCGAGCCGTCGTTCTGGCTGTAGGATTTGAGAACGGCGCGCGTCGCGAGATCGCGATCCCTGGAGCCGATCGTTTCGAGATAGGCGGCAATGCGCGTCGCGGCCGGTCCGGCCGGGTTTTGCAGGGCCTCGGCAAGCAGGCGCAGCGGTATCGTGTATCCCTTGGCCGCCAGCTGGCGCTCGATGATCTCGATCTTCGCGGCCGGCAGCTTCTGGATCGCTTCGGCCAGCCGCGATGCGAAGACGAGATCCGGCTCGTCGGCGTCGCGCGGCTGGGACATCGCCTGTCCCGTGGCGGTCAGCACGTTGAGCAATGCTTCGACCATGCGGGCCCGGACGGCAAGCAGCAGGATGTTGAGCTTGGCGGTGGCGCCGGACGTCAGGTCCGGGCTCTCGACCTGGTTGACGGGCACGATCGCGGTCGAACCGCGCACGATGTCGCTGGCACCGAGCGCCGATGGCGACCCCTGCGAGGGAAAGCTTGAACTTGATGCTGCACGAACGGGAGTCAACATGGCATGCTTCCTCTTTCGTAAAATGCGATAAAGCAGGTTACAAGAAAGCCGCGTTCATCGGGCTGTTGGCATTCTCCGCCCGACTGACGGGACCCGGAGGACGCTCCATCGCGCCACGGAATGCTTAGAAGTTAATGCGTATCCTAGTGATTCACCGTTAACGAATCACTAATCATTCGGTGCGTGCCGGGGCATGACGGCTTCCGTCGCGGAAAACTGGAAAGCACGCCTCAGCTGTGCGCGAAAATATCCGTCTCTTCCCAGCCGAGAAGATCGAGCTTGGCGCGGGTTGGCAGGAATTCGAAGCAGGCCGTCGCGTGCTCGAAGCGGCCGTCGCGGATAAGGCGGTGCGTGAGCTTGTCGCGCAGCGCATGCAGATGGAGCACATCCGAGGCCGCATATTCGAGCTGCGCCTGCGACAGCGTCTCGGCACCCCAGTCGGAGGATTGTTGCGCCTTGGAGACGTCGACCTCGAGCATCTCCTTGAGATTGTCCTTCAGCCCATGGCGGTCGGTATAGGTGCGGCAGAGGCGCGAGGCGATCTTGGTGCAGAACACCGGCTGCGTCGTCACGCCGAATGTGTGGAAGAGAACCGCGATGTCGAACCGACCGTAATGGAATATCTTCTGGTGCGTCGGATCGGCCAGAAGCGCCACCAGGTTCGGCGCTTCGGTCTGCCCGGCGGCGATGCGGATGACATCGGCCGTGCCGTCTCCCGATGAAAGCTGAACGACGCACAGCCGGTCGCGGCGCGGCACCAGCCCCAGCGTTTCGGTGTCGATCGCGACGGCGCCGGTGTAACGGGCGGCGGCCGCCGCCGGAATATCGCCTTCGTGGTAACGGATCGTCGCGGCCATGCTGTCGTCTTTCGCTGAGCAATGATGTTCTGGCGCTATATAGACCCGAAAACCGCAATCGCAAACCGCGCCATTTGGCGCCGCATGAAGACGATCAGCCGCGCATCGCGTCAGGCGTCTTCCCCTGCCAGTCCGGCAGCGGGAAGATCCGGTCGTAGGCCCAGTTGAAGACGAAGGTGTAGACCAGATAGAAGAGCGCGAAGGACACGTCCATCAGGAAGGCCTCCAGAAGGCTGACGTCGAGATACCAGGCGATAAGCGGCAGGAGCGCCAGAAGCAGGCCACCCTCGAACAGGACGGCATGCAGGACGCGAACGGCAAGGCTCTTCCTCGTGCCGCCGGTCAGGCGCTGCATCGCATGGTCGAAGCCGAGATTGTAGAGATAGTTCCAGCCCGTCGCGATCGTGGCGCCGGCAACGCCGACCACGCCGACATCGGCGAGAGGCATGCCGAACGCCAGCGCGCCGAGTGGCGTGACGAGGGCAAGGCCGATGATTTCGAAACTGATGGCGTGACGGATACGGTCGGATGTGGATCGCATGGATAACCCCTGTGGGATAGGTCGGGTCGTCCCGAGTTTTTGCCCAGAAGGGGGAGGTCGTCCTCTCAAGCTCCGATATAGGGATTTCGCCCGCGAAGGGCAAGATGGCGACAATCAGTAATGCGGCGGCCTTGTGATCGACGGCGCTTCCAGCGACTGTTCTTCGAGCGAGAGAAAGCGCTCGGTCAGCCGGTCCAGCTTGGCGCGCGTCTGCTCGACCACCTTCCACTGTTCCGTCAGCTGGTCGGACAGTTCTTCGATCGTCTTGGCCTGATGGGCGACGGTTTCCTCGAGTTGGGTGATACGATCGGTCTGATCCGGCATCGGGTTCTCCTTGCCACGACCGGCCATGTGAACCGGTCATGTGATTGCGCTCTCCAAAGCGGAAATAGGCCGCAAGGTCAATCGTTTCGAGAGGCACCGTCGCCGATTCACAAAGTGAACCGTTTGGTTACTAAAAGCCCTTGCCGCATCTTTTTTTGTGCGCTAGGCCGGTGGAGACTTGGGAGGAATACTGATGGATGTTGGCAATGGATTTCTGCATCCGGACCGGCTCTTTCCCGCCGATCCGGCAACGCGATCAATCGCGCGCGAGCTTTACGAGAGCGTAAGCGCTCTCCCGATCGTCAGCCCGCACGGGCACACCGAACCCGCCTGGTTCGCCGACGACAGGCCGTTCGAGGATGCCGCCTCGCTGCTCGTCATTCCGGATCACTATCTCTTCCGGATGCTGCACAGCGTCGGCGTCAAGCTCGACGATCTCGGCGTTCCCCGCCTCGACGGCAAGCCCGTCTCGTCCGGCCGCGCCATCTGGCGCACCTTCGCGACGCACTATCATCTCTTCCGGGGAACCCCGTCGAGCCTCTGGGTCGATCACGCCATGTCGGCCGTGCTCGGCTGTGAGGAGCCGCTGACATCAGGGAATGCCGACGCGCTCTACGACCACATCAACGCGCAACTGGCCCTGCCGGAATTCCGTCCGCGCGCGCTCCACAAGCGCTTCGGCATCGAGACCATCGCCACCACCGAGGGCGCGCTCGACCAGCTCCCGCACCACCGGAAGATGGCCGAGGATGGCTGGATCGGCCGTGTCCGCACCACCTATCGCCCCGATAGCGTCACCGATCCCGATGCCGTCGGCTTCCGCGAAAACCTCGTGAAGCTCGGCGAGCTCACCGGTTGCGACGTCGCGAGCTGGGATGGCCTGATCGACGCACACCGCAAGCGCCGCGCCTATTTCCGCCAGTTCGGCGCCACCGCCACCGACCACGGCGTCCCCACCGCCTTCACCGCCGACCTGCCGCATTCCGACAAGCAGCGGCTGCTCGACCGGGCGCACAGGGGCACGCTCGAGGCTGGCGAGGCCGAGCTTTTCCGTGGCCAGATGCTGACGGAAATGGCCGGCCTTTCGGCGGAAGACGGCATGGTCATGCAGATCCACGCCGGCTCGCGCCGCAATACCGACCGCGAACTCTTCCAGACGCGCGGGCCGAACATGGGGGCCGATATCCCGACGCCGACCGACTGGGTCGGCGGCCTCTCGGCGCTTCTGGCGAAATACGGCCATGCGCCGGGTCTGCGCGTGCTGCTCTTCACGCTCGACGAAACCACCTACGCCCGCGAACTGGCGCCGATGGCTGGCCACTGGCCCTGCCTGATGATCGGCCCGCCCTGGTGGTTCCACGACAGCCCGGCCGGCATTCGCCGCTATCTCGACCAGGTGGTCGAGACGGCAGGCTTCGCCAACATGGCCGGCTTCAACGACGACACGCGCGCGCTGCTCTCCATCCCCGCCCGCCACGACGTCTGGCGCCGCGAGGTTTGCGGCTTCCTGGCGACGCTTGCGGCCGAGCACCGCATTTCGCGCAAGGATGCGGCGATCGCCGCCGCCGATCTCTCCTACGGCAACGCCAAGAAGGCCTACAAGCTGTGACCGAACGATTGACGCGCCTCACCGGCCTGGCACCATCCGCCAAGCTTCCCGCCTTCAACCGGGACAAGCTGAAGCCGGGCATCCTGCATCTCGGCCCCGGCGCCTTCTTCCGCGCCCACTTCGCGCCCTATACCGATGCGGCGCTGGCGCTCGCCGGTGGCGATTGGGGGATCGAGGTGGCAAGCCTGCGCACCGCCGATGTCGCCGATCACCTGAACGAGCAGAACGGCCTCTACACCATGCTGGTGCGCGACACGGAAGGCACGGTCGCGCATGTCATCGGTCCGATCCTCAAGGCGCATGTCGCGACCCGCGACCCGGGTGAACTGCTGGCGCGGCTGGAAGACCCCGCCATCCGCATCGTCAGCCTGACGGTGACCGAAAAGGCCTATGGCTTCGATGCAGCGACCGGCGGTCTCGATCTCAAGCATGCCGATATCATCGCCGACCTTGCGAACCGCCACGCCCCGCGCGGCGTCATCGGCTATCTCGTCGAGGGCCTGGCGCGCCGCCGCGCCAGGGGCATCGCGCCGTTCACCCCGCTCAGCTGTGACAATCTCCCGAGCAACGGCGCGGTGTTGAAGCGCCTCGTGCTCGATTTCGCCGGCCGCGTCGATCCCGAGCTCAAGGCCTGGATCGAGCGTGAAGTTCCGTTCCCCTCGACCATGGTCGACCGCATCACGCCCGCCAGCACCGATGCCACCTATCGTGACGCCGAAACGCTCACCGGCCGCGTCGACCTTGCGGCGATCGAGACCGAACCCTTCACGCAGTGGGTCATCGAGGACAGCTTCGCCAACGGCCGCCCGCAATGGGAAAAGGCCGGCGCGCTGATGGTCGAGGATGTCTCGGCCTACGAGAAGATGAAGCTGCGCATGTTGAACGGCGCGCATTCGCTGCTCGCCTATCTCGGTTATATCGGCGGCTATGAATTCATCCGCGACGTCATGGGCGATAGCGGCCTGTCGGCCCTTGCACGCCGCCATATGAACGCCGCCGCCAGCACGCTCGACCCGGTCCCCGGCATCGATCTGGACACCTATGCCGACGAATTGATAGCCCGCTTTGCGAACAAGGCGATCGCTCACCGCACCTACCAGATCGCCATGGACGGCACCCAGAAGCTGCCGCAGCGCCTGCTGGAGCCGGCGGTGGAAGCCTTGGCCGGGGGCAGCCAGGCGGAAACCTACGCCATCGCCGTCGCCGCCTGGATGCGGTACGCGCTGGGCATCGACCGCAACGGCAAGAGCTACGAGTTGCGCGACCCCCGCGCCAACGAGATCGCCGCATTGCTGGTGGATGTCCCCCGCAACGGCCCCACCGTGGCGCGGCGCTGTTCACACTGCCCGGCCTCTTCCCGGCCGCGCTCACCGGGAACGCCGCATGGGCCGAGGACGTGATCAACAAGCTCGACATCCTGATCCAGGACAGCAAGCTGCCGCTGTTCTGATTGGGGCTGGGAGGGCTTTAGACTAAGCCTTCACCCGCGCCATCTCGGGATCGTAAAGCGGCGTCAGCGACACCTGGCACGGCACCCGCACCCGCGCGACGTCGAGCTCGTATCGGCCCGACAGCACGAAACCTTCCGTCACGCCCTCGGCGTTGCGCACGTAGCCGTAGCCGATCGGTTTGCCCACGGTGTAGCCGAAGCCGCCTGACGAGAGCCAGCCGACGCGCTTGCCGTCGCGGTAGATCGTCTCGCGGCCGAGCAGCACTACGTCGGGATCATCGGGCACGAAGCAGGCGAGCATCTTCTTGACGCCCGAGGCCAGCTGCCGTTCGATCGCCTCGCGGCCGCGGAACGGCGTGGTCTTCTTCGTCTTCACCGCCCAGCCGAGGCCTGCTTCGATCGGCGTATGATCCGGCCCGATGTCCGAGCCCCAGGCGCGATAGCCCTTTTCCAGCCGGCAGCTTTCGATCGCCCGATAGCCGGCATTGACGAGATGCAGCGGAGCACCGGCCGTCATCAGCGCGTCGTAGACGGTCGTGGCGTATTCAATCGGCACATGCAGCTCATAGCCGAGTTCGCCGACATAGGTGATGCGCAGCGCGCGCACCGGGCAGCCGGCGATGCCGATGGTCTTGACGCGGCCGAAGGGGAAGGCGGCGTTGGAGATGTCGCTGCCCGTGACCTTTTCCAGCACCGCGCGTGCATTCGGCCCCATCAGCGCCAGCACGCAATAGGCGGACGTCACGTCGACCAGCTCTGCGTGTAGATCGTCTGGAATATTGCGGGCGATCCAGTCGAAGTCGTGTGTCGCGAAGCCCGTGCCGGTGACGATGTAATATTCGTCCTCGGCGATGCGCGCGCAGGTGAGGTCACACTCGATGCCGCCCTCGTCGTTCAGCATCTGCGTGTAGACGAGCGAACCCACGGGCTTGGCGACGTTGTTGGCTGATATCCACGAGAGTGCCTTTTCCGCGTCGCGGCCCTTCAGCGTGAATTTGGCGAACGAGGTCTGGTCGAAGATGACCGCCGCCTCGCGCACCGCTTTGTGCTCGCGGCCCACCGCCTCAAACCAGTTCTGCCTCTCGTAGCTGTAGACGTCCTTCGGCTCCTCGTTGGCGAAGAGATCGGCGAACCAGTTGGGCCGCTCCCAGCCGAGCTTTTCGCCGAAGCATGCGCCCTGCGCCTTCAGCCGGTCGTAGAGCGGCGATTTGCGGCATGGGCGACCGCTGGAATATTCCTCGAAGGGGAAGGCCAGCGTGTAGTGCTTGCCATAGGCCTCCAGCGTGCGGGTGCGCACCCAGTCGGTGTCGAAATGCGGGCGGCCGAAGCGGCGGATATCGACAGGCCAGAGATCGTAGGGTGGTTCGCCCTTGGAGACCCACTCCGCCAGTGCCATCCCCGCGCCGCCGGCCGATGCGATGCCGAAGGCGTTGAAGCCGGCGCCGACAAAGAAGTTCTTGAGCTCCGGCGCCTCGCCGAGAATGAAGTTGCCGTCAGGCGTAAAGCTCTCCGGCCCGTTCAGGAGCTGCTTGACGCCGACATTCTCAAGCGCCGGCACGCGGCCGAGCGCCTGCTCCATGATCTGCTCGAAATGGTCGAAATTGCTGTCGAGCAGCGTGTAGTGAAAGCCCTCGGGGATACCCGACGTTGCCCAGGGGATCGGGTTCGGCTCGTAGCCGCCCATGACGATGCCGCCAACCTCTTCCTTGTAATAGGTCAGCCGGTCGGGATCGCGCAGCGTCGGCAGGTTGGAGGGCACGCCGAAGGATTCGGTGATGATATACTGGTGCTCGACCGAGACCAGTGGCACGTTGACGCCGAAGCGCGCCGCGAAACTGCGCGTCCATTGCCCGGCGCAAACGACGACGCGCTCGCATTCGATGCGGCCATGCCCGGTGATCACGGCGCGGATGCGGCCCTTGTCGATCTCGAGGTCGATCACCTCGGTATCCTCGAAGATCGAAACGCCGGCCATGCGCGCGCCCTTGGCGAGCGCCTGCGTGATGTCGGAGGGATTGGCCTGGCCGTCGGTCGGCAGGTAGGCGGCGCCGATCAGGTCGTCTGTCGTCATCAGCGGCCAGAGGTCGAAGGCTTCCCGCGGCGTCAGAAGCTGCATGTCGAGCCCGAAGGATTGCGCCGTGGTCGCCTGCCGCTTCACCTCGGTCCAGCGTTCTTCGTTACAGGCAAGCCGCAGCCCGCCGTTCATCTTCCAGCCGGTGCCAAGCCCGGTCTCGGCCTCCAGTCGCTTGTAGAGATCGACGGAATAGCCGAGCAGCTGGGTGATGTTGGCGCTGGTCCTGAGCTGGCCGACGAGGCCTGCGGCATGGAAGGTGGTGCCCGAGGTCAGCTTCTTGCGTTCCAACAGCACGGTATCCGTCAAGCCGAGCTTGCCGAGATGATAGGCCGTCGAGCAGCCGATGATGCCGCCGCCGATGACGACAACCTTGGCGGTTCTGGGCAATTCCTTCGTCATGTCATTGATCCTGTTCGGCATAGGCGCGCTCGAAGCGCGCACGGTTTTCGGCGGTATAGGCGGCGTAGTCGAAATCGATGGTCGAGTGGATTTCCGAGACCATGCTCCACAGCATCTCGCGCAAGAGAGAGGCGCATTTCATCGCTTGGTAGCGCCGCCAGAGATCCGGTGTCAGCGGCGCTTGGTAATAGGCCTCCAGCATCGCCCGCTCGGCATCCTCGGAAAACTCGTTGTTGGAGGCGAGGCCGCCGAGATCGAAGAGCGGCGTGTTGAAGCCGGCATAGTCCCAATCGATCAGCCAGAGCCTTTTGCCGTCGTCGAGAAAATTGGCGGCCAGCATGTCGTTATGGCCGAAGGCGATCTCGAAAGGCCCCGCCGCCTGCTCCAGCCGCTCCGCCTTGATCAGGAGATAGGAAAACAGCTGATGATAGGTGCTGCCGGCGGCCTCGAGCGTCGCGATATAGTCGCGCACAACGTGAAACACCCAGAATATCGTGGCCGCGCCGCGAAATTCGCGTGCGATATCGTGATGGCAGGCGCGCACCAGCGGAATCACGCGCTCCAGGGTCCCGGCGTCGCGCAGATCCTCCGGCGTTAGCGCTCGTGCATCGATGTAGTCGAGCACCAGCACGCCCGGCGCATGGTGGATCACCGCCGGCGAGAGCCCCGCCGCATGCGCCGCCTTGCTCGCCGCCAGCTCGTTCGATCGGCTGATGTGATGGACGGGGATGTCGTCGCCCAGCCGCACGACCCGCTTCAGCGTGCCGTCGCGGACCAGATAGTTGCGGTTGGTGATGCCTCCCGTGATCGCCGAGATATCGACCGGACCATTCCATATGCCAAGCGCACGTATCCGGTCTTCAGGCGTCACGCTGTCCCCCCCCTCGCGGCCTATCCTATGACGAGACTAGCAACCCGTCATCATCTACCCAGATGATAGCAGGGATACTGTAGAAGTAGACTGTTAGTTCAGGGTCGTTTTCATCATCTACGTGGATGGGCCACTGAGCGGAAAGCGAAGCCACGATTTCCTCTGAGGTTGCGCGCCAATGCGCTTCGCTGTCTTGTATTGTCAATTTCGGAGATGGATTTGCTGGAGATATATAACAATCAGCTCCCGGAGCAATGAACTTGATCTTCCCGGCGTCTAGCAACTGATTGATCGCGTCAAAGAAAGCCCACTTTTTCTCCTGTAAAGAGAGCAAGTCGTCGGGGTCGATAGCGCTGAAAAGCGTGTAGGCGGAAAGGCCAAACACTTTTCGAACAATCTCAGAGATTTCATCTATATTACTCATGGATTGTCTTCGTTCAGGACCTTTATCTCAAGACTATACGTTATTCATGCCAACCGCGCCTGCCGGCATGTCAATTGTCGATGTGGGCCCGGTTTGTCCAGATGAAGTCGATGCGCCAGGAAGTGAAATTGCGTCCAGTAGTGCTGACAGCCAGACCGGGCTGTCAAGCGTGGCAAATGGGCGGGGCTAAATGGTGCTGCCCGCACCGTCGAAGATATGACAGCGCGCCGGGTCGAAATAGGCGGTGACGTTGGCCCCGCGCTCCACCTTCTGCTGCCCGTCGAGCGCGATCGTCAGCTGCTGCCTGTCGGGCGTCGTCGTGTAGAGCATCGTCGCGCCGCCGAGGTTTTCCAAGAGGTCGATGTTGACGGACGAGAGCGCGATGCCGCCCTTGTCGATCAGCGACAGATGCTCCGGACGGATGCCGAAGGTCACGCTCTCTCCCGCCTGCGCCGCCACCCGGCGCGGCAGCCGCACGCCGTTGCCGCAGACGTTGATCGTTGTCTCGCTCTCGCCGACGGCTTCGATCTTGCCCTGCAGGAAGTTCATCTTCGGGCTGCCGATGAAGCCGGCGACGAAGCGGTTGGCGGGGTTGTTGTAGAGGTCGAGCGGCGCGCCCACCTGCTCGATGCGGCCGGAATTCAGCACCACGATCTTGTCGGCCATGGTCATGGCTTCCACCTGATCGTGGGTGACGTAGATCATCGTATTGCCAAGGCTGCGGTGCAGCCGCGAGATCTCCACGCGCATCTGCACGCGCAGTTCCGCGTCGAGGTTGGAGAGCGGCTCGTCGAACAGGAAGATGCGCGGTTCGCGCACGATGGCGCGGCCGATCGCGACGCGCTGCCGCTGCCCGCCCGAAAGCGCCTTCGGCTTGCGCTGCAATAGCTTCTCGATCTGCAGGATCTGCGCCGCGCGCTGCACCCTGGGCTCGATCTCGGCCTTCTTGTAGCCGGCTGTCTCCAGCCCGAAGGCGAGGTTCTTGTAGACGGACATGTGCGGGTAGAGCGCGTAGGACTGGAACACCATGGCGATCCCGCGCTTGGCCGGCGCCACCTCGTTCATCCGCTCGTTGTCGAGCATCAAGGCGCCGCCGGAGATTTCCTCCAGGCCGGCGATCATACGAAGCAGCGTGGACTTGCCGCAGCCGGACGGGCCGACGAAAACGACGAATTCGCCGGGATCGATCGCCAGATCGATGCCGTGGATGACGTCAAGCGCGCCATAGCGTTTCTCGACCTTCTGAAGAACGACGCTCGTTGCCATCTCTTGGGTTTCCTTGTCTGGTCTTTGTCTGGTCCGTTACCGGGTTCTTGCGCGCCAGTCGGCGTATTTCGGGCTGTCGGGTCCGACGGGCAGGGCGATGTCCTGGCCGCTGTCCGACGATTGATAGATGGCGGTCACCAGTTCCAGCGCCCGCCGCGCATCCTGCGTGCTGACGGGCAGCGGACCCTTGCCTTCGAGATGGGCGTGGAAATGCGCCATCTGCGTGGTGAAGCGCGGCGCCACCGGCTGCCAGTCGCCGATCACGGCGTCGATCCGGCGCTGCACCTCGTCATTGGCGGCAAGGATCGTCCATGGGTCCTTGCCCGGCGAATAGGCCTCATGGTTGCTCTCGAAGGTGACGTTCTCGAAATGCAGCCTCAGCCGGCTGATTTCCCTTTGCGAGCCGAGCGTGCAGGAGAGCGAAACGAAAGCGCCGCTTTCCATTTGCAGGCTCGCCGAGGCGCAGTCTTCAACCTCGATGTCGTTGACGCGTGTCGCGACGCGGCCGAAGACGCGTGTCGCCGGCCCCATCAGGTGCAGCAGCATGTCGTGCAGGTGCAGCGCATGCGTCACCAGCACGCCGCCGAGCTCGGTTGCCCACTTGCCGCGCCAGGGAACGGCGTAATAGGCGGGTGTGCGCAGCCAGAAGGTCTCGACCGAACCCATGTAGGGCTTGCCCGCGATCCCCGCCTCGATGATCCGTTTCGCCTTCTCCACGCCGTCGCCGTAGCGATACTGGAAGATCGGCATCAGCACGCCCTTGGCGGTCTTTTCGACGCGCATGATCTCGTCGACGCCTGATAGCGATCCGGTGAGCGGCTTCTCGCAGATCACGTGCTTGCCCGCCTGAAGGGCCGCCACCACCTGCTCGAGATGAATGCCGGGTGGCGTGCAGATGTCGACGATGTCGATGCTGTCGTCGGCGAGAACCTCTGCAAACGAGGTGGTGCGACCGATGATGCCGAACTCGTCTGCCACTTCGGCGAGCCTGGCTTCGTTGAGGTCGCAGAGAAAAGCCACTTCGAACTTGTCGGGATGCGGCAGGTAGCCTTCGACGATATGCGAGCGGCCGATGCCGCAGCCGATGATCGCTACTCTCTTGATACTCATGGGATAGGTCTCTCTGGCATGTGCATTGCGGCCGGTCTCAACGCTTCATGCCGGTCGTGGCGATGCCGTCGATCAGGAGCCGCTGGAAGAACAGGAAGAAGAAGAACACCGGCACCAGCGTCAGCGTCGACATGGCGAACAGACCGCCCCAGTCCGATGAACTGCTCGAATCGACGAACGTGCGCAGGCCGAGCTGGATCGTGTAGGTGTTCATGTCGTTGAGGTAGATCAGCGGTCCGAAGAAGTCGTCCCAGGTCCAGATGAAGGAGAAGATCGCCGCCGTCGCCAGCACCGGCAGCGAGAGCGGCAGCATGATCTTCCAATAGATCCGCCAGGCGCTGCACCCGTCCATCATCGCCGCCTCGTCGAGTTCGCGCGGGATGCCCCGGAAGAACTGCACCATCAGGAAAATGAAGAAGGCGTCGCTGGCGAGAAACTTCGGCACGACCAGCGGCAGGATGGTGTTCACCCAGCCGAGGTTGAGAAACAGCACATATTGCGGGATCAGCGTCACGTGATAGGGGATCATCAGCGTGCCGAGCATGATCGCAAACCAGAAGTTCCGCCCGGCGAAGCGCAGCCGCGCGAAGGCATAGGCGGCCAGCGAGCAGGCCACCACGTTGCCGGTCACGGTCAGAAGCGAAATCACCAGCGAATTCCAGAAGAAGCGCCCGAAGGTGATGTCGAGGCCACTCCAGCCACGCACATAGGATGTGAAATCGATCGACGACGGGATGAGCGAGGTCGACGAGAAGATCTCGTTTTCCGGTCGCACCGACGCCGACACCATCCACAAGAGCGGATATAGCATCAGCAGCGAGGCGATGATCAGCAGCGTGTGAACGACGATCGAGGCCGGCAGGCTGCGCTTGGTGATGTCGGATGGCGGCGCGGCGACCGCTGTCGTGATCCCGTTAGTCATCGTAATGCACCCAGTAGCGTGAGGACAGGAACGAGAAGGCGGTGAACACGGCGATGATCAGCACCAGGATCCATGCAAGAGCGGAAGCATAGCCCATGCGGAAGTTGCCGAACGCCTCCTGATAGAGATAGAGCGTGTAGAACAGCGTCGAATTGATCGGCCCGCCCGACCCGCCGGAGATGATGAAGGCAGGCGTGAACGCCTTGAAGGCGTCGATCGTCTGCACCACGGCGTTGAAGAAGATGACGGGCGTCAAAAGCGGCAGGGTGATCTTGTAGAACTGCCGGAACTTCGAGGCCCCGTCGAGGCTGGCCGCCTCGTACATGTCGGTCGGGATCTGGCGGAGACCGGCGAGAAAGATGATCATCGGCGAGCCGAACTGCCAGACGCTGAGCGCCACCAGCGTATAGATCGAATAGCTCGGATGCGAGATCCAGCTCGGTCCCTGGATGCCGATCTGCGACAGCGCGGCGTTGACGAGGCCGTCGCCGGCAAACAGCTGCCGCCAGAGCACGGCGATTGCCACGCTGCCGCCAAGCAGCGACGGCAGGTAGAAGACGGCGCGGTAGACGGTCAGCCCCCGCACCCCCTTGTTGAGCGCCATCGCCACCAGAAGCGCGAAGACCAGCTTGAACGGCACCGACAGCACCACATAGGTCAGCGTCACCTTCATCGCCGCCGCGAACTTCGGGTCCGCGGTGGTGATGCGCACATAGTTCGCGGCCCCCACCCATTCAGGCGAGCGGATCATGTCGAAATCCGTGAACGACAGGTAGAGCGATACCAGCGCCGGCCCGAGCGTCAGCCCCAAAAAGCCGATGAGCCATGGAAGAAGAAAGAGATATCCAGGTCCGTTGGCGGCAAGGAGGCGTCGCCAACGGCTGTCGGCGACCACTCCCTGATATTGCTCCGCCGTCGCGGCCCGGTCAGCCGTCGCGCGCATCGCATTGCTCATGTCGGTCAACCCCGCGCGAGAAGGCGCGTGATCTCGTCGACAAGCTGTTTGCCGGCATCGGCTGGCGTGACCTGACCGAAGGCGACCTGCTCGGCAAGCTGGCGCAGAACGGTCTGGCCTTCGCCGGCACCTGAGGGAGGCGGCGGCGGCAGCGGCCCGGCGAGATCGCCGAGATTGGCCACATAGTTCAGCGGGATCTTGCCGACATCGTCGAGCATGCCGGCCACGACATCACGCATCGCCTTGGATTCCGGGATGCCGCGCTCGACATCGAGCACCTTGGCGGCTTCAGGATCCTTGACGAAGAAGTTGACGTAGTCGACCGCCTGTTCGAGCGCCTTGGACTGCGCAGAGACCGAGAAGAACATCGACGGCTTGCGGTAGTGGCCGCCCTTCGAATCCGCCTTGATCAGCGGATAGTTGCTGAGCGTCAGCTTGTCCTTGACCACGGCCTGGAAGCCGACGAACTGGTTGCTGTGCGCATAGTCGATCGCGGCCTTGCCGAGCGTCAGCGGCGCGGTGTCGATCGTGTCCTTGTAGAGCGCCTGCACGTCGGGCGGCACGCAGGCCTGCGCCTCGCGGAACTTGGCCCACATGTCGAACCACTCGGATGCGTCGTCGGCGCCGAAGGCGATCTTCGAATCCGCCGTGTAGAGCGCCTTGCCGCGTTGGCGCACGTAGTTTTCGAAGAGCGGTTCCGCGCCGCTGCCGTCGGCGAAGCCGAAAAAGCCCTTGCGCTTGCCCGCCTTGGTGATCTCGGCGCCCATCTTGCCGAGCTCTTCCCAGGTGGTCTTGTTCGTCGGCGCCTCGATGCCGGCTTCCTGCAGCGCCACCGTGTTGATGACGGTTGCCGCCGAATTGGCGCCGAGGCTGACGCCGTAGAGACGGCCGTCGACCTTGCCGCCCTCGACCTGCGCCGGATCGAAATCGTCGAGATTGAGCTTCGATGGCATGTAGGATTCAAGCGGGGCGAGCGCGCCGCGCCGCGCATATTCGACGATATAGCGGTAATCCATCTGGATCACGTCGGGCGCGTTGCGACCGGCGACCTGGGTTGCCAGGCGCGGCCAGTAATCGCTCCATCCCAGGAACTCGCCGGTGATCGACGTGCCTGAATTCTTGGCCTTGTAGAGTTCGGAAACCTTGTTGGTGCGGTCGGCGCGCGGCTGCGAGCCCCACCACAGGAGCCGCAGTCGGGCGTCGGCGGCAAAAGCCCCTGGCCCCAGTGCGGACATCGAAAGAAGGGCTGCCCCTCCCGCAACGAAATTGCGTCTGCTCACACGAAACGTCATCTGTTTTTCCTCCTCCCTTGGGGAGCGCCTCCACACGCTCCCGGCTGGTTTCTCTTGCAACAAATAACTATTTGGTTACAAGCTATGAAGAAGCACCGGGACTGTCAAGCGACATGTGGTGGCGGGATCGTCGGGCTTTGTTTTTTACAATCTGTTCATAAACGACTATGAGCGCGAGGTTTACGGGAAAGGGCAGCAACGGATGGATGGCGGAGAGAAGAAGACGGTCAAGCGGCGCTCGCAAGAGCGCGTCCTGCAGCGCGATCCGGAGCGGACGCGCGCCGCCATTCTCGAAGCCGCGACCCGGGAATTCGCTGAAAACGGCATGGGCGGCGCCCGTGTCGATGCCATTGCCGAGCGTGCCGGCACCAACAAGCGCATGCTCTATCACTATTTCGGCGATAAGGAGCAGCTCTATCTGCATGTGCTCGAGGAAGCCTATGTCGGCATCCGCACCGCCGAGCGCGAACTGCATATCGGCGACCGAAGCCCGGAGGAGGGGATCGCCGAACTGGCGCTGTTCACCTGGCGCTATTTCCTCAAGCATCCCGAATTCCTGAGCCTGCTCGGCACCGAGAACCTGCACCGCGCCCGCTGGCTGCGCCAGTCGGTACGGCTGAAGGAACTGCATTCGCATCTGATCGTCGAACTGACCGAGGTGCTCGATCGCGGCAAGAAGGCGGGCGTCTTCATCGCGGCCGCCGATCCGCTGAACGTCTATCTGACCATCGCCTCGCTCGGCTATTTCTACATTTCCAACCAGTACACGCTCTCGACCATCTTCGGCCGCGACCTTCAGGAGAAGGACAATCTCGACGCCTGGGAGCGCCATATCGTCCACGTCACGCTTGCGTCCATCAAGGCCTGATCGCTGAAATTTGACCTCGGCTATTGACAGCGCCGCTTCTCCTCTGCCATCAAGTAACTGTTTGGTTACTGGCCGGGAGGAGCCGCGCGGCATCGCGCGTCCGGCATTTGCAAGAAAGTTTGTAAGACATTTTGCAGGGAGGCAGACATGGCGCGTCTAGGGATAATTCTGCACGGCGTAACGGGCCGGATGGGCTACAATCAGCACCTCGTCCGCTCGATACTGGCGATCTGCGATCAGGGTGGCCTGACGCTGAAATCCGGCGAAAAGCTCGAGATCGACCCCATCATCGTCGGCCGCAACGCCGCCAAGATGGAGGAACTGGCCAAGCGCCACGGCATCAGGCGCTGGTCGACCGATCTCGACGCTGCCCTCAAAAATCCAGATGACCAGATCTTCTTCGACGCCGGCACAACGCTGATGCGCGCCGAGCTTCTGTCCCGGGCGCTCGATGCCGGCAAGCACGTCTATTGCGAAAAGCCGATCTCCGACGACCTCGAGGTCGCCATCGCGCTCGCCCGCAAGGCGCGCGGCTCGGGCCTCAAACATGGCGTCGTGCAGGACAAGCTCTTCCTGCCCGGCCTGCGCAAGCTGGCGCTGCTGCGCGATTCTGGCTTCTTCGGCAAGATCCTCTCCGTGCGCGGCGAGTTCGGCTATTGGGTCTTCGAGGGCGATTGGGGCGTGCCGGCGCAGCGCCCGTCCTGGAATTACCGCAAGGCCGATGGCGGCGGCATCATTCTCGACATGCTCTGCCACTGGCGCTACGTGCTCGACAATCTCTTCGGCGAGGTCAAATCGGTCTCCTGCCTCGGCGCCACCCACATCGGCACCCGCATCGACGAACAGGGCAAGCCCTATGATTGCGATACCGATGACGCCGCCTATGCCACCTTCGAGCTTGAAGGCGGGGTGATCGCCCATATCAATTCGTCCTGGGCGGTGCGCGTGCGCCGCGACGATCTCGTCACATTCCAGGTCGACGGTACTCACGGTTCGGCCGTGGCCGGGCTGACGAAATGCTGGACCCAGCACCGCGTCAATACGCCCAAGCCCGTCTGGAATCCGGACCAGCCGCAGACGATTGATTTCTACAGGACCTGGGACGAGGTGCCCGACACGCAGATGTTCGACAACGGCTTCAAGGCGCAGTGGGAGATGTTCCTGCGCCATGTCGCCGAGGACGCGCCCTGGCCCTATGGTCTCGAGGCCGGCGCCAAGGGCGTGCAGCTCGCCGAACTCGGGCTGAAGTCCTGGGCCGAACGCCGCTGGCTCGATGTGCCCGCGCTGGAGTTCTGAGCCATGCAAAGCATCGTACACTATGTACCCGTGGTCGCCCCTGTTGCCCCGCATGAAAGCGGGGCACGGCAAGCATGGTAGACGGTCTCTCCATCAACCTCGCGACGATACGAGAGCAATGCGGCTTCGCCGAAGCGGTCGATCTCTGCCTCAAGCACGGCATCACCTCAATCGCCCCCTGGCGCGATCAGGTCGCCAGGATCGGGATCGACGAGGCGGCGCGCATCATCCGCCAGAACGGCATCAAGCTCACCGGCCTCTGCCGTGGCGGCTTCTTTCCGGCGGCGAGCGCCGCGGACCGTCAGTCGGCGATCGACGACAACAGGCGCGCCATCGACGAGGCGGCTGCATTGGGCGCCGATTGCCTCGTGCTCGTGGTCGGCGGGCTTGCCGGCGGATCGAAGAATATCGAGGACGCCCGCGAGATGGTCCGCGATGGCATCGCCGCCACGCTGCCGCATGCCCGCGCGAGCGGCGTGCCGCTGGCGATCGAGCCTCTGCATCCCATGTATGCCGCCGACCGCTCCTGCGTGAACACGCTCGGCCAGGCGCTCGACATGTGCGAGACGCTGGGCGAGGGGGTGGGCGTCGCGATCGACGTCTACCATGTCTGGTGGGACCCCGATCTGGCGCGCCAGATCGCCCGCGCCGGGCGCGAGCGGCGCATTCTCGCGCATCACATCTGCGATTGGCTGGTGCCGACCAGGGACATGCTGACCGACCGCGGCATGATGGGCGATGGCGTCATCGACCTGAAGGGCATAAGACGGATGGTGGAGGACGCTGGCTTTCACGGCGCGCAGGAGGTCGAGATATTCTCGGCGGAGAACTGGTGGAAACGCCCGGCCGACGAGGTGATCCGCACCTGCGTCGAGCGCTTCCACGACTGCTGCCGGATCTGAGCCGGCACGGACCAGAGGCAGACCAACACATTCGTTTCCGCACGCATGAAGGAGGATCATTCGATGGAGAAACGCCGCTTCGCACTGATAGGCACCGGAAATCGCGGAACGACCATGTGGGGCAAGGAATTGCTGGCCGGCTGGCGCGAGCATGTGGATCTGGTGGCGATCGTCGACACCAATTCGCTGCGCGCCGAACGCGCCCGCACCATGATCGGCAGCAATGCCCCGATCTATGAGAACATCGACGCCATGCTCGCCGAGCATGAGGTCGACATGGTCATCGTCTGCACGCCCGACTACACCCATGACGACATCGTCGTGCGCGCGCTGGAAGCCGGCATCGACGTCATCACCGAAAAGCCGATGACGACAGCCGTCGACAAGATCCGCCGCATCCTCGATGCCGAAAAGCGCAGCGGCAAGCGCGTCGACGTCTCCTTCAACTATCGCTACGCGCCGACCGCCGCCAGGATCAAGGAGCTGCTCTCCTCGGGCGAGATCGGACGCGTCACCTCCGTCGATTTCCACTGGTATCTCGATACCAGGCACGGCGCCGATTACTTCCGCCGCTGGCACGCCTATACGGAAAACTCCGGCAGCCTCTTCGTCCACAAGGCCACCCACCATTTCGATCTCCTGAACTGGTATCTCGACAGCGACCCCGAAGCCGTCTCCTCTTTCGCCGACCTGCAGAATTACGGCCGCAAGGGTCCGTTCCGTGGCCCGCGCTGCAAGCTCTGTCCGCATTCGGGGGAGTGCGATTACTACCTCGATCTCGAGGCCGATCCCTTCCTCGACGCGCTCTACGAAGACCCCTCCGAGATCGACGGCTATTTCCGCGACGGCTGCGTCTATCGCGAGGATATCGATATCCCCGACACCATGGTCGTCAGCCTGCGCTACCGCAACAACGTCCACGTCTCCTATTCGCTGAACACCTTCCAGCCGATCGAAGGCCACCACATCGCCTTCAACGGCACCGAGGGGCGGATCGAGTTGCGCCAGTTCGAAAAGCAGCCGTGGGAAACGCCGGACGAGGATACGATCCTCTTGATCCGCAACTTTCCGAAGGACAGGGCGCCGGTCGAGCGCATCGTCGTGCCGCATTCTTCCGGCGGTCACTATGGCGGCGACAACCGCATGCGCAACATGATCTTCAAGCCCGGCATGGAAGACCGCCTCGGCCAGCGCGCCGGCACCCGCGCCGGCGCCATGTCGGTGCTGACGGGCATCGCAGCCCTGTCAAGCGCACGCAGCGGCAAGGTCGTGAAGATCGCCGACCTGATGCCGGAGCTCATCGGCGGCGATGCAAGTCCGGGCCTCAAGGCCGGCTGATACATGCTGGCCGATGCAAGCCGGCTGAATAAGGCCGGCTGACGAAAGCCGGCGGATCGTTGCCGGCGCTCGCGCCTCCTCAGGCGCCGACGGCGACCGGTTCCTTCGTCGTCGCGACCTCGATCATCGCGACCCAGTTGCGCGCGATCGCAAGACCGCTGGCATCGGCCGCGGCGCCATCCACCGGGGCGAGATCGGGGTGGCGCTGCAGCCAGCCGGGTTCCATCCGCTCGATCGTCGCCTCGAAGCCCGTCGTCCAGCCCTCGACCACCGCGCGGCTGGCCTCGAAATGAAACTGCGTGCCATAGGTGGCGCGGCCAAGCCGGAAGGCCTGGTTGCGCACGAGCGGGCTGGTCGCGAGCAGGCAGGCGCCCTGAGGCAGCGTGAACGTATCGCTGTGCCACTCGAAGGTGATGAAATCGGCCTCGAGGCCCGACAGCAGCGGATCGGCCTTACCCTCTTCCGTCTTCTCGACGGGTTTCCAGCCGAATTCCAGCTGCCGGCCGAGATGGTTTTCCGCGCCATAGGCACGCGCCAGGATCTGCGACCCCAGGCAGATGCCCATCACCGCCTTGCCCGCCTCGCAAAAGCGCTGCATCAGCCGCGCCAGAGCGGGCAGATAGGGATAGTTCGCATCATCGAGCGCGTCCTGCTCGCCACCAAGCACGACAAGCGCGTCATGCTCGAAGATGCTCTGTGGCAGCCGGCCGTCGAGATAGGGCTGGTAGATGTCGAGCTCGGCATTGGCTTCGGCAAGCGCGATGCCGAGCGAGCCCAGCGGCGTGTTCTTCATGTTCTCGACCACGGCAACCCGCATCGGCAACTCCTGTCTTCCTGTCGCTTCAGGAAGAACACCAAGCCATCGCGCATTGCAATATCCGTTGCGTCACACCCGGCCACTTCGTAAGTTTGGCGCAACTGCAACGATATGCCCGAAGCCGGACAGAAAGCCCCCATGACCGAGAAAAAAGCCCGCGTGACCATTCTCTACTGCACCCAGTGCAACTGGCTGCTGCGCGCCGGCTGGATGGCGCAGGAACTGCTGCAGACGTTCACCGACAGCCTCGGTGAGGTGGCGCTCATCCCCGGCACCGGCGGCAATTTCGAGATCCGCGTCGATGATGAGCTTATCTGGGAGCGCAAGCGCGACGGCGGCTTTCCCGGCCCCAAGGAACTGAAGCAGCGCATCCGCGATATCATCGATCCCGACCGCGATCTCGGCCACACCGACCGGACGTCGAAGGAAAGCTAGCCCGACCAGGCGGCGATCCAGACGCTCGGTCTGCTCCACCGCACGAAACGCCTAGTCGTAGGGCGAGTTGCAGGTCTTGTAGATCCCCTCATAGGTCACGAAGCGATCGGTGTTCGGATTGTAGCTGCGATACTGGTTGCGGCACCAGTTGACGTGAAAGTTGCGGTCGGGCGCATTCGGCCGCGCGGTCCGTGCGGGTGTCTGCGGCGGCTGGTAGCGGCCCGGCGGTTGCGTGTTGTAGTATTTCGGCGCAGGCCCCATCGCGCGCGGGCGATAATAGGTCGGCCCGGTCGCGGTTGGCGGCCTGTAGTTCGGCTGCACGTAGGATGGCGTGAACGACTGCGTCTTGCCGAAGGTGAAGCAGCCGCGAAAATCGCACATGGTCTGCACGCGGACGATGTCGCTGCTGCCCGCTACCTCCGCAAGCGGCGTCCTCGGCATGGCCCAAACCTGGCCAAGCGGCACCACGGACAGAATCACAACAGCGGACAATTTCTGAAAAACGGTCATCGCAACATCCTTTTCCATGGATCATATATAGTGCGCCCGGCGTTTCTTGGCACCGCCCGAAATCCCGGATCGTCCAAAAACCCACCTTTCCCGGTCTTGCCCGAAGACTTTTTTGCGTGGTGTCAGAAAAACTTCAAAAACCCTGTTGACACCAACCGGCCACCCCCGTACATGGCTCTCCGTCGCCCAGATGGCGGAATTGGTAGACGCGCCAGCTTCAGGTGCTGGTACCCGAAAGGGTGTGGAGGTTCGAGTCCTCTTCTGGGCACCATTCCATTTTGAGAAACGTGGATTTCTCAATGATCGCAAGATCATAGGTGTTTCGCAAAACCTCGATGGAGGTTCAGTGACGAAACACCGAAAACTCTCCCAAAGACCTGATTGCTGATGTCTCGCGTTTCGACGGGTGTGCTCGCGGCGCATTGCGCACGCCAGGAAAACGCAGCTCCTGGCGAGGCCAGCGGCCTCTTCTTTACTGCCCTTCGCAAGTGCCGGAACGAATGTTTCCATTTTCGTCGGCGGAAGCATGTTTTCATGCAACTATCACAAGTATTGATGCGCGATCGGTCCATCGACAAGTCTCGGTCTCTTTCCATTCGCTGCGAATGATGCTTAGCTCGTTGCCCTGGGAGATGGGCAATATTCGATAGTATTCGAGGGACCGGGTGCTGCATGACGAACGCGACGTCTTCTTCTTCCACCGTCAATAAGGGTCGTGGCCTTACGCTGAGGGTCGATCTGACGGGCGTGCTTGCCTGCCTGCTCATGGTCCTGATCGTCGCCTGCGTCGTCATGAGCTATGGCACGAAAAGCCGCATCGACGGCGTGGCGCAGCCGGTCGGACCGAAGGCGGCGCTGCAACAGGCTGTCGACGGCGATGCCGGGGGCAACGGCTGACGCCACGGCGCGTATCCGCGCTGTCACTGCCGCTGGTTGATCATCACCATCTGAGATAGCGACGGCCGAGCACGGCGCCGATGGCGGTCACGGCGGTGATCGATATCGTGTACCAGGTGGCGACGAAGAGCGGGCTGTCGTCGATGCAATGCCAGGCGTAGAGCGCCGAGGCGATGGCGCCGGCCGCAAGCCCGGCGGCGGCACCGGCAAGAGCCGGTCGCCGTGGCGCGCCGGCTCGAAGCGCCAGGATGAAACCCGCAAGCGGAGCGATCGACAAAAGCGGGATGAGCGTCAGGCAATAGGCCGCGTTGTGTCCCATCAGCTGCTGCCCCCATAGCTCCGGCGGCAGCACCAGGAGTTCGATGCCGACGGCGGCGGCAAGCAGGCCCGCCGGCACGATGAGCGCCCATCCGCCGGCGCGCAGCGAAAGTTCGGGGCGGCCGATGCGAAACACGATCGACGATGCGAGGATGGCGAGCCCCAGCATGAGGCTCACCTTGAAGAGCACGCGCGTGGTTTCCACGGCGCTGGAGACGTCGCGGCGAATGCCGATCGCGAACACCAGGATCAGCGCCGAAACGACGACGCCCGCGACAAGCGCGGTCTTGAGCGCGGGGCCGAGCCGGTTCCGCACAGGGGCATCCTCGGCCAGCAGGCTGATCAGCTCATTCGTCTTCACCACGCCCACTCCGATATTCTTCGCCGCGATAAAGGGCGGCAAGCTTCTTCAGCGCCCGATGCAGCGCGACGCGCACCGCTCCCTCGCTCATTTTCAGCCGCTCCGCCGTTTCGCGTATGCCCGCGCCGCCGATCGAGATCGAGCGTACGATGTCGCGTTGCGGGTCCTTCAGCCGCTCCAGAAGGTTCATGGCGTCAAGGCGGTTCATGGCGTCCTCAGCCTCATCGTCGCTTGCAACCGTTTCCATCACATCCTCGATCGGCACATCCACATGCCGTCCGCGCCGGCGCAGGCTGTCGATCAGCTTGTTGCGCACGATCGCCGACAGCCACGGACCGATCGGGCGCGTCGTGTCCCAGGTGCCGCGCTTCAGGTGCACCGCGAGCAGAACTTCCTGCACGACGTCTTCCGCCTCGCTTGCCGGCGCGCCGAACTGTTCGCAGCGCCGCCGGGCCATCGCCCGCAAATGCGGGGTCACGGCGAGAAGAAAACGCTGATAGGCCTGCCCGTCGCCATCAAGCGCCCGGCGCATCCATTCCGCCCATTCCTCTTCACGCGCCGAAGTGTTCACCCGACATCATCCTCTACGAACGGGCACATGCAGTTGTTACCGGACCTTGGAAATATTTGCAGCACGCCGCAAGGCCGCATCGCTTGAAAAGCGTCGCGAGAGTGTCGATGCCAAATGAACAGGGGGAGGCGGGTGGTCAGCGGACGGGTTGGTAGCGGCCGCGCAGCGGAACCTGGCTGCCGGAGGAAATCACGCCGTCGCGGTCGCATACATAGACCGTCATCGGCATGCCGCCGGAGCGGAAAATCTCGTCATGGCGCCGGCGTATATACTGCGTCTCGGTCCGGCAGGTCAGTTTCGGCTCCAGCGACGGATCGGTGGGCGCCTTGACGCCGGGAAGGTTGGCATAGGGATAGGTCGGCGGCACCCGGCCTTGTCCGGCGCGCGCCCAGTCGGTCGAAAACGCCGGCGCCGGAAGAACGCCGGCTGAAAGCGCCAGCGTCACGAGAACGATTTTCTTGAAATTACCGAGCCGCATCAAGTCCCTCCGGCCGCTCGCCGGTCTCTCTGTCAATGCCGTCGATGTAAGCATGCCATTCCCACGCATCAAGCGGCAGCATGCGCCGCTCCCGCAATCGTGACTTCGGCGCCTGCACAGGCCCTACGCCGACTTGCGGAAATAGCCCCGGACCGTCGGATGGGCAACCAGGCTGGCGAGGATGGCGAAGCCGGCGCCGGCGAGGAAGCCCGCGAGCAGGCCGCCGATGACGCCGGCGATCAAAAGTGCCGTCCTGCCCGGCCCGTTGGCCTTCAGCGGCGGCTCGGCCTCGGAGATCACGCGGACATTGCTGCGCGACAGGCTCTGCTCTTCGCTGGTCTGTCCGGAGCGCTTCAGCACGGTCTCGTAGATATTGCGCGCCGCGGTCGCCTTGCGCTGCAATTCGTTGAGTTCGACCTGCTTGTCGGAGGTGTTGACCTGCAGCGCCTTTTGCACCGACAGTTCCTTGGAGACGGCCTCCTCGGCCTTCTTCGCCTGCTGGTATTCGCCCTGTGCGGTGCTCGCCAGCCGCTGCAATTCGCCGCGGATCTGGTCGGATATGCTCTTCAGCGAGGAGCGCGCCGCCTGCAGGCGCGGATGGCGCGTGCCCATCTGGCTCTCGAGGCTGCTGACCATGGCGGCCTGCGTCGAATATTGCTGGCGCAGCGTTGCAAGGGCCGTCGAAACGCCGCTCTGCGATGTGCCGCCGACCACGTCCTCCAAGCGCAGGTTGGCGGCGGCATCCGCCCGAGCCTTGGCCTGGATCGTCTTGTCCTGCGCCGTCACCAGGAGCGTGTTCAAGGATGCGAGCCGCTGGTCGGAGATCAATCCGTTCTGCGTCGAGGCCATGTCGTTGTCGGCGCGGTAGGTCTCCACCGCCTGCTCGGCCTCCTGAACCCTCTGGCGAAGGTCGGTCAGGCGCTTGTCGAGCGTGGTCGAGGTATTCTCGTAGAGACCGGAGCTGGCGCCGTCTTCCTCCTGCAGGAAGGACGCCACGACCTGGTTGGCGAGACGCGCGGATTTCTCGGCGTTCTTCGTGGTCACCTCCATGGAAACCACGTAGGTGGAACTCTGCCTGGTGATCACCAGCGCCTTCTGCAGCGCGCTGACGACGGCGGCGCTGTCGGCCCGGCCGGCGTTGAATTCGGGGTCCTGGTCGAGCTTCATCGCGTCGGCGACGCGGCGCATGACATTGCCGGAGCTCAGGATCTGCACCTGGCTGTCGATCATCGCCGAGATCATCTCGGGCGAGGGGCCGTTGGCCTGCGTGCTGGGATCGTTGAGGCCGATCTGTCTGGGATCGAAGTAGAGCGTCGTGCTGGCGGTGAATTTCTGCGTCGACAGCGGCAGCACGATGGCGCCGGCAACCGCGCCGAGCACGCTAAGGCCGAGGATCAGGAGCCGCTTGTTCCAGATCGCCTCGATCGCCGAGCGGGTGTCGAGCAGCGGTCCGCCGCGCTCCGGCGCGTGCACCACGGCGGGCGCGACCACGGGTGCGGCGACGGGCGCTGGCGGTTCATCGCGCGCGACAGTGCCCGCGGACGAGGGCGGGGCATCGGCGTTCCGCTCAACCTGCGGCGCCCGCTCGGGTGCGCGGGGCGCCTCGCTCGCTGGCGGCGCGGATGCCGTGCCCGATTGGCTTGGAGGGGCGGGGTTCTCAGGAGAGGCGTCCGTGATCAGGGAAGCGGGCGCGGGCTTGGCGGGCACGAAGTCGGACGGGCGCAGCACGGGTCCGGGCGCGCCGGTCCGGTTGGGCTCGGTGTTCGGCGGCTCATAGCTGCGCCATTGTGGCAGCCTGCCAACCTTGTTCCTGTCAAACTGGTTCATGCGCGCGCTCGTTGCTCGCCTGTAAAATGCCGGCGACGTGGGTTCGACTTTAGAAATCCTTAGCTAACGGACCGTTAAGATGCCGAGACAGCACTGAGACGAACGATCAGCCGAACCCGGAAGCGGTATCAATGAGCGACAAATTCTCCCCCCGGCGGCGCCTAGCGGCGGCCGTGCTGGCAACGATGCTGCTCCAGGCCGGCGCGGCCGGTGCGCAGGGCACCTGCCTGCAGGGCATCAATCTCTCCGGTGCCGAGTTCGGCGAGCGCGGCGGCGAGGTGTTCAAGGCCTATGCCTATCCCTCCGAGGAAACGATCGCCTATTTCGCCCAGAAGGGCTTCAACAGCGTGCGCCTTCCCTTTCTCTGGGAGCGCCTGCAACCCGAGCTCGGCAAGCCGCTCGACGAAGCCGAGCTGAAGCGGCTGAAGGACACGGTCGAGCTTTTGCGCAAGAAGCGCCTGACCGTCATTCTCGATCCGCACAACTACGCGCAATACGACAAGGTGATGATCGGCAAGCCGCCGGTCACCGACACCGCCTTCGCCGAGTTCTGGGCGCGGCTGGCGATTGAATTCTCCAATCAGGAGGATGTGATCTTCGGCCTGATGAACGAGCCCTACGACATCGGCGCCGATGCCTGGCTGAAGGCCGCCAACGCCGCGATCCGCACCATCCGGGCGACGGGAGCCAACAATCTGATCCTGGTTCCGGGCACCCGCTTCACCGGCGCCCATTCCTGGCAGGCGGATGGGCCGGGCGGCGCCAACGGCACGGTCATGCTGGGCGTGCGCGATCCGCGCAAGAACTACGCCTACGAGGTGCATCAGTATTTCGATCAGGATTCGTCGGGCATGAACGCCGAATGCAGCGGCAGCGACAGCGCGCTCAAGGCGGTGACCGATATGACCGACTGGGCGAGGAAGAACAATACGCGGGTCTTCCTCGGCGAATTCGGCGTGTCGCAGGACAAGGCCTGCGTGGCGGCGCTCGGCCGCGTGCTCGACCAGATGCAGGCCAACCCCGACGTCTGGCTCGGCTGGACCTACTGGGTGGCGGGCGACTGGTGGCCGGAAACGGAGACGCTGAACGTGCAGCCGCGCGGCGGCAAGGATCGCCAGCAGATGACGGCGCTGGAAAACGCGCTGAAGACACCGGCCGCCGACAAGTCCAAGTGCAAGACGCTGGTGGATTGAGGATATGGCAAGCAAGGTCAAAGCCGCCGGTGATGCGATCGAAAAGGAGCCGATCGACTACAGCATCCTGGCCGTCAGCGTGCTCGGCGTGACCTACAACGCCATTCTTGCCTTCATCAATCACAACATCATGCCGCTGACGTCAACCGCCGTCGTGGCGAGCGAGATCCTGATCCTCGCCTACAGCTTCGGCTACATCCTGAAGAAGGGCCTCTACGAGGAAGATATCGTGCCGCTCGGCTATCTCCTCGCGACCGTCGCGCTGACGGTCTATGTGATGGTCATCAACAAGGCCGGCTATATCGACCATCTTCGCAACGTCCTGATCATCTTCGCCTTCACGGTGCTCGGACGCTGGAGCAATGAACGAACGCTGCGGCTTGCCTTCAAGATCTGCTGCCTTGCGGTTCTCGCGGCGCTCCTTTGCGAGATCATCTCGACGCCCGCCTATGTGGCGCTCTTCCATCCGGCCGAGTATTTCCAGAACACCCGCGGCGTTCCCCCTGCCACCTACAGCGATTCCGGCCTGTTTCGCGGCGCGCTCGGCTTCGAGGGGCGGTTCTCCTTCGGCCTCATCGATCACCGCTCCTCCTCGATCTTCCTCGAGCAGGTGTCGCTCGCCAATTTCTGCGGCGTCATGGTCATCTATCTCGTCAGCTTCGCCAACCGCATCACGCTCTTCGACCGGCTGATCTTCATGGCGACGATCGTGCTCATCCTGGTGACGAACGACACCCGCACGATGCTGATCTTCACCATCGTCAGCGTCGCCGGCTATGTCATCTATCCCCTGATCCCGAAGATCTTCAGCTTTCTGATGATGCCGGCGATCGTCATGGTCGGCTTCATCATCCATGCCTTCAAGCCTAACGCCCGTGACGACGATTTCGTCGGCCGCATCAGCGGCACGGTACGAAACATCATCGCCATGGATCTGCCGGCGACGATGGGGCTCGAGCTCGACAAGGCCACCACCTTCGTCGACAGCGGCTATGTCTATATCACCTACGGCGCCACCATCTTCGGCCTCATCCTGTTCTGGCTGTTCGTCTCCTTCTATCCGGCCGGCCAGACGCCCAACCAGAAGCGCCTTTGCCATTCGCTGTCGCTCTTCATGTTCCTGAACCTGATGATCGGCTCGACAGCGATCTTTTCGATGAAGACCGCCGGCCTCGGCTGGCTTCTCGTCGGCTTTCTCAAATTCAACGAGGGCGCCACGGCGAGAATACGCGGTTCCACGACGCAAAGTGAACGGACTCCGGCAGGAACTGCCGTAAGCTGAGGGCCGATGAGATGCGCCGGCCGCAAGCGCCGCCCGTCTCGACAAACCTGGTGCAGCGGCGCGCGTGTCGTGCTTGATCGGCCATGTCGCTTTGATCTAAGCAGGCTCGACGGTCGCCCCAGACCAACGCTTAAAAGGCCGATGCCTAAACAAGGCCGACGCTTGAACAAGGAATATGACGCATGACGCAATATGTACTGACGGTAGCCTGCAAATCGACGCGCGGCATCGTGGCGGCGATTTCGACCTATCTGGCCGGACAGGGCTGCAACATCATCGACAGCTCGCAGTTCGACGATCTCTCCACCGGCATGTTCTTCACCCGCGTCAGCTTCATCTCCGAAGAGGGTGCTACACTGGCGGCTATCCGCGAAGGCTTCCAGCCGATCGCCGAAAAATTCGAGATGACATCGGAAATCCACGACGGTGACCAGCGCATGAAGGTGCTGTTGATGGTTTCGCGCTTCGGCCATTGTCTGAACGACCTGCTCTATCGCTGGAAGATCGGCGCGCTGCCGATCGACATCGTCGGCGTCGTCTCCAACCACTTCGATTACCAGAAGGTCGTCGTCAACCACGACATTCCCTTCCACCACATCAAGGTGACGAAGGAAAACAAGCCGCAGGCCGAAGCCCAGCTCCTGCAGCTGCTCGAAAGCTCCGGCACCGAGCTCGTTGTGCTTGCCCGCTACATGCAGGTGCTCTCGGACGCCATGTGCAAGAAGATGTCGGGGCGCATCATCAACATCCACCACTCCTTCCTGCCGTCGTTCAAGGGCGCGAACCCCTACAAGCAGGCCTATGAGCGTGGCGTGAAGCTGATCGGCGCCACCGCGCACTACGTCACCGCCGACCTCGACGAAGGCCCGATCATCGAGCAGGACACGGCGCGCATCACCCATGCGCAGTCGGCCGACGATTACGTCTCGATCGGCCGCGATGTCGAGAGCCAGGTGCTTGCCCGCGCCATCCACGCCCACATTCACCACCGCGTGTTCCTGAACGGCAACCGCACCGTGGTCTTCCCGGCAAGCCCGGGCAGCTATGCTTCCGAACGCATGGGCTAAGTCATTGGTATCGGGCGTCCGCTGATTCCTTGGCCGGTAATTGCCGGGCCAGTAATTCCCAGGCCCGTAATTCCTAGGGATGACGCCCGATCCTCGCTTGCCGATAGCAAGCTGTCGATTATCTGCTTATTGTGCAGGATCGAATCGCGCGGTGGGGGAATGCCATGACCGATGAAACGCTCGCTCGGCGTCTCGAGCTTCCGCGTCCCGACGTGACGGCCGAGGAAGCCGGAGAGATCCTGCAGTCGCGCTATGGCTTGTCGGGCACGCTGAGTGAGCTCGGAAGCCAGCAGGACCGCAACTACCGCGTCGATACCGGCGAGCAGGCTTACGTCCTGAAGATCTGCCACATGGTCTACGAGACGATCGAGCTCGAGGCGCAGAATGCCGCGATGCGTCACCTCGCCGGCATCGAGGGCGCGCCGCGCGTGCCACGCGTGGTCGCTTCCACCGATGGCCAGGACATCATCGCCGTCGTCGTCCGCGACCAGACCTATCAGGTCCGGCTGCTGGAATATCTCGAAGGCGAGGGGTTGAGCGGCCCCGCGCATCTTCCCGGGCAATCCGTGGCGGCGCTGGGTGCGCTCTGCGCCAATCTCGCCAGATCGCTTGCCGATTTCGATCATCCCGGCCTCGACCGCAACCTGCAATGGGACCTGCGCCGCGCCGGCCCGGTCGCCGTCCAGCTCCTGTCGGCGATCACCGATGGCGCCGCGCGCGACCGTATCGCCAAGAACATGGTCGCCGCCGTCCGCCGCGTACAGCCCTTCGCGCCGGCGCTGCGCCTGCAGGCCGTCCACCATGATGTCACCGGCGACAATGTCGTCAGCCGCCGCGACGAAAAGGGACGCCTCATTCCCGATGGCGTCATCGATTTCGGCGATATCATCCGTGGCTGGCTGGTCGGCGATCTCGCCGTCACCTGCGCTTCGCTGCTGCATCAGGCCGATGGCGACCCCTTCTTCGTGCTGCCCGCCGTCAAGGCCTATCACGAAATCTATCCGCTGAAGGAAGAAGAGCTCAGGGCGCTGTGGCCGTTGGTTGTTGCCCGTGCCGTCATCCTGGTGGCGAGCAGCGAACAGCAGATCTCCATCGATCCCGAAAACGAATATGTCCGCGCCAACCTCGTGCTTGAGCAGCGCATCTTCGATACGGCCATCGCCGTTCCCTTCGATCTCATGGAAACGGCCATCCTGAAGACGGCGGGCGTCGAACTCCCCACTGTTGCGACCGAGCATTGGCACCCGCTGCTGCCCGATCTCGACCTTCAAAACATGCTCTATGTCGACCTCGGCGTCGAAAGCCAGCACTTCGCCGCCGGCAACTGGGGCCAGGGCGACATGGACTGGCGGCTGCTTGCCCGCGCCGCCTCCGAGGCCGATGCCGCCGCCACCCGCTACGGCGAATACAGATTGTCGCGCGCCCGCCTGCTGAGCGCCAAACCGTCCGCCACCTACGCCCTGCACGCCGATATCTGCCTGGCCGCCGGCAGCGCGATCGCGGCGCCCTTTTCGGGACGCATCAGCTGGCAGAACCACCATCTCGTCCTCGAGGGCGCCGATATCAGCCTCCATCTCGACGGTATCGATCCCTCGGTCGAGGACGGCGCCGAGCTCGAATCAGGCCAGGCGATCGGCGCAGTCTCGGGCGAACAGGGCTCGCTCGGCGGCTTGCGCGTGCAGCTCTCGACACTGAAGGGCGCCGAGCCGCCGCTCTTCTGCACGCCCGCCGAGGTCTTTGCCTGGTCGGCGCTTTGCCCGTCGCCGGCAGCGTTACTCGGCCATGGCGTAGAAGCGCCGAAGCCTGTCGATGCGGAAATCCTTGCCGTGCGCACGGCCCATTTCGCGGCCGCCCAGAAGCACTACTACGAGACCCCGCCGCGCATCGAGCGCGGCTGGAAGGAGCACATGTTCGATGTCGAGGGCCGCGCCTATCTCGACATGGTCAACAACGTCACCATTCTCGGCCACGGCCACCCGCGCCTTGCCGATGCCGTGGGCGAGCAATGGCTGCGGCTGAACACCAATTCACGCTTTCACTATGCCGCCGTCGCCGATCTCTCCGAACGGCTGGCGGCTCTGGCACCTGAAGGGCTCGACACCGTCTTCCTGGTCAACTCCGGTTCGGAGGCCAACGATCTGGCGCTGCGGCTTGCCTGGGCCCACACCGGCGCGCGCAACATGCTGACCCTGCTCGAGGCCTATCACGGCTGGTCTGTGGCAAGCGATGCCGTCTCCACCTCGATCGCCGACAATCCCCGGGCGCTGACGACGCGGCCCGATTGGGTTCATCCCGTTGCCGCGCCCAATACCTATCGCGGCGAGTTCCGTGGACCGGATTCGACCGGCGACTATCTGCAAAGCGTTCTTGCCGCGCTGGAACTGATCGACGGAAGCGGCGAGCGGCTGGCGGGCTTCATCGCCGAGCCGGTATACGGCAACGCCGGCGGCATAGCGCTGCCGGATGGCTATCTCGCCGCCGTCTATGGCCAGGTGCGCGCCCGTGGCGGCGTCTGCATCGCCGACGAGGTACAGGTCGGCTATGGCCGGCTCGGCCATCATTTCTGGGGCTTCGAGCAGCAGCAGGTGGTGCCCGATATCATCACGGTCGCCAAGGGCATGGGCAACGGCCACCCGCTCGGCGCCGTCATCACCACGCGCGCCATCGCCGATTCGCTGGAGAAGGAGGGCTATTTCTTCTCCTCGTCGGGCGGCAGCCCGGTCAGTTCCGTCGTCGGCATCACCGTGCTCGACATCATGGCCGACGAGGCGCTGCAGCAGAATGCCCGCGAGATCGGCGATCGGCTGAAGGGCCGGCTGGTGGCGCTGATGGATCACCATCCGCTCGTCGGCGCCGTGCATGGCATGGGGCTTTATCTCGGCGTCGAGTTCGTCCGCGACCGCGCGACGCTGGAGCCGGCGACCGCCGAGACGGCGGCGATCTGCGCGCGGCTGCTCGACCTCGGCGTCATCATGCAGCCGACCGGCGATCACCTGAACGTGTTGAAGATCAAGCCGCCGCTCTGCCTGACGGCCGAAAGCGCCGATTTCTTCGCCGACATGCTGGAAAAGGTGCTCTCGGAAGGGTGGTGACCGCTATCCGGGGAAGCTTCTCGAAGGGAGAGCGCGATGGCAGTTCGTATCGATCTCATGGTCTCGCTGGATGGTTTCGCCACGACCACGGACCAGACGCCGGAAGTCCCGTTCGGCGAGGACTGGCCACGGCTCGTGGGCGCTTACATGGCCACGCGGACGTTCCGCGAGCGGGTGTTCAAGGACACCAGCGGCAGCGGCACCACCGGCCTCGACGACGACTACGCGCGGGCATATTTCGAGAATATCGGTGCCGAGATCATGGGCGCCGGCATGTTCGGCCTACATAATTTTCCCGACGATCCGGACTGGCGCGGATGGTGGGGCGACGAGCCGCCCTTCGGCTGCCCGGTCTTCGTGCTCACGCACAAGGAGCGCCCGTCGGTCGAGATGGCCGGCGGCACCACGTTCCATTTCCTGAGCGCCACGCCCGTGGAAGCGCTCGAGCGGGCGATGAAGGCGGCTAGCGGCAAGGATGTGCGCGTCGGCGGCGGGCCGACGGTGGCGCGCGATTTTCTGAAAGCCGGGCTGGTCGATCGGCTTCATGTCGCGATCACGCCGATCCTTCTCGGGCGCGGCATCCGCCTGTGGGACGATTTGCGTGGCCTGGAAGCGGTTTACACGGTCACATCGGAAACCGCGCCAAGCGGCACGATCCACCTGACTTTCAGGCGCTAACAGGCCTCTGACGCCCGTTAACCATTTCGGTCATTTCGAGGCTTACCGTCTTTTAATAAAAAGCCCCATTGCCGGAATCAGATGCACTCCCTATCTCTGGCTGCGAGCGACGGAGAGTTCCGTATCGTCATACCAAGTGCACAAAGACCTGCTAATGGTCTTCTCGTGAATTCGGCTTTGGCGGAATGATATTTTCCTAATCGCCGACATTTTGACACGTTTCGGAATATGTTTCCGACTGTTCGTTATGTATTCTCTACAAATAAAGTAGATTATACAGAACACCACCGCCGGTCCCGGCATGCCCGGGGCCCGAAGCAAGCACGACGCAGAAGAAAGGAATGAGACATGAACGACTTCGATATTCTTGCCACGCTCCTGGTGCGCCGCGTGCTTGGCAATGACCGTCCGGGCGCTCTCTCCCGCCCGAACTGTCGAATGTGACCTTCGTCCCCCCTTAAACGGTAAAAGACAAGTCAATTCGCCATCGCCGACGCACTCCGCGCGGCAGGAGTTCTATGCATGAAAAAAGAAGTTATCGAATACGCAGGCGTGCCCGTTGGTATCGTCATTCCGGATGAAAACCGGCTGAAATTCATCGCCGTGAAGTATCACGTCCACGATCTCGACGAGCAGCACTTCAGTTCGCCGGCCGAGGTCAAGCACGCGATCCACGACCTGATGACCCGCCGTCATCCCAAACCCATCCATGCCTGAAGGCATGGTTCGATCCCGGCTTGAAAAGCCCGGGCGAAAACAATTCGAGAATATCCGACCGGTCCCGCCCAAGGCGGGGCCGGTCTTGTTTTTTGGCCGCCCATATCGTCCTATCGCCTGCTGCTGATCGGTATCGAGACAAAGGACGCCGCGCTTGCTCAATCTGCTCACCGATATCGAAGGCCTCTCCGTCGGCCACGCCACGGATCTTGGCCTCGGCTCCGGCGTCACCGCCATCGTCTTCGATCGGCCTGCGGTCGCCTCCGGCGTCGTGCTGGGCGGTGCGCCCGGCGGCCGTGACACCGCGCTGCTCGATCCCGCCATGACGGTCACCGAGGTCGATGCCTTCGTGCTCTCCGGCGGCTCCGCCTTCGGCCTCGATGCCGCCGGAGGCGTCCAGGCCGGCCTGCGCGCCATGGGTCGCGGCTTTCCCGTTGGAAACCAGCGCGTCCCCATCGTCCCGCAGGCGATCCTCATGGACCTCCTGAATGGCGGCGACAAGGATTGGGGCCTGCAATCGCCCTATCGCGATCTCGGCTATGAAGCCTTCCGCGCCGCCGCGAAGGGATCTTTCGCGCTCGGAACCGTGGGCGCCGGCACCGGCGCCACCACCGCCACCGTCAAGGGCGGCCTCGGCTCCGCCAGCGCCCGCTCGTCAACAGGCCACACCATAGCCGCCATCGTCGCCGTTAACGCGCTCGGTTCCGCCACGATGGGCGAGGGGCCGCATTTCTGGTCGGCGCCTTTCGAACAGGACAATGAATTCGGCGGTCTCGGCCTGCCGGAGATGATCGACGCGCGCGACACCGCCATGCGCCTCAAGGGCATGAACACCACCGCCACGACCATCGGCGCCATCGTCACGGACGCGGTGCTGACGAAGGCGCAAGCCCATCGGCTCGCCGTCATGGGCCATGACGGCTTCGCGCGCGCCTTGCTGCCGGCGCATCTGCCGCTCGATGGCGACACCATCTTCTCCGCTGCCACCGGCGCCAGAGCGCTCGGCGGCCTGCCCGAATTTCTGGAACTCTGCCACCTTGCCACGCTTGTGATGGCCCGCGCCATTGCCCGCGGTGTCTATGAGGCGACGGCACTTGCCGTGGAAGGCGCCCAGCCGGCATGGCGGGACCGCTTTGCCGATCGCCTGTGATCATTTAGAGAAGGGCATGGTCCGATTGCGGAGACGGTGAGATGCAGATACGCGCCCTGATGTATTTCGACGAGCTGGTCCGCACCAATTCGATGCGCCAGGCCGCCGAGAACCTGAACGTCGCGCCGACAGCGATCAGCCGGCAGATCGAGAACCTCGAATATCATTTCGGCGCGCCGCTGGTGGAGCGCAGTTCGCGCGGCGTCAAGCTGACGGCGGCAGGCGAGCTGCTGGCCGCCCGAGCCGGCCGCACCCTGCGCGAGCTCGATCACGTCGGCCAGCTGATCGAGGATCTGAAAGGCCTGCAGGCCGGCCGCGTCGCCATCCACGCCAATGGCGCCACTGTCGCCAATCTGCTGGCCCCAGCCCTGGCCGCGTTCAGCCTCAAATATCCCAAGCTGCATTTCGAGGTCACCATCTCCAGCGCCCGCCAGGCCGTCGAGGCGGTCAATGGCGGCGAGGCCGATATCGCCGTCACCCTCTTCGCGCCGCCGGTATCGGGCACCAAGATCCGCCTGCGCTCCGAGATATCCTATGATCTGATCGTCGCGACAGCCCATCCGGCGGCCGAACGGCAGGAGGTCAGCCTCAAGGATATAGCCGACTATCCATTGGCACTGCCCGATCAGTCCTTCGGCTTCCGCCAGGCCTTCGATGCGCTGTTCGAAAAGGCGGGGCTGAGCTTCGATGCCGTCTTCGTCACCAGCTCGCTGGAAATGCTGAAGGAGCTGGTGCTGAGCGGCGCCGCCGCCACCCTGCTTCCGGCGCTGACGGTGCGCCGCGAGATCGAGGCGGGTCAGCTGCGTGCCGTGCCGTTGGCGCCGAGAAGCGCCATCCGCACCCATGTCGATCTCTGCGTGGCGCCCGATCGCCAGCTGTCCTTCGCCGCCTCCAAGCTTCTCGATTTCATCGAGCGTTTCATGCGCGAGCGCGCCGGCGGGCCTGTCGGCAAGGAATGAGGGAATGCGAGGGTCGCCGGTGGACGGCTCTGGGCTTGCATCGGGCGGAAAATTCCTGTGTAGCTCTTTCGGCTACACTGAGCACACAAAATCGTCATTGTGTGTGCACAGGCGCAATGACACTCTATCGGCAATCGGCCAGTTGCAGCAAGCGGCGGCCATGAAGGGGACATGATGATCAAGCTTTCGCTCGCGCCCTCCGCGCGCCTCGTTCGTCGTCTTTCGCTTGGGGTCGCCGTCTCGGCAGGCCTGGTGATGCTCAGCCTGACGCCGGCCGAAGCCGCCAAGACCACGCTCAGCCTCGGCATGACCATCGAGCCGACGGGTCTCGACCCGACGATCGCCGCCCCCGTCGCCATCGGCCAGGTCACCTGGCAGAACGTCTTCGAGGGTCTGGTGACCATCGACGAGGCCGGCAAGGTGCAGCCGCAGCTGGCGAAAAGCTGGGAGATCTCGCCGGATGGACTGACCTATACGTTCAAGCTGCGCGAAGGCGTCACCTTCCATGACGGGCAGGCCTTCGATTCCGCCTCCGCCAAGTTCGCGCTCGACCGCGCCCGTGGCAAGGATTCGGTCAATCCGCAGAAGCGCTTCTTCGCCTCCATCGCCTCGATCGACACCCCCGATGCCGCCACCCTGGTGCTGCGCCTCTCCGAGCCCACCGGCAGCCTGCTCTACTGGCTGGGCTGGCCGGCCTCCGTCATGGTCGCTCCGAACTCGTCCGCCGACGACAAGACCAAGCCCGTCGGCACCGGCCCGTTCAAGTTTGTCAGCTGGGCCAAGGGCGACAAGGTCGAGCTGGAAAAGAACGCCGGCTATTGGAACAAGGACGTGTCAGTCACGCTCGACAAGGTCACCTTCCGCTTCATCGCCGATCCGCAGGCGCAGGCAGCCGCGCTGAAATCCGGCGACGTCGATGCCATCCCCGAATTCGCCGCCCCCGAGCTGATGGCCTCCTTCGACGGCGACGCCAGGCTGATGACCAAGATCGGCAACACCGAGTTAAAGGTCGTGGCCGGCATGAACAATGCCGAAAAGCCCTTCGACGACAAGCGCGTGCGCCAGGCATTGATGATGGCGATCGACCGCAAGACGGTGATCGAGGGCGCCTGGTCCGGCCTCGGCACCCCGATCGGCAGCCACTACACGCCGAACGACCCTGGATATGTCGACCTGACGGCCAAGCTGCCCTACGATCCCGAAAAGGCCAAGGCGCTTCTCGCCGAAGCCGGCTACCCCGATGGCTTCGCCTTCACCATCAAGGCCCCGCAAATGGCCTATGCGCCGCGCAGCGCCGAGGTCATGCAGGCCATGCTCGCCGAAATCGGCGTGACGATGACCATCGAACCCACCGAATTCCCGGCCAAGTGGGTCCAGGACGTGATGAAGGACCGATCCTACCAGATGACCATCGTCGCCCATGCCGAACCGATGGACATCGACATCTATTCCCGCGATCCCTACTACTTCAACTACAAGAACCCTGATTTCAACGCGCTGATGAAGAAGGTCCAGGAAACCACCGATCCGGCTGCGCAGGCCAAGATCTACGCCGAGGCGCAAACCATCCTCGCCGACGACGTCCCCGCGCTTTTCCTCTTCGTCATGCCAAAGCTTGGTGTCTGGGACAAGAAGCTGAAAGGCCTCTGGGAAAACGAGCCGATCCCGTCCAATGTGCTGACCAACGTCTCCTGGGACGAATAGGTGGCGGGAGGGTTTGTGTTGGTGGGAGAGGGAGAGGTTAGGGTAAGCGCAAGGCTGATTGCAGCCATCGAGCCTGCGGCCCCCTCATCCGCCTGCCGGCACCTTCTCCCCGTTGGGGCGAAGGGACGTGTGGCAGGCCGCTCGCTCCATCTTCCCTTCTCCCCGCGGGGAGAAGGTGGCCCGAAGGGTCGGATGAGGGGGCACGCGCGCTGAGTCCCCCACTTACGGCCCCGCCAAGATTACCCCCCTCTGCCCTGCCGGGCATCTCCCCCACAAGGGGGGAGATTGGCTCGCCTCACCCACTCGCTCCGACCTGAACGTTCAGCAATGCCATCGCAACGATTCGATCTCCCCCCTTGTGGGGGAGATGTCCGGCAGGACAGAGGGGGGTATCGCGCCCACCGAGCCTGCGGCCCCCTCATCCGGCTGCCGCCACCTTCTCCCCGCTGGGGAGAAGAGACTCGTAGCGGGCCGCTCGCTCCATCTTCCCTTCTCCCCGACGGGGGTCCGAAGGACGGGTCGAGACCAGCGGCTCGACCCCGGTCAGTGGCCCGAAGGGTCGGATGAGGGGGCCACATGCGCTGGCGTCACCATCAGTCGCCCCGCAAGAACCCCGAGAACCGCCGCATGATCGCCCTCGTGCTCCGTCGCGTCGCCGGCCTCGTCGTCACGCTGCTGGTGGTCTCGCTGCTGATCTTCGCCGTCATGGACATGCTGCCCGGCGACCCGGCCTCGATCATGCTCGGTACCTCGGCCTCGCCGGAAACCCTGGCGGCGCTGCGTCAGGAGCTCGGCCTCGACCGGCCGCTCATGGTGCGCTACGCCGAGTGGCTGGCAGGCGTCTTTACCGGCGATCTCGGGCGTTCCTACACGTATGGCGTCCCCGTCGCCGGCCTCATCCTCGAGCGTCTCGCCGTCACCCTGCCGCTCGCCCTCATCGCCATCCTGCTCTCGGTCGCCATCGCCATCCCCCTCGGCGTCACCGCCGCCTCCAGGCGCGGCGGCATCGTCGATGCGGTCGCCGCCGTCTTCTCGCAGGTCAGTATCGCCGTGCCCGCCTTCTGGGTGGCGCTGCTGCTGATCATCCTGTTTTCGACCACGCTGGGGCTGATGCCCGCGGGTGGCTTCCCCGGCTGGAGCGCCGGTGTCTGGCCGGCGCTGAAGGCCCTGCTGATGCCGGCCGTGGCGTTGGCGCTGCCGCAGGCGGGCGTGCTCACTCGCGTCACCCGCTCGGCGGTGCTGGACACGCTGCACGAGGATTTCACCCGCACCGCCCGCGCCAAGGGCCTGTCATCAGGCAAAGTGCTCTGGCGCCATTCGGTGCCCAATGCGCTGGTGCCGATCCTCACCATCCTCGGCCTGCAAGCCACCTTCCTGGTCGCCGGCGCAGTCCTGGTCGAGAATGTCTTCAATCTTCCCGGCCTCGGCCGTCTCGCCTATCAGGCGCTGTCGCAGCGCGATATCGTCGTCATGCAGGATGTGGTGCTGTTCTTCGCCGGCCTCGTCATCCTCATGAACTTCCTGGTCGATCTCTCCTATCTCGCGATCGACCCGCGTCTGAGAAAGGGATCTGAGATGGCCCCCCTGGTCTCGACCGAAACGAATATCGGCCGCCGCCGCATGCGCGGCATCAAGCGCGTCAACCTCATCATCGGCGCCGCGATCGTCGCCTGCCTTGTCGCCACCGCGCTGCTGTCGCTGGTGTGGACGCCGCTGCCGCCGGCGAAGATGCAGATCATCCACAAGCTGCAGCCGCCCTTCGGCTTCGGCCTTCTCGGCACCGATCAGTTCGGCCGCGACGTGCTCTCCATGCTGATGGTCGGCTGCTGGAACTCGCTGTCAACAGCCGTCGTCGCCGTCGCCATCGGCGGCACGCTCGGCACCATCGCCGGCCTCGCGGCGGCCGCCTTTCGCGGCATCTTCGAAACGCTTCTGATGCGCGTCTGCGACGTCATCTTCGCGCTCCCGCCCATCCTCTCGGCCATGATGCTCGGCGCCTTCCTCGGCGGCGGCCGGCTGACGGCGATCGCCGCCATCGCCACCTTCCTCATTCCGGTCTTTGCCCGTGTTGCGCTGGCAAGCGCGCTGCAGGCCTGGAGCCGCGATTACGTGCTCGCCGCCCGCGCGCTCGGAAATACGCGGCTGGCGATCTCGCTCCGCCACGTGCTGCCCAATATCATGAGCCAGCTCATCGTCCAGGTCACCATCCAGCTTGGCCTCGCGGTGCTCACCGAAGCGGGCCTCAGCTTCCTCGGTCTCGGCCTCGCCCCGCCGGCGCCGAGCTGGGGGCGGATGCTTGCCGATGCGCAGACCTTCCTCGGTCTCGCCCCCTGGCTTGCCATTCTCCCCGGCCTCGCCATCGCGCTTGCCGTCCTCGGCTTCAACATGCTGGGCGACGGCCTGCGTGACCTGCTCGACCCCCGCGAGGGAACAAGTCGCTGATTTGAAGATATCGTTTTGAAAGACCGCGCCATGACCGAGATCGACCTGAGCATCCGCGAACTGAAGCGGCGCTTTGCGAAGAAAAGCCTGTCTCCGCTGGAATACTGGCTGGCGCTGGAGCCGCATATCGCCGCCTGGGAGCCGCACATCGCCGCGCTCTATCTCTACGACCCCGGCGCCGCCCGCGCTCAGGCCAAAGCCTCGACCGAACGCTGGGCGAAGGGAGAAACCCTGGGCCCGCTCGACGGCATCCCGGTGACGTTGAAGGAGCTGATATCAACCAAGGGCCAGCCCGTCCCTCTCGGCACCCGGGCCGTGGAGCTGACGCCGGCGCTCGACGATGCCCCCATCGCCGCCCGCATGCGTGAGGACGGCGCGATCATCTTCGCCAAGACCACATGCCCTGACTACGGCATGCTCTCGTCCGGCCTCTCGAGCTTCCACCCGCTCAGCCGCAATCCCTGGGATGTCAGCCAGAACCCGGGCGGTTCCAGCGCCGGCGCCTCGGCGGCGGCGGCGGCCGGCTACGGCCCGCTCCATATCGGCACCGATATCGGCGGCTCCGTGCGGCTCCCGGCCGGCTGGACCGGTATCTTCGGCTTCAAGCCCAGCCACGGCCGCATCCCGGTTGACCCCTATTATGTCGGCCGCTGCGCCGGGCCGATGACGCGCACGGTCGAGGACGCGGCACTCGCCATGGCCACGCTCTCGCGGCCGGACTGGCGCGACGGCACCAGCCTCCCGCCCAACGATATCGACTGGGCGGATCTCGATATCGACCTCTCGGGCATGCGCATCGGCCTCATGCTCGACGCCGGCTGCGGCCTCGATGCCGAGGACGAGGTGAGGACGGCCGTCGTCGCGGCGGCGAAACAGTTCGAGAAAGCCGGCGCCGTCATCGTGCCGGTCGGCCCGCTGCTGTCGCGGGCGATGCTCGATGGTCTCGACAATTTCTGGCGCGCCCGCTTCTGGGGCGATATCGAGGGGCTGAGCGAGGAGCGCCGGGAGAGCATCCTTCCCTATATCTACGGCTGGGCCAAGGGCGGGGCCGATGTTAGCGGCGTCGCCGCCGTCAAGGGCTTCAACCAGACGATCGAGATGCGCAAGGCCTGCGGCGCGCTGTTCGAGGAGGTCGACGCCGTGCTATCGCCGACCAATCCGATCGTTTCCTACCCGGCCGAATGGGCCTCGCCGACCAACGATCCGGCCCGTCCCTTCGAGCACATCGCCTTCACCGTTCCCTGGAACATGTCGGAGCAACCGGCCTCGTCGATCAATTGCGGCTTCTCAAAATCCGGCATGCCGATCGGCCTGCAGATCGTCGGTCCCCGCTTCGACGACATGCGCGTCCTGAGGCTGTCGAAAGCGTTCGAAACCTGGTCCGGCGGCGTCACCGCATGGCCAAAGCCGCCGGTCAGTTGATCGGGCGACGATAGCCGTTGGGCTGCTCGTAGAGCCAGCCGATACGCTGAACGGCCTCTTCGAAATTCTCGCGCGTCACGGTCATCGTGTGGCCGGTCGCGTGCAGGATCGTTTCCGCATCCTCCATGATCGCCACATGCCCCTTCCAGAACACCAGGTCGCCGCGTCGCAGTTCATCACGCGCAATCGGCGTGCCAAGCGCTGACGCCTGCATGTCGGTATCGCGCGGCGCGGCGTGGCCGGCCATCAGCATGGAAAGCTGCACCAGGCCGGAGCAGTCGATCCCGAGCCCGGAGCGGCCGCCCCAGAGATAGGGCGTTTCGATGAAGCGGCCGGCGATCTCGACATAGTCCGCGCCATCAAGCGCGCCGATGGGCTGCACATGCTTGGCGAAAATGGCAGTCCCGTCTTCAAGCGTCACATAGTGGTTGCCGCGCGCCTCCGCGGTGCCGGCAACGGCGACGCGGCTGCCCATCGAAAGAATGCTTGTATAGGGTTTGCGCAGTTCCGGCTCGCGATAGAGGAAGGTGCGCTGAACGGTGACGATATGGGTCGGAGCGGGCGATGCCTCGCTCACCGTGCTCTCGGGTAGATAGCCGACGTAATTGTCCGACCGCGCCTTGATCCAGCACCATCCGTCGGCGCGGTCGAGCACGGTCACGTCTTCGCCGAACAAGAGTTCGGTATCGATACCGATGGTCGCGTCCGGCGCGGCCGCAGGCCCACGACCGGGACCGCGATGCGCGCCGGCGTCCCGTCGGTAAAGCGCCGGGCCGTGACCTGTCCTTCCAGTCCGCGCTCGGCGAGATCGTCCCTGAAGGCGTGCAGGCGGCGGTCGAGCGTGGTCATGGTCTTGTCCTCAAGGTCACAGCCGGCGCCCGTGCTCGCGCACGCGGTCGCCCAGTTTTTCGAGATAAAGCGCGCCGCCCACGGTGCGCTTGATCAGCACGTTGCGCCGGTCGCGGTCATCGCGCACCCGGTCCACCAGCCCCATCTCGCCCATCGTATCGAGCGCCCGGGTGATGACGGGCTTGGTGACGTTGAGTTCGGCGGCCAGGCCGCGCACGGTATGCGGCGGCGGCACGAGATAGATATGCAGCAGGATCGCCATCTGGCGCAATGTCAAATCGCGGTCGTCGTGGCGAACCTGGTCGAGCGACACGCCGTGCCAGAGCCCCAGCGCCTGCGATGCGGTCAATTCGATCGGCACGGCCCCTCCCGCATTCGTTACGCCTGCGTTCCATTTTCCGGCACGCACCCCCGCAACGCAATGGGGCGGCTGATCTGCCGCCCCACAGGGTGAATAAAATTTTAACGAACGCTCTCGCGGATGTGGTGGTAAAGCGCCCGGATCGCCTGCGCCTCGCCGCCACCGGGCGAATGCGGTCGCTCCGAAGGCGCCCAGCCGTAAATGTCGAAATGCGCCCAGCTCCTGGCATGGCTGACGAAGCGCTTGAGGAACAGCGCCGCCGTGATCGCGCCCGCCATGCCGCCTGCCGGCGCATTGGTGATATCGGCGAACTTGGCGCGGATGTCCTTTTCGTAGCCGGCGTAGAGCGGCAGCCGCCACATTGGATCGTCGGTCTCGAGGCTCGATTCCATCAGGTCGCGCGCCAGATCCGCGTCGTCGGTGAAGAAGGGCGGCAGGTCGGGTCCGAGCGCCACGCGCGCAGCCCCGGTCAGCGTCGCCATGTCGATCATCAGGTCGGGCTCTTCCTCGTCGGCATAGGAGAGCGCGTCGGCGAGGATCAGGCGACCCTCGGCGTCGGTGTTGTCGATCTGGACGGTCAGGCCCTTGCGGCTCTTGTAGATGTCGCCGGGGCGGAAGGCGTTCGACGAGATCGAGTTCTCGACCACGGGAATGACGACGCGCAGGTCGACCTTCAGCTTGGCGTCCATGATCATCAGTGCCAGGCCCATCACGTTGGCCGCACCCCCCATATCCTTCTTCATCAGAAGCATCGAGGAGGCGGGCTTGATGTCGAGGCCGCCGGTGTCGAAGCACACGCCCTTGCCGACCAGCGTGATCTTGCGATGGCCCTTCTTGCCCCAGCGCAGCTCCATCAGCCGCGGCGCGTCGGCGCTGGCGCGGCCGACCGTGTGCACCAGCGGGAAATTGTGCCTGAGGTCGTCGCCCGAGATTACCGAGATCTCGGCCTTGTAGTGCGCGGCAAGCCCGCGGAACGCCGCTTCCAGCTCGTTCGGGCCCATGTCGTTGGTGGGCGTGTTGATCAGGTCGCGGGCAAGGAACACGCCGGCCAGCTGCCGCTTGATATCGGCGGCATCGGCATCGCGCGGGATCATCAACGTGCCGGCCGGCTGCTTTTCGGACTTGTAGCGGTCGAAACGGTAGCTCCCGAGGCCGAAGCCGAGCGCCAGCCGGTTGGCCGTCAGCGGTGCCGTCTCGATATGCCAGTCGCCCGCCGGCAGCGCGCGCGCCAGCTTGCCGGTGATATAGGGCTGTTCCGAAGGGTTGGAGCCGAGACCGAACAGCGCCCCGCCGAGATGGCCATCCGATGTCGGGATCAGGAGCAGCGAGCCGCTCTCGGCCTTGTAGCCCGCCTTCTTCGCCCAATCGAGCGCGATCGGATCGATCGTCCCGGTTTCGATATGCGCCGGCGTGACGGCGAAGATCGGCAAGGTCTGGCCGCCCTTGGTGTTGAAGGGGGTCGGTCTTTCGATGAACTGGAACGGGGGCATTGTTTATCCTTCAGGGGCGTCCAAAGCGCGGCGCGATCCTTCGGATTCGCTTCTTGCGCTTTAGATCTTTGTTTTATCGCATGTCGTTATCGCAAAACCGCTTCACACTTTTGCGCGACATGCTCCAAGAATCGCATTTTAACGTTCCGTTAGGGTTAACAGACTATTGCTTGAGCGTAGATTGCGTCAAAACCTTTCCCTGTTCCGCTTCTAGGTCAGGCGCCGATTTCTGATTTCAGGAAACCGCCATGGCTGCTTTGGTCGATACCTCTTTGAAAACCCGTCTTTTCCAGTGCACGGCGACCGCGATGCTGGCCCTGATGCTGGCCGGCTGCAACACCACCAGGGACAAGATGACCACGGGCTCGATCCCGGTCGCGCTGAACAAGCCGGTCGAGACGATGAACGACCAGGAAGTGCGCTCCGCCACCGATCGCGTCGGCCAGGCCTATGAAAAGAACCCGCGCGATCCGGTAAACGGCGTCAACTACGCCAACCTCCTGCGCATGCAGGGCAGGGACGCCCAGGCGCTCGCCGTCATGCAGCAGGTGGCGATCGCCAATCCGCAGGATCGCAACGTGCTCGCCGCCTATGGCAAGGCGCAGGCCGCCGCCGGCCAATTGCAGCAGGCGCTCGACACCATCGGCCGCGCCCAGACGGCGGACCGTCCGGACTGGAAACTCGTCTCCGCCGAGGGCGCCATTCTCGATCAGCTCGGCCGCTCGACCGAGGCCCGCCAGCGTTACCGCGACGCGCTCGACCTGCAGCCGGGCGAGCCGTCGATCCTGTCCAATCTCGGCATGTCCTACGTGCTGACAGGCGATCTCAAGAGCGCCGAAACCTATCTGCGCCAGGCAGCCGGCCAGCCGACGGCCGACAGCCGCGTGCGCCAGAACCTGGCGCTCGTCGTCGGCCTGCAGGGCCGCTTCCCCGAGGCCGAGCAGATCGCAAGGCGCGAGCTCTCGCCGCAACAGGCCGATGCCAACCTCGCCTATATCCGCTCGATGATGTCGCAACAGAATTCCTGGCAGAAGCTCGCCACCAGGGATGCCGGGGCGGCGGCGGGAAGCACCAACTAGCGCCCGCTCAGGCCTGACACAACGAGCTGCAGGCCGAGCCCCGCCATCACAGCTCCGGCCGCGCGGTCGATCCACTTCTTCGCCGCCAGATAGATCAGGCGCGGGTGGCGGGCCGAGAATGCCAGCGCCACGATCGTGTACCATCCGGCCTCGACAAGAAAGACGCCGAGCGGGATCGCCACGAACAATTCCAGCGGAATGGTCTTCGGCAAGAGCGCCGCGAAGATGCTGGCGTAGACGACGATGGTCTTCGGATTGCTGACCTGCGTCAGGAAAGCGGTCATGAAGCTGCGGCCGATGGCCCGGTTGGCCGCCGCCGTCTCGCCGATCACAAGTGGCTCGCCGGCGCCGCGCCAGATCCTGTAGGCGATATAGGCGAGATAAAGCCCGCCCATGATCTTCAGCGCCAGATAGAGCCATCCGAACTGCGACAAAAGCGCGGTCAGCCCGGCCAACGCCAGGATGCTGAACAACACTCCGCCCAGCCCCATGCCGACAGCCGCGGCAAGCCCGTCGATGCGCGAGCGCGACACGGCGATCCTGGAGACGAGCACGAAGCTCGGCCCGGGGCTCATGGCGCCGATCGAAAGCGTTGCGAGGATGCTGAGGAGGACGCTGAGCGACGACATGGCGATGGTCCGTGGTTGGGGGTGACGTCGTCGAATGTCACACGGCCCCGCGCGGCGGTCCATCCCAAAAATCGGCGGCTCTTAGAACCGGTCGGCGACCTGGATGCCGGCCGGCCCGAGAATGACGGCGACCAGAACCGGCAGGAAGAACAGGATCATCGGCACGGTGAGCTTCGGCGGCAGCGCGGCGGCCTTCTTCTCCGCCTCGTTCATGCGCTCGTCACGGCCTTCCTGGGCAAGCACGCGCAGCGCCTGCGAAACCGGCGTGCCGTAGCGGTCGGCCTGCATCAGCGCCTGAACGACGGACTGCACGATCGGGATCTGCGTGCGCGTGCCGAGGTTTTCGAGCGCCACGCGGCGATCCGGCAGGAAGGAGAGCTCGGCCGTCGTCAGCACCATTTCTTCCGCGAGCGCCGGAGAAGCCTCGCCGAGCTCCTCGGAGACGCGGCGCATCGCGGCTTCGATCGAGATACCGGATTCCACGCAGATCAGCATCAGGTCCAGCGCGTCCGGCCAGGCGCGCTTGATCGAATGCTGCCGCTTCTTCATCTTGTTGGAGATGAAGATGTTCGGTGCGTAGAAGCCGACATAGGCGAAGCAGAGCGTCGCGAGGAAGCGGATCGGCGTCGGCTTGTCGACGAGGTTGTCGAGGCCGAACACCCAGAAGATCGCCAGCGCGAAGAAGCAGAAGGGCAGCAGGAAGCGCGCCACCAGGAACATGTTCAGCGCGTTTTCCGAGCGATAGCCCGCCGCGCGCAGCTTGTTCATCGTGTTTTCGTCGACCAGCGCCTCGCGCAGGTTGAAGCGCTCGACGATCTGGCGAACCGAGCGGTTGTTCTGCGTGCGCAGCGACGCCTTGCTGCCGGTCGACTCGGCGTTCATCCGCGCGCGTTCGCGGGCCCGCATCTGCTCGCGTTCCGTCGATACCGCCTTCATGCGCTGGTTGAGATCGCCGCGCTCGAAGAACGGGATGGCGAGCGTGTAAAGCGTCGCGAACACCGCCAGCGCCACCAGCACCGCGATCAGCATCGAGGGATCCGTCAGGGAACTCGCAAGATCGGACGACATCGCATTTCCTCTGTTAGATATCGAAATTGACCATGTTGCGCATGACGAAGATGCCGATCGACATCCAGACCGCCGAAACGCCCATGATCAGGTGACCGCGCGGGTCGGTGAAGAGGACCATCATGTACTGCGGCGACGTCAGGTAGACGAGCGTGGCGACGATGAACGGCAGCGCGCCGATGATGACGGCCGAAGCCTTGGCTTCCATCGAAAGCGCTTTCACCTTGGCCTTCATCTTCTTGCGCTCGCGCAGCACCTTCGAGAGGTTGCCGATCGCTTCCGACAGGTTGCCGCCCGCCTGCGATTGAATGGCGATGACGATCGAAAAGAAGTTCACTTCCTGCAGCGGCATGTGGTTGACCATGCGCGTGCAGGCATCGGGGACGCTGAGCCCCACCTGCTGGGATTCGACCACGCGCCGGAACTCGCCCTTGACAGGCTCCTTGCCCTCGTTGGCGATCAGCCGGATCGCGTCGTTCAGCGGAAGACCGGATTTGATCGATCGCACGATGACGTCGAGCGCGTTCGGAAACTCCTCGAGGAACTTGTTCTGCCGGCGCTTGATGAGAAAGCCGAGGATCCAGCGCGGCAGGCCGAGACCGGCGACGATCGGCAGGCCGAGGACGACCATGGTGGGCGCGCCGAACAGGAATGCGGCGAACATCAGCACGAAGCCGAAAATGCCGCTGAACATGTAGAATCGGCCGGGCGTGATCGTGAGGCCCGCCTGCGTCAGGCGCGACTTCAGCGTCAGCTTCTTCTTGGCGTTTTCCTGCTGACGCTTCTCGAGGTCCTTGAGGTTGTCCTGCATCGACTTGCGACGCTTGGACATTTCCTGGACACGGTCGCGCGCGGCCTTGACGTTCTGCTTGTCGAGCTCGGCGGATGCGACCCGGCTGACCCGGCTCGCCGCCTTCTTCTCGGTTTCCATCCGTGAAAACAGCAGGCCGTAGCAGACCGCACCGGCCGAAACGGCCACGAGCAGCACGATACCCAGCACCAGCGGATCGAAACCGAACATAATCTTAATCCTTCGACTTCTCTTCCATCTCGTCGAGCGCCGCGGCGAGCCGCTTCTCTTCGTTGTAGTAGCGGGCGCGGTCCCAGAAATTCGGCTTGCCGATACCGGTCGACTTGTGCCGGCCGATGATCTTTCCGGCCGCGTCTTCGCCCTCGATCTCGTAGCGCATCAGATCCTGGGTGATGATCACGTCGCCTTCCATGCCGATCACCTCGGTGATCTGCGTGATGCGGCGCGAACCGTCGCGCAGGCGCGCGGCCTGGACGACGATGTCGACGGAGCTTGAAATGATCTCGCGAACGGTCTTGGCCGGCAGCGAATAGCCGCCCATGGCGATCATCGATTCGATACGGCTGAGGCACTCGCGCGGCGAGTTGGAGTGGATCGTGCCCATCGAACCGTCGTGGCCGGTGTTCATCGCCTGCAGGAGGTCGAAGACCTCGGGTCCGCGCACTTCGCCGACGATGATGCGTTCGGGGCGCATACGCAGGCAGTTCTTGACGAGATCGCGCATGGTGATCTCGCCTTCGCCTTCGATATTGGGCGGGCGGGTTTCGAGGCGCACGACATGCGGCTGCTGCAGCTGCAGTTCGGCCGTGTCCTCGCAGGTGATGACGCGCTCGTCGCGGTCAATGTAGTTGGTAAGGCAGTTCAGAAGCGTCGTCTTGCCCGAGCCGGTACCGCCGGAGATGACGATGTTGCAGCGGACGCGGCCGATGATCTGCAACAGCGTCGCGCCCTCGGGCGTGATCGCCCCGAAGCGCACCAGCTGGTCGAGCGTCAGCTTGTCCTTCTTGAACTTACGAATGGTGAGAGCCGGCCCGTCGATGGCGAGCGGCGGCGCGATGACGTTGACGCGCGAGCCGTCGGGCAGGCGGGCGTCGCAGATCGGGCTCGATTCGTCGACGCGGCGGCCGACCTGGCTGACGATGCGCTGGCAGATCGACAGGAGCTGGGCGTTGTCGCGGAACCGCACTTCCGATTCCAGCGTCTTGCCGCCGACTTCGATGAAGGTCTTGCCCGAGCCGTTGACCATGATGTCGGCGATGTCGTCGCGTGCCAGAAGCGGCTCCAGCGGACCATAGCCGAGAACGTCGTTGCAGATGTCGTCGAGCAGCTCTTCCTGCTCGGAGATCGACATCGCGAAGTTCTTGATCGTGATGATATCGTTGACGATGTCGCGAATTTCCTCGCGCGCGCTTTCGCCGTCGAGCTTGGCGAGCTGCGACAGGTCGATCGTGTCGATCAGCGCCGAGAAGACCTGCGCCTTGGTGTCGTAATATTCTTCCGTGCGGGCAGGGCGCTTGCGCTGCGGCGTCTGCATCGGCGGCGGCGCCACCTGCTGGCGGGTCTGCTCGCGCTGTGGCTCGACGAAGACGGCGGGCGCCGACGACGGGGAAGGCGCGGCAACGGGCGGCGGTGGCGCGATCGTGCCGCCCGCCTTGCCAGATCCTTCGTTTCCGCGTTTTCCGAACATTACTTGTTCCACTCCTGGTGGGCTATTTGCGCTTCAGGAGGCTGAGAAGACTGCTCTTCTTCGCCTTCTTGATCGCGATCCGCCCGGTAACGATGTGCGACAGCTGCGAGAAGGTCTCGGCCGTCGGTGATTTCGGGTCCATCTCCGAGATCATCCGGCCGCTGTTGGCCGCCGTTCCGAACAGGTTGCTGTCGAACGGGATGATGGCGACGGGCTCGCATTCCAGCGGCTCGCAGAAATCCGAAGGACTGATCTCCGGACGCTTCGGCATGCCCACCTGGTTGAGAACGAGGTGAGGCGGCTTGTCGTTCGGTCGCATCTTGCGCAGCGCGTCGATCAGGTTCTTGGTGTTGCGCAGGTTGGCGAGGTCGGGAGAGGCGCAGATCACAACCTCGTCGGCCGCACCCAGCACCGAGCGCGTCCATTCCGACCAAGTGTGCGGCACATCGAGCACCGTCACCGGCGCGCTGCGCTGCAGCACATCCATGACCGGCTGGAAGGCGTGACCGTCGAAATCGTAGGCCCGGTCGAGAAGCGAGGGCGCCGCCAGCAGCGACAGGTGCTCGGAGCACTTCGTCAGCAGGCGGTCGAGGAACATCTCGTCCAGGCGCTCCGGGGCATAGACCGCCTCGGCGATCCCCTGCGTCGGGTCCTGGTCGAAGTCGATATTGGCGGTTCCGTAGGGCAGGTCGAGATCGGCGAGGATCGTTTCGGTCGAAAACAGGCGCGAGATGCCGAAGGCGCAGTTGTGGGCGATGGTGGAGGCGCCGACGCCGCCCTTGGCGCCGATGAAGGCGATGCTGCGTCCGAGCGGCTCGGCATCCGGATCGACGAAGATCGTCGCCATCGCCGTCATGATGTCGGGCATGCCGACGGGCTGGACGATATATTCGGAAATGCCGTTGCGGATCAGCTCGCGATAGAGCGCGATATCGTTGTGATAGCCGACGATGATGACCTTGGTCGACGGGTCGCAGACGGCGGCGAGCGGCGCCAGCTCGTTGAGCAGGCTCGCGCTGCTGCCCCGGGTCTCGAGAATGATCAGGTTCGGCGTCGGCGCGCTGGCGAACATGTTGGCTGCCGCCGCGATGCCGCCGCTGGTGATCCGCAGGCTGACCTTCGACAGGCGGCGGTCGCTGCCGCAGCGTTCCATCACCCGCTGCAGCTCCTCGCTTTCGCAGAAGGCGTGCACCGAGATGCGCGGAAGCGGGCGCATGTTTTCCAGCTCGCCCATGCGCACCGCCTCTTCGGCCTGCTGCAGGTCGGCTGTGTGCTTGATGTCGTATTCAACCGTGCTCATCGTCAATCCTGGCTTGATCAGAAGCTGTTGGCGGAACTGCCGCTCATTTCTTCGAGGTTCGATGTGCGTTCGCGATATTCCTTGATGGCGGCGTTGCGGCGCGTCGCGTCGATCGGGGTCATGCCGCGCGGCGCGACGAGATCCTCGGGATTGGCGATCTGCGCCGCGAGGTTGTTCTGTGTCGCGCAGCCGAAATTATAGTAGTTCTGGTTGCTGAAGTCGTTGATCATGTCCTTCGGCCACTGGCCGCACTGCGACGTCATCGCGGTCGTGCCGACGAAGGTGAGGCGGATCGGCGCCGCGTCCTTGGCCTCGATCGTCACATAGGAGCTGTTGACGATCTTCGAGGCGGCGATCCCGCGCGCGGCAAGCTCGGCGCGCACCTGGCCGCGCAGCTGCCGGGCGGCGTTCGAGTTCGGCGATCCCTCCGGCGTCAGCAGGTAGATCGGGCCGGTGGCGCGCGCGCTGTAGTTCTGCGCGAAGCCGCGGATCATGTCGCGCTGCGCTGTGTTGAGCCGGCGATCGGTCGAGGCGACGGGGATGTCCACCGATTGCTCGGCTTCCGTCACCACGATCGGGTGGCGCTGCCGGTAATCGTCGGGAATGCCGCCCGTCGTCAGGTCGTCGCGCGAGGCGCAACCGGAAAGCAGGGCGGTCGCGATGGACGCGGCGACGATCAGCGGAGTCGAAAAGCCGCGGTAACGGGAGTCGGTCTTGATCTGGGCCATCGGCGTGTCTCTGTGTTGTGCCATTGCTGATCCCGCTTCGCTCATTTGTAGATGAACCCGATTGAGCCGTGGAACTGGGTGTCCGCGACCGGCGTCTTGCCGCCGTAGACCTTGTTCACGCGGTTGAGGAAGAATGCGGCGCCGTCGTTGGTCGGGCTGAAATTGTCGTCGGGACGGTTCAGCTGATTGCGGGCGACAGGACGCACGAGATAGGGCGTCGCGATGATGACGAGCTCGGTCTCTTCGCGCTGCACGGTGCGCTGGCGAAACAGCGTTCCCAGCAGCGGGATCTTGTTGGCGCCGGGCGTGCCGTTCGATGTCTGCGCGACGTTGTCGCGGATCAGGCCCGCCAGCGCGATCGAGCCGCCGGACGGAAGCTCGACGGAGGTCTCGGCCGAACGGCGCTGGTAGGTCGGTGCCGAACCGCTGACGGAAGGTGCCGGTTCCGACACGTTGGTCTTGATCTCCAGGCTGATGCGGCCCGAGGAGAGCACGACGGGCTTGAAGCCCAGGCTGATACCATAATTGTAGGGTGTGACGGTGACGTTGCCGTCGTTGTCGGTCGTCGAATAGAGCACCTGACCGCCGGAGTTGAAGGTCGCCGCCTGGCCGGAAATCGCCGTCAGCGTCGGCTCGGCCAGGGTCTTGACGACCTTCGCCTGTTCCAGTGCGCTCAGATAGGTCGAGATGTCGTATTTGCCGATCGAGTTCTTGAACAGCGCCGCCAGTCCGCCGCCGAGCGTCGAGGTCGCGGCGCTGGCATTGGGTGCGCCAAGCTGCGCGACGGTCATGCCGCTGGAGTTGGAAACCAGATTGTCGAAGCCGATCTGCTTCAGGATTTCGCGGCGAACCTCGGCGATGGTCACCTTCAGCGTGACCTGGTCCTCGCCTTCGATCTGCAGCAGGTTGATCACCTGCGACTGCTGGCGGTTTTCCGCGAACAGCGCCACCGATCCGTCGCCGCCGCCCTGGCTGCTGGCCGTTTCCGTGCGCGTGGTCGCCTCGCCGCCCTTCAGGAAGACACCGGCGAGATCGGCGGCCTGCGCCGCATCCTGCGGCGTGCGCACCGTGCCTGTCAGCACGATGTTGTCCGAGACGATCTCGACGTTGATGTTGGAATCGGGAATGAAGCGGCGCAGGTTGTTCTGCAATCCGCTGACGTCGCGTTCGATCGCGATGTCGAGACTGACGATCTGCTGGCCGTCGGCGCCGAAGATGAAGATGTTGGTCTGCCCGACCGTCTTGCCGAAGAGATAGATGCGCCGCGAGGAGCGCGTCACCGCGTCGGCCATGCTCGGATCGGAAACGAGGATATCGCTCGCATCGACCGGGAGGTCGATCACGATCGCCTTCTTCAGGCCGAGCTTGAGGCTGCGATGCGCGCCCTGGCCCGTCTGGGTGATGCTCACCATGCCGTCGGAAGCGGCCTGCGCCGCGCCGACACCGATGACGGGATCGAGAAAGCCCGGCGCGACGCCGGTGAAGCCGATCGTCAGCGACAGGCAGCCTGCCATCAGATGTTTCATGCGCCGTGTTGAGTTGCCCATGTCCGTCTCCTCTACTCGGCTTTCTGAGGCGCGCTGTCGTTGACGATGGCGCCTGACTTGATGACCTGAACGATGGAGCTGCCATTGTCGCCGCTGAGCAGATAGTCCGCGGCCTTGGTGTCCGGCTCGCGGGCGTCGGCGACCGAGCGCAGCGCCAGCGAAAGCCGATCCGCCATCTGCTGCGCGACGGCGAGCACCTTGGTCTGGTCGGGGGTCAGTTCCAGCGTCGCGGTCGTGCCGACAACGGCCTTGGAGCCGTCGTCCTTCTCCTGAACCTGCTGGTCGATCGCCAGCACCCGCACATTGTTGAGCACCGTTTCGGTCAGATACTTGTCGCCGTTCTTTTCCTTGCGGACCATGATCACGTCGACGCGGTCGTTCGGCAGGATGAAGCCGCCGGCGCCGGTCGCGACCGAGATTTCGGTTGCGACGGCGCGCTTGCCCGAAGGCAGCAGCGACGACATGATACGGCTGTTGGAATCGGCGATCTTTTCGGCCCGGATCGGCTCGCCCTCGAAGATCGGCATGCGCACGACGGCGCCCTGCAGTTCCTTGATCGCTTCGGGCTTGTCCGTTTCCGTGATGAAGCCCTGCACCACCCCGCCCTGCGGCCAGGCCATCCAGTGCGCGGACTTGTCGTCGAGCCGTGCGCCGACGGGAAGATTGGCGCTGGAGACGAGCACGTTGACGGTTGGTTCCTTCTCGACCACCTGCTGGACCTGGGTCACCACCGATCCGCCACGACCGGCAAGGTTCATCGCCAGAACGCCGGCCAGACCGGCGGCGACGACGGCCACTCCAAGGATCAAAATGCGGGCGGGCTTCATCAGGCGTTCCCCAGGGAATCGAAATATTCGTTCCGGAGAATTGGCTCCAATTGGTGTAATTATAGTTAACGAAAGACTTCGATCTTAGGTTAACGAGCGCTTAAGCGCCTTTACTTCAGGCCTTGCAGCGCGGTCATGAACAGCGGCGAGGACGGAAATGCCAGAAAGCCGCCGATCGCGATGGCGATGCCGTAGGGGATCTTCTTGGCCATGAGAATGGAGTTCGGAACCGGTAGGCCGATCGCGAGAATCGTGTCGGCTTGGGTCCGGATGATAACGATCGCCAGAGTAATTATGCCGCCAATAACACCGACATAGCCCAGAAATTCCACGATCGCCGGGTTGAGGCCGAACCAGAGTGCCGACGCCGTCAAAAGTTTGGCGTCGCCGCCGCCCATCGTATTGGTGGCGAAAAGAATGAAGCAGACGACGAAGACGGCCAGCGCGCCGGCGGCATGGCTGCCGACCTGGGCAAGCGGCATGCCGGTCAAAAGCGCGATGGCGAAGAAAGACGCGATGAGGATGATGGAGATCCTGTTCGGGATCGTCATCGTGAACAGATCGGAAAATGCCGCGACTGCGAGGCACAGCGGGAATATCACAAAGACGGAAGCTGCGATCATTCTGCTATCGATCCTTAAGACAAAAGGCCCACTGTTCGAGTGAGCCCATGTTTAGCGCCAGACCCGTTAAGGTCTGGCGTATATCGTGTCGCCGAAGGCGATATCAGGTCGGGGTCTTGGAAGAGATTGTGTTGCCCAGGTTGCTGAACATGGTGTTCAGTTTGCTGCCGAGCGTGGAAGCGCCCGTGATGAGCGCTACGGAAATGAGCGCTGCGATCAGGCCGTATTCAATTGCGGTCGCGCCGGATTCGTCTTTCAGAAAACGGCTTACAAGCTTGGTCATGATAACTCCTAACTCCAGTTGATGTTCAGCACGTCCGCCAACTGTTCGCCGTTGATCGGATGAGCACAACCTAACGTACCGCTCTTTCGATCGGCTTAAAAAAATGGGTTACTAATATGTTAACAGGAAGCAGTCGACGGTCATGGTAAGTAACCGTTTCAGTAGTTCCATAGAAATTTAAATATCATGCGGAAGTCACTACTGAATAAGGGATTTCTGATTGGCCGGCGCCATGATTCATTACCTGACCGGCCAAGCGGGAAGCCGACTGTATCGTTTCGGTACCGATGACGCGGCGTTAACGTCTCGTTATGGGCGGGATCGCTCTCCCATTAAGGTTTCATGCACCATTTTTTTCTATGCTTCCGGTAAGTTAGCGTCGTGATCGTGAGAGAATCCAGATGTCATCGAGCGGCATAAGGCCAGTCCTTGCCAGTGTTCTTGCTGCCGCCGCGGCTTGCGCAACTGTCTTCGCCCCGGCCTTCGCCCAGCAGCAGCAGATGCTCAGGGTCTATATGGATCAGGCGCGCGTGTTGAAGCTCGATCGCCCCGTCAGCAAGGTCATCGTCGGTAACGCCAAGGTGGCGGATGCGACGGTCGCCGACGCCAAGACCATCGTGCTCACCGGCCGCAGCTTCGGCAGCACCAATCTCGTCCTGCTCGACGCCGACGGCAACGCCATCCTCGATCAGAGCATCCTCGTATCCATCGACGAAGCCAACACCGTGCGCGTGTTTCGCCAGACGGAGCGTACGGTTTTGTCCTGCACGCCCAATTGCGAACAGCATAGCGCCACCACGGCCGCTGGCGCAGCCGCCGCGGCACCCTGAGCAAAACGGGGCTCTTTTACTTGTTGTTAAATTTCTGAACCGGCTTGAAACGGAAAATCAACGTTCGGCACTTAAAAATGCATGATCGAAGCTGTGTCGGATGCAGGCCATGACGGAATTGGATCAAACAGCGGAACGGACGGATCGGCGCCGATGCAGGCGGTGGTGGTCCATTGCCGCTTTCACGCGCTCGCGTGACGGCGCCGCGCCATCGAATTCGCGCTTCTCGCCATTCCCTATTTCATGGTCGTCTTCGCGATCATCGAGACCTTCATCGCCTTTGCCGGTCAAGAGCTCGTATCCAACGCCGTCGACACACTGAGCCGCAAGATCCGCACGGGCCAGATAACGGCCGCCAATACGGATCGCACCGCGTTTCGCACCGCCTTCTGCAAGGAGATCTCGATCCTGATCACCTGCTCGACGACGGAGGCGGCAACGCCGAGCAAGCTTTTCGTCGATGTCCGGAACTTCTCGACATTCGGGGCCATCCCGACGACGATCCCGAAGAAGACGACCGCCGCCTATTCGGACCTCGACAGCTCCGCGCTCCAATACGCGCCTGGCGGTGCCGGCACCATCAACATGGTCCGGGCCTATTACAAGTGGCAGGTGATCGGTGACCTCATCCGCCCCTACATTTCCAATGTCAGGCCATCCGACGGCTCCTCGGCCTACTTCCTGATTGTCGCGACCGCGGCGTTCCAGAACGAGCAGTACCCGTGATGATGATCCGCAACGCAATCGTCAGGCTACGGGCCGTGTCTCGCCGCTTCGCCGGCGATCGCGATGGCATGGGCGCGATCGAGTTCGCCATTCTTTTTCCGATCCTCGTGATGCTCTATGTCGGCGCATTCGAGATCACCATGGGTCTCAGCGTCAGCAAGCGCGCCTCGCGCGCCGCCGCCACGGTGGCGGATATCGTCACCCAGCAGCAGAGCGTGACGAAATCCTGGCTTGCCGACATGCCCAATGCAGCCGCGGCGATCTTCGTCCCCTACAATGCCGGCACCACGGTGAGCTTGAAGATCACCGGCATCCAGATCGACGCAGCCGCCAACCCGACCGTCAAGTGGTCCTGGGCGCAGGACAACAACCGTCCCTACACGGCCAATTCGGCGGTCACGGTTCCGGCGGATCTGAAGAAGGCCAACAGCTTTCTCGTACGCTCGGAACTGTCGGTACCCTACAAGCTGTTTCTCTTCGCGCCCAATCTCATGCCGAACAACAGCACCCTCACCATCAGCCGCACCTATTACTACCGGCAGCGCCAGGGCGACAACGTCCTGTGCAGCGATTGCTGAGCCGGTCGCGTTCGCGCCCGCGCATTTGCCATACTCTCGTCTCCGTTATAAGGCTTGTGGCCCGGCGGCCGGCAATCCGGCGCGCCAGCTTTTGAGTGTCGGGTGAAACATGCCGCGTGCCTTTCTATTCGTGATGGATTCCTTCGGAGTGGGTGGCGCGCCCGATGCGGCCGCCTATGGCGACGAAGGGGCGGATACGCTCGGCCATATCGCCGAATTCTGCGCCGCCGGCCTTGGCGATCGCGAGGGCCTGCGTTCGGGGCCGCTGCAGCTGCCGAACCTTTCGGCTCTCGGCCTCCTGCACCTCGCCAAGGCGGCATCCGGCAAGATCCCGGTGGGCATGCCGATGGCCGAGAAAGTCTATGCCAGCTTCGGCGCGGCCAGCGAGGTCTCGCGCGGCAAGGATACGCCCTCCGGCCATTGGGAAATATCAGGCACGCCCGTCACATTCGACTGGGGCTATTTCCCGACCGAGGGTGATGCCTTTACCCCCGAACTGATCGAGGCGCTGTGCAACGCCGCCGAGGTTCCGGGCATCCTCGGCAATTGCCATGCCTCCGGCACCGACATCATCGCCCGCCACGGCGAGGAACACATCCGCACCGGCAAGCCGATCTGCTACACCTCGTCGGACTCCGTCTTCCAGGTCGCCGCCCACGAGAAGCATTTCGGCCTCGAACGGCTGATGACCTTCTGCGCCATCGCCCGCGCCCTTCTCGACCGGCACAATATCGGCCGCGTCATCGCCCGCCCCTTTGTCGGCGAAGCCAAGGCGAGCTTCGAGCGCACCGGCAATCGCCGCGATTTCTCCGTGCCGCCGCCGGAACCGACACTGCTCGACCGGCTGGTGAAGGAAGGCCGCACCGTCCATGCCGTCGGCAAGATCGGCGACATCTTCGCCCACCAGGGCGTCTCGCGCGTCATAAAGGCAAACGGCAACGCGGCGCTGATGGATGCGACGCTAGACGCCATGGATGTCGCCGAGGATGGCGATCTCGTCTTCACCAATTTCGTCGATTTCGACATGCTCTATGGCCATCGCCGCGACGTTCCGGGTTATGCGGCGGCGCTCGAGGCCTTCGACGCGCGCCTGTCTGAGGTCGGCGGCAAGCTGAAGCCCGGCGATCTCGTCATCATCACCGCCGACCACGGCTGCGACCCGACCTGGCGCGGCACCGATCACACCCGCGAGCGGGTTCCCATCATCGCCTACGGCCCCGGCCACCGCCCGCGCAATCTCGGCATTCGCACCAGCTACGCCGATATCGGCGAGACCATCGCCCAGCATCTGCGCATCCCCGCCGGCCCGCACGGGAGGAGCTTCCTATGACCGCGCATCTGAAGAAGGTCGAGCTGCACTGTCATCTCGAGGGTGCCGCCCCGCCGGCGCTGACATTGGCGCAGGCACGCAAGTACAACATCGACATCAGCGCCCACCTCAGGGACGGCGCCTATGTCTGGCATGATTTCGCGAGCTTCCTCGAATGCTACGACAAGATCTCCGAGGTCTACAAGACCGACGAGGACTATGCGTTGCTCACGGAAACCTATCTGGCCGAACTCGCCGGTGTAGGCACGATCTATAGCGAGCTCATCGTCTCGCCCGATCACGGCAAGCGCATCGGCCTCGGTGCCGATGCCTATATCGAAGGCGTGTGCGAGGGCATCCGCCGCGCCAGGGCGGCGTCTGGCATCGAGGCGAGGCTGATCGTCACCGGCGAGCGCCACTTCGGCCCCGACAGTGTCATCGGCGCCGCCGAATACGCCGCGAGCGCTCGTAACCCGCTCATCACCGGCTTCAACCTCGCTGGCGAGGAGCGCATGGGCCGCGTGGCGGACTATGCGCGCGCCTTCGACATCGCCCGCGACGCCGGCCTCGGCCTCACCATCCACGCCGGAGAGGTCTGCGGCGCCTTCAGCGTCGCTGATGCGCTGGATGCCGTTCGCCCGGCCCGTATCGGCCATGGCGTGCGCGCGATCGAGGATGCGGACCTCGTCAGGCGGCTGGTCGATCAGGGCACGGTGCTGGAGGTCTGCCCGGGCTCGAACATCGCGCTCGAGGTCTTCCCGGATTTCCAGTCGCACCCGCTGCGGGCGTTGAAGGAGGCCGGCGTGCGCGTCACCATCAGTTCCGACGATCCGCCCTTCTTCCACACCTCGCTCAAGCGGGAATACGAGCTCGCTTCCTCCGCCTTCGGCTTCAGCGACGCCGAGATCGACGCGATCACCCGCACCGGCATCGAGGCCGCCTTCGTCGACGAGGCCACGCGTAGCGAGCTTCTGGCCAGGCTCTGATCCGTCCCGATCCGGTGAGACTGGATCGTGAGATTGGGGATCGCCGTCGCAATTTGCCCGCCGCTCTTGCGGCGGAGACGAATTCCGTGGAAGAAACATGCTATAAGAACAGCTAAGGAAAGGGCTCGGCCATGGACGGCGTAACGGTCATCGATCATCCGCTCGTGCAGCACAAACTCACCATCATGCGGCGCAAGGAAACTTCGACGGGCAGCTTCCGCCGCCTGTTGCGCGAGATTTCCACGCTCCTGTGTTACGAGGTGACGCGCGATCTCGAGCTGACGATGGAAACCATCGAAACGCCGATGCAGACGATGCAGTCGCCGATCCTCGAAGGCAAGAAGCTGGTTTTCGTGTCGATCCTGCGCGCCGGCAACGGCCTGCTCGAAGGCATGCTGGAGCTGGTTCCCTCCGCCCGCGTCTCGCATATCGGCATGTACCGCGATCACGACACGCTGCAGCCGGTGGAATACTATTTCAAGGCGCCGGAAGCGCTCGACGAGCGCCTGATGATCGTCGTCGATCCGATGCTCGCCACCGGCAATTCCTCGATCGCCGCCATTCACAAGCTGAAGGAACGCGGCGCGACCAACATTCGCTTCCTCTGCCTGCTGGCCGCCCCCGAGGGCATCAGCAACTTCAAGGAAGCCCACCCGGATGTGAGGATCTACACGGCCTCGATCGACAGCCATCTCAACGAGAAGGGCTATATCATGCCCGGCCTCGGCGATGCCGGCGACCGCATGTACGGCACCAAGTAATTAACGATCGGTTTACCATTCGAAATGTTACATGGGGCCTGGACTATGTTTCCAGGCCTTATCTCCTTCCGTCATTAGCAACTTTTCAGCAATTGTGGCTTAGCTGCTAAAGATACGGCCGCGCATGATGCACGGTTTATACAGGAAGGATTTCTGTTTCCATGCTCGTGCGTACAGTCATATTCGCAAGCATCGCCGCGGTGCTTGCCACACAGGCCCCTTCCTTCCTCGGAAGCGCGCCTGCGCGGCCGGAAGGCCCGGTCTCTGCCAATTTCATCTCCGGTGCCGTCGATGCCACGCCCGCCACCGCCGTATCGGGCAATGGCGGCGGCATCCGCCTCAAGGCCAATGATCAAGGCCACTACACCGGCGACTTCCGCATCAATGGCAAATCGGTCTCCGGCATGATCGACACCGGCGCGACCTATGTCGCGCTGAACGAGACCATGGCCCGCCGTCTCGGCTACACCGCCAACCAGCTCGATTTCCGCTATTCGGTCAACACCGCCAATGGCCAGACCAAGGCGTCGCACATCATCCTCGACCGTGTCGAGATCGGCGGCATAAGGGTGCGCGACGTCGAGGCTTTCGTCCTCAAGGACGAGGCGCTGTCCTCGACACTGGTCGGCATGAGCTTCCTGAAGAAGCTCGCTTCCTATTCGGTGGCCGACGGCTCGCTCAGCCTGAAGCAGTAGGCGATCAGAAACGCGATGAAATGACGGGTGGCAGTGCCGGCGCGCTGTCGCCGATCGTGTAGTTCGCCTGAAGCGACGCGGCGGCCGTGTCCGCCGCACTTTCGCTTGCGGCATGCACCAAGGCGATCGGATCGCCGCGCTCGACGCGCGTGCCCAGCGCAACGATATCGCTGAACCCCACCCGGTGGTCGATCCGGTCATCGGGATGCCGTCGCCCGCCGCCGAGATCGATCAGCTTCATCCCGATGTCCCGGCTGTCGCAGGCCGCGAGCCAGCCGCCGCGGATCGCCGTCACTGGCCGGATGACGGGGGCGGTCGGGAGATGGCTGTCCGGCTTCTCGACGAGGTCGGAAGGGCCACCAAGCATATGCGCCATGCGCCCGAATATCTCCGCCGCCTTGCCCGATGACAGCGCCTCTGTCGCCCGCGCCTCGCCGTCTTCACGCGAGACCGCGACGCCCGACTGGACGAGCATCTCGGCGGCAAAGGCAAGCACCACCTGTTCCAGCCGTGTGCCGCTCTTTTCGCCCTTAAGGAACGCCAGCGCGTTGCGGATCTCCAGCGCGTTGCCCACGGCATCCGCCAGCGGCTGGTTCATGTCGGTGATGACGGCCGAGGTCTTCAGCCCGGCACCATTGGCCACCTCGACCAGCGATCGCGCCAGCTGCTCGGCTTCGTCGGACGAGGCCATGAAGGCACCGTTGCCGACCTTCACGTCGAGCACCAGCGTCTCCAACCCGGCCGCCAGCTTCTTCGACAGGATCGATGCGGTGATCAGCGGAATGGAATCCACCGTCGCCGTCACGTCGCGCACCGCGTAGAGCCTGCCGTCGGCCGGCGCCAGCGCCGCCGTCTGGCCGATGATGGCGCAGCCGGCCTCGCGCACCACCTTGCGGAACAGCGCGGTGTCGGGGGTAACCGTATAGCCTGGTATGGATTCCAGCTTGTCGAGCGTCCCGCCGGTATGGCCGAGCCCGCGTCCCGAGATCATCGGCACCACCAGCCCGCAGGCCGAAGCGATCGGCGCCAGCATCAGCGAGACGTTGTCGCCGACGCCGCCGGTCGAATGCTTGTCGGCGATCGGCCGGTCCAGATCGCTCCAGTCGAGCATATCGCCGGAGCGGGCCATCGCCATGGTCAGCGAAACGGTCTCCTCGCGGCGCATCCCCTTGAACCATACCGCCATGGCGAAGGCGCCGATCTGCCCCTCGGAGAGCTTGCCCGCCGCGAGCGCCGCGATGAACGCCTGGATATCGTCGTCGGACAGCACCGCGCCGTCGCGCTTGCGGCGGATGATCTCCTGCGGGATCATCTCAGTAGCTCGCGGCGGTCGCCGGTGCCGATTGCGTGCCGGAAAGAACCGCAAGGATATCGTCGAGCACGCCGGAAGCACCGAAGCGGAAGGTCGAGGGCATTGCCCAGTCGGGCGTCATGATCGTCTCGGCGAGGCTGAGATAAAGTGCCGCATCCGCCACCGAGGCGATACCGCCGGCGGGCTTGAAGCCGACCTTGCGGCCGCTCTGGCGGATGGCCCGAAGCATGATGTCGGCGGCCTCCAGCGTGGCGTTGACGGACACCTTGCCGGTCGAGGTCTTGATGAAGTCGGCGCCGGCCTCGATCGCCAGTTCGGAGGCGCGGCGGATCATCGCCGCATCCTTGATCTCGCCGGTCTCGAGGATCACCTTCAAAAGCACCGCGTCGCCGCATTCGGCGCGCACGGCGGCCACCATGTCTGTGACGGCCCGGCCGCTGCCGGCGATGAACTTGCGATAGGGGATGACGAGGTCGATCTCGTCGGCGCCATCGGCGATCGCCTCGCGCGTCTCCGCCGCCACGTCGGCGACCTCCATGTCGCCGGAGGGGAAGTTGACGACGGTGGCGATCCTGACGGGATGGCCGCTGCCGAGGATCGAGCGCGCATGCGCCACGAAGCGCGGCCAGATGCAGATGGCGGCACTGTTGCCGTAGGGCGTCTGCGCCCGCGCGCACAGGGCCTCGATCTGCGCCTCCGTGCAGTCGTCCTTGAGATTGGTGAGGTCAAGCAGCGACAGCGCCACCGCCGCCGTTTCCTTCAGCGAGTGATTGCTCATGGTCCATTTCCTCCGGCCGCGATCATCTCTTTCAGGATGGCGGCAAGACGGGCACCGCCGATGGGCGCCATCTCCTTGGTTTCGTCGTGGCTCAGTTCCGAACCGGTCATTCCCGCCCCATAGTTGGTGATAACGGAAGCAGCCGCAACCCTCATGTCGAGCATTCGGGCGATGATCACCTCGGGTACTGTCGACATGCCCACCGCGTCGGCGCCGAGAATGCGCGCCATGCGGATTTCCGCCGGCGTCTCGAAGCTCGGGCCCGAAAACCACATGTAGACGCCCTGCGAAAGGTCGGTGCCGGTCTTCTCCGCCGCCCGCCGCATCGCCTCCGCGAGCCCGGCATCGTAGGCGTTGGTCATGCCCACGAAACGGCGGTCGCTCTCCTCGCCGATCAGCGGGTTGATGCCGGAATAGTTGATGTGGTCGGTGATCCGCATCACCGATCCGGGCGAAAGATCCTCGCGCAGCGATCCCGCCGAATTCGTCAGGATCAGCGCTTCGACGCCGAGCCCCTTCAGCACCTCGATCGGCAGCCGCATGGCACTCGCGTCGCCCTTCTCGTAGAAATGCACGCGCCCCGACAGCATGACCACGGGCACGCCGCCAAGCGTACCGGCGACCACTTCACCGGCGTGGCCCGAGACGGCGCTGACGGGAAAGCCCGGTATATCCTGATAGGCGATCCTGACCGCATCCTTGAGCTCCGCCACCAGCGAGCCGAGCCCGGAGCCGAGGATGACGCCGTAGCGCGGCGACAGCCCGCCGAGCCGCGCCTTCAGCAGGTCGAGCGCCGCCTGCATCAGAGTTCCGTCTCGAAGCTGAAGGGAAGCAGTTCGTCCATGGTCATGGTCTTCTGCACGCCTGCTTCGTCGCAGAGATAGATCCTGGTCTCCTTGGAGGCGAATTCCGAGATCTTCTGGCGGCAGCCGCCGCAGGGCGGGCAGAGCGGCAGCTTCTCGGCGATCACGGCCATCTCGACGATCTTCTTCGCCCCGCCCATGATCATGGCGCTGATCGCCGTCGGCTCGGCGCACCAGCCTTGAGGGAAGGAGAGGTTCTCGATATTGGCGCCGGTATAGACCTTGCCATCCTCGGCGCGGATCGCAGCACCGACGGGGAATTTCGAATAGGGCGCGTGGGCGAACGCCATGGCGCCGCGGGCGGCTTCGAAGAGGTCGTGGGACATGGTCTTAGCGCTCCTTGACATAGGGTGTGCCGCCGGCCTTCGGCGGGATGGCTTTGCCGATGAAGCCCGCGAGCAGCACGCAGGTGAGGATGTAGGGCAGGGCCTGGAAGATCTGCACCGGAACCTCGCCGATCCCGGGGATCGGCTTGCCCTGCATGAAATTGCCGAGCGCGTCGAGGAAGCCGAACAGCAGGCAGGCGAACATGACGGGCACCGGCTTCCACTTGGCGAAGACGAGCGCGGCGAGCGCGATATAGCCCTTGCCGGCCGACATGTCCTTGATGAACGCCGCCGATTGCGCGATCGCCAGATAGGTGCCGGCGAAGCCGCAGAGAATGCCGGCGCAGACGACGGCGCGGTAGCGCAGCCACGTCACCGAGATGCCGGCGGTATCGACGGCACCAGGATTCTCGCCGACGGCGCGCAGACGAAGACCGAAGCGCGTGCGGTAGAGGATCCACCACGAGAGCGGCACCGCCAGGAAGGCGAGGTAGGTGAGGATGTTGTTGCCGGAGATGACGTTGGCATAGAGCGGCCCGATCAAGGGCACCTCGCGCATGATGTCGGCGCCCGGAAGCGTGATCGGCGTGAAGCGGGCGTCGCCCGCAAGCTGCGGCGTGCGTCCGCCCTGGCCGAACCAGGCCTGGCCGAGGACGATGGTGATCCCGGCCACGAAGAAGTTGATCGCGACGCCGGAGATGATCTGGTTGCCGCGGTTGGTGATCGAGGCGAAGCCGTGCACGAAGCTCAATGCGACCGAGCAGACGATGCCGGCGCCGAGCCCCAGCCACGGCGAGCCGGTGAGATAGGCGACGCAGGCGGCGGCGAAGGCCGAGCCCAGCATCTTGCCCTCGAGCCCGATGTCGAACACGCCGGCGCGCTCGGAAAACAGGCCTGCCAGCGCCGTGAAGATCAGCGGGATCGACAGGCGGATCGTGGAGCTCAGAACGCTGATGAAGATGTCGTAATATTCCATCGTCGCTCTCCTTAAGCCCGCTTGAACTGTTGGTAGAGGCGCACCATCGCCGGCCGGTACATGTATTCGAGCGCGCCTGCGAACAGGATCACCAGACCCTGGATGACAAGGATCATCTCGCGGGTGATGTTGGGCATCTCGAACGAGATCCAGTCACCACCCTGGTAGAGGATGCCGAACAGGATCGCCGAGAGCACGATGCCGACGGGATGGTTGCGCCCCATCAGCGACACCGCGATGCCGACGAAGCCGGCGCCGCCGACGAACTCGACCTGCAGGCGGGCCGACGAGCCCATCACGGGGTTGAGCGCCATCATGCCGGCCAGCGCGCCCGAAAGCAGCATGGCGATGATGACGATGCGCGCATAGGGAATGCCGGCGTAGGCCGCGGCACTCGGGCTGACGCCGAGCGTACGCATTTCGAAGCCGAGCTTGGTGCGCCAGATCAGCAGCCAGACGAACCAGGCCGCCACCAGCGCGATGATGAAGGAGACGTTGAAGGGCGCAGCCCCCAGCTTGGCGCCGAACATGTCCATGATCCAGCCGAGCTTCGGCAACTGTCCGCCTTCGAGGAAGGTGCGGGTTTCCGGCGCCATCTTGCCCGGCACGATCAGCACGTGCACCAAGAGATAGACCATCAGCGCCGCGCCGATATAGTTGAACATGATCGTGGTGATGACGATATGGCTGCCGCGCTTGGCCTGCAGCCAGGCCGGAATGAAGGCCCAGGCGGCGCCGAACAGGCCGGCGCCGATCACCGCGACCGGCATGGTCACGTACCACGGCACGAACTTGTCGAGCGACAGCGCCACCAGCGCGCAGCCGAGACCGCCGAGATAGGCCTGGCCCTCGGAGCCGATGTTGAACAGCCCGGCATGGATGGCGACCGCCACCGAAAGGCCGGTGAAGATGAAGCTGGTGGCGTAGTACAGCGTAAAGCCGATGCCTTCGCCGCTCCCGAGCGCGCCTTCGATCAAGAGCTGCAGCGCGCCGAGCGGGCTCTCGCCGATCAGCCAGACGACGAAGCCTGATATCAGGAAGGCGGTGACAAGGTTCAGGATCGGAATGAGGCCGTAGTTGATCCAGCGGGGAAGGGGAATGGAAGCAGTGCTCATCAAGGCCTCACGCGGCAATGCCGGCCATCATCAGGCCGAGGGTCTGTTCACCGGCATCGGGCGTCTTCTCACCGACGACATGGCCGGCGAACATGACAAGGATACGGTCTGAAAGGGCGCGGATTTCGTCGAGCTCGACGGAGACGAGCAGGATCGCCTTGCCCGCGTCGCGCATCTCGATGATCCGGCGGTGAATGAATTCGATGGCGCCGATGTCGACGCCGCGCGTCGGCTGGCCGATGATCAGCGCCGTCGGATCGCGCTCGATTTCGCGGGCGACGACGATCTTCTGCTGGTTGCCGCCGGAGAAGTTCGCGGTCTTCAGCCGTGGGTTCGGCGGCCGGATGTCGTATTTCTCGATCTTCTCCATCGCGTCCTTGCGGATCGCTTCGAGATCGAGCAGCGGGCCCTTGCTGTATTCAGGCTTGCGGTGATAGCCGAGCACCGAGTTCTCGTATTCCTCGAACTTCAGCACCAGGCCCATATGATGGCGGTCCTCGGGGATATGCGCCAGGCCGAGTTCGCGCAGCCGCGCCGGGTCGGCCTTGTCGATCGTCTCGCCATCGAGCAGGATCTCGCCCGAATGCGGCTTGCGGATGCCCGCGATGGCTTCGAGAAGCTCCGACTGCCCGTTGCCGGCGACACCGGCCACGCCGACGATCTCGCCGGCCCGCACGTCGAACGACACGTTGTCGACCATCACGACGCCGCGGTCGTCCTTCACCGTCAGATTGCGCACCGACAGGATGACCTTGCCGGGATTGGCCTCGCCCTTCTGCACGCGCAGCAGCACGCGGCGGCCGACCATCAGCTCCGCCAGTTCCTCGACCGTCGTCTCCGCGGTCTTGCGGCTGGCGACCATCTCGCCACGGCGCATCACCGACACCGTGTCGGTGATCGCCATGATCTCGCGCAGCTTGTGGGTGATGAGAATGACCGTCTTGCCCTGGTCGCGCAGCACTTTCAGGATCCGGAACAGGTGGTCGGCCTCGGCCGGCGTCAGCACGCCCGTGGGCTCGTCGAGGATCAGGATCTCGGCGCCGCGATACATGGCCTTCAGGATTTCGACGCGCTGCTGCAGGCCGACGGGGAGCTGCTCGATCAGCGCATCCGGGTTGACCTCGAGGCCGTATTCCTTTTCCAGCCGCTTCAGCTCGGCGCGAGCGGACGCCACGCCTCTTGCGAGCAGCGCTCCGCCCTCGGCGCCGAGCATGATGTTCTCGAGCACCGTGAAATTGTCGACCAGCATGAAGTGCTGGTGCACCATGCCGATTCCCGTCGAGATCGCCGTCTGGCTGTCCTTGATCGTCACGGCCTGGCCGTTGACCCGGATCTCGCCCTGGTCGGCGTGGTAGAAGCCGTAGATGATCGACATCAGCGTCGATTTTCCGGCTCCGTTTTCCCCGATGATGCCGTGGATGGACCCCTTGGCGACCGTGAGGTTGATGTCTTTGTTGGCGTGGACGGCACCGAATTTCTTGTCGATGCCCACAAGTTCGATAGCGGGCGTGTCAGTCACAGCAGGCTCCAGATACGAAAAGGGCGTATGGCGGAAATCACGTCCGCCATACGCCCAATTTCAGGCGCGGATCACTTCGGGCAGGAGTTGTCCGAGGTGTAATCGTGAACCTTGACGGTTCCCGCGATGATATCAGCCTTGGCCTTTTCGACGGCGGCCAGCATTTCAGGCGTGATCAGCGCCTTGTTGTTGTCGTCGATGGCGGCCGACACACCGTCTTCCTTGACGCCGAGCGACTGCACGCCGGCACTGAACTTGTCGTTCTTGGTGTCGGTGTAGGCGTTGTAGACGGCGAGGTCGACGCGCTTGACCATCGAGGTCAGCACCGAGCCCGGATGCAGGTAGTTCTGGTTGCTGTCGACGCCGATCGAGAACTTCTTGTTGTCGGCGGCCGTCTGCAGCACGCCAAGACCGGTGGCGCCGGCTGCCGCGTAGATCACGTCGGCACCCTGGTCGATCTGGTTCTTGGTCAGCTCACCGCCGCGAACCGGATCGTTCCAGGCCGCACCCGTCGTGCCGGTCATGTTCTGGAACACCTCGACCTTGGCATTGGCGGCGCGCGCGCCCTGCGCGTAGCCACATTCGAACTTGCGGATCAGCGGAATGTCCATGCCGCCGACGAAGCCGACCTTGCCGGTCTTGGATGCCATGCCGGCGAGAACGCCGACCAGGAAGGAGCCTTCTTCTTCCTTGTAGACGACCGAGCGGACGTTCGGCTTGTCGACCACGGCGTCGACGATGATGAACTTGGTGTCGGGGAATTCAGCCGCGACCTTCTCGATCGCCGAGGTCCATGCAAACGAGACGGCGACAACGGGGTTGAAGCCGCGGCTTGCGAAATTGCGGATGGCCTGTTCGCCCTGGGTGTCGCCGGTCGGCTCGAAATCGCGGTAGGCGATACCGGTTTCCTTCTTGAACTGCTCGGCGCCATTGTAGGCGGCTTCGTTGAATGACTTGTCGAACTTTCCGCCGGTGCCGTAGACCAGTGCCGGCTTGACGTCGGCAGCAAGCGCCGTCGTGGACATGGCAGCCACGGCGAGGAGAGCGAGAAGGGATTTTTTCATTGTGCAGCCCTGTTGTTGCTATTTGTTAGGGGTCCTCCCGCAAGCCCGTTTTCAGGCATGTCTGCGGAACCGCCGACCTCCCCCCGGAGGCTGGCTTGCCGCATCCTTGCATGGCGTGAAAAAAAACTCACGGGAAATTTTTCGACTGGTAAAAATTTGACGACACTGCGTAAAAACCGGCCACGGCAATCTTTTTTTGCGCAAAATCAACGCCAAAATGCGATTTTTCTAGCCAGTCGAGACGTCGCCATTCGCTGCCGGTCACGCCGGGTCCGCCCTGGATATCGTGCGCGCATTCCCGCTTAACGGCTGTCGCCGCCACGTCAGGTAGCAAAAAAGCGGGCAATGGACGCCTCGATCACGCCGTCGCCTATGCCGCGAAACGCCCCGCCACCGGCGGCTTCTTGTACCCCGCCATCCACAGGATCAGCGACAGCACGAGGAATACCGCGAAAGCCGGCTGCATCATCAGCCACTGGAAGCCCAGCGTGTAGACGCGCGGATGGATATAGTAGGCGACGGTCGATTGCAGCGCCTCGAAGGACGATGCATTCATGTCCTGCCAGGCATCGCCCATCGGCGTGATGACCACCGAGGATGCCGCCACCGACTGTATGCTGTCGATCGTCCCGGCGATCACCGCGACTGCCAGCGCGATCAGGCTCGCCAAACGCAAAAGGAAACGCATTACTCTCTCCGCCACCGATCCGCCGGGTTTCACCCGGCCAGTTGCGCCCACTCTCCACGACATCGGACACTAGTGCCCCGCCGCCGGAACCGCAATGGACCGCTTTCCGGCACTTTTGCTGGAAGAAGTCAAAAAACTGTTAGATTTAGGTTGATCCCTGAAAATTCCTCGGTATATATCGCGCCGTTCCAACGATTTGCGCCCAAGGGTCCAAATCAAGCAGCAGGACAGGTGGCCGAGTGGTTTAAGGCGCACGCCTGGAACGCGTGTGTACGTGAAAGCGTACCGTGGGTTCGAATCCCACCTTGTCCGCCATTTTATTTTTTTCGAATTTTTGACAGAAATTTTAGCCTCCAAAGAGCTGATTTATGAATGGAACGGTCGCGCAATTGGCTGCGCTAGCTTGTCACGGCAACGCGCATTTAAAGAATGGTGGCGTTCCGTCGTTTTTTCCCTCCAATTCGACCTGCAAGTTTTGCGACGAGATAAGTTTCGTCGTTTTCAAAAGAAGTTTCTTTGGCAAGGTTAAAGAAAAGGAAATTGCGTCGACCCCCGATGATTGGTTCGAATACCTCACGGGCAAGAATGCCAAATCGCTCAAGTTGGCTTACTCGCCGCAAAGCAGCTCAGCTACCGATGATAGAATGTCTGCCGGCTTCGTTGGCGGCGGTGGACGTTGGGGAATAGAGGTTTTGCTGCCCAACGATAAAAGCGAGTATTGGGTAGCGCGCTGGCAGGTTTGGAATCAAAACGCGCCGGAACGAAGAATTTGGCGGGTTACTTACGCGATGGTCTCGACTGGGAAGACACCCAGGGATGGGGCGCTGCCAATTCGCAATGTCACAGATGCTCTTGAGAGAAGCCTAGAGGAAATTCATAGCTTTTCCGAAAGAAATAACTGCGGTGGATTTACAGAGGCTTTTGCAAAAGCACTGGACACTTTGCGTTCGGGGAACAAGCACGGCTATCATCAGGACATATCTCGAGATGGTTTGCTGTCCAAAGAAGCCGAATTGATACTAGACGCGTGTCAAAGTGCATCGGTATTCGGCGGTATGGGATCATGGAATGACATGGGTTTCGATGGCGCCGAGCAGGCCGAATACGAACGCGTGTCTGACCAACTATTCTGCTACATAAACAATGCAATTGTTGCGGCAGTAAATTCAGCCTGATCAGCAATCATGCGCGGCATGCTGCCTTGCATCCGCGCCAATATCCTGTAAACGCAGCCTCGGAACGCGACCGCCGTTAACTTAAGAACGGGGTCGGGCGGCAGATTGACGTCACGTCGCTGTCACGAGATCACGTGGCCGTTCCCTCGTTCCATACACATCCGCAGTAAAAATGCGTCTCAGACCAGCACGGCCTGCTCGACCAGATCCTCGGTGCCGAAGAATTTGAGGTAGCGCTGCACCTCTTCCGGTTCGCCCGTGGCCTTTTGCGGATTGTCGGAGAGCTTGACGGCCGGGCGCCCGTTGGCGTCGCTCACCTTGCAGACGATCGAGATCGGGTTGAGGCCGGAGATCTCGGTCGGCGCGCAGCCGGCGAAGTCGTTGGTGAGGTTGGTGCCCCAGCCGAAGCTCATGCGCACGCGGCCCTCGAAATGCTTGTAGGTGTCGATGATCGCATCGACATCCATCCCGTCGGAGAAGATCAGCATCTTCTGCCGGGGATCGCGCCCCATCTTCTTCCACCACTCGATGATCTTCTCGCCGCCCTCGATCGGCGGCGCGCTGTCGGGGCGAAAGCCGGTCCAGTCGGCCACCCATTCCGGCGCGTCGCGCAGGAAGGCCGCCGTGCCGAAGGCATCGGGAAGCACGATCAGAAGGTTGCCGCCGTAAAGCGTGTTCCAGTCGCGCAGCACCTTGTAGGGCGCATTGCGCAGCTCCTCGTCGGTCTCGGCCAAGGCGGCCGCCACCATGGGCAGCTCATGCGCGTTGGTGCCGACGGCCTCGAGATCGTTGTCCATGGCGAGCAGAACGTTGCTGGTGCCGGTGAAGCCCGGGCCGATGCCTTCCTTCAAGGCCTCGACGCACCAGCGCTGCCAGAGGAAGCTATGGCGCCGCCGCGTGCCGAAGTCGGAGATGCGCAGGCCCGGCAATTCCCGCAGCCGCTCGACCTTCTCCCACATGCGCGCCTTGGCGCGGGCATAGAGCACGTCGAGCGTGAACGGCCCGAGCGCGCGCAGCGCCGAGCGCGAGCGCAGCTCGTTGATGATCGCGAGCGCCGGGATCTCCCACATCGTGGTCTCCTTCCAGGAGCCGTGGAAATCGAGCCGGTACTGCCCGTCGCGCTTCGAAAGCTCGTATTCCGGCAGCTGGAAATGCGACAGCCAGGCCAGGAATTCGGGCTCGAAGATCTGCGCGCGGCCGTAGAAGCTGTTACCCGCCAGCCAGATCATCTCTTTCTTGGAGAGCCTGAGCGTGCGCGCATGGTCGAGCTGCGCGCGCAGTTCCCCTTCGTCGATCTCCTCGGCAAGCAGCACGCGCTTGGTGCGGTTGATGACGGTGAAGGTGGCGTTGACCTCTGGATAGAGCTTCCAGATCATCTGCAGCATCAACAGCTTGTAGAAGTCCGTGTCGATCAGGCTGCGGACGATGGGATCGAGTTTCCAAGCGTGGTTGTAAACGCGCCGTGCAATATCTGTCTTCGCCATCGAATCCACCCTATCCAATCCGGGTGCGGGCGCCGAAACCGGCGCAGGACAACCGGCCTGTGCTGTTTCTTATCGAAAACTCGGCCGGCAATGTCCAGAACAAATGCCTGCGCGGACGGACACGCGCGGTCAAAAGCACCCTCTCGCATGGTTTTGCGGAGGGTGCCTTCCATTGGTACGTTCCAGTGCGCGGGCCTACTGCGCGGTCGCCGGGGCTGGCGGCTGGCTGCCCGGGGTCGCGGGTGTCTCCGTCGGAACGGCGGTGCCGTTCTGCAGCGAAGGCGAGGGCTTGGCGGGCGCCGGCTGCTCGGATTGAAGCTGCTGGCCGGGCTGCTGCGGCGCCACGTCGGTTGCCTGACGCTGGCCCCAGATTTCCACCGGAATCCAGACCAGAAAGGCGAGGACCAGCGCCACGACCAGAAGCGTCAGGATACGCCGGCCGGTGTGGCCCTGCTTTGCCTTGACGGGATCGATCTGCTGCTCTTCATGCAGCGCGCCATCGGTCTTTACCCATTCTCTTCGCATCTGCTGCGCCATGCGTGCCTCCTTGCCAGATGTCGCATGCTGCCGGGCATGCTCCAAAACCACTGGAAACAAACGGTTACCCGGCACGATGGTTCCCCGGGGGGCGCATTCCGCTTCAGTAGCCGCGGCCGCGGTCGACCACATATTGCAGCGGTTCGCCGCGTTCGAAGCGGGCGATCTGCCGCTCCACATGCCGAAACAGCGCGTTCTCCTCCGAACTCGCGGCATCATGCGGCGTGATGAACACGTTTGGCAGATCCCAGAGCGGGCTTTCCGAAGGCAGCGGCTCTACCTCGAAGACATCGAGGGAGGCGCCGCCGAGCACCTCGGTCTCGATCGCCGAGACGATATCGGCTTCGACCTGGCTCTTGCCGCGCCCGGCATTGATGAACACGGGCTTTTGCAGCGCGCCGCCCTGGCGCAGCCTGGAAAACAGCGCGGTGTTGTAGAACTTCGTTGTCTCCGGCGTCAGCGGCAGCAGGCCGACGAGGATGTCGGTCTTCGAAAGAAAGGCATCGAGCCCGCCCGCGTCGAAGGTCTCGATGCCCTCGATCTGCTTGGCTGTGCGCGACCAGCCGATGACGTTGAAGCCCATGATTTTCAGCTTCTTGACAGCATCCTGACCAAGCACGCCCAGCCCCATGACGCCGACAGTCAGTTCCGATGCCTCCGGCGCCACGTCGCGGCCCCATTCGCGCCGGCGCTGCAGCCGGTCGTGCTTGCTCTGCCCGCGTTGATGCATCAGGCACTGCATGACAACCCATTCGCTCATCCGCGTCGTCAGGCTGTGGTCGACGAAGCGGACGATCGGCACGTCGGGAAGGCCGGGCAGGTTCATGAAGCTGTCGACGCCGGCGCCGCCGGAAAAGATCACCTTCAGGTTCGGCGCCCGCGAAAACAGATCGGCATCCGGCTTCCACAGAAGCGCGTAGTCGAGACCGGAAAGATCCCGGCTCCTTGTCTCGGGATCGGCGACATTGACGCTGCCGCGATCGAGAAAGGCGGTCTTCAGGATGCGTTCGACGGTATCGGGATTGAACTTGAGGTCGACGAGAATGGGGGCTGGCATGGTGTCCGGGCTCTGATGTCGCTAGTGTTGCACTGCGGGCGTTGGCCGCGCCTCGATGTTGAAGGCCGCCGCCATCAGCGCCTTGGTGTAATCGTCCTTCGGCGCGCTGAAGATATCGGCCGATGGCCCCTGTTCGACGACCTTGCCGAAGCGCATCACGATCACCTCGTTGGCCAGCGCCTTCACCACCTTGAGATCGTGGCTGATGAAGAGATAGGCGAGGTCGTGCTTCTGCTGCAGGTCGCGCAGGAGATCGACCACCTGCGCCTGCACGCTCATGTCGAGCGCCGATGTCGGCTCGTCGAGCATCACGAAACGCGGCTTCAGCACCATGGCGCGGGCGATCGCGATGCGCTGCCGCTGGCCGCCGGAGAATTCATGCGGATAGCGCCAGCGGGTGGTGGGATCGAGCCCCACTTCCTCCAGCGCCCAGCAGACGCGCCGGTCGCGCTCCTCGTAGGAAAGTCCGCGCTCATGCACCTGCAGTCCCTCGGCGATGATGTCGCCCACCGACATGCGCGGGCTGAGCGAGCCGTACGGGTCCTGAAACACCACCTGCAGCTGGTTGCGCAGCGGCCGCATCTCGGTGAATGAATAGCTGGCTATATCCTTGCCGACGAAGCTGATCCGCCCCTGCGAGGAGATCAGCCGGGTGAGCGCCAGCCCGAGCGTCGTCTTGCCGGAGCCGGATTCGCCGACAACGCCCAGCGTCTGCCCGGCGCGCAGCGACAGGTCGATCCCGTCGACCGCTTTCACGTGGTCCACCACCTTGCGCATCAGCCCCGCCTTGATCGGGAACCAGACCTTGATGTCCGATCCCTGCATCACGATCGGCTTGGAGCTGTCGGCGAGCGGCGGCTCGCCGCGCGGCTCGGAGGCCAGCAGATGGCGGGTATACTGGTGCTGCGGATTGGTGAAGACCTCCTCGACCGTCCCGGTCTCGACGATCTTGCCCTTGGTCATCACGCAGACCCGGTCGGCGAACTTGCGCACGATGCCGAGGTCATGGGTGATGAACAGCATCGACATCCCATGCTGACCCTTCAGCTGCCGCAGGAGTTCGAGGATCTGCGCCTGCACGGTGACGTCGAGCGCCGTCGTCGGCTCGTCGGCGATCAGCAGTTCCGGCCGGTTGGCGAGCGCCATGGCGATCATCACGCGCTGCCTCTGCCCGCCCGAGAGTTCGTGCGGATAGGCCTTCAGCCGCTTTTCCGGCTCGCGGATGCCAACCTGGTTGAGCAGCTCGAGCACCCGCGTGCGCGCCGCCTGTCCCTTGATCCCCTGGTGCAACTCCAAGATCTCGGCGATCTGCTTCTCGATATTGTGCAGCGGGTTGAGCGAGGTCATCGGCTCCTGGAAGATCATCGTGATGTCGTTGCCGCGCACCTCGCGCAGCACCTTGTCGGATGCCTTGAGCAGATCCTTGCCCTTGAACAGGATTTCGCCGGAGGGATGGCTGGCCGAGGGGTAGGGCAGCAGCCGCAGGATCGAATTGGCCGATACCGATTTCCCCGAACCGGACTCTCCCACCAGCGCCAACACCTCGCCCTTGTTGACGTCGAAGGAAATGCCATCGACAGCCACGGAACTCGCGCCACCCTGGTGGAAGGCGACGGAAAGATTGCGGACGGACAGCAAGGGTTCGGACATCAGGACAGGCTCTCGATCAGGGAGGTCAGGGTGGCGTCGTCGGGGCGGAGAACAACAAGAGGAGCAGCGGTCGCATCTTCTGGCAAGCTGTACGGCCCGCGGATGCCCAGATCGGCGCTCAGAAAATGCGAGCAGCCGATTTGCAAGGCCGTCGCGACATGAATCGCGTCAGGCAGCTTCAGATTGCCGCTCCCTGCACGCATCATTGCCGCATAGCGAAGAATTGTCCGGTCCACCGGCAAAACGCTTAGCCATTCGCTGGTTTTCAGCATGTCATCGTAAACCGCCAAGGCTTCATCATCTCTCGCCTTATAGGGTTTCACGATCAGTTCGGAATACGTAAGTTCGCTGGTGGAAAAATAAGGTTCTGATTGTTTGTCCCGCGCCAACATAAGCAGGGTCTCGAGCTGTCGGGTCGCGGGGCCACCTTCGAATAGGTCGATGAAGATATTCGTATCCAAATATAGATGTGACGGCGGGTTCATTCATCGTCCCATTCGTCACGCAAAGCCCGGATGCGCGCAACGGCCTCTTCCGTAGTGACGCCTTCTGGGTGGTGCCTCTGATATTCCCGAATTCTTTCGATAAGCTCGGCCGCGGTCATCGGCTTTCGAGGTTCGTCTTGGGACTCGCTTAGGCCAGGGTAAAGGTTGCGATCGAGGCTGGTTTTTCCCTCGACCTCGACGACAACACGCACCGTTGCATCATCGGCGAATCCCTCCCTCAGATCCTCGGGAAGGTTGGCGACGGGATAATGATCACGCACGATCTTATTCATGACGGTCACGCTCCAAACGTTGCGTAAAACACAACTCTACCCGCAAACCCCTGCCATGACGAGGCCGCCCTCATCCGAAGGTCTTTCTCGGATCGAACGCGTCGCGCACCGCCTCGCCGATGAAGATCAGCAGCGACAGCATGATCGACATCGCGAAGAACGCCGTCAGCCCCAGCCACGGCGCCTGCAGGTTGGCCTTGCCCTGGGCGATCATCTCGCCGAGCGAGGGCGAGCCGGGCGGCATGCCGAAGCCGAGGAAGTCGAGCGAGGTCAGCGTGGTGATCGACCCGGAGAGGATGAAGGGCAGGAAGGTCAGCGTCGCCACCATGGCGTTCGGCAGAAGGTGCCGCCACATGATCGTGCGGTTGCTGACGCCGAGCGCCCGCGCCGCCCTGACATATTCGAAATTGCGCGCTCGCAGGAACTCCGCGCGCACCACGCCGACGAAGCCGACCCACGAAAACAGCAGCATGATCCCGAGCAGCACGAAGAAGCCCGGCGGCAGGATCGCGGCGATGATCAGGAGTATGTAGAGCACCGGCATCGACGACCAGATCTCGATGAAGCGCTGCAGCAGAAGATCGGTCCAGCCGCCGAAATAGCCCTGGATCGCGCCGGCGCTGACGCCGACGATGGCCGAGCAGATCGTCAGGATGAGCCCGAACAGCACCGAGATGCGGAAGCCGTAGATCACCCGGGCAAGCACGTCGCGCGCCTGGTCGTCGGTTCCCAGCCAGTTGAGATTGTTCCAGGTGCAGTTGGGGTCGTTGACGCCTTGCGGGTAGCCGGAGCATCGCTCCTCGGCGCCCATCATCCAGAAGGGCGCGGTCGGCGCCGAATGCGGGATGTTGGAGTTGACCGAGCGGTAGGAATAGCGGATCGGCGGCCAGATCATCCAGCCATTGGCCTTGATCTCGTCGGCGATCACGTCGGAGCGGTAGTCGGTCTCGGCCAGGAAGCCGCCGAACTTCTCCTCCGGATAGTTGACCAGCACGGGAAACAGGATCTCGCCCTTGTAGGAGGCGATGATCGGCCGGTCGTTGGCGATGAATTCGGCGAACAGGCTGAGCCCGAAGAGAAGCAGAAACAGCCAGAGCGACCAGAAACCGCGCCGGTTGGCCTTGAAGTTCTTCCAGCGCCTGATGTTGGTGGGCGAGAGCAGCCCCTTGCGCGGCGGCTTCACGGGCGTGGCGGTCGCGGGCTTTGCGGCGGTGTCCATCACACGTCCCTCCGCTCGAAGTCGATGCGCGGATCGATCCAGGTGTAGATCAGGTCGGAGATCAGGCTGACGAAGAGGCCGAGCAGCGAGAAGATATAGAGCGTCGCGAACACGATCGGATAGTCGCGGTTGACCACCGAGAGATAGCCGAGCCGCCCCAGTCCATCGAGCGAGAAGATGTTCTCGATCAGCAGCGAGCCGGTGAAGAAGGCGGAGATGAAGGCGCCGGGAAAGCCGGCGATGATGATCAGCATGGCGTTGCGGAACACGTGGCCGTAGAGCACCTTGCGCTCGTTCAGCCCCTTGGCCCGCGCCGTCACCACATACTGCTTCTTGATCTCCTCGATGAAGGAGTTCTTGGTCAGCAGCGTCGTCGTCGCGAAAGCCGCCAGCGACAGCGAGATCAGCGGCAGCGTCAGGTGCCAGAAATAGTCGAGCGGCTTCTGCCACCACGCAAGCTGGTCGAAATTGTCGGAGACGAGACCGCGCAGCGGAAACCAGTCGTAGAACGACCCGCCGGCGAAAAGCACGATCAAAAGGATACCGAACAGGAAGCTCGGAACGGCATAGCCGATGATGATCACGCCCGAGGTCCATACGTCGAAGGTCGAGCCGTCCTTCACCGCCTTGCGGATACCGAGCGGAATGGAGATGCCGTAGGAGAAGATCATGATCCAGATCCCGAGCGAGGCCGAGACCGGCAGCTTCTCCTTGATCAGATCGAGAACGGACGTATTGCGGAAGAAGCTCTCGCCGAAATCGAAGCGGATATAGTTCCACATCATCTCGCCGAAGCGCGTCAGCGGCGGCTTGTCGAAGCCGAACTGCTTCTCGAGCTTCTTGATCAGCTCCGGATCGAGCCCCTGCGCGCCGCGATATTTCGAGCCGCCGTCATCCATTCCGGAGCCCATCAGGTCGCCGCCGCCGCCCGAAAGGCGGGCGTCAGCCCCCTGCGCATCGCCGGTCAGCTGCGCGATCACCTGCTCGACGGGCCCGCCCGGCGCGAACTGGATGACGGTGAACGAGATGGCCATGATGCCGACAATCGTCGGGATCATCAGAAGCAGGCGGCGAAGGATATAGGCTCCCATCAGTAAGCGGCCTCCGGGGAGTTCTGTCGTAGGCTGTCCAGTCTATCGCCGCTCAATCGTCAAGCCTTCCTTTGCCGTTCCGTCCCGGCGCTGATCATCGTCCGAAGTGATTCGGCTGGTCCATTTGGAGCCCAGCCGCCGGGCCAATGCAAGCCCGCTCACTTTTGCGCGGAAGACGACCACCAGACATCCGGAAAACCGGTCGAGTAGGCCGGGTACTCGGCCGGCCGGGTAATCGTGTTCCAGTAGGTGATCGACTGCGTGTCGCGGTAAAACAGCGGCACGACATAATGCCCCGCCATCAGCACCCGGTCGAGCGCCTTGATCGCCGCCACCTGCTCGTCGCGGTTGGGCGCGAAGATCACCATGCGGATCAGCGCGTCGACGGCGGGGTCGGAAATGCCGGCATAGTTGCGCGAGCCCTGCTGGTTGGCGGAGCCGGAGCCCCAGTAGTCGGCCTGCTCGTTGCCGGGGTTCAGCGTCTGCGCCCAAACGTTCCAGATCACGTCGTAATCGAAGCTGCGCACCCGGTTGGTATATTGCGAGGCGTCCACGGTGCGCACGCGCACATCGATGCCGATCTTCTTGAGATTGTTGGCGTAGGGCACGGCCCAGCGCTCGAATACCGGGCTCGACAGCAGGATTTCGAAGCTCATCGGCTTGCCGGTCGCGGTATTGACCATACGGTTGCCCTTGATCTCCCAGCCGGCCTCCTTGAGCAGCTTGATCGCCGTGCGCAGGTTGTCGCGGCTCTTCTGCGGGTCGCCGCCAACGGGGTTCGAATAGGCCTTGGTGAAGACGTCGGGCGAAAGCTTGTCCTTGAGACCGTTGAGGATCTCCAGTTCGCGCCCCTCGGGCAGGCCGGACGACGCAAGCTCGGTGTTCCAGAAATAGCTGTCGATGCGCTTGTAGCTGTTGAAGGCGACGGTGCGGTTCAGCTCCTCGAAGTCGAAGCCGTAGTTCAGCGCCTCGCGCACCTTCTCGTCCTTGAAGACGTCGCGCCGCGTGTTGGTGACCATCGCCTGCATGATGCCGGTGGCGCGCAGCGCGTTCGGCACGTCCTCCTTCTTCACGCGCCCTTCCTTGACGGCCGGAAAATCATAGCCGGTCGCCCAGCGCGCCGCGAGCGTCTCCTGCCAGAAGTCGCTGTTGCCGGCCCTGAAGGCCTCGAACTCGACGTCCCGGTCGCCGTAATAGGTGTAGGTGATCGAGCCGAAGTTGTTCTGCCCGACATTGACGTTGAGATCCTTGCCCCAGTAGTCGTCGCGCAGCTCGTAGCGGATCGTGGCGCCCGCCGAGAAGGCGGCGATCTTGTAGGGGCCGGAGCCCATCACGGGTTCCAGCGTGGTCTTGGCGATATCGCGCGGCTTGCCGTCGGGGCCGGTGCCTTCCCACCAGTGCTTCGGCACCACGACCAGCTGCCCCAGGATGTTGGGCAGTTCCTTGTTGTTCTTCTCGTTGAAGGTGAAGGTCACGTCGCGCTCGCCCGATTTCTCGGCCTTCACCACGTGCGCGTAGTAGTTGGAAGCGAGCGGGTTGAGCTCCTTCACCTTGTCGAAGCTGAAGATCACGTCCTCGGGCGTGACGGGCTTTCCATCCGCCCACTTGGCTTCGGCGCGCAGCCTGAACGTCGCGCTCGAGACGTCGTCGGGATAGGAGAGCCCCTCCGCCAGCAGCCCGTAGGAGGCAAGCAGCTCGTCATCGGCGGGTTTCATCAGCGTCTCGAAGGGCAGCGTCAGGCCGACGGCGCCTTGGCCCTTGGACAGCAGCGGGTTGAACGTGTCGTAGGTTCCCGATGCCGAAAGCCTCAGATTGCCGCCCTTCGGCGCGTCCGGGTTGACGTAGTCGAAATACTTGAAGCCCGGCTTGTATTTCAGCTCGCCGATGACGGAGCTGCCGATCTTGAAAGTCGGCTCCTGGGCCACGGCCTGCAAGGGCAGGGCGGCAGCGCCCAGCAGGGAAAACACCAAACCAAGTCTCGACCACGCACGCGCCATTCGCCAGCCCCAATTGTTTCGCTTCGTCCGAGGATAGGCGAAATGCAGGCGAAAAACAGGTGACGCCACCTTTTTTATCCGGCTTCGCGCAAATGTGAGCGCAAGGGAGCAACAAGCCGCCGCGACGCGTCCGACGCAAGGCCCACGGCGGCCGTGAAAAACATCGATTCACCAGAATCGCTTTTCGCGGTAAGTCTAATACAAATCACTCGACCCAATCGGGCAGCAGTTCAGGACACGGCATGGCTTTCCGTATCGCGCAGGCGCTTTCCTCCATCGGTAAACTGGCATTGGCTGGCTTGATCGGCGCCAGCCTCGTCGCCGGCGATGCCGCCGCTCAGCAGAAACAGCCGAGCCCCGGCAGCGCCAAGGCGATCTTCGGCGGCGTTCAGCTTCCCACGCAAGGCGGCCCGCAACCTTTCGGCTTCTACGCCAAGGGCTGCATGACCGGCGCCGAAGCGCTGCCGACCGATGGTCCGACCTGGCAGGCCATGCGCCTGTCGCGCAACCGCCGCTGGGGCAATCCGGCCATGCTGTCCTTCATCGAACAGCTGTCGCGCGACGCCGCCAGATATGACGGCTGGCCGGGTCTTCTGATCGGCGATATCTCCCAGCCGCGCGGCGGGCCGATGTTCAATGGCCACGCCTCGCACCAGATCGGCCTCGACGCCGATATCTGGCTGAAGCCGATGCCATCCTACCGCATGACCACGGACCAGCGCGAGGCACTGCCCTTCACCTCGATGCTGAAGAAGGACGCGTTTCTGACGATCGATCCCAATGTCTGGAGCGCGGCCCAGGCGCGCCTGTTGATGCGCGCCGCGAGCTACCCCGAGGTGCAGCGCATCTTCGTCAATCCGGCGATCAAGAAGAAGATGTGCGACACCTGGACGGGCGATCGCACCAATCTCGGCAAGCTGCGCCCGGAATACGGCCACGACGCCCACTTCCACGTCCGGCTCAAATGCCCGCCGGGCGCGGCCAATTGCAAGCCGCAGGCTCCGGTCGCGGCGGGAGACGGCTGTGACCAGTCGCTCGCCTGGTGGTTCACCCCAGCGCCCTGGGCAAAGCCCAAGCCGCCGAAGCCGGATGCCAAGCCGGTAAAGCCGCGCGAGGTCATGGTCTCCGATCTGCCCAAGGCCTGCCAGGCTGTTCTCGACGCCCCGGCCGTCTCCTCGATGCGCGCGGCGACCTATGGCGGCGCCTCGGCCGCCGAAGCGCTCGGCGTTGCCCCCGCCGCCCAGCCGGCGGCCGCCAGCGACGAAGAGCTGCCCGATCTCGGCCCCGTCCCTGATGACAAGCCCGCCGCGCAATGACACGCGGCGCGGTGAAACACAGCGATCCCGCACTTTAAAACCCTGATCGCTTCGTATAGAAGCGGTCAAATCGATTGAATTTTGCCAGTGAATTTAGAGGGGGAGCTTCTGATGGCCGGCCGCAAGTGCCTTGCGCTCATCGCGCATGACCAGAAGAAGGACGAAATGGCGGAGTTCGCCCGCCGCAACGAGGAAACGCTCAGGACGCACTGGACGATCTTCGCGACGGGAACCACGGGCGGCCGCGTTCTCGACGCCGCTCCCGCTCTCGATGTTACACGCTTGAAGAGCGGCCCGCTCGGCGGCGACCAGCAGATCGGCGCGCTCATCGCCACCGGCGAGGTCGATGCCCTGATCTTTTTCGTCGACCCGCTGACACCCATGCCGCACGATGTCGACGTCAAGGCCTTGATGCGTCTCGCGATCGTCTATGATATCCCAATGGCGCTCAACGAGGCCACGGCCGACAGGCTGATCGCCAATCTTCACGCCTAAGCGGCGCGCGAACGCGCAACAACGGAACCTGCCATGCACCAGCTCGATACCAGCGACGCCTCCATGCCCTTCCCGATCCTGATCGGCGATATCGGCGGAACCAACGCCCGTTTCGCCATCATCGAGACGGCGGATGCCGAACAGGTCAATTTCCCGAACGTGCGCACCGCCGATTTCGAAACCATCGACGACGCCATCCGCGCCACCATCCTGGAAAAGAGCGCGGTCAAGCCGCGTTCGGCGATCCTCGCGGTCGCCGGCCCGATCAGCGACGACGAGATCCCGCTGACCAATTGCGACTGGGTCGTTCGCCCCAGGACCATGATCGAAAATCTTGGGCTCGAGGATGTTCTCGTCGTCAACGATTTCGAGGCGCAGGCGCTCGCCATCTCCGATCTGGCGCCGGAGCACCGCGAGCGTCTCGGCAATCCCGACGCCCATGAGGACATGGTCGCCTCCCGCGTCGTGCTCGGGCCAGGCACCGGCCTCGGCGTCGGCGGCCTCGTGCATGCGCGCGGCGCCTGGATCCCGGTTCCGGGCGAAGGCGGCCACGTCGATCTCGGGCCGCGCAGCAAGCGCGATCTCGAAATCTTCCCCCATGTCGAGACCATCGAGGGCCGCGTGTCCGCCGAGCAGATCCTCTCCGGCCGGGGCATCGTCAATCTCTACCGCGCCATCTGCGCCGCCGATGGCATCGCGCCGAAATACAGCGATCCGGCCGACATCACCTCGCATGCGCTGGCCGAAAGCGACCCGGTCGCCGTCGAGACCATCTCGCTGTTTTCGACCTATCTCGGCCGCGTTGCCGGCGACATGGCGATGATCTTCATGGCCCGTGGCGGCGTCTTCCTCTCCGGCGGCATCAGCCAGAAGATCCTGGGCGCGCTGCGCAAGCCCGAGTTTCGCGCCGGTTTCGAGGACAAGGCGCCGCATACGGCACTTCTCTCGACCATCCCGACCTACGTCGTTACCCATCCGCTGGCGGCGCTTTCCGGCCTCTCTTCCTACGCCCGCCGGCCCGATACGTTTGGCGTGTCGACGGATGGCCGCCGCTGGGGTCGATAGCCGATCTAGCCAAACGGGCGTCAACTCTTTATAGAGCCGCTCGAGCGCGGGCCGCACTTGCGGCTCGCATGACCACGAGACAGGAAGTCTTTATTGCGTTCATCCGATCCCCAGCAGCGACCCGTTGACAGCGGTACGGTCACCGCCGTTCTGAAGCGCATCATCGCTGAAAACGGCCGCGAGCACATCTGGGGCTACGTCGTCGCCATCGGCTGTCTTGTCCTCGTCGCGCTGTCGACGGCCTTCACCGCCTGGATCATGCGCTCGATCATCGACGAGGCCTTCGCCAACAGGCGCGCCGATGTCGTGTGGATCATCTGTCTGGCGATTTTCATCGCCTTCGTCGTGCGCGGCTTCGCCAGCTATGGCCAGGCGGTGGCGCTGTCGAAGATCGGCAACAACATCGTCGCCCGTTACCAGAGCCGCCTCTACGTGCATCTGATGACGCTGTCGGTCGGCTATTTCAACGAGGCGCGCTCGGCCCGCATCGCCGCCCAGGTCAGCCAGAATGTCGGCGGCATCCGCGATGTCCTCAACCTGACGATCACCTCCACCGCCCGCGACCTCCTGACCTTCGTGGCGCTGCTCGGCGTCATGGTCTATCAGGACCCGCTGCTCAGCCTCGCCGTCCTGATCCTGGCGCCGCCGCTGCTTCTGGCGCTGCGCTACCTTTCCAAACGCCTGCGCCAGGCCACCAAGGAAGCGATCGACCTCAACAGCCACGTGCTCGGCGCCATGCAGGAGACCATCCAGGGCATCTCCATCGTCAAGGCCTTCACGATGGAGGGCCAGCTCGAGGAGAAGGTCAACAAGATCATCGTCGCCGCCGAGGGCCGCGCCAACAAGATCGCAAGGCTGTCGGAGCGCAACGCGCCGATGACCGAAAGCTTTGCCGGTTTCGCCGTCGCCAGCGTTCTTGCCTACGCCGCCTACCGCTCGATCTATCAGAACGTGCCGCCCGGCGCCTTCTTCTCCTTCGTCACCGCGCTGCTCCTGGCTTACGATCCCGCCCGCCGCCTTGCCAAGCTTCAGGTGCAGATGGAGCGCGCCGCCGTCAACGCGCGGATGATCTACGAATTGCTCGACATGGAGCCGCGCCAGCGCGACCTGCCGGATGCCAAGCCCCTGGTCGTCACCGAGGCCCGCATCGAGCTGAGGCACGTCGCCTTCGCCTATGGCAACGACAATGTGCTCGATGGCGTCGACATGGTCGCCGAAGGCGGCAAGACCACCGCGCTCGTCGGCCCCTCCGGCGCCGGCAAGTCGACGATCATCAACCTCATCCCGCGCTTCTACGATCCGAAGGCCGGCCAGATCCTGATCGACGGCCAGGACATCGCCCATGTGACGAAGAAGTCGCTGCGCGAGCAGCTGGCCTATGTCTCGCAGCAGCCTTATCTCTTCGAAGGCTCGATCCGCGACAACATCCGCTACGGCCGTCCCGATGCCAGCGATGCCGAGATCGAGGAAGCCGCGCGTCTCGCTTACGCCCACGATTTCATTGTCGCACAGCCGGAAGGCTACGACACGCCGGTCGGCGAAAACGGCGTGACGCTCTCGGGCGGCCAGCGCCAGCGCCTGTCGATCGCCCGCGCGCTGGTGCGCAACGCCCCGATCCTGCTTCTCGACGAAGCGACCTCCGCGCTCGATACCGAATCGGAAGCCGCCGTGCAGAAGGCGCTCGACGAAGCCATGACCGGCCGCACCGTCGTCGTCATCGCCCACCGTCTCTCGACCGTCGTGCGCGCCGACAAGATCGTCGTCATGCAGCAGGGCCGCGTCGTCGAAGAGGGCAATCACGAGACGCTTGCGAAGCGCAGCGACGGTCTTTACGCTCGCCTCAACAATCTTCAGAGGCCCGCGGCCTCCGAGACTTTCTGATACGTGAATGATGGACGCCTGACATGAGCGATGCTGCGATGAAACTGGTGGTGGTTGGTGCAGCGGGCCGCATGGGACAGGCGCTCATCCGCATGGTGCACGAGATCGAAGGCGTCGTACTGCACGCAGCCGTCGGCCGCCCGGGCTCGCCCTTCATCGGCAAGGATGCCGGCGAGATCGCCGGCCTCGGCCCCAACGGCGTCCTGATCGGCGACGATCCGCTGGCCGCCTTCCTCCATGCCGATGGCGTGCTCGATTTCACCACGCCCGCGACCACCAATGAATTCGCCGCGCTCGCCGCCCAGGCCCGCATCGTCCACATCATCGGCACGACAGGCTGCTCGGTCGAGGACGAACAGAAGATCTCGGCCGCCAGCCGCCATGCCCGCATCGTCAAATCGGGCAATATGGGCCTCGGCGTCAATCTGCTCAGCGTTCTCGTCGAACAGGCGGCGCGCGCGCTCGATCCCGCCGATTGGGACATCGAGGTCCTCGAAATGCACCACAAGCGCAAGGTCGATGCCCCCTCGGGCACTGCCCTGCTGCTCGGTGAAGCCGCCGCCAAGGGCCGCGGCGTCGATCTCTCAACCCACTCCGTGCGCGTCCGCGATGGCCACACCGGCGCGCGCGAAGCGGGCACGATCGGCTTCGCCACGCTGCGCGGCGGCTCCGTCATCGGCGAACATTCCGTCATCTTCGCCGGCGAAGGCGAGCGCGTCTCGATGGCCCACAGCGCCGGCGATCGCTCCATCTTCGCGCGCGGCGCCGTCAAGGCGGCCCTTTGGGCGCGCGACAGGAAGCCGGGTCTCTATTCCATGCTCGATGTTCTCGGGCTTTCCCAAAACTGATCTTTTTCGGAGGCATTTCTCATGAGTGGTACCCTCGTCCTCGTTCGCCACGGCCAGAGCGACTGGAACCTGAAGAACCTTTTCACCGGCTGGAAGAACCCGGAGCTCACCGAGCTCGGCGTTCAGGAAGCCAACACCGGCGGCAAGGCGCTCGCCGAGACCGGCATCAAGTTCGACATCGCCTTCACCTCCGACCTGAAGCGCGCCCAGGACACGCTGAAGATCATCCTTGAGAACGTCGGCCAGACCGGCCTCGAGACGATCAAGGACCAGGCGCTGAACGAGCGCGACTACGGCGATCTCTCCGGCCTCAACAAGGACGACGCCCGCGCCAAGTGGGGCGAGGAGCAGGTCCACATCTGGCGCCGCTCCTACGACGTTCCCCCTCCGGGTGGCGAAAGCCTGCGCGACACCGGCGCCCGCGTCTGGCCCTATTATCTCACCGAGATCCTGCCCCGCGTGCTGCGCGGCGAAACCGTGCTCGTCGCCGCCCACGGCAATTCGCTGCGCTCGCTGGTCATGGTGCTCGACAAGCTCACCAAGGAACAGATCCTCGGCGTCAACCTCGCGACCGGCGTTCCCATGGTCTACAAGCTCAACGCCGACTCGACCGTCGCGTCCAAGGAAGTCCTCGGCGACATGTCCGGCGCGCACTGAGCCCGTCTCTGGCTGCGTCCAAACTCTCCACCCTCATCCCGGCCTTGTGCCGGGATCCAGTCAACCCAAGTCCTTGGGTTGAAGGACTCCCTCGCGCCGCAGACGCGACGCTGCTGGATCCCGGACCAAGTCCGGGATGAGGGATGCCAGGGGGTTCACGCACGCCCGTGCTGCGCCCTCTCCATGTTGCTAGGATAACCCTCAATTCTCGATCGTGAACTGCACCCGATCAGCGGCAAACCGCGTCACCGAATATTGCACCGGCACGCCGTCGAGATCGGTATTCATCGCCTTGGTGATCAGCACGATCGCGCCCGGCGTCAGCTCCAGCGCCGAGAGATCGGCGGCTTCGGCGTGGGCGGCGGTGATTTCGGTGGTGGCGCGGATATAGTCGGACAGGCCGAGGTCGGCGAAGGCGCGGGTGATCGATTCCGTCTTCTCGTAGGCCTCGGGCATGCCCGCGAAACGCGCCGCCGGAAACCATGAGGTCGCGCTCGAGACCGGCCGTCCATCCGCCTTGCGCACGGTCTCCAGCCGGATCACTTTCGTCCCCGGCGCAAGCTTCAGCCAGCGCGCCACCTCGTCGCTGGACGCCTCCTCGCCATGTCCGAGCAACAGCCCGCGCGTCTCGCGCGCCTGCTCGCCGATGCCGCTGTTGAAGCGCGTCCGCTTGCTGATCGGAAAGTTCAGCCGTTCCTTGCGCTCGATCAGCGTGCCGCGACCCTGCACGGCGCGCACGATCCCCTCCTGCGCCAGCGCCGCCAGCGCGCTGCGCACCGTGTGGCGGTTGACGCCGAACTGCGTGGCCAGCGTCATCTCCGGCGGCACCATGCCCGTTTCGTCGTAGGCGCCGGCGCTGATTGCCTGGCGAATCCGGTCGGCGATCTGTCGCCACAGCGCCACGCCCGTCTGTCTCTGAACCTGCCCAGCCATTTTAGCCCTTTATCTTATGCGCCCCCGAAATGTCACACGCTTGTCACCTCGGCGATTTAGGTCTAGGTATAGCTTGTATGGTTGTCTATATCAATAGACATTTAAAGGATGTGGCGATGACCTTAGCGGAAAAGAAGGTAGGCAAGACCGAGCTGGGTGAGGGTGACCGGGCGCGCAAGCGCACCGTCGATCTGCTCGCCCGCGCCGAGCGGCAGGAGCTGGAAGCGGCCTGGCAGGCATTGGCGGAAAAGCCGGTGGCGCAAGCCGTGCGCGGCCCCGAAACCGGCCTCGTCATGGTGCGCGGCCGCATGGGCGGCGGCGGAGCCGCCTTCAATCTCGGCGAGGTCACCGTCACCCGCGCCACCATCCGCCTCGCTTCCGGCACCATCGGCCATGCCCAGGCGCTCGGTACCGATCGCGAAAAGGCCCGCCTCTCGGCGATCTTCGATGCGCTCTGGCAGGAGCCGGCCACTCGCGACGCTATCGAAAACACCCTGCTTGCGCCGATCGCGGCCCGCGTCGCCGATGCCGATAACAGGAAGGCCGACGAGACCGCGGCCACCCGCGTCGATTTCTTCACCATGGTTCGCGGAGACGACTGATGCCCCTCAAGACTGAAACGCATAACGCAGATGCCCTGTCGGGCGGCTTCGCCGAGCCGGTGTTCCACGCCCAAAGCGTCTTCAAGCTGATGATGGATGCCATGGCTCGCCCCGGCACCATCCAGACCGTGTCGCCCGATGCCGAGCCGCCGGCGCCGCTCGGCATTGCAGCCGGTGCCATCGCGCTGACGCTGTGCGATCACGACACTCCCGTCTGGCTCTCGCCTGCTTTGGCCAAGTCCGCCACGCCGCAATGGCTCGGCTTCCACACCGGCGCGCCGGTGACGCCGGAAAAGGCCGAAGCCCGCTTCGCCTTTGTCGATGAAGGCGCCACGCTCTCCTCCTTCGGCTTGTTTGCCTCCGGCACCCAGGAATATCCCGATCGTTCGACGACGCTCGTCATCGAGCTGCCCGATCTCGAAGGCGGTCGCCGTCTCGCGCTGATGGGCCCCGGCATCAAGACCGTCACCGACGTCGCGCCGCTTGGTCTGCCGGAACGCTTCCTGCATCTGTGGACGGAAAATCGCGCGCTCTTCCCGCGCGGCGTCGACATCGTGCTCACCTCGGGCAGCCGTTTCCTCTGCCTGCCGCGCACCACCAAGATCACCGCAACGGAGATGTGACCCATGTATGTTGCCGTCAAAGGTGGCGAGGCCGCCATTTCGAATGCCCACCGCCTGCTCGCCGATCGCCGCCGTGGTGATCGCGCGCTCCCCGCCATCGGCATCGAGCAGATCGTCGCCCAGCTGACGCTTGCCGTCGACCGCGTCATGGCCGAAGCCTCGCTTTACGACCGCACGCTGGCGGCACTCGCCGTGCGCCAGTCGCGCGGTGATATGATCGAGGCGATCTTCCTGCTGCGCGCCTACCGCACGACATTGCCGCGCTTCGGCTATTCGCAGCCGATCGATACGGCTCAAATGAAGATCGAGCGCCGCGTCTCCGCCACCTACAAGGACCTGCCCGGCGGCCAGCTGCTCGGCCCGACCTTCGATTATACCCACCGCCTGCTCGACCCCTCGCTGCTCGAGGATGGCGCGGTCGAGGAGCCGGTGCTGCGCGAAGCCGAAACCGGCCGCGTCATGCGCGTCTCGGAAATCCTTGCCCATGAAGGCCTGATCGAGGGCGATGGCGAAATGCCGGAGGATCACGAGATCGGCGATCTCACCCGCGAGCCGATGGAATTCCCGATGAGCCGGGATCTGCGCCTGCAGGCGCTCGCCCGTGGCGACGAGGGCTTCCTTCTGGCGCTCGGCTATTCCACCCAGCGCGGCTATGGCCGCAACCACCCCTTCACCGGCGAAATCCGCATCGGCGAGGTTGAGGTGGAGTTTGATGTGCCCGAGCTTGGCTTCGCCGTCTCGCTCGGTTCCATCCAGGTCACCGAATGCCAGATGGTCAACCAGTTCAAGGGCTCCTCCAAGGCGCCGCCGCAGTTCACCCGTGGTTACGGCCTGGTCTTCGGCCAGAGCGAGCGCAAGGCCATGTCCATGTCGCTGGTGGATCGTGCGCTTCGGGCAGGCGAGCTCGGCGAGGATGTCACAGCGCCCGCGCAGGACGAGGAATTCGTCATCTCGCATGCCGATAACGTCCAGTCGACCGGCTTCGTCGAGCATCTGAAGCTGCCGCACTATGTCGATTTCCAGGCCGAGCTCGATCTCGTCCGCCGCATGCGCAACGACTTCGACGCCGCCCGCAACGGCGGCGATGACGATCTCAAGGAGGCAGCCGAATGAGCGATCTCGCCACATACAACTTCGCCTATCTCGACGAACAGACCAAGCGGATGATCCGCCGCGCCATCCTGAAGGCGATCGCCATTCCCGGCTATCAGGTTCCCTTCGCCTCGCGCGAAATGCCGATGCCTTATGGCTGGGGCACCGGCGGCGTGCAGGTCACGGCCTCGATCATCGGCCCCGATGACGTGCTCAAGGTCATCGACCAGGGTGCCGACGACACCACCAACGCCGTCTCCATCCGCGCCTTCTTCCAGAAGGTCGCCAATGTCGCGGTCACCACGCACACGAAGGATGCCACCATCATCCAGACCCGCCACCGCATCCCGGAAGAAAAGCTCGGGGCGGGGCAGGTGCTGGTCTACCAGGTGCCGATCCCCGAGCCGCTGCGCTTCCTCGAGCCGCGCGAGACCGAGACCCGCAAGATGCACGCGCTCGAGGAATACGGCCTCATGCACGTCAAGCTCTACGAGGACATCGCCCATAACGGCCGCATCTCCAAGACCTACGCCTACCCGGTCAAGGTCGCCGGCCGCTACGTCATGGACCCGTCGCCGACGCCGAAGTTCGACAATCCGAAAATGCACATGTCGGACGCCCTGCAGCTCTTCGGCGCCGGCCGCGAAAAACGCATCTACGCCGTCCCGCCCTACACCGAAGTCGTCAGCCTCGATTTCGAGGACCACCCCTTCGAGATCCAGCGCTTCGGCAAGCCCTGCGCGCTCTGCGGCGCCGAGGACGTCTATCTCGATGAGGTGATCCTCGACGACAAGGGCGGCCGCATGTTCGTCTGCTCGGATACGGATCATTGCGAGGACCGGCGGGAGCATGGCCATGCCGGCGAGATGTTGGCGCAGGGTCGGGAGGCTGCGGAATGAGGGCGCTTCAAGTTCGGCGTTCTGCCGGGGATACCCCTCTCTGCCCTGCCGGGCATCTCCCCCACAAGGGGGGAGATTGGCTGGGCGCAACCGCTCGTTCCACATGCATTGGCTGGCGTAAACATCGCAACGAGTCGATCTCCCCCCTTGTGGGGGAGATGTCCGGCAGGACAGAGGGGGGTAACCCACCCGCCACGCTCCATGCCCTCACACACACATCCGCGGAGGCATAGCCATGACCGACACCCCCCTTCTCAAAGTCAACGACGTCTCGAAGTTCTACGGCAACCGCATCGGCTGCAAGAACGTGTCCTTCGAGCTCTGGCCCGGCGAGGTACTGGCGATCGTCGGTGAATCCGGCTCCGGCAAGACGACGCTCTTGAACTGCATCTCCACCCGCCTGATGCCGACCACGGGAAGCGTCGAGTATCACATGCGCGACGGCCAGTACCGAGACCTCTACCACATGAGCGAGGCCGAGCGCCGTTTCCTGATGCGCACCGACTGGGGCTTCGTGCATCAGAATCCGGCTGACGGCCTGCGCATGACGGTGTCGGCCGGCGCCAATGTCGGCGAGCGCTTGATGGCGATCGGCGATCGGCACTACGGCAATATCCGCGCGACCGCGGTCGATTGGCTGAGCCGTGTCGAGATCGACGAGAGCCGCATCGACGACCAGCCGCGCGCCTTTTCCGGCGGCATGCGCCAGCGCCTGCAGATCGCCCGCAACCTCGTCACCGGCCCGCGCCTCGTCTTCATGGACGAGCCGACCGGCGGTCTCGACGTCTCCGTCCAGGCGCGCCTGCTCGATCTTGTTCGCGGCCTCGTCAACGATCTCGGCCTCGCCGCCATCATCGTCACCCACGATCTCGCCGTCGCCCGCCTGCTGTCGCACCGGATGATGGTGATGAAGGACGGCCACGTCATCGAGCACGGCCTGACCGACCGGGTGCTCGACGATCCCCGTGAGCCCTACACCCAGCTCCTCGTCTCCTCGATCCTGCAGGTCTAATCGAAAGCGCGATCCGTAAGCCGGCTAAGGATTGCGGATCGCCACCAGCGAAACCAGGGAAAGTCAATCATGGCAACGCCACTCGTTGTTTCGGAAGTCTCCAAGAGCTTCACCATGCATCTGCGCGACGGCATCAAGCTGCCTGTCGTCTCGGATGTCTCCTTCTCCGTCGCCTCGGGCGAATGCGTCGTGCTCGGCGGCCCCTCGGGCATCGGCAAGAGCTCGCTGTTGAAGATGATCTACGGCAACTACGCGGTCGATAGCGGCCAGATCCTGGTCAAGCACCAGGATCGCCTCGTCGATCTCGCCACCACCGATCCGCGCACCATCATCGAGGTGCGCCGCCACACACTCGGTTACGTCAGCCAGTTCCTGCGCACCGTGCCGCGCGTCGCTGCCATCGATGTCGTCGCCGAGCCGCTGGTCGCCCGTGGCACGAAGGCGGATGTCGCCCGGCAAAAGGCCGCCGAACTGCTGGCCAAGCTCAACCTGCCGGAAGCGCTCTGGCAGCTCCCCCCGCCACCTTCTCCGGCGGCGAGCAGCAGCGCGTCAACATCGCCCGCGGCTTCATCACCGATCATACAATCCTGCTGCTCGACGAGCCGACCGCCTCGCTCGATGCCAAGAACCGCGCCGTCGTCGTCGAGATGATCGCCGAGAAGAAACAGAAGGGCGTCGGCCTGCTCGGCATCTTTCACGACGAGGAAGTGCGCGAGGCCGTCGCCGACCGCATTCTCGACGTGCAGAAATTCTCGCCACGGAGGCCGATCGCAGCATGAGCCGCAAGATTGGCCTCGAGCCCTATATCCACGAGACCGCCTCGGTGAACAATTCGACGCTCGGCCGCTATACCGAGCTGTCGGAGCGCTGCCGCATCGACGAGGTCGAACTCGGCGATTACTCCTACGTCATGCAGGATGGCGCCATCTGGTGCGCCACGATCGGCAAGTTCGTCAACATCGCCGCCTCCGTGCGCATCAACGCCACCAACCACCCGACCTGGCGCGCCACGCTGCACCACTTCACCTACCGCGCTGCCGATTACTGGCCGGATGCGGATATGGAGACCGAATTCTTCGAATGGCGCCGCTCAAACCGCGTCACGATCGGCCATGATGTCTGGATCGGCCACGGCGCCACGCTCCTGCCCGGCGTCAGCGTCGGCAATGGCGCCGTCATCGGCGCCGGCGCGGTCGTCTCCAAGGATGTCGCACCCTACACCATCGTCGGCGGCGTCCCCGCCAAGCTGATCCGCGAGCGCTTTCCGAAAGAGATCGGCGAGCGCATGGACAGGCTTGCATGGTGGGATTGGGAGCACGATCGGCTGCGCGTGGCGCTCGCCGATTTCCGCGCGCTGAACGCCGAGGATTTCCTGGCGCGATACGAGGCCTGAGCCGCCTATCCGTCCGCATCAGACCTCTCCGACGCGAATGGATCACCACTCGCGCCGGAGGCTTAGCTGAGGCTCATCAGCGCCGTGCCGGCGATGGCAAGTGCCGCGCCACCCCAGGCATGCGCGCGCGGCATCTGCCCGCTGCGCAGCCACACCATCGGCAGGATGACGACAGGCGTCATCGAAGACAGCGTCGAAACGATCCCGACATTGCCGGTCTTCAGGGCCGCCATCAGAAGCGACATTCCGAGCGCCGTGCCAAAGAAGGCGGCGGTGGCCGCCAGGCGGAAATCCCGCATCCGAAAGCTGTTCGCCTGCGCCCGCACCCGGGGCAGCGCCAGAAGCGCCCAGAAGCAGAGAACCGCCAGCCCCGAGCGCACCGCCATCGCCGTGAACGGCTCGACACCACCAGCCATGGCCGGCCGCGCCGTCAGGCTCCCCAGCGCCTGCCCGAGCGCGGTGACGACCCCGAGCGTTATGCCGAGCATAGAGACGGGCGGCGTGGACGGCGCCGGCTCCGCAATCGGCTCGCCATCGGCAAGCGGGATCATCGGCGCCGGGCGACGGCGGCGAAAGCCGATGGCGATGACGATGCCGCAGAGAATGAGCACGACCCCGAACCCCTGGCGGAGATCGATCGTCTCGCCCAGCGCGACATATCCGAGCACCAGCGCGAATGGCGAAGCCAGCGAAAACAGAAGCGCCGTCACGCGCGGCCCGGCCGTATAGATCGCCGCGAAATAGGTGGTGCTGGCAATCACGATCCCGAACACGCTGGAGGCGAGGAGCGACCCGAGCTGCCACGCCCCAAGCGTCGCCCAGCCGCCGACGACGGTCGCCGCCAGCGCCGTCATCACGAAGGCCGCGGTCAGCTGCCAGCGCGCCAGCTGCATCAGCGGCACGCGGCCGTTGAGCTCGTTGATGAACATCGAGCTGAGCGCGATGCAGGTGGCCGAACCGATGGCGAAGGCTTCCGAGACGAACATGAAATTTTCCTTGGGGGCTTTCGCAGCTTTCGGGAAAGTCTCGGCGGAAATCAAGGTCGTCAGATGGGAATTGCGAGAGATGCACCGATCTTCGTCGGGGGCCTTCCGTGCCGGGATCATCCGCGCGTGCCCGTCGCAAGCCGCTTCGAGGTATCGTATGCGCAAACCCCGTATCTTCCCGGCGAAGCTTCCGTTAATGTCCGCCGCACCAGACGTCCCGCACGGAGCCGACCTTGACCCATAATCCGCAGTCCCCGGTGAGCCTTTGACGATTGATCACGAAGCGACATTCCTCGCCTCGCTCGGCTGGTCCGAGTTCTTTTCCGATCAGTTGACGGATGACGATCATGGCCTCATCCCCCGCCGCATCGCCGAAGTGCATCGCAGCCGCCTGAGCGTCACCTCGCTGGATGGCCTGATCCGGCTCACGATCTCGCATCAGCTCAACACCTCCGAATTCGCCGTCGGCGACTGGGTCCTGGTCGATCCCGACGACGACAGGCTGGTGCGCCGGCTGGAGCGCCGCACGCTTTTGCAGCGCCGGGTCGAAGGGCGACAGGGCCAGCAGCTCGGCGCCGCCAATGTCGATACGCTTCTGATCGTCACTTCCTGCAACGCCGATTTCAACGTCGCCCGCCTCGAGCGCTACATGGCGCTCGCCAATCAGGCGGAGACGACGCCCGTCATCGTCTTGACCAAGGCCGACCTCGCCCCCGACGTCGCGGAATACGAAGCGCAGGCGAAAGCCCTGCAGCGCGATCTCGCGGTGGTGGTCCTCAACGCCAAGAGCGAGGATGCCGCTGCGGCTCTCGGCCAATGGAGCGGCTTCGGCCAGACGCTGGCGCTGATCGGCTCGTCCGGCGTCGGCAAGTCGACGCTGGTCAATGCGCTGGCGGGGCTGAGCGGCGAGGGCTCGCAGGCCACCGGCGGCATTCGCGAACGCGACGCCAAGGGCCGCCACACCACGACCGCCCGCTCGCTGCACGCCATGGAAGGCGGCGGCTGGGTCATCGACACGCCGGGCATGCGCACGCTCCACGTCAGCGATGTGCAGGAAGGGATCGAGCAGGTCTTCTCCGAGATCACCGAGCTTGCCGAACACTGCCGCTTCCGCGACTGCACCCACGACCACGAACCCGGCTGCGCCGTCCAGGCCGCCGTCAAGTCAGGCACGCTGGCGCCCGAGCGCCTCGCCCGCTGGCGGGTGCTGCGCGACGAGAACGACAAGAACACCCCGAAGATGACCGGGCCGAAGGGCAACAAGGTGCTGCAGAAACGGCGGTGAGGGGCGGGAGGCGTTGTTACGGACGATTTCAATTGACTAATGGCGTCGCTGTAGCATTATCGCTTTATATCCGTACGCCCGTAGGCGGGCACGTATCTTGAGACCCCCAAGGCGACGAGCCGAGGGGGTCTTTTATTTGAAGAACGTTGCGGTGTTGATCGATGGCGGCCATGTTCGCGTTTTGGCGCGAAACGCCGGAATGAACTACAATCCCGATTACATTGAGAAGATAGCCAAGGCTTGCGTCGAGCCGGATGAAGACGCTTTCCGGTTTTTCTATTACGATTGTGCGCCGTACAGCGGAACGGTCAAACTGCCGGTGTCAGCGGAACCTAAGACCTTCGCAGGCTCGGATGCCTGGCTGCGAGAGCTTGCTGCGAAAGATCTCTTTGCTGTCAGGCTGGGCGTACTGAAGTTTCGCGGCTTTAAACCGAAAAAGATCTTGCCGGCCGGACAGGCGGTGACGGATAACGACTTCAAGGCGGATTTCGAACAGAAAGGCGTCGATATGCGCATCGGCCTGGATATCGCTACTTTCTGCGCATCGAAGGCTGTCGATAGGCTGGTACTGCTGACCGGCGACACCGATTGCATACCAGCAATGAAATACGCGCGTATCGCAGGCTTGCAGATTGTCCTGGTTGGGTTTCCCAACCGGGCCGCATCCAACGAAATGCTGTGTCACGCTGATATCGAACGTCGAGTAGCTTGGCCAGCTCAATAGGGCTGTTGCCAATCCAGGCGATTTCCTTCCGTTCACCCGGCCTTTTTGCCGCGGACGTCTGTCACAACAAGGTGAACGGCGCTGTCACAAATGAATCCACAGCAGCCCCAATTGTGACAGCAGTTACATAAAACTGACATTCACCGTTCATCCATCAAGCCTAATGCACTCCCTCATATCGCGTCTGGACTATGAGGAAGAGCATGATGTTCGAGCTGAAGAATGTCACCCGTCAATTCGGCAAGAAGATCGCCGTCGATTCCGTGACGCTTGACATCCCTCAGGGCCAGATGGTCGGCATCATCGGCCGTTCCGGCGCCGGCAAGTCCACGCTTCTGCGCATGATCAACCGCCTGCAGGAGCCGACGTCGGGCTCGATCCATTTCAACGGCACCGAGGTGTCGGGCCTGCGCGGCCAGGGGCTGCGCAACTGGCAGCGCGATTGCGCCATGATCTTCCAGCAGTTCAATCTCGTGCCGCGTCTCGATGTGATGACCAACGTCATCCTCGGCCGTCTCAACCACCGCTCCACGGCGCTGAGCCTGCTCGGCATCTTCACCCGCGAGGAACGCGTGCAGGCGATCGCCGCTCTCGAGCGCCTTGGCATCGAGCAGACGGCGCTGCAGATGGCCGGCACGCTGTCGGGCGGCCAGCAGCAGCGCGTGGCGATCGCCCGCGCTCTCATGCAGGCGCCGAAGATGCTGCTTGCCGACGAGCCGATCGCCTCGCTCGACCCGCTGAACGCCAAGATCGTCATGGACGCGCTGCGCGATATCAACGAGCGCGAGGGCATCACCGTCATCACCAACCTGCACACGCTCGACACCGCGCGCAGCTATTGCGAGCGCATCGTCGGCATGGCCGGCGGCCGCGTCGTCTTCGACGGCAAGCCGTCCGAACTGACGGCCGATGCCGTCAACGAGATCTACGGCACCGACAAGAACGGCGCCGGCATCGACGAAACCATGACGTCCACCAGCCTCGATAACATCAAGGGCAAGCAGGACGCCGTATCGCGCGTGATGGCCGCCTCCGCCGTCATGCGCTGACAAGTTTCCGGCCGGGGGAAAAGCCGGAAAGCGACGATCCCCACCATCTCAGCAGTCACTTATCTCAGCGTCACTGAAAAATGTCACCAAAGGAGACTACCATGTCTGCGTTCCGCAAGATCCTGATGGCCACGATCGCCATCGCCACTGTTGCAGGCCAGGCCTACGCCCAGGACGTCAAGGTCCTGCGTATCGGCCTCGACGGCGGTGAAAACGAAGCCGATCAGGTTCGCCGCACCGAGTGCGTACGTCCGGGCCTCGTCGCCGCCACCGGCGTCTCGGAAGTCCAGATCTTCCCGTCGCCGAACTACAACGGCGTCATCCAGGGCCTGCTCGGCGGCACCATCGACCTCGCGGTCATGGGCGCTTCCTCCTACGCCTCGATCTACCTCAAGGATCCGAACGCCGTTACGCCGGTTCTGACCACCAAGCAGGAAGACGGCTCGACCGGCTACTACTCGATCATGGTCGCCCGCAAGGATTCCGGCATCAAGACGCTCGCCGACGCCAAGGGCAAGAAGCTCGGCTTCGCCGATCCGGATTCTGACCTCGGGCTACCTCGTCCCGAACGTCTCGCTGCCGAAGGACATCGGCATGCCGGTCAAGCAGTATTTCTCCGAAACCGGCTTCGGCGGCGGCCATGAGAACCTCGTTCTCGGCGTCCTCGACAAGAAGTTCGACGTCGGCACCACCTTCGGCTCCGCCACCGGCGACTGGGCCCAGGGCTACACCTCCGGCAACCTGCGCATCATGGTCAGCAAGGGCCTGCTCGACATGGACGATATCGTCGAGGTCTGGAAGTCGCCGCTGATCCCGAACGGCCCGCTGATGGTGTCCAACAAGCTGCCGGCCGACATCCAGAAGAAGGTCACCGCCTACTTCGCCGACCTGCCGAAGACCGACAAGGGCTGCTTCGACAGCTTCACCGGCGGCGGTTATGTCGATTGGTCGCCGGTCGACCAGTCCTTCTACCAGACGATCATCGACGCTCGTAAGTCGGTTATCGGCGGTTGATCCGAACCACTGAATAAAGTCGCGGCGGCATCATGATGGTGCCGCCGTTCGCTCAACAAGGATGCTCATAATGGCGCACGTGGCCGAACCCGACCACCTGGGCGGACTGCAGCAAGGCTCCCGCACAATTCTCGATCATTACCAGCAACAGGTCCGGACACGGCGTATCTACACCGTGATCTCGATCGTCGTGCTCCTGATCGTCCTCGGCGCCTCGCTCGATTTCGCCAACAGCGCCAATTCCGGCAAGTTCTTCGAGCGCCTTCCCTATCTCCTCGACTTCATGAAGCAGTTCGTGCCGGACAGCCCGCTGGAAATCTTCCGCGCGATGTTCGACCTGCCGTCGCCCTATGCCGATGGCTCGATCAAGTACGATTACGTCAGCGACCGCATCTACATAACCGACAGCTTCTACATCCCGAATTTCTTCTACCAGCTGGCGATCACCATCAACGTCGCCATCGTCTCGACCATCATCGGCGCATCCGCCGCCTTCCTGCTCTGCTTCTTCGCCTCGACCAATCTCGTCGGCGCCGGTTTGACCCGCTGGGTCGTGCGCCGCATCATGGAAATCCTGCGCGCCTTTCCCGAGATCGTCATCGCCGGCCTGCTCGCCGCCATCCTGTCGATCGGCCCGATCTCGGCTATCATCGCGGTCTCGATCCACACCACCGGCGCGCTTGGAAAGCTGTTTTTCGAAGTGGTCGAGAATGCCGACATGAAGCCGGACGAGGGCCTGCGCGCATCCGGCGCCAGCTGGCTCGAGCGCGTCCGCTTCGCCATCCTGCCGCAGGTCATGCCGAATTTCGTCTCCTACGCGCTGTTGCGTCTCGAGATCAACGTCCGCGCCTCCACCATCATCGGCGCCGTCGGCGGCGGCGGCATCGGCGAGGTCTTCAGCCTGTCGATCGGCCGCGATCACGCCGCCAAGACCTATGCAATCATCATCATGCTTCTCGTCACCGTCGTCTGCGTCGACCAGTTCTCCGCCTGGCTCCGCCGCCGCATGATCGGCAAGCAGTCCTTCGAATTCGGCCGGGGAGCAGCCTGATGTCGTCGCTCACAGTCAATGCCGCCGATCGCCAGCGCCTGCTGGAGACCTATCCCGAAGTCTTCCATCGCAGCTTCATGCAGCGCTGGGGCCTCGCCCTCGTCGCCGGCCTCGTCATCGTCTACCTCGCGCTCTCGTTCAATTTCTTCAAGGTCATCCCGACCTTCGTCAATGGCAACTGGGACCGCGCCTCGATCTACATCCAGGATTGGTATTCCTGGCGCGCCCAGCCGCGCCTGCGCTTCGTCGATGGCAAGGTCACGCCGCAATGGAACAGCCGCGGCCAGTATCCGAAGGATGCGGTCATCGACTGGATGCTGCCGACAGCCGCAGGCGGCTATATCGTCACCTACGGCAGCGATGCCGACCGCCTGGAGGTGACGCCCACGCGCGTCGACGTCTATCTCGGTGGCAAGCTTTATCCGGTCGAGATATCGAAGGATCGCGCCACCCTGCCGCCGGGCGCGCCGGCAGCCATGAAGCAGGACGACAGCAAGGTCACCGTCTCCTTCGGCTTCGAGGGCCAGGCGGAAATCCGCACGACGCAGGTCTATGTGCAGCGCCGCTTCCTCGGCTGGGCCAATTTCTTCTTCGACACGCAATCGCCCTTCTGGGGCAGGAGCTTCGTCGAGGTCGCCGGCCTCATGCTGTCGGGTGATCGCATCGATCCCAACATGTCCAATGCCTCGCTTGCGCTCGACAATTTCCTGAACAATGCCAGCTGGCAGCACGGCGATATCCTGTCGAAGCTGATGCAGACGCTGGTCATGGCCTTCGTCGGCACGCTGCTCGGCACGCTCTTCGCCTTTCCGCTGGCCTTCATCGCCGCGCGCAACATCACGCTCAATCGCTCGGCGAACTGGGTGACCAAGCGCCTCTTCGATTTCCTGCGCTCTATCGACATGCTGATCTGGGCGCTGTTCTTCACCCGCGCCTTCGGTCCCGGGCCGATCCCCGGCATCGCCGCCATCTTCTTCACCGACACCGGCGCGCTGGGCAAGGTCTATGCCGAGGCGCTGGAAAACGTCGACGACAAGCAGCGCGAGGGCGTGAAATCGGTCGGCGCTTCCCCTGCGGTCGTCCAGCGCTTCGGCGTAGTGCCGCAGGTGCTGCCGATCTTCATCTCGCAGTCGCTGTATTTCTGGGAATCCAACACCCGCTCGGCCACCGTCATCGGCGCCGTCGGCGCCGGCGGCATCGGCCTGAAACTCTTGGAATCGATGAAGACCAATTCCGATTGGGACAAGGTGGCCTACATGGTGCTCCTCATCCTCATCGTCGTCTTCGTCTTCGACAACATCTCGAATGCGGTGCGCTCGCGGGTGATGGGCAAAAAGACCCATTGACGGGTCGCAATCATCATCATTCTGTCACGGAAATCTTTTAGCCGGAAGCAAGCTTGCGGTGGGCGATCAAATCACGGCACACTGCCTCCCGCACTCACATTCATTTCCGGGATACGCGCCTTGCGATACGCACTCTATTTCACGCCGCCGAAGGGTGATCCCTTGAACGTGGCGGCAGCCCATTGGCTCGGTCGCGATGCCTTCACCGGCGAAACTTACCCGGCTCCCGATTATCCTGGTCTGCCGGCCGCCGAGCAGTTCGAGCTCACCGCCGACCCGCGCCGCTATGCCTTCCACGCCACCATCAAGGCGCCGTTTGAGCTCGCCTCCTCGGTCACCGAAAAGGACCTGTTGCAGGCCGTCGAGGATTTCGCGGACCGTACGCCGGCCTTCGAGATACCCGAGCTCGTGCTCGGCCAGCTCGGTCGGTTCTTCGCCCTCGTCCCGGGCTCCCTGCATCCGCCGCTTCAGCAATTCGCGGCCTCCGTGGTAAAGTCCTTCGAGCCTTTCCGCGCGGCGCTGTCGGAAGCCGATATCGCCCGGCGCAATCCGGAAAAGCTCGGCGAAAGCCAGAGGGCCAATCTGTTGCGCTGGGGCTACCCTTACGTGATGGATGACTTCGGGTTCCACATGACGCTCTCTGGCCAGGTGCCGGAAGAGCGTGCCGAGGTGATGAAGACCATTCTCGCCGAGCGTTTCGCCGCGTTCACCGGCCGGCCGCTTTTGATCTCCGGCCTTGCCGTTTTCGTCGAAGAGACGCGCGGCGCGCCGTTCACCGCCCATTCCTGGTGGCCGCTTGCCGCCGCAGACCGTTGAAAGTCCGACACAATGACCAAAGAAACCGTCTTCTCCAACGCCCGCATCGTCCTCGAGGATGAAATCGTCGAAGGATCGGTCCTCGTTCGCGACGGAAAGATCGAGGATATCGCAAGCGGCAGCTCCCGCCTCGGCGAGGATTTCGAAGGCGATTACCTGATCCCCGGCCTGGTCGAGCTGCACACCGACCATCTCGAGGGCCACTATTCGCCGCGCCCCGGCCTGCGCTGGAACAAGACGGCGGCGATCCAGGCGCACGACGCCCAGATCGTCACGTCAGGCATCACCACCGTCTTCGATTGCCTGCGCATGGGCGCCGATGAAGACGGCGGCTTCGAGCATGGCGAGATGCGCGACATGGCCGATGCCATCCAGAAGGCCGAGAAAGAGGGCCGCCTGCGCGCCGAGCACCTCATCCACCTGCGCTGCGAAGTCTCCGCCGACAACGTGCTGCAGCACTTCGCCGATTTCGAAAACGACCCCTATGTCCGCCTCGTCTCGCTGATGGACCATGCGCCCGGCCAGCGCCAGTTCCAGACCATGGACCAGTACATCTTCTACTACCAGAAGAAGCGCGGCCTCACCGATGCCGAGTTCGCCAGGTTCGTCGATCGCCGCGTGTCCGAATCCGAGCGCAACTCGACGCCGCACCGCGTGGCGATTTCGAAGGTCTGCGCCGAGCGCGGCATCACGGTCGCCAGCCATGACGACGCCACGCTCGCCCATGTCGACGAGGCGATCGAAAACGGCGTCCGTCTCGCCGAATTCCCGACCAGCTTCGACGCCGCCAAGGCTTCGCATGAAAACGGCATGAGCGTCCTGATGGGCGCGCCCAATATCGTGCGCGGCAAGTCGCACTCCGGCAACATCGCCGCCCGCGATCTCGCCGAGCGCGGCGTGCTCGACGTGCTCTCTTCCGATTACGTGCCGCTCAGCCTGCTCTACGCACCCTTCCTGATCGCCGACGAAGTCGAGAGCATCTCGCTGCCGAAGGCGATCGCCATGGTCACGTCGACCCCGGCCCGCACCGTAAGCTTGAACGATCGCGGCCGCATCGCAACCGGCCTGCGCGCCGATCTCGTCCGCGTCTTCCGCGACGAGGGCGTTCCGGTCAGTCGCTCCGTCTGGCGCGAAGGGCGCCGGGTCGCATGACCGCGCACGAAACGCATCCCTCGCACGAGCCCCACGTCGTTCCCGGCACCGAGCACGGCATCATGGTGGTCGTGGTCGGCCCCTCCGGCGCCGGCAAGGACACGCTGATGGCGGCAGCCGCCCGGCATTTCCGGGGCCGGCAGGACGTCCATTTCGTCCGCCGCGTCATCACCCGCGATCACGATGCCGGCGGCGAGGATCATCTCGCCGTCTCGCCCCAGGGCTTCGCCTCGATGGAGCAGGCCGGCAGCTTCTCCGTATGGTGGGAAGCCCACGGCCTGAAATACGGCATCCCCTCGGAAGTCTCGGTGTCGCTGTCAGCCGGAAGCCTCGTCATCGCCAACGGCTCGCGCTCGGCCCTGCACCATTTCCACGCCGTCTTCCCGCGCCTGAAGGTGATCAACGTCACCGCCCGCGCCGACGTGCTGGCGAGCCGTCTGGAGGCCCGCGGCCGCGAGACCCACGAGGACATCATGGCCCGCCTGGCCCGCGGCCCGCTCACCGTGCGCGGCGATTACGACGTCGTCGATCTCGACAATAGCGGCTCCTTGGAACAGGGCGAACGCCGCATGGTCGAGGTCCTTGAGGGCTTCCTGCGGGAAATCGGCTGAAACGATGCGGCCGATAGGCCCACGTCGCGGGGATAATAATCGTTTGTGGCAAGAAATGTCGCAGCGATATCAATCGCTTGCAGATTTCGTCGTCCCCATCCATCCCCGCTGAAACCATCCAGCCGATACTGATGGCGTCATTGGACAGGGAGCCGGGTCGCGAACCGGATCTGACACATCAGGGCGCAAGCCCGGCGTCCTGTGATGGTTGTTGAAAGGTGGATGTTGAGGTCGTCAGGATCTCCCATCCATCCGGAGGCGAAAGGCCGAGAGACGCTCCTGTCGGCCTGGATATCCGGAAGCCTCGATGCGATCGGGCAGGCGATATTGCCTGACACTCCTATCCTATACCGACCATCGCCTGCCCATTCCCAGCTTTTCATGCCGTCGCGGAGAGGTTTCCGGCGCGGGGTTTTGTGGTGTTCATGTTGCTGGAGCCGCAACATTTGAGCCCGTGGCCCCCTCATCGCCTCGCTGTCGCTCCGGCACTTCTCCCCGTTGGGGAGAAGGGGCTGGGCGCACTCGCTGTGCCCAATCGTGGCGTCCCTTTCGCAAACGAGAAAGGTCTGGGCGAGCGGCCGCCACTTGTCTCTTCTCCCCTGCGGGGAGAAGGTGCCGGCAGGCGGATGAGGGGGCCTCACCCACCAACCTCACCCACAAAATCCCATCCCGTCTTGCAGTCGACACACCCCTTCTCTACCGTCTCTCGCACAAACCCAAGGGCACGATATGACCGACGCAACACCCCAGCATAACGCCGCCTGCCACTGCGGCACCGTCAAATTCAAGGTGCGGCTGACGGACGAGTTCAACACCATTCGTCGCTGCACCTGCTCCTATTGCCGCATGCGCGGCGCCATCGCCGCCTCTGCCAGTCTCGATGACATCGAGTTCGTCGAGGGCGAGGACAATCTGACGCTCTACCAGTTCCACACCGGCACGGCGAAGCACTACTTCTGCAAGACCTGCGGCATCTACACCCATCACCAGCGCCGCTCCAACACCAGCCAGTTCGGCATCAACGTCGCCGTCATCGAAGGCGTCAGCCCCTTCGATTTCGCCGAAGTAAAGGTCATGAACGGCATCGCCCATCCGAGCGATGCCGGCGGCACGTCCGAGGTCGCTGGAGTGTTGTGGTTCGAGCCGTTCGAGTGAACGACGGGCGAGTTGATCTGAAGCGGCGGGCGTATTACATTAAGAGAGACAGGTATTACGAGGACCCGGCATGTCGACCACAGTGACATCGAAAGGGCAGGTAACGATCCCGAAGGCGGTGCGCGATCTGCTTGGCATCACGGCGGGAAGCCAGGTCGATTTTCACCGAGCCAAGGACGGCAGCATTGTGCTGACACGGGCGGACAGCGAGAAGCCCGTCAGCCGTTTCGAGAAGCTTCGGGGACACGCCGGCGCCGGCCTTGATACCGATGCGATCATGGCGCTCACCCGTGGTGAGGCCCATGGCGAGGAATGACACTTGTCGATACCAACGTCCTGCTTGATCTGGTAACCAACGACCCGGTATGGGCGAGCTGGTCGATAGGCCAGCTCGAGGCGGCAAGCCTGGAAGGCCCCTTGCTGATCAACGACGTCATCTACGCCGAACTCGCGGTCCGCTATGAACGCATCGAGGAGCTCGATGCGTTCATAGATTCAGCGGAACTTGTTTGGGCGCCGATGCCGCGCGCCGCGCTTTTCCTGGCCGGCAAGGCCTTCACCGATTATCGTCGCGCTGGCGGCTCGCGTACCGGCGTCCTTCCGGATTTCATGATCGGCGCGCAGGCGGCCGTTCAGAACCTGTCGATACTGACGCGCGACATTGGCCGGTATAGAACTTATTTCCCTGGTGTCAGGCTGATATCGCCCACGACGTAGACCGTGTCTCTACGAGAGCGGCAATGCCCGATCGTCCCCTACACCAACCCAAGCCGAACCAAACTCTCGGCGCAGGCAACGATCGCCTCCTCCCGTGAGCGCGGTGCCCAGCCGAGCAGGCGCTCGGCCTTCTTGCCCGTCGCGTTCATGTCGTAGTTGAGGAGCGGCACCACGGCCTTCAGCTGCGCGTTCGTCTCGCCGGCGATCCGCACCTGCTCGTCGGGCCAGACATCGGTCGAGACCTTGGCCGCCGCGTCTCCCAGCCTTTGCCGCAGCAGTTCCGCGATCTCGACCATCCATAGGCTGTCGCCGACGGTGGCGAGGAAGCGTTCGCCGCTGGCGGCGGGGTCGGTCATGCAGCGCAGGTGCAGGTCGGCCACATCGCGCACGTCGACGCAGCAGGAGTTGACGTTAACGCAGCCCGGCTGCCCCTTCATCATGTTGGCGATCAGCCGGATCGAGTGCGAGTAGTCGGCGCCGAGAACCGGGCCGTAGACAGCGACCGGATTGACCGCCGAAAGCTCCATGCCACCGCCCTCGCGGGCGATGAATTCCCAGGCGGCGCGCTCCGACAGCGTCTTCGATTTCTGGTAGGGCGCGACATTGCCTTCAAGGTTGCTCCAGTCGGTCTCGTCGAACGGCCGCCGATGGTCCGGCCCATGGCCGACGCCGATCGCGCCGAAGGCCGATGTCAGCACCACCCGCCTGACGCCGGCATCGCGCGCCGCCCTGAGTACCCTGAGATTGCCTTTGACGGCGGGCTCGATCCAGTCCTCCTCGCGCGTCTGGTCGCCGGATGGCGTCGGCGAGGCGCCGTGCATCACGTAAGCGCAGCCGGCGGCGGCCTCCGCCCAACCTGTGTCATGGTCGAGATCGGCGATCGCGAAGGACAGCCGGTCGCCGGCATCGATGCCGCCGACCTTCAGATGCGCCCGCACCTCGTCCTCCCGCCCGGGCGAACGGATGGTTGTGCGCACGCGATAACCCTCCTTCAACAGCGCCAGCATGCAATATTGCGCGATGAACCCGGTGCCGCCGGTGACGAGAACGAGCGTGTCTTTATTGTCAGTCTTCATGGTTTGCCTCATGCTTCATGCCGCCGCATCGGATCGCGGCGAACTCGATAACGGGAAGGTAGGCAGCCCGGCCCGTACTGTGAATGCTTGAAAATCCGCATGACTTGCGCGATAGTTCGATAATGCTGGCTGATCCCTTCTCCGATATCCTGAGCCTGACGAAAGCCGAGGCGATCGTCACCGGCGGCTTCACAGCCGGCGGCCCCTGGTCGATCGCCTTTCCGGGGCGCGACAAGATCAAGTTCTTCGCGGTGGTCAAGGGCGGCTGCTGGGTGACGCTGGAGGGAGAGGCCGAGCCGATCCGCTTCGAGGAGGGCGATGTCGGCCTGCTCGCCAGGAAGCGCAGCTTCGTGCTGTCAAGCGATCCCGCGCTTCAGCCCATCGACGCCATGAGCATATTCACGGGCACGGGACGGCGGCTGGTGACGCTCGGCGACGGCAATGATTTCGCCCATATCGGCGGCCACGTCGCGCTCGATCCGCTGAGGGGCGGCCTGCTGTCGGATATCCTGCCCACCTGGATCCACACCCGCGCCGCCTCGCCGCAGGCAGTCATCTTCCGCTGGCTGCTCGATCGGCTGATCGAGGAGCGCGACATCGGCCAGCCGGGGGCGGCGCTTGCCTCCGCGCAGCTGACCCAACTGCTCTTTATCGAGATCCTGCGCTCGCACTTGAGCGCCGCCGACCGTATGCCCGCCGGCTGGCTGAAGGCGCTGGCGGAACCCAGGATCGCGCCCGCGCTGCGCCTGATGCACGGCGAACCCTCGCGCGCCTGGCACCTGGAGGAGCTCGCCGGCGCCTGCGCCATGTCGCGCACCTCGTTCGCCGTCCATTTCAAGTCGGTCTCCGGCGTCGCCCCGCTCGCCTATCTCACCGAATGGCGCATGCGCCTTGCCGAACGGACACTGCGCGAAACCCGCACCCCCATCGCCTCCATCGCCCGCTCGCTCGGCTATACCTCCGAAAGCGCCTTCAGCAACGCCTTCAAGCGCGTGAACGGCAGGTCGCCATCGGCTTATCGGGTGGCGGTGAATGGGGTTTTGGAAGAAGAAAGTTGAGGGCTGGGTGCCCTTCGCTTGTCGCTCAGGGCGTCGCTTCCACTCCACCCCCTCATCGCCTCGCTGTCGCTCCGGCACTTCTCCCCGTTGGGGAGAAGAGGCAGGGGGTGACGCCCTGCTCCACCTTGGACGTTGATGTCCAGCCGGCTAATGAGTGACAATATATGTCAAAGCGCAGCCACGAGTCTCTTCTCCCCAACGGGGAGAAGTGCCGGAGCGTAGCGAGGCGATGAGGGGGCTCCGGGTTCTGAGCCAGTCATTCTGTGCTGCACCCCGTAGCGCGAAACCTCAATCCCCTTCGCCACGCCCATTGACGATCTCGCGCTTGCCCACATGGTTGGCCGGCCCGACGAGGCCTTCCTTCTCCATCCGCTCGACGAGCGAAGCGGCGCGGTTGTAGCCGATGCCGAGGCGGCGCTGGATGTAGGAGGTCGAGCACTTCTTGTCGCGCAGAACGACTTTCACGGCCTTGTCGTAGAGGTCGTTGCCGTCCTCGGCGGCCATGTCGCCCTTGTCGAACACGGCGCTGTCTTCTTCCTCGCCGTCTTCCTCTTCGTCGGCGGTCACCGTGTCGAGATATTCCGGCCGTCCCTGCGTCTTCAGATGGGCCACGACCTTCTCGACCTCGGCGTCGGAGACGAACGGGCCGTGGACGCGCGAGATGCGCCCGCCGCCCTGCATGTGCAGCATGTCGCCCTGGCCGAGCAGCTGTTCGGCGCCCTGTTCGCCAAGGATCGTGCGGCTGTCGATCTTAGAGGTCACCTGGAAGGAGATGCGGGTCGGGAAGTTGGCCTTGATCGTGCCGGTGATGACGTCGACCGAAGGACGCTGCGTCGCCATGATCAGGTGGATGCCGGCGGCACGCGCCATCTGCGCCAGTCGCTGGATCGCGCCTTCGATTTCCTTGCCGGCCACCATCATCAGGTCGGCCATCTCGTCGACGATGACGACGATGTAAGGCATCGGCGTCAGGTCGAGTTCCTGCTGTTCCTCGATGGGCGCACCGGTGCTGCGGTCGAAGCCGGTCTGCACCATGATGTGGATCGTCTCGCCCTTTTCCTTGGCCTGCGCCACGCGGCCGTTATAGCCGTCGATATTGCGCACGCCGAGGCGCGACATCTTGCGGTAGCGCTCTTCCATCTCGCGCACCGCCCACTTCAGCGCCATCACGGCCTTCTTCGGGTCGGTCACCACGGGCGTCAGCAGATGCGGAATGCCGTCATAGATCGACAGTTCCAGCATTTTCGGATCGATCATGATCAGGCGGCACTGTTCCGGCGTCATCCGGTAGAGCAGCGAGAGAATCATGGTGTTGACGGCGACCGATTTACCCGAACCGGTGGTGCCGGCCACGAGCAGATGCGGCATCTTCGCCAGCTCGGCGATCACGGGCTCGCCGCCGATCGTCTTGCCGAGCCCGAGCGCCAGCTTGTAGCTGCTCTTCTCGAAATCGGCGCTCTCGATCATCTCGCGGAAATAGACGGTTTCGCGCAGCGCGTTCGGCAGTTCGATGCCGATGACATTGCGGCCGGGAACCACGGCGACGCGCGCCGAAAGGGCCGACATCGAGCGGGCGATATCGTCGGCAAGACCAATGACGCGCGAGGATTTCACGCCCGGCGCCGGCTCGAATTCATAAAGCGTCACGACAGGGCCGGGGCGCACATGGATGATCTCGCCCTTGATGCCGAAATCTTCCAGAACGCTTTCCAGAAGCCCGGCATTCTGCTCCAGCGCTTCCTGCGACATGATTTCGCCGATGCGTTCCGGCGGCTCCTGCAGCAGCGAATTGGAGGGAAATTCATAGCCCGAGGCATCGACCTTGGAGGGAACGAACTTGTGCGCCACCATGCGGGCAGCAGGTGCCAGCGGCGCGATCGCCGGCTGCGAACGAACCGGCATCGGCGCGATCGGCTGCGCTACTGATGGCTGCGGCTCGATGGCGATCGGCTGCAAGACCTGCGGGGCAGGGGCGGGGGCCAGTGCATCGGCGGCGGCGGCCTGCTGCTTCAGTCTGACCGCAAGCGGCTGGCGGATCGGTGCGCGACCGGTGGTCGGGGCCGGCGCCACGACAACAGGCGCTGCAACGGAAGCGGCAGGCGTAGCCGTTACGACGGGCGCGACGATCGGGGCCGCGACGGGAGCAGGGGCAACGGCAACCGGCAGCGGCGCGGCATAGGGAGCGGCGACCACGGGCTGCTTGCCCGGGCGCCATTCCATGATGCGGAACTGGCTGATGATCGAATGCGGCTCGGAGACGGTCTGCGGCGCGACGATCTGCACCTGCGGTACCGCTTCCACCGGCTCGACGGGCGCCTCGCCATCCTCGAAGGACATCACTTCCCAGAAGGCGAAGTCGGAGATCGGGGCGAGGTTGGAAGAGGCATGGAACTGCGCTTCGTCGGCGGTATCGGAAACGACGATCGCGTTTTCTTCGACGGCAGCGACATTGGCTGCCGGCTGGTAGACATCGAAGGGCACGTTGACCAAGGGCGCGCGCGGCGTGACCACGGACGCGCTGGGCGTGAACACGGGCGCGCCGGGCGTGACCAAGGGCGCGCGCGGGCCGGCCGGCTGCGGCGCATAGGCATTGCGCAGCGCCTGCTGCTGAACGTGCGGCTGCGGCTGGGTGACGGCAGGCTGCATGGTGGCCTGGCGGGCAACATAGCCCTGGCGCGGCTGTGCGGCGGGCTGCGGCGTCACGACGATCGGCTGGGCCACCGGCGCCATCACCTTCACGGCCGCCGGTGCCCCCACTTGGGCGGGCTGCGGGGCGGGTGTTGCCACCTGCGCGGGCTCCATCACCCGCTGCTGCACCGGTTCGGCCGGCTGCTTGCGGGGGTTGATCTGGCTTTCCGGCGTGCGGGTAAAGCGGACATTCGGCGCCAGCGAAAAGTTGTTCTGCCAGATCGGCGGCACCGGCTTCTCGCCGGCCTGTTCCTGCAGCTGTTCGGCCGGGATGTCGGCGGAAATTTCACCGGCATCCGTCAGATTGGTTCTAGGAAAGCGCATACGACCGCTACTCACTCATGATTAGCAACTATTATCCTCTTCCGGCTTAGGAAATGAAGGTTAATAAGTTCCTTCTCCGCGCCCTCGCGGGACATGGGCAATCATAGGGAATGCAAGCCTTTTCAGACGCTTAGGTGATAAAGAAAATTTTAGCGAATTTTCGACGAGGCGCCCTAATGCGCCTCGTCCCAGTTGGTCGCCGCGCGCGCATCCACCTTCAGCGGCACACGCATTTCGAGCGCCGGCATGGTGGCGTTTTCCATCACCGAAACAATGATCGGCATGGCCTTGTCGACATCCTCGTCCTCGACCTCGAAGATCAGTTCGTCGTGCACCTGCAACAGCATGCGCACCCGCTCGGAAAGCCCGGCTTCTGCAAGCGCCGGCTCCATCTTGATCATCGCCCTTCGGATCACGTCGGCGGCCGAGCCCTGGATCGGGGCGTTGATCGCCGCGCGCTCGTTGAAGGCGCGCACCGAGGGGTTGGAGGAGCGAATCTCCGGATAGTTGATTCGCCGCCCGAAGATCGTCTCGACATAGCCCTTGTCGCGCGCCTGCTGCTTGGTGCTGTCCATGTAGTCGCGAATGCCGGGGAAGCGCTCGAAATAGCGCTTGATGTAGTCGCCGGCTTCCGAGCGTTCGATCGAGAGCTGGTTGGCAAGGCCGAAGGCCGAGATGCCGTAGATGATGCCGAAGTTGATCGCCTTGGCGCGGCGGCGCACCTCCGACGGCATCCCTTCGACCGGAACGCCGAACATTTCGGACGCCGTCATCGCGTGAATATCGATCCCGTCGGCGAAGGCCTGCGTCAACTGCGGGATTTCGGCGACATGGGCGAGCACGCGCAGCTCGATCTGGCTGTAGTCGGCCGAGATCAGCTTGTGGCCCGGCGTCGAGATGAAGGCGGTGCGGATCTTGCGGCCTTCGGCGGTACGAACCGGAATGTTCTGCAGGTTGGGTTCCGACGAGGAAAGTCGCCCCGTCGTCGTCGATGCCAGCGAGTAGGAGGTATGCACCCGCTTCGTCTGCGGGTGCACATAGCCCGGCAGCGCGTCGGTATAGGTGGATTTGAGCTTGGTCAGCTGCCGCCAGTCGACGATCTTGCGCGGCAGTTCCAGCCCCGCCGCCGCCAGGTCCTCCAGCACGCTGGCCGAGGTCGACCACTGGCCGGTCTTTGTCTTCGAGCCGCCGGCAAGACCCATCTTGCCGAACAGGATGTCGCCCAGCTGCTTCGGCGAGCCGATGTTGAAACGCTCGCCGGCCAGCTGGTAGATCTCGTCCTCAAGCCGCGCCGCGCCCTGCGCCAACTCGCCCGAGAGCCGCGACAGAATCTGCCGGTCGACGGTAATCCCCCGCTCTTCCATATGCGCGAGAACAGGCAGCAGCGGCCGCTCCAGCCGCTCATAGACGGTGGTGAGCTTCTCGGCCGCCAGCCGCGGCTTCAGCACCATCCAGAGCCTGAGCGTTACATCGGCATCCTCCGCCGCGTAATGCGTGGCCCGGTCGATATCGACGAGATCGAAGGAAATGTTCGACTTGCCGCTGCCGGCCACGTCCTTGTAGGCGATCGGCTTGTGGTTGAGAAACTTCTCCGACAGCGGATCCATGCCATGCGCGCCGGTGCCGGCGTCGAGCACGTAGGAGATCAGCATCGTGTCGTCGAAGTTCTTCGTTTCGACGCCGTAGCGCTTCATCAGCAGGTAGTCGTATTTCAGGTTCTGCGCCACCTTGAGCACCGACTGGTCCTCGAGCAGCGCCTTCAGCCTCGGCAACGCGTCGCGCATCGCGATCTGGTTCTCGGCCATGCCGCCGCCCAAGAGATCGCCGACGCCGGTCTTGTGGCCGAGCGGCACATAAGCTGCGCGGATGTTGACGCCCGTTGGGCTCTTCGCGTTATCGGCAATCGCCATCGAGAAGCCGACGAGCTCGGCCTGCATCGCGTCGAGCGAGGTCGTCTCGGTGTCGAAGCCGATCACGCCGGTCTCGCGCGCATCGGCGATCCACCTGTCGAGCGTCGCGACATCACGGATCGTCACATAGCGCGAGTGGTCGAAGGGCAGGTTGGCGAAGGCGTCCGCCCGCGACTTGGCGAAATCGGACGGCGTGAAGCTGCCCTCGGGCGCGGCGGAGCCATTGACCTTAGTCGGAACAGCGACGGCATCGCCGACAACCTCAGGCGTCCCGCCGGCAACAGGCGCCGGTTCGGCCACGTCGAGATCAGGACCATGCGCATTGGCGCCCCACTCGACCGGCACGTCGACGGCATCGATGGCGCTTGCATCGCACTCGCAGGCCTCGGCCACGCGCCGCGTCAGGCTGGTGAACTGCATGGCCTTCAGGAAGCCGATCAGCTTCGGCCCGTCCTGCGCCTCGAGAATGAGGTCGTTGACGGCAAGCTCCAGCGGCACGTCGGTCCTGAGCTTGACGAGTTCACGCGACAGCCACGCCTTGTCGGCATTCTCGATGATCGTCTGCCGGCGCTTCTCCTGCTTGATCTCGGTGGCGCGCGCAAGCAGCGTGTCGAGGTCGCCATATTCGGCAAGCAGCGTCGCCGCCGTCTTCGGGCCGATGCCGGGAATGCCGGGCACGTTGTCGACGGAATCGCCGGTCATCGCCTGCAGGTCGATCATCTTTTCCGGCGGCACGCCCCATTTCTCGATCACGTCGGGAATGCCGATCTGCTTGTCCTTCATGCTGTCGTACATGTGGACGTTATCGGTGACGAGCTGCATCAGGTCCTTGTCGGAGGAGACGATCGTCACGTCGGCGCCAAGCGCTTCGGCCTGCCGCGCATAGGTGGCGATGATGTCGTCGGCCTCGAAGCCCTCGGTCTCGATGCAGGGCAGGTTGAAGGCGCGCGTCGCCTGGCGGATCAGCCCGAACTGCGGGATCAGCTCTTCCGGCGGCGCCGAGCGGTTGGCCTTGTAGGCGTCATAGAGATCCTTGCGGAAGGTCTTCGACGAATAGTCGAAGATGACGGCCAGATGCGTCGGCGTCACGCCCACCGACGTGTCGCGCGCCTCCGTCAGGAGCTTCCACAGCATGTTGCAGAAACCCGAGACGGCGCCGACAGGCAGCCCGTCGGATTTGCGCGTCAGCGGCGGCAGGGCATGGAAGGCTCGAAAGATGAATCCGGAGCCGTCGACAAGAAAGAGATGATCGCCTTTTTTCATGGCAGCATGGATAGCGCGACCGCCCTGCGAGGTCCATATAAAGTTAGGGTGCTGGCGCGTTGCGCACATGCTTGGGAAGTGCCGGAAAACGGGTGGAAACGGCCATAACCCCTCAATAGCTGCGGCTTGTTCCAGGCGTTTTTCGCCCGTACATTAGGCGGAGGCCAAAGGGAGTCCGCAATGTCTGGAGAACCCGAATCGCAGAGGTATATTCTCAACCAGATCTCCATGCTGCTTGATGGCGTGAAGGGGTTGAATACCAAGATCGCTCGCCAGGTCGACGCAATTGGTCGGTACGATGTCGAGTTCATCAAGCTAGGGCGCTTCATGAACAAGTTCGAGGGCGAGTTGATCGAACTCAGGGCTGACATGGGAAAGGTGAAGCTGGAAGTTGGCCAGCTGAGAATTGAGATCGGCGAGGCACGAACCGACGTCGGTCAACTGAGAACCGAGATGGGGCAATTTCGCTCGGAGGTGGGTCAGTTTCGCTCGGAGATGGAAGCTCGGCTCGACGCGATCCTGAAGCGCATAGACGACCTGGAAGGTCGGACCCATGATATCGCCGATCATGTCCAGGAACTGCGCTTAGATGGAGTTCGCCAGTACAACGAAGTCATAAACGCGCTGCAGGACAGCTATCAGAACCGCATGTCCCTGAAGGACCTCGACGCGCGCGTCTCCGAATTGGAGCGCATCGTCGGGCTGCGCCCGCCGCCCGCAGCGTGAGTCTCGCATAAGCCGCTCACCGGACTGTTACCAAAATGTAATAGTCAATTCTTTTCTTTCCCTTGAAAAGCCACATTCGGAACTACAAATAAATATCACCGACGCGACATTGATCACGTCGAGGGTCTGATTGCCGGCTCGTCCCCCGCCGCATTGGACTTGGACAAAGGCCTCATCCCCTCTCCGGGCCTTTGTCCCCTATTTGAAGCCGCCATAGCCTTACCTCCGGGCTATGGCGGCTTTGTTTTTCTGCACTATCTCCAGCTGTATGAATATGAATGTCTGTCTTTCAAAGCATCGCATACGATTTGTTGCATTGCTCGTGGCTGGGTTTTGCGCCTAACTGAAAAAATGGGAACGGAACGAATGGACTCGGGAGCCTATCTCGCCAGCCAGCTGGCCAAGGGCTTTGCCCGCTCGCTGCAGCAGCGCGCGGCAAGGTTGGGTTTTTCGCCGGGTCAGTTTCCGATTTTGCTGGAGCTCTGGGCCGAGGACGGGCTGACGCAGAAGCAGCTGCTGACCCGCGTCGATATCGAGCAGGCGACCATGGCCAACACGCTCTCGCGCATGGAGCGCGATGGCCTGATCGAGCGAAGGCCGCATCCCTCCGACAAGCGCGCCCAGCTGGTCTTCCTGACAGACAGGGCAAGGACGATGGAAAATGACGCTGTCGTGGCCGCCCGTGAGGCCGATCTTGCTCTGTTCGATGGCTTCAAGACATTCGAGCGCGAGCTGACGCTGGAATATATCCGTCGCCTGCTCGAAAACGCCAAGAAGCTATGAGGTTTGAGATGTAATCCCGGCGCGAACCGCGCCCGGGAGAGGGGCCGGCGCCTTATTCGGCGGCGGCGAGATAGATCTGGTTGCGCGAGGCGGCGGCCAGAGCCTGCACGCGCGCTTCGGTCTTGGCGATCAGCTGATAGAATTCGTCCTGTGCCTCGACATCGAGCTGAATGACGGCGTTCACCTCATCCGGCGTATCGCAGACGCAGGCGATGGCCGATATCGGGCAGATACCACCAGGATAACGCTTGCCGTTGCCCGTATAGGCGCGGCGACCCCAGCGCTCCGAATAGACGGTCTCTTCGCGGTCGATCTGCAGGATCGTGCCCTTGCACGCGGTCACGATGCCCGCCTTGCCGTAGGCGAACCAATGGTAGTTCAATTTCCGCAAGATGTACTTGCCGGTGATGTCTTCGCCGGCCAGTTCGGCGGGATCTTCAATCATACGGATCATGACGTCTTCCTTAACGTGCACGTAATATCCGCTATCTATGTTTCAGCTTCAAGACGAAAAGGTCAGCTTTTGGAGCCACTTAGTCACAAGTTGTTTCGAATTCTTACGAATTTCGCCACTTTTTCGCCGTTTCGGCGCCATCCGGCTCAGCCCCGGAACGCAACTTCCAGGTTCTGCCTGTCCTGCGCGACCACGCGGCAATGCGTTTCGAAGCCTTCGCCCTTGATCATGAGCACGAACTCGGCCGGGATTCCCGTCGAGCTGGAGACCGAGAGAGCAGCACTGTCGGCGCCGAGCGAGCGGATCGTGCAGTCGATCGTCGAGCGGCGGTCGTTGAACAGGATCGAGCCGGCCTTCAGCACCCGCCGGCGCGCGCCGCTTGGCTGATCGGCGCTCATCGATTGAAAGTTGACGCAGCGATTGCGGCCGCCGCGCTTGGCCTCGTACATGGCGGCGTCCGCCTGCGCCAGAAGCGTGTCGATCTCCTTGCAGACGATCGACAGCGCCGAAATCCCGAAGCTCGCCGTCACCGCGAGCGCGCCGAATTCGCCGACGATCGGCTCGGCCGAAATCGCCAGCCGCAGTCTCTCGGCAATGACGAGAGCGCCCTCGCGGTCGACATTGGGCAGGATGATCGCGAATTCCTCGCCGCCCAGCCGGCCGAACAGGTCGCCGCTTCGAAGCACCGAGCGGCAGATCGAGGACACCGCCTTCAGCACCTCGTCGCCGGCCGCGTGGCCATGCGTGTCGTTGACGGTCTTGAAGTGGTCGATGTCGAGCACGATGCAGGCAAGGCTTTTCTGGTTGCGCAGCGCAAGGCCGATCAGCTGGTCCGTCTCTTCCTTGAAGGCGCGTCGCGTCAGTCCCTCGGTCAGGCTGTCGGTCGCCGCCGATTGCATCAGCTCGATGCGGTCCATGGCGACGCCAGCAATCTCCTCAAGAATGGTGAGGTCCTTGCGTCCGAAGGAGCGCGCCGTGCGGTCGATGGCGCAGACGGTCCCGACGGTATGGCCACTTTTGGTGCGCAGCGGAACGCCGGCATAGAAGCGAACGTGATTTTCGCCTGTTACGGCGGGGTGCGCGGCAAAACGCGGATCGCGCGTGGCGTCGGGCACGATCACGGCCGTGTCGAGGTCCACCACGAAGCGGCAGAAGGAATCCTCGCGTGGTACTTCGCTGTTCGAAAATCCGGAGCAGGCCTTGTACCACTGGCGGTGCGCGTCGATCAGCGACACCAGGCCGACGTCGACGGTGAACACTTCCCTGATCAGCCGAACGATCCGCTCGAAGCCTTCATCGCGCGGTGAATCGAGCAGGTCGAGCTGCTCCAGCGCCGCCAGGCGCTCGAGTTCCCGCTGCTTCACGTCCGCGGAAGACGTACCGAATGCGCGCGCAACAACCATTGCAAACGTGCTCCCCACCTAAGTCCGTGTAGGAGATGCCTCGCATATAATCATGAACAAATGAATAGTACGCGTCCCCGTTTCTCATCGGTGAAGGGAGGGGCAGGGGTGTCAAGGCCGCGCATAGGGCCTCCCATCCTTGTGAACGAACCGGCCATCGGCATTCGCGCTCATCATATCGATGTCGGAACAGGTGGTGAGATCGGCCATGTCACGCGAGCCGATTTCCAGATAGATCGCCATCGCATCGGACCGGTTGATCAGGTGATGGCCGTTGCCGGTATTCTTCGGAAAGGCGGCGCAATCGCCGGCGCGAAGCGGGGTCTCCCCTTCATCCTCGACCAGCACCACCTCGCCCGAGAGCACATAGACGAACTCGTCCTCATGCGAGTGCCAGTGCCGCTGGCTCGACCAGTTTCCCGGCGGCAGGTGCATCAGGTTGATGCCGAAATCGGAAAGCCCGCCAGCATCACCCAGCCGCTGGCGGATCCGCTCGGCGCAGGCCGCCGCATGTGGCTCGGGGTAAGGCGAGCCCTTGACGCGGGCTACGGTGGCGATGTCGATCTTCGGCATGGGGCTATCCTCCGCATTGGTGGCTAGGCGGACCGCCCGCTCAACCGCCCTTCGGTTTCCTCGTGGCCTTCGTCATGTTGAGCGCGATCGCCGCTCGCACGAGTGCCGTAAGGGCCGGCGCGTCGATCGTGTCTCCTTCGTGGAAGTCGATGGCGCGCCGGGCATTGCCCTCGAGGCTGGCGTTGAAGAGGCCGGAGGGATCGTCGAGCGATGCGCCCTTGGCGAAAGTCAGTTTCACCGCGGTCTTGTAGGTCTCGCCGGTGCAGATGATGCCGGAACGCTCCCACACCGGTACGCCGCGCCACTTCCACGTCTCGATCACCTCTGGATCGGCGTCCCGGATGATGCGCCGCGCATCGGCCAGCATCGCGCCGCGCCAGTCGGTCAGCTCCGCGATCCGCCGGTCGATCAGCCGCGATGCATCGGCTTCCTCGCCTGCCGCACCCTTCGTCTTCTCCGCCATTCCATCCTCCCCGATGATAAGCACATGCGAATACTCGGCAATCTAGGAGATTCGTAGCGCAGGGGAAGAGGGTTTCCTCTGTCTCCGCCTCCATCGTCATGCTACCAATCCCCCGGGATCCGAGGGTGAAATGAGGAGGTTTTTTCATGACGCAGGTGCCTGCCGCCAATTGGGCGGAAAGCTTTCACTATGGTTTCAAGGACTGCCATTACCCGTCCTCGCGCGAGGAAATCAGCGCGATCGTCGCGCGGTCGGCGGCGGTAAAGACGCTCGGCTCGCGCCACTCGTTCAACGCCATCGTCGATGGCAGCTCCGCCATGTCGCTCGAGCGCCTGCCGATCGATCCCGTCGTCGAGAGCAACGGCCGCCAGGTCTCGGTCGCCGGCCACTGCACCTATGGCGAGCTCGCGCTCTTCCTGCAGCGCCACCAGCTCGCCATCCACAATCTCGCATCCCTCCCGCACATTTCGATCGCCGGCGCGATAGCCACCGCGACGCATGGCTCGGGCGACGGCAACGGCAACTTGGCGACGGCGGTCTCCGGCCTCGAATTCGTCGCCGGCGATGGCAGCTTGGTGAAGGTGAAGCGCGGCGACGCGAATTTCGAGGGCATGGTCGTGCATCTGGGCGCGCTCGGCGTCGTCACCCGCGTGACGCTGGATGTCCAGCCGGAGTTCCAGGTCGCGCAGCACGTCTACGAGGGGCTGAGCTGGGATGCGCTCTTGTCCAATCTCGATGCCATCATGGCGGCGGCCTATAGCGTCAGCGTCTTCACGCAATGGGGCGAGAAGGCCGGTGCCGTCTGGCTGAAGGAAACGGAAAAGAGCGGCAATCATCCCGATGCCCTGCACGGCGCGGTCAATGCCGACATCAAGCGCCATCCGATCATCGGCCTAGACGCCGAAAACGCCACCGAACAGCTCGGCGCCTTCGGTCGCTGGTCGGACCGGCTGCCGCATTTCAAGATGGGTTTCACGCCGAGCAGCGGCGCCGAGATCCAATCCGAATACCACGTGCCCCGCAAGCATGGCGCCGCCGCCGTCGAGGCGCTCTTGTCGATCCGCTCCAAATTCGCGCATCTCGTCCAATCGGGCGAACTCCGCACCGTCGCCGCCGACAGCCTGTGGCTCAGCCCGCAGTTTAATCGCGATACGCTGTCGATCCACTTCACCTGGGTTCGCGACCAGGCGGCCGTCGATGCCGCCGCCGCCGAGATCGAGCAGGCGCTGGCGCCGTTCTCGCCCTTGCCGCACTGGGGCAAGGTCTTCACCCGCCAACATGTCGGCAGGAACTACGCGAAGCTCCCCGACTTCGCCCGCCTGCGCGAACGCATGGACCCGGAACACAAGTTCTCCAATCCATGGCTGGAAGAGGTCGTCTTCGGCACGACGAACTAAGCGGGACTACACGACGCATTTCGACCGGCGTTGGCGCTCGCCGCCGCGCCGGTATATGCTGTTGCGATCAAGCAAGGGACGAAGACGTCCCGGTATCGATATGGAGTAGAGATTGGCGGTCGCCTTCACCAAGGAAGAAAGCTTCGAAACGGCATCGGAAACGCTGATCCCCGATCGGCCGATCTCGCCGCATCCGAACCTCGTCACCGAGGCCGGGTTGAAGGCGCTGGAGCTCAATCTCAGCCAAGCGCGCGAGGCCTATGAGGCGACGTTGGGGATCGACGACATCAACGAGCGCCGCCGCCAGGGTGCCGCGCCGTTACGCGATGCCCGCTACTTCGCGGCCCGCCTCGGCACCGCCCAGCTCATGCCCGCGCCTACGTCCAGCGACACCGTCGCCTTCGGCAGCCTCGTCACCTTCGAGCGCGAGGACGGGCGCGTGCAGATCTATCGCATCGTCGGCGAGGACGAGGCCGATCCGAAGGCCGGATCGATCTCCTACGTCTCGCCGGTGGCGCGTGTGCTGATCGGCAAGGCCGTCGGCGACGTGGTCGATGCCGGCGGTCAGGAGCTGGAGATCATCGCGATCGCGTGAGCGGGGCTTTCAACGCGATCGACAGCCGCCCGCTGTCCGCCAGCCTGTCGGCCCGTTCGTTCCCCTCGGTGCCGGCATGGCCCTTGCACCATGAAACCGTGATCATCGTTGATCGCGACAGCGCCGCGTCGATCGCCCTCCACACATCGGCATCGGCGATGCCACGGCTTCTGAGCCGGCTATTGGCGGTGATCTTCCTGAAGCCGTTGTTGCGCCAGATCGGCCGCCAGTCGTTGCAGCCCTTCACGACGTGGATCGAATCCGACCAGATCGTCACCTTCGCCTCCGCTGCATGGATGTTGGCCCATTGCGCTGCCTTCAGAACGGCGGTCGCCTCCATCGCATTGTTGGCGGTGCCGGCTGCGCCGCCGCAAGCGGATGCGATCTCGACGCCGTCGCGATAGACGGCGAAGCCCCAGCCGCCATCACGCGAGCCGGGCTCGCAGCAGCCATCCGTGAAGATCTCAAGCTTTTCGTGAACATCAATGCTGCGCAGGGCGTCGGGATTATCGGTCATGTCGGCGGCGAAACGTCTGAGAGATCGGCGGGAAGGCACAGCCTATCCGAAACGCCCGGGTCTGTCTTCCGGCCCTGTCTCCGCCCGCGACAGACCGGACTATTTCGCCGTCGAGATCGCCTGCGGATAAAGCAGCACCGTCTTTTGCGCCTTCTCATGTGCAGACAGATAGCTCTCGCGCGCCGCCATCTTCACGCTCGGCTCGATGTCCGGCTTGCCGAGCAGCAGCCCCTGCATCTGCTCGCAGCCCTCGTTGGTGACGATCTGGCGTTGCAGTTCGGTTTCCACGCCCTCGGTCACCACCTGTATCCCGAGGCTGTGGCCCAGCCCAATGATGGCGCGCACGATCGAGCGGGCGGCCGCGTCATGTTCGAGGATGCCGGTAAAGCTGCGATCGACCTTGATCTTGTCGAAGGGCAGCGCCCTGAGGTTGGAGAGCGAGGAAAAGCCGGTGCCGAAATCGTCCATGACGATGCGCACGCCGAGACGGTGCAGTCGCATCAGCGTCGAGATCGTCGCCTTGCGGTCGCGGATGAAGGCGGCCTCGGTGATCTCCAGCTCGAGCCGTTGCGGCAGGAGCCCGGTCTCTTCGAGAATGGCGGCCACCCGGTCGTAGAGGTTGGGCAGCATGAATTGCACCGGCGAGACGTTGACGGCGATCGTCAGCGGCTGCGGCCAGCGCGCCGCCTCGGTGCAGGCCTGGCGCAGCACCCATTCGCCGAGCTGCACGATGATGCCGCTCTCCTCGGCTATTCTGATGAAGACGTCGGGCTCGGAGCTTCCATGTCCCGGCCGGTTCCAGCGCATCAGTGCCTCGTAGCCGCTGATGCTGCCGCTGCGGCTGTCGAGGATCGGCTGGTAGTTCACGAACAGCTGGTTGCGGGTGATCGCGTGGCGCAGCTCGTTTTCGATCTCGCGCCGCGCCTTGACGGCGGCGTCCATCTCCGCGTCGAAGAAGCAGGCCTTGCCGCGGCCGGCGTGCTTGGCGCGGTAGAGCGCGGTATCGGCATTGATGCACAGAAGCTCGCCGGTATCGCCATCGGCGGGGTAGACCGCGATGCCGATGCTGACGCCGACGGCGGTCGGATCGCGGGCGACGTCCATTTCGGCGGCGATGCCTGCAAGGATCGCGTCGGCGAGGTCGCGCGCGCCATCCGGCTGCGGCTTGCCGCTCTGGATGATCGCGAACTCGTCGCCGCCAAGCCGCGCGATGGTGGCGCTGTCGTCGGCCACGCGCTGCAGGATCGAGGAGACCTTGCACAGAAGACGGTCGCCCTCGGCATGGCCGAACAGGTCGTTGACGGCCTTGAAGCGATCGAGGTCGAGATAGAAGACGGCCGCCTGCGCGTGCTTGCGCTGCGCCACCTGGATCGCCTGTCTGAGACGCGTGTCGAAGAGAGAGCGGTTCGGAAGGCCGGTCAGCACGTCATGCTGGGCCAGATGCTCGATCATCTGCTCGGCGCGCTTGCGCTCCGTCAGGTCGCGCACCGCCAGGATATCGCAGCTGCGGCCGCGATAGATCATCCGCCGCGCCATCAGTTCGACCGGCAGTTCGGTCTCGCCATGGGTGGTCAGCAGCGTTTCGTGATGCGTGCCGGATGCCAGTCCGCCCGCAGGCAGCAGCAGGAAGTCCGGTTTGCGGCCGCGCAATTCGCCGAGCTGCCAGCCGGACATCTCCAGAAAGCGCTCGTTGGCGTCGAGGATCGTTCCCTCGTAGATCACCAGCAGCCCCTCCATCGTGGCGTTCGCCAGGCCCTTCAGGTCGGTCAGGTGGCTCGCCAGGAAAACCGTGCCGAGCGAAGCCAGGATGAGCGCCGTCGAGACCGCCATGACGATGGCCGCCAGCGTCCTCGGCTCGACGATCGCCGCCGTCACCTGCCGTCCAGGCTCAGGGATCAGGGTGATGTAGCTCATCGACACGAAGTGAATGATGGCGATCGCCAGCACCATCGACGCCGCCGACAACAGCACGCGCTTGGCGCCGGAGAGCGAGCGGAAGATCAGGAAGGCCACGCCGGCGAGCGCCGCGCCGATCGCAAGCGCCGACAGCGTCGCCATGGCGTTGAAGCGAATGTCGACCTGGCCCTCGACCGCCTGCATGCCGGTGATATGCATGGCGGTGATCCCGAGCGCCATGAGCACGCCGCCGAGCGCGACGGCGAAACGGCTGGCGCCTTCGGTGGCGACGAGCAGTGCCAGATAGGACACGCCGATGGCGATCACGACCGAGAGCGTGGTCAGCCCCAGCCCGTAGGCGATCGCATAGCCGCTGTCATAGGCCAGCATGGCGATGAAATGCGTCGCCCATATGCCGACGCCGATGGCGAATGCCGAGGCCATGATCCAGTTGCGCTGCTGGGCGCGGTCGCATTGCTGGGCCCGAAAGAGAAGCAGCATGCCGGTGAGGTTGCCGATGAGGCAGATAACGACGGCGGCGATGATCAGCCGCCAGTCATGATTGTCGCGAATACAGGCGATCACGGTAAACATCAGCCACCTCCAGGCACCAATTGCCGAAGGTTATCAAGCGTCTTCTTAAATAACCGTAAATTGCAAATTGAGGATTCTCCCCGCGTTCAGCGTGCGTTTTCGCACAGTCGCGCACATGCCCCGGCCTCGCTTTTTCAACTCGAAAGCGGACCGGCTTTGGTCTATCGTCCGGCAAAAATTTGAAGAAGGAGTCGGAAATGCCTGACCTGATGCCGGTTCTCGCGCGCGCGGACCAGAATTTGCCCTCGAGCCTCGACAAGCTGTTCGAGCTGTTGCGGATCAAGTCGATCTCGACCGATCCCGCCTACAAGGATGATTGCCGCAAGGCGGCCGAGTGGCTGGTGGATTATCTCCGCGACATCGGTTTCGACGCCTCGGTGCGCACAACCCCCGGTCACCCCATGGTCGTCGCCCATCACGACGGCGCCGCGCCGTCGGCCCCACATGTGCTCTTCTACGGCCACTACGACGTGCAGCCGGTCGATCCGATCGAGCTCTGGGACAACGATCCCTTCGAGCCCTCCGTGCAGGAAGCAGCCGGCGGCCGCAAGATCCTGACCGGTCGCGGCACCGCCGACGACAAGGGCCAGCTGATGACCTTCGTCGAAGCCTGCCGCGCCTACAAGGACATCAACGGCGCGCTTCCCGTGCGCGTGACGATCCTGTTCGAGGGCGAGGAGGAATCCGGCTCACCATCGCTGAAACCCTTCCTCGAGGCCAATGCCGCCGAGCTGAAGGCCGATTACGCGCTGGTCTGCGATACCAGCATGTGGGACCGCGACACGCCGGCGATCGCCGCTGCGCTCCGCGGCCTCGTCGGCGAAGAGGTGGTCGTCACCGCCGCCGACCGCGATCTGCATTCGGGCCTCTTCGGCGGTGCGGCCGCCAACCCGATCCATATCCTGACCAGGATCCTCGCCGGCCTGCACGACGACACCGGCCGCATCACGCTGGATGGGTTCTACAACGGCGTCGAGGAGACCCCCGCGAACATCAAGGCGTCCTGGGAAACGCTCGGCCTCACCACCGAGGGCTTTCTCGGCGAAGTCGGCCTGTCGGTTCCCTCGGGTGAGAAGGGTCGCTCGGTGCTGGAGCTCACCTGGGCCCGCCCGACGGCCGAGGTCAACGGCATCTGGGGCGGCTATACCGGCGAGGGCTTCAAGACCGTGATCGCCGCCAAGGCGTCGGCCAAGATTTCCTTCCGCCTCGTCGGCACGCAGGACCCGGACGCCATCCGCGACAGCTTCCGCGCCTATGTGCGCTCCAGGCTGCCCGCCGATTGCTCGGTCGAGTTCCACCCGCATGGCGGTTCGCCGGCCATCCACCTGTCCTACGATCTGCCTGTGCTCACCAAGGCGAAGACGGCGCTTTCAGACGAATGGCCGAAGCCCGCCGTCGTCATCGGCATGGGCGGCTCGATCCCGATCGTCGGCGACTTCCAGAACATGCTCGGCATGGAATCGCTGCTCGTCGGCTTCGGCCTCAGCGACGACCGCATCCATTCGCCCAACGAAAAGTACGAGCTGACGTCCTATCACAAGGGCATCCGCTCCTGGATCCGCATCATGGAAGCGCTGGCGGCGTAATCTGCGTCGATGAAATGAAAAAGGCGCACCGATTTTCTTAGGATCGGGGCGCCAGAGGAACAAAAAGGCCGGGTTGAAACCGGCCTTTCGTCATTCGCTTCGCATCAGTGCCAGTACATCCGTGGTCAAGGTGAAAGCGAATATTGCAGCCAGACTGCCCGCGAAAGGTTAACGGAGCGTTAACGATAATCTCGCGATAGGCAGGTCGGTTCTCCATGCGCTCCATGGTGCGGCTTGGTGATCGACGACTGCATCCGATGACCGGGATATCGTGATCCCGCCGCCGCATTTCAAGGCCTCGCCTCTCGAGCCGTTCAAGCTGCGTTCATCCGTGCCTGCTATAAGTCATTGAAACAAAAGTTGAATCACTCTCGCCAAACTTTGGCCGGGAAGCTGTTCACTGTTGTCCTGAGAAGGTGATGAGCCCGGAAGTTTTCGAGGAACGGCGTTTCGGCCGCTCTATCTAGGGAGTGCAAGCGTGAAGACCACACTGATGAAGATAACCGCCGTCGCGGCCTTGCTGCTGGCCCCGGTCGCCGCTCAGGCCGCCGAAGGCTTCGCGACCGCCAACGTCAACATGCGCGCCGGCCCGAGCACGCAATATCCCGCCGTGACCGTCATTCCCGCCGGCGAATCCGTGCAGATTTATGGCTGCCTTGCCGATGTGCCCTGGTGCGATGTCGAGTTCTACAACGGTCGCGGCTGGGTCGCCGGCCGCTACGTGCAGGCGCTCTATCAGCAGCGCCGCGTCTATGTCGATCCGCAATATTATCGTCCGCTCGGTATCCCGACGGTGGTCTTCAGCGTCGGCAATTACTGGGATCGCTACTACCGCGATCGATCCTTCTACGGTCAGCGCGAACGCTGGCGCCGCAATCCGGTCTATGACCGCCCGGCCGCCGTGCGCCCGCCGCCCGGCCCGGAATTCGGCAATCCCGGTTACAACAACGGCCGCCCGCGCCCCGGCTACGACAATGATCGGCCACGCCCGGGCTTCGACAATGACCGTCCGCGTCCCGGCTTCGACAACAACCGCCCGCGCCCTGGCTTCGATGCCGGTCCGGGTCGCCAGCCCGATTTCGACCGTGGTCCCGGTCGCGGACCGGACTTCGGTCGCGGCCCCGATCCCCGCCAAGATCCTCGTCAGGACAATGACGGTCGTCCGCCGCGGTTCGACGGCCGCGCCGGCATGCCCGGACAGCCGGGCCAACCAGGCCAGCCCGGCCGGCGTGGCGAGGGCGGTCACGGGGGCCAGGGAGGACAGGGCGGCCAGGCCGGTCAGCCCGGTCAGCCCGGACAGCCGGGCTTCGATCGCGGTCCCGACCGTCGCCGCGACCAGGATCGCCGCCCGCCGGTGTGCCAGCCGGGTGATCCGAACTGCGGTCAGAATCCCCAATAGTGAACCGGCGGCAATGAGCCGTCAGCGATGATGGCAAGGGCGATCGAAAGGTCGCCCTTTCTGCTTTCACGCATCTTGAGGCATGGAAAAGCCCGACGCTCCTGAGAGACGCCGGGCCTGAATTCGATCGGCTCGTGTTGAGGGGAGACGGCCGATCTGCCGCGAGGCGTGTTGCCTCGCTTGGTAGGAAATGGGCGAAAGCGCAAATGGTTCCGCGCTGCAATCCGGAAGTTGTCTTTTCTCCGGGTGCCATCGGCTCGTCCATACGAAAAAGGCCCGCGACGTGCGGGCCTTCGGAGATATGTCGTGCCGCCGGTCAGTAGCGGTAGCGATAGCCGTCGCGGGCCCAGGGCGGGGGCGGGCGGTAGCCGCGATCGTCGCGCCAGCCGTAACGCTGCTGCGGGCGGTGGCCCCAGCCGTAGTCACGCTGGTAGCGGCGTTCGTAGCGGGGTGGCGGCGGGCGGCGCCAGTTCGGCCGGCACTCACCCCACGGGGTGACGTGAAAGCCACGGCCGCAGGCGTAATCGACCTTGACGACATTGTTGGTCGCGCCGCTTGGCACGGCGCCCGTGGGCATGGCTTCGGCAACCGTGGTACCAAGTCCGACCAGGGCGACCGCGATCGCGATAATTGTCTTGCGCATCTCTGCACCTCATTCCTTATGCAAGTCCCTTGCATGTGGATTAGAGGGCCGTTCGGGTGAATGGAAGCTGAACCAACCAAGGCATTATTGCGGCGGACGGAAAGGCCCGGCCTCAAGCCGGGAAAACGCTGCCCGCAAAAGCTTTTGCCTTTGGCTAACGAGGCCTTAACTCCCCCTTAAATCGCCGCATTTAAAGTTCAACCGGGTAAGGATGCGACCAGCGTGATGCGGTCGCCACGGTCATCCGGCTTGGGCCATGGCCGTCTGTTTGGGGCAAACCTCGGTTTGCGATTGAAGCGAGGTTCAGCGGGCGTAAATGGCGGGCAGGGGCAGATCAGGCGATAGAATCGAACCATCCTTCAGCGGCCGCGAGCGCCGCGACGATGGCGACGATTTTTCGCTCGGCGCCGATGACCGCGTCGCCGGCGGCGGACGCCCCGCCAAGCGCGCCGCGCCCAAGTCCAGCGCCTCGAGATCCGAGCGCCGCGATCCGCCCTCGCGGCGCGAACCCGATTCCGCCCGCTATGACGACGATTACGACGACGAGCCGCGCTACCGCGAGCCGCCGCGCCGCCGCTCGGGCGGTGGTGGTGGCAATGGTGGCAAGCGTCGGCGGCCGGAGCGCGAGGGCCTCGGCGTCTTCGGTCTCGTCCGTCGCATGCTCTACTGGTGCATCGTGCTCGGCATCTGGGCCGGCATCGGCGTGACCGGGCTGGTCGTTTACTATGGCTCGCGCATGCCGAGCGCCAGCAGCTGGGAAATTCCCGCCCGTCCGCCCAACGTCAAGATCACCGCGGTCGATGGCAGCGTCATCGCCAATCGCGGCACGACGGGTGGCGAGGCGCTGGCGCTGGAAGACATGTCGCCCTATCTCCCGAAGGCGATCGTCGCCATCGAGGACCGGCGCTTCTATTCGCATTTCGGCGTTGATCCGCTCGGCCTTGCCCGCGCGGTCGTCACCAATCTGACCTCCCGCCAGATGGTGCAGGGCGGCTCGACGCTGACGCAGCAGCTCGCCAAGAACCTGTTTCTCTCGCCCGACCGCACGCTGGAGCGCAAGGTCCAGGAAGTGCTGCTCGCCTTCTGGCTGGAGCAGAAATACACCAAGGAGCAGATCCTTGCGATGTATCTCAACCGCGTCTTCTTCGGCTCGAACGCCTATGGTGTCGAGGCCGCCTCGCGGCGCTATTTCAACAAGTCGGCGCGCGACCTGAACCTCGGGGAGGCGGCCCTGCTTGCCGGTCTCGTCAAGGCGCCGTCGCGTCTGTCGCCGGCGCGCGATCCGCAGGCCGCCAACGACCGCGCCCAGGTGGTGCTGCAGGCCATGCGTGATCAGGGCATGATCTCGGAGGACGAGGTCAAGACCGCGATGTCGCAGACCCCGGCCAAGGCCAAGCGCTACTGGGACGGTGCCGGCCAGTATGTGGCCGACATGGTCATGGACGAGCTGCCGGCGCTGATCGGCGACGTCAAGGAAGACATCATCGTCGACACCACCATCGACAAGACGCTGGAAAAACGCGCCGAACAGTCGATCGCCGATGTGCTCGGCAAGGAAGGCGCCAAGCTCGACGCCTCGCAGGCGGCGCTCGTCTCGATCGACGGCACCGGCGCGATCCGCGCGCTGGTCGGCGGCCGCGACTATGCCGAAAGCCAGTTCAACCGCGCCGTCAAGGCCAAGCGCCAGCCGGGCTCCTCGTTCAAGCCCTTCGTCTATGCCACCGCGCTCGAAAAGGGGCTGACGCCGTTTTCCATCGTCAACGACGCGCCTGTTCGCATCGGCGACTGGACGCCGGAAAACTACGAGAAGAAGTACAATGGCGAGGTAACGCTGGCCACGGCACTTGCGAAATCGCTGAACACGGTGGCCGCCCAGCTCGTCATGTATGACGGCCCCGATGAGGTTATCAAGCTCGCCCGCCGCCTCGGCATCCAGTCCGACATGCAGCCCAACGCCTCGATCGCGCTTGGCACGTCGGAAGTCTCGCTCACCGAGATCACCGGCGCCTACGCCGCCTTCATGAATGGCGGCTACAAGGCGACGCCGCACGTCATCCGCCGCGTCACCACCGCCGATGGCAGCAAGGTGCTCTACGAAAACACGTACGACAACCCGCCGCGCGTGCTCTCCGAAACCATTGCCGCCAACATGAACGCCATGATGATGGGCGTCATCGACCAGGGCACCGGCCGCAGCGCCAGGCTTCCCGGCTGGCAGGCGGCCGGCAAGACCGGCACGACGCAGAACTCCCGCGACGCGGTCTTCGTCGGCTTCACCAGCAACCTGACGACGGGCGTCTGGTTCGGCAACGACGACGGCAAGCCGATGAAGAAGGTCACCGGCGGCGGCCTTCCCGCCAAGGCGTGGCAGGAATTCATGGTCGCAGCCCACAAGGGCCTGTCGCCGGCACCGCTCTTCGGCAACGGCCAGTTCATCAATCCGGCGCCTCAGATGGACAACGGCCAGCCGATGGCCTCCGCCGATCCGAATATGCCCGGAAACATGCAAGGAAACATGCCCGGAAACATGCAGGCTGACGGTATGCAGGGTGGCATGCAGGGCGGCGACATGACCGGCGCGACGGGTGGCATGCAGCCGCCGGTCGAGGAACGGAGCACCATCGGCAGCATCATTTCGGGCGTGTTCGGCGGCTCCGAAGAGGGGCGGCCGCGCTACAGGCAGGAAGAGTATCCGCAGGCGCCGGTGCGCCGTGGCGGCCAAGAGCAGGCACCCGTTTATGATGGTCCCGTACCGCCCGCCGATGTCGCCGAGGACGGCCGTTACGGCTATGGCAACGCGCTGCCGCCGGGCGACGTCGGCGGTGGCCCGCCGCGCCAGGAATACCAGCCGCGCCGCACCACGCTTCTCGACCTGATCATGGGGCAATAAACGCTTCGCCGCGCAACAAAAAACGTGCCCCGAGGCGGACGGTGAAAATTAATTGCCGTTGGCTTCTTTTGCTGGTTTTCAGGACATTTCCCGCCTTGCAGTCGCGAAAACCCGTCCTTATATACGCCGCATCACCGCAATCACGATTGCGTCAAACGTAGAGACCCATCCCGTAAGGGGCTGTCATCGAAATGCCTTCCCGGGGTTCAGACAGCTTGCTTCAAGGAGTAAATGACATGGCAAAAGTAATTGGTATCGACCTCGGAACGACAAATTCCTGCGTCGCTGTCATGGACGGCAAGGACGCAAAGGTCATCGAGAACGCCGAAGGTGCGCGCACCACGCCTTCGATCGTTGCATTTTCCGAAGATGGCGAGCGCCTCGTCGGTCAGCCGGCCAAGCGCCAGGCAGTCACCAACCCCACGGACACGCTGTTCGCAGTGAAGCGCCTCATCGGCCGCCGCTACGACGATCCGACGGTTGAAAAGGACAAGGCTCTCGTTCCCTTCGAGATCACCAAGGGCGACAATGGCGACGCATGGGTCAAGGCCCGCGGCACCGGCTATTCGCCTGCCCAGATCTCCGCGATGATCCTTCAGAAGATGAAGGAAACCGCTGAATCCTATCTCGGTGAAAAGGTCGAAAAGGCCGTCATCACCGTTCCCGCATACTTCAACGACGCACAGCGCCAGGCAACCAAGGATGCCGGCCGTATCGCTGGCCTCGAAGTTCTGCGCATCATCAACGAGCCGACGGCGGCAGCGCTGGCTTACGGTCTCGACAAGAAGGACGGCAAGACCATCGCCGTTTACGACTTGGGTGGCGGTACCTTCGATATCTCGATCCTCGAGATCGGCGACGGCGTCTTCGAAGTGAAGTCCACCAACGGCGATACCTTCCTCGGCGGTGAAGACTTCGACATGCGTCTCGTCGAATACCTCGTTGCCGAGTTCAAGAAGGACAACGGCATCGATCTGAAGGGCGACAAGCTTGCTCTGCAGCGCCTCAAGGAAGCTGCCGAAAAAGCCAAGATCGAACTCTCCTCTTCGCAGCAGACCGAAATCAACCTGCCGTTCATCACGGCCGATGCGACCGGTCCGAAGCACCTGACACTGAAGCTGACCCGCGCCAAGCTCGAAAGCCTGGTCGACGATCTCGTCCAGCGCACCATCGCGCCGTGTAAGGCAGCCCTCAAGGATGCCGGTGTCACCCCCGCCGAGATCGACGAAGTCGTTCTGGTCGGCGGCATGAGCCGCATGCCGAAGGTGCAGGAAGTCGTCAAGCAGCTGTTCGGCAAGGAGCCGCACAAGGGCGTCAACCCGGATGAAGTCGTGGCCCTCGGCGCCGCCATCCAGGCCGGCGTTCTCCAGGGCGACGTCAAGGACGTCCTGCTTCTCGACGTAACGCCGCTGTCCCTCGGCATCGAAACGCTGGGTGGCGTCTTCACCCGTCTGATCGAGCGTAACACCACGATCCCGACGAAGAAGAGCCAGACCTTCTCGACCGCAGACGACAACCAGCAGGCCGTCACCATCCGCGTGTCGCAGGGCGAGCGCGAAATGGCCCAGGACAACAAGCTGCTCGGCCAGTTCGACCTCGTTGGCCTGCCTCCGGCACCGCGTGGCGTTCCGCAGATCGAAGTCACCTTCGATATCGACGCCAACGGCATCGTGCAGGTTTCGGCCAAGGACAAGGGCACCGGCAAGGAACAGCAGATCCGCATCCAGGCCTCCGGTGGTCTCTCCGACGCCGACATCGAGAAGATGGTCAAGGACGCCGAAGCCAATGCCGAAGCCGACAAGAAGCGTCGCGAAGGCGTGGAAGCCAAGAACCAGGCTGAAAGCCTGATCCATTCCAGCGAGAAGTCGCTGAAGGATTACGGCGATAAGGTCACCGAAGCCGATCGCACCGCGATCTCCGACGCGATCGCCGCCCTGAAGACCTCCGTCGAGGCAACCGAGCCGGACGCGGAAGACATCAAGGCGAAGACCCAGACCCTCATGGAAGTCTCCATGAAGCTCGGTCAGGCGATCTACGAAGCCCAGCAGGCGGAAGCCGGTGCGGGCGACGCTTCGGCCGAAGCCGGCGACGACAATGTCGTCGATGCCGACTACGAAGAAGTCAAGGACGACGACCGCAAGAAGTCCGCGTAAGCGGCTCGCGGCGGTCACGTTTGAAACTGACATTCCGGCTGCTCACCATGGCAGCCGGAAATCCATTTCCGGGGTCTGATCCTTAATGGCAAAAGCCGATTTTTACGAAACGCTGGGTGTCGCCAAGACGGTTGACGAAAAAGAGCTGAAAAGCGCTTTCCGCAAACTGGCGATGAAATACCATCCGGACAAGAATCCCGGTGATCATACCGCCGAGCACAAGTTCAAGGAAATCAACGAAGCCTACGAGACGCTGAAGGACCCGCAGAAGCGCGCGGCCTATGACCGCTACGGTCACGCGGCCTTCGAGCATGGTGGCATGGGCGGCGGTGGCGGCGGTTTCGCCGGCGGCGGCTTCTCCGATATCTTCGAGGACATCTTCGGCGAGATGATGGGCGGCGGCCGCGCAAGGCAGCGCTCGTCGGGCGGTCGCGAACGCGGCGCCGATCTTCGCTACAACATGGAAATTTCGCTGGAGGAATCCTTCGCCGGCAAGACGGCGCAGATCAGGGTTCCGACCTCGATCACCTGCGACGTCTGTTCCGGCTCGGGCGCCAAGCCCGGCACCCAGCCCAAGACCTGCGGCACCTGCCAGGGCTCCGGCCGCGTGCGCGCCGCGCAGGGCTTCTTCTCCGTCGAGCGCACCTGCCCGACCTGCCATGGTCGCGGCCAGATCATTCCCGATCCCTGCGGCAAGTGCCACGGCCAGGGCCGCGTCACCGAGGAGCGCTCGCTCTCGGTCAACATTCCCGCCGGCATCGAGGACGGCACCCGCATCCGCCTGCAGGGCGAGGGCGAGGCCGGCATGCGCGGCGGCCCGGCGGGCGATCTCTATATCTTCCTGTCGGTCAGGCCGCACGAATTCTATCAGCGCGATGGCGCCGATCTCTATTGCGCCATCCCGATCTCGATGACGACGGCGGCGCTTGGCGGCACCTTCGACGTGGCGACGCTCGACGGCACCAAGTCGCGCGTCACGGTTCCCGAGGGCACCCAGGCCGGCAAGCAGTTCCGCCTGAAGGGCAAGGGCATGCCGGTGCTGCGCTCCAGCCAGACCGGCGATCTCTACATCCAGATCCAGATCGAGACGCCGCAGAAGCTCTCCAAGCGCCAGCGCGAGCTGTTGCAGGAATTCGAGGAGCTCTCGTCGAAGGAGAATAATCCCGAATCCACGGGCTTCTTCGCCCGCATGAAGGAATTCTTCGAGGGTTGATTGAATATTCTAGTAAAAATTCGAGAGCCCGGTTGTTCGCAGCCGGGCTTTTCTGTTTTGCATAGGGATAAGCATATTTTTTGCTACCGAAGAGACTCGACAATTCTATTGCCAGTCCCTTTATTAGATATGTAGCATTGTTTCTGTATTGAGCCTCGAAAAGGTTCTAGACTTGCATTCCCTTTGGTAGCCTGTGCCGAGGTTGATTTGGAACGCCGTCTCGCAGCTATTCTTGCAATGGATATCGTCGGCTACAGCCGAATGATGGGTGCCGATGAGCAGGGGACCTTGGATGCGGTCAAGCTCTGCCGTGGCGAGGTCATCGATCAAAGGATCGCGCATGCGCGTGGCCGCGTGGTCAAGCACACCGGCGACGGCATGCTGGTGGAGTTCTCCAGCATCGTCAACGCGGTGTCCTGCGCCAACGACGTGCAGCAGGCGATGGCGGCCCGCAACACGGCGCTGCCGGAAGAGCGCCGCATCGAGTTCCGCATGGGCATCCATCTCGGCGACGTCATCGTCGAGGACAACGACATCTTCGGTGATGGCGTCAACGTCGCGGCCAGGCTGGAGGCGATCTGCTCGCCCGGCGGCGTGGCGATCTCGGCGTCCGCCCGCGATCATGTCGGCAGCCGGCTCGATCTGTCGTTCCAGGATCTCGGCCTCTTCACGCTGAAGAACATCGAGCAGCCGGTGCAGGTCTATGCCATCTCGCCGAAGCGCGCTCTGCCGCTCAGGGTCAACGCGGCGGCACTCGCCGCGGCCAAGGAGAAGCAGAAGCCGCTGGTCGCGGTGCTGCCCTTCTCCAACATGAGCGGCGATCCCGAGCAGGAATACTTTTCCGACGGCATCACCGAGGACATCATCACCGATCTGTCGAAGATCTCCAATCTCTACGTCGTCGCCCGCAACACCGCCTTCACCTACAAGGGCAAGTCCGTGCAGGTGAAGCAGGCGGCATCCGAGCTCGGCGTTCACTTCGTGCTGCAGGGCAGCGTGCGCAAGGCCGGCCAGCGGGTGCGCATCACCGGCCAGCTGATCGACGCGCGCAACGGCGCCCATCTCTGGGCCGACCGCTTCGACCGCGATCTGACCGATATCTTCGCCGTGCAGGACGAGATCACCCACGCGATCGTCGACCAGTTGAAGATCAAGCTTTTGCCGGAAGAACAGGAAGCGATCGCCGCCGAGCCGACCACCAACGTCGAGGCCTACACCTATTATCTGCGCGGCCGGCAGTTCTCGCACTCCTGGACCCGGCATTACCTGCTGATGGCGCGCCGCATGTTCGCCACCGCGGTCGCGCTCGACCCCGATTACGCCGAGGCCTATGCCGGCATCGCCGATTGCGAATCGACGCTGCGCGACTGGCATGCCGGCGAATACACGCTGAAGGGCATTCTGGAATTGACCGCCAAGGCGCTGGCGCTCGACCCCAACCTCGCCGAGGCCCATGCCTCGCGCGGCCTGGCGCTGCATCAGGACGGCCGCGACGGCGAGGCGCTGGTGGAGTTCGAAAAGGCGCTGGCGCTGGAGCCCGATCTCTACGAGGCGAATTTCCACTACGCCCGCTTCCTGTTCATGCAGGGCAAGTTCGAGGGCGCCGTCACCTTCTTCACCCGCGCCTGCGAGATACGGCCGGACGACTATCTGTCGCCGATCCATCTGACGAGCGCCTGCCGCTCTCTGGGGCTCTCGCGCGAGCATGAGCACTGGGCCAGGGTCGGGCTGGAGCGCGCCGAGCGGGCGCTCGAGCTGCATCCCGAAAACGCCGGCCCGGCGCATCGCGGCGCGCTGGCGCTCGCCCATATGGGCCGCTTCGACGAGGCGCGCGAATGGGTCAAGCGGGCGCAATTGATCGACCCCGACGATATCGTCGCGCAGTACAACGTCGCCTGCGTCCACGCCCTGCTCAACGAATGCGACCAGGCGCTCGATATCCTCGAAGCACTGCTGCCGCAGTCGTCCTGCTACCAGATCCTCTGGTTCAGCCACGATCCTGACCTCGACGCGGTGCGCGGGCATCCGCGTTTCCAGGCGATGCTCGACGCCATCGCGGCCTGCACCTTCCATCAGGACGGGTTCCGCGTCGCATCGGAGTAACGCTAAGGTAGAGTGCGTTCGCCCGGGCGCTTCATTTCGAGACAGGGGTGCGCCGTCGCAACATTGGCGTTAACGCAAGCAATCGAAGTCGCTTTGCAGCGGTCGCGAATATATTCAATATGCTCGAAGGGGAATACACCACATTACACCGAGAGCAACTTCCATGACGGTAGCCGCTTTGTCTTTTCAGTCTGATGACGTCGATGTACTCGCGGGCGCGCTGTACACCTGGTGCGCCGAGCGCAATATCAAGCTCTTGAGCCAGCAGGGTCTGTCGATCGCCAGCATCGCGATCGATCTCTATCATGCCGGTCATCAGACGCAGGATCAGCTGCTGGTCGCTCTGCACGACTGCGATATTCACTAGATAACCGCCCTACGCGGTCGCTCGTCGCGTCGCCCCGAAAATCTCAGGCGTAGACGTCGTCACCCGACATCAGCGTCACGATGGTCTTGACGGCTTCCCGGCCTTCCGGCGAGCGCAGCTTGTCGTAGGTCACCGCAAGCTCGTAGGCCTCGGCGCTGAGGCCCGGCCGCGCCGTCGTGTCGGCACCCTCGAACAGCGCCGAAATATCGACGCCGAGGAAAACCGCGATCTGATGCAGCTTGCTCGCCGAGACGCGGTTGGTGCCCTTTTCATATTTCTGGATCTGCTGAAACGTCAGCCCGAGCGCCTCTCCGAGTTCCAGCTGGGAGATGCGTCGCTTGGCGCGCAGCGTCCGGACGTTCTGGCCGACAATAATATCCACCGGATCTGGCACTTTGAGTGTTCCCGTTCATTTCATTAATTTTGTCTGAGCACTATGCAGAGGTTTTTAAATATCTCAACCCAAGATTTGCAAATTTCAACCAGCTTTTCGGCTGATTTTTAGGCTGTTTTCTTAGTTAAAGAAGATGAAATATACCTGAGCGTGCATAAAATACATAAAGCTAGTTTACGGATGTGGCGCGGTTACTAGTGGGCGCTGCTTTTCTCTCTCGCTGAAAATTCTCTCGCCATGGATGAGGCATTCCGTCCGTCCGGGACGGCAGCTTGGACTTGACCACCACGTCCGTGAAGCCTATTTTAGAATTATTCTAAAAGAGGCCATCATGCTGAAACGAATTTTCAGATCACCCAAACGTTCCTTCGACAGTCTGTCCGAGCAGGAGATCCTGGCGCTCGCCATCGGCTCCGAGGAGGACGACGCCCGCATCTATCTCGCCTATGCCGACAGGCTGCGCGCCGATTATCCCGCGTCGGCCAAGGTCTTCGAGGACATGGCGGACGTCGAAAACACCCACCGCAACTCGCTGATCACGCTCTACCGCCAGCGCTTCGGCGAGCGCATCACGCTGATCCGCCGCGAGCATGTCGAAGGCTTCTACGAGCGCAAGCCGGACTGGCTGCGCGCCAACCTTTCGCTGGAGAAGATCCGCCAGGAGGCCGAGGCCATGGAAAACCAGGCCTACCGCTTCTACATCGAGGCGGCCGGCCGCGTCGGTGATGCCTCCACGCGGCAACTGCTCGGCGACCTCGCCCTTGCCGAGCAGGGGCATGAGGACATCACCCGCATGCTCGGCGACAGGCACACGCCGGAAGACGTCCGCAAGGAAGAGGATCTGAAGAGCCGCCGGCAGTTCGTGCTCACCTATGTGCAGCCGGGCCTCGCCGGCCTGATGGATGGCTCGGTCTCGACGCTCGCGCCGATCTTCGCCGCCGCCTTCGCCACGCAGGATACCTGGCAGACCTTCCTCGTCGGCCTCTCGGCCTCCGTCGGCGCCGGCATCTCGATGGGCTTCACCGAGGCGGCGCATGACGACGGCAAGATTTCCGGGCGCGGCTCGCCTGTGAAGCGCGGCCTGTCCTGCGGCGTCATGACGGCGCTCGGCGGCCTCGGCCACACGCTGCCCTATCTCATCGCCGATTTCTGGACGGCGACCACGCTGGCGGTCATCATCGCCATTTTCGAGCTCTGGGCAATCGCCTTCATCCAAAACCGCTTCATGGAAACCCCGTTCCTGCGCGCCGCCCTCCAGGTCGTCGTCGGCGGCGGACTGGTGCTGGGCGCGGGCATCTTGATCGGCAGCGGCTGACGCGGAAACGAAAATGGCCGGCATCGCGCCGGCCATCGAACATTTCGGTCTCCGAAAATCCTGGTCTAGCGCAGCGCGCCGACCAGCACGTCGCGGCCGTTCTCGATGGTGACCCAACGGCCGGCATTGGCGCTCGACTGGCGCTTGATGAAGGAGTAGGGGGCGTCGTACCAAGGCTTCACCGTCGCGGCGAGATTGTCGAGCACGAAGTCGCCCTTCGTCGTGCGCAGCGTCAGCACCGCATGGCCTTCGCCATCGGGCTTGCGAAGCACGGTCATCAGCAGATTTGAGGGAGAAAAGCCGCGCTGGATCAGGATGCGGCGCTTCAGCAGCGCATAGTCCTCGCAATCGCCGGCGGTCGTCGGATACGCCCAGACTTCTTCCTTGCCGTAGATGTCCTTGTCGGTCATCGGAGCGATCGTGGTGTTGACGCTGGTATTGATGGCGCGCACCAGCGCCCACTTGGCGTCGGTCATCTCCATCGGGCCGACATTGCGGTTCGGCCCGCACTCGTTGCCATGCGACTGGCAGAATTCGTAATGGCCGATCGGCTGCGATGTCGCCTGGCCGGTCTCCATCCAGAGTGTGTTGGTCGCTGCCGGCATCGCCGCGCTCGACATCGCAAACAAGGCCATCATGGCCAAGAGCAAACCCTTGATACGCACGCCCGCTGTCCCTTGCATCGCCCCATATTTATTAACAAAAAGTTAATGGAGGCGGCCGCTCGGAGTCAATCACTACTTCTGGCGAGGGGGCGGGAAGCGGTGAACATGGTTAAAATGCGTTAGGATTTGGCACAGTGCCGCGCGCCGGGCGCGCTCGCCCGGCGTGGCGTGTTTTCGACAAATTGTTGAAACAAATCGATATTCTCAGGTCAGTCGATGCGGTTTCCGGTTCGGGCCTCAGCGGACGAGCGATTTCACCGCCGAAAGCATGCGCTCGATGTCCTGTGGGCGCGACAGGCGGTGGTCGCCATCACGAATAAATGTCAGCACCACGTCGTCGGCTGGAAGATGCTCGATCAGCGTCATTGCGTGACTGAAGGGCACGTCGGGGTCCTTCATCCCCTGCAGGATGTGAACCGGGCATCCGGTCTCGATCATCCCACTCAAAACCCGGTTGTTTCGACCGTCCTCGATCAGCGCGCGGGTATAGATGTTGGGTTCCGGGCTGTATTCCGAAGGCTCCTCGAAGAAGCCGCGCTCGGCAAGCGAGGTCTTCTCCTTCTCGGTGAGGTTCGGCTCGATCAATACCTGCGTGAAATCGGGCGCCGGCGCGATCAGCACCATCCCGTCGAGTTTTGGCGCGCCGGTTCTCGCCGCCAATTCCTGCGCCAGCCTGAGCGCGATCCAGCCGCCCATCGAGGAGCCGACGAGGATGATGCGTTCCGGCTCGAGATGGGAAACGACGGCCATCGCCTCCTCGAGCCAGCGCGAGATCGTGCCGTCGCGGAATTCGCCGCCGGACAGGCCGTGGCCGGAATAATCGAGGCGGATGCAGGCAAGCCCGTTCTCGGCGGCCATCCGGTCGAGCTCGACGGCCTTGCTGCCGCTCATGTCGGATCGATATCCGGATAACCAGACCAGCGTCGGGCCCGCTTTGTCGCCGGCAGCAGGGCGGGCGATATAGGCGATCTCCCGCGCCGCCGATCCCTCGCCGACGGTCAGAAATTGGTGCTGCGGGGCGATATTGGCGTCGGACATGGCGGAACTCCTTTGTTTCAGCCTATAAAACAGATTCTTGACAGGCTGACAGCAGGTGATTTTTCCGCTAAAGCGTGCTAATGACTTCGTTGCAGCGATGGCGAAACACGGTCGTCCTCCTTATATAGAGGCGATCCGCTGCAGCAATCCGAAACAACGCGAGGAGAATACGACCATTCGCAGACCGTTTAAAGCCGACGCGCCCGTGAAGGATGGGCCGCGCTCGAACAGGGAAATTCGCATTCCCAAGGTTCAGCTGATCGATGCTGAAGGACAGAATTTGGGCGTCGTGGCGACCGACCAGGCCCTGAGAATGGCTGAAGAAGCCGGACTCGACCTCGTTGAGATTTCCCCCAATGCCGAACCGCCTGTGTGCAAGATCCTCGATCTGGGCAAGCTGAAATACGCCAACCAGAAGAAGGCGGCCGAGGCGCGCAAGAAGCAGAAAATCGTCGAAGTCAAAGAAATCAAGATGCGTCCGAACATCGACACGCATGACTATGACGTGAAGATGAAGGCGATGGGCCGCTTCTTCGAGGAAGGCGACAAGGTCAAGGTGACCCTGAAGTTCCGCGGCCGCGAAATGGCCCACCAGGAACTCGGCATGAAGCTCCTGCAGCAGGTCAAGGCCGATACGCTGGAGCTCGCCAAGGTCGAAGCCGAGCCCAAGCTCGAGGGACGCCAGATGATGATGGTGCTCGCGCCGAAATAAGGCGCGTCGCCACCGTTCGTATCAAAGCCGTCCGCGAGGGCGGCTTTTGTATTTTCGCCCTGGTATGGCGGGCAATCGACGCCCAAGGGGCGGGGCGATGCGCTGCTGAAAAGATTCCGGCCCGTGCCCCGTTGCACTTTCATGACACTGCGGTTATAAGCGCGCGTCCGAACTGACCGGCAGGGCATGCCGTGGCAGTTTCGAATGCTTGCGGCACGGTTCGTCACCGTGACCGCAGATCAACAACAAACGCTCCCGCACTTGTTGCGACACCCGGGAAACCGGGATCGCGAGAAGGCTTCTTTTGAAGCGCGCCTCTTGCAGGCCAGGTGGGGGGGATCAGAAACGGAGTAGCAAAATGCCCAAGATGAAGACGAAGTCCTCCGCCAAGAAGCGGTTCAAGATCACCGCGACCGGCAAGGTCAAGGCTGCAGCCGCTGGCAAGCGCCATGGCATGATCAAGCGTTCCAACAAGTTCATTCGCGATGCACGTGGCACCATGGTTCTGGCAGAACCGGATGGCCGCAAGGTCGTGAAGAATTACCTGCCGAACGGTCTCTAAGACTATTCCGCGAACGTATAGATTAAGGAGATCATGATATGGCACGTGTAAAGAGAGGCGTTACCGCCCACGCCAAGCACAAGAAGGTTCTGAAGCAGGCCAAGGGCTTCTACGGCCGCCGCAAGAACACCATCCGCGCCGCCAAGGCTGCTGTCGATCGTTCGAAGCAGTACGCTTACCGCGACCGCAAGGTCAACAAGCGTAACTTCCGCGCCCTCTGGATCCAGCGCATCAACGCTGCCGTCCGCGAATTCGGCCTGACCTACGGCCGCTTCATCGACGGCCTGAACAAGGCTGGCATCGAAGTCGACCGTAAGGTTCTCTCCGACATGGCGATCCATGAGCCGGAAGCATTCGGTGCGCTCGTTGCTGCCTCCAAGAAGGCGCTCGAGTACCTGAAGGACGCTGGCACGAAGAACGAGTTTGAAGCAGCCGTCAACTAAGCCGGCGCTATTCGAACCTTCGCTTCGATGATTTGAAACCCGCGCTGGCAAGGCTTGCGCGGGTTTCTTCGTTTTACCGGGATGGGAGCGCCTATAGGGGCGAACGATCAAGACGTGGCGAACGATGTGAGACATCCGACGATGGATCGCGACCTGCTTGCCAGGAGCGGGCTGAGCGAGGAGGACGTGCCCGTTCTCATCGCGGCCCTGCTGCGCGGTTCCAAGCGCGTCGAGCGTGTCGCTCTGTCGGGCGGCGCCGTCTGGATCAAGCGCTATGGCACCGAGCGCGCCTCGCGCTGGATGGTGCTGCAGCGCATGCTCGCCAATCTCATCAGCGCGCCGTTTCTGCGCCCGTCGCCGATTCTGGCCGACGAGGGCATGGCCGGGCGCGAGATCCGTCGCCTCGCCCAGTTTTCTTCTCATGACGTGCCGACCGCGCGCGTGATCTATTCCTCGGGCGCCGCCGTCGTCTTTAGCGATGCCGGCGATACGGTCGATCGCCAGCTCCATCATGTGCTGAACAACGACCCGGTGGCCCACGACGACATGCTTGTCCATTGCGCCGCCGAGCTCGGCCGGCTGCATGCGAAGGGGCTGTGCCACGGCAGGCCCTATCCGCGCGACATGTTCCTGAAGGACGGCCGCATCGGCTTCATGGATTTCGAGGAGGAGCCGGACCGGGTGATGCCGCTGGAGGTCGCCCAGGCGCGCGATATCTGGCTGCTCTTTTTGCAGGTCGCGACCCGCGCCAAGCTCGGCGGCGAAACCCACGACCGGGCCTACAGGGCCTGGGCCGAGGTGGCGCCACCGGCGGCCGTTGCCGAACTGCGCAAGCTTACCGGCTTTCTCGGCGGCTTTTTGTCGGCTGCCCGGTTGATTGGCCGCGTCCACATGGGTAGTGATCTGCGACGTTTCATCGTGGCGACCAGCTATCTGAAGCATGTTTCGTGAAGTGTCCCTCAAAGACCGGACGCCCTGAAGGCAGGAAAAGATGACCGAACTCGCAACCCTGGAAAAGCAACTCCTGTCCGATGTCGCGGCCGCCGCCGATGAACCGGCGATCGAAGCCGTGCGCGTCGCGGCCCTCGGCAAGAAGGGGTCGGTCTCCGAACTCCTGAAGACGCTGGGCTCGATGACCCCTGAAGAGCGCCAGACGCGCGGCGCCCAGATCAACGCGCTGAAGACGGTGGTGACCGAGGCGATCAACGCCCGCAAGGCCGATCTCAAGAAGGCGGCGATCGACGCGCGGCTGAAGGCCGAGACGGTCGACGTCTCGCTGCCCGTCCGCTCCTCGCCCGCCGAGCGCGGCCGCATCCATCCGATCAGCCAGATCGTCGACGAGATCACCGCGATCTTCGCCGACATGGGCTTCTCGATCGCCGAAGGTCCTGACGTCGAGACCGATTATTACAATTTCACGGCGCTGAACTTCCCCGAGGGCCATCCGGCCCGCGAGATGCACGACACCTTCTTCTTCAACCCGGATGAGAACGGCGAGCGCAAGGTGCTGCGCACGCACACCTCGCCGGTGCAGGTGCGCACCATGGAAGCGCAAAAGCCGCCGATCCGCATCATCATCCCCGGCAAGACCTACCGCCAGGACAGTGACGCGACGCACTCGCCGATGTTCCATCAGGTCGAGGGCCTCGTCGTCGACAAGAAGGCCAATGTCGCCAACATCCGCTGGGTGCTGGAAGAGTTCTGCAAGACCTTCTTCGAGGTCGACAGCGTCACCATGCGCTTCCGCCCGTCCTTCTTCCCGTTCACGGAGCCGTCCTTCGAGGTCGACATCCAGTGCGACCGCTCCGGCCCGATCGTCAAGTTCGGCGAAGGCACCGACTGGATGGAGATTCTGGGCTGCGGCATGGTGCACCCGAACGTGCTGCGCGCGGGTGGTCTTGATCCCGACGAGTACCAGGGCTTTGCCTGGGGCATGGGCCTCGACCGCATCGCCATGCTGAAATACGGCATGCCTGACCTGCGCGACTTCTTCAACGCCGACGTCCGCTGGATGACCCACTACGGCTTCCGCCCACTCGACATGCCGACGCTGTTCGGCGGGTTGAGCGCGTAAGCCAATGCCAACCGTCCTTCGCTTCGACCAGTCGAGGCGAAGGGGTTTAACGCGGGTGACCTCAAGCGTATCATGGAGGTCGTCGAAGATCACAAGGACCAGTTTGTGGAGGCATGGAATGAATTCTCCAAGTCTGTATCCTGATAACGAGCGGCCTGTGGAGGCCTGGTGCGACCCGCACGATCTTCACGTCCGGCTTGCCGACGGACGAGCGGTGAAAACCCCGCTCTGGTGGTATCCCCGCCTTCTGACGGCGTCGCCGGCCGAGCGCAACAATGTCGAGCTCACGCTTGCGGGCGTTCACTGGCCTGACGTCGACGAGGATTTGTCGATCCGGGGCATGCTGGCGGGGTGGAAGTATCCCGAGGCTAGGGCTCCGGAAAAGGCGGCGTAGACCGGACGATGCCGACCTTGCTCATCTGGCATGGATACAGGTTCAGGTTCTACGCCTTGGATGTCGGCGAACCACCGCATGTCCATATCGTCAAGGATGGCAAGTCCCTGAAGGTGTGGTTGAAGAGTTTGGAAGTCGAGAAGAACAAAGGGTATAGTGATCAGGAGATCGCAAGGCTGCTCAAGGTAGCCTCCGAGCACCGGGACGAATGGATAGGCGCGTGGAATGAATTCTTTGGCCTTTGAGACCGACGATATGCGACCCGTTCGCGCTTGGTGCCTCGATGGCGAGGTTCACGTCGCGCTCGCGGATGGTCGCGCCATCGCCACGCCTATCTGGTGGTACCCGTTCCTGTCCGAACTTGATGACAAGGCATTGAACGACATCGAATTGATGTACGAGGGTATCTGGTGGACCGCCATCGACGAGGGTATTTCGGTGAAAAGCATGTTTCTGGGCATAAAGGCCCCCGGCGCCAAGGCTCCGGAGAAGGCTGCGTAACCGAACGATTGATGATTTTTGAGACGAGAACAACACAATGAAATTCACGCTTTCCTGGCTCAAGGATCATCTTGAGACCGACGCCACACTGGATGAAATCTGCAAGCGCCTGACCGAGATCGGCCTCGAGGTCGAGGATGTCGACGACAAGGCGACCTACAAGCCCTTCGTCATCGCCCGCGTGTTGTCGGCCGAAAAGCATCCGGAAGCCGATCGCCTGAAGGTGCTGTCGGTCGATGCCGGTCCCGATATCAACGGCGGCAAGCCGCTGCAGATCGTCTGCGGTGCGCCGAACGCGCGTGCCGGCCTGGTCGGCGCGCTGGCGCGGCCGGGCGATTATGTGCCGGGCATCGATGTCACGCTCGGCGTCGGCAAGATCCGCGGCGTCGAAAGCCACGGCATGATGTGCTCCGAAAAGGAGCTCAACATGTCCGACAGCCACGACGGCATCATCGACCTGCCCGAGGATGCGCCTGTTGGAACCTCGTTTGCCGCCTACGCCCATCTCGACGACCCCATGATCGAGATCAACCTGACGCCGAACCGTCCGGATTGCACCTCGATTTACGGCATCGCCCGCGATCTGGCCGCTTCCGGCCTCGGTAAGCTGAAGACGCGCGCCGCGCCGTCGTTTGCCGTCGAAGGCGACACGCCGGTGAAGCTGACGCTCGATCTCGATGACGACAGGCTCTGCCCCGGCTTCGGCCTGCGTCTGGTGCGCGGCGTCAAGAACGGCCCGAGCCCCAAGTGGGTGCAGCAGCGCCTGACGGCGATCGGTCTGCGTCCGATCAACGCGCTCGTCGACATCACCAACTACATGACCTTCGACCAGGGTCGCCCGATGCACGTCTTCGACGCCGCCAAGGTGAAGGGCAACCTCACCGTTCGCCGCGCCAAGGACGGCGAGACGGTGCTGGCGCTCGACCAGCGCGAATACAAGCTCGGCCCGAACAACGTCGTCATCGCCGACGAGGATGGCATCGAGTCGATCGGCGGCATCATGGGCGGCGAGCATTCCGGCTGCGATGAAAACACCACCGACGTGCTGATCGAATCGGCGCTCTGGGACCCGATGAACATCGCCAAATCAGGCCGTGGCCTCGGCATCATCACCGATGCCCGCTACCGCTTCGAGCGCGGCGTCGATCCCGAATATATGGTCCCCGGTCTCGAGCGCACCACCGAACTGGTGCTCGAATTCTGCGGCGGCACGGCAGCCAAGGCCGAGATCGTCGGCTACAAGAGCTATGAGCCCAAGGTCGTCGACTTCCCCTTTTCGGAAGTGAAGCGCCTGACGGGCCTCGAAGTCTCCACCGATGAAAGCATCGAGATCCTGACCCGCCTCGGCTTCAAGGTCACCGGTTCCGGAGAGCGCGTCTCGGTCGCGGTTCCCTCCTGGCGTCCCGATGTCGATGGCAAGGCCGATCTCGTCGAAGAGGTCATGCGCATCCATGGCGTCGACAACATCAAGCCGGCGCCGCTGGAAAGCCACAGCGCGATCAACGGCCGCATCCTGACGACGCTGCAGATCCGCACCCGCACCGCCAAGCGTGCGCTTGCCTCGCGCGGCATGCTGGAGGCCGTCACCTGGTCCTTCATCTCCGAGGATCAGGCCAAGCTCTTCGGCGGCGGCGCGCCGTCGCTGAAGCTCGCCAACCCGATCGCATCGGAAATGTCCGACATGCGCCCCTCGCTGCTGCCGGGTCTGCTGACCGCTGCCCAGCGCAATGCCGACAAGGGCTATGGTGACGTCGCGATCTTCGAAGTCTCCGGCACCTATGAGAACGACAGGCCGGAAGGCCAGCGCCGCGTTGCCGGCGGCATCCGTCGTGGCACCGCCTCGATGGCCGGCTCCGGCCGCATGTGGTCCAACACGGCCAAGGGCGGCGGCAAGCCGGTCGACGTCTTCGACGCCAAGGCCGATGCGCTCGCCGTTATCGAGGCCTGCGGCCTGCCGATGACCAACATCCAGGTCGAGCAGGGCGGTCCGGACTGGTACCACCCCGGCCGCTCCGGCACCATCAAGATGGGCCCGAAGGTCGTGCTCGGCTATTTCGGCGAGTTCCATCCCTCGACGCTGGAGGCGCTCGACGTCTCCGGCGCGCTCGCGGGCTTCGAGGTCTATCTCGACGTCATGCCCGAGCCGAAGAAGAAGGCGACCCGCACCAAGCCGGCGCTGGAACTCTCGCAGTTCCAGGCCGTCAAGCGCGACTTCGCCTTCGTCGTCGACAAGGCGGTCGAGGCCGGCGCCATCATCAAGGCCGCGACCGGCGCCGACCGCAAGCTGGTCGCCGGCGTGAATGTCTTCGATATCTTCGAGGGCGCCTCGGTCGGCGAGGGCAAGAAGTCCGTCGCCATCGAGGTGCAGATCCAGCCGGTCGAGCGCACGCTGACCGACGAGGATTTCGAGGCCCTCACGCAGAAGATCGTCGCCAGCGTCACCAAGGTCACCGGTGGCGTGCTGCGGGGTTGATGAAATAGGGTGTGCGGCCTCGGCCTCTGGTGCGGGCAGGCAACGGCCCTACGGCCGCCGCTCGTATTGGTTTAGCGCTGGTCGCGCCCCCAACTCTCCCTCATCCTCGCCCTCGTGGCGGGGATCCAGCCGCCGCGCGTTGGCGCGGCGGAGAGACTCTTTCCTGACATGCAAGGAACGTTCATTCACGGCGCGGACGCGCCGTGGCTGGATTCCTGTCACATCGCACGGGCGAAGCCTGGGCAAAGGAATGAGGGAGGAGAGTGGGCTATCGCGTAACGCGATAGAAACCTACAGGGCAGGCTCGCACCCATCAATCGTGCAAATAATAAACCTTGTTCACGATCGTCCATCGCCCCTCGATCTTCAGCATCGAGAGATAGTCGGTGAAGCGCATGCCGGCGAAGTCGTCGCTGACCTTGACGCTGGCGGCGTCGCCGACGACGTCAAGCGTCTGGATGTCCATGTGCGGCTGCGTGCCTGGCGGGGCCGAGCCCTCGGCCACGATGGCGGCGATGAACTCGTCGCGGGTCGACCATTCGACCGCGCTCTCGTAATGCCCGATGACAGCGCATTTCGGATGAAACGCCTTGCGCAGCGCCGCCTCGTTGGCGAAGGTCATGCCTTCGACATAGAGATGCACGACTGCCTCTATCGCCTGCCGGTCCGTCATGGTCCGTACCTCGATCGTGTCGATGGTGAAGTATAGCGCGGAGCGCGCAACGCGCAAAGTCGTTGCTGGGTGGTGCTGACGTTAATGCGTGGATGGGTAGAGCGTGGCCAGGGCGGTGCCGATCAGTTCCTCGGCATAGGCCTGCGCGGTCGATGAGGCGTTGTCGGACAGGCCCATCTCATCGCATTTGTTGCCGACGGCCTCGCGGATCAGGTGCAGGATACCGCGCCCCATCTTCCCGCCATCCTCGCCGGATGTGTCCAGAACCAGCGCCAGCGAGGTCATCGCCACCACTTCCAGCACGAGCATGCGTCCTCTTATGTCGGACAGGCCTGGATCGGCCGGTCCTTTGTCTTTGGCATCAGGCATGGGGTTCCCTTCCTCTCAACGGAAAGTTTACCTAGTGCTAATATGCGCGAGGAGAAGACCCAAAGTTGAACAAATCGATATGGCCGCCATGATCTGTGGTTGGATCTCGCGCGCGAAGCATGAAATCGGGTTGCGCGATGAAGGTCCGCGCGAAAGGATGAGGGTCTCGAACGCGGGGAGGCCGTACATGAAGAAGCCGGGATCGATGAAGGCACTGGAGGATATGGGCCGGGCGCGGTTGTCGAGGAATTTCTTCCTGCGCGATTTCCTGCATTCCGAGATCGCCGATTTCCACCGCATCCCGAATATCCCGGATGATCCGGATCTCGCGATCGAAACAGGCAGGAGGCTCTGCGAGGAGCTGCTGGAACCCCTGCAGGAGACCTTCGGGCGCTTGCACATCCGTTCGGGCTACCGCTCGGCGGCGGTCAACCGCTTCGGCAATCTGAACAAGCTCAACTGCTCCACCAACGCATCCACGGCTGCCCACCACATCTGGGACATGCGCGACGCGGATGGCTACATGGGTGCCGCGGCCTGCGTCGTCGTTCCCTGGGTGGTCGATCGCTATCATGCGCTCGAGGACTGGCAGCGGCTCGCCTGGTGGATCCATGACCATCTGCCCTACGCCTCGCTCTGCTTCTTCCCGAAATTATGGGCCTTCAACATCCAGTGGCACGAACGCCCGCGCCGGGTGATCCAGAGCTACGTCAGCCCGCGCGGCATCCTCACCAGGCCGGGGATGGAGAATTGGGAGGGCGAGCATTCCGAGTGGTACGAGGGTTTTCCGCCGTTGCGGGGTGTTTGAGGGTGGATGGTCCGGGATCCCTCGAGGGAGAAAGATCCAACCACGTCTCCGGGCATGCGACATGAATGGCCGACTTGCGTGGTGGTAAGCATCGAGAATTGTCTGTTCGGCACCGCCCGACATCAAACCCCACCAAACAAAAATGCCGCCAGGCGCATCGCGCCGGCGGCATTCTTATCAGCGCGAGGCAATCAGCCCCGAACCCTCATTCCCACTCGATCGTGCCCGGCGGCTTGCTGGTCACGTCGTAGACCACGCGGTTGATTCCGCGCACTTCGTTGATGATGCGGGTCGCGGCGCGGCCGAGGAATTCCATGTCGTAGTGGTAGAAATCCGCCGTCATGCCGTCGACGGAGGTCACGGCGCGCAGCGCGCAGACGAATTCGTAGGTGCGGCCGTCGCCCATGACGCCGACGGTCTGGACCGGGAGCAGCACGGCGAAGGCCTGCCAGATCGCGTCGTAGAGACCGGCCTTGCGGATTTCGTCGAGATAGATGGCGTCGGCTTCGCGGAGAATCTCCAGCTTTTCGCGGGTGATGCCACCCGGGCAGCGGATCGCCAGGCCCGGGCCCGGGAAGGGGTGACGGCCGATGAAGCTGTCGGGCAGGCCGAGCTCCTTGCCGAGCACGCGCACTTCATCCTTGAAGAGCTCGCGCAGCGGCTCGACGAGCTGCATGTTCATGCGCTCGGGCAGGCCGCCGACATTGTGGTGCGACTTGATCGTCACCGACGGGCCGCCGGTGAAGGAAACGCTTTCGATCACGTCGGGGTAGAGCGTGCCCTGGCCGAGGAAATCGGCGCCGCCGAGCTTCTTGGCCTCTTCCTCGAAGGTCTCGATGAACAGGCGGCCGATGATCTTGCGTTTGGTCTCCGGGTCGGAAACGCCTTCGAGCTCGCCGATGAACTTGTCGGCGGCATCGACGTGGATCAGGTGCAGGTTGTAGTGTTCGCGGAACATGGCGACGACATTGGCCGCCTCGTCCTTGCGCATCAGGCCGTGGTCGACGAGCACGCAGGTCAGCTTGTCGCCGATCGCCTCGTGGATCAGGAGGGCGGCGACCGAGCTGTCGACACCGCCGGAGAGCGCGCAGAGCACGCGCTTGTCGCCGACCTGCTTGCGGATCTCGTCGACCGCCTTCTGGCGGTAGGCAGACATCGACCAGTCGCCCTTGATGCCGGCGATGTTGTGAATGAAGTTGCCGATCAGCTTGGCGCCGTCGGGCGTGTGGACCACCTCGGGGTGGAACTGCACGCCATAATACTTGCGCTTCTCGTCGGCGATGAAGGCGTAGGGTGCGTTCGGCGAGGTGGCGACCACCTTGAAGCCTTCGGGCAGCGCGGTGACGCGGTCGCCATGGCTCATCCAGACCTGGTGGCGCGAACCCTTGGACCAGAGGCCTTCGAACAAGGCGCTGTCTTCATCGACTTCAAGGAAGGCGCGGCCGAATTCGCGGTGATGGCCGCTCTCGACCTTGCCGCCGAGCTGCATGCACATCGTCTGCTGGCCGTAGCAGATGCCGAAAACCGGAAGGCCGCTGTCGAAGATGATCTGGGGCGCGCGGGGCGAACCCTCGTCGACCGTCGAGGCCGGGCTGCCGGACAGGATCACGGCTTTCGGCTTCAGGCTCTTGAAGCCTTCTTCGGCGGACTGGAAGGGAACGATCTCGCAGTAGACGCCCGCTTCGCGCACGCGGCGCGCGATCAGCTGGGTTACCTGGCTGCCGAAATCGACGATGAGAACGCTGTCGGGATGTGCTGTCTGGGTCATGGCGAGCCTTTAATGAAAAGCACCCGGTCTTGCAATGCGGGAAATCCGCCGCCGCGGGATTTTATTGCATCGATTGTCCCGCTCTCGCAGGGCCTGGAGGCGTTTTTCGGGCATAAGAAGCCCTAGAACCAGAATACCCCATCCTCCAGCGCCGTGAACAGGCTGTCGGTGGCGTCGGAAAGCTTGCGGTCGATCACATGCAGATATTCGGTCCAGCCGGAAATGTGCTGCAGCTCCTCGGCGCCGTCGGAAATCCCGCGCAGGCCGGTCAGCGGCAGATTGTAGGCCTGGCAGGCGCGCAGGATGGCGAAGGTCTCCATGTCGACCATGTCGGCATCGATGCCGGCATAGGCCGCGCCCGAGACGATATTGGCGCCGGTCGACAGCGTCGCTTCCGCGACACCGGGGATGCGCAGCGGCAGGTCGATGACGGCAGGAAGGTCGAGAAACGGCGTGCGCCCTTTCTCGAAGCCGAGCGGCGAGGCGTCCATGTCGCGATAGGAGACCGACGTCACCTGATAGACGCCCGTCTGCTCGAGCCTGGCGGAGCCGGCCGATCCGAGCGAGACGACGAGCTGCGGCAGCTCGCCCTGATGCTCGAGAGCGGCGAGCGTGCGCGTCAGCACCACGGCGGCCTCGACCGGGCCGACGCCCGTCATCAAAGGCTCGAAGCGCGAGCGCAGGAAGGGGCCGTATTCGGCTTCCGCGGCCATCACGAACAGGATGGATTTCCCCGCGACCGATTTCAGCTCGAACGTCATCCGGAAATTCCCTCTCGGCCGCGTATGATCATCATGGTGCTGGTCATCGAGGCGATCAGCTTGGCGGGGCCATCGCTGATCGCGTAGCCGCGCCCGTCTGCGACGATGATGTTGGAGCCCGGCTTGGTGATCTCGCCGCGAAACAGGAAACGGTCGCCGCGCCCCGGCGACATCAGATTGACCTTGAACTCGATGGTCAGCACCGAGGCGTCGGGGTCGATGACGCTGTAGGCGGCGAAGCCGCAGGCCGAATCCAGCACGGCTGAAATGATCCCGGCATGCAGGATGCCGTGCTGCTGCGTCAGCTTCACGTCGAACGGCAGCTCGATCTCCACCATCGCCCGCTCGACGCGCGTCAGTTCCGCGCCGATCGTGTGCAGCGCCGCCTGGCGCGAAAAATTGGTCTGGATGCGGTCGCGGAAATCGCCGCTGTCGGTGTTGGTCATCTGTCTGCCCTCGTGCGAGCCGGAAAGTGCCATGCTGCGCCGCGTCAGACAAGCGCAATGGATCGGAGCTGGTACGATTGTGCACTCAACGCCGGTGGCCGGACGTGTTAGATCGTGCGGGTGGGGAGGATGGAGAGGAGGAGGGGATAGCATGGTGCAGGTGAGGCGTTACACGGCGGACGATTGCGACGACACGATCGCGATCTTTGTCGCGGCGATCCGCGAGGTGGCGTCGCGCGATTATAGTCCTGCCGAGATCGAAGCCTGGGCGCAGGTCGAGGATCGCGCCGCCTGGGCCGAACGCCGCGCCAGCCGGCCGACCTTCATTGTAGAGCGCGGGGGACACCCGGTCGGCTTTTCCGATCTGGAGCCCGACGGCCATCTCGACATGATGTTCGTCCATCCCGCCCATCATGGCATCGGCGTTGCCAGCCTGCTGCTCGCGAAGGTCGAGGAGGAGGCGAGGAAGAAGGGCATCGACCGCATCTTCACCGAGGCAAGCCTGACCGCGCGGCCCTTCTTCGAGCGTCGCGGCTTCACCGTCATCGCCCGCCAGAGCGTCGAGAAACGCGGCCAGCACCTCACCAATTTCCGCATGGAAAAGTATCTCGCGGAGACCGCCTTCAGTTGAGATAGACGATCGAGGCGTTGAGCAGCGTCGCGAAGGAGACCCAGGCGAGGTAGGGCAGGAAGAGCAGCGCCGCGATCCGGTCGGCGTTCCAGCGGTTGCGGATGAAGGCGATGATCAGCGCCAGGAGGGCGAGGATGACGACCAGCGCCACCGGCGGCATCCGCAGGCCGAAGAAGAATGGCGACCAGAGAAAATTCGCCACCATCTGCCCCGCCCAGATCAGCATGCCCACGGAGAGGTTGCCGCGCATCCAGGTCCGCGCGCCGGCGAGGCCGATCAGCACGTAGAGCAGCGTCCAGGCCGGCCCGAACACCCAGTTCGGCGGGTTGAAGGGCGGCTTGGCGAGCGATTGGTACCATTCGCCCGGAGGGTTGCCGATGCCGATGACGAGACCGCCGCCGAGCGCGAGCGCAATGAAGATGATGGTGGTAAGGGCTTTGTTCATGCCGCTGAGATAGGGCGTGGCGACCGCCTTCGCCAGAGCCATATTGCATGCGATTCAACCGATCGTGCGATGATCGCGATTGCCCGGAGGACGCCTCCGTCGGCGCCGGGCGGAAAGCATGGTCAAACGCGTCGTGACGGCGCGATCCTGACGATGTGCTGGTCCCAGGCGACGTTGCTGCGCTGGCCGAGGAAGTCGCCGCCGTAGGAGGAGACGGCGAAGCCGCCGGCTGCCGGCGCGATGCCGGCCGCGTCGGGCACGAGCGCCTCGCGCAGCACCTGGCCGGTTATGGCGTCGATCGTCACCGAAGCCCCGCCCTTCGGCGATGTCACGCCCACCAGCCCGTCCTTGCGGTTGACGGCGATGGCGCCGACATAGTTGGCGAGCCGGCGGGTGGTCTCTTCGGGCAGGTCGACGAAGCGCAGATCCTCGCCCTTGGCGAAGGAGCCGACCAGCGGCGGCAGGTCGTTGCGGCGGCCCTCGTACTGGCACGCGAACCAGATGCGGCCGCTGTCGTCGATATCGACATGGCGCGTCGAGACCTGCGCCCACTCGGCGGGCAGCGTGTGCTTTTCGATCAGTGCCCCGGTGGCGGCGTCGACCAGCGTCAGCGATGGCTGCATGTTGTCGAGGTTGAGCTTGGTGCGGCCGAAATCCGGATGCGTCTCGATCCCGCCATTGGCGACGACGAGCATCCGACCGTCGTCGCTGACGGTCATGTCATGCGGGCCGACGCCATAGGTCTCGAACTCGCCGATCCGCTCGAAACGGCTTCTGGCGTCGTAAAGCCCGATCATGCCGCGATTGCCGTCGAAATCGTTCTCGCTGGCATAGAGGATGCGCCCGTCGGGCGAAAACGCGCCGTGTCCGTAGAAATGCCGTCCCTCGGCGGCGGCGATCACGATCGGCTCGGCTTTCGCCTGCGGGTCGAAGATCATCGCATAGGTGCCCGGCCGCCGCGCGAAGGCGACGGTCCGGCCAGTGGCCGTGCTGAAGGCCATGCCGTGCGAGCGCGCCGGCAGCGCCACCTGATCGATGATCTCGCCGCGCTCGGAAACGGTCGCGACCGCGAAGGATCCGTTCGCCTGCCGCATTCCCGAGGCATAGACGGCGTCGGCGCGCTCGAGCGCCATCAGCGCGCGTGACTGCAATGCCGAAAGGAAGGTCAGCCCGGCGGCCTTGACGAAGCTGCGCCGGTCGATCGCCGCACTCCTGATCATCGTTCAGTCGCCGTCGGAGAAGGAGAAGCCGGCCGAAAGGCCGATCGCCGCGCCGTAGTCGTCGCTGATTGTTGTCACCAGCTCGCGCGTGTCGATCAGCAGCTGATCGAGCTTGGCGCGCTCCGCGTCGCTGGTCGCGGCCTCGATATCGGGGTTGAGCTTCGGCACGGTTTCGATAATTGCCTTCAGCTTGGCGTCGATCGCGTCGGCGACGGATTTCTTGTCCGATGGCAGAAGATCGGCCATCTGGGCTTTCTGCCACAGCGTGCGCAGCGCTTCCAGATTCGACGTCATCGACTTCCAGGTGTTCTTCGAGCGCCAGTAGATCGCCATCTTCGGGCGCGGCATCGCGTCCTTGCCTTTGTAGAATTGCTCCAGCCGCTGGTCGCGGACGTTCTCGGCGCCGTGCACGAGAATGCCGAGAAGCGCGGTCACCGCTTCCTTGTTGTCCATGAAGTCGGCGCTCTGCGGACCCGGGTGCTTCCAGCTCGCCTGGATGCCGTCGGGCTTCTCCCAGGCGGCGACCACCTCGGCCGCCTCGCGCTGGATGTTGCCGGCGACGGCGGCACCGTAGAGGCAGCGGAAGCCGCCTTTCTGGCTGGTCAGATCCTCCGAACCCGTGCCGTAGAGCACGTATTCAAGCGCCGTCAGGCCCTGCAGCGCCACGCTCTTGGCGGCGATCGCGTCCACCGTCGTATCCTTGGGGTCGGCCTTGGCGATCAGCGTCTGCACCTGCCTCAGGCCCACGCCCTTGCGATCCGGGTAGAACAGGATGTGCTCGAAAAGATTGTCCTGAATGACCGGGCCGATCTGCACCATCTCGATGCCGGACCAGTAGCGGATGATGTCGTCGAAGGCCGACTTCGCCTTGTCGAGGCTGGCGGGCGTGCCCTTGTCGCAGAGGTCCTTCATGGCCGTCGTCAGCCGCGCCGCCGATTGCTGGGCGTTGCGGTATCCCGGGCGGATCACCTCGTCGACCGCGCGCTGCATGACGGGAAGCACGGCATCCTCGTTCAATCCCGCCGGAGCGCCAGCCTGGCCGGCCGGAGCGGCGGTCTGGCCGGTCTGGGCCGGAGCCTGGCCCGTCTGCGGTGTGGCGGTCTGGGCCGCGGCGCTGGAGGCAAGGGCGCTGGAGGCAAGGGCGAAGGAGAGAACCAGAGGGTACCAAAGGCGCATCAAAGAGACTCCAAAAACGTAATCAGTGCCTGTCTGCTGTCGGCAGGCAGGGAGGCAAATGCGTCGCGCGACTTCTGTGCTTCGCCGCCGTGCCAGAGAATCGCCTCGGTGAGGTTTCTGGCCCGGCCGTCATGAAGGAAAAAGCTATGTCCGCTGACAGTCCTTGTGAGACCTATACCCCATATCGGCGGCGTGCGCCATTCACGTCCGCTTGCAAAACCAACCTGTTGCCCATCGGCAAGCCCTTCGCCCATGTCGTGCAGCAGGAAGTCGGAATAGGGCCAGATCAGCTGGAAGGACTGTGCCTTGTCGGCGCTGTCGCGGCGGGTGACGAACTTCGGAACATGGCAGGCCGCGCAGCCGCTGTCGTAGAAGACCTTCTTGCCGTTGAGCGTCTCGGGAAAACTCGCCTTGCGCCGCGCCGGCACGGCGAGATTGGCGGAATAGAAGGTCACCAGGTCGAGGATCGGCCCCGGCGCTTCCTCGTTTCCGAGCCGCTTCTGCACGCCGTCGGGCATGTCCCGGCAGGTGCCCTGCGCCTCGGTACAGTCGCCATACGCCGCCGGCCGGTCGGGCGTGGAGATGCCGATATCGCTGGCAAAGGCATCGGCGCTCTGGTCGCGCACGCTCGCGTTCTGCGCCTTCCAGCCGAAGCGGCCGAGCGCCGGCTTGCCGGTGCGGTGGTCGCGCACGATCGCCGCCTTGCCGGAGATGCCGTCGCCGTTGCTGTCGTCGGGATCGGCATTGGCGAGGATATCGGCCTCGGGAATGGCCTCGATCAGCCCGAGCCCGATCATCGCCGGCGCCACGCGCGGCGAGATCGTCGTGGCCGGGTCGAGCGGCCCGTAGCCGGGATTGTCGACGGAGTAGCGCGGCCGCCGCAGCGATACGATCTCGCCGCCGGCAAGCGTCACCGTCTCCTCGGTGTACTCGATCTTCATCTTCCCCTCGGAGGGAAGGCCCGCTACCGCGCGATCCTGCAGCTGGCGGCCGTAGACCGGATCGGGGAAGTTGAGGATCTCGGCATTGGCGATGGCGCGTTCCTCCTCGGCCGTCCTGGCCGGCCGCGCCAGCCGCAGGAACATCGAGGCGGTGTTGGCGCCGGCCTCCGGCGGCCGGCCTCGCCCGTCATTGACGTGGCAGTTCATGCAGGAGCGGGCGTTGAACAACGGCCCCAGCCCGTCGGAGGCGAGCGTCGACGACGGAGCGGAAACCCAGAGTTTCTTGAAGAGCGCGTTGCCGAGCTTGAACGGCTGCTCCTTCTCAAAGGGAATGTTGGCCGAGATGCGCGAGAAGGCATCCTGCGTCACCGGATCGATCGACGTGGCGCCGCCCGCCTGCATCGCCTCGTAGGGTTCGGCCGTGGAGAAGTCGGTGGTCGGCCGCGTCACCTCGGCGACGCGTTTGGCGTCCGCTTCCCTGAGATCGGTGCGTTTCGTCGGAAAATCGAAGCCGGCCGCAAGCGCGACGGAGAGGCCCGCGATCGTGGCGCACGCGAGGGCGCTGAAGAGAAGACGGCGGGCCGGGAAAGGCGACATCAGGGGTTCGGGCCGCCTCGATGGCGAGGCGGCCCGCCTTTTCACTTATTTGAAGACGGCAGTAGGATTATCCAAGCTGTCGGAACCTTCAAGCTTGACCGTGCCGAGATCGAGCGCGGCGATAACGCGCTGGATCGACTTCGTCTGGTCGATGAGGCCGTCGATGGCGGCCTGAACGACGGCGTTGCCCTTCTTGTTGCCTTCGGCGATCATCTGGTCGTATTTCTCGACGTTCTGGCCGCGCTTGGCCATGATCGCCATCGCCTTCATCGTCGTGTCGAGCTTGCCCTGCATTTCCGCGTCGAGCTTCTTGTCCTTGGCGGAGACGAGATCGTGCAGCGACGGACCCTTCATCTTCGTGCCGTCGGCGCGGGTATAGTTGCCCGTATAGGCGGTGACGATCCCGACGGCGTCGTTGAGATGCGAGTTGTAGGTGTTGTCGGAGAAGCAATCCTGCTCTTCTTCGGGATCGTTCAGGATCAGGCCGAGCTTCATGCGCTCGCCGGCGAGTTCACCATAGGAGAGCGAGCCCATACCGGTCAGGATGGCGACGAGGCCGGCCTTCGGATCGGCTTCGACCTGCTTGGTGGCCTCGCCATCGGGCGTCCACTTGTCGACCATTTCCTGCAGGTCGGAGACCAGAAGCGTCGAGGTCGACTTCAGATACTCGGCGCGGCGGTCGCAATTGCCGTTCGTGCACTTCTTGAGGTCGTAGTCGGTGGCCGGGCGGTTGCCGGCGCCAGGGCCGGTCCCGTTCAGGTCCTGGCCCCAGAGCAGGAATTCGATGGCGTGATAGCCGGTCGCCACGTTGGCGTCGACCGCGCCGGCGCTGGCCAGCGTGCCGGAGAGAAACTCGGGCGTCAGCTTCGACGCGTCGACATCCTTGCCGTCTATCTTGATCGTCTTGTTGGCGATCACGTTGGCGACGTAAAGCGCGTTCTCGTCGCTCTCGGTGCCGTAGGACGTGTCGACATAGTCGATCAGGCCCTCGTCGAGCGGCCAGGCGTTGACCTTGCCTTCCCAGTCATCGACGATCGGGTTGCCGAAGCGGTAGACTTCGGTCTGCAGGTAGGGAATGCGAGCCTTGATCCAGGCGGCGCGGGCGGCCTGCAGCGTCTTGTCCGTCGGATCCTTCAAGAGCGCGTCGATCGCGACGTCCAGCGCCTTGGCGGTGATCAGCGAATCCTCGTACTTCGCGTGGGCGACTTCGGTGTAGTATTTCACAACGGCGGCAGCGTCCGGTGCCGCGTAAGCGGGAATGGCGGACAAAGCGGTTGGGGCCACCGCCAGCGCCAGGGCTGCGCAGAAATTCCTGTTGAGTTTCATGGGATCCTCTCCTGTGACGGGCCTCCCGTATGACGCCCGGCGAAAATGTCTTCGCGCAAAAGAAAACCGGTGTCAAACACTCTAGTTTGGAATGGTTTTAAGGAAACGAAATCCGCCGAAAGGCCGTCAAATCGAAATCGAATTGCTTGGAAAATGGGCGATATGTGAGTAATCACTGTGCATCTGCATAAACATTATCCGGATCGACCGCGCATGCGCCGACACATCAAGCATTTCACCCATCGCCATGAGCCGAAGGGTACCGTTCACCTCCACCTGAAATCCGGCATCGGCGCCATGATCGGCATGGCCTCGGTCGGCGCGTTGACCGTGTTCACCGGCATTCCGCTGTTGATCGCGCCCTTCGGCGCCACGGCCGTGCTGATCTTCGGCCAGCCGAAGAGCCCGCTCGCGCAGCCGGCCAACGTCATCGGCGGCTACCTCCTGGCGGCGCTGATCGGCGGCCTGGCGGTCTTCCTGTTCCCGGGGCTGTGGTGGGTCGGCGCGATCGCCGTCGGGCTGACCATTGCCGGCATGCTGATGTTGCGCGTCACCCATCCGCCGGCCGGCGCCGTGCCGCTGGTGGCTTTCGGCTCGCATATGGGCGGGCCCATGCTGTTTGTGATCGTCGGTTTCGGCAGCGCGCTGTTGATCGCGATCGCCGTGCTGCATCACCTGATCCCGCCGCGGCATCAATATCCGCTGCGGGCTCCGCACTGATCAGGCCATGCTGGTCCGGGCCATCCGGCCCGGTCGTTCGATCAGCCCTTGCGCTTCATCCGGCAGAAGAAGAATCCATCCGTATCGGTCGATGCGGGCGTCAGCGTGATCGTCTGGCCGTCCGAGGAGCGCGGGCGCGGGCTCGCCTTGCCGAAGAGCTGATCCCAGCCCTCGAGCGCGCCCGAAATCTCGAACTCGGGATTTGCGGCGGTAAACGCGCGCACCTGATCCTCGTTTTCCTGCGGCAGCACCGAGCAGGTCACGTAGATCAGCTCGCCGCCGGGGCGCACATAGGCGCTTGCCTGCTTCAGCGCGTCCTGCTGCTGCGCGGTGCGCTCGTCGAGGTTCTTGGCGGTCAGGCGCCACTTCGTATCCGGGCGTCGGCGCCATGTGCCGGTTCCCGTGCAAGGCGCGTCGACCAGCACCTTGTCGCAGCGATCCTCGAGGTTCTTCAGCGCCTTCGCATTGTCGTGCACCTGGACGTTGCGGGTCCCCGCCCGCTTCAGCCGCTCGATGATCGGCGCCAGCCGCTTGCGGTCGGCGTCATAGGCGTGGACCTGGCCCTTGTTGTGCATCGCCGCCGACATGGCGAGCGTCTTGCCTCCACCGCCGGCGCAGTAATCAAGCACCTGTTCTCCATCCTGCGGCAGCACCAGGTCGGCCACGATCTGCGATCCCTCGTCCTGAACCTCGAACCAGCCTTTTTGGAACGAAAGCTCCGCTGTCACGTTGGGAAGACGGGAGGCTCCTTCGCCGGCGGCGATCCGGATGCCGTAACGCGCGATGTTTGCCTCCTGCGCGCCTGATCTTTCGAGCGCCTTGACGGCCTTTTCGCGGGTGGCCTTCAGGATGTTCGCACGGAGATCGAGCGTCGGTCGCTCGGCAAGCGCCTGTGCCTCCCTGAGCCAGGTGTCGCCGAAGGATTTTTCGAAGGTGGGCTGAACCCACTCCGGGATATCGCCCTGAATATGGGAAGGAGCGTCCTTGAGATCACGGGAGTGAAAGGCCGAAAGTGTTGCCTCGGAGAGTGCTGCCGGCGCGAACTTGTCGTCGGTGAGTTCGGCGGCAAGCGTTTCGGGCGTGAAGCCCCACTGGCGGAACATGACGGCATGGGCGATCGCCGATGCGCTGTCGTCGTCCATCAGCCAGGCGTGCGAGAGGCGCATGCGAAGCGCGTCGTAGACGATGTTGCCGATCGCGGCGCGGTCGCCGGAACCGGCGAACCGATGCGCGAGCCCCCAGTCCTTGAGGGCATCGGCGACAGGCCGTCTGCGGGCATCGATGTCTTCAAGAACCGAAATCGCCCCTTCGAGCCTACCGCCCAATCGCATTCACAACGCTCCTATTGCCTGGATCAATGCCGGACCCTTAAAGGCCGGCGGCTTGTGAACGATCCGCAGGAAGCGCGACAGACGCAGCGGATGGTACACAAGTCTCAACCGCGTGGTATCCGCGATTGGCGGCAAGAGCAAGCGGTGCCTTATGTTCAGGCTCAGCCGATCACTTCGTAGCAGACCTTGGCCGTGCCGCTGCTGACCATGCCGATATTCTGCGCGGCGGCACGCGAAAGATCGAGAACGCGGCCGCGGATGAAGGGGCCGCGATCGTTGACGCGGACGACGACGCTGCGGCCGTTGTTGCGGTTGGTGACCTTCAGCTTCGTGCCGAAGGCGAGCGAGCGGTGCGCGGCAGTATTGATGGTCGGGTTCATGCGTTCGCCCGAAGCGGTTTTGGAGTGAAGTGCGTACCACGACGCGCCACCGCAACCATTTGCAGCAAAACCTTCCATCGGAAGGATCGTAGAAGAGGCTGCTATAGTTGTGACGGCGATAATAGAACGGCAGATTTTCTTCAAAACAGGGTGTCCCTCAACTGTTAAACCTACGCCTTGTGGGCGGCGGGGGCTTAAACCGGTCGAAAAGTGGCAGAAAAGTGCCCCGATTGATCACGGAATGTTACATTCTGAAATATATGTGATGAGCCGGCGAAATGATTCGAACCGTCGTCAAGCGGTTTCGAATGAAAAAAGCACAATTGAATCAAGTAAAATTAGAACTTTTTTTGCAAGCAACCGTTCGCGACTCTCGCGATCACAAAAATCACGAAAATAATTTTGCGCGAGCGTCATAATTCTCGCCGCATTTGGGCAATTTCCAAGGCTTGTGCCCAAATTTTGCGCCAAATTTTAACGAAATATGCCGGGAGTAGGAAATTCCTACCAATTCATCGCATGCGATATGACAGCTTAAAGGACCTGCGGCCTCAGCCGCGCCAGCGCTCGTCCTGCAACAACTGCGCGAGTGATTGCGGATAGGTGGGGAAGGCGAAGCTGAAGCCGGAGGCCTTCAGCTTGGCGTTCGAAACGCGCTTGTTCTCGCCATAGAAGGAGCGCGCCATCGGCGTCAGTTCAGCGGTTTCGAAGGCCTGTTCCGGCGGTGGCTCGACGCCCATGAGGCGGGCCGCCTCGACGATGACATCCTGCGGCGGGCCGGGGCGGTCGTCGGTAACATTATAGATGCCGCCAAGTTTGCGGTCCGAGAGGAACCGCGCGCTGGCGCCGATATCCTCGACGCGGATGCGGTTGAACACCTGATCCTTCTTGATCAGCCGCCGCGCCGTGCCGCGCGCCAGATTGACGAAAGCGTTGCGACCCGGGCCGTAAATGCCGGACAGCCGCAGCACGGCCGCGGGAATGCCGATCTTGTCGCCGATGCCGACCCACGCCGCCTCGGCCTCCAGCCGCTCCCTGGAGCGACCCGAAACCGGCACGCAGGGCGTTTCCTCGCTCACCCAGTTGCCCTTGTGGTCGCCATAGACGCCGACGGTCGAGAGATAGCCGATCCAGGAAAGCGCCGGCATCAGCGCATCGATGCGCTCGCCCGCAAGCTTCAGCAGCGGATCGCCCGCCTCGCGCGGCGCGATCGACTGTACCAGATGCGTGGCCGAGCGCATGGCATCAACAAGTGTCTCGTCGAGCGTTTCGCCGTCGAACACGAAGGCCTCGATGCCCTGGGCGCGCAAAGCCGCCGCCTTATCTTGAGAGCGTGTGGTGCCGGACACGCGGAAACCGTCGGCCATGAACGCCCTGGCGATTGCCGTGCCGGAATAGCCGCAACCGAAAATCACAAGATGCATCACGCCGCTCCCGCCAGTCTCCACTCGTTCAGCACATCGCTGTCCGACTCATCCTGCGGCCTTTGTGCCGCAAAGCGCTTGAATTCGCCAGCCTCCATCAGCCGCGACAGCGCCCATATCGCCATGGCGCGCACCACCGGCGAGGCGTCGGAAGAAAGCGAGAGACAGGCATCGACCAGTCCGCGATCGCCGGAATTGCCGGCCGCGATCAGCACGTTGCGCACGAAGCGGTCGCGGCCGATACGCTTGACCGGCGAGCCGCTGAAGAAGCCGCGGAACGTGGGATCGTCGAGCGCAAGCAGCGCGGCGATCTCAGGCTCCCGCAGGTCCTCGCGCGCCTTCAGCTTCATTTCCGAGGCGGCGCTGGCGAACTTGTTCCACGGACAGGCAGCGAGACAGTCGTCGCAGCCATAGATGCGGTTGCCGATCAGCGGCCGGATCTCGGGATCGATCGGCCCCTTGTGTTCAATCGTCAGATAAGAGATGCAGCGCCGCGCGTCGATCTGGTATGGCGCCGGGAAGGCTGCCGTCGGGCAGGCGTCCAGACAGGCCCGGCACGAGCCGCAATGATCGATCTCCGGCGCATCGATCGAGAGATCGGCCGTGGTGAACATCGAGCCGAGAAACAGCCAGGAGCCGTGCGCGCGGCTGACGAGATTGGTGTGCTTGCCCTGCCATCCGAGCCCGGCCGCGGCCGCCAGCGGCTTTTCCATCACCGGCGCGGTATCGACGAACACCTTCACGTCCTCGCCGGCGCGCGCCGCGAACCGCGTGGCGATCTCTTTCAGCCGGCCCTTGATGATGTCGTGATAGTCGCGGTTGCGCGCATAGACCGAGATCGCCGCCTTGTCCGGCTTGTCGAGAATGCCGCGCGGGTCTTCCTCGGGGCCGTAATTCATCGCGAAGACGACGACCGATTTCACGTCGCTCCAGAGCGTACGGGGATCGCCGCGCCGCTCGCGCGTTTCGGCCATCCACTCCATCGTCCCGTGCCTGCCGGCATCGATGAACTGGCCAAGACGGTCCTTCGCCTCGGGAATGCTGTCCGGACGGGTGATCCGACAGAGGTCGAAGCCGAGCGCCCGCGCCTGCGTCTTGACGAAGGCGGTCAGCGTGTCGCGGCGTTTGTCTTCCTTGGTCTGCGCGGATCGTTCGGGCATGAGAGGCCCCGTCAGAAATCCAGGTCGGCGTAGTGCGAAACAGGGGTCAGGCCGCGCACGCGCTCGGTGAGCAGCGGTCGGAACGATGGACGCGACTTGATGCGCTGGTACCATTCCTTGACGACGGGCGATTCCGACCAGTCGATCTCGCCGAGATAATCGAGAATGGAGACCGACGAGGCGGCCGCGAGATCGGCGTAGCTCATCCGGTCGCCGGCCAGCCACTGGCGCGAGCCGGAGAGCCAGGTGAGATACTTCATGTGCTGGCGGATATTGGCGCGCGCCGTGCGCAGGATCTTCGAATCCGGCGCGCCGCCGCCCTGATCGGCCGTCATCTGCAGCTTGTAGACGCGCTCGCGGGCGAGCGGCCGGGTCACGTCGGTTTCCATCTTGACCATGAACCACTCGGTCAGACGCCTGATTTCGGCGCGCTGGAACGGGTCCTCGGCCAGGAGCCGCCGGTCGCGCTTCAACACGCCGTGCGTCTCGTCGAGATACTCGGAGATCACGGTGGACCCGCAGAGCGCGCGCATGCTGTCGTCGACATAGACGGGCAGCGTGCCGGCCGGGTTGAGCGCCAGGAAGTCCCGGCGCTTCTCCCAGGTCTGCTCTTCGATCAGGTCTGCCTGATAGCCATACTCCGTCAGGATCAACCGGACGAAGCGTGATGAGGATGACATGGGGTGGTGATAGAGCGTGGGCATCGAGACTCGGATTTTTTGATGGCTGGGGTGCACGTCGCAGGGACGCGATGATTATAGCGCCCTAGTCATGACTCATTCGTTGAAGCTATAGAAGTTTGGCCCCTCCAACACAAGCGAGTCGGGCCTCCGAAACCCTGACGAAGGAAATCGACCTCGCCCAAAAATCGCCGACAACCGATCAGAGGTTCTCGTCGCATCCTCGTCTGGTGAAAATCAGTGTCGTTCCTCCCGGCGACACAGTGCAATTCACGTCCGACCGAACCCAAAGCGGAGACAATTGATGGATTACATTAACGCGATAATCCTAGGCATAGTCGAAGGCATTACCGAGTTTCTACCGATTTCAAGCACCGGCCACCTCATCATTGCGGAGCAATGGCTCGGCCAGCGATCTGATCTTTTCAACATCGTCATTCAGGCCGGCGCCATCCTCGCCGTCACGATCATCTACTGGCGCCGTATCATGACGCTCCTGCTCGGCTGGCGGGACGCGGACAATCGCGCCTATCTCGGCAAGCTCGTCCTTGCCTTCCTGATCACCGCCATCCTCGGCCTGATCGTCAAGAAGCTCGGCTTCGAGCTGCCAAGCACGGCAACGCCGATCGCCTGGGCGCTGATCATCGGCGGCATCTGGATGATGGTTGCCGAATGGCTCGCCGCCCGCCGCCCGCCGCACAAGGAGATCACCTGGCTGGTCGCCATCCTGGTTGGTATCGCGCAGGTCGTCGCCGGTGTGTTTCCGGGCACCTCGCGCTCCGCCTCGACGATCTTCGTCGCCATGCTGGCCGGCACCGGCAACCGCGCCGCGGCCACGGAATTCGCCTTCCTCGTCGGCATTCCCACGATGTACGCCGCAAGCGCCTATGAGCTGGTGAAGACGTTCAGGGATGGTGGCGCGGCCAATGAGGACTGGACCGCTCTCGGCATTGCCTTCGTCGTGTCGACGATCGTTGCCTTCGTCGCCGTCAAATGGCTGCTCTCCTATATCCAGAGCAACAAGTTCACGGCCTTCGCGATCTACCGCATCATTCTCGGCGCCATTCTTCTGGGCATGGCATCGATGGGTATGATCGCCTGATCGGAGAGAGCCAACGCTCTCGATCAAAAAAGAAACCGGCGCGATAGCGCCGGTTTTCTGTTACCGGAGAGCGCCGGTTTCGCAAGGATCGACGCCATAGGCCGGCGAGCATTCGCCCTTCACGGCAGCGACCGAACCGGGCGCCACGAAAGAACCAGCCAGAATCACCAGCGCCGCGGAAGCAAAAAGCAGCGCGATTGACCTACCCATCGAAATTACCTTTCAAGCCGTTTGAACGCGCCGCCACGAGGCGCTGATTCCAAGCACAGACGCGCGGGGTGTGTAGTCAGAGGAATGGCAAATAGCAATAAAGGTTCCCGCTAAATTTCCTGTTAATTCCGCTAAATTTTTCATGCGACTTTTATGTAACGTCCTGCGGTGCATAACCGCGTGAAAGCGCGCTGTTCAGCCTGTTTTTTCATCCCTGCCTCCAAACGCGCAACGCCGCCCGCGAAGCCCGCGAGCGGCGTTGTCGTCAAGCGATCGGCGGTGGCTCAGGCGGCCTTGCCGCTGTTCGTATACTGGCCCTGCGGGCGGAACTGCACGAGGTAGCTGTCGATGACGGAGCTCACCATCGTCGGCGCGATGCCGATGCCCTTCAGCGTCCGTCCCTCGGCTTCCGCCTCCTTGGACACGACATTGTCCTTCTTCAGGAGCTTCACCTGGTCGGGTGTGATCGGCGGCGTGATCAGCGGGATCATCGAGGCGACGCTGCCGATCAGCGAGGCGACGCCGAAGGGGAGCGAGATCAGCGGGTTCGAGCGCGCGGTCGACTTCAGCACCGCTTCCAGACACTGGCGGAACGTCAGCACCTCGGGGCCGCCGAGCTCATAGATCTTGCCGCCGGCGACCTTGCCTTCGACAGCCTTGGCCACCGCCTCGGCGACATCCATGACGTAGACCGGCTGCAGGCGCGTCTTGCCGCCGCCGACCAGCGGCAGAAACGGCGCGGAGCGCGCCATGCCGGCGAACTTGTTGAAGAAGCCGTCTTCCGGACCGAACACGATCGACGGACGGTAGATGATGGCGTCGGGCGCGACCGAATGGATCGCGGCCTCGGCGCGGCCCTTGGTGCGGCCATAATTGGAATCGGAGGTGGCGTTGGCGCCGATCGCCGAGATGTGGACCAGCTTGGCACCGGCGCCGCGCGCGGCTTCCGCCACGGCGCGACCGCCGAATTCCTGGACCGCCTCGAACGAGTTGCGGCCGTTTTCGAACAGGATGCCGACGCAGTTGACGACGTAGGATGCGCCCTCGACGGCGCGGTCGATCGACTGGCGGTAGCGCAGGTTTGCCTGCACGAAGGAGATCTGGCCGACATTGCCGAGCGGCTGCAGGAAGCCCGCGAGATCGGGGCGGCGCACGGCGACCCGGATGCGGTAGCCGCGCTTGGCGAGCGCGCGCACCACATGCCTGCCGACGAAGCCGGAGCCTCCGAACACGGTGACGAGTGGCGGCAGGTTGGCAAGGGTCATGGCAGGTTCCTCGGAAGGCTGATGTGAATGGCAGGTGATGTCGTCTTAGCCCAATCGCGGTGCGACGAAAAGGCCTATCGCACCGCGCCTGTCACGACTTTGATCTCGCTCAAACGCCTTCGACGACAACCATTTCCGCGTCGGCCACTTCCTGGCGGATCTTGGCGGCGATCTGGTATTCCGGCGAGTTGTAGCAATCCACCGCATGCTGCATCGAGGGGAATTCGATGACGACGTTGCGTGCCCGCGCCTTGCCCTCGAGCTCGGTCAGCGCCCCGCCGCGGGCGAGGAAACTGGCGCCGTACTTCTCGAAGGCCGGCTTGGCGGCGGCGACGTAATCCTTGTAGCGCTCGGCGTCGCGCACGTCGACGCGGGCGATCCAGTATCCCTTGGCCATGGTTTCTCCTCCTCGAGAGCGGTTGCGTGAAACGAAAAAACGGTCAGCGGTTGGCGGGCCAGAGCGCGCTGACCATCTCGTCGAGAATGGCCTTGGCCGCGACCTTCGGCTCCGGCGCCTTGACGATCGGACGGCCGACGACGAGATGCGTCGAGCCGGCGCGCAGCGCGTCGTAGGGTGTCATCACCCGCTTCTGGTCGCCGCGTTCGCTGCCGCTCGGGCGAATGCCGGGTGTGACGATCGCCATGTCGGGACCGACGACATCGCGCACCAGGGCCGATTCCTCGGCCGAGCAGACGATGCCGCCCATGCCGGCTTCGCGCGCCTGTTCGGCGCGGCGCAGCACCAGCGATCGCGGATCGCCGCCATAGCCCGCTTCGGTAAGGTCGGCTTCGTCCATCGAGGTCAGCACGGTGACGCCGAGCAGGCAGAGGTCCGAGCCCCTGGCGGCCTCGACGGCGGCGCGCATCGCCTTCGGATAGGCATGCAGGGTCAGCATCGACATGCCCATCTTGGCGATGTTTTCGACGCCCGAGGCGACCGTGTTGTCGATGTCGAGCAGCTTCATGTCGAGGAAGACCTTCTTGCCGTCTTTGGCAAGATCGCGGGCGAATTCCAGGCCGCCGGCGAACACCAGCTGGTAGCCGATCTTGTAGAAGGAGACGGTATCACCGAGCGTCGCGACCATCGTCTCGGCCTCGTGAAGTGTCGGAACATCCAGTCCGACGATCAAGCGTTCGCGCGCGTCCATCTCACATCCATCCCTGCCAGTCTTCGATAGGCGTCCAGTCGCATGATAGGCGCCGATCCGCAAGACGGAAACAATAGAGATTGCCGCCGCCATGAGGCTGGTCGCGATCCCGCCCGATCGGCCGCCCTTCCAGGTGGCATTTCAGCAGCGTGCCCACGCCGCCATGGCCGACGAATGCGATAGGCCGCCCGGTATCATGTGTGGAGAGAACGTGCTCGACGCTGGAGACGATCCGCCGCTGCGCATCGATCGCCCGCTCCCATCCATTGAAGCTCTCGTCAGGGTTGGCGAAAAACCGGTCCGCCGCCCTCTCGAATTCAGGCGGCGGCAGGAAGCCGGTCGCGGACCGGTCGTTCTCGTGCATCTCCTCGACGATCTCGACCGTCACGCCGCTTGGCGCGGCCAGAATGCCGGCGGTCTCGATCGCCTTGGTTTCGCCGCTGCTGACGATCCGCCGCAATTGCGCCGCCCAGGGCTTGGCGCGGCCATCCGCGCCCGCGCGGCTCCGACATCCGACAATCCCCATTCGGGCACCGGGACGGCGGCGTCGATCTTGACTTGCGGGTGGGTGATGTAGAGGCCGAACATCTCAGCTTCGGCGGTAGATCCACAGCTGCGCCGGCGGAATATTGCGGACGATGAAGTCGAAGTGCTGGATGTGGTAGCGATCCGGTCGCGCGATGATCGGCGAAACCGCGCCATAGGAAATCTGCAGGAAGGGGCGGCCGTGCGGCAGCCGGTCCAGGATGCTTTCCAGCATGGCGGTGCGCGCCTGCATCGGGAAGTTCAGGAGCGGCACGGCGGAAACGGCGCTGTCGAACTTCTGCCCTTCCATGTGGGCGAGCGTCTTGTCGAGATTGAAGGCGTCGCCATTGATGACGTTGACGCCCGGATACATGCGCACCAGATGTTCGTAGAAATCGGTCGAATATTCGATCGCGACGAGATTTTCCGGCTTTACGCCGCGCTGCAGGATGGCCTTGGTGATGGCCCCGGTGCCCGGCCCGAGTTCGAGAACCGGCAGGCCGGAATTCGGGTTGACGATGCTGGCCATTCTGCGCGCCGTGATCGACGACGTCGGCACGATGGAGCCGACGATCCTTGGCCCTTGCATCATCCCTTTGAAAAACCGGATCTCTTCGTCGAACTTCTTGCCCAGTCGTTCCTTCAGGCGCAAGCCACCCATGCCCTTCTCCTTCGTGCAGCACATGCTGCGAGCCTATGTGCAGTCATTGCGACGCCAAAACAAGGCCTGACGTCGTGATCAGCAAAGTGTGAACGACAAAAGCGACCCGTTACACACGCATCGGCATCAGCACGTAGAGAGCATCGTCGCCGGCGGTGTCTCGGATGAGCGTCGGAGAACCAGCATCGGCAAGCAGGAAGATCGCCTGATCGCCCGAGAGCTGCGCGGTGATATCGAGCAGGTACTTGGCGTTGAAGCCGATCTCCATGGCGTCCGTATCGTATCCGACCGCGACCTCTTCCGTGGCGCTGCCCGAATCCGGATTGTTGACCGTCAGCAGCAGCTGCCCGTCCGAAAGCGCCAGCTTCACGGCGCGGCCACGCTCCGACGAGATGGTCGAGACGCGGTCGACGGCCTGGGCGAAGCTCGTGCAGTCGACGCGCATTTCCTTGTCATTGCCGGTCGGTATGACGCGCTGGTAATCGGGGAAGGTGCCGTCGATCAGCTTCGAGGTCATGACGATCGAGCCGATCGAAAGGCGGATCTTGGCGTCGGAGACCTCGACGGTGACCATCGCCTCCGGATTGTCGACCAGCTTCTGCAACTCGCCGACCGTCTTGCGCGGGATGATGATCCCGGGCATGCCCTCGGAGCCCGAGGGAGCATTGACGTCGGCGCGCGCCAGGCGGTGGCCGTCGGTGGCGACGGCGCGCAGCTTCAGGTCGCCTTCGCTTTCGATCGTGTGGAAGAAGATGCCGTTCAGGTAATATCGGGTCTCTTCCGTCGAGATCGCGAACTGCGTGCGATCGATCAGCATCTTCAGATCCGTCGCCTTCAGCTTGAACGTATGCGTGAAGGTGCCGGCCGTGAGATCCGGGAAGTCGGCTTCCGGCAGGCACTGCAGCGAAAACTTCGAACGGCCCGACTGAACTGTCATCGAGCCGCCATCCTGGCTGGTGGCGAGCAGCACTTCCGAGCCGTCGGAGAGCTTGCGCACGATGTCGTAGAGAAGATGCGCGGGAACCGTGGTGGCGCCGGGCTGCTCGACATTGGCGGGTGTCGCTTCCGTCACTTCCAGGTCGAGGTCGGTCGCCTTCATGTCGAGGCTCTGGCCATCGGCGCGCAGCAGGATGTTCGACAGGATCGGGATCGTGTTGCGGCGTTCAACCACGCGGTGAACGTGGTTCAGCGACTTCAAGAGATTGGACCGCTCAATAGTAATACGCATGGGATGCTACCGCTTTCGACCGTTACTGCCCGGGCGCGTTACGCGCCTGAATAATGCCTTTCCCAAAAGCTGGGACCGGAGGATTGGACGCGCAAAATGGCAGAATTTTGCGGACGAATGCAAGAGGCGCAAAGGTCGCCGCCCCCGCAATCGGCATTTTCGCTGCGGATGCTAACAGAAATCACCGTTACCGTCGAAGCGCTGCCCCTTGCCGAAGGCATGGCCGTCGCCCATAAAGGCCGGTAGCCAGAAAGGGCACCGATATCTTGGACAATGAAAACGCGACGACAGAGGGCGGCAGGCAGCGTAGCTTCCGCCTGCACAACATGGCCGTTCCCGCCCGCCCGCAGGAGCCCGGCCTCTATCTCGTCGCGACGCCGATCGGCAATCTCGGCGACATAACGCTGCGCGCGCTGGAGACGCTGGCCGGCGCCGATGTGCTGGCCTGCGAGGATACCCGCGTCACCCGCGTGCTGCTCGATCGCTACGGCATCCAGAACCGCCCCTACGCCTATCACGAGCACAATGCCGACGAGGTCGGACCGAGGCTGCTCGCGGCGCTCGAAGCCGGGAAATCCGTGGCGCTTGTCTCCGATGCCGGAACGCCGCTGGTCTCCGACCCCGGCTACCGCCTCGCGCAATCGGCGATCGAAGCCGGCTATCGGGTGATCCCGATCCCCGGCGCGTCGGCGCCGCTGGCGGCCCTCGTCGGCTCCGGTCTCCCGAACGATGCCTTCCTCTTCGCCGGTTTCCTCCCGACCAAGGACAAGGCGCGCCGCGACCGCCTGTCTGAGTTCGCCGCCACGCCGGCGACGCTGATGTTCTTCGAATCCCCGCACCGCATCGGCGCCGCGCTGATCGCCGCCGCCGACGTTCTCGGCGGCGATCGCCCGGCCTCCGTCTGCCGCGAGCTGACCAAGAGCTACGAGGAGTTCCGCCGGGGCACGCTCGCCGAACTCGCCGCCCACTATGCCGATGTCGACAATGTCAAGGGCGAGATCGTGCTCGTCATCGGCCCGGCGCCGGCCCGCGCCGTCGAGGAAGCGGATATCGACGCCATCCTCGCCGACCTCTCTCAGACCCTCCCGACCGCCAAGGCCGCCGCCGAGGCCGCCCGCATCACCGGTCTCCCCCGCAAGGAGCTCTACCAGCGCCTGCTCGACCGCAAGGCCGGCGATGGCCGCTAGTCGCGACACCGGTCTTCGCCGCAAGGCGCTGCGTCGGGGCCGCGTCTCCGAATATGTCGCTGCTCTCTATCTCATGGTCAAAGGCTACCGCATCGTCGCGCTGCGCTACCGCACGCGGCTCGGCGAGATCGACATCATCGCCCGCAAGGGCGACCTGGCGATCTTCGTCGAGGTCAAGGCGCGGCGCGAGGAGGGGGCGGCCATAGATGCCGTCTCGCATCTCACGCAGACCCGCATTCGCGGCGCCAGCGACCTCTGGCTCGCCCGCCAGCGCGACCGCGCGCGGCTATCGCAACGCTACGACATCGTCGCCATCGTGCCGGGCAAATGGCCGGTCCATTTGCGCGATGCGTTCTGATTGCTTTCGTTAGCCGGTTAATTTCTTCGGAATTTGTAATCGGCCTGTCATGAAATCGTTAAGGAGGTGTCACAATAGGCCTCTATTGCGTCCTCACGCCAACAATGGTGGAGAGGGTTTTTCATGTTTAAGACTATTTCATTGGCCGCTGCCGCGGTTGCTTTGTCCGCTTCCGCGTCCTTCGCTGCAACCGAGGTCACCTGGTGGCACGCCATGGGTGGCGAACTCGGCAAGAAGCTCGAGGAAGTTGCCCAGAAGTTCAACGACAGCCAGAGCGAATACAAGATCGTTCCCGTTTACAAGGGCACCTATCCCGAGACGCTGACGGCCGCGATCGCCGCCTTCCGCGCCGGCCAGCAGCCCGCCATCGTTCAGGTCTTCGAAGTCGGCACCGGCACGATGATGGCCGCCAAGGGCGCCGTCTACCCGGTCTACCAGTTGATGAAGGACGAGGGCGAGCCCTGGGATCCGTCGAAGTTCCTGGCGCCCGTCGTCGGCTACTATTCCGATCCCGAGGGTAACATCCTGTCGATGCCGTTCAACTCGTCGACGCCGATCCTCTACTACAACAAGGACGTCTTCAAGAAGGCCGGCCTCGATCCCGAAGTCGCTCCGAAGACCTGGGCCGAGCTTGCCGAGATGAGCAAGAAGATCGTCTCCTCCGGCGCTGCCAAGTGCGGCTTCACCATGTCCTACGGCGCGACCTGGGTTGGCCTCGAAAACTACTCCGCCATCCAGAACCTGCCCTACGGCACCCAGCAGAACGGCTTCGGCGGCATGAACGCCGAGTTCACGTTCAACGGCCCGAACCAGGCCAAGTTCTGGGACAATCTGAAGACGTGGCAGGATGAAGGCGTCTACAAGTACGGCGGCCCGAGCGCCGGCGCCGACGCCGCTCCGCTCTTCTACTCGCAGCAGTGCGCGGCCTACATGAACTCGTCCGCTTCGCGCGCCGGCGTCATCAACAACGCCAAGGACTTCAAGGTCGGCTTCGCACCGCTGCCTTACGACGACGCTGTCACCAAGGATCCGAAGAACTCGATCATCGGTGGCGCCACCCTGTGGGTCCTGAATGGTCAGAAGGACAAGGCTGTCTACAAGGGCGCCGCCAAGTTCTTCACCTACCTCTCGCAGCCCGAGGTTCAGGCCGAGTGGCACCAGTTCACCGGCTACCTGCCGATCACCAATGCTGCTTATGAGCTTGGTCAGAAGCAGGGCTACTACGAAAAGAACGCCGGTTCGGACATCGCCATCAAGCAGATCATGCGCGGCACGCCTTCCGAAAACTCCAAGGGTGTTCGCTTCGGCAACCTGACGCAGATCCGCGACGTTCTCGACCAGCAGCTCGAAGCCGTTCTCAACGGCAAGAAGACCGGTCAGGAAGCGCTCGACGAAGGCGTGAAGCAGGGCAACGCCAAGCTGCGCGAATTCGAAGCCGCGAACTCCAACTAAGGGTCGCTCCCTCCGTCCGCCCTCTCCGGCCCGTCCGGGGAGGGCATTTTCCTTGAGGGGTCACGCATGCAAACCAAACGCACCGTCTTCCAAAGCCGTCTCCTGCCCTATCTCCTGATCGCGCCGCAGCTTCTCATCACGATCGTCTTCTTCGTGTGGCCGGCGGTTCAGGCCGTATGGCAGTCCTTCCTGCGCCAGGACCCCTTCGGTCTCAAGGACACCTTCGTGGGCATGGCGAACTACAGGCGTTTGCTTGGCGATCCCGATTACCTCAATTCGCTTGCCGTCACCTTCACCTTCTCGATCGGCGTCACCGTGCTGTCGATGGGGCTGTCGCTCCTCTTCGCGGTTTGCGTCAACCGGGTGATCCGTTCGCAGCGCTTCTACACGACGCTTCTGGTCTGGCCCTATGCCGTGGCGCCGGCCGCGTCCGGCCTGCTCTGGTGGTTCATGTTCAACCCCAGCGTCGGCATCATCCCCTATGTGCTCGGCTATTTCGGCTACAGCTGGAACCACCGCCTCAATCCGAACAACGCGATGGTGCTGATCATCATCGCCGCCGCGTGGAAGCAGATCTCCTACAACTTCCTGTTCTTCGTCGCCGGCCTGCAATCGGTGCCGCACTCGCTGACGGAAGCGGCCGCCATCGATGGCGCCGGCCCGATCAAGCGCTTCTGGACGATCGTCTTCCCGCTCCTGTCGCCGACCACCTTCTTCCTGGCGGTGATCAACATCACCTATGCGATGTTCGACACCTTCCCGATCATCGACGCGGCCACCGGCGGCGGTCCGTCGCAATCGACCAACATCCTGGTCTACAAGGTCTACGCCGACGGTTTCGTCGGTCTCAACCTCGGTCCGTCGGCCGCGCAGTCCGTGGTGCTCATGCTGATCGTCGTCCTTCTGACCGTCGTCCAGTTCCGCTGGATCGAACGCAAAGTGCAGTATTGAAGCGAGAGCCAGCCATGGTCGAGAACCGTCCCTTCCTCAATTTCCTCACTCACCTCGTGCTGATCCTCGGGATCGCCATGGTGGTCTTTCCCGTCTACCTCGCCTTCATTGCCTCGACGCGCGGTCCCTCGGACTTCCTGACCGGCGTGGTGCCGCTCACTCCGGGCACCCAGATGATCCAGAACTACGGCGTGCTGCTCGGTGCCGGCGCATCGAATGCCGGCGCGCCGCCCTTCCTGCTGATGCTCGGCAACAGCCTGGTCATGGCGATCCTGGTGGCGATCGGCAAGATCGCCATCTCGATCATCTCGGCCTTCGCCATCGTCTATTTCCGCTTTCCCTTCCGCGTCGTCGCCTTCTGGATCATTTTCATGACGCTGATGCTGCCGATCGAGGTGCGCATCCTGCCGACCTACAAGGTCGTCGCCGATCTCGGCCTGCTGAATTCCTATTCCGGCCTCGTCATTCCCGTCATCGCGTCCGCCACCGCGACCTTCCTGTTCCGCCAGTTCTTCCTGACCGTGCCGGAAGAGATGATGGAGGCGGCGCGCGTCGATGGCGCCGGGGCGCTGAAGTTCTTCTGGGATATCCTCCTGCCGCTGTCGCGCACCAATATCGCGGCGCTGTTCATCATCATGTTCATCTATGGCTGGAACCAGTATCTCTGGCCGATGCTGATCACCACCGAGCCCCGCTATTACACCGTCGTCATGGGCATCAAGCGCCTGGCGCGGTGCTGGAGGGCGACACCCAATGGAACCTCGTGATGGCGGGCGTCATCCTGGCGGCCCTGCCGCCGGTTCTGGTCATCATTTTCATGCAGCGCCTTTTCGTCAAAGGCCTCGTTGAGACGGAGAAGTAACAATGGCCTCGATCGACGTCGATAATGTCGGCAAGATCTACCATGGCGGCGTTCGCGCCGTTTCCGATATCCAGCTGAACATCGCCGACGGCGAGTTCATCGTGCTCGTCGGCCCGTCTGGCTGCGGCAAGTCGACCCTGCTGCGCATGATCGCCGGCCTGGAAACCATTTCCGAGGGCGAGGTGAAGATCGGCCCGCGCGTCGTCAACAACGTCGAGCCGGCTGATCGCGACATCGCCATGGTCTTCCAGAACTACGCTCTCTATCCGCATATGAGCGTGCGCCAGAACCTCGAATACGGCCTGAAGAACCGCGGCACGCCGCGGGCCGAGATCGACGCGCGCGTGGCGGAAGCCGCCCGCATGCTGGAGATCAACCAGTATCTCGAGCGCAAGCCGAAGGCGCTCTCCGGCGGCCAGCGCCAGCGCGTCGCCATGGGCCGCGCCATCGTCCGCAAGCCGGCCGTCTTCCTCTTCGACGAGCCGCTGTCCAACCTCGATGCCAAGCTGCGCGTTTCCATGCGCGGCGAGATCAAGCGCCTGCAGCGCCGCCTCGGCACCACCTCCATCTACGTCACCCACGACCAGCTGGAAGCGATGACGCTCGCCGACCGCCTGGTGGTGCTGAACGGCGGCAAGGTCGAGCAGGTCGGCTCGCCGCTCGATGTCTACCACCGCCCGGCCTCCACCTTCGTCGCCTCGTTCATCGGCTCTCCGGCCATGAACCTCCTGAAGGGCGAGCTGCACGGCGACAAGCTGGCGCTCGGGCCCAGCCTGATCGACCTTGCCGGCTCCGCTCCGACCTCGGGCGCGGTTACCGTCGGCATCCGCGCCGAGGATCTGTGCCTTGCCGGTCCCGATCAGCACGCCATGTCCGTCACCGTGGATTATGTCGAGGAACTCGGTGCGCAAAGGCTGGTCCACGGCCTGCTCGGCGATCAGCCGATCACCGCCGTGCTGGCGCCCGATATCGCCATTCCGACCGAGCTGCGCCTGACCATCGCCCCCCAGAAGCTGCACTTCTTCGCGGCCGACACCGGCAAGCGCATTTCCCTTGCCGGCGCCGATGGCGTATCCGCGCCGACGGCGGTCGTCCAGCCCGTCTGACGACGTCTAGGGCTTAGGCGAAAGAAGCATATCGCGGCATTCGTTACAACTTTAGCGAATGTCTGAACGGCTCTGTCAGGACTCTCTGCTATCCCCACCCCAGGGGATAGTGCACTCAGGGGGTTCCGGTGGCATCTTTGCATCTTATGTTCGCGAGCGCGATGGCCCTGGCCGCCCGCTCCATGCCCGATATCGTGGCATTTCCGCGCGGCAAATCCTTTGTCGCGCATTCGAGCGATCTCATCGACATGAAATCGACGCCGATCAATCCGGACTGGATCGTCGCGGGCGATCCGCGGGCGCGCACCGGCGAGCACTCGCGCGGTCACGACGATGCGGCGCTGACGGCGATCTGGGACTGCACGGCGGGTGAGTTCCGCTGGTTCTTCGGCTGGGACGAAACGGTGATGATCCTCGAGGGCGAGGTCCACATCACCGCCGACGACGGCACCGAGCGCATCCTGCGCGCCGGCGACGTCGCCTTCTTCGCCGGCGGCACCTGGGCCAGCTGGCGGGTCGACAACTACGTCCGCAAGGTCGCCTTCCTGCGCAAGCCCTTCCCGAAACCGGTGGCCTTCGCCTACCGCCTGCGCAAGCTGTTGCGTGGCAATGCACAGCAGGGCATCGCCGCCTGAGGGACTTGTCGTCCGGCGCCACAAAAGCCGTCCGTTGGCCGTTGCGTTCGCGATCTCGGCGGCCTACATCTGTCCGGCAATCGCTAAGGGACGGAAATGGCCAAGATCAAGAACGTAGCGGTCCAGATGGACCATGTCGCCTCCATCAACATCGCGGGCGACTCCACCTTTGCCATGAGCCTCGAGGCGCAGACCCGCGGCTACAAGCTTTTCCACTACACGCCCGACCGCCTGAGCTTCCTCGACGGCAAGCTCTATGCCTCGGTCGAGCCGATGACGCTGCGCGACATCAAGGGCGACCATTTCGAGCTCGGCGCGCCCGAGCGCGTCGATCTGTCGACCATGGACGTGATCCTGCTCCGCCAGGACCCGCCTTTCGACATGTCCTACATCACCTCGACCCACCTGCTCGAGCGCATCCATCCAAAGACGCTCGTCGTCAACGACCCGGCCTGGGTGCGCAATTCGCCGGAGAAGATCTTCGTCACCGAGTTCGCCGACCTGATGCCGAGGACGCTGATCACCAAGGACGCCGCCGAGATCCGCCGGTTCCGCGACGAGATGGGCGACATCATCCTGAAGCCGCTCTACGGCAATGGCGGCGCCGGCGTCTTCCATTCGACCAGGGACGACCGCAACCTCTCCTCGCTGCTCGAAATGTTCGGCCAGCTCTTCCGCGAGCCCTTCATCGCCCAGCAATATCTTCCCGACGTGCGCAAGGGCGACAAGCGCATCCTGCTCGTCGACGGCGAGCCTGTCGGTGCCATCAACCGCGTTCCGGCCGAGCACGACAGCCGCTCCAACATGCATGTCGGCGGCCGCGCGGAGGCGACCGAGCTCACCGCGCGCGAAAAGGAAATCTGCGCCCGCATCGGCCCGGCGCTGCGCGAACGCGGCTTCTTGCTTGTCGGCATCGACGTCATCGGCGACTACATGACCGAGATCAACGTCACCTCGCCGACAGGCATCCGCGAAGTCAAGAAATTCGGCGGCGCCGACATCGCCAGCCTGTTGTGGGACGCGATCGAGCGCAAGAGCGCGTAAGGCGGACGACGGTCTCGGAAGGGCGGCGCCCGTGAGGTGCCGCCGACCGCAAGCGCGGCCACAACGGCGCCGACCGTCAGCGAGGGCGCCACGTCCATGACCGTCACCAACTCTGCTGGCCGAGCTTATCCTTGAACCTTGCATTGATATGACTGTCCCGAGTGTCCAGTCACGCCTCAACGCGTCCGGCATCGATGGCCGACGCGGGCAATCGACACCGCCCCTCAAAACAACGACTGCTGCACCGGCTTCGGCGGCGCCAGTTTCACACCCTCCAGCTCCAGCATGCGGGCCTTCGACACGGATCCGCCGGGGGCCGAGAAGCCGCCGATCTTGTTGCCGGCGGCGAGAACGCGGTGGCAGGGGATGATCAGCGCGATGGGGTTCTTGGCCATCGCCTGGCCGACGTCGCGGGCGGCTTCGGGGCCGTGGCCGAGCTCTCTGGCGAGCGCGCCGTATGTCGTCGTTTCGCCCCAGCGCAGGCGGCGGGCGGCGACGTAGATGTCGCGGAAGAAATCGTCCTGGCCGACGAGATCGAGCGCGAGATCGGAGAAGTCGGTCGGCTCGCCGGCGAAGTAGCGCTTCACGGCGGCGATGGCCAGCGCGATGTCAGGCGTCGGGGATGCCGGCTCGGCATCGGGGACACGGCGGAGCAGCAGGCGTTCGGTGGCGTCCGCGCCTGAGGTCGGCAACTGGAAGCGGGTGATGCCGATGGCGTTCCAGGCGATGCCGCAGAAGCCGCCCGCGGTTTCGAAGATGGCGTAATGCTGTGCCTGCTGGGCCATGGGTCTCGCCTCCCGATATCGAAGCTTGTCGGCCATAAGATCGGCCTCACCCGAAAATCGTGCCTGCCGGCCAGGAATTCAACCCGTTTCTTGCGCTGTCGTTTCCTGTGGGCTCGTTTCCGGCGCAGTCGCAGCCAGCAAGCCGTCAGCCGCGCGCCTGCCGGGGCTCGGCCTCGTCCTGCGGCGGCTTTGCGAGATCCGGGCGCAATTTGGCGAAGACGGCGTCGAAGCCGGCGGCGATCTTTTGCGGCTCGTAGCGGCGTGCGGCCTCGAGCGCGGCGCGCGACAGCGCCGGAATGGTCTCAGGCCTTGCCGCCATGGAGGCGATCTCTGCGGCCAGCGCCTTGTCGTCGCCGGGATCGAACAGATAGCCGTCCTTGCCGGGATCAATGGACTCGGGGATGCCACCGGAGCGGGCGCCGATGACGGGAACGCCTTGCGCGAAGGCCTCGATCACCACGCGGCCGAAGGGTTCGCGGAAGAGCGAGGGCACCACCAGCACGTCGATCTGGGGGAAGAAATCCTCGGGCTTGGTCCAGCCGAGAAACTTCGTATTCTCGCCGGGAAATTTCTGCGGCAACGACTTCGAGTAATCGCTCTTGGCGCTGCCGGCGATGACGAAGCGGACGTTCTGGTCGTTGACCAGCCGGTGGGCGGCGCGGGCGAGCGTATCGAGGCCCTTGACCGGATCATGCACGCCGATGAAGCCGAAGCGCATCGGTCCCTCGGGCGCCTTGCGCGGCTCGCCGCGGGCGATCGGCGGAACGGCGCCGGGCACGCGGTGGGTGCTGGCGTTGGGGAAATAATCATGCTCGGTGTGGCGGCCGATGATGAAATCGGTCTCGCCGATCACGGCATCGACATAGCGCGAGAAGAATTTCTTGCCATAGGAAGAGACCTGGCAGGAGGAACAGGCACGCACGCAATTGTCGTCGCCGCGCCGCATGCTGGCCTTCCAGCAGAGGAGAAAGGCGCTGCGCAGGATATGGCAGACCGGCACGCCTGAACGCTTGGCCGCCGCCCAGGTGGCGACGTTGATGTTTTCGATGCTGTCGGTCAGCACGATATCCGGCTTGAAGCGGCGGATTTCGCGGCGCATGACGAGGTAGGCGCGCGGATTGAAATTCTCCAGCGCGTGCCAGATCAGCTTCTTCCAGCCCGGCCGCGGAAGCCGGTAATTCCAGTCGATGTTCAGCGTCTTCAGGCGGCGCACGGGCACGCCGTCATAGATCTCGCGCCGGTCCTCGCCAGAGACGTTGACGACTTCGAGGTCGTGGCCAGCCGCGATCAGGAGCTTGGCGACCATCATCGCCGAAATCGGGCCGCCGCCATCGATAAAGGGCGGAAAGGCCGCGCAGGCCATCAGGATACGCATGAACAGACTCCCGGCACAGATATCGCGCGTTCTTCTTCTGCTCTTGATTTCCCCGATTCACCTGCAACCATCGCCGCATTGCCTGGATAGACAGAGGCGGGGCGGATACTCCGGTGGTTGGTCGTGCACGAACAGAACACGCAATCGTCCTTCGATTTCGCAAACCGCAGGATGCACCGGCAATCGTCAAGATTTGGCAAAGACAACCTGTTTTTCGCGATCCTGCCGGATCCCGATGCGTGCCAGGCCTGCCTTGAGATACAGGCGCGCCTGCAGAGGGAGCATGGCGGGCTGCTTTCTCCCCTCTCGCCCGAGCGGCTGCACGTTTCGCTCTATGGCGTCGCCAGCGCCGCGAAGATCAAGGACGAGATGATCTTCGCGGCTTGCCAGGCAGCGTCGGCGGTCAATGCCTGCCGGTTCGACCTCAGCTTCGATCATGTCGCGACGTTCAGAACCGCGTCGCGCAACGCCATCGTGCTCTCGGGCAATGGCGGGCGGGAACTGCTGCGGCAGTTGCATATCCGGATCGGGATCGAGATGAACGCGATTGGCTGCGACCCATATGTGAAAGCCGATTTCCAACCGCATGCGACGCTGTTTTATGCCGATGAGACGGTGGCTAAGACCGTGCTTGCCGCGCCGGTCGTCATGCCCGCGCGGGAGTTCGTACTCTTGCACAAGCGGCGGGGTGAGCCGACCTACGAGCCTGTCGCGAGTTGGCCGCTTCGCGAACGCGGCTGACCGCTTGCCTCACGCATCGGAACGCGCTTAAAGCTGCTGCAGCAATGACAGCAGCAGCGGAGACAAAGATGGATAGGTCCGAGATCATCATTTCAGGCGATACGGCGGGAATGGAGTGGCGGCTGCCGGTGCTGCGCTTCAAGGGTAGCGACCCGAAGGCGCCGAAGATCCATATCCAGGCGGCGCTGCATGCCAACGAGCTGCCGGGCACGGCGCTGGTGCATTTCCTCTGCGAAAAGCTGCGCGCGGCCGAAAGCGCCGGCGAAATCCGAAGCGACATCACGATCATCCCGCATGCCAATCCCATCGGCGCCGCGCAATCGCATTTCGGCGAGCTGCAGGGCCGGTTCGATCTCAGCACGCGCACCAATTTCAACCGCGAGTTCCCGCTGATCTCGGTCAAGGATCGCGACGGGCTGGTGGCCGAGCTTGATCGCTACAACGCCGTCGACCGGCTGAAGCGGCAGCTGATGCACATGGCGCTCGAAGCGGACCTGGTGATCGACCTGCATTGCGACGATGAATCGCTGCAATATGCCTATATCGACGAGGCCTTCTGGCCGGAGGCGGCCGATCTTGCCGCGGCACTCGACATGGAAGCGGTGCTTTTGTCGGATGGCGAAAGCTCCGCCTTCGAGGAGGCGATCGGCTATGCCTGGAAGCACGAGACGCAAGAGAAGAAGACGCGGTTGCCGGGCAAGCTCTCGGTCACCGTCGAGCTTCGCGGCATGCGCGACGTCTATCCCGAGATGGCGAGGAAGGATGCCGAGGGGCTGTTCAACTTCCTCGCCGCGCGCGGCGCCATCGCCCGTCAAGTCACGCTTGCGCCCTTCACCGGCCCTGCCGTGCCGCTCGACAATATCGAGATGATCCGCGCGCCCGAGGCCGGCACCGTGCTCTTCCATCGAAACATCGGCGAGGAGATCAAGGAAGGCGAGCTGCTCGCGACCATTCTCACCCGGCCCGGCATGGCCGATGGCGCGATCGAGGTGCGCGCGCCGCAGGCGGGGCTTATCGTCACCCGCACCTCGTCGCGGCTGGTGCGCCGACGCGCCGACCTGATGAAGATCGCCTGCGGAGCGGCCAGCAAGGTCGTGCGCAAGCCCGGCGCGCTGGAAAACTGATTGGGAAGAACCGAATGACCGTCACCATCTATGGCATCAAGAATTGCGACACGATGAAGAAGGCCCGCACCTGGCTGGAAGAGCACGACGTCGGCTATGATTTCCACGACTACAAGGCGTCGGGCATCGACCGGGCGCATCTGGAAAAGTGGACGCAGGAAGCGGGCTGGGAAACGGTGCTCAACCGCGCCGGCACGACCTTCCGCAAGCTGCCGGATGACGCCCGCGAAAACCTCGATCGCGAGAAGGCGATCGCGCTGATGCTGGAGCAGCCGTCGATGATCAAGCGGCCGGTTGTCGAGGCCGACGGCAAGCTTCTGGTCGGCTTCAAGCCGGAGATTTATGGCGGGTTCTTCAAGGGCTGATCAAATGTCGAAGACGACGCGGGCGACACAGGTTCTGGAAAAGGCCAAGGTGGCCTTCACCGTCCACACCTATGAGTACGACCCGAACGCCGAGCGCATCGGGCTGCAGGCGGCCGAAGCGCTCGGCGAGGAGCCGCACCGCGTGCTGAAGACGCTGATGGCCGAGGTGGACGGCAAAGCAGTCTGCGTCGTCGTCCCCTCCGACCGCGAGGTCAGCATGAAAAAGCTCGCCGCCGCCTTCAAGAGCAAGTCGGCGAACATGATGAAGCCGGCGGATGCCGAGCGGCTGACCGGCTACCACGTTGGCGGCATCAGCCCGTTTGGCCAGAAGAAGCTCGTGCCAACGGCAATCGAGGAAGCGGCCATGAGCGAAGCCCTCGTCTATATCAATGGTGGGCAGCGCGGATTGCAGGTCAGGCTGGCACCGAAGGATGCGCTCGACGTGTTGAAGGCGACGGCGGCTGCGCTCGTCGCCTGATTGTCTTCCAGCTTCAATTTCGCCGCAAAGGGGTCTAAATCTCTAGCCCTGTCCGTTCGTTTCAGAAGGTGATCGATCATGAATTACATGCCGCAGGGCGATAACGCCGTGGACCCCATCAAGCTCGACAAGCTCGCCGAAGTCGCCGTCAAGGTCGGGCTGCAGCTGCAGAGCGGCCAGGATCTCGTGATCACCGCGCCGGTCGTCGCGCTGCCGCTCGTACGCCAGATCACCAAGCATGCCTATATGGCCGGGGCCGGCCTGGTCAGCGCCTTTTATGCCGACGAGGAATCGACGCTGGCGCGCTATCAATATGCCAATGACGCGAGCTTCGACCGGGCGTCCGGCTGGCTCTACGAGGGCATGGCGAAGGCCTATGCGAACGGGGCGGCGCGGCTCGCGGTTGCCGGTGACAATCCGATGATGCTCTCCGAGCAGGACCCCGCCAAGGTCGGCCGTGCCAACCGGGCGATGTCGACGGCCTACAAGCCGGCGCTCGAGAAGATCTCCAATTTCGACATCAACTGGAACATCGTCTCCTATCCGAACCCGGCCTGGGCAAAGCTGGTGTTCCCCAATGATCCCGAGCCGATCGCGGTCGCCAGGCTCGCCAAGGCGATTTTCGCCGCCTCGCGCGTCGATGTCGAGGACCCCATCGCCGCCTGGGCGGAGCATAACGCCAACCTCGCGAAGCGCTCGAGCTGGCTGAACGGCGAGCGTTTCGCCGCCCTGCATTTCACCGGCCCGGGCACGGATCTGACGGTCGGGCTTGCCGATGGCCACGAGTGGCACGGCGGCGCCTCGACCGCCAAGAACGGCATTACCTGCAACCCGAACATCCCGACGGAAGAAGTGTTCACGACGCCGCATGCGCTGCGCGTCGAGGGTTACGTGTCGAGCACCAAGCCTTTGTCGCACCAGGGCACGCTGATCGATAATATCCGCGTCAAGTTCGAGGGCGGCCGGATCGTCGAGGCGAAGGCGTCGCGCGGCGAAGAGGTGCTGAACAAGGTGCTCGATACGGACGAAGGCGCGCGCCGGCTCGGCGAAGTGGCGCTGGTGCCGCATTCCTCGCCGATTTCCGCCAGCGGCATCCTGTTCTACAACACGCTGTTCGATGAAAATGCCTCGTGCCACATCGCGCTCGGCCAGTGCTATTCCAAGTGCTTCCTCGATGGCGCCAAGCTCAGCCAGGACCAGATCAAGGCGCAGGGCGGCAATTCCAGCCTGATCCACATCGACTGGATGATCGGCTCCGGCCAGGTCGATATCGACGGTATCAGGGCCGACGGATCGAAGGTTCCCGTCATGCGGCAGGGCGAGTGGGCGTAACGGCCGGCTCGGTCACCGGCTCGACGCTGACCTTAACGTCCAATCTGGCGGGCATCGAGACCCGCTGACTGAACCAGACGCTCGCCAGCACCATTGCGAAGCCGCAAAGCTGGGCGGGCGTCAGCACCTGGCCAAGCGCCAGCCAGCCGAGAAGCGTGGCGACGACGGGGCTGAGGAAGCCCAGCGAGGACGCGGCGGAAGGCTCGATGCGGGCGAGACCGCGAAACCACAGCATGTAGGTGAAGGCGGCGCCGATCAGGCCGAGCCACAGGAATGCGAGCAGGCTTTCAAGCGTCGGCGGCGGCAGTGCCGGCTCGGCGATCAGCGCCACCGGCACCAGCAGCAGGCCACCCGCCGTCAACTGCCAGGCGGTGAAGGTGAGGCTGGAGACATCAGGCGTCCAGCGGCGCGTGAGCACCGTGCCGAAGGCCATGGAGACGGCGCCGGCAAGGCCGGCGATCACGCCTGTCGGATCGAGCGCCGCGCCCGGCGTCAGCACCAGCAGCCCCACACCCGCCATGCCGAAAAGGCCGGCCAAAACCGCCAGCGCCTTGATCGGCCGGCCGAGCACGAAGCGCGAGAGCACGATCACGATCAGCGGCTGGATGGCGCCGACCGTCGCGGCGACGCCGCCGGGCAGCCGGTAGGCCGAAACGAAGAGCATCGTCCAGAAGAACGAGAAGTTCAGCGCGCCGAGCACGAGAGCGCGAAACCACCAGATACCCTCGGGCAGCCTGCGAACCACCATGAGCAGCAAAAGCCCCGCCGGCAGCGCCCGCAGCATGGCTGTCGTCAGCGGATAGCCCTGCGGAAGATAGGACGTCGTGACCACATAGGTGCTGCCCCATATGGCGGGCGCGAGCGCGGTTGCCAGCACGTCGGCGGCGTAGGTCGTATTTTTCTTCACATCAAGTATCTCTACCTCAAGATAAATCGACCCTATGCCGATTTATCTTGACGTCAAGACACATCGCGATAGAGCTCATTCAACAAGGAGTGAACAGATGGACCGCGTCGACAGGATACTGCAGCAATGGGCCCGCGAGCGGCCGGAGCTCGAGACCCGGTCGATGGGACTGCTCGGACGCATGAAGCGGCTGGCGACGCATGTCGGGCGCGAGGTCGAACAGGTGCTGCAGAGCCACGGCCTGTCGTCATCGGCCTTCGACGTGCTGGCGACGCTGCGCCGCTCCGGCGCGCCTTACCGGATGTCGCCGGGCGACCTGCTCGAGATGACGATGGTGAGCTCCGGCACGATGACCAACCGCATCGACCAGCTGGAGAAGTCCGGGCTGGTGGAGCGCGTGATCAATCCGCACGACCGGCGCAGCGTCCTGATCGCGCTGACCGACAAGGGGCTCGGCATCATCGACGAGGCGGTTCTCGCGCATGTCGCCAACCAAAAGCGGCTGACCGAAACGCTCGATGACGACGAGAAGGCGGCGCTCGACGCGCTGCTTCGGAAGTTTCTGGCGGCGTTCGAATAGAGCGACGCCGCCGGCCGTGAATTTACCTGTAGTAGATGACGTGGGCGCCGTTCAGCGCCCGCTGCACCTGGATGACATTCTTCAGTGCGATGCCGCGATCGGCGATCGCCTGCATCAGGCGCTTGTCGGCGCTGACGGTTGCCTGCGCCTCGCGAATGCCTGAGGGCATGGGGTGGCGCAGCGACAGCGGCAGCGGCTGGTCGCGCTGCGAGGCCGACGTGATGCGGATGGCCGTGACGCCGTCATTGTAGGCCTTGCCGAAGACGAACTCCGACACCTTCGACTGGCCCGCCATCACGGGCGCGGCGGGCAAGAAAGCGGAAAGCGCGCCGGCAACGGCGCCGACCATAAGCAGAGCGGGCAAAATTCTTTTCAACGCATTGTCTCCACGTCGCATCATCAAAGCGGCGCAAAACGCCGCCCTTTCAATCCACATAGGCGTCCTGCAAGATTTTTTAAACGCCCGGATGCGCGTGCCGCACCACTATTTGGTGATCGCCCGATGCCACGCATCACGCCGATGACGTCAGAACAGGCTGCCCTGTTTCGGCGGCACCGTCGGGTCGGCTGTCTTGGAGGCGGCCGGCCTGGGCTCGGTTGCTTTCGGCTCCGCCGATCTGGCGCCGCGCTTGCGGGCGCCTGCCGGCGGTTCGCCGCCCTCGGTGGTAATGGCACCGATGCGGCCGTCGGAAAACTCGATCGAGATGCCCGATCCCGCCGACAACATCGCCGCCTCGGAGACCGGGCGGTTGTCCTCGTCGCGAATGACGGCATAGCCGCGTTTCAGCACGTTCTTGTAGGAGAGCGATTGCAGCATGCGCTCCTGCGCGGAGAGTTCGCCGCGCGCCCGCACCAGCTGGTGGCGCACCGCCGTGTCGGCGCTGCGCGACAGGTTGGCGAGGCGGTCGCGCATGCGCGATGTCTGGCTCTTCAGCCGGGATGGCAGCGCCGCCAGTGCCGCGTCGGCGCGGCCGATGCGCGATTTCGAGCGGTCGATCAGCCGCTCGACGGTGCGCTCGGCCCGCGTCATGCGCTCGTAAAGCATCTGGCGGCGCTCGGCGATCCGGTTCGACAGCATGTCGGGGCGCAGATGCGCCGCCGTGCGCTCGAAGCTGCGGCGCTTGTTCAGTGTATTGAGCTCGAGCCCGCGACCGAGGCCGGATGCTGCCTCATCGAAGCGGCGACGCGGCAGCGCCAGAAGCTGGTCGAGCGAGGGCAGCGCCCGCACCAGCGCCCGCACCTGCTGCCGGCGCTGGTCCATCTGCCGCAGCGTGCTGCCCTGCAGCCTGGCCGAAAGACCCGAGAGCTGCGCCTGAAGCTCGGCCTTGACCGGCACGGCCATTTCGGCGGCCCCCGTCGGTGTCGGCGCGCGAACGTCGGCGGCGTAGTCGATCAGCGTCCAGTCGGTCTCGTGGCCGACGGCGGAGATCAGCGGTATCCGGCTTTCGGCGGCGGCACGCACCACGATCTCGTCGTTGAAGCTCCAGAGATCCTCGAGGCTGCCGCCGCCGCGCGCGACGATCAGGACATCGGGACGCGGTGTCGGTCCATGCGGCTCGAAGGCGTTGAAGCCGCGAATGGCGTTCGCCACCTCCTCGCCCGAGCCCTCGCCCTGCACCTTCACCGGCCAGACGACGACATGCACGGGGAAGCGATCGGAGATGCGGTGGAGGATGTCGCGGATGACGGCGCCGGTGGGCGAGGTCACGACGCCGATAACGCGGGGCATGAAGGGCAGCGGCCGCTTGCGGGCGGGATCGAACAGACCCTCGGCGCCGAGCTTGCGCTTGCGCTCCTCGATCAGCGCCATCAGCGCGCCGGCGCCGGCCGGCTCCAGCGTCTCGATGACGATCTGGTATTTGGAGGAGCCCGGAAAGGTGGTGATCTTGCCCGTGGCGATCACTTCCATCCCCTCTTCGGGGCGGACCTTCAGGCGCGAAAAGCTCGTCTTCCAGACCACCGCGTCGATGCGGGCGCGGTCATCCTTCAGCGAGAAATAGGCGTGTCCCGACGAGTGTGGGCCGCGATAGCCGGAGATCTCGCCACGCACGCGTACCTGGTCGAAGGCCGTCTCGACGGTCCGCTTGATCGAACCCGACAGTTCCGACACCGAATATTCGGTGAGATTGCTCGGCGAATCATTGTCGAAGAAGCTGCTCATGGCGCAGTTCTAGCCGAAGAACCGCGTGAGCGCAGCCCCGTGAGCGGGGAGGTTTTTCGCGGCTTCGGCAATGTCCATCACTCCGCTCGGCGAAAACAATCATTCCGTTTCAATGACTTGATGAGAGAACAAGGCCACACCGCGCGTCGAAGCGGCTTTCGATTTTCCCCGTTTTGCCTGAGGGCGCCATGATTGCACGAGCAACCAAGGAGCTTCCCATGTCCGATCGCTTTGCCTCCCACACCCCCTCGCTGACAGGCCCGGCCAGCACGGGCTTCGCCATCACGCCCGACGACACGCTGGCGCTGCCGGAAACCACGCGCGCGCTTTATGTCGGCTTGGGCGGCAGCCTTGCGGTGGAGATGGCATCCGGCGCGGTTCTGACGTTCCAGGGCGTGGCCGACGGCGCGCTTTTGCCGTTGCGGGTGGCGCGGGTGCGCGCATCCGGCACCACGGCCAGCGGTCTCATCGGACTTGTCTGAGCGCAAAATATTCGGAACCGCGAATATTGCCGAAGCGTTAATTGTCCGTCAAAAGCAGCGGACGTATAGTGAGGTGATTCGGGAGACGCTGATGATTGCTCTGATCGCAACGGCACTTGGCATCGCGACAGCTCCGATGCGCAATATCTTTTCCATGGTTCTCGTGGGCTTGCTCATCTGCGCAAGCTATATCTGCGCCGCGCTTCTCGGGCCGACCGACATCATCGATCTCGCGGTCGCCATCGTCTTCTACAATATCAGCCTGCTCGCCTGCCTCCTCGGCCTGCACCTGATCGGGCGTGCCCGCAAGAGAGCGCGCCTCGTCTAGCAGTCTGCCATCCACCGCCCGTCATCGCGATCCGCTCGGCACATAGGTGAAGAACTGCACCGGCGAGCCCTCGGGCCTTGGCAGCGCCAGCAGGTAGGGCGGGACGTTGCCCTTTTCCAGCTGGGCGTAGAGGCCATCCGGCTTCATCCTGGCGATCTCGCGGGTCTGCGGGTAATCACGGCAGAAGGCGAGGGTGGTGACACCGGCGCCGCGGATGAAGGCTTCCGCCTCCGTCGGCGTCGCCAGCCCGATATGCAGCTCCGTCAGCATGCCGCCCTGATTGCGATGATAGGGGGCCGACAGGATACGGTTGCGGGTGAAGCGCAGGATCCACACGCCCATATCCGATGGCGCGGCGACGAGGCCGGGCGGCAGGTAGGCCAGCGGCGCGATCGCCTCGGCCGAGTTGCAGCTGGGCTTCTCCTTCGCCGCGGCCAGTTCGGCCTGGCTGTTGTCGACCCGGCTGCTGATAAAGCCGCCGACCAGACCCCAGACGGATGCGACGCTGAGGAGCACGGTCAGGATATAGCCCAGCGCGGCGGCGCTGTTTTGCCTGTTGGCATTGGAGACGCGGCGCATGTCGATGATCAGCATCGCGAGAGGGAAGATGGCGAGCTGATTGGAGAAGCTCGAGCCCCGGATCTGAACGACCGCGATGGCCCAGCTGAGGCCGAGCAGGCACAGCAGGATGAGATGGATGCGCACGCGATCGGCATGGAAGAGCCGGAAGATGCAGACGGCGATGCCGAACAGGCCCGTCGCATAGAAGAAGCCGATCGTATAGGGGTCCTGGCGCATGGAGCCGATGAAGGACTGCGCCTCCTGGATATTGTTGAGCCAGAGATCGATCAGCATCGGGTCGAGATCGGACAACGGGTTGCGCAGGCACTGCGGCGCGATCACCAGCGCCGATGCCGCCACGGTCGCGCCGACGCCGCCAAGCACGACGAAACGCATCACGCGGCCCATACCGCTCGCCAACGCGGCGGCGAACAGCAATAGGCCGCCGCCGATCGCCGCCAGGCTGTAATAGCCGAGCGAAAGGTTGTCGCAGGTCACGGTCGAATAGAGCCTCGGCGGCACCGTGCCGAAGAACATCAGGCTGATCGACAGCGCCAATGTCAGGCCGAAGGCCTTGGCGGCCGAGGCGAAGGGCTTGCCGTCCCAGGCCCATGCAAGCGAGACGATGAGGCAGACGCCGGCGACGAAGGGCGTGGTCTCGGCCCCGATCGCAATCGCCAGCGCCGCCGAAAATCCTGCGATCGCGTAGCTGACAGGCCGGTGCCTTTCGTCGAGAAGCATGGCCGTCATGATCGCCACGAGGGCGAACTGGACGTTGTGATGATCGATGGAGCCCGGCAGGAAGCGATTGCTGGCGACCAGCAGGAAGGCGGTGAGAGCCAGCGCGATATGCATGCCGAACACGCCACCGACACGCCGGCCGGCAAGGCCCATGCCCCATAGGCTGGGAACGAGAATCGAGAGCGGCCAGACGAACAGCGCCGCGGCCTCGGCGCGCTGCGCCGGCAGGACATATCCGAAGAGCTTGATCAGCGTGGCGATCGGCAGGTCTATCAGCCGCGACCAGTGCATCAGCGTGCCGTTGCCGAGACCCATGCGGTACTGCATGAGGTCGAACCAGCTTTGCCCGTTCAGGAAATCGCGAACCTGGACCAGCCGCATGGCGTCGTCGTTGTCGGCGCCGACATAGTCCTTGGCGTTGGGAAGATGGAGCGCCAGGATGGCGATCACCAGCAGCGCGCCATAGGCGAAAACGCAGGGCCAGAGGCGCGTCGCCTGCCGTTGCAGCCTTTCGCGCAGGGATATGGATGTCGGTTCGCCAGTCATCGGGGCAACGGTCGCCATGAAGCATATCTCGTCATTGCATGCGGCGAGACTTTACGGTCAGCCTATCAAGAAAGCGTAAAATCAAGGAACTTGAGGTTTCGCGGCCGGCGCTCGAACAACGCCGCCCGCTCCTCATAGGCACTTGTTAACGGCCCTGCTTTAGACTTGCCGCAAATTCCTCCTGACGGGTGTGATCATGACTGGATCGCGTATCGACAATCTGAGCGTCGCCGTGCTGCTTCCCTGCTTTAACGAGGCGGCGACGATCGGGGCTGTCGTGCGCGGCTTCAAGGCGGCGCTGCCGGATGCGGCTGTTCATGTCTACGACAACAACTCCACCGACGGCACGGCGCTGCGCGCGATGCTGGCGGGCGCCCATGTCGTCCGCGAGCGACGCCAGGGCAAGGGCCATGTGGTGCGCCGCATGTTCGCCGATATCGACGCCGACATCTACATCATGGCCGACGGCGACGGCACCTATTCGCCCGAGGACGCCGAGGAGCTGATCCGCACGCTGCTGTCGGAACGCGCCGACATGGTTGTCGGCACGCGCCGCGGCGTGCACGACGACGCCGGCCGCCACGGCCACGCCTTCGGCAACCGCATCTTCAACATCCTGTACCGCACCATCTTCGGGCCCGACTTCACCGATATCTTCTCCGGCTACCGGGTGTTTTCGCGGCGTTTCGTGAAAAGCTTCCCGGCGGTCTCCGCCGGCTTCGAGATCGAGACGGAGATGTCGGTTCACGCCTCGCGGCTGAAGCTGCCGGTGAGCGAGCTGGAGCTCGACTACGGCCGCCGGCCCGAGGGCTCGCACTCCAAGCTATCGACCTTCAAGGACGGCGCCAAGATCCTCTGGATGTTCGCCATGCTGATGAAGGAAACCCGCCCCTTCGCCTTCTTCGGCATCCTGAGCGCCCTGTTCATGACGGCGAGCCTTGGCTTCATGACGCCGGTTCTCGCCGAGTATTTCCAGACCGGCCTCGTCAACCGCATGCCCACCTGGGTTCTGTCGATGGCGCTGATGATGATCTCGTTCATGATGTTTACCGCCGGCGTGATCCTCGATTCGGTCGCCCGCTCGCGCGCAGAGCAGATGCGCGTGCAGTATATGAGCCTCGATGCATCACACCTCCTGGGCAACGGCTTTGCCTCCGAGCTCGAAGAGATCGACATTCGCAGGCAGCCCTCTCAGGCAGGTGCCGCGTGAAGAAACTGCTGCGCTTCGGCATCGCCGGCGGGCTGGGCTTCATCGTCGACGCCGGTGTGCTCATGCTTCTGTTGCACACAACGCCGATCGGACCCTTCATCGGCCGTCTAATCGCCATCGCGCTTGCCATGGCGACGACCTTTGTCTTCAATCGGACCTTCACATTCGAGCGCTCCGGAGATTCTGCTGGCTGCCGAAGGGTTTCGCTACGGCTCGGTCGGGATCACGGCCGCACTGGTCAATTACGGGCTCTACTCAGCGCTGCTTCTTTCCATGCCCGACCTGCAGCCGCTGGCGGCGATGGTGTTCGCCACCGCCGCGGCAACTGTCTTCAGCTTCTTCGGCTACTCGCGCTTCGTCTTCCGCGAGAAATAATCAAACCGTCTCCCACCCGTCCTTCTCGCTGGCGCGATAGATGGCGTCGATGAATTTCTGGCTGAGCCTGGAGCTTTCCAGCGACACGATCTCCTGCTCTTCGCCCCTTGCTGCGCGCGCGAAAGCTTCGGCCTCGCGCTTGTACTGGCGGCTGTCGGGGAAGCGGAAGGTGGTGGATTCGTTGTGGCTGCGGTTGCTGAGCTCGATCTCTTCGGCGCCCCAGCGATCGGCGTTGAAAGGCGATTTCACCTCGATGAAACCTTCCGTGCCGTGGAACACCATGACCTGGCGGTTGGCCATCTGCGTGGAGATGTAGAAGCTGAGCTCGAAGCCGCCGAAGTCCGCCTTGACGCTGGAATAGATATCGGTGCCGAAATCCGGATCGCGGCGGGTGACGGCCTGGACGCGGCGCGGCTCCTCGCCGGTGACGAAGCGGGTGGTGATGGTCGGATAGACGCCGATATCGGGCAGCGCGCCGCCGCCGAGTTCAGGAATGTTGCGCATGTTGCCGGGGTCGCGGTTGAAATAGGTGAACGCGCCCTGCACATGCACAAGCGTGCCGATGGCGCCGTCGCGGATCAGCTGGCGCACCTTCAGCCAGACCGGCGCGTAGGTGACCATATAGGCCTCCGTCACCAGCACCTTGTTGCGGTCGCGCGCCGCGATCAGGCTGTCGATCTCGTCTGATTTCAGCGCGATAGGCTTTTCGCAGAGCACATGCTTGCCGGCATCCGCCGCCTTGATCGTCCACTCGACATGCTGGGCCGTCGGCAGCGGGATGTAGACGGCGTCGATCAGGTCGGAAGCCAGCATCTCCTCGTAGGAGCCGAAGGCATGCGGCACCGAGAAGCGGTCGGCCATCTCCCTCGCTCTCGCCAGATCACGGCTGGCAATTGCCGTGACGACGCAGTTTTCCGCATCCTGGATGGCCGGAACCACAAGCTCGCGGCCGATCTTGGCGGTCGACATGATACCGAAGCGCAGCATGGTCATTTCCTCTCCCACATTGAATTTTGAGGCGAGCTTAGAGACGCCCGGTCCGGCGGTGCAATGCCCCGATCACAATTCACGGCGCTGGTCACGGCGCTGGTTTTCATCGGTCCCATCGCGCACTAGGTTAGATCACAGCGGCGTCCTGCCGCGGTCCGAATTTCAATGGATTGAAGATCTCAGGAGCATCTGATGGAATTGCGTCGCCTTGGAAAAACCGGCCTTTCGGTCGCGCCGATCGTGTTCGGCGGCAATGTGTTCGGCTGGACGGCTGACGAGAAGACCTCGTTTGATATTCTCGACGCCTTCTTCGACGCCGGCTTCAACACCATCGATACCGCCGACGTCTATTCGGCCTGGGTGCCCGGCAACAAGGGCGGCGATAGCGAGGAGATTATCGGCAAGTGGCTGAAGCAGAACAAGGTCGCCCGCGACAAGGCCGTGATCATCACCAAGGTCGGCTCCGAGATGGGCCCGGGCAAGAAGGGGCTGAAGGAGCAGTATATCCTTGAGGCAGTCGAAGCCTCGCTAAAGCGGCTGCAGACCGATTATATCGACCTCTACCTCTCGCACTGGCCGGATGCCGAGACGCCCTATGAGGAAACGCTCGGCGCCTTCGCCAAGCTGAAGCAGCAGGGTAAGATCCGCGCAATCGGCTGCTCCAACCTCGACGCCACGCAGCTGCAATCCTCCTTCGACGCCGCCGAGAAGGCCGGCCTGCCGCGCTACGACGTGATCCAGCCTGAGTACAACCTCTATGACCGCGCCCCCTTCGAGGGACCGCTCGCCGATCTCTGCGTGAAAGAGGATATCGGCGTCATCACCTATTTCAGCCTGGCGGCCGGCTTCCTGTCGGGCAAATACCGCAGCAAGGCCGACACAGAAGGCAAGGCGCGCGGCGGCAAGGCGGCCGGCTATCTCGACGACAAGGGCCTGAAGATCCTCGCCGCCCTCGACACGGTCGCCGCCGAGACCGGCGCCAAGCCGGCCGAGATCGCGCTCGCCTGGCTCCTGCGCAAGAAGGGCGTCACCGCGCCGATCGCCAGCGCCACCAGCCTGTCGCAGCTCGACAGCCTGATGAAATCGGCCACGCTTTCGCTGAGCGACGAGGCGATGGCGCTGCTGGACAAGGCGGGCGGCTGAGAGGCAGGCAGGCGACAGTCAGACGCCCGCCTCATGCAACCTGTCCAGTGACTTGAGCCGGACAGCAGTGGGCCCGTCCCGAGCATCCATGCACGCCGCAACGAGTTCGACGTGCATGGATGGCCCGCGCAACCACGGGCTCCCCACATCGCCCGGCCGCCGAAAACACCCCGCGATCCTCCTTCTCCCCACCTTTGTTCCACCGATGCAACCCGCTGCAACCGCGCCACAGCGCTGGCGCGCAGTTGTTCATTTATTGTTCTTGTTTCATTCCGATTTCTATGCCAGATTGCAATCCGCGACCATGATGGGTCGCGATTTCAGGTGCAAGGGGTTGCGCCACAGGGGATCTGGGCCGAGGGGTTGGGCATGGTGGCACGCGTCAGCACGGTTGCATTCCAGGGCATAGAAGGGGTTCCGGTCGAGGTCCAGGTCATGGTCGCGCCCGGCAAGCTGATCACCCAGATCGTCGGCCTTCCCGACAAGGCGGTGGCCGAAAGCCGCGAGCGGGTGCATGCGGCGCTGCATGCCTCCGGTCTGGCGCTCCCCGCCAAACGCGTCACCGTCAATCTCGCGCCCGCCGATCTTCCGAAGGAGGGCAGTCACTTCGATTTGCCCATCGCGCTCGGACTGATGGCGGCGCTCGGTGCCATTCCGGCCGATGCGCTCTCGGGCTATGTCGTCATCGGCGAACTCAATCTCGATGGTACGATCGCCGCCGTCACCGGCGCGCTGCCGGCCGCGATCGGCGCCAATGCCATGGGCAAGGGCCTGATCTGCCCGGCCGAGAGCGGCCCCGAGGCCGCCTGGGCCGGTGCCGGGCTCGATATCCTGGCGCCGCGCAGCCTGATCGCGCTGGCCAACCATTTTCGCGGCACCCAGGTGCTCTCGCGCCCCGAGCCGTCGATCCGCGCCACCGCCGCCAATCTTCCCGATCTCGCCGATATCAAGGGCCAGGAGAGCGCCAAGCGGGCGCTGGAGGTGGCGGCCGCAGGCGGCCATAATCTCCTGATGGTCGGTCCGCCCGGTTCCGGCAAGTCGATGCTCGCCGCCCGCCTGCCGTCGATCCTGCCGCCGCTTTCGGCCGCCGAATTGCTGGAGGTGTCGATGATCCACTCGATCGCCGGCCAACTCTCGGGCGGCAAGCTCTCCGACCGCCGGCCGTTTCGCACGCCGCATCATTCCGCCACCATGGCCGCCCTTGTCGGCGGCGGTTTTCGTGCCCGCCCGGGCGAGGCCTCGCTCGCCCATCACGGGGTGCTCTTTCTCGACGAGTTTCCCGAATTCTCGCCGCAGGCGCTCGATGCGCTGCGCCAGCCGCTGGAAACCGGCGAATGCATCATCGCCCGCGCCAATCACCGTGTCAGCTATCCCGCCACCATCCAGCTGGTGGCGGCGATGAACCCCTGCCGCTGCGGCATGGCGGGTGAGCCCGGTCATAGCTGCGCTCGCGGCCCGCGCTGCATGGCCGACTACCAGGCCCGCATCTCCGGCCCGTTGATGGACCGCATCGATATCAGGATCGACGTGCCCGCCGTCTCCGCCTTCGACCTGATCCGTCCGGCGCCCGCCGAAAGGAGCGCCGACGTCGCCCGCCGCGTCGCCCGCGCCCGTGACCTGCAGCGAGACCGCTTCCGCATCGCCGGCCTCGGCGAGACCGGCACCAACGCCCGCTGCTCCACCGCGATGATCGAGACCTACGCCGCTCCCGATGCATCCGGCCTGCAATTGCTGCGCGACGCCGCCGAAAAGATGAAATTCTCCGCCCGCGGCTACCACCGCGTCCTCAAGGTCGCGCGCACGCTCGCCGATCTCGACGGCGAGGAGATGGTCGGCCGCATCCACTTGGCCGAGGCGATCTCCTACCGCATGGCGGGCGAGCGGCTGACGGCGGTGGCGTGAACGGGCAGGGGTAAGGCTGGGGGGGAGACAGAGAGGTTTGATCTGCGGGTCTTTGAGCGCCGCGCCATTCTCCGCCCTCATTCTCGCCCTTGTGGCGGGAATCCAGCCGGCGCGCGTCCGCGCGGCGAAGAGAGGCTTTTTGCGATCAAGGACTTGATCGCGCTGGACCCCTGTGACGGGCACAGGGGTGAGGGAGCCTTTGTAGGCCCGCGTGCTGACCACCTCTGAAGCAAGGGCGCCCCGGGCCGGTTTCCCGGCGCATCCCAAGCAGTCTAAGGGCGCCGAAGCGCCCTCCCTGATGTCGAACTAAGCTGATCCTCAGCCGCCGAGGCCCTCGAACAGCGCCGTCGAGAGGTAGCGTTCGGCAAACGACGGGATGATCACCACGATGGTCTTGCCGGCGTTTTCCTCGCGGGAGCCGATCTTGATCGCCGCTGCCAGTGCAGCACCCGAGGAGATCCCGACCGGCACGCCTTCGAGGCGGGCGACGTGGCGGGCGGTTTCGAGCGCGGTGGCGCTGTTGATGGTGACGACCTCGTCATAGATGTGGGTGTCGAGGATCGCGGGCGCGAAGCCGGCGCCGATGCCCTGGATCTTGTGCGGTCCCGGCACGCCGCCTGAGAGAACCGGCGATTCCTCCGGCTCGACGGCGATCACCTTGATCTCCGGCTTCTTCGACTTCAGCACCTGGCCGGCGCCGGTGATCGTGCCGCCGGTGCCGATGCCCGATACCAGGATATCGACGGTGCCATCGGTGTCGTTCCAGATCTCCTCGGCCGTCGTCTTGCGATGGATCTCGGGGTTGGCGGGGTTTTCGAACTGCTGCGGGATGATCGCGTCCGGCAGTGTCGCGGCCAGTTCCTCGGCCTTGGCGATCGCGCCCCTCATGCCCTTCGCGCCCTCGGTCAGCACCAGCTCGGCGCCGAGCAGCGCCAGCATCTTGCGGCGCTCGACCGACATCGTCTCCGGCATGGTGAGGATCAGCTTGTAGCCCTTGGCGGCGGCGGCGAATGCCAGCGCGATGCCGGTGTTGCCGGAGGTCGGCTCGACCAGCGTCGTCTTGCCGGGCGAAATCTTGCCTTGCGCTTCCAAGGATCTCGATCATCGCCACGCCGATGCGGTCCTTGACCGAGGCGATCGGGTTGAAGAATTCCAGCTTGGCCAGAAGGTTGGCCTTCACGCCCTTTTCCTTGGCGAGCTTGTCCAGTCGAACGATCGGGGTGTCGCCGATCGTGTCCGTGATCGAGGAGTAGATGCGGCCGCGGCCCGGTTTCTTCGACATGATAAGGCTCCCTTGATGAAATATCCTTTGAGAATAGGGTCTAAGCCGCCGCTCGACCAGAGTAGCTTCACCCGCCATGTCGGTGGTTCAGAGAAAAAACCCTTTGTGAACCACGTCTTGCCGAATGATTTTTTCAGGCCGCGCGGGTGGCGATGAAGGCGGCGGTGCCCGCCAGAATGCTGGCCGCCACCCGGTTCAACGCCTGCAGCGCGCGTGGCTGTTTCAAAAGCGTGCGCGCCCGTGACGCAAGCAGCATATAGGGGATCAGCACCACCAGCAGCACGACGAAGGTGGTGAGCAGCAGCAGGCCGTATTCGCGCATCCCGACGCTGTCGATGCTGATCAGCGTCGGCACCAGCGCCACGTAGAACAGCATCGTCTTCGGGTTGCCGAGCGTCACCAGCAGGCCGGAGAGAAAGCTCATGCCGATATTGCTCGACCGCTTGGCGGCGATGTCCTGCGGCAGCAGGCCGGCGGTCCACAGCTTGTAGGCGATATAGCCGAGATAGAGCGCGCCCAGGATCTTGATGACGATGAACACCTCGGTGAAGGTCTGCGCCACGAAGGCAAGCCCGAGGATCACGGCGGTCAGATAGGTCATGTCGCCGAGCACCAGCCCGAGCCCCATGAAGAAGGTCTCGCGGAAGTTCGAGCCCAGCGCGCGGGCCACGATCGCGGTAATGCCGGGGCCTGGAATGGCGGCGGCGATGAACAGTGCCGCAGCATAGGCGAAGAGTGCGGTGAACGACATGTGGATCTCCCAATCGGCTGTGTTCTACGCCTCTTGCCGGGCCGTTTCAACAGCGCGCCGGTTGCCGCCTCGGGCGGATAAACGGCGCGGACATTCTGTCACCGCCGCCTGCTATTGACGCCGTGGGTCGCGGTTCTAGATCTCGGTTGGTGGCGGATGCCTGGCCGCAGCCGGAGCCGGCATCATCGGGGGACGCACACCCGTTCCGGCACCCGTATCACGCCGATCTGGCGAAGGAGAATACCTGATGTCGACACCCGTCGAGAAGCGCAAGACCGCCGCACTCGCAACCCCGACCGATCTGAAGAACAACGCAATCCAGGATATCTCCGGCGCGCTGGCGGCGCTTCTGGCCGATACCTTCGCGCTCTATCTCAAGACCAAGAATTTCCACTGGCACATGTCCGGCCCGCATTTTCGCGATTATCACCTGCTGCTCGACGAGCATGCCGAACAGATCTTCGCCATCACCGACGATATCGCCGAGCGCGCCCGCAAGATCGGCGGCACGACGCTGCGCTCGATCGGCCACATCGGCCGCCTGCAGCGCCTGGCCGATAACGACGCCGATTACGTCACGCCGGAGGACATGCTGGCCGAACTGCGCGACGATAACCGCCAGCTGATCTCGCTGATGCGCGAGACCCACGACGTCTGCTCCGAGCACAACGACGTCGCCACGACAAGCCTTCTCGAAAACTGGATCGACGAAGCCGAGCGCCGTCACTGGTTTCTCTTCGAGATCACCCGCAACGCGAAGTAATCGCCGCATCGCGCGGGTCGGCGGTTGGACGCGCCGGTGTAGGGGCGTCCACCGCGATCGCCGTGCCGGTGTCGCGGTCCGGCTAGAAATCCGCCATCGGCGAGAGCGTCGCCGGCCGGTCAAGGCTGATGTCGGCACCGGCCCGGATCATGAAGCGCGTGCCGCCGTCGATCGGCCGCGCCTCGCCCTGCCAGCCGAGTTTGTCGGGCGAAAACAGAACCTCGATCGCCAGGGGCGCGATGCCGAGGCCGCCGAGAATGGCGTCGAGCGGCGGGATGGTCTCGGCGATGATATCCGACAGTACGAAGGTGTTGTTATCCCCCACCTTCCAGGCGATCACCGCCTGCCGGTCCTCGAGCCAGCTCAGCCGCACATCGGGATCGAACTGGGTGTTGATGAGAAACATCGCGGAACTCCCGCACACCGCCAGCGCATCGGACACCGGCGTGCGCGACGTCAGCGCCCGCAAGAGCAGCGCGAGATCCTCGGGCTTCCACGGGTCGAGCGTCCGCGCCGGCATGGCCGCCATCGCCGGACCCGGTGCCGCGCCGGCGTGAAGATGCATCGGCAGCCCGCGAAAACCGTAGGGCGTGTAGAGCGCGGGCTTGTCTGTATAGAGCACGATCGCTTCGAAACCCTCGGCCTCGCACCAGTCGAGCGCCTTGCGGGTCAGGTCGCGATAGAGCCCGCGCCCGCGCCATGGCGGCCGCACGGCGCCCGATTGCAGGCCGGCGGCGTTGATCCGGCGGCCGTTGATCACGACAGGCATGGCGAAGGCGGAGATGTTGGCGACAAGAAGCCCGCTCTCGTCGAACCAGCCGAAGGGCATGCTGGTGGGATCGGCGCCGCCCAGGCGCTTCAGCGGGTCGAGATCGATGCCGAACGTGTCGGAGAGCAGCGAGACCAGCGCCGACCAAGCCTTGTCGTCGGCGAAGTAGTCCTGGCGGAAGGTGAGGCCCGTGCTGTCCGTCGCCTTTTCCATCACACGCCGGTGGAGCCGAAGCCGCCGGCGCCGCGCGCCGTGGTGCTCGCCTCGGTAATCTCGGCGACGCGCGCCTGCGTCACCGGCGCGATCACCATCTGGGCGATGCGCATGCCGCGGGTGATCTCGAACGGCTCGTCGCCGAGATTGACCAGAAGCACCTTCACCTCGCCGCGATAATCGCTGTCGATCGTGCCTGGTGTGTTCAGGCAGGTGATGCCGTTCTTGAAGGCGAGGCCGGAGCGCGGGCGGATCTGCCCCTCGAAGCCCTCGGGGATCTCGAAGATCAGTCCCGTCGGCACCAGCGCGCGCTTGCCTGATGCAAGCACCATCGGCGCGCCATCGTCGACGGCCGCGCGCAGGTCCATGCCGGCGGCACCCTTGGTTTCATAGGCGGGCAGCTCGATGTCCTGGCCATGGGGAAGGCGCAGGAGATTGAGGGTCGGTCGGGCATTGGCGTGAATATTCATGCTTCCATTAGCCAAGTCGGTGTCGCCGCGGTCAAACACGAATTGAAAGTTATCCACGGAGTCGTTAGATACGCGGCAACTCGAAGGATTGAATATCATGGCCGAAAGTCTCGCCGAGGCGGTTTCCCGCCGCCGCACATTCGCTATCATCGCCCACCCGGACGCGGGCAAGACGACGCTGACCGAAAAGCTGCTGCTGTTCGGCGGCGCCATTCAGCTCGCCGGCGAAGTCAAGGCCAAGAAGGATCGCATCCAGACCCGGTCGGACTGGATGAAGATCGAGCGCGAGCGCGGCATCTCGGTCGTCACCTCGGTGATGACCTTCGAGTACGAAGGCAATGTCTTCAACATTCTCGACACACCAGGCCACGAAGACTTCGCCGACGACACCTACCGTACGCTGACGGCGGTGGACGCGGCCGTCATGGTCATCGACGCCGCAAAGGGTATCGAGCCGAGAACGCTGAAGCTCTTCGAAGTCTGCCGCATGCGCGACATCCCGATCATCACCTTCATCAACAAGATGGACCGCGAAAGCCGTGATCCCTTCGAGATCCTGGACGAGGTCGAAGAGAAGCTGGCGCTCGATACAGCTCCGGTCACCTGGCCGATCGGCCGCACCAAGACCTTCTGCGGTTCCTATCACCTGGCGGACAACACGGTGCGCGGCTCCGATACCGAAGTGACCCCCACCAAGGTCAACGGCCCGCAGGCCGTCGCCGACCGACTGCCGGAAAACGAGCGCTCGGCCTTCGTCGACGAGACGGAACTGGCGATCGAGGCCTGCCGCCCGTTCGACCGCAAGGCCTTCCTCGAAGGCCACCTGACGCCTGTTTTCTTCGGCTCGGCGCTGCGCAATTTCGGTGTCCGCGATCTCATCAACGCGCTCGGCGACTTCGCGCCGCCGCCGCGCGACCAGGTCGCCGATGTCAGAACCGTCCACGCCGCCGAAGACAAGATGACGGCCTTCGTCTTCAAGATCCAGGCCAACATGGACCCCAACCACCGCGACCGCATCGCCTTTGCCCGCATCTGCTCCGGCAAGCTGGAGCGCGGCATGAAGGCACGTCTCGCCCGCACCGGCAAGCAGCTCGGCCTGACCGCGCCGCAGTTCTTCTTCGCCTCGCAGCGCCAGCTGGCCGATACCGCCTTCGCCGGCGACGTCGTCGGCATCCCGAACCACGGGACGCTTCGTATCGGCGACACGCTGACCGAAGGCGAGGCGCTGGTGTTCCAGGGCGTGCCGAACTTCTCGCCCGAAATCCTGCGCCGCGTGCGCCTGGAAGACGCGATGAAGGCAAAGAAGCTCAAGGAAGCCCTGCAGCAGATGGCCGAAGAGGGTGTCGTGCAGCTCTTCTCGCCCGAAGATGGTTCGCCGGCTATCGTTGGCGTCGTCGGCGCGCTGCAGCTAGACGTTCTGAAGGAGCGCCTGTCGGCCGAATACACGCTGCCGGTCTCGTTCGAAATGTCGCGCTTCTCCGTCTGCCGCTGGATCTCGTCCGACCAGCCGGCCGAGCTCGACAAGTTCCTGAACGTCAAGCGCGGCGACATCGCCCGCGACCTCGACGGCGACCCGGTCTTCCTGGCGCAGGACAGCTTCTCGCTGCGCTACGAATCCGAACGCTTCCCGGCGATCAAGATGGTCGCGATCAAGGAATATCACGTCGCCAAGGCGGCGTGATAGCTGGATCGTAAGCGGGTTGGCCATGCGGTAGGTCGCTGGCGGTGTGCCGCGCGGCCCCCTCATCCGCCTGCCGGCACCTTCCCCCGCTGGGGGGAAGAGACTCGTTGCTGGCCACTCGCCCCTATCGCCGTCGTCGCTTTAGGTTTTAGGCCTGAATTTCGGGCAAAACGCCGCCACTTGTCCCTTCTCCCCAGCGGGGAGAAGTGCCGGAGCGTAGCGAGGCGATGAGGGGGCCACACGGCACAACCTCACCCAATCGCCCAATCAATCCACCGCAACCATCACGTCGGACGCCTTGACCACCGCATAGGCGTCGGAACCGACGGTCAGCCCGAGTTCCGTCACCGCCTCGTTGGTGATCGACGACGTCACGATCGAACCGCCGCCGATATCGATGCGCACATGCGCCGTGGTGGCGCCGAGCGTGATCTCGACGACCTTGCCCTTGAGGCGGTTGCGGGCGCTGATTTTCATGAGAATTCTACCCGTTCGATGGCGAGCCCAACCATTCGCCACCAAAACGGCAATCTCACTCGCCGCGCGGATAGCGCTGGTTTTCTTCCAGCACGTTGAGATCCATATGGTTGCGCATGTAGCGTTCCGAGGCGCGCTGCAGCGGCTGGTAGTCCCACGGATAGTAGGCGCCGTTGCGCAGCGCCTCGTAGACCACCCAGCGCCGCGCCTGGCTCTCGCGCACGGCGGCGTCGAAGCTTGCAAGGTTCCAGCGCTTCTCCGCCTGCGCGGTCAGATGCGCCAGCGTCTCGGCATAGGCGGGCTCGGCTGCGAGGTTCTTCAATTCCCTGGGGTCGGCGTCGAGGTCGAAGAGCATCGGCGCGTCCGCGTCGCAGAGCGTCAGCTTGAACTTGCCGTCGCGAAGGCCGACCAGCGGCGCGATCGAGCCCTCGGCCGCATATTCCATCGGCACCGGCCCGCGCGTACCCGTTCCCTTGGCAAGCGGCGTCAGATCCTCGCCGTCGGTCCAGGGCTTGAGCTTGGTGATGTCGATGCCGGCGAGCGCCGCCAGCGTCGGCGTCACGTCGAGCGTCGAGACCGGCTGGCTGATGAGCTTCGGCTCCCAGCCGGGTGCGGCAATTGCCAGCGGTACCCGCGCCGAGCCGTCGAAGAAGCACATCTTGAACCAGAGACCGCGCTCGCCCAGCATGTCGCCATGGTCGGAGACGAAGAGGATGACGGTATCCTCGGCCATGCGCCCGCGCTTGAGAACGTCGAGCAGTTCGCCGACCTTCTCGTCGATATAGGAAATGTTGGCGAAATAACCGCGCCGTGCGTTGCGCACCTGCTCGCGGGTGATCTCGAAGGCGTCATGGTCGCAGGCCTTCAACAGCCGCTGCGAATGCTGGTCCTGCTCCTCGAACGGGATCGTGCCGACTTCAGGGTCGAGGTGCGGGCAGTCCTCGTAGAGATCCCAGAATTTGCGCCGCGCCACATAAGGGTCGTGCGGATGCGTGAAGCTCACCGTCAGGCACCAGGGACGGTCGTCCTGCCGGCGCGAGAGATCGTAGAGTTTGCGGGTCGCGTTGTAGGCGACCTCGTCGTCATATTCCATCTGGTTGGTGATTTCGGCCACGCCCGCGCCCGTCACCGAGCCGAGATTGTGGTACCACCAGTCGATGCGCTCGCCGGGCTTGGTATAATCGGGCGTCCAGCCGAAATCGGCGGGATAGATATCGGTCGTCAGCCGCTCCTCGAAGCCGTGCAGCTGGTCGGGTCCGACGAAGTGCATCTTGCCCGAAAGTGCTGTGTGATATCCCGCCGCGCGCAGATGATGCGCGAAGGTCGGGATATCGGAAGCGAATTCGGCGGCGTTGTCGTAGACGCGGGTGCGGCTCGGCAGCTGGCCGGACATGAAGGAGGCCCGTGCCGGCGCGCAGAGCGGACTTGCCGTATAGGTGTTGGCGAAGCGCACGGAGCGCTTCGCCATGGCTTTGAGATGCGGCGCGTGAAGAAACTCGGCCGGCCCGTCGGGAAACAGCGTCCCGTTATACTGGTCGACCATCAGGATGAGAAAATTCGGGCGCGCCATGCTGCTTATATGTCCTTACAATATCAGAGGCCGAGGGAGGTCTTGACGGCGTCCGCGGCCGGCTTGCCGTCAAGCGTTGTGACGCCGGAGAGCCACGGATCGACGGCCGTCGGATTGGCCTTCAGCCAGGCGCTTGCCGCGGCCTTCGGGTCCTCGCCGCCGAGGATCGAGCCCATCAGCGAGTTTTCCATGCTGATGTCGAACTTCAGGTTCTTCATCAGCGTCGCCGCGTTCGGGCATTTCGCCGACCAGCCGGTGCGCGCCAGCGTATAGACCTCGGCGCCGCCGAAATTCGGGCCGAAATAGGCGTCACCGCCGGAGAGATAGGTGATCTGGAACTTCTCGTTCATCGGATGCGGCGCCCAGGCGAGGAACACCACGGCGGACTTGTCCTTCGAGGCGCGCTCGACCTGCGCCAGCATCGCCTGCTCGCCCGATTCCACCAGCTTCCAGTCCTTGAGGCCGAAATCGTTGGCGTCGATCATCTTCTGGATGTTGCCGTTGGCGGGCGCGCCCGGCTCGATGCCGTAGATCTGCTTGCCGAAGTCGTCGCCGAACTTCTGCAGGTCGGCGAAATCCTTGACGCCCTTGTCGGCCAGGTAGCGCGGCACGGCGAGCGTGAACTTCGCGCCCTCGAGGTTCTTGTTCATCACTTCGATCGCCTTGGCGGCGTTGAGGTCGTCGATGAAGGCTTTCTGCGCCGGCATCCAGTTGCCGAGGAAGACGTCGATCTCGCCGTTTTTCATCGACTGGTAGCCGATCGGAACCGAGAGCGTCTTGACGTCGGGCTCGTAGCCGAGCGCCGTCAGGATGACGGATGTGACGCCATTGGTGGCGGTGATGTCGGTCCAACCCGGATCGGACATGCGGATGACCTTGCACGATGCGTCGTCGGCGGCGGCGGCCGAGCCGACGGCAAGAGCGGAAAGCACGACGCCGGCGGCAAGACGGCGGATAAAGGATATTGCTGTCATCTCATTTCCCCTTTTTTGTCATTTGATAGTTTTATTGAACAACACTAGCATCGTCCCTGTGAAGGCAGCTTTTTTCAATGGTTCCCAACAGGATTTTTTATGGCAGAGCGGCCGATCGATCTGGGGTGGATGCGCATTTTCGCGGAGATCGGCGGTGCCGGCAGCCTGTCGGCCGCAGCCGCCGCGCTCGGCCTCACGCAGCCGGCCGTCAGCTACCAGATCCGCAGGCTGGAAGAGCAGATCGGCGTCACGCTGCTCAGGCGCCAGCACCGCGGTGTCGAGCTCACGCCCGAGGGGCAGCGGCTTTTCGATCTGGTCGCCAGAAACGTCGATGAGATCGACCAGCTGACGCGCAGGCTGCGCAGCGAGAAGGAGCGCCCCTCGATCCGCCTGCACACGGACTACGCCTTTTCCGCGCTCTGGCTGATCCCGCGCATGCACGCCTTCCGTCTGGTCCATCCGGATACGGATATCCAGATCATCGCCACGCAGCGCATGGAGCGGCATCGCTCTGGCGAGGGCGATGTCTCCGTCGTCTTCGGCACCCGCGCCGAATTCGGGCGCGATGCGAAACTGCTGCTGCCGGAAAAAGTGGCGCCCGTCTGCAGCCCCGGCTTCATCGAGCGCAACGGCCCCTTTGAGACGCCCGCCGATCTCACCCGCAACCGCCTCATCCACCTCGACACGGCGGCGCCATCGCCCTGGTTCGACTGGCGCAGCTATTTCGCTGAACTCGGTGTCGGGCGCGAAGCCTTTGCCGGGCAGGGCGATCTCAGCTTCAACACCTATTCGCTGGTGGTGCAGGCAGCCCTTGGCGAACAGGGTTTGGCGCTCGGCTGGATGGGCCTGGTCGACACGCTCCTGTCGACCGGCATTCTCGCGCTCGCCGGGCCAACGCTGGAGGCGCCGGATCGCGGCTATTTCCTGCTGCGGCCGAAAAGCCGCTCGCCCGGGAGCGACGAGCTCGGCGCCTGGATGCTGGCCGAAGCCGGTCTCTGACATCGCTGTCTTCAGGCGGCCAGATCCTGCAGGAAATCGTCACACCAGCGCGACACGTCGTGGACGGTGAGATAATCCATCATCCGCTGCCACCGCTCCTTGCGCTCCTCGAGCGACATGTTGAGCGCCCGCGCCAGCGTATTGGCGGTTCCCTCGATGTCGTAGGGATTGACCAGCAGCGCCCCTTTGAGCTCGCGCGCGGCGCCGGCGAAGCGCGATAGAACCAGCACACCGGGATCTTCGGGGTCCTGCGCCGCCACATATTCCTTGGCCACAAGGTTCATCCCGTCGCGAAGCGGCGTGACGAGGCCCACCTTGGCGAGCCGGTACAGCCCGGCCAGGATCGGGCGGCTGAGCGAGCGGTTGATGTAGCGGATCGGCACCCAGTCCACGGTGCCGAGCGCGCCGTTCACGCGCCCTGCCTGTTCGGCGACCGTGCGCTGCATCTGCTCGTATTCCGGCACCTCCGAGCGCGATTTCGGCGTTACCTGCAGATAGGTCACGTTGCGCTGGTGGGCGGGGTTGTTCAAGACGAAGCGCTCGAAGGCGTCGATGCGCTGCGTCAGCCCCTTCGAGTAATCGAGCCGGTCGACGCCGATGATCAGGTCGCGGCCCTCGATGCTCTGGCGCGCCTTGTGCACCATGGCGTGGCTGACGGCCTTGCGGGCGAAGTTGGCGAAGGCTTCGGTCTCGATCCCGATGCCATAGGCGCCGCCCTTGAAGATCTTGTCGCCGGAGTTGAAGCGGCCATCGCCGAGCGCGTCGCCCATCTCCTCGCGGCGCAGGCAGCCGGCGAAGTTCTCGAGATCATGGTCGGTCTGGAAGCCGACGAGATCGTAGGCGGCAAGCCCGCGCATGATCTCCTCATGCACAGGCATGGTGAAGAGCACGTCCGCCGGCGGCCAGGGGATATGGTGGAAGAAGCCGATCCGGTTCTTCACGCCCATCTGCCGCAGCTCGGCGGCAAGCGGGATCAGGTGGTAGTCGTGAATCCAGATCGTGTCGTCGGGTTCCAGCATCGGCGCCAGGCGGTGCGCGAAGAAGCGGTTGACGCGGAAGTAGCCCGTCATCTCCTTGCGCCCGTATTCCGCCAGATCCAGCCGGTAGTGGCAGATCGGCCAGAGCACGCGGTTGGCGAAGCCGAAGTAATATTCCTCGACGTCCTTTTCGGTGAGGTCGGTCAGCGCATAGGTGATGCGGCCGTCCTCGCTGATATGCAGCGGACCCGGTTCCGTGTCGCCGCTCGATTTGCCCGACCAACCCATCCAGATGCCGCCGCGCTCCTGCAGCGCGGCCTGCAGGGCCACGGCAAGACCGCCGGCCGCCGCTGCCGCGCCGCCCTTTTCGGGAACGGGGACACGGTTGGAAACGATGACAAGACGGCTCACGCAATATTCCTTTCAAAAACGGCAGTACGCAAAAATGGCAATCGGTAAGGCGCGATCGTCAAACGGCCAGATGCGCGATGAGTTCCCGCAGGGCGACCGCGGTCGGCAACGTCAGTTGCGCCGCCGTGCCTGATAGCGGCGCGCCGACGCGGATCGAATGGCCGCCCAGCCGGTTGGCGACGTGGAACATCGCCTCGTCGGTGATGTCGTCGCCGATGGCGATCGGACGGCGACCGGCAAACGGTGCTTCGGAGAGGAAGGTCTCGACGGCGTGGCCCTTGTCGGCGCTGGCGGGACGAATTTCGAGCACCATCTTGCCGCGCTGCAGCGTCCAGTTTTCGCCGGCCTTGGCGAGGAATGTCTCCATCAACGGCTCGAGTTCGGCCTGCCGCTGCGGCGCCAGCCGGTAGTGGGCCGCGACCGCGCCCCTTGTCCTCGATCAGCACGCCGTCGAAGCTGGACGTCGCCTTTCGCAGCTCCGCCTTGAGCGTCTCGAATTGCGCCGTCGGCTCGGCCCGGTCGATCCGGCCATCCGCGCGGCGCAGTTCCGCCCCATGCAGGCCGGCGATCGGAAAGCTGTAGGGGGCAAACAGCGCGTCGGCATAGGGCAGCGCCCGGCCGGTCACCAGCGCGACGGCACCGTCGAGCTTGCGCGACAGCTGGTCGAGCTGCTGCGGCAGGGCGGGGGGCACGACAATGCCATCGGGCGTATCGGCGAGATCGAGCAGGGTGCCGTCGATATCGAGAAACAGCGCCCAGTCGGCGGCCGAGGACCGGAGCAGATTGAACAGAAACGAGGCCCCTGAAACCTGCTGCGGCTTCAAGATTCTGGATGGCTGCGCTTGATAGGACATGCGGTCTAGATGTGGCAGGAAACCCCGATGACAACCCTAAAGAGTCACGAGCCCACCTGGCACGGGCTCGCCGGGGCGTTCGCGAAGCTCAATCGCCCGGCGTGACAGCGGCATTGGCCGCATAGAAAGCCTTGGCGTCGCGCGTGAACAAAGCGGCCTGATCACTGCGTGTGTAGAACATGTGCCCGCCTTTATAGACCTTCAGGCCGACCCTGTTTTCGGCAAGCGATGCCGGCAGGTGATCGACGACATAGCGGCTGACGCCGTAGGGCGTGACGAGATCGCTGTAGCCGTGCGCGATCAGCAGACGGAAGCTCGGAACGGCGGCCAGGAATTGCCTGATATCGTCGGTGACGCTTGCCTGCAGGCGCGAGCCCCCGCCACGACGGCCGCCCCATTCCCACTGGCGGTTCACGTCGCTGTCGAGCAAAGAGTAGGTCATCTCGGTCTTGAAGCCGAGTTCGTTGCGGGCGTAGTCGGAAAACGCGCCGCCATAGGCCCGGGTGAAGCCGTCGAGAATGGCGTCGTCGCCACGCGCGTCGGATGTCTCCGGAAACGCATCGGGCGTCATGAAGGCCGCGTCATAGGGGCTGGCGACCAACCCGTCGCTCTTGCCGACCTGCTTGGCGAAGGCATTGCCGAGAAAGCCGCGGTTCTTTTCCACGACATCCTCGGGGATGCCGGTCATCGCCGAAAGCTTGGAATAGAACGCCTTTGCCGCGTCACCCGTTGGCGCCGGCCCCGCCAGCGTCGTCAGATATTCGCCGAGCGCGAACCGTTCGGCCTCGCGCTGTTTCGTCTCGTCGAAGGCCTTTTGCCGATCCATCTCGGCCGCCGCCAGCGACGGCAGCTCCAGCGCCGCGCCAAGCGCGAACTCGTCCGCGCCGAACATCAGCTGCCCCTCGATGAGCGGCGACAGCATGAGCGCACCCGAGACGATGATGCCCTGCGTGTCCTTGAGCGCGCTAGCCACCTTGGCCGCCCGGAAGCCGCCATAGCTCTCGCCCAGCAGATATTTCGGCGAGGCCGCCCGGTTGTTGTGGGTGACGTAGAGTGCGATCGCCTTGGCCACGCTCTCGGCGTCGGCATTCACATTGTAGTATTTGGCCGCGTCATCGGGCTTCACCGTCCGGCTCCAGCCGGTACCAACAGGGTCGATCAGCACGAGATCGGTGAAGTCGAGCCAGCTGTTCGGGTTGTCGACCAGCCGGGCTTTCGCGCCATCGTCCCCCTTCGGTCCGAAGTCGACGATCCGTGGTCCGACGAGACCGAGATGCAGGAAGGCGGAGGCTGCGCCCGGACCACCGTTGAAGACGAAGGTCAGCGGCCGGTTGGGTTCGCCATCCTTCTTGACGTAAGCGGTATAAAAGATCGCCGCCGTCTGCGCGCCATCCTGCCCGAACATGTCGAGCGTTCCGGCGGTCGCGGTATAGGCGAGCTTGCGGCCGTCGATGGTGATCTCCTGCTGGGTGATCGAATCGGACGGCAGCAGCTTCAGGACCCCGTCGCGCGATCCGCCGGACGACGGCGCTGCACCTTGCGCAAAGGTCAGGGATGGGGTGACTGCGGCGATGAGCCCGGAGGCTAGAACGGTGGCCAGGACAAGGGATCGAAAGCGCACGACTATTCCTCCGCGGATGCCATTTTCGCGCGGAGCCTAGCATTGGCTGCACCGGAGATGGCATCAACAGATGGTGAAGGCCTCAATCGGCGGTCTTCTCGACCGTCCGCGCGTTCACATGCTGCGCGCGCCCGGCGTTCCAGCCGTTGATCGCGGCCCCCGTGCCGAGCGCCACGAACAGCACCGAGGTCCAGGCGAAACTCCCGGTCCAGCCGCGAATGAGGCCAACGATCAGCGGGCCGATGGCGGCAAGCAGATAGCCGACGCATTGCGCCATGCCGGAAAGATGCGCCGCTACGTGCGGGTCGCGCGAGCGCAGAACGATCGTGGTCATCGCCGCCGCGATCAACCCGCCCTGGCCGATCCCCTGAAGCACGGCCCAGAACCAGACCGTCGAAAGCGGCGCGAAGAGAAGCCCGAGCAGCGCCACCACGGCGACGACGCAGAGCGTCGCGTTGATCACGCGCTGATCCTTGCCGCGCACCGCGATCTGCGGCGCGACAAGGCAGGACGCCGCCTGCACCATGACCGACACGGAAACGATCGCGCCGGCGGTGACGCCATCCATGCCGCGCTCGCGCAGGATCGGCACCAGCCAGCCGAAGACGCAGTAGGCCAGCGCCGACTGCAGCCCCATGAACAGTGTCACCTGCCATGCAAGCCTGTCCCGCCACAGCCCCTCGACCGAAAAGCCGCTGCGCTTGACCTGTGTTTTCGTCGACAGCACCTGCGGCAGCCAGATCAGGCCGACGAGGAGGGCGGGCAGGGCCCAGATCGCAAGTGCTGCCGCCATCGAGCCGCCGAAGGCGCGCTCCAGCGGTAGCGTCAAGCCCGCCGCGCCGGCCGCACCCGCGCACAGCGCCATCGTGTAGAAACCCGTCATCAGCGCCGCGCGGTCGGCGAAGTCCCGCTTCACCAGACCGGGCAGCAGAACATTGCCGACGGCGATGCAGGCACCGGCGAGCGCCGAACCGATGAACAGAAGCGGTATGGAGGAGAACCCGCGCAGCGCCGTTCCGAGCGCCAGCAGCAACAGCACGCCGAGCAGCGTCCGCTCGGCGCCGAAGCGTTGCGCGAGCTTCGGCGCCAGCGGCGAAAAGGCGCCGAGGCAAACGACAGGCAGTGTCGTCAGCAGGCTGGTGCCCAGTGCCGACAGGCCGAGCTCGCTGCGGATTTCCGGCAGCAGCGCCGAGGCGCTTGAAAACAGCGGACGCAGGTTGAAGGCGATCAGCACGAGGCTGACGCCGAGCACGATCCGCCCCGTCACGCTCGTTCCCATCGGCGGCTGCGGCTGCGGCACGCTGTCGGCTTCCGCATCGATCAGCTGTTCATCGGCGTGATCGTAAAGATGGGCGGCGTCTTGCGAAGGCGAGGTCATGAAAGGATCATCCGGTCGAGGGCTGTGATTACGGGAGCCATGAAGCCGCGCACCGCCGCATCCGCCTTTTCGGCATCGCCGGTGGCGATCGCGTCGATGATGGCGGAGTGAGCCTGCATGTCGGGCTCGGGAATATCCGCGCCCAGCGTCGCCTCGATGGTCTCGGCGATCGAGGCGGAAAAGAAGTCGTAGATCTCGATCATGGCGCGATTTTCGGACGCGGCGATCACCGCCTTGTGGAAGGCGAGATCGCGCTCGATGAAGGCTGTCTTGTCGCCGCCTTCGAAATTGCCGCGGCTGGCGAGCAGCGCGCGCAGCGTGGCGATCGTCCGTGGCGTGTGGCGCAGTGCCGCCAGTCTGGCTGCCTCGACGTCGAGCGCGCATCGTGCCTCGAAGAGATCGCGCAGTCCGGCGCGCCGCGCCATGGTCAGCGGCAATGCGGTATCCGTGGTCGACAGCACATAGGTTCCCGACCCCTGCCGTGTCTCGAGCAAGCCTTGCGAGACGAGCACCCGCACCGCTTCGCGGACCGTGCCGCGACTGACGGAGAGCATCGCGGAGAGAGCCGCTTCGTTGGGCAGCTTGTCGCCGACAGCCCAGCGCTTGGCGAGAATCTCGGTGCGAATCGCTTCCGTGGCGGTCTCAGCGAGATTGATTTTCGAAAGCGGTTGCACGAGCGCCTCATAAAGTCATCTGATGACTTTATGAATATGCTCTGCGAGCATCGTCGTCAATCTCGGGCTGGCATGCGAGACTCCAAAATGGAAAAAGGGCCGCGCTAGCGACCCTTTCCATGAGTTTTGGCCTGTAAACCGGCCGGACCGTTATGGCGATCCAAGGAAGGCGGGTTTCAGAGCGAGGGCTGCCTCGCCTTCGTCACCACTTCCAAGCCCGTTACGAGGTCCGAAATCTCATTAGACATTGGATCACCTTCCTTTCGTTCTGTTTCCGATAGAGGAAAGGTAAGAGCATTTCAGCGGGATGCAAGGCCTAATTTGGTGGTAATGGAGATTGCAACCAAGGGATGATATTGCTTGCGCCGTGAGCGGCAAAGCAGCGTCCGCCGCGCCAGCCGGCGGGATCGGGGAAGATGGGCAACCTCGACCGCGGCGATCGGCCTCGCCCTCTCACAAGGAGGTGAGCTATGTGGTCTCCACTTAGCATCACGTTTAGGGTAAGAAAAACCCGGACCAGCTGGCTGCTAGAGGTCCGGGTCAACTTCAAAGCCTAAGCAAGTGGAAGGCAGGCGCCAACCTGCCTTCCACTCCTTGAATATAAGCCATCCCCTCGTTTTCATCAAGACACCGCGCGCAATGCTGGCAGTACGCACCGGTTCGCGCGGGCCGTCCGCAACCACGTTCACAAAACAAAATGCTGCATTGCGGAAGTTGATCGTCGTCAATGTCGGAAAAACGTCATGTTCGGGTTGCAAGCCACATCCTTGTTTAGTTCTTATTAACCATCGGATTCGACAATCGTCGATGCGTTTCAGCATTGTCCCGCCACGATCCCGGCGGGTTGCGGAGTGAATAGCATGTGTCGCTGGGCAGCCTATCGCGGAGAACCCCTCTATCTGGAGGAGCTTGTCTCGTCGCCCGCGCATTCCCTCATCGAGCAATCCCACTGCGCCACCCGCGCCAAAACGGCGACGAACGGCGATGGTTTCGGCATCGCCTGGTACGGCGATCACCCCGAGCCCGGCCGCTATCGCGACACGCTTCCTGCCTGGTCCGATTGCAACCTGAAAAGTCTGGCGCGGCAGATCCGCTCGCCGTTGTTTCTCGCCCATGTCCGGGCCGCGACCGGCGGCGGCACGCGGCGGGACAATTGTCATCCCTTCGTCTTTTCCAACTGGTCCTTCATGCACAACGGCCAGATAGCGGGCTTCGAGCGCCTTCGCCGGTCGATGGAGGCGATGCTTGATGATGATCTCTTCAACGCGCGTGGCGGCACCACCGATTCCGAACTGATGTTCCTGTTGGCGCTTCAGTTCGGCCTGCGCCAGACGCCGATCGCGGCGATGTCGGAAATGATCCGCTTCGTCGAAAGTCTGTCGGAGAACATTCTCGGCTCCACGCTGGTGCGCTACACCGCCGCCTTTTCCGATGGCAATGCGCTCTATGCCATCCGCTACGCGACCGATCGCAAGGCGCCGACACTCTATGCGTCTCCAGTCGGCAAGGGCTATTGCCTCGTCTCCGAGCCGCTCAACGACGATGTCGATGCCTGGGCGGAAATTCCCGACGGTAGCGCGGTTACGCTGACCGATGGCGGCCTCGACGTCACGCCGTTCCAGCCGCTCGTGGCGCCGGCCAAATCAGCGCCCGTCGCTATCCCCGCCTGAGCCGTTCGGCGATCAGCTCCGCAAGCTTGGTCGCGACATCCTCCTTGGCCATGTCTGGCCATTGATCGATGCCGTCGCGGGTGACGATCCTGACGCGGTTGCGCACGCCGCCCATGATGCCGGTCGCGGGCGACACGTCGTTGGCGACGATCATGTCGGCGCCCTTGCGCTCGAGCTTGGCTTTCGCATTGCTGTCGACATCCTGCGTCTCGGCGGCGAAGCCGATCACCAGCTTCGGACGCAGCGTGTGATGCCCGATCGTCTTCAGGATGTCGGGGTTTTCGGTGAGCGCCAGCGTCGGAATGGATCTCGCCTGGATTTTTCTTGATCTTCTGGTCGGACGCGGATGCCACCCGCCAGTCCGCCACCGCCGCGACCATCACCGCGATATCGGCGGGCAGCGCGGTCAGCACCGCGTCGCGCATATCCTCGGCCCGCTCGACGTGAATGGTCTTCAAACCAGCGGGGTCGGCGATCGTCACCGGCCCGGAAACCAGCGTCACCTCCGCCCCAAGCCTTGCAAGCGCCGACGCGATCGCGTGGCCCTGGCGGCCGGACGAGCGGTTGGCGATATAGCGCACCGGATCGATCGGCTCATGTGTCGGCCCCGATGTGACGATCGCCTTGCGGCCGGCAAGCGGCTTCGGGCTGGTATCGAGCAATCGCTCCGCCGCGGCGACGATATCGAGAGGTTCGGCCATGCGGCCCACGCCGGCTTCGCGGCTTTCCGCCATCTCGCCGGACATCGGCCCGATGAAATGAATGCCGTCACTATTGAGTGTCGCGACGTTCCGCTTGGTCGCGGCGTTGCTCCACATATGCGGGTTCATCGCCGGCGCCAAGAGCACTGGCCGGTCGGTGGCAAGCAGCACCGTCGAGGCGAGATCGTCGGCCAGCCCGTTCGCCATCTTCGCCATCAGATCGGCGGTCGCCGGCGCCACCACCACGAGGTCGCAGTCGCGCGCCAGCCGGATGTGGCCGACATCCTGCTCGTCCTCTCGCGAAAACAGGTCGGTGAACACGTGGTCAGCGGCGAGCGCCCCGACGGCAAGCGGTGTCACGAACTGCTGCGCGCCCGCTGTCATCACCGGCCGGACCGAGGCGCCGCGCTCGCGAAGGCGTCGGATCAGCTCGAGGCTTTTATAGGCCGCGATGCCGCCGGAGATAATGAGGAGGATGCGTTTGCCGCCGAGAACCATGTCTTCCGTCCAACCTGGAATTGACTGGCAGAACCCTAAGCCTTTGGCGGATAATAAGCAATCGGCGCGAGCTCCGTCGCTTACGCGTGCTGCCGTTGCCTGACATGGCTGAAGACCGCGATCGCCATGCCGACACCCGCGAGCTGCAGCAAGGAGCCGCCTGCTTCAGCAAGCGTCGGAAGCCGCTGTTCGAAGACGAAGCCGAAGATCAGGCCGAACACGGTTTCGGCGACGATCAGCTGCGCGGCGAGCGCCAGCGGCAACCGCTTCGAGGCGATCATCCATAAAAGCGTGGCGAGCCACGCGCCGGCAAGCCCCATGATCAGCGACCACAGCACGAAACGCATCAGGTCGATGTCGGTATAGACGATGGGCGTGTTCAGCGATGTCAGCGGGATCAGCACGAGGCTGCCGAGCCCGGCGCCGATGCCCTGCAGACCCGTCCATTGCAGGATGTCGGGCGCATCGGGCGATTGCATCGTGGCGGTGCTGGCCAGTCCGTAGACGACCCAGAGGACGAGGCCGATCGCCGCCGATGCGATGCCGTAGACGATCATCGCCCGGTCGCCCGTCGGGGTCGATGCGAAAACGGAGACGTTCACCCAGGCGATCCCGGCCGCGATCAGCATCAGCGGCAGCGCAAGCAGCCGCCATGAAACGGAACGGTCGCGGAAATTGGCGATCATCGCCAGGATCACGGGCATGGTTCCGATCACCAACGGCGGAATGGCCGCTCCCGCGAACCGCACCGCATAGGCGACGCTGACGAAGTAGCCGACATAGCCGATGCCGCCGAGCAGCAGCGCTGTGATCATCGGCCGGGGCTTGATACTGCGTGGCCGGAAGCGCGGGTGCACCATCAGCGCCACGCTGGTGAGCGCGAACAGGCCGTATCGCGCCACGGTGAGGTCGAGCGTCGTGAACGGCGCGATGGCGCGCGGCACGACAAATGTCAGCCCCCACAAGGCGCAGGTGGCGATGCCGCTGAGAATGCCGAACAGCATGGAGGTCTCCGGAACGGATGGAGCCGCGTGAAATGGAAGGAAGCGGATAGTCGAGAAGCTACGAATGCCACCATGCCTGATCTCGCGCCGCGACAAGCGTCCACCTACGACATGAGACGGGCGGAAGGGGACAGGTGAACGCACGTCGTTCGAGAACGGTCGAGCACCGAAGTGGCCAAAGGTCGCATCATCGGATGGATTAAATCTAACTGTATGATTAGATTGAATATAATAGCATGTCGAGGCGTCTGACGCAAGCGTGACATTGTCGACGCGCTGTGGCATGCAGCGGATATGGGGATGATCAGGACAGTTCTGCGGGACAGGGTATCGGCAAGCGCCATCGCGCTGCTCGTCGCCTGCATTCTGCTGATCCAGGGCCTGATCTCCGGGCAGGCGCAGGGCGCCATGGCGGCATCCGCCGTCGATCCCCTGGGCTCGATCTGCACCATGACGGGTCAAAGCGCCATCGATGGCGTGGATCGTCTCGAAAACAGCGACGGCGCATCGCATGGAAAGTCGCATGGCAAGGCCGCCGATTGTCCGTGCTCGACCTTGTGCCGGCTTGCGGCTCACCCGGCGCCGGCCATCCTCGGCACCGACAGCGCGATCCTCCACGTCGATGCCATCGGCATCGCCCCCGTCGTCCTTTCCGCCGGCAACGCCATAACACCCACCCTGCGTGGCCTGATCGGCGAGCCCCGGGCGCCACCGCTGATCTCCTGACGTCCGATTGCCGGCGCGTCACCGATGCCGGCTTCATTGTTCATCGTTAGGAGACACATCATGTCCGATTTCACCATCGGTCGGGACAGCACGAGCGCCGCCGTGCATTCCCCTTCCGATCTCTACCGCGCCGTCTGGCGCTGGCATTTCTACGCCGGGCTTCTCGTCCTGCCCTTCCTGCTCTCGCTTGCCGTCACCGGCGCGCTCTATCTGTTCAAGGACGAGATCGACAACGTCCTCCATGCCGATCTGAAGCGCGTCGCGGTCAGCGAGCAGGCAACACGGCCGCCATCCGCCATGGTGGAGGCCGCACTTGCCGCCTATCCCGGCACGGCAATCAAGTTCACCGATCCCGTCGATCCCGGGGCATCGGCGGAGATCACCGTCAACACTGCCGATAAGGGCAATATCGCCGTCTATGTCGATCCCTATGGCGGCAAGGTTCTGGGCTCGCTTCCCGATCGCGGCACGGTCATGTGGACGATCCGCTATCTCCATAGCCTCAAATATTTCGGTTCCTTCGCCCGGGCGATGATCGAGATCACCGCCGGCTGGGCCATCCTGCTCGTCGGCACCGGCATCTATCTCTGGTGGCCGCGCAAGCAGACCGGCGGCGTTCTCAGCGTTCGCGGCACGCCCCGCAAACGCGTCTTCTGGCGCGATACCCACGCGGTTCTCGGCCTTTTCGTCGGCGGCTTCATCGTCTTCCTGGCGGTCACCGGCATGCCGTGGTCCGGCGTGTGGGGCGCCAAGGTCAACGAGTGGGCGAACGGCAGCAACTTCGGCTACCCGGCCGGTGTCCGTATCGCCGTGCCCATGTCGGGCGAACATATGGAACACGTCGCGAAGACCACCTGGTCGCTCGAGCAGGCGCAGGTCCCGCAGTCGTCGGGCGATAGCCAGGGTATGACGCCGATCGGTCTCGATGAGGCCGTCGCCACCTTCGACCGCCTCGGCCTGCAGCGCGGCTATGCCGTCAATATTCCGACGGATGCGATGGGCGTCTATACCGGTTCGGTCTATCCAGACGATCTCTCCAAGCAGCGCGTCGTGCACCTCGATCAGTTTACCGGAAAGCCGCTGATCGACATGAGCTACGCCGATTACGGACCGCTCGGCAAGGCGCTGGAGTGGAGTGTCAACGTCCATATGGGACAGCAGTACGGACTGGCCAACCAGCTCGTCCTGCTCGCCGCCTGCGTCGCCATCGTGCTGCTGGCGGTATCGGCCGGCGTCATGTGGTGGAAGCGCCGCCCGTCAGGCTCGCTCGGCGTCCCACCGATGCCGTCGGACAAGCGGGTGTTTCGCGGGCTGATCGCCATCCTCGTCATCGGCGGCATCATCTTCCCGCTGGTCGGCCTGTCGCTCGTCGTCATGCTGGTGCTCGACTGGATCTACGTGAGAACCCGTCGCCGGCGCCGCGTTGCATGACGGCGATCCGGGGAAGCACCGCCCATGGCGCTTCCCCGGATCGACACTCGTTGCGCTCTTTCAGAGATTGCTCATCCCGCCATCGATGACGAGTTCGCTGCCGACGATGTAGGCGGCCTCGTCGGAGGCGAGGAAGATCACGGTCTTGGCGACTTCGGCGGCGTCGCCGAAGCGGCCGACCGGGATTTGCGACCGGATATGATCGGCCATCGCCTTCGAATCCGCCTCCGATGCGCCGAGCTTGCTGTAGAGCGGCGTGGCGATCGGGCCGGGGCTGACGGCGTTGACGCGGATGCCGCGACCGATCAGTTCGCCCGACAGCGTCTTGGCGAGCGTCAAGAGCGCGCCCTTGGTCAGCGAATAGACGCTGGAGTTCGGCATGCCGATATGCGCGTTGATCGAGGTGTTGAGCACGATCGCGGCCTGCTTGGAGAAGATCGGCAGGAGAGCCTGGATCAGGAAGAACGGACCCTTGACGTTGATCGCGATCGACTTGTCGAAGGCGGCCTCGCTCCATTGTTCGAGCGGGCCGAATTCCGCCACGCCGGCATTGACGAACAGGATGTCGAGATGGCCGAAGGCATTCTTGATGGCCTCGGCGACGACCTGCTGCCCGGCGACATTGCCGGCATCGGCCTGGATGACGAGTGCCTTGTCGCCGAGTTCGGCGCGGGCGGCGGCGACGCTGTTGGCGCTGCTGCCAGTGATGGCGACGCGGGCGCCCTCGGCGATGAACTGGCGGGCGGTTTCCAGGCCGATGCCGCTGGTGCCGCCGGTGATGAGGGCAGTCTTGTTCTGAAGGCGTGACATGGATTGAGATCCTTGTGGGGTGGGCTGCTTGCCCATGATGTGTTGTTGGGGGGCGGTCGGCAGAATGCCTTGCTGTCCTCTCGCGATCACCCCCTCCGAAAGGCGAAGGTGATCGATGAGTTGTGCGTGTCAGGTGCGGGTGATCGAGGCGCCGCCATCCACCAGCGAGGCCGTGCCGGTCACGAAGCTCGAATCGTCGGAAGCGAGGTAGAGCACCGAGCGGGCCAGTTCGTCAGGCGTTGCCACGCGCTTCAGCGCATGCAGGTTGGTGACGAAGCCCTTCTTGTCGGGCGTATCGTTCATCTCGCGATACATGTCGGTGTCGACGGCACCTGGGAGCACTGAGTTCACGCGCACGTTCTTCGGGCCGTATTCGGCGGCGAGCGCCTGCGTCAGGCCGATCAGGCCGGCCTTGCTGGCGGCATAGGCTGCGACACCGGGGAAGGCGAAGCTGTAGCCGACGAAGGTCGAGGTGAAGATCACCGAGCCGCCGCCATTCTTCTCCATCTGGCCGATCTGGTGCTTGGCGGCAAGGAAGGAGGCCGTCAGGTTGATCGTCACCGCTTCGGTGAATCCGGCTTCCGATACGCCGGTGCTCGGGCCGGCCTCGCCGAGGATACCGGCATTGTTGAAGGCGATATCGAGCTTGCCGTAGCGTTCGACTGATGTGGCGACCAGCGCCTTGTGATAATCCTCCGAGCGCACGTCACCGGCAACGGCGACTGCGTCTCCGCCGGCGGCCTTGATTTCCTCGACCAGGCTGTCGAGCTCGGCCTGGCGGCGGGCGCCGACCACGACCTTGGCGCCTTCGGCGGCGAATAGCTTGGCCGTTGCGCGGCCGATGCCGGCGCTGGCACCGGTGATGATGGCGACTTTTCCATTCAGGCGGTTCATTCTTCCATCTCCTTTTTGAGTTGGGGTGGCGTTTGCCGCCCCGTTCGATGAGTGGAAGATGGCATTTTCCTTTTGTTCGGATTAGTCTCCAAATAGCGGAACTCGAATTCGGAAATGCCGAACGATGATCAGGATTGAGGGAATAACGGCATTCGTGTCGGTGGTGGAATCCGGCTCGGTCAGCGAGGCGGCGCGACGGCTTCGCCTGTCGAAATCGGTGGTCAGCGAAAGGCTGGCCGAACTGGAGCGCTCGCTGGGCGGCATGCTGCTCCACCGCACCACCCGCAAGCTGACGCTCACCGAGGACGGCACCGCCTTTCTCGAACGCGCCGCCCGCATCGTCCGCGAGATCGAGGACGCCACGGCCGAGATGGCCGAGCGGCGCGGCACGCTCTCGGGGCCGCTCAGGATCGCCGCCCCCGTCACCTTCGGCCGCATGCATCTCGGCCCGGCGCTCTATCCGTTTCTGGCCAGGCACCCGGAGATCCAGCTGGTGCTCGATATCGATGATCGCCGCGTGGATGTTTCATCGGAAGGCTACGACGCCATCGTGCGCAACGGGCCGATCGTCGATTCCCGCCTCGTCGTCTGGAAGCTCAGCCGCAGCCGTCGTCTGCTGGTCGCGTCCCCCGATTATCTGGAACGTCACGGCGCGCCGAAGACGCTCAACGATCTCGATGGTCACAAGGGCATTTTCTACACCAATCGCGGCGTCTCCGACTGGCGCTTCCAGACGTCCGATGGCGCCATCGTCGTGCGCGCCAGCCAGGTGCTGGGCATGAACAATGGCGACATGATCCGCGATGCGGCGGTGGCCGGCCTCGGCATCGCGCTTCTGCCCGCCTTCATCGCCGGCCCGGCCGTGAGCGAGGGGCTGCTTGCCGAAATCGACGTCGGCTACAAGCCGGAAGCCGAATTCATCTACATGGCTCATCCCGAGGGCCGCAATCCCTCCGCCAAGCTGCGCGCCGTCGCCGATCACCTGCGCAAGACCTTCGGCGATCCGCCCTACTGGGACCCATCAGGTTGATCAGATCAGGCTCATCAGATTGCCGACGACGCGAGAGCGTCGCGCCTTCAGCATCGCCAGCCCGAGCCGGGCCACCAGCGGCGGCCCCTCGATCGGCCGATAGGCGACGCCGTCGAGCGCCAGATGCGCGATCGAGGCCGGCACGATCGATACGCCGAGATCGGCCGCGACCAGATTGACCACGGAAGGGATCTGCGGCGCCTCCTGCGTCACGACAAGCTCGAACCCCGCATCCCGGCAGCCGCGCACGATATCGTCGTAGAGGCTGAGACCGACCGTGCGCGGAAAGAGGATGACGGGCTCGCCCGCGAGCGCGGCGAGCGGCACGGTCTTCAGCTTGGCCAGCGGGTGGTGCGCCGGCAGCGCGATCAGCATCGGCTCGTCCGCCAGCCGCTTCAGCAGCACATCCTTGGGGTCTTCCAGCCCGGGACGGATGAAGGCCGCGTCGATCTCCTGCCGCATCAGCTTTTCCATCAGCCAGTTGCTGTTCATCTCGGTGAGCGACAGGCTCACATCCGGCCATTGCCCGCGAAACCGGCGGATCGTGCCGCTGACGGCGGTGTTGAAGGCCGAGGACGCGGTGAAGCCGAGCGCCAGCCGCCCGGTTTCGCCCCGCGTCGCCCGCTGGGCGGCAAGCTTCGCCTTCTCGGCCGAGGCAATCGCGGCGCGCGCCTCCGGCAGAAACGCCGATCCCGCCTCCGTCAGCTCCGCGCCATGCGGCACCCGGTGAAACAGCGCCGCCCCGATCTCGTTTTCCAGATCGCGGATCTGCTGGCTGAGCGGCGGCTGGCCGATGCCGAGCCTCGCGGCAGCACGGGTGAAATTCCGCTCCTCGGCCACCGCAAGGAAATAGCGGATATGGCGCAGCTCCATCGGTATCTCCAAAACCTATCAAGAAAGCCAGTTTCATATATTGGACAAATGATGACCCGTTGGCTAGATCAAAGGGCGTGAAAGGTTGGTCCTCAATGCCACGCGCCGCAGACAAGCAGTCCGTCCCCTCGGAAATCCCCTCCCGTCCCCATCTGACCGTCATCGAGAATGCCGCCCGCCAGCCGCTTGAAAACGCGCCGCAGGAACTCGCAGCGCAAGAAAAGCAGTTCCTGCTGCGCGGCACGCCGGCCTACAGGCGCGCCAGCATCGCGCTTTTTCTCTCGGGCTTCGCCACTTTCTCGCTGCTCTATTGCGTCCAGCCGCTGATGCCGATCTTCTCCAGCGACTTCGGCATCAGCCCGGCCGCGAGCTCGCTCTCGCTGTCGCTGTCGACGGGCCTGCTCGCCTTCGCCATCTTCTGCGCCGCCGCCGTCTCCGAAAGCTTCCGCCGCCGCAGCCTGATGTTCGCCTCGCTGCTCGGTGCCGCGCTTTGCACCATCGCCTGCGCGCTGGTCCCGAGCTGGCATGCGCTGCTGGTCATCCGCGCCCTTGAAGGCTTGCTCCTCGGCGGCGTCCCCGCCGTCGCCATGGCCTATCTCTCGGAAGAGATCGATCCGCGCGGCCTCGGCGCATCCATGGGCCTCTACATCGCCGGCAACGCCTTCGGCGGTATGGCCGGTCGCGTCGTCACCGGCACGCTGGCCGAGTTCTTCTCCTGGCGTATCGCGCTCGGCACGCTCGGCGCCATCGGCCTTGCGGCGGCCGTCGGCTTCTTCCTGCTCCTGCCCGCCTCGCGCAACTTCACCCCGCGCAAGGGCTTCAACGCCCGCTTCCACCTCGGCGCCTGGGCCGGCCATATCAGGAGCCCGGCGCTTCCCTTCCTGTTTGCCATCGGCTTCCTCGCCATGGGCACCTTCGTCACGGTCTATAATTATATCGGCTTCCGCCTCGTCGAAGTGCCGTACAATCTGAACCAGACCGAGCTCGGCCTGATCTTCACGGTCTACATCTTCGGCATCGCCGCCTCCTGGATCGCCGGCCTGCTCGGAGACCGCTTCGGCCACTTCGTCGTGCTGCCTTCTGGCATCGCCCTGTCGGCGATCGGCGTGGCGCTGACGCTCTCGGCCTCGCTGCCGCTGATCATCCTCGGCATCGTGCTCCTGACCTCTGGCTTCTTCGTCGCCCACTCGGTCGCAAGCGCGCTGGTCGGGCGACTGGCCAAGGGCACCAAGGGCCACGCCTCGTCGCTCTATCTCCTGTCCTATTACATCGGCTCCAGCGTCGCCGGTTCCGTTGGCGGCTATTTCTGGGGCGCCGATGGTTGGAATGCGGTCGTGATGTTCACGCTGACACTGCTGGCGATCGGCATGGTCGCCGCACTCGCCGCCGCACGGCTGTCGCGCCGATAGCAAAAAAATAGAAAAAGCCCGCGGCAAGGCGGGCTTTTTCATCATTGGCTACGCGCGTGGTAGCGCTCAGCTAACCACCCAGGCGATATAAACAAGCGTCAGCGCGATCAGCCAGAGCGCGAAGCGGCCGGAGCGGCTGTGGCGGGCTTCCGACTTGCCGATCGCCTCGGCCGTCTCGGCATCGAAGCGCAGGCCGTTCTCGCTCATCTTGAGTAGTTCGTGGTGGAACTTCTCGGTCTTGGCGGCGATCTCGGGTGCCGCTTCGGCAAGCTTCACGGCGGCCTTTAGCCCATCCTTGATATCGGTCGCGATCCGCTTCGGTCCGAGATTGTTGCGTATCCATTCGCCGACGACGGGTTCGGATGCCTTCCACATGTTGAAGCGCGGGTTGAGGATACGCGCCACGCCCTCGACCACGACCATGGTCTTCTGCAGCATCACCAGCTCCGGCCGTGCGGCCATGTCGAACAGCTCGGTCACCTCGAACAGCAGCGTCAGCAGCTTGCCCATCGAGATCGTCTCGGCCGGCTGCCCGTGGATCGGCTCGCCGATCGCCCGGATCGCCTGCGCGAAGCTCTCCACATTGTGGTGGCCGGGCACATAGCCCGCCTCGAAATGCACTTCGGCGACGCGGATATAGTCGCGGGTGATGAAGCCGTAGAGGATCTCGGCGAGGAAGCGGCGTTCCTTCTTTCCGAGACGCCCGACAATGCCCATGTCGACGGCGACGATCATGCCCTTGGGATCGACGAAGAGATTGCCGGGATGCATGTCGGCATGGAAGAAGCCGTCGCGCAGCGTATGGCGCAGGAACGACTGGATCAGCGTGTCGGCCAGCGCATTCAGATCGTGGCCGGCGGCCTTCAGGCCCTCGACATCGGACATCTTGACGCCGTCGATCCACTCCATGGTGATGACGTCGCGTCCTGTTCGTTCCCAGTCGACGGTCGGAACGCGGAAGCCCGGATCATCTCGCGTGTTCTCGGCGATCTCCGAAAGGGCCGCCGCCTCGAGCCGGAGATCCATCTCGACCTTGGTCGTCTGCTCCAGCGTCTTCGTCACCTCGACCGGCTTCAGGCGCCGGCTGGAGGGCATGAAGCGCTCCTGCAGATGGGCGACGAGATACATCGCCTCGAGATCGTGGGTGAAGCGCTGGCGCACGCCCGGGCGCACCACCTTGACGGCGACCTTCTTGCGGCCCTGAGGTGTCATCACCTCGGCCGGATGCACCTGCGCGATCGAGGCGGCCGCGATCGGCTCGCCGAAGCTGACGTAAAGCTCATCCACCGAACGGCCAAGAGAACCCGCGATATTGGCCTTGGCTGCCCCCTCGGGGAAGAAGGCCATCCGGTCCTGCAATTGCGATAGGTCGTCGGCGAACTCGACGCCGACGACGTCGGGACGCGTTGCCAGGAACTGGCCGATCTTCACATAGGAAGGTCCCAGCCGCTCGACGGCCTTGGAGAGCCGGTCGCTGCGCTTCTGGGTCTTGGCACGCTTGCGCGCGAACATGCCGACGAAGGATTTGGCAGCCGCGACGGACGGCGGAAGCTCGTCGGAAGGCAGCGCCGAGACGACGCCCTCGCGCACGAGAATCCAGCCAACCCGCCAGAGCTGGAAATATGCCGAAACAGTGCTCATGCGCTCAAGCCTATAGCCGGCGTTGGAGCAATCTCTGCCCTCATTCCTGTGCTTGTCACAGGAATCCAGCCACGGCGCGTCTGCGCCGTGAGGGAATCATGTCGCGTAAAAGTGTCTCTCGCACTCCCGGACGGGAGTGCGCTGGATTCCTGTGACGAGCACAGGAATGAGGGAGGAACGATTTGCGTGCTCATTCCGGCTTAAAGCTTCCAGCCGGAGTGAAGGGCGGCGATACCGCCGGTGTAATTGGTGTAGCTGACGCGCGAGAAACCGGCATTGCGGATCATCGCCGCGAAGTTTTCCTGGTTGGGGAACTTGCGGATGGATTCGACCAGATACTGGTAGGGTTCGGCATCGCCGGTGATCGCCTTGCCGAACTTCGGAATGGCGTTGAACGACCAGCTTTCGTAGACGCGGTCGAGCAGCGGCATGTCGACTTCGGAGAACTCGAGCACCAGCAGCCGGCCGCCGCGCTTCAGCACGCGGTAGGCTTCGCTGAGCGCCACGTCGATGCGCGGTACGTTGCGGATGCCGAAGGCGATCGTATAGGCGTCGAAGCTGTTGGCCTCGAAGGGCAGTTCCTCGGCGTTGGCCTCGACGAAGGTCAGATTGTCGGAGAGCTTCTTCTTTGCCGCGCGCTCGGCGCCGACAGCCAGCATCGATCCGTTGATGTCGAGCACCGTGGAGTGCGCCATCCGGTTCGAGGCTTCGATGATGCGAAACGCGATGTCGCCGGTGCCGCCGGCCACGTCGAGCGTCTTGTAGCCGGGCTCCTTGCGCGGGTTCAGCGCCGCGATCATCGCATCCTTCCAGACGCGATGCATGCCAACAGACATGACGTCGTTCATGATGTCGTAGCGCTTGGCGACCTTGTGGAAGACGTCGTTGACGAGGCCCTGCTTTTCGCCGCCTGCCACTTCGCGGAAGCCGTATGATGTTTCCATGCCGCCGTCGGCGGAAGTGCGGCTGTCTGACATCGAATACTCCAATCTCTTAAATCAACGCGGCGACCATAGCGAAATCAGGCAGGCGACGCTATCTGTGGGCAACGGTCCGGTCCGCGACACCATGGCGCTATAGCGCACATCGCGGGCGGTTGAAACATGTTCGATATAGATGGGTTAAGATGCCGGAATTGCCAGAAGTCGAAACCGTCAAACGCGGCCTCGCGCCCACCATGGAGGGTGCCCGCATCGTCAAATTGGAGCTTAGGCGCGGGGACCTGCGCTTCCCGTTTCCAGAGGCCTTCGGCGAAAAGGCATCCGGCCGCACCATCGTTTCACTGGGCCGCCGGGCCAAGTACCTGCTGATCGATCTCGATAGCGGCGCCACGATCATCGCCCATCTCGGCATGTCCGGCTCCTTCCGCATCGAGGCCGGCCCGATCGCCGACACCCCCATCTCCGAAACCCCGGGCGAATTCCACCATCCGCGCTCCAAGGATGAAAAGCACGATCACGTGATCTTCCATCTGGAAGGACCCTCGGGACAAAGCCGCGTCATCTATAATGACCCGCGCCGCTTCGGCTTCATGGACATGGCCGACCGCACCGCACTCGACATCAATCCCTTTCTTTATGGGCTCGGCCCGGAGCCGACCGGCAATGCGCTGAGCGCCGCCTATCTGGCCGAGCGCTTCAAGGGCAAGGCGCAGCCGCTGAAAAGCGCGCTGCTCGACCAGAAGAACATCGCCGGCCTCGGCAATATATATGTATGCGAGGCGCTGTGGCGCTCGCACCTGAAGCCGACGCGCGCCTCGTCCACCCTAGTGACGCCGACCGGCAAGCCGACGAAGCAGCTCGACCTGCTGGTCTCCTCTATCCGCGACGTCATCGCCGATGCGATTCTGGCGGGCGGCTCGTCGCTGCGCGATCATATCCAGACGGATGGCTCGCTCGGCTATTTCCAGCACTCCTTCTCCGTCTATGATCGCGAAGGGCAGCCTTGCCGGACGCCCGATTGCGGCGGTACCATCGCCCGCATCGTTCAGGCCGGGCGCTCAACCTTTTACTGCCCCACCTGCCAGAAGTAAGCCTGGGCATTGGCCCGACCGGGAGGAACACATGTCTTATGAAACGCTGATCGTCGAGGCCCGCGGCGCCGTGGGGCTGATCACGCTGAACCGCCCGCAGGCGCTGAACGCCCTGAACTCGACGGTTCTGAAGGAACTGCTGCAGGCTTACGCCGCGTTTGAAGGCGACGACGCCATCGGCGCCATCGTCCTGACCGGCTCCGAGCGCGCCTTTGCCGCCGGTGCCGATATCAAGGAAATGCATCCGCTCGATTTCGCCGACGTCTACAGCCGCGATTTCCTCGGCGGCTGGGACGACGTCGCGAAAATCCGCAAACCCGTCATCGCCGCCGTCTCGGGCTTCGCGCTCGGCGGTGGCTGTGAGCTCGCCATGATGTGCGACTTCATCATCGCCTCGGAGACGGCGAAATTCGGCCAGCCGGAAATCACGCTCGGTGTCATCCCCGGCATGGGCGGCTCGCAGCGCCTGACCCGAGCCGTCGGCAAGGCCAAGGCCATGGACATGGTGCTGACCGGCCGCATGATGGATGCGGACGAAGCCGAGCGCGCGGGACTCGTTTCGCGTGTGGTCGCCCCCGATCGTCTGCTCGATGAAGCGCTCGAGGCGGCCGCCAGGATCGCCTCCCTGTCGCGCCCCTCGGTGCTGATGGCCAAGGAGGCCGTCAACCGGGCGCTGGAGACCACGCTGGAGGAGGGGCTGCGCTTCGAGCGCCGCCTGTTCCAGAGCCTCTTCGCGACACAAGATCAGAAGGAAGGGATGACAGCCTTCATCGAAAAGCGTAAACCCGCCTTCAAGAACCGCTGAGCCCCAAACTCGTCCCTGGGCGAAAAGGCGACGGTTCCCTGAAAATGCGCGTTGACGCCGGTCGGCTTTAGGGTTATATGCCCGCCCAAGGTTCGGGAAGCCAGTCCGGTTTTCCGATAATGCTCCCGCATTGCTGTGTAGGAAGTGGCTGCAAGGCCCGCGGCGGTAGCGGAGTTTGTTCGAATTCTTGAGAGAGGCATCCATGGCCAATACAACTTCGGCGAAAAAAGCGACCCGCAAGATCGCCCGCCGTACCGACGTCAACAAGGCTCGTCGCTCGCGCGTTCGCACGTTCGTTCGTCAGGTCGAAGAAGCACTCGCAGCCGGCGACGCTGCCAAGGCCAAGGAAGCCTTCCAGGCCGCGCAGCCGGAACTGGCACGCGCAGCAAGCAAGGGCGTCCTGCATGCCAACACGGCATCCCGCAAGGTCTCGCGTCTCGCGGCCCGCGTGAAGGCTCTGTCGGTCGGCGCGACCGCTTAAGCTTCCGTTAATAAAGACAGCTATATGATTAGCCCGGCAACTTTGTCGGGCTTTTTCGATTCCGCCAAGTGCCCGAACTATGGTTAATTTGGCGACGATTTCGTGTCGAGCGAATGACACAAAAAAATGAGTGATAACAATGACTTGTGTCAGGTTGCTGTTGGACGAAGAGACTCAGACCTCCCGCTGCGGCGTCTAAAAGGAGTCAAGAAGCTTTTTTCTTTTTTTTTTTTTATGCGTGTCGAAATTGCCGGTTTCCTGAATCTCCTTGATTCAAAAGCGATTCTTTTTTCGCTCTCGTGCAGCGCCCTAAAAGTGTCTCCGGAGTCAACCGGCTGCGCTTAATTTTGAGTAAAATTCCCCGTTGATCTCCACCCCCGATCCTGCCTAAATGCCTCCCAACAAGGGGCTCGGACATCACCTGTTTTAAGGCTTGGTCTGAAACTGCCACGTCGGCGGGACGATGCTTTTGTGTCTTTTGTTGCGGAAGTTTCGACCTCCGGATTTTCACGCACTGGTGCCGATTGCACCGCGGCTGTGGCTGCCGCGGAACGGGATCATCTGTGCGCCTTTTTTCAGGGTTGCACGCTGTGCGTGCGATCCTGGGATAAGGAAAAAGCATACGCAGGCAGGCAGGCTGGTGTCGTTGGACGAGGAACGGCACCGGTAGGAGACGGGAAGCAAAAAGATCGCATGAAGCGATCGACTTCGCCTCCAGCAGTCGCCTCTCGTTAAGAGGCACGCGTTTGAGTGAACCGGCCGGTAGTGGAGCATGAGGGTGCTGCTGCCAGGTCATAAGCGGGGAAATGATCGGGCGACCAGGATTAGGTCGGCCGAGGAACTATAAGGCGGCAATATGCACATGAATTCGATGGCGGCGAGTGCCTTGGACAGCTCGGACAAGGTCTCTCAGACGTTAGGCTCTATTTGCCCAGAAGCGGCGGGGGAAAAGGGAGACATGAAGAATGATGGCATACTTTTTGACAGAGCCAGTGCGCGCCTGAAGGCGCAGGTCGGTCCGGATGTCTATGCAAGCTGGTTTGGCCGGCTGAAGCTCCATTCCGTCTCCAAGAGCGTCGTGCGGCTGACTGTACCAACAACTTTTCTGAAGTCCTGGATCAACAATCGCTATCTCGATCTGATCACCGGCATTTTCCAGGCGGAAGATGCTGAAATCCTGAAGGTCGAGATCCTGGTTCGCACGGCGGCACGCGCAACCGGCAAGCCGGAAGAAGCGCCGGTGCAGGAACCGGCATCGTCGGTCGCGCCGATCCGTCGCCCGGTCGCCCAGCAGGCCGGCCAGATCGTCCAGCAGGCCGTTTCGGCGGCGTCTGCGGCGCGTCCGGCGACCTCTGGCCAGCCGCTCTTCGGCTCGCCGCTCGACAACCGCTTCACCTTCGACACTTTCGTCGAGGGCAGCTCCAACCGCGTCGCCCTTGCGGCGGCGAAGACCATTGCCGAAGCCGGTCAGGGCGCGGTGCGCTTCAACCCGCTCTTCGTCCACTCCACGGTCGGTCTCGGCAAGACCCATCTGCTGCAGGCAATCGCCAATGCGGCCGTGCAGAACCCGCGCCAGCTGCGCGTCGTCTATCTGACGGCGGAATATTTCATGTGGCGTTTCGCGACCGCGATCCGCGACAATGATGCGCTGACGCTGAAGGATAGCCTGCGCAACATCGACCTTCTGATCATCGACGACATGCAGTTCCTGCAGGGCAAGATGATCCAGCACGAGTTCTGCCACCTGCTGAACATGCTGCTCGACAGCGCCAAGCAGGTCGTGGTCGCGGCCGACCGTGCGCCCTGGGAGCTGGAATCGCTCGATCCGCGCGTCCGTTCGCGTCTGCAGGGTGGCGTGGCCATCGAGCTTGACGGCCCGGATTACGAGATGCGTCTCGAAATCCTCCAGCGCCGTCTCGATGTCGCCCGTGCCGATGACCCGTCGCTGGAAATGTCGAGCGAGCTTCTGAACCACGTGGCCCGCAGCATCACCGCCAGCGGCCGTGAACTGGAAGGCGCCTTCAACCAGCTGCTCTTCCGTCGCTCCTTCGAGCCGAACCTGACCGTCGAGCGCGTGGACGAGCTTCTCGCCCATCTGGTCGGCTCCGGCGAGCCGCGCCGTGTGCGTATCGAGGACATCCAGCGCATCGTCGCGCGTCACTACAACGTGTCGCGCCAGGAACTGGTGTCCAACCGCCGCACGCGCGTCATCGTCAAGCCGCGCCAGATCGCCATGTATCTGGCGAAGACGCTCACGCCGCGCTCCTTCCCGGAGATCGGTCGCCGCTTCGGTGGTCGCGATCATACGACGGTGCTGCACGCCGTGCGCAAGATCGAGGAACTGATCTCCGGCGACAGCAAGCTGTCGCACGAGATCGAGCTGCTGAAGCGCCTGATCAACGAATAGGGCGTGACCGCCTGAGACATCAAACGGCCGGGAGCGATCCCGGCCGTTTGCGTTTGGCCCGCGGCTGGTCAAGGCCAAGGACACGGCTTATCGGCGAGCGCGTGCACGACGGCTGTCGCTCGAGCCGACATCGATTGTCTCAAGGCTTGGGAAAGTGCCGCGCCGTCATCGGTTTTGAACCGAGACTATTGCGGATTGCGCTGGCTGGGCAGGGCGCAGCGATTGCCGCAGCTGGCGACCCCGGGAAGCATGTAGCGCAGGCAGCAGAGCTTGCGCCGCTGCACCATCTGCCCGCCTTCCTCGATCCGTTTGACGCTGCCGCACAACGGGTTCGGCCCGCCATCCGGCAGGCAGCCGCGCACGAAGAGCGGCAGGTCGGGCGCCGAACGCCCGCCATTATCGGCATCGGTCAGCCGCAGCGTGTAGTCGATGTAGACGGCGGCGTTGTTCCACAGGAGCTTCGCCGAGAGGCCGCAGCGCTTCAGGCGCTCGACGGCGATGTCGATATGGCCCGACATCAATGGCCCGGTCACGGAAAATTCGTCCTCGCTCGTCTTTTCGCCGATCATGCCGCGATGGGCGACGCCGAAGGCGCGCGGCAATCCATCCTCGGTGAGCGCGATCGTCATGTTCTCGAACGCCACCGGCAGCACCTGGCCGGAAAGGCGGCGGGCGAGCAGATAGGGAATCGTCAGTCCGGCGAAATAATAGAGCGACCACATGGAGACGACGGCGCGGCGATCCGTGCCCTTTGTCACCTCGGTGTATCGGTCGATCGCCCGCTCGAAGCCGCCATCCTCGAAGAATGCAGACAGAGCAACCCCACCGACCAGCTCATCCGCCAGCATCATCTTGTCGCGGCACCATGCGTGGTCGCCGGAAAAAGCGGGAGACAAGCCGATCGGCTGCGGAAGCCCTGGCGCCGTCCGCGCGATCTGTTGAACTGTCATGACTGAGGTTCGGCCTTGCCCGTATGCGTCTTAATCCTGACTATGATAATCACCAAATGCCCGCCGGGAAAGCGTTTTATGAGTGAGGCTGTCCACTTTTTCGTGTGTCGAAGACATTCGCGGCGAGCCCGCGGAAATCGGGTGGCACCGGCGCGCGCCGGGCGCTATGCCTGACATCACTGAAGAGGATCGCAAAAGGGAGAGACGCTATGCCGCACAAGCAGATGGGCCTTGCCGAATGGGGGCTGTTGCTGGTGCTCTCGCTTCTGTGGGGCGGTTCCTTCCTCTTCAATGGCATCCTGGTGAAAACCCTGCCGCCGTTGACGATCGTTACCGGCCGCGTCCTGATCGCCGCCGTCGCGCTGAACCTGATCGTGCGCGCCACCGGCCACGCCATGCCGCGCGACGGCAAATCCTGGGCGGCCTTTTTCGTCATGGGCCTGATCAACAACATGATCCCCTTCTGCCTCATCGTCTGGGGGCAGACCCACATCGCGAGTGGCCTCGCCTCGATCCTCAACGCAACCACGCCGCTCTTCGGCGTCGTCGTCGCGCATCTGTTGACGTCGGACGAGAAGATGACCGGAAACCGCCTGCTCGGCGTCCTCGTCGGCTTCGCCGGCGTCGCCTACATGATCGGCTTCGATGCGCTGCGCGATCTTGGAACCAATGTGCTGGCGCAGCTCGCGGTTCTGGGCGCCGCACTTTCCTATTCCTTCGCCGGCATCTATGGCCGCCGCTTCCGGCGGATGGGCATGGCGCCGCTCCTGCCCGCCGCCGGCCAGGTCACCGCCTCCAGCGTGCTGATGCTCCCCATCGCCCTCGTCGTCGACCAACCCTGGACGTTCGCCGCGCCCTCGGCCGAGGCCTGGATGGCGCTCCTCGGCCTGGCGCTGCTCTCGACGGCGGTCGCCTACGTCCTGTTCTTCCGCATCCTCGCCACGGCCGGTGCCACCAACCTCATGCTCGTCACCTTCCTCATCCCCGTCAGCGCCATCCTGCTCGGCGCCGCCATCCTCGGCGAGCAGCTGCAGGCCAAGCATCTGATCGGCATGACGATGATCGCGATCGGACTGGCTGCGATCGATGGAAGGGTGTTTTCGCGGGTGCGGAGGAGGGTGGTGTGAGCGCCACTTGCTCCCCCCTCTCCCCTCGGGGAGAGGTAGGGTGAGGGGGCTATTGGTTGTGACGTCAGAGGTTTATGTTTCAAAACAAGAGGATAGCGAAGAGCCCGGAGCCCCCTCATCCGACCCTTCGGGCCACCTTCTCCCCACGGGGGAGAAGGGGAGGTCGGAGCGAGTGGCTTGCCACGAATCTCTTCTCCCCATAGGGGAGAAGGTGCCGGCAGGTCAGGTGCAACTTGTTGCACCGGGGATGAGGGGGCTTCACGGCACAACGCAAGCGCCCCTGACCCCACTCTCACTCAACAAGCCAGATCAGCCACCACCGAATCCAGAATCAGCATCCCCGACGGCGTGCAGCGGATGCGCGAATTGCCGATCCGTTCGATAAACCCGTGTTCCAGTAAAAACTCTTCGCGCTTCGGGTCCGGGTCGCGCCCCGAGAGCTGCTGCCAGCGGGCGAGATCGACGCCTTCAGTCAATCGCAGTCCCATCAGCAGCAGTTCGTCGGCCTGTTCGTCATAGCCGAGCTGCTCCTGGTCGAGCATGCCGTGGCCGTCGCGCTCCACGAGCTCCAGCCAGGCTTCCGGCTTGCGCTCGGTGGCGGTGGCGAGCTTGACCGGCCCGCGCGTCAGCCGGCCATGGGCGCCGGGGCCGATGCCGGCATAGTCGCCGTAGCGCCAGTAGGTGAGGTTGTGGCGGCTCTCGGCACCCGGGCGGGCGTGGTTGGAGACCTCGTAGGCGGGCATCCCCTCGGCGGCGGTGATGTCCTGCGTCGCCTCGTAGAGCAGCGCCGACTGGTCGTCGTCGGGCACGACGAGCTTTCCCATCTTGTGCAGCCCGAAGAAGGGCGTGCCCTCCTCGATCGTCAGCTGGTAGAGCGACAGGTGGTCGACGGCATAGGAGATCGCCTGCTTGAGTTCGCGCTCCCATTCCTCGACTGTCTGTTTCGGCCGTGCATAGATCAGGTCGAAGGACATGCGCGGAAAGATGTCGCGCGCCAGCTTGATCGCCTTCAGCGCATCCTCGACATCGTGCAGCCGCCCGAGAAATTTCAGGTCGCGATCGTTCAGCGCCTGCACGCCGAGCGACACGCGGTTGACGCCGGCGGCGCGGTAGCCCCGGAAGCGCTCGGCCTCGACGCTGGAGGGGTTTGCCTCCATGGTGATCTCGATGCCATCGGGCATGTTCCATTCCCTGGCGATACCGTCGAGAATGGCCGCGACCGTCGAGGGGTTCATCAGCGAGGGCGTGCCGCCGCCCAAAAAGATGCTGGTGACCGTCTTCGGGCCGCTCAGCTGCCGCATCGTCGCCATCTCCTTCAGGAAGGCGGCGGTAAAGCGCTCCTGATCGACAGGCTGGTGACGCACATGGCTGTTGAAGTCGCAATAGGGGCACTTGGTGGCACAGAACGGCCAATGCACGTAGACGCCGAAGCCGGGCTCGCCGGTATCGGGCAAAAGAGATGCATGGCGCGTCAGGTTGGGCTGTTCCAAAGTGTCCACGATCGCTCTTAGGCGTTAAGGCAGGTTTCGACGAAGATCTTGAAGGCGCGGGCGCGGTGGGACAATGCCGCGGGGTCGCCGGGCTTCCATCCGTGCTTCTCCTCGGCGCTCATCTCGCCGAAGGTGGTGTCGTAGCCCTCGGGCTGGAAGATGGGATCGTAGCCGAAGCCGGCGGTACCGCGCGGCGGCCAGGCCACGAAGCCCTCGACCTCTCCGCGGAAGAACTCGGTATGCCCATCCGGCCATGCCAGGCAAAGAACGCTGACGAAGCGCGCGCTGCGCTGCTCCGGCGTGGTGGCACCCTTTTCCTCGAGAGCCGTCTCGACCTTCTGCATCGCCATCGCGAAATCGCGCGTACCGTCGGCCGTTTCCGCCCAGTTGGCGGTATAGACACCCGGCGCGCCACCGAGCGCGTCGATGACAAGGCCGCTGTCGTCGGAAAGGGCGGGCAGGCCGGATGCCTTGGCCGAAGCCAGCGCCTTGATCGCGGCGTTTTCCTCGAAGGTCGTGCCGGTTTCATCCGGCTCGTCGAATTTCAGTTCGGCTGCCGATTTCGCCGAGAAGCCGAAGGGACCGATCAGGTCGGCGATCTCGCGGATCTTGCCGGCATTGTGGCTGGCAACGACGATGGTGCGGGTATCGAGCTTGCGCATGGCGGTCCTTCAAAGATTCCAAAGTTTGGGTTCGGCGCATTCCAGGCTGTTGCCGTCAGGATCGCGGAAATAGATCGATCGCGCCCCGTTCGGCCAGCTAAAATCGCTTTCGATGGAAACGCCCGCTTTGTTGAGCTTTTCCGCGATCAAGTCAATCGCTTCCGCACGCATCCGGAAACAGGCATGCCCCGCGCCCGTCGTGCCGTGCGGCGGAACCGGCAGTGCGTCCGATGAAGGCGGCTTGATCGTTTCGCGGCGGTTGAAGATCAACAGGATGCCCGGTCCGCAGCGAAAGAAGACGTGCCGGTTGTCATGGCGCAGAACTTTCTCAAGCCCGAGAACACCGCCATAAAAACCCTCGGCGGCATCGAGGTCGTCGACATAAAGCGCGGTTTCAAGAATGCCGTCGATCATGCTGTCATTCTCCGGGGCGCCAAAAGACCCTCTCTGGCCTGCCGGCCATCTCCCCCACAAGGGGGGAGAACCGCTGGGCGCGCCCGCCTGCCTCCATCGAGGTTCGGCGGTGCCGCCGGGTTAAGCCCTCCCCCTTGTGGGGAGGGTTGGGGAGGGGCCTTGCTTGCTACAGCCTCTCAGCTGCCCTAGCCTTCACACCTCAAACCCTCAGGCAATCGCCGCCTTCTGCAGTTCCACCAGCTCGGCGATGCCGTTCTTGGCAAGCGCCATCAGCGCGCCGAACTCTTCCTCGCTGAACGGCGTACCCTCGGCCGTGCCCTGGATCTCGACGATCCCGCCGGCGCCCGTCATCACGAAGTTGGCGTCGGTCTCGGCCGACGAGTCCTCGAGGTAATCGAGATCGATGACAGGCTGGCTGGCGAAGACGCCGCAGGAGATCGCGGCGACGTGGTCCTTCAGGACCCGCTCGACCTTGATCATGTTGCGGCTTTCCATCCACTTCAGGCAATCGTAGAGCGCTATCCACGCACCGGTGATCGATGCCGTGCGCGTTCCGCCATCGGCCTGGATCACGTCGCAGTCGAGCGTGATCTGGCGTTCGCCGAGTTCCTTGAGATCGACCACGGCGCGCAGCGAGCGGCCGATCAGGCGCTGGATTTCCTGGGTGCGGCCACCCTGCTTGCCGGCGGCGGCTTCGCGCTTCATGCGGTCGCCGGTGGCGCGCGGCAGCATGCCGTATTCGGCGGTGACCCAGCCCTTGCCGGTGTTGCGCAGCCACGGCGGCGTCTTTTCTTCAAGGCTCGCGGTGCAGAGCACGTGCGTGTCGCCGAATTTCACAAGACAGGAGCCTTCGGCGTGCTTGGAAAAGTTGCGCTCGAAGGTGACCTTGCGCATCTGGTCGGTTTTTCTGCCGGAAGGCCGCATCCTATTCTCCTCGGTGCACGGGGCCGGAACGCGGGGGCGATCCCAGGCTTCATCATCGGTGCAGGTCTGTTGTTGACCGCTTCTACGATTGGCGGCGCGCATTTGCAAATTCCCTTTTGCGCGCGCGGGTAGATTGGCTATATTTTGCGACATCATTGTCAGCATGGGTGCGCAAGGCTTAATGGAATTCAGGTCGTCGACGATTTCGGACGCCGTTGCCGCGCTGGACGAACGCTCCAAGGAAATCTTTCGTCGCATCGTCGAGGGTTATCTGGAGACGGGCGAGCCGCTGGGCTCGCGCAATCTTTCACGCATCCTGCCCATGTCGCTGTCGCCGGCCTCCGTGCGCAATGTCATGAGCGATCTGGAAGAGCTTGGCCTCGTCTATTCCCCGCATGTCAGCGCCGGCCGTCTGCCCACCCAGGTCGGCCTGCGCTTCTTCGTCGATGCCTTCATGCAGGTCGGCGACCTCTCCGCCGAGGACCGCGCCAATATCGACCGGCAGGTGCGGGCGGATAGCCGCGACGGCCCGATGGAAGCGATGATGAACGAGGCAAGCCGCATGCTGTCGGGCATGTCGCGCGGCGCCGGTCTCGTCATCACATCGAAGAGCGATCCCGTCCTCAAGCATGTCGAGTTCATCCGCCTGGAGCCGACCAAGGCGCTGGCCGTTCTCGTCGGCGATCACGACCAGGTCGAAAACCGCATCATCGAACTGCCCGCCGGCGTCACCTCCTCGCAGCTCACCGAAGCCGCGAATTTCCTCAACGCCCATATGACGGGCCAGACGCTGCCCGAACTGCGCAGCCAGCTCGGCCACCTCAAGGACGACGTGCGCCACGAGCTCGACGCGCTGTCTCGGGATCTGGTGGAGCGCGGCATCGCCGTCTGGTCCGGCACCGCCGACGAGGGCAAGCCCGCGCAGCTCATCATCCGCGGCCGCGCCAATCTCTTGGAGGGGCTGGGCAATCCCGATGATCTCGATCGCCTGCGCATGCTGTTCGACGATCTCGAGAAGAAGGACAGTCTGCTGGAGCTGCTGAATCTGGCCGAAAGCGGCCCGGGCGTGCGCATCTTCATCGGCTCGGAAAACAAGCTTTTCTCGCTCTCCGGCTCCTCGCTGATCGTGGCGCCCTATCGCGACGAAGACGACCGCATCGTCGGCGCCGTCGGCGTCATCGGCCCGACGCGGCTCAACTATTCGCGCATCGTACCGATGGTCGATTACACCGCACAGCTGATGGCAAGGCTCTCGCGCCCGTCCAAATAGCGCTATTCCGGCAGCTGCACGCCGGAACCGCCCATTTCCGAAGGCATGTCCTTGAACTTCGGCAACCCGTCCTTCACGTGCAGGATCGTGTCCTCGTAGTTTACATGCATGGTCGGCTGGTAATCGAGACCGGGGATCACAGGCGCATAGACGTCGGTCACGCCCCAGAGCGGATGCTCGCTGTAGAGATGGCCGCCGCAGGTGTCGCAGAACTTGCGCACGCTGTAGTCGGTCTTCTGGAAGCTCTCGACATGCTCGCCACCCTTGGTCACCCGAACCGCCTGCGGCTGCCACAGCGTGAAGGTGTTGATCGGCCCGGCCGACCAGTGCTGGCAGGAGCGACAATGGCAATAGCCCATCGCGACAGGCGTGCCGGTCACGGTCAGTTCCACGGCACCGCAAAAGCATTTCCCGACATAGACGTTTTCGTCGGCCATCTCAGCACCTCCCAGGTTGAGAGATGAGTGTGGCACCGTATTAGGTTTTGCGAAAGTAAGAATGACATGTGGCTGCCGCCTCTTGGTCGCTTTCATATGCGGTCGTCACGGGCCGAACATGCCTGTGTTTCCGACCTTCTTCGTCACGCAGACTTGATTTTTGATGTTCAAAGTTCGATATCGGGCACATCCAAAAGCCACCAATGACCGGAGAACGTCATGACTGACGAGACGACGAAGAACGGACCTGACGCAGCCGCGGAAGAAGCCGCAGCCGACGCCGCCGCAAACGTCGAGAACGAGACCGCAGCCGAGCCCGATCCGATCGAGCTCCTGAAGGCTGAGAATGCCGAGCTGCGCGACCGCTATCTGCGCCTCGCCGCCGACATGGACAATCTGCGTCGCCGCACCGAGCGCGAAGTCAAGGATGCCAAGTCCTATTCCGCGGCCGGCTTCGCCCGCGACATGCTGGCTGTCTCCGACAACCTGCGCCGCGCGCTCGACGCCATCCCGGAAGAGGCCCGCGCCGGCGCCGATGCCGGCCTGACGACGCTGATCGAAGGTGTCGAGATGACCGAGCGCTCGATGCTCACGACGCTGGAACGCCATGGCGTGCGCAAGCTGGAGCCGGTCGGCCAGAAGTTCGACCCGAACTTTCACCAGGCGATGTTCGAAGTGCCGAACCCCGACGTGCCGAACAACACCGTCGTCCAGGTCGTCCAGGCCGGCTATTCCATCGGCGAACGCGTCCTGCGCCCCGCCATGGTCGGCGTCGCCAAGGGCGGCCCGAAGATCGTCGAAGCCGAAACCAACTCGGTCTTCGACCAGAAGGACGCCTGATCCGATCGGGCCCGCCTAAGCGGGCCTGATCTCATTCAAGACAGTCAGATGCGGGCGAAGCGTTCGATCAGGAGATCGAAGAAGCCGTCCGCGTCGACATCGCGCATCACGGTCACGTTGCGCTTGCGGTCGGTCACGTGCCACCAGTCGACCACGGTCATGCCGACGGTCAGCTCCGACTTAACCTCGATCTCGACGTTGCAGATCCGTCCCTTGAACAGTTCGGGCTTGAGCAGATAGGCAACGACCGTCGGGTCGTGCAGCGGGCCGCCGTCCGAGCCGTATTTCTCGATATCGAAACGCTCGAAGAACTCCAGCATTTCCACCATCGCGATCGCCGGCCGCGTGCCGATCTCGGCCATGCGCTTGACGCGCGATTTCAGCGTCAAGAGCTTGTGCGTCACGTCGAGCGGCATCATCACGACAGGCACGCCGGAGCGGAGCACGATGTCGGCTGCCTCGGGGTCGACATAGATGTTGAATTCGGCCGCCGGCGTGATGTTGCCGCCCTCGGAGAAGCCGCCGCCCATCATGACGAGCTCGCGCACGCGGCCGATGATATCGGGCGCCTTCTGGAAGGCGAGGCCGATATTCGTCAGCGGCCCGAGCGTGCAGAGCGTCACGGTGCCTTCCGGCTCGCTGCGCAGCGTCTCGATGATGAAGTCGACGGCGTGTCCTGTCTGCAGCGGCATGGTCGGCTCGTCGAGCTCGGGACCGTCGAGGCCGGTCTTGCCATGCACATGCTCGGCGGTGACGAGCGGCCGGGCGATCGGCCTGTCGGCGCCGGCGAAAACCTTGGTGTCGGTCTTGCCGCAGAGCTCGCAGATGATGCGCGCATTGCGGCTGGTGTAGGAGAGCGGCACATTGCCGGCGACGGTGGTGATCCCAAGCAGTTCCAGTTCCTCGGGACTGCCGAAGGCCAGCATGATCGCGGCCGCATCGTCCTGACCGGGGTCGGTGTCGATAATGATCTTTCTCGGGTTTGCCATTCCGTACGTCCCATCCTCCCGGTGCCTGTATCGACGCACATATCGATGCATGCACAATCTGTTTATCTTCCCGCCGCAAATCGGCACAGCCGGCGCGGGGCAGGATTTGATGCGAGGCCGGACGGGCTTTGTCAAGGCGGCGCGACCGCGTGCGGACGGCGCATAGGTCTTGCGCCGCCGTGTTGCGTCCTGTCTTGCGCCGCTGTCTTGCGAATGACGCCATCCCTTCCCATATTAGCAACATCCGGATGCTGTCTTCAGGTCCGGAAGGGTCGCTTGCATCAAGGACTTGGAACGCTGATGAGCCGTATGACGCCTTTCGCCAGCCCGCTGCTGCTGGGTTTCGACGCCATGGAAAAGACGCTGGAGCGGATTTCCAAGGCGAGTGACGGATATCCCCCTTATAATATCGAGCGCCTCGCCGCCGACCGCATCACCGATGATCCGGAGCGCCTGCGCATCACGCTCGCGGTCGCCGGCTTCAGCGAGGAAGAACTCGATATTTCCGTCGAGGAAAACCAGCTGGTCATCCGCGGCCGCCAGGTCGAGCAGGGCGAGCGCGAATATCTCTATCGCGGCATAGCCGCGAGACAGTTCCAGCGCACCTTCGTGCTCGCCGATGGCATGCAGGTTCTCGGCGCCGGACTGAAGAACGGCCTGCTGTCGGTGGATCTCATTCGCCCGGAGCCGTCGCGTATGGTGAAGAAAATTAACATTTCGGTCCCACAGTAGGACAACGGCGCAAATCGCACCGTTGGTCCCTTCTCTCTGGAGGTACAGGAATGTTGATGAAAGAAGCCAATTCGCACCTGACCAAGACCGAGCTTGCCGGCATCGGCAACGGCGAGGTCGCCTATATCAGGAAAATCCGCTCCGAGGATGTTCCCCGGTGTTTCCCGGAGGCTCCCGATATCGATCCCAATGTCGATCTCTGGGCGCTCTTCGGCGCGGACGGAACGCCGATCCTCCTCACGGACAACCGCTCCAGCACCTTCTTCAAGGCCGCTGAAGACGAGTTGAAGACGGTCAGCCTGCACTAAGGCGGGTCAGCATGAAAACAGACGGCGTTCCCCGGAGCGCCGTTGTTTTGTTTCTGAGGGGCCGCATCGGCCCGTATTTCCCTACAAAGATCGTTTAGACGCGCTTGAACGTCAGATAGGCCGAGGATCGTCCTTCGCGCCGGGCCTTGGCCTCGTAGCGCGTGCTCGGCCAGCCCTCGTAGGGCGTCAGCCAGTCCGCCGCGTTGGTGGCCTGCCAGTCGAAGCCGCCGTGGTCGCGGCACTTCAGAAGCGTCCAGTTCACATAGGTGTCGATGTCGGAGGCGAAGCAGAACAGGCCGCCGGGCTTCAGCACGCGGTGAAAGCGGTCGAGATTGGTCTTCGATACGAAGCGACGCTTCCAGTGCTTGCGCTTCGGCCAGGGGTCCGGGTAGAGCAGGTCGATCTGGTCGATCGATCCGTCCGGCAGCCAGTCGATCAGCTGCGTCGCGTCGTCGTTGTAGACGCGGACATTGCGGGCGCCGGCATCGTCGACGCTGGCAAGCAGCTTCTGCATCGAATTGACGAAGGGCTCGACGCCGATGAAGCCGGTCGAGGGCGTTTCCACGGCGCGGTGGATCAGATGCTCGCCGCCGCCGAAGCCGATCTCCAGCCTCAGCCGGTTGGTCTCGACGGGAAAGAGCGTGCTCAGCGGCTCCGGAGGAGCCGCCGAGAGGTCGATGATGAACGCCGGCAAGAGGGTGCTGAGCTTCTCCGCCTGCTGTCCGCGAAGTTGCTTACCCTTGCGGCGACCGAAGAAAGCCTCGGTCGCGCGTCCGCGACGTTCCATGTCAGTCATTGTCTTAGGCCTTGATCGCTTCCTTGAGCGGCTTCACCAGGTCGGTCTTTTCCCAGGAGAACGAGCCGTCACGGCCAGCCTTGCGGCCGAAATGGCCATATGCGGAGGTCTTGGCGTAGATCGGCTTGTTGAGGTCCAGGTGGCGGCGGATGCCCGTCGGCGACAGGTCCATGGTCTTGCGGATCGCCGCTTCGACCTGATCTTCGCTCACCTTGTTGCCGGTGCCGTGCAGGTCGACATAGATCGACAGCGGCTGGGCGACGCCGATGGCGTAGGAGATCTGGATCGTGCACTTTTCGGCGAGACCGGCGGCCACGACGTTCTTGGCGAGGTAGCGGGCGGCGTAGGCCGCCGAACGGTCGACCTTGGTCGTGTCCTTGCCGGAGAAGGCGCCGCCGCCGTGCGGCGCGGCACCGCCGTAGGTGTCGACGATGATCTTGCGGCCGGTCAGGCCGGCGTCGCCGTCAGGGCCGCCGATGACGAACTTGCCGGTCGGGTTGATGTACCACTTGCAATCGCTGGCGATCGGCAGGTCGCCGAGGGCTTCGCGGATATAGGGTTCCACGACGGCGCGGACCTTCTTCGAATCCCAGCTGTCGTCGAGGTGCTGCGTGGAGAGAACGATCGAGGTGACCTCGGCCGGCTTGCCGTCGACGTAGCGAACGGTGACCTGGCTCTTGGCGTCGGGGCCGAGCTTGGCGGCGTCGCCGTCGCCGCTCTTGCGGGCGGTGGCGAGCAGCTGCAGGATCTTGTGCGAGTAGTAGATCGGCGCCGGCATCAGGTCCGGCGTTTCCTTGCAGGCGTAACCGAACATGATGCCCTGGTCGCCGGCACCTTCGTCGCCCTGCTGGTCGGCGGCGTTGTCGACGCCCTGTGCGATGTCGGCGGACTGCGAGTGCAGGAGAACGTCGATCTTGGCCGTCTTCCAGTGGAAGCCGTCCTGCTCGTAGCCGATGTCCTTGATGGCGCGGCGCGCGGCGGTCTTGAACTTCGACGGGTTGATGACGTCGGCGCCGTTCTTGTCCTTCTTCATCAGGCTCGGCGGCAGGCGAACCTCACCGGCGATGACCACGCGGTTAGTGGTTGCCAGCGTTTCGCAGGCGATACGCACGCCCCATGGATTGACGCCGGTCTTCGCGGCTTCGCGGTACACCAGATCCACGATCTCGTCGGAGATACGGTCGCAGACCTTGTCCGGGTGACCTTCGGCTACGGATTCGCTGGTGAAGAGGTAATTGGCACGCATTCCGGGATTCCCCTCAAAGAATAAAAAGCTGCGTAGTGGTACTCAGTTCAGGGCCGAAAAACAAGCGCAGAAGGACATAAATATATCTTTATATCTGTGACAAAATGGCAAATTATGCCCAAAAAACGCAAAAAAGCGGCCTTTACAGCCGCTTTCCCGAGTGTGACTTCTGAGGGATGCTTATTCGGAGTCGGCTTCGGCGGCGAGCGCCTTGACCAGTTCGACGACTTTGCGGCGCACCTTGGGATCGGTGATCTTCACGAAAGCGCGGTTCAGCTGCAGGCCTTCCGACGAGGACAGGAAGTCGACCACGTAGTTGGAGCTGGAGGCTTCCGCCATGCCGCCCGCCATGCCGGCGTTTTCGCCGGGCGCGTCCTCGAAGAAGAAGGAGACCGGAACGTTGAGGATGCTGGAGATGTTCTGCAGCCGGCTGGCGCCGACACGATTGGTGCCTTTTTCGTATTTCTGGATCTGCTGGAATGTAATGCCGAGGCTCTCCCCAAGCTTTTCCTGGCTCATTCCAAGCATCGTTCGGCGAAGGCGAATACGGCTGCCGACGTGAATGTCGATCGGGTTCGGCTTCTTCTTATTCTCAATCATGGTGCTGCCCTAACAATAATCTGCCCTTGTTTAAACCGGCACGCCCAAACCCATCCCCAAAACGCCACGTTGCAAAGCGCGATCTATTCACCTTGAACCATACGTTAAGAATGCCGATCCTAACCACTATGCAATTTTAGGGGTTTTTGGTCAATTACGCTTGAAAACAAAACCAAAACGCGAGACGAGTGCAATTGCAAGCAGAAGTGTTTCGATCAACCAGAAGTACCTTTCGCGTGACGACGGCAGATCGGCCGAAGAGACGAAACTATCAAGGGTTGCGTCAAAAAAGCCGGTTTCGTTCAGTCCAAGCCCCGCAATAATTTCGCCGCGAGGACTTATCATGGCGGAAATGCCGCTATTGGCATCGCGAATCAGCGGCAGGCCGGTTTCCACGGCGCGCACGCGCGCCTGCAGGAAGTGCTGGTAGGGGCCGGGCGTGGAGCCGAACCAGGCATCGTTCGTGATGTTGAGAATGGCCGATGCCGAGGCGATATCGCCGGTCATTTCGCCGGGGAAGATGATCTCGTAGCAGATCAGCGGGTAGAGCTTGAGCCCGCTCGGCAGTGTCAGAAGCTGCCGCGAGGCGGCCGGAGAAAATCCGCCGGGCATCTCGACGACATTCTGGATGCCGAACGAGCTGAGAAGGCTCTCGAACGGCATGTACTCGCCGAACGGCACGAGGTGCATCTTGTCCGCGGCGGCGATGATCTGGCCACGACCATCGATCACGTAGATCGAGTTGTAGTAGCGCGGCGGGTTGCCGGGGCCCATATCCTCGGCCCTGACGGCGCCGGCAAGCAGTACCTGGTTGTCGTCGAGCGTATCGGCGATCCGGGTCAGCGCGTCCTTGTTGTCGGTCAGGATGAACGGGATGGCGGTCTCCGGCCAGACGATGATGTCGGGCTTTTTGCCACCATCCTTCGGCGCCTCCGCCGAAAGCTTCAGGTGCTTCTCGAAGATCGCCGCGCGGTCGCCATTGCTGTCCATCTTGTCGCTCTGGTCGATCATCGGCTGCACGAACCTGACGACCGGGCTCGGGCCGGAACCCGGGGCGGCAACTGGCTTCGGCGCGCCGTAGAGCACGTAGGTGCCGTATCCCAGATGCGCCGCCAGCAGCAGCACGGCCAGGCCGATGCCCGTCCTGGCGCCCTGCTTGGTGCCGAGCAGGGCGGGGGCGGCGAAGACGAAGACCGACAGAGCGGTGATGCCCATGATCCCGATGATGTGGGCCGACTGCATCATGACAGGCACGGGCGTCATGCCATAGCCGATGGCGTTCCAGGGAAAACCGGTCAGGATCACGCTTCGCGTCCATTCCAGCAGGCCGAAGCTCGCCGCCAGCGCCGCGATCCGGCCAACGCCGTCCGACCAGAAAACGCGCGCCAGCGCCGTTGCGACGCCGTAGAAAATCGCCAGGAATGCCGGGAGCCCGAGGATCGCCAGCGGCAGTGCCCAGGCGAACTCGTCGGACTCGATCATCAGCGCCTGCCCGAGCCACCAGAGACCGGCGACGAAATAGCCGAAGCCGAACAGCCAGCCGGTGACGAATGAAGGCCATAGCCTTCCGATCAGGCTGCTGCCGGGCGCGGACGCGGCGCCGTCTATCAGCCACACCAAAAGGGTGAAGGAAACGAACATCGCGGCGAAGAAGCCGATGGGCGGAAGGGCCAGAACGCCGAACGCACCGGCAAGGACTGCCAGCATCACCCTTTTATAGCCCCAGACCAGGATGACCTTGTCCGCAATCCGCTCCATGCGCACCTCAAAAAATCCGCGAATCAACTGAGGTCGCAGTGTTTCAATAAAGCCGCACCTTGTCGTGGTGCGCGCCGATCAATTTGCCGTTGGCGTCTCGTTCTGCCGTTCGTCGCCGTGATCCAGGCCCGTCACGCCGTCGCCGTCGTTCTTCGCCCGCCGGCGGATCGCCTGGCGCTTGCGGGTGATGCGCACGCGCTTGATGCGGCGGGGGTCGGCGTCGAGGATGTGGAACTCGAAGCCGGGCAGCGCCTGAACGACTTCGCCGCGCACCGGAATGCGGCCAAGCTCGGAGAAGATCAGCCCGCCCAGCGTATCGACTTCGTCGACCTGTTCGGTGATGTCGAAATCCGGGCCGATGGCTTCCGCGATATCCTCGAGCTCGACGCGGGCGTCGGCCACGAACATGTCCTCGGAGACCCGCTTGAACATGACTTCTTCGTCGTCGTGCTCGTCGTCGATATCGCCGACGACCATCTCCACGATGTCCTCATGCGAGGCTAGCCCGTCGGTGCCGCCATACTCGTCGATGACGAGCGCCATCTGCGTGCGGTTCACCTGCATGCGGCGCAGAAGATCGGAGGCGAGCATCGAGGGCGGAACGAACAGGATCTTGCGGATGATGCCCGCTTCGGAAAGCGTCTTTTGCAGGTCCACGCGGGCGAGGTCGAAGTTCGGCTTGGCCGAGCGCGGCGCCTTCAGGTTCTCGGGCGCGACTTCGACGATCGGATCGGCGCCCTTGGCGGCCTTGGTCGGCGCGCGGCGCTTGTTGCGCGCCTGCTTGGCGACATAGGAGAGGAGGTCGCGGATGTGCACCATCCCACGCGGATCATCCAGCGTCTCGGCATAGACGGGCATGCGCGAGCGGCCGGATTCCTCGAACAGGATCATCAGCTCGCCGATGGTGATCGTCTGGTCCACGGCCTCGATATCGGCGCGCGGCACCATCACGTCGGCAACGCGCACTTCGCGGAAGCGCAGGATGTTGTTGAGCATCGCCTTCTCGTCGGCGGAGAAGGCATCGCCATCGGCCGCGTCGGTCATCAGCGCGTCGGCCAGGTCCTCGCGGATGCGCGAACCCTGCTGTGGTCTCAATATGCGGGCAGCCCGCGACCAGAAGGATTGGGATCGTCCGGACTGCCTGCTACTACTGCCACCCTCGTCGGAGGATGATTGATCGGCGGTGTCCTTGGCCTCGGTGGCCGGTCTCGTCGTAAAGTCGCTCATGGTTCCATTTTAAGGTCTTGACCCTCGTATGGGTCAGATAGGCCGAGTTTCGCCAGAATGCGAGTCTCCAGCCCCTCCATTATCTCGGCTTCGGTATCATTATTATGATCGTAGCCGAAGAGATGCAAGAAGCCGTGCACCATCAGGTGGGTGAGATGGTCGTCGAAGCTCTTCTCGAGCTCGACCGCCTCGCGGGCCACGGTCTCCCTGGCGATGATGATATCGCCAAGCATCGGCCCCGGAACCTTGCCCGGCTGAACCGGGAAGGCGGGGAATGAAAGCACGTTGGTCGGCTTGTCCTTGCCGCGCCATTCCGCGTTGATGTCCTGGATCGACGCATCGTCGGTGAAGACCAGCGACACCTCGGGGACCATTTTCGGAAACGGCTGCTTCTCGGTCTCGCGCAGATAGGTCGCGGCCGTTTCCAGCACGCGGTCGGCCAGCGCCTGGAGCGCGTCCTCGGAGGGCCATTCGCCCTCCTCGATGCTGATCTGTATGTCGAGTTCGGCCATCAGTCCTGCTGCGCGGCCTCTGGTGTATCCGTCAGGTAGGTCGCGTCGTAGGCGCGAACGATGCGGCCGACCAGCGGATGGCGCACGACGTCCGTGTCCTTGAAGCGGATGATCGAGATGCCCTCGACACCGTTCAAGAGCTGCAGCGCCTCGACCAGGCCGGATTTGACGCCGCGCGGCAAGTCGATCTGGCTCGGGTCGCCGGTCACGATCATCCGCGAGTTCTCGCCGAGACGCGTCAGGAACATCTTCATCTGCATTGATGTCGTGTTCTGCGCCTCGTCGAGGATGACGGCGGCGTTGGACAGCGTACGTCCGCGCATGAAGGCGAGCGGCGCGATCTCGATGACGCCGGCGGTGATGGCGCGATCGACCTTGTCGGCCGGCATCATGTCGTAGAGCGCGTCGTAGAGCGGGCGCAGATAGGGATCGACCTTCTCCTTCATGTCGCCGGGCAGGAAGCCGAGGCGCTCGCCGGCTTCGACGGCCGGGCGGGAGAGGATGATCTTCTCGACGACGCCGCGCTCCAGAAGCTGCGCGGCGTGGGCGACGGCCAGATAGGTCTTGCCGGTACCGGCGGGGCCGCAGCCGAAGACGAGTTCGGAACGCTCCAGCGCGCGCAGATAGGCATCCTGCGTCGGCGTGCGGGCAATGATGGTCTTCTTGCGCGTGGAAACCTGCGCCATCGTCAGCTTGGCCTTCTTCTCCATCGTCGGCAGGCTCAGCTGATCGTCGGCGGCCACAGCCATACGGATCGCGCCCTCGACGTCGGAACGTTCCACGCTGCCGCCCTTCTGGAGCTTGTCGTAGAGATAGTCCAGCGTGCGGCGCGCCTGGTTGGTGGTGACGATGTCACCCGAGATCACGACGGAGTTGCCTCGCGCTCGGGCGTCGATGTTCAGGCGTTCCTCGAGAAGCTTGAGGTTCTGGTCGAATTGACCAAACAGTTCGCTGGCGAACCGGTTGTTTTCGAACGTCAGAATAAAGTGATTGGCGTCGCTCGCGATGCGTGGGTGGCGCGGTGAAGAAGAAACCAATTCTTGTCCGTTCAAGCGGTCGAGCTCCTTGAGTTAGGCACCAGCCTCTACGATCTCGGAAAACAGGCTGTTGGGTCCGGTACCTGTGATTCGCACATTGATAATGTCACCGATTTGCGATGCTTTTGCATCAACATTCACCGACTGAAGCCAGGGGGAACGGCCGATAAGTTGTTGAGACATGCGACCGGGCTTTTCGAGCAACAGTTCGATGGTCTTTCCGACGCAGGATTCGGCAAATTCCTGCTGCTGCTTCAGGAGAAGCGCCTGCAGGCGTTCGAGCCTTTCTGCCTTGATCTCTTCCGGCACCTGGTCCTTCAGATCAGCGCCGGGCGTGCCCGGCCGCGTCGAGTATTTGAACGAGAAGGCCTGCGCGTAGCGGACCTTCTCAACGAGTTTCAGTGTATCCTCAAAATCGGCGTCTGTCTCCCCCGGAAAACCGACGATGAAGTCGCCCGACAGCGCGATATCGGGACGCGCCGCGCGGATGCGCTCGACCAGCGTCAGATACTCGGCCGCGGTGTGCCGGCGGTTCATGGCCTTCAGGATCCGGTCGGAGCCCGCCTGCACCGGAAGATGCAGGTAGGGCATCAGCGCGCGGAGATCGCGATGCGCCTCGATCAGGCGGTCGTCCATGTCGCGCGGATGGCTGGTGGTGTAGCGAAGGCGGGCAAGGCCGGGGATCTCGGCCAGCCGGTAGAGCAGGTCGCCCAGCGTCCACTCCTCGCCATCAGGGCCAAGTCCGTGCCAGGCATTGACGTTCTGGCCGAGCAGCGTGATCTCGCGCACGCCGCCCTCGACCATCTTCTGCGCTTCCTCGACGATCTGCGAAACCGGGCGCGACACTTCCGAGCCGCGCGTATAGGGCACGACGCAGAAGGTGCAGAACTTGTCGCAGCCTTCCTGCACGGTCAGAAACGCGGTCACGCCGCGCGCCCGGATCTTGGTCTTCTCGGCGATCGGCAGATGCTCGAACTTGTCTTCCAGCGCATATTCCGTATCGACGATGCGCTGCCCTTCCTTGGCGCGGCGCAACGCTTCCGGCAGGCGGTGATAGGTCTGCGGCCCGATGACGACGTCGACGGCGGGCGCCCGGCGGAGAATCTCTTCGCCTTCCGCCTGCGCCACGCAACCGGCCACGCCGATCATGAACTCGCGGCCCTCTTTATTGCGCTCCCTCTTCATGTCGCGCAGCCGCCCGAGCGCCGAGTAAACCTTCTCGGCCGCCTTCTCGCGGATGTGACAGGTGTTGAGCAGCACGAGATCGGCCTGCTCCATGTCCTCCGTCGGCTCGTAGCCGTCGCGCGCCAGAGCATCGCTCATGCGCGTGGAGTCATAGACGTTCATCTGGCAGCCATAGGTCTTGATGAAAACCTTGCGGCTGTTGCTGCCATCGCGGAGTGTTGTCTCCGGGGCCGGGAGGAGGGCGCTGTCCTGGGTCATGGCGGCTATTTAGTGGTTTTTGCGCCGGGAGAAAAGGGAATCTTGCCTCAACCCGCGTCCCGGCCTCTCAACGCCGCGCCCAGCATGGCGCGGATGCGCTGGGCGATCGTCGAGCTGACCTGCTTGCGCTTGGTCTCGGCGCCGTAGGAGACCGCTTCGCCGAAATGGACGTCGACCTCGAAGGCGCCGCAGCGCAGCATGTCCTTCAGGTGCGGCAGCATCTCGACGTCGCCGGGCCAGGAGGCGAGCGGGCGGTGATAGCGGCCCATCGGAAGCCCATGCACGCCGGTATAGGCGATCGCCACCGGCTGCACGATGACGGTCCCGGTCGGCGAGGCGGGAATGGCCATGGCGGCGGCGCCGAACAGCGAGGATTTCACCTCCAGCAGCCGGTTGCCATCGGACGTCGTGCCCTCGGGAAACAGGACGACGATTTCGCCGTCGGCCATGCGCGCGGCGATCTCGTTCACCTGGTTGCCGGTGTTGCGCTTTTCCTCGCGCACCACGAAGACGCTTTTCTGCAGCTTGGCGAGCGTTCCGAAGATCGGCCAGTCGCGCACCTCGTTCTTGGCGATGAAGGCGACGTCGGCGATCGACGACAGCACCATGATGTCCATCCACGACGAATGGTTGGCGCAGAGCATCAACGGCCTGTGCGTCTCAATCCGCCCGTGAACGCGCACCCGAATGCCGAGAGAAAAGCAGATGATGCGATGCCAGACGCGCGGCAGCCGGCGGCGCATCTTCCAGTCGTAGCGCAGGGCCAGAAGTTGCCAGGGCATGAGCAGGATGCTGGCGAGGAGGATGACGATGCCGGCGAAGGCGACGCGCAGCCAGGCGATCAAATCGAACACTCCGCGGCTGCACGCATGATATCAGTGATCGTCCTTTTTGAGCGGTATGCCGTAGAGCTCGAGCCGGTGGTCCACCAGCGTGAAACCGTGCTCGCGGGCGATCCGCTCCTGCAGCGCCTCGATTTCCGGCGAGCGGAACTCGATGACGATACCGGTCTTCAAGTCGATCAGGTGGTCGTGATGCTCTTCCGGCACCGTCTCGTAGCGCGAACGCCCGTCGCGGAAGTCGTGGCGGGCGATGATGCCGGCGTCCTCGAACAGCTTGACGGTGCGGTAAACGGTGGAGATGGAGATCTTGGCATCGACCTTCACCGAGCGGCGATAGAGCTCCTCGACGTCGGGATGATCCGCCGATTCCTCGAGGATGCGCGCGATGACGCGGCGCTGCTCGGTCATGCGCATGCCGCGCTCGGTGCAAAGATCCTCAAGGGTTTTGTCAGCTTCCGTCATGAGGTGCCTTCCGATAGTCTGCGTTTCAAGACGGAACTAGCGAAGAATGCGCTTCATGACAAGCGCCGTGGATACCTCGCCATTGGCGTCCTTGTAGTATCCACGCCGTTCTCCGACCTGATCGAAGCCGAGCTTGCGGTAGAGGCCGAGTGCGGCGACGTTGCCCTTGTCGACCTCGAGGAAGATGCTTTCGCCGCCGCGCTGCTTGGCCTCGCGCATCGCCGCCTGCATCAGCCGCCACCCGAGACCCGACCGCCCGACCTTGGCCTGCACGGCGATCGTCAGGATCTCGGCCTCGCCGGCAACCTCGCGCGCCAGGACGAAGCCCGGCAGCGGCTTTTTCAGGAAGGCGTTGGTCTGCCGCGCCACGAAGCCGAAGACGTTGTTCTGGCTGAGCAGGCTGTAGAACTCGCCATCGCCCCAGGGGCGCGCGAAGCGTTCGCCGTGCAATGTCGAGACCGCATGGCAATCATCGGCATCCATAGGGATGATTTCGAATTCCGGTTTCAGCGAAAGATAGGATTCCAGCATGGTCATACTCGCGCAATCGCAAACCCGGCCTGCGGCTTGGCGTCGGGTCCGCGCAGATAAAGTGGCTTCGGCTTTCCGGAAGAGGGATCGGCGGCGGCGGCAAGGCGCGCCACGATGGAGATGGGGAAATGGTTGGCGTGTTCGCCGGTAGCATCGGGCCGCAGCAAGGGCGTCGCCGAGCCGGTGACCACGCCGTCGAAGGAGGCCGCGAAGGCCTGCGCGTCCTCGACGGTCACCGCCCTGGCGTCATCGAGCGGCGTGCCGTCTGCGTCGAAGGCTTGCAGATAGATCTCGTTGCGCTTGGCATCCATGGCGGCCAGCACCCGTCGGCCCGGCGAGCGTTCACGCTCTGCCTCGGCCATGACAGCGAGCGTCGTGATGCCGACGGCGGGCACGCCAAGCGAAAGGGCAAAGCCACGGGCGGCGGCGACGCCGACGCGGATACCGGTGAAAGACCCCGGACCGATGGTGACGGCAACGCGCTCGACATCGGCGAGCCGAACGCCCGCCTGATCCAGCGCGCGGTCGATAACCCCAATCAGATGCTCTGCGTGCCCCTTGCCGATCATGTCCGATGCCTCCCCCAGCACCGTATTCCTGCTGCTGTCATAGACAGAAGCAGCGCAATCCACCCCGCGGTGTCGAGCGCCAGTATGATCATGGCATCTATTTCCGAATAAACCGTTCCTGCCCATCTTTACACCGCTCCATACATCGCAAGACGCCGCGCTTGCAAACGCCGCGTCGTCGCGAATGTCGGTTCAGCTCGTCAGACGGCTTCGACTTCCTGGACCTCGGGCACGAAATGGCGCAGCAGGTTCTGGACGCCGTGCTTCAGCGTTGCCGTCGAGGACGGGCAACCCGCGCACGAGCCCTTCATGTTGAGATAGACGGTGCCGTCCTTGAAGCCGCGGAAGGTGATGTCGCCGCCATCCTGGGCAACGGCCGGACGCACGCGCGTATCCAGCAGTTCCTTGATCGTCAGCACGATCGTCTCGTCACCCTCGTCGAAGAACTCGCCATCGGCATCGGCTGCTTCACCGAGTACCGAGGAGGCGCCCATGACCGGCTTGCCGGACATGAAGTGCTCCATGATCGAGCCGAGGATGGCGGGCTTCAGATGCTGCCATTCCTGGTCTTCCTTGGAGACGCTGATGAAATCGTAGCCGAAATAGACGCCGGTCACGCCGTTGATCTCGAACAGGCGAGCCGCGAGCGGCGAGGCGGCCGCTTCCTCGCGGTTGCGGAACTCGGCGGTGCCGCTCTCCATGACGATCTTGCCCGGCAGGAACTTCTGCGTGGACGGGTTCGGCGTGGCTTCGGTCTGGATAAACATGGTGCTCTCCGTGCGGCAGGCGCGCGCCCGCGACGTATTTAGAATTCTTCAAAAGTAGAAATAAGCCGTTTGGCGTTGCTATTCAAGAGACTGATACTCAAGAAAGCGCTTTATGCCAACGCGTCCAGTTCCTCATCGCTCAGTGTATCAGGCAAAACAGTGACGGGGATGGGAAAGGCCGCACCCCGGCCGGCGACCGACGACACAAGGGGTCCGGGCCCCTCCTTGGCGGAGCTCGCGGCCAGCACCAGAATGGCGATGTCGCGGTCGTCCTCGATGACGGCGTTGATCTGCTCGGCCGCGCTTCCCTCGCGGATGACGATCTCGGGCTCGATGCCGATATTCTCTCGCACCAGCTGCGCCGATTTGGCCACGACCGCTTCGGCTTCCTCGCGTGCTTCGGCCCGCATGATCTCCTCGACCCCCAGCCATTGCTGGAAGTCGCCGTCGGGGATCACGTAGACGAGCACCAATCCGCCATTGGAATTCTTGGCGCGCCGGCCGGCATAATGAACGGCGCGCTGGCATTCGGGCGTGTCATCGATCACGGCCATGAACTTGCGGCGGTGACCTTCGAGCCGTGAGAGTCGTTTTGATACCATGAGCGGGACTCTGACACTTGATCCGGGAGATTTGCAAGTCCCCGTTTTTGCCGCGAACTGTCCGGTCCCCGACAGGCATGCAGCCGGACCTATCGTCCGGCGGGAACCAGTCCGTAAAGCAGCATGATTTCCTTCACATGTTCGATGTCAGGCTTGCCGATGACATTGATGGCCGAGGCGATCTCCTCGAAGAACCGCCTGCCGATCAGCCCCGGCGTCATGGTGATCAGCGCGCGTGCTGTTTCCTGGTGCAGGTTCTCATGCGTGTGGACGATGCCGCGCGGAATGAACACCGTGTCGCCGGCCCGCACCTCGCAGCGCTCGCCGTCGACGGTGGTCGTCATCGTTCCGGAGAGACCGAAGATCACCTCGTCGACATCTTCGTGGTAATGCGCCGCCGGCACGCGAGACTGGTAGGGGACGACGAATTCGAACATGACCATGCTGCCCGCGCTCTGGTCCTCATCGACCAGCAGCCGAACCTCCATCATGCCGATCTGAATGAGGTTCCGGTCGCGCATCTTGGCCTCCTCATGGCTTGAAGGAGAGTACGCCGCAGTCCGGTCTTCGACAAGTGTGGGCCTTCGAGGCCCAGGAAGCCCGGGCGGCCGAAGCCGCCCGGCTCAACTTGCTAGTAGAGGAAGCCGACGATGTCGCGGACTTCCTTCATCGTCACTTCGGCGCGCGCCCGAGCTCGCTCGCCGCCATCGCGCAGGATTGCGTCGATATGGCTGGTATCGGCCATCAGGCGGCGCATCTCGGCGGTGATCGGCGACAGCACCTTGACCGAGAGGTCGATCAGCGCCGGCTTGAACACCGAGAACTGCTGTCCGCCGAATTCCGCGAGCACCTCGGCCTTCGACGTGTCGGCGAGTGCCGCGTAGATGCCGACGAGGTTGTCGGCCTCCGGGCGGCCCTGCAGGCCGTCGAGTTCGCTCGGCAAGCCGTCCGGATCGGTCTTGGCCTTGCGGATCTTCTTGGAGATCGCATCCTCGTCGTCCATCAGGTTGATGCGCGACAGGTCGGATGGGTCCGACTTCGACATCTTCTTGGTGCCGTCGCGCAGCGACATGACGCGCGGCGCCGGGCCGTCGATCAGCGGCTCGACCATCGGGAAGTAGGCATGCACCGGCTCCTTGCCGACGGTGATATCCACCCCGTATCCGGCCTTGCGGATATGCTCGGCGTAATCGAGGTTGAACTTCATCGCGATGTCGCGGGCAAGTTCCAGATGCTGCTTCTGGTCGTCGCCGACGGGAACATGCGTTCCGCGGTAGACGAGAATATCGGCGGCCATCAGGCTCGGATAGGCGTAGAGACCGAGCGAGGCCTGCTCGCGGTCCTTGCCGGCCTTGTCCTTGAACTGCGTCATGCGGTTCATCCAGCCGATGCGCGCCACGCAGTTGAAGATCCAGGCGAGTTCCGCATGCTGCGGCACGGCCGACTGGTTGAAGACGATATGCTTCTTCGGGTCGATACCGGCGGCGATGAAGGCGGCGGCGATCGAACGGATCTGGTTCGGCATGTCCTCATGCACCAGCTGCGCGGTCAGCGCATGCATGTCGACCACGCAATAGATGCAGTCGTTGCCGTCCTGCAGCGCCACGAACTTGCGGATCGCGCCGAGATAGTTGCCGAGATGGAGATTGCCGGTCGGCTGAACGCCCGAAAAGACCAGTTTCTTGAATTCGTTCATCATGTCCTCGATTAGGCTTGTGGAGGGCCCCAGGGCCAACGGCCCATGTTGCTAACGTCGCGGCTTATGCACGTCGGATGGCTTGTGATCAAGGGGCTGTGGTGGTGGCGTGCTGGATGAGATCGAAGGTGTTGCCGTAAGGATCGGAAAACACCGCGACGGTGCCGTAGACCTCGTGCCGCGGCGCCTCCAGGAAGCGTATGCCGGCCCTGGTCATCGCGGCGTGGTCGCGGGCAAAGTCGTCGGTCGAAAGAAAGAACCCGACACGCCCGCCGGTCTGATTTCCGACCACGGCCTTCTGCCGCTCGTTGGCCGCTTGCGCCAGCAGAAACGCGGCCCCGCTTGCGCCCCTCGGCTTCACCACCACCCACCGCTTCCCCTCCGGCTGCACCTCGTCCTGCAGGCACTCGAAGCTCAGCGCATCGCAGTAGAACGCCTTGGCGCGATCGTAGTCGTCGATGACGAGCGTAATGAGGAAGAGCGATTGGGACATGGATGGGCTCCTGTTGTGGTCTTGAGTTTGTTGCCGGGGACTGGCGGGCGGTCAAGCGGGAAGGGCTGGAATGAAGACCCCTCCCAACCCTCCCCCACAAGGGGGAGGGCTTAATCTGTGGCGCTGCCGAAGCCACGATTGATTTGGGCGGTCACCGCGAGTCTTCTCCCCCACCTGTGGGGGGAGATGCCCGGCAGGGCAGAGGGGGGTATTCCACGGCAAAAACCTCTCTCTTCACATCCCAATCCACCAACACACCAAAACCCCACGCCGCCCGAAGGCCCGTGGTTTCAACCATGCACTTCACTCGGACGGGGCGCTGGAAATCACCTCGATTGAGTAAGTAAGATATGGCGCTTCCCAGCGCCCCGTTCGGCGGTTTTTATCCGCGACTCCGATCTCTCTGCCTTCTCGCCCAACTTCGCGGCGAGACCATGTGTGCCTCACAGGCACGTCCGGGCTCAACTCGGCACCCTCTTGCAAGGGATACCGCCGTCACCGGAGGGAGATCATTTTCCGCGGACCCGGATCATGAGGTTTTGCGTCCTACCCTCACGCTCCGCGCCGATCCCGCCTCGCCGGCACGCCTGCCGGGGTATCCGATGACGGGACGCGTTTATTGTAGGGCGGGGTTTTCGAGTGGGGAAAATTGACGCCCCGATTTGGTGTGAATATGCTCCGGCGCTCTCGCGAAAAGGGCAATTCATACCCCATTTTAGGTATATTGAATGTATCAATTCGACGTAAAATAAGGCATGTACGTGATATACTAGGTAGGATGTTCCTTAAATTGGCCATTTTTGAGGAGAGTTTTGCCGCCCGCAAACATGAGCGCCGCGCTGTGCGGTGCTCCCAAGTGGGGGACGAAATGATGCATCCTGCATTCTCAATCGTACTGGCCGGCCTTTTCAGCCTCTCCTGCATCGACGGCGCGAACGCTCAGAACATGCGAAAGCTGTCGATCGGACCGCTGAAGAAAAATGAAACGCTTGCCTATGGCCTGCAGACCGTCAGCGTCCGCGCCGGCTGCTTTCCGCCGAAACTGAGAGGTATCCTCGCCTACATTGCCGACAGGGCAGGGCGCCGGCCGCTCGTCACCTCGGGCCTGAGGGCGAATTCCGGCCGTTCGCAGCACCGTCACTGCGCCGCCGCCGATATCCGGGTATCCGGCGTTTCCGACAGGACGATCATCGCCATTGCCGCGCAGGCGCCCGGCATCGGCGGCATTGGCCGTTATTGCAACGGCATCATCCATGTCGATGTCGGCCCGAAGCGCCACTGGACCAGATGTTGAGCGGCGGCGCCGGTCCCGGGGTGGCGGATCAGCCGTCCGTCTTGGTGGCCGCCGGCTTGCGCTTGAGGTTGCGGCGGATCATGCCGAGGTTCGCGCCGCCGATCAGAAACGCCGTGGCGAAATAGACCACCATCGAGATGCCGATCAGCAGGCCGAGCGTTCCGACCTTGGTCGCGAGCGAAGCGCTCGAGGCGAGCCACGGCTCCCAGCGCTGCTGCAGATACATGATCACCCCGCCCATGACGGCGGCCGAAACGACGAGCAGCGCCGTTCGCCGCGCGAGCGCCCATTCCCATTTCAGGTGACCGCGCCTGATGAGCGTGGTGAACAGAAGAACGGTGCTGATCCATCCGGCCGTGGCTTCCGCGACCGCTATGCCCGGCGCGCCGAGATAGGGAAACAGCGTCAGCGCCGTGGCGCAGTTGACGCCGACGGCGACCGCCGAAAAGCGCATCGGCGTCTTGGTGTCCTCGCGGGCGTAGAAGCCCGGCTGCAGCGCCTTGATCAGCACGAAGGCCGGCAGCCCGATGCCGTAGATCGCAAGGATCGAGCCGACGATCATCGTGTTTTCCTGTTGGAAGGCGCCGCGCTCGTAAAGCACGCGGATGATCTCGTCGGACAAGATCCACAGCGCGAAGGCGGCGGGGATCGTCAGAAACATCACGAATTCGATCGAGCGGTTCTGCAGGTTGCCCGCCTCGCGCAGATTGCCGCCCTTCAGCGCGCGCGCAAGTTCCGGCAGGAGCACGACGCCGACGGCGACGCCCACCACGCCGAGCGGCAGCTGGTATATGCGGTCGGCATATTGCAGGGCCGCGATCGCACCTTCCTTGCTGGAGGCGATCGCCTGGCCGATCATCTGGTTGATCTGCGTGATGCCGCCGGTCACGGCGGCGGGGATGGCGAGGATCAAAAGCCGTTTGACGTTGGGCGTGATCCTCGGAAAGCGGATGCCGATGCTCATGCCGGCATGCAGTACGCCGAAATAGACGACCGCGAGCTGCAGGACGCCCGCCAGCAGCACGCCCCAGGAGAGATACCAGGCGGTCTGCAGCGGTTCGGCGCCGGTGTAGAGCGCGTAAAACAGCGCCCCGATCATCACGACGTTGAGGAAGACCGGCGCCACGGCGGCGGCGAAGAAATGATGCAGCGAATTCAGCATCCCGCTCATCATCGCCGTCAGCGACATGCACATCAGATAGGGAAACATCACCGCCGCCATGCGCACGGTGATCGAGAATTTCTCCGGATCGTCGGTAAAGCCCGGCGCGATGACGAAGCGCACCAGAAGCGGCATCGAGAGCTCCATCACGATGGTGATGAGAAGCAATACGGAAAACAGGACGCCGAACACTTCCTCGGAAAACCGCTTGGCGCCATCGGTGCCGTTCGCCTCGATCTCCTTGGCGAAGAGCGGCACGAAGGCGGCGTTGAACGCGCCCTCGGCGAACAGCCGGCGAAACAGGTTCGGAAAGCGGAAGGCCGCGTAGAACACGTCGGCCATCGGCCCGGTGCCGAGCGCCGCCGCCATCAGCGTTTCGCGGGCGAAGCCGAACAACCGGCTGCCCAGCGTGGCGCCGCCGACGGTGGCGAATTTCTTGACGAGGCTCATGCGGCTAAAATTCCTTCATGGGAAGGGTGAGAGTGCAATTGCTTGGATGCGCCGATCCCATAGAACTCCCTCATTCCTGTGCCCAAGCTTCGCTCGGGCGATGTCACAGGAATCCAGCTGCCGCGCGTCTGCGCGGCGAAAGACTCTTTTTCAGCCCAAGGACTTGGGCTGGCTGGATTCCTGTGACGAGCACAGGAATGAGGGAGAGAGGGCTTGGCGACCACCTATCGCGTCCTCTCGGCCGTGTCGGCCGGCGCGATCATGCCCGACGGCATGCGCTCGCGCAGCTCGTCCTGTTCCTCGGCGATGACAGCCCGCATGCGGGCGGTGATGTTGGAGCGCTTGCTGTCGCCCGATATCTTCTGGCCGACGAGATCGGTGACGTAGAAGGTGTCGATCACCTTCTCCCCGAAGGTCGTGATCCGCGCCGACTGGATGTCGAGCGACAGATCCGACAGCACGGCGGTCACCTCGGACAGAAGGCCCGGCCGGTCGAGGCACTCGACCTCGATGACGGTGAACTTGTTCGACAGGCTGTTGGAGATATGCACCGACGGCGGGATGACGAAGGCCTTGCTCTTCTTGCGGTTCTTGGTGCGGGTCGCGATCACCTCGGGCAGCCGCTTGCGGCCGGACAGCACGTCCTCGATCATCCGTCCGACGGTGGCCGCGCGGCGCAGCTCGTCGGCGTCGTCCTTGAACTCGCGGCTGACATGGATGGTGTCGAGCGCCCGGCCGTCCGAGGTCGTGAAGATCTGCGCGTCGACGATGTTGGCGCCGGCCGCGGCGCAGGCGCCGGCGATGACGGCGAGCAGGCGCGGATGGTCGGGCGACAGCACCGTGATCTCGGTGATCGCATGGAAGCTGTCGGTGCGCACCATCGTCGCCAGCGCCTGTCCGGCCTTGTCGGCCTGGCGGATGAAGCCGGCATGGCGCACCTGGTCTTCCAGCGGCACCGAAAGTAGATAGGGCTGGTAGTGCAGCTTGCTGTAGATCTTGCGATCCTTCTGCGTCCAGTCGGCAAGCGCGTTGAACAGCGCCTCGGCGGCGACCGCCGCGCGCTCCTTGCGCGAAACTTCCGAGAAGCCGCCGGCAAGCAGAAGCTCGGTCTCGTAGTAGAGCGTGCGCAGGAGCTGCCCCTTCCAGCCGTTCCAGACCCCGGGTCCGACGGCGCGGATGTCGCAGACCGTCAGGATCATCAGCATCTTCAGCCGCTCCAGCGATTGCATGCGGTCGGCGAAGTCGGTGATCGTCTTGCGGTCGGTGAGGTCGCGCGTCTGCGCCACCATCGACATGGTCAGGTGTTCCTCGATCAGCCAGACGACGGTCTCCGTCTGCTTGTGCGACAGGCCGAAGCGGGCGCAGAGCTTGCGGGCGACACGGGCGCCGGCGATCGAGTGATCCTCCTGGCGTCCCTTGGCGACGTCGTGCAGGAGCACCGCCACATAGAGCGCCTCGCGGTCCTCGATCCCGGGCATCGTCTTGTTGGCGAGCGGATGCAGCTCTTCGGCCTTGCCCTTGTCGATCTCCGAGAGCACGTCGACGCTGCGCAGCAGATGCTCATCGACCGTGTAGTGGTGATACATGTTGAACTGCATCATCGCGACGATCTTGCCGAATTCGGGAATGAAGCGGCCAAGCACGCCGGCCTCGTTCATGCGCCGCAGGATCAGTGCCGGGTCGCGCTTCGAGGTCAGGATGGAGAGAAACAGCCGGTTGGCTTCCTCGCTCTCGCGCACGCTGTTGTCGATCAGGCTGAGCGAGCGCGTCACGCGCTTCAGGGCATCCGGGTGGAATTCGAGCCCGTTGATATCGGCCACATGGAACAGCCGGATGATGTTGACGGGATCGCGCTTGAACACGTCCGCGCCGGCGAGCGCGATGCGGCCGCGATCCTCCATGAAGTCGGTGCTGCCGGCGATCTTGCGGGTGCGGTGGGTGAAGCGGCTGAACACGCCCGAAAGCCCGGGCGTCGATTTCGCCTGCTGGTCCTCCAGCGCCGCGCAGAGAATGCGCGTCAGGTCGCCGACGTCCTTGGCCACAAGGAAGTAGTGCTTCATGAACCGCTCGACCGCCGAAAGGCCGGGGCGCGAATGATAGTCGAGCGCGGTTGCGATCTCGCGCTGGATGTCGAAGGAGAGCCGTTCCTCGGCCTTGTTGGTCAAGAAGTGCATGTGGCAGCGCACCGCCCAGAGGAAGTCGTCGGCCTTCTCGAACAGATGATATTCGTGCTTGGAGAGAACGCCGAGCGCCACCAGTTCGGCGGTGTCGCGCACGTGGTAGTAATATTTGGAAATCCAGAACAGCGTGTGCAGGTCGCGCAACCCGCCCTTGCCCTCTTTCACGTTCGGCTCGACGAGATAGCGCGTGTCGCCTGCCTTGCGGTGGCGCTCGTCGCGTTCGGCGAGCTTGGCGGCGATGAATTCGGGGCCGGTGCCGGTGACGATCTCCTTGTCGAAGCGGGCCTCGAGCTCGGTTTCGAGCGAACGAAGGCCGCAGATGTAGCGCATCTCCAGGATCGCCGTGCGGATCGTCATGTCGGACTTCGACAGCGCGATGCACTCTTCCAGGGTGCGGGTGGCGTGGCCGACCTTGAAGCCCATGTCCCACAGCATGTAGAGCATGAATTCGACCGCCTTGTGCGTCTCTTCCGCCGGCTTCGGCTGGAACAGGAAGAGCAGGTCGATATCCGAGCCCGGCGCCAGCGTGTCGCGGCCGTAGCCGCCGACGGCCGTCACCGAGAACTTGTCCTTCTGCTTGGGAAAGACGTGGTCGGTGGCGAATTCGTAGAGGACCGTGATGATCCGGTCCTGCAGCCAGGAGATCCGCCGCGCGCATTTCAGTCCGCTGCCGTCGGCCGAGAGCAGTTCGCGCGCCTTGTTGCGCCCGTCCGCGCTGGCCTTCTTGAAGATGCCAAGCAGATCGGAACGCATCGCGTCCGGCCGGTTCTTGTTGGCTTCGACCACGGCGTCGCACTGCTTGCGCAGATAGTCGGTATCGAGAATGTCGGAGAAATCGATGTCGTTCGTCGGCGCCATGCGCTGGGCGGCTTCCTGTTCGCGCGGCGCGGCCATCTGCTGCGCCTGTCGTTTCGTCTGCATGCGCTATAGCCTTTTTGTCCGCTATTTGACACGGGCTTTCATACTGCAAGAACCTTTAATTTTGGCGAAAAGGTGATCGCGCGCCGACGCGGCGTACGAGGCGGTCGCGCTTACGCGGCGACCTGCGCGTTCACCGAGTAGAGAACCTTGCGCGTCTCGCTGGCGATCTCCTCCAGCATGTCCCGGTCGCATTCGCGGTAGCCGGCCTTGGCGATCGATGCCGTCAGATCGGAGATGCGGGCGCAGCAGCGGGTGATCTGCAACAGCCCGAAAGGCGAGGCCCAGCCGCGCGGAGTGCCGTCCTCGTCGGCGAGGCGAAGCGCCTCGATCGCCGTGAAGATGTTTGCGAGCAGCTGCGTTTCGGCAAGCAGGCGGTCCATGAACATGCGCTTACCCTTGCTTCAGCTTCTTCTTGAGGTCGTAGAGCGCGTCCAGCGCCTCGCGCGGCGTCATGTCGTCGAGGCTCATGTTCTTCAGCGCTTCGTCGACCTTCGAGGGACCGCGCGCCACATCCTCGCGCCGCACCGCCACCTGGAACAGCGGCAGGTCGTCGATCAGCTGGCTCGCCGGGTTCTTGCGGTCGGCGTCCTCGAGCCGCGTCAGCACATCACGGGCACGCGAAACGACGGAGGCCGGCAGGCCGGCAAGCCGTGCCACCTGGATACCGTAGGAGCGGTCGGCGGCACCGGGGCCGACCTCGTGCAGGAAGATCACGTCGCCGTCCCATTCCTTCACGCGCATCGTCGCGTTGGAAAGCCGCGCCAGCTTCTCAGACAGCACGGTCAGTTCGTGGAAATGCGTGGCGAACAGGCCGCGGCAGCGGTTTGCCTCATGCAGATGCTCGACCGACGCCCAGGCGATCGACAGGCCGTCGAAGGTCGCGGTGCCGCGCCCGATCTCGTCCAAAATGACGAGCGAGCGGCTGGTCGCCTGGTTGAGGATCGCTGCGGTCTCCACCATCTCGACCATGAAGGTCGAGCGCCCGCGCGCCAGGTCGTCGGAAGCGCCGACACGCGAAAACAGCCGGTCGACGATGCCGATATGCGCCGACGTCGCCGGCACGAAGCAGCCCATCTGCGCGAGAATGGCGATCAGCGCGTTCTGGCGCAGGAAGGTCGATTTACCGCCCATGTTCGGGCCGGTCAAAAGCCAGATCGCGCCATCCTTGCCGTCTCCCTCGGGAGAGAGGTCGCAATTGTTGGCGACGAACGGCCCGGTGGACTGGCGGCGCAGCGCCTGCTCGACCACGGGATGCCGCCCGCCCTCGATGGCGAACATGGTCGAACCATCGACCTGCGGCCGGCAATAGGCCTGCTCGTCGGCCAGCAGCGCGAGGCCCGCGGCAACGTCGATAATGGCCAGCGCCCGCGCGCCGGCCTTGATCGTCTCCGCCTCGGAGACGACAGCCGCGCTCATGCGGTCGAAAGCGGCAAGCTCGATCGACAGCGCCTGGTCGGCGGCGTTGGCGATGCGGCTTTCGAGATCGGCAAGCTCGGTGGTGGTGAAGCGCATCGCGTTCGCCATCGTCTGGCGGTGGATGAACCGCGCCTTGGCCTCCGGCGTGTCGGTCATCGGCCCGGCATTGCCCGCCGTCACCTCGATGAAGTAGCCGAGCACGTTGTTATGCTTGATCTTCAGCGACTTGATGCCGGTCTCGTCGGCATATTGCAGCTGCAGGCCGGCGATCACCCGGCGTGACTGGTCGCGCAGCGCGCGCACCTCGTCCAGCTCGGCATTGGCCCCGTCGCGAAGGAAGCCGCCGTCGCGCTTCAGAAGCGGCAGCTCGTCGCCGAGCGTTTCGCTGAGCAGTGCCGCCACCTGTTGCGGCAGGGCGATGAGGCCGGCCAGCGCGTCGGCCAGTTCCTCGGGCAGCATCGCGGTTTCGAGCAGCCGCGCCACGTCTGTGGCGGCGTTCAGCCCCTGGCGGATCGCCGCCAGATCGCGCGGACCGCCGCGTTCGAGCGCCAGTCGCGACAGCGCGCGCGGCATGTCGGGTACGTGCTTCAGGAGATCGCGCAGGTCGCCCGAGAGCGAGGGCTCCTCGATCAGGAAGCCGATCGAATCCAGCCGTTCGATGATCCGCGCCGGATCGGTCAGCGGCGACATCAGGCGCTCGGCGAGCAACCGCGCGCCGCCGCCGGTCACGGTGCGGTCGATGGCTTTCAAGAGCGAGCCGTTGCGATCGCCGGAAAGCGTGCGTGCAAGTTCGAGATTGGCACGCGTCGCCGGGTCGATGAACAGCGTCGAGGCAGCGCTTTCGCGCTCCGGCTTGCCGAGCGGCGGCCGTTCGGCGATCTGCGTCTTCTCGACATAGGCGACGGCCGCTGCCGCTGCCGCGAGTTCCGAGCGCGAAAAGGTGCCGAAGCCATCGAGCGTCGAGACGCCGAAATAGCGCGCGATCCGCCCTTCCGCCGTGGCGCTGTCGAACAGCACCGATGGCTGCGGCACGGCGGTGCGGCCCAGAACGTCGAATACCGGCTTCAGCTCCGGATCGTAAAACATCGTATCCGGCACGATCAGCTCGCGCGGATCGATCCTCGAGATATCGGCCAACAGCCGCGATGCCTCGGTCTCCGCCAGGCGGAAAACGCCGGTGGAAATATCGATCCAGGCAAGCGCCATCAGCGGCTCGGAGGCGCCGCGGATGCGGGTCAGCGCCATGAGATAATTCGATTCCGAAGGCGAAAGCAGCTTTTCCTCGGTGATCGTTCCCGGCGTCACCAGCCGCACGACGTCGCGCTTGACCACGGACTTGCTGCCGCGCTTCTTGGCTTCCGCGGGGTCCTCGACCTGCTCGCAGACCGCCACCCGGAAACCGAGCCCGATCAGCTTCTGCAGATAGTCGTCGGCCGCGTGAACCGGCACGCCGCACATCGGGATATCCTGGCCCATGTGCTGGCCGCGCTTGGTCAGCGTGATCCCGAGCGCGCGCGAGGCGTCGAGCGCGTCCTCGAAGAACAGCTCGTAGAAATCGCCCATGCGGTAGAACAGCAGCGAATCCGGATTGTTCGCCTTGATCTCGATGAACTGCTCCATCATCGGCGTGGCCGAGGCGCGGCTCTCTTCCGTTGCAAGCTCGGCAGCCGAAAAGGCTTCGCGTCTCAAGGTCATTCGATCGTTCACGGAGTGGGCTTTTCTCTAAAAAACAGGGTGCCACCCTATCGAAGCGCGGCTATAGAAGACAACAGCTATCGGGAAATGGGAGCCGTTAGCCCACAGGAGGATTGAGGGAGGTATTCGACGAGCCGCAAGGTCGGGAACCCCTTGTGAGGGGAGCCTGTCAGTTTCAACGGATATTTTAATCGATTGTAGCCGTACGGCTTTTTCGCAACGCGTCGTGTCAGCCCCGGGAACCGTGTCTATAGAGGGGCGACCAGCGCAATCGAAGGCCGGTTGTCAGGAGATTTGGAGGAGATATGCCCGACATGAACAGCAAGCAGCGCCCCGCCAACGGCATTACCGACAAGGAAGCGCTCGACTTCCATTCGCAGGGAAAACCCGGCAAGCTCGAAGTCAACCCGACCAAGCCGATGGCCACGCAGCGGGATCTCTCGCTTGCCTATTCGCCGGGCGTCGCCGTCCCCGTCAAGGCCATCGCCGCCGATCCCGCTACCGCCTATGACTACACGTCGCGCGGCAACATGGTTGCGGTCATCTCCAACGGTACGGCCATCCTCGGCCTCGGCAATCTCGGCGCGCTGGCCTCCAAGCCGGTCATGGAGGGCAAGTCGGTGCTCTTCAAGCGCTTCGCCGATGTCGACAGCATCGACCTCGAGGTCGATACCGAAAATGTCGACGAGTTCATCAACTGCGTCCGCTTTCTCGGCCCCTCCTTCGGCGGCATCAACCTCGAGGACATCAAGGCGCCGGACTGCTTCATCATCGAGAGCCGCCTGCGCGAGCTGATGGACATTCCGGTGTTCCACGACGACCAGCACGGCACCGCGATCATCGCCGCCGCCGGCCTCATCAACGCGCTGGAACTGACCGGCCGCGACCTGAAGACGGCGAAGCTGGTCTGCAACGGCGCCGGCGCCGCGGCCATCGCCTGCGTCGAGCTCATCAAGGCCATGGGTTTCGCGCCCGAGAACATCACGCTTTGCGACACCAAGGGCGTGATCTACCAGGGCCGCACCGAAGGCATGAACCAGTGGAAATCGGCGCATGCGGTCAAGACAAAGGCCCGCACGCTGGAAGAAGCGATGAAGGGCGCCGATGTCGTCTTCGGCCTGTCGCAGAAGGGCGCCTTCTCCGAGGAGATGATCCTGTCGATGGCCGACCGCCCGATCATCTTCGCGATGGCCAATCCCGACCCCGAGATCACGCCGGAAGAGGTTGCGCGCATCCGCGACGACGCCATCATGGCGACCGGCCGCTCGGATTATCCGAACCAGGTCAATAACGTCCTGGGCTTCCCCTACATCTTCCGTGGCGCGCTCGATGTCCGCGCCACGACGATCAACGACGATATGAAGATCGCCGCCGTCCGGGCGCTGGCGAGCCTCGCCCGCGAGGACGTTCCCGACGATGTCGCCGCGGCCTACCAGGGCAATCGCCCGCGCTTCGGTCCGCAGTACATCATCCCGGTCCCCTTCGATCCGCGCCTGATTTCGGCGATCCCCGTGGCGGTCGCACAGGCCGCCATGGAAAGCGGCGTCGCCCGCAAGCCGATACCCGACATGGCCGCCTATGCGCGCGAGCTGTCGGCCAGGCGCGATCCGATCGCCTCGACGCTCGCCAGCCTCTATGAGCGCGTGCGCCGTCATCCCAAGCGCGTGGTCTTCGCCGAGGCCGAGGAGGAGCAGGTCATGCGCGCCGCGCTCTCCTACGCCAACCAGCAGCTCGGCACCGCCATCCTGCTCGGCCGCGAGGACCTGATCAAGGCGACCGCCGAGCGCGCCGGCATCGATCTCAACCGCCCCGGCCTCGAAATCGTCAACGCCCGCATCTCGACGAGGGTGGAGGCCTATATCGACTATCTCTACGCCCGCCTGCAGCGAAAGGGATACCTGCACCGCGATGCCCAGCGCCTGATCCACAACGACCGCAACCACTTCGCGGCCTGCATGGTGGCGCTCGGCGATGCCGACGGCATGGTGACCGGGATCACCCGCAACTATTCGACGGCGCTCGAGGATGTTCGCCGCTGCATCGACCAGAAACCCGGCCATCGGGTGATCGGCGTGTCGATCGCGCTCTGCCGCGGCCGCACCGTCTTCGTCGCCGACACGGCGGTCCACGACATGCCGTCGGCCGAGGAGCTTGCCGATATCGCCGTCGAAGCAGCCGGCTTCGCGCGCCGCATGGGCTACAATCCGCGCGTCGCGATGCTCGCCTACTCGACCTTCGGCCATCCCTCCGGCGAGCGCTCCGAGCGGGTCCGCGAAGCCGTCGCCATCCTCGATCGCCGCCATCTGGATTTCGAGTATGACGGCGAGATGTCGGCCGACGTGGCGCTGAACCGCAAGGCCATGGAGCAGTATCCCTTCTGCCGCCTGTCGGGCCCCGCCAACGTGCTGGTCATGCCGGCCTTCCACTCCGCCTCGATCTCCACCAAGATGCTGCAGGAACTCGGCGGCTCGACCGTGATCGGCCCCATTCTCGTCGGCGTCGACAAGGCGGTGCAGATCACCTCGATGGGGGCGAAGGACAGCGACATCGTCAACATGGCCGCGATCGCGGCCTATACGGGGTCGTGAGTTGATTGTGGGGTGAGGTGGCTATGGATGAGGGTGTGCCGTGCGGCCCCCTCATCTGGCTGCCGCCATCTTCTCCCCGCTGGGGAGAAGGGACTCGTAGCGGGCCGCTTGCTCAACCTCCCCTTCGCCCCAACGGGGAGAAGGTGCCCGAAGGGCGGATGAGGGGGCCACACGGCACAACGCTAAATGCAGCTAACTACGCCAACCAAATCAGCTGGCAAACCGCCCGGCATCGGCACCGTAATAATTCACATACCGATCCGAGATGCTTGATATCGGCAGAACGATCAGCACATCCGTCGTGTTGAACGCCTTGTCGACCACGGCGGTGGAGCCGACCATCGCGCCGAGGCGCAGGTAGCCCTTGATCAGCGGCGGCAGCGCCATCAGCGCCCGCTTCGGATTGACGGCTTCGACCGGCATCAGGTCCATGTCGCGGGCAAGATGCGGCAGGGCGTCGACGGCCCACTCGTCCTTGGCGGCGACGTTGTGGCGCAGGAACGAGAGCGCCAGCGCATGCATTTCCGGGTGAATGCCGGGGAAGGAGGCGCAGCCGAACATCGCGCTCATGCCGTGCTTCAGCGCATAGGCCCAGTTGCCCTGCCACAGGAGCTCGACGATGCGCTTGGTGCGGTAGTCCGGCAGCACGCAGGAGCGGCCGAGCTCCATGAAACGCTTATCCGGATGGCGCGCGATGAGCGAGTTGATGTCAAATTCGGAAGCCGAGTAAAAGCCGCCATTGGCCATCGCCACCTCCTGCCGCAGCAGGCGGTAGGTGCCGACGATCTGGTCCTCGCTGTCGCCCTCGATCGAGCGATCGAGCACCAGCAGGTGGTCGCAGAAGGCGTCGTAGGCATCGAAGTCGCGCTTGCGGCGCATCGCTTCCGCCGGAAGCTGCGCCTTCATCTCGTCCACGAAAACCCGGTAGCGAACGGACTGCGCTGCGTCGATCTCGCCGGGCGTGCGGGCAAGGCGCGTTTCGAGATTGCCGATCCGGCCGAACACGTCGCTCTCGATCTGTTCGGCCTTCCGCGCGGGGGGAAGGGCGTCGACGAGGGGCTCACGGTTGCAGATATCCACGGACATGACGAATCTTTCATTGCCGGCTTCAGGACGCCATAAAACACTTATATGCGACAGCAAAGTGACATTTTAAACCCCCAAATACGCAAGAGGCACATGGGTGCTTTATCGCTACAGTGCTTCCGCGCGGCGGGCGGAAAGCGCGGCGACGGCCTGGACTTCCGTCAACAGCCGTATGGGGTCTATGGGTTTCAGCATGACGCGGTTTGCCCCGTTCAGCAAGACTTGACGACGCGATTCGTCGCGTTTGTCGGCGGTCAGGACGATGATCGGCACCGAGGGAATGTCGAGCCGGCGCTCATGGCCGCGTAGCCGGCCAATCATTTCGATGCCGTCGCCGCCGGGCATGGAAAGATCGCTGATGACGATATCCGGCCGCACGCTTCCTTCCGCCAGCGCCGCGTCGAGCAGCGCCTCGAAATGTTCGACATGCTGCACGCTGTGGCCGGCCTTTTCGAGCATGGCGCGGATCAGCATGGCATTGATCGGATCGTCTTCGGCCAGCACGATCCTCAGCCCGCCCTGAATGCCCGCATCCGGAATGCCTGCGCTGAAGCCAGGCTGGTTGTCGTTCAGCGCGTCGCGCTTTTCCATGCCGCGCATGCGTCCGCGCAGCACGTCGATCAGCGACTGTTCGCGCAGCGGCCGGATCAGCCAGGCGTCGAAGAGGTCGAGCGAATGGGCGTTGCGCTCTTCCGGGTTGACCAGGAAGATCTTGCGCAGGCCAAGGGCTGCGATATCCGTCCGGTCGGCCAGGTTCGCGGCGAACTCCGCCGACATGCGGTGGTCGACGATGATGTCGGTCGGGCGCCGTCCGTTCGCCGCCATGTCGAGCAGGATCCAGCGCGCCGTCTCGCCGTCCTCGACGAAGTGGCACTGGCCCCCGAGCGTGCGGATGGTCTCGGAAATCGCCATGCGGGCGGCCCCCGCCGGCGCCAGCAGAACGACGAGATTGCCCGCGAGCAAAGCGTCGCGGCGCGGCGCGGGCTGTTCGTCCCCTTCGGTGCGGAAGCGGATGCTAAATTCCGTGCCGGTGCCCTTTTCGCTGGCGACCGTCAGCGCGCCGCCGAATTCGCGCATGATGCGCGCCGAGATGGCAAGGCCAAGACCGGTGCCGTTGCTCTTTTCCACCATGGTGCCCGCCTGTTCGTATTCGCCGAAGACACGCGCCTGCTCTTCTTCCGTCATGCCCGGCCCGGTATCGGTGACCGTGATCGAAAGCTCGCCCTCCTGCAGCGACACGCGAATGAACACGCCGCCGACCTGGGTGAATTTCACCGCGTTGCCGATCACGTTGAACAGCACCTGGCGCAGGCGCGCGGCGTCGAAGTTCATCAGTTCGGGAACGTCCGACGAAACGGTCGAGCCGATCTCGATGCCCTTTTCGTGGGCGCGGTGGGCAAGCATCTCGACGACGCTTTCGAGCAGCTTGCGCACCGATTCCGACCGCGGGCGCAGCTGGAAGCGGCCGACCTCGATGGTCGAGAAATCGAGCAGGTCCTCGACCAGCTGGGTCAGCGCATGGCCGGACTGCCGGATGCCGGTCAGGTAATTGTCCTGCTCCTGGGTCATCCGCGTTTCGGTCAGGAGATGCGTCATGCCGAGAATGCCCGACAGCGGCGTGCGCAGTTCGTGGCTGACGGTGGCAAGCAGCCGTGATTTCGAGGCGCTGTTGAACTCCGCCTTCTGCCGCGCCTCCTCGCGCTCCTGCGCCGCGATGCGATCGGCGGTGACGTCGCGGGCGATGCTGTGCAAAAGCAGCTTTCCGTCGGCGGGGTTGCGCGTCACCACATCGCGCCAGAAGAAGATGCGCTGCCCCTCCGGCGTCGAAATCTCGACGTCGTAGCGATGCGGTTCCGTGCCGGGCCGAAAGGCGATGCCCATTTCCTCGCAGGTCTGTCCGATCGGGTTCGGTCGCCCGGTCAGCCGCCGGAACAGGTCGTTGGCGGCAACGATCCGGCGATCGATCGTCCGGGTCACCGTGATGTCGCCGAGCGCGTCGTGGATGCTGGCGAAGAGCGCGGTATCGCTCCCGCCGCGCATGGCGTCGTCGCCGGTGCGTGCCCGGGTGTGATGGCGGCGGGTCGAGAAGACGGCGAAGCCAACGATCGCGGCAAGCACCAGCGCGCCGATGCCGATCGACATCAGCAGCGGGCCGCCGACATGACCGAGCGCGAGCAGCAGGATGGCCGAGACGATGCCGGCGCCGCCGAGCCAGTAGGAGAGCAGTCTGCGGGCCGAGGTGGCGATCACGGGAGCGGCGGCGACGGGGCCTTGCTCCGGTGCCGTATGGGACATGTCAGCCGGGATCGCGGCCTGCTCATCTTGGCGATGAGCGGCAGGCGCGCCGAAGGCGTCGGCAAGCTTATCGTGTAACTGACCCAGTCCGACCATAGGTTCAAATTAGCACGCCGGCTGTTCCAAATGCCTTCAGCAAAACGCTAAGATTTTATTTATCGCTGGTCTTGGGTTGCAATAGCTCGTCCAAAATCACGCATCCCGCGCCGGTCGTGATGAAAATATCGGCCAGGTTGAAAACAGCGAAGGACCATGTCTCGGTATAGAACAGGATGTAGTCGACCACGTGTCCATAAAGGAAACGGTCGAGGATGTTGCCCAGCGCGCCGGCGATGATGAATGCGTAGCCGAGATGGGCGAAGGTGCGGTGCTTGTCGGTGCGGCGCCAGAGCCAGAGCACGAAGGCGACGATGATCAGCCGCATGCCGACGATGAACCACCCGTCCATGCCCGACAGCATCGAGAAGGCGACGCCGTAATTATAGGTGCGGTAAAGCGCCAGCATCGGGATGACCTCTACCGCCTCCTGAAACGGAAGCGTGCGATCGACGGCGATCTTGATGATCTGGTCGAGCAACACGGCGGCGATGACGCCGATCAGGATCGGCAGCGGGCGCGAAAGCAGCGTCGGGCGGTCTTGTGTCTGATCGGTCATTTGGCCTCGGACAGTGAGAGAAGGTGGCGGCGCGCCTCGAACATCATGACGGCGCTGGCGACCGCCAGATTGAGTGAATCGGCCAGGCCCTGCTGCGGAATGCGCGCGAGAGCATCGGCCTCGCGCGCAAGCTGCTCCGGCAGGCCGGATTGTTCGTTGCCCATCAGGATGACGACCGGCTTGGTCTTGTAGTCGATCGTGCGGTAGTCGACGGAACCGGCCAGATGCGTGGCGACCAGCGAAACGCCCGCCTGCTTCTTCCAGGCGATGAACTCCTCCGGCGTCGCCCGCGAGACGGGCATGGCGAAGACCGAGCCCATCGTGGCGCGCACCGTCTCGAGCGAGAACGGGTCGGTGGTCTCGCCGACCAGGATGACGCCGGAAGCGCCGGCCGCGTCGGCGGTGCGGATGATCGTGCCGAGATTGCCGGGATCGCGAACGCGGTCGAGCGCGATCCATGTCTCGCCCTTGGCCGGGCGAATGTCGCGCAGCGGCTTCCAGCGGTTTTCGAACACGCCGACCACCATCTGCGGATTGTCGCGGCGGGTGATCGAGGAGAGAACCTTTTCGCTGACCTCGAGCACCAGCCCGCCGGAGGCAACTGTTTTCGCCGCCATCTGTTCGACCAGCGGCTTGCCCTTCGCGGCCTTGGCGTAGACAAGCGTGCGGATCGTCCAGCCAAGCTCGATCGCGTCGATGACGAGCTTCAGGCCCTCGGCCATGAAGGTGCCGCTCTGCTCGCGGGTCTTCTTGTCGCTGAGCGCCTTGATGTCCTTGATGATCGGATTGGCAAGCGAGGTGACTTCCTTCACCTGGCCGACCCTGCGGGGACCGTTGTCGCGGTGTTCGTGGCTCATTTCGGCACCCAGCGGGAAAAGAGGGACGTGGAGAGCGCGCGGCCCGGCGTGTTGCCGTCAAGCCCGGCCTCGCGGATCACCAGCTCTCCGGATTCCACCACGCCGCCGGCGCCGCGCATCGTCTCGCGCATCAGCTCATGGATGGAATAGAAGCTGGCGCGGATCGAATAGGCCGTCAGCACGAGGCCGACAGCCTTGGGCGACAGGATCTCGCGGCAGATGTCGAGCATCACGGGCAGGTGTTCGAACAGGTGCCAGACTTCGCCATTCGGTCCGCGGCCGAATTTCGGCGGGTCCGTCAGGATGATGTCGTAGCTGTTTCCGCGGCGCTCCTCGCGCAGGATGAACTTCATCGCGTCTTCGCAGATCCAGCGGATCGGTGCCTTTTCAAGCCCGCTCAGCGCCTGGTTCTCGCGCGCCCAGCCGATCGCTTTCTTGGAGGCATCGACATGCGTGACCTCGGCGCCGGCGCGGCCGCCACCAGCGAGGCGACGCCCGTGTAGCCGAAAAGGTTCAGCACCTTCAGCGGCCGGCCGGCGGCTTCGACCTGCTGCTTCATCCACGTCCAGTGAACGATCTGCTCGGGAAACACGCCGACATGGCGAAACGAGGTGAAGCGGCCGAGGAAATCGACGCCGAGAAGGTTGAGCGGCCAGGTCTCGCCCAGCGCTTCCTTCGGAAAACGCCAGCGGCCGGTCCCTTCCTCGTCGGTGTCGCCGGTAAAGGCCGCGTCGACCTTGTCCCAGACGTGGCTCGGAAGCGACGGCTTCCACAGCGCCTGTGCTTCCGGACGAATGATCCGGTAGGGGCCGTATTGTTCGAGCTTCTCCCCGTTACCGCTGTCGATCAGGTGAAAATCGCCGGCGCCGAGGGATTCGAGAATGACGGGAACGCGCTCGGGCGGGCGCTCGCCGCTGCGCTCCATCAATGGGCGCTCCGGCGCCGCTGGCGCGGAGGCGGGCTCGCGCGCGGCCTGTTGCGGTGGCGCGGGCCTGTTCGCCGGCTTCGGCGGGCGGCTGTTGCCGCGCTCGTCGCCGCGGCGTCCACTGGCGGGGCCCGTGCCGGATTTCTGGCCCGGCCGGCGTTCTTTTTGTCTCAACGTGGTGTTCCGCGTGCTGAATTTGATAGAGCCCGTGCAAATAGCATCCCATTTTCACCTTGGCAAAGCGCTTTCCCGCCGCGATATGTTCGATGACGTGAAAATGGGAGGATTGTGATGGACTTCGTCGGACAAGAGCGTATCACCGCGCCGCGCGACGTCGTGTGGGCTGGCCTCAACGATCCCGATATCCTCAAGGAATGCATTCCCGGCTGCCAGTCGCTGGCCTTTACGGGTCCGAACGAGCTCGTCGCCACGATCCGGGTCAAGATCGGCATGGTGCCGCTGACTTTTACCGGCGAAATCCGCGTCTCCAACATCGATGCGCCCTTGAGCTACACGCTTACGGCGGAAGGCAAGGGCAGCATCGCCGGCTTCGCCAGGGGGTCGGCCGATGTGACGCTGGAGGACGACGGGGGAGAGACCGTCCTGCATTATCGCGCCGGCGCCGATGTCGGCGGCAAGATCGCCCAGCTCGGCGCCAGGCTGATCGATTCCTCGTCGCAGAAGCTCGCGCAACGCTTCTTTTCCGATTTCAATGCGGCGGTCAGCGCCAAGGCCGCGGAATAAAAGGCCGTTGCCGAACAAGAAACCAACGAGGTAATTGGCAGCCCATGCCGTCTCGGCTACATCCATAGCCATGCACTGGATCATCCGATCGCCAGAAAAGGCAGACCTGGAAGAACTCGCGGATATCTATCTCGCGGTGCGTCGCGATACCTTCACCTGGGTCGATCCGCAGGCTTTCCGCCACGAGGATTTCGCGGCGCACACGCAGGGCGAACTGCTGTGGCTCGCCGAAATGCCGGATGGCGAGATATCGGGCTTCATGACGCTATGGTCGCCCGACGACTTCATCCACATGCTCTATATCAGGAAACAGTATCGCGGCCTCGGCGTCGGCCAGTCTCTTCTAAGGGCGCTGCCCTATTGGCCCGACAAGACCTACCGGCTGAAATGCCTCGACCGCAACGAGCGCGCCAAGGCCTTTTATCGCGCCCATGGCTTCGTGGTGACCGGCAAGGGAGCATCGCGTGAAGGCGAATACGAAGAGATGACCTTCTTTCCCGAGCGCTGAGACATCACTGCATCTGCGGCTTGCGCAGGAAGCTGTTGCGATCGGCGGAGTGCACGCGCAGCCACGCCTCGCGGCCATCCCTCAGGATGCGCATGGGGATCTCGGCGCCAGCCGGGCCGCTGCTCCAGATCTTGCGGTAGAAGTCGGCCAGCCCGTCGACCTCGCCGTCGCGGATTTCCGAGATGACGTCACCACGTTTGAGCCCGGCCTGATCCGCCGGGCTGCCCTCGGCGACGCTCATCACGATCACGTCGCCGTTGCTTTCGGCCGAGAACGCGCCGAGCCAGGGGCGTGCCGGCTTGTTGACCTGGCCGCGCGTCGTCAGGTCGTCGAGAATGGGTGTCAGCAGGTTGATCGGGACGATCATGTTGATATCGGCCACATCGCCGCCCTGGCTCATCTGCAATCGCAGCGAACCGATCCCGATCAGCTTGCCCTCGCCATCGACAAGCGCCGCCCCGCCCCAGGAGGGGTGCGCGGGCGTGGTGAAGATCGCTTCGTCGAGCAGGTATTCCCAGTAGCCGGCGAATTCCTGCTTGGCGACGATCCTGGCATCGACGAACTCGCCGGTCCCGTCGATCAGCATCACGGCCTGCCCAAGCTCTGCCGCTGTCGCGTCCCCGAATTCCAGCGCCGGCAGGTTGAGGGGGCCGAGCGCCTGCAAGAGGCCGAAGCCGGTCTCCTGGTCATAGCCGAGCGGATGGGCCGCCACGACCCGCCCGTCATGGGCGGTGAGCCACACTTCCTCGGCCTCGGTGATCAGATAGCCGATCGTCAGCACCAGACCGCTGTCCTTGATGACCACGCCGTTGCCCTCGCGCCGCGTACCCAGCGTATCAGCCGTGAAGGCATCCTCGGGTATGGTGCTGCGGACGGCGACGACCGATTTCAGGATCTGATCTGTGTTCATGGTTTCATCCTCATGAAGCGACGCGCTGAGGCAGTGAAACTGCTTTTCCAAAGACGGCCGCAACGGGTTCTATTGGACATAGCTATGAAGACAGATGGCGCGGTGCAAGGCCTTGGCAAGCCGAAATCACCGCGCGCATTATGTCAGGCGTTGCTGAAAAACCTGAAGTCTTAGCGCGACGGCAGCTGTCCGGCGATGTCTTCGGAGCGCGCCTTGTGACGGTCGGCTTCGCCCTGCCAGCGAACGGCTTCCTTGGCCTCGTTGCGCGCCCGCTTGCGATGCTTGCCCTGGTTCACCCAGGTAACCGCCGAGCCCGCGAACATGCCGATGATGAGCGCAATGAACAGGAAGACGAAGAAGGGCGCCGATAGCGACAGCACCTGGTCCTCTGGCCGGAACGGATTGAACGCCAGCGTCACGCTCTGCCGGTTGGCGACGCAAAAAATGATCAGGATGATGCCGAGCGGCAGCAAAATCAGGAGGTTGATAATCTTCTTCGCCATCGCAGGCCTCCACATGCTTGCGCACGCTCGTCAATAGCGGCGCGTTCGTTCAGCCACAGGATAGAAAAGCTGCCGTGAAGTTCAAGTGCGGTTTCGTCGCGGGCGTGTGAGGCGGGCGGCGATCAATCGTCCTGGTCGGCCTGTCCGGGGTTCAGCCGCTCGCGCAGCTCCTTGCCGGTCTTGAAGAACGGAACCCACTTCTCCTCGACGAACACGGTATCGCCGGTACGCGGGTTGCGGCCCGAGCGCGAGGGACGGTTCTTTACCGAAAAGGCGCCGAAACCGCGCAGCTCGACGCGGTTGCCCGCCGCCAGCGCATCGGTGATCTCGTCGAGAACCGCGTTCACGATATTTTCCACATCGCGATGGTAAAGATGCGGGTTGCGAGCCGCAACTATCTGCACCAGCTCGGACTTGATCACGGTGGCCCCCTTAAATTATTGATTTCTTATCAATCATTGCCAACCTGCCAAACTGAAACGAGCCCGTCAAGAAGCAACTTTTGCGGCAGAATTCCCGTGAGGTCCTGGCTTCTGGCGAGATCGCCGTATCCGAGAAGCGTCAGGATCTGCGAGGCCGCGCCTGCGAGCAGGAACGGCGTGGTGCTCTTCTTGTTCCAATCGATCTCGGGCAGGTCCTTGCTGACGTTCTTGGTGGCCAGATACGCCCGGATTTCGTCGTCGCCGCCGAGCTGGTCGACAAGCTTTGCCTTGAACGCCTGGCGCCCGGTGAAGATGCTGCCGTCGGCCAGTTTCAGCACGTCTTCGCGTGGCAGCTTGCGGCGATCGGCGACCAGATCGACGAACCAGGCGTAGCTGTCGACGACCATGTTGTTGATCATCGCCTTGGCGTCGTCGCTCGCCGCATTGAAGGGCGAGGGTTCCGCCTTCAGCGGCGAGGATTTGATCGACTCCATCGAGACGCCGAGCTTGTCGAGCAGAGGCTTGACCTGCGGATACTGGAAGATCACCCCGATCGAGCCGGTGATCGAGCTGTCGCCGGCGATGATCGTATCGCCGGCGGTGGCGATCATGTAGCCGGCCGATGCCGCGAGCGTGCGGATGTCGGAAACCACGGGCTTCTTGGCCGCGATCGCGCGGATCGCCTTGAAGATCCGCTCGCCGCCATAGGTCGTCCCGCCGGGCGAGGAAATGGAAACCACGAGCGCCTTCACCGCATCGTCGTCCTTGATCTTGTCCAGACGCTCGAGCAGTTCCTTGTCGTCGGTGATCAGGCCGGAGATCGTCACCCGCGCCACATGCGGGCGCCGGTTGGCGTTGTCGGCGAACAGGAAGCCGTAAAAGGCGAGCGCGAGCCCGAGCAGCAGCAGCACGGCCACCACCCGCCAGAAACCGACCTTGCGGCGTAGTCTGCGGCGATCCGCGATCATGGAACTGTCCATCTATTCCTCCGGTCGGCAAGTCTCACACAACTCTTTTGACGTAGAGTGCAATAGATATGCGGAAACGCTGTGTCGATTGGTTTTGCGGTTTTCTTGCTTGTTGCAGAAAAAAATCCATATTGGCAAGTCAGTGTAATAATGCGAAACGAACTGTGATCGGGCGAAAGCGCTCCCTATATACGCCGTCCTATCATCGACACGGACCGAATGAATGCTCAACACCTTGGATAATGGCGGGCAGGCTGCCTATGCCAAGCCTGCGCAAAGCGCCTATGGCGCGGCGCGGTTTCACTCCCAGCGCGTGCGCCGGCTGAAGGTTCTGCTGCCTGTCGCCGCCGTGATCGTCTCGCTCGCCTTCATCGGCGTCTCGGTGATCCGCACCTATCTGCCCGAGAACATCAAGATCGAGGGCGCCAAGATCGAGAACGGCAAGGTCGTGATGCTGAAACCGGCGATCGCCGGCCGCAATGCCGCAGGCATCAACTATTCGATGCTCGCCGAACGGGCGCTGCAGGACATCAAGAATCCGAACCTGATCTCGCTCGAAACCGTCAAGGCGGTGGTTCCGGTCAAGGACGATCTGGTCGCCCGCGTCGAGGCGACAACCGCCGATTATGACCGCGCGACCGACAACCTCAACATCACCTCGCCCTTCGTCATCAACATGAGTGACGGCCTGACCGCCAAGTTCCAGACGGCGCAGGTCGATGTCAAAGGCGGAAAGCTCATCACCAGCGACCCCGTCGACATCAAAAAAGATGGCGCTTCTGTTGTTGCGCGCTCGCTCAAGATGACAGATAAGGGACGGACGATCACGTTCGAGGGGAGCGTTCGAATGAACGTGAATCCCACCGTTATTCGCAAACAGGGCACTTAACACCCGGGTCACCATGGCAAAAGATTGTCGCATTTCTACCCGCAAGGCGGGCGCAGTATTCACGAACGGTGCGCTTGCACTCCTGCTGTTGGCCGGAGCCGCGATGGCGCAGGCGACAACCAGCCAGATGAGCGGGCTGCAGCTCAACAAGGATCAGCCGATCCAGATCGAAAGCGACAAGCTCGAGATCAAGGACCAGGAACGCATCGCCGATTTCACCGGCAACGTGAAGGTCGTCCAGGGGACGACCACGTTGCAGGCCGGTCAAATGCGGGTGTTCTACAAGGCGAAGGATGCCGCCACCGATGGTAGCGCGCCGGCCACCAAGGCCGCCGAAAGCGCGACACCGGCATCCGGCCTCTCATCGAGCAGCGCCGACATCGACCGCATCCTCGTCTCGAACAAGGTGTTCCTCACCTCCGGCACGCAGACCGCGACCGCCGACAACGGTTCGTTCGACATGGCAAAGCAGCTCTTCGTCCTGAAGGGCGACAAGGTCGTTCTGACGGATGGCGGAAACGTCTTCACAGGATGCCAGCTGACGGTGCAGATGGCGACGGGTCAGGCACAACTGGAAAGCTGCGGGGGCCGCGTCCAGATTCAGCTCGATCCGCAATCCCAGAAAAAGAACTGACCCCGGCCAGCACGTGAAATTATTCTCGCTATCGAATATGTTCGGCAAGACCGGGCAACAGGCCGCCGCAGATGGCGGTGCCGTTGACAAGAGCCGCTATCAGGGCACCCTGATCGCGCGCGGTCTGACGAAGACATACAGCACCCGGCGCGTCGTCAACGGCGTTTCGCTGGTCGTGCGTCGTGGCGAGGCCGTCGGCCTTCTCGGGCCGAACGGTGCCGGCAAGACGACCTGTTTCTACATGATCACCGGTCTGGTCCCCGTCGACGAAGGCACGATCGAGATCGACGGCAACGACGTCACGTCGATGCCGATGTATCGCCGCTCGCGCCTCGGCGTCGGATATCTGCCGCAGGAAGCCTCGATCTTTCGCGGGCTGACGGTGGAGGAAAACATCCGCGCCGTCCTCGAGGTGCATGTGAAGGACAGGGCGCAGCGCGAGAAGAAGCTCGACGAACTTCTCGACGAGTTCCACATCCGCAAGCTGCGCAAGAGTGCAGCCGTATCCCTGTCCGGCGGTGAGCGCCGCCGCCTGGAAATCGCCCGCGCGCTGGCCACCGACCCGACATTCATGCTGCTCGACGAGCCTTTCGCCGGTGTCGATCCGATCTCGGTGTCCGACATCCAGAACCTCGTGCATCATCTGACGGCGCGCGGCATCGGTGTCTTGATTACCGACCACAATGTCCGCGAGACGCTCGGCCTGATCGACCGTGCCTATATCATCCATGCCGGCGAAGTGCTGACGCATGGTCGGGCGAACGATATTGTCAACAATGCGGAAGTCCGCAGGCTTTATCTCGGCGACAACTTCAGCCTCTGATCGTTTGTCTTTTTTGATCGCGAGCCCCTTTGTTCATGGGGCTCTCACAGCGGAAATTCACCTTCCCGCATAGTTCCGCTTGACCAAATAGCATAAAAAAGCAATTTTTGGGCCAACTTGGATATCAGTGGTCCCACATATCGGACGTAATGAAAATCGCGATCGATTTTCGTTACGTCCGATATGTAAATTCAACGAGTTAGAGCGTCCTTTGTGCGTCCTACGGACGCACGGCGCTCTATCCCCGTTATAGGACACTGTTTTCCCGGAGGAACCGAGCGGGAGTTTTGCGTCCATCATGGCACTTTCGGCCAATTTATACCTGCGCCAAAGCCAATCGCTGGTGATGACACCACAGCTGATGCAGTCCATCCAGCTGCTTCAGATGACGCACTTCGAACTCACCCAGTTCATCGCTCAGGAAGTCGAAAAGAATCCACTGCTCGAGTTTCCGTCAAATGACGCCGAAACGGGCAGTGATCGCGCCGGCGACGAGGACGATGCGCACGCCCGCCACGCCGAAGAGCAGGGCTTCGACGAAGATTACGACAGCCGCTCCGAAGTCATGTCGGGTGACTGGTCCGATCGCGCCGATGGCGCCGGCGCCGTCAGGATGAGCGACGAACTCGACGCCAACTACGCCAACGTCTTTCCCGACGACGGCGTGCCGCAGCGGCCCGACGCGCCCGAACTGATCAGCCAGTGGAAATCGATGCCGGGCGGCGGCGAGGGGGCGGATGGCTACGACCTGGACGATTTCGTCGCCGGCCAGGTCTCGCTGCGCGACCATCTTGCCCAGCAGATGCCTTTCGTTTTGCCCGATATGGCCGACCAGCTGATCGGCCGGTATCTCGCCGACCAGCTGGACGAGGCAGGCTACCTCCATGCCGATCTGAATGAAGCGGCCGAACGGCTCGGCGCCGGCATGGCCGATGTCGAGCGGGTTCTGGCCGCGCTGCAGACGCTCGATCCGCCCGGCGTCTTTGCGCGTAACCTGTCGGAATGCCTGGCGATCCAGCTGCGCCAGAAGGATCGCCTCGATCCGGCCATGCAGGCTTTCGTCGGCAATCTCGAATTGCTGGCCCGTCGCGATTTCGCGACGCTGAAGCGGCTCTGCGGCGTCGACGAAGAGGACCTGCTCGACATGCTGAGCGAGATCCGCCAGCTGAACCCCAAGCCGGGCAGCGGCTTCGAGACGGCGGTGTCCGAAGCGATCATGCCCGACGTCGTCGTGCGGCCGAGCGCCGATGGCAGCTGGCTGGTGGAGCTCAACCCGGATACGCTGCCGCGCGTCCTCGTGAACCAGGCCTATTTCGCCAAGGTCACCAAGAATGGCGATGACCACGCCTTTCTGTCGGAATGCCTGCAGACGGCCAACTGGCTGACGCGCAGCCTCGATCAGCGCGCCAAGACGATCATGAAGGTGGCGACCGAAATCGTCCGCCAGCAGGATGCCTTCCTGCTCCACGGCGTCGACCACCTGCGCCCGCTCAACCTGAAGACGGTGGCCGAGGCGATCAAGATGCATGAATCGACCGTCAGCCGCGTGACGTCGAACAAGTACATGCTGACGCCGCGCGGCCTGTTCGAGCTCAAATATTTCTTCACGGTGTCGATCAGCGCGGTGGAAGGCGGCGACAGCCATTCGGCCGAGGCCGTGCGTCACAGGATCCGCGCGCTGATCGCGCAGGAGAGCCCCGACGCCGTACTCTCAGATGATGATATCGTAGACATCCTAAAGGGGAGTGGGGTGGAGCTTGCTCGCCGGACGGTGGCGAAGTATCGTGAAGCCATGAATATCGCTTCCTCCGTCCAGCGCCGGCGGGAAAAGCGAGCGCTCGCGAAGGTCGCGGGCTTCTGAGCAGTTCGGTCTGTTCCGGCCGACGCGTCCCGCCCCCGCGAGAAAACAGGGCCCGTGTTGACTTTTTGGTAACTTCTGGCTAGAAGCCGCGCCAAATTGACGCTGTGACTGGCGTTAGAGGTTATCCCCATCAATCCAAAGGGCGCCCACAGCCGAGAACTTCGGCCGATCTTGCTTGAGATTGCGCGAAGTGCTTGGATGAGAGTCAGGCTTGGCGTAAACTGGTACTCGCAAACCACATAAGAAGGGAAACTCCATGAGTGTGCGTGTATCCGGTAAACATATGGAAATTGGTGACTCGTTCCGTCAGCGGATAGAGGACCAAATTGCCGTGGCCGTCACGAAATACTTCGACGGAGGGTATTCTGGTCAAGTGATCGTACAAAAGGCCAACGCCCGTTTCGCCGCCGATTGCAAGGTTCATCTCGACAGTGGCGTGATTTTGCACGCGGCTGGCGAGGCAATGGACCCTCAATTGGCATTCGACGCCGCTTCCGAGCGTATCGAGAAGCGACTTCGCCGTTACAAGCGCAAGCTCAAGGATCACCATGCCGGGAATCATCTGAATGGTTTTGCCGAAGTCGCCTACACCGTCATGGATGGCATGCCGGATCATGACGACGAGGTCGCCGATGATTTCGCACCGGCGATCGTTGCCGAAAGCACCAAGCAGATGAAGACCATGTCCGTCGCGACCGCCGTGATGGCGCTCGACATGACGGACGAGCCCCTGCTGCTCTTCCGCAGCCCGGGTAACGAACAGTTGAACATCGTTTACCGTCGGCACGACGGCAACATTGGCTGGATAGACGCAGCCAACATCAAAAGCTGAGGCAACGGAGCGGAGCGGCGGGCATCTGCCGCTCCCCCGGCTTGGCACAAAAGGAAAAAGAAATGGCTTTGGCAGATTTGCTGCAGCAGAATGCGATCATTCCCGCTCTCAGGGTCAACTCCAAGAAACAGCTCCTGCAGGAATTGTCGGCCAAGGCGTCGAAAGTCACCGGGCTGTCCGAGCGCGAGATCTTTGACGTCGTCCTGCAGCGCGAGCGGCTTGGTTCCACCGGTGTCGGCAATGGTATCGCCATTCCGCACGGCAAGCTGGCAAGCGTCAATTCCATCGTCGGCATCTTCGCGCGTCTCGAACAGCCGGTCGATTTCGAAGCGCTGGACGATCAGCCGGTCGATCTCGTCTTCCTGCTTCTGGCGCCGGAAGGCGCCGGCGCCGATCATCTGAAGGCGCTCTCGCGCATCGCCCGCGTCCTGCGCGACCACGATCTCGTGGCCAAGCTGCGCGCCACCGACAGCGCCTCGGCGATCTATGCCTTCCTCAACGAAGAGCAGACCTCCAACGCGGCCTGATCATCTCCAGTTCAAATGAAAAGAGGCGCCGGATCGCTCCGGCGCCTCTCTTTGTTTTGGCTCAGCCGATCGGCTCAGAACTCTTCCCAATTGTCCTGCGCGACGGCCGCCGATCCGTGCGACTGCGCGACAGCGCGGCGCGGAGCGGGGGCGGCTGCCTGGCGGTAGCTCGGCTGCGACGACGGACGGTAGCTTGGTGCCGGCGTCGGCGCCCGCATCTGCTGGGCCGTGGAGCGCAGGGATGACGCGTGGTTGCCGTTGCCGACGCGGAAGCGGGCGACCAGCTGCTGCAGCGTCTGTGCCTCCTCGTTCAGCGTCACGCTGGCCGCGGTCGTCTCCTCGACCATGGCGGCGTTCTGCTGCGTCACCTGGTCCATCTGGTTCATCGCCTGGCTGACTTCCTTGAGGCCGATCGCCTGCTCGCTGGCCGATGCCGAGATTTCCCGGATCAGACCGTTGATGCGCATCACCTGCTCGGAGATGTTGTGCAGCGTGTCGCCGGCGCGGCCGACGAGATCGACGCCTTCCTTGACCTGGACGGCCGAGGTGTTGATCAGCGTCTTGATCTCCTTGGCGGCGTTCGCCGAACGCTGGGCCAGTTCGCGAACTTCCTGGGCAACGACGGCGAAGCCCTTGCCGGCTTCACCGGCACGCGCGGCCTCGACGCCCGCGTTGAGCGCCAGCAGGTTGGTCTGGAACGCGATCTCGTCGATGACGCCGATGATGCGCGAGACCTCGGTGGAGGACTGCTCGATGCCGTGCATCGAGGCGATCGCCTTGCGTACGACATCGCCGGAGCGCTCCGCATCCTCGCAGGCATGGTTGACGTTGTCGGCGGCCGTGCGGGCATTGTCGGCGCTCGAGTTGACCTGCGCGGTCAGCTCGTTCAGAGCCGCTGCCGTCTCTTCCAGGCTTGCCGCCTGCTGCTCGGTGCGCTTGGCGAGATCCGAGGCGCTGCCGCTGATTTCGCTGGTGCCGGAGCCGATGTTGACGACGCTGAGGTTCATCGTCGTGATGGTCTCTTCAAGCGCGGCCAAGGCGGCGTTGAAGTCCTGCTTCAGCTTGTTGTACTCGCCCGGGAATTCGTCGGTGATGCGGTGGCCGAGATTGCCCTGCGATAGCTCCGAAAGACCGGCGCCGACGATCGAGACGATCTGGCGCTGCAGCGAAACCGACTGCTGGCGTTCGCTTTCCGAACGGCCACGCTCGTCTTCCGCTTCCTGGCGCTGGGTCCTCGCTTCTGCTTCGAGGCGGCGGCTGTCGGCCAGCGCGTGGCGGAAGCCTTCGAGCGCCTTGGCGACCGAACCCGTCTCGTCCGAGCGTTCCTGTCCGGTGACCGGCTGGTCATAGCGGCCCTCGCTCAGCATCCTGACGCTGGCAACCAGGCCGCCGAGCGGCTTCTGCACGAAGGTGCGGACGGCGAAGTAGAGCGCCAGCATGACGGCGGCCAGAACGATGATGCCTGCCACGATCATCATGAAGGTCTGGTCCTGCACCGGCCCGGCGACCGCGCTGTGCGGCACATCGACGAGGATGACCCAGTTCGTGTTCACGTCGGGCAGCGCGAAGGGATAGACCACGCGGTCGAACAGCTCGCCGCCATCGACCGAGAGATCCTTGACGATCGAGGGCGTGAGCGTGGCAAGACCGCTCTTCACGGCATCGGTACCCTCACCCTCGTAGGGCTTCATTGCCAGATCCTTGGCTGGCGGGACGATCCAGTTGCCGCCCTGCGAGAGCAGGGTCACGCGGCCGGTGCCGAACGGCTTCAATCCGCCGAGCTTGTCGGACAGGGCCTTCAGCGAGATATCGACGCCGCTGACGCCGATCATCTTGCCGCCGGACATGACCGGGTAGGCGATGGAGGTCATCGCGGTGTTCTCGCCGGTGGTGCTTTCAGCGTAAGGCGAGGAGATCGCGCCTTTCTTGCTTGCGGCGGCGAGGCTGTACCATTCGGCCTTGTAGTCCGATCCGAAGACGGAGAAGGTGAAGCCGCCATCCTTCTTCTTGGTCCAGTAGGCATTGAAAGCGCCCGTCTTGTCCGAGCCGAGATCCGTGCGGCCGGCGAAGGACGGCGACTGGCCGTCGAATGCGTTCGGCTCTTCGCCGAACCAGCTGCCGAAGGCGAACTGGTTGCGCTCGACATTGGCCTTCAGCATATCGACGATCGCCTTGCGGTCGAGATACTTGCCTTCCTGGCCGCGACCGATGACGCCGGCCATGGAACGCGCCGCGCCGGCGAGTTCGCCGACCGAGGAAGCAACTTCGTTGGCGATTGCCTTTGCCTCGAGATTGGCCTGATCCATGGTCAGCGTGTCCACGCGATCACGAGTCTGGTCGATGAGGAAGAAATTGGAGATCAGGAGAACCAGCGCGATCGCGCTGCCGGTGATCACAATGAGTTTGGCCGCAAGCGATTTCATGCGAAAGATGAACATGGATTCCTCGGGGGAGATCAAGGATGGGCCGGGCAAGGCATCCGCCGGCACAAGAAGCAAGGGCGGGCTTCATCATGGAGCCGCCGTGGCGAGTGCCGTATCCCCTTGGAGAAGGGAGCCGGCGATCACGCGGAAGATCGCCGGAAACCTATTAAATTTGAGTGAAATGCGATGAATTTTCGCCCCATCGCAGGCAAACGCGGCGCCGATGTCGCCGGTTGATAATGCTTATAGTTTGTTTGCGACGTCATCCCGCGAAGGGATGGAAGGCTGGGCACCCGGCTTGAGGCATGCGAGCGAGCCGGCAACGGCCGCGCGGCGAAGCGCGGGCTCGAAATCGAGCCCTTCGTCGAGGCTGGCGGCGAAGTATCCGCAGAAGGTGTCGCCCGCGCCGACGGTATCCACCGGCTCGATCTTCAGCCCCTTCGCGCGCGATATCGCGCCGTCTCGGATCGCCACCACGCCATCGCCGCCAAGCGTGACGATCAGCGTCTGTCCCGTCTCGGCGTTGAGGCGCCTCAGTGCGGCCTCGCGATCCTCGGCACTCATGTTTTCCTGCCCGGCCAGAAGCTCGAACTCGGTTTCGTTGGCAATGACGATATCGGCGAGGCGCCCGAGACGCCCGGCATCCGCAATCAGCGGCGCGAGATTGAGGATCGTCGTCACCCCCTTGGCGCGGGCGGCGACAAGCGCGCGTTCGACCGACGCCGGCGGAATTTCGAACTGCAGCATCAGCACGTCGCCTTTGCTCATCGCGCCGACGGCCTGATCCGCATCCTGCGGCGTGACCGTGCCGTTCGCGCCCGGCACGACGGCGATCATGTTTTCGCCATCGCCGCCCACGAGGATGATCGCGGTTCCCGTCGGCTGGTCCGCGCGCTTGACGGACTGGAGATCGGTGCCGGCCTCCTTGAGGAGGGCAAGCGCTTCGTCCGAAAAGCCGTCATGGCCGACCGCGCCCGCCATGTGCACGGTGCGTCCGGCGCGACGCGCGGCCAGCGCCTGGTTGGCTCCCTTGCCGCCCGCCGCCGTTGAAAAGCCGTTGCCGGCCACCGTCTCGCCCGGCTTCGGAAGCCGTTGCGTCGTGGCGATGAGGTCCATGTTGATGGAGCCGAAAACGGTGATCATGCTGCGGGTGTCCCTTCCAATTCTCTGTCGGGCGCGACACTGCCGAAGGCGTCACTCGTCGTCAACCACCCTCAGCTTAAGAAGTCCCGTTCTGCTCTCGACGGATTTCGACGCGGGCGCTTCCTCGTCCGCCGCGCGGCCTGCCTCCGCGCCTTCGAATTCCAGCGCCTCGATCTTGGCGCCGCGTCTGGTCAGCTTGTCGGCGGAGGTGACGATCATGTCGACATCCTTCTGCGCCATGGCGAAATGCCCTTGCAGCTTGCGAACGCGATCGTCGAGGCGGCCGAGGTCATCCATCAGGTTGGCGACCTCGCCCTGGATGACATGCGCCTGCGCCTGCATCCGCTGATCCTTCAACACCGCCTGGATGACCTGGATCGACAACATCAGCAGCGAGGGCGAGACGATGACCACGCGGGCGCGATGCGCCTTCTGCACGATCGCCTCGAAATTCTCGTGAATTTCCGCGAAGATCGATTCCGACGGCACGAACAGGAACGCGGTATCCTGGGTTTCGCCCTGGATCAGATATTTCTCCGCGATATCGCGGATATGGATTTCCATATCGCGGCGAAACTGCTGCGACGCGGCCTTGGCGAGTTCAGGTCCGCCGGCTTCGCGAATGGCGTTCCATGCCTCGAGCGGGAATTTGGCATCGATCACGAGCGGCGGCGCGCCATTGGGCATGCGAATGGTGCAATCCGGGCGCGAGCCGTTGCCGAGCGTCTGCTGGAAGGCATAGGCGCCGATCGGCAGGCCGTCGGCGACGATCGTCTCCATGCGCGACTGGCCGAAGGCGCCGCGCGTCTGCTTGTTGGACAGGATCGCCTGCAGCCCGACGACATCCTTGGCAAGCGTCTGGATGTTGTTCTGCGCCGCATCGATAACCGCCAGCCGCTCCTGCAGCTTCCTCAGGTTCTCATGCGTGGACTTGGTCTGCTCCGTTATGGTCGAGCTGACGCGCTGCGACATGCCGTCCAGCCGCTGGCTGATCGCCTGGTTGAGTTCCGACTGCCTGGAGCCGAACACCTCCGCCATCGCGGCCATCCGCCCCTGCATTTCCGATTGGATCCGCAACAGCTCCCTCATCCGCGCATCCGCTTCGGCGGCGCGCTCCAGCGCCTCTTCCGCCTGTTCGCGCCGCAGCTGGCCGCCACGAACGAGAAGGATGATCATCAGCACGATCAGTGCCGCAAGGGCCGCGCCGGCAAGGGCGAGCGACATGGGGCTGAAGCCTGAAAGGGTGGCGGAGAGCGAGTCGGTGCTGGTTGTCATGCGCGCACCATAGCAAAGTCGCACGGCTTTTCCAGATCAAAACGTGAACATGATTGATAGACCCGCCTTTGCGCGGGAGATGCCACACGAATGCCAGCTAAGAAATGACGGGGTAATTTAACGCTTACGAAACTATATTCGGCAAAAGCTGCGCGCAAATTGCACCTCATCACATGAAGAAGCAGATATATATTATGAGCAGCCAGCAGCCAGAAAACGGTCTTAAGCAACGCCTGGATTTCATCGAGCTGGATGACAGCGCGCGTCAATCGCTGCGCCAGATGCGGCCGGCGATTTCCGAGATGCTGGGTGGTGCGCTCGACCGGTTCTACGGAAAGCTGGCGCGCACGCCTCAGGTCGCGAGCTTCTTTTCCGATAAATCGCACATGAACCATGCCAAGTCGCGGCAGGAGACCCACTGGGCCAATCTCGCCGGCGGCAACTTCGACGAAGCCTACGTCAAGGGCGTCGTCGCGGTCGGCAAGACGCATGCGCGCATCGGCCTCGAGCCACGCTGGTACATCGGCGGCTACGCGCTCTTGATGAGTGATCTGATCAGGGGCCTGATGGCCAAGGAATGGCCATCGCGCTTCGGTCGCGGCCAGGGCAAGCTGCTCGCCGAAAAGCTGACCGCCGTCGTCAAGGCCGCGATGCTGGACATGGACTACTCGATCTCGGTCTATCTCGAAGCGCTCGAAGAAAAGCGGCTGAAGCTCGAGGAAGAGCGCCAGAAGGCGGAAGCCGATCAGGCGATGGCGCTGAGCCATCTGCGCCGTGGTCTCGAAGCGCTGTCGCGGGGCGATCTCGAAGCCACCTTGCCCGATGATCTGCCGGGCAATTTCAAGGACATGGGCGACGACTACAACCGCGCCGTCGCGGCGCTGCGCGCCTCCTTCGCATCGGTTCGCAGCACGTCCGGCGAGATCCTGCGTGGCACCGATGTGATCGCCAAGGGCTCCGACGATCTGGCGCTGCGCACCGCGCAGCAGGCAGCCGGCGTCGAGGAAAGCTCGGCCGCGCTGCAGCAGCTCTCCGTCAGCGTCGGCCAGACGGCATCCAACGCCGAGAAGGCGTCCGCGGCCGTGCGCGAAACACAGCAGAAGGCGAAGAACTCCGGCGAACTGGTCACCAGCGCCGTCTCCGCCATGGCCGGCATCGAGAAGTCGTCGAGCGAGATCACCAAGATCATCGGCGTCATCGACGACATCGCCTTCCAGACAAACCTTCTCGCGCTGAACGCAGGCGTCGAAGCGGCGCGCGCCGGCGAGGCGGGCAAGGGTTTTGCCGTCGTCGCCCAGGAAGTCCGCCAGCTGGCGCAGCGCTCGGCCGATGCCGCCAAGGAGATCAAGAAGCTGATCTCCGAGAGCTCCGCGCAGGTGAACCAGGGTGTCGACATCGTCAGCAGCACCGGCGATCCCTGAGCGACATGATCGATCGTATCGACATTATCAACAGCTTCGTTGCCGATATCGCCGCCGCCGCCCGCGATCAGGCGACCGGCGTCAACGAGGTCAGCGTCGCCATCCGCAACATGGACACCATCACCCAGCAGAATTCGGGAATGGTCGAGCGCACGTCCGCCGAAACCCGCCGCCTCCGCAACGAGGTGGAAGGCCTGGTCGGCCTGCTCGAGCGCTTCCGCATCGGTGGCGCCACGCGACCGGCCCACGAGGCGCCGCGCCGCGCCGCCTGAGGCGAAAGTGTCGAAATGACGACGGCGGCGTAAAAAAGCGCCGCCTCCGGCTTTCGGATAATTCCATCCCGCAAAAAGATGCGTTATGGGAACGCCATGACCATCAAGCCACTCATCATTCTTCCCGATCCGTTGCTTCGCCAGGTTTCCAAGCCGGTCGAGCGCGTCGACAGCGATCTGCAGCGTCTCGCCGACGACATGCTGGAGACCATGTACGATGCTCCTGGTATCGGGCTCGCCGCCATCCAGATCGGCGTTGCGCGCCGTATGCTCGTCATCGACGTCTCGCGCGAGGGCGAGGAAAAGCAGCCGCTCGTCTTCATCAATCCCGAGATCGTCACCTCCTCCGACGAGCGCTCGGTCTATGAAGAGGGCTGCCTCTCGATTCCCGATTACTATGCCGAGGTCGAGCGCCCGGCGACCGTGGGCGTCAAGTATCTCGACCGCGACGGCAAGGAGCAGACGATGGAAGCAGACAGCCTGCTCGCCACCTGCCTGCAGCACGAGATCGACCACCTGAACGGCGTGCTCTTCATCGATCACATCTCCCGCCTGAAGCGCGAGATGGTCATCAAGAAGTTCACCAAGGCCTCCAAGACCACCAAGGCGCTCTGAGCCTCGCGTTGATAACCCGGGACCCAAGTGCTATGATATCAGTGATATCGTAGTGGAGGTGCCAGATGGGTGATCTTCTGATCCGTGGCCTTGATGACGACTTGAAGGCGCATCTGCAGGAGCGTGCGATCCGCAATGGTCGCAGTCTTTCGCAGGAAGCGATCGAAATGATGCGGGGCCAGATCCTCAGGGAGCAATCGCTCGTGCCCGCGGGAAATCGTTTGCGAGGGTTGTTGGGAGATGAGCGGCTGACGGCGGATGAGGTCGAGACCTTTTCCGAGCTCCGTCATGAAACCGATCGCGATCCGCCGCGCTTCGAACCATGATCGTTCTCGACACCAACGTGATCTCCGAGATCCAGGGCCGGCTCAACAGTGAACGTATCCTGACCTGGCTCAACGGGTTCGAGATCGAGTCCCTGTTCCTGACGACCATTTCCATTGGCGAGATGTATTACGGTCTGCATCTGCTCGACGAAGGTCGCCGGAAGGCATCGCTGATCGCGGATTTCACTCGGATCGAGGCCGACTTTGCCGGTCGTGTTCTTGGCTTCTCCATCGAGGCGGCGCGCCGCTATGGCGCGCTTGCCGCCGCTCGTCGAAATGTCGGCCGCTCGATGGAGACCAAGGACGCCATGATCGCATCAATCTGCCTCATCCACGGCGCCACGCTCGCCACGCGCAACACAAAAGACTTCGAAGGGCTTGATCTCAAGCTCGTAAACCCGTTTGAAGGCGGCTGATCTTCAAGATTGGCCTTGAGCCAGGAATTGGCGGCACACAATGTCTCTTCGCATCATCTTCATGGGTACGCCCGAGTTCTCCGTTCCGACGCTGCGCGCGCTGGTCGATGCCGGCCATACGATCCTCGCCGTCTACACCCAGCCGCCGCGCCCGGGCGGGCGTCGCGGGCTGGATCTGCAGAAGTCGCCGGTGCATCAGGCCGCCGAGCTCCTGGGGCTTCCCGTCTTCACGCCCGTCAATTTCAAGGATCTGGAAGAGCGCGAGCGCTTCGCCGCCCACAAGGCCGACGTCGCCGTCGTCGTCGCCTACGGGCTGCTGCTTCCCGAAGCGATCCTCAACGGCACGCGATATGGCTGCTACAACGGCCACGCCTCGCTGCTCCCGCGCTGGCGCGGCGCCGCCCCCATCCAGCGCGCGATCATGGCCGGAGACGAAAAGACCGGCATGATGGTGATGAAGATGGACAAGGGCCTGGACACCGGCGCCGTCGCCATCACCAGCGAAGTGGCAATCGGCGAAAACATGACGTCGGGCGAGTTGCACGACCGGTTGATGCTCACGGGCGCGAGGGCGATGGCCGAGGCCATGGTCAAGCTCGAGATGGACGATCTGCCGCTGACGCCGCAGCCCGGGGAGGGCGTGCTCTACGCATCGAAGATCGACAAGGCCGAGACGCGTATCGATTTCTCCCGTGACGCCGCCGACGTTCACAACCACATTCGCGGTCTGGCGCCGTTTCCGGGCGCCTGGTTCGAGCTTGAGTTCGGCGGCAAGCCCGAGCGCGTCAAGGTGCTGGGCTCCGAGCGCGCCGAGGGATCGGGCGCTGCGGGTGAACTGTTGAGCGACGATCTCGTCGTCGCCTGCGGCACCGGCGCCGTGAGATTGACCAGGCTGCAGAAGGCCGGCGGCAAGCCGTTGGCAGCCGCCGACTTCCTGCGCGGCACGCCGCTTGCCAAGGGCACGAGGCTCGCCTGATGTTCCGCTACCGCATGATCGTCGAATATGACGGCTCGCAATATGTCGGCTGGCAGCGGCAGGAAAATGGTCCCTCGGTGCAGGGCGCGATCGAGAAGGCCATCCTCTCGGCCAGCGGCGATGTGGTGTCGATCCGCGGTGCAGGCCGCACCGATTCCGGCGTGCATGCCATGGGCCAGGTCGTCCATGCCGACCTCTCCAGGGAATGGTCGCCCTTCAAGCTGCAGAACGCGCTGAACGCGCATCTGAGGCTGGCAGGCGAGCGCGTCGCGATCCTCGATGTGACAAACGCCAGCGAATTCTTCGACGCACGGTTCTCGGCGCTGCGCCGCCACTATCTCTACCGCATCATCAGCCGCCGTGCGCCGCTGGCGCTGGAGGCCGGCAAGGCATGGTTCGTGGCGAAGACCATGGATCACGAGGTCATGCACGCAGCCGCCCAGACGCTGGTGGGAAAGCACGATTTCACCACCTTCCGCTCCGCCCATTGCCAGGCCAACAGCCCGGTGCGCACGCTCGACCGTCTGGATGTGACGCGATCAGGCGATCTCATCGAAATTCGCGCCACCGCGCAAAGCTTCCTGCACAACCAGATCCGCTCCTTCGCCGGCACGCTGAAGCTTGCCGGCGAGGGGCGCTGGACGCCGGATGATGTGCGCGCGGCGCTGGAGGCGAGGGACCGCAAGGCCTGCGGCCCGGTCGCCCCGCCCGACGGTCTCTACTTCATGCAGGTCGATTATCCCGACGTGATCGTCGACCGCAGACAGGAAACGGAAACAACCGATGACGACGACGATCTATCATAACCCCGCCTGCGGCACCTCGCGAAACGTGCTGGCCATGATCCGCCAGTCGGGCGAGGAACCGTTCATCATCGAGTATCTGAAGACCCCGCCGAGCGGCGAGACGCTGGTCGCGCTCATCGCCGAAATGGGCATCCCCGTCCGCGCGCTGCTTCGAGAGAAGGGCACGCCCTACCACGACCTCGGCCTTGCCGATCCGGATCTCGACGACGAACACCTCCTCGACGCCATGCTCGCCCACCCGATCCTCATCAACCGGCCGATCGTCCGGACCACCAAAGGCACTCGGCTCTGCCGTCCGTCGGAAGTCGTGCTGGAAATCCTGGAGAACCCGATCGGCGCCTTCACCAAGGAAGACGGAGAAATGGTCCGGAGCCCTTAAACCGGGTAGATCCCCAGGAACCGCTGCATGAATTCCGACAGCATCAGCGCCGGCACGAACAGCACCAGGGTCATCGCGCCGATCAGCGGGCCGTTGCCGTTGAAGATCATCCTGAGGATGCGGGCGATGGCGAAGACCTGGGCCAGCATGAAGGCGAGCAGCAGCAGCGAGACGATGCCGATCGTGCCGGGCAAAAAGAACACCAGCGCCAGCAGCAGGCCGTTGATATAGGAGAGCGGCACGCCAAGCCAGTTGACGCTGACGATCACATGGCCGAAGCGCTCGCCTTTCTTCATGATCAGCAGCAGCAGGCCGGCCAGCACCAGCGGCACGAACCAGTTCGCCGCCTCCACCAGCCCCAGGCGAAAATAGAAGACCGGGCTGACATCCGTTTGCGGCGGCATCGTGCGCAGGAAGGATTCTGCGCCACCACAGCCACGAAATCCCCATCGGCGGCAGGCACCAGACGAAGGCCCAGAAGGAGCGATTGACGCCCCGGTCCGACATGTCGAGAAAACGGAAGCCGGCCGGATCCATTCGGATCAGCAACCAGAGGCCGGCCAGATAATATTGGACTTCCCTAAATCCCGGCATTCTCGAACCAGCGCGCGATGAAGGTTTCATAGACGACGGTCAGCCGCTCGAGGTCATCAACCACGACGCGTTCGTCGATCATGTGCATGGTTTGACCCACGAGGCCGAACTCGACGACGGGGCAATAATCCTTGATGAAGCGCGCATCCGACGTGCCGCCCGTGGTCGACAGCGCCGGCGACTGGCCGGTCACGCTTTCGATCGCCGAAGACAGCGAGGCGATCAGCGCGTTGTTGCGCGTGAGGAAGACGTGGCTCGGGCGCTCCGCCCAGACGAGATCGTATCTGAACGGAGCACGACCCGCCCGGAGCACGCCTTCGGAGGCGGCGGCATCGAGGCGGCGGATGATCTCCTGTTGCAGCGTTTCCGCCGTCCAGGTGTCGTTGAAGCGGATGTTGAAGCTCGCCGTCGCCTTGGCCGGAACCACGTTCGTCGCCGGATTGCCGACATCGACGGTCGTCACTTCGAGGTTGGAAGGCTGGAAGTTCTCGGTGCCGGCATCGAAGGGCGGGTGCATCAATGCCTGCGTCAATTGCAGGATGCCGCGCACGGCGTTATCGGCCAGATGCGGGTAGGCGGCATGCCCCTGCACGCCATGGGCGGTGATCTTGCCCGTCAGCGATCCGCGGCGGCCGATCTTGATCATATCGCCCAGCCTGTTCGGGTTGGTCGGCTCGCCGACAAGGCAGGCATCCCAGCGCTCGCCGCGCTCGGCTGCCCATTGCAGAAGCTTGATCGTGCCGTTGATGGCGGGACCTTCCTCGTCGCCGGTGATCAGGAAGGACACGGATCCATCAGGCGCGCCATGCTTTTCGATATGGCGGGCGATCGCGGCCACGAAGCAGGCGATGCCGCCCTTCATGTCGACCGCGCCACGGCCGAACAGCTCGCCGCCCGCGATCTCGGCGGCAAAGGGCGGATGCGTCCACGCGCCTTCGTCGCCCACGGGCACGACATCGGTATGGCCTGCAAACATCAGGTGCGGGCCGTCATTGCCGAGCCGGGCGTAAAGGTTCTCGATATCCGGCGTGCCCGGCTCCGTCGCCTTCACCTTGTCGACCTTGAAGCCGAGCGGCGACAGCATGGCTTCCAGCGCCGAAAGCGCGCCGCCCTCGGCAGGCGTAACGGATGGGCAGCGGATCAGGGTCTGGAGATTGGCAATGGGATCGGTAGCGGTCATGACAGTGGAACTATCCGGCGGTAATGGCAAAGAAAAGGCAAGGAAGAGTTGCGCCCGGTGAAAGCCGCGTCCGGCTTTCACCGGCTCGATATAGGGCGGAAACTCGTGCGTTGCCGCGCATGGGATCGTTCACGCGCGGCAACGGATCGGGTCTTGATCAGTCGCGCAGCAGCTCGTTGATGCCGGTCTTCGAGCGGGTCTTCTCGTCGACCGTCTTGACGATCACGGCGCAGTAGAGGTGCGGCGCGGCAAGGCCGTTCGGCATGGTGGCGTTGCCCGATGGCATGGAACCGGCGACGACGACCGAGTAGGGCGGGACTTCGCCGTAGAAGACTTCGCCGGTGGCGCGGTTGACGATCTTGGTCGACTTGCCGATGTAGACGCCCATGCCGAGAACCGAGCCCTCGCGGATGATGCAGCCCTCGACGACTTCCGAACGGGCGCCGATGAAGCAATTGTCTTCGATGATGGTCGGGCCGGCCTGCATCGGCTCGAGCACGCCGCCGATGCCGACGCCGCCCGAGAGATGCACGTGCTTGCCGATCTGCGCGCAGGAGCCGACGGTGGCCCAGGTATCGACCATCGTGCCCTCGTCGACGAAAGCGCCGAGGTTGACGAAGGACGGCATCAGCACGACGTTCTTGCCGATATGGGCCGAGCGGCGCACGACGCAGTTCGGCACGGCGCGGAAGCCTGCGGCGCGGTATTCGTTCTCGCCCCAGTTCTCGAACTTCGACGGCACCTTGTCCCACCAGGTCGAATTGCCGGAACCGCCCTTGACGACTTCCATGTCGTTCAGGCGGAAGGACAGGAGAACGGCCTTCTTCAGCCACTGATTGACCTTCCAGACGCCGTCGGCGCCGCGCTCTGCCACGCGCACCTTGCCGCCGTCGAGAAGCTCGAGCGCGGTTTCGACCGCATCGCGCACGTCGCCCTTGGTCGAGGTGTTGACGCTGTCGCGGTTGTCGAAGGCGGCTTCGAGGGTCTTTTCGAGGGCGGAGAGGTCGGTGGCGCTCATGAGAATTCCTTAAACTTCGATCTTTATCGTTGGAGGCGAGGGCCTCCGGGAATTGTGATTGGCGGGATGCGATCTGCTCTATCGCATGCAGGGCTAAAATGGAATGATTTTTCGGGACGGCCGGGTTCCCGATCACGGCTGCGCAACGACATACGGCAGGTGCTGCCGCAGGACTGAAAGGCATTGGAATGACAAAGGCGAAAAACGGCAGGTTGCGGCGCAAGGACGGCGTCTGGGATCCGTTGAAATCAAGCGAGACAGACAAGCAGCGCGCCGAAGCCGTGCCGAAAACGCCGCAGACCCTGTCGCCGGCCTATCGCCTTGCCTATGCCGACCAGGACTTCCTGTGCCGCGAGGAACTGCGGCCGATCCGCCTGCAACTGGAACTGTTGAAGCCGGAAATGCTGCTCACCGAGCTCGGCATCAAGTCGACCGTCGTGATGTTCGGCGGCGCCCGTATTCCTGCGCCCGGCCAGAGCGCCTGGGCTGCCCGCAACGAAACCCAGCGCACCAATCTGGAGGCGGCGTCCGTCTATTACGACGAGGCGCGCAAGTTCGCCCGCCTGTGCTCGAAACACGCCGCCGGATCTCGATTTCCACGAGTATGTCGTCGTGACCGGCGGCGGACCGGGCGTGATGGAGGCGGGGAACCGGGGTGCTGCCGACGAGGGCGCGCCCTCCATCGGTCTCAACATCGTGCTGCCGCATGAGCAGGCGCCGAACGTCTATGTGACGCCGGAGCTCAGCTTCAACTTCCACTACTTCGCCATCCGCAAGATGCATTTCATGATGCGCGCCAAGGCGATCGCCGTGTTCCCGGGCGGCTTCGGCACGCTGGACGAATTCTTCGAGTGCCTGACGCTGATCCAGACAGGCCGCATGGAAAAGATGCCGCTCATCCTCTTCGGCGAAAAGTTCTGGAAAAGCATCGTCAATTTCGACGCGCTTGCCGAATTCGGCACGATCGCGCCCGACGACGTCAACCTGATCAGCTTCGTCGACACCGCCGACGCCGCCTGGAAGATCATCCAGGACTTCTACGAACACCCGGAGTAGGGGGCTCCACTAAGACACGGAAAAGCCCGCCGCGATCGTCGCGGCGGGCTCTGATGCCGGTCGTTTCCTGTCTTGCAGGCCCTGCCTTACAGGCCCCGCCTTAGAGGAATGGGCGTTGCGGCATGTCGGCGATCGAGATGACACCGTCCTTGTTGGTGTCCATGCGCGTGAAGAACTTCTCGAAGGCCGCTTCGGCTTCCTGCTTGGAAATCTGGCCGTTCTCGTCGGTGTCGATCCGCTGCATCAGCATCAGTTCGCGCATCATGCCGGGGCCGCGCATGCCGTTGCGGCCGGGACCACGGTTGGCTTCGGGCTGCGGCGGTGCGGGCTGGCCCGCGTCGGCATCGGCCGGAGGCGGTGCGGGTGGTGCTTCGTCGTCGGCGGCCATGTCGTCCGCGGATGCCTTGATCTTGGCGATCTGCGCTTCCTGATACTTGCGGATTTCCCCCGGTGTCAGCGAGCCGTCATTGTCGGTATCGATCGCCGCGAAGATCGTCGTCATGCCGGTCGTGGCTTCGTCCTTGGAGATCTGGCCATCCTTGTTGGTGTCGAACTGCTGCAGCATGCGCACGAAGGCGACTTCGCGCATGACAGGTCCGCGCATTTCGCCGCCCATCATCATGTGACGGGGCTTCTGCGGATGCTTCTGCTTGTCGCCGGGCGCGGCAAAACTGCTGCCGGCTGCGGCACCGACGATCAGGACGGAGGAAAGTGCGGCCAGTATCAGCTTGTTCCGAGACATTTGGGTTCCTTTCACTGTGCGATCTCAATGCGGATCACAGACGAAAAGGTAGGGCGCGCTCGCCCGATTACCCAGTTAAACATCGGTAAGCTGGATGAAACTTTCGTAATTTAGCGCGTGATCTTGCCAAGGAAATCAGTGAGATCGTCGGTCACGAAGTCGATGTGGTCATCCTCGCCGCTGGTCTTTTCCCACCACTCGACGACCGTGTCCTCGAGGTTGTTGGGCACCAGGAGCACGGTCTGCATGCCAAGCGCCTTGGGCACTGTCAGGTTGCGCGGCAGATCCTCGAACATCGCCGCCTTGCGCGTCTCGACGCGCTTCAGCTGGGTGAACTTGTCATAGGTTTCCTGCGCCGGCTTCGGCACGAATTCCGCCGCGACGATATCGAAGATGTCATCGAAATGGTCGAGAATGCCGAGCGCGCCGGCCGCCATTTCCGCATGCTTGACGCTGCCATTGGTGAAGATGAACTTGCGGCCCGGCAGGGATTTGATCGCGGCGCCCAGTTCCGGCTGCGCCGTCAGGCTGGAATAATCGATCGCATGCGCCTTCTCGAGGAAGTCGTTGGGGTCGACGCCGTGGTGGATCATCAGCCCCTGCAGCGTCGTGCCATGCTCCAGATAATACTGCTTCTGCAGCTTGCGCGCCTCATCGCGCTCCATTTGCAGCAGCGTCGAGACATAGGACGTCATGTTCGTGTCGATCTGCGCGAACAGATTGACGTGATGCGGATAGAGTGTGTTGTCGAGGTCGAAGACCCACTCTGTCACATGCGCGAAGTCGGAATGGGTGGGCGTGCGATCGATCTTGCTCATGCCTGCCTTATGGCACGCGTCGCGTTCGATTGAAATCCGGAATGCGACCATTCACGCCCGTTGATTGATCGCCTGACGTGATCGCACTAGCTTTCCGGCACACGAAGTGAGGAGGAGAAGATGAATCAAGCTGAGAAGGCAAAGACGTTCGGCGCGCTGCACCAGAAGGGCAATCCTGTCGTTCTCTACAATGTGTGGGACGCGGGAACGGCAAAGGCAGTGACCGAGGCCGGCGCCAGGGCGCTGGCGACCGGCAGCTGGTCGGTCGCAGCCGCGCAGGGCTATGGCGATGGCGAGAAGATCCCGATGGAAGCGCTGGTCGCAACGACCCGCCAGATCACCGCGGTCAACGATCTGCCGCTCTCCGTCGATTTCGAGGGCGCCTATTCCACCGATCCCTTAGGCGCTGCCGCGAATGTCGAGCAACTGATCGATGCCGGCGCGATCGGCATCAATTTCGAGGATCAGGTGGTGGGCGGTGATGGGCTGCACCCGGTCGAGAAGCAGGCCGCCCGCATCCGCGCCATCCGCGAGATGGCGGATCGCCGCGGCATTGCGTTCTTCATCAATGCGCGAACAGACCTGTTCTTGCGCGAGGGCGATCTTTCGAAACATGCCGGTCTGGTCGAGGAGGCGCTGGAGCGCGGCAAGGCCTATGCGGCCGCCGGTGCCGATGGCTTCTTCGTGCCGTGGCTGATCGATGAAGCCTTGATCGAGAAGATCTGCGCTGCCTCGCCGCTGCCGGTGAACATCATGATGCGGCCGGGCGCGCCTGATGTGAAGACGCTGGCGAAGCTCGGCGTCGCCCGTGTCAGCTATGGACCGGGGCCATATCGGGCGATGATGGAGAAGCTGAAAGAAGCGGCTGCTGTGGTTTACGGGACGCTGTGAGGTAGACCCCTGTAAGGTAGACGTAAGATAGACCCCTCCCCAACCCCTCCCCACAAGGGGGAGGGGCTTGCTGGGCGCGCCCTCTCCACGAGACCGAAGCCTCTCGACATATGCAGATGGTGTGAGATGGCACAAAGGGCGCAACGCGTTAGCCCCTCCCCCTTGTGGGGAGGGGTTGGGGAGGGGACTTAATCCCGACCGCAACAGAAAAAATACCGCCCTCAGGGAACGATCAGCGTTCCCGCGCCGCGCTCGGTGAAGATCTCGAGCAGCACGGAATGGGCGGTCTTGCCGTTGAGGATGACGACGCCCTGGACGCCGGCCTTGATCGCGTCGATGCAGGTTTCGACTTTCGGGATCATGCCGCCGGAAATCGTGCCGTCGGCGATCAGCTGGTGCGCCTGCGAGACGGAGAGTTCCTTGATCAGGTTGCCCTGCTTGTCGAGCACGCCGGGAACGTCGGTGAGGAACAAGAGGCGCGTCGCGTTGAGCGCGCCGGCGATCGCGCCTGCGAAGGTATCGGCATTGATGTTATAGGTCGCGCCGTCGCGGCCCGGAGCGACCGGGGCGATGACCGGGATCATTTCCGAGCGGGCGAGCAGGTCGATCAGCGTGCGGTCGACTTCAACGACCTCGCCGACGAAGCCGAGGTCGAGAACGCGCTCGATGTTGCTGTCCGGGTCCTTGATGGTCTTGCGCGCCTTTTCGGCGAAGACCATGTTGCCGTCCTTGCCGCATAGGCCGATCGCCCATTCGCCCGTCTGGTTGATGAGGGCGACGATTTCCTTGTTGATCGAGCCGGCGAGAACCATCTCGACGATCTCGACCGTCTTGGCGTCGGTGACGCGCAGGCCGCCTTCGAATTTCGATCTCGATGCCCATCTTTGTCAGCATGGCGCCGATCTGCGGTCCGCCGCCGTGAACGACGATCGGATTGACGCCCGATTGCTTCAGGAGCGCGATATCGCTGGCGAACGCCTTGCCGAGCTCCGGATTGCCCATCGCATGGCCGCCGTATTTCACGACGATCGTCTTGTTCTCGTAACGCTGCATGAAGGGCAGCGCCTGCGCCAGCAGCCGTGCCTGGATTTCGCTTTCGGTCTCGGTCATCGGATACCCCGCAGAAAAATGGTTGCGGCCTTTTATCCCAAGTTTTTGACAGATGGAATAATCATTGGCCCGATAGTTCGCGCAATTTGCCCATACCCCGCCGTCTTGCCAAGCGTGACCGAACACCCATAGTTAGGGAAGGACATTGGGGAAGAGACACGGCATGACGAGCGAGGAAATCGCCGAACTGATCGGTCGGGTTGCAATGCGCGACCGAAAGGCTTTCGTGGCTCTGTACCGTGAAACAAGCCCGAAACTTTTTGCGATCTGTCTGCGTATCTTGAAGGACAAGACGGAGGGGGAGGAAGCATTGCAAGAGGTCTATATCAAGGTCTGGCAACGCGCTTCCGCCTTCGCGATCTCCTCGGGAACGCCTTCGTCCTGGCTTGCGGCGATCGCGCGCAACCAGGCGATCGATACCCTGAGAAGCCGCAAGCCGGTAGCCGACGAATTGGACAGTGCCTATGATCTCGCAGACAGCCAACTTGATCCGGAAGCGACAACTGTGATCCGCGATGAAGGAAGGCGGATTGACACCTGCATGGAACAGTTGGAAGCTGATCGTGCGGTGGCGGTCAGGCGGGCTTATGTCGAAGGGCTGAGCTATCAGGAACTGGCCGATGAGTTCGGCGTGCCCCTGAATACGATGCGCACATGGCTGCGGCGCAGCCTATTGAAGCTGAGAGAGTGCCTGGAACGATGACGTCGTCCGATCAAAGCAAGGGAGGTCGCTCCCGCGATGAGGTACTCGCCGGCGAGTATGTTCTCGGCGTTCTGTCTTTTCAGGATCGCCGTGTCGTCGAGGACCGCATGCGCGTCGACCGGCAGTTCGCGGCGATCGTCGGCCGCTGGGAAGCGAACCTCTCAACGTTCAACGACGATTACGATGCCGTCACCCCCGGTCAGGAAACCTTCAAGCAGGTCGAAGCGCGTTTGTTCGGCGTGCCGCAGCAGGCCGCCGCGCCGGGCAGGGGCGTCTGGAACTCCATCTTCTTCTGGCGCTGTCTCGCCGCCGTCTCGCTCGTCATCACCTCGGCGGCATTGTCGCTGACGGTGGCGACGGTCTCGCCATTGAAGCCGACCGTCCCGCCGCTGGTCGCTCAATTGTCGGCGCCCGCCGGCCAGGTCAATCTGCTCGCGTCTTACGAGGCGCAGACCGGCCGGATGCGGATCGTTCCGGTGGCCGCGGGCAAGCCGGAGGAGAAGTCGCTCGAACTGTGGTTGCTGCCGGAAGGCGGCACGCCGAAATCGCTCGGCATCTTCGCCGCGGGAGAGGGCGGCGATGGCGAACTGGTGATCCCCGTGGACATGCGCTCGGCGATCGGCGAGGGCACGAGCTTCGCGGTCAGTCTGGAGCCATTCGGCGGTTCGCCGACGGGCGCGCCGACCGGCCCCGTGGTCGCAAGCGGCGCCGCGCGCCGGCCGTGAGACCGGCTGAAACTTTTTCCATCCACCCTTCGTAGATCCTCATGTCCGTGCGACGCCGATGCATTCAGCCGGCGACCCGCGAGCGGACTGATGAGGAGAACAGTCATGATCAAGTTCGCGCTGCGCACGGCAGCCCTTGCAATCGCCGTATCCGCAATCGCTTTCGCCGCGCAGGCCAAGAACCCGATGGTCGGCGGCGCCGCCATGTATCCGACCAAGAACATCGTCGAAAATGCCATGAAGTCGAAGGATCACACGACGCTCGTGGCCGCCGTCAAGGCAGCCGGCCTGGTCTCGACGCTCGAAGGCAAGGGTCCGTTCACGGTCTTCGCGCCGACCAACGAAGCCTTCGCGGCACTGCCTGCCGGCACCGTCGATACGCTGCTGAAGCCGGAGAACAAGGCGAAGCTCGTGAAGATTCTCACCTGCCACGTCGTTGCCGCCGACGCCATGGCAAAGACCGTCGCCAAGATGATCAAGGATGACGGTGGCGAGCACGACATCAAGACAGTCGGCGGCTGCGTGCTGAAGGCCAAGGAAAGCATGGGCAAGATCACGCTGACCGACGAGAGCGGCGGTGTCGCCAATGTCACGATCGCCGACGTCAAGCAGTCGAACGGCGTCATCCACGTCGTCGACAAGGTTCTGCTGCCGAAGATGTAACCGGTAGTTCAGGCAGCAACGGGAGGCGCCCCTTTACACCCGGGGCGCCTCTTTCACTTCCAGTTGTCGACGCCAACAGTCAGCGCGATCGCCGCGCGCAGATCGTCCAGACCCTCGCTCTTTTCCGAGGAGGTGGCGATGATGCCGGGGTAGGCGGCGGGGCGTTTCTTGATCTTTTCGGCCGTCTCCGCCAGGAGCTTGACCACGGCTGGCGGCTTGATCTTGTCGGTCTTGGTCAGGACCACCTGATAGGAGACGGCGGCCTTGTCGAGCAGGTCGAGAACCTCGTCGTCGTTCTTCTTGATGCCGTGGCGGCTGTCGATCAGCACATAGACGCGCTTCAGCGTCGCGCGCCCGCGCAGGTAGTCGAACACCAGCTTGGTCCAGGCGTCGACATGCTCCTTGGGCGCCTTGGCGTAGCCGTAGCCCGGCATGTCGACGAGCGCCATCGGCGGCAGATCGCCGGCCTCTCCGGAATAACCGTCGGGCACGAAATAGTTCAGTTCCTGCGTGCGGCCCGGCGTGTTGGAGGTGCGCGCCAGACCATGCTGGCCGACGAGCGCGTTGATCAGCGACGACTTGCCGACATTCGAGCGGCCGGCGAAGGCGACCTCGGCCGGTCCTTCCGGCGGCAGGAACTTCAGGGACGGCACGCCGCGGATGAAGATCCAGGGGCGGCCGAAGAGCGGCTTGTTGTTGTTGTCGGTCATTCGGCCTTTTCCAGCGCGTCCAATTCCAGTGAACCTATGGCATTCAGGTTTCGGGCGATTTTGTCAACCGGCAGCGAAGAATGTCCTGAGAAGCGGAATGCCACAAAAGAAAAAGCCCCGCCGAAGCAGGGCTTTTCGCTATTTTTCCGTTGGCGCCGGCTTTCGCTTGAACAGCCCCTTCAGATTGTCGAAGAGTTCGATCTTCACGCCGTGGCGGCGCATGATCACCGCCTGCTGCATCACCGAAAGCGTGTTGTTCCAGGCCCAGTAGATGACCAGACCGGCCGGGAAGCTCGCCAGCATGAAGGTGAAGACCAGCGGCATCCAGTTGAAGATCATCGCCTGCGTCGGATCGGGCGGGGTCGGGTTCATGCGCATCTGCAGGAACATGGTGACGCCCATGATCAGCGGCCAGACGCCGAGATGCAGGAAGGTCGGAGCGGCGAACGGCAGCAGGCCGAACAGGTTGATGAACGAGGTCGGATCGGGCGCCGAAAGGTCCTGAATCCAGCCGAAGAACGGTGCATGCCGCATCTCGATGGTGATGTAGATCACCTTGTAGAGCGAGAAGAAGATCGGGATCTGCAGCGCGATCGGCCAGCAACCGGCGATCGGATTGATCTTCTCTTCCTTGTAGAGCGCCATGGTCGCCTGTTGCAGCGCCATGCGGTCGTCGCCGAACTTCGCCTTCAGCTCTTCCATCTTCGGCTGCACGCGCTTCATGTTCGCCATCGAAGCGTACTGCTTGCTGGCGAGCGGGAAGAACAGCGCCTTGACGACGATCGTGGTCATCAGGATCGCGACGCCGAAGTTGCCGAAGTAACGGAAGAAGAAGTCCATCAGTTTGAACATCGGCTTCGTCAGGAAGTAGAACCAGCCCCAGTCGATCAGGCGGTCGAAGCGCGGGATCTGGTAAGTGGCTTCATAACCGTCGATGACGGGAACTTCCTTGGCGCCGGCGAAGACGAGGTTCTTCAATTCGAGCGTCTGGCCGGGGGCGACGGTCACGGCGTTCTGCTTGTAGTCGGCCTGGAAGCGCGGCTGCCCATCCGTGAAGTGGCTGAAGCGTGCGTCGTAGGCGGTCGTCTGCGGCGGAATGATCGTCGCGGCCCAATACTTGTCGGTGATCCCGAGCCAGCCGCCGGTCGCCGTTGCCGGTGTCACGGCTTCCTTCTCGACGGCCGTATACTTGCTTTCGATCAGGCCGTCGTCGCCGATGACGCCGATGAAGCCTTCATGCAGAACGTAGGTCGGAGCAACAGCCGGCTTGTTGTAGCGCGTTATGCGGCCATAGGAGGAAAGTGCCGCGGATGCCTGACCGGCATTGGTGATCTTGTCGGTGATCGTGAACATGTAGCGTTCGTCAACCGCGATCGTGCGGGCGAAGGTGATGCCCTTGTCGTTGGTGTAGGTCAGGGTAACAGGGGTCTTCTCGGTCAGCTTGGCGCCTTCGGGGGCCGTCCAGAGCGTCGAGGGGCCGGGAACATTGCCGGTATTGGCGTCGCCGATGTAGCCGAGCTCGGTGAAGTAGCCATCCTTGGTCTCGGACGGGCTGAAGAGCGTGATGAGCGGGCTGGTGTCGTCGACCGTCTCGCGGTAGCCCTTGAGCTTCAGGTCGTCGAGGCGACCGCCGGCAAGGTTGATCGAGCCGGTCAGTGCCGCGGTGTCGATGACGACGCGCGGGTTCTTGGCGAGCGCGTCGGCAAGCGACGTGGTGGCCGGTGCCTGGCCTGTCGGAGCAGCGCCGCCCGGCTGCGCGCCACCGGCTGCCGGTGTCTGCGTCTGCTGGGTCGTCTGCTGTGCCTTCTGGGCAAGCTCGGCCTTGCGCTGCGCTTCGATGCGCGGATTCATGTAAAGGAATTGCCACCCGAGAACGATCAGCACGGAGAGGGCGATCGCAATGAAGTAGTTGCGGTTGTTTTGCATCATACGTTCCTGGGGCGGCCGTCTCCGGACCGCTTGTGTTTCGGCTTCGTCTGGACGCGAGCCTTGAGCTCAGCGGCTAATTCTTTGAAGGATGCTTGGAGCACGTCCCTTCGCGCGACAACCACATAGTCGTGTCCGGGCTGCATTGCAAACCCTGCATGAAGTCGCACCGCCTCTTTCAGGCGCCGCCGCATGCGGTTTCTCTCGACTGCGTTGCCGTGCTTCTTGGTGACGGTGAAGCCGACGCGGGCTTCGGTGTCGGGTTCCTTCCTGTCGAGCACCTCGAGAAGGAAGAATCCACCCCTGCGTTTTTCGCCATTGCGAACAGCAAGAAACTGCGGGCGGCTTTTCAGCCGCCCGGCAGTTATTTTGGGATCTTTGGTCGTCGGATCGCCCGTCATCTGATCGGGCACTTCCGGCCTTAGGCCGAAAGACGCTTGCGGCCGCGGCCGCGACGAGCAACGATGACCTTACGGCCGCCCTTGGTAGCCATACGTGCACGGAAACCGTGACGACGCTTGCGAACAAGCTTGGAAGGTTGGTAAGTACGCTTCATTTATTTTAATCACCGCGGAGTGCGGCCCTTCTTGAATTTGCATAATGCAAGGAGCGTTGTTTTTCGAACGGCGAGAGGCTCAAAAAGCCTTATGTGACCGGACGTGCGGCGGCTTATACGGACGAAGGTCGCGAAAGTCAATTATACCAGCCAGAATCCCGCCTGCTCGCCATTTGAGTGTGAAAATTAGCGATTGCTGTTAATGATTGCGCCGACCGGTCAATATCATGGTCGCTATCATTTTATTCTGTTTATGCAGCCAAAACGTGCGTTCAATCGGTTTATATACTTTTCCCGCGAAAAAATATCGGCGGCAATCATCGTTTACAGGTGATTTTTTATAGTAGCCGACGAAAGTATCGGAAATTCAACATTAATTGTTTTAGCCCAATTTGAAGCAACGGCCGGGCATCCAGTTTTCGGCTTCTATGTTTATTGGGGGGTTCCTTTGAAAATTCGAGGTAAGATCAACATACTTGTCTGCGCCATGTCTTGTGTCGCGCTGGTTATCGGCGCGACGGCTCTTTGGGCCGTGCAGCGCTACAACGAAAATCTCACCGCCTACGAGGATGCCGCCAGCCGCGCCTATTCCGGCGAGCGCTTGAACCGCTATGTGACCGCGACCGTGATGGAAGCGCGCGGCATCTATGGCGCCCCCTCCACGAAGGAAGCCGCAAGCTTCGCCAAGGGTCTGCTTGCAGCCCTCGATCAGGTGGACGCCACCATCGCATCCTGGACGCCTCTTGTGCCGGAAAATCAGATGGAGGCGTTCAGCAAGCTCAAGGCCCGCGCCGCCGAATTCCGGACCTTCCGCGCGGAAACCGCGCGTCTCGGCACGGAAGTCAGCCCGCAAGCCGCCAACGAGCAGGGCAACAACGACGCCAACCGCGCCAACCGCAAGGCCTTCCAGGCCGAGATCGACGCGGTTGTCGCCACCGACAGGGCAACGCTTGACGCCGTCAACGAGGAAGTCGAAAACTTCCGCACGTCGATCCTGTGGCTGGTTCTCGGCATCACCGGCGTTGGCATCGCGGCCGGCATCGGCATGGGTCTTTATGTCGGCACCATCCATCTTTCCCGTCCGATCAAGAAAGTCACCGAAGCCATCAACAATGTCGCCGACGGCAACTTCGATACCGAAGTTCCGTTCCCCGGCCGCAACGACGAGATCGGCGAGATGGCCGCCGCCGTTGCCGTGTTCAAGGAAAATGGCCTTGCCGTGCGCCGCATGAATGCCCAGGAAGCGGCCATGCGCGCCAAGAGCGACGACCTGCAGTCCAGCATGTCGGTCGTGGTGGCCGCCGCCGCCGCCGGCGATTTCTCGCGCCGGATCGACAAGGACTACGGCGACGAGAACCTCAACCAGTTCGCCAGCAACATCAATCATCTGCTGTCGGGCGTCGATGGCGGCGTCGGCGAAACCCGCCGCGTCATCGCCAGCCTCTCGGAAGGCGACCTGACGCAGACCATGCGCGGCAATTTCCAGGGCGCCTTCGCGGAATTGCAGAAGAACGTCAACAGCACCTTCGCCACGCTGCAATCGACCATGCGTGAAGTGCGCGAAACCGCCGAGGGCTTCCACGGCAACACCAACGAGCTGCGCTCCGCCAGCGACGACCTCTCCAAGCGCACCGAACAGCAGGCGGCGGCGCTGGAAGAGACCTCCGCCGCGCTGGATGAGATCACGGCCGTCGTCAACAACTCGACAGATCGCGCCCAGGAAGCCAGCGTCATGGTTTCCGAGGCCAAGGACGATGCCGGCAAGTCGGGCGTCGTCGTTCGCAACGCCGTCGATGCCATGGGCCGCATCGAGCAGGCATCGCGCGAAATCAGCCAGATCATCAACGTCATCGACGAGATCGCTTTCCAGACCAACCTTCTGGCGCTGAACGCCGGTGTCGAGGCCGCGCGCGCCGGTGAAGCCGGCAAGGGCTTTGCCGTCGTCGCGCAGGAAGTCCGCGAGCTCGCCCAGCGCTCGGCAACGGCCGCCAAGGACATCAAGGGCCTGATCACCAAATCCGGCGGCGAAGTCCAGATCGGCGTCAAGCTGGTGCAGGAAACCGGCGACGCGCTCTCGCAGATCGAACGCCGCGTCAATGCGATCAACGACCATATCCACTCGATCGCCACGGCGGCCAAGGAGCAGTCGACCGGCCTCAAGGAGGTCAACACCGCCGTCAACCAGATGGACCAGGTGACGCAGCAGAATGCCGCCATGGTCGAGGAGACCTCGGCCGCCACGCACAAGCTGTCGTCCGAAGCCGATAGCCTCGTGCGCCTGATCTCGCGCTTCAAGGTGTCCAACGTGCAGCAGGCGGCACCCGTTGCCGTCGCCAGATACGAGGAACACCGGCCGGTAGCCTCGCCCGCCCGCCGCGCCATGGGCAACGTTGCCCGCGCCTTCAACGGCAACGCCGCGGTCGATCAGAGCTGGGAAGAATTCTGATTTCGCGGTGCCGAGATGACTGAGAACGCCGCCTTCGGGCGGCGTTCGCGTTTCGGCAATATGTCGCACCGCTCGCAAAGATTTGAACGCGGCGCGGAATCGTCTAATATAGAGATTGTAGTCGTGGCGCGAGACGCCCGTTGGACGAGAAGCGATGCCCGCCCCTGATCAAGGCCAAACTGTTCCCGAAGCACTGACCACGGTGACCGATGCCGCGCGTGCCGCCTGCCGGCCCGTCGGCATGTTCGGCGGCATATCCGGCAAGCTGCTGTGGCTGACGGTCGTCTGCATCATGCTTGCCGAAGTGCTGATCTTCTTTCCCTCCGTGGCGTCGATGCGCCTGCGCTGGCTGGACGAGCGGTTGAACGCCGCGGCGGGCGCCGCCATTGCCATTGATGGCCTGCAGCCCGCGGATCTTCCGGCCGACCTGCAGAAGCAGACCTTGGAGGCGACGGGCACTAAGGCGATCGTGCTGCGCAAGGACGGTACCTCGCGCCTGCTCGCCACCTGGGACATGCCGGCGTCGGTCGACGCGCAGTACGACCTGACCAGCGTGCCTCCCGTCACCGCCATTCGCGATGCGCTCGACACGCTCGTCTTCGGCGGCGACCGAATGATTCGCGTCTATGGTCCGGTGCGGGACACCAATATCGGCGTCGAAGTGCTGATGAGGGACAAGTATCTGCGCAATGCGATGCTGCTCTACGCGCGCAACGTCTTCATGTTGTCGATCATGATCGCGCTGTTTACCGCGACGCTGGTCTTCTTCGCGATCAACCGCATTCTGATCAGGCCGATCCGCAGGCTGACGGGCAGCATGCAGCAGTTTTCCGCCGATCCCGAAAATCCGCAGCATGTTTTTGTCGGCGAAGGCGGACGCGACGAGCTGGCGATCGCCGGCCGCCATCTGACCGCCATGCAGCTGCAGCTGCAGAAGACGCTGAAGCAGCAGAGCAATCTCGCGGCACTCGGCCTGGCCGTCTCCAAGATCAACCATGACATGCGCAATATCCTCGCCTCCGCGCAGCTGATGTCCGACCGCCTGGTCGACGTCGATGATCCGATGGTGAAGCGCTTCGCTCCGAAGCTGCTGCGCACCATCGACCGCGCCGTCGGCTACACGACCGAAGTTCTCTCCTATGGTCAGGCCAGCGAATCGGCGCCCCGCCGTCGCCTCGTGCGGGTGATCACGCTTGTCGAGGATGTCCGCGACATGCTGGCGATCGATCCGCAGAGCGGCGTCGAATTCATCGAGCAGATCGGCGCCGATCTGGAGGTGGATGCCGACAACGAACAGCTGTTCCGGGTGATTCACAATCTGTGTCGCAACGCGTTGCAGGCACTGACATCAGGCAATGGCGGGGGCAGTGCCGGCGACACGCCGCGGCGCATCACCGTCTCGGCCCACCGCATCGGCAGCGTCGTCAGCATCACCGTCGACGACACCGGTCCCGGCATGCCGCAGAAGGCCCGCCAGAACCTCTTCGCCGCCTTCCGCGGCTCCGCCCGCTCCGGTGGCACCGGCCTCGGCCTTGCCATCGCCCGCGAGCTGGTGCTGGCCCACGGCGGCACCATCGCGCTTGTGGAAAAGCCGTCGATCGGCACGCAGTTCCGCATCGAAATCCCGGATCGCCCTGTGTCCCTGGAGGATTATCGCGGCCGCAGCCTGTCCGAAAAGTGATGCGATCCCGCGATCCCGGCGGCCCGACAAGAAAGACGTCACTTTTTTTACAAACCCTATTGCATTCGTTCAGATGACCCTTTAGAGAACCGCTCACGCCAGCGGGACACACCGCTGCAGACGCACCCGTAGCTCAGCTGGATAGAGCACCAGACTACGAATCTGGGGGTCAGGAGTTCGAATCTCTTCGGGTGCGCCATCAACTTCCATTATGTTTCAGGGCTTCCAGTCAGTTTGAAAATCGGTCGCGTTCCCACGCATTCCGATGACGTTCCCAGACGTCTATTCTCAACCCGCCTCACCACCGCCGCCGATTGACCGACGAAATCAGATACCCCACGGCGAACGTCATCGCCGCCACCGCGATCGCCGTGCTGATGACGCCGGCGGGCGTTGTTCTGGCGCTGCCCTGTAGCGTGATGTGCTTTCCGATGCGAAGGTCGAAGACCGATTTCATCTCCTCCGGATGCGACGGGCTGTCGGATGAGAGGTCGTCTTGAATGGCTGTCACGTTCAATCCTCCGTTTCTGTGTTGGGCACCCACGCGACGCGGGCATTTTGCCCGGCGCTAGCCTGGCACAATGTTGCCGGACGATTGTCTCCGCAAGATGCCGTTTGGGCAGGAAGTGCCGTGGCTGCGGGCCGGAGAGATTGAATGCTGAGCAATATGGTTCGTGGACTGGTGTTTTTGGCGTCGGCGGCAGCCTTGGCCGGTTGTGTCGATCGCGCCAACGGGCCGATGCTGTCGCCCGTCAATCCGCTCGACCCGCCGCTCAATCCGCCGGGCATCGCGCACACCATGTGCGTCGCCGAGGGCAACGTCATGTATGGTGAAGCGCGCCGGCAATACGAGGCGCGGGCGCAGATGTCGCGTTACGCGATCGATCCAGCCAATCAGGAAGCGCAGGCGAGGGCGGCGGCGCGCCGTCAGTACGTCACCTGCATTTCCAGCCAGGGCTACCGCGCGATCTACGATCAGTAGAGGGCGAGCGGTAGAGGGTCGGGATCACGCGCAATCGCCTGCGATCACGACTGTTGGAGCGCGCGTGCAGGCGCGGAACTTTGCAAGTTCAGACGGCATTTTCCTCATGTGAACCTGAAGGAGGGTTTATCATGAAAATCTCCCGTCATATCCCATCCGCCCTGTCGCTTGGCCTCATCGCGGCGCTTTCGGCGGCGGTGCCCGTTCAGGCCGCGCCGGCCGGCTCGTCCATGCAGCAGGCGTCGGTCGTCCAGGTGGCGCAGACCCAGCCGGGCTATTGGAACGGCTATCGCGGATCGCGCACCGAGCGTCCCGGCACCCGCCGCCACACCGATGGCTACTGGTATCCGGACGCCGCCTTCGGCATCGACCGCCAGACCACCGGATCGATCACCCAACGGCCGGTGCAGACCCAGATGCAACCGATGCACAGCCAGACCTATTGTCAGGGCACATTCGGCGGCACCAATGGCGACGGCTCGATGCCGTGCGGCAACGGCTGGTAAAGTCGTCGCGAAGGCGGCGGTCTCTGCCGTCGCCTTCGACCCTCAAGCGATGACTCGAGCTGAAATTGCTCAAGTTTTGGTTGATTTGATGAAATGATGTGCACAAGCAGACGGTGCCTAACGATCTGGATTCCCGTGTTATGCGTTTTGTGCATTGCTGCGTTGCGGGAATCTCCCTATTCCTGATCGAAATCATAGGCTATCTATCTCCTCGAAGGCAGCGCACTCCTCCTCCCAGCGCTCCTTCATCGGACTGACAACACTCCTCCTCCCAGTTGTCAGTCAGGATCAAGAGCCCGGTGCACCTCCTCCCGCACCGGGCTCTTTTCTATTTCGGACCTCTCTTCCCGATTTTAATTGCTGACCTGCATTCTTGATTCGGCGGCTCCATCGTCGCAATCAAGGTAGCGCCATTGGGCAGCGGTCGAGGATGCCGAAAATTCAGATGGAAGTCGCCTGGCTTCTGATATATCACAGTGCGGTCGGCGGCATGGTCCGCCGCGCGAATGGGCGGTGAGGAAATGAACGATAGGAAACGGACGGTCGCGGTAGTTGGCGCAGGTGTCATCGGTGCTGCGATCGCGCTCGAATTGCAGCGGCGCGGCCTGCAGGTGACGCTGATCGACAAGGGCGAGCCCGGGCGCGGCACCTCTTACGGCAACATGGCCAGCATCGCGCTCGATTTCGCCGCCGGCTCTGGTCCCAATACCTGGCGCAAGATCCCCCGCTGGCTGCTCGATCCCGAAGGCCCCGTCTGGCTGCGTCCCGCCTATGCCTTGAAGATGGCGCCTTGGTTCCTGCGCTTCATCGCCGCCGGCAGGCCTCGCGGCTGCGTGACATCGAGGATGCGGGCATGAGCCTTTCAAATCCCGCGCTCGCCGATTTCCGCGCCATGCTGGATACGATTTCAGCTCCCGAGCTGATGACTGACGAAGGATGCCTGGCGATCTACGAGACCGAGGCGGAATTTACAGGTGATCGCGGCCACATCGATTTCATGCGCCGCTACGGCTTCGATTTCGACGTGCTCGAAGGCGCCGCCATCCGCGATCTGGAGCCCTCGCTGTCGCCGTCGATCGCCAAGGCGGTTCTGCTGCCCGACAACAAGACGATCCGCGATCCCTATCGCCTGGTGGTCAAGCTCGCCGCCGCCGCCCGCGAACGCGGCGCGACCTTCGTGTCCGGCGCCGTGCGCACCGTCGAGAAGAACGCCGACGGCACCTCCGTCGTGCTGCTTGAGAACGGCGAGCGTGTCGCGGCCGATTTCGTCGTGCTGGCGGCCGGCGTCCACACACGCTTCCTGGCGGAAAAGCTCGGCGAGCCCATCCCGCTCGAGACCGAGCGCGGCTACCACACGCAGATCATGCAGCCGGGCGTCTCGATGCGCTATTCGGTGATCTGGCCGCACCGCGCCTTCATGATCACGCCGACGGCTGGCGGCATCCGCGTCGGCGGCAATGTCGAGCTGGCGGGGCTGGATGCCGCGCCCGATTTTCGCCGCGCCCGCGTCCTCGTGCGTCATGCCCAGCGCGCCGTGCCGGGCCTTGAGGTCAAGGACGCCAGCGAGTGGATGGGCCATCGCCCGGCGCTGCCCGATACGATCCCGATCATCTCGCCGTCCTCGAAAATGCAGGGCGTCTGGTACGCAACCGGTCACGGCCATCTCGGCCTCACTTATTCGGCCACCACCGCGCGGCTGATCGCGGATATGGTGACGGGAGCCAAACCCGCCGTCGACATGACGCCGTTCCGTATCGACCGCTATTGAGACATAACATGAGAGCCGGCGGCGACGAGGTCGCTCTGCCGGCGGATAATGGGAGACGCCGATGAGATGGAAGCGCACGATCCAGCTTCTGGATGTCCACGCTGAAGGTGAGATCGGAAAGGTCGCGATCGGCGGCGTTCCGAAGATCCCGGGCAACACCGTTGCCGAGCAGCTGCACTGGCTGAACACCGATCCGAAGGGCCAGGAGCTTCGCCGCTTCCTCTGCCTCGAGCCGCGCGGCGCGCCGATCGGCTCCGTCAATCTGTTGCTGCCGCCGAGGCACCCGGACGCCGACGCCGCCTTCATCATCCTGCAGCCCGATCAGGCGCATGCCAGCTCCGGCTCGAACTCGATCTGCGTCACCACGGCGCTGCTCGAATCCGGCATCGTCGAGATGCACGAGCCGGAAACGGTGGTGACGCTGGAAACGGCGGCCGGCCTCGTCAAGGCAACCGCGACCTGCCGCGACGGTCGTTGCGAGAAGGTCAAACTGACAATGGTGCCGTCCTTCGTGCACGAGCTCGACGTATCGCTGGAGACAGAAGAGTGGGGTACGATCAAGCTCGACCTCTGCTATGGCGGCATCTTCTACGCGCTTGTCGATGTCGGCCAGATCGGCCTGACGATCGCCAAGTCCAATGCCGCCTCCCTGGTAGCCGCCGGCATGGTGATCAAGGAAAGGATCAATCGCGAGATCAAGGTCGTGCACCCGGAGATCCCGGCGATCTCGGGTGTCGCCTATGTCATGTTCCGCGATCTCGAGGCCGATGGCACGGTGCGCACCTGCACCACCATGTGGCCGGGCCGCGCCGATCGCTCGCCCTGCGGCACCGGAAATTCCGCCAACCTCGCGACGCTGCATGCGCGCGGCAAGGCGAAGGTCGGCGATGTCTTCAAGTCGCGCTCGATCATCGATCCGAATTCGAGGTCGGGCTTCTGGCCGAGACCACCGTCGCCGGCCGCCCGGCCGTCATCCCGACGATCACGGGCCGCGGCTTCACCTTCGGCCTGTCGCAGGTGGCGCTCGATCCCTTCGATCCGCACCCGGGCGGCTTCGCGCTGACGGATGTCTGGGGGCCGCTCGCCGGCGAGATCTGATCGCCGGCTCAGCGGTCGTCAGTAAGGAAACGGGTCGATCTGGGCTTTGCTACTGTCGCCCGGCTTGCCCGGATGGATCACGCCCTTGCGCAGGATGATGTTGGCGTAGAGGCGCGGCTCGCTGGTCTGGATCAGCGCATGCGCCGCCTTCACCCTGTTGTAGAAATCGGGCCCGACCAGCGGCACCACCTGCCGGTGCGGTTCGTAGTGGGCGCAGCAGTCGATCATCTCCTCATGCACGGGGTCGAGCTTGTCGCGCTCGCCCTTCACGGTGGCGCGGAAAATCGCCTCCGGCACGAAATCGTCGATCGGCAGCACGCTGAGCACGGCATCGAGCACGGGAATGATGCCGTGCCCATCGAGCCGGATCAGCCGCCGCGCGTCCTCGAGGCCCGGATAATTGCCGTCGACGATGGCGATCTCGTCGCCATGGCCCATGGCACGCAGCGTCGAGAGCAACTCCGGGCTCAGGATCGGGTTAAGTCCCTTCAGCATTCTCCACCTCCTTGAAGAGCACGTTCTGGTCCGTGAGATAGCGGGCGAAGATCGGCAGGCTGGCGCCGCCGATGGCGCGCGCGTGGGCACCCACCGCGCCCTCGATGATATCGGGCATGACGACGCCCTGCAGGTCGAGATTGTCCGCTTCGTAGATCGTCGCCTGAACGATCCGTTCGCGAACCCAGGGCGGGAAGCCGCCATCGATGACGGCGGCGCTGAAATCGATGATCGAGGCAGCCGCGACGATGCCCTGCGCCAGCGCCTTGGCGGTGTCCTGGATCCACAATTCGAGCGGCTCGCCGAAGTCGATCCAGTCGTCGGCCGAATACCAGAGTGGTTCCGGATCGATGCCGCGTTCGCGCAGCATGTTTTCGAGCACGAAGATCGAGGCGACTTCGAGCAGCTGCAAGGTCTCGCCGTTCTTCCCGCGCACCGGAAGCGGGCCGATCGCGCCGGCCGTGCCGGTGCGGCCGGAAAAGATCGCCGAGTTCAGAACGATGCCGCCGCCGATGAAGGAGCCGATGAAGAAATAGACGAAATCGGGATGCTGCGGGCCGATGCCGAAGACGAGTTCCGCGCCACAGGCGCTGGTCGCGTCGTTCTGCAGATAGACCGGGTAGGGGAGGCTCGCCGCCACCTCGGCATGCAGGTCGTAATCGCGCCAGACGTCCATCGCGCCTTTGGGCGAGCCCACTTCCTCTTCCCAGTTCCACAGCTCAAAAGGTGCCGCAATGCCGACGCCGGCGATCCGGCTGCGCTCGTCGTCGCTCAGCCGGCTTTCCAGTTCCTTTATGCCGGAAACGATGAATTTGAGAAACAGATCGGGCAGGGGGTAGGCGTAGGTGACATGCAGCTGCATGCGGATCTTGCCGACGAAGTCCATCAGCACCAGGTCGGCGCTGCGCCGCCCCATCTTCACGCCGAAGGAATAGACCGCATCCGGATTGAGCCGCATCGGAACCGACGGCTGGCCCACGCGTCCGCGGATCGGCTCGCCGCGCGAAAGCAGCCCTTCCTTTTCCAATACGCGCATGATCACCGACACGGTTTGCGCCGAAAGGCCCGTGCGGCGTGCGATATCCGCCTTCGACTGGGCGCCATGCAGGCGCACCAAAGAAAGCACCAGTCTCTCATTGTAGGCGCGAACCCGAACCTGGTTCGCGCCGCCTGCCGGGCTGACGCCGGGCAGCTGGGCCGGCAAGTGAACCGGACCTCTCATCGACGACATTGGCCATTCCTCCCGTTGATCGGCCTATGCGTTATTTTCGCCGAGCATGCCACAGGGAATTAATAATTCAATTGGATTTATTTATTGACAAGCTAAATTCTTTCGCCCTTAATTAGTACCGTAAACAGCGCGAAACGGCTTGGAGGAAGCCATCGGCGGTCGTCTGAGGCGGTGTTCGCGCTTTAAAATTCCGGCAAGCCATGGGGCGGTCCGGCTACACTCTGGGAGGAGTAAATGAAGAAATCAGTGCTTTCCACCGCGCTCGCCGCGCTGGCTCTCGGCGTCGCCTTCTCGGCGCCCGCAAAGGCCGCGGACGTCTCCGCCTGCCTGATCACCAAGACCGACACCAACCCCTTCTTCGTCAAGATGAAGGAAGGCGCGACCGCCAAGGCGAAGGAACTCGGCGTCAACCTGAAGTCCTATGCCGGCAAGATCGATGGTGACTCGGAAAGCCAGGTGGCCGCGATCGAAACCTGCATCGCCGATGGCGCCAAGGGCATCCTGATTGCCGCTTCCGACACCAAGGGCATCGTACCGAACGTCAAGAAGGCCCGCGACGCCGGCCTGCTCGTCATCGCGCTCGACACCCCGCTTGAGCCGATCGACAGCGCCGACATGACCTTTGCCACCGACAACCTGCTCGCCGGCAAGCTGATCGGCCAGTGGGCCAAGGAAACGCTGGGCGACAAGGCCGCGGACGCCAAGGTTGCCTTTCTCGATCTGACCCCGTCGCAGCCGTCCGTCGACGTCCTGCGCGACCAGGGCTTCATGATGGGCTTCGGCATCGACCCGAAGGACCCGAACAAGATCGGCGACGAGGACGACAAGCGCGTCGTCGGCCACGACATCACCAACGGCAACGAGGAAGGCGGCCGTACCGCGATGGAAAACCTTCTCCAGAAGGATCCGACCATCAACGTCGTCCACACCATCAACGAACCGGCTGCCGCCGGCGCCTATGAAGCGCTGAAGGCTGTCGGCCGCGAGAAGGACGTGCTGATCGTCTCCGTCGACGGCGGTTGCCCTGGTGTCAAGAACGTCGCCGACGGCGTCATCGGCGCCACCTCGCAGCAGTATCCGCTGCAGATGGCAGCACTCGGCATCGAGGCGATCAAGAAGTTCGCCGACAGCGGCGAAAAGCCGAAGCCGACCGAAGGCAAGAACTTCTTCGACACCGGCGTGACGCTCGTCACCGACAAGCCGGTCTCCGGCGTCAAGTCGATCGACACCAAGGAAGGCCTTGGCAAGTGCTGGGGCTAAGCGATCGGGCCTGAGACCCCTCCCAACCCTCCCCACAAGGGGGAGGGCTAACCCGGCCGGTTCCGCTGAGCCTCGATTGGGGCAGGTGGGCGCCGCAAGTCTTCTCCCCCCTTGTGGGGGAGATGGCCGGCAGGCCAGAGGGGACTTTCCCGGTGCAACGACTGTCACCCCAGGCGGCCGCAAGGCAGGCCTGGGGAAAGACCACCACTCACATGCAATCGTCCCGCGCACGCACGGCGGACAGGATTCCGGGAGGAACATCCATGAGTGAGCCAACCGCGGCATCGCCGCATCACGATTACGAAAAAGTCCTCAAGGACAGTTCGACCGACGTCGCCTCGTTCGACACGGACGACAAGAGTTTCCTTCAGAAGTTCCGGCATTTCCTGCATTCGAGCCCATCGGCGGTCTCGCTGATCGTGCTCGTGCTGTCGCTGGTCATCTTCGGCGCCTTGCTGGGCACCAAGTTCTTCTCCGCCTTCTCGCTGACGCTCATTCTTCAGCAGGTGGCGATTACGGGCATCGTCGGCGCCGCGCAGACGCTTGTCATCATGACGGCCGGCATCGATCTGTCGGTCGGCGCCATCATGGTGCTGTCCTCGGTCGTCATGGGCCAGTTCGTCTTCCGCTACGGCCTTCCGGTCGAGCTCGCCATCCTCTGTGGCTTTGCCGTCGGCGCGCTCTGCGGCTTCATCAATGGCTGGCTCGTCGCCCGCATGAAGCTGCCACCCTTCATTGTCACGCTCGGCATGTGGCAGATCGTTCTCGCGACCAACTTCCTCTACTCCGCCAACGAGACGATCCGCGCCCAGGAAATCGAAACCACGGCGCCGCTCCTCCAGCTCTTCGGCGATACCTTCCGCATCGGCGGCGCGGTGTTCACCTATGGCGTCATCGCCATGGTGCTGCTCGTAGCCTTCCTCTGGTATGTGCTCAACCATACGCCTTGGGGCCGCCATCTCTATGCAGTGGGTGACGATCCTGAGGCCGCCGAACTGTCGGGTGTCAACGTCAAGCGCATGCTGATCTCGGTCTACGTGCTCTCCGGCATCATCTGCGCGCTCGCCGGCTGGGCCCTCATCGGCCGCATCGGCTCGGTGTCGCCCACCGCCGGCCAGTTCGCCAACATCGAAAGCATCACGGCGGTGGTGATCGGCGGCATCTCGCTCTTCGGCGGCCGCGGCTCCGTTCTCGGCATGATGTTCGGCGCGCTCATCGTCGGCGTCTTCTCGCTCGGCCTGCGCCTGCTCGGCACGGACGTGCAATGGACCTACCTCTTGATCGGCGTCCTCATCATCGTCGCCGTCGCAATCGACCAGTGGATCAGAAAGGCAGCAGGCTGATGGCAACCGAACCCCTTCTCATGGCGCGTGGTCTCGTCAAGCGCTACGGCCGCGTCACCGCCCTCGACCACGCCGATTTCGATCTCTATCCGGGCGAAATCCTGGCCGTGATCGGCGATAACGGTGCCGGCAAGTCCTCGCTCATCAAGGCGATCTCCGGCGCCATCCGTCCCGATGAAGGCGAGATCCGCCTCGAAGGCCAGCCGATCAACTTCCATTCGCCGATGGAAGCCAGAAAGGCCGGTATCGAGACCGTCTACCAGAACCTTGCCCTGTCGCCGGCGCTGTCGATCGCCGACAACATGTTCCTCGGCCGCGAGATCCGCAAACCGGGCTTCATGGGCAAGGTCATGCGCAAGCTCGATCACTCGGCGATGGAAAAGATGGCGCGGCAGAAGCTCACCGAGCTCGGCCTGATGACCATCCAGAACATCAACCAGGCGGTCGAAACCCTCTCCGGCGGCCAGCGTCAGGGCGTGGCGGTTGCACGCGCCGCTGCCTTCGGCTCCAAGGTCATCATCCTCGACGAGCCGACGGCGGCCCTGGGCGTCAAGGAAAGCCGGCGCGTGCTGGAACTGATCCTCGACGTCCGCTCGCGCGGCATCCCGATCGTGCTGATCTCGCACAACATGCCGCATGTCTTCGAGGTGGCGGATCGCATCCACATCCACCGCCTCGGGCGTCGCTTGACGGTCATCAATCCGAAGGAATACACAATGTCGGATGCCGTCGCCTTCATGACCGGCGCCAAGTCAGTTCCTACGGAGCCTGTTGCCGCATGACGATGACGATCGAGGATATCGCCGGCGAGGTCCTTGCCCGCGCCGGCGACGCGAAGCGCTTTCTGATCGCCATCGCCGGCCCGCCCGGCGCCGGCAAGTCCACAATGGCAGACCACATCGCCGACGCGCTGCGGGCCGGCGGCGAAACTGCCGCAGTATTGCCGATGGACGGCTTCCACATGGACAATGCCATCCTGATCGAGCGCGGCCAGCTTGCCCGCAAGGGCATCCCCGAGACCTTCGACGTGCGCGGCTTCCTCGATATCATCCGCGCCGTTCGCCTGGCCGATCAGGAAGTGTTGGTGCCGGTGTTCGATCGCTCGCGTGAGCTTGCCATCGCCTCGGCGCGTCCCATCTCCCCGGAGCATCGCTTCATCATCGTCGAGGGCAACTACCTGCTCTTCAGCCTCGGCAAGTGGGCGGAACTCGAAGGCGTGTTCGATTATTCGATCATGCTCGCCCCGCCGATCGAGGTGCTCGAGGAGCGGTTGTGGGCGCGCTGGCGCGGCTACAAGCTGAGCGAGGAGGAATCGGCGCGCAAGGTCTATGAGAACGACCTTCCGAACGGCCGCCTCATTCTCGGCAATCGCCGCCGCGCCGACGTCACGCTCGAGATCGCCTGATCGCAATTGCCCGGCTGCGATGGGCAAACCATTTGCCATCGAACATGCTTGGATGTAATTCCCAAGGCTGAGCCTGAAGCGCAGCCTTGCCGGAGTTACAGTCATGCAATCGATCACCATCCGCCGCCCCGATGATTGGCATCTTCACCTGCGTGACGGCGCCATGCTGGAAGGTGTGATCGCCGATCTCAAGCCGCGACTTCGCCCGCGCCATCATCATGCCGAACCTCGTGCCGCCGGTCGTGACGACAACGGATGCTGAGGCCTATCGAGGCCGCATCATGGCAGCACTTCCGAAGGGCGACCGCTTCGAGCCGCTGATGACGCTCTATCTGACCGAACACACCGATCCCGACGACGTGGAGAAGGGCAAGACGAGCGGCCTGATCACCGCAGTCAAGCTGTATCCAGCCGGTGCCACCACCAATTCGCATGGCGGCGTACGCGATATCGACAAGGCCATGCCGGTGCTCGAGCGCATGGCCAAGATCGGCCTTCCGCTTTGCGTCCATGGTGAAGTCACGACATCGGACGTCGATATATTCGATCGCGAAGCCGTCTTCATCGAAACCGTGCTCGATCCGTTGCGCAAGCGCCTGCCGGAGCTGAAGGTGACGATGGAACACGTCACCACCAAGGACGGCATCGACTACATCAAGTCGGCTGAGCGCAACCTCGCCGGCTCGATCACCACCCATCACCTGATCATCAACCGCAACGCCATCCTCGTCGGCGGCATTCGTCCGCATTATTATTGCCTGCCGGTCGCCAAGCGCGAACATCACCGCGTGGCGCTGCGCCAGGCCGCCACGAGCGGTGACGCTCGCTTCTTCCTCGGCACCGATTCCGCCCCGCATGTCGACCCGCTCAAGGAATGCGGCTGTGGCTGCGCCGGCATCTACACCTCGATCAACACGATGAGCTGCCTTGCCCACGTCTTCGAACAGGACAATGCCCTCGACCGACTGGAAGCCTTCGCGTCGCTGAACGGCCCAGCCTGGTATGGCCTTCCTGTCAATGAGGAAAGAATAACGCTGGTGAAGCGCGCCGAGCCTGTGTCGTTTCCGGCCAGGATCGAGACCGGCGCCGGTCCCGTCACCGTATTCGACCCCATGTTCCCGCTCCATTGGGATGTCGAGCGCTGACAGCGCTCGTAAACCCATTAGTTTTTACTGGGAGGAGAGTATCTATCCGCGGAGATATGTTATTGCGCTAACATCTATGCTTTAAATACATGTTTTTTTAACGAAATTGATAACACATTCGCTCTCGGGCAAATTCCATTTTCTGAAAACGAAAGCGTGGCAGAAGCCGCGGAGTTCAAAGCATGACGCTTGACTATAATTCATTGCTGACCGCGTTGGCGGTCTCGGCGGCATGTCTCGCCATTACCGTGCTGGCGAGCTGGATTGCCCGGCGAACCGAAACATTTCTGCTGGCCTGCGGCATCGGCCTCATTCTGATCGTCAGCGGCATCTTTGCCTATGGGCTCTATGTCGACCAGCCGAACGTGACCGTCGGCATCGTCAATTTCGCGCTCCTCTTTCCCGGCTTCGCGATGGTGTGGGGGGCCGGGTGCCAGTTCCGATCGGGAAAGTTCCCGCGCGGGCGCGTGGCGGCCTCTGCCGCTGTCACAACGGTAGCGGCGTCGCTGCCTATGTTGCTCGGCTACGACGGCCTGGCCTTCATCATCGACAACACCGTCATTGCCGCGTTCCTGTTCGCCACCGCCTATCAATACTGGCGCGCGCGATCCGAGGCCGCCGTGCCGCTGACGGGGATTACCGCCCTTTACTGCCTGACGGCCTTTTCGTTCGTTCTCTGCGCCGTTGTCCTGATCTATCAGGGCAAGCTCGTCCTGGGGGTGGCTCCAAAGAACTGGGCGGAAGATCTCAGCCTCGCCGTCTGTATCGCCAGCATGACCGGCATCGGCGCGCTGTCGCTTGCCTTGCACCAATGGCGCATGGCAGCCCGCCATCGCATCGACGCGGCAACCGATCCGTTGACCGGCCTGCTTAACCGCCGCGCGCTCTTCGATCGCCACGGCGCCGGCGTCATGGGGCCGACGACGGCGGTGCTGGTCTTCGACATCGACCATTTCAAGTCGATCAACGACAGCTTCGGTCACGCGGTCGGCGACCGCGTCCTCAAGATCTTCGCCGCCGAATTGACCGCCAATTGCCGGCTGAGCGACACGGTTGCCCGTCACGGTGGGGAAGAGTTCGCCATGGTGCTGCACGAGGTCATGCCCGGCCGTGCTGAAATCGTGGCCGAGCGCATCCGAAAGGCGTTCGAGGAACGCGAACTCGATATCGACGGAGAGTTGTGCAAATGCACCGTCAGCGTCGGCGTCGCATCCGGTCGCACCAAGCCGCTGCCATTCGATGCCATGCTGAGCGCCGCCGACAAGGCGCTCTATGCGGCCAAGCGCGCCGGCCGCAACCGTGTCGAGCTTGCGAGCCACCTGCAGGCCGTCCCGACCGACACGGCCCGCACCGCCTCTTGACCCGCTCGCCTCAGGCAGCCCAAAGGCCGCGCGTCGACAGATATCCGACCGCCCCGAGCAGGATGGCCACCGCCGAGGCGAGCCCGAGCGTCACGGCATAGTCTCGGCGTCCGGCGGTAAAGGCCAACGCCACCTTCGTCACCATGTTGACCAGAACGGCGATCAGCGTCACGTCGGCCGCCGTCGTGGCGCTGATCGTCGAGCCCACGAGGCGCACGGTCGAGAGCGTGATCGCGTCCACATCGACGAGACCGGAAATGGCGGCGACGACATAGAGCGCCGAGGCGCCGACATATTCGGTCGCGATCTTCGAGACGAGGCTGATCAGGCCGAGCAGCAGCGCGAAGGAAATCACCGTCCTGAGTTCGAACGGATTGGTCAGCTCGATCTTCGGGGCCTGCGTCGAGGACCCGGAGCGCCAGGCCAGAAAAAGGCTGGTTGCCAGGAAGCCGATGATGGCGGGGATGAGCGCCGACGAGAGCGGCGCGAGCATGGCGAGCGAAAGGGCGCTGGCGATGACGAGAACGCGTGCGAAGGACAGCGCGCCTGCAATCGCCGCTCCCGCCGCCAGATGCCGCGCCCCTTGCGGGGCTTCCATCGAATAGCGTGCGAAGGAGAGCGTCAGCGCCGTGGAGGAGACGAGCCCGCCGGCCGCTCCCGCGAGCAATATCCCTCGGCTCGATCCCATGAGCCGGATGGCCACGTAGCCGGCGAACGACAGCGCCGCGATGGTGATCGTCAGAAGCCAGAGCGAATAGGGGTTGAGCGCGCCCCAGGGGTCGAGCGCCTGGTCCGGCAGCAGCGGCAGAGCGATGACAGTCATCGCCAGCAGCATCAGCGCCGACCGCAGCTCCACCCAGGTCAGCCCCTGCAGGAAGCCGTGAAGGCTGGTGCGGGCCGCGAGCACGACGGTCACCGCGACCGCGCCGGCCCCTGCCGTGATCAGATCACCAAGGGCGGCAAGCATGCCGAGCGCGAACACGCAAAGGGCCGCGATGATGGACGTGATGCCGTAATCCTTGTCCTCGATCGCCTCCTGCCACTTGCCCGCGATGTAGACGGCGCCGAGAAGAACGGCGATCGTGGCCGGCAGGAACGGGCCGGTCAGCGGCTGCAGCGTGCCGACGATGCCGCCGAGAAAGCCGGTGAGCCCAAACGTCCGAAGCCCGGCGGTGCGCCCGCCGGCGCGCACCTCACGCTCTGTCCAGCCCCGCTCGACGCCCACGAGCAGGCCGATGGCAAGCGCCACGCCGAGACGGCGGAAGAGTTCGATATGGTCCATGCCCTGCACGATATCGCCGCCGCGCCGCTAAGCAAGCGCAAACATTTGAAACCATTGGCGCATTAGAGATATCGGCGCTCGATTGCGCGATCAGATCACCATCAGTGCCCGGACGAACGCGGCCGATGCCAAAAGCGACGCCATCGTTCTCACATGGTTCCACCACGTCCAGTCGCGAAGGTAGCCTTGCCACAGGGCGGAGGCCTCGGGACCGTTGCCGGAAACCTGCCCCAGCGCATCGTTCATCGGTACGTTGAAGATGATGGTCGAGGCGAAGGAAGCGACAATGTAGATGATCGCGCCGGCGAGCATCCACAGGCTCGCTCCCTCCCGCCAGCTCATCACCGCGAGCACGCCGATCAAGAGGCAAAGAATGGCCGTCGGCACGAACAGCATCATGAAGGGTGAGCGCAGGATCGTGACGTTGATCGAGTTCATCGCCGCGATCCCCTGTTCCGTCGGGATGCGCGAAAACGCCGGCATCACGAAGGTCGAGAACGCGAAGAACGTCCCGGCGACGAGCCCGCTACCGATCGCGGCGGCGACAAGCGCCAATACGAGAATGATTGCCATGCCGATGACCTCCCACTTTGGCTGCGCCAAAAGTCAATAACAGAGAAACTCTCTCATTTGCAAAATGAGATAAACTCTCTTATTTCTACTGTCAAGCGCGATGGAGCATCGGATGACGGACGAAGCGGCGGCGGGATCGCGAATAAAGACGGGCGCCACAAGGCAGCCCCGGCGCATTCCTCGTCAGCAAAGGGGCCGCGAGCGCTTCGAGAAGATACTGACCGTTGCCACGCAACTGATCGAGGCGAAGGGAAGCGATGCGCTGAAGATGAGCGAGATCGTCGAAAAGGCCGATCTCTCATTCGGCGCGCTCTACCAGTATTTCCCGGATAGGAGCTCGATTTTCGCAACGCTTGCCGAGCGCTTCAACGAGGAGGGCCGCGCCTGCGTGGTCGCGGCGCTTGCGGAGGCGACGGATGCCGCCACGCTGCGTGCGGCGCTTTGCAGGATCGCCGACGAGTACCACGCCTTCTTCCGCAGCGAGCCCGTCATGCGCGACATATGGTTCGCCACGCAGGCGGATCGGCTGCTGCAGAAAATCGACGCCGACGATATGGAGTTTCACGCGCAGGCGCTGCTGGCGGTGCTGGAGGAGGTCTATCCGGATCGTCGCAAGCCCGCGCTGCTGGCGCTTGCGAGGCTCGTCATGCAGCTCCTGGCAGCGGCGGTCAGATATGCCGCCGCGTTGAGCGAGGACGAGGGACGGGCAGCAATCGCGCTCTACAAGAAGATGCTGCCCGCCGATATCGGCGAATTGATAGCGGAGTGATCAGGCACGGATCTTCGCGTCCCTGACCGACAGGGCGACCGCCGAGCGAACCGTGTTGCGGCCACCGTTCTTGGCGGCATAAAGCTCCCGGTCCGCCGCCATCAGCATGGATTTCAGCGTTTCGCTGGCGGGGTCGCCGCGATAGACGCCGAAGCTTGCCGTGACGCGCTTGGCCGGCAGCGGGCCGACGGCCTTGCTTTCGAACTGCAGGCGCAGCCTGTTGGCGATGCCGACCGCGACATCGATATCGGTCCGCGGCAGGACCAGGCAGAACTCCTCGCCGCCGATGCGGGCCGCGATGTCATAGGGGCGCATGTTGTGCTGGATCGTGGCGCCGGCCATCACCAGCACCTGGTCGCCGACGTCGTGGCCGAACTGGTCGTTGATCGACTTGAAGTGATCGAGATCGAAGACCACGACGGAGATCGGCGTGCGCTCGCGCGCGGCGCGGGCAATCTCCAGCGCTCCGATATCCTTCAGCCAGCGGCGGTTGCCGAGGCCGGTCAGGACGTCGGTGGTCGCCTGCCGGCGCAACTGTGCCAGCGTCGCGTCCAGTTCCTTGATCAGGATCGAGATCCCGTTGGTCACGATCCCGACCTCGTCCTTGCGCTGGCTGCGGACCGACTTCACGACGCCGGTGGAGCGGTAGGTTTCGACCACGCCCGCGATCTGGTGCAACGGCCGGATGAATGCCCAGACGCATGCCAGGCAAAAGGCCGTGCCGATCAGCGTCGCCGCCAGCACGAGGATCAGGACGGGCATAGCCTCGCTGCGAAAGCCGGTGACCAGATAGACGACGAGCGCCAGAAGCGGCACGTGCGTCGAGACAAAGCAAATGGAAAAGATCTTGAGGGTCAGCGATTGGTTGAACTGCTGGAACGGTGTGAACCTCGTCAGGCGCATTCTGGACTCCTTCATGGTGTCTTTGGGCGCTCGGAAAATGGCTGGGGAAGTTTCACCCTGTTGTTAATGAAATCATTCAAATTTGAATGTCTTCGGGGTCCTCGGGCATCGTGCTCCATGCAAATGCCTGCCGAACAATACGTATGATGAATGTCTAAAATTATGAACAGGTTGTGGAAATTTAAGTTGTCCGCAACGGAAATACCAGCGATGGTTTTCATCGCGCAGCACGCCTCGCGCAAACGGTGAAATGGCCGTGCTGCGACGCACCGTTCGGGCGGCGAAATTAACAGAGCGAGAAGCGGTCTCAATAACAACGCAGGCGCGTGCAATTGCCATTCTTGCCTTTGAGCCTCGCGCGTTCTGGAAACTTGCCCCACTTGCTGCTATTGGCCCATAAGTTTGAGCACAAGATCGAGGCAAGGAGAGAACGATGATCCAGGCAACATTCACAGACCGCAAAGTCATGGCCGAACTGGTGGCCAAGATGCTCTGGGAGATCAAGGCCGTTCACTTCAATGCCACCCAGCCCTACAAGTTCGCCTCCGGCATGGCGAGCCCCGTCTATATCGACTGCCGCAAGCTTCTCTCCTTCCCGCGCATCCGCTCGACGGTGATGGACTTCGCCGCCAGCGTCGTGTTGCGCGAGGCGGGCTTCGAGAAGTTCGATTGCATCGCCGGCGGCGAAACCGCGGGCATCCCCTTTGCCGCTCTTCTGGCCGATCGCCTCGGCCTGCCAATGATCTATGTCCGCAAGCAGCCGAAGGGCCACGGCCGCAACGCCCAGATCGAAGGCAACATGCCCGAGGGTTCGCGCGTTCTCGTCATCGAGGACCTGACGACGGCGGGTGGCAGCATGTTCAAGTTCATCGACGCGGTGCGCGCAGCTGGCGGCATTGTCGATCATGGCATCGCGCTCTTCTACTACGGCATCTTCGATGAGGGCGCGCTGCGCTTCGCCGATGGCAAGGTCAAGCTGCACTACATCGCCACCTGGCGCGATGTTCTCGCCGTCGCCAAGGAGCAGCAGCTGTTTGATCAGAACACGTTGAACGAGGTGGAATCCTTCCTCGACGCGCCGCTCGCATGGTCCGGCCGCAACGGCGGTATTTCATCACTTTGAGTGAATAATTGCTCACGCCGCTTTGCTTTTGCCACGAAGTTATCTAATCCAATTGAGCATCGACGGATCGTAATGCCCTTGGGAGACGGACATGATTTTGTGCTGTGGAGAAGCGTTGATCGACATGCTGCCGCGGGAGACGACGCTCGGCGAAAAGGGCTTCGCGCCCTATGCCGGCGGCGCCATCTTCAACACGGCGATCGCGCTCGGGCGCCTGGGCATCCCGACTTCCTTCTTCACCGGTCTCGCCGACGACATGATGGGCGAAATCCTGCAGGAGACGCTGAAGGCGAGCAATGTCGACTTCAGCCTCTGCGCCATCGCGCAGCGCCCGTCGACGCTCGCCTTCGTCAAGCTGGTCAACGGCCAGGCGACCTACGCCTTCTATGACGAAGGCACCGCCGGCCGCATGATCACCACCGACGACCTGCCCGTCCTCGGCGACGATTGCGAGGCGCTGCACTTCGGCGCCATCAGCCTGATCCCCAGCCCTTGCGGCGAGACCTACGAGGCGCTGCTCGACCGCGAGGCCGCCAAGCGCGTCATCTCGCTCGATCCGAACATCCGCCCCGGCTTCATCAAGGACAAGCAGGCGCACATGGCGCGCATCAAGCGCATGGCTGCCAAGTCCGACATCCTGAAATTCTCCGACGAGGACCTGGAGTGGTTCGGCATGGACGGCAACCATGACGATCTCGCCGCCCACTGGCTGCAGCACGGCGCCAAGCTCGTCGTCATCACCAAGGGCGCCGAGGGCGCGACGGGCTACACCAGCGAACGCAAGGTCACCGTCCCCAGCCAGCGCGTCACCGTGGCCGACACCGTCGGTGCCGGCGATACGTTCGATGCCGGCGTTCTCGCCTCGCTGAAGATGGATGGCCTGCTCACCAAGGTGCAGGTCGCCTCGCTCGATGAGAAGGCGCTGCAGAACGCGCTTGCGCTCGGCGCCAAGGCCGCCGCCGTCACGGTCTCCCGCGCCGGCGCCAACCCGCCATGGGCCAACGAGATCGGCCTCTAAGCCTCACGGCAGCCGATCGAGAAACGCGAGCACGGTCCGATTGAACTCATCGGGCCGCTGCAGCGGCGCGAAGTGGCTGACGCCCTCCAGCGGAATGAAGGTTGCGCCGGGAATGCTGCGCACGAGATGGGCGGCATGCTCCGGCTTGATGAACTCGTCCTTGTCGCCGAGCACCACCGTTACCGGCACACGCATGCGGTTCAGGTCTGCGGCCGAATAATTCGGCTCGGTCGACATCATCAGGCTCACATCCTCGACGAAACGGTCGAACTGATCCGGCGTCGGCGAGAGCGCCTCGTAATCCATCCGATGCCTGTTGAAGCAGCGGTCGATGACAGGTGTCGGCACGAAGGGCTTTACGCCCGATGGGTCCATGCTGCAGGCGAAGAAGAACACGCCGTCGACACGATCAGGATGCTGGTCGGCCAGGATCAGCGCCGTGCAAGCCCCATCGCTCCAGCCGACAAGCGCTGCCTTCTCGATCTCCAGATGATCCATCACCGCAAGCACGTCCGATGCCATCAGCTCGTAGGTATAGGGCTTGCCGTCCCGCGTGCTGCGGCCATGACCGCGGCTGTCGATCACCACCACGCGCCGGCCTGATCGCAACAGCGCCGGCACCTGATAGCCCCAGTTGCCGCTGTTCCCGAGCCCGCCATGCAGCAGGATGACAGGAGGCCCGGAGCCATACGCGCTGTACCAGATATCGGCGCCATCATGCGTGACCACGCCATCGTCGCCATCAGGCAAGGCCTCCGCGCCCTGCGCCGCAAATCGCTCCAGCTCGTCGTCGATCATATCGATCCTCCCAATCCTTCATTCTCTCTAGACGGATGACGCGGCCCCATCTCGACACCTCCACCGAAATTATCGTCGCGCCGACCAGACTAAGCCTTATCCCGCGCCGCTTTCATGGCCTCGCGCAGCACCTCGTAAACCCTCGGATCTTCCGTCTGCGAAACATTGAACCGCATGAAATCGGTCGCCGTCTGCGACAGGCTGAACGCATTGCCCGGCGCCAGCACCACGTCCCGCTCCAGTGCGGCGCGCGCCACATCGGCGGCGTCGATGCCATCTGGCAGTCGGCACCATAGAAACATCCCCGCCTGCGGCTCGAGCCAGGGCACGATGCCGAGGTTCTTGAGCTTGCCCGAGACGTCGAACATCGTCTTCGACAGCCGGCTACGCAGCGTCTCGATATGCTTGCGGTAGCTGCCGTCGCTGAGCACGCTCAACACCAGCTGCGCCGCATGCCGCCCGCCGCCGAACGAGGTGGCGATCTTCAGATCCGTCAGCCCGCCGATCCAGTCCGGCTTGGCGGCGATGAAGCCGCAGCGCGCCGAGGCCGACAGCGTCTTCGAGAAACTGCCGATATGGACGACGCGATCGAGCCCGTCGAAGGCGGCGAGCCGTGGCGCCGTCACGTGCTCGAAATCGGTGAAGATGTCGTCCTCGATGATTGTCAGGTCGAACTGCTCGGCAATCTTCAGCACCCGATGCGCGGTTACCGGCGAGAGAATCGCGCCGGTCGGGTTATGCAGCGCCGAATTGGTCACGTAGAGCTTCGGCCGGTGCTCGGCCACCACGCGGGCGAAGACCTCGACATCGGGGCCGGAGGGCGTGTAGGGCACGCTGACGATCCTGGCGCGGTGGGCGCGCAGCAGGGCGTGGAAATTGAAATAGCAGGGATCGTCCACCATCACCGTGTCGCCCGGCTCGATAAGGAAGCGGCAGAGCAGGTCGATCGCCTGGATGCCTGACTCCGTAAGGATGATCTGGTCGGGCGAGGCGCCGATCCCCTTGTCGGCCATCCGCCGCGCGATCAGCTGCCTGAGCGGCGGCAATCCGAGCGGCGATCCGTAGGCAAGCAGCACCGGTCCGTCGGCTCGCGCCAGCGCCCGCACGGCGCGGCGAACGCCATCCTCCGGAAGCCAGGCCGGCGGCAGCCAGCCGCAACCCGGCTTCAGCCCAATATCGCCCGCCTCCAGAGACTGGCGCGACACCCAGAACGGATCGATCTCCCGGTCGAGCCTTGGCCCGACCTCCGACAGTGCGAAGGGGGCCGCCTGGTTGGCGACATAGAAGCCGGAGCCCGGCCGCGACAGGATCGCGCCCTCGGCAACCAGCCGCTCATAGGCTTCGACGACCGTCGAGGTGGAGATCTTCAGCGATCCCGCGAGCGCCCGCACCGAAGGCAGTTTCGCCCCCGCCGTCAGGCTGCGGCCGGCGATGCGCTGCCTGATCGTGTTCATCACCATCGCCACGCGGGTAGTGCCAACGACTACGTTATCGGCCATCCGTACTGCTCTCCGATGCATAACAGTTTGGCGAAACCGTACCATACCGTAACTGGCATGGCCACGCTGCTAGGGACCATAAGATGGCTATTGATCGTGAAGGAGTGTGCCATGGACCGCACGGCGGCCGGTTGGTTGAATGGTTTTATCGGTGTTCTGATCTTCAGCGGCTCGCTGCCCGCGACGCGCATGGCGGTGATGGGGTTCGATCCCGTCTTTCTTACCGTTGCCCGCGCGGCGATCGCCGGGCTGATCGCGCTGGCATTGCTCGCGCTGTTTCGCGAAAGGCGGCCGTCGCTGAGCGACCTCCCGTCGCTTGTTATCGTCGCCTTCGGTGTCGTCATCGGCTTCCCGTTGCTGACCGCGCTGGCGCTCACCCGCGTCACCTCGGCGCACTCCATCGTCTTCATCGGCCTGCTGCCGCTCTCGACCGCGATCTTCGGCGTCATCAGGGGTGGCGAGCGTCCGCATCCGGCCTTCTGGATCTTCTCCTGCCTCGGCAGCGCGCTGGTCGCGGGTTTCGCCCTGTCGCAAGGCGTAACCGCTGCCCCGCTCGGCGATCTCCTGATGCTGGCCGCCATCATCGCCTGCGGGCTCGGCTATGCCGAGGGCGCCAAGCTGTCGCGCCGGCTCGGCGGCTGGCAGGTCATCTCCTGGGCGCTGGTTGTCTCGCTGCCCGTCATGCTCGCTCTCGCGCTCGTCAATCTGCCGCCGTCCTTCTCGGTGATCGCTGCGCCCGCCTGGGCGGGTCTCGCCTATGTCTCGCTGTTCAGCATGCTGATCGGCTTCTTCTTCTGGTATCGCGGCCTCGCGCAAGGCGGCATCGCCGGTGTCGGGCAGCTGCAGCTGCTGCAGCCCTTCTTCGGCCTGCTCTTGGCGGCAACGCTGCTGCGTGAGCAGGTCAGCCCCGTCATGCTCGTCGTCACCGTCGCCATCGTCGGCTGTGTTGCCGGCGCCAAGAAGTTCGCTCGTTAGAGCGTTGCAGGTGAGAATGGATTTGCATTTTGCCGCGTAAGCGCGCCTGCTGATTGCGCCGCATCGCTCGGTGTGGCGCAATCAGGGAGCTTGAAATGGCAAAGGGTCAAATCCGTAGCACGCGTGAAGCGCGCAAGCCGAAGAAGGACAAGTCCGCTCCTGCAGTCGCCTCGCAGCCCGGCTCGCAGGTCAAGCAGGCCGCGAGCACCGTACCATCAGGCAAGGGCGCCAGGCCCTGACCGCCATCAAGGGGTGGTCCTGAGGCAGTCATATCGCCCAAATAGAAAACGCTCCCGCGGCGGTCACCACGGGAGCGTCTGTTGAACGTTGCGTTCGTTACTTCGCGAGCTTCGCCAGCTCGGCGACGAGGCCCTGCGTCGAGGAGTCGTGGCCGGCAGCACTTTCCTTGCCTTCGATGACGGGCAGCAGGCCCGTCGCCAGTTCCTTGCCGAGCTCGACGCCCCACTGGTCGAACGAGTTGATGCGGAACAGCACGCCTTCGACGAAGACGCGGTGTTCATAGAGCGCCACGAGGCGGCCAAAGGCGAACGGCGTCAGCTTGTCGTAGACGAAGGTGATCGACGGGCGGTTGCCGGTGAAGACGCGGTGCGGCGCGATGAAATCGGCCTGCTTGTCGTCCATGCCCTTGTCGGTCAGCTGCTTCTTGGCTTCCTCGAAGGTGCGGCCCTTCATCAGCGCTTCCGACTGCGCGATGCAGTTTGCCATCAGGAGCTGATGCTGGTGGCGCAGTTCCGGCTCGAAGCCGTTGGCGGCGATCATGAACTCGGCCGGGATCACGCTCGTGCCCTGGTGGATCAGCTGGTAGAAGGCGTGCTGGCCGTTGGTGCCGGGCTCGCCCCAGACGACGGGGCCGGAATTGCCCTCTACCGGCGTGCCGTCGATGGTGACGCCCTTGCCGTTCGATTCCATGTCGAGCTGCTGCAGATAGGCGGGGAAGCGCGACAGGCGCTGGTCGTAAGGCAGGATCGCGCGGGTGGCGTAGCCGAGAACGTTGCGATTGTAGAAGCCGATCAGGCCGAGCAGGATCGGCAGGTTCTTGGCGATCGGCGCGGTGCGGAAGTGGTTGTCGATCGAATGCGCGCCATCGAGGAACTTGCCGAAGTTCTCGGGGCCAACGGCGATCATCAGCGGCAGGCCGATGGCCGACCAGATCGAGTAGCGGCCGCCGACCCAATCCCAGAAGCCGAACACGCGCTCGCTCTCGATGCCGAAGGCGGCAACCTTGTCGAGCGCGGTCGATACGGCCGCGAAGTGATGCTGGACGGCGGCTTCGCCGAGCGCATCGGCGATGAACTTGCGCGCCGTCTGGGCGTTCGTCATCGTCTCGATGGTGGTGAAGGTCTTGGACGCGACGATGAAGAGCGTCGTTTCCGGCTGCACCAGCTTCAGGATGTCGGCGATATGGGCGCCATCGATGTTAGAGACGAAGTGCGCGCGCGGGCCGTCATGATAAGGCGCCAGCGCCAGCGTCGCCATCACGGGGCCGAGGTCGGAGCCGCCGATGCCGATGTTGATGACGTCGGTGATCGCCTTGCCGGTAGCACCCCTCAGCGCGCCCGAGCGGATGCCGTCGGCGAATTTGCCCATGGCGGCGAGCACGCCGTTGACGTCAGGCATCACGTCCTTGCCGTCGACGAGAACCGGGGTGTTCGAGCGGTTGCGAAGGGCCGTGTGCAGCACGGCGCGGTTTTCGGTGAAGTTGATCGCCTTGCCCGAGAACATCTCGTCGCGCTTGGCCTCGACGCCGCCGGTCTCGGCGAGCTTGACCAGAAGGGCCAGCACTTCGTCGTTCACTGCCGTCTTCGAGAAATCCATCAGGAGGTCGTCGAGCGAGGCGGTGAAACGCGAAAAGCGTTTCGGATCGGCCGCGAAGGCAGCACGGATATCGGTGGCCTTGGTGGCAGCCGCGGTGCTTTTCAGTTGGTCGACGATGGCATTCATGGGAGGCTCCTTTGCAGGGCGAGAGGGTCGCGGAAACTATTCGCTTTACCGGGTGCAAATCAAGTTCAACGATCTTCTTAAACGCAAAAAAGCCACCCGCGATTGCGGATGGCTTGCAATTTTCACGAAACATTCAAATCAGTTACGCAGATCCTTGCGCAGGATCTTGCCGACCGGCGACTTCGGCAGTTCGGTGCGGAACTCGATAAAGCGCGGCCGCTTGTAGTTGGTGAGGTTGGCCACGCAATGCGCCTTCACATCCGCCTCGGTCAGGTCAGGATCCTTGCGCACCACGAACAGCTTCACCGCCTCGCCGGAATGCCCATCGGCCACGCCAACGGCGGCGGCTTCCAGGATGCCCGGGTGCATCGCCGCCACTTCCTCGATCTCGTTCGGGTAGACGTTGAAGCCGGAGACGAGGATCATGTCCTTCTTGCGGTCGACGATCTTGGTGTAGCCGCGGGCATCCATGAAGCCCATGTCGCCGGTGCGGAAATAGCCGTCGGGGGTCATGGCGCGCGCCGTCTCTTCCGGTTTGTTCCAGTATCCGGCCATCACCTGCGGTCCGCGAATGCAGATCTCGCCAATCTCGCCGAGTGGCAGCGACGCGTCGTCCTCGTTGCGGATGTCGAGATCGGTGGAGGAGATCGGCAGACCGATCGAGCCTGTGAATTCGGGCGGATCGAAGCGGTTGGCGGTGGCGACGGGTGATGTCTCGGAAAGGCCGTATCCCTCGGTAATATGCGATCCCGTGATCGTAAGCCAGCGCTCCGCCACCGGCCGTTGCACGGCCATGCCGCCGCCGAGCGAAATCACCAGCGAGGAGAAGTCGACCTTGGCGAATTCCGGATTGTTCATCAGCGCGTTGAACAGCGTGTTGAGCCCTGGGAAGACATGGACGTTCGATTTGGAGAATTCGCGCACCAGGGCGGGGATGTCGCGCGGATTGGCGACAAGAATGTTATGGGCGCCAAGCGACATGCCCATCAGCGAATTCACCGTCAGCGCGAAGATATGGTAGAGCGGCAGCGCGCAGAGGAAGTTCAGCACATCCGGCCGCTGGCGCTTCTCGAAGGCGGATTTCAGCCAGAGTTCCAGCTGCAGCTTGTTCGACAACAGGTTCTTGTGCGTGAGCACGGCGCCCTTGGCGATCCCTGTCGTGCCGCCGGTATATTGCAGGAAGGCGATGTCGCTGCCCACAAGTCCCGATGGCTTCAGCGTCGCGCCGTCGCCCTCGCCAAGCACCTGCTTGAAAGTCTTGTGCCGTGGGATAGACCATGCGGGAACGAGCTTCTTCACCTTGCGGACGAGAAGATTGACGATCAGCCCCTTGGCGCCGAGCATTTCGCCGAGCGACGTGACAACCACATGGCGCACATCGGTATGGCCGAGCACCTGCTGGACGGTGTGGGCGAAGTTCTCCAGAACGAAGATCGCCTTGGCGCCGGAATCGCGCAGCTGGTGTTCCAGTTCGCGCGGCGTATAGAGCGGGTTGACGTTCACCACCACAAGCCCGGCGCGCAGGATGCCATAGACGGCGATCGGGTTCTGCAGCACGTTCGGCATCATCACCGCGACGCGGTCACCCTTCTGCAGGCCGCTCGCCTGCAGCCATGCCGCGATCTTGCGCGTCTGGCTTTCCAGCTGGCGATAGGTGAGCGTCTTGCCCATGCTGGAAAAGGCGATGCGGTCGGCATAACGCGCGCAGGATTTCTCAAGCAACTCCGCCAGTGATTCGTATTCCAGCGCCGGAAGCTCGGCCGGTACGATCGCCGGATAGGTGGCAAGCCACGGCTTGTCGGGCTTTTCACCGCCAGGATGGGCGGAAATGCTGTTCATCGTGTCTCTCTCCCTGTCGCTGCCGGCGGGGCGCCCGTCGAAACTACTGGATGATCCTCCATCCTCCAATACGGCAGCTTATGTCATTGCTCGAATGGTTCAAGCAACATGAAGCTACAATAACCTTGACGTAAACGTCAATATTGCGCAGCCCGCCAAAATTGCGGATCAAATTCGGGAACAACGGGCAGCGGGCGACGTTTTCAACTCATACGCCCGGCACGAGGAGTAGAGGCCAGGCACGAGGAACCAACCGAAAGGGAGTAGAGACATGCTGCAACAGGACAACGACAAGACCCTCCGTGACCCGAACGTCAAGGATACGCACACGCTGATCGCCAGCGACCGCGTGGAAGGGACCCGTGTCTACGGCGCCGATGGCAAGCACATCGGCTCGATCGAACGCCTGATCCTCGGCAAGAGAGATGGCCGCGTCGCCTATGCGGTGCTGAGCTTCGGCGGCTTCATGGGCATCGGCCACGATCACTATCCGCTGCCCTGGGAAAAGCTGTCCTACGATACGCAGCTGGATGGCTACCGCATCGACCTGACCAAGGAACAGATCGAAGGCGCGCCAAGCTACGCGGATGATGACGACACCTGGTACAACGACAACGGCCGCCGCGTCTATGACTACTACGGCGTGCCGCCCTACTGGATGTAGGTCTCCCGCGAGGCCGGAACGGAAGGGTCCCGCCGCGTGCGGGACCCACCGACGGCCACAAAAACCTCCGGCGAAAGTCGGAGGTTTTTGCATGAATTGCGCCGGTCTATCTCAACCAGCTGAAACGAGATCGTTGGCCGAGCGCAGCACCCGTCCCCACCACGATATCGGCCACACCGATCGTCGCCCGCGTCTTGACCTCGAACACATGCGTCTCGCCCGGCAGAAGCGTGATCAGCATCGTGTCCACCACCGCATCCGGATCGAGCCGATCGGCCATCAGGCAGAGATCCTTCAGCAGGCTGAACGCAGTCACCGCGACCGCGTAACCGCCCTCCCGCTTGCTGACCTCGATCCTCCTCTCCGGCTTCGGCAGCTTGAGGTCGATATCCTCGACGAAATAGTGAAATGCCCGCCGGTCCAGCATGTCGACGACGACCATTTCATTGCCGGGATCGTCGGCGGTCGCGATATCCTGAGGTAGCGTGAACGCCTTCGCCTCGAAGCGGTCGCAGAGCAGCCGCCAGAATTCGAACTCCGCAAGCACGGTCCCATCAAACCGCAACCGCTTGCCTGAGATCTTCGCCCGCCAGAATAGCGTCCGCTCGTTGACGGCAACGGCCGCAAGCCCGCCTTCGCGCGGCTGGATCGTCAGAAGCCTGGGATCGAAAGCCTGCCGCATCGCATACCACAGCGGCTTGCGCCGTCCGGCCGAATCCAGCGCCGCCCAGGAGGTCACCGGCCAGCAGTCGTTGAACTGCCAGACAACGGCGCCCTTGCAGATATCGCGGTGCGAACGCATGTGCTCGACGGCAAAGCGGATGGCGCGAGCCTGGTTCAGCTGCGTGGCGAAATGCCAGTCGTTCATCGTCCGCGGCTCGGGCAGGTGGCCGGTCAGCCCACGGATGAGCTTGTCGTTGCCCTGCGTCGCCTTCTGGTGATGGAAGACGCCGTTGGACACCGGCGTCAGCGGCGCGTCGTGAACGCTCTCTTCCAGCGTCGCCCAGTTGGGCGGCGCCTGCCAGCCGAACTCGGAGCAGAAGCGCGGGATATAGTTGCGGTAGACCTCGTAGCCCACGTCGTTCCACACATCCCATATGTGCTTGCACCCATGCGCATCGGCGTTCGGCTCGATCTCCATCGTGCCGGAATAGGGGCTGCCGGGATAGTAGGGGCGGTCGGGATCAATCTCGGCGCAGAGCTTCGGCAGGATATCGAGATAGTAGCCGAGCCCCCAGCTCTCGCCCTCCTTGATGATCGGCCGCCAGCCCCACTCGTCGAAGCCCCAGATATTCTCGTTGTTGCCGTTCCAGACGATCAGCGAGGGATGCGGCATCAGCCGCCCGACGTTGTCGCGCACTTCCGCCTCGACCTCGCCACGGAGCGGCTCCTCCTCGGGATAGGAGGCGCAGGCGAACAGGAAATCCTGCCACACCAGCATGCCCACCCGGTCGCATTTCTCGTAGAACTCGTCCCGCTCGAAGATGCCGCCGCCCCATACCCGCAAGAGGTTGATGTTGGCGGCCTTCGCCTCGTCGATCCGCGAGGCATAGCGCTCTGCCGTGACCCGCGAGGGGAAGCAATCGTCGGGGATCCAGTTGGCGCCGCAGAGAAACAGCGGCACGTCGTTGATCACGAAGGTGAAGGCCGAGCCATGCTCGTCCGGGGAAGTGTCGAGCCGCACCGAGCGGAAGCCGATCTGTTTGGCGTAATCGTCGAGCAGTTCATCGCTCTCGCCGTCGCGCAATTCGACATGCATCGGATAAAGCGGCTGCGCGCCGAGATGATGCGGCCACCAGATCTGCGGGGAGGGAACGCGCACCTGGAAGCGGACCTCGTCGCTTCCGGCCTCGACGATCTCGCTATGCGTGACGCCGCCGATGCTCGCCGTAATGCGGCAGTCGCCGGCGTCACCAGCGCGCGCGATCCTTGCCCGAACCGTGACCATCCCGTCTCCACCGGCAAGCGTTGCCGAAACCAGCGTTTCGGCCAGCCGCGCCTTCGCCCAGCGCTCCAGCCGCACCGGCTTCCAGATACCCGCCGTCACCAGCGTCGGTCCCCAGTCCCAGCCGAAATTGCAGGCCATCTTGCGCATCAGGTTGCCGGGGCCGGGATAGTTGTTCGGCCGGTAGCCATAATGCGCTTCCATCTCCGCGCCGTAAGCGTAAGCCGAGCGGAAGGTCACGACCAGCTCGTTGCCCTCGGCCTTCAGACGATCGGAAACGTCGAAGCGGTAGGTGCGGTGCATGTTGAACGTCTGGCCGATCTCTTCGCCGTTGAGCGAGATCGTCGCCACCGTATCCAGCCCGTCGAAGACAAGCTCGTGCACGAAATCGGCGTCGGGCGATGCGTCGAAGCGGCAGTGATAGGTCCAGTCCTCGCTGCCGATCCAGTCATTGGTGATCTCGTTGACGTCGACATAGGGATCGGGGATCAGCCGGCTTGCCAGAAGGTCAAGATGCACGCATCCGGGCACATGCGCCGGCACTGTTTTCGGCAGGTTAGGCTTTCCTGCAACGTTACAGTTGAGGGTCCAGCCGGTATGCAGGTCTGTCTTGGAAATCATCGGGGTCTCTTAGAGATAGCGGCCGTGGCGCTGCAGGACTTCGATCTTGTAGCCGTCGGGATCGGTGATGAAGAAGAACAGGGCAAGCAGCTTGCCGTCGCGGTTGAGCTCAACAAGCTTGCCGGGATTGAGCCCGGCTTCCGTCAGCCGCTTGTGCTCGACGGCGACCTCGTCGACCGACACCGCCAGATGCCCATAGCCGTCGCCGAGATTATAGGGTTCAACGCGGCCCTTGTTGACGGTCAGTTCCAGCTCGAAGCCGGTCTCGCGGTTGCTGAGATAGATCAGCGTGAAGGTGTCGAAATCGATGCGGTCGGCGACCTCGAGCCCGAAGACCTTGCCGTAGAATTCGACCGAGCGCGCTTCGTTAAGAACGCGGATCATCGAGTGAATCATCTTGGCCAAGGCTGCCTCCATCGTGCGTATCAGGCCGCTTTGGTAGCTGCTGGCTTAGGCGGTGCGCAAGCCCATTCTTCGCGTCATCGCGCTTTCCGCCAGTCCGACCGCGTCATAGATCAGGAGCGCCATTAGCCCGACGATCAGGCCGCCCTGCAGGATGAAGGCGGTGTTATCCGATATCAGCCCGGCGATGATCACTTCGCCCAGCCCCTTGGCCGCCACCGTCGAGCCGATCGTCGCCGTCCCGATGTTGATCACGGTCGCCACTTTCACGCCCTCGATGATCAGCGGCAGCGCCAGCGGCAGCTCCACCTGGAACAGCCGCTGCGTCGGGTTCATGCCCATGCCGTCGGCGGCGTCGAGCACGGCGGGGGAGACCTGGCGCAGGCCAGAGATGGTGTTTTCGAAGATCGGCAGTAGCCCGTAGAGAAACAGCGCCACCAGCGTCGGCCCGGCGCCGAAGCCCATGGCCGGCACCGCCAGCGCCAGCACCGCGACCGGCGGAAAGGTCTGTCCGGCATTGGCGATGGCGCGCGACAGCGGCAGGAAATCGGCGCCGCTCCGCCGCGTCACGAAAACGCCGCCCAGAATGGCGACCACGGCGCTCCCGACAATCGAGATCAGCACCAATTGCAGATGCCCGAGCGCCAGAAGCGGCAGGCTGCTTTGCGTGTAGACGGCGGGCGCGTTGTTCTTGGTGAGCGGCGTCAGCAGGAAGGACAGCCACTCCGTCCGGAACAACAGGATCAGGAGCAGCGCCAGAGCCGCGACGCGAAAGAGATTGGCGGTCAGGAGCTTCATTCCTTGCGGCCCAGCTCCAGGAGGTGCGACATCGAGATCGAGCCGATGGCCGCCTTCTTCTCGTTTTCGACGGCCGCCTCGTCGATCCCTTGCCAGATCATCTCCGCCAGCGCGTCGCGCAGGCTGAGCGATTGCGGCAGGCCGTGGTCGAGCCCGGCCTTGGCGGGCGCCATGCCCGATGTCAGCGGCAGCAGCGACATGCGCTTCAGCGCCCGGTCCGTCGTTCCCGTCAACTGTTGCACGAAGGGGTCGGCAGGTTCGGTTATGATCTTCTCCGGCGTCGAATATTGCAGCAGCCTGCCGCCGCGCATCACCGCGATCCGGTTGCCGAGGTGGAAGGCCTCGTCCATGTCGTGCGTCACCAGAATGATCGTCGTCCCGAACTGCTTCTGGATCGCCAGAAGATCGTCCTGCGCCTTGCCGCGAATGACGGGATCGAGCGCGCCGAAGGGTTCGTCCATGATCAGCACCTCCGGCCCCGCCGCCAGCGCCCGCGCGACACCGACGCGCTGCTGCTCGCCGCCGGAAAGCTGGTGCGGATATTTCCTGGCGAAGGACTTGGGGTCGAGATTGAAGAGGCCGAGCAGTTCATCGACGCGGGCATCGATCCTGCCGCGCTCCCAGCCAAGCAGCTGCGGCACCGTCGCGATGTTCTGCGCCACCGTGCGGTGCGGAAAGAGCCCGTTGCCCTGGATGACGTAGCCGATATTGCGGCGCAGCTCCGTCTCCGGCACATCGGCCACGTTGCGCCCGCCGACGCGGATTTCGCCCGAGGTCATCGGCACCAGCCGGTTGATCATCCGGATCAGCGTCGACTTGCCGGACCCCGAGGTTCCGACGATGACGGTGATCTCTCCCTTTTCGACCGCCATCGACACGTTGTCGACCACGGTCGTGTCGCCGTAGCGCTTGGTGACGTTGCGGATGTCGATCATGCTCATGCGGCAGGTTCCCGTATGCTGTCGGCGACCGCATCGAGAATGACGGCCGAGGAAAAGGCGAAGATGACGGTCGGCACGGCGCCGAGAAGAACGAGGTCCATGGCCGTCTGGCCAAGCCCCTGGAAGATGAAGACGCCGAACCCGCCACCGCCGATCAGCGCGGCCACCGTTACCAGCCCGATCGCCTGCACCATCACGATGCGGATACCCGTGAGGATGACGGGCAGCGCCAGCGGCAAATCGATGCCGGTGAGGATCTGGCGGCGCGTCAGTCCCATCCCGGCGGCTGCGTCGCGCACGGCGGGGTCGACGCCCTCGAGACCGACGACGGTGTTGGCCACGATCGGCAGCAGCGAGTAGAGCACCAGCGCGATCAGGGCGGGTGCCGCGCCGATGCCGCTGATCCCGATCGCGGCAGCCAGCGGAACTTGCGCCGCGAGATAGCCGAGCGGCAGCATCAGCAGGCCGAAAAGCGCCAGGCTTGGGATCGTCTGGATCAGGCTCAACCCCTGCAAGAGCGCGGCGCGAAGCCTGGGCACCCAGAAGCAGACGATGCCGAGCGGCAGGCCGATCAAGACCGAGATCGCCAGCGACCCGAAGGCCAGCTCAACATGCGTCCACGCCTCGGCCCAGAACTGGTCGCCGCGATTGGCGAATTCGCGCATGATCGACAGACTGTCGAGCAGCCCCGACCAGAGAAAAACACCGAGCAGACAGGCGTAAGCAGCAAGTGCCGCGACCCGCATCCATGGGCGCAGCCGCACCTTTACCAGCGCATCCGATATGATCAGCGCCGTCACCGCGAGCAGCACCCAGAAGCCGCCGCCCGGCGTCATGCGCGCCGCCGCGCTGCCTGCCGGCGTAAACGACGTCGCCACGAACCCGATCGCCGCCAGCAATGCCGCCAGACAGAGCGTCGAGATCGCAAGCCGCGCATAGGCGTTTTCGAGAAACAGCACCGCGCAGGCCGAGAGAACGAGGAGCAGAGTGAGGATGATGACGGCGGGCTGGTCCAGAAGCTGCATCAGCAGCATCGGCTTGCCCGATGCGATCCGGTTCGCCTTCACGTAGATGAATGGCAGCAATCCCGCCGCAACGACGCCTGCCGCCACGAGAACGACGCCGAGCCGGTCCAGTCTGCGGACCGCTAAGGTTTCTTCCATCGATCCATCCCAGCCTGGAAGGAAAACGGCTCCGCACCCATGGCTGGATACGGAGCGTCGGCGATTACTTCAGGAAGCCTTTTTCCTTCAGGTAGGCCTCGGCAACGCTTTTCGCCGGCTCGCCATCGACCTGGATCTTGCCGTTCAGCTTGCGCAGTTCGTCGGCGGTCAGGCTTTTGAAGATCGGCGCCAGGATCTCTTCGATCTTCGGGTTCGCCTTCAGCACCTCCTCGCGGATGATCGGCGTCGGCGCATAGACCTGCTGCACGCTCTTGTCGTCTTCGAGCACGGTGAGTTCTGCTGCCTCGATCGCGCCATCCGTGCCGTAGACCATGGCGGAATTTGCGCCGTTCGTCTGGTCGGCGGCGGCCTTGATCGTGGCGGCGGTATCACCGCCCGAGAGCACGATTTCCTGCTCCGGCTTCAGCATGAAGCCATAGGTCGTCTGGAACGCCGGCAGCGCGCCGGCGGTGTTGACGAATTCGGCCGAAGCCACCAGCTTCGCCTCGCCGCCACCGGCGACCCACTTGCCGAAATCGGACATGCTCTTCAGGTTGTTCTTCCCGGCAATGTCGTTGCGCACGGCGATCGCCCATGTGTTGTTGGCGGGCGAGGGCGTCAGCCAGACGATCTTGTTGGCGTCGTAATCCAGCTTCTTGGCCATGTCGTAGCCCTGCTGGATGTTCTTCCAGGCGGCATCGTCGGGCTTGTTGAAGAAGAAGCCGGCATTGCCGGTGTATTCGGGATAGATGTCGATTTCGCCTGCGGTGATCGCCTTGCGCACCACGGGCGTGGCGCCGAGCGCGATGCGGTCCTTCGTCTTGATGCCATTGGCGTTGAGCGCCAGCGCGATCACGTTGCCGAGCAGCGTGCCCTCCGTGTCGATCTTCGAAGACACCACGACATCCGCCGCCTGCACTGCACCTGCCGTCAGTGCGCAGAGCGATACCGCAAGGGCTATTCTTTTCAGCATGACCATCCCCTTATTCCTTGAAAGCGCGGCAAGCCTTGGCGCAAGGCGAACCGCTGTAGACTCCCCGGCGAAGACAGCTGGCTGTCGGCGACCGATCCAATGCTTAACTGACATAGTGTGCACGATTGAAAAATCGATGCGATTGCGAAAATACTGTTCACGACACTGTCCAATCGATCAATGATCGATTGCCTTCCGGTCTCCGCTCGCAAATCCAACTCTGCGATGCTAACCGGAAGAGCAGGCTTCGGCTTGGACGATCATGAGGTGACGAGGGAGGAATGCGTGACGATCTTGCTTGAGGTATGCGTGGATAGCCCGCGCGGTCTGGCGGCGGCCATCGAAGGCGGCGCCGATCGTATCGAACTGTGCTCGGCGCTTGAAATCGGCGGGCTCACGCCTGTCGCCGGCATGATGAAGGCGGCCGCCGCCGCCCCCATCCCCGTCTACGCGATGATCCGCCCGCACGCCGGCCCCTTCGTGTTCGACAGCGGCGACGAAGCGGCGATGATGGCGGATATCGATGCCGTCCGCGCCTTCGGCCTCGCCGGCGTGGTCATCGGGGCAAACCGTGAGGACGGCACGCTCGACATGCCGCTGCTGCGCCGCTTGAAAGCACACGCCGCCGGCCTCGGCTCGACGCTGCACCGCGCCTTCGATCTCGTTCCCGATCCCGACGCGGCCTTGGAGCAGGCCGTCGAGCTCGGCTGCGAGCGCATCCTCACTTCCGGCTGCATTCCCAAGGCCATCGATGGCCTGGAAACATTGACGCGGCTGTCGAGGAAGGCGGCCGGGCGGATATCGATCATGCCGGGCAGCGGCGTGCGCCCCGCCAACGCGCCGCAGATCCTGCGCGCCACCGGCGCCCGCGAAATTCACGGCTCCTGCAGCTCGCCTGTGAGCAATGTCGATCCCCGCGCGGTCGCCTTCGGCTTCGAGGCCGCGTCGCCCAACCGGACGGACGCTTCGATCGTACGCCAGATGCGCGAGGCGATCGACAGTCTCTAGGCGATTTTGATGACGGCCTTGATCAGGCCGCTCTTCTCATGCGCCCAGCGCGCCAGATCGCGCGGCGTATCGGAGAGCGTCGTGCGGTGGGTGATCAGCCGATCCACCGGCACGAGGCCGTTGGCGATCGAGGCCGCCACATGCTCGAAATCGATCCGCGTCGCGTTGCGGCTGCCGATCACCATCATCTCGCGTTTGTGGAACTCGGGGTCCGAGAAGCGGATATCGTCCTTCACGACGCTGACCAGAACCAGCGCGCCGCCATGCGCGACGAACTGGAACGCCTTCTCCATCGATGGTCCATAGCCCGTCGCGTCGAAAACGACGTCGAAGCCGTCACCGCCAGTCTTCGCCTTGACCGCATCAAGCGTCGCATCGTTGGCGACGATACCTGACGTAAATCCGAAGCGCTCGGCGGCCATCTCCAGCCGTTCCGCACTGGTGTCGAGCAAGGTCACGTCATGGCCGGCGATCCGCGAAAAGATTGCAGCACCAAGGCCGATCGGACCGGCGCCGATGACCAGCGCGCGCGAGCCTTCAGGCGAAAGCGAGCGGCGCACGGCATGCGCCCCGATCGCCAGGAATTCCACCGTCGCCGCCGCCTCCAGGCTCAGCCCCTGCGCCGCATCGAGATTGCCCGCCGGAACCGTGATCTCCTCGCAGAACGCCCCATCCGTGTGAACGCCGAGTACCTTGATGTCGGTGCAACAATTCGCCTTGTCCTTGCGGCAGGCGACGCATCGGCCGCAGGAGATATACGGGTTTACGATCACGGGCGTGCCGACCGCGATCTCGACGCCGGCGCCGGTTTCCACCACGGTCGCGGAGATCTCGTGGCCCATCACCCGCGGATATTCGAGAAACGGATGCTTGCCCTCGAAGATGTGGTAGTCGGTGCCGCAGATGCCGACATGGCTGACGGCGAGTCGCGCCCAGCCTGGAGCCGGCGTGCCGGGGGAGGGGCGCTCGACGATCTCGAGAACACCCGGTTGTTGGCAAAGCACGGCTTTCATGACGGGTCCTGCATTCGATTGAAAGGAAGCCGGCGGCAAGGCCGGCTCCTTATGTTGGCGTTCAGGAGCTGCGGCGACGGCGCAGCTGGTCGAAGTAGACGATCACGATAATCAGCAGGCCGGTGATGATGCGCTGCCAGAACGAATTGACGTTGAGCAGGTTCGCGCCGTTGTTGATCGTGGCCAGGATGAAGGCGCCGATCAGCGGGCCATGCACGGAGCCGACCGCGCCGAACAGCGAGGTGCCGCCGATGACCGACGAGGCGATCGCCTGCAGTTCCCAGCCGTCCGCCTGCGTGGCGTTGCCGATGGCGATACGCGAGGCGAGCAGGACACCGACGAACGCCGCGAAGGTCGCCGACAGGATATAGGCCATGTAGATGATGCCGTTGACCCTGACACCCGACAGACGCGCCGCCTCGCGATTGGAGCCGACCGCGAAGAGATAGCGTCCCCAGCGGCTGAGATGCAGGAAGATGTAGGACGGGATCGCAACCAGCACGACCATCCAGAACAGGCTCGGGACGCCGAGGAAGTCGGCGCGGGCGAAGTTCGTGAAGGGCTCGTTGACGATGTTGATCGTCGAACCGTTGGTGATCAGAAGCCCGATGCCGCGCAGCGACGTCAGCGTCGCCAGCGTGATGATGAAGGGCGGCAGGCCCATCTTGACGATGCCGAAGCCATGAAACACCCCGATCCCGACGCCGATCAAAAGCGTGATCAGGATCGCCGCCCAGACGGGGAAGCCCGCCTGCAGCAGCCATGCCAGGATGACGGTACAGAAGCCGACGATCGCGCCGACGGAAAGGTCGATGCCGGCGGTGATGATCACGAAGGTCTGGCCAAGCGCCAGGATCGCCGTCATCGCGCCCTGGCGCAGAAGATTGGAGATGTTGAGCGGCGTCCAGAAGCTGGCGGTGACGATGCCGAGCAGGATCCACAGGAAGGCCAGAAGACCGATCAGGGTCAGGCCGAACAGGATGTTGACCTTGCGGCGCGGCGGCGGCGCGGCGATCTCGGTGGGGGTTACGGTCATTTTTCTCTCTCCCTCTTGTTCTTTTAGACGCCGATCGCTTCGCTCAGCACTTCTTCATGCATGGCGGCGTGGAAGTCGTGGCTGGCCACGAGCTGGCCACTGCGGAACACATGCAGCCGGTCGGCCAGTTCGTAGACCTCGGGCAGGTAGGAGGAGATGAGAATGATCCCCGCGCCCTGCTTCAGAAGCTTGGCGAACAGCCGGTAGATTTCCGCCTTGGTGCCGACATCGACGCCGACGGTCGGTTCGTCGAAGATGAAGAGCCGCGCCCCATGGCTCAGCCACTTGCCGATGACGACCTTCTGCTGGTTGCCGCCAGACATCGCTGACACCAGCACCCGACGGCTCGGCGTCTTGATCGCCAGGTCACGGATCTGCTGGTCGGCGTTCCTGCTTTCCTCGCCGTGGCTGATGACCGGTCCCTTGCTCAGCCGCTTGAAGACCGGCAGGTTGATGTTGAGGCCGATCGGCAGGTTGAGGCAGAGGCCCTGGTCGCGGCGGCTTTCCGGCGCCAGCGCGATGCCGAGCTCCATCGCGGTGCGCTCGTCCTTGATGTTGACCTTCTTGCCCATCCAGTGGATTTCACCGGCCGTGGTCTTTTCGCGACCGTAAAGGCCGAGCGCGAATTCGCTGCGTCCGGCGCCGATCAGGCCGTAGAGGCCGACGATCTGTCCTGCCTTCACCGAAAGCGACACGTTCTCGAAGCCCGGCCCGGACAAGCCACGAACGTCGACGATGGTCTCGCCGATCGCAATCTCTTCCTTGTGATAGATCTGCTCGATCGAGCGGTTGATCATCAGCGCGATCAGCTCGTTCTCGTTGGTTTCGCCGATATTGCGCGTTCCCACATGGGTGCCGTCGCGCAGCACCGAGACGCGGTCCGCCAGCTCGAAGACTTCTTCCATGCGGTGGCTGATATAGACGATCGTCACGCCTTCGTTCTGCAGGCGGCGGATGAGCTTGAAGAGCTGGGCCGATTCCTGGCGCGTCAGATAGGCGGTCGGCTCGTCGAAGATCAGGAACTGCGTGCCGCGCATGGCGGCGCGGGCGGTCGCGACCAGCTGCTGCTGGCCGATCGTCAGATCGCTCAAGGGCACGCCGGCCGGCAGGCCGAAGCCGAGATCGTTGAGGACGGCCTGCGCCATCTTCTCCATCTCCCGCTTGCGCATCAGACCGTATTGATTGACCTCGTCGCCGAGGAAGAGATTGGCCGCCACCGTCAGGTGCGGGCAGAGAACGACTTCCTGGTGCACGGCGTTGATGCCGCGCGCGATCGCCTCGTTGGGCGTCGCCAGCGCGACCGGGCGTCCGCACCAGAGCACTTCGCCCGCCGTACGGGTGATGACGCCGGTCAGAAGCTTGATCAGCGTCGACTTGCCGGCGCCGTTTTCGCCGACGATCGCGTGGATCTCGCCGGCCAGGAAAGTGATCGTCGCCGGTTTCAGCGCCTGCACATATCCGTAATTCTTCTGCAATCCCTTGAGTTCGAGGATCGGGGCACCCGCGGGTACGCGGTCCGCCTCCTTCGGCTTGGCGCTGTCATCGTGGCGATGACTGACCTCTTCCAGGCTCATGTGCGTTTCCTCCTCGCGAATTGCCATGCCGTCCTTCGCCGTCCGCTCCTCCCTAGGAGTTCGGCTGAAGGGAAGAAAGGCCGCGCGGGATCGCTCCCGCACGGCCATCGTCAGTTCGTTACTTGACCTTCGGGTTCAGGAGAGCGTCGATCTTCGGGTCACTCATATTGGCCTTGGTGACGAGGTTGGCGCCGGTATCGACCTTCTCCTCGACCTTTTCGCCCTTGGACACGGCAAGCGCGGTCTTCACGCCATCATAGCCCATGCGATAGGGGTCCTGCACGACGAGGCCAGCCAGCGAGCCGTCCTTGAGGAAGCCGACCGTCTTGTCGTCGCTGTCGAAGGCGATGACCTTGATCTTGTCGCCGAGCTTGTTTTCGGCGATCGCCTGGCCGACGCCCTGGCCGAGGATGAGGTTCGAGGCGAACGCACCCACGAGGTTCGGGTTGGCGGTGATCAGGTCGGTCATCATGTTGAGGCCGGTTGTCGCCTGGCCGTCACCGTACTTGTCGGCGATGACCTTGAGGCCCGGGTACTTGGTCTTCACCTGGTCCAGGAAGCCTTCGCGGCGCTGTTCCAGCGAGCCGACGCCCGGCAGGTTGGTGAGGATGACGACTTCGCCTTCTTCCTTGCCGGTCATTTCCTTGATCGCCGCCGCCAGGCCATCGGCTGCGATGCGGCCGCCCTGGACGTTGTCGGTGGTGAGGAACGACTTGAAGGCCTTCGAATCCGCGGCCGAGTCAATGCCGATGATCGGAACGGACTTGGCGGCTTCGTCGATCGGCTTGCCGAGCGCCTTGAACTCGGTCGGCGAGATGACGATCGCCGCCGGCTTGCCGGCAACGGCGTTCTCGAGAATGCTGATCTGGCCGTTCACGTCGGATTCTGCCTGTGCGCCAAGCTCAGGAACGTTGACGCCGAGATCCTTGCCAGCGGCGCGGGCGCCGGCAAGCACGATCTGCCAGTAGAAGGACGTGGTGTCCTTGACGATGATCGGAATGGTCACGTCCGCCGCGAAGGACGGCATCGGCATGGCCGTTGCCATGACGGCTGCGCCCGCCATGGCGGTAAAGGCGCGACGCGAAAGAATGGACTTCATGCGCATGTTGGTTCTCCTCTCAGGTGCGTTCTCCTCCAGGAAATCTCTCGTGAACGCGAACGAGAGACTTTTATCGATAAAAAACATTTCCGAGTTCGAAGCTAGCCGAGGCCTGCCCTGATTGCAAGTCTGTGTGGGATAAGCCCTTTGGCTCTTTCCGCCCCGGTACCTGCCCCCGGTCTCCGACCGAGCAGCCGACGTCAAAGCGCCGGCAACTCGTTCTTCCATACCCTCCGGCCTTTTCCATCCAGGGCCGGATGTCTCTCCAGGACATCCAGCCCGCAAGGCCGTCGCGTTCGATTTATGAAATATAGGTTCCGCGTGAATGTCAATACGGAACGTTTATTCCGTTTCTATCCTTATCCCCAGAATACCTCGTCCGGCAGCACCACGCCCTTCTTCAGGATCAGGTTGCCATAAAGCCGGAACTCGGTGGTCGCGACGATATAGGCGGCCTTGCGCGACCGTTCGTAAAAGGCGAAACGCTCGAGCGTCGAAATCGAGAAATCGCCCGCGCGCTTGGACACGATGGTCTGAAATTCCTTGCAGACCTCGGGCACCGCGGTCGGATCGCCCACCACTTCCATGACCCAGGCCGATTCCGGCACGAACGTATCGAGCGGCATGTGGCTGAGAATGGCTTCCGCCATGGCGGTCGCGCTGACGCCGTCGGCGCGGATCATTTCCGGGCCCATGGAAAAGGACGGGAAGTTGGCATCGGCGATGACGATCTCGTCTCCATGGCCCATGCGCGCGATGGCGCACAGGAGATCGGGGCTGAGAACGGGGTGAATTCCTTTGAGCATTCTGTTCTTTCCTTAAACGCGGACAGCGTCGTCGCCGAGCGGCGGCGCAACGAGCGTGAAGCTATCGAATTCCGGATAGATCGTCTCCGGCAAAATCGGTGAGAAGAGCTCCATGTTGCGCGTCACGCTGGATGCCTTGCCGGTGCCGATCAGCACCGACGAGACAACAGGATCGCGCAGCGCGAACTGCAGCGCCGGCGCGGCGAGCGACACACCGTTCTTCTTGGCGACTTCTTCCATGCCGCGCACCTTGGCCAGCACCTCTTCCGTCGCCGGCATGTAGTCGAAGTTCGACCCCGCGACCGCACCGGTCGCGAGAATGCCGGAGTTGAAGACGCCGCCGACCACAAGCGACGTACCCTTCTTGCGGCAGAGCGGCAGCAGCTCGGCTTCGGCCGAGCGGTCGAGCAGCGTGTAGCGCCCCGCCATCAGGATGCAGTCGATATCGGCATTGCGCATGACGTCGAGGCAGACGGGCACTTCATTGACACCGAGCCCGAAGGCCTTGATCGCGCCCGTCTTCTTCAGTGCCTCCAGCGCCTTGATGCCGGTATCGAGGAATTGCTTGAGATAGACGGCGTTCTTCGCGGCGCCATGCGTATAGCCGCCGATATCGTGAACATAGAGGATATCGATGCGGTTCAGCCCCAGCCGGGCGTAGCTGAATTCGACCGAGCGCATGATGCCGTCATAGGAATAGTCGTAATCGGCATCGAAGGAGAGCGGATCGACGTAAGAGTAGTCGGGAACCGTCCCCGTCGGCACCGGTCTGAGCAGCCGCCCGACCTTGCTTGACAGCACCCATTCGCTTTCCGGCTTGCCGCGCAGAAAATCGCCGACATGGCGCTCGCCGAGACCCAGTCCGTACCAGGGCGCCACGTCGAAATAGCGGATGCCGCTATCCCAGGCGGCGTCGAGCGTCTGCATTGCCTGCTCGCGCGGGCAGGCGCGGTAGAGGCCGCCAAGTGCCGCGGCGCCGAAGCTTACTTCGGTCACCTCGAGCTCGGTCCGGCCGATCCTCCTCGTCTTCATCATTCCTCCCTGAAGACTGTGTCCAATATTGATTAGAGCGTCGCTCCGAGATGCCAAGGCACGAATTCGTTATCGCCGTAGCCGAACTCCTCGCTCTTGGTCTTCCTGCCGGATGCCGTATCGATGATCAGGTCGAAGATCTCGCGCCCCTTGCCCGAGATCGTCGCATCGCCGCTGGCGATCGTGCCGCAGTCGATGTCCATGTCCTCTTCCATCGAGGCATAGAGCGCCGAATTGCTGGAGAGCTTGATCGACGGTGCCGGCCGACAGCCGAAGCAGCTGCCCCGCCCGGTGGTGAATGCGATCATGTTGGCGCCGCCGGCGACCTGGCCGGTGGCCGAGACAGGGTCGTAGCCGGGTGTGTCCATGAAGACGAGCCCGGGTGCCGTCACCCGTTCGGCATAACCGTAGACCGCCGTCAGCGGCGAACGCCCGCCCTTGGCGACGGCCCCGAGCGACTTTTCCAGGATGGTCGTCAGCCCGCCGCGCTTGTTGCCGGGGGAGGGGTTGTTGTCGAGCGAGGCGCCGTGCATCGCCACGTATTTCTCCCACCAGACGATCTTCTCGTCGAGCTTGCGAGCGACTTCCTCGCTGACCGCGCGGCTGCGAAGCAAGTGCTCGGCGCCGTAGATCTCGGAGGTCTCCGACAGGATCGCCGTGCCGCCGGCAGCCGCCAGAAGGTCGGCCGCGACACCGAGCGCCGGATTGGCGGTTATCCCCGAGAAGCCGTCGGACCCGCCGCACTGCATGCCGATGATGATGTCGCTGATCGGCAGCGGCACGCGGCGCTCGCGCCCGACATCGTCGGCGATCTCCTTCAGCATGCCCATGGCGCGCTCGACGGCGCGGCGCGATCCGCCGGCATCCTGAATGTTGAAATGGCGCTTGGAATTGCCGGCGCCGCTCTGGCCGTAGAGCGTCAGCTGGTTGACCTCGCAGCCGAGCCCGATCATCAGCACGCCGCCGAAATTCACATGCCTGGTATAGCCGGCAAGTGTCCTGTGCAGCACGGCCATGCCGTCGCCGGTCGAGCTCATGCCGCAGCCCTGGTCGTGGACGATAGGCACGAAGCCGTCGATGCCCTCGTAATGCGGCAGGATGGTGCGGTTGGCCTGATCGGCGATGGCGCGACAGACCGTGGTGGAACAGTTCACGCTGGCGATGATGCCGATATAGTTGCGCGTCGCCGAACGTCCGTCGGCGCGCTTGTAGCCCATGAAGGTGCGCGCCCGGTCGGCCGCACTCGCTTCTTCCGGCGCCGAATTGGCGGTGGCGGCCAGGCGGTCGTTTTCGAAATGCAGGTTCTGGCTATGGATGTGCTGGCCGGCCTTGACGTCAGCGGTCGTGCGTCCGATCGCCTGCCCGTATTTCACGACCGGCTGACCGAGCGCGATATCTTCGAGCGCGATCTTGTGGCCGGGGTCGATCTTATCGAGCGTCGTCACCCCCGCAACCGTCTCGCCGGCGGCGATCGGGGCCGTGGCCACAGCGACATTGTCGCCTGATGACAGGATAATCCAAGGGTCTTTCTTCAACGATCTTCTCCCTAGGGAAACACTCGCTGCATCGGCGAATGCGCATTGCTTTTGTTTTTTATCTACAATAAACATTTTCAAGTCAACGGGATTATTGATCCTGTGGACGAGGGAGGCAAACAGCCGCGGACGATCCAAAATAAGATAAGGATCGCCGAGAGATAAGCTCCTGCCATGCGCCGGCGCCCGCCACCGCGGGCCCTCGCCGCGTGCGGCGGGGCAACGAGGCGGGGTGTGCATGGCACGGCAGAACACGGTCTTCAAGGAAGCGTATAATCGCTATGCCGCGGCGCTGCGCGCCGACGAGACCCTGCCCTCCGAGCCCGACATCGCCGCCAAGCTCGGCATCAGCCGCAGCACCGCCCGCGCCATCCTGACCCGCCTCGACGAAGAGGGTATCATCCGCTGGAACAAGCGCCAGAAGGTGGTGCTGCGCACACCGACCCAGGCCGATCTCTTTCCCTCGGAAGAGACCGATTCCCTGCACAACATCATCGAGCGCAGCTTCATGCAGCGCATCCTGTCGGATGATGCGGCCCCCGGCACGCAGATCAACGAGCTGGAGCTTGCCCGCGAAATCGGCACCGGCACCACCAGCGTGCGCGAATTCCTCATCCGCTTCTCGCGGTTCGGGCTGATCGAGAAGCGGCCGAACAGCCACTGGATATTAAAGGGTTTCACACGCGAATTCGCGCTGGAACTTGCCGAGGTGCGCGAGATGTTCGAGCTGCACTCCGCCGCCGAATTCGGCCGGCTGCCTGAGGAGAACGAGGCCTGGCGGGCGCTGGCGGAGATCAAGGCCGAACACCACGCCATGCTGGATGATCTCGACCGCCGCTACAAGGAATTCTCAGCCCTCGACGAGCGCTTCCATTTGTTGATCCACGGTGCGGCGAAGAACCGCTTCATCGCCGATTTCTACGACGCCATCGCCATCGTCTTCCACTATCACTACCAGTGGAACAAGGCCTTCGCGCGCGAGCGCAACGAGCGCGCCATCCACGAACATCTGGATTATATCGCAGCCCTTGAAACCGGCGATCCCGCCGCGATCGACGCCGCCTGCAGGGTGCATCTGCGCTCCGCGCGCCAGACCTTGCTGCAATCCCTGCCGCAGAGCCTTGGGGACGGGGAAACGCTCGCGAAATAAGGCCGAACGGCATCGTACGGGCGAAAAAAAGCCCGCTCAAGGCGGGCCACGTCTCGCGAACTCAATACAATCGATAACGCAATACCAACGAGACAACGAACGGTACCATCCCGGATGCCGTCTTGCACTTCGCTCATTCGGATGATCCACGAACGGCGGACCCAGGCGATTGAAGCAGGCACGGCTTACGGCGTCACGCATCTTCGGCTGATCGAAGGAAGCCGGTTGGGGACGCCCTAGCGCCGGGGGAAATCATTCCATCCGGAAGCGCGGGCCTTGGCGAAAACGATCTGCACTTCACGCCCCAGATAGAGCAGGGCGAAGATGCCCAATATCGTCAGGATATCCCACATGTGCCCTTACCCTCGTTGCGTTGCGGGCCGTGCCTCAGACCCCTCATGACACGGCCCGCCCAATCCAAACGCGACCGCCATCACGTTTTAGGACGATCGCACTCATATGCGACATCAATGCGTCGCGGTATCGCGAATTCTGAGGATGTGGCCGTTTGGCGCATCAAAATATGTTCAAGTTCGGTTGAACCGATGTCGCCGTGGCGCAGGGAGGCTGCACCCAAAGACCAACTTGCCTCGGGCGATGCAACCAATGAGGATCAACCCCGAACAGTGTTTGGCCACACAAGCTCGGGGAACAGGAGTGATCCAGGAATTCAGCTGGCGCCCGGGTATCGGAGATCCCACCGTCGTTGGATGGTTCACCGTCGCCCTCTATCTGCTCGCCGGCGTCACCTGCTGGCGGACCGCGGGATTTGCGGGGTCAAGACATCTGCCGGGAAGTACGGAAGCGGCCACGTGGCGTATGATCTCGGTGGCGTTCTTCTGCCTTGGGATCAACAAGCAGCTCGACCTCCAGTCTGCTTTCACGCAGATCGGCCGCATGATCGCGCTTGCCGGTGGCTGGTACGAACAGCGTCGAACGGTGCAGCTTTATTTCATTCTCGCGATCGCTGTCGTCGGGATCGTGGTAACCTCCGTCGTTCTCTTTCGCGTGAGGCGGTCGCCGCGTGAACTCATGCTGGCGCTGGCAGGCTCGATGCTTGTATTCGGATATGTGGTCATTCGGGCCGGATCGTTCCAACATGTCGATCGCTTCATCGGCAGCCGCGTTCTCGCCTTCAAATGGAACTGGATCCTGGAAGTGGCGGGCATATTGATCGTTATCACAGCCAGCGAGTGGAGGCGCGCGACCATCGCCCGGCAAAGCCACCGTCTTGCGAGCGGATTGCGACACTAGTGGTTGCCGAGCTTTAAAGGGATCTGTCTTGGAAAAAATGGTGCCGCTTGCAGGACTCGAACCTGCGACCCCATCATTACGAATGATGTGCTCTACCACCTGAGCTAAAGCGGCAATCCGGCGGGTGATTTGTGTTCGGCCCGCGATTTGCATGGCGCTGATACAAGCATTGGCCAAAGATTTCAAGCGCCCTGTCACGTCTTTGGCAAAAAAGAACGTCGCTGTGGAAATTACCCGGCGCGGCTCAGACCGGCGCGGGCAGCGCCAGCCGGCCGCGGGCCGCGTCGTATTCCTTTTTCAGTCGCTCCACCAGCGCCGCGACGGGTTTGACGGCCTTGATGGCGCCGATCCCCTGGCCGCTGCCCCAGATGTCCTTCCAGGCCTTGGCGCCGCCCACGGCCTGTTCGAAATCCATCTTCGAGGCGTCGGCCACCGGCAGGTTGTCGGGGTCGAGGCCCACGGCCTTGACCGACGGCTTCAGGTAGTTACCGGCGACGCCGGTGAAATAGTTGGAATAGACGATGTCCGTGGACGCACCGTCGACGATCGCCTGCTTGTAGGCGTCGGAGGCGCGTGCCTCCTCGGTGGCGATGAAGGGGCTGCCGATATAGGCCATGTCGGCGCCCATCGCCTGCGCCGCCAGGATCGCGCCGCCATTGGCGATCGCGCCGGCCAGCAGAAGCGGGCCGTCGAACCATTCGCGGATCTCCTGCACCAGAGCAAACGGCGACAACGTGCCTGCATGGCCGCCGGCGCCCGCCGCCACCGCGATCAGTCCGTCGGCGCCCTTGCGGATGGCCGAGTTGGCATGGCGGTTGTTGATCACGTCATGCAGCACGATGCCGCCATAGGAGTGCACGGCGGCGTTCACCTCGGGAACTGCGCCGAGCGAGGAGATGACGATCGGCACCTTGTATTTGACGCAGAGCATCAGGTCGTGCTCCAGCCGCTTGTTCGACGTGTGGACGATCTGGTTGACCGCAAACGGTGCGGCTGGCCTGTCAGGATTGGCGGCGTCGTGCGCTGCGAGGTCCTCGGTCATCATCGCAAGCCATTCGTCGAGCTGGCTCTCCGGCCGCGCGTTGAGCGCCGGGAATGCGCCGATCACGCCGGCCTTGCACTGCGCCAGCGTCAGCGCCGGATGCGAGATTATGAACAGCGGGGAGGCCACCACGGGCAGTCTGAGGTTCCGCGTCAGGATCGGGGGCAGGGCCATGGGTCACCGTGAAGAATTGACGTTTACGAAAACGTCAATGTGATAGCAGAGAGTTTTCGCCAGGAAAAGACCGCCGTCGCGGTTCCGCCAACATCGGTTGCTCTATAAAAAGGTCTGCCTTTCGGTATTATCCCCTGTTGAACGGGGGGCGTTGGCAGCCTCAGCCTTGCGGTTTGCGGCATCAGCCGCTACCGCAGTGGCATATTGTTAAGCATAATGACGCCTGTCATCAGAACGAAGGACCGGACGTGAGCGGATTAGAAACGGCTATCAGAACGGCGCTAGACAACGCCGATCGCGACAATCCCGAAGTCCGAGCCAAGATCTATCAATCCGCGCGCCAGGCGCTGGAGGCCGGTCTGCGCAAGCAGGACGTCACCGATACCAACGCAATCGCGCATCATCGCCACCGCCTGGAAACGACGATCCACATGATCGAGGCCGAGGAGCGGCAGCGCCTTCATCCGCGCCAGGGGCCGCCGGAGGTGCCGGTGCCGCCGGTCGTCGATCTTCCGCCCCCGCCGGCTCCGCGCGCCCGCGAGGATTTCGACAGCCCCTCGATCGGTGGCGAAACGCGCGCGCCCGAGGTCATGGTTGCCGATCATCGCCACGATGACGATTCCGGCCTCGCCGGCCTGCACGCCGGAAATGCGGATCATCTGTCCGCCGCGCCCGAACCCCTGGCGGCCGAAAAAAAGCCGGCCGGCATGGATTTCCGCCCGGAACGTGCGGTTTCCCGGCGCAAGCCGCGAAAGTTCTTCTCACGGCTGCTCGTCTGGTGCGTCTTGCTCGCCTTTATCGGCATGGGCGCCTGGTGGGTGCAGACCTCCGGCCTTTTGATGACCGCCGCCGAGCGTGATACCAGCGTCGCCAATCCGCCCGCCACCACCGCGCCGGAGGATTTCAACGGTACCAGCGCGGATGACGGCCATAGCGCCGATAGCGACGCGGCGCCTGCCATCGATCCGCAGAACTCCTTCTCCGCCGCCTGGCTCGAGATCTTCAAGCCCTCCGATACGAACAAGGTCGTCAAGGGTGCGCAGGCGCGTGTCGAAAACGTCGCGGAAAACGATGGTCCGGCACTCCGCCTGACGTCGCAAGCCCCGGGCGCCGACGGCAATGTCGGGATCAGCGTTCCCCCCGACATCCTGCAGCAGCTCGCGGGCAAGTCCTCGACGATCGCCATTACCCTGCAGTCGACCTCCGACGAGCCGACGCAGATCACCGTCGAATGCGACTTCCAGTCGCTCGGCGATTGCGCCCGTCACCGCTTCACGATCAACAGGGAGAAGTCGGACGTGCTGCTGCAGGTCCGGTTCGATCGATCGCTGGCGCCGACCTCCGCCGGCAACCTGCTGATCAACAGCGACGTGGATGGCAAGGCGAGGGGCATCAACCTCTACGCCGTGCGCATTCTGCCCGGCCAGTAACGCGCTCCGGTGACGCGCTTGGGTGCGATCACGCCAGGAACTTCGGTCCCTGGCCGATGATCTTGTCGTCGAGCTTGCCGATCGCGTCCTTGTCCTTGCCGTCATAGTCGATCGTTTTCAGCATGTGGCGGATAAGGTTCAGCCGGGCGCGGCGCTTGTCGTTGGCGTGCACGACGGTCCAGGGCGCGAATTCCGTATGCGTCTGCTTGAGCATCCGGTCGCGTTTTTCGCTGTACTCGTCCCATTTCGTCAGCGCAGCTATATCCATCGACGACAGCTTCCACACCTTTCGCGGATCATGGCGGCGGTCGTGAAACCGCTTGAGCTGCATCTCGCGGCCGATATCCAGGTAGAACTTGAAGAAGAAGATGCCCTCGTGGCTGATCACCTTCTCGATCTGCGGTGCCTGCGCGAGAAAGTCCTCATATTGCTTTTGCGTGCAGAAGCCCATGATCGGCTCGACGCCGGCGCGGTTGTACCAGGAACGGTCGAACAGCACGAATTCGCCGGCCGTCGGAAACTGCGCGATGTAGCGCTGGAAATACCATTGCCCGGCCTCGCGGTCGGTAGGCTTCGTCAGCGCCACGACGCGGGCAAGGCGGGGGTTCATGTGCGCGGAAGAGGCGGAGATCGCGCCGCCCTTGCCGGCCGCGTCGCGGCCCTCGAACAGCGCCATGACGCGCTTTCCGGTCGCCTGCAGCCAGAACTGTACTTTCACCAGTTCGACCTGAAGCGCCTTCAGCTCTTCGAGATACTCATCTTCCTTGAGCTTCTTGTTGTAGGGGAAGTCGCCCGATTTCAGCGCTTCCTCGTCGACCCAGTCGGGCAGAACGGGGTCATCCACGTCGAAGACGCGCTTCTTGCCGCGAATTTCCAGTTCGACTGCCCTGCTTTCGACTTCCTGCGCCATGACGATCCTCCTCGGTCTGTGAGTAGCGGCCAAGGCGAACATATTTCCTTTTGAAAATCAAACATCTTGGCGCCGGTAAAAATTATGTGCGTAGCCTGGGCGCTTGTCGGTTTGCTGGCGGCATCGGTAAACTTCTGTCATGAAAGAGCGCTATCAGGCGAAGTTTGATAGCCAACGAAGAACGAATCAACGTCGCGAGGGGCACTTGGAACAGCAAACGCCATGGACGGCAAAACTGACGGCGAAGATCCGTCGGGAGAGCTTCGTGCTTCTTGTCGCAGTGGCGATCGCTTTCATCGCCGCTACCGCGGGCATGAACGGATGGGGCGTGCTCGGGCTGCTGGCGATCATGCTTCTCGCTATCATGTGTTCGTCCGAGCCGCGCAAACAGATCACGCCGGCGCCACCGGTGCCCGAGGTCGATGAGCCAGCGCGCAGCCTCTTGCCCGAGGTGTCTGCCACGCTTTCCGCGCTTGATATCCCGGTCATGGTGCTCGCCGGCGATGCCTCGGTGCTGTTCCAGAACCGCGCCGCCGAAAAGGCGTTTGGCGAGGTCGTCATCGGGGCGCATATCTCCGCGCGCCTCCGCTCGCCGAGCATTCTCGACATGGTTCGCGAAACGATCGTCACCAATGCCCCGAACCAGATCGAGCACTCGGAACGCCTGCCGTCCGAGCGCGTCTATATTGTCCGAAGCTCGCCGGTGGAGCTTGGCGCCATCAATGGTGTCGTCGGTGGATCAGGCGAACGCCTCTTCGTCCTGTCCTTCCGCGATATATCGGAGGTCCGCCGCATCGACCGCATGCGCTCGGATTTCGTTGCGAACGCCAGCCACGAATTGCGCACGCCGCTCGCTTCGCTGCGCGGCTTCATCGAAACGATCCAGGGCCCGGCAAAAAGCGACCTGAAGGCGCAGGAACGCTTTCTCGGCATCATGTTCGACCAGACGACGCGCATGAGCCGGCTGGTCGACGACCTCTTGTCGCTGTCGCGTCTCGAGCTGAAGTCACATATCGCGCCCGATGAGAAGGTCGATCTCGTTCCGCTGCTCGGCCATGTCCGGGATGCGCTTCTGCCGCTTGCAAACGATGTCGGCGTCGATATCCGGCTGCATCTGCCGGAAGGCAGGGCGGAGGTGCTCGGCGACCGCGACGAGCTCGTGCAGGTATTTGAAAACCTGATCGAGAACGCTTGCAAGTACGGCCAGGAAGGAAAGGTCGTCGAGGTCTTCCTCAACAATGGTCCCGGCGGACCGGTCGAGGTCACCGTCGTCGACAAGGGGCCGGGGATTCCGGCTGAGCATGTTCCTCGTCTGACGGAGCGCTTTTACCGCGTCAACATCGAGGACAGCCGTTCAAAGAAGGGCACGGGGCTGGGGCTTGCCATCGTCAAGCACATCCTGACCCGTCACCGTGCGCGCCTGATCGTGAAGTCCGAGGTCGGCAAGGGAACGAGCTTTACAGTCCGATTTTGACATAAAAGAGCGGTCTTCGTTCGTGAAGTTTAGTTTTATCTATGTATTTCAAGTGCATAGACTGTCATAAATGTTTCACCGAATTGACATAAAAGCTCTTGTCATCAGGGGCTAAAGAATGCGTGCCGCTGACAGAGACGGCACCGTCAGGGGCCGTTCCAGGCCCCACCCAGACAGCTATAAGCCCGGGAGACTATTATGAACGCTTTTAAACTTACGGTCGCCGCACTTGCTGCTTCCGCCGCTTTCGCAGGCGCGGCTGTTGCTCGCGACCAGGTGCAGGTCAGTGGTTCGTCCACCGTTCTGCCTTACGCCAAGATCGTTGCCGAGAGCTTCGGCGAAACCTTCAAGGACTTCAAGACGCCGGTCGTTGAATCCGGCGGCACCGGCGCTGGCCTCAAGGAATTCTGCAAGGGCGTAGGCCCTGACACGATCGATATCGCCAACGCTTCGCGTCCGATCAACGCCAAGGAACTGGAAGCCTGCAAGGCTGCCGGCGTCACCGACGTCCAGGAAGTCAAGATCGGCTACGACGGCATCGTCTTCGCGACCGACTCGTCCAACCCTGACGTCGCTTACGAGCCGGCCGACCTCTACAAGGCTCTCGCTGCCCAGGTTGTTGTCGACGGCAAGCTCGTCGCAAACCCCTACAAGAAGTGGTCGGAAGTCAACCCGAAGCTCCCGGCTGTTAATATCGCTGCCTACATCCCTGGCGAAAAGCACGGCACCCGCGAAGTGTTCGAACTGAACGTTCTCGCTGCTGGCTGCAAGGATAGCGGCGCTCTCGACGTGATCTCCAAGGAAATCACCGACAAGGCTGCCCAGAGCAAGGCTTGCGTTGCTGTTCGCAAGGACGGCGCTGCAGTCGACATCGACGGCGATTATCCGGAAACGCTGGCACGCATCGCTGCCAACAAGACCGGCGTTGGCGTATTCGGCCTCTCCTTCTACGAAAACAACGCTGACAAGCTGAAGGTTGCCACCGTGAAGGGCATCGTTCCGACCCCGGAAACGATCGCTGACGGCACCTATCCGGTTTCCCGTCCGCTGTTCTTCTACGTGAAGAAGGCTCACCTGGGCGTTATCCCGGGCCTGAAGGAATACGTGAACTTCTTCGTATCCGACCAGATGGTTGGCCCTGACAGCCCGCTCGTCGAGTACGGCCTGGTTGCTGCTCCGGACGCCGAGCGCGAAGCGACCCGCAAGGCAGTCGAAGACGGCAAGACCATGTAATCGACTTTGCCGGCGCGAACCGAAGGGTTCGCGCCGGCACTGCCTTTGTCCGCTCTAAGGGGGCGGCGAAGTTGAACTACTCCATGATTGGAAGCCGAAATGGCCGTGCTGGCATTTCGCTCTTTGGGGGCCAAGGGCCTGGGGGACCTTAACGAATGAGTACATCCGTCTTACTCTTGTGCCTCGTTGTGCTTGGCGCCGTTGCCTTCGTGGCAGCGCGCGGCCGCGCGACGGCGCTTGCCGGAGGCAAATCCTCTGCGCTGCATTCCCGGCCTGGCTACTACGGTGCCTACGCCGCTATCTGGGCTGTCCTGCCCGCGCTGCTCGTGCTGTGCGCCTGGCTTATCATCAGCCCATCCATCATCGAATCCTCCGTCCGTGGCGGCTTCCCTGAGAGCCCGACCGAAAAAGAGTTGAGTGAAATCAGCCAGTTGTGATTCTGTTTGTTTGCTTAGGACGAACGGAGGCCACAATGGGCTGGACTGATTTCACCCGTCGGCAATATGCCCGACGCACAATGCGCTATGCAAGCGATCTGACGGACCGGGAATGGGGATTGATTTGGCCTTGCCTGCCTGGACCACGGCGGCTGGGCAGGCCGCGCAGCACCGATCTTCGTGAAGTCGTGAATGCGTTGCTGTACATCGCGACGACCGGTTGCCAGTGGCGAATGCTGCCGAAGGATTTTCCGCCTTTTACAACTGTGCAGTCATACTTCTACGAATGGCGAGCGACAGGGTTGTGGGCTCGGATCAATCATCGTCTGGTGATGGAGGCGCGTGAATTGGAGGGCCGGGAAGCCTCGCCGTCTGCGGGCGTGATCGACAGCCAAAGCGTGAAGACCACGGAAAGTGGTGGAATTTCAGGCTATGACGCAGGCAAGAAGATCAAGGGACGCAAACGGCATATCGTCGTCGATACGCTCGGATTGATGGTCGGCCTCAAGGTTCACAGCGCCGAGATACAGGATCGCGACGGCGCGCCTGCCGTCCTCAAAACCATTCTCAAGCGTTGGCCGTGGCTGAGACATATCTTCGCCGACGGTGGTTATGCCGGACCGAAGCTGAGGGGCGCCCTGCAAAAGATCGCAAAGTTCACCCTCCAGGTCGTCAAGCGCACCGATAAGGCAAAAGGCTTCGAGGTTCTGCCGCGTCGCTGGGTCGTGGAGCGCACCTTCGCGTGGCTTGGTAGATGCCGAAGATTGGCCAAGGATTGGGAAAAATCCGTCGCATCAGCCGAGGCCTGGATCACCATCGCTCACATCCGGGTACTGACACGACGCTTGGCAAGGTACCGATATCATTGAAGGCTTTTCGAGTCAGACTCTGAAGACGTCAAGGCCCTGCCGGCCGCCCAGCAGAACCTGAACTACGGCATGGTCAACGCCATCGCCCGCGGTCTGCCGCTGCTCGCGCAGGAAGACGTGGCTGCCGGCGTCGGCGATCCCGCCGGCCTGCAGGCCAAGCTCGCCGCCAAGGGCGTTCCGCTCGCCGGCGTGCCGCAGCCTTACATGATCGAAGGCGCGCAGACGCTGAACGCCGAGAGCGGTGTGAGCCGCCTGATCATGACGCTGGTCGTTCTGGTGATTGCCGTCGCCGGCGGCGCCTATGCGCTGCGCGAAGTCGCCCCGCGTTTCCGTGCCCGTAACCGCGTCGAGCGCGTTATGCTCTGGGGCCTGTTGCTTGCGTCCTCCATCGCCATCCTGACCACGGTTGGCATCGTCATGTCGATGCTGACGGAAGCGGCCGCCTTCTTCTCCGAGGTTCCGGCCGCCGAGTTCTTCTTCGGCACGGTCTGGGATCCGCGCTTCGCCGGCGCCGGCAGTTCGTCCTTCGGTCAGTTTGGCCTCATCCCGCTGTTGCTCGGCACGCTCTACATCGGTTTCGTCGCCATGCTCGTCGCCGTTCCGGTCGGCCTGTTCGCGGCCATCTACATGGCGGAATACGCGGCTCCCAAGGTTCGCGGTATCGCCAAGCCGCTGCTCGAAGTCCTGGCCGGTATCCCGACCATCGTCTACGGCTTCTTCGCCCTCGTCACCGTCGGCCCGTTCCTGCGCGACCTCTCGTCCCAGGTGAACGGTCTCCTGACCGGCGATTACAGCAACTTCATCCAGGCGCAGAGCGTACTGACGGCCGGCATCGTCATGGGCATCATGCTGATCCCATACGTCTCCTCGCTGTCGGATGACATCATCACCGCCGTACCGCGCGCCCTGCGTGACGGTTCGCTCGGTCTCGGCGCCACGCGCTCGGAAACGATCAAGAAGGTCGTTCTCCCCGCCGCTCTACCTGGCATCGTCGGCGCGCTGCTGATGACCGCCTCGCGCGCCATCGGCGAAACCATGATCGTCGTGCTTGCGGCCGGCGTCGCCGCCCGCATCCAGATCAACCCCTTCGAGCCGATGACGACGGTGACGGTCAAGATCGTCAACCAGCTGACGGGTGACCTCGAGTTCACCTCGCCGCAGACGCTGGTTGCCTTCGCGCTTGGCATCACGCTGTTCTTCATCACGCTTTGCCTTAACATCTACGCGCTCTTCATCGTGCGCAAATACCGGGAGCAGTACGAATGACGGACGTTGTTTCCTCCTCGCAGGGCGTCGTCGTCTCCAAGGCGCCGGCCCGCCGCGACATCGGCATCAAGCGTCGCTACGCCGCCGAGCGCCGGTTCCAGGCTTATGGCATCGCCGCCATCTCCTTCGGTCTGATCTTCCTCGCCATCCTGATCACGACGGTTGTCCGTCAGGGCTACACGGCATTCCAGCAGACCGCGATCACGCTCCCCATCGAGTTCTCCGAAAAGGTTCTCGATCCCAACAACAAGCGCGCCACGGACCCCTCGGTGCTGATCACCGGCAACTATCCGGTGCTGATCCGCGACGCCATGGTCAAGACATTGGGCATCAACGCCCAGAGCCGTCCGGAAACGCGTGACGCCACCGCGATGATCTCCAAGGGCGCGCCGATCGTGCTCCGCGACATGGTCGTCGCCGACCCGTCGCTCATCGGCAAGACGGTCAACGTCACGCTGCTCGCCGACGCCAACGTCGACTCGGCCAACAAGGGCCAGATCGATCTGACGGTCGACGAGAAGAACCGCAAGGTCAACGATCGCCAGGTCGGCTGGATGCAACAGCTTACCGCCAGCGGCGCGCTGACCAAGCAATTCAACACCGGCCTCTTCGTCAACGGCAACTCCAGCCGCCCTGAGGCCGCTGGTCTCGGCGTCGCCCTGATCGGGTCGCTCTACCTGATGCTGATCGTTCTCGCCTTGTCGCTGCCGATCGGCGTCGCTGCCTCGATCTATCTCGAGGAGTTCGCGCCGAAGAACAAGCTGACCGACCTGATCGAGGTCAACATCAACAACCTCGCGGCGGTGCCCTCCATCGTCTACGGTCTGCTCGGTCTCGCCGTCTTCATCAACTTCGCTGGGCTCCCGCGCTCCGCGTCGCTGGTCGGCGGTCTGGTGCTGACGCTGATGACGCTGCCGACCATCATCATCGCCACCCGCGCGGCGTTGCGCGCCGTGCCGCCGTCGATCCGCGCCGCGGCGCTGGGCCTCGGCGCCTCGAAGATGCAGATGGTGTTCCACCATGTCCTGCCGCTGGCAATGCCTGGCATCCTGACCGGCACCATCATCGGTCTGGCGCACGCGCTCGGCGAAACCGCACCGCTGCTCCTGATCGGCATGGTCGCCTTCGTCGCCAATGCGCCGACCACCCCGATGGATCCTTCCACGGCTCTGCCGGTGCAGGTCTACATGTGGGCAAACGAAGCCGAACGCGCCTTTGTCGAGCGCACGTCCGGCGCCATCATCGTCCTGCTCCTGTTCCTGATCGTCATGAACCTCGGAGCCATCCTCTTGCGTCGTCGCTTTGAGCGCCGCTGGTAAACGGAGTAAACATCATGAACATGTTGACGGAAGCAGCAGTTGAGAAGGCGCTAGACCAGAAGATGAATACCATTCCGTATAAAATGATCGGCCAAGACGTCTCGGTTTACTACGGCGACAAGCGCGCGCTTTTCGACGTGAAGCTGAACATCCGCGAAAACACCGTGACGGCTCTCATCGGTCCGTCGGGCTGCGGCAAGTCCACTTTCCTGCGCAGCCTGAACCGCATGAACGACACGATCGACAACTGCCGCGTCACCGGCAAGATCACGCTCGATGGCGATGATATCTACGATCCGGATATCGACGTCGTCGAACTGCGCGCCCGCGTCGGCATGGTGTTCCAGAAGCCGAACCCCTTCCCGAAGTCGATCTACGAGAACGTCGCCTACGGCCCGCGCATCCATGGTCTCGCCAAGACGAAGGCCGACATGGACGTCATCGTCGAGCAGAGCCTGCAGCGCGCCGGCCTGTGGAACGAAGTCAAGGACCGCGTGCATGAAGGCGGCACCGGCCTCTCGGGCGGTCAGCAGCAGCGTCTGTGCATCGCCCGCGCGATCGCCGTCAGCCCCGAAGTCATCCTCATGGACGAGCCCTGCTCGGCGCTCGACCCGATCGCGACCGCCAAGGTCGAGGAACTCATCCACGAGCTGCGTGAAGCCTACACGATCGTCATCGTCACGCACTCCATGCAGCAGGCGGCCCGCGTCTCGCAGCGCACCGCCATGTTCCACCTCGGTAACCTTGTCGAGGAGAACGACACCGACAAGATGTTCACCAACCCGGACGATCCGCGCACCCAGGATTACATCATGGGCCGCTTCGGCTGATCTCCGAAACCGGTAAACCTCAGGACATTCAAGGATAAGCCCCATGGCATCGACACATATCTATTCCGCTTATGACGATGATCTCAAGTTCCTGACCCGCCGTATTTCGGAGATGGGCGGCCTTGCCGAGCAGATGGTCTCGGACGCTGTCCGGGCGCTGGTCAACGGTGACATCTCGCTCGCCCAGAAGGTCATTTCCGACGACGTGATCCTGGACAACGCCGAACGTGAAGTCGGCGAAAAGGCCATCATCACGATCGCCCGCCGTCAGCCGATGGCCGCCGACCTTCGCGAGATCATGGGTTCGATCCGCATCGCCGCCGACCTCGAGCGCGTCGGCGACCTCGGCAAGAACACCGCCAAGCGTGTCATCGCGGTCCAGAGCACCGGCGTTCCGCGCAAGCTCGCCCGCGGCCTCGAGCACCTCGCCGAACTGGCGCTCGTCCAGCTCAAGGAAGTGCTTGACGTCTACACCAGCCGCGTCGCCGACAAGGCGAAGTCGATCCGCGAGCGCGACGAGGAAATCGACGCGATGTACACCTCGCTGTTCCGCGAGATGCTGACCTACATGATGGAAGATCCGCGCAACATCACCAGCTGCACGCATCTCCTGTTCTGCGCCAAGAACATCGAGCGTATCGGCGACCACGCCACCAACATCGCTGAAACCATCTACTACATGGCAACCGGCGCCCAGCCGGAAGGCGAGCGTCCGAAGGACGATACGGCTAACACCGTCGGCGCGGTCACGGAATAAGCGTGACGGACCCGCGCCACCAGGAGACCGAGACGAATGATCCCAAGAGTAGCAGTCGTTGAAGACGAAGAAGCACTGAGCGTGCTTCTTCGCTATAACCTTGAGGCCGAAGGCTTTGAAGTCGATACCATCCTTCGCGGTGACGAGGCCGAGATCCGGCTGCAGGAGCGCACGCCCGACCTTTTGATCCTCGACTGGATGCTGCCTGGCGTATCCGGCATCGAACTGTGCCGTCGCTTGCGGATGCGCCCGGAGACGGAGCGCCTGCCGATCATCATGCTGACCGCCCGTGGCGAGGAAAGCGAACGTGTTCGCGGCCTTTCGACCGGCGCCGACGACTACGTCGTCAAGCCGTTCTCGACACCTGAGCTCGTTGCCCGCGTCAAGGCGATGCTGCGTCGCGCCAAGCCGGAAGTTCTGTCCTCGCTGCTGAAGTGCGGCGATATCGAACTCGATCGCGAAACCCACCGCGTCCACCGCAAGAGCCGCGAAGTCCGCCTCGGACCGACCGAATTCCGCCTGCTGGAATTCCTGATGTCGTCGCCGGGCCGCGTCTTCTCGCGCTCGCAGCTGCTCGATGGCGTCTGGGGCCACGACATCTATGTCGACGAACGCACCGTCGACGTGCATGTCGGCCGCCTGCGCAAGGCGCTCAACTTCTCGAACATGCAGGATGTCATCCGCACCGTTCGCGGCGCCGGCTATTCCATGGAAGCGTAAGCGCTTCCAGTTCTCACGATCCAACGAAAAACGGGCCCCGCGAGGGCCCGTTTTCTTGTGTTCCTTATCCGGCTTTCCGGGTCATGCGACCCGGTTGGCTGCCTTGCGGCGCTCGTTGACCGGCTGGTAGGCCATGCGCTGGTGATAGGTGCAGTAGGGCGACGTATCCGGGGACTCGCAGCCGCAGAAGTGGAAATCATCGGTCAGCGGATCGCCGACCGGCCACTTGCACGTGCGCTCGGTCAGTTCCGTGAGACCGAGGCGGCGTGAAATCGGAACGACCACGTTGGCGGACGGACGGAAGCGAACTTCCTCGATCGCATCGATGTCCATCTCTTCCTTGAGCATCGCCGAACCCTGTGGGCGGGCGACGGCACGGGCGGGCGAGATGCGCGCGGAATTGAAGTTGCTGGCGGGGCGTGGCGTGGATGCCGCCGGGCGCTTCGGCGCTCTCGTCGCCGTCGTTGCGCCGCCGGCCTTGGCGCGGCCCGGAAGGTTCAGGCGGTGGACCTTGCCGATGACGGCGTTGCGGCTTACACCGCCAAGTTGTGCCGCAATCTGGCTGGCGCTCAGGCCCTCGGCCCAAAGCTTCTTCAGTCTTTCAACGCGCTCGTCTGTCCAGTTCATGCCCTGTCTCCGCCTTATTAGCGTTGGTGTAGGCAGAATCCTTCACCCATGGCACGGACGTGTCCGGACCAAGAAACGCTTGCTCGATTTTGGTGACTAGTTCCGCCGCATGCAGTCTAGTAATTGAGTTTTAACCTAGAGTGAGGGCGACTCCGTGACAAGAGTCGGTTGAATCGCGGCGAATCGATTTCTCGGTTTTCCCCAACTTGCTGGATGGTAGAGTCATTTCTGCAACATTAGCTGTTGATAGCTCGCCGGCGCCCCGATGCTTGCTTGACGCATGCGGCAAAAGCTCAGTTTTGTTGACATCGCACTGCGAAAAGACAATAGTGCCCCTCGCCGCCGAAAGGCGGCATTTTTCATTTCCGGGCACCCGCTTTTAGCCGGAGTCCGGGCCAGTGTTGAGCGAATGACAGGAGATCGCGCCATGGCTGAAGCCGCGCCGCTTTATGATACCTACTCTCGTGCCCCGCTGCGGTTCGAGCGAGGAGAGGGCGTGTGGCTGATCACCGAAACCGGCGAGCGATATCTCGATTTCGGCGCGGGCGTTGCCGTGACCTCCGTCGGCCATAGCCACCCGCACGTCGTCGGCGCGCTGAAGGAGCAGGCCGACAAGGTCTGGCATCTGTCCAACATTTACGAGATCGCGGGCCAGGAGCGTTTCGCCAAGCGGCTGACGGATGCAACCTTCGCGGATAAGGTGTTCTTCACCAATTCGGGCGCCGAGGCACTGGAATGCGCGATCAAGACCGCGCGCCGCTACCAGTATTCGAAGGGCCATCCCGAGCGTTTCCACATCATCACCTTCGAGGGCGCCTTCCACGGCCGCACGCTGGCGACCATCGCCGCCGGCGGCCAGGAGAAGTATCTCGAGGGCTTCGGCCCCAAGACGCCCGGTTTCGACCAGGTGCCCTTCGGCGATATCGAAGCCGTTCGCGCCGCCATCACCGATGCCACGGCCGGCATCCTGATCGAGCCGGTGCAGGGCGAGGGCGGTATCCGCCCGGCGACCACCGAGTTCATGAAGGCGCTGCGCCAGCTCTGCGACGAAAAGGGCCTGCTTCTGATCCTCGACGAGGTTCAAACCGGCGTCGGCCGCACCGGAAAGCTCTTCGCGCATGAATGGTCCGGCGTGACGCCCGATCTCATGGCCGTCGCCAAGGGCATCGGCGGCGGTTTCCCGCTCGGCGCCTGCCTTGCGACGGCGGAAGCCGCATCGGGCATGAAGGCTGGCACGCACGGGTCGACCTATGGCGGCAACCCGCTCGCCATGGCCGTCGGCAACGCGGTGCTCGACGTGGTCCTCGAAGAGGGCTTCCTGCAGCACGTCAACGACGTCGCGCTGGTCTTCCGTCAGGGGCTTGCATCGCTGAAGGATCGTTTCCCCGATGTGATCGAGGATATCCGCGGCGAAGGCCTGATGCTCGGCGTCAAGGCGGCCGTTCCGTCGGCCGAGCTCCTGCAGGCCATCCGTGCTTCGAACCTGCTAGCCATTCCGGCCGGCGACAATGTCATCCGTTTGCTGCCCCCGCTCGTCGTCACGGCCGACGAAGCCCGCGAAGGCCTTGCGCGTCTCGAGCGTGCCGCCGAGAGCGTGCGCGCCAAGGCGAAGAAGACGGCTTGAATGATTGATGACCCGGCCGGATGGCGGGCGTAACAGGTATAGACAGATGGCTTCCCCCGAAACACTTCCTCGATCTCTCCGCGGTAACGTCTTCCGACCTCAGGGTCATCATGGACGATGCCAAGACCCGCAAGCAGGCCTTCAAGGCCGGCAAGGGCGACAAGCCGCTTGCAGGCAAGATGCTGGCGATGATCTTCGAAAAGCCCTCGACCCGCACGCGCGTCTCCTTCGACGTCGGCATGCGCCAGCTCGGCGGCGAAACGCTGTTCCTTTCGGGCACCGAAATGCAGCTCGGCCGCGCAGAGACCATCGGCGATACCGCCAAGGTGCTCTCGCGCTATGTCGATGCGATCATGATCCGCACCACCGACCATGCGCGCATGCTGGAGCTCGCCGAACACGCGACGGTTCCCGTCATCAACGCGCTGACGGATGACACGCACCCCTGCCAGATCATGGCCGACATCATGACCTTCGAGGAGCATCGCGGCCCCATCAAGGGCAAGACGGTCGCCTGGATGGGCGACGGCAACAACGTGCTGCATTCGCTGGTCGAAGGGGCTGCCCGGTTCGGCTATCGCATGAACATGGCGGTACCCCTTGGTTCCGAGCCGAAGGATCACTATCTGAACTGGGCCCGCAATGAGGGCGCCGAAATCATGCTTGGTCATGATGCAGACCGTGCGGTCGCCGGCGCCGATTGCGTGGTGACCGATACCTGGGTCTCCATGAATCAGGAACATCGGGCCCGGGGTCACAACATCTTCCAGCCTTATCAGGTCAATTCGGCTTTGATGGCACAGGCCGACAAGGATGCATTGTTCATGCATTGCCTGCCGGCCCATCGTGGTGAGGAAGTCACGGACGAGGTGATCGACGGCCCGCAATCCGTGGTCTTCGATGAAGCGGAAAACCGTCTTCATGCGCAGAAGTCGATTCTTGCTTGGTGCCTGGGCGCGATCTGAACCATACTGGAGGCCACATCGGGCCGGACAGGCCTGTGGCCGCGCTGGCGGATGGACGGGCTCGTCCGTTGCCCTCAGACTAGGAGAAGACCATGGCAGAAGCTGCAGCCGCCCTCGGCGAATTCGATTTCGCCGGCGATGATCATGTCGTTCCGTTTCAGGTGGAAGGCCTGGATGTGCGCGGTCGCGCCGTCCAGCTCGGCCCGATGCTGGATGCGATCCTCGAACGCCACAACTATCCCGCACCCGTTGCCCGCCTGCTGGCCGAGGTCATCGCGCTGACGGTGCTGCTTGGCACATCGCTGAAGTTCGAAGGCAAGTTCACCGTGCAGACCAAGAGCGACGGTCCGGTCGATCTGCTTGTCGCCGATTTCACGACGCCCGAGAACGTGCGTGCCTACGCCCGCTTCGACCAGACGCTGCTGGACGAGGCGGTTGCCGCCGGCAGAATTGAGCCCGAGCAGCTGCTCGGCAAGGGCATGCTGGCGTTTACCATCGACCAGGGCAAGTTCAGCCAGCCTTACCAGGGCATCGTGGCACTTGACGGCGCCACGCTGGAAGACATTGCCGGCACCTACTTCCGCCAGTCCGAGCAGATCCCGACGCGCGTGCGCCTGGCCGCCGCCGAGCTGCTCGACCGCGACGAGCAAGGCAAGCCGCGTCATCGCTGGCGGGCAGGGGGCCTCGTTGCCCAGTTCCTGCCGGAAGCGCCCGAGCGCATGCGCCAGGCCGACCTGCACGGCGGCGACGGCGATGAAGGCACCGTCAAGCATGCGGAAGACGATGCCTGGGCCGAAGCGCGTTCGCTGGTGGAAACCATCCACGCAGATGAGCTGACGGATCCGCAGGTCGGCGTCGAGCGCCTGCTGTTCCGGCTGTTCCACGAGCGCGGCGTGCGCGTTTACGAGCCGCGCGAAGTGTTCGACCGCTGCTCCTGCTCACGCGAGAAGATCAAGGGCGTGCTCAAGGGCTTCTCTGCCGAGGAAATCGAGGCGAGCCAGGAAGAGGGCAAGATCGCGGTGACCTGCGAGTTCTGCTCGACGACCTATCGCTTCGAAGCGGAAGAGCTCGCGCAGGCGGCGGAGTGATCGGTTAGCGAAGGGTGATCAGTTCAGCACTCTGAGCAGGCCAGGTGAATCAAGCGAGAAGGCGGGAATTTCCACCTGGAAAATCTCGCCTTCGTCGGTTTGCATCTGGTAGTGGCCGAACATCAGGCCCGAGGGCGTATCGAGCGGGCAGCCCGACGAGTATTCGTATGTGTCACCTGGGCTGAGTGTCGGCTGCTCGCCGACCACGCCGGCGCCGCTCACTTCATCGACGACGCCGTTCTGGTCCGTTATGTTCCAGTAGCGATTGACGAGGCGTACCGTGAGGTCCGAATTGTTGCTGATAACGATGCGGTAGCCCCACACATAGCGATCGTCGTCCGGGTCGGATTGCTCCTCCAGGTAAAAGGGCTCGACCACCACTTCAATATCTCGTGTCAGGGCGCGGTACATGCCTACACCATAATAAGAATACCTTACTGGTATCTTATAAGAGGTGCTGCAGGTCAATAAACCAGGCCGGAATCCGCAATCAATTGGCTGTAAGCGCGAAAAATTCGCGCGTTAAGACTAATACCATACCAGTCTGGCGCGAGTGAATTTCCAATATGCGCGTTTAAATCCGGCCGGGCCACATCGACCCGGCCGGCTATTCTTGATCAGGCCTTGATCTTCGACAGCGCCTGCGCGAAATCCTCGATCAGGTCGTCGGTATCCTCGATGCCGGCCGACAGGCGCACGGTGCCCGGAGAGATGCCGAGTTCGGCGCGCGCCTCGTCCGTCAAGTTCTTGTGCGTGGTCGTCGCCGGATGGGTGATCAGGCTCTTGGCATCGCCGAGATTGTTGGAGATCTTGACGATATCGAGCGCATTCTGCAGCGCGAACGCCGCTTCCTTGCCGCCCTTGAGCTCGATCGCCACCAGCGTCGAGCCGCCCTTCATCTGGCTGGCGACAATATCGGCCTGCGGATGGTCCTTGCGGCCGGGGTAGATCACCTTGGCCACCTGCTTCTGCTCGGCGAGGAAGTCGGCGATCTTGCCGGCATTTTCCGTCTGCTGCTTGACGCGCAGCGGCAGCGTCTCGAGACCCTTCAGAAGCGTCCAGGCCGTGAACGGCGACATGGCCGGACCGGTGTGGCGGTAGTAGTCTTGCAGATGCTCGGTCACCCATTCGCGATCAGACAGGATCACGCCGCCGAGGCTGCGGCCCTGGCCGTCGATATGCTTGGTGGCGGAGTAGACGACGATATGGGCGCCGAGTTCCAGCGGCTTCTGGAAGATCGGCGTCGCGAAGACGTTGTCGACCACGACCTTTGCGCCGACCTGGTTGGCAAGCTTGGCGACGCCCGCGATATCGACCACTTCGAGCGTCGGGTTGGTCGGGCTTTCGAGGAAGAACACCTTGGTATTGGGGCGGATCGCCTTTTCCCAGTTCTCCAGGTGGCGGCCATCGACCAGCGTGCATTCGATGCCGTATTTCGGCGCCAGCGTCTCGACCACCCAGCGGCAGGAACCGAACAGCGCGCGGGCGGCCACGATATGATCGCCGGCCTTCACCTGGCAGAGGATGGCGGCGGCGACGGCTGCCATGCCCGATGCGGTGGCGCGGGCTTCTTCCGCGCCTTCCATCGCGCACATGCGCTTTTCGAACATGTCGTTGGTCGGGCTGCCGTAGCGGGCGTAGATATAGCCTTCGGTCTCGCCCTTGAAGCGCGCCTCGGCGGCTTCCGCGCTGTCGTAGACGAAGCCTTGCGTCAGATAGATCGCCTCTGAGGTCTCGCTGTACTGCGAGCGCAGCGTTCCGCCATGAACCAGTTGAGTTGCCGGGCGCCAGGTCTTGCTCATGAATCACCACTTTCAAACACAAAAAAACCGGCCGCGAATGCAGACCGGTTTCAACCCGGTCTATTTAGCCACTTGTTTAACGTGGCTGCAAGCCGACCGGCCAAATCACCACGGGATAAAGCTGCAATACTGCCGTTGCGTGCTTGCGTCAATTCCTCGATTTTGGTTTTGTCTGCGGCAAATTATGGATGGGGCATGATGGCTCGCGAAACAGGAATATTGGCAGACCGCGCGATCGCGGCGTTATTCGAGACCGGACGGCTCGTCGCCGAGCGCGAACTCGACAGCGACCAGGTCCAGCCGGCGAGCCTCGATCTCCGCCTCGGCGCCAAGGCGTTTCGCGTCCGCGCCAGCTTCATGCCCGGTCCCACCAGTCTCGTCTCCGACAAGCTCGACCGGTTGAAGCTGCATGTCGTCGATCTCACGGAGGGCGCGGTTCTCGAAACCGGCTGCGTCTACATCGTTCCCTTGATGGAGCGCCTCGATCTGCCGGCCGACATGTCGGCCTCGGCCAATCCGAAAAGCTCGACCGGTCGCCTCGATATCTTCACCCGCGTCATCACCGATTACGCGCAGGAGTTCGACAAGATCCCGGCCGGCTATTCCGGCCCGCTCTATCTCGAAATCTCGCCGCGCACCTTCCCGATCGTCGTGCGTCGCGGCTCGCGCCTGTCGCAGATCCGCTTCCGCATCGGCCAGTCGCTGCTCGGCGAGCCGGAACTGCTGGCGCTGCACGATGCCGAGACGCTGGTCGCAAGCACAAAGCCGAATGTCTCGGGCGGCGGCATCGCGCTGTCGATCGATCTCGCCGGCGACAAGGACGGCCTGATCGGCTATCGCGGCAAGCATCACACGGCCGTCGTCGACGTCGACAAGAAGGCACAGCACGACATCTTCGATTTCTGGGAGCCGATCTACAGCCGTGGTCGTAACGAACTGATCCTCGATCCCGACGAATTCTACATCCTCGTCTCGCGCGAGGCGGTCCACGTGCCGCCGCATTACGCCGCCGAGATGACGCCCTTCGATCCGCTGGTCGGCGAATTCCGCGTCCATTACGCCGGCTTCTTCGACCCCGGCTTCGGCCACGCCCCCGCCGGCGGCCGAGGCAGCCGCGCCGTCCTCGAAGTCCGCAGCCACGAGGTCCCCTTCATTCTCGAAGACGGCCAGATCGTCGGCCGCCTGGTCTACGAGCACATGCAGGAACACCCCGAAAGCCTCTACGGCACCGGCCTCGGCTCCAACTACCAGGCGCAGGGCCTCAAGCTCTCCAAGCACTTCCGGATCTGAGCCACATCACCGGCAAGTGCTTCAAGGCCGCTTGACAGCGATCATCATCTGTTGGAAATCTGCGCGTAACGCGGGTGTAGCTCAATGGTAGAGCAGCAGCTTCCCAAGCTGACGACGAGGGTTCGATCCCCTTCACCCGCTCCAGCAAATTCAATAACTTAAGTATAACGGCGTTTCACTCGTTTCACTGCCGTGTCACTTGCGCTTAGCGTTACGTGCTTCGGCAATCTTGCGGCTGGTCTCAAGACCGTCGCCGCGACTGTACTTTTTTGTCATCTTCGTCGTCGTGTGGGTAGCTAGATCGCTGGCCATTTCGATAGAGCCCGTTGCTTCCACCGTCTCCGAAACGGCGCCAGCACGGGTATCCATTGACCAGACATTGTCTGGCACGCCAGCCGCATCGCGAACCGCTCTAAACTTGGTCGCGTAGCGGTTTTCCCAGTAGGGCTTGCCGTAATCCTCATCGATCACGAGCGGGCCGATATCGGGTAGCGAGTAGGCCTTTAGAGCCTCGACCACCAACGGGTAGCTTTTCAGGTCGCGCGCCACTGGCGCTCCCGTCTTGCTCGTCTTGATGGACAGGATCATATCTCGCGACAAGTCGCGCGGCGCCGTTAGACCAGCCCATTTGAATGGACCACCTTCTTCCGATGGCGCCCATTCGCCGATCACGTCGATGCGTCGCAGCGCGGTCTCGAACTTGACCGCCTCGACGAACCCGATGGACGGGCATTTGAGCTCCGCGCTCTTCTTCACGATTGCCAAGCACTGCTCGTAGGTCATGAACACGTCGCGCGGCGCCGGCTGCTCAAATCGCATGTCAGCCAGGATTGCCCTAGCGTCCTTGCATCCTCGCAATCTCTCGCCAGCACCATATGACAGGATCAACCGGAGAAGCTTGATTGCGCCGGTTGCTCGGCGGTGCTTTCCCTTCTTTCTCCACCCATTGAACCATCTGGTGAAGTCAGACGCCCTGAGAGCGTTGATATCACGATCGCCCACGTTCTTTTCGAGGATGCGCAAGCTCGGTTCATAGTCCCTGATCCGGGTCGAGTGCTTCACCCCGTGCAAGGTGCTCGTCTTGTCATGACGGTAGCACTTGATGAGCGAGGAGATCGTGCCGTCGAACGTTGGCGCGTTACCGGAATTGCGGACCTCGGGCCGGAGCTGCTTCGTCAGCCTCTGGCATTCGGCGCTTATCTGCTCCTCGGTGAAGTCATCAGGCAGGCGGATGATCGAAAGAGCGCTCGACGCGCCTTTCACCGCTCGCTGCGGGTTCCAGTAATGGACGCGGGTTCCGTCCTTTTTAGCCCGGTACTGGTAACCGGGCCTGTCATTCCTCATCCCAATTTTCCTTTCCATCGGGGGCGTAATTGCCCGATGGCAAGATGCCCAGCGGATTGCCCTCTTCGTCAACCGGATTCTGTTGATCCGATGGGATGATGGTTACAATCAGGGTTTTCATGTCGATCTGGACGAATGCTTTCGCCCGGCCGGCCGCTTTAACGACTCGTTCCATGTCTGATTGACGGAAGGCTACGCGACTCATGAAGCCCCCTTCCGAGTGGTTGCGGCGTAAGCTTCGAAAGCTTCCCGGTCACCGTTGCAACAGGTATAGCCAGCTACAGGCGGGCCTATCCGGTGATAATCTTCAAGGCGAAAGTGCGCTGGGCCAATCTTCATTCCGGGAAAACGGAAGGCGACGATGACTTGGCGGCGATGCCAAAAGTCCGAGCGATCGGCTCGCATCACATAGGCGTGATGGCCTCTGAACTCGGGTTCCTCGTCGGCAAAGGCCACATCCGGGAACCTGGCTCGGACGATCGCCTTGAAATCCTCGATCGCTGCTGTCTCTTCGCGCTTGCGGCGCGCATCGCTCTTGATCCGGCGCCACTTGCAGCGGGCGCAGCAATAGACGGCGCCATGCATTGAGCCCACGACGCCTGAGACTGGCAAACGATGCTCGTCTTCAAGATACTGGTCAATTGTGATGCCGCAACCGTGGCACTCAAAACGCCAGCCGTGGTCAACAGCAACCTTTGCCGGGACGCCTTTCCCGACGAACACGTCCGCCCATGGTGCACGGCGGCACTGAACATAGGATAGCTCGCCATCTCCATATTCGTTCGCGCCGGCCTTGGCGGCAACGATGGAGTGTTTCGCGAAGTAGACGTCGCCGGTGTACTCGTCCTTCTCAAGAACGGCGTATGCTTTGAGGGCATTAGCCATCGCTTGCCTCCCTCGAAGCGGGCGCTGGGGCCTTGGCTTCTTCGAAGGTTACCTCTGGAACGTCTTGCCAGACCTCGCCGCCTGAGGGTCGGACGAAGCGCTGTTGCAGGATGCGCTCGCCGTCATAGTCGCGGAGCCAACGGAATGAGCAGGTGGGGATCAGGGTCTGTCTCATGCTGCCTCTCCAATTTTTCGGGGTTGGACGGTGATGCCAAGACCTGCAACAACGGCGCGGGAAAGCGCGTCAATGCCTGCCTGACCAAGCGCCATCAACACCGTGCCGGTCCCAGGCTGTTCTCCAATGCTGCCATCTGGGCGCTGGCTTTGCGAGTTTTGAGGTTGAAGTGGCATTTGTCCGCTCCGGGTTCTCTTCGTCTTTTGAGGTTGACGGGTTCATTTTTCATTCCCTTGCTCCAACGGTAGTCCGCCCGATCCGAGTAGTGGATCAAAGCTCGGAGCGGATCGGGCGGACGGGCTGTGTTTCACTGGCTGACCCAATATGCCGAGGCCGCGCTCGTGGGCTCGATTGAGGGCAATGAGCGCACGAGAACCGACGCCGAAAAGGGCCGTCCCGTTAGAAGGCGATTTGCCGATAGTTCCATCTGGGCGGTGGAACCTTAGCTTTGGAGTGAAGAGGACCGCGTCTGCCTTCGACCAGGCATCGCGGAACCAAGGTGTGCTCGTCCTGTCGGGGACGAGAGCAATGCCGTTACCGTGCTCGAAAAACTTGTCGAGCCAAGGCGCAAGACCGTTCCGCCCACCGAACGGCGGGTTCATCCACGCAAAGCCATACCAGCCGCGCTGGAGGCTGTTTTCGGTGATGAACTTCTTGGCCGGAACGAACGTGTCGCAGTCCTTCGGGTGTGCAACGTCAACATCGAAGTCGCATCCCAGTGCGTCGAACACATGCTTTGGAGTGTACCACTCGTCCGACTTCCCTAGAGTGTCCCAGTAGCTCATGCCGCCTCTCCGAATAGGTCTGGCTGCGATGTGACCCGCTTCCAATCACCGTCATCGTCGAGGTAGCAATCGCCCCCTGGGAAATTGTCCCACCCGTGGGACCACCCATGCTCCCAACGATTGAGATGCAGGTTCGCATGCAATCCATCGAACATTAGTACCTCTGCAATTATCTGATTTTTGCTTTTGAATGAGGAGGTTACGATCCGAGTAAAGGACAGTGGCGCTCCCTCTGGGAGGCATGCCGTCATGGTTTCCATGATGATGGTGGACGCCTTGTTCATGCCGCGACCCTTAGTTGACTGGTAACCAGAGCCCGGTAAGGTCCGCAGCCATGACGGGGATGGGCTTTGCTGGGTTTGATCTTCTTCGGTTGGACGGGTTCACCACCGTCAGCTACGAACGTTGTCCTCACCGCCTTCGCCGGCTCCATCAGTCCAGCGCTGTGAGCGATCCAGACAGCCTCGCCAACGGGTGCGCTGTTGATCGGTCGCCAGCCCACCGAAAGCTCAGCGGGTGCTTGGTAGTTACCTATAACCTGCTCGGCAGGATTATAGTTTGAGGCCGGTTTGCTATAATCAGCCACTGGCCTGTAGCCGTCAGTAGCGGTTTGTAGCGGCTCCATGGCCGCTACTGCCGCGATAGTCTCTGCCGGCACACCGGTCACGCGATTGCAGTGCTGGCACACGGTTTTCATGATGGTCATGGCTGTTCCTCCAGCTTGGCGAGGGCAGCCTCGGGGTAGATCTGAACCGATCCGGGCTCTCGCTCGCTCTCGACGGCATAGCCAATCGGTGTCAGATCGGTGCTGTAGAAGCCGACGATGCGACCCTGCCAGGATGAGCCCTTTGTCTTGCGGACGCGAGCGCCAAGGCCGAACTTGCCGCCCATCGAAAGCTCTGCGGGTGCTGGGCTTGTCTCTCCAATTTCGCCATTTTTGGGAGGCAACGGGTTTTGAGTGTCGGCGGTGGCGGTCAAAGCCGCGGGTGCGGGTGAGTTCGCAGCGACCGCGTCACATGCCTGGTCGAAATCGGAGAACGCTCCCCATACCCGGCGCTCAAACTCACGTCCGCCTCCCTGGACTTCGCCGCGCTGAACAGCGTTGGCGTAATTCATTAGCCTTGTTCGGGCCATCTTTCCGGACTCGATAAGATCGGAACTCCCCACCGAAACAGGTTCAGGAGCGCCGCCGTCACGACGATAAAGGCCGTGGTACTCGTACTCGCTGTTGATGGCCGCCTGCTCAGAACGAGTGAGATACGTTCCTTCTTCCGTGTCCAAAATTTCGAACGCGACAGGACGCTTTTCGAGCTTCTCGCCCGCCACCAATTTAGGAAGGGGCGGTGGGGCGCCGATACCATCACGAATACGAAGCTCGTAGTCATGTTGCGCCGCTTCCTTGGCCGCTTCTGGTGTCGGCAAGCGCTCCCGGTATGGCAGGTAGCCTGCCATGCAGAGCGCGGCCCACCACCCGCCACCGTTGGTGGCCGGATAAACATCGTAGATAATCGGGCCGCAGCCGCGATAACCTTCGCCGTGGGCTTCCCAGCGCAAGAGGTTCACCACCACCTCATGTTGAGGCACTGGGGTTCGCTGTCCGGTGACCTTAAATGGCACCTCGACCGGATCATCACTCACCGGGGCGTAAGCAAAGACCTTGCCCGTCCAGTAAGCCAACGCGGTTTGCCCACCGTCACCGCAAACTTCGCGAACGATGAAACGTTGGTCTCCGATCGGCATATCCTTCCACGGGCGCCAGGTGTTCTCATTATGAGTTAGCGCTGGGGGCGCGACCTTGCGGCAATCGATCGGCTTGAACTCATCCGTGATGTAGCCGTCGTGCAGAAGCGTGATGCATGGCGTCAGGACGCTGGAGCCGTAGATACGCCGCATCTCGATACCTATGATGACGCCTTCGAACCTGTCGTTGACGTCGCTGGCATCGACAATCACTTCATCGCCGATCTGGAAACGGTTGAGATCGGGAATGTCGATGATCTTGTTCTCGGCGGTGATTTTGAGGGTCATGCTGATTTCCTCTCAGCGAGCATGTCTTTGGCGGCGGCGAAAATGAGGGAGACAGTGGACAGGTCGCGAGAAAGCGCCCCGCCGAACGGCAGATCGTCCTCCTCCATCTTGTCCCAGTCAGTGAAGTGATCGCGGACGATGGAGTCGAGCGCTTCCCATGCGGTCTCTTCTTCCCATTCCGGCTCGTAATAGCCGGACGTGCATCCGACCATCGGCGTTCCCTTGCGCGGATGATGGGGCGGTTCGATTGCAATCCATCTACCCTTCCGCGTTTGAAGCTTGATCCCGCGCGCACTCGTAGCGCCGAAGCGGTTAAACGGCTCATGGGTGGGATGACACTGGCCGCGCTCCCAATGCTTACGGTCGGTGATAAGAAGATGGGTGTAGTTGTCCGAGGGCCGGGCAACAAACATTTCCCGATCCTCTCGCAGCTGCTGCAGCAGTGGCAGCGCCCGTTTGGACAGCTTTTTGAGCGTGCGGAGGTTCACCTTGCGCCCCCAGTCGCGACGCCAAAAAGACGCTCGCCGACGATCGGGTGATCCTCGATGATCCAAGCCCGATCCTCATCCAGATCCTCAGAGCAATGTAGGAACTCCGACGTCTCGTCCCAGCTCAGCTCTCTGAGCTTGCGGATCTCCAGCCAGACCTCGTGGCATTCAAGGTGCTCTCGATAAGTGTTGAAGTCGCCATCTAGCTTCCCGGCGGAGTAACGATGCTTGGTCCCGACCGATATCGGCTTCATGCACTGCTCGCAGAGGTGCTCTTTCCTGCCAATAATCTCCTGTGCGCGATAAAAGTCGGTCATTGGCAACGAGCCTCCTTCGCCCGAAGGTGCGATTTCATTTTCACGTATTCGATGAAGGGCAGGTCGCTGTCGTAATTCAGCCAGTCCTGATAGTTCTGCTGGCTGCGGGTGAGCTTTGGCGGGGCGGGGCTATTCTCGACGACCGCGACCTTGCCGGCCTCGGTGACCCAGAAGCCGTCATCGCCGCCGGCTAACGGATGGTTTCTGCGGACGCCCATGTAACCAGCGTCGACAAGAGCCATGCAGTCGGCATGGTCCATGCTGCCTTCACCCGTCACGAAGTGGTTCCGGAACATCGTCCCTCGTCCGTATTGGTCGAGGCCAAGCGAGTGCTGGAGGATGTGGATCTGCTTAGCGTCCATCGCCGATTGCCTCCGGCTTGGCTGCAATGGCGGCAATGGCATCTGCCTCGCTGTCGAACCACTTGATCTCCGTTTCGTCCGGATCTCCGGCGTCGTCCCACGTGACAGGAACATCTGCTACCCACTTGCGCGGGCCGCGAATAAGGGTTGCGACCTCCATAGGCTCGCTTCGCGTCAATCCGTCGCCGTGGCCGTGCACCTGGTCGCGTTCATCCCAGCTGCTGGTGAATTCCCACTCTTTTGGATCGTAGCAATAATCAGGCTCGGCCCGGCCACCAGGTGGCGTTGCCGTGACCCATACCTGCTTGTCGACGAGATGCCCCGGCAGCTCGTCTTTGATGCCGGCCCATACGGCAGGGCCCATGAAGGTCACGGTGTATGGGCCGTGGAAGACGGCTTCCCGATCAACGGGTGGTGGGGTCTCGTCAAACAAACACGAAAGCGCGGCACGAAAGCTATTGTACGCGGTCTCGTCCTTGCCGTGGTTGAATGCCCGGCTGTTGAACGCTCCCCATGCCTCGTCGATAGTCTTTGGGATCTCAGTCATGCGGACACCTTCATCCAAGCTTCAAATTCGGCGCGCAGATCGAACCAGCGATTGCGGGCCTCGGCGGAATTGTTGAGTTCTGAGCGGCTGTCGACCCGAAGCAGTCCTCGGACGTGAGACTCGACGCGCATGTTGTCGCTGACGTCTGTCGCGCCTGTTCTCTCAAGCAGGAAGCGGCGGAACGCCTGATCGGAGCAGCGCATGGCGCACTCGGCAGCATAGTTCCCCTTGGCGTGCGCCTGGTCCTGCTGCTGGTTCTCGACCGGCTTCCAGCGGCGTATCTCATCGCTCGCGCGCTGGAGCAGCGAGAGAAGGAATCGGATATCGTCGCAGGCGTTCAGAAGCACGTCGCGATCGATGTAGCTGCAATCGGCGGACAGGTCGGCGATTGCAACCGGCTCGGTGCCAGGTACGACGACGGCCATGATCTCCATGCCCATCTTGCCGAGATGCCAGTTCGTGCTGGCGTCCGAAATGCGAGACTTGATCGTTGATAATCTGGCCCTCTCTGTAGCGGACGCCATCAAGCCAACTCCATCGCGCTGCGGAACATGATTGGCTGCTGATCACGCGGGATGCGATTGAGACCGCGCGACATTGGGTGCTTTGGGAAGCCGCCCTTAGTCTTGCCGAGGCAGACGAGGCTCACCGTGTGCTTCTGGGCGCGGGCGATAAACCACTCATCTCGATCACCGAAAGCGCCGTCGTTCCCCCCATGCCGCAAGGATGCGCGTGTTCTGATGGCGCGCAAAAGTGAAGGCGGCTTCGATGAACTCGCCATTCTTCGGGCCGACGATGATGTTTCCGTCCTGCGCCATCATCTCGCGAGGCTGCGATGCGCGAAAGGCATACAGGTTTACGATGAGCAGCCCGCCGTATCCCCATAGCTTCGCGAAATACGTCAGCTCGCGGATGGTGGGGTCATCCTTTTCGGCGTCTGCCGTCGATGGGTTCAGCATGCAAACTACGAGCAGACGCTGGTTAGCGTCCCACACACGGCGCAGCTCGTAGCGATAGCGTGTGCAGTCCGAGATGGTCGCGGCCTTGATGACACCTGGGGAGAGAAGATCTTGCTGCATCACAGCCTCCTCGGCATGAGAACGTACAGCTCGTCGCTTTCGATCGTCGGGCGAAAGATCGCGGGGGATGCTGAAGACGAAAGCCACATCGCGACGTCCTGCGTGGGAATGCTTTGCAGCATGTTGACCAGGTACTTCCCATTGAAGCCGATCTCGATCGCCTCGTCGTCATAGTCTGCCGGCAGATCCTCGTCGGCCTCTTCACCCTCCTGGGTGGCGAGTGAAACCTTCATGGAGCCGGTATCGATGCGTATCCGAACGGTATCCTTGTCGAGATCGTTGGCCACCAAGCAGACGCGGGAGATTGCCGAGCGGAACGTGTCGACGGCGGCGATCGCCCGCTTTTCGTTGGCCTGCGGGATGGTTCGCAGATAGTCGGGATAGACCCCGTCGACGAGCTTTGTCAGAAAGACCAGTCCATCGGCCTCTATCCGCATCATCGCATCGGAGACCAGAAGGCGGGCCTTGGTTTTCTTGTCGCCAAACAACTTCGAGAAAGACTTGATCGCCTTAATTGGCACGATGGATGGCTTGAACTCCCGGACTTCCTGCGCGTCAACTCTAGCAACGGCAAGATTGTGTCCATCGCAGCCGACGACCGCCAGGCCGGTGCCATCCTTATGCGGATGAATGCACACGCCGGACAGATAGAAGCGCGTTTCGTCGTGGCGAACGGCATAGGTCACCTTGCCGATCGCGGCCGCCAGTGGCGCGATGTCGACGTCAAAGCTCACGCCCTTGATCTTGTCCATGAGCGTGGGGAAGTCCTGCTCTGGCAGAGATAGCAGGACGAAGCGCGAGCGGCCCGCCTGAATTCGGACCTGGCCAGCGAACGCGCCAGCCGCGAACTCGATCTCCGCCGTCTCGGGGAGCTTCCTGACGATGTCGCGCAGGTCCGCGCCTGAAAGTGTGATAGCGATGCCTGCGCCGCCGTCGAGCAATTCACATGACGTCTGAACTTCCACGGCCAGATCTGTGGCGCTAAGGCGCAAGACGTCGCCTTCCGGTCGCAACAGGACGTTTCCCAGGATCGGGATCGACGCCCGCGTGTCGACCGCCTCGGAGACCGCGTCAAGCGCCGGCATCAACTGGGTGCGATGTACCTTGAAATAGATGTCAGCCACGGCTTCCGGTCCTTCCGGCGTTCACTCGATCTGCGACGCGCAGCTGGTGAGCGGGTGGCGACAGATCGAAGTCCGCTCCAAATAGATCAAAGACGATGTGCAGGATTTCGAGTTTGGGCTCGCCGTCAGCGATAGCGCGACATAGCCGATCGATGTCCTCTTGACACACGTCCGTCGCAAAGAACTTTCCGCATGCTCTACAGGCTGGCATGTGCGCCTCCCTGCTTGGCGGCTACAGCGGCGACGTAAATCTTCGGCGCCGGCAGAGATAGGCCGCGCAATTCCCAGCCTCGCCCAGCAACGTGAGCGTCACGGGTGAACGTGATGCGATCATCATGAACTGCGAACCCACGTTTCGCGGATGACGGCGCAGGCCTGTTCTGCAGCTCAGCAAGCCGCACGGCGTTGGTACGGCACTCGATGAGGCCGTAACGGATCGCATGAAGCCGCACTGCCTGCGGCCGCACGCGATAGATCTTCGCGATATCGTTGATGCTCTTGCCTGCCTTCATCAAGGCGACGAGCTTTGCCTCGTTTGGAACCTTGCGCTCCCAGCCCATGTCAGTCTCCGTTTTCTGTGAGCCATTGACGGATCGCGCCGAGGATCATCAGATCCCGGTCGGATGCGTTGGCGAGTTCGATTGTTCTGATGGCGACCTGGAAGAGACTTTGCAGCGTCTCCCCATCTACGATGGCTGAGCCGGGTCCGATGTCAGATCCGTGCTTCAGCATGGCGCTCGCCATGATCAGGTCGCGCTGAACGGCGGTAAGCCGGTCGATAGCCTCGAATGCCCGATCAAACTTCTGTTCCAGATCCGGCTTCTCGTCCTCGATCAAGCGCAGTCGTGGCGCGTTCTTTGGTGGAAAGCGGGTGATGTTCATGGCGCTAGACCGCCGCAAACATCGCGGCACGATCAGCTGCGGCAAGCGCGGCGATGGTCGCGCCAACGAGCCAAAGCATCGCGATGGTGGCGATGATCTGAAGCGCCACACGCTCGGTCCGGCGCTTTGCCGCAAGATACCCTTCGTCGACCGTCATTGTTTTGATTGCGATGCGATGCATGGAGGTCTCCTTCCATCCGTTTCGGAGACCGCTTGCTGCGAGGGGTGGCGCGACAAGCGGAAACCGAAATCGGATCTCAGGCGGCGACAGGCATGGCACGCAGCTTCAGCTGCTCGGCCACCCAGCCGGCGTTCCGCGCCTGGCTTTCTTCGCTGATGCCAGCGGCAACCAGCTGCTTGGCGGTCATGGAGCCGCGATCCTCGGCGAGCGACAGCATGAGATCGCGGTCGCGCTTGTCGTCTGCGGTGATCTGGTTCTTGTTTTTCATCTTGCTCTCCGTCTCCCGATGACGCCGCTGCCTGGAGGAAGGCAGCGGCGCGCCATCATGGCGATCCGGGCGGGGAGGAGGATGACCGGACGAGACGACAATAGTAGGATGCATCCCACTTTGCAAGTAGGAAAATAGGATCAATCCCACGCGCAGCGGAGGTTGCAAACCGCGTCGAGAAATTTCCGTTTGAACGCATAGGGTTAGGAAAACTCGCGGAAAACGAATCACTTTTGACTCGACTCCCGTCGCCAGGTTTGCGATTTGATACGTGAACGGAATGAGAACAAAAGGGAGAGCGACGTGCCGAGGTCACCCGTAGATCATCAAGACGCCTTGAGACTCGTCGTTGAAATTTCAGAGCTTTATGTTCAGTGCGATGATTGTGGACACTCTCGCGTCCTGAAGCTGAAAAACCTCAGGGAGGCCGCTTCTCTTGGGGTCCATAATTATATGCAGTTGTGCAGGAAGATCCGGTGTAGCGAATGCCCGAAGGTCCCGCCTGCGCAGCGGAACCTCACTATACGTCCCACCTGGATACACGCGGGGCCGCGCTACATGGTGGCGTGAAATACGATCTTGTGGACTGAAAAGACCTGATCGCTTTCGAAAACGAGTTCGTTCTCCTCGCCCTCGTCCGGATTGTGCTGCCAAAGACGAGTGACTTTGGATGACCGCGATCTGAACTCCTTGATGTAGCTTTCGAGCTGGTGTTCTTCATCCGTCAGCACTTGGACGATAACGTCATCGCCGCTCCGCACGGGCTCATGGGGGTTGATCCACACCGTTTCGCCGGCCTTGAAGCGAGGCTCCATAGATGTTCCAAAAACCCTTACCGCGTAAGCACCTTCGACGCCTTCCAAGGATGGCGGGACGAACAAGCGGCCGACCTCGGCGCCATTGAGAATGAACCTGCCGTTAGGTCCTCCAACCGATTGACCGCGCAGCGGCACGTAGCCGTCACTCGCGAAGCTTTGATAGCGTGGCGGGAAGCTTGCGTTAGGTAACGGCGTGGTCGATGGGCGGGCGACCGGGATGGCTTCTCCGTTTGAGAGTGCCTGAGCGTCTAGCTGCAGCGCCTTGGCTAATCTCACGAGATTATCTGCCTTAACGTCGGTCTTCTTCCCGCGAAGGATATCGTAGATAAAGCCCTTTGAAAGTCCTGCGGCAATAGCAGCTGGTCCGGCCTTTAGCCCCAGCTCATCCACACGATTTCTCACAATTTCCTGCAGTTTTGTCATGACGCCACCATAGGAAATTTCCACCCACCTTGGCGATATGGATATTTCCTATTGAAAAGTGGGATGCATCCCACTATAAACGGGGCATGGAAACACAACTCGTCAGCCATCTTATAGCTCTCTCGGAACGGTTTTCCGCAGCCCGCGATCTGGGCGAGGCAACGATCGGACGCCACTGCGCGTCGGACGGTCGGTTCTTTTCGCGTATCCGCGACGGAAAGACCTTCACGCTTCGAAAGTATGACGAGGTTGTCTTCTGGTTTTCGACGAATTGGCCCGATGATGTCGAGTGGCCGACTGACGTTCCGCGCCCCACTCATCAGGAGGCCGCATGAACCGTGTTTCCCAGTGCGCGCGTTCACCCGTCGCACCAACTGGCGCCGACCGCAGCGGACCTTCAGCGCTCGGCGCCCCTTCTTCTTCGAATGCAGTTCAGTCTTTCGCTCAGGCATCCGGCCCTCCGTGATGTGTTGACGATCGACCAGTAAGGCGCGCGAGCGCGCCGATCACCGAATCCATTTCCGTTTTTGTTTCCTTGATCCTGAGGGGGAGTTTCCGTGCGCACAGTTTCACCGGTCGAAGTTCGTTCGATCAAGGCCGCCACCGAGGCGGCGTACACATTGGGTGGCGGCGTGACCGCTTTCCCGGACCTGACGCGGGTAAATGTGTCGACGCTCTCCAAGTATGCGTCTTTCAACGACGAGCTCACGGAAAACGTCATCCCGTGCGATGTCGCAATCGAGGCCGACCGACGAGCAAAAAGCCCGGTTATCACATCGGCTATGGCTCGTGCGCTTGGCTATCGCCTGGTTGCCGACGACGAGGCACCGACCGCCGGACCGATCACCGAAATGGATGCGCATCGGGTGCTGTCAGAAAGTATGGATCTCTCGAAGGCGATCCTGAACGCCCTTCTCGACAATCGCATCGACGCTCTCGAACGCAAGCAGATTGCCCGGGAGGGCCGCGAAGCTCTGCGGGCAATCGAGCACGTTCTGGCGAAGCTGGAAGAGGGAGGCGGAAATTGAGCACTCCCAACACCGAATGCGCCGCTCGCATGACGGCATTCGACAGTCTTCCCAAGCCGCTCCGTGTCGCGATCGCCGGGGCGGCTTTCGTATGCGAGCCGCGTGAGATGGAAGAGCGCCTGGATCGGGGGCGGTCGCTTGATCGCATCCTGCGCGGTTTGGCGGCTTACGATCGGAGGATCGCGAGATGAGCATCAGCGCAGTCCAAGTAGCCAAGGATAGGCAGGCGGTATTGCTTGCCAAAGCCGTGCGCGACGGGTTCGTCATCAGCGAAAGCTCGTCTGAGCGGGTCTCCTGCATCAAGATGAATGCCAAGGGCATCCTCACTCGCGACGAAAAGAGCGCGGACAAGTGGTATCCGACAGAGCGGGCGGCAGAGCATATGGCGTCCGCGACGGAATCTTCCGACGCTGTTTACCGTGCGGTGACGCGGCGGCGTATTGATACCATCGACAGCGAGGCGCGCCTTCGCATTGTCGATCAGGCCGCAGTCGAGGCTCTGAAGCAATCGATCGGCGAGCATGGACAGAAGACGCCGATCACGGTGCAGGGAAAACCGACTGACGAGCGCGTCACGCTTGGCGCCGGCAAGCACCGCCTGGAGGCGATGCGCCAGCTTGGTGAGGAGTTCATCGACTGCTTTCACGAGGATGTTGACGACCTCGATCGCGAGCTTTGGGAGATCGACGAAAACCTCATCCGCTCCGAACTGACGCCCGCCGACCGGGCACTGTTCACAGCTCGTCGCAAGGAAATCTATCTGCTCAAGCACCCGGAAACCGCCAATGGCGGCGACCGGCGATCAGATCGCCAACTTGGCGAACTGAAAAAAGCAGATACTCAGCGGTTTTCCGCCGCCACCGCTGCAGCCACCGGGCAATCCGAGCGGGTCGTTCAACGCGATGCGGCGCGCGGCGAGCGTATCGTTGACATGGCCCTGCACCTGGTGCGTGGAACCCGGTTGAATAGCGGCGCTTTCCTCGATCGCCTGAAGCACGTTCCGGAGGACAAGCAGGTTCTCTACGTCAAGGCCGCACTCGACGAAGAGAAACGCAAGGCGGCGGATGTCAAGGCGAACCGGCGGGCATTGTCGGAGGTGCGTCATGCCGTGCGACTGACCCACATGGCGCACGTCACGACGAACGGCGCGGCGACGGCTGGGCAAGTGGCGACGCGCTATCCGGTCATCTATGCCGATCCGCCGTGGAAGTTCGGCGTCCATTCGGAAGTGACGGGGCGCGAAAAGAGCCCGGAAAACCACTATCCGACCATGACGACGCACGAGATCTGCGCGCTCTGGGAGCAGATCGGATCGCCAGCTAAGAAGGACGCAGTTCTCTTCCTGTGGGCGACGAACCCGATGTTGCCAGACGCGCTGCGCGTTATGGAAGCGTGGGGTTTCACCTACGTTCATCATTGGATCTGGGACAAGGAAATCGCGGGAACCGGATATTGGGGTCGCGATCGCCACGAGCTGTTGTTGATCGGTCGCCGCGGTGACCCTGCGGCGCCGCTTCCCGGTTCCCAGCCAAACACCGTCCATCGCGAGGCGAAGGGCCGCCACAGCGCGAAGCCTGACTTCTACGCTGAAACGATCGAGCGACTCTACCCGGACATGCCGAGGCTGGAAATGTTCTGCCGCACGCCGCGTCCGGGCTGGACGGCGTGGGGCTTCGAAGCGGCGAACGAGCCGCAAGGCGACGATGCAGACGGCGCGGCGGCGCTTATCGAGGGGGCATAGCATGTATTTGGGCACGCTTTTTGGGGATGCGAGCACATCCGACATTCTGAGGGACTATGGCGGCAGGGTGCCGCCGATGATCATCGACAGTTTCGCCGGGGGCGGCGGCGCTTCGACCGGCATCGAGATGGCGTTGGGTCGCTCGCCTGATATCGCCATCAACCACAATGCGGATGCGCTGGCACTCCATGCCGCCAATCATCCGCAGACGCTGCACCTGTCGGAGAATGTCTACAAGGTCGATGTGCTGGAGTATCTGAAGGGTCGACACGTCGGCCTCGCGTGGTTCTCCCCAGATTGCAAGCATTTCTCCAAAGCCAAGGGCGGCAAGCCCGTCGAGCGCAATATCCGCGATCTTTGCTGGGTAATACCTGGCTGGATCGAGCGCATCCAGAAGAGCGGCGGCAAGGTCGATGTTGTCATCATGGAGAACGTCGAGGAGTTCAAGGATTACGGACCGCTGATGATGACCGACAAGGGGCAGATGCCTGATCCGGAGCGTCGCGGCGAGACCTTTCAGAAATGGTGCAAGGCGTTGCGCCGTCTCGGCGGCAAGATCGAGTACAAGGAGTTGCGCGCCTGCGACTACGGCGCGCCGACGATCCGCAAGCGCCTCTTCGTCATCATCCGCTTCGACAAGAAGCCGATTGTCTGGCCGAAGCCCACCCACGGCGCGCCAGATGATCGTGATGTGATCGCGGGCCGAAAGCTGCCCTGGCGTACGGCGGCCGAGATCATCGATTGGTCACAGCCGTGCCCGTCGATCTTCGACACAACAGATGAAGTGATGGAAAAGCACGGCCTTCGGTCTGTGCGTCCTCTCGCCGACAACACGATGGCGCGCGTTGCGCGCGGCATGAAGCGGTACGTTCTCGATGCGGAACGACCGTTCATCGTCAATCTGACGCATGGTGCGCGCTGCGAGGATGCGGCAGAGCCGTTCAACACGATCACGGGAGCTAACCGGGGAGAAAAGGCCGTCGTTGCCCCTTCGGTGATCCGGATGAATACCGGGGCGACTGGGCAGGATGTCCGAGAGCCGCTGTCGACGATCACGGCGAACAGCTTCATCAAGCGCCCCGGCGGATGCGCTCCGGTTGGTGTCGTCGCGCCGCATCTGATGACGATGCGCAACAGCGGCAAGCCGTTCAATGGAGCGGACGAGCCGACGCATACCATCACGGCAGGTGGCGCAGGTCTGTCTGTTGTGGCGCCGGTTTTAACCTACGCGCAACAGGGCGGCGCCAATCGCAGTGTCGAGGATCCCCATCATACGATCACGGCTAGCGGCAAGGATCAGAACGCTGTTATTGTGCCGTCACTTGTAGGGTGCGGCGGGCGGGCTGGACAGAGCCGTCCACGGGGCGGCGATGAACCTCTCGCAACGATCACCGCAAAGGCTGATGTCTGCTCCGCCGTCGCGTTCATCGCACAACATAATGGTGACCCGCGCAAGGACGGTCAGGACATTGCCCGTCCCGGAAGACACATCGGCGAGCCTATGTCGACCGTGACGTCGACGGGAGCGCAGCAGGGCGTGGTCAGCGCCTTCGTCTCTCGCCAGTTCGGCACGTCGACCGGCCACGAGGCGGAGCAGCCTCTGGCAACCACGACGGCGGATGGCGGAGGAAAGTCGATGCTGGTGGCGCCGTACCTGCAAGCCTATTACGGGACGGGGGATGGCGGCGAGGAGGATCAGCCTTGCCGTACGATCACCACCAAGGATCGGCACGGCCATGTCGAGGCGCGTATCGATGCGCCGCCGTTCACCGCGGCGCAGGAAGGTCGTGCGCGCCAAGTCGCCGATTTTCTTCGTACGCACGGTTTCTGGGACGATCGGGAGTTCGTAACGGTCGAGATCGGCGGCGAGATGTTCGTAATCGTCGATATCGGCATGCGGATGCTGACGCCTCGCGAGCTGTATAACGCCCAAGGCTTCCCTCCGGATTACCTCATCGACGGCGACGGCAATGGGCGCGTGTTCTCGAAGTCTGTGCAGGTCAGCTGCGTCGGCAACTCGGTGTCGCCGCCGGTCGCGGAGGCTCTCGTCGGAGCGAACTGCTGGCATCTGGCGGCCCTACTGGAGGCCGCGGCGTGAGCATCATGATCATGAGCCGCCTGTTCAAGATGAACCTTGGCGGCTGCAATAGAAAGCTTCTGGCGGTGCGCCTGGCGGACTTTGCCGACGACGAAGGGCGCGGCATCTATCCTGGCGTCAAGCGGCTGGCTGAAGAAACGGAACTTTCCGAGCGGACGATCCAGCGCATTCTCGGCGATTTCGTCAGTGAGGGCATCCTCGTCGTCGTCCGCGAGGCTACCGGCCGACGCGGTATCGCCAATGCATACGACTTCGATCTCGCTCGGCTGTTCTCCTATAAGCCCAAAGTCACGGGTGACAGCGTGTCACCCGTGGACGGCGACGATGGGGTGACAAACGAGCAGGTCACGGGTGACACGGACGACGCTGACGGGTGTCACGGTGTCACCCTAACCGTAATAGAACCACCAATAGAACCATCATCTGAGAGAGAGGGCGCGAGCGCGGCTTCTGATGATGATCGAAAGAAGATCGAGAAGGCTTTCCTCAAGTGGCATCCGACGTGGCCCGCTTATCCGAACGGTAGCGAGGACGCAGCGCGCAAGTGCTGGCATGATCTGACGACAGAGCAACGCGCCGCATGCATCGAGCGCACACCGGCTTTCGTCGCCGCGGTGAAGGCCTCGAAGGGTGGGAAGTTCACCTATGCGGCCGTCTACCTCAAGGAGCGGGCCTGGGAGCGCCTTGAGAACCCGAAGGATGAGATCGGCCCTCCATCGATCCACGATCCGTTCAGTCAGCCGTGGATGGCGCTGTTCCTCGCCGAGATGCTCAAGCCCATGTCGACGGTCTGGCCGACGATGACGAGCTTCCAGAAGCAGCACGCAGCCAGCGGCCCGGAGGCAGCGCGCACTGTCGAGCTTGAGCGACGGTCGAAGTACGGATGGCCCAAGGCATCGAGGATGGTTTCTGAGCAGAAGCCAATGACCGTTCCGGCCATGCTGGTTGGCATCTCCGAGAGCTTCGTCGGGATCGACCCGGATAGTGACCTCGCCAAGCGCTGGCGGGCGCTGTTCGAGGGGGCGGGCATGCCTTGGCCGACTTCAGGGTTCAATCGCCTGCAAGTGCCAGCCGGCGAGCCTGCGGAGGCGATGGCGGAATTCAGGAAGACAGTAGCGAGGGAACGGGGCAATGACGATGCAGCATAAGCGGGGCGCATTCGACTTCGACGGTAAAGTTTCGCTCAAGGGGATCGAGAAGCTTGAGCGGATCGCCAGCGAGCAGCGAATCAAGATCGGCAACCTCGCCGAGGCGAGCCGGCGAATTGTCGCTGACCATCCAGAACTGTGCTCATGGTACTGCCTGAAGGTGATCAGCGGACGCGAGCGCGCTGTGGAAAAGCACCTCTACGAAGAAAATGTTGAGGCCTTGGTTCCTACAAAAAAAGGCAAGGAGAAGTGCCACAGAGGCCGGGTGATACCGGCCCCAAGCATCCCGGTCATGCCGGGTTATGTACTGGTCCAGTGTGCTACGAAGGCGCAATGCTTCATCGCGCTTCGAGGCGTAAAGGATGTCATCGGCATCATCGGTGGCGGCGAGAGGCCGTATCCCATCCCTTCGGAATTCATCGAGAAATTCAAACGAAGGGCGGTTCGTGGCGATTACGATTACCGCGTCTCGACAGTCGAGTACGTGGTTGGTCAGGCCCTCAAGGTGACTGACGGTCCCTTTGCCGGCTTCACTGGATTGGTGACAGACTTCGAGCCATCCAAGAACCGGGTGACCGTTGAGGTGATGATGTTCGGTCGCTCCACGCCGCTGGAATTGGATATTGCGCAAGTCGAAGAATCATGAGTACAAAGCGCTCACGGATGATCCGATGATCCTGATAGTGAGCCCCTGAGAACGCAGTAGCATGCGGGAACGTAAGTTCTGGGGTTGGTACACCGGTCGGACCCCGCCCTACAGCCTCAAGCACCAGAGGCATCGATTCAGGGCAAGTGCTACTGCTATGACTAGACGTTTGACGAGGCGGCCTAACGGTCGCCTTTGCTGTATCTAGAGATATGGGCAGACTTCAATCGCTTAAGCCACGGCTGCAGACGTTGGGCAGTCGCCTCACTCCATCGGCAACAGCGCCGGCATCGAGGCAAGAGGCAGAGGCTGAGCGACATCGCCAGCGTGACGCCAACCTCGAACATCGCAAGTGGTACAAGACCAGCAGATGGCAGAAGCTTCGAGAGCAGGTGCTGTTGCGCGACGCCTTCACATGCCAGCGCACTGGCGTGCTGTGCATCGGCAAGCATCCAGCGCCCAACAGTCCGGTCGCCGACCACAAGAAGGCGCACCACGGTGATGAGGCGCTCTTCTGGGACATCAACAATCTGCACTGTGTGAGCAAGGCTTACCACGACAGCGAGAAGCAGAAGCAGGAGCGGGCACAGCCCGGATGGTGATATCATGCAGATAGCGATGATCGAGCGAGCAACCCGCGTCCTCGGCAAGAGCCAAGGCTATCTCGGCCTTCCTCTGCGCGACGAGCTGATCAACTGCACGGTCGGTGGCGAGGGCACACCCGCAATGGTGACAGCATGGACGCCGACACCTGACGAACTGGAGCGCTTGAATGCTGGCGCCTCCGTGCACCTTCGCATCCTCGGCACCATGCACCCTCCCGTCATGGTCGAGGTCGGCGAGGTGCCGACCGAGACCCCGATCGAGGCCTAGGGGGGCGGGTCGAAAGTCTGAGACCCCCTTCCGGCCTAGACCCGCGCCCCTCTCACGCAGAGATTTTTTTTGGATGAGCGACAATTTTGACCTGTTCGGTCACGCCATTCCTGACTGGCAAGGGAAGCGCGGACGACCACCATATGAGGCATCCGACAAAGACCGGAACAAAATCAAGCTGTTACTCGCGCTCGGCTGGTCGATCGAGCGGATGGCAAACGGGATTGGGGTCTCTCCAGCGACTTTAAAACGTTATTTTAGAGCCGAACTCAAACAGCGCGACGCGATGCGTGACCGGCTCGATGCAAGACGTTTTGAGATTGCGATGGATCAGGCAAACGCCGGAAACGTCGCTGCGCTGAAGGAGCTTGGCAAGATGCTCGACAGCAACGATCGGATGGGGATGGATCAGCGACTTCGGGATGCGCAGGCAAGCAGAAGGACCGATACCCAGAAGTCGAAGGACCAAGACGCGCCACAGGGTAAAAAAGAGGCCGCCAAGGCAGCCGCGAAGACCGCCGGCGCCGACAGCCACTGGGGCAGTGACCTCCTACCAGGTATTCAAGGGAAACCTAACTAATGGACACAGCTTGGATGCCGGCTTCGACTTGGTCGACTGCCGTCCCAGACTGGAAGGAGCGCATTCGGTTGCGCAAGTCCATGGTTCCAGATCTGCCTCTCTTTGACGCTATGGCGGAAAAGGCGCTCAGGATATTCAAGCGCCTGCGAGTACCCGATGTCATCGGTCACCCGACCTACGGTGAAGCGTGCGACGAGTGGGTCTTTGAGATCGTCCGCGTCATATTCGGCAGCTATGATCCGGACCTTAAGCGGCGCATGTTGCGAGAATTCTTCTTGCTGGTGCCCAAGAAGAACGGAAAGTCATCGATCGCAGCAGCAATCATGGTGACGGCCGCCATCCTCAATGAGCGGCCGGAAGCGGAACTGTTGCTGATCGCACCAACGAAAACCATTGCCGGCATCTCGTTTAAGCAGGCCGCCGGTATAGTCCGTTTGGATGTGGAGCTGTCCAAGCTGTTTCACATTCAGGATCACCTGAAGACCATCACGCACCTGAACACCCTCGCGGTGATCATCGTCAAGGCTGCAGCCGCTGACGTTATTACCGGTTCGAAGGCGACTTACATTTTGATCGATGAGACGCACGTCTTTGCGACCATGGCAAAGGCCGCTGACATCTTCGTCGAAATCCGCGGCTCTTTGGCGGCCCGGCCCGATGGCTTTCTGGTGCAAATCACAACCCAGTCAAAGACACCGCCGACAGGCGTGTTCAAGGCTGAGTTGAAGAAGGCTCGCGATGTGCGCGACGGGCTCTTTGTATTTCCGATGCTGGCGGTCCTCTATGAGTTGCCTGCAGAGGATGCTGTCGATGGCGGTTGGATGCGTCGCGAGTTGTGGGGTTTGGTCAATCCAAACCTCAACAGATCCGTCGATGAAGCATACCTGGCCGGTGAGATCGCCACGGCCATGCGCGAAGGCCCCGAGAAGCTGGCGCTAATCGCGTCGCAGCATTTCAATGTCGAGATTGGCCTTGGCTTGCATGCTGATCGATGGGCTGGCGCCGATTACTGGCTATCCGCCGCTATCGAAGGCCTAACCCTCGACGACTTGCTGGCCGAATGTGATGTCGCGGTGGTTGGCGTCGACGGGGGTGGTCTCGATGACTTGATGGCCGTGGCGGTGATAGGTCGGCACAGAGAAACAAGAAACTGGCTCCACTGGGGGCGCGCCTGGGCTCACGAGGATGTCTTCGAGCGGCGGCAGGAAATTGCCCCACGTCTTCGTCAGTTCGAGCAAGAAGGCGACCTCGTCGTTTGCAAGGAAGTTGACGACGACGTCAGGGAGATTGCCGACATTTGTGAGCGCATTCTCGTGGCGGGCTTGTTGCCGGAGAAGGCAGGGATCGGTCTCGATGCATATGGCATTGCCACTTTGCTCGACGAGCTCGGCGAAAGAGGTATCGGCGGCGAGCAGACGTTGGCGGTTGGGCAGGGCTGGAAGCTTCAGTCCGCAATCAACACGCTGCCACGAAAGCTAAAAGACCGGACAATGGTCCACTGCGGGCAGCCGCTGATGGCGTGGGCCGCCAGCAATGCAAAAACAGAACTGCGCGGGTCGAACTATCTCGTAACAAAGCAGGCCGCCGGAGCTTCGAAGATCGACCCTCTCATGGCGCTCTTCAATGCCGCGATGCTGATGTTCCTAAATCCAGAGGCAACCGGGCGATCCACCTACGAGACGCACGGCATAAGGATGATCTAGCCCATGGGCCTTCGTGATTTGTTTCGGTCGAAGAATGCGGACGCTTCCTCGCCTCGCGCGGACATCTCGGGTGATTCTGTGCAGCTTTATTCGCTGGACGATCCGCGCCTAGTGGAGTTCCTGCGGTTCGGATTCGAAAGTAATTCGGGTGTGCCGGTCTCGGTCGAAACCGCCATGCGGAACACGTCATTGTTCCGCGCCTTCAGCCTGATATCGTACGCAATCGGGATGCTTCCGTTCCAGTTGATCGACAACCAAACGAAGCAGAAAGCGTCAGATCATCCGCTTTATAGGCTTATGCATCGTGAACCGAACGGGTGGCAGACGGCTTTCGACTTCCGGTCTCTCATGCAGCTGAGGGCTCTTTCACACGGCAATGGATATGCGCGGATTGTACGGTCCTATGATGTTCGCCTCGGTCGAAGGGTTGTCAGTCAGTTAATACCCCTTGATCCGACAATGGTCACGCCGGTGCAGAATTCCGACTGGTCGATCACCTACAGGTATCAGCCAAAGAATGGTCCGCTGCAACTCCTGGCGAGCCGAGACGTTTTTCACCTTCGTGGTCTTTCTCTTGACGGACTGTGTGGCATCTCGCTCGTCAAGCAGGCAAGGGATGCGATCGGCATTGCACTTTCCGCCGAGCTAGCGGCTGCGCGGCTATTCAAAAACGGCACTTTTGTCGGCGGCATGCTCAAGCACCCTGGCAAACTGTCTGACCCGGCTTTCGAGCGCCTGAAAGCCAGCCTTGCGGAAAAGGAGGGCGCGGATAACGCCGGCAAGAACCTCATTCTTGAGGAGGGAATGGCGTATGATGTTCCCGGCAGCAACGCGCGCGACGCACAGTTGACCGAGATCAGGAAACTGCAAGTCGAGGAGATCGCCCGCGTGAGCGGCGTCCCTCGTCCCCTGCTTATGGTCGACGAAACTAGTTGGGGATCCGGTATCGAAGCGCTGGGCCGGTTCTTCGTCCAGTATGCTCTTGGGCCGTGGTTTACGGCGTGGGAGCAATCTGTTGAGCGCTCACTTCTCGAAGACGAAGAGAAGGAGCGGTTTTCCGCGAAGTTCAATGCTGGCGCTTTGTTGCGCGGCTCCATGAAAGATCAGGCGGACTTCTTCGCCAAGGCACTGGGCGCTGGTGGCGCGCCAGGCTGGATGTCCCAGAATGAAGTTAGAGACCTGTCCGACATGCCTCCCACGGCGGGCGGCGATGACGTCAGCAAGGGCGCGATGAGCGCTCAGGCAAACACCCCGAAAGGAAATGGCAATGACGTGTGATCGTCGGTCGACAGTTTTCGCGAAGGCCCGCCACGGTGCGCTTCCTATGCCCGCCAACCGCGACGTCTGCGCGCTGACAAAATCGTCTGTGCTGGACAAGTGGGCGGCCGATGCTTCCGGCATTCGCGCGATCGAGCAGGGTGACAATGTCATCACCATGTTTGACGTCATCGGCGAGGATTATTGGAGTGGCGGCGGCATCACGGCGAAGCGTGTCGCGGCACAGCTCCGTGCAATCGGCGATCGGCCCGTCGAGGTGCAGATCAACAGCCCAGGCGGCGACATGTTCGAGGGTATCGCGATCTACAATGTGCTTCGCGAGCATCCCCAGGATATCACCGTCAAGGTGATGGGAATGGCGGCCTCTGCTGCCTCGATCATAGCTATGGCAGGTGATCGCATTGAGATCGGCGCTGCTTCCTTCCTGATGATCCATAATTGCTGGGTCATTGCCATCGGAAACCGCCACGACATGGCGGAAACGGCCGATTGGTTGGCGCCGTTCGACCAGGCGATGGTTGATCTCTACGCCGCCAAGACCGGCCGTGATGCAAAGGACGTCGCGAAATGGATGGACGCGGAAACCTATATGTCTGGATCGCAGGCGATCGAGCGCGGCTTTGCCGACGCATTGCTTTCCGCCGACACTATGAAAGTCGATGAGGACGCGAAGTCTCGCGACCAAGATGTCAACGAATTGCGCGCTCTCGAGTTGTCGCTGGTTTCTGCCGGCAGCTCTCGCACTGACGCTCGTGCGCGCATCAACAAGATCAAAGGCACGCCAGGCGCTGCCTCTGAAGCCACGCCCGGCGCTGGCGACGAATGGACCGGACTCACCGGTTTGCTTTCCACCCTTAAATCCTGAAACACAAGGAGCTTCAAATGAAGCATGTTTCTCCCAGCGCCGCACTCGCAGCCGCGACGGCTCTCTCGACCCCGCGCGCCGTAACGGGACTTGGCATCCGCGCGGATGCCAATGACCCGAAGGCGATGATTTCGGCCCTCCAGTCGGCCTTCGAGGACTTCAAGAAAGCGCACGACGACAAGCTCAACAGCAAGGCGGACGTTGTCGTCAACGAGAAGGTCGAGCGCATCGACGCCGCTGTCGGCAATTTCCAGAAGGCAATTGACGACCTGAATGCCAAGATGGCTGCTGCGAACCTCGGCGGCGCCGTTATCGGTGATCTGCAGGCGGACCCTGAATATGTGAACGCCTTCAAGGCTCACATGCGCAAGGGCGACGTCCAGGCCGCGATGACGAAGGGCACCGATGCTGATGGTGGTTATCTCGCTCCCGTCGAGTGGGATCGCACCATCACCAACAAGCTGAAGGAAATCTCGCCCATCCGCGCCAGTGCCCGGGTAATCTCTATCACCGGTGCTGGATTCAAGAAGCTGTTTAACGACCGTGCCATCGGCTCCGGCTGGGTTGGTGAGACGGCTTCGCGCCCGGCAACCTCGACGCCGCAGATCGGCACGCTGGATTTCGTTCCAGGCGAAATTTACGCTAATCCAGCCATCTCTCAGCAGCTTCTCGACGATGCGGCTATCAACCTTGAGCAGTGGCTCGCCGACGAAGTTGATGCCGAGTTCGCCCGCCAGGAAGGGATCGCTTTTATCTCCGGCGATGGCGCGAATAAGCCGTTTGGCATCCTCACCTATGTGACCGGCGCCGCTAATGCTGCGAAGCACCCTTGGGGCGCTATCCCGGTGGTCAACAGTGGCGCGGCCGCTGCTTTCACCTCGGATGGTTTCATCGACCTGTTCTACAGCCTGCCGGCTGCGTATCGCTCGAATGCGAAGCTTTATGCCAACCGCCTGTCGCAGTCGTCGATGCGCAAGCTGAAAGACGGGCAGAATAACTACCTGTGGCAGCCGTCATATGCTGCCGGCCAGCCGGCAACACTTGCTGGCGAAACCATCGTCGAGGTTCCCGACATGCCGGGCGTTGCGGCGAACAACATCGCTGCGCTCTACGGCGACATGGATGCAACCTATCTGGTTGTTGACCGTGTTGGCATCCGCGTTCTGCGTGATCCCTTCACCAACAAGCCGTTCGTGCATTTCTATACGACCAAGCGAGTCGGCGGCGGCGTCCACAATCCGGAGCCTATGCGCGCCCTTAAGGTCGCCGTGAACCCCTAGTCCACCTGAAGCAATACGGGAGGCGACTTTTCGCCTCCCGCGTTCCAACCATCAACCAAGAGGCATCATCATGGTTACGAAGAAGGCCAAAACGGTCGAGACGATCGATCCTAACGCCCCAACGGGAAGTGTCGCGCCTGCCACGGAGTTTGATCCTTCGGGTGCGCCGATTCAGACTGTTGCTGACGTCGATCCGTCACATCCGGCTGTTGATGCGGATCCCCGCGCCAACACCACCGAAAAGCAGAACCGGATCGATTTCAATGATCCCTCCCTCTCTGGATCCGAGGCTGTCGCCAAGGCGCTAGGGTACAAGTCTGAAAACGGCGAAGAAAAGTAAGGAAGTCTGCTATGGGAAACGTCGTCGTCCTCTCTACTGGCCCGCTCTACACGCTCGCCGAGGTGAAGGAGCATCTGCGCGTCGACACCGATGACGACGACGTAACCATTCAGGCATACATGAATGCGGCGGAAAGCGCTGTTCTTCAATATTGCAACATCTCGCTCGTCCCTGTCAGCACTGAGCAGGTCTTCAAGGTGGCCGCAATGATGTACGTGGCCTCGCTTTACGAGGATCGCGGTGGGTTAGACGGCTTGCCCAGGTCGAGCAGGTTGCTGATTGATCCTTACCGCTGGCTTAGGGTTTGAGTCGATGGATAAGCGTGATGCAGGTCGACTCAAAGAGAAGGTGGCCTTTGATGAGCGCGCCGATCAGGATGACGGCTCTGGGAATATTCAAGGCGGCTTCGTCGAGAAATTCCAGCGTCGCGCCGGGTTCACCTTCTTGCGCGGTGGCGAGTCCGTAGTTGCTTCCCGTTTGGAAGGGCGTCAACCGATCGTCGTGCGTCTCCGCCGCGACAGCGACACGCTTAAGATTCAGCAGGACTGGCGCATGCGCGATACGCGGAACGGTGCTTGGCAAGGCGTTGGCGATGAGCGTTATTGGGATGGGCCTATTTACGCGGTTCGCTCAATCGCTGTTACTGACGATCGCCAGTTTCTCGACGTCATGGTCGAGAGCGGGGTCGCTGCCTGATGGTTGAGGGAATTGCCGCGCTCAAGAAGAAGCTCACAGTCGAGATGCCGAAGCGTGTCGAGGAAGCAACGCGCGCCGCGATGGAGAAGAGCGCCGAGGAGCTTGTCTCGATGATGAAGCGCCTTGCACCGATCGATACTGGGGATCTCCAGATGTCGATATCGTGGACGTGGGGTGACGCTCCGGATGGAGCTGTCGTCGTCGGCGAAAGCGCTGAAGACAGTCGTGGCCTCAAGATCACGATCTACGCCGGCAGCAAGGCTGCGTACTACGCTCGATGGGTCGAATTCGGCACCAAAGAGCAGCCGGCACATCCTTATTTCTATCCGGCCTATCGTGCGCTCCGGAAGCGGATCAAGTCCCGCACAGTGCGCGCCATGAAAAAGGCCATTCAGGCAGAAAGCGCTTCAGAATGACCAGCCCGGCGGCAGAGACCTGGAAGCTTATACAGAATACGCTCGCTGCCGATCCCGGTGTCATGGCTCTGGTCGATACGGTTTATGACAAGGTTGGCACTAATCCTTGGAAGGGCAAGAATGCGCACATCAGCCGAGGACCCGTCTATGCGGTGGATGATGGCGCAGATTGCATCGACAGTCTCGAAATCACCTTTCAGGTCGATGTGTGGTCGCGCAAACCGAACCGTTGGCAGTGCGATGACATCGTCGAGGCTGTTCGAAAGGCGTTGCACGAGCGGGACGATCTACAGCTGGCAGAGAATGCACTGCTTCAGCTGCGAGTGACCTTGTCGAGAGTGATTGATGATCCGGACCCGCTAACGGTTCACGGCATAGTTCAGGTGACGGCTTCCGTCGAGCGTCCTGGTGGAGATGAATGATGGCTTGGATGATCGTAAAGACTGGCGCCACTTATCGGCGGCCGCGCTCCAAGTTTTCGTTCACCTTTCCCGCTGATCCCGAGCCGCAATCCTGGCCTCAAGATGTCGTCGATTATGCCGTCTCCAAAGGATTGGCGGAAGAGGTCCGGCCTCCCAATCGGGAGGCGGCGAAAGCTCGCAAGGGCAAATCTCGGGCTCAATAGCCCACTCACCTGAACCGGGCCTCAAGCCCTTGTCGATCGACTGGCGAAAGCCGGTCCGCTTTTCCAATGGAGAACTGCAATGGCAGACGCTACTACCGCGAAATTCCAGCACATGGTTGTGGAATTCGAAACTGAGACGCCCGGCACCTGGTCGAAAATCTGCGGTGTCACGCAGCGCGGCGTCAATCGCTCTTCGACGATGCAGACGTCGGAGGTGCCTGACTGCGAAGACGAGTCGAAGCCCAACAGCATCGAGCGCTCGGTCCAGTCGCAGGAAGTGACTATTTCCGGGACAGGCGTCTGGGCAGCGCAGAGCCATGAACTGATGCTGGACTGGTGGTACTCCGGCCAAACCAAGAAGATCCGCGTCGGTCATCTCAAGGCTGCTGTCGGCGATACCGAGTACGAGACGGGCAATGCGTATCTCGTCAGCCTGAACAATACGGCTGAAAAAGGCCCGAGCGTCACCGCTGAAATCGAGATTCAGTTCGACGGCTTGCCGGTCCGCACCGCGAAGGCGGCCTGATGCGCGGATCGGAAACAATCGTTTGGCCAGGCGGAGAGCATGAATTCCGCCTGGGTATCGGCGAGTTGCGTGCTCTTGAGCAGCGTTGCGATGCCGGTTGCGCTGTTGTCATGATGCGGCTGCTCGGACAGCAGTGGAAGATCGACGACGTTATCCAGCCGATCCGCCTAGGTCTTATGGCCACGGGAACGCCGCAGGATGCCGCGCAGAAGATCATTGACTCGGCAATGGACATGGCCAGCCCCTATGCTCTGGCCATCACTGCAGCGGAGATCCTTCGTCGATTCATCATGTGGGAGATGGATGATAAGCCGGGGGAGCCACAAGCGGGGGCGGAGAGCCCGACCCAAACCCGCTTCCAAACGGACGAACCAGGTGGTCCAGTTACTACGGGGCCGGAGCCGTCGTAGGTTACACCCCGCGTGACGTCGATGACATGACACTCTGGGAATACGCGGCCTGCATGGACGGTTACCGCAAAGCCAATCAAACAAAAGATGATCCACCCCCTGCCATGAGCGACGAGCTGATGGCTGAACTGGGTATCGAGGGATTCTAGTGGCCGCAAACGCTGAAGATCAGGCAAGACTGCTCGTTTCGATCGAGGCGACGCAAAAGAAGTTCGAGCGTCAGCTTGCCTTGATAGCGAAGGCGGCTGGTGACACTGCAACCGGGATCGAGGGCAAGTTCAAGAAGGCCAACGACAACGTCGCTGGTGGTTTTGATGCTGGTGCCAAGAAGTCGATTGCGTCTCTCGGGGCACAACGTGCTGCTATCTCCAACCTGTCTTTTCAGCTGAACGATATTTCAACGAGCCTGCTGTCGGGCGCATCGCCCTTCACCGTCATGGTGCAGCAAGGAAGTCAGGTAGCGCAGGTCTTTCAGGGCGCTGGCGGCGGCCTGATCGGCGCCGTCAAAATTCTTGGTGGCGCGTTCGCTCAAGTGGTCAATCCGGTTTCCCTGGCTTCGTTTGCGATCATTGGTTTGGCCGGGGCGGCATTTCAGTACGTCTCGACCCTCAAGTCCGATATTCCAGACACGGAAAAGCTGCTGAAGGCCCACGCGGAACTGATCCGTTCGTTCGACGAGTCCTGGGGCTTGGCGCAAAAGGGCGCCAAGGATTACTCGGACTCCGTCCGCCAGATCGAAGTGCAGAAGCTGAAAGACCAGTTCGGCGATCTGCAGAAGGCTATCCAGGCCGCGGGTAAAGACCTTTCCTCCGACATTCTGAGCGTGCCCGTCAGTGAGTTCGGCGGCGCGACGCAGACCGTTCTCGATTTTCAGGCGGCGCTCCGCAAGCTCGATCAGGATATTCCGGATTTCCGCGAGTTCTCGCTCGATATGGCGAAGATCGAGGGCATGACCGGCATTCCGCAGAATATCCGCGATTTGGCGAAGGAGTTGCGGCTTTCGGCGCAGGAGTCCTTGCCGCTGCAGGAGGCAATGGAAGGAACGCAGAAGCGCCTCAAAGACGTCTACCTGACGGGCCAGCAGGCGAAGGATGCCATTGCGGCATTGACCGCATCCGCCCTCGGGCTGGGGACCGCTGGTGGCGGCGCGATCAGCGATATCGCCAGCCGCATCAAAACGGAGCTGATACCTGCCATGGGGCAGGCGCTCTCGCAGGTCGGCGAGTATGCGAAGAACCTTAGCACGCTGCAGTCGCAGATCAACAAATCACCGCTTGGCCAGCTGTCACCCATCTATTCGGGTGGCGGTAAATTCATGAACGGTGAGGAAGCGCGTACCTACGATTTCCAACAGTCCAACCTTGACGAGATCGGAAAGTCGGCCGCTGCGCAAATGATCCGCGGCTTCGAGGGTTTCATCAGCACCGCCAAGTGGGACGTGAACGCCTTTCGTACCGGGTTCGGTAGCGATACGACGACACGCGCGAACGGCGTCATCGAAAAGGTCACCAAGGATACCGTCGTAACGCTCGACGATGCGCAGCGCGATCTGTCTCGTCGCATTGTCGAGTTTCAGGACGGTATTCAGAACGCTATCGGTATCGAGACCTGGAAGAGCCTTTCGGAAGCGCAAAAAGCGGCGCTGACGTCGATTGCGTACAATTATGGCTCCCTCCCGGATGCTGTCGTCAAGGCGATTAAGGATGGAGGCGGACCGGCAAAGGTGGCTCAGGCGATTGCCGCACTGACTGCAAATCCAGGCCGTCGTAAAGACGAGGCGCAAGCGTACCTCTCAGGCACGGGCGTCTCCATGTCAGATGCCGGCCTTTCTGCCACGAAAAAAGCGGTCTCCGACAGACGTATTCCAGGGGGATGTGGCGGAGATCCAAAAGCGCATCGATGTATTGAACGCAGAATACGCGGCTCAATCGAGGCTGAACCCGTTGATTAACGATTACGGGTTTGCGGTGGAAAAGGCTAAGATCCAGCAGCAGCTGCTTTCTGAAGCGCAAAAGGCGGGCGTTACCGTCACGCCGGAGCTGGCAGCCAGTATCGAAGCGCTTGCCGGTAACTATGCCAGGGCATCTGCGGCCACAGAGGGATTGAAAGCCTCTCAGGATCAGCTGAAGAAATCAGCCGAAGCATTCCGAGATCTCGGCCGCGACGTTGTTGGCGGTTTCATCTCGGATTTGCGCAGCGGAAAATCCGCAACCGAGGCTTTGGCTAACGCACTCGACAAGGTGATCGACAAGCTTCTCGACGTGTCTCTCGATAGTTTGTTTAGCGGCGGCGGACTTTTTGGCGGCGGCAAAGGCGGGCTTTTGGGCGGTCTCCTCATACCCGGAATCCTTCACAGTGGCGGCGTCGCTGGCTCGGATGGGTACAACCACGGCCGGGCTGTATCGCCATCTGTGTTTTCCGGTGCGAAGCGTTATCACACCGGCGGCATTGCCGGTTTGCAGCCAGGTGAAGTGCCCGCCATCCTCCAGCGCGGCGAGGTGGTGTTGCCTCGCGGAACGAAGATGGGCGGCGGTAGCGCCGTTCATGTCACAGTTGGCGTTGATGTCGACGACAGCGGCAATCTGATGCCCTTCGTTAAATCGGTCAGCGAGCAAACAGTTGCTTCCGCTAGTCCGAAACTTCTGTCGGCGGCAAGTCAGCAAGTTGTCCCCACAATGTCCAAGTATCAAGCAAACACCGCTGGCGGGGACTACCGAAATGGCTGATGCTATTATCTGGCCGTATTGCACTCTCAAGCCTCAGCAAGTGGCGGCGAACCTCGTTCCGTTTTCGCGGACCAGTGGCCGCTCCTTGGGAGGAGTTGAGCCGGTCACAAGGACAGATCTCGGGTATTGGGCTATAGAATACTCCAACGTCATCCTGCAGGATCGTCGCCGAGAGCAGTGGCAGACTTGGCAGGCCCTGCGGCAAAAGCTGTCCGGGCGCTCTGGCCTCATCGTTGTGCCCGTACGTTCGTCACTTTCTGCGCCTTTCGTTAGCGGGGCGTTCACCCCGCAGGCGGAAACAGCACATGATGACGATGCTCTGTTTGATGACGATACCGACTATCTGCAGGGGGCTATATCCATCGTCAGCGATGGCGTGACACCCATGGGCGCGGCAATGATCCGTTTGCGCGTCATCAGTGCGGCTCCAAATCTTGTCGGTGTCCGTTTCTCTTTCAACCACGCGCTGTACGAAACTGGTCCCGTGATAGCGGTCGACGGTGACGTCTGGACTGTTCCGATATCGCCAACTGTCCGCGAAGTGATCCCTTCGGGATCGACGCTGGAGTTTGATCAGCCCACCTGCTTGTGTCGCCTTGCTGAAGATAGAGGCATGGATGTCCAGCAGGATGCGATCCGCAAGTCGAACTACCCAAGCGTCTCCTTTCAGGAGGCGACTGACTACTGGAACCAACTGGCAATGGGCTTGGTGTAATGGCAACCAAATCACTGCGCGTTCTCGTACCGATCGATCTTCCTTCGGGAACGATCAGAATGTGGGACGGCTCCGGCGGTCCATTTGTCGATGCCGACGGAAACAAGTGGCGGGCCTGCGTGCTGACTGAAGACGCCCTCGATCAGATCGAGATGGCCATCAACGCCGAGGCCTTCACCCTATCGCTGAATATCTCGGGCATCGACGTGGAAGCGTCGAACCGGATCTGGGCCGACTACGAAGCAGGCGAGATCATAGGATCGCGGATGCGCATCCTTTTACAAGCCCTCGACGAGTTCGAGCAGCCGAATGGCAGTCCGGAAGTGAAGTTCACCGGCACGATCGATGACATCATCTTTGATGACGCTGCGAGCGGTGACCAGATCATCTCGACGATCACTGTTGAAATCACGAACCGGTTCACCCTTCGAACGCTCACCAGCGGATCTGTCCTGTCCGACGTCGATCAGAAAGCGCGATCGGCAGTCCTCAACCCTGGTGCGCCTCTCGACAAGTTCTGTGAGCGCATCCCGCTTCTGCTCGACAAGACGATCAGCTGGCCGAACTGGTGATGATCAGCCTCTCCGAGTTTATCGATTGGCACGGCTCGCAGCCGTGGCAACCCGGAACGCTGGACTGCTGCCTGTGCCTTGCCGATTGGGCGGTGGCCATTGGCCATCCGGACCCCGCGACGCATCTTCGTGGTAGATACGATGACGAGGCCGGCTTCCGGGCCATCATCGCCGAAGCTGGCGGGGTCGTGCCTGTCGTCGCGAGCTGCATCGTGAAGATCGCGGGCAAGCCACTTCAGCAACCCTATCTGGGCTCGATCGGCGTCATCGGCAGTCCATCGAACATCGAGCGGCAGTGGGGTGCAGTATTCGACGGGAGCCGCTGGCTCATCCGCGCCCAGGCTGGCTTCATGCCGCTTGTGGCTCCTACTCTGGCAATCTGGAGCATTTAATCGAATGCCTGGCCTTATCGAAATACCGGCGCTTATCATCTCGTCGCTGGCAACGACCACGCTCGCCGCGAACGCGCTTTATCTTGGCACTTATGCCTTGGCCTATGCGGGCTTAGCATTCGGCGCGACAGCCCTTCAAGGATTGTTCGTTAAAAAGCCCACCGCTCCGAAGCCGGAGGATGGCCAGTATAATTTGAAGCAAGCCGTTCCATCGCTCGCATACGTGCTCGGTCGGGTAAAGAAGGCCAGCGATTATGTGTTTCTCGAGGAGTCGGGAGGGTCGGCTTTTCACATCCTGTGCTGGGCCTCTCATAACATCCAAGGCTTCGTGCGGCACTACATTCATGATGACGCAGTCCAGTTGGACGGGTTCGGAGTTGTAGTTTCGCCTTTCAACTACAACATAGATTCATATCCCTACGTCCAAATTTTGACCCGTCTAGGGTCGGATGCCGAGACAGCTTACGGCGACGTGGTGGCTAGATTCCCAACAATATGGACCGCTGCTCACCGAGGCGACGGCTTGGCTACCATTCGTATGTCCTGCGAGACTGCCAGCAGCGAAAACTACATGACTGTGTATCCAAACCAGATGCCTCAACATTCGGCAGTTGGCGACGGCATGAAGTTGTTCGATCCTAGGACGGGCGTCTCGGCTTTCTCGGCAAATGTCGCGCTGATGCGGCTGTGGCATCTTTGCAGCCCAGTCGGCGGCAAGATGGCGATCGAGGATATGTATCTGCCGGATTGGATCAATGCGGCGAATGTGTGTGATCAGATTGTCTTCAATCGGTCGGGCGGCAGTGAGCCACGTTACCATGGTGGTCTATGGTTCCGTGCCGAGAACGACCCGGTTCAAATAGGCCGACTTATGGATCAAGCCGCCGAGCTCGTCGTCTACGAGCGGCCGGACGGATTGATCGGCGTGCATGCGGGCGAGTTTGTCGAGCCGGACATCAGGCTCACTGCAGCGGAGATCACGAGGTGCTCGCATGATGTCAATCAGCGCCGCTCTTCGACTGTTCTTGCGGTTCGCGGTCGCTGGACAAGCCCTGAGGAAACCTACAACACTGTCGATGCCGCGATCTACGGTGACCCCTATATCGGTGAGGATACGGAACGCACGAAGACGGTCGATAATCAGGCCGTCCAATATCACAACCACATGCAGCGGCTGCAGAAGCTTGCATATATCCGCGCCAATGCGCCTCGCGTCACCATCACAGCTCACCACGAGGCAGCGAAGGGCGTATCGTCTCGCCGGTTCGTTCGTGTTCATCTGCCGCCACGTCTAAATGAAGTCGTTATCGAGATCACCTCGTCGCCGAAGGTCTCCCTACGCGACATGACCGTGCAGTTCTCTGGCATTGTTGTCCCGGAGGATCTCTACGGCTTCAATGCCGCGATAGAGGAGGGACTTGCAGGATCGAGCGCCATCCCGGCGCCACCAACGGGAGTCCCGCTTCCTTCTGGCTTTAACGTGGTCATTCAGACCGAGACGTTGGCCGGTGGCGCCACGGCGGCATATGCCCTCGCTACTTGGACCCATTTGGCCAATTCTTTGATATACGAGCTGGAGTGGGAACCCACCGGCGGCGGTGAGCCGGCCCGATCCGTGAATTCGAAGACCAATGAAGATCAACTTCGTTCGAATTATCTGTCTGACGGCGTTCAATACAAGTTTCGCCTTCGCACGTGGTCGAATGGGCGGAAGTCTGATTGGACTGGGTACGAGATCCGAACGGCAGTCGCCGACTCTACGCCTCCCGGCGTCGTGTCGGGCGCTGGAGCCACTGGGGGCGTTGGCCAGATTAACTTCTCATGGGTGGCGCCAAACAGTGCGAACTACGCTGGCGTAAGACTCTACACCAACACGACTAACACCTTTGCAGGCGCGACGCTTGTGGGAACCGAGTACGGGCCGCCCAACATCGCGGATGGCCGCATAGTGACGGGCATCACCGCAGGTACGAAATACGGCTTTATCGTCTCGATCAATGCGTCTGGTACGCCGGCATCTCCGGTGGCGACCGGGGCCGTGACGGTCACTTAACCCAACAATAAACAATTTTATAGTGGAGAAGACATGGGCCTCGTTCAGAACGCCATGCAGATCTGGCGCGACTTTGTCGCAGATGGAATACCCTCTTCGGGCCCATGGAAACCCAAGAAGTCTGAAATACGGACGTGGGGGACCTGGATTGAAACGTTCATATCATCCATTGGGACGAACAGTGGGTCGGTGTATACAAGCCGGGCGCAGCTTTTTGCCAATTTAAAGCCTGATGATAAGGCGATGGCTTGGGTGATCTCTGACCCCACGGCGGCCTACAGCGGCATCTATCAGAAAGCCGGAGCTACGAATTCTGGGTCATGGATTCGCGTCGGCGATCTGCCGTATTCCTTCATCATTGCTACCGATGTTGGAGCGGGAACACCGAACGCTATCCAGGCGACAAGCGCTATCCCTATTTCGGAGTCCGCACTCGTGTGGTTCCGGCTCTTCGAGCCAAATGGCCCTGGTGCTGTAACGGTATCGTTTAACGGCGATGCACCCCTCACCATCAAAACGATCGGTGGCAACGATCCCATCCCCGGCGGCATCGTAGGTCTTGTCATGGGCGTCAAGATTGGATCAACCTTCCAGCTTGTCACCGATCAGTCCAGCGCTTCCATACAAGCAGCCGCGGAAGCCGCGGCGACCGCCGCCGCCAACTATGCTGCCTTGGCCCGCAACGACGTCGTCGTGAACGCGTTCGCTGGGGACGGCTCGACAACAGATTTCCCCCTGACTGTCGATCCTGGCAGCGCCAATAACATCCGCGTCAACATGAACGGCGCGGGGCAGCTTCATTCGTCCTACTCACTTGTATACGTGAGCGGGGCGCCGAAGCTGCGTTTCAGCGAGGCTCCGCCGGACGGGGTCGCAATCGAAGCTGAAATGGGGTTCCGGATCGCCGTTGGCTCACCCGCCACTGGAAGCATCACATATGACAAGATCCAGAACATAACAGCCACTTTGCGCCTTCTCGGGAGAAAGACGGCCGGGGCCGGCGTGACTGAGGAGATTAGTCCGGCGGAATTGCGCGATCTGTTTTTCCCGGCCGGGTCGGTTATTCAGAGCGTTTCCGCAACGCCCTACACAACCAGTGCTGATCTTTCTGCGAACATCCCGATCGATGACACGATCCCTCAGATTACAGAGGGGACGCAGATCCTTACCGTCGATGTGACCCCGAAGGCTGCAAACAGCAAATTGCGTATCAGGTTTACCGGCAATGTCGCCGCGAAGGCGGTCGCGCAGCCCATCGCCTACGCCATCTTCAATGGCGGCGCCAATGCGATCAAAGCCGGTTACATCGCCATCGCTGACAGTGGCCACGGTGCGAACCTGACGGGTGAAGTCGAATATTCACCGGGAGTTACCACTACACAAACGATCTCCGTTCGTGTCGGGGCAGGGTCCGGTTCGATCCGCATGAATGGTTCATCAGCCGCCAGGCTCTTCGGTGGCGTCAGCGCCTCAACCCTCATCGTTGAAGAAATAAAGGTTTAACGCATGTCGATCACAAGAATTCCAGCGTCCTTGCTGTCTGGCGGCAGTGGCTCGGCAGCCTCGGCTTTTATCAACCCTGAATCCTATGGCATGAAGGCCGTGGGGGTAGCCGGCGCAAGCGCTGCGCTCAATAAGGCGGCGCTCGAAGCGGCGCTTGCTGCCGGCCCGGTATTACTGCCACCAAAGACCTATGACATCACCGGGATTGTCTTCACCGGGCGCATGGTGCTGATAGGCTGCGGGATGACCAGCGTCCTCAACGTCACCTCAACAGGTGCCGGTAGCGCTGGCATCCACGTGCTGATACCGGCGCCAAACGTCGGGACTATCCTGAGAGATTTCGCGATAACGGCTCCCGTCGCGAACGCTTGCATTCACGGGATAAAGTTCGAGCAAACGCACGCTGACGGTTTCATGGCCAACTGGGAAATCTCCGGCATTTACCTCTGGCAGACGTTCGCCAGCGCTGCGATTTATCTCGATAACCACATCGCGTCAGGTGATGGGTTTTTCACCGGCATAATCGAAAAATGCCGTATGACGACGGGGTCAGACGCAGGCATTCTCGGTCAGCTCATCGGTGACAGCATCATCATTAGAAAGAATACGATTTCTGACGGGATCGGCGTCGCAATCAATTGCAGTCAGGTGTCTGGTGCTCGACAGCTGATCATCGAGGACAACAACCTGACATCACGCAATGGACAGATTTATCTAGGGGCATGCGCTCAAGCTATCGTCAATAGGAATTGGTGCGAGCATCCGGCCTATCTTGGCGAATTCGTTGGTCCTCCAGCAATCTTGTCGCAGATTACCCTGGCTGACTGCCCTACATGTGTGAGGTTTCATACTGCACGATAGCAGGTGGTTCTGGGCGCCCTGGCCCGGACGGCGTCACGCCTGTGAATGGCTCGAGCTACGGTGTTCGTCTGGTCGGCACGACCACATTGTGCGTCGTGGGGCCACGGAATTGGATATCCGCAGTTGGGGTAGCCAAGATTAGCGACACCTCAAGTGGCTCGAATCAGCAGATCAATACGGGGCAGCTTGCAAACGTTTTGGCGTAGCAGGAGGCTAAGCTGACTGGATGACCGGTGCCTGCGGCTTCCTAGCTACGGTCGCGCCCCGGATGGCATTCCGTGCTGGAACTTCTACTAAGTAGTGTAGAGCCGTTGCCACACCAAGTGACAATGCTAGATTTGCCCAGAGCGGCAACGGATTAACGTAGTGCCTGGCAGTCCATTCGACAGAAGATGCGCACAGGTAAAGGGCGAAAGATACCCGGCCAATGAAGTGTATTATGGGGTTAGCGAATACCATCGCGGATATGCCGGTATCGTTTCGTATTCCAAATATTATCAGAACCGATGCGATTGTCCCTTGCCAAAGAGACAAGCCACTTTGAGTCGTTAGGCACGATACCACCAAAAAGAGCAAGCCGGCGAACGTGGAGAGGTCTGAGATCAACGCATTGGAGCGTATACGGCGGGCGAAGGAATACAGCGTGCAGCCGGCCGCAAATACCCAGAAAAACGAGAGTAAGCTTGATCCGAACTGAAACTGACGGACGCCATCGGTAATGCCAGCATACTTTAACGAAAGGTCATATATGGGGAAGTAGATCAGGCAGGCCAGCGCAGTCGCTACAGCGGCGAGAAATACAAACGTGGCTTTGGTAAGCCTAGCAATGAATAGCGGGAACATAAGATAGGCGAAAAATTCGGTGCTGATTGACCAGGATGGCTGGTTCCATGAGACGAGATCGGTGAAGCCCCACGACTGGATCAGCAAAACGTTGAGAATAAAGGTGTACGCGTTGTCTGTGGGCATCTTCTCAAGGTATCCCAGCCATACGAGGAACGCGAAGGCGAAAAGCGTGAAGAGATGCAAGGGATATACGCGGGCCAATCGAGCGATGACGAAATTCCGATAACCAGCGGACTCATCACGAAAACGATCAGCGTATGTCAGACTAAGGATATAGCCTGAGAGCACGAAGAAGACGATCACGCCAGCGCCTCCGAGGCTAGCGATTTTCACTAGAAAACTTCCTTCGGGCCAACCATACATCGCATGTAAAAAGAAAACCCAAAGTGACGCGTAGCCTCTAAGGCCTGTCAAAGAACGTATTTCTCTCACAACCGCCTCATATTGTTCGGGCTTAGGGCCTGATTTTCGAAAGCATATTGGAAAGCGCCAACGCTGTCTTTACGCTTCCTGACGACAACAAGCCGCGATGCGCAGCCTGAAGCTCTTCGTGCTCCACCCTAAGACGGCGCAAAACCTCTCCTTGGTCGGCGAAGTCTTTTTTCAGGGCATCCAACTCGTACGAAAGGTCTTGCGAAGACAGAGCAATCGACTCAAGCCTTGAAGCAGGCTTCCATGCAGCGAATGGGATCTCAACGCTCACTGGCGGAATGCCAGAATGGCGGGCGGCGCATATGATCGAGTTCGCCGCATCCTCCTGTTCAGAGGTAACCCCGTCCATGGACTCAAAGAAGAATTGCGGGTTCTCGTACTTGATGAAGTGTTCCCGCGAAATGTCGTTTATCTCATGGTGGGGGTTCGTCTCGTTGTGATCGAGATCCTCGGCTGGCTCCATGAAGGGGACATTGACTAGCAAGCGCTTTTGAAAGGAGAATTTGGTTGCGAGATTGAGCCCGTCTGGAATGTGCTCCAGCGCATGGCGGGAAACGACGTAGTCGAACGTTTCGCCTCGATCGAGAAACTGCTGAGCCTGTATCGCAATATAGGTGATGTTTTCAGCGCCGTAGTTCGCCTGAGCATACTCGATTGCCGGAGCGTCGGCATCGATCGCTGTGACGATGGCGCCTGGGATAGTCGACAAAGTGAATGAGCCATGGCCGACACCGCAACCCAAGTCCAGTATTCTTGGATTGGTAGGGTTGTCAGCCTCGATTATCGCCTTGAAGAACCGGTAGCTGCTCTTGTGACGAATGGTCTCAGCAGAGTCGTGGGACTCCCCAGGCACTAGCCGTTCACCGTGGTTGTCGAGTGTCGTACTCATCTAAATTCCAGTCAGTTTTTGGTTTTTGTAGGCGGTGACTTGGTACTTGCGACAGCCATCTGAAGCATCTTCTGAAGCTCCACAGCTACCGAGACTGGCATCGCGATTTGGACGGTCGATGGCTTTGCCGACTGGTCGTCTACGCCTGTGTAATCGAGTTTGACGACAATCGTGTTCGGCCCCGTCGCGACGACGGCGGCTCCGGCGATCACATCCATACGGAGCTTGCCGTTCTCGTCTCGCTCCCACCCTTTTGTTATTTCTGGCTGCGATCTCATTGTGAGCGTCCCCGATGCTACCAATGGCGCGCCTCACGACGGTCGCCTCAAGGGCGGCAGTCTTATGAAAAACAGGCCAACTGAGCAAGTGGGCCGCCAGCAATCTTTCTTTTCATTATCGGAGACCATCATGAACCGCGCGAATTTCTTCGCGAGCGTTCGAACCTCGTTGTTCGGCGGCTCTACCGCCTGAAGCTAATCCACCCTCGACAATCTGGAGCCTTCAATGACCGTGCAGGTAACTGCCGCGCATCTGCGCGCGGCTGCGAAAGGGGCTGTTAATGCCCAGAACATGAACTCTGTCCTCGTGGCGCTCGATCGCTACGGCGCTCGATATGGCCTCGACCGGCCGCACCGATCGGTGCAGTTCCTCGCCCAGCTATCGCATGAGAGCGGCGACTTCCGCTTCGACCGGGAGATCTGGGGCTCGACAGATGCCCAGAAGCGCTACGACACGCGCACGGATCTCGGCAACACTCCCCAGGTCGACGGCGACGGCAAGCTCTACATGGGGCGGACTGCTGGCCAGCTGACCGGAAAGGGGAATTATCAGGCGTTTTACGACTGGTGTGTCGCCCAGGGGCTTACCCCTCCCAACTTTGTCGCCAAGCCTGATCTCGTCAACACTGATCCATGGGAAGGCCTCGTGCCGATCTGGTACTGGCAGAGCCGCAACCTCAATCGTTGGGCCGACCAGGGCGACATCGAGACGATCACCAAGAAGTGGAACGGCGGAATGAACGGCTTCGCCGATCGCGTCGATCGCTTCGTTCGTCTGTCGCTTGTGGTTCTTGGCTATGCGCCCAACGCCGTCGCGCAGTTTCAGCAGACCGCCGGGCTTGACGCTGATGGCGATCCCGGGCCGAAGACCCGCGCAGCTCTTCACAAGTCTCTGTTGGGGCTCTCCGGTGCCTCGACCAAGATGGCGGCGTTCGCCGCGGCGCCTGTGGTCGACGAGAAGGAAGTCGTTCCAGTAGCTGTCGAACAGACGGTCAAGAAGAAGTTCAACCTGTTCGGCTGGATCGGAAGCGCAGTCAGCGGTGGCGGGCTTAGCCTTGCAGCCTTCGCCGGATCTCGACTGGCGCGCGCTGTTGGTAATCCTCGGCTTCATTGCGGTGCTGATCCTTGGCGGCCTTCTGCTTCGCCAGAAGCTCATCGCAGCCATCAAGGACATTCGCCAGGCGGTGGAAGAATGAGCGTCGGTGATGTCCTGAAGATCGGACTGGGGGCTGTCGTTGGCGGCCTCCTCGTCCTGATCGTCTATTCCACCCTCAATGCCATCTGGTGGTTGCCTGACGCACGGCGGGAGGGGCGAGACCTTGAAGCCGCCCAGGCGATGGCGGCCACCAACAAAGCAATCGGAGAACTGAGCAATGCAGCGGATCAAGCTCGCGTTCGTCGCCGTCTGTGCTCTGAGCGCGGCGGCATGTACGACTTCGCCAAGGGTGAGTGCCACGAAGCAAAGCCTGTCGACAACGACTAGGGCCATCGTCGGCACCTCACTGATCGGCGCGAAGGGCAAGACAAGCAAGGATCAGGACGCGATCGACGATACGGCGGCGGGTTTGTGTGCTGCCGGCGTCTGGACTTCCACGGAATGCAGCGCGCACGGGCAGGGTAGCGGGCAGAAGTAGCAAGGGCCCGACCTCCTCGTCAGGCCGGACCCTCCCATTGCCGTCTTGTGACAGGAAGCACGGCGGCGGCGGATTTAGTCGATCGGATGAAACCGGTCAAGCATGGCATTCGATCGAAAGGGCATACGGGGTTGCTAGGGAACATTGATATGGCGGAACACACTCCACAACGGCTCGAAGAGCTTCCACCGGATACCAGGGATTGGTTAGCCGATCTCCGTCCGGACGAACTGAAGACGCTTCAGGCAGTCGTCGAGCTTCCTGCCGATGACGTCAGGCAGGCGTTCAAGATGGTGCACGATATTCGAACAGTCGGGCGGTTCACGAAATGGCTGGTGATAACGTTCATAGGCATCTTTTTGGGAACGGTGGTGCTCTACGAGAACATCATCAAGGTGATCGGATACATCCGTGGAGGGCCAGCCCATTGAAACGGACCCTTTGGAGATTTGTCGGCGCCGTCGTCTTCTCGCTCGCCATCCTCGGTTCAGTGAACCTCGGGCTATGGGTTTCCGACCGTGAGCCGCCGATCGAATACGAAAGCGCGGTGGCGCTCTCGCCGACGGTGTCGCAGGGCGGAACGCTCGACATTGAGTTTTCCGTCTTCCGGAAGCGGATCTGCCCGCTCGTTACGAAGCGCTGGCTTTATGATGCGGTTGGCGAGCGACACTCAATCCCGCAGTTCACGACCGGGCTCCGGCTGCTGGCGGGAAGGGAGACATATCGCCGGTCAATCACGGTCCCGACTGCCGCAACACCTGGCCCAGCTCGATACGAGGTGACCCTCGACTACATCTGCAACCCCCTACAAAGCTGGATAGGTCCGATCCACGTCGTGTCGCCGCCAATTAAGTTCATAATTATTCCAAGCGACCCCGCGCCTCCAGCGCCAACCGGATCGGACGGTTAGGGGTGCTTGCTCTTGGCGCCTGGGTATGAATGGTTTGCACTCTGGTGACTGACCACGGTCGACCCCGGCTGATCGCACGTGCTGCATCTGAAGATGCGCCCAATCGCATTTCCTTCGGGCGGCATAGCTGCCAAGTCTATCTCGGCATGCCGGTCACAGTGGCTGCAGTAAACGTGGTAGCTGAGGTTTAGGGCGATCATTCCTGCCCATGTCGAGTTGTCTGCCATGAGCTAAGGATATTGGCTTCGATACTCCCCGTAAAGGACCGGTGCGCCGTGAGACAAAGGCGTCGAAAAGCATAGCTACTCGACTGTTGCGAATGTCGCCTCACGTCCCGTCAAGCCCTTGATGACGGTACGCTGTGGCACTCCGGCATGGGGCGCCATTTTTATCCCAATTGCACTACAGAGAGCGCATCTGGCCATGTCGTGTTCGCTTCTATGTGATTCTTGATCAGCATTCGGTTTGACGCGATGATCCCGTCCCAGCCCGCGTCCCATGACCGGTAGGCATGCCACGAGTAGCCGGTGTACATTTCTTTCCGCATCGTTGTCATCGAACGGTGGACAGCAGCAAGGAATGTAGCCTCGATGGGTGTGCCGCGTAGTTCCAGTATGCTGGCAAGGTGGATAAGCCATCGTGCCAATTGTTCGTATTGAGGCCAAGCGTTGTATTGCGTGGTTAGAACTCGCTTCTGCTCAATCACCGACCCTAGCGTAGATACGACCCTAACATGATTGATGCTCAAGCCAATGGCCGAGAGAGAAGCAACTATTTCGTAGAACGAGTTCTCAAGACCTAGGTATGCTGCAGTGAACGAATGGTTCTCGAAAATCACTTTTCTAATGTTGTCGACGGATGAAACCTTGCACCTCTCTGCTTCTGGCAGGCTAAGGTTTAACTTGGTGAAAAAATCCTGGACCGACGTCTCGTCGAGGACGCGAATTCCGTAGCAGTGGGCGTAATAATCCTTGATATGCCGGTTTACGTGAGAGCGGGAGACCATAAAAATGTTCGACCCGATCACGTGATTTCGTGAGAAACCCTTGTAGTCGCTAATTATCGCTTTCAGATTTGTGTCGCCTAGTGAGTAGCCAAGAATAACGACGGTGTTCTCGTGGAGAATGGTACTCAATTTTCGCGAGAAATATGTCTCACTATTTAGGAACTTAAAGTAGTCATCCGAGGTCACCACCATATTCTCGGGAGAGTCCGTAGAGCCGTGGACGTGATAAACTTTTACCCGAGATGATGACCGAGGTATGGGAAGGCCTGGTGTGAGCGATTGGCAATCCTTGTCTCCCGCTAACTGTTCAATCAGCTTGTCGTAATTCGTCGTGATGACACGGTATGACATTTCCGACAAAAATTTCTGGATCGAACCGTACGAGCCAGCGGGAACTAACGGTTTGATGAGCGTTGCAACTTCATCGTGAATGCTCTTTCCAACTTTCAAAAGCTCGATGGCAATTACCTGGGCCGCCTCTTCTAAGCTTAGAGGTGGAACGCCGGCTGCAGGGAACAAGTTTGCACGGAGCGCAGCTGCGTCGGTACATAGGTCGCATAGAGATTCGAGGAGGGATCTCCAACTGGGCGCAGCATCGTTAGTGACCGCTTTGGAAAAGCCTGTACCGGTAAAGAAGCACAGCCGATTTGTGACTGCCGCATAACCGATTTCAAAGTACTCGCTCACCTTATAGTCTCCCGTGAATATTTGGGTACCATACGGCGAGCAAATTTATTTTTGGTTGCGCGTGTTGGTTTTAATTTCCGTGTCAGAGCCCCGCCAGGCTCACGCTTGGCGGGGTGCCTTTGAGTGAAACGTTCCATTGAATTTGTTCGGCGTTCTGGAAGCTTCCCAAGCTGAATACGAGGGTTCGATTCCCTTCACCCGCTCCAGTTTTTCCAGCACTTATCGGCATCGTCGCCCCTACTTCAGCATCGGCCAGGTGTCGGAAAGCTTGTAGCCGCCGGGGAACGGGTCGGAGGGATCGAGCATCAGCTGGGCGGTGCCGCTGATCCAGGCGCTGCCTGTGATCGAGGGAACGATCGCCTTCTGGCCCGCGATCGTCGTCTCTTTGACGATCTTGCCGACGAATTTGGTGCCGATGATCGAAACGCCCGTCAGGCTCTCGCCTTCGTGCAACTGGCCGCGCGCGTTGAGCAGCGCCATGCGCGCCGACACCGCCGTGCCGGTTGGCGAGCGGTCGATCTTGCCGGGCTGAATGGCGACGACGGATTTCGCCAGTAGCTCTCCATTCTTGCGATAGGGTATTCCGGCAAAGAGGCAGAACGAGATGTGGTTCCACCCCGTCTCCTCGGGGTGCGAGAAGCCCAACTGCCGGTTTGCCGCGTTGGTGATCTTGATCCCCGTTTCGGCGATCAGTCGCGCATTTTCGGGGATAAGCTCGATACCGACCTGCTCGGGGTCGGCGACCACGAAACTGTCGCCGCCATAGGCCGTGTCGACGGTCAGCGTTCCGATGCCGGGGACATCGAGCGCGACATCGAGCTTCTGCGCGAAGCTCTTCACGTTGGTCACGGTAATGCGCTCGGCCTTGCCGTTGCGGCATTCCGCCTCGACCTCGACGAGCCCGGCCGGCGCTTCGAGCACCATCCTCGTCACCGGTTCCGTCATCGGAATGATGCCGCTGTCCAGAAGGACGGTGGAAACGCAGATCGAGTTCGATCCCGACATCGGAGGGGTATCCTCCGGCTCCATGATGATCCAGCCCATCTGCGCCTTGGGGTTCTTCGGCGGCACCAGCAGGTTCACATGCCGGAAGACACCGCCCGCGGCTCGTTCAGCACGAAATTGCGCAGTGTCTCGTCCCTGGCGATCCAGCGAGATTGCTCCCAGACGGTCTCGCCAGGCGGCGGCGCGACGCCACCGACGATCACGTCGCCGACTTCCCCTTCGGCATGGCAGCTGACGACGTGGACGATTTTGGTGGTACGCATCTTCTCGCTCTTTTCTCGGTGCTCGCCGGTGCGACGCCACGGCGAAGCGGGTGACGGATCATATCATGCAGGCCCGCGCATCATTGATGAAGCGTTTTCCGCGCGCCTGGATAATCCGAATGGTCCATCCCGATACACGTTGAGCCCTAACGCTTTCCGCTTACTTGACGAATCCCTAATGAACGTGGTTAATTTTTAACTATTCTCCGGTACATGGAACTTGGACGGCGCTCTGGCCGTTACTGGCGCACACGAGGAGGAATAGCGAAATGCTTCTGAAGATTTTCACCGCAAAGCGCGATGTCGTCGATGCCGATGACACCGGAACCTACGCGGATGGCTACCATATGCCGGAACTCGACATTGCCGCCTACAAGCGCAGCGACCGCCGCTCCTCCTACGAGCGCGATTATGGCCGTGGCCGCAAGGCTGAAGAGGTTTCGCTCGGTCTCGTCTAGGCGATCGATCGCAGCATGAATGAAGTCGGCACCTGCCGGTATGAAAATGGGCGGCCTCGAGCCGCCCATTTCGTTTCTGCGAGAGGCTTGTCGCTCCTCAGAATTCCGTCCAGTCTTCATCCTTCTTTTCCACGGAAGGCGTGCCGCCGAATGCGTTGGCGAGCTTCTGGCCGAGAGCGTGCGCCGGCGAAGAGGTCGGCCGCGTAACGCCCGAGGTGGCGATCCGCACCGGTGCCTTGCGGGTCAGCACGGGCTTGGCCGAACGCGGTGCCATGGGTTCGTTGGCATCCAGCACCACCCTTGGCGTAAAGGCCACGGTGCCGCCGCCGGTGCCGGTCAGCTTGAACTGGTCGAGCAAGGTGTTGAGCGCCGCCGCCTCGGTCGCCAGCTTGTGGCTGGCCGCGGTGCTTTCCTCCACCATCGCGGCGTTCTGCTGCGTTCCCTGGTCCATCGTGTTGACCGCGGTGTTGATCTCCTGCAGTCCGATCGATTGCTCGCGCGCCGCCTCGGCGATCGCGTTGACGTGCTGGTTGATCTCCTGCACCTCAAGAACGATCTCTTCCAGCGCCTTGCCGGTCTCGCCGACCAGCGAAACGCCCGACTTCACCTGGTTGCCCGAGGTCAGGATGAGCGACTGGATTTCGCGTGCCGCATTGGCGGAGCGTTGCGCGAGTTCGCGCACCTCCTGGGCGACGACCGCGAAGCCCTTTCCGGCTTCGCCGGCGCGCGCTGCTTCCACGCCGGCATTGAGCGCCAGAAGATTGGTCTGGAAGGCGATGTCGTCGATCACGCCGATGATGTTGCCGATCGATGCCGAGGACTGTTCGATCTGCTGCATCGCGTTGACCGCCTTGCGCACCACCTCGCCGGATCGCTCGGCGCTGTGGCGGGTTTTTGACACCAGCGTGCGCGCCTCTTCCGCCCGGCGCGCGGCATCCTTCACCGTCGTCGTGATCTCTTCGAGCGCTGCAGCCGTCTCTTCGACAGAGGCCGCCTGCTGCTCGGTGCGCCGCGAGAGCTGGTCGGCCGAGGAGCGGATCTCGCCGGCGCCCGCCGTAATCGCACGGGCATTTTCGCCCACGGTCTGCATGGTTTCGTTGAGCTTGAAGATCGAATTGTTGAAGTCCTGGCGCAGGCTGTCGAGGCTGCCTTCGAACGGGGTGTTGATCTGCGAGATCAGATCGCCGGTCGCAAGCTTGCGCAAGCCGTCGCCGAGCGCGCTCACCGTGCGCGAAAGATCGGCCGCCTCGGTGGCGCGCTGCGCTTCGATTTCGCGCCGTTCGCTGTCGGTGAGATTGCGGTTGCGCTCCGCCTCCTGCTCGAGGCGCAGGCGCTCGATGGCGTTGTCGCGGAAGATCGAGACGGCAGCCGCCATTTCGCCCACCTCGTCGCGCCTGTCCATGCCGTCGACGGCGCTCGACGTCTCGCCCTCGGCAAGCCGCGTCATGCGCTCGCGAAGCCGGGCCATCGGCGATGTGATGCCGGCCTGCGCGATCCAGATGCTGAGCCCGATCGCCGCCAACACGGCGAGCCCGACCACCACGAAACAGAGAAGGATGCGGCGATCGACCTTGGCGGAAAGCGCGTCGCCGCCGTCGTTGAGTTGGACCATCAGCGCGTCGTTGTTGGCGATCATCTTCGGCGTGACAAGCGAAAGCTTGGCGTTCAGCTCGGCCGCCGTGGCCTGCGCGCCGGTGCGGTCGCCGGCTTTGGCCTGCTCGCTCACCTTTTTCGACAGGCTGTCCATCTCGTCGATACCGGCGATGATCTCGTCGATCACGGACTTGCGGTTCGGCACGAGCTCGGCTGCCTGCTGTAGCCGCTCGCGCGCCTGCTGCATCTTGCTCGGCGCCGCGATCGCCGCGTCGAAGTCGGGCGTGCCGGGGGTAAGGTCGGAGATGACGGTTGCCTGCAGCACCGCCGCGGTGGCGGACGCGCTGGCGCGCGAGGCCTGCATCGCCGCAAGCGCTTCATGGTCGATGAAAGCGCTGTAGGCGGCATCGGCGCCGCGGAATTCCTCGATGACGTAAACGAGACCGCCGATCGCGATGACGCCGAGAAGCGCAACGACCGAGATGATCTTGGTGCGGATTTTGTAGTTTTTCAGCATGAATGGGCCCATGGGCTGCGGCCAGGGGGTGGCCGGATACGATCGTTTTCAAAAGGCAGGCGGTTTCGAAGGCAGGATGACGCTTTCGATGCCGCGGGAAAGATGCCGGTAAGGCTCGACAGGCGCATCATGCATTCGGTCGGGGACCGGTGTCGTCGAACGCGACTAGAATCCATATTGCTTAAGGCGAACCTAACGCATCCGGATGTCCACGAAATTTAGTTCGTGACCGGTCACGGAGAGGATGCGGGGGCGGAGCGCATCGTTGGCGGCGAGGCCGTCGGCAGATGCGGGGTCTTGTCCCAGAAAAACGGCTTGAAATGCAATTGCCACACGGCGCGCCATGCCGCAGCCGATATCAGCATCCAGTAGAGGGGCAGGGCGACCCAGCGCCAGCCGACCTTTCGCTTCTCGTCGCGCAGCATGGCGCGCCGGCCAAGCACCAGCAGCACCACGTAGCTGCCCAGCATGTTGGAAACATCGATCAGGAACAACAGCGCCTCGCCGGTGCCGGGCATGGGAAAGCCGAGCATCATGTAGCTCGCGGCGGTCAGGATCAGCATGATCATCCACGGATGCGTGAGCGAGGCGACGAGCATGCCGCCGATAAGCACCTGGAAGACGACAAACGGCCAGACCCCCATCTCGCGCATGAGCTTGCCGGGTGCGCGCATCATCACCAGCCATGTCTGCAGCCAGCCCTTGAACCATCGTGTCCGCTGGTTGAGCCAGACGTCGCGCGTGGTCGGCGCGTCCTCGTAGGTCGGGCAGTCGATCACGCCGCAGCGGTAGCCGAGCCTGTAGAGCCGCAAACCGAGATCGGCGTCCTCGGTCACGTTATAAGGGTCCCACCCGCCGCACGCCCTGAGGTCGGCGACGCGCAGATGGTTTGACGTGCCGCCGAGCGGCATCGGCAGCCGGTGCTTTGCCAACATCGGCAGCAACAGGCGAAACAGCGCCGCGTATTCCAGCGCGAAGGCGGCGCTGATCCACGAGCCGCCGACATTGGAGACGATCAGCGGCGCCTGCAGGCAGGCAATGTCGTTTCGGCTGGCGAGGAAAGTCGCGTAGGCCGCCCGCAACTGGTCGGGATGCGGCCTGTCCTCGGCGTCGTAGATGACGAGGAATTCTCCGCGCGCGGCGCCGAGCGCGTAGTTGAGCGCCTTCGGCTTCGTTCTCGGATGGGCGACGGGCACCGCGACGATTTCGAACTGCGGCCCGAGATCCTGTTTTTCGAGCGCCGCGATCGTCGCATGGTCGTCGGCCTCGCATATCAGCTTGATATCGAGCTTGGCGGTCGGCCAGTTGAACTGCTTCAGCGCCGCGACGAGCTGGCCGGCGACCTCCGCCTCCTTGTAGAGCGCGACGAACACGGAATAGACGGGCAGCCGCTCGGTTGGCTGCGGCGCTGGCTGCGGACCGCGACGGTATCGCAACGCGCAGATTCTCAGCAGGATCGCCGCCATGTAGACGAGCGACAGCGCCAGGTGAACGATAGCGACCAGCGGCAGATTGGAGAACGCCGCGAAACCGAACGCGCACAGAAGAGCGCCGGCGATGAACCCCTGCTTGCCCGAGAGCACGATGCGGGCGCTGAACCGCCCGCTGTCCTCGAACAGCGTCCCGATGCTCTGCTTCACCCGCCGCGTCGCACCGACGCGCCAGATGGCGTCGCGCATCGCCGTGGGGGTGGTGACGATGATCCGCTCCGCAAGCCCCGGTCGCGCCTCGATCGTCCGCGCCAGCGCCAGCAGCCGGCCGGCCTCGGGAACGATGGCGATCATCGCCTTGTCGGCATAGTCCAGCCGCACCGATCGCGTGTCGGAAAGCTGCGTGTCCAGTGTCTGGTCGTCATGGATCAGGGCCGGATCGAGCTGCGACAGGAATGGCAGGCGAAGCGCGCGGGCGAGGGCGGCATAATAGCTCTCCGCATCCACCCATCGGTTGGCCAGGAGCTCACGCTCGATCGACGTGCCGTTGTGGCGGGCGCGGCCGCCGCGCGCGCGATCGTCGGCTTTCCGATGCCGAGCCGAAGCAGCGTCTCGATCTCGATCTGCCTGATATCATCGACCACACCCCGCCGGCACGGCCGGCGAGATCGGAATTTTCGGCCGCTGCTGAAGCGTCGTGGAACGGGTGCTGATCCCGCCCGACGCATATTCCCCGATACGCATGACTCTGATACACCGTCGTTGAATTGGCAGTGCAGTCCCCGGGGCAGATCATAATGGTGCGATTTAAGCTGGCATCTCTCAATCCTAAGGGGTTTTTCAGCCTTTGGCTGTTTCTGGTTGCAATTTGGCTACCTCTTTCGGCTGCGGCGCAGCAGGCGGCGCCCTCCTTGCCCTTGCTGTTCGACAGCCGCGAGCGTCTCGCCAGGCCCGATTTGACCAGCCTGGTGCGCCTGCGCTTCCTGACTTCAGTCGATTTTCCGCCGTTCAATTTCATGGATCAGAACGGCAAGCTCTCGGGCTTCAACGTCGATCTCGCCCGCGAGATCTGCGCCGAACTGGAGATATCGGACAGGTGCCAGATCCAGGCCTTGCCCTTCGCAAATCTCAAGGACGCGCTGGCCGCCTCGCAGGGCGATGCGGTGATCGCCGGTCTGGCGGTCGGCAGCGAGCTGCGCGGGCAGTTCGCCTTCTCGCGTCCTTACCTGATGCTGCCCGCCCGCTTTGCCCGCAATCTGAAAGCGCCGATCACGGGCGAGAACGCGGCAAGCCTTGCCGACCGCCCCGTCGGCGTCGTCAAGGAAACGGCGCATGCCGCCATGCTTTCCACCTATTTCCCCAAGGTCAAGGCGATCCCGTTCGATAGCAAGGAAGCGCTGCTGGCAGCGTTGAAGGACGGCAAGGTCGATGCCGTCTTCGCCGATTCACTGCAGCTCTCTTTCTGGGTGTCGTCGCAGGCATCGGAAAAGTGCTGCGCCCTGTTCGACGGTCCCTATATGTCGCAGGAGTTCCTGGGCGAGGGCATGACCATCATGCTGCGGCAAAAGGACGAGGTGCTGCGCTCGGCCTTCGATCATGCGCTCGCGGATCTGTCACGCAGCGGTCGCCTGCAGGAAATCTACCTGCGCTACTTCCCCTATGGGCTTTACTAGTCACGTCGCGCAAAAGCGTGCAGCGGTTTTGCTGCGGCGACATGCGATAAAGTAGACAGTTCAGCCCTTGCGGAAGCGGGCAATGGCGCTGCGCTCGATCGCGGCGCAGGTCAGCTTGTCGAGGCCGAGCCGGTCGCGCAGCAGGCTCAGCAGCCGCAGTTCCTCGGCCTTCACCGAGAGGTCGGCCGACGCGACCTCGACCGCCAGCGCATAGGCCGTGTCGTAGAGCTTCGGCGACAGCGTGTCCTTGACGGTTTCGAGAACGACGTCGAGCCCCTCGGGACCGGACAAGAGAGCGGCGCAGTCGCGCGCGGCGGAAATCAGCTTGTCGTCGTCGAAGCCTCGAAACACAGGCAGAAAGCCGATCAGCTGTCCGATACGCTCCATCTCCCGGTCATTCATCGTGCTGTCGACGGCGGATGCCATGACCATCACGTAGATCAACGCGTCGTGGGCGGAAAGCGGCTTGTTCATGTCTGCATGATTCCTCTGCGATGTCAGCAGAGTTTAGGAATTGGCCGCGCCCATTACAAGGGATCGCTCATATCTTGGGGCTGCGTCAGGTCGAGCGTATCAATCGCGCCGGCCTGGCGGGGATCCTGCCCGTAGATGCCGTTTCCATCTCGCTTCGCCTTGGCGCCCGCCTCCGCGAAGGCTGAGCCCGCCTCGGCCTCGGCCCACCCATTCTCGATCAGCCAGGCGGACAGGTCCTGCGTGCCGATCTTGCAGCTGGCCATCGCGATGCCGCTCCAGTCGGGATCGTTGAGATCGCAGTTGACGGTCCTCAGCCGCAGGAAGAGCCGGAAATTGGTCTTCGCCAGCATGCCGCATGGCCATTCCGGGCCCTTGGCACTCGGGCAGGTCTTGTCGACCGGTGTCGGTGTCAGTCCGGCCAATTGCAGCCGCCTTTCGCCGAAGCCGAGCATGCCGGCGCTCTCGGCCACCGGGCGCGGCAGGTCGATCCCTTTCTCGGCCACCGCGACGGGCTTTTTCTCCGGCTCCGGCGCCTGTTCACGCTCCAGTGGTTTGCCATCGACCGAAGACGGATAGAATTGGCTGGCGTCGTCCACCGGCCGGGCCGTCATGCTGGTGTCCGGGTTTGCCGTCGGCTGAGCGGGCGCAGAGGTCTCAGGCCCGGCCGCCTCTTGCGCCGGTTGAGTGGCCCGTCGCGCATCCGACGCATCGCTCAACCGATTTCCGCCAGCGGTGATCAGGCCGATGACGATCGCAATTCCCGCAGTCGCTGTCAGGAGTGCCGCAGGCTTCATGGAAGATTTTCCTACTGGCTGGCCCAGATGATCCGGGCGATCCAATCCACGTCGGAGAGTTCGATCGTTCGGTTGGGGTGTTCGGGATTGAGCGACATCAGCTCGATCGAGCGCGGGCTCTGGCGCATCAGCACCTTGGCCATCACCTCTCCCTCGCGGGTCTTCACCACGACGCGGTCGTTGCGGCGCACCTGCGCGCCCGGCTCGACGATCAGAACGTCGCCGTCGCGATAGAGCGGCATCATGCTTTCGCCCTGCACCTCGAGCGCATAGACGCCCGCCTTCTGCGATGGTGCGGCAGGAAATTCCACCACGTCCCAGCCCTGTCCGGCCGGAAAGCCGCCATCATCGAAAAAGCCGCCCGCGCCCGCCTGCGCGAAGCCCAGGAGTGGGATGGAGCTGCCCTGCGGCGGAAACGCGCCCTCCGGCAGCGTCGAGAAACTGCCCTGTGGCCGCATGAATGACAGGAACTCCTCCATGCTGGAGCGGGTCGCCTCCAGCACCTTGGCGATCGATTCCGTCGACGGCCAGCGCAGCCGCCCATCGGCGGAAAGACGCTTGGATTTGTTGAAGGAGGTCGGGTCGAGGCCGGCGCGGCGGGCAAGCCCCGAGGGTGTCAGGTCGTGCCGTTCGGCAAGCCTGTCGAGCGCTCCCCAGATCTGCTCGTGTGACAGCATGTCGCCTGATCCCGTGCGCGCCACGGCGCTCCCTAATCGGCTGAAAGATTAACCGCAAGGCGAGCAGGAGTAAAGAGACAAGAGGAATAAAATCCTCTCCTCTCGTCAGGCGACCATTGCCATGTTGATCTTGCCGAGCTGGATCACCGCCTGCGTGCGGCTGTCGACGTCGAGCTTGAGAAGGATGGCCGAGACATGCGCCTTGATCGTCGCTTCGGACACACCGAGCTCATAGGCGATCTGCTTGTTGAGCAAGCCCTCGGCGAGCATGGTCAGCACCCGGCTCTGCTGCGGCGTCAGCGTATGCAGCCGATGGATGAGATCGGCCACGTCGGGGTCCTGTTCCTGTCCGTCCCGGTAGCTGTCGGGTGTTGCGATGTCGCCCGCGAGCACCGTCTGTATGCCCCGCCGGATATCGTCGATCCCGGCCGATTTCGAGATGAAGCCGGACGCGCCGAGCTCCAGCGAGCGGCGGATCGTCGTCGCGTCGTCGGATGCCGAAACGATGACGATCGGCAGGCCCGAAAACTCCGAGCGCAACGCCATCAGCCCGGAAAAGCCGCTGACCCCCGGCATGGCGAGGTCGAGCAGCATCAGGTCGGCATCGGGGTTGTCGCCGACCAACTTGCGAGCCGCCGCGAAATCGCCTGCCTCGACGATATCGGGATGGCCCTCCATCCCGGTCAAGGCCTGGCGAAGCGCATCGCGAAACAGCGGATGATCGTCGGCAATGATGATTGTCTGCTCATGCATCGAAAACTCCCTCCCAAGAGCCCGATCATGAAGTCCATGCACCGCCTTCCTCCACGGTTCATGCCTTCTTGCTGCAGGGACTATAGCAAATCATGTCTTTTGCGGAAGGGCATTGCCCTGATCCTCGCTCTGGAATTCCTTGACGATCCCCATGAAGCTGCGCATCCAGCGCTCCATGATGCCGATCGAGCGGTCGATTTCGGCGTCGGAGGGAAGCGCCTTGTTGACGATGCTCTTGTTCTCGAGCGCGGTGACCCGGTCCGCCAGCCTGTCGAGCTCCCCTTCATAGGCGGCGCGTTCGTCGGCGGCCATGCGGCAGACCAGCGCCCCGTCCTTCTGCTCGCAGAGCGACATGGCGCCGGTCTGGCGATCGAGCCGCACGAAACGGTCGCCGCTGCGCTCCAGCTGGAACCGGCTCGAGTCCGGCTCGGCGGCCGAAACGGCGAGCGGAATGAGCACCAAGGCGAGGCTGAGCGTGATATTTTTCATGGTTTCCTCCGGAAATCTCTGTGGCTGCCGCATTTTTTTCGTGCGGCGCGTGGACATCGCCGCGCAACTGCGGCAAAGCCCGGGAAAGACCAGCCATTCATGAGGCCATCATGACCCTGACACCCACGCTTTACAAGATCGTGACGGAAACGCTGTGGCGGGACGCCCGGCAAAGCGGCGTTTTTCGTGGCGCCGCGATCGATCTGAAGGACGGCTTCATCCACTTCTCGACGGCAAGCCAGGCGGTGCAGACGGCGGCGTTGCACTTCGCCGGTCAGGCCGGCCTGCTGCTGGTCGCCGTCGATGGCGCCGCCCTTGGCGACAAGCTCGTCTTCGAACCCTCGCGCGGCGGCGATCTCTTCCCGCATCTCTATGCGGACCTTCCGCTTTCGTCCGTGCTCTGGGAAAAGCCCCTGCCGCTCGACGCCGAAGGCAAACACATCTTTCCGGACCTTCAGCCATGATCGATCTCTTCAAGCACGCCGCCCGCAAGGGTCTCTTCCTCTTCGATCCGGAAACGGCGCACGGCATGTCGATCGCGGCGCTGAAGTCCGGCCTCGTGCCGGCCTGCGCCGCACCGTTGGACAAGCGCCTGCGCCAGACGGTGGCCGGGCTCGAATTCGCCAATCCGATCGGCATGGCGGCCGGCTACGACAAGAATGCCGAGGTGCCGGAAGCGCTGCTGAAGATCGGTTTCGGCTTCACCGAGATCGGCACGGTCACGCCCAAGCCGCAATCCGGCAATCCGCGCCCGCGCATCTTCCGTCTGGTCGAGGACGAAGGCGTGATCAACCGCCTCGGCTTCAACAACGAAGGGCACGACGCCGCCTTCGCGCGCCTGTCATCCGTCCGGGGCAACGGCATCATCGGCGTCAACATCGGCGCCAACAAGGATAGCGACGACCGCATCGACGACTACGTCAGGGGCATCCGCCGCTTCTATTCGCTGGCGCGCTACTTCACCGCCAACATCTCCTCGCCCAACACGCCGGGCCTGCGCGATCTGCAGGCGCGCGAAAGCCTATCGGCGCTGCTGTCGGCCGTGCTTGCCGCGCGCGACGAGGAAGCCGGAAAGTCCGGCCGCAAGATCCCCGTTTTCCTGAAGGTCGCGCCGGATCTGACGGAAGAGGGCATCGATGACATCGCCGCCGAGGCGCTCTCGCATGCGCTCGACGGCCTGATCGTCTCCAACACCACGCTGTCGCGCGACGGCCTGAAGGATCAGCGTCAGGCGAAGGAGCAGGGCGGTCTCTCCGGCAAGCCGCTTTTCGAGAAATCGACCGCGGTTCTGGCGAAGATGCGCAAGCGCGTCGGCCCCGATCTGCCGATCATCGGCGTCGGCGGCGTCTCGTCGGCCGAAACCGCGCTGGAGAAGATCAAGGCCGGCGCCGATCTGGTGCAGCTCTATTCCTGCATGGTCTATGAAGGCCCGGGTCTTGCGGGTGACATCGTTCGCGGCTTGTCGAGGCTCATGGACCGCGAGAAGGCGGCCTCCATCCGCGATCTGCGCGACAGCAGGACGGATTACTGGGCGGGTCGGAACGTCTGATCGGCCCGCTGCTTCACCCTCAGCACCAGCAGGAGGCCGCGGGAGAGCAAGAACAGGTTGATCGCCAGCCACAGGCCGTGGTTGGCAAGGAGCGGCACGAGGATCGCGACCGCGGCCAGATAGATGGCGAACGACATCAGCATGCGGTTGCGCATGTCGCTCGACCACGTCGCTCCGATGAACACGCCGTCCATCAGGAAGGCGAGCGCGCCCGTCAGTCCCGTGATCGCCGCCCAGGGCAGATAGAGACTTGCGACCTGACGCACCTGTGATGATGTCGTCAGGCTCGCGATGAGCGTATCGCCGGCCAGGAACAGAAACAGCGAGATGACACCGGCAAGCCCGAACGACCAGATCGCCGTCAGCTTCAGGCCGCGATCGAAGGCTGGGCGGTGACGGGCGCCGACGGCGCGGCCGGTGATCTGCTCCGCGGCGTTGGCCAGTCCATCCAGATAAAAGCCGGATAGCATCAGGAAGTTCATCAGCACCGCATTGGCCGCCAGCGTCACCGCGCCGAAGCCGCTGCCGATCCGCGTCATGACGGCGTATGCGCCGACCAGCACGAAGGTGCGGATCAGGATGTCGCGGTTCAGCGTGAAAAGCTCGGCCATCGGCTGCCACGCGAAGATCTCGCGGCGCTTCGGCCACGCGCCGCGACCGAAGCTTGTAAGCACGATGAACAGACCGGCAAGCGCCCCGATCGTCTCGCCGACGGTCGTCGCCCAGGCGACGCCGGATATTCCCCAGTCGAGCCAGAGGCCGAGGGCGATCGCCAGCACGATGTTGACGCCGTTGATCATGCTTTGCAGCAGGAGACCGACGCTTCCCTGCCCGCGCCCGAGCACGAAGCCGAGGATGGCGTAGTTGGCGAGCGCCGCCGGTGCGGCGAGAATGCGGATGGAAAAATAGGTGCTGGTCGCCTGCGCCACCGCGTTTTCCGGCCCCATCAGCTTCAGGCCCGCCGCAAGAAGCAGCGGCGACAGAAAGAGCAGGGCCACGCCGCAGCCGAGCGCCGATAGGATCGCGCGCCAGAACACGCCCTGCTCGGCATGCCGCTCGCGCCGGCCATAGGCCTGCGCCGTCAGCCCCGTGGTCGAGGCGCGCAGGAAGTTGAAGCTGCCGAGAATGAGGTCGAAGAGCATCGCCCCGATCGCCAAGCCCGCAAGCGCATCGGGATCGCCCATGCGGCCGACGACGCCGGTGCCGACAAGGCCGAGCAGCGGCGTGGTGATGAAGCCGAGCGTCATCGGAATGGCGATCGACAGCACCATCCGGTGCGTCACCTCGAATGCCAGTGCGTTGCCGCTATCGCCGGTGTCCAAGCCTGCGTTCAAGTCCTGCCTCCCGACAGAGAGGCGCAATCACCTCAGTTGGAAAGCACCATGGCCCAATAGGGCACGTTGCGGGAAGCGGGATTGTAGGCAACCGCGACGCCGAGACCGGTATAGCGGCCGAGCATGTTTTCCAGGTGGGATGGCGAGTTGATCCAGGCGGTGACGACGGCGGGAACCGTCTGCTGGCCCGTGGCGATGTTTTCGGCGGCCGGCAGCCGCACGCCGCTCGCCTTCACGCGCGGACCGAAGCCGTCGGCGATGCCCATGACATGCTTCATCTTGCCGGCCGCTGCCATGCGCTTGGCCTGGAAGAGGGCGGCGGCCGTCGCGGCCGGATCGACCTGAAGCGGCGGCAGGCCGTTCTTGGCGCGCACCTGGTTGACGAGCGGCAGCGATGCCGCCGTCTGGTCCTCGCCGTTGGATGGCGTCGAGGGCTCTTTCGGGCCGGTGGCGCAGCCGGCGACGCCGGCTGCAAGCGCAAGAGCGGAGAAGCGCAGAAGACTGCGCCGTGAGAGATCGATTGAGGTCATGTTACCGGCGATAGCTGAAGAGACGGATGATGAGGAAGATCGGAATGACGATGGTGGCGCCCAGCAGCAGATAGTCGCCGACGCGACCAAGCGCGGAGAAGCCGCGGCGCCAGACCTCGAGGACGAAATCGCGGACGCCGTAGACGAAATCGAGCGGTGCCAGCCCGAAGACGGCCATGATGAAGCCGACGATCAGCGACACCACCAAAAGCTTGATCAACGTACGGCCGAGCGAGTCGCCCAGAAACTTGTTCACCTGATCGGACATGCATCATCTCCTGTTCACCCCTGAGATATGGGCGCGGATCGTTGCCCGCAAGCTTTTTCAGGGCTGTTGCATCCGCCTCTGAAATAGGACTTGAGTTTTTTTGTGGCCGCCGCCAAATGCGGGCCGCGCCAACAGGTCACCATCATGCCGCCTCATCTCCAGACTTCAGGCGATGCCATCGCCGACCGCCGTGCCGATTACGCCAGGATGCTGGACAAGGGCGGCGAGCCGGATGCCGCCGCCGAACTCATGGAGCAGGCGCTGGAACTGGTGCCGGATTGGGCGGTCGGCTGGTACTGGCTTGCCACCTACCGCGAAAAATCAGGCAATATCGCTGGTGCGATCGAAGCCTACAGGCGGACCGGCGAACTCACCGAAGACGATATCTTCGGCGCCACGCTGAAGCTCGCCTTCCTGGGCGACATCGCCGTGCCCGATCAGCCGCCGAGCATCTATGTCGAGCGCCTGTTCGACGATTACGCCGCCCGCTTCGAGACCTCGCTGGTCGATAAGCTCGGCTACGACGTGCCGGCGAAGCTCGCCCGTATGATCGCCGCGACCGGCCGGCATTACGCTCTGGCCGCCGATCTCGGCTGCGGCACGGGGCTGATGGGGCCGGAAATCCGCTCCATGGCCGGCAGGCTCGAAGGCTTCGATCTCTCGCAGAACATGCTGGCGAAGGCTGAGGAAAAGCATGTCTACGACCATCTCGCCCAGGCGGACCTGTCGCTGCCCGCGCAAGCGTCCGGGCTGTTTTCCGATGGCGGCGCGCATCGCGCCGATCTCGTCACGGCGGCCGATGTGCTGATCTATCTCGGCAACCTGGAGATCGCCTTTACATCGGTCGCGGGCCTTTGCGCCGAAGGCGCCGATTTCGGCTTTTCGGTCGAGGAAACCGAGGACGAGGATGGTGTTCACCTCGCCCATTCCCTGCGCTATGCCCATTCGGAAGGCTACATCCGATCGCTCTGCGCCCGCCACGGCTTCAAGGTGATCGCGATGAGCCGCACCACCATTCGCAAAGATGGCGCCAACATCATTCCGGGCATTCTGTTCCTTGCACGCAAGATCGCCTGACGGACCGATTCTTGCGAAGTTTGAATAGGTCAGCATTGCTTACGTATTTCGCTTGAAAACGCGGCTGATGAGCCGGATAATCCCGCTCATCAGCCGAAGAGCGCGAATTCTTCCCGGCGACCAATCATTCACATCCCCTGCCGCCTGGGATCTGTCCGGGCGTTCTTGAACTTGTCTGCCGTTGGAGATTAGCGACATGACTCAGCTCATCAATGCCCTTGGCTTCTGGAACACGAGCGCCACGCGCCATACCCCCGTCGAGGACGTGCAGGGCATCTTCTCCGGCAGCCTTGTCGCCGCCCTTGGCCTATACGTGCTGGCAAGCGCCGGCTTGCTTACCGGCAGCACGGCGGGCATCGCCTTCCTGCTGCACTATGCCTTCGGCATCAATTTCGGCCTCGCCTTCTTCCTGCTCAACCTGCCGTTCTTCTATCTCTCGTGGAAGCGCCTCGGTGTCGTCTTCACCATGAAGACCTTCATCGCCATCGGCCTGACCTCGCTGCTGACAAGCCTGCAGCCCAATGTCATGAGCATCGCCACCATTCATCCGGCCTGGGCAGCACTTCTCGGCGGTCTGCTCCTCGGCTTCGGCCTGCTGGCGCTCTATCGCCACCGCGCCAGCCTCGGCGGCGTCGGCATTCTCGGCATCTACATGCAGGAGCGCTTTGGCATTCGCGCCGGCCTCGTGCAGATGGCCGTCGATCTCTGCGTGCTTGCGGCCGCCTTCTTCGTCACCACGCCGCCTGTCGTATTCTACTCGGTGCTCGGCGCCGTCGTGCTCAATCTCTTCCTCACGATCAACCACCGCGCCGACCGCTACGTCGCGCTCTAACCGAGCAGATTGCCGAAGCGGACCGAATAGATCCGGTCGCGCCCGAGTAAGTGCGCGATCAGCGACGGCTGGTCGAACAGCCCCTTCATCGCCTTGTGGCGCAGATCGAGCCCGCCGCTCATCACCCCGAAAGCCGGCATCAGCAGCCTTGCGCCATCGGTGGCGAAGCAGGGACGGCGGATCGATTTCTCGCGCCGCCGCACGGTGGCGGAAGGATGCAGGTGCCCCGCGATCTCGCCGCTCTGCAACCCGCCCTTCGGCTCGTGCCGGAAGGTGAGCCCGCCATGATGCAGTTCGTCGGCGCAGGCACCGGGCAGATCGACCGTGCCGTCAGGGTCATGGTTGCCGTTGATCCAGATCCACTCGCGCCCGCGCGCCATGTCCGAAATCAGCGTGCGAAACGCCTCCGGCATGTGCGCCGAGCCGATGCGGTCGTGAAAATTGTCGCCGAGCGAGATCACCAGCTTCGGATCGTAGCGGGCGATGACGGCCGACAGTACCGTCAACGTCGCCAGCGTATCATAGGGCGGCAGCATCATGCCGCGTCGGGCAAAGGCGGCGCCTTTTTCGAGATGCAGGTCGGAGACGACGAGAACGCCGGTATCAGGCAGATACAGCCCGCCCAGCGGATCGCACACGGCAGCGATCCCATGCACGGACGTTTCCACGCCCGGCATCGCCGCAATCCCGTTCAATTCCCGCGCCAGGGCCAGCCGGTTCATCACGCTTGTTTCTTCTCCGCTCGACCACCCTCATTCCTGTGCTCGTCACAGGAATCCAGCTACCGCGCGTCTGCGCGGTAGGGACTCTTTTCAGCCCAAGGACTTGGGCTGGCTGGATCCCTGTGACAAGCACAGGGATGAGGGCGAACTAAGGTGGGCCTCAGCCAGTCACCATTCAATCCATCAAAGCTTCGGCAATCAGGTCGTCCGCCGCTTCCGCCAGCAGATGGTCCTGCGCCTCGCCATGCACATGCTCCTTGCCGATCTCCAGCATCACGGGCACGGCGAGCGGCGAGATGTGCTCCAGCGGGCGGTGGGTGATGTGCCCCTTGATTCGCTTCAGCATATCGCCAAGACGGCCGATGTCCAAAAGCCCGGTCGCCGCGTCCTGCCGCGTCGCCTGCAGCAGGATGTGGTCGGGCTCGTGGGTCCTCAGCACATCGTAGATCAGATCGGCCGAAACCGTGACCTGCCGGCCGCTCTTTTCCTTGCCCGGGTGCCGACGCTCGATCAAGCCCGCAATCACGGCGCAATTGCGGAACGTGCGCTTCAAAAGGAAGGATCCGTCGAGCCAGCTTTCGAGATCGTCGCCCAGCATGTCCTCGTCGAAGAGCTCGGAGAGGCTGAGCCGGCCGCTTGATATCATCCGCCCCATATCCTCCAGCCCCCATATGCCGAGCGAATAGTCGGTGGCGACGAAGCCGAGCGGCTTGGCGCCAGCGCGTTCCAGCCGGCGGGTCAAAAGCATGCCGAGCGTCTGGTGCGCCAGCCGCCCCTCGAACGGGTAGGCCACCATGTAGCAGCGGCTGCCGCGCGGGAAGGTCTCGATCAGCAGCTCGTCGCGCTTCGGCAGGATCGACTTCTCCTTCTGGATCGCCAGCCAGTCGCGCACCTGGTCCGGCAGCCGGTGCCAGCGGTCGGGATCGTCGAGCATCGAGCGCACCTGATCGGCGAGATAGGTGGAGAGCGGAAACTTGCCTCCGGCATAGGATGGGATCTTCGGATCGTTGGAATAGGCTTGGCTCGCCAGCGCCTCGTTCTCGCGGATGCCCTCGAAGCGCAGCACCTTGCCGGAGAAGATGAAGGTGTCGCCGGGCGAAAGCTGCTCGAAGAAATACTCCTCCATCTTTCCAAGCGTGGCCCCGCCGCGCCCGATGCGGCCGCCTTCGCCGCGCTTCACCATCTTCAGGTTCAGCATCGGGCTCTCGACGATCGTGCCCGAATTGAGCCGGTATTGCTGCGCCACCTGCGGATTGGAGACGCGCCAGCGCCCCTCCCTGGTCTTGCGGATGCGGGCATAGCGCTCGTAGGTGCGCAGCGCATAGCCGCCGGTAGCGACGAAATCGACGACCCGCTCGAAGGTCTCCCAGGAAAGATCCGCATAGGGCGAGGCGCTGATGATCTCGTCGTAGAGTTCCAGCATGTCGAAGGGCTCGGCGCAGGCCATGCCGAGAACATGCTGGGCAAGCACGTCGAGCGCGCCGCGCCCGATAGGCGGCGTGTCCTGCGCGCCGATATAGTTGGCGTCGAGTGCCGCCTGGCACTCCATCACCTCGAAACGGTTGGCGGGAACGAGGATCGCCTTGGAGGGCTCGTCCATTCGGTGGTTGGCGCGGCCGATGCGCTGCGCCAGCCGCGAGGCGCCCTTGGGCGCGCCGACATGGATGACCAGATCGACGTCGCCCCAGTCGATGCCGAGGTCGAGCGTCGAGGTGGCTACCACGGCGCGCAGCCGGTTCGCCGCCATCGCCGCCTCCACCTTGCGCCGCTGGCCGACATCGAGCGAGCCGTGATGCAGCGCGATCGGCAGATTGTCGTCGTTGGCGGTCCACAGCTCCTGAAACAGCATCTCCGCCTGGCTGCGGGTGTTCACGAAGAGCAGCGTCGTCTGGTGCTCGAGCAGTTGCTTGTAGACGTCGGGGATCGCGTATTTGGCCGAGTGCCCGGACCAGGGAATGCGCTCTTCCGTGGAAAGGATCGAGATGTCGGGCTTGGCCCCGCCCTCCACCGTAACGATCCCGGCATGCCGCTCGCCACCTTCCGGCTGCGCCACCAGCCACTTCTGCAGCTCCAGCGGCTCGGCAACGGTGGCCGAAAGGCCGATCGTCTGCAGCTTCGGCGCAAGCCGCCTGAGCCGCGCCAGCCCCAGCGACAGCATGTGCCCGCGCTTCGAGGTGACCAGCGAATGCAGCTCGTCGAAGATGATGTATCTGAGATCCTTGAAGAAGCGGTCAGCCTCGCCATTGGCGAGCAAAAGCGCCACCTGCTCCGGCGTCGTCAAAAGGATGTCGGGCGGGCTGAGCTTCTGGCGCTGGCGCTTCGAAACGGGGGTGTCGCCGGTGCGGTTCTCGACGGTGACGGGCAGTCGCATCTCCAGCACCGGCTTCATCAGATTGCGCTCGATATCGACCGCCAGCGCCTTCAGCGGCGAGACGTAGAGCGTGTGGATGCCGGTAAAGGCCGAGCCAGGCGGCATCTTGCCGCGGCGGGTGAGGTCGGTGAGCGACGGCAGAAAGCCGGCCAGTGTCTTGCCGGCGCCGGTGGGCGCGATCAACAATGTGCTCTCGCCGGCCTCGGCGCGCGCCAGAAGCTCCAGCTGATGCCTGCGCGGCTGCCAGCCCTTCTCCGCGAACCAGCGGGTAAAGGGGGCGGGCAGGGATATCAGGCGTTCGCTATCGATCTGGTCCACCGCCTGAATGTAGTTCAAACCGCGACGATGAGAAGGCGGTCCGTTCGCTATCGGCGAAAAGTGCGAAGCCTGAGGGGCCTCGCACTTTGGCCACGCGATCGATCAGTAGATGTCGAAGGGGAAATACTGCTTGGTGATCTTCTGGTAGGTGCCGTTGGCAACCAGCGCGTCGATCGCCTTGTTGAAGCGCTCCTTCAGCTCGGTCTCGCCCTTGCGGATGCCGATACCGGCCTGCGTCTCTGTTCCGGGCACGTCGCCGAGAAGCTTGCAGCAATCCTTGCCGGCCTTGTTCAGCCAGTCGACGACCACGAACTTGTCGGAGACCAGGGCATCGGTGCGGCCGTTCTGCAGGTCGGCCACGGCCTCGTCCTGTGTCGGGTAGAGCTTCGCCTCGGCGCCGCCCTTGGCGTAGACGTCGCTGGTATAATTGGCCTGCGTCGTGGATGCCTGAGCGCCGACCACCTTGCCCTTCATGTCCTCGACGGAGACACCCTTGATCGGGCTGTCCTTGGGCACGGCGACGGCAAGCGGCGTCGTGTAGTATTTGTTGGTGAAGTCGATCTGCTTCTTGCGCTCCTCGGTGATGCTCATCGAGGCGATGATCGCGTCGTATTTCTTGGCGAGCAAGCCGGGAATGATGCCATCCCAATCCTGGGCGACGATCGTGCACTTGGCCTTCATCTCCTCGCACAGCGCCTTGGCCATGTCGACGTCGAGCCCCTTCAGGCTGCCGTCCGATTCCACGTAGTTGAACGGCGGATAGGCGCCCTCGGTGGCGATCCGGATGGTGTCTTCGGCCGACGCCAGATGCGCCGTGGCGAGAAGTGCCACGGTCGTGAGGAGGATCGTCTTCTTCATTGATGTTCCCTTTTGAAGTGTTTTTGACAATGCAACCTTAGCTGATCCCGATCGCTTCACAAGCCTTCGCTGAATAAGCCCAAAGTCTACCGTCCCGCGCGCAATCGCGGCGCCGCGGAAAGAGGATTGACGCGCAGAATAATCATGGATATATTTTATCCATGAATTGAGGAGCCGGTCACATGAAACTCGGAGACGGTGTGGAACAGGCCATTCACAGCGTGGCGATGCTTTCGGGTCTTTCCGAGGGTGGCGTGCTGTCGGCCGCAGCACTCGCGGAGTTTCACGGCGTCTCGACGAGCTATCTTCTGAAGCACCTCCAGGCGCTCTCCGGCGCCGGCATCCTTCATACCGTACCCGGCCCGAAGGGCGGCTATCGCCTTGCGAGGCCGGCAAAGAAGATCACGCTGCTCGATATCGTGCTCGCCGTCGAAGGGCCTGCACCTGCCTTTCGCTGCAACGAAATTCGCCAGCGCGGGCCGAACCCGGCGCCGGACCGCTTCTTTGCCAAGCCGTGCAACATCTCGGCGGCGATGCTGAAGGCCGAGCGCGTCTATCGCGCCGAGCTTGCCAAGACCACCATTGCCGATCTCGGCGCCGAACTGGCGGAGATCGACGACGGGACGATCGCAGCCAGAAGCTGCGCGTTCCTGGAACTGCATGAACGTCGAACGGCTCGCTGAGCCATCAAAGGAGAAAGTGCCATGCAACCGCGTTTCAATTTCGCCAAGGCCGCACCCGAAGCCTACAAGGCCGTGCTCGCGCTCGAGGATTATGTGCAGAAGTCCGGCCTCGAACGCCGCTTCATCCACCTGATCAAGCTGCGGGCCTCGCAGATCAACGGCTGCGCCTATTGCGTCGACATGCACGTCAAGGAAGCCCGCCATGACGGCCTGAGCGAACAGTGGATCAACCTCATGTGCGTCTGGCAGGAATCGCCGGTCTACGACGAACGCGAACGCGCGCTGCTCGGCTGGGTCGATGCTGTCACCAAGGTCGCCCAGACGGGTGCGCCCGATGCCGACTATGAGGCGCTGAAGGCGTATTTCAGCGAGGCCGAGATGATGAACATCACGGTTGCCATCGGCGCCATCAATGTCTGGAACCGCCTGGCCGTCGGCTTCCGCGCCCAGCATCCGATCGACAAGACGGCCAGGGCCGCCTGATATCGATGTGAATGTTTACAGGGCCGGCGGCGATCGCCGGCCCTTTGTCATTCAAGTCAGCTGCAGCCGCCCTGCAACTGCTGCTGATAGGTCGCCGCCATGTTGGAGAAGCGCTGCGCCGTCTTCTGCAGCTTCGGGTTCGAGCGCCAGTCGCCGCGCATATATCCCTTCGGACCGGAATAGTAGGCGAGGTAGAGGCTGTAGGCGTCGTTGAGCTGGATGCCCGTCGTCTGGCTGTTCTGCGAGTGATACCAGCCGATGAAATCGATCGCGTCGGCGAAGTTGGTGCGCCGCGCGCTCCAGTTTCCGGTTGCCGACTGGTAGTGATCCCAGGTGCCGTTGAGCGCCTGCGAATAGCCGTAGGCGGTCGATTGCCGTTTCCACGGGATGAAGCCGAACAGCTTCGTGCGCGGCGGCCGCGCATTCGGCTGGAAGCCCGATTCCGTGTACATCGTCGCCATCAGGATCGGCACCGGCACGCCGTATTTCTTCTCGGCCTTCTCGGCGGAGCGCTGCCAGCTGGTGAACACCCCGTCGCGCTGGTCGAACACCGCGCAGATGTTCCGGGTCTGTTTGGGCGCGGTCGCGCAGCCGGCAAGCACAGCCAGCATGGCGACGGCAAGGAGAGTACGGATACGCATGACTGAAACCTCTCGACGTCGGAGAGATTACTAACCGGTAAATCTTAATGGTCGGTTTTTAGACAATGACGAAGCCGTGATCATCTTGTGGCGAGAGCGGGGCGGGGCTCGCCGTCGCCGGAAAAGACCGATTACTCCTTGCGGAACATCACGCTGGCGCCCCAGCCGGTAACGACCGCCAGAAACACGGCGAACAGGCCGTAGAGTATGGGCTGCTCGTGCGCGGCATCGGTGATCGTCTGCTCGATGCCGGTCTTGATCACGCGCAACGGCGCCGATTTCTCGGTGACGAACTTGCCGCTCTTGAACAGATAGGCGCGAACCGTATGCACGCCGTTCGGAATGTTGGCGGGCAGTCGCAGGCTGGCCTTGAACAGGTTGGAGCTGACGAAGCGCACGCCGCTCGGATCGCGGACGTAAAGGCCGCTGCGTTCCTGCAGCCGACGATAGGCATCGCGGAATTCGCCGACATTGCTGGCATTGCCGAGAAAGCCCATGGGCGTCAGCGGAATGTGGTCGATGCCGATGCCGCGATCGGTCAGATCGAGCGGCGTCGTTACATCGTTGAGCATGCGCGAGCTCGACATCGAATAGGAATTTGGCACCGTCTCGAATGTCATCGAACGCGTGTTGACCCAGATTCCGAACACCCGTTCCTTCTTGCGCACGGTGGCATTGTCGCGCGGGCCTTCCAGCACCACGACCACGTCATATTGGCCAATCGCCAGCAGCAGGCTGTCGGTATTGGTCAAGGCTCCGAAGATCGTCAGATCCGCCCCGTGAAAATCGGAGGTGATGGCGATCTCGCTGGTCGAGGTGCCGATTTCCAGCCCTTCGGCAATCGGCTGCGTTGCCTGTCCCGGCAGCAGCATCTGCGCGCCGGCGGCCGTTGGCAGCATCAGGGAGAAGAGCAGGGCACGCAGCAGACGACGCATCAGTTGCCACCTATCGCGACCGAATATATGTCGCTCGGTGTGACGACCAGCGCGACGGCCAGGCGAAGGCCGACGGCCAGAACCAAAAGGCCGAGCAGCGCGCGCAGCTGTTCACCGCGCAGCTTCTGGCCGACGCGGACGCCGTATTGCGCGCCGATCACGCCGGCGATCATCAGGATGAAGGCAAGCACGATATCGACCGAGAAGTTGGTCGCTGCCTGCACCACAGTCGTATAGGCGGTGACGAAGATGATCTGGAACAGCGAGGTCCCGACGACGACGTTGGTCGGAATGCGCAGCAGATAGATCATCGCCGGCACCATGATGAACCCGCCGCCCACGCCCATGACCGACGTCAGGATGCCGATGCCAAAGCCGAGCGCTATGATCGGGATGACGCTGAGAAAGATCTTCGATTTCTTGAAGCGCATTTTCAGCGGCAGGCGATGAACCCAGTGGTGATGCCCCGGCCGGCGCGGCGCCGGCGGAATGTTCTTCGACGCCCGCCGCATGGCGTTGATGCTTTCAAACAGCATCAGCCCGCCAACCGTACCGAGGAAAAGCACGTACATCAGCGAGATGATCAGATCGAGCTGACCGATCCGGCGCAGCAGCGAAAACACCCATATGCCGACTGTCGCGCCCGCCAGGCCGCCCACCAGAAGCACCGAGCCGAGCTTCACATCCAGCGTCCCGCGCCTGAAATGGGTGAGTGCGCCCGAAATCGACGAGGCCACCACCTGGTTGGCGCCGGTGGCAACGGCGACGACGGGGGGGGATGTTATAGAAGATCAGAAGCGGTGTGATGAGAAAGCCGCCGCCGACGCCGAACATGCCGGACAGGAAGCCGACGGCCGCACCCATGCCGAGGATGATGAAAATGTTCACCGACAATTCTGCGATGGGCAGATAGATTGTCACAGCCGACCCCGATTTGCGCACGACCCCACGGGCCGTTGCCTTCCCCACATCTTGTGCGAATGAGACACCCTAGCCTGAAATCGTTGCGATAGGCTTTCGATCAGCGACACCGTGTCTCCTCAATACGCGAAGAATTCTGATTAATCAGGCTTTTTTCAGGTTTTGTGACAATCGCGGCACACTGTTCGCCGCAAGTGCCAAGGAGGGTGGTGAAGATCGGCCGAACGTCCGCTGGCACGATTGAACGGCGACGGGCGGCTCTCTAGATTGGCCGCGCCAACGAGATACGGGGGACCATGTGAGATCAGCGATCCGAATGTTGATGCTCGGCGCGCTGATCGCGTCGGCGCCGGCCGTGGCATCGGCGCAGTGGAAGCCGGTCGAAGACGTGCGCAACTATGCCATAACCGGCACGACCGGCGCCGAGCTCTACCGCTCGATCGGCGAGCGCGGTCCCGAGGTCGGCGGTCAGGCGCGGGTCATCGCCCACACCACCTTCAAGCTGACATGGACGCGCAAATACGAGCGGCAGCCGGATAACGCCTGCAAGCTGACGGTGGCCAGGCCGAAGCTGACGATCATCTACACATTGCCCAAGCCGTCTTCCCGGCTCTCGCCATCGGTTCAGGCCGGTTGGAACAGTTTCATAGAAGCCATCCGCACGCATGAGCGCGTGCACGCAGACACCATCGTCGACATGGTGAAGGAGATCGAGACGCTGAGCCTCGGCTTTTCCGCGCCCGACGATCCCGACTGCGGCAAGATACGCGCCAATCTCACCGAGCGCCTCGGCGAGATATCCGCAAGGCAGCGCCAGCGCGGCCGCGATTTCGATAGAGTGGAGATGAGCGACGGCGGCACTGTGCAGGCGCTCATCCTGAAACTCGTCAACGGCCCCTGAAAAGGGGCCGCGGGCGTCAGCCGCCGGTTGCCGCTGCCATGTACGGCCAGACTTCCAGCGTGCCGCGATAGATCATGTTCAAGGCGACATAGAGGATGATCGCCAGGCCTACATAGGCGATCCAGTGATAGCGGTTGAGGAGGCGCGCGATGAAGTTTGCGGCAATACCCATCATCGCGATCGACAGGATCAGGCCGATGACCAGCACGGTCGGATGTTCGCGGGCCGCGCCGGCGACCGCGAGCACGTTGTCGAGCGACATCGACACGTCGGCGATGACGATCTGCGTCGCGGCCTGGAAGAAGGTCTTGCGCGGCGCCTGTGTGCCCTCGCCATTCTGCCCGTCGGCGTCCTGGGCGCTGTTGGCGCGGATTTCCCGCCACATCTTCCAGCAGACCCATAGAAGCAGGATACCGCCTGCGAGCAGCAGGCCGATGATTTCAAGCAACTGCACGGTGACGCTGGCAAGCGCGATACGCAGCACGGTGGCGGCAATGATGCCGACCAGAATGGCCTTCTTGCGCTGATCGGGGGCAAGGCCGCGGCCGCGAGCCCGATCACGACGGCATTGTCGCCGGCCAGGACCAGGTCGATGACGATGACCTGCAGAAGCGCCAGCAAGCCGGCGGATGTGAATATTTCCATGATGCGATAAATCCCTGCGCTGCCCGAAGCCTCTCCCCGGCGTCGCCAAGGCTTAAATGATCGGTCGGCAATGGATCAAGTGCTGTCGGCCAGCTTCCGCAAAAGATCCGCGCCTTTCGCGTAAATTCAGGCGGATGCCGATTGTTCCGTGTGAATATTGCATCGCCCCTCCGGCATGCGCCGGTCGAAGTCGGCCGCGATGTCGGCGATGGTGATGGTGCGAAGACGCTCGAGCAGCAAGGCCTCGGCCTCCTTCAGCGCATCGCCGAGTTTCGCATCGACGGCCTGTTCCACCAGGCATTCCGGTTGATCGACCGATGGTCCGATCGCAAACAGCGGCGGCTTGCCGATCGCTTCGTAGATGTCGAACAGCGTGATCTGGTCGAGGCCGCGGGCGAGCTCCCAGCCACCGCCATGCCCCTGCTCGGATCGGACATAGCCGCTGTCGCGCAGGCCCGCCATGGTCCGCCGGACGACGACCGCGTTGGTGCCGAGCATTTTCGAAATGGTTTCCGATGTCGCGCGCTTGTAGTGCCGGTCCATGTGGATCAGCACGTGCAGCATACGCGAAAGGCGGCTGTCGCGTCTCATTCGCTTACTCCTGTTGCGAGCAATGTAGCGCCGGCGATCATTTGTAACAAGATAGGTTACGTGTCTTGACGACAGGCTTTTATGTAACATATGAAGATGCGAGAGATAGGAGCACGTCATGATTTACGATGTCATCATTGTCGGCGGCAGTTTCGCCGGCCAGTCCGCCGCCATGCAACTCGCCCGCGCCCGCCGCAACGTGCTGGTCGTCGACGGCCGCAAGCCGCGCAATCGCTTCGCCGCCGCATCCCACGGCTTTCTCGGCCAGGATGGAAAGGCACCCGAGGCGATCATCGCCGAGGCCTCACGCCAGCTCGCCCTCTACAGGACGGTGACGCAGTTGGAGGGCGAAGCGACCGACATCGGCAGGGAAGGGGATGTGTTCTCGCTGACGCTTGCCGATGGCGAAACGCTGCGCGCCGCCCGCGTCGTTCTCGCCACCGGCGTTCGCGATGAGCTTCCCGATATCGATGGATTGCAACAGCGCTGGGGCAAGACCGTGATGCATTGCCCCTATTGCCATGGCTACGAAGTCGCCGACCAGCCGCTTGGCGTGCTTGCCGGCGGCCCGATGTCGGTTCATCAGGCGCAGATGATCCCGGACTGGGGGCCGACCACCTATTTCACGCAAGGAGAATGGGAGCCGGATCCCGAGCAGGCGGCGTTGCTCGATGCGCGCGGCGTCACCATTGTCCGCAGCCCGGTCGTCGAGTTGCTGGGAGAACAGACCAAGCTGGAAGCCGTCCGGCTCAAGGACGGCCGCGTCGTGCCGCTCGGCGGCCTGTTCGTCGCGCCGAAGACGCATCTCGCGAGCCCCCCTTGCCGAGCGGCTCGGCTGCGCGCTGGAAGCCGGTCCCACCGGCCCCTTCATCCGCGTCGCCAATTTTCAGCAGACCACGGTCAAGGGCGTCTATGCCGCCGGCGATGCGGCGGTCGCGATGGCCAATGCGACCATGGCCTCGGCCGCGGGCGTGATGGCCGGCGTTGCCGCCCACCGCTCGCTGATCATGCCGGACTAAACCCACACCGGCGAAAGGCATTTGGTCAGGCGATCTTCAATCAAACGAAAATCCCCCGCGAACGACGGTTCGCGGGGATGTGTAGCGAGCCCTTGTTCGATCAGGCCTTGGTCGACGGCGCCTTGTTGCGTTCCAGCAGCGCCTTGACGGTCGCGTCGTTGATCTTGCCGCTCGGCTCCTGGCCGATCGACTTCTGGAAGCTCTTGATCGCGGCAACCGTCTTGGTTCCCATTTCACCGTCCGGCTGGCCGGCGTCGAAACCGTTATTGTTCAGGATCGCCTGGATGTTGCGGATCGCCCGCTTCATGTCGACGCTGGATGTCTTGATGCCGGCGCCGGTGCCGGCCCATTCGTCAGGAACCTGGATGCCGTTGGCCTTGTTGTCGAGCGGCTCGGCCTTCCACAGATCCGCCTTGGCGCGGGCCTTTTCCAGCTGATCCGGCTTCATGGCATTTGCCACTTCGTCGCGCTTCTGCGAAGCGTCCTTGTCGCCGCCCTTGGCCGCGATCGCGAACCACTTGTAGGATTCCGTCAGGTCCTGCGGCACGCCGTTGCCGCGAGCGCACAGGATCGCCAGGTTGAACTGGCTGTCGGTGATGCCGAGGTTGGCGGCCTTTGTGAACCAGTTGGCCGCTGCCGAATAGTCCTGCTGTCCAAGCGCGCCGGAGGCGTAGAGCACGGCGAGATTGTGCATCGCGTTCGCGTTGCCCTGGCTCGCGGCTTGTTCGTAGAACTGCTTGGCCTTGTCGGCGTCGCGGGCAACGCCGTTGCCCTTCTCGTACATGCTGCCCAGGCGGTATTGCGCCGGGGCGAAGCCCCTGTCGGCCGCCAGCTGATACCAGTTCAGCGCCTGGTTCGCATCGGCGGTCACGCCCGCGCGGCCTTCGCTGTAGCGTGCGCCGATTTCAAACAGCGCCAGCGGATCGCCGGACTTTGCCGCATCCGAAAGCGACTTCGGCTGGATCGTGTCGGGGACGGCGATCTCGGCGGTCGGCGCCGTCGCGGCTGCCGATGGTGCCGGGTCGTTGGCGGTGAATGCCGATGTGTCCTGCGGAGCGCCGGAAGGCGAGAGCGTGCCGCTGCCGCCGAGCGGTGCGGCTTCGGTCAGGCGCTCGGGCGTGCCGGGCTCGGTCGGCGCCGGCGCGGTGTCCGCCGTCACCGGCGGGGTCTGCGTCGAGACGGAGGGTGCCTCCGGCGCTGCGGCGACGGGCGCCGAAGGCTCTGGCGCGGTTTCGCTGTCGGCCGGTAGAGTTCCGTTCTGTCCGTCGGTGATCGTCGCCACTTCCGCGGTCGGCGCGGGCGCGCCCGATGTCAGCGTGCGGGCAAGCGGAAACGCCATGATCGCCAGAAGCACGGCGCCGACGGCAAGCAGGATCGGACGCCGGAAGCGCGAAAACGCGCTGCCCTTGCCTGATTCCCTGGTCGGGTCCTTGATCTTCGCCTTCTTCTCGCCCTTCACCGACGCGGTCTTGCCGCTGGGGTCGACTTCGAGAGCGGCAGCCTGCGCGGCACGGCGGGCGGCCGCGATATAGTCGGCGCGATCCGTATCGCTTTCCGGTTTCGGATTGGTGCGGGCCGCGTTCTGGCTGGCGCGGACGCGTTCCAGGATCTTCTTGACGTCGGGTGCGCCGGAACCCGGCTCCAGCGGTTCGTTGGCCGCTTCCGCCGGCATCACGTCAACAGGATCGATCGACGGAGCCGGGTCGATGACGGCGCGTTCGCCGGTCTTGGCCTTCTTCGACGGCAGCAGGCGCTTGCCGAGGCTGACGAGCAGGCTTCCCTTGGCGGCTGCGGCGGGCTTGCTGGCGGCCTCGATGGCAATGGCGCTGGTGTCGGATGGAGCGATCGCGGGTGCGGCCGGCTCTGGCGTGGTTTCGGTCTTGCGCACCGCTTCCGGCACGCGTGTGCCGAACACGGCGGGCCTCTCGGTCTCTTCGGCGCCGGCCTGCGTCATCGCATAGGGATCGACGTTGAAATCGACGTCGGCGGTCGGCATCCGCGCCGGCGGACGGGCCGTGCGGCTTTCCATGTCGTCCAGCCGGTCGGCGATGTGCACCAGCGTCTCGTGCAGCGCCTGGAAGGTCTTGTGCGTGCGCTCCTCGCCGCTGCGGCTCAGATCCTCGAGATGGCGCAGATCGGCCGCCAGCGCGTTGAGCGCCGACATGTCGACGCCGGCACCACCGCCCGCCAGGGCGCCATTGCGCGAATAGGCCTCGACAACCGCTTCAGCCGCCTGGCGGGCGGCTTCGACGATATATTCGTCGCTGGTCGCCATATAGTCTTCGATCGCGCCCATGCGGCGGTCGAAATCGATGGCGATCTCGGTGCTCGGGCGCGGCTCGCTCATCAGCGCGGAAAGATTGGCGATCTGGTCTTCCAGGTTGCGCAGCGCATTCGCGTCGGTCGCGGGCGCTGCCGAGCTTTCGTCGAGACGCGCGGCGATATCGCTCAGCCGGTCCTCGATGCGCAGGAATGCGGCGTCATCGACAGGGGTCTGGATCGCCTGCTGCGGCTGGAATTCCATCTCGTCGATGCGGCGGGCGAGATAGTCTAGGCGCTGCGCCAGCGCGTCGTTGACGGCGCCGTTCTCCAGCGCGTCGATCTTGCGCGAGATATCGGCGAGCGCGCCGGTCAGTTCCGGCTGCGGAGCGGCCCGCTGGCTCTTTTCGAGCAGGAAGGCCAGATGTTCGAGCCGTTCGTCGAGCCGCGACGTGGCCTCGGCATTGGCGACTTCCTCGACACGCGCGGTCAGGGCTTCCAGCCGTTCGGCGAGACCGTCGGCCGGGCTCGCGCGGCTTGCCACGCTCTGGCCCATCATCTCGATCTGTTCGGCAAGGCCGCTCAACCGTCCCTCGAGGCGGTGCATGGCGGCCGGGTCGCCCGACGTCGCGGCGCGGCCGGTCGCGGCGATCGCGCGGCTGATTTCGTCGAGGCGGCTGTCCATCGACGCGAACTGCTCGGACATCGCCCGGTCATGCGGCTGGATCATGCTGCCGAACTGCTCCATCGCCGTGGCGATGGAGATGAGCTTGTCTTCGAGTGCCTTGACGGCCGGGCTCTCGCCCATGCCGCCGATATGGCGCTTGATATCGTCGAGGCGGTAGGCAAGCGCCACCAGCTCTTCCTGCAGGCCTGACGTGTCGAGCGCGTGCAACTGGTTTTCGAAGCCGTCCCAGCGCTGGTCCATGTGGCGCAGCGAATCCTCGCGCGCCAGCCCGTCCATCAGCGAGCGCAGGTCTTCGAATTCGCCGCGCAGGCCATGGGCTTCCGAGGTCTCCGAGCGCGCGGCCAGATGGTTGATGCTGTCGGCAAGCCGGCTCATGTCGGCATGAATGTCTTCGGCGAAGGGGCGGTCGGCGGCCGTCGCCTTGATCTCGCGCAGTTCGCCGCGCAGCGCGTCCATTTCCCGGGCAACCCCCTCGGAGATATCGCGCTTCAGATCCTGGCGCAGGCTGACGAGCGCCTGGGCGATTTCCGTCATCGTGTCTTCGGCACCGCGCTGATGGGCGACGGGTGCCTGCGGCGGCTGGACGGCCGCGCGCGGCTGCGGCGCTGGCGTGTGTGCGGGTGCCGGCTGGGCCGCATAGGCCGTCGCCTGTTCGCGGGGTGCGTAAGGAGTGGTCTCGCGGGCGGCACGCTCGCGGCTTGCGTCCAGCATGCGCTGGCGCTGGCGGATCTCGGCGAGCGGATCGGGACGCGGCTCGGCGGCGGCGTATGGCGCGCGCGGGGCGTAGCTGGCGGGGGCGGGTTCGCGTTCGGGCGCCGGCGGGCGATTGCGCTGCTCGCGCACCCCGCTGCCGATCAAGCCTTCGATCCGTGCTTCCAATCCCTCGATCGTGCGGTTCAGCGCGTCAAGCGACGCCCTGTCGGAAGGCCGGGGAGAATGTGATCGCGATCCGTTCATCTTCTTGCTCGCTTATCTGTTCGCACCCTCGTCAGGGCCGATCATTGGCTTTTCCGTCAGAGCCGCAACGAATGCGGATCAGAGAGCATCGTCCATAAGAGGATATTCAATTAGGCTTTCCTCAAGCTGTACGTGTGGCGCGCATTCCATAAAACGCGAGACTTGAAAGAAGGAATGCAGGACACCAATGCTCAACCGTCACCTTTCACGGAACGTGGTAAATAACCCGTTAACCGGTGTGGAGATTTTTTAACTTTTGCGGGTGCCACGGCCGATTTCGTGCCGAAACCGGTCTTCTAATGTACAAGCAGGCTCAGGCGGATACCACCGCTGCCGCCGGGTGTCGGCCGACAAGGAGGGCAAGGCGAAGCGCTAGATCCGGCGCGCCTTGATCGTGTTCATCACGAAGCTCGTCTCGATCGTGTCGACGCATTTCAGCCGCGCGATCTTCTCCTTGACGAAGCGCTCGTAGTCGTCGAGCCCCGAGCTCATCACCTTGAGCACGTAGTCCCGCGACCCCGTGACGAGATGGCACTCCAGCACCTCGTCCCATTCGCGCACGGCATTCTCGAACATCCGGATCTCGTCCTCGTGCTGGCGGCTGAGGCGGATCGAGGCAAGCGCCGTCATCGTCCAGCCGTTGACGGCGGGATCGATCAGCGCGGTATATCCCTGGATGATCTCGGCCTCCTCGAGCCGCCGCAAGCGGCGCAGGCAGGCGGAGGCGGAAAGGCCGACGCGCTCGGCGAGTTCGTTGTTGGCAAGCCGCGCGTCGCCGGCCAGTTCCTTCAGAATCCGCCTGTCCATCTCATCCGCAACTTTCTGCATGCAATCTTCTCCGCTCTCGCACGATGTTGCTTCCAACATCGCAGCCGCGCTCCAAATAGCAATAACACCGCACGCATTTCGATATATTTTGCCGTCATCAATCCATCTTTGAAGCAGGAGACGATCATGACCGCGCCGCATCCCTCCAAGACCCATATCGGCAATCACGCCCTGCATCCCGAAACGCAAATGCTGAACTATGGCTACGATCCCGAACTCTCCGAGGGCGCGGTCAAGCCGCCGGTGTTCCTGACCTCGACATTCGTGTTCAAGTCCGCAGAGGATGGCCGCGATTTCTTCGATTATGTCTCCGGCCGCCGCGAGCCGCCGGCGGGGCAGGGGGCCGGCCTCGTCTATTCGCGCTTCAATCATCCGAATAGCGAGATCGTCGAGGATCGCCTCGCCGTCTACGAGCGCACGGAAAGCTGCGCGCTGTTCTCGTCCGGCATGTCGGCCATCGCCACGACGCTGCTCGCCTTCGTGCGCCCGGGTGATGCGGTGCTGCACTCGCAGCCGCTCTATGGCGGTACGGAAACCTTGCTCGCCAAGACCTTCCTCAATCTCGGCGTCGCGGCCGTCGGCTTCGCCGATGGCGTCGACGAGAACTCGGTGCGCGCCGCCGCCGAACAGGCGATGGCCAAGGGCCGTGTGTCGATGATCCTCGTGGAAACGCCGGCGAACCCGACCAACAGCCTCGTCGATGTCGCGATGATGCGCCGCATCGCCGATGAGATCGGTAGAAAGCAGGGCCACACGCCGATCGTCGCCTGCGACAACACGCTGCTCGGTCCGGTCTTCCAGCGCCCGATCGAACACGGCGCCGACATCTCGCTCTATTCGCTGACCAAATATGTCGGCGGGCACTCCGACCTGATCGCAGGCGCGGCGTTGGGCAGCAAGGCCGTCATGAAGCAGGTCAAGGCGCTGAGAGGCGCGATCGGCACGCAGCTCGATCCGCACTCCTGCTGGATGCTCGGCCGCTCGCTGGAAACGCTGCAGATCCGCATGGAACGCGCCAACAGCAACGCGCTTGCGGTGGCCGACTTCCTGCGCGCGCATCCGAAGGTCAGGAAGATCCATTATCTTCCGTATCACGAGCCGTCATCGCCGCTCGGCCGCACTTTCGCCGCGCAATGCACCGGCGCCGGATCGACCTTCTCCTTCGATATCGAAGGCGGCCAGCCGGCCTCGTTCAAATTCCTCAACGCGCTGCAGATCTTCAAGCTCGCCGTCAGCCTGGGCGGCACGGGATCGCTCGCCAGCCATCCGGCGACGATGACGCACTCCGGCGTTCCGGCCGATGTGCGTCAAAGGATCGGCGTCCTGGATTCCACCATTCGGCTGTCGATCGGCATCGAGCATCCAGACGATCTCATTGCCGATCTGACCCAGGCGCTGGACGCGGCCTGATCGCCGCGAGTGAGGGAAAAGCGGCGGCTCAGGCCGCCGCCGTCTCCCTGACGTCGTCGAGCAGGAAGTGCACGACCACATATTTGGTGGTGAAGTGGCGTCCGCCTTCGGTGACGTTGTCGACCGTACCGCCATCGGCGGGGTGCCAGGCGTGGTAATGCGGATTGGTGGTGATCAGCGTCACCGCCTTGCCGAGGTTTCGGCCGTCGAGCCGGTAGCGGGCTTCCGCCAGCGGCCAGATGCGCTCGTAATCCTCCATCGGAATGCGGACTTTCAACGCCTGTCGGCTGATTGCCTCGCTGCGCGAGCCGTCCTCATGTTCTATCGCGGGAAGATCGAGTGTTACTTCTTCTGCATTGTCCAGAACGAAGTTGAACTCTTCGGGCCACATCCGTCTCATGAAATCGCTCCTCCTAAGCTTTTTCGTCGGTTAGCCAACGAAGTTTAGCGCGTCTTCGGCAGGAAGCAAACGATACCTGCGGCGCGCCCGCCAGACGACCGGCCGCAAGCTATGTCAAGAGTGGGATGTGTTACTGCTGCCAGCGAACGGCGACATAGGTGCCCGCCGCCTTGCCGTCGCGTCCGTAGCTGATCTCGGCGCCGAGCGTCGTGCCCATGGCGTTGATCAGCCGCGTCCCGAGGCCTGTTCCCTTCGGGCCGACGCTGCGGTCATAGCCGATCCCGTCGTCCTCGACCGAAAGCACCGCGAAACCATCCTCCGTGGCATCAAGCACGACGCGCACCTCGCCGGTGCCAGCCGTGTAGGCGTATTTCGTCGCGTTGGTGACGAGCTCGATCAGGATGACACCCAGCGCGACGGCCTTGTCGGCCGTGGTCGAGATCCGACACAGCTGCGATTTCAGCGTGATGCCGCGGGCGATCGTGCTGCTGCCATGTAGCTCGGCCAGCAGCGGTCCGAGATAGACGTCGAGCTCGACCTCGCCGATGATCTCCGAGGTGTAGAGGCTGCGATGCACGCCGGCGATCGCCGTGATGCGGTTCTGCGTCTCGTTGAGCGCCGTCTTCGTCTCCTCGCTGCCGGCGATCTGCATCTGCATGCGGATCATCGCCGAAACCAGCGACAGGCTGTTGGCGATACGGTGGTTCATCTCCGCGAGTAGCAGTTCCGCCCGCTCCTTGGCGACGACGAGCTGCCGGTCGGCCTCCTCTTTCTCGCTGCGCAGCCGGGAATTCTCCATCGCCTGGTTGAGCGCGCTGATCAGAAGCGGGAAGAAATCGTCCGTCGCCGTCTTCACGACGTAATCCGCGGCCCCGCCCTTCAGCGCCCGGATGGCGACGTCGGCGTCGCTCGATCCGGTGACGTAGAGAACCGGCGTCGGCTTGCCGATCTCGGCGATCGCCTCGAGAAAGTTCAGGCCCGTCTGGTTCTCGAAATAATGGTCGAGAACGACGGCCTCGAAGGTCTCTGCCGCGAAAAGCTCGAGCCCGATCTCGATGGACGGGGCATGGACGACCGTAAAATCGCTGCGCGCAAGCACCCGCGTTGCAAGGCGGGCTAGGGCCGGATCATCATCGACATAAAGGATGCGCACAGATTTTGGCTACTCGTTAGGGAACTTGAATGACGGAGAAGAACAGGCCGAGATTGCGGATCGCGGTGGAGAAGCCGTCATAGTCCACCGGCTTGGTGATGTAGACGTTGGCGCCGAGATCGTAGCACTTCTGGATTTCGCGCTCGTCGTCGGTCGTGGTCAGAACCACGACAGGCAGGCGGCGCGTGTGCTCGTTGGTTTTGATCTTCTCGAGAATGTCGAGACCGGACATGTCAGGCAGGTTGAGATCGAGCAGGATCAGCAGATAGCGATCCTTGCTGACCAGCCCGTCGCGATCCGGTCCGAGGATATAGTCGAGCGCGCCCTTGCCGAGCGTGAACGGCACGATCTCGTTGTTGACGCCGGCGCGGCGCACGTTCTTTTCGATGAGACGGGCATGGCCCTCGTCATCCTCGATCATCACGATCGTGACTTCCTGACCGGTTGCTTTCATAGTTCCATACTCCGTACGATTTTTGTGAGGTCCGCGGGCAGCGTCAGAATGAACGTGCTGCCCTTTCCGAGTTCGGATTGGACCGTAATGTCTCCGCCCAAATTTCGGATTAACGAACGCACATGCGCAAGGCCGATACCTTCGCCGCGCTGATCCTGCTCGCCGGCCCGGCGAAACAGTTCGAAAACCCGTTCGAGATCATTGGTGGCGATGCCGCGGCCATTGTCCTTGACGTCGATCCTGACACGCCCGGGGCCATCGGGATAGGCATCGACGTCGATTTTAAGCGGCCGTCCCGGCATTTGATACTTGACCGCGTTGTCGAACAGGTTGCCGAAGATCTGGTCCAGCGAGAAGCGGTCGTTGACGATATTGCCGATGCGGACGCGGGTTTCCGTCGTCCCGCCCGTCTCCACCAGCTGGTGGTGGACATTGGCGGCAACCGTGTCGATCATCGCCTTGAGGTCGATTCTTTCAGGCTGCAGCTTGCGGCGACCGTCGCGGGAGATCTTCAGGATCGCATTGATCAGCGCATCCATCTTGCGGGTGGATGAGCGGATGAAGCCGAGCGCTTCCGGAAGGTCTTCCTCCACCGCCATCCGTGCATCCTGGATGTCCTGCTCGCTCAGCGTCTTGTTGTCCGCGAGCACATAGGTCGAGACCGCCTTCATGGCCGTGTCGAGTTCGCTCAGGAAGCCCATGATGTTGACCAGCGGCGCCCTGAGATCGTGGGTGACGATATAGGCGAAACGCTGGATTTCCTGGTTGGCGCGCATCAGGTCCTCGGTGCGCTCGTTGACGCGCGCCTCGAGCCCGACATTGAGCAGCTCGACCTCCTTGGTCGCGAGCGAGAGATCGCGCACGTGCTGGACGATGATCAGGATCGCCCCGCCCAGGACGACAAGGATCGCCAGCGCGCCGCCGATGGTCACCATCTGCAGCGTGCTGGCCGCGGAAAGCTGCTTTTCCACCAGAACCCGCAGGCGACCGTCGGTCTGGTCGAGGAAATCGCCGAGAATGGCACGAACCTTGTTCATGTAGACTAGTCCGGCATCGTCACGCACGACCGCCACCGCCTCCGCGGTCTTGCCCTCCCGCGTCAGCGCGACCGTCTTGGCAAGTTCGTTCATCTTGCCGTCGATCGCTTCGTTCAGCGCGTCGAGCTGCATCGCGTAGCTCGGCTGCGACTTGACGTTGTCGATCAGGTTCTGGCGGCGTTTGGGCAGGCTTTCCAGCGCCGTCGTGTATGGCGCGAGGTAAACGATGTCGTTCGCCAAAAGATAACCGCGCTGGCCGGTTTCCGCGTCCTGCACGGTGGTCAAAACGCCGACGATGGCGCTGCGCACCCGGCGCAGCGATGCCGTCTCGTCGGAATATTCGCGGTTCGCCTGGACAAGCCAGAGCGAGGAGCCGACGATGCCGAGCAGGATCAGGACGCCTACGGCAAGCATGATCAGGCTGGAGCGGAGGAAAGCGGCAGTGGAGGTCATGCGGCATCCGGTCATTGAAGTCGCGATGAGTTCTATAGAGAAGCTCGGCGGAAAGATAGCACCCTCACAGTGTGTCGCGGGCCACCCGCTGACGGGATGATTGCGCGGCAATGCTGTCGTCTGACGTCGCTTGCGCGCCGCCCCGCCCGGCATCGATCTCACAAATTCGCGATGCAGCAAAATTTGACGTTTACGCAAACGTCAATATTTTGTAAGACACATACACAGGCCGGCCTCGCCCGGCTGACGAATTGGAGGAATTCGAACGATGCCAGTCTACAAGGCCCCGGTAAACGACACGCTTTTCGTGCTGAACGATGTGCTGGGTCTGGAGCGCTACAACAACCTGCCGGGCTTCGCCGACGCCACCCCTGACATGATCGAGGCGATCCTCGGTGAATCCGCCAAGGTCGCCGAAGAGGTGCTTTTCCCGCTGAACTATTCCGGCGATCAGGAAGGTTGCACGCGCAAGGAAGACGGCTCGGTGAAGACGCCGAAGGGCTTCAAGCAGGCCTATGACGCCTATTGCGAGGGCGGTTGGACGGGGCTTGCCGTGCCGGAGGAGTTCGGCGGCCAGGGGCTGCCCTACACGCTGCATGCCGCCGTCGGCGAATACACCTCGGCCGCCAACATGTCGCTGATGATGTATCCGGGCCTGACCCAGGGCGCCATCGCCGCCATCATCGTCCACGGCTCCGACGAGCAGAAGAAGACCTATCTGCCGAAGATGGTCTCCGGCGAATGGTCCGGCACGATGAACCTGACCGAGCCGCATTGCGGCACCGATCTCGGCCTGCTGCGCACCAAGGCCGTGCCGCAGGCCGACGGCAGCTACAAGATTTCAGGCCAGAAGATATTCATCTCCGCCGGCGAACACGACATGTCCGGCAACATCGTCCACCTCGTTCTCGCCCGCATCGAGGGCGCCCCCGAGGGGACCAAGGGCATCTCGCTCTTCATCGTGCCGAAGTTCATGGTCGGTGCCGATGGCGCGGCCGGGGAACGCAACGGGGTTTCCTGCGGCGCGCTCGAGCACAAGATGGGCATCCACGGCAACGCCACCTGCGTCATGAACTACGACGAGGCGACGGGCTTCCTGATCGGCGCCGAGAACAAGGGCTTGGCCGCCATGTTCGTGATGATGAACGAGGCCCGCCTCAGCGTCGGCCTGCAGGGGCTGGCGATTGCCGAGATCGCCTACCAGAACGCCGCCGAATATGCCCGCGAGCGCATCCAGGGCCGGGCATTGTCGGGCGCCAAGGCACCGGAAAAGAAGGCCGATCCGATCATCGTCCATCCCGACGTTCGCCGCGCGCTGATGACCATCCGCTCGTTCAACGAAGCCGGCCGCGCCTTCCTGCTCTGGACCGCGCTGAAATCAGACATCGCCCACCGCGCGACGGACGAGAAGGAGCAACAGACGGCCGACGATATTCTCGGCCTCGTTACCCCGATCCTGAAGGGCGTGATGACCGACAAGGGCTTCGACCATGCGGTCATGGCCCAGCAGGTTTTCGGCGGCCACGGCTATATCGAAGAGCAGGGCATGAGCCAGTATGTCCGCGATGCCCGTATCGCCATGATTTACGAGGGCGCCAACGGTATCCAGGCGCTCGACCTCGTCGGCCGCAAGCTCGGCCAGAATGGCGGCCGCGCGGTGATGGCGCTGTTCAAGGAGATCGGCGATTTCTGCGAGGAGAACCGCAACGACGAGCAGATGACCTTCTTCACCAAGAACCTGAAGAAGGGCTTGAACGACGCGCAGGCGTCGACCATGTGGTTCATGCAGCATGCGATGGCAAAGCCCGACAATGCCGGCGCCGGTTCGACCGACTACATGCATCTCTTCGGCCTCGTCATTCTCGGCTATATGTGGGCGAAGATGGCCAAGGCCGCCAATGACGGACTGGCCGCCGGAGAGACCGATCGAGAGGCTTTCCTGCGCAACAAGCTGATCACCGCCCGCTTCTTCATGGAGCGGATCATGCCGGAAACGACGCTGCGCAAGGCGCGCATCGAGACCGGCGCGGAAACGATGATGGCATTGAGCGCCGAGGCGTTTTGACCACTGGTTTTCTCTTCTCCCCAGCGGGGAGAAGATGTCCGAAAGGATCAGGCGCAACTCGTTGCGCCGGAGATGAGGGGGGAGCGACGAAGGAGCGATCGGCCGTCAGGCCGAGCCAACCGCCCCCTCATCCGACCCCTTCGGGGCCACCTTCTCCCCGTGGGGGAGAAGGGAAGCCCGAGGCAGACAAATTCACGGCCTAACCGCCGCTAGGGAGACGAGACAGGATGACCGAAGTTTTCATTTACGATCACGTCCGCACGCCGCGCGGCGCGGCAAGAAGGATGGCTCGCTGCATGAGGTGCCGTCGGTGCGCCTTGCGGCGAAAACGCTGGAAGCGCTGCGCGACCGCAATGGGCTGAACACCGAAACGGTCGATGACATCATCATGGGCTGCGTCGATCCTGTCATGGAAGCCGGCGCGGTGATCCCGCGCGGTGCGGCCTTCGAGGCGGGCTATTCCATCAAGGCGCCGGGCATGCAGATCTCCCGTTTCTGCGCCTCCGGCCTCGACGCCGTCAATTTCGCTGCCGCCAAGATCGCGCAGGGCGCCGATGACATCGTGATCGCCGGTGGCGTCGAGAGCATGTCGCGCGTCGGTCTCGGCATGTCCGGCGGCGCCTGGTTCATGGACCCGTCGGTCAACTTCCCGGCCTATTTCATGCCGCAGGGCGTCTCGGCCGATCTCATCGCCACCAAATACGGCTTCAGCCGCGACGACGTCGACGCCTATGCCGTCGAGAGCCAGAAGCGCGCCGCCAATTCCTGGGAAAAGGGCTACTTCAAGAACTCGGTCATCCCGGTGAAGGACCAGAACGGCCTCGTGATCCTCGATCGCGACGAACACATGCGCCCCGGCACCGACATGCAGGCGCTGGCATCGCTTAACCCGTCCTTCCAGATGCCCGGCGAAATGGGCGGCTTCGAGGCCGTCGGCATCCAGGCGCATCCGGAGATCGAGCGGATCAACTATGTCCACCATGCCGGCAATTCGTCTGGCATCGTCGATGGCGCCGCCGCCGTGCTGCTCGGCTCCAAGGCTGGCGGCGAGAGCATGGGGCTGAAACCGCGCGGCCGCATCAAGGCCTTCGCCAACATCGGCTCCGACCCGGCGCTGATGCTGACCGGCCCTGTCGATGTCACCGAGAAGCTCTTGAAGCGATCAGGTATGACGCTCGCCGATATCGACCTCTTCGAGCTCAACGAAGCCTTCGCCGCCGTGGTGCTGCGCTACATGCAGGCTTTCGACATTAGCCATGACAAGATCAACGTCAACGGCGGCGCCATCGCCATGGGGCACCCGCTCGGCGCCACCGGCGCGATGATCCTGGGCACGGTGCTGGACGAGCTGGAACGCCGCGATCTCAACACCGCGCTGGTCACGCTCTGCATCGGCGCCGGCATGGGCACGGCGACTGTGATCGAGAGGGTGTAGCCCCCTCATCCGACCCTTCGGGCCACCTTCTCCCCGTGGGGGAGAAGGGAAGGAGCCGCAACGTGGACGATCCTCCTCTCCCCTCGGGGAGAGGGTGGCCGAGCGTAGCGGAGGCCGGGTGAGGGGCGGTCTGGCACAACAGAGAATTCCACGGGAAGAGGAATCCCATCATGACCACCTACACCAATTTCACCGTCGAGACCGACGCCGATGGCATTGCCCTCGTCACCTGGGACATGCCCGGCAAGTCGATGAACGTCTTCACCTCCGAGGTGATGGACGAACTGAATGCGATCATCGACCAGACGGTGGCCGATAGCGCCGTCAAGGGCGTGGTCATCACTTCAGGCAAGTCGAGCTTCTCCGGCGGCGCCGACCTCTCGATGATCAAGGCGATGTTCACCTTCTACAACGAGGAGAAGGTCAAGGACCCGTCGACCGCCGCGCAAAAACTCTTCGATCTCGTCGGCCGCATGACCGGCCTGTTCCGCAAGCTGGAAACATCCGGCAAGCCCTGGGTCTCGGCCATCAACGGCACCTGCATGGGCGGTGCGCTGGAGATGTCGCTCGCCTGCCACGGCCGCGTCGCCTCCAATGCCAAGTCCGTCAAGATCGCGCTTCCCGAAGTCAAGGTCGGCATCTTTCCCGGCGCCGGCGGCACGCAGCGTGTCGCGCGCCTGGCGGATGCCCAGTCCGCCCTGCAGATGATGACAACGGGCCAGTCGCTGACGGCTTCGCGCGCCAAGGCGATGAACCTGATCCACCAGGTAGTCGAGCCGGATCAACTGATCCCCGCGGCAAAGCAGATGATCAAGGACGGCCTGAAGCCGATCGCCCCCTGGGACGAAAAGGGCTTCAAGGCCCCCGGCGGCGGCATATGGACACCGGCGGCTGCCCAGCTCTGGCCGGCCGCACCGGCGATCCTGCGCCGCGAAACGGCGGGCAACTATCCCGGCGCGCTTGCCATCCTTAAATCCGTCTACGAGGGCCTGCAGGTTCCCTTCGATACGGCGCTGAAGATCGAGCAGCGATACTTCACGCAGGTGCTGCAGACCACCGAAGCATTCTCGATGATCCGTTCCCTCTTCATCTCCATGCAGGAGCTTGGCAAAGGGGCCCGCCGCCCCGCCGGCATCGCAAAAACGGAGCTGAAGAAGGTGGGTGTCGTCGGCGCCGGTTTCATGGGGGCGTCGATCGCCTACGTGACCGCCGCCGCCGGCATTCCCGTCACCCTCATCGACCGCGACATGGAAGCCGCGACTAAGGGCAAGTCGGTCTCCGAGGGACTGGTGAAGGATTCGGTCGGCAAGGGCCGCCTGACGCAGGATGAGGGTGCGGCCCTCCTCGCGCGCATCACGCCGTCGGCCGATTATGCCGATCTCGCGGACGTCAACCTCGTCATCGAGGCCGTCTTCGAGGATCGCGACATCAAGAAGGCCGTGATCGAGGCTGTCGAAGCGGTGCTACCCGAAGGCGCGGTCTTCGCCTCCAACACTTCGACGCTGCCGATTTCCGGCCTCGCGAAGAACTCGAAGCGGCCGGTCGATTTCATCGGCGTGCATTTCTTCTCGCCGGTCGAAAAGATGATGCTGACCGAAGTCATCCTCGGCAAGGAAACCGGCGACAAGGCGCTGGCGGTGGCACTCGATTACGTCGCCGCGATCAAGAAGACGCCGATCGTGGTCAACGACACGCGTGGCTTCTTCGTCAACCGCTGCGTCTTCCGTTATATCCACGAAGCCTACGACATGCTGATCGAAGGCGTGCCGCCGGCGATGATCGAAAACGCCGCCAAGATGGCCGGCATGCCGGTCGGTCCGCTGTCGCTCAACGACGAGGTGGCGATCGATCTCAGCCAGAAGATCCTGAAGGCGACCGTCGCCGATCTCGGCGAAGCAGCTGTCGACCCGAGGCACCTGGCGCTGATCAACAAGATGGTCGACGAACTCGATCGTCGCGGCCGCAAGAACGGCAAGGGCTTCTACGACTATCCGGCCAAACCCGCCAAGAAGTCGCTGTGGCCGGAGCTGAAGACCTTCTACCCGCAGAAGAAGGCCGACGAGATCGATGTCGAGGTGCTGAAACAGCGCTTCCTCGTCACCATCGCGCTCGAAGCCGCGCGCACCATGGAGGAGGGCATCGTCACCGATCCGCGCGATGCCGATGTCGGCTCCATCCTCGGCTTCGGTTTCGCGCCCTATACCGGCGGCGTGCTCTCCTACATCGACGGCATGGGCGCGAAAAATTTCGTGGCGCTCTGCGAGAAGTTAGCAGCCTCTTACGGACCGCACTTCGCGTCGACTGCTCTGCTCAGGGATATGGCGGCGAAGGGCGAGACCTTCTACGGCCGCTTCGACCCTTATGCCGGCGCGAAGGCTGCTGCCTGACCGACCTTTCCATACGCATGATCGGGCGGGCTTTTCAGTCTGCCCGGTCACCCCAAAAATTGATCGATCCGGGCATCTCTGGTCGCTAAAGTTGCCTTGCCAGAGACACAATTACCACGTAAAAGCCTCGCATCGATCTTGCTAGATGAACTTTGTTACGGCCGCTCGTGCTGTTGCTCGCGAACTTCCTCCAAAATCGGTTTCCATCGCATGCTGGCTTTGTTCGGTGTGCACCATCTATGTACGATTTATAAAAGGATATCGTCATGAGCACAGGTACTGTTAAGTGGTTCAACGCAACCAAGGGCTACGGCTTCATTCAGCCGGACGACGGTTCTGCCGACGTTTTCGTTCACATCTCTGCTGTTGAGCGCGCCGGCATGCGCGAACTCAAGGACGGCCAGAAGCTGTCTTACGAGCTCGTTGCCGACAAGCGTTCGGGCAAGATGTCCGCAGACCGTCTGCAGGCTGCTTAAGTTTCGAATATATCGTTTCCGGTTCGCCGGGACGGACGAAAGGTCGGGTTCGCCCGGCCTTTTTTGTTGCCCGATTTTCGGGTTCAGGCGGCGATCCGCTGCGCTCTCGCGCGCTCCGCCCGCAAGCCGAGAAAGCCGATCCAGGTGACGAGAATGATCGCCGTCGCGTAGATATCCGTGGTCAGCTGATACCCGAGCGACTTCGCCAGGAAACCGGCGAGAATGGCCGGCAGGCTGAAGGCCAGATAGCTCTGGATATAGAACGCCGACAAGAGTTCGGCGCGCTCGTCCGGCTTGGCAAGTGGCATGATCGTGCCCATCGCGCCCAGGAAATTCGTGCCGAAGCCGACGCCGGTCAGCAGTGTGCCTAAAAGCAGCAGCGGCACGCTGGCAAGGTGCACGCCCGCAACCACCGTGAGCACGCCAAGCGTGGTCGCCAGCGTCCCGAAGGCGAGGTTGGCGTTGGCCGATTTGGCGCGCCTCAGATAGACGGCGACCGCCCCCGATACCATCAGCGCCGTCACCACCGATCCGCCCGTCAGCGGCGCATGGCTGCCTGTGGTGCTGACCACCAGAGACGGCACGAGCGAGAGATAGAAGCCGCCCAGCGTCCAGTTGGCGATGTTGATCGGCGTAACGAGCGCCAGCGGCCGCCGCACCTGCGGCGGGATGGCGACGCGCGGCTTCAGCGAAGCCCATACGCCCGGCCGCGTGGACGCGGTCTCGCTGGTTGCCCAGATCGCGCCGGCCTGGATGACGAAGGCGACGAGGAGGATCACGTAGACGAGATGCAGCGGAAAGGGCCCATACTGGATCAGCGCGCTGGTTCCGAAAGCGCCGATCGCCATGCCGGATAGCGGCGCGATCGAGTTCACCAGCTGCCCCTTGGCCTTGTCGACATCGACGAGCGCAGCACCGATCGAAGCGCCGGCGATGCCTGTCGCCAGCCCCTGCATGATCCGCGCCGCGATTAGCCAGTCCGGTCCGCTGGCGGCGGCAAACAGCGCCATGGCGATGATCTCGAGCACGAGCGCCGAAAAGATCACCGGCTTGCGGCCGAGATGGTCGGAGATCGAGCCGGCGATCAACAAGGCAAGCAGCAGCGCGAAGGCATAAACGGCGAAGATGACCGTGATCAGCACGGGAGAAACGGTGAAGGCTTCCTGGTAGATCCGGTAAAGCGGCGTCGGCGCCGCCGAGGCCCCGAAGAAGGTGGCGAGCGTCACCGCGTGAAAACGGATGGGGTTTGACTTCGTCTCTATGGATTTGCCGGGCGCGGGCATATATAAGCTCCTTAAAGCTAAGTCGTTGCGTTAGTCCGATGTAGGGTAGGCGCACGCTAAAAGCAAATAATTTGCGTTAATGGATCGCTCAAAGTTTTTGAACCATGGCGCGCTCGGGAGGCCGAAGGTCGGATAACCAATGCCAGCAAAAGAAAATCTCCGCCCCGGCGGGCGCAGCGCCCGCGTTCAGGCCTCCGTCCACAATGCCGTCCGCTCGCTTCTGAAGACGATGGACCGCGCCGACGTCACCATCCCGCTGATCGCGGCCGAGGCAGGCGTGACGCCGTCGACAATCTACCGCCGCTGGGGCGAGCTGCAGGAGTTGCTCGCCGATGTCGCCGTCGAGCGCCTTCGCCCCGACATGCTGCCGATCGATACCGGCAGCGCACGCGGCGATCTGGAAGTGTGGACGGAGCAATATTGCGAGGAAATGTCCTCTGGCATCGGTCGCGACATGATGCGCGACGTGCTGGCCGTCCAGGACAACGCCAACGCCTGCAAGTGCGATGCCTTCACCCGCGAACAGATCGCGTTGATTGCTGAGCGCGCGCATGCCCGTGGCGAGGCGTTTCCCGATATCGATGCGGTCATGGACGGCGTCGTCGCCCCCATCATCTACCGCATCCTCTTTGGCGACCAGCCCTCGATCGAGCGCGTTCGCGACCTTGTGACGGATGTGCTGGCGCGCGAGCCTATTCGGCAGCCGCAGCCCGCTTCTGCGCCGATATCTGGGTGATGTAGGCGCGCAGCGTGGCGGGGCGCACCGGCTTGTGCTGGATGCCGATCCCGTGCCGCTCGGCGTCCGCGCGCACCTCCAGCGTCCGGTCGGCGGTGACGACGAGACCGGGAACATAGGTGGCGAAGCGCTCGCGCACGGAGAGGATCGCGGCCACCCCGGTCCCGTCTCCAAGATGGTAGTCGGCGATGACGAGATCGGGCGCACCCTCACGGACATCGAGCGCCGCGACGCCGACAAGCGAATCCGCCGACTGCACCGCGCAGCCCCAGCCGCTCAGCAGCAGCTGCATCCCCTCGAGGATATGCGACTCGTTGTCGATGCAGAGCACCTTCAGCCCTTCCAGATTCCGCGCCGAGCGCTCGGCGGGCGCAGCCGTGATCGGCGCTTCGGTCACCGGCGAGATGTCGCGCGGCATGACGATGCGGAAGTCGGTGCCCTTGCCATGCGTCGAATGCAGCTCCACCGGGTGGCTGAGCACGCGCGCGATGCGATCGACGATCGATAGCCCGAGCCCAAGGCCCGATGCGGTCCTGGCGCCTTCGTCCAGCCGCGCGAACTCCTTGAACACGGTGCGGAATTTCGACGGCGGAATGCCGATGCCCGAATCCATCACCTGGATGACGACCTGGTTGCCGCGCCGCCGCGCACCCACCAGCACCTTGCCGGTCAGCGTATATTTGATCGCATTCGACACCAGGTTCTGCACCAGTCGGCGCAGCAGATTGGGGTCTGACCGCACGCGAAGAGACGTCGGCATCACCACCAGTTTCAGATGCTTCTCGCGCGCAATCGGCGCGAAGTCGGTCTGGATGCGCTCCAGCAGATCGGCAAGCGGAACCGAGGCGAGGCGAGGGCGCATCGCCCCGGTGTCGAGCCTGGAAATGTCGAGCACGGCGCCCAGAATGCTCTCCACCGATTCCAGCGCCGAATCGATGTTACGCACGATGGCGCTGCTCTCCGATTGCCCCATCCGCTCGACAAGCGCCGAGGAATAGAGCCTGGCGGCGTTAAGCGGCTGCAGGATGTCGTGCCCGGCGGCGGCGAAGAAGCGCGTCTTGCCGAGATTCGCTTCGTCGGCCGAGGCGCGCGCTTCGCCGAGCTCGTGATTGACACGGGTAAGCTCCGCGGTGCGCTCCGCCACCCGCTGCTCCAGCGTCTCGTTGGCCTGCTTCAGCGCCTGGTCGGCGGCCACGCGCTGGGTGATATCGGTGAAGGTCGCAACGATCCCCTTGTCGGGCATGGCGTTGGAGCGCACTTCGATGATGCGTTCCCCGCGCCCGAGCACCAGCGCGAAGGGTTTGTCCAGCGTCAGGAAATGCCGGACCGTCTGGCTGACCTCGGAGACCGGGACATCGCCGCGCTGGCTGAGGATGGCGACGATATCGGCGAGCGGAAACCCGACCTGGCCGGATGTCTCGGGCAGATCGAGCAGCTGCCGGAAGCGCCGGTTCCAGATCGTCAGGTGGTTGGAGCTGTCGAACACCGCGATGCCCTGGTCCATCTGCGACAGCGCCGTCTGCAGCATGTCCTGGTTATACTGCAGCGCCTCGCTCGCCTGGTCGAGCAGCCACGCGGTGTCTGCCGAGGCATCCTCCACCTTCTGCAGGATGAGCGACAGCACCAGCCGCGCCGACGACGAGCCGATGGCGCTGCCGAGCAGCTGCTCGGTGAAATGGATGAGCGCCATGTCGGCCGGCTGGTCGTCCTCCAGCTTGCGGCCGGAGTTCTGCTGGTAGGTCTGGAACGACCGCTCCATCCTCTCTTCGCCGAGATAGCGCGAGATCGTCGCCTTCAGGTCGCCGACGCTGATCCGCGTTTTCCAGCCGCGCGTGGCGAATTGCGAGCGCGATTGCCGCTTGACGAAGATGCCGGCCTGGATGCGCTCGAGCGGCCGCGCATTGCGCGTCATCGAGCCGACAATGAAGAACCCGGTGTTGACGATCAGGCTCATGACCGTGGCGTTCACCAGCGGATCGGCATTGTCGGTGAACACGCTGGTGCCGGGAAAGACGAAGCCCAGCACGGCGCTCGCCACCGCCGAATAATCCGGTCCGCCAAGCGAGGGTAGAAAGAGCAGGTAGATCCAGATCACGAAGCCGGAGGAGAGGCCGAGGATCGCGCCGCGCGCATTGGCCCGCCGCCAGATCAGTCCGCCGAGTAGCGAAGGCGCCATCTGCGCGATGGCGGCGAACGATAGCAGGCCGATCGAGGCCAGGCCCGTGGTGCTGTCCGTCGAGCGATAGTAGGCATAGCCGAGCAGCAGCACGGCGAAGATGGCGCTGCGGCGGATGTTGAGCAGCGTCTTGGCGAAATCGTCGCGCTGGCCGCCGCGCCCGGCAAGCCGTTGGCGCAGGAAGATCGGCATGACGATGTCGTTGGAGACCATGATCGACAGCGCCACCGATGCGACGATCACCATCGCCGTCGCCGCCGAGAAACCGCCGATGAAGGTGATCAGCGACATCAAGGGCATCTGCCCGACGATCGGCAGCGACAGCATGTAGAGATCGGCATTGCCGTTGCCGCCGAAGGTCAGCAGGCCAGCAATCGCCATCGGGAGCACGAAGAGATTGATGGCGACGAGGTAGAGCGGAAACAGGAACCCCGCCAGCCGCAGCTCCTTCGCCGTCCGGTTCTCGACCACAGTCACATGAAACTGCCGCGGCAGCATGATGATCGCGAAGGCCGAAAGCACGGTCAGCGTCAGCCAGCGGCTGATCGGCGTCTGGTACTGCAGCGCCGAAAGTACCAGCTCGTTCTCCGACGCCTTTTGCCAGAGGTCGGCCGGTCCGTCGAACAGGAACCACACGACGCAGACCCCTGCCGTCAGAAACGCGAGCAGTTTCACCACCGATTCCATCGCGACCGCGAGGATCAACCCGTCCTGATGCTCGGTCGCATCGGTATGGCGGGTGCCGAACATGATGGCGAAGCAGGCGAGCACCAGCGTCACCAGAAGCGGCAGGTCGAGGAAATAGAGATTGCCGCTGCCGATGCCGTAATCCGACGGATTGAGCATCGCCGTCACGGTGCTCGACACCGCTTTCAGCTGCAGCGCGATGTAGGGAATTGCGCCGACGAGCGAGATCAGCGCCACGATCGTCCCCACCGCCGAGTTCTTGCCGTAGCGCGCCGAAATGAAGTCGGCGACGGAAGTGAGCTTCTCCGTCTTGGCGAGGTCGATGATCCGCCGCAGCACCGGCATCCCGAGCGTGAACACCAGGATCGGGCCGATATAGATGCCGGTGAATTCCAGCCCGCGCTGCGAGGCAAGGCCGACACCGCCGAAATAGGTCCACGAGGTGCAGTAGATCGCGAGGCTGAGCGCATAGACGACGGGCCGGCCGTTGTCGGGCGCGCCGAAATTCCTGCGCTGCCGGTCGCCGTGGCTTGCCACGGCAAACAGCAGTAACAGGTAGCCGAACGCCGATGCGAGTATGACCCAGCCTGGCAGCATTTCTCCTCCGCCGGCGTCCCATGCGCCGGCCCTCCCGGATCTCGAAGCCTACGGCAAATCGGCGCCTTTGAGAATTGCCGGCGTCTAGGTCTTAAGTCAAAGACGCGGGCAGCAAATGAATAATTCGTAATTTGTAATTGAATAATCTCGACGAAGATGTAGCTAATAAAAACAACAGCCTGCAATCAAACTGCATCAGAGGGAGACAGATCGCATGCTCAACGAGTTCAAAGCGTTTATTGCTCGCGGCAACGTCATGGACCTTGCCGTCGGTGTCATCATCGGTGGTGCGTTCGGCGGCATCGTCAAATCCTTGGTCGACGACGTCATCATGCCGATCGTCGGTGCTCTCTTCGGGGGCTTCGATTTCTCCAACTACTTCATCGGCCTCTCGTCCAACGTCAATGCGCCGACGCTGGCCGCTGCCCGCGCGCAGGGCGCCGTCCTCGCCTACGGCAGCTTCATCACCGTCCTCATCAATTTCCTGATCCTCGCCTGGATCATCTTCCTGATGGTGAAGGGCGTGAACACGCTGCAGAAGCAGGTCGAACGCCAGAAGAAGGTCGCTCCGGAAGAAGCACCGCCGCCGCCGGCCGACGTCGCCCTTCTCACCGAAATCCGCGACCTCCTGGCCAAGCGTCCGACGGTCTGATGGGCATGCGAGCCCTGCCGGATGAGGCGGGGCTCACCCATCACGGAAATCGATCGGCCATCACGTATTGTCATGGGATTCGCCCGCTCATTTGTTTTATGTAGGCGAAAACCGGAGTGATGCATGTCGATCGTCAATAGCCTCAGCCCGCGCGCCATCCAGGCACCTGAAAGCGGGATCGTCGAAGTCGTCAACTATGCCCGTGGCCGCGATGGCCTCTTGCCGCTCTGGGTCGGCGAAGGCGATCTGCCCACGCCCGATTTCGTCAATCAGGCGGCCATGACGGCGCTGTCCGCCGGCGAGACCTTCTACACCTACCAGCGCGGCATTCCCGAGCTGCGCCAGGCACTCTCCGATTACTACGCCCGCCACTTCGGCATTCAGCTGCCGGTCGAGCATTTCTTCGTCACCGGCTCCGGCATGCAGGCGATCCAGATCGCCGTGCAGGCGATGACCTCGCCGGGTGACGAACTGGTCTATCTGACGCCCGCCTGGCCGAATATCGCCGCCGCTCTCGAGATCGCCGGCGCTCGCTCCGTCGGCGTGCAGCTCGACTTCGAAGGTGGAAAATGGGCCGTCGACCTCGACCGCATCGCCGCCGCGATCACGAACAAGACCAAGGCGCTCTTCATCAACACGCCATCCAACCCGACCGGCTGGACCGCGACGCGCGAGGATCTGGCCGCCATCCTCGGCCTCGCCCGCAAGCATGGCCTGTGGATCATGGCGGACGAGATCTACGCCCGCTACTATTTCCCCGGCGACCGCGCCGCCTCCTTCCTCGATGTGATGGAAGTGGGTGACAAGGTCATGTTCGTCAATTCCTTCTCGAAGAACTGGTCGATGACCGGCTGGCGGGTCGGCTGGATCGTGGCGCCGCCGGAGACCGGACAGGTGCTTGAGAACCTGATCCAGTATTCGACCTCGGGCGTTGCCCAGTTCATGCAGCGGGGCGCCGTCGCCGCCCTGAACGAGGGCGATGCCTTCGTGCAGGCCAACATCGACAAGGCAAGGCGCTCGCGCGACATCCTCTGCGACGCGCTGATTGCGACCAACCGGGTCGAGACGCTGAAGCCCGATGGCGCGCTCTATGCCTTCCTGAAGATCGATGGCGTTACCGACAGCCGCAAGGCGGCGATCGATATCGTCGACAAGACCGGCGTCGGCCTGGCGCCCGGAACCGCGTTCGGCCCCGGCGGCGAGCTGTTTCTCCGCGCCTGCTTCCTGCGCGATCCCGCCCAGATCCAGACGGCCGCCGACAGGCTCTGCGACTATATCCTGAAGCTCTGAACAGGGAGCATCCATATGTCCGAAAAGATCACCGCCGACCATCTGGAAGGCTTTCTCGGCAATCGCCGCCTTATGGAGCAGCTGGCCTTCATTCTCGAGGTCGAGAAGCTGAAGACCATCCTGCGCCGCACGCTGCTGCTCGATCGCTCGCGTGTCGAAACCGACGCCGAGCACACCTGGCAGCTGGCGCTGATGGCGGCCGTCCTCGCCGAGCATTCGAGCGAGCCGATCGATCTGCTGCGCGTCCTGAAGATGCTGCTGATCCACGACGTCGTCGAAATCGATGCCGGCGACACCTTCGCCTATGACGCGGTCGCCCGCGCCAGCCAGGCCGAGCGCGAGCTTTTGGCCGCCGACCGCATCTTCGCCCTGCTTCCCGCCGATCAGGCCGTCGAGTTCCGCGCGCTCTGGGATGAGTTCGAGGAGAAGCGCACCAGCGATGCGCGCTTCGCCAATGCCATGGACCGCTTCCAGCCGCTGCTCCACAATTTCTTCACCGGCGGCGGCACCTGGCATACGGCAGGTGTCACGGAGCCGGACGTTGTAAGGCGCATGGAGCCGATCGCCATCGCTTCGGGCACACTCGGAGACCTCACCGAACGGCTGATCGCGCTCGCCGTCGAGCAGGGCTTCCTGGCTCCCCGGGCCGCAGCGGAACCGCGCGCCTGAACTCTCGATGGGGCCGAAACGGCCACATCGATAAAATTCTAGCGAACCCGCAAATCAGCCCCTAACCACACCGGCAAACTTCGCCCCTGCGGATACACCGCTCGGGCCGTTTATTCGAATTTCGGAAAGGAAAGCCGCGTCAGATGCCCGTGTGATAAAACGGGAGTGTGGGACATGGCAATTCTGGTGACGGGTGGTGCCGGTTATATCGGCAGCCATATGGTCTGGACATTGCTGGATGCCGGTGAGCAGGTCGTTGTCCTCGATCGCCTCTCCACGGGCTTTCGATGGGCCGTGGCGCCGGAAGCGCGCTTCTATCTCGGCGATGTCGCCGACACCGAATTGCTCAAGACCATCTTTATCGAAAACGACATCGAGGCGATCATCCATTTCGCCGGTTCCGCCGTCGTCCCGGCCTCCGTCGCCGATCCGCTGTCCTACTACGACAATAACTCCGGCAAGACCCGGGCGCTGATGAGCGCGGCGGTCAGCGCCGGTATCCGCCATTTCGTCTTCTCGTCCACCGCCGCCGTCTACGGGCCGCAGCCGAGCTCGGCCCCGGTCAAGGAAAACGCGTCGCTCAACCCGGAAAATCCCTACGGCCAGTCGAAGCTGATGACCGAGTTCATGCTCCGCGATGCCGCCGCCGCCTATGATTTCAACTATGTGGCCCTGCGTTACTTCAACGTCGCCGGCGCCGACCCGCTCGGCCGCGCCGGGCAGTCGACCTCGGGCGCGACGCATCTGATCAAGGTCGCCTGCGAAGCGGCCCTCGGGCGCCGCGACAGCGTCAGCGTCTATGGGCTTGACTACCCGACGCATGACGGCACCGGCGTGCGCGACTACATCCACGTCAGCGATCTGGCCGAGGCGCATCTGAGAGCCCTGCAGCACCTGCGCCGCGAGCGCGGCTCGCTGGTCGCCAATTGTGGTTATGGCGCCGGATATTCGGTGCTCGACGTGCTGAACATGGTCACGCGCCTGCACGGCCAGGCCTTCAAGATCCACATGGCGCCGCGTCGTCCCGGCGATTCCGCAAGCGTCGTGGCCGATGCTACTCTGGCGAACCGCGTGCTCGGCTGGACTCCCCGATACGATTCGCTCGAGACCATCGTGCGCAGCGCGCTCGATTGGGAGCTGTCGTTGATGCGCCGTGATGCCGAGGATCTGCAGGGGCTGCATCGCGTACTTGCCGCCTCCTTCTGAGCCGTCGTCAGGCCTGTTCACCACCGAGCTCATGCTCCGCCGAGACTGTCGCAGTCTTGCGACCGAACGCGGGCACGAGTGCCTTCCTCACAGGACAGCCATCGACTATCCGGCCGAGCGCGATAAGTTTGTGTACAAGCAGCGCCTCGCGCTGACAGCATGAGCGCGGAGTAGCAATTTGGCGTGGCCGCATGATCGCGGTTAAGCCGCAAGGAGGCCCGGGATGCACGACAAGGTCGATCAGCGCGAGGTTATCGTCGAGCGACAGGGTTCCGCTGGCATCATCCGCCTCAACCGCCCGAGGGCGTTGAACAGCCTGACGCTCGATATGGTCCGCTCGATCGATGCGGCGCTCAGTGAATTCGCCGCCGATGCCGATGTGGCGACCGTGGTCGTCATGGGCGAGGGAGAGCGCGGCTTCTGCGCCGGTGGCGATATCCGCGCGCTGCACGAGAGCGGGCGTGCCGGCACGTCGCTGGCGGAAGACTTCTGGCGCCACGAGTTTCATCTCAATCACCGCATCGCCTTCTATCCCAAACCCTATGTCGCGCTGATGGACGGCATCACCATGGGCGGCGGCGTCGGTCTTTCCGCGCATGGTCGCCACCGCGTGGTCACCGAGCGCACCCGCTTCGCCATGCCCGAGACAGGCATCGGCTATTTCCCCGACGTCGGCGCCACCTGGCTGCTGCCGCACGCCTTGGGCGAAGTTGGCATCTGGATCGGCCTGACGGGCCTGGAGGTGGGCGCGGCCGACGTGATTCATGCCGGCCTCGCCGATGTGCAAGTTGCCTCGTTCCAGCTGCCGGAGCTCGTCGATACGCTGGCCGGGCTATCGCGTGGCGCCAGCTCGCGCGATGTCGATGTCGTCCTGAAGAACCTGTCGACCGATCCGGGCAAGGGACCGCTCAGGCTGAACAGCAGCCTGATCGAGCGCACCTTTCGCTTCGGCACGGTCGGCGAAATCATCGCCGCCTTGAAAGCGGAGGTTTCGGATTTCGCGACTGAAACGCTGCGCGCCATCGAGCTGCGCTCGCCGACCAGCCTGGCGCTGACCCTGCGCCTGTTGCACGAGGGCAAGCAGAGCCGCAGCCTGGGCCAGTGCCTGCGGCGCGAGTTCAGCGCCTGCCTGGGCATCCTGCACAGTCCCGATTTCTACGAGGGCATCCGCGCCGCCGTCATCGACAAGGACCGCAAGCCGAAATGGATGCCCGCCACGATCGAGGCGGTCGAACCCGCTGAGATCGAGCGCTTCCTGCGCCCGGCGGAACCGCCGCTGGCGCTCGTCTAGGCAGGCGCGGTGCTTACATCGGGAAATCCGGAATAGTCTCGCGCCGGGTCAGCTTCAGCGTCCGGTCGGGCTGCAGGATGTAGGTTTCCAGCACCTTCGTTCCGGTTGAATCATAGAAGGAATTATGGACGACGCTGCCCGGCGGCGATTTCGTCAGCTTGGTGCGCGGCTGCCCGCCATAGGTGATGCTTCCGGGGATGGGCTGCACCTCCGCCGTCTCGCTGGTCGTGCAGCCGGCCAGAAGAAATGTCGCCGCAACGGCCGATATCAGGATTTTCATGGCGATCACCCAAAATGTCTATGCTGTTGATATGGCTCGCTTCGCTTCACGCGCCAAGAGGTGTTCGGATTTTCTTCTCGAAAATACTCGAACTATAGCGCGCGCGCACTGCAACGAAATGCCGCGTTGCAGCGTTAAACAGCAGGACAAATCGCTTTGGAGGCGAAGATGGTACAGCTGTTCCAGACCTTTGCCGGTCATGAGGATCACTGCGAACAGGGGCACAGCCAGTCGTCTATGCGGGCTGCCGTCGAAAGCGCGCTGAGCGCCGATGCCGAGCTCGACTGCACCGAGATCACGGTCACGATGCTTGGGCCTTACGCCGTGCTCGAGGGGTTCGCGCACAGTGCCAGCGACATCGTTCGCGCCACGATGATCGCCGAGGACGTCGTGGGAAAAGGCAATGTCCAGAGCCGGATGCTGCGGCGCTGATGATTGGTGTTTCCGGTTTGTCGTGCACTGGTGGGGCAATACTGTGAGCGAGAAGTAAAAAACGTTAACGCAGTTAAAAGTGGCCACGTTCTTGCGGAACTAAACTCGCGGCTGGTCCGTTACTTGCGTAAATCAAACATGGGAGAATGGCATGAAGCGCTTTCTTCGAGTTGGGATGCCTTCTTTAGCGCTGATGGTTGGCGCATTTGCATTGCCGGCCTTGGCTTCACTGGAGATCGACAGCGACTATTCCGCGCTGCAGCGTGATGATGTCGTGGTGGCGCAATATGGCGATCCGATCGCCTGCGTACCCTCCGCCGCACGTTACGTTCCGTCGTTCATTCGCGCCGGTGACGGCACGATCATCGGCGTGGGTTATGTGGAAGTGGCAAGCGCCGATACGGGATGCTGATATCAGGTAACGCTCAATTAACCAGCCGGCCGTGGCGCATCGCCAGACGATGCGCGGACGTGAGGCGCGTATTGCCGCCCGTTCAAACATCATTGTCTAAGCTGTTGTTTTGAAGGAGATCGTACGAGGCCCGCCTGCGCTTTTGGCACAGAGGGTGACGAGCCTCTGACCATCATCATGATGGCTGAGAATGTTCTAGTGATCGTTGTGTCACCGTGACAACCGGCTTCGCGCGGCTGCCCCCGACAAGCTCCCGCAAGGGTTAAGCAAAAATCAACTCTGTTTTATTTCGAGCCAATTGTGGACCGTTACGATCCCGATCGGGCCTCGAACCGATACCGATTTGATCGGCTGCGCTCGTTCAGTGGACGTGAAGCCTTGCTTCTTCCGCCGCCGCGACGAATTCCGCGCGTGCTTCTTCCACGCTTTTGCGGCCGTCCAGCGCCGCCCGGCATGTGCTGCGGGCCTTTAGATAGCGCAGGCCGCGAACATTGGGCCAGAGCTCCGTAAGGCATGTCAGTGCGTCGAATGGGCCGGATATCGTCCGCGCGCCCGTCGTTTCGAAGCCGACATGGATAGGGTCATTCCACTTTTCGCTTGCCATTTGCGCACTCCTCCATTGCTCACGCCATAACTCTGCAGCGTTCTGCCTGCTCCTCCCGCAAAGCAGTGTGCGAGAGCATTTTAGCGATAATTCACAAACCCGCAAATGGGAAAAGACGCACGCATTCGGCGGACCGAACCAAAGGCGTATCCGGCACAAGCACCCGGCCCGTTCGACCGAGTGCCTGCAACATCCGTCAAGCCTGCGCGTTTAGCGGCAGACCCGTGTGGTCTCGGTCACGAGCTTGCCGTGGCTGCGGTACTTCACGGTCTTCATGCGGCAATTGGAGCGCGCCGAATGTTGGCGATAGGAGCGGTTGTAATAGGGGCGGGGCTTGTAGCGCTCGTGATAACCGGGCTGACCGATTCTCACCGTCACGCTATCGGCAAAGGATGGCATTGCCGTTGCGCCGAACGATGCGATAGCCACGACGGCGGCGGTAATAAGCTTCTTCATGCTGGTCTCCATTCATAACAGCGTTGACGAAACGTTCGTATCGATAATTTGTTCGATACGAATAATAAGCGCAGCATGAATGTGAGCTGAGAGGCATGTTCATGTCCGGGTCATCCCGGCGGCGAACAGCTTTTATTGAGCGATGGTATAGACGAACATGGCTCTGTAGACGGCGATGGTTCCGATGACGGCGGTGAAAACAGCCAGGACCATGGCAATGAGGATAACGGCCTTCGTCACCTTGCTGTTCTGCTGGTCGTTGTCATCAGTGCTCATCGTCGTCTCCTGCTGGGTCGCCATGCCCTGTCGCTTATGCGGCCGGAGAGGCGTTTGAATATCGGCACCTCTTAGCCAGTCGGCCGCGCTTTCGCAAACCGGGATATCTCTTTCAGCCGGAGGTCCGTTGCACGTCGCAATTACCGCAAATCTCGCAATAATGCCGTAGCAAAAGGGCTTTCCACCAAAATGGCCCGGCTGTCCGGCCGAACAGGCGCGGACCTGCGTCGATCGGACGCAATACGGAAGCTGGTATTTACCGGGGAGAAAACTGGTGCTGCCGAGTGGGATTGAACCACCGACCTCACCCTTACCAAGGGTGTGCTCTACCACTGAGCTACGGCAGCGAGGACCAGACGCTGGGCAACCGAACCGGCTGCGTTGCGTGAACGGGGCGGCTATTGCCACAGCTTCGGGACAAGCGCAAGCCGCAATTTCAAACTTCTGTCAGTTTCACGTCGCCACTTTTGGATTGCCGCGAATTCGGGTAAGCCATGAAACATGACCGAAGACACTGAAAATGCCCGCAAGGGCCGCAAGGACGCGATCGAGCAGCAGGCGAAATTGCGCCGCGATCGGGCCGCCGAAAAATTGCGGGAAAATCTTTCGAGGCGCAAACAGCAGACGCGCGCCCGCCGTTCCGGCCAGGCCGACGAGACAAATGGGCTGCCTGCCGCAAAAATGGACGGATCGTAATGTTCCGTCTGCTTCGAATTGAAGCCTTCGCGGATTTCGTCTAAAGACCTGCATCCTTTTAAAAGACAGAGTTTCAGAAAGGCGGGCATCGCCCGTAATCGCCTATGGATCGTATCAGAATTGTCGGCGGTAATGAGCTTAACGGCATCATTCCCATTTCCGGCGCCAAGAATGCCGCCTTGCCGCTGATGATCGCCTCGCTGCTGACCAGCGATACGCTGACGCTCGAAAACGTGCCGCACCTGGCCGATGTCGAGCAGTTGCTGCGCATCCTCGGCAACCACGGCGTCGATGTTTCGGTCAATGGCCGCCGCGAACGCCAGGAAGACAGCTACTCCCGCACGATCCACTTCACCTGCCGCACCATTGTCGACACGACCGCTCCCTACGAGCTGGTCTCGAAGATGCGCGCCTCCTTCTGGGTCATCGGCCCCCTTCTTGCGCGTGAAGGCCAGTGCCGCGTTTCGCTCCCCGGCGGTTGCGCCATCGGCACGCGCCCGGTCGATCTCTTCCTCGACGGTCTGACGGCGCTCGGCGCGACGCTCGATATCGACAGCGGCTATGTCAACGCCACCGCCCCCAAGGGCGGCCTGATCGGCGCAAAGTACACCTTCCCGAAGGTCTCCGTCGGCGCGACCCATGTCATGATGATGGCCGCCACGCTTGCCCGCGGCACCACCGTCATCGGCAACGCCGCCCGCGAGCCCGAGGTCGTCGACCTCGCCAACTGCCTGATCGCCATGGGCGCCAGGATCTCCGGCGCCGGCACCTCGACAATCACCATCGAAGGCGTCACCTCGCTGTCGGGCGCGCGCCACCGCGTTCTGCCGGATCGTATCGAGACCGGCACCTACGCCATGGCCGTTGCCATGGCCGGCGGCGATGTCGTGCTTGAAAACACCGATGTGGCGCTGCTCGACACCGCGCTCGAGACGCTTCGCCGCGCCGGTGCCGAGATCTCCGCGACCAACAACGGCATGCGCGTCCGCCGCAATGGCGCCGGCATCCGCCCGGTCGATATCGTCACCGATCCGTTCCCGGGCTTCCCGACCGACCTGCAGGCGCAGTTCATGGCGCTGATGACCCGCTCCACCGGCGTGTCTCATGTCACCGAGACCATCTTCGAAAACCGCTTCATGCACGTGCAGGAACTTGCCCGCCTCGGCGCCAAGATCTCGCTGTCGGGCCAGACGGCGAAGATCGAGGGCGTGCCGCGCCTGAAGGGTGCTCCGGTCATGGCAACCGACCTGCGCGCTTCCGTGTCGCTCGTCATCGCCGGCCTTGCGGCCGAAGGCGAGACCATGGTGTCGCGCGTCTACCACCTCGATCGTGGCTTCGAGCGCCTGGAAGAAAAGCTCACCCGCTGCGGCGCGGTGGTCGAACGCGTCAGCGAATAAGCGCAACTGTAGACGTAACGAGACAAAGGGCGGTCATTCGCCCTTTGTCCCCGTTGCGCAACGGGCGTTAGCGCCTTATGTCCCTTGTTGCTACGGCACCGCCATTCCGCGGCGCCGGGTATCGCCATCCCGGCGATATCGGAGACAACGGGGTGCTGCCTGAATGACCGACCTGAAGCTTGTTGCGCTGGATAGCGAAGACCTTGCCATCGTCTCCGCGCATACGCAGGATAGCGTCTTCAAGGTCGCGGATCTCTCCTGGTCGCCGCGCGACCACCAGTTCTCCATCGCCGCCAATCGTTTCGTCTGGGAAGAAGCGGCCGCCAAGCGCAAGGGCTTCGAGCGCCGCCGCGCCGCCATCGTCTTCAAGCGCGTGCTGGCCGTGCGCTCCGTCGGCATCAATCAAAAGAACCGTGAGGACGTCCTGTCGCTGCTCGCCATCCGTTTCGAGCAGAAGGGGGAGGGGCCCGAGGGCACCGTGCAGATCGATCTGGCCGCCGGCGCCACCATCGCGCTCGATGTCGAATGCATCGAGGTTCAGCTTGCGGATATCGGCGGCGCATGGGAAACCGCATCCAAGCCGCGCCATCCCGGCGCCTGAATACGCATTTATCGAAGCATACCGAGAGGAATTGACGCGTGGCAATCTGGTTGGATCAGGCATCGGACGATTTCGGACAGCGTTTCGCGGCGTTTCTGACGACCAAGCGCGAAATGTCCGAGGACGTGAACACCACCGTTCGCGCCATTATCGATGATGTGCGCGCCCGCGGCGATGCGGCGCTCGCCGAATACTCGCGCAAGTTCGAGGGCATCGATTTCGCCGAGACGCCGATGCGCGTCACCGAAGCGGAAATCGACGCGGCCGTCGAGGCCGTGCCCGCCGAGGTGCTGGGCGCGCTCAAGGTCGCCGCCGTCCGCATCGAATCCCACCACGCCCGCCAGCTCCCCAAGGACGATATCTACGAAGACGCCATGGGCGTGACGCTCGGCTCGCGCTGGACGGCGATCGAGGCGGTCGGCCTTTATGTTCCCGGCGGCACGGCAAGCTATCCGAGCTCTGTGCTGATGAACGCCATTCCGGCCAAGGTCGCCGGCGTCGATCGTGTCGTCATCGTCGTTCCGGCAACGGGCGGCCAGGTCAACCCCGCCGTGCTCGCCGCCGCCAAGCTTGCCGGCGTCACCGAGATCTACCGCATCGGCGGTGCCCAGGCGGTCGCGGCGCTCGCCTACGGCACCGAGAGCATCGCGCCGGTCGACAAGATCACCGGCCCCGGTAACGCCTATGTCGCCGCCGCCAAGCGCCACGTCTTCGGCACTGTCGGCATCGACATGATCGCCGGCCCGTCGGAAGTCCTCGTCATCGCCGACAAGGACAACAATCCGGATTGGATCGCGGCCGACCTGCTCGCCCAGGCGGAGCATGATGTCAGCGCCCAGTCGATCCTGATTACCGACGACGCGGCCTTCGGCAAGGCAGTCGAGGCAGCAGTCGAGCGCCAGCTGAAGACGCTGAACCGCGCCGACACGGCCGCCGCCAGCTGGCGTGATTTCGGCGCCGTCATCCTGGTCAAGCAGATCAGCGACGCCATCCCGCTCGCAAACCGCATCGCCGCCGAGCATCTGGAACTCGCCGTCGCCGATCCCGATGCGCTGGTCGACAAGGTCCGCAATGCCGGCGCCATCTTCATCGGCGCGCATACGCCCGAAGTGATCGGCGATTATGTCGGCGGCTCCAACCATGTGCTGCCGACGGCCCGCTCCGCGCGGTTTTCGTCCGGCCTCTCGGTGCTTGATTTCGTCAAGCGCACCTCGATCCTGCGTCTCGGCCCCGAACAGCTGCGCACCCTCGGCCCGGCCGCTATCGCGCTCGCGGTATCCGAAGGTCTCGACGCCCACGCGCGGTCGGTCGCGATCCGCCTCAACCTGGAACGGTAAGCGATGGCTGCGGGCGACTTCCGGCTTTGCGACGTCGTCCTGGACGACACCATCGGCCGATCGACGCCCGATGTCGAGCACGAGCGCGCCGTCGCCATCTTCGATCTCATCGAGGAAAACAGTTTTACGCCCATCGGCCATGCCGGTGGCCCGTACCGGCTGAACATTTCGCTCGTCGATGCCAAGCTGGTCTTTGCGATCACGACGGAAGGCGGCGAGGCTGTCGCCACCCATATCCTGTCGCTCACCCCGTTCCGCCGCATCGTGAAGGATTACTTCATGATCTGCGAGAGCTATTACGAGGCGATCCGTTCCGCCTCGCCAAGCCGCATCGAGGCGATCGACATGGGTCGGCGCGGCATCCATAACGAAGGTTCACAAACCCTGCGGAACCGATTGGACGGCAAGATCGAGGTGGATTTCGATACCGCGCGCCGCCTGTTCACGCTGGTCTGCGTTCTCTACTGGCGCGGATGACCGGGATGGACGAGCTCGAACCAGCAGGCGCGAGGGTCAAGCCGGGCGCGATTTTGTTCATGTGCGGCCTGAATGCCATCCGCTCGCCCATGGCGGAGGCGATCGCTCGTAGCATGCTGCCCGCCAATACCTATATATGCTCGGCGGGCGTCCGTGCGGGCGAGCGCGATCCCTTTGTCGATGTGGTGCTCGATGAAATCGGACTTTCGCTCGGGCGCCATCTGCCGCACACGCTCGACGATCTCGAAGACGATTATTTCGATGTGATCATCACGCTTTCTCCGCCAGCCCATCACGCAGCGCTGGAACTGACGCGAGCGAGCGCCGTCGAGGTGGTCTACTGGCCGACCATGGACCCGACCGTCGTGCAGGGCACGCGGGAGCAGATTCTGGAGAGCTATCGCGAGGTGCGAAATCATCTCGCCGAGCTTATCGAGAACCGTCTATTAGACCGAAGTGGTATCGCCGCGCAGTCCGCATGAAACAAATAAAGGAAACGCGATCAATTTGGTTCACAAACCTCTGTTGATTGTGTAGTTTCCGCCCAAATTTTGAGGCGGCCCCAATCTTGGCCAATGCCGCCATCTCAACCGACAGGAAGAAAACACCTATATGCCTAAAGAAGAAGTCCTCGAGTTCCCGGGTATCGTCACCGAACTTTTGCCGAATGCGACGTTCCGCGTGAAGCTCGAAAACGAGCACGAGATCATCGCCCACACGGCTGGCCGCATGCGCAAGAACCGTATCCGCGTTCTCGCCGGCGACAAGGTTCTTGTGGAAATGACTCCATACGACCTCACCAAGGGCCGTATCACCTACCGCTTCAAGTAAGCTTGAGCTGAAAGCCCCCAGGGCTTTCGCTTCCGTCTGCCCGGTGGTCGAGGTTCCATGGCGCTCAAATACAAGCTCATTCTGGCTTCGGGTTCGCCCCGCCGCGTTGACCTGCTCAACCAGGCAGGCATCGAGCCGTCGCGCCTGATGCCGATGGATATCGACGAGACGCCGAAGAAGTCGGAGCACCCGCGCTCGCTGGCCCGCCGCCTGTCCACGGAAAAGGCCGAGGCAGCGCTGGCCGCCATCAAGGGCGACATGACCTGGAAGGGCAGCTATATCCTCGCCGCCGATACCGTCGTGGCCGTCGGTCGCCGTATTCTCGGCAAGGCCGAGTTCGCCGACGAGGCCTCGGCCTCGCTCTACCTGCTCTCCGGCCGCAGCCATTGGGTCTACACCGGCGTCTGCCTGGTGACCCCTGATCGCAAGATCCGCCAGAAGATCGTGGAAACCAAGGTGCGCTTCAAGCGTTTGTCGGGTTTCGAGGTCGAGAACTATCTGGCCTCCGGCCAGTGGCGCGGCAAGGCGGGCGCCTACGGCATCCAGGGGCTGGCCGGCACCTTCGTGCAGAAGATGGTCGGCTCCTACACCAACGTCGTCGGCCTGCCGCTGTACGAGACCATTTTGCTTCTGACCGGCGAGGGCTTCGACGTCCATAGCCGGTGGCCCGAGGCTTGAAGCCGGCGGGCCGAAAACCCGAAGGAATGACCATGCCCGATGACACCAGACAGAGCGCCAAGATCGAACCGCTGCGCAAGGCGCACCCATGTCCCGAGTGCAACACGCCGTCGCAGCGCGAGCATTATCCGTTCTGCTCGAACCGCTGCCGCGAAGTCGATCTCTCCCGCTGGCTGAACGGCTCCTACGCCATTCCCGTTGCCGAGGACGAAACGAAGGCCGAGTATCCCGACGAGAACTGATCGCGTTTTCCGCTCGGGAAGCCGTTCATTTTGTTCGATAATTCGGAAAATTCACAGGCCTGTCAAAAAACTCTCATTTGGCGCTTGCCATGGCCGAACAAGATGTTATAACCCCGCTCGCTTCCGGGGAAAACCAAACCCCTTCCGCTCTTGCAAGTGAGAGTGTGGCCGAAGCAGGAATGCCCAGATAGCTCAGTTGGTAGAGCAGCGGATTGAAAATCCGCGTGTCCGTGGTTCAAATCCGCGTCTGGGCACCACTCTTTCCCTCAGATTGAACCGTTGATCGAGACGATGAAAAGCCCGCGTATTTCGCGTCGCACGGCACTCGTGTTCGGCCGGGTGCCGTTGCATTGCAGTTGAGCTACGAGATCGTTTTTAGCCCTGGAACAGGCTGAGAATGTTGCGCGGCGCGGAGTTCGCGATCGAAAGCGATTGAACGGCCAGCTGCTGCTGTGTCTGTAGCGCCGAGAGCCTGGAGGATTGCTCCTCCATGTCGGCGTCCACGAGACGGCCGATGCCGCTGTCGATCGAATCGCTGAGCTTCGAGGCGAAGTCGTTCTGCTGGTCAACGGTGCGGCTCAAGGAGCCGATGTCGGACGCCACCTTCGTCATCTGCTTTGTCATGCCTTCGAGCGTCGATAGCATGTCGTCGAGTTCCGCCGATGTCGTCGAATTGTTGATCGCCAGGTCGGTCGCCGTCGCGGGCGCCGTGGCGCCCTTCAGGACCACGTAGTTCTTGGCCGAGCCTGCCTGCACGGCGAAGGCCTCGCTCGACAGGATGCCGTATTCGCCGGAGCCGCCGTTGTCGACGAAATACTGCACGTCGGTGTCGGTGCGGGGCGGCGGCGTGTTGATCGCGTAGCTCACCGTGCCGAGCTCGACCGTGCCGTCATTGTTTCGGATGAAGGAGGTGACGATCTGTTTGTCGGCGGAATCGACGCTGCTGTTCCAGGAAAGCCAGTTCTGGCCGTTGAACGACGCCGCCGCCAGCGTCGCCGTCAGCTGCCCCTTCAACTGCGTCAGTTCCTCGTTGACTTTCGTCTTGTCGACGCCGTCTTCATAAGCCGTGACCAACTTCGCCTTCATCTCCGACATGACGTCGATCGAGGAGGCAATCGCCTCGTAGGTCGTGTCGAGAATGGCGCCGCTCAGTCCCAGCGCGTCCTGCACCGCCGAAACCGCCTTGTTGTCCGAGCGCATTGTCGTGGCGACCGACCAATAGGCGGCATTGTCGGCGGCCTTGCCGACGCGCAGTCCGCTCGACACCTGCCTCTGGGTCTCGCTCAGGCTTGAGTTGACCGAACGAAGCGTCTGCAGCGCGATACTGGCGGATGTATTGGTGACGATCGAAGTCATGAGTAACTCGAAAATTGAAACTTCAGATTTATATTGAAGGATTTCTTGCGATCTGCGCACGTTATGGATGTTGAAGTATAGCTATGCTGGTTAATAAACTGCCTATCGAGACAGATGGATTTTAGCCAATTCGTGCCGAATATGGTGATCGCAACCTCGTTGACAGCATGTAAAACCATCAAGAAACACCACATATGAATTTGAGAACGTGTCACTGGTCTGTCAGCCATCGCCGGTAGTCCGCCTCTCACGTGCGATCCATCTTTTGATTTGGCGGCAAAGGATCGGGCTGATACAGCGGTCTTATCCCGCAGGACAGCAGAGAGTCGCATGGCCAAGACGAAAGAACCGAAGCTCGAACATTCCGAACTCGCCGGCGAGTTCACCGACGATGGCGTGACCGTTCTGGTCGATATCTTCCGCCCGGCGGGGACCAATGGCGACTGGAAAATGGAAGTCGTCACACAGGACGACGACCTGATCGAATGGGAAGAGGGATTCGAGACCGACCGCGACGCTTTCGATGAATTTCTGGCCACCGTCGAGCGCGACGGCATCCGTACATTCCTTGACGATGCGGACGAGCCTTCGGTTCATTGATGCCGTGACACTGTCGTGACCGTCGCATTCAGGCTGGCAAATGTCGCTTGTGGAGGCCCTTTAAAACAAACCGAAACTAAAGTGGGCCACTCCGAAAGATAAGTGCGCGCAAAGCGCGCCGGGAACAGCAAACATGAAAGCGTTGGAATACAGAGCCGCTCTGGCGGTCCTGGGATTGACCACTGCTGGAGTGGAAAATCTCTTTGGTGTCGATCAGATCACCAGCCGCCACTGGGCGACGGGAGAGCAGGATGTGCCGCGTGCCGTGTCGCTCTGCCTGCTCTTGATGGCGTCGCATAACCTGTCGGTCGTTCAGGCTCAGATCCTGGCCGACAGCGTCGACGTGCCGCTGGCGAAATCCGCCTGAACGCAGGCGTTCGGCGAAAGCGCTCAGGCCGCCGGCGCCTGGATCATCTTTTTCAGAACATCGAGAAGCTGCTTGGCGTCGTCGTTGGCGCCGATCACCCGCAGGCGCTCTTCCGCGAGGCTGATGATCGCTTCCATGCTTTCGCGTTCGCTCCATCCGGACGCGACACAGGCCTGGGCCAGGTCCTCGAACGCGAACTGCATCGCGTCCTGGCAGCGCACCTCCCGATCGGGATCGTCACTGGTGACAAATGGCCTGTAGATCTCCCGCATCACAGCTCTCCGCAAATCATTCGCACGAGCCATGCTAGACCACAGGCTTTAACGAAGTATTCATAACGATAGCGGGCAATCTGGGCGGAAATTCGCGTCGCGTCCGTTTTCCCATGGAGATGGTTGAAGTTGTCTCGTCGCGCACACTGTAACCTAATGATAAGGGCGTCGTTCTCAACGCCTCCATCAGGTGGTAATACTACTCTCGCCAAAAAGAGGGGAGATCAACATGCCACGCATCTCGCATCTATATTTCAAGACGGCCATTCTGTTCCTGATCGTCGGTATTGGAATGGGGCTGAAAATGGCGATCTCGCAGGACTACAGCGTGATCGGCGCTCATGCGCACTGCAATCTTCTGGGATGGGTCACGATGGCGCTCTTCGGCGTGTATTACGCGCTCAACCCGCGCAAGGCCGAACGCCGCATCGCGACGATCCAGTACGGCATCTATACAGCAGGCGTAACGTTGATGGTTCCGAGCCTCTACCTGATGTTGCTCGGCAACACCGCTATGGAGCCCGTCGTCGCGGTTGCCTCGATCGTTACGTTCGTCGGCGTCCTGCTGTTCGCCTTCGTGATTTTCTCCAGCGAACAGGTGGCCATGACACCATCGACGCCGTCCTATCGCTGAAGTCTTCCGTTTAACCTTTTCGGCGCGCGTTCTTGGGGGCGGGCGCCGTGGAGGTCGCTCAATGGACGACCTGAACGCGAATATGCTCCTTGGCGGCGTAGGAATGGCAGTCGATCGGCGCATCGCCGACGAAGATCACATCGCCGTCCTGATCGAACAGGCCCCAGCAGGCCTCGTCATCGACATAGACCTTGCGGACGTAACCGAACGGCGCGGTTTCGAAGACGACGTTTGGTGCAACAGCAACTGTCTCAAGTTCTCGCATGGATCACTCCGATAGTCATTTCTGTTTTAGTGCGACATCATATTGCATTGCGAGGCTGATGCGGGGCTATCCCCTAGAAATGGGGATGGCAAACTCAGCTTGACGATCATCGTCGCAGGGTGTCCCGAATCGGTCATGCATGCTGATTTCCTTCCTTGGTTGCAGCGTGCCGCCCCTTGCGGATTGCGATTGCAGCGGCGACAAGAGCGCATTGCACCAGCCAATCGAAGCTCCTATCTACTGATAGGAATCATCTCAAAGGAATAACTCATGGCCGACCTAAAGGTTCGCACTCGTCCCGTTGGCGCCAGCGCCGTTCTCGGCCGCACCGGCTTCCCGCATGTCACCTCCGCCACGGGCGGCGAGATCGATATCGTCACCAGCCCATCGCAGCCGGGCTTCAACCCGCTGGATCTCCTTTATTCGTCGCTGTCGGCGTGCCTGGTCTTGAGTGCCCGCATGGCGGCGAGCCAGCTCGGCGTTCTCGATCGCATCACCGAGCTCAAGGCCGACGTAACCGGCGAGAAGGCGACCGAGGGTCTGTCGCGGGTGAAGACCTTCAACATCGTCTTCTCCATCAAGGGCGACATCGACGAGGAGACCCGCCAGAAGATCGCCCACGCCGCCGAGGACGAGATCTGCACGGTGAGCAACACGATCCGCGGCAATCCGGAATTCTCGACCGTTATTTCCGGCTGATCCGACACCGAAACCGGCATTTGCGCGGTCTGGGCACGCCAATGCCGATATCGACCGCGCCTGTCGTTCCCGGGCTATTCTCGGCTCGACGCTTCTGCTACTTGCGATACATGATGGCGCCGCTCGATCGCACGCGACGCCGTAAACACGGTACGCCATGTCGCAAGTCTCCTCCGCTCTCCCTCGGTCCGCTCCCTCGAGCCGGTTCGCGCTCGCTGCTCTGATCCTCGGCGGTGCCGCGATCGGCGGCTCGCCGATCTTCGTTCGGCTGTCCGAAGTGGGGCCCATGGCCACCGGCTTCTGGCGCGTGGCGCTGGCGTTCTTCCCGATCTACATCTTCTCGCTGATCAAGGGTGGGCCTACGGGTCCAAAGCCCGAGACATGGTCGGATCGCGGCCTGCTCGTCCTGCCCGGCGTCATTCTGGCCGCCGACCTGATCACCTGGCATCTGTCGATAACGATCACATCCGTTGCCAACGCGACGCTGCTTGCCAACCTCGCGCCTGTTTTCGTCACCATTATCGGCGTGCTGTTCATGGGCGTGGCCGTCACGCGCGTTTTCGTGGTGGGGCTGCTGCTGGCGATCGCCGGCGTCGTTATTCTCAAGGGTGGTCCGGCGGCGCTGGGCGAGGGCGATCCGCTGGGCGACGGCGGTGCCATTATCGCCGCGATCTGCTACGCGCTCTACATCCTCGCCATCGGCAAGCTGCGCGCGCGCTTCGATACGGTGCGTATCATGCTGTGGAGCACGGCGTCCGCGGCTGTCTGCCTGCTGCCGTTCGGCTTCTTTCTGGAAGGCCAGCTCTTCCCCACGACCATTTATGGCTGGGCAATGGTCTTCGGCCTCGCCTTCATCAGCCACGCCACCGGCCAGGTGGCGATCACCTATGCGCTGGCCTACCTGCCTGCGGCCTTCTCCTCGCTGACCCTGCTCCTGCAGCCGGTCGTGGCCGCGATCCTCGCATGGATACTGCTCAGCGAGCCGATCGGCTCGATGCAGGCCGTCGGTGGCCTCGTGGTCCTCGCCGGGATCATGATCGCCCGGCGAGGTTGATTGTCATCAGGCGACGGCTGCCTGCTTCTGCATGCGGCGTGCGTCGAGAATGGCCAGCGCCTCGTCGACGGTGGCCGCCAGCTCCGCCTTTTCCGTATTGCAGGTGTTCCAGGCCTCGATGAAGCTGCTGGTCTTTCCGTAGCTGTTGTCGAGCACGCAATGGTCGGCGCCGATCAGCACGCACATGATATGGCCGTGCATGCGGTCGGTGATGACCTGTCGCGCCGAACCCAGAAGCGCCACGCCGCGGTCGAAGCGCTGCTGCGCGCGCTCGCGGTAGGCAAGTTCCGTCATGCGGGCGCGTCCACCGATCTTGCCTGACAGCAGCCCCTTCAGAATGGCCGCGTGCTTGGTCTGCTTCTGGAAATCGGCGGGCTCGTCCGGCCAGTCCGATTTCACGGTGCCCGGACGCTGCGTCGCCGCCGTCAGGTCCTGCGGCGTGCCGACCTCCTGGTCCTCGCGCAGGTTCAAGAGCAGCTCGTGCTGCGGCACCGGCTTTGCGACCGGCCCGATGCAGAAGGCCATGTCGGGGCAAAGCCGCGTCTCGCACTGGAACCAGCGTTGCGCGAAGGCAAGGCTCTTCTTGTCGCGCACCAGGAGCGTGAACTGGCCGTGCTTTTCGATCGCCCGCGCGGTGCTGTCGACGTTGGCCTGATCCTTGAAGTGGATGGTCTGCGGCAGCTGCACGATCGGCCGTCCCTTGTGCCGCTCCAGCATGTTTTCGCGAAACTGCCGGTAGCCCGCCCAGATGTCGCCGAAATTGCCGCCGCCATGCAGGAAGATCCGGCCGTCGCCGATGGCGCCAAGCATGCGGTCCTCGTCGAAGGTCGGGATTTCGGTCACATAGGACGGACGCGAGCGCTTCTTGTCGAAATAGGCAAGCTCGCCGAGCCAGATGGCGCTGTCGCCGATATTGTAGTGGTTCGGGAAGTCCAGCAGTGCGTAGCGCTCCGAGGGGTCGAAGACATCAGACAGGTTCTTCTCGATCACGCCCTGCAGGCGGTTGATGATCGTCAGGTTGGATTCCATTGAAGGCTCCTTGTTTTAGGGACAAGAGGTCCGAAGTAAGCGCGGACCTCAGGCCCGCGCGTGTTTGCGAAACGGATTGAGTGACATTGCAAGCGCGATGTACGGGCGGATGACGGAACGGCCGAAGATCGGCAGGAAGGCGAGGTAGATCACCGCGCCAAGGCCGATGCTGAGGCCGAGCGACAGCCAGCGGTTCTCGACATGCGCGACGATGACGGGGTGGGCGAACCAGACGCAGACGGCCATCAGCAGCGAGCCGCACAGCGGCAGCGCCACGGCCTTCAGCGTGCTCATTGCATCGATATTGGCGAAGCGCGCCAGCACGTACTGCTGATAGGGTAGCGTCAGCCAGGCGCGCAGCGTATAGCCCGCCGCAACCGCAACCACGCCGTAGGGCACCAGCAGCCAGGTCAGCACCAGCGTCGCGGCAAGCTGCAGGGCGGCGACCGAGAGGATCGATTCCGCCCGGTTGACCGCCGACAGCGCCGACGAGGCGAAGAAGTTCATCACGAAGGGCACGGCCATCAGCACAAGAACCGTGGCGATGTCGCCGGCATTGCCCCACTTGTCGCCGAACAGCATGGCGATCATGTCGTTGGACAGCGCGCCGAAGCCGAGCAGCAGCGGGATGGTGCCGAGTGCGGCGGCGCCGACGATCTTGTTATAGGCGTTGCGGAAGGCGATGTGGTCGTTCTGCAGCCGCGACAGCGTCACCAGCGCGACACTGCCGATCGGCGCCAGCACGGCCTGTCCGATCAGCTCGATCAGGCGCCAGGCAATACGATAGCGGCCGACCTCGACCGGGCCGTACCAGCGCGAGATGAAGATATCCTGCACGCGGGCAAGCAGCATCCACATCAGCTGCGTCACGACAAGGCTGATGCTGAACAGGAAGACCGAGCGGAACAAAGGCACGTTGAAACGGAACTTCGGCATCCAGGGATAGGCGACCCAGCCGAGCAGCACGGTGACGACGGCGTTGACGGCGGTCTGGGCGACCAGCGCCCAGACGCCCCAGCCCATGAAGGCGCAGGCGACGGCGGTGATGCCGGAAAGCATGCTGGCGGCGATCGCTTGGGCCGCGAGGTTCTTGTGGCCGAATTCGCGGGCCAGCCGCGCATTGTGGATCACGGCAAGCGACGAGACCGGCAGCAGCGGCGCCAGCCAGCGGAGGATTTCGGAGACTTTCGGGTCGCGGACCAGATCGCCATAGTAAGGCGCGAAGACGAAGACGACGGCCGCGACGATGGCGCTGAAGGCAATGGTTGCCCAGAAGGCGGTATCCGCAAGCTCCTCGTCGAGGTCGAGCTGGCGCGTCACCGCGTCGCCGAGCCCGGCATAGGCAAGCACCCTGCCTATCTCGACGAACAGGCTCGCGAGCGCGAAGGTGCCGAAATCGCCGGGGCCGAGAATGCGGGCCAGAATGACGAAGATCACGAATGTCGCAACCGTGCTCCACGCAACGCGAATGACCGACCAGAGGACGGAAAGCGCGGTCTTTTTCTTCAGCTCGGCGTGGCCAATTGCCGTATCTGTCATTCAGTGTCCAATCGATTAGATGCGCAGGCGCAATGCTTCCGGGGTCTGGGACGGCTCAAGCGGCCCGGCCCGTCTTCTGGCCGCGCCAGTAGGCGACCATCCCGGTGAAATTGTCTCTGAGCTGGCTGCGATAGGTCAGCCCCAGTTCGTCGCTGAGCTTGCGGCGGCCGATCGCCTCCAGCACTGCCTGGCGGATGTCCCAGCGCAGCATGCCGCGCATGTTCGAGCGGCGGTCGAAGAGATATTTGGCGTAAAGCGCCCCGTTGCCGAAGGCATATCCGCTCTGCAGCTTCTTCACGTCGCCGAGCTCCCGGCGCCCATGGAAATGCTTCACCGCGAAATCCGGAAGATATTCGACGCGGATGCCGGAATTGAAGGCGCGGTGCACATAATCGGTATCCTCGCCCGAGCGAAAGGGAGAGCCGGCGCCAAAGCGGGTGTCGAACAGGCCGACCTTGTCGGTCAGGGCGCGGGGAAACGCCATGTTGGCGCCATGGATGAACCCGCCGGCATGCAGCTCGCTTGTCAGAACGGCGGGCTCCAGCTCGGGCTTGATCGTGACGGGCAGATCGCGTGCGTCGCCAAGCTCGATGCGTCCGCCGCGCATCACGATGTCGGTGTCGGCGGCAAACAGCGCGGCAATCACGGTAAAATAATCGGGAAACACTTCGCAGTCGTCATCCGTGAAGGCGATGATCCTGCCCTTGGCCGCAGCCAGCCCGCTATTGCGCGCGACGGAAAGGCCCGGCTTCGCTTCATGCACGAGATTGGTGCTGATCGGCGCGGTTCCTGCCCATTCGCTGACGATCGCGGAGGTGTTGTCGGTGGAACCATTGTCGACGAAGACGAGTTCCAGGCTGAGATGATCGGCCTGGCGTGCGGCATTCGAAACGGCTTCCAGGCAGTTCGTCAGTCCATAAGCCCGATTTCTCGATGAGATGATCAGGCTGATGTCCACGGGCTGAGGAGGCATTCGGGTTCCCTTCTGCAGTCGATGTCGAGGGAAGGGTAGGGCGCTCCCACAGCCTCGGCAAGAAACATTTTGCGTTGCAGCAAACCAATACAGTTTGCCGAAAAACCAAAACAATGTGGTGATTTCTTGCCGGTATATTATTAATCGCGGGAGGTTGATATTAACCGGATATTATTTCGACAAACGGGAACGGTAATTGTAATAATTCGTGTTTGTTTAATATTATGTAAGTCGTAATTCTGTTTACTTTCTTTCATTGATCGCGATTGTTCTATTTATATCGTGTTGTAAAATAGATAAATATATGAAGGAGCGCTGTGGTTTCTTGCGTATGATTTTGTCCGTCGTATCATGCTTCTTCGCATCGGCGAAATGGTTTGGAAGCAAATGAGAAGTGTTCTCGGCGGACCAATATCGATCAAGAAAGCCGGCGAAATTGAAAGATAAACGCAAGAAAAGGCCCGCCGCAGGACTTGAGGGAATACGACGGCCCCGAGTAAAATTTCAATAATGCGACCAGCGGGTGTGTCCCTGAAAGCGGTGGATCAACCGGTAATGACCGACCCACCCGGCGCAGGCAACGACACGGTTGCGCCCGCTGGTGCGCTATTCGTCATTGGTCAGCCACTTCTGGATAACAGGAATATCGGCATCTCCAAGCAAGTGCCCTGTGGGGATGACTGTCGAATCGACGGTTGCGCCGGAAGCCTTCAGCCGTGTCTCAAGGTCGCTTGCATATTTGCCATAGGCATCCGTCTTGCCGCTGATAACGAGCAGATCGGTTCCCTTCAGGTCAGCGCGCGGATATTCGCTCAGAACCGGCATGGAACGGAGCAGAACCGCTTTGTGAACCAGGTTGGGGTGCAGGTAGAGAAGCGAGTTCAACAGATTGGCGCCGTTGGAATAGCCGACATAGACAAGCTTCTTCGGATCGAGCCCATAGGATTTGACCGCCCCCTCGATAAAGGCGGCGAAAGCCTCGGCCTCGTTCTTGATATCCTGCTGATCGAAAGAAAACGGCGTGATGCGCTTGTACCAGCGAGGAATGCCTTCCTCCGTCGCCCGCCCGCGCACGCCGAGCAGCGTCGCGCGCGGCGCCACCTTGTTCAGGAGCGGCATCAGCGTCGTCTCGTTGCCCCCAGAACCGTGCAGCAGGACGAAAACGGTGCCATCGGGGTTCGGCGGCGTATAGAAGCGGTGCACGAAGGGCAGATCGCGATAGTTGACCCTGGGTTCGCCGGGCATCGAGAACTGCGGCAGAACCACTTTCAGGTCCTTCAGATCGGTGATCGGGTCCTTGGGAAGGAACAGCTTTTGGCCAAGCGTCGCCGGCGGCTCGTTCACCGTCATGCCGGGCTTGTCCGTCGCCAGCTCGATCAGCGTGCCGCCCGGTTCGCGCACATAGAGCGAACGGAAATACTTGCGGTCGTGCACGTTGACCTCGGAGGAGCCTTCCTTCTTCAGCGCGTCATGCGTCTTCGACAGCGCCGCGTCATCGCTGGCGCGGAAGGCGACATGGTCGAACGTGCCCGTCCCCGGCGCGCCGGACCAGAAGCCCTTGGCGTTTCTGATATCGACGATGTCGCCGGACTGCGAGACCAGCCGGTCGATGTTGCCCCGGTTCTCCTGGAAGCGGTAGCCGAAATGGTTTTCCACGAAGGCGCGGCTTTTCTCCGGCTCCTCGGTCAGCATGGTCGTCCCGCGCACGCGCTGCACGGCATGTTCGGCGGGAACATCCGCGCCGTGCCACGGCGTCGGTGACGTCACCGTCGAGGCGCCGGCGAGCTTGACGATGATGTTGTCGGGGTCCTTCAGGCGCAGCACCGGCTCGCCGAATTCGTCCGCCGGTCCCTCGGCGCGGATGCCGTAGCTCATCGCCCGCGTCAGCCAGTAACCGATGCTCGAAGGGTTGATCGCCAACGCCAGTTCGCTGAGCTGGCCGAAGCCGGCGCGGCCGGGCGCGCCATCCTCCCACACCAGAAACGTCACGAGCGACCCGGGCGTCCCCACGGCGTCACCGTAGAAGAGGTGCAGCTGCGTCGCGTCTTCGAAACCGGCCGTCTGCTTGACCAGTCGCATGCCGAGAAAACCGGCATAGAAATCGACGTTCGCCTGCACCTTTCTGGTGAGAAGCGTGATGTGGTGGATGCCTGAAGTCATTGACGAGAGCCCGGATTGCATTGGGGACAGGAGGAGCGCGGAGATGAAGGTGATGATAACGGTCATATCGTTGCGTGTGTTTGGTGCCTTGTTTGCTCTGCATAAAGAATTAGGGCATCTCCGCAAGGCTGCAAATCCAAAGTCCGCACATCCCGCAGCGCGAGTTCCAGCTGCTGCCGCGTTGGCGGCTTGACCATGTAGGCCTGCGCGCCAAGCGCCTTGGCACGCTCCATATCATCCTCATCGCTTGATGTGCTGAGGATGAAGGCCGGTATCCCGCTCAACCTTTTATCGCGCGAAAGCGCCTCCAGAACCTCGAATCCGTCCATGATCGGCATGTTGATATCGAGCAGGATGAGGTCGATCAAAGGATCGTGACCACCGGCCGATCGCTCTTCGAGAAGCTGCATCGCCTCGCGGCCGTTCGAGGCGACATGCAGGTTGAACGTCACTTTTTCCCGCTTCATCAGCTTGATCTTCAGAAGCTGCACGTCGGCTGGACTGTCCTCGACCAGCAACACCTCGGCCACGCGGCCGATCCTATCCGCACGCTGCTCTTCTTGCCGTCGGCTTGCCGCGCCGGCGGGCGCCTTGTCCGTCTCCGGCAATGCCAGCGGCAGCTCCACGATGAAGGTCGTGCCGCCCCCCTCCGCGTCCTCGCACCAGATCGCGCCGCCATGCAGCTGGGCGATCCGCCGGCAGATCGCAAGCCCGAGCCCCGTGCCCTCGATGCCGCGGCCAACGAGCCGCTTGAAAGGCTGGAAGATCAGCTCGCGATGATCGCGCGCGATGCCGGGCCCGTTGTCGCTGATGGCGATCCGGCAGAGCGCATCTTCGCGTTGCGCCGAGATCCGCACGCGCGGCTCCTCGGTCTCGCAATATTTGATGGCGTTGGAGATGATGTTCTGCAGCATCTGCACCAGAAGCGTCCCGTCGCCCATCACCTCGGGCAGCGGGCCACGCTCGATCGCCGCGCCGCGGCTGCTGATCTGTTCGCGCAGATTGCGCTCCACCTGATCGACGATCGCCGACAGCGATACCGGCTTCACCTCCAGATCGCCGGAAGCCTCGAGCTTCGAGAAGCCAGATACCTTGACGATCAGCTCCTCCATGTGGTCGGCGGCGCTGAGCACGTAGCCGAGCAGGTCGTGATCGTCATGCGCCAGCGATGGCGAGGCCTGCAGCAGCCTGCTGAACGACTTGATCGTCCTCAGCGGTTCCTTCAGGTCATGGGCCATGGCGCGGGTGAAGATCTCGAGCGATTGCTGCTTTTGTTCGAGCCTGGCGGCGAGATCGCCATGCATGATGGCGCTCTGGATGCAGCGGTGCAGCGTCTCCGGCGAAAGCGTGTCCTTGGTGAGGTAGTCCCGCGCGCCACCCTTCATCACCTCGACGGCGATCGTCTCGCTTCCCTGGCCCGTCAGCATGATCACGTTGGCGGAGGGATCGAGCTTCAATATCTCCTCGAGCACGCCAACGCCGTCGCGGCCCGGCAGCGAGTAGTCGAGCAACACGCAATCCGGCCGCTTCTGTGCGTTGAGCGCTATGCCCTCGTCGCCGTTTTCCGCTTCGAAAACCACATAGCTCGCGCCCGGCACGCGCGCCAGCATCCGCCGGTAAACCTCGCGGTCGTCGATATTGTCGTCGATAACAAGTACCGCGCTGCCCTCGGCCATACTCACCCCTCCAGAGGCAATATGGCGATCTCGAACCAGTATTCCTTCAGCCTCTGGATCGCGGCGAACAGACCGTCGAGATCGACAGGCTTCTGGACGTAGGTGTTGGCGCCGAGTGCGTAGCAGCCCTCGATATCGCGCTCGTCGTCAGATGTGGTCAGGATGACCACCGGGATTTTACGCCAGGCCGGGTTGGACTTGATCGCCTCCAGCGTCTTGCGGCCATCGAGCCCCGGCATGTTGAGGTCGAGCAGGATGAGGCCCGGGCGCGTCTCCATCGTAGCCAGCAGATCCAGCGCCTGCTGACCCGATGGCGCCCATTGCACCGGGTTCTTGAGCTTGGCGCGCTTGAAGGCGCGGATCGTCGCTTCGTAGTCGTCCTCGCTGTCCTCGACGATCAGGATCGGCTGTGATTCACGGTGCTGCATGCTGCCCCTCGCGCTTGTGACCCAATGTAAAATAGAAGGTTGTGCCCTGGCCAACCTCTGACTCCAGCCAGACGTCGCCCTCGTGACGGCCGATGATCTTGCGCACGAAGGTCAGTCCCGCGCCGGTGCCGTCGTCCGCCTCCTGCGTCTTCTCCAGCCGTTTGAAGATGCGGAAGATATCCTCGTGAAACTCGCGCGGAATGCCCTTGCCGTTGTCCCGCACGAAATAGACGTCACTGGCCAGGCGACCATCGTCGCCGACAAACGCGGCGACGTGACCGACGGTCACGACCGGCTCGGCCTTGTCGTTGTACTTCACCGCATTGGTGATCAGGTTGCGGTAGACCTCGGTCAGCCGCAGCGAATCGCAGACGACCTCGGGAAGCGCGCCCTCGATGACAACCTTCGCCCGCCGCTCTTCCAGATAGAGCTCCATGGTCGCGACCACGTCCTTGACCACGGCATGAACATCGGTGCGCTTGACCGCCAGCTGCTGCCGGCCGATCCGCGAGAAGTAGAGAAGGTCGTTGACCAGCTTCTCCATGCGCTGGCTGAGCCGGACGATGCGGTTGAGGCGCCGCACGCCGTCCTCATCGAGTACGGTCTCGTAATCCTCCAGCAGGAAGCGGGAATGATTGTGCATCCCCCGCAACGGCTCCTTGAGGTCATGCGAGGCGATGTAGGCGAACTCGTCGAGGTCGGAATTGCTGCGCTCCAGGTCGTCGGTATAGGCCTGGAGCTGGCGAAACATCGTCCGCAGCTGTTCCTCCTGCTGCACCCGCAGGCTGATATCCCTGAGAATGGCGACGAAGGTGACCGTCGCCCCGGTCCTGAAGGCGCTCAGCGAGACATCGAGCGGGAATGTCTCTCCGTTGCGCCTGATGCCGGAGATGGTCCCGGTTGTCCCGGTACCGCCTTCCTCGCTCAAGAGCAGCGACCGCCGGAAATAGTCGTCGAGCCCCGCGTGATAGGTCTCCGGCAGCAACATGTGCACGCTCTGGCCGATCGCTTCCTTCGATGTCTGGCCGAACATCTCTTCCGCCGCCGGGTTGAACAGCGAGATATTGCCCTGCGGGTCCATGGCGACGATCGCGTTCGGCGTGTTGCGCGTCACGGCATCGAAACGGATGCGCTCGGCATCGAGGCTATCGCTCTTGCGCTGGAAGAAGAACACGAAGGTCGCCACCAGCCAGAGCATGGCGACGGTTATGGCGCGGTTCGTCGCCTCATAGCCATAGCTCCCGCCATGTCGATCGACGGCGAGAAAGCCGAGCAGGATCAGGATGGAGCAGACGAATGCCAGGTTGAACGGCGCGGTACGGCTGCTGAACCACAGCGAGGTGAGGATCAGCGGCACATAGATCATGCCGTTGACGACGCCGAGCGGGGTGTAGAGATCGATCATCAGCCCGACGAAGCAGATCGCGCCGGGCAGCCAGACGGGCATGCCGCCATAATGGTCCGGCTGCAGCCACCAGGATCGCACCAGCATCGCCGAGCCGAGCAGTGTCACGCCGACGGCGGTATGCACCGCCATGCCGATATTCGACCCCCAGCGATAGATATGTTCGGTCTGCATGGCGTATCCGGCAAGCGCCGAGATGCCGAGGCCGATCACCACATAGCCGATCAATTCCTGGAACAGCCTCGCCTTGCCCTTCCGGTCCGGTGGTGTCAGTGCCAGCGAGAGGTTGGAGAAGAACATGATCACGGCCGTATTCAGCGCCATGCCGCCGCCGACGCGGCCAAAAAATGCCGGATCGACGAAGATGCCGGCCAGGAAGCGCTCCATGATCTGCGGCTGGTGCCCGACGAAGGTCAGTTCGATCAGCCGTATGCCGCTCATCGCCGCGCCGAGCGAAAACAGGAGGAAAGCGGCGAGCCGCGCGCTGGCGCCGTTGTAAACGGAGATGACGAGCGCAATCCCGGCGAGACAGAAGCAGATCGCCGTGTTGATCGCCATCGCCGGCGCGCCGGGTATCAGGAAGAGGACCGGCTCGATCTGCCACACCCAGGCGAATAGGATCGTCACGCCGAGCAGGAGCATGAGCAGGCCGAGCACGATCGTGGTCAAGCGGTGTCGTTCCTGGCGCCAGGGCGTACTCGTCCTTCGACCAATGATCGGTTTCACCACGCGTTGCTCTCCCGTCCGCGGGGTTACTATTTCCAGAATTGAAAATTATTCAATATACATCCGCCGCGATAGTTGCCGCATCGGCGTGCGCGGCAATATGCTGGACCCGTATGCTTTGCCTTGTCGTCGAACGGCGCACCGGGGCGAGAGCAGGAGGTGGCGATGCCGGCGGTATATTATGTGGACGACAGCCGCGACGACCTGTTCTACGCGCAATATGTCTGTCGCAGAGCGCGCGACGACATCGACCTTTCCTGCTTTGCGACCAGCGACGCCGCCTTTGACGCGCTCCATGCTTCCGTGGCGGAGGGTCTGGCGCTGCCCGCGCTGCTCATCGTCGATCTATACATGCCTCTCGACAGCGGTATTGGCCTGATCACCCGTTTGCGCGCCGACCGGCGGTTCTCGTCCATGCGAATCGCCGTGTGTTCGGGGTCGGACGCCACGGCGGATCGGGAGCGTGCATTGGCGTGCGGCGCGGATCTATACGTCGAGAAACCGGTCGATCTCACTGTCCTCATGCATATCGGCTCTTCGTCCGCCGAAGACAGCGGACTTTATTAGGTATTTATGACGCAATGGTTGCAAGTCTGATTGACACGACTTTGGCTACATTTCACACTATACGCATAGACCAGTGTGAGACGATGCCGGGGAGGGCCGTTTGACTTTGTTGGCCATAACAACCTCGGAAAACCTGTGACTGAATTCTGCCGTCTCGCTGACGCGCGAAACGCGCAGCGTATGGCGTAGAAAAGGGCGAATACCGAGGTGTCGGGCTAAAACGGGGGCGCATGCCGATTTTGTGATCGACCTCAAGTGCCGGTTCCCTCGAAAGCCCACACTCGGTTGTTAACTGTACCAGTCTGGCGCGTGTCTCCAGAATTCAGGGGATGCTGCTGAGACTGGTCGCGAAGGCAGGCTGGAGGCAAGAATGCGGAATGAGTAGCGCGATGGCACTTCCATTTCACGCTGGCCCGGAACTGGGGCGGGCGATCAACCGCACGGATTTCTTTCGGCTTCTGAAGGCGGCCGCGCATCACTACGCCTTCGACAGCTTCGCGCTCGCCCGCATCTCCGAGGCGTCGCAGCCCTTCGGCGCCCGCGATATCATCATCACCAATGTCGCCGAACGCCAGACCGGCTTCTTTGTCTACGCCATGGCCCGTGCGCTCGGCTTCATCAAGTCCAAGGCCGCGCAGTTCCTGGCGACCCCCGTGAGCGGCAGGGCCAACAATCTGGAGGGCTATCCGCCCGATCTGGTTCTCAACGAGTTCGACACCAACAGCTTTCTGCTCATCCCGCTTTTCACGCCCGAGGGCCGGCGCTATTGCGTCGCCTTCAGTGGCAAGCGTCAGCAGCCGGACCAGGGCGAGGTCGCCGATATCCTGCTCGACACGATGCGGATATTCGACAAGTTCTACGAGGAAATACTGGTCAACGAAATGTCCGGGCGTTTGACCCAACGGGAGAGTGAAGTGGTTCGCTGGACCAGTGAAGGCAAGACATCGGCGGAGATCGCCATCATCCTCGGCCTGTCGGAGCACACCGTCAATTCGCATATCGCGGCGTCGGTCAGGAAGCTCGGTGCGGTCAATCGCGTGCATATGGTCGCGATGGCATTGCGCATGGGGCTCGTTTCGTGAGCGAGAACGCCGGATTGACGCAAGACATGGCGCGCGGCGAGACCGTCAGGATCCTTTTCATCGATGACGAGTTCATCGAGTTCCGCGCCCTTAAGAAGACGTTGTCAGCGGTCACCGAGCCGATGGTCGAGCTGGATTACGCGCAGTCGGTCCGCGATGCGCTGGCAAAGATCGGCAGCGACAGGTTCGACCTGATTCTGCTCGACAACCGGCTGCTGCCGAACGCGGATTTTCGCCAGACGGTGCCGAAACTGCGTGCCGCCAGCTATACCGGCCCGATCGGCGTCATATCGATGGATGTGTCCGACAGCTACTTCCAGCAGTTCCAGGACTACGGCGTCGACTTTCGCATCGGCAAGGACGAGCTCGACGTCGAGACGCTGCAATACATCATCCGCGAATATGTTCGCTACGACATGCCAGACGTCTGGAAGGACGATTACAACATCTGACGCGTCACTGTACCGGCAGGCGGATGGTAAAGCGGCTTCCCGTCTCGGCCGAGGTCTGCAGCGAGATCGAGCCGCCGAGCGCGGTGACAAGTTCACGCGCGGCCGCCAGCCCGAGGCCCGGCCGCCTCGCGGCACCCTCCGGCTGCAGGCTCCAGAAGGCGGTGAATATGTTCTCCTGATGCTCCCGCGCGATGCCCGGCCCATTGTCGGCGATATGGATCGCCCATTGCGAGGCATCGGCCTCCGCCTCGATCGTCAGCCGACAGGCCTCATCCGCATCGGCACGGTGCATGAGCCCGTTCGCCATCACGTTCTTCAGCACCAGTCCCAGGATGCCCGCATCGGTTCGCACGCCGGGCAGGTCCCCCATCTCGATCGTCGCCTTCGGCGCATCGACCTCGAAGCGCAGTTCCGCCCAGATCTGCCCGACGAGCAGCCTGGTATCGACATCCCTGATCGTAAGCCTGGGCGTACCCGATGCGAAGCCGATCAGCCCCTTCGTCAGCTCCTGCGCGGCCTGCGTCTTGGCGAGAATGGTCCTCAGATATTCCAGGTGTTCGCCATCGACCCTGTCGCCGATCTCGTCGAGAAGGATCTCCGCGTACATCGCGATGTGGCGCAGCGGCGATTGCAGGTCGTGCGAGGCAATGGCGAGGAAGCGCTTGATGCGCGTTTCGTCGGTCTCTGTCGTCGATGATGACATATATCGCCTCGCCCGCCCTAAAGCATGTCGCGCAAAGTGTGCAGCGGCTTTGCGGCAACGACATGCGACAAAACCGGACTTGAATCGTGACGCGAATCCGGGGGATCGCAACGCGCTTCAGCCCGGGCGGAGAATAGAAAGCGGGCGCCGGTTCTGCAACCGGCGCCCGCATCAATTTCACGGAAGCAACCTGAAAAGGTCGATCGTTGGCTCAGCCTGCCGACTTGCGCGAGCTCGGCGGAATGATGTCGACCTTGTCGTCGTTGGTCGAAACCGCGGCGCGGTGGCGCGTACGCCAGTCGCCGAGGAACAGCAGGATCGGCGCCGCGATGAACACCGACGATGCCGCCGCGACGACGATGCCGAAGACCATCGGGATCGCGAAGCTCGACACCGCGCTGCCGCCCCAGATTGCCATCGGCAGCAGGGCGAGGAAGGCGGTGACGTTGGTGTAGATGCTTCGGGCCAGCGTCTCGTTGATCGACTTGTCGATCAGCTCGCGCAGCGGCATCGACTTGTAGAGGCGCATGTTTTCACGCATGCGGTCGTAGACGACGACCTTGTCGTTCACCGAGTAGCCGACCAGCGTGAGGATCGCCGCGATGGCGGTCAGGTTGAAGTCGAGCCCGGTGAGCGCGAAGAAGCCGATGCACTTCGTCACGTCGAGAATGAGCGTCACGATGGCGCCGACCGCGAACGGCCACTCGAAGCGGTACCAGATGTAGAGCAGCATCGCGAGGCTGGCGATCACGACGGACAGGATACCCGCCCATGCAAGCTCGCCGCTGACCTTCGGACCGATGACATCGGTTCCAAGCACCGTTGCCGAAGGGTCGATCTTGACGATCTCTTCCTTGAGCTTGGTGACGGCCGCGGTCTGCGCCTCTTCACCACCGTCCTGGCGCTGGGCACGCACGGCCATGGTGTTGTTGTCACCATAGGACTGCAGCGAAACCTCGCCGAGGCCGAGGCTGTTCAGGCTTTCGCGGAACCGGCCGAGATCGGTCGCGTCCTGCGTCTTCACGGACATCTGGATGCCGCCGCGGAAGTCGACGCCATAGTTGAGGCCCGGAGTGATGAACAGCACGACCGATGCGAGCGACAGCAGCGCGGAGACGGTCACGCCGAAGAAGCGCGCCTTCATGAACTGGATGTGCTTGTCGTAAGGGTAGAAGACCGGCAGCAGCGGCTTGATGTTGATGGTCTTCAGCTTGAAGCGGCGGGTGATCTCGATCATCGAGACGCGAACGAAGGCGACCGACGTGAACATCGAGATGATCAGGCCGAGCGCCATGGTGACCGCGAAGCCGCGAACCGGGCCGGAGCCGAACCAGAACAGGATGGCGGCGGCGATAAGCGCCGTCATGTTGCCGTCGATGATGGTCGAGTAGGCGCGGCGGAAGCCGGTGTCGATGGCCGCGAACGCGCCCTTGCCCTTGCGGGTTTCTTCACGGATGCGCTCATTGATCAGAACGTTCGCATCGACCGCGAGACCGATGCCGAGCACGACGCCGGCGATGCCGGGCAGCGTCAGCGTGGCGCCGACGAGCGTCAGGGCCGAGAAGGTCAGGATCGTGTGGATGAGCAGAGCGACGTTGGCGAGAATGCCCCAGGTTCCATAGAGCAGGAAGATGAAGGCCGCGACGAGGATGAAGCCGACGATACCGGAATAGATACCCATCTGGATCGCATCGGCGCCGAGGTCGGCGCCGACGGTGCGCTCCTCGATGACGGTGAGCTTGGCCGGGAGCGCGCCGGCGCGCAGCATGGCGGCAAGCGTGTTGGCCGTCTCGGCCGAGAAGTTGCCGGAAATCTGGCCGGAGCCGCCGGTGATCGGTTCGCGGATGACAGGCGCGCTCAACACCTTGTCGTCAAGAACGATGGCGAAGGGATTGCCGACGTTCTGGCGGGTGATTTCGGCGAAGCGGGTCGCGCCGGCGCTGTCGAAGCGGAAGCTGACGACGGGCTGCTGGCTCTGGTCGAAGCTGACGCGGGCGTCGGAGAGGCGATCGCCGGAGATTTCGACACGGTCGAGAACCGGATAGGTGTTGCCTTCGTCATCCTTCAGCATCGATACGCCGGGGCCGGGAGCATTGTTCGGCGCAAGCATATGGAAGGACATCTTGGCGGTCGAGCCGAGAAGCTGGCGAAGGCGGGTCGGATCCTGCGCACCCGGCAGCTGCACGAGAACGCGGTTGCCGCCGACACGCTGGATCGTCGGTTCGGCCACGCCGACCTGGTCGACGCGCTGGCGAATGACTTCAAGGCTCTGCTGGACGGCGCTGTCGACGTTGCTGGAGATACCGGCTTGCGAGAAGGCGACGATGATGTTGCCGCCGCTGGTCGTGACCGCGAGATCGGACTGGCCGGCGGAAAGGCCGGTCGCGATCGTGTTGCCGAGCGTCTTGAGCTGGGTGATGGCGTCGTTGGTCTGCGACGGGTCGTTCAGCGCCACGACGATCTGGTTCTGGTTGCGAACGACGGATTTCGTCTGGATGTTCTTCTCGCGCAGAACGCGGCGCGCGTCCTGCAGCAGCGATTGCAGACGCTCGCGCGTCAAGTCGGCTTCATCGACCTCGAGAACGAGGTGCGAGCCGCCGCGAAGATCGAGGCCGAGCGAAACCTGCTGGCGCGGGAGCCACGAGGGAAGGCTCTGCAAGGTGGATTGCGGCAGGGCATTCGGCAGGGCGATCAGAATGCCGAGGAGAATGATCACCGTATAGGTGGCCACCAGCCATGGTGAGGTGCGCATTGTGTTGTCTATCCTTGATAACGCTTGAGCCTGCGCTTCGAGCGCAGGCGGGCGTGTCGAAAATGCAATGGAGGGCGCCGGGCTAGGCGCGTGTCGTCAGGCCGCGAGCCGAGGCGGACCGTGCGAATCGTAAGGCTTCGCGTCAGGCGCGCGAAAGGCCGAGGACGTTGATTGCGAAAGCGGGAGTGAAACGAGAACCGCGCGCTTGATGGGCGGCTGATCCACCGTCGCCGCATCGCCCGACGCAAAGGTCGCGTATCTCTGGGCGGCCTTGCGCTCCGCCGGCCAGCATGCCGCGCACGATTTCGTGGGCGCTGACCTCTTGCGGTTGACCATCCCTGCTCGAGGACGAGACGGCGTTGGGACCACGTGCGGGACCAAGCGCGAGATTGCCGCCGAACAGCAGGCCGAGATAGGCGAAGACCGCGACGACCAGCGAGACGGCAACGCGACCGCTCATGCGGCGCGTATCGAACCTCATCTGGTCATCCTGCGGATTTTCAATCTCGAACCGGCTCAACGGCGCAAAGTTCTCTCATTGTTTCTCTGGGGAAGGCGTTTCCTCAGCCGCGCTTATACCAGCCTCGGTCTCGACTTCATAGGGTGCACTGTCATGATGCACTTGGGATAGCCGGTCAAGCATGCCCATGGCGATTTCGCGTTCGCCCATGATCACCGTGTCCGCGCCGTATTGCTTCAGCTCTTCGACCTCGGCGTCGGAATGCGCGCGCGCCACGATCAGCACGCCGGGATTGACCGCACGGCCCTGCTCGGCCACGCGGCATGCCTCGAAAGCGTTGGGAATGGCGATGACCAGGCTTCGTGCGCCCTGGAGATTGGCGAGATCGAGCACTTCGCGCGTCACGGCGTTGCCGCTGACCACCTCGATACCCTGCTCGCGAAGCGCGGTGATCCGGTTGTCTGAATCTTCGATGACGACGAAGGGCGTGCCGGAGGATTTCAGGTTCTGCCCGACGATGCTGCCGACCCGGCCATAGCCGACGAGGATGGCGTGGCCCGAAAGCTTGGTCGCATGCACCTCGTCCTGAACGATCAGGGGCTCTTCCGTCGCTTCGCTCGCGGCTTCCGCGGTCGTTGGCTCGGCGTGATGCTCCTCGCGCTTCGCCTCCAGCAGCGGCCGAATTTTGTCGCAGACGTAGAAGAGCAACGGGTTGAGGATGATCGAGATGATGGCGCCGGCGAGGATCAGGTCGCGGCCTTCTTCCGGCAGCAGTCCGAGCGCCACGCCGAGTGCCGCGAGAATGAAGGAGAATTCACCGATCTGGCCCAGGCTGGCCGAAATCGTCAACGCGGTGCCCACCGGCTTGCGGAACAGCAGCACGATGAGGAAGGCGGCCAGCGACTTGCCGATGACGATGATGAAGACGGTGGCCAGCAGCGGGATCGGCTGTTCGACCAGGATGTTCGGATCGAACAGCATGCCGACCGAAACGAAGAACAGAACCGCGAAGGCGTCGCGCAGCGGCAGACTTTCCTGCGCCGCCCGATGGCTGAGCTCGCTTTCGGCCAGAACCATGCCGGCGAAGAAGGCGCCGAGCGCGATCGAGACGCCGAACAGCTTGGCTGCGCCGAAGGCGACGCCAAGCGCGATCGCCAGGACGCCGAGGCGGAACAGTTCGCGGGAACCGGTGTGGGCGATGCGGTGCATCGTCCACGGAATGAGACGCCGACCAAAGACCAGCATCACGCCGACGAAGAGCGCCACCTTGACCAGCGTCATGCCGATGATGCCGCCGATGCCCATGTCCAGGCCGAATATACGGTTGATCGCAGCCGACAAGGGCTCGACGGTCCCCTGTTCGCTGCCGATGCTGGCCGCCGCCGGGATGAGGACGAGCGCGAGCACCATGGCAAGGTCTTCAACGATCAGCCAGCCGACCGCGATCTTGCCGCGTTCCGTCTCGATCAGCCGCCGCTCCTGCAATGCCTTCAGGAGCACGACGGTCGACGCGACGGAAAGAGCGAGGCCGAAGACGAGGCTTCCGCCCGTTGACCATCCCATCATCGCGCCCAGTCCCCAGCCGAGCAGGGTGGCGAAACCGATCTGCACGATCGCGCCCGGTACCGCGATGCCGCGCACCGACAGAAGATCCTTGAGCGAAAAGTGCAGGCCGACACCGAACATCAGGAGGATGACGCCGATCTCGGCGAGCTCGGGCGCGAGGTTCTGGTCCGCCACGTAGCCGGGCGTGTATGGCCCAACGAGAACGCCGGCAATGAGATAGCCGACCAGAGGCGGCATCTTCAGCCGGTTAGCCAGGGCACCGAGGATGAACGCGAGCACAAGACCCCCGACAATCGTGGAAATCAAAGGTGTCGCTTCTGGCATCCGTATTCTCCCGGCTGGAAATTCCGTTTTAATTATGACATATATGGCTTATATCAACCAATATGGGTGGTTTGACATTATGGGTCAAGGCGCGAAAGAAACAATTCTAACTCCCGCTTTATGCCGCGCTGCCAGGGGGTTGCTGGACTGGACGCAGGTCGACCTCGCCGATCATGCCGCCGTCTCCCGCAGCACGATCCGCGACTACGAGGGAATGCACCACGAACTGCATCGCGCGACGGAGGCGCAACTGCGCTTGGCCTTTGAAAACGGGGGCGTTGCCTTCATCGAGGTCGAAGGCAAGGGCACCTGCATCTGCCTCCAGTCCGCAACCGAATGAGACGTTATTCGCGGGCCGCCACGCAGCTTGCCTTGGCCTTGTAGGCGTAGATCACTTTTCCGCGATAATAGCCGCCGCTTGGCTGCCACGACTTGATGGTCTGTGGCGTTTCGGCGCAATCGAAGGGCTGTGTGGTCACGAACAGCACGTCTTCGCTGACATCGGCGGGCAAGGCGAAGGTCTGCTCATAGTAGTTGTCGGGTGCCCCCGCCGGCGGCCGCGCGTAAATCTTCAGCGGTTCGTCTCTGAGCGTGTAATACATGTCCGCCAGCATGTCGCGGTTGTCGCTGACGAGGATTCCGGTACCCGCCTGACGCGCCAGATCGGCGGCTTCGCGGCTGACCGCGCTGCGGCCGAGATAGCGCTTCATCACTTCGGTGCCGTTCGGCAGCACTAGCTGGTTCGCGAAGATGGCGGCAAGCGGAAACAGCAGGCTGGCGGTGCCGTTGATGGCGAAAGACACGCGCAGTCCCTTGGGCCAGACGCGATGCAGCAGCCAGACGGCCAGGATCGTGCCGGCGACATAGGCGGTCACGGCCCAGTTGGCATAGGCCTTGCCGATCAGCGCCTGGAGCGTGATCAGGAGCACGACCGGAACCGAAAGCCAGATGAGCAGTTTCTCGATCGCGCTGCCTTGCCCCTTCAGGACACGGTAGACCGCCCAGAGCATCGCGAAGAACACGATTGGCCCGACGACGCCGAACTGCGCGGCGAAGAACTCGATTCCCTGTCCGAAGTTGAGGCTCATCTCGCCCCAGCGGGCGATGCTCGTGGTGTGCTTGATCGTCGTGCCGTCATGGGTGACGTTCCACCAGACGTTCGGCGCCGCCACAACGATCGCGGCCGCGACCGAAATGAAGAAGTCGCGCCAGCCGATCCGCGCCATCGGCAGAAGCAGCAATGCGATCAGGCCGCCGGGAACGACGAAAAGGATCGCGTATTTCGACAGGAAAGCGCAGCCGAAGGCCACGCCCATCAGGAGCGCCAGGCCGATCGAACGCTGCTTCGTCAGGCCGAAATAGGCAAACAGAGCGACCGCCAGGAAGAACAGGAGGATGACGTCGGTCGAGAAGAAGACGGAAGACAGGGCGACGCCGGGCAGGGTGATATAGGTAACCCCGATCCAGCCCACGATATCGCGGCTGACGAAGCGTTTCGCGATCATCATCAGGACAAGCGCGGTCGCCATGTGAACGAGCGGACCGGAGACCCTGATCCAGAAGATCGCGCTCGATCCCGAAAGCTCGGTCACCGCGCGGATCACCCAGGCGATCATCGGTGGCTTCGAGAAGAAGCCGAAGTCGAAGTTCTGCGACCAGAACCAGTATTGAGATCCGTCGACGAACAGGTCGGTGTTGTCGAAGCCCAATGTGACGACGCGCCAAAGCGTCACGCCGATAATGATGAGAATACCGAGGCGTGGGGACATTCGTCTGACTTCCGTATGCTAAAAAAATCGTCGCCGGCCGATGCGTAAACGCTTCGCCGGCTTAATGGTTAAACACGTTCATTGCTGTCGTTTTATGACGGGAATTCAAAGCACCCGCACAGGCATGGCGATGCGGCCCGCTTCAATACGGTCGAGAAGTGCGACGGCCGTGAGAACAGCCACGGCAAGAAAACATGCACCCAAACCCAGAACAATCATTGCTCAATCCCTATGACGTCATGTCGTGATTTGCGGGGGATATAGCACGAAGCTTGCTTCGAACTTGTAGCAGCGGCGCAACGCTACACCAGTATTTCATAGATGGTTATTCGCGTTGCTCCGAAAGCCGACATTCATAAAATCGGTATTAACCTTCAGGCAAGGAATTAACCATAAACATTGCACTACACGTCGGAATGGGAAAATTTTAGCGTTCCTAGCAGGCATGACGCCGAACCGCCGTACCGGCTCAATCCGGTATCGATCTCTCAGGTAGCTCTACGATAGTCCGCACTGCTCGGCACAGGTCCGAACGCTGGCGTTAGCCCGCGTCAGGCCCGGTCGCATGTGTGTTGGTGTCTGGAGGCTTGAGTTCTCTTCGGGCCGCGTGCCCGGGCATTGGTTGGGGACAGGCGTTGCGGCAGAACATGCCATCGGATCAGGATCGTGGAGCACAGGCGGGCAGCCTGCGTGACCGCCTGCGCTTTGCCGGCCTCGATGCCGAGCAGTGCGAGATGGTGCGGCGCTACCGCCCGGCGCTCCAGCAGCACCTGACTTCGGGCCTTCGCGATCTCTTCCAGCGTTTCCAGTCGTTCCCCGATGCCGCCCGCAATTTCGAGAGCGAGCGTCAGGTTGATCGGCTCCATGATCTGCAGACGTCGCACTGGGATGTGCTGACCGATGCGCGCTTCGACAGCCTCTACGCCGAGCGCGTCAAGGTCCTGTCCGATTCCGAAAGCAAGATGGGACTGGACCCTCGCTGGCATGTCGCCGGCCACGGCGTCGTCCTCGAGCATATCGTTGCCGGCCTTGCCGATGAGCTCGCCGGCTCTTCCTTCCTGCCCAGCGTCAAGCGTCGCAAACGCGAAATCGCCGATCTCATGACCGCGCTCATCCGCCTTGTCATGGTCGATGTCGAGATTGCCGTGTCGCTGCGCTTCAACGCGTTGCGTGCCGCCCAGCAGCGCCAGATCGCCGATCAGCGAAACAGCGACAGGGCCGAGGTTGCGCGCGTCTTTTCGGATGTCATCGAAGGTCTCGCCGCCCGCGACCTGACGGCCCGCGCCGTCGTCACCGAGGATGGCCCGCACAATGATGTCGCCCTGGCGTTGAACGGCGCGCTTGAAGCGCTTCAGGCCGAATTCGGCGCGATCAGCGAGCGTACCTTGAAGGCCGAGGCATCGGTGCAGGTGCTCGGCCAGTCCGCCCGCGACCTTTCCGGCCACGCCTCGGGTCATGCCGAGCGGCTGCTGGCTTCCGCCGCGACACTCGCCGATCTGTCCGAAAACGTGCGCCGCAGCGCCGCGGGCAGCCGTGCGGCCGAAGATGCCGCGGCATCGACGCGCGCGGCGGCCGAAGCAAGCGGCGAGGTCGTCGGCCGTGCCATCTCCGCCATGGCCGATATCGAGCAATCCGCTGAGCGCATCGGCCAGATCATCGGTGCAATCGACGAAATCGCCTTCCAGACCAACCTCCTGGCGCTCAACGCCGGCATCGAGGCCGCGCGCGCCGGTGATTCCGGCCGTGGCTTCGCGGTCGTGGCGCAGGAAGTGCGCGCTCTGGCGCAACGCTCCGCCGACGCCGCCCGCGAGATCAAGACGCTGGTCACCACCACCAAGTCGCAGGTGGACGCAGGCGTGCAGATGGTCGGCCGCACGCAGGATTCGATCGGCAGCATCGTGCGCCAGGTCACCGATATCAATGCCGCCATCGCCTCGGTCGCCAGCCAGACCAGCGACAACGCTTCCGTGCTCGACGCGGTCACCACCGACGTCAAGGGCCTTGGCGCGCGCGTCGCCGAAAGCGCCGGCGCCGCATCGCATTCGGCCGATGGCGCCGACGATCTCCACACCGTCATCGTCGAGCTTGGCCGCACGGTCCGCGAGTTCCGCATTGCCCGCGGTCGTGCCGAGCAGGCTGATATCAGGCCCGCTCGCGCCGTCGATGTGCAGCCCGCCCGGTGGGCTGTCGAGGAAAACGACGCGGCTTTCGATTTCGGCCCTCCGCTCGCAAGTCTCGGAGGTGGGCGAAATGCATACTGAAGCAATGAAGAATGACGGCGGCTCACATTCGCTGGGCGCCAATCAGCAAATAGGGAAAGTCTGATGGCAGCAAAAAAGAGTGGGAAGACGCTGAATCTGGCGGCGACCATTGACCTCAACGAAGCCTCGGCCCTGCGCGACAAGTTCCTGTCGATGCGTGGCAGCGCTGTGTCGATCGACGCATCCGCGGTCGAGCGCGTCGGCGCTCTCGGCGCGCAGGTGCTGATGTCCGCCGCCAAGACCTGGGACCAGGACAACCTTGCGTTCACCTTCACCAAGGTTTCGGACGCGTTTCAAAAAACCATGCAGCTGATCGGTGTGGACGTTCACCCGCTGCTCGCCAAGGAGATTAAGTAATGAAGAAAAGAGTGCTGACCGTGGATGATTCACGGACGATCCGGAACATGCTGCTCGTGACCCTCAACAATGCGGGCTTCGAGACGATCCAGGCGGAAGACGGCGTCGAAGGTCTCGAGGTTCTGGAAAGCTCCAATCCCGACGTCATCGTCACCGACATCAACATGCCGCGTCTGGACGGCTTCGGCTTCATCGAAGGCGTTCGCCGCAACGACAAGTACCGTGCCATTCCGATCCTGGTTCTGACGACCGAAAGCGATGCCGAGAAGAAGAATCGCGCACGCCAGGCCGGTGCCACCGGCTGGATCGTCAAGCCTTTCGACCCTGCCAAGCTGATCGATGCCATTGAGCGCGTAACCGCTTAAACTCAGGAATTTCTTTTATGGATATGAACGAAATCAAAGAGATCTTTTTCCAGGAATGCGAGGAACAGCTCGCGGAACTGGAATCCGGTCTTCTGAAAATGAATGATGGCGATCGTGATCCGGAAACCGTCAACGCGGTATTTCGCGCCGTTCACTCGATCAAGGGCGGCGCTGGCGCCTTCGGTCTGGACGATCTTGTCGCTTTCGCCCATGTGTTCGAGACCACACTTGATTGCGTTCGTTCCAACAAGCTAGAGCCGACCCAGGATGTCCTGAAGGTCATGCTCAAGTCGGCCGACGTGCTCGCGGACCTGACGAATGCCGCCCGCGATGGCGGCAGCGTCGACGAGAGCCGCAGCCGTGGCCTCGTCAAGGAGCTGGAAGCGCTTGCGAACGGCGAACTCCCATCGCCGTCGGCCGCTTCCGAAGCCCCTGCGCCCGCCGCCCCCGCGCCGGTTGCCGCCGCACCCGTCAAGCCGACCGACGAAAGTGGCTTTGCGCCGATCCCGTTCTCGTTCGACGACTTCAGTGACGACGAGACCTTCGAGATCACCTTCAAGCCACGCTTCGAACTCTACTCCAAGGGCAACGACGCGACATTGCTGTTGCGCGACCTCAGCCGCCTTGGCGAGATGAGCATCTATTGCAATATGGATGCGCTGCCGGCCCTCGACGAGCTCGACCCCGAAGCCGCCTATTTCTACTGGGTCATCACGCTCAAGACCGACAAGGGCGAGGATGCGATCCGCACGGTCTTCGAATTCGCCGAGTGGGACTGCGATCTGACCATTACCGCGGTCGCCGCCGAAACCGAGGCCGCTCCGGCCGAGGAATTGCCGATGGTGCCCGTTCCCTTCGACCTCTCGGCGCTGGATGACGGCCCCGAGGCGCCGGCTCAGGAAAAAAGCGATGCCTCGGCCGCTGTCGCCGCCGCGGAAACGGCCTCGAATGTGACGCAGATCGCATCCGCCGCCGCCCGCGTCGAGAAGAAGGAATCGGCTGCCGCCGCCAATGCTGCCGCCGCCAATGCTGCCGCTGCCGCTGCCGCGCCCAGAACAATGCCGCCGCCAACGCCGCGGGCCAGACCATCCGCGTCGATCTCGATCGCGTTGATCGCCTGATCAACCTCGTCGGCGAACTTGTCATCAACCAGGCGATGCTCTCCCAGAGCGTCATCGAAAACGACACGACCGGCACGTCCTCCATCAACATGGGCCTCGAGGAGTTGCAGCAGCTCACCCGCGAGATCCAGGATCTCGGTCATGGCGATCCGCGCCCAGCCGGTGAAGCCGGTCTTCCAGCGCATGTCGCGTATCGTCCGCGAAGTCGCCGACATGGTCGGCAAGTCGATCCGCCTCGTGACCGAAGGTGAAAACACCGAAGTCGACAAGACGGTTATCGACAAGCTCGCCGAACCGCTGACCCACATGATCCGCAATGCCGTCGACCACGGCATCGAAAGCCCGGAAAAGCGCACCGCCGCCGGCAAGGATCCCGAGGGCACGATCAAGCTCACCGCCAAGCATCGTTCGGGCCGCATCCTGATCGAGCTGCAGGACGATGGCGCTGGTATCAACCGCGAGCGCGTCAAGCAGAAGGCCATCGACAATGACCTGATCTCGCCGGACGCCAACCTGACGGACGAGGAAATCGACAACCTGATCTTCGCGCCGGGCTTCTCCACGGCCGACAAGATCTCCGACATTTCCGGTCGCGGCGTCGGCATGGACGTCGTCAAGCGCTCGATCCAGGCGCTCGGCGGCCGCATCAACATCACCTCGAAGCCCGGCCAGGGCTCCGTCTTCACCATGAGCCTGCCGCTGACGCTCGCCGTCCTTGACGGCATGGTGGTCACGGTCGCCGGCCAGACGCTCGTCGTTCCGCTGACCGCGATCGTCGAAACGCTGCAGCCGGAGGCTTCGGCCATCCATTCCTTCGGCGCCAATCATCGCCTGATCTCGATCCGCAACTCCTTCTGCCCGCTGGTCGATGTCGGTCGCATCCTGAACTTCCGCGCCACCCAGGCCAATCCGGTCGAAGGTGTCGCCCTGCTCGTCGAATCCGAAGGCGGCGGTCAGCGCGCGCTGATGGTCGATGCGATCCAGGGTCAGCGTCAGGTCGTCATCAAGAGCCTCGAGGCGAACTACACCCACGTTCCCGGCATCGCCGCGGCAACCATCCTGGGCGACGGTCGCGTAGCCCTCATTCTCGATGTCGACGCAGTCGTGGGCGCCTCGCGCGGCCAGGCGCTGAGACAGGAAGTATCCTTGGCGGCGGCGGGTTAAACCATGTCCTACACCGTGAAAAGTCTGAACGAAGGGGACCGCGAGCTGATCGCGTTCCGCGTCGGCGATCAGGAGTTTTGCGTCAATGTCATGTCGGTTCGCGAGATCCGCGGTTGGACGCCAGCAATGGCCATGCCGCACTCGCCTTCCTACATGAAAGGGGTCATCAACCTGCGTGGCGCGGTGCTGCCGATCATCGATCTCTCTGCCCGTCTCGGCATGAAGCCGACCGAGCCGACGCAGCGCCATGTGATTATTGTGGCGCAAGTTCACCGAAAAGTGGTCGGTCTGCTCGTAGATGCGGTGTCGGATATACTGACTGTTAGTGAAGACAACGTACAGCCAACTCCAGAGATCGCGTCCGAACTGCAGCGTCAGTTCGCGCGCGGGATCATGGCGATCGAAAAACGTCTGATCTGCCTGTTGGAACTTGAAGCCATATTCCCTGACGCGGAAAGCGAAGCTGCATGAGTGTCTTGAGTGCCAAAGATGTAAGACCGGGGAGCCCCGATGAGGTTCTGGCGAGCGGCGAATACCCGTTGACGCGCCGCGACCTCACGGAGATCGCCGCGATGATCTACTCGGATGCGGGCATCTTCCTCAACGAGACCAAGGCATCGCTGGTCTATTCGCGTCTTTCCAAGCACATTCGCAATCTCGGCCTGTCAGGCTTCCGGGAATACTGTTCGTTGGTATCTTCGCCGGCGGGCGCGGCGCCGCGTCGCGAAATGCTGTCGCATCTGACCACCAATTTCACGCGCTTCTTCCGCGAGAACCACCATTTCGAGCATCTGCGCGACCACGTTCTGCCGGAGCTCCTGCAGCGTGCCAAGTCGGGCGGTCGCGTGCGCATCTGGTCGGCTGCCTCGTCCGACGGCCAGGAGCCCTATTCGATCGCGCTGACCGTGCTGTCGATGATGCCGAATATCGCCGACTACGATTTCAAGATCCTGGCGACCGACATCGATCCGAAGATCCTCGCCATTGCCCGTGCCGGGGCCTACGACGAAAACGCGCTCGAAACCGTGTCGCCCGCGATGCGCAAGCAGTGGTTCAGCGAAGTCAATGTCGATGGCCGGCGCAAGTTCCAGGTCGATGATCGCGTCAAGCGGCTCATCACCTATAACGAGCTGAACCTGATGGCCCAGTGGCCGTTCAAGGGCAAGTTCGACGTCATCTTCTGCCGCAACGTCGTGATCTATTTCGACGAGCCGACGCAGATGAAGATCTGGTCGCGCTTCGCCGAGCTCCTGCCCGAGGGCGGCCATCTCTATATCGGCCATTCCGAACGCGTATCCGGCGATTCCAAGCATGTCTTCGACAATATCGGCATCACCACGTACCGGTATACGACCAAGGGCCTTGGGAGGAGGGGATGAGCATGGCGGCACGCGTTCTCGTTGTTGACGATTCTCCGACCATGCGCGGTCTCATCACCGCCGTGCTGCAATCCGATCCTGAGGTCGACGTCATCGGCCAGGCGGGTGATGCCATGGAAGCGCGCGAGGCGATCAAGAAGCTCAATCCCGATGTCGTGACGCTCGATATCGAGATGCCGAACATGAACGGGCTCGATTTCCTCGAAAAGATCATGCGTCTTCGCCCGATGCCTGTGATCATGGTGTCGACGCTGACCCATCGCGGCACCAACGCGACCCTGGCGGCGCTGGAGATCGGCGCGTTCGATTGCGTCAGCAAGCCGCAGCCGGGTGATGTTCGTCCGTTCGCCGACCTCGCCGAAAAGGTGAAGGCCGCCGCCCGCTCGCAGCGCCGCCCGGTCATGGCGCCGCAGCCCGTCGCGCCGCCGCCGGCGGTTGCCGATTATCGTGTCGGTCGCAAGGTTGTCGCGATCGGTTCGTCGACCGGCGGCGTGGAAGCGCTGATTGCCGTGCTGCAGAAATTCCCGGCCAACTGCCCGCCAACCGTCATCACGCAGCACATGCCGTCGACCTTCACCAAGAGCTTCGCGGAGCGACTGAACCGCCTCTGCGCGCCGGTCGTGCAGGAAGCGACGGATGGCGCGCGCCTCGAAATCGGCAAGATCTACCTGGCGCCCGGCGGTGAACGGCACCTGCAGGTGGTCAATGCATCGGCGCCCTGCTGCCGCCTTCTGGAACGCGAGCCCGTCAATGGGCATCGGCCCTCGGTCGACGTTCTCTTTGATTCCGTCGCCGAGCTTGCGGGTCGCAATGCTGTCGGCGTGATCCTGACCGGCATGGGGCGCGACGGCGCCGCCGGTCTCCTGAAAATGCGCCATGCAGGCGCACGTACCCTTGGACAGAACGAAAAGACCTCGGTGGTCTACGGGATGCCGAGGGTAGCCTTCGAACTCGGCGCTGTCGAACAACAGTTGCCACTCAATGCTATTGGCGAAGAAATTTTAAAGATGACCGCCCGAAAGGAAGGAACTGACTAATGTCACTCGCGGAAAAAATCAAAGTTCTGATCGTCGACGATCAGGTCACCAGCCGCCTGCTGCTCAGCGATGCGTTGACCCAGCTCGGCTTCAAGCAGATCACGTCGGCAGGCGACGGTGAACAGGGCATGAAGATCATGGCCCAGCAGCCGCACCACCTCGTCATCTCCGACTTCAACATGCCGAAGATGGATGGCCTGGGCCTGCTGCAGGCGGTGCGCAGCAATCCGACGACCAAGAAGGCGGCCTTTATCATCCTGACCGCGCAGGGCGACCGCGCGCTGGTGACCAAGGCGGCCGCGCTCGGAGCGAACAACGTTCTGGCCAAGCCCTTCACCATCGAAAAGATGAAGGCGGCGATCGAAGCCGTATTTGGAGCGCTGAAATGACGACCGAGGTTGCGGCCCGCCGTGTTCATATCATTCAGGGCGAATGGAAGGTCCTGAATGATCCGAACGCGGTTCTGACGACCATACTTGGCTCGTGCGTGGCTGCATGCCTACGGGATCCCGTGGCCGGCGTGGGGGGGATGAACCACTTCCTTCTGCCGGGCAATGCCACGACGCCCATGACGGGGGAGACGCGACGCGCTATGGCGTGCATCTCATGGAACTGCTGATCAACGGTCTCCTGAAGCAGGGCGCGCGTCGCGACCGCCTGGAAGCCAAGATCTTCGGAGGAGCGAAGACGATCTCGACATTCTCGAATGTCGGGGAGCAGAATGCCGCTTTTGCCACGCAGTTTCTGAAGGATGAGGGCATCCCCATCGTCGGTTCCAGCACCGGCGGCGATCACGGACGCAAGCTCGAGTTCTGGCCGGTCTCCGGCCGCGCTCGGCAGTATCCGCTCACCGGTGCCGAAACACAGAAGACCGTCGCGCTCGAGCAGCGTCCGGTTGCTCCGCAGAAGCCAGTTGAAACCAGTATCGAATTCTTCTGAGCCGAGGTCCCAATGAACGTGAATGCACAGGCCGATCACCCGTCGCCGGTCGAAGCGCTGCCCGATATCCTGATGCGGGTTGTGTCCGAACTGCACGATGTCGCCTATCTGATTGAGCGCATCGAACCCCAGCTTCTGGAGATCGGTGGAGAAAATCTGCTGAACGCACCGGAAAGCATGAAGGTCTTGCAGGGGATCGACCTTGCCGTGCAGAAGGCGCGCGGTATCGCCGAATTCATCGACACGATAACGGGCGAGATCTCCAATGACTGGATGGTCGACGTCGCTACCGCGCTCAGCCTTGTGAAGCTCAGCGAAATGCAGCGTGCGCTGGGTGGTGGCGGCATGCGCCACGGCCATTCCAAGCCGCTCAACAAGGCTGCCGGCGACTTCGATTTCTTCTAGCCGGCCCTCTTACTTACACGTCAATACGAAACGCTCGCACAAGTTTCGGCTTCTATAGGTCAAATTAGGCGATAGGCCTGCTTTGTCTGTAAAGATCGTGCGAGAACAGAATGAATCTGTTAAATCAATTACTTCAGGTTGTTAGGAACTTTAGTTCCCTTGGGCGGAATCGCCTGCTGGCATTGGCCGGCGTCGGGGTTGTTTCCGTGGCGCTCATTCTCGGCGCCGCTCTACTCGTCAACAAGCCTGCTCAAGAAACGCTCTATGTCGGGCTCGAATCGTCCGATCTGAACCAGATCAGCATCGCGCTCGCCGAGGCTAACATTGCATTTCAGGTTGGTGCAGACGGCGCGAGCATCACCGTGCCGGCCGGCATGACCGGCAAGTCGCGCCTGCTGCTCGCCGAAAAGGGTCTGCCGAACAGCAACAACGCCGGCTACGAACTCTTCGACAAGGTCGGCTCGCTCGGCCTCACTTCCTTCATGCAGGAAGTCACCCGCGTCCGCGCGCTGGAGGGTGAGATTGGCCGCACGATCCAATCCATCTCGGGCGTATCGGCGGCACGCGTCCACATCGTCATGCCGGAGGTCGGCAACTTCCGCCGGGCCGAGCAGAAGCCGACGGCATCCGTCATGCTTCGAGCGAGTGCCTCGACCGGCCGCGCCGCGCAACCTCCATCCGTCACCTCGTCGCCTCGGCCGTGCCGGGGCTTGATGTCGCTGACGTGACCGTTCTCGATTCCGCCGGACAGCTGCTCGCCTCGGGCGACGACGCCACCAACGGCAACTTCAATCGCTCGCTCGGCATCGTCCAGAACGTTCAGTCCGAGATGGAAGCGAACATCGACAAGGCGCTTTCCCCGTTCCTGGGCATGGACAACTTCCGCTCCAGCGTTACCGCCGATCTCAATACGGATGCCCAGCAGATCCAGGAAACCGTCTACGATCCGGAATCCAAGGTCGAACGCTCCGTCCGCTCGACGAAGGAAGCGTCGCAGTCGCAGCAGAAATCAAACGACAACGCCACGACCGTTCAGCAGAACGTTCCGCAGGCCGCTCCCCCCGACCGGTGGCTCAAACGGCCCGGACTCGCAGGATAAGTCCGACAAGAGGGACGAGCAGACCAACTACGAGATCAACAGCAAGACCACGGCGACCACGCGCAACAGCTACAAGGTCGAAAAGCTCTCGATTGCCGTTGTGGTCAACAAGGGTCGCATCGCCAAGATGGTCGGCGAACCCGCAGACCAGGCCAAGATCGACGCCTATCTCGCTGAAATGCAGAAGATCGTCGCCTCGGCGGCCGGCGCCAACACCGCCCGCGGAGACGTCGTCACGGTCACGGCGATGGACTTCCTCGAAAACCAGCTTCTGGAGGAAACCGGTTCGGGCATCCGCATCATGGACATGCTGAGCCGCAATCTGGCCGGCATCATCAACTCGCTTGCCTTTGTGGTCGTCGCCTTCCTTGTCATCTGGATGGGTGTCCGTCCGATGGTCCGCAGCATGACCGGCGGCGGTACGGCGATCGCCGGCGACACCTCGCTCGAAAGCGCCGGCCTCGAGCTTCCGGATTTCGCCCCGGCGGGCGATGCCGGCGGCGGAGCCCTCATGGACGGCTTCGGCTCCGACTTCGGCTTCGACAGCACGGAAGATCTCCTCAGCCTCGGCGACGACGACGGCAGCTTCAACCGCCGCGTCAAGGAAGGGCCGGAGCGCAAGCTCGCCCGCATGGTCGAGATCAACGAGGAACGCGCAGCGAAAATCCTCAGGAAATGGGCGGTCGACAACGCCGCGTAAGACAAGGGCCGGGAAACCGGCCCTTTTTCTTTTGCACACATCGCACGCACGAAATCAGTGCATGACTCGCGTTTGACGCGAATCGTATTGCAATAGGCCCTCGAATCATCTTAGCTTACTATAACTTCTAAGAGATGATTTCCTTGTGCGAATCAGCGCACAGTTTGCGGACAAAGTAAATCCCCAGAACTCGGAGATGGTGATTTGCATCTGTTTGCGTACCCTTGGATGATTCGCGGAGAAGGTGCATTTCTTTGCTGACAGACGTGATCAAGCTTTTTTCGTGATAGGTTCTCAGCCTCAGGAATTGCCAATGGACATGCATATTTTGCAAGCTCTCAAGAGCGAGACGAGGACAGGAAACTTCGTCGGGATTGCCACGGCCAACCTGTCGTCGCGCTCGGAACTCATCGCCCAGCTTTGTGAGATAGCGGGCACGGGAAGGTTGCAGCCTGGTTTGCGCATCCTGACCGACTATGTGGGGGCTTCGCACTATCTCCTGGCGCGCGCCGATCTGCTGCAGGAAGCAGGCCTCGATTTCGTGGTTTCGTCCGACTGGCCCTTCGATCTCGTCACCAATCTCGCCGAGGCGTTCGTGGGCGGTTTCGGTCGTGCCACCGAGCTTGAGAAGTGCATGCAGCTGTTCCAGCCGCACTTCGCCGTCCTGCCTGAAACGGCCGATGTTCCCGATGGCGCCAGCCGTCAATATTGCTCGCTGATGTTCAATATCGGGCGTTCGCGCCTTGCGCTGATGTTCCTGTTCGACGACGGCTTCATTCTCTCGCAGGAGCGCCTGAGGGATGTCGGTCTGCTCACCGCCTATTACACGAGCCTGCTGCAATATAGCGGCACGAAGACGGATCGCGATTTCGAACTGACCGATCGCGAACTCGAATGTCTCTTCTGGATCGCCGAAGGCAAGACCAGCGACGAAATCGCGATGATCCTCGGCATATCGCGCAACACCATCAACAACTACATCACCAGCGTCATGCGCAAAACAGCGACGAAGACGCGTTCCGAAGCCATCGCTTTCGCGGTCAGAAACAATCTGGTGTAAGGGGACGCGCTCATGGGATACGCATCGGGCCGCTCGATCAGCAACGCAGACACTGCCGGGCGCTCGGCGCGCGCCAGCAGGGTCAGCAGCCGATCTGATCTATTTCCTCGCCTGGTCGCCATGCAGAAGCTGGCCGACGCGCAGAACTTCGCTGTCTATCGCATGTCGGGCTCCGGCCTGCCGGCCAAGCAGCGCCTGATCTGCGAGCTGGAGAACTGGGGTTCTGCCAATGCCGCGCTGCACAAGAGCTTTGTCGATGCCTATGGCGACGCGCTGATCGAGCACGTGGAGAAATCGCTGTTGCCGCTGGCCTGGGCCGGCAGCCACGATCGCAGCTTCCCCGGCGCCATCGGCATGGCGCCATTCGTGGTGCGGCTGCCCGATGGTCTCGTGCCGTTCTCCGGGCTTGCTTTTCCCGTCCGCCTCGGCGCGATCGGCAACGGCTTCGTCGTCTTTACGGGCGATGACCTCGATCCGCCGAACGACATGGTCGTCGAATTGCACGGTCGCGCCTGCCAGGTGATGATCGACCTGCTGTCGCTCGACGAGCGGCGGGTCGCCGCCGCCGAAGCGCTCAGCGAACGCGAGATCGCCTGCCTGCAGCTCGCCGGTGACGGCCGTATCAGTGAGGAAATCGCCGACAAGCTGGGCCTGTCGGTGCACACCGTCAACGCCTATCTCGGTTCGGCGACGATCAAGCTCGATTCGGTCAATCGCATCCAGGCGATCGCCAAGGCGATCCGGCTCGGCTACATCAGCTGACCTGTGCTTCTTGTTGGATAATCAGCTCGCGAGCGCCTGAAGCGGCGGCACGTTGTAGCGCGCCTGGTTGAGGCTGTGCTCGAGAAACGCCGTATTTTCGTGCGGGTTCGACGAAGGGTTCTCGAAGGCGATGTGGTTGATCTCGATACCCGCATGCTCGTCGGCAAGCGTCAGCTGCGCGTAGATGGTCACGCCGCGCGGCTTGATTTCCAGGTCGATGACGACCTCCGGCTTGCCGCCCCACTCGAGCGTATAGCTGCCGCCATGGCCGAAGTTGACGGTAGCCGGATGAAAGAACATCTCGGCGGCGGAGGAAACGAGGTCCGAAAGATTGCCGTAATACTCAAATCGCAGGATCGAAATCAGGTCCGAAGCATCCAGCAGCCGCAATTCGGTCGCGACGGGGCTGAGCGCTTCGGCGAGAATCTTCTCGCGCTGGGCAGAGTAGGGGCATTTCTTCATTCGTTTATCTTACCCGGTTGTTCTGGGCCTGCGCCGCGTACACCCGATGAATGAGCTCCGCGACGGCCTTGTAGAATACTGACGGGATGACACTATCCACCGAGACTTGCGCAAACATGGAGCGCGCAAGCGGCGGATCTTCGAAAACCGGTATTCCGTTCGTCTCGGCGATCTCTCTGATTTTCAAAGCAATTAGGTCCTGGCCCTTGGCGACGACGATAGGCGCGTCGTTTTCCTCGCGCACATAGCGCAAGGCAACGGCAAAGTGGGTCGGGTTGGCGATCACCATGGTCGCGCGCGGCACGTTGGCGATCATGCGGCGTCTTGCCCGGTCGCGCATCAGCGCGCGTTGCCGGCCCTTCACGAAGGGGTCGCCCTGCGATTGCTTGTTTTCTTCCTTGATTTCCTGCGGCGACATCTTCAGTTCGGTGAACCAGTGATAGCGGGTCCAGAAGAAGTCGACGACCGCCACGAGCGCGGTCGCGATGAGCACCACCAGCGTGATCTTCCGCATGCTCGACATCATGCGGGAGAAAATCGTCTGCGGATCGGAAAACATCGCGTCGATCGCCCCGAAGTAATCGCTCCGCAAGAGCAGCACCACCACGATACCGACGATCACGATCTTGGTCAGCGATTTGGCGAACTCGATGAGGCCCTGCATGCTGAACAGCCGCGACCATCCCTGAGCCGGCGAGATGCGCGACCACTGCGGCCTTATGCGCTCGAGCACCGGCACGGGCAGGGTCTGTCCGATCGAAGCGACGACGCCGAAGGTCATGATGAGGATCATCGCGGGCGCGAGCAGCTGCGCACTGACCCAGCCGAGATGGACGAAGAGCGACAATACGTCGGTCCCGGTGTTGAGCTTCCACTGATCCGGCTGCTCGAAAATATCCTTGAGGGATGCGCCGGCGGTGATCAGGCCGTCCGGCAGGAAGAAGATCAGGTAGATGTAGGTGGCGAGAACCGTCGCGAAGAGGGGCAGTTCGCGCGAGAACGGTGTATTGCCTTTTTCTGCCGCGTCGCTTTGCTTTTTCGCGGTAGGGTCTTCTGTTTTACTGTCCTTGTCGTCGTCCGCCACGGTCGCGACTCCTACTCAAAAAAAAAGGCCGCGCCAGCGCGCGACCTTTGCTTTTGTAGTCCCCGCGGCTGCCGTGATCAATCGCGGCGTTCGTCTCGGGTCTATCTGTACACAGCAACAGCGGCTTAGGCCGCGGCCGCGCCCTCGGCTTCGCCTTCCTTGAGCTGGATCTGGCCGGAATTGGCCAGGCGAATCGCTTCCTGGGCGATGGCGCGGCGGGCGATCGCGATTTCGCGCGGGTTGATACCCGTCGTGCCGCTCTGCAGGTCGGATTCGATCATGCGGCGCTGACGCGGACTGATCGAGGCCAGAACGGATTCCTTCATCTCCGACGACGCGCCACGCAGCGCCATGGTCAGGATGTCCGCGGAAATGTCGTTCAGCAGCATCACGCGGCTGCGCTGCGGCATGACCAGCATGTCTTCGAACAGGAAGATCTTCGGACGGACCTTGTTGACCGATTCTGCGGCTGATCGATTCGAGCGATGTCAGCAAGGTATCGACCTGCGGCTTTTCCATCTCGTTCATCAGTTCGGCAACCTTCGTCGAGCCGATCGAATTCTTCTCGGCGTCGATCTCGGCGAGCAGCGTCATCACCTGCTTCTCGATGATCTGCGCGGCCTTCGGGCTGACGGATTTCAGGTTGACGGTACGGTTCATGATGTCGGCGCGCCGGCCGTCCGGGATCTGCATCAGCACCTTGGCGCCGAAGGAGGAGGGCATCATGGACAGGATGTAGGCAACCGTCTGCGGGTGTTCGCGCAGCAGGAACTTGCCGATGAAGGCGGGATCGCCTTCGCCCAGCCGGTCCCAGATCGAGGTTTCATAGGCCTGGAACGCCGTGCGACGGCCAAGCAGGCTGTCGACTTCGTCGGGCGTCAACCCTTCTTCAAGGATGCTTTCGATCGCCTTGGCGTTGTCCATGAGACCGGCGCCTTCGGTGAACAGATCCTCGAACTCGGCCACGAGGCCGAGCAGTTCGTCCGGCGGGATCGCGCGCAAGGCCTGCGCAGATCCGATGATCGTCTGCAGTTCGGCCTGCGTGAAATACTTCAACAGTCTGCCAGCGACCCCTTTCCCCATCGCGAGGAGAACGGCCGCTGCTTTCTCAGCCTGGGTCAACGGTTTCTCGGCAAGAGCGCCGCCGAAATCGTCAAAGTCCATCATGGTCTAACCTCTCCGTCCCTACAGCGGGATCAGGCTTTCTTAGTACCTAAAACTTCTATCAGTTTCACGCCAAAGCGCGTGTCGTCATTTTCAAGAACGGTGATCTCGCCGCGCGCGATCTTGCGGCCGTTCACCATGATTTCGACCGGCTCGCCGATCTTCTTGTCGAGGGCGATCGTCGCGCCCTCGTTGAGATTCATCAGGCCGGATACCTGCATACGGCTGCTGCCGAGCATGATCTGGACATCGATCGGGATGTCCATGATCAGATCCATGTTCGACTGCATCGCGCTGCCGAGCGGGGCCGCGACACCGGGGCTCGCCGAGGTGTCGCCAAAATCGGAAACGCCGCCGAAGTCCGACGTGCCGCCGAAATCACCGCCGCCGAAATCCGTGTCCGTACCGGCATCGAGATCGCCGCCGAATGCCGACAGATCGGTACCGCCGCCAAACGCGTCGAGATCATCGCCGCCGAAATCGGGCATGCCGCCTTCCGCGTCGGTTTTCAAAACGCCACGCAGATCATCGATAGCCTGATCAAGCTCGGCTTCGTTGCCTGGTTGCTCGAGATCGGTGCTCTTTGTTTTTTTCGTCGCCATGAAATCACTATTCCAGTTGAAACTTGCCTCAACCTGCCTTGGGGGTCAGGGGCCGAAATGCGTTAATTCATTAAGTAGCGGATGAGGTCGTCATCCGAGTTGATCGTATCCTTCACCCTGACGGTATAATTCTCGCCCGAGCGTCCAAACTCACACACGTAAAGCTCTTTGCTGTTGGCACTGACATCGACGCGGACATCACCGCTGTCGAGGAAAGGAATGACGTCGCCGGCCGCGAGCTTGGAGATGGTGCGCAGCGTCAGCTCCTGAAGGCGGATCTTTGCTTCTAGCGTTACCTGCGAACGGCGAACCTGTTCGCTGATCTGTTCCGTCCACTCCGACGAGTTGGCTGATGCATTCTTCGCGCGCGGGGCAACGACGGTCGTCTTCAGCAGCGCCGCCTGGGGAGCGATGAGCGAGAACTCCGATGTAATCCCCGAGAGCGTGATCGACATGTTGATCGCGGCCGCGAATTCGTCCGGCTTGTCGTCCGGCGCCTTGGGCCGGGTCTCGGCTGCGTGAGGCGCCTCGAGCATGGGCTCGAAACCACCCGGCGCGTTGACGGCGGAACGCAATACGTTGGCGATCTTCTCGAAGACCGTGACGGCAAGTTCCAGTTCGATGATCGAGAGCTGGCGATCGGCAGGCTGTTCGACGGTCTCGGGCGACGCGCCAAGCAGGTGTTCCATCAGCGTGATGATGAAGCCGTTGCCGCAGGAAAGCGTGATATCCTGCGACCAGTTGCGAAGCGATCCGTCGACGAGGGTGATGCTGTCGCCGAGATCGGCGACCAGGTCATGCTTGTAGCCCGCCTGACAGCCGAGATAATTGACCTGCACGTCGAGGTTTGTCTCGCTCTTGATGACGTCAGGAAGAAAGACGCGGTAGACGTCGCCGAACGCCGCGCAGAGTTTCTCCACCGTTGCCTTGTCGCCCAGCCTGCCCGTCAGCTTCGCGAGCAGTGCATCGTCCATGAGGGGTTTTTGAAGTTGCGCGTTCATGTCCGTCAGGCCGCCTTGTTCTCACCACCGGGGTTCATCATGTCTTGCTCGACCGCGTCGATTGAAGGACGTGCGTAAGCCGAGATCGTCTTGCGGCCGTATTCGCCATGAAGCTGCCGATGATACAGCCGCAGATAATGACAAACCCGATAATGATATTCATCGTCAGTCCAGCCTGAACTTCCTTTTCAACCGAAGGGATAGGATCGCTGGCTTGCGTGAGGCTGATCCTGGCCTTGCGCATCAAGCTTCTTTCCAGGCTTTCCGGATGCCAGCTTCGCGCAAGGATTTGGTGACAGTCTGTTGCTGACGAGTGGGCCACCATGCCCATGTCTGAGATGCCGCCTCAGCGGAATCGGGGTCCAACACACCACAACACCCGGGTTTCGTAACGTTCATCGCCAATGCCAGGAGCCTATCCCGATGCAATCCGGTCTCTATGTTTCGCTGTCGTCGCAGATGGCACTTATGCGTCGCCTCGACACGATCGCGGACAACCTGGCGAACGTGAACACGACGGGATTTCGTGGCACCGAGGTCAAGTTCAATCAGCTGATCGGCGAGACAGAGAACAAGATCAACGCGAAGATCGCATACGTTTCCCAGGGCAACGACTACCTGTCGGCCGAGAGTGGCGAAATGAACCAGACCGGCAACATGCTTGATTTCGCGATCAGGGGCGATGCGTGGTTCTCGCTCAATACTCCTGCCGGCAAGGTTCTGACCAAGGACGGCCGCTTCACGCTGACCGACACCGGGGAGCTGGTGTCCGTGCGCGGATATTCGGTGCTCGACGCCGGCGGCGCGCCCATCATACTCGACAAGACCGCCGGAGAGCCGAAGGTCGGCGCCGACGGCATGATCTACCAGAACGACCGGCAGGTCGGTTCGCTGGGGCTATTCGAAGCGGATATCTCGAAGGGTTACCTGCGCTACGAAAACAGCGGCATCATGCCCACGCAGGCACCGGTAGCGGTCACCGACCGCTTCAACGTCGGCGTCCGGCAGGGCTATCTCGAAAACTCCAACGTCAACGCCATGCGCGAAATCACCCAGCTGATCGAGGTCAATCGTGCGTTCGAAAGCATGACCTCGCTCACCAAGGACAGTGAATCCTCCTTCGGCGAAGCCATCAGGACCCTTGGCGGCAGCCGCTAAGCGGAAGGTTTGATCCATGGGTAACGAATTGCTGACCGAGGCGGCTCTCTCTCCGAAGCTCACCCATCTCGAGGCGCTTGCCGCACGCTATGCCAAGCCCGATTTCATGATCGCGCCGGGCGGCCATGTGCAGACGATCGCGACCGGCCACTACACGGTCACCGGTCTTTCGCGCCATCTCCGCCTGGGCGAGTTCGTCGCGCACAGGTCGCCGACCGGTGTGCATCTCGGCGAAGTCGTGCGCGTCGAGCCGGATCTTGCCTATGTATGCCCTATCGAGCCCGGCGAACCGATCGGGATTCACGATACCGTCATCCGCAAGGGCGCCTTCCGCATCGCGCCGTCGGACAGCTGGTGCGGGCGAACCATCAGTTCGCTCTGCGAGCCGATCGATGGCAACGGCCCGATCGTCGAGGGGCTGAAGCGTCGGTCGATCTCCAACACCGCGCCACCGTCGATGACCCGTCAGCGTGTCGAAAAGGGCTTCAAGACCGGTGTCCGCGCCATCGACATCTTCTCTCCGCTTTGTCTCGGCCAGCGCCTCGGCATCTTCGCGGGCTCCGGCGTCGGCAAATCCACGCTGCTGTCGATGCTCGCGCGCGCTGCGGCCTTCGACAAGGTCGTGATCGCGCTTGTCGGCGAACGTGGTCGCGAGGTGCGCGAATTCATCGAGGACACGCTCGGCGCCGACATGCAGAAATCCGTCGTCGTCGTTGCGACCAGCGATGAAAGCCCGATGTTGCGCAAGATGGCGCCGCTGACCGCGATCACCATCGCCGAGCATTTCCGCGACCAGGGCGACAACGTGCTCCTGATCGTCGATAGCGTGACGCGCTTTGCCCATGCCATCCGCGAAGTCGCGACCGCCTCGGGCGAGCCGCCGATCGCGCGCGGCTATCCGGCATCCGTGTTCACCGAGTTGCCGCGCCTTCTCGAACGCGCCGGCCCCGGCCCCGAGGGAACCGGCACCATCACGGCGATCATCTCGATCCTGGTCGACGGCGACAATCACAACGATCCGATCGCCGACTCCACCCGCGGCATTCTCGACGGCCACCTCGTTCTCCAGCGCAGTCTCGCCGACGAGGGACGCTATCCCCCCATCGATCCGCTCGCGTCGATCTCGCGTCTGGCGCGCAAGGCGTGGACGCCGGACCAGGAGAAGCTTGTCTCGCGCCTCAAGGCGCTGGTTCACCGCTACGAGGAGACCCGCGACCTTCGCCTGATCGGTGGTTATCGGCAGGGCGCCGATCCCGATCTGGACATGGCGGTCAAGCAGGTGCCGATCATTTACGACGTACTGAAGCAATCGCCGGGCGATCCGCCATCCCCCGATTCCTTTGCCGATCTGGCGGGAGCCTTGAAGGCGGCGGCCGGTATCGGCAATCAGCCGAACGTACGCAGATAGCCGAGCTAGAAGATGGAAAGAAACCACGTGACCGATTTCGACGACGACGAAAAGATTCCCCCGCTGGCGCCGCAGGGCGGTCGCAGATCGACCTTCAACGATCGCGCGCTGACGATCATCGGCCTGCTGCTCGCCGGCGCATCGGCGATCTTTCCGTGGTACGTGTTCTTCAACGAAAGCAAGTTCGGCATCGATGTCGCCGCGGGCGACCGCACGCGCGATCTGCCGGACTGGCCCGCGCGCAACGTTTTCAGCGTTTCGCCGCTGGCGATGGCCAATAAGAACCCTCCGGAAACCAAGCCCGACATTCCCGTCGACCCGTTGACGACGGCGACGGTTTCGTCGATCGGCAAGGAGGACGACCGGGGCGCTCCGCTTGAAGATCAGCCTTTGCCCGGAAAGTCCCCTTTCCGCCTCCTGTATGTCGCCAACGGCAGAGCGTTGATCGAGGCCACTTCCGGCATGTACGTTGTTCGCATCGGTTCCATCCTGCCGGATGAAAGTCGTCTTGCCGCATTGGAACAGCGCGACGGAAAGTGGGTCATCGTAACCTCCAAGGGCGAGGTCTACTGACGCGTCGGCTGCGCCCAAGCCCAGTTTTTCAAGGCTCCTCCGCGCTGCGGTGGAGCCTTTTTCGTCCCGCGCGATCCAAGCCTGCTCTTATGGAGCAAGAACGCATTCTCCGTAAGTCTGACGCAAGATTACCCGCCTAGGTTCGGCTCAGTAAGAAGGAGAGTTCCATGCAACCGATTCAACTGTTCGACTTGGCCTCGCGGCAGGCGGAATGGCTGACCATTCGTCAGGAAGTCGTTGCCGGCAACATCGCGAACGCGAACACGCCAAAGTATCGCGCCCAGGACATTACCCCTTTTCAGGCCGTTCTCGACCGTTCGGACATCACGATGGCGCGCACCAATGCCGCGCATCTGAGCGGCAACAATCTGAACACCAAGAACGACATCAACGTCAGGGATGCCGAGTTGAATCAGGAAATGGGTGTGCAGGAATCGGGCAATACGGTCGGTCTGGCCAAGGAGCTCTCCAAGTCCGGCGAAATCAAGCGCCAGTACGAGCTGAACACCTCGCTGGTGGGGTCTTTCAATCGAATGATGCTTATGACGGTGAAGAGCTAATATCATGGATCCTTTGTCAGCCGCTTCCAAAATCGCATCTTCGGGCCTCGAGGCGCAATCGACGCGTCTTCGCATCGTCTCCGAAAACATCGCCAACTCCCGCTCGACGGGTGATACGCCCGGCTCCGATCCTTATCGTCGCAAGACCATCACCTTCGGCGAGGCCATGGATCGCGCCAACGGCTTGGCGACGGTCGGCGTCAAGAAGCTCGGCGTCGACGAATCGAAGTTCAGCACCGAATACGATCCGAACAACCCGGCGGCCGACGCCAGGGGCGTGGTGAAGTTGCCCAACGTCAACATGCTGGTCGAGATGGCCGACATGCGCGAGGCCAACCGCTCCTATGACGCCAACCTGCAGGTTATCAAGCAAACGCGCGATCTCGTTTCGTCGACGATCGACCTTCTGAAGAGCCAATAATGATTAACGCCATAAACAGCCTCAGCTCCCTGTCGATCACGCGCGATCTCAGCGGCGTCGATCTCGGCAAATCCCAGGCCTCGTCGTCGGCGCAGAGCGCCACCAACGACGCCAGCTTCGCATCCGTCCTTGGCAATGCGGCCACCAACGCCGTCAATTCCATCAAGGGCGCGGAAAACATGTCGTTCCAGGGCATCAACGGTACAGCGACGACGCGCGAAGTCGTCGATGCCGTGATGCAGGCGCAACAGACCCTTCAGACCGCCATTGCCATTCGAGATAAGGTCGTTTCCGCCTTCCTCGAAGTGACCAAGATGCAGATGTAGTTGATTTTGAGGATTGAGCCATGAGAGCGCTTGCCATCGCAGCAACGGGCATGGATGCCCAGCAGACCAACCTTGAAGTTATCGCGAACAACATCGCGAACATCAACACCACAGGCTTCAAGCGCGCCCGCGCGGAATTCACGGACCTGCTCTACCAGACCGAGCGCGCGCAGGGCGTTTCCAACCGCGCCAACCAGGCAATCGTGCCAGAGGGCGCCAACATCGGTCTCGGTGTGCAGACCTCCGCTGTCCGCAACCTGCACATCCAGGGCGAACTCTCTCAGACCGGCAACGATCTCGACGTGGCGCTGATCGGTCGCGGCTTCTTCCAGATCCAGGCTCCAGACGGCACGACGCTCTACACCCGCGCCGGTGCGTTCAACAAGAACGAGACCGGCCAGATCGTGACCATCGACGGTTACACCGTTGCGCCGAACATCACCATTCCCGTCGGTTCGAAGGAGCTCACCATCAGCCGCTCCGGCGAAGTGACTGCGGTGTTGCCGGGGACGACGGCGCCCACCACGCTCGGCCAGCTGCAGATCGCGGATTTCGTCAACGAAGCGGGTCTCAAGCCGCTCGGCGACAACCTCTTCCAGGAAACGCCGGCTTCCGGCCAGCCGGTCGTCGGTACGCCCGACGATCCGGGCTACGGCTACCTCAAGCAGAGCTACCTGGAATCGTCCAACGTCGATCCGGTGAAGGAAATCACCGAGCTGATCTCGGCGCAGCGCGCTTACGAAATGAACTCGAAAGTCATCACCACCGCCGACGAAATGGCCTCCATCGTCAGCAAGAACCTGAAGTAACAGGGAAGGGCCGAAACATGACGTTTTGCCGGGTAGAACATCTTCGTGGATGGGCGAAAGCCGCGGTCATCGCGGCCATCACCCTTGCGGCGCCGTCGGCCTATGCCGCCGCCGACTTGGGGTACGCAGTCATTCCGACCACCATCATCTATCCCGGCGAAACGATATCCAGCGCGCAATTGCAGGAAGTCGAGGTCACAAACCCCAACCTGCAGGGAGACTACGCCAAGACCATCGGGCAGGTGGACGGCATGATTTCCAAGCGCACGTTGCTTCCCGGCCAGTCGATTTCCATCTCCGCTTTGCGCGAGCCCTACACCGTGACGCGCGGCTCCTCCATCCGCCTGATCTTCACCGTCGGGCCGATGGCGATCTCCGCCGCCGGCTCGCCGCTCGAAGACGGCATGACCGGCCAGCTGGTCCGCGTCCGCAACATGGACTCCGGAGTGATCGTCAGCGGCACCGTGCTCGCGAACGGCACCATACACGTGGCTGCAAAATGAAGATCCTGTCTCGTCTTTTCATAGCACTTGCGCTGCTCGCGCCGAACGTCCTGGCCGTCACGCCGGCCTCGGCGCTGAACTCGCGCATCAAGGACATTGCCTCGCTGCAGGCGGGTCGCGACAACCAGCTCATCGGCTACGGCCTCATCGTCGGTCTCCAGGGGACCGGCGATGGTTTCCGTTCATCGCCGTTCACCGAGCAGTCGATGCGCGCCATGCTGCAGAACCTCGGGATTTCCACCCAGGGCGGGCAGTCGAATGCCAAGAACACCGCCGCCGTCATGGTCACCGCCAACCTGCCGCCTTTCGCAAGCCCCGGCAGCCGCCTCGACGTCAACGTCAGCTCGCTGGGCGACGCCACGTCGCTGCGCGGCGGAACGCTGATCATGACGTCATTATCAGGCGCCGATGGCCAGATCTACGCCGTCGCCCAGGGCTCGGTGGTCGTCTCCGGCTTTACCGCGCAGGGTCAGGCCTCGACCGTTACCGAAGGCGTCACGACGGCGGGCCGCGTGCCGAGCGGCGCCATCATCGAGCGTGAACTGCCGTCGCGTTTCAAGGACTCGGTCAATCTCGTCCTGCAGCTGCGCAACCCGGATTTCTCGACCGCCGTGCGCATCGCCGACGTGGTCAATGGTTATGCGCGCGTACGCTTCGGCGGCCCCGTCGCGGAGGCGAAGGATGCGCAGGAAGTCATCGTCCAGAAGCCCCGCGAAGCCGACCTCACGCGTCTGATGGCCGACATCGAAAATCTCGCAGTCGCAACCGACACGCCGGCCAAGGTCGTCATCAACGAGCGCACGGGAACGATCGTCATCGGTGCGGACGTTCGCGTCTCGCCGGTCGCCGTCAGCTACGGCACGCTCACCGTGCAGGTCACCGAGACGCCTCAGGTCATCCAGCCGGAGCCCTTCTCGCGTGGCGTCACCGCGGTTCAGCCGCAAACGGATATCATCGCCCAGCAGACTGGCGGCAATGTCGCGCTGCTCGACGGGCCTGACCTGAAGACCCTGGTGGCCGGCCTCAACAACATCGGCGTCAAGCCGGATGGCATCATCGCCATTCTGCAGGGCATCAAGTCGGCCGGTGCGCTGCAAGCGGAGCTTGTCCTGCAATGACGGCTATCTCTCTCGCGAACATGACGGTGTCGGAACTGACGCGGCGGTTGATCCTGCCGGCGGCGGCCGTCGTCATGCTGACCATCCCCGGCGCCTTCGCCCAGGAAGCCCGCACCTCTGCGGGCGGCGAGCTGACCTCCGAGGAGGAAATCAAGCAGTTCTGCAGCAACATTGCCGACCCCGCGCGCGACCAGCGCTACCTGCTGCAGAAGCAGGAGCTCGACAAGCTCAGGGCCGATGTCGACAGCCGCATCGCCGAGATGACGAAGCGGCGCGACGAGTATCAGGACTGGCTGAAGCGCCGCGACGACTTTCTGAAGCAGGCGGAAGCAGGCCTGACGGATATCTATAAGAAAATGAAGCCGGATGCCGCCGCGCAGCAGCTTCAGGAAGTGAAGGTCGAAGTGGCGGCCGCCGTGATCATGCGGTTGAACGCCACGCAGTCGAGCCTGATCCTGAACGAGATGGAGCCGCAAAAGGCCGCGGTCATCGCCAACATCATCGCCAGCGCGTCCGACCCCAATACCTCGAAGGATCCCTCATGAAGAAGCGTTTCCCGCTCGCGATCGCCGCCGTGGCCGTTCTGGCCGCCGGCTGCCAGTCTCCGCAGGCGATCAAGGAGATCGGCCGCGCGCCGGCCATGAGTCCGATCGGCAGCGGTCTCGCCTATGGCCAGACGCAGCAGATGTCGATGTATCCGAAGCAGCCGCGCCAGGTCGCGCAGGGCTATTCGCTCTGGAGCGACTCTCAGGCGACGCTGTTCAAGGACGCGCGCGCGCTCAACGTCGGCGACATCCTGACGGTCAACATCTCGATCAACGACAAGGGCTCGTTCGAAAACAATACGAACCGCAGCCGTACCAATAGCAGCGGCCTGAACTGGGACGCGCAGGCCAACATTCTCGGCTGGAACCCGTCGTCGAAAACCGACGTCAGCTACGGTTCCGATACGAGCACGGACGGCAAGGGCAAGATCGAGCGCACCGACAAGCTGAACCTGATGGTCGCGGCGGTCGTGACCGGCATCCTCGAGAACGGCAACCTGGTCGTCAGCGGCTCGCAGGAAGTGCGGCTGAACCAGGAACTGCGTATCCTCAACGTCGCCGGTATCGTGCGTCCGCAGGACGTCACCGCCGAAAACGAGATTTCCTACGACAGGATCGCCGAAGCGCGCATCTCCTACGGCGGCCGCGGTCGCCTGATGGAAGTGCAGCAGCCCCCGCGCGGCCAGCAGGCCGTAGACATCCTTTCACCGCTCTAAGGTCCGGTAAAATGGCAGACGCAGAAGGCACCGAGGGCCAGTCGAAGAAGAAGTCGGCGACGATGATGACGATCATCGGCGTCGCCGTCCTGACCCTCCTTGGCGGTGGCGGTGGCTGGGTCGTCGGCGGCATGATCGCACCCGGCGTGAAGTCCGCGAAGCAGGCCGAGCAGGCAACCGCGGCGGCGGCTAAGCCGGCCGAGGCGGGATTGCAGAAAATCTCGACCGAAGCCAACAACGTCGTTCAGCTGGAACCGATCACGTCGAACCTGGCCTACCCCTCGGAAAACTGGGTTCGCCTCGAAGTGGCGCTGCTGTTTTCCGAGAAGCCCGACGTTAAGCTCGCCGAGGAGATCAACCAGGACATCCTGGCCTACATCCGGACAGTTTCGCTGCAGCAGATCGAGGGCCCTCGCGGCTTTGAATATCTTAGGGATGACATCCAGGAGCGTGTTGACCTTCGGGCGCAGGGACGCGTATCGAAAGTCATGTTCAGGACCTTCGTCATCGAATGATTCGATTCCTAGTGATCTTGGCTGCCATGATGGCGGTCCCGGAGCTGGCGCATGCGCAGCAGCTCCCGTCGAACCTGCTCAACCTGCCGGTGGACGGCTCGGTCGCGGCATGGATCATTCGCACCTTCGGTCTCCTCACCGTTCTCTCGGTGGCGCCCGGCATCCTGATGATGGTGACGAGCTTCCCGCGCTTCGTCATCGCTTTCTCGATTCTCCGGACAGGCCTCGGCCTCGCTTCCGCCCCCTCGAACATGATCTTGCTGTCGCTGTCGCTGTTCATGACGTTCTACGTCATGCAACCGACCTTCGATCAGGCGTGGCGCGATGGTGTCCAGCCGCTGCTGGCCAACCAGATCGACGAGCAGCAGGCGGTCGAGCGCGTTGCCGAGCCGTTCCGCGCCTTCATGACGCGCAACACCCGCGAAAAGGATTTGAAGCTCTTCGTCGATCTCGCCCGTGAGCGCGGCCAGACGGTCGATGCGGGCGAGAAGATCGACTATCGCGTCCTCGTTCCTGCCTTCATGATCTCGGAGATCCGGCGCGGCTTTGAAATCGGCTTCCTTGTCGTCCTTCCCTTCCTCGTCATCGACCTGATCGTCGCGACCATCACCATGGCCATGGGCATGATGATGCTGCCGCCGACATTGATCTCCCTGCCGTTCAAGATCTGTTCTTCGTCCTGATCGACGGCTGGAACCTGCTGGTCGGCAGTCTGGTTCGATCCTTCAACTGACGCGCGACACGCGGACAGAAGCACCATCAGTCAAGAACGAAGAAGCCGGCGATCGATCCGCCGGCTTCTTCGTTTGTTTCTGGGGTCGCGACCTGTCGCGGCCCGGGTCAGAACGGCATGGTTCTGGCGGGCAGGGCGGGCACGTCGAGGTGATCCGGCTCCAGCCCCTTCTTGGCGCGCGCGACAGTCATCTCGTAAGCCGTCTCGAGGTGGTGGCAGAAGCGTTCCGCGTCGAACAGTGGCTTGATCATCTTGTTCTCTTCGATCGTCTGCTTGAAGTCGGCGATCCGCGCGGGGTTCTCGTAGAGAGCGACCGCCATGTCCTCGTAGGCCTGTGCGTCGTTGGCCACCAGTTCGGGAAGCCCGATCGCGTTCAGCAGGCTCTCGGTCACGCGTGAGGCGAAATTGGTGCCCTTCAGCGTCAGAACCGGCAGGCCGCCCCACAGCTGCTCCGACGTCGTGGTGTGGCCGTTATAGGGCCAGGTATCGAGCGCGAGATCGGCCGCCTGCTGCCTGTCGATATGGCTGTGATAATCCGCGTGCCCGCAGAAGACGAGACGCTTGGCGGGGATCCCCCGGCTTTTGAAGTAGTCGCGGAGATTGGCTTCCGTCTGCTTGGACACCGCCATCATCCACAGCACGCTGTTCGGCGCCCGGCGAAGCACGTTGCACCAGACATCGACCGTTTCGGGCGTGATCTTGCGGCTGGCGTTGAACGAGGCAAATACGAACTTGTCGTCGGGCAGTCCGAATTCGCCACGTTCCACGAAGCCGGGCGTCGGCCGGTGGAAAGGATCGTTCGGCTGGTAACTGTCCGGCAGGCGGATGAACTTTTCGTGGTAATGCGGCTTCGAGGTGTCGGGGAGCACGAACTTGTCGCCGATGACGTAGTCGACATCGGTGTTCGTCGCGCTGCCCGGAAAGCCGAGCCAGGAAATCTGGATCGGCGCCGGGCCCTTGTTGAGAACGTGATAGCGCGTTTCGTATGTCGGTCCCTTGAGATCGACCAGAATATCGATCTGGTCGGCCCGCATGCGTTCGGCCATCGCCTCGTCGCTGAGGTCGCCCACCTCGACGACCCGGCCCCAGAGGCTCCGGTCGAAAGTATTGTGTTCCAGGTTTGAAGCGCGCGAGTGGCAGTAGAGCGTGATCTCGAAGCGCTCCCGGTCGTGCAACTCCAGGACGCGGCCCATCAGCTTCATGGTCGCATGCTGCTCGAAGAGGTCGTTGGAAAGGTAGCCGACGCGGATCTTGTCCGCCCACGGGTGGGCCCTCGTCCTGCGCGCGATCGTCTGCTCCGCCGTCACCGCCTTGTTCATGCTCGACGTCATGCGATTGAGCGCTTCATCCCCGCACCATTGCAGATTGTAGAACTCGCTCTCGTGATGCAGGAACGAGGTCTCGCCGCTCGCAATCAACTCGTCGATGATCTGCTTGTGAAGCTTGATGCCGGTCAGATCGCATACGTGCCTGGCGAACATCAGATACAGGAAGCGCAGCGGCACCAACTTGGGGTAGCGCTTGAACAGGTTGCGGATCAGCAAGGCCTGGGTTTCGTCGTTGGGATCGTTCTTGAGCAGCCTGATTGCAAGCAAGGTGTGATCGGTGTTGCTGCTTTCCGCGAGGACCTTGACGAAAGGACTGAGCAGCTCGTCCTGACCGCGCTTTTTGTAGATCGAGGCCAGCGCGAAGGCGAGTTCGGCGTCCAGGCTCTGGTTGAGCATATAGCGCAGGCCGAGCCGGATCGTCTCGTCATGGTTGCCGACTTCGAAGTACAGAAGCGCCGCCTTGCGGGAAAACTCCGCCCCGCTCTGGCCCGCCTTTTCGCCGGCCACCGCAAAGGCCATCGCCGCATCCGCCTTCATTCCCAGCTGCGACAGCGTGCGGGCCAGCAAGGCGTAGGTCTTCGCGTCCTGCTGTGTCTCGAGCAACGCATTCAGCGTCTCGAGCGACTTGGTATAGCGCCCGCTCTGGTAGTCTTTTGATGCTGCGGCAAACGAAACCACACGATTCACGATCAAACCTCGTTCAGTTCTTTACGCGGCGCACAGGGTTCCGCGGGCCGGTTCGGCGCGGACCCAATGAGGCCATTGTGACGCAGAATGGCACGCGAACCTTGCCTCAGGCAGGAAGAGACGATCGCCGTGACCGAGCCGGCAGATGGCGTTAAACTTTTTGTGATCCGATTTAACTAGTAGTTAACCATTTGGATCCGTTTGAGAAATGGCGAGGCGACATTAATTAGTCCGCAAGGTTTTGCTGCGAAAGTCATCCTCGACATGACGGGTTTGGTCCCAATGCAGAATGACCAAGTGGCATGAAGCCGAACCGTCATTGCCGGTACATAAGTCCGGTAATGTCCTCCATTGGTATCGAATTTCGGGGACGTATCCATGACAAGCATCAACACCAACAATTCCGCAATGGCAGCGCTTCAGACGCTGCGTAGCGTGAACAACAACCTTTCCGACACGCAGGCTGCTGTGTCGTCTGGTCTGCGCGTTGGCAAGGCTGCCGACAATGCCGCTTACTGGTCGATCGCAACCACCATGAAGTCCGACAACAGCGCACTTTCGGCTGTTTCCGACGCACTCGGCATGGGCGCCGCCAAGGTCGACACGGCTTACACCGCCGTTCAGAGCTCGATCGACGTCGTATCGGAAATCAAGGCCAAGCTCGTTGCTGCGACCGAAGACGGCGTTGACAAGGGCAAGATCAACGACGAAATCAAGCAGCTGCAGCAGCAGCTGACGAGCATTGCGTCGTCGGCTTCCTTCAACGGCGAAAACTGGGTTTCCACCACGGGCGCGGCAGGCAAGACCATGTCGGTTGTTTCCTCCTTCATCCGCACCGCTGGCGGCGTCAGCGTCTCGACGGCTGGTTACACCTCGACCGCCGACGACTACCTGTTCGCCAACGACACGGGCATCCTGGACCGCGACGGCACGGGCAACATCACTGCCTCGCTCTCGACCTTCTCGATCAGCTCGACGAACTCCAAGGCTGACATCGACGGCCTGATCTCCGACGCTGAAACCGCGCTGAAGAGCATGACCTCGCTCGGCTCCAAGCTCGGCTCGCTGCAGAAGGGCATCGACCTTCAGAGCGACTTCGTCTCCAAGCTCAGCGACTCGATCAACTCCGGTGTTGGCCGTCTCGTCGACGCCAACATGGAAGAAGAGTCCAGCAAGCTTTCGGCTCTGCAGACGCAGCAGCAGCTGGCCATCCAGTCGCTGTCGATCGCGAACTCCTCTTCGCAGAACATCCTGTCGCTCTTCCGCTAAGAGCGCGAAGCGAAAATCAGAAATCGGTGCGGCCGGGCATTGCCCGGCCGCATTTTTTCGTGCCTGCGCGCCGCCCGCCGTAAGTGCCCGGTATTTCTTAAATTTCCTCTCGCCGGCTTTAGTCTTTCTTAACCATGTTGCAGTCATATGGGTTCATCGAAACGGTGAGTTGATCAGCACACGCAGGGTCAACAGGCATGACGCTGACCGCCGTTTCCGGTAAGAATCCGGAATGTCCCTTCGTATGAAAAATTGCCGAAAAGGGGCTTTTTAAATGACCAGCATTCTGACGAACAATTCCGCAATGGCAGCGCTGCAGACGCTGCGCAGCGTGAACAACAACCTCTCGGACACCCAGAGCGCTGTGTCCTCCGGTCTGCGCGTTGGCAAGGCTGCCGACAACGCTGCTTACTGGTCGATCGCCACGACCATGAAGTCCGACAACGGCGCTCTCTCGGCCGTTTCCGACGCATTGGGCATGGGCGCCGCCAAGGTTGACACGGCTTACACCGCCGTTCAGAGCTCGATCGACGTCGTGTCCGAAATCAAGGCCAAGCTCGTCGCCGCCACCGAAGACGGCGTTGACAAGGCCAAGATCAACGACGAAATCAAGCAGCTGCAGCAGCAGCTGAAGAGCATCTCGGCTTCGGCTTCGTTCAACGGCGAAAACTGGGTTTCCAACGCCGAAAACAAGACGATGTCGGTCGTTTCGTCCTTCATCCGCACCGCCGGTGGCGTCAGCGTCAGCACTTCGGGCTACTCCGCCCAGGCCGACGATCTTCTCTTCAGCGACGCGACGTCGGGCATTCTGGACCGCACCGGTACGGCCTCCAACGCATCGATCGCCGAATTCTCGATCGCCACGACCGACACCAAGGGCACGATCGATCAGCTGATCACCGACACTGAAACCGCGCTGAAGAGCATGACCTCGCTCGGCTCCAAGCTTGGCTCGCTGCAGAAGGGTATCGACCTGCAGACGGACTTCGTCTCCAAGCTCAGCGACTCGATCAACTCCGGCGTTGGCCGTCTCGTCGACGCCAACATGGAAGAGGAATCCAGCAAGCTTTCGGCTCTGCAGACCCAGCAGCAGCTCGCTGTTCAGTCGCTGTCGATCGCGAACTCCTCCTCGCAGAACATCCTCTCGCTGTTCCGCTAAGATCGCCGGCGCCGTCAGGCGCCAGCACGGGAATACCCCGCCGCTTCGGCGGATGGTTTTCGAAGGCCGCGCTCCCCGAGCGCGGCTTTTTTGTTGGCGTTAACTTTTTGTTAACCAAACTCATGTCTTGTGGCGATCATTAAACGGTATGTTAACCAAGCTTAAGAAGCGGTTAGCAGGCATGAGGCTGATGAACCGTTCCCGCGGTAGATCGGGATGTCCCTTTTTTAGAATTTGCCAACAAGGGGCGCTCTTTTCATGACAAGCATTTTGACCAACGTCGCGGCGATGGCCGCGCTTCAGACACTGCGCGGCATCAACACCAATCTCGAGACGACGCAGGGCAACGTGTCCTCGGGCTATCGCGTCGCCGAAGCCAAGGACAATGCCGCCTACTGGTCGATCGCGACCACGATGCGCTCGGACAACAAGGCCCTTTCGGCCGTCTCCGACGCGCTCGGCCTGGGTGCCGCCAAGGTCGATACCGCATACGCCGCCATGGACAACGCCATCAACATCGTCAGCGAGATCAAGGCCAAGGTGGTCGCGGCCACCGAAAACGGCGTCGACAAGACGAAGATCCAGAACGAAATCCAGCAGCTTCAGCAGCAGCTCCTCAGCGTCGCGCAGTCGGCGTCCTTCTCAGGCGAGAACTGGGTTGCCGGCAACGGCACGAAGAGCGTCGTCTCCTCCTTCGTTCGCGGCGCGAACGGCGAGGTTTCGGTCCAGACCACCGACTACAATCTCGACGACAATCCCGACGGCAACGTTCTCTTCGGCATGCAGGTCGACGGCGAACTCGACACCACAACCGGCATCATTGGCACCGAATACGGCACCTACGGCTCCATCTACAACATGGATATCTCGCAGCTGAGCGTCACGGACCTGAACACCACGCTCAGCAACGTCGAAGCCGGGTTGAGCGCGCTGACCAAGGCAGCATCGCAACTTGGTTCGATCTCGACCCGCATCGATCTCCAGGACACCTTCGTGTCCAACCTCAGCGACTCGATCGATCTCGGGCGTGGGCCGTCTGGTCGATGCGAACATGGAAGAGGAATCGAGCAAGCTGACCGCGCTGCAGACCCAGCAGCAGCTGGCCATCCAGTCGCTGTCGATCGCCAACTCGAGCGCCCAGAACGTGCTCACGCTGTTCCAGAACTAAGCGGTCCGCCGGCGTGGAAAACGCCTCGAAATACATTGCCAAAGCATTGAAAGCCGTCTCGAAAGACGCGGCTTTCTCTTTGTTTTTGAAAAGAGAATCAAGGTTGCGCGAGGCTTGCCGGACCGTTTGTCGGCTACTTGCGCTGGCTGTATCCCTTGGTTACCTTCTCTTAAGAATTGATTTGTTGAGCGACGAGCCGATCGGGAAAATCCGGTTGGCGGCATGAAGCCAAGCCTGTCGCTGCCGGCGATCCGGTCTATCCTTTCCTCTACCATAGAGCTCCAAAAATGACCTATCGAATCACCAGCTCCGCACAGGTAAACGCTCTCGCCGCATTGCGGATCATCAACAATGAAGCAGCGACGACCCAGCAGCAGGTATCATCGGGCAAGCGCGTGGAAACGGCGGCGGACGACGCGACCTACTGGTCCTTCGCCAGCGTTCTGCGCTCCGACGGCAGCTCCATGGCCAACATCAACGACGCGCTCGGCGTCGGCGCCTCGAAGGTCGATACCGCCTACACGGCGATGGATGGCCTCATCGATCAGTTGAGCAGCATCCGTGCAACGCTTGTCAGCGCCAAGGAAGTCGGCGTCGACAAGGAAAAGCTCAACACCACGCTGGATCAGCTCAAGCAGCAGATGCAGACGACGGTTCAGGCGACGAGCATCGCCGGCGAGAACTGGCTGTTCAACCAGGATCCCACGCTGACCACGTCACGTTCGGTCATCGGCGGCTTCACCCGGGCGCCCACGGGCGAATATCAGCCGCAGAACATCAGCTTCCCGGCCGACCAGACGGTCATGATCGATACCAACAAAGCCGATCGCGGCCTGCTGACCAAGACCGTCGATGCCAGCACCTTGAACCTGACCGGTTCCACCGCGCCGCGCAATTACTACCTGATCAATGCGGGATCGATCACCGGCGCCGAAGGAGACGAGATCAAGCTCGACAGCAACACCACGTCCGAGCAGGTCGATGATATGATGGCCGTGGTCGACAACCTTCTGTCGACGCTGACCACGACCGCCGCCGGTCTCGGCATCATGAGCGCGCGCATCAACGACCGCATCGACTACACCGCAGACATGGCGGACGTGATCAAGAAGAATGTCGGCGCGCTTGTCGATACGGACATGGACGAGGCGTCCGTGCGCCAGAAGGCACTGGAGACGCAGCAGAAGATGGGCGTGCAGGCGGTCTCCATCCTCAATACCGCCGCCAGCAAGGTCCTTCTCCTGTTGCAGTGATCGTAAGATCGCCGTCGGTGGCGGCCATTCATCTTCGCACAAGTTTGGCCTCCTACGGTCGGAAACAACAGGCGTGGTGAAAAACCGCGCCAGGGATTTGTTTGGTGCAATGTGAGGCGCGGCATGTCGCAGGCTTCTGCTGATAAGAGGTGGGTTGAGTGAGCGCGCTGCTGTCTCGTCTGAAAGACTTCGGCGAACCCGCCGTCATCGCACCTGCCGTAGCTGAAACTTCGTTTTCCGACGACTTCGGCGGCTTCGACGACATTGTCTCCGAGCCTGTCGTCGATATCGAGGCCGAGCGCCGCGACGCCAATGCTATCGGCGAAGCGAAGGCGACCGCCGAGCTTACCGAGAAGTTCGAGGCCGAGGCGCAGACGGTCGCGCTTGTTCACCAACGCGAGATCGAAGAGCTTCGCAACAGATACGAGACCGAGATCGCCGAGCTTATCGCCTCAAGGATAGACGTGATCTCCAGGACGGTCGCGGATCTCGTAAGCGCTACGGTCGCGCGAACGCTGGCTCCCGTCTTGACCGAGGCGTTGGCCGAAAAGGCGGCCGTCGAGTTGGCGGCGCAGCTGCGCGATGCCGTTCTGGAGGGAGAGACCGGCACGATCACGGTCAAGGGTCCGGAAACGCTTTTCAATATCTTGAAGAACGAACTCGGCGAAAAGGCAGCAGTTCTGCGCCATCACGAGAGCGACGATATCGATTTGATCGCCGAGTTTGATGACTCGGTACTCGTAACCCGCATGTCTGCCTGGGCGGCGAGCGTCAAGAAAGTTCTGGAATGAGCGACAGCGAAAATCACCACCACGGCAAGAACGAGATCATCATCGTCAAGCGACATGGTGGTGGCGATCACGACGGCGCCCATGGTGGCGCCTGGAAAATCGCCTATGCCGACTTCATGACCGCGTTGATGGCGTTCTTTCTCGTCATGTGGCTGGTCAATGCCGCCAACGAGGAGACCAAGGCCTCCGTCGCCACCTATTTCAACCCGATCAAGCTTTCGGACGAAAAGCCCACGGAAAAAGGCTTGAAGAAGCCGGTCGAGCAGGCTGACGGGGAGGAGAAGGCCGACAAGTCGAAGGAAAAGCAGGACCAGCCGAACCAGGGCGCTGCGGCGGCCAGCGGCGAGGACCAGACCTCGACATCGGGCGACCAGCAGAACTATTCCGAAGCGGATTTCTTCGAGAATCCGTATTCGGTTCTGGCCGAAATCGCCCAGGAGGTTGGCCAGCAGGCCAATGTCAGCGCCAAGGGCGAGGGCGGTGCGGCCGATTCCGGCCCGGCAACCGGCGCCGATGGCGGCGAGGCTTACCGCGATCCTTTCGATCCCGACTTCTGGACGAAGCAGATCGAGGTGACGCGCGCGGACAAGACCCAGCCCGACGATCCGGCCAAGCAGGCGATCGAACTCGCCAAGGCGGAAGACGCCAAGGCGCAGCAGGTCGACATCCAGCCCGTCGTCGCGCAGACCCCCGAGGCGACCGCCAAGGCCAGCGACAAGACCAGTGACCAGACCGCCGACAAGACCGCCGACAAGGATGGCGTAGCGCCGCTGACGCAGACGCCGGCGGAAAAGGCAGTCGAGCAGGAACAGCAAGCCAAGGAACTCCAGCAGGAGATCGCCAAGCAGATCGGCGGTGTCGCGGGCAAGCTCGCGGAAGGGCTGACGGTGACGCCGGCGGAGGGTGGCCTGCTGGTCAGCATCTCCGACCAGAGCGACGATTCCATGTTCAACGTCGGTTCCGCCGTGCCGCGCAAGGAGATGGTCCTTGCGATGCAGAAGATCGGCGAGGTGCTCAAGGCGAAGAATGGCGTCGTGGCGATCCGTGGCCACACCGACGGTCGTCAGTACAAGGGCGAGAACGCGAACTGGCGCCTTTCGATGGATCGCGCCCAGGCCGCCTATTACATGATGGTGCGCGGCGGCCTCGACGAGAAGCGCGTCTCCCAGGTTTCAGGCTTCGCCGATCGCAGGCTCAAGGACACCGCCGATCCGTACAACGCCTCCAACCGGCGTATCGAAATTCTCCTCCAGGCCGATGAGGGGTAACCGATGAAGCGCCGGCAGCACAGGCATCTCCTGCCTCTCGCATTCAGCATCGCGCTGGCGGCGACCGGTGTCGCGCGCGCGGAAGACGCAGCGTCGCCCGCGGCGGCGCCGCCGGCCGGAACTGCCGAGACACAGGCGGGCGGTGCCGAGGCACCCGAATCCAAGCAGGCACAACCACCGGCCGCCACAACGGCCGCCGCCGAGGCGTTGCCTGTCGCGCCGGCGGACGACGGTGGCGACACGGCACCCTACAAGATGCTGCGCTCGCTGCAGTTCATTCAGGATTCCGTCGTGCTCGGCGACAGTTCCGCCAACGAGATGCAGCGCTTCATGCTCGGCACGATCGACAAGCGCCTGCGCGCTGTCGATCCCACCGTCTTCGATGACGACCGCAACGTCGACGCCGCCCTGATCTACGCCATGAGCGGCGGCAATCCGCAGACGCTGGAATATCTGGTGGCGCGCGACGTCAACGGCTATTTCGACAACCGCGTGACCGACATCCTGCGCAAATATCTGAGCGGCAAGGGTCTGCTCGTCGCCAAGACCTTGGTGGAGATGTCGCAGGAGTACAAGGACAAGAAGATCGGTCCCTACCTCGCGCTGGTTGGCGGCAACGTCACGCTTGCCAAGAGCCCGGAAGAGGCCCTCAAGCTCTACGACCTCGCGCGGTTGAACGCGCCCGGCACGATCATCGAGGAGGCGGCGCTACGCCGCTCCGTGGCGATCTCCGTCGACAAGGGGCTCGTCGATCAAGGGTTGAAGTATTCGCAGCGCTATGTCCGCCGCTTCCTTTACTCGCCCTATGCCAGCCAGTTCGCCGATCTCTTCGTGAAGCTGCTGGTCGATCAGGACCGCAACGTCAAGCCCGACGACGTCGTCGGCATCCTCTCCTTCATGGACGAGGCGCGCCAGCGGGAAATCTATCTGCGCATCGCGCGGGCCGCGGCGATTGCCGGAAAGGGCGAACTCGCCCGCATGGCTGCCGGCCGAGCGCAGTCCCTGTCGGGCAATGCGAACAATGCGTTCGGCGCGCTTGCCGACTTCTACGGTGGCATGGCGTCGATCCCGACGGACAAGATCGATACCGCGGCGCGCAATATTTCGAACATCGCCGACAAGGCGCTTTCGCCGCGTGACCAGATCTTGCGGGCTGCCGCGCGGTCGGTCGCGGAGCAGGTGCTTCGGCAACCAGACGCTGCAAGCCTGACGCAAGGCTCTGCTAATACACCAAATGGTCAAGAAGCTAGCTCTGAACAGGCCGCCGGGGGAGGATCGGCCGCAGAGGGGGCGGTTCCCGACGCCGTGCCGGCGATTGGGTCGCAATCAGCGGATCCACAGAACGCCGACCCCGCATTCAGCTCATTTGTGACCTCGAGCCGCTCTCAGTTGGATGAGATCGACGGCCTTTTGAACAAGGAAAGCAATTGATATGATGGATATCAGCGTTCCGGCCGGAGCCGCGGATGCCGCCGCGGGAGCAAAAGCCGGCCGGCCGGCCGGCAAGGGTGCGGACACCGAAGGCAGCGGCGGCTTCGCCGACGTTCTGAACAAGGCCAATGCCGGTTCCGACCGCAACCAGGGCACCAAGGCCGACGGCAAGCAATCTTCGGAAACGGCCGATAACGGCAACGGAGCCGTGACCTCGGCGCCGCCGCGCTCGAAACCGAAAACCATCATCGATCTTGGCAACACAGCCGTACTGGCGCAGGCGGAAGCGGATGCGACGACGGCCAATGCCGGCAAGGACACCCAGAAGGCCGGCCGGATCGATATCAAAGCGCTTGGCAAGCAGATCGACGACGCGGCAGCCGACGAAACCGTGGCCGACGTCGCCGACAAGATTGCAGTACCGACATCGAAGGACGAAAAGACCGGCAAGCCGGTCAAGACCGAGACGAAGCCCGCATCCACGGACGACAATGCCGTCTCGGATGTCTTGAGCATGCTCGAAAAGACGCCGGTGGATGGCGCGTCCGTCGCCGCCGCGGGATTGTTCGCACAGAAGACGACGGAAGCCGTGGCCGCCGATGCCAAGGACAAGTCTTCGGGCAAGGCGAAGTCCAAGGATGACGCGGTCGCCGATGTGGCTGGCACCCTGAAGTCGGCTACGGATACCACGTCCGACGTGGACATGCCCGGTGCGACCTCCTCCAGCGATACGGTCGGTCAGACCTTCCGGCTGACGCGCGCGGATAGCCGCGGAAGGTCCATGGACATGTATATTGGCGCCGAAAAGGATGCCGGCGAAGTCGGCGGCAAGGCAAATATCGAGACCGTCACGGTTGTCGATTCCCGGCGATATCTTGGCCTAGCGCAGAATACGAACTCCGCCGCCGTGACGGCGGCAATCGCCGGCGACCAGGAATGGGCGCATGCGATGCAGGCGACGTCGTCCCTGTCGAACGCCGCGACCTTGAGCAGCACCGGCAAGGTCGTCAATACGCTCAAGATCCAGATGAACCCGATCGATCTCGGCCTTGTCACCGCCACGCTGCGGCTTCAGGGCGATGCGTTGAGCGTGGATCTCAAGGTCGAGACGGCCGCCGCCTACCGGCAGCTCAAGGACGATAACACCAAGATTCTCGAGTCGCTGCGCAGTCAGGGCTACGCCATCGACGGCGTGAGCATCAGCATTGCGCCTGTCGTCAACACGGATACCAGCAGCCAGGCGAACACGCAGAGCGGCGCCGGTCAGAACTTCGCCCAGGGGCAGGGCGGAGAAGCGCGCGAGCGTCAGAATCAAATGGGTCAACGCAGTGCCGGAGGTTTCAATGTCACAGGTGAGGGCGACGCTACGGGCGCTTCTTCTGGCTCCTCTGGCAGCAGCGGTACTGGCGACGTATACCTCTGACGCGCGAGCCTCCGATGGCGCCTGCGAGCGGGAGATCCAGTCGGCGGCACTGAAATACGGTGTCCCTGAGGGTATCCTCTATTCGGTCGGTTTGACCGAAACCGGCCGCAAGGGCTCGCTCTACGCGTACGCCTTGAACATAGAGGGCAAGCCCTTCTATCCGCGCTCGCAGCGCGATGCCCTGACGCAGTTCGACACGGCTCTGAGGTCGGGCGCGAAGCTGATCGACGTGGGCTGCATGCAGATCAACCAGTTCTACCACGGCGAGAATTTCCGCTCGGTGGAGGACATGCTCGACCCGCGTTCAAACGTCGAGTACGCGGCGAAGTTCCTCAAGAACCTGCGCAACCGTCACGAAACGTGGACCATGGCGGTTGCGCGATACCACGCCGGCCCCAACAATGACCCCGCGCAGAAGCAATATGTCTGCCGTGTCATCGCCAACCTGGTGGCCACGGGCTATGGGAAATGGACTCCCAATGCGAGCAATTTCTGCCGCGGCTGACTCGCCCAAAGATAGCGAAAAAAGAACAAATCGGAAATGTGTCATAATGTGGCGGGAATCCGGCCCAATGTGGCAAGGCAAGTCACAATTTAGGACATGTTAACTTTTCCACGAAACTTTTGTGTGTATAATCGAGTGTACCCACTAAATGTAGAGCAAATCGGGGGGCAAATCTTAATCAACTATTAATTTCCGCCAGTGAGTTCCTACAGCTTGTCCCAGAATCGTGCGATTCGTACCCATAGGTCATCGATGTGCCACAAGTGATTCGGAGGCGGACGAATGATCGTAGTGGTTGATGAGCGTGAGCTCGTGAAGGATGGCTACACTTCCCTTTTTGGTCGAGAAGGCATTCCTTCGACCGGTTTTGATCCAAACGAGTTTGGAGAGTGGGTGCAGACGGCTGCCGATTCGGATATCGCGGCGGTCGAGGCGTTTCTGATTGGCCAGGGACAGCAGACGTTCGAGCTGCCGCGCGCCATTCGCGATCGGTCGATGGCGCCCGTCATCGCGGTCAGCGACCAGCCGTCGCTCGAAAACACGCTTGCACTTTTTGATTGCGGCGTCGACGACGTCGTTCGCAAGCCGGTTCACCCCCGCGAAATTCTCGCCCGCGCAGCGGCCATTCGCCGCCGCCTGAAGGCGATTTCCACGCACACGGATATCGGCGCCATCCGCGTCTTCTCCGATGGCCGCGATCCCGAGATCCACGGCGAAGTCTTCGCGCTGCCGCGCCGCGAGCGCCGCATTCTCGAATATCTGATCGCCAACCGCGGTCGTCGCGTCACCAAGACCCAGATCTTCAACGCCATCTACGGAATCTTCGACGAGGAAGTCGAAGAGAACGTCGTTGAAAGCCACATTTCCAAGCTGCGCAAGAAGCTGCGCAAGAAGCTCGGCGTGGATCCGGTCGATTCCAAGCGCTTCCTCGGCTACTGCATTGATTGGGAATAGTTTTTTTAATGCCCGTTACCGGCCGGCGGTCTAGCTTCGGATCTTTTTCGGATCACGTAAAAGCCAGACAGCTTCACGCAAGGCCCGCCGGATACTCTCAAGCCTACTAAGGAAATCGAGGTTTTCAGATGAGCATTTTCGGCAGCATGAAGACGGCGGTGTCCGGCATGAACGCGCAGGCGAACCGCCTGAGCACCGTGGCCGACAACATCGCCAACGTAAACACGTCGGGCTACAAGTCGGTGTCGACCGCCTTCTCGTCGCTTGTTCTGCCTTCGAGCTCGGGCAACTACAATTCGGGCGGCGTACAGACGTCGGTTCGCCAGTCTGTCTCCGCGCAGGGCGATATCTCTTTCACCACCTCGGGCTACGACCTCGCCATCTCCGGCGACGGCTTCTTCATCGTCGAGAGCCCCGATGGTGTTCCGGTCCTGACCCGCGCCGGCGACTTCACGAAGGATCCGGACGGCAACCTCGTCAATTCGGCCGGCTTCAAGCTGATGGGCTATTCCTACGATTCCGGCGCGCCGGCAGTCGTCGTCAACGGCTTCTCCGGCCTGGTTCCGGTCAACGTCGCCCAGTCCGGGCTGACGGCGATCGCCTCCACGGCGGGCACCTTCTCGGGCAACCTCAATTCCGGCGCAGCGATCGCGACAGGCAACCTGCCGGCCGACAACGTGCTGCCCATGACCACCGATACCAAGCAGATTTCGATGGTCGGCTACGACAAGCTCGGCAACACGGTGCAATACGACTTCTACTTCACGAAGACGGGCGTCACCACGCCGCCGCCTGCAACCGGCGCCGCGAGCACCTGGGATGTCACGGTATACCGCAATGGGGACGCCGCGACCGGCGGCACCACGTCCTTCCCCTATTCGTCGGACGCCGTTGGTAGCGGCACGATGGAGTTCGACGCGGAAGGCAAGCTTATTACCGGCGGCACGCTCCTCATCGACGATCCGGTCACGACAGGCCAGATCCAGATGGATCTCTCCGGCTTCACGCAGCTTGGCTCCGATTTCGCCGGCAAGGGCACGCCGAACGGCCAGGCCGCGAGCCCTGTTGACACCGTGTCGATCGGCAAGGATGGCACTGTTTCCGCCAAGTACGCGGATGGAACGTCCAAGCCACTGTACCGGATTCCCCTCGCAACGGTCGCAAGCCCGGACAACATGACGCTCATGAGCGGCAACGTCTACAGCGCCAATGGCAGCTCGGGCGTTACGGTCACCGGCTTCCCGCAGACCAGCGGCTTCGGCTCCATCCAGGCCGGTGCGATCGAAAGCTCGAACGTCGACCTCGCCGGCGAACTGACCAAGATGATCGAATCGCAGCGCAGCTACACTGCCAATTCCAAGGTGTTCCAGACGGGGTCCGACATCATGGACGTCCTCGTCAACCTCAAGAGATAAGTAGGGTAACGGGTCAGCCATGTCGCTCACGTCCGCACTTAATACCGCGCAGAGCATATTCAATAACACCGGCACTCAGAGCAGTGTCGCGTCGAACAATATCTCGAATTCCAGCAACAGCGATTACGTGCGCCGTCAGGCGATGGTCACGACGTCGCTGAATGGAGCGCAGGTTGTAAAGATCAGCAGGGCTCAGGAAGACGCCCTGATGCGGCAGTGGCTGTCGGCCAGCGCGGGAGACAGCGCCCAGCAGACCTTGCTGAGCGGCCTGACCGACCTGAAGTCGGTGCTCGGCGGCAATGACTACGAGACGTCGCCGGCCACCTATCTTTCGACCTTCGAGCAGAAGCTCCAGGCATTCCGCACCTCGCCGAGCAGCGTGATCGCGGCGCAGAGCGCGGTCACGGCCGCGCAGGACGTCGCCAATTCGCTGAACAGCGCCACCAAGTCGGTCCAGGTCATTCGCCGGGACGCGGACAAGGACATCGCCACCCAGGTCGATACGCTGAACACGTTGCTGGCGCAGTTCAAGACGGCGAACGACGCCGTCAAGGGCGCGACCGCCACCGGCGGCAACACGGCGGACGCACTCGACGAACGCGACAAGCTGCTGAAGCAGATTTCCTCGATCGTCGGCGTCAAGACCGCCGATCGCGCCAATGGCGACATGGCGCTCTATACCAATGACGGAACGGTCGTCTTCGACACCATCCCGCGTGCGGTCACGTTCGTCTCGCAGGATACCTACACGACGGGAACCAAGGGCAACGGCGTCTACATCGACGGCGTGGCGCTGACCAGCGGGCAGGGGTCCACGACGACGGCCAAGGGCAGCCTTCAGGCCCTGCTGCAGATCCGCGACGAGGTCGCGCCCACTTTCCAGGCGCAGCTCGACGAAATCGCCAAGTCCCTGGTGACGACGTTCTCGGAAACCGATGGCACGACGACGCAGCCGGGCCTGTTCGTCTGGAAGACGTCGACCGGGCTTGACGGCGACACGCCGACGACCCCTGATGTCATCAACGGCATCGCCGGTACGATTACGGTAAACACAGCGGTAATCACCAGCCAGGGTGGTGATCCGATGAAGCTGCGTGATGGCTCGATCACCGGGTTGACCAATCTCAACACGGACAACGCCAGCGGCTTCTCCGACAATCTCGACGCCTTGTATGCCGCGCTGGGCTCGGCGCAGACGTTCTCGTCGGATGCCGGCATCTCCTCGAATGTCAGCGTCATCAGCTACGCGCAGAACTCGGTCGGCTGGCTCGAACAGCTGCGAAGCGACGCAACGACGGCATCGGAAAATACAAGCGCTGCCCTGTCGCGCTCAACCGAAGCGTACTCAAATGAGACAGGCGTCAACCTTGACGAGGAACTGACACTGCTGCTTGATATTGAGCAGTCTTACAAGGCGGCAACCAAGATACTCAATGCTGTCAACGAGATGTACCAGTCGCTGCTGGACATAGCGAGGTAAGCCATGAAAAGTTCATTTATTTCTAGTTCGGCTATTCAAAACGCGATGCGATTGACCATTCGCGAATCGCAGACCCAACTCGTCAAATCCTCGCTTGAAGCGACAACCGGCGTTTACGCCGACATCGGTGCCTCGCTCGGCTCCGGCGCCGCGAAAAGCGTGAACTTCAGCACCGAAGTCACCCGTATCAAGGCACTGCAGGGCAGCAACTCCGTCGTCTCGGGTCGTCTTGAAGCCTCTCAGCTCGGGTTGACCAGCATGAAGACGGCGGGCGACGCGCTCGTCTCCAAGCTGACCGCGCTGCAGGGCAGCCAGGACAAGACCAGCATCACCGTCGCGATGCAGTCGGCCGGCGACGCGCTTTCCTCGCTGATGGACACCGGAAACTCGATGCTGAACGGAGAGTATCTGTTCTCCGGCATCAACACCGATGTTCAGCCGCTGACGGATCAGTCGACCACCGCGACCGCCGCGATCCAGGCGAATCTCGATGCCTGGGCAAGCAGCCTGGGCAAGACCAAGTCGGAACTGACCGGCGACGAGATGGACACGTTCATCTCCAACTTCGTCGAGCCGATGTTCTCGCAGGATACGCTGAACGCGACATCGACGCCGCTGCCGTTCCCGCCGATCGGCGTTGGAGCCCCCACGCCGCCGCTGGCCTATGTGACGCCGCCGGCATGGGCTGACTGGTCGAGCGCGTCCAACCAGAACATGACGAGCCGGATCAGCAACTCCGAAACCGTCACGTCGTCGACCAATTCCAATTCCGAAGGCATGCGCTACTTCGCGCTGGCTTCCATGACCGTATCGGCCCTTGCCGGCGTCGGCCTCAGCGGCGACGCGCTGGCGATGACGACATCGAAGGCGATCGGCTTCGCCGCGCAGGGAACGACCGGTATCGTCACCCAGGCGAGCCAGCTCGGTCTGTCGCAGGAGCGCGTTACGAAGGCGAACGACGCTCTCGATGCGCAGTCCAGCATCATTCAGAACAAGCTTGTCGACCTTCAGGGCGTCGACCAGTCGGAGGCGTCGACGCGCGTGAACACGCTGCAGACGCAGCTCGAAACCGCATACACGATCGTTTCAAAAATTCAGCAGTTGAGCCTCGTGAACTACCTCTGATGATCAGAGGCAGAAGTACAAGTACAAAGAAGGATGCATGAATGTATCAGTTCTCTTATGCCGAGGTCATGCAAGACTCGGTGGCCGATGCGAAGGAGCGGGAGCGTCAAGTTCTCGACCGGTCCATCGAGCTTCTCGCGATTGCACGGGACAGAGAGAAGTATGGCCGGGAGGCCATCGATGCATTGTTTTACACCCGACGGGTTTGGGTGAGTTTTATCGAAGACCTCAAGCATCCGGATAATCAGCTCGAAGTTCAGTTGCGCGCCAATCTGATTTCGATCGCGATCTGGATACTGAAAGAGAGCGACCGGATCCGGAAACGGCAGTCGACCAACTTTCAGGGCATTATTGACATTACCACCATCATCAGGGATGGACTTAAATGAAAAGCACGCTTCGCATCTCGCTAAAAGCCGGGGAAAAAATCTTCATCAACGGCGCGGTTTTGCGCGTCGACCGCAAGGTCGCGCTGGAATTCCTGAATGATGTCACGTTCCTTCTCGAAAACCACGTCCTTCAGCCGGAAGACGCGACCACGCCTCTGCGCCAGCTCTACTTCATCGCGCAGATGATCCTGATCAACCCGGAGGGCAAGGATCAGTCGACGGCGATGTTCCGCAAGTCGGTGACGATGCTCCTCACCTGCTTCAAGAACGAGGAAGTCCTGGCCGAGCTGAAGCGCATCGACGGTCTCGTTTCGACCGGTCGCGCTTTCGACGCCTTGAAGGCCATCCGCGGTCTCTACGTCATCGAAGACAACATTCTGAACAACCAGGAAATGCACCCTGCGATGGTTGAGCAGATTCGCAAGGAGATCGCACCATGGCGGTAGGCGCAACAGGTTCCGCGACGTCCACGCAGAACACGACGACAACGACGTCCTCGGCCCAGAAGAAGGCGTCGCTCAACTACGACAACTTCCTGCAGCTCCTCATCGCCCAGCTGAAGAACCAGGATCCGACCAGCCCGGTCGATGCCAGCCAGCAGATGGCCCAGCTCGCGAGCTTCTCGCAGGTCGAGCAGACGATCCAGACGAACACCAAGCTGGATACGCTTCTGTCGAGCTCGAGCCTGACGCAGGCAAGCAGCTATATCGGCAAGTACATGACCAGCGCCGATGGCACCGTCGCCGGCACCGTCGCGTCGGTAAAAGTCTATTCCGACGGAATTATCGCGACGACCTCCGATGGAAAGAGTATTCTTGTTCAGGCGGGAATCACTCTCGCTGATCAGGCGCCGCCGCCGAAGACGACCGGCAGCTGATCGACAAGAAACTGAACGACGGTCCGGCCACCACGTGGACGGACCGAAAGGCGATATGAGGTTGCCTGGATGAATGAAGCTGACGCACTCGATCTGTTCCAGGCGGCGATCTGGACCGTTCTCGTTGCCTCCGGACCGGCCGTGGCCGCGGCGATGATCATCGGTCTCGTCATCGCTCTGTTTCAGGCGCTCACCCAGATCCAGGAAGCAACGCTCACCTTCGTCCCGAAGATCGTCGCCGTTCTGGTGACGATTGGCCTCTCCGCTCCCTTCGTCGGTTCGCAGATTTCCATCTTCACCAATCTCGTCTTCTCGCGCATTCAATCCGGCTTCTGAGCCACCCTCGCGCAAGCTTCGCCATTTAACTGTCGATCCGAATTGGTGGGCATCATGCCCGCACCTCTCATGAAGAGATGGAATCGATATGGCGCAACCACCCGCACTCCCCCTTCCGAAATCCGGTCCCAGCATACGCGACGTCGGCTTTGCCCTTGGCATCGTCCTCATCATCTGCGTGCTGTTCCTGCCGATCCCGCCGTTTCTCATCGACATGGGTCTGGCATTTTCGATCGCGCTGTCGGTTCTCATCCTGATGGTCGCGCTGTGGATCGAGAAGCCACTCGAGTTCTCGTCCTTCCCGACCATCCTTCTGATCGCCACGATGACGCGCCTGTCACTCAACATCGCGACGACGCGCGTCATTCTCTCGAACGGAAACAAGGGCGAGGAAGCGGCTGGAGGCGTTATCGCCGGCTTCGCGAGCCTTGTCATGTCGGGCGACTTCGTGATCGGTTTGATCGTCTTCCTGATCCTGATCACCATCAACTTCATCGTTATCACCAAGGGCGCGACCCGTATCGCGGAAGTCGGCGCCCGCTTCACCCTTGATGCCATCCCCGGCAAGCAGATGTCGATCGACGCCGACCTGTCGGCCGGCATCATCGACGAGCGCGAGGCGCAGCGCCGCCGCAAGGAGCTCGAAGAGGAGAGCTCCTTCTTCGGCGCCATGGACGGTGCATCCAAGTTCGTGCGCGGCGACGCCATCGCCGGCCTTCTGATCACCGCCATCAACGTCTTCGGCGGCATCATCATCGGCTACTTCCGCCACGGCATGCCGATCGGCGAAGCGGCCGACGTTTACGTCAAGCTCTCGGTCGGCGACGGTCTGGTGTCGCAGATGCCGGCGCTGATCATCTCTCTGGCCGCCGGCCTTCTCGTCTCGCGCGGCGGCACCGTCGGTTCGACCGACAAGGCCGTCATCGGCCAGCTGAGCGGTTATCCGCGCGCGCTCTCGGTCTCCGCCGTGCTGATGATCATCCTTGGCCTGATGCCCGGCCTGCCGTTCATTCCGTTCATGTTCCTCGGCGGCGTTCTCGCCTTCGGCGCCTGGTTCATCCCGCGCCAGGTCGATGCGGAAAACAAGGTTCTGCGCGAGGAAGAGGAAAAGAAGGTCGTCCAGAACAAGGAACTGGAGAAGGACTCGGTCAAGTCGGTATTGCGCACGTCGGAAATCGAACTGGCGCTCGGCAAGATGGTCTCCTCGCGCCTTCTCGGCGCCCACCAGGAACTCGCCTTCCGCGTCGGCAAGATGCGCAAGAAGTTCGCGACGCAGTACGGCTTCGTCGTTCCCGAGATCAAGGTCACCGACGATATCGGCATCACCGAGAAGTCCTACCAGATCCGCATCCACGGCACGACCGTTGCCTCCAACGAGCTGCGTGTCGGCGAAGTGCTCGTCGTCACCGGCTCCGGCCGCAAGCCGCGCGTGCCCGGCGATGACATCCGCGAACCCGCTTTCGGCATGCCCGCCGTCTCGGTGCTCGAGGCATTCACCGAGGATCTCAAGCGCGAAGGCTTCCAGCCGATCGACAACGTCTCCGTCGTCCTGACCCACATGAGCGAGGTCATTCGCAACAACCTGCCGGCGCTGCTCTCCTACAAGGACCTCAAGGTTCTGATCGATCGTCTCGATCCCGAGTACAAGAAGCTTGCCGACGAGATCTGCTCCTCGCACATGTCCTACTCTGGTCTGCAGGCCGTGCTGAAGCTGCTTCTGGCCGAACGCGTCTCGATCCGCAATCTGCATCTCATCTTGGAAGCCGTGGCGGAACTTGCCCCGCACGTGCGCAAGACCGAGCAGATCGTCGAGCATGTCCGCGTGCGCATGTCGCAGCAGCTCTGCGGCGACCTTGCCGACAACGGCGTGCTTCGCGTGTTGCGCCTCGGCAGCAAGTGGGACCTCGCGTTCCACCAGGCCCTGAAGCGCGACAACAAGGGCGAAGTCGTCGAATTCGATATCGATCCGCGCATGCTTGAGGAATTCAGCGAACAGGCGAGCAAAGTAATCCGTGAATTCATGGACCGCGGCCTGCCTTTCGCCCTTGTCACCTCGCCGGAAACACGGTCCTATGTGCGCATGATCATCGAGCGTCTGTTCGCCACGCTCCCGGTTCTTTCGCATGTGGAACTGGCGAAGGGCATCGAGATAAAGATTCTAGGCTCTATTTCATGATAACTGACCCGCAAGGGACCGTGTTGGCACTCTTTCTGATCTTCTGCAGGATCGGGGGTTGCGTGCTGACGATGCCGGGCTTTTCGTCGGCGCGTGTCCCTGCGGTTCTCCGCGTTTTCATCTCAGCCGCGCTTTCGCTGTCGATCATGCCGGTGCTCTGGGACACGGTCTACCCGGCGGTTCGCACCTCGAACGCGACCTATATCGGTTTCATCTTCAGCGAATCGCTGATCGGCGTGATGTTCGGAATGCTGGCCCGGCTCTATACGCTGGGCATGCAGTTCGCCGCCAGCATCGTCGCCATGATGATCGGCTACACGCAGCCGAGTGCGTCCGATATCTTTGAAGACGGCCAGGAAAGCGCGCTTTCCGGCTTCATCATCTTCGCCGGCATGATGATCCTGTTCATGTTGGATTTTCACCACCTCGTCTTCAGAGGGCTGATCGATTCCTACACCTCGATGCCGTTCGGCGGCGTCATGCAGATGCGCAGCACGCTGATTTCGTTCACCGATACGCTATCGACGACGTTCTCCATCATGCTGCGGCTTTCGAGCCCGTTCCTCATCTACGGATTGTTGTTCAACGTCGCCATCGGCTTCATCAACAAGCTGGCCCCGCAGATCCCGGTCTACTTCATCTCGACGCCTTACCTGCTCTTCGGTGGCCTCTTTCTCTTCTACTTCTCCGTTGCGGCGATGATCAGCCAGTTCGGCCAGTCCTTCACCACCGTGTTCATGGGGCAGTAGGCCGATGGCGGAAAAGACGCGCTCGGACAAGCTCAGGCGCCTCGTCGCGGTCCAGCGGCATCTGGAGCAGATGGCGGAGTTCGATCTCGCCGAAACGACGCGCCAGCGCGCCGAGGTCAGCGAGGAGATGGACAGCGTCATCCATGCGCTCGGCTCCATGGATCCGGTTCATCACGCTTTTTCGCAAGGCTATGCCGACCGCTTCAGCCGCCTCGGCATCAAGGACAAGCAGCTGACCGGCATGCAGGAAGTTCACCAGATGCGCGTCCAGCAGGAGCGCGCCAAGGGAGACCGGCTGGAAGACGGCATGCGCGAGGCACTCGATGACGAGCGCCGCGAGGCCGACGACAACGCGGTCTATGATATCATCGATCAAAAATACGGTACGCCAGCCTCCAGCAAGCTTCAAAAATCATAATCGCTTCGATCTGAAATCAAGAGGATTATGACGTGGCTATTTCACCCCCGAGTGATCTGGTTCTGGACGTTGTCAGGGCAGCCGACCCCATGGAGGTCCAGGCCGCTCAGGAAAAACTGAAGGCAAACCAGGCTGCTTTCGCGGCCAATAGCCTTGCCGAAGCGGGCAAGGGCTTCACCTCGGCGGTGGACATACTCGATCGCGCCTCCAGCAAGGCCGGCCTCGGCGACGTCAACAATCGCACCGACAACACGACGCAAATCCCCGAGTCCTATCGCAAGTTCGAAGCGATGGTGCTGCAGAACTTCATCAAGAGCATGCTGCCCAGCGAGAGCGAAGAGGTCTACGGCAAGGGCGCCACCGGTGACATCTGGAAGGGCATGATGGCCGAACAGCTCGGCAACACCATCGCAAAGGGCGATGGCATCGGCGTTGCCAAGCAGCTTTATCAGGACGCTTTGAAGAAGCAGGAAGGTAGGGTCAACGCCTCCACCGACCAGAACGATCGCAGTGCCGCGGTCAACATGATCAATGAAATACAGCGCCAGACGTTTGGCGTGACATCGACGGACAACAAGTCCGCAAACGACGCCTGAGGGAATCGAGGAAAACAATGGAAATAATCTCGAACGAATACCGTATCAAATCGGTTCTTGGACGCCTGGAAATGATCATCGACAACGAGAACGCTCGCATCGGCAGCGATCCGCAGTTCGATCTCAAGGTGTCGAATGCGCACAAGAGCCGCTGCCTGTATGAGCTGTCGATGCTCTTCAGCGATACCGATCCCAAGGAGCTCGCCGCTTCCCACCTCGAACAGTTGCATGGACTGAAGGAAAAGCTGGCGCTGAACGCCCGTCGCGTCGAGGCTCATCTCGAAGCCGTGCGCACGGTCGCCGACCTGCTGAAGAATGCGGTTCAGGACGCGGACGCCGACGGCACCTATTCGCAGGAACAGTTCCTGGCGCGTGAACACTGATGATTAAACTCGTTCTTACAGGCGTCTGGGTCTGCGTGATCACGCTGGCGGCGGTCTATATGTCGGTGACGCTGGCAACGGCGCCGGCTCCCGCCCCCGATCAGTCGAAGCAGAGTCTCGTCGAGCTTGTAAAGGGCGAGTCGATCACCATTCCTGTCGTCAAGGATGGCGCCGTCAGCGGCTATTTCCTCGGAAAGCTATCCTTCATGGTCAACAAGGAGATGGTGAAGGGCGCGACCCTGCCGCTCACCGAAATGACCACCGACGCGCTCTTCTCGCTGCTCGTCGGCAACAAGATGGTCGATATCGCCAACATGAAGTCGTTCGATCCGATTGCCTTCCGCGATATGGTCAAGAAAGACCTCAACACCAGCCTGGGCGGCGAGTACATCGATCAGGTATTGCTCGAGCAGCTCGACTATCTCTCCAAGGAAGAGGTCGCCGCCAACGCTTCCGGCCAGCCGAAGAAAACAGGCAAGCCGGTCAATGTCGTCCCGCCCGAGCCCGTCAAGGACGCTGCCGCCGGCGGCTGACGACCGCTTTTCGTCGCGGTGCCCGCGTCACCGCGACCAGCCGTCCGTCGTGGTTAACAAATCCCTGATATCGCCGGGAAAAATAGACCGGTTTTCCTAAAGGTTGTTTGACGGCGGCCTGTTATACCGTCCCGCGATGGGCCGACATGCGCGCCGCCTTCCGGATTTGGAAGCCGGCGTCCGATCCAGGCAGACCTCAGTGTTCCCGGGATCTCCGAGCCATGAAGCATTATCGTCAGGAAGCGGGTATGAACCTGATCGCGAATTTCGCGGTCCTCGCCTCTCGTCGCGCCATTTTCGATCTGCCTGTCTGCGATCTGGGTTGGGACGATGCGCTCGTCTTCATCAACGAGCTACTGTCGATGCCCGTCGGCCAGACGTCCATCTCCTTCGTCAACGCGCACAACATGCTTCTGGCGCTGCGTGACGAGGAATATCGCGACATCCTCTCGCAGAACCTCGTCCTGCCGGATGGCATCGGTCTCAACATCGCGTCGAAGATCGCGCACGGATCGCCTTTCCCGGCCAACCTGAACGGCACCGATTTCGTGCCCGCGCTGCTGACCTTCATGGAGCAGCCGCGCCGCATCGGCCTGATCGGCGGCACGCGCGCCGTGGTCGAGCGGGCGGCGGTGAATTTCCGCCGGCATGCGCCCTGGCATGAATTCATCGTGATTTCCGACGGCTTCTTCGACAAGAACGAGCCGTCCGCCGTCCTTGCCGAGGTCGCCGCGCAGGATCTCGACATTGTCATCGTCGGCATGGGCACGCCGTTGCAGGAGAAGTGGGCGCACAAGCACATTCGCGCCGATCACGCGCGCCTGGTGCTGACCGTCGGCGCCCTGTTCGATTTTGTCTCCGGCTCGGTGCCGCGCGCCCCGAAGCTGGTGCGCTCGATGCGCCTGGAATGGGCCTACAGGCTCGTCCAGGAGCCGGGCCGCCTCTGGCGTCGTTATGCGCTCGGCATCCCCGCCTTTCTTTATCAGGTCGCCAAGTATCGGTTCAGCCGCCGCAAGGTCATCCTGAAGCGCTCGGAAATCGGCGACGTCAGTCGAGATTGAGCGAAAATTAACCTTTTGTTTGCCAAGCCTGTTTAGGCTCGATTAACCACACGCGACTGCGATGGGTTCGATCGTTCCATGCACGAGACTTGGTGATGCGCGAAAATCATTCGAGACGTCCCACCCATTCATGGCCATCCGCGCCGAGAGATGAAGCCGGCTCGAACCGTCTTGACGCGGACCACTCCCCGCTAGAATTGGCCGTGCCTGAAGCGGAGTTGCTGCGGGTCATCGAACGGGCCCTTCAGGCGCAGCGAATGCCACAACCGGAAGAGCCTGCGCCGCGGACGTCACCCCACTTCTCGTCAGCCGCATCGAAACCATTCTCGGCAAGAGGCTCGAGGCTGCCAATGATGGCGCCACCCCGCCGAAGCCGCCGCTCGACAACGCCGCGCCGAATGCCGCCGTCCCTGACGCCGGTGCCCCGCACGCCGCTGCCCCTGACGCCGCGGCGATGGACGATCTGATAGACGATCTGGCTGCGCAGGAATTTTGCGTCGAATCGGCAGCGCACCCGGAGATCGAGCATCCGGCGCCGGCATTCCGCCGCAGCCGCCGGTCGCTGATCGCCGCCGGCGCGCTTTCCGCGCTGGGCGCTCTTGCAGGAGCGATGATCCCGGGCGAGCCATCCGGCTTTCGGGCGCAAAGCCTGCTCGGCGTCGAGGGGGCCGCCAAGGACCGGCCGGCCCTTGTCACAGCGGCGCACGATGCCTTGCTCTCGCAGAAAACAGTCGCGACCGCCGTGGCCAGATTGAGGCTCGACCGCGACGCTGAGTTCGCCGGCGCCAGCGGCAGCGCATTCAATGTCGTCGTCGATATCCTGTCCGCGAGCGGCGTTGCCGCCGATCCGGTCTCGCGCGCCGAGGCGTCTCTCGCCACCGCCATTCGCGCCTCGGCGGATCCGAAATCCGGAACGGTCGGTTTCAGCGTCACGACATCGAGTGCTGCGAAATCCGCGCGCATCGCGTCCTATCTCGTCTCGACCGTAGCCAATCCCGCGTCGACCGCGATCGTCAGCGACAGCGCGGCGAAGAACGCAAGCGCGCAGGCCGACGCCGAACTGGATGCTTTCACCAAGACGAACGGCCAGGGCAATGTCGAGGTTGCAACCCGGCTGCAGCAGCAGCTTGTCGAGGCCAACGGCGCCCTGCAGGACGCGCAGCAGAGGATCGTGGCGGCAAAGGCGCGCGCCGACCTGCTGAAGACCGCGACCGCCGACGATGCCCTGACCGGCGCGCTCGCCGCCGAAATCACCTCGCCGGCGCTGGACGAGCGCCGTGGCCGCTATGCGCTGGCCAAGTCGACGCTCGCGCAGCTTGCCGCCAGCCTCGGTCCCCGGCATCCGCGTCTGATCGCCCAGCAGGCCGAGGTGGATGGCCTGCACGACAGCATCGGACAGGAGCTAGGCAGGCTGTCGCGCGATGCCGCCGACGAAGTCAAGTCGGCGGTCGACGCTGTCAGGCAGCTTGGCGACCAGAGAAACACGCTGATCGCGCAAAGCCGCGACACCGGCGTCGATCTCGCCAAGCTGACGGAACTGCGCGAAAAATCGGCCGCGGCGCGCCAGCGTCTTGAAGATCAGCTCAGCACCGGCGCGATCGGCGCCGATGGCCCGCCGGTGCGGGTCATCAAGGCGCCCGTCGTAACGGCCGTCGAACCCGGCCGAGGCCCGTGGCTGGCCCCGGCACTCGGCGCGCTGGCTGGCCTTGCCTTCGGTCTTGCGGGCTTCAGGCGACGCGTGGATGCGGGCAAGACCATCGCGCACAGCGAGCCGGTCGCCACGATCGAGCCGTCGGTCGATATCCCGCGTCAGCCTGTGTCGGAGCCCGTGGCCGAGCACGCCGCCGACGAGGTCCAAATCCTCCGCGCCGAGATCGCCGCCATGCGCGACCGCCTGCGCTCCTACGCCGCGACGGCCTGATCGTCACCCACCTGCGGCATGATTGTACTTGCATTTCTCGTTTCAGGCAGGATAGGGCGTGGACAGGCAAATTGTGTCTGATGCCGCCGACTAGAATGGCGGCGTAGTGGCAGGGAGACGGTCTTGGCGACAGTAATCGACGGCAAACAGGTTGCAGCTTCGGTCATCGACACGGTGAAGGCGGCGACCGCTGCATTGGAAAAGCAGAGCGGTGTTCAGACCGGTCTCGCGGTCATCATCGTCGGCGACGATCCGGCAAGCCACGCCTATGTGAACTCGAAGAGCAAGATGGCCAAGGAATGCGGTTTCATATCCGTGCAGCACACGCTGCCGATTGAGACGACGCAGGAAGAGCTGGCCGCGCTCGTGGCCTCGCTCAACGCCGATGACACGATCCACGGCATCCTCGTGCAATTGCCGCTGCCCAGGCACCTGAATTCCGAGCCGATCATCCAGTCGATCCTGCCCGAGAAGGATGTCGACGGTCTTCACGTCGTCAACGCCGGCAAGTTGGCGGTGGGCGATCTGCAGACGGGTCTGGTTTCCTGCACGCCGGCCGGGGCCATGGTCTTCGTGCGCCGCACCCACGGCGAGGATCTCTCCGGCCTCAACGCCGTCGTCGTCGGCCGTTCCAATCTGTTCGGCAAGCCGATGGCGCAGCTGCTGCTCAACGCCAACGCCACGGTGACCATCGCGCATTCGAGAACCAAGGATCTCCCGTCGGTCTGCCGCAACGCCGATATTCTGGTTGCCGCCGTCGGTCGTCCTGAGATGGTGAAGGCTGATTGGGTCAAGCGGGGCGCCACCGTCATCGACGTCGGCATCAACCGCATCGCCGCACCCGAAAAGGGTGAGGGGAAAACACGCCTGGTGGGCGACGTCGCCTTCGCCGAGGCCGCCGAAGTCGCTGATGTCATCACGCCCGTGCCGGGTGGCGTCGGTCCCATGACCATTGCCATGCTGATGGCCAACACCGTCATCGCCGCGCATCGCACCGCCGGCCAGACGCCGCCGAAGTTTTGATCGAGAGACACGCTTTAGCGCGGCGCCGCGCCCGTCGACGCCCGCACGATCAGCTCCGTCTTCCAGAGTTCCTGTTCCGGGAAGGGGCCGTCCTGCTTGACGGTCCCGATCAGCCGCTCGGCGATCCGGACACCCGCCGCGCGCAGCGATGAGCGCGTCGTCGTCAGCGGCACGGAGAAATTCTCCGGCTTCAGATGCGGCAGCACGTCGTCATGGGCGATCAGCGAAATATCCTCGCCGAGCTTCAGCCCCGCCTGCGTCACCGCGCGGATGGCGCCGAGCGCCAGAACCGTGCTGGAACAGAGAATGGCGGTCGGCGGCTCCGGCAGCTGCAGGAAGCGCTCCATCGCGAATTGCCCGTGCTCGTCGGTCATCGACATGTGGCTGACGCAGCTCTCGGGCAGTTCCAGCCCACGTTCGGCGAGCGCCGCGACGACGCCCTTCTTGCGGCGGATCGCGAAATCCAGATGCTCCGGCCCGTTTAGCAGGCAGAAATGCCTATGCCCGAGCTGCAGCAACAGCCGCGTCGCGTCATAGAAGGCACCCTCGTTGTCGATGTCGAGATAGGGATAATCTGGCTCGGTGCCGAACGAGCGGCCATGCACCAGAAACGGCATGGACAGCGATTTCAGGAGCGGCAGCCGGGGATCGTGCCCGCGCATGTAGGCGACGAACAGCGCATCCACATTGCCGCTGATCGCGAGCCGCCTGAGCGCGCCCACCTCATCGTCTGGATCGGCCGGCATGATGACGAAATGAAAGTCGTGCCTTACCGCTTCCTCGCCGAGCCCGGTCAGGAATTCGCCGAAATGCACGTCGGAATAATGCCCGGGCGCGGTGGGCATGACGAGGCCGATCGAGCCCGCCTTGCCGGTCGCCAGCCGCTGCGCGGCCTTGTTCGGCCGGTAGCCGGTCTCCTGCACGGCGCGCAGCACCCGCTCGCGTGTCGCCTCGTTGACCTCGGGATAACCGTTCAGCGCACGGCTCACCGTCGTCTGGGACAGGCCCAGCATTTCCGATAGCTGTTTCAGATTCACGTGTTAAACTTCCTCCACACGCCCTGGAGGTCATCTCTCCCAAATGGCATCCAAAGCGCTTTTGTTAATGTAGCAGCTGTCAAGCTTGACTCAAGAAAAATCGCTCCATATTTCCGTTCAAGCCTTGCTGCATCGCCATAATTCGCGGCTCCAAGGCAGGTTTTGCGAATTGCCTTGACTCTTTTGTGCCGAAAGTGAAATGAGTTCGTTGTCAAAGCGCTTTGGAATTTCGATTGCAAGGCGTGATTGGGATTGTGATGGGAGGTTGATCACATGAAAAAGTCATTTTTGATGGGCGTTGCCATGGCGGCGCTTCTGGCCGGCGGCGCGTCCGCGGCCGATCTGAAATTCGCGCCGGGCGAGGACAGCAAGTTCAACTGGAAGAGTTACGAGGACTTCAAGGCGGCCAATGCCGACCTTAAGGGCCAGGAGCTGACGATCTTCGGGCCGTGGCGCGGCGAGGACGAGGCGCTGTTCCGCAGCATTCTCGCCTATTTCACCGAAGCGACGGGCATCGACGCCAAATATTCGTCCTCGGAAAACTACGAACAGCAGATCGTCATCGACACGCAGGCCGGTTCGCCGCCGAATATCGCGATCCTGCCGCAGCCGGGCCTTCTGGCCGATCTGGCCGGCAAGGGCTTCCTGGCGCCGCTCGGCGATGAGAACTCCAAGTGGGTCAAGGACAATTACGGCGCCGGCGACAGCTGGGTCGGCTACGGCACCTACAAGGGCAAAGACGGCAAGGAAGCCTTCTACGCCTTCCCCTACAAGGCCGACGTGAAGTCGCTGGTCTGGTACGTGCCTGAAAACTTCAAGGAAGCGGGCTACAAGGTCCCGACGACGATGGAAGAGCTGCAGGCTCTGTCCGAGCAGATCGTCAAGGACGGCGGCGTTCCGTGGTGCATAGGTCTCGGTTCCGGCGGCGCCACCGGCTGGCCGGCGACCGACTGGATCGAAGACCTGATGCTGCGCATGCAGCCGCCGGAAGCCTACGACAAGTGGACCACCAACGAACTGAAGTTCGATGATCCCGCCGTCGTCTCCGTCATCGACGAGTTCGGCAAGTTCGCCAAGAACGAGGCCTATGTCGATGGTGGCGTCAAGGCTGTTGCCTCGACCGACTTCCGCGACAGCCCGAAGGGCCTCTTCGCCGTGCCGCCGAAGTGCTACATGCACCACCAGGCGTCCTTCATCCCGTCCTTCTTCCCCGAGGGAACGAAGCTCGGCCAGGATGCCGACTTCTTCTACATGCCGACCTTCGCGTCGAAGCCTGAACTCGGCAAGCCGGTTCTGGGTGCTGGCACGCTGGTCACGATCGCCAAGGATTCCAAGCCGGCACGCGCTTTCGTGGAATTCCTGAAGACGCCGATCGCGCATGAAGTCTGGATGGCGCAGTCGAGCTTCCTGACCCCCTACAAAGGCGTCAACACGGCCGCCTACGCCAACGAGCAGATGAAGCGCGAAGGCGAAATCCTGACGACGGCGACCACCTTCCGCTTCGATGGTTCCGACCTGATGCCCGGCAAGATCGGCGCCGGCGCCTTCTGGACCGGCATGGTCGATTTCGTCGGCGGCAAGTCGGCTCAGGATACCGCCAAGGAAATCCAGAGCGCCTGGGATGGCATCAAGTAACATCGCCTGATCTCCATGCCGCCTGCTCGGGCGGCGTGGATGTGAATGTCTGGCCGGACGCCGTCACAAGCGTCCGGCCATCGCCGCCCCTTGCGCCCGCTGCCAGCGTGCCCGGTCGTCAGGCGGCGTGATTTCAAGAAGACGTAGACATCAGGGGAGGGATGAATGCTATCGCAGCTGGTTTCCGCTTTGGGGGTCGTGGTCGTCGCCGTATTCGCTTGCGCGGCCTATTTCTATTTCTCGAACAAGTTCCTGGATATGGCGCTCCCGGTGAGGGACGGCGACATCACCGCCGCCTCGCGAAACCTCAACCGCCGTGCCGTCATCCGGCCGTGGCTGTTCCTGTTCCCGGCGCTCTTCCTGCTGGTCGTCTATCTCGTCTATCCCGTGATCGCGACCGTTATCCTGTCCTTCTACGATCGCTCCGGCGTCCAGTTCGTCGGCTTCAGCAATTACCAGTGGGCCTTTACCGACCGCGAATTCCGCCAGTCGATCTTCAACAACATCCTCTGGCTCGCCGTCGTGCCCGCTGCCTGCACCTTCTTCGGCCTCGTCATCGCCGTCATGACCGACCGCATCTGGTGGGGCAATATCGCGAAAAGCATCGTCTTCATGCCGATGGCGATCTCCTTCGTCGGGGCCTCCGTCATCTGGAAATTCATCTACGAGTATCGCGGCGGCAACGCCACGCAGATCGGCCTCCTGAACGCCATCGTCCAGCTCTTCGGTGGCACGCCGCAGGTGTGGATCTCGGTGCCCTTCTGGAACAGCTTCTTCCTGATGATCATCCTCATCTGGATCCAGACCGGCTTTGCCATGGTCATCCTGTCGGCGGCGCTCCGCGGCATCCCGGAAGAGACCATCGAGGCCGCCGTCATCGATGGCGCCAATGGCTGGCAGATCTTCTGGCGCATCATGGTGCCGCAGGTCTGGGGCACGATCGCGGTCGTCTGGACCACCATCACCATCCTCGTCCTCAAGGTCTTCGATATCGTGCTCACCATGACCAACGGTCAGTGGGACACGATGGTTCTCGCCAATCTCATGTTCAACTGGATGTTCCGCGGCGGCGGCGACAGCGGCCGAAGCGCCGTCATCGCGCTGATCATCATGCTGGCCGTCACGCCGATCATGGTGTGGAACGTCCGCCGCGCCAATCGCGAACTGGGAGGCAAGTGAGATGACCCTGACCCGCGATTTCTTCAAGATCGGCCCGGCCCGTCTGTTCGTCCACGCTGCCGTCCTCTTGATCGTCATCATCTGGTTGATCCCGACGCTCGGCATCTTCGTCAGCGCGTTGCGCGACAAGGACCAGATCGTCGTTTCCGGCTGGTGGACCGCCTTCTCCGGCTCGTCGCGCACCGTCGCCGTCCGCCTCGGTCAGGTCGACCAGCAGAAGCAGGATGGCCCGGCCTATGTCATTTCAGGCAATGTGCTCGAAGGCCAGGAGGGACGTTCGATCAATGCCTTCGGCACCCGCGTCGCTCAGCCCTCGGCCTACAAGGCCGGCGAGACCGCCGATCTCGGCGATGGTCTCTCGCTTGTCGTCAACGAGGACGGCACCTATCGCTACGCCAAGAACGCCGCCTTCGGGCCGGACGATGGCGGCCGCCGCGTCTATATCTCCGTCGCCACGCCGCCGGAATTCACCCTGCAGAACTATCGCACGGTGCTGACGGGCGAGGGGATCGGCCAGTCCTTCATCAACTCGCTGACGGTCACCATCCCGGCCACGATCATCCCGATCCTGATCGCCGCCTTCGCCGCCTATGCGCTGAGCTGGATGGAATTCCCCGGTCGCGCGCTGCTGATCGCGCTGGTCGTCGGTCTCATCGTCGTGCCGCTGCAGATGTCGCTGATCCCGCTTTTGCGGCTCTACAATCAGGTCGGCATGCTCCTCGATACGCCGTCCAAGACCTATCCCGGCATCTGGCTGGCGCACACCGCCTTCGGCATGCCGCTCGCCATCTATCTCCTGCGATCCTACATCGCGGGCCTGCCCAGGGAGATCATCGAATCCGCCCGCGTCGATGGCGCCAGCGATTTCGAGATCTTCACCCGCATCGTTCTGCCCCTGTCCTTCCCGGCGCTCGCCTCCTTCTCGATCTTCCAGTTCCTGTGGGTCTGGAACGACCTGCTCGTCGCCATGGTCTTCCTCGGCACGGACAGGGAACACCTCGTGCTGACGGGTGCGCTCAACGCGTTGCTCGGCTCGCGCGGCGGCAACTGGGAAATCCTGACGGCCTCGGCATTCATCACGATCATAGTACCGCTGCTCGTCTTCTTCGCATTGCAGCGCTATCTCGTGCGTGGTCTGCTCTCGGGTTCGGTCAAGGGCGGCTAGTCATTTCCCAGGACACTCAGAAGACAATATCCAACAGGACCACATATGAGCATGGCATCTCAATCCAACCTGACGGCTGACAAGGACTGGTGGCGCGGCGCGGTGATCTACCAGATCTATCCGCGCTCCTATCAGGACAGCAACGGCGACGGCATCGGCGATCTCAAGGGCATCACCGCGAGATTGCCGCATGTGGCCGCCCTTGGCGCCGACGCCATATGGATCTCGCCCTTCTTTACCTCGCCGATGCGCGACTTCGGCTACGACGTCTCCGACTACGAGAACGTCGACTCGATCTTCGGCACGCTGGTTGATTTCGATTCCCTGATCGCCGAGGCACACCGCCTCGGCATCCGCGTGATGATCGATCTCGTCATCTCGCACTCTTCCGATCAGCATCCCTGGTTCGTCGAGAGCCGGTCCAGCCGCACCAACGCCAAGGCCGACTGGTATGTCTGGAGCGACTCGAAGCCGGATGGCACCCCGCCCAACAACTGGCTGTCGATCTTCGGCGGTTCCGCTTGGGCGTGGGACCCGACCCGCATGCAATATTACATGCACAACTTCCTGACCTCGCAGCCGGATCTCAACCTGCATAATCCTCAGGTCCAGGATCGCCTGCTGGATGTCGTCCGCTTCTGGCTGAAGCGCGGCGTCGACGGCTTCCGCCTCGACACGATCAATTTCTATTTCCACGACAAGGAACTGCGCGACAATCCGGCCCTGGCGCCGGAGCGGCGTAACGCCTCGACGGCGCCGGCGGTCAATCCCTACAATTTCCAGGAACACATCTACGACAAGAACCGCCCGGAGAATATCGCCTTCCTGAAGCGCTTCCGCGCGGTGCTCGAGGAGTTCCAGGACATCGCCGCGGTCGGCGAAGTCGGCGATAGCCAGCGCGGTCTCGAGATCGTCGGCGAATATACGTCCGGCGACGACAAGATGCACATGTGTTACGCCTTCGAGTTCCTGTCGCCGGACCCGCTGTCGCCGGAGCGCATCGAAGACGTGATGAACGATTTCGCCGCCGCCGCCCCCGATGGCTGGGCCTGCTGGGCGCTCTCCAATCACGATGTCGTGCGCCATGTGACCCGTTGGGGCTCGCTCGTTGCCGATCGCGACGCCTTCGCCAAGCAATATGCGGCGATGCTGATGACCATGCGCGGCTCCGTCTGCCTCTACCAGGGCGAGGAGCTCGGTCTGACGGAAGCCGATCTCGCCTACGAGGACCTGCAGGACCCTTACGGCATCCAGTTCTGGCCGGAGTTCAAGGGCCGCGACGGCTGCCGCACGCCGATGGTCTGGGACAGCCAGGTCGCCCAGGGTGGCTTCTCCACCGTCAAGCCATGGCTGCCGGTGCCGGTCGAACATATCCTGCGCGCCGTCAGCGTCCAGCAGGGCGACGAGACCTCGGTGCTGGAGCACTATCGCCGCTTCATCGCCTTCCGCAAGCAGCACCCGGCCTTTGCCAAGGGCGAGATCAAATTCATGGAGCCGCAGGGCGACATGCTGATTTTCGAGCGCGAATACGGCAACGAAAAGCTGCTCTGCGTCTTCAACATGAGCGCGACCGAAGCCTTGGCCGCTCTACCTGAAGGCAACTGGCAGGCGTTGACGGGCCATGGTTTCGTCAGCAATAACTATGGCGACAAGATCGATATACCCGCCTGGGGCGCGTATTTCGCTCGTCTCGCCTAGAGACTTCTGGAGGAGGAGAACTCGATGACTGGACTGACACTCAAGGACATTCGCAAATCCTACGGTGCCGTGGACGTGCTTCATGGCATCGATCTTGAGATCAAGGAGGGCGAATTCGTTGTCTTCGTCGGTCCGTCGGGCTGCGGCAAGTCCACGCTGCTGCGCATGATCGCCGGTCTGGAGAACATCACCGGCGGCGACATGTATATCGACGGGCAGCTGGTCAACGACGTCCCGCCTTCCAAGCGCGGCATCGCCATGGTGTTCCAGTCCTACGCGCTCTATCCGCATATGACCGTCTACGACAACATGGCCTTCGGCATGAAGATCGCCGGCGAGAACAAGCAGGAAATCGATCGTCGCGTGCGCGCGGCCGCCGAAAGCCTGCAGCTCACCAAGTATCTGGACCGCCTGCCAAAGGCACTGTCCGGCGGCCAGCGCCAGCGCGTCGCCATCGGCCGCGCCATTTGCCGCAACCCGAAGGTCTTCCTCTTCGACGAGCCGCTGTCGAACCTCGACGCGGCGCTGCGCGTTGCCACCCGCATCGAGATCGCCCGCCTCAACGAGCAGATGGCCGACACGACGATGATCTACGTCACCCACGACCAGGTCGAGGCGATGACGCTGGCCGATCGCATCGTCGTGCTGTCCGCCGGCAATATCGAACAGGTCGGCGCGCCGCTCGAGCTTTACGAGCGTCCGGCCAATCTCTTCGTCGCCAAGTTCATCGGCTCGCCCGCCATGAACGTCATCCCGGCCACGATCGCCGAAGCCGGCAACACGACCACGGTCACGCTGACCGGCGGCAAGTCCGTCACGCTCGACATTCCCACGGCTGCGTCCGAGAAAGGTAAGACCGCCAGCTTCGGCGTTCGCCCCGAAGACCTGCGCATCGCCGCGCCGGCCGACGAATATCTCTTCGAGGGCGAAGTATCGATCGTCGAGGCGCTCGGCGAGGTGACGCTGCTCTACATCGAGGGTCTGGTCCAGAACGAGCCGATCATCGTCAAGCTGCCTGGCATCTACGATGTGAAGCGCGGCCAGAAGATGCATTTCTCCGCCGATCGCTCGAAACTGCACCTCTTCGATGCGGAAGGTCGCACCTATCGCAAGTAAGTTGTAAATCGCTCCCGGGCCGTGTGAATAATGCGGCCCGGCGCTATGCTGTTCGAACCTTCTGTTAAAGATCGCTTGGTAGTCTTTCCTGATTGCGCATTTTGAGGATTACTACAGTGGCGACACCGAGCCCCCAGTCATCGGGACATTTTCTAAACAAGGAAGAATCCTTCATGTACGACCGCGAAGTGCGGTTCAAGATGGAGGACACGATGAACGCGGCGCGTCTCGAGTATACCGAGAAGGGCGTCATGAACATGGCCTCGCGCCGTTGCGACATCATCCGCATTTCCAAGAGCAGCGCCGTCCTGGCGATCCTCACGCAGTTCAATCTCCCGCGTCAGTTCTATCTCGATCTTCCCGATGCCCGCATCAGCAAGATCGGCTGCATGCTGACCCGCGTCAACGCCAACAACACCGTGGAAGTCCGCTTCCTGCGCATGTTGACCGACAAGGAACTGAACAAGATCTTCGTCTACAGCACCCATCCGGCCCATCGCGACCGCGTGCTCGACATTCGCGGCTGATCGCTGCTTGCAGATATGAACGACAAGGCCCGCGAGATCGTCTCGCGGGCCTTGTCGTTTTCAGCGGCAGATCGCGGCGCTGCTCAGTGGAAGAGCACGCTGGCGCCCTTGTCGGATGCGCCGACGGCGCGGCGGAAGGGGGCGAAAAGCTCGCGGCCCATGCCGAATTCGTTGTCCGAGAGATCGGCGTCGGCAGGCTTGCGGTCGGCGAGCGTGGCCGCGTCCACAAGCACTTCGAGCGTTCCGGCGATCGCGTCGAGACGGATGATGTCGCCGTCCATGATGCGCGCGATCGGTCCGCCATCGACGGCCTCCGGCGTCACATGGATCGCCGCCGGAACCTTGCCCGATGCGCCGGACATGCGCCCGTCGGTCAGAAGCGCCACGCGGAAGCCGCGGTCCTGCAGCACGCCGAGCGGCGGCGTCAGCTTGTGCAGCTCCGGCATCCCGTTGGCCTTCGGTCCCTGGAAGCGGACGACGGCGATGAAGTCGCGGTTGAGCTTGCCTTCCTTGAAGGCCTCCTGAAGCTCCTGCTGGCTGTGGAAGACGATCGCCGGCGCCTCGATGACGTGGCGGTCGGGCTTCACGGCCGAGATCTTGATCACGCCCTTTCCGAGATTGCCGCGCAGCATCTTCAGGCCGCCATTCGCCTGGAACGGCGTTTCGATGTTCGCGAGCACCTTCGGATCGACACTCTTTTCAGGGGAGGGCTCGCGCACGATGCCGCCATCCTCGCCAAGGCGCGGATCGATCGTGTAGGCCTGCAGTCCGTGACCGAACACGGTGCGCACGTCATCGTGCACCAGGCCGTGCTTCAACAGTTCCTTGATCAGGAAGCCCATGCCGCCGGCCGCGTGGAAATGGTTCACGTCGGCAAGGCCGTTCGGATAGACGCGGGCGAGCAGCGGCACCACCTCGGAGAGCTCGGCGATATCCTGCCATGTGAGCTCGATGCCGGCGGCGCGCGCCATGGCGACGAGGTGCAGCGTGTGGTTGGTCGAGCCGCCGGTGGCATGCAGGCCGACGACGCCGTTGACGATCGAGCGCTCGTCGATCATCTCGCCCGCGGGCGTGAACTCGTTGCCCTGCGCGGTGATCGCGAGCGCCCGCTTGGTGGCTTCGCGCGTGAACGCTTCGCGGAGCGGCGTGCCCGGATTGATGAAGGACGAGCCGGGCATGTGGAAGCCCATGATCTCCATCAGCATCTGGTTGGAGTTCGCCGTGCCGTAGAAGGTGCAGGTGCCCGGTCCGTGGTAGGACTTGGATTCGGCCTCCAGCAGTTCGGCGCGGCCGACCTTGCCCTCGGCGTAAAGCTGGCGCACGCGCGACTTCTCGTCGTTCGGCAGGCCCGATGTCATCGGCCCGGCCGGAACGAAGATCGACGGCAGATGCCCGAAGGTCAGCGCGGCGATTGTCAGGCCCGGCACGATCTTGTCGCAGACGCCGAGATAGAGCGCTGCGTCGAACATGTTGTGCGACAGGCCGACACCCGCAGCCATGGCGATCAGGTCGCGCGAGAAGAGCGAGAGCTCCATGCCCGGCTGGCCCTGTGTCACGCCATCGCACATGGCCGGAACCGCGCCCGCCACCTGCGCGATACCGCCGGCCTCGGCGGCAGCCTCGCGAATGATCGCGGGATAGGTCTCGAACGGCTGGTGCGCCGAGAGCATGTCGTTATAGGAGGTGATGATGCCGAGATTGGAAACATGGTCGCCAGCCAGTGCTTCCTTCTCGGCGGCGGAACAGACCGCGAAGCCGTGTGCCAGGTTCGCGCAGCCGAGCGAGGAGCGAACGACGCTCTTGCCCACCGCGTTTCGCAATCGCTCGAGATAGAGCTCTCGTGACGGTTTCGACCGTTCGACGATACGGTTTGTGATGGCGGCAACGCGCGAATGAGCGGACATGGGAAATCCTTGTCGTTTGCTGGTATTCGATTGTCTGTTCGCGGCTTCAGGCCGTATCGGCCACGAGGGCCTGTCGGCTTATGGAGCCCAGTATATGTCGACCGGCGTCGCGGCGCGGCGCAGGATTGCCCGGATCGGCATCTCCGCTTCGTCGCCGGCACCCTCGGCCTTGGCCAGAACGTCCTTCTTGCCGTCGCCTTCGATATGAAGAACAAGCAGCCCCGCATCCTGCAGGCTGGAGAAGGTGAAGGTCAGGCGTGGTTCGCCCGCGCCTTCCGCGTCCATGGTAATGATGCCGCGTGGCGTTTTCGGGTCGAGCGCGACAGCAAGATTGCTGCCACCAGGGAAGAACGAGGCCGTGTGGCCGTCGCCGCCCATGCCTAAAATGACGACGTCGAACGGATTGCCGATCGAAGCCGTGGCCACAGTCGAAAGCCTTGCGGCTTCCTCGACCGTTGCCGCCGGCTGGTAGAGCGGCTGGAACTTTGCCGCCTTCGCCTTGTTCTGCAACAGGTTGCCGATGACGAGCAGATGGTTCGAGCGTGGATTGTCGGCGGGCACGAAACGCTCGTCGACGAGCGTGATCGTCACCTTCGTCCACTCGAGATCGCGCGTCGACAGTTCCTGGAAGAACGCCTTCGGCGTCGAGCCGCCGGAAACGGCGATCTCGGCCGTTCCCTTCTTGGCGATGGCCGTCGAAAGCGATGCAGCGACCTTGTCGGCAAGGTTGCGCGCCAGTTCGGCGGCGTTGGCAAAATTGTGCATGGTCGCTGCCATCTCTCTCGATCCTTAGAGGTTGTCGTGCCAGGTGCGGCCGTCACGCTCGATGAGCGCGATCGACTGGCTCGGGCCCCATGTGCCGGCCGTGTAGCCCTGAACCTTCTGGCCGGTGGATTCCCAACCCTTGAGGATCGGGTCGACCCACTGCCACGCCGCTTCCACTTCGTCGCGGCGCATGAACAGCGTCTGGTTCGAACGGATGACGTCCATCAGCAGGCGCTCGTAGGCGTCGGGGTTACGAACCTGGAAGGAATCGGCGAAGCTCATGTCGAGCGAAACCTCGCGCAGGCGCATGCCGCCCGGACCAGGATCCTTGATCATCAGCGACTGCTTGACGCCTTCGTCGGGCTGCAGGCGGATGATCAGCTGGTTCTGGTTGATGCGGCCGGCCGACTGGTCGAAGACCGAGTGCGGGATCGACTTGAAGGTGATGACGATTTCCGACATGCGGCCGGCAAGACGCTTGCCGGTGCGGATGTAGAAGGGAACGCCAGCCCAGCGCCAGTTGTTGATCTCGGCCTTGATGGCGACGAAGGTCTCGGTGTTGGAGACGCCGCCTTCGAGCTCTTCGAGGTAACCCTTGACCGGGCCGCCCGCCGAAGCGCCGGCACGATACTGGCCGCGCACGGTGGTCTGCTCGACATTCGACGCGTCGATCGGCTTCAGTGCGCGTAGCACCTTCAGCTTCTCGTCGCGAACCGCTTCGGAATCCATCGAGGACGGGACTTCCATGGCGACTAGGCAGACCAGCTGCATGATGTGGTTCTGCACCATGTCGCGCAGCGCGCCGGCGGTGTCGTAGTAGCCCGCACGGCCTTCGAGGCCGACGGATTCGGCAACCGTGATCTGCACATGGTCGATATGGTTGGCGTTCCACAGCGGCTCATAGAGGGCGTTGGCGAAGCGCAGCGCCATCAGGTTCTGCACCGTCTCCTTGCCGAGATAGTGGTCGATGCGGAAAATCTGCTCTTCCTTGAAGACCTTGCCGATCGTGTCGTTGAGCTGCAGCGCGGAAGCGAGGTCGCGACCGATCGGCTTCTCGACGACGATGCGGGTCGACTTGGTGATCAGCTTGTGGTCGTGGATCTTCTGCGAGATGTCGCCGAAGATGCCGGGTGCGACGGCCAGGTAGAAGGCGCGCACGCGGTCCTTGCCCTCGTCGAGCAGCTTCTTCAGCTGGTCCCAGCCGGCGTCGGAGCGGGCATCGACGGGCACGTAGTACAGGCGCTCGCAGAACTTGGCGACTTCGGCCTCGTTGTACTCGCCCTTCTTCAGGTGCTCCTTGAGCGCGTCCTGCGCGAACTTGCGGTATTCTTCGTGGGTCAGCGCGCTTCTGGAAGCGCCGATGATGCGGGTCGGCTCGGAGAACTGGCCTTCGATCTGACGATGATAGAGGGCCGGCAGCAACTTGCGCTCGGCAAGGTCGCCACTGCCGCCAAAGACGACGTAATCGAAAGGTTCAACGGGAATGATTTGGCTGCTCATGAGGCTATCTCTCAATCAGACTGGTTCATGGCCTCTTTAATCTAATCGATTTAAAAAAGCCAGTGTGCGCTGCAACGAATTTGTCCGGCACTGGTTTTAGATCGAAAAGCCGCGTGAGGAAATCCGCAATCTGACTAAAACTTGTCGCGCAGGGCAAACCAGGAAAGTGCCAGGAAGAGCAGGGGAGCGCGCATCGCCCGACCACCGGGGAAGGCCGGGATTTTAAGTGCCTTGAAGAGCTCGAGATCGCCGGATTTCCCGATCACGGTCTCGGCGTAGAGCCGTCCGCAATAGTTGGCAAGCATCACGCCGTGGCCTGAATAGCCGCCGATCGAGGTGACGCCGGGCATAACCTCGCGCACGAAAGGCTGCCTCGGCATGGTGATCGCGACCGATCCTCCCCAGGCATGGGTGATCTCGACATTGCCGAGTTCGGGATAGATCTCGGCGATCTGGCGGCGGATATGCTCGGAAATATCGCGCGGATTGTCGGCCGTATAGGCCTCACGCCCTCCAAACAGCAGCCGCCCGTCCTTGGATTTTCTGAAGTAGCGCACGACGAAACGCGGATCGGCGACGGCCTCGCCGCCCGGAATGACCGAGGATGTCTCGCCAAGCGGCACGGTCGCGCCGATGAAGGAGCGGATCGGCATGACATGGCTTGCGGTGATCGGCTCGAGATTTTCGATATAGCCGTTGCAGGCGATCAGCGCCTTGTCGGCGGTGATCCGCCCTCGCGGCGTGTCGATCGTCACTTTGCCGCCACCCTGGCGGATCGCCGTCGCCTTGGTCATTTCGAAGACTTCAGCGCCGGAAGCCGCCGCCGCCCGCGCCAGCCCGACCAGGAGCTTCAACGGGTGGATGTGGCCTGTGCCGGTGTCGCGCACACCGCAGAAATAGCGCGTCGACCCCAGCCGCTCCTGCGTTTCCGCTCTGTCCATGAAGGTGGCGTGCGGGTAGCCGTAGCGGCTGGCGGCGATCTCCGCATTTGCGCGAAAGTCCTTCTCGTAGCTCGCCTTGTGCGCCACGTTCATCTGGCCCGGCATGAAATCGATATCGATCTGGTGCTCGGTCGCAAAATCAAGCAGATGCTTCTTGGCGTCCTCGGCAAGATCGAACAGCGCCTTCGAGCGCTCGAAGCCGATCTCTTCTTCCAGTTCCTCCGGCCACGAGCGCTGGCCGGTGCCGAGCTGCCCGCCGTTGCGGCCCGACGCGCCATCGCCGAACCGGCAGGCCTCGATGAGCACCACCGACACGCCCGCCTTGGCGAGATGATAGGCCGCCTGCAGCCCGGTATAGCCGCCGCCGATAATGGCGACGTCGCATGTCTTCGATCCGTCAAGTTCAGGATAGGTGGGCCGCTCGCCCACTGTGGCTTGATACCACGAAATGCCGGGCGCGATCGGGCTCTGCCATTTCTGCTCGGATGTCATGACGCGATCCTCACACGTTGAGCAGGAGGAATTCGCGTTCCCACGGGCTGATCACCTGCATGAAGGTCTCGAACTCGCCGCGCTTGACCCCGGCATAGAGCCCGATGAACTCGCGGCCGAACACCTCCTCGAAGGCCGGCTCGTCCTCCATCAGGGCTACGGCTTCCAGCAGTCCGCGCGGCAGGTCGATCGAGCCTTCGTTGGCCGAATCCTCGGTCGGCGCTGTCGGCTCGATCTCCTTCATGATCCCGAGCAGACCGCAGGCAAGTGAAGCCGCCAGCGCCAGATAGGGGTTGGCGTCGGAACTCGGCAGCCGGTTCTCGACGCGCCGCGCCTGCGGATCCGAGACAGGAACCCGGAACGCCGTCGTGCGGTTGTCGTAGCCCCATGCGTTGTTGACAGGGCACGACATGTCGGGCGTCAGGCGGCGGTAGGAGTTGACGTATGGGGCGAGCATGCAGAGCGCGCTCGGCACGTATTTCTGCATCCCGCCGATGAAGTGGAAGAACTCCCTGGAGGGCGAGCCGTCGGGGTTGGAGAATACGTTCTTGCCCGTGTCCTCGTGGATGACGGACTGGTGGATGTGCATCGCCGATCCGGCCTGGCCCTGCATCGGCTTGGCCATGAAGGTGGCGTAGATGCCGTGCTTCATCGCCGCCTCGCGGATCGTGCGCTTGAACATGAAGACCTGGTCGGCAAGCTCGATCGGATTGCCGTGGCGCAGGTTGATCTCGAGCTGCGCCGGGCCTTCCTCGTGGATCAGCGTGTCGATCTCCAGCCCCTGCTTTTCGGAGAAGTGGTAGATGTCGTCGATCAGTTCGTCGAACTCGTTGATCCCGGCGATCGAATACCCCTGACCGCCCAGAATGGCGCGGCCCGAACGGCCTTTCGGCGGATGCAGCGGATAGTCGGGGTCGTCGTTCTTGGCAACGAGATAGAACTCGATCTCAGGCGCCACCACCGGCTTCCAGCCGCGGTCGTGATAGAGCTTCAGCACCTGCTTCAGCACGTTGCGCGGCGTATAGGGCACTTCCTGGCCATCGGCGCTGACGACGTCGCAGATCACCTGCGCGGTCGGGTCCGTCTCCCACGGCACGACGGACAGCGTCGAAAGGTCGGGCACCAGCTTGAGATCGCTGTCGCGCGGTTCGTAGCGGAAGCTTTCTGTCTCCTCGGGATATTCGCCCGAAATCGTGTGCCGGTAGATCGCGGACGGCAGCGCCAGCGATGTGTTGGAGGTGAATTTCGAGCTCGGCATCATCTTGCCGCGCGGCACGCCGGCGAGATCGGGCGTGATGCATTCGATGTCTTCGATCCCGCGTGCCCGCAAGAACTGCGCTGCTTCCTTCCAGGAGGCCACGCCGCGAAGATATCCAGGGTCCGGGGGAGATTTCTTCGAGGCGGGAACGTTCTTGGCAGGTTTCAGCGTCGTCTTTTTTGGGGACATGACACACCGGTTTACGTTGATCTTGCAGCCATAATAACCGGAGTTTGGCAATTGGCGAGGGGGGACGCACGTTGACTTTCGCCTATTGATGGAAAAAGAAGGCGCCTTTCGACGAAGGAAACGGCCGTGCAGCGAAGAAGCGATGTAATCGTCATAGGCGCGGGCGCCGCCGGCATGATGTGCGCCATCCGCGCCGGCCAGCGCGGCCGCTCGGTGGTCGTGCTCGATCACGCCAAGGCGCCCGGCGACAAGATCCGCATTTCCGGCGGCGGTCGCTGCAACTTCACCAATATTCACGCCTCTCCGAAGAATTTCCTGTCGGCCAATCCGCATTTCATGAAGTCGGCGCTCGCCCGCTTCACGCCATCGGACTTCGTCGCCATGGTCGATCGCCACAGGATCGCCTGGCACGAAAAGACGTTGGGGCAGCTGTTTTGCGATGACAGCGCCAAGGACATCATCCGCATGCTGCTCGACGAGATGCTTGCGGCTGGCGCGAGGCTCGAGCTGCGCACCGAGATCGTCGCTGTCGAAAAGACCGAAGACGGCTTTCGCGTGTCGACCTCCGAGGGCGAGTATCTCGCAACGTCGCTGGTGATCGCCACCGGCGGCAAGTCGATCCCGAAAATGGGCGCGACCGGTTTCGCCTATCGCATCGCCGAACAGTTCGGCCTGCCCATGATCGAAACCCGTCCCGGCCTCGTGCCGCTGACGCTCGACCCGCAACTGCTCGAAAGCGTCGCTCCGCTGTCGGGCATCGCGGCCCCCGCCGAACTCAGGCATGGCAAGACGGCGTTTCGCGAGGCGCTGCTCTTCACCCATCGCGGCCTGAGCGGCCCGGCCATCCTGCAGATCTCCTCCTACTGGCGCGAGGGCGACGAGATCACCGTCGATATCGAACCGGACGTCGATCTCCTCGCGCACCTGAAGGCGGCAAAGCAGGCGAACGGTCGCCAGTCGGCGCAGACCGCGCTCGGCGATGTTCTACCCAAGCGCCTGGCGCAATATCTGACCGAGCGCGCCGGCGTCACCGGCAACATGGCCGACATGTCCGACAAGGTGCTGGCGCGGCTGGTCGATGCCGCGCAGAACTGGACGATCAAGCCTTCGGGCTCCGAGGGCTATCGCACGGCCGAAGTTACACTCGGTGGCGTCGATACCGCGGCGCTCGATTCCCGCAGCATGCAGGCCAAGTCCGTACCCGGCCTCCATTTCATCGGCGAATGCGTCGACGTGACCGGCTGGCTCGGCGGCTACAATTTCCAGTGGGCCTGGGCATCGGGCGTTGCGGCCGGCGACAGCCTCTGACGCCTATTCTTCGTAGAGGTGAAACCAGTTGCAGGATTCAAGAGTTCTTAAGCAGGGTGCGCCATCCTGTCTCGATGACGTGCCCGGATTGCTTCCTAAATAAGGCTTTACGAGCACAGTCTTTTGTTGGATTGTTGTGTCATAGAAGAAGAAGTGAGGTTCTGCAGATGAACAAGAACACACGACGCGCCCGCGCCATCGCAATTGCCAAGGCCCAGCCGGATACACGGCTTGTCGCAATCCGCTACGTCGTGCTGGCCGCCAGCGCCGCCGCCGCCGTCATGGCGCTGCTCCTGCCGCGGATGCTCTAAGGCCCTCCTCGCAATAGGACGAGACCTTGCCGTGCGCCGATGCGCTTGCATCTTCAAACGCGCGCGAACGTTATGGCTTGCGGCAATATCCAGCCATTTAAGCTTATATAAAAATTAACGCATCTTCTGCAAAGCTCTAAAGTATGACTTATGGGCGCTTCGCACTTGCGGAGCGTGACAGGCAATGATTGCCGTCCGAGCATGCGCTCGCGATTCCCCATTGTTCCAAAATGTTCGATGCACTCAGCCGACGCGCGATGTCGCCGCCGGTGGGAGGAGTGGTGTATGGAAGGCCGGAACCCCCATGTTTATTGACAGGATTCTTTCCCGTTTCAGGATCAAGACCAAGGTCCTTATCTTCGTCTTGCCGTTTGTTTTAAGTATTTCCGCAGTTGGCTTCACCGGCCTTTACGCGTCCGGCCTGCTTCAGGGCCGAATGGAGATCTCCAACAGCGTCCTTCAGTCGCTGAGCGGCTTCAAGGATCTCTTCGGTTCCATGGACGACTTTCTACGTGTGACCAATGAGGAAGCGCGCGACAAGCTCTACGCCGATGTCGCCACCCAGCATGCGACGCTGAACGCCACGCTGAAGCAGATCGGCGACAATGCCGGCCGCGCCAATTTGCAGGCCGCGACCGATGGCACCTCCGGTATCTCCGACACCGTCGGCAAGCTCTGGACCCTGCACGAACAGGAAGTCGCCCTGCGCAAGTCCATCGACGAAGCCCAGAAGGTGATGATCTCCAGCCGCTTCAACGTCAATTACGACGCCCAGCAGCTGCAGGAAAATATCCGCAACGACGAAGGCAACGCCACCGCGACGCTGCGCGCCGCCGATCGGCTCCTGAAGGGCGGCGACGCTCTGGCCGCCGTGATGGCCGATTTCGGCAAGGCGCAGCTGCCGGCCGACAAGCTCAAGGTCGTCACCGACGCGCTCCCCGGCATCCTGAAAGCCCAGCGTCTGATCGAGATTTCCGTTCCGCAGAACCAGAAGAGCATGACGCAGTCGCTGTCGCAGACGATCAGCGACGTGAAGGCGCAGGCGACCGCCGCCGACGCCGGCACCGATGAGGCAATCGCCAATCTCGGACGTCTGGTCTCGCGCTTCCGCCAGATGTCGACCTACACCCAGCTGACGGCGACGCAGATGATGCGTGCCGCCACCACCACCTTCGTCGAACTCGACAGCCGCATCGCCCAGACCAACTCCGTGCTGGAAGATACGCGACGCCTCGAAAGCGCGATCTATTCGCTGCAGCTGGTGCTCGGCGAATTCGCCGCCAAGCCCGACAAGGACAACCGCGTTCGCCTGCAGCAGGAAATCGCCACGCTCGGCACCAACCTCAACACGTTGCTCGCCAGCGCCAAGGGCATGAATTTCGCCGAGGACATCGTCGCGGCGATGTCGCCGGCGCTTGCCTCCATGGCCAAGGATGCCGAGAGCCTCGTCGCCACCATCGACCAGCGCGTCGCCGACTATGCCTCCGCCCGCCAGCAGCTGAACGCCGTCTGGGGCGAACTCACCGCCTTCGCCGAACTGCAGAAGCAGACCGCCGGCGCCGAACGCACCCAGGCCAACGGCATCTCCGTTCTCACCACCGGTCTTGGCATCCTGCTGTCCGTCGTCGGCGGCATCGCGCTGGTGCTGACCCTGCAGCGGCCGATCGGCCAGATCACGTCGGCCATGCGCCGCATCGCCGATGGCGCGCTCGACACCAGCATCAGCGGCGAGCAGCGTCATGACGAAATCGGCGACATGGCCCGCGCGCTCGGCATCTTCAAGGAAAACGCCATCTCCAAGATCCGTATCGAGGAGCAGAGCGACGAGGAACGCGCCGCATCCGAGCACGAGCGCCAGCGCAACGACGCCGAAAAGCGCGAGATGGACCGCCAGATCGAATTCGCCGTCAACGCGCTTGCATCTGGTCTCGAGCGCATGTCGCAGGGCGACATCTCGACCACGATCGACACGCCCTTCATCGGCCGTCTCGAACGGCTTCGCCAGGATTTCAACGGCTCGATGATGCGCCTTCAGGCAACCATGAGCCAGATCCGCGACAACGTCGAGATGATCCAGGGCAACGGCAACCAGATGGCCCAGTCGGCCGAGGATCTCGCCAAGCGTACCGAAAACCAGGCCGCCTCGTTGGAAGAGACTGCCGCCGCCGTCGATCAGATCACCGTCACGGTGCGCTCGTCCGCCGAGCGTGCGAAGGAGGCCGATCAGGTCGTGCGCCAGGCCAAGCGCAGCGCCGATGACTCCGCCACCGTCGTCAGCAACGCGATCGACGCGATGGGCCGCATCGAGGAAGCCTCGCACCAGATCGAGCAGATCATCGGCGTCATCGACGAGATCGCCTTCCAGACCAACCTTCTGGCGTTGAATGCCGGCATCGAGGCCGCGCGCGCCGGTGAAGCCGGCAAGGGCTTCGCCGTGGTCGCCATGGAAGTCCGCGAACTGGCGCAGCGCTCCGCCGCCGCCGCCCAGGAGATCAAGGGGCTGATCAACAAGTCGACCAACGAGGTGAACTCCGGTTCGCAGTTCGTGCAGCAGACCGGCACGGTCCTGGCGAAGATCAGCACCCAGATCGTCGCCATCAGCGAGCATGTCGAAGTCATCGCCCGCGCCAGCCACGATCAGTCCGGCGCGCTGCAGGAGGTCAACACGACCGTCAACCAGATGGACCAGATGACGCAGCAGAACGCCGCGATGGTCGAGGAGACCACGGCCGCCAGCCGTGAGCTTGCCAACGAGGCCGACGCCCTGCTCCAGCTCGTCAGGCAGTTCAAGATCGATAGCGGCAGCCAGGAGCGGGTCTACCGCGCCGCCTGATCGCGACCGGCATATTCGAAAACATGCGATGGCTCCGGAAACGGGGCCATTTGCATGTCGTTCAGTGTGCGGTGCAGGAAATTACCCGTGCATTCTTGCTGCTTGAAACATGATATTCGTCAGTTTCGCTGCAATTTATCTTAAAACTTTCCGATTAATTTCGGCCCGGATTATACGTCAGGGGTCTTTCTATGCTTCATTTCTTCTCAGCTTCTATTGTCCGGCAAATCGTCGCGATTACGATTGCTCTTCTTGTCTTCAGCACGGTTTCGATTGTTTCTGTGACATACTACAATCTTAGCGCGTATGTCATGACCAGCGCGGTCACCGACGCCAAGGACGCCAGCCGCGCCATGGCGGTACTCTACGCGGCCGGCGATCCGGCGGCGAAGGTCGATGTTCGCGACAACAAGCTCGTCGCCGTCAGCGAAGAGAAGCTGCCATCGTCGCTCGGCGACCACGCCCTTGTCGATCGCACCGCCGCCTCCGTCGCCGGCTACGCCACGGTGTTCGAACGCCAGGGCGGCGACTATGTACGCATCTCGACGAACGTGAAGAAGGAAAACGGCGAGCGCGCCGTTGGCACCAAGCTTGCTGCCGATCATCCGGCGCAGGCGGCTCTTGCCAAGGGTGAAGCCTATTACGGCCAGGCCGATCTCTTCGGCCAGAAGTTCATGACCGGCTATTTCCCGGTCAAGAGCAGCGCGGGCTCCACGGTCGGCGTCCTCTTCATCGGCATCCCGATGGAGGTCTACTACAGCAGCCTGCAGCAGCTCCTGACCCTGGTGGTCGGCGTTGGTCTCGCCGTCCTCCTGATCGTCGGCATCATCGCCTATGTCGCGATCCGCGCCACGATCCGCCCGCTCGAGACCCTGACAGGCGCCATCAACACGATCTCCTCGGGCAATCTCGACACGAAGATTCCCTGCACCGACAAGGAGAACGAGTTCGGCGCGATCGGCAAGGCGCTGGCCCTGTTCCAGGATGGCGCTCGCGCCCGGCTCACGCTGGAAACGCAGGCGGCCGAGCAGCGCGCCCTGAGCGACGAGGAACGCAGCCGCAACGACGCCGAAAAGCGCACGCTCGACGATCAGATCCAGTTTGCCGTCAGTGAACTCGCTGCCGGCCTCGGCCGCCTGTCGCGTGGCGACGTCTCGGAAATGATCAGCACCCCGTTCGTCGGCCGGCTCGAGCAGCTGCGGGTGGATTTCAACGCCTCGCTCGAACGCCTGCAGGATACGCTCTCGCGCATCCGCGACAACGCGGCGACCATCCACCGCAATTCCGGCTCCATGCTCTCATCGGCTGACGAGCTTTCCAAGCGCACCGAGGCGCAGGCCGCCAGCCTGGAGGAAACCGCCGCAGCCGTCGAGGAAATCACCGTCACCGTCCGCTCGTCGGCCGAACGCGCCCGCGAGGCAAACAGCGCCGTCATCGTCACCAAGAAGACGGCGGACAGCTCGAGTGTCGTGGTCGGCGATACCGTCGCCGCCATGGACCGCATCGAAGCAGCCTCCAAGCAGATCGAGCAGATCATCGAGGTAATCGACGACATCGCCTTCCAGACCAACCTGCTGGCGTTGAACGCGGGCATCGAGGCGGCACGTGCCGGTGAGGCCGGCAAGGGCTTTGCCGTCGTCGCCATGGAAGTTCGCGAACTCGCTCAGCGCTCGGCCGATGCCGCGCGTGAGATCAAGAGCCTGATCGAGACCTCGACCAGGGAAGTTGCGGCTGGCTCCGGTCTCGTCCAGAAGACAGGGGCGGTTCTCGCCTCGATCAGCAGCGAGATCATCGCGATCAGCAAGCACGTCGAAACCATCGCCACCGCCAGCGCCGACCAGTCGGCGGCCCTGCAGGAAGTCAACAGCTCCGTCAACGCGATGGATCAGATGACGCAGAAGAACGCGGCGATGGTTGAAGATACGACCGGCCAGAGCCGCCAGCTGGCAAGCGAAGCCGACGCGCTCATGTCGCTGATCCAGCAGTTCCGCATCGATGCGTCGTCGGCCCCGGGCCAGGTCCGCATGCGCGACGCCGCCTGATCGCCTTGCCGTCAGGTTTCATCATCGAAGGGTCGCCCGTCGTGCGGCCCTTTTTCGTTCGGAGTAGCTGTGGCGCCGTGTTGCAGGATCGGATTTGAGGGCTCAGCTCCGGCCCGCGACGATGACCGGGATCAACAGATCCCCCCAGTTGCCATCGCCGCCGTGATGGCGGGCCGATCGGACGATCTCGACCGAAACGCCGGCATCGACCGCCTTCATGACCGACTGGTTCAGCCGATGCAGGTCGTTGGCGAGCATGCGGATCATGCCTTGCTGATCCGGCGTCATGCTGGTGGATTGTTCCTCTGCGCGTTCCTTGACGCGTGCAAGCGTAGGCATGGTCTTCTCCTCCTTCGGTTGACGTTACTCGGCTGCTGGCTTGAACTGTGCGTGTTCGGTGGATTCCCGCATCGCGGTGGTCGAGGACCGGCCGCCTGATATTGCCATCGACACGGCGTCGAAATAGCCGGTGCCGACTTCGCGCTGGTGCTTGGTCGCCGTGTAGCCGTTTACTTCGGCCGCGAATTCCGCCTGCTGCAGCTCCGAATAGGCGGCCATCTGCCGGTCCCTGTAGCCACGAGCGAGCTCATACATGCCGAAGTTCAGCTGGTGGAAGCCTGCCAGCGTGATGAACTGGAACTTGTAGCCCATGGCTCCAAGCTCGCGCTGAAACCTGGCGATCGTCGCGTCGTCGAGGTTCTTTTTCCAGTTGAACGACGGCGAGCAGTTGTAGGCGAGCAATTTGCCCGGATGCACCTTGTGCACGCCCTCGGCGAACCGCCTTGCCTGCTCCAGATCCGGCTTCGAGGTCTCGCACCAGATCAGATCGCAATGCGGTGCGTAGGCGACGGCACGCGCGATGCAGGGCTCCAGCCCGTTGCGCACCTGATGGAAGCCCTCGACCGTGCGACCGGCCTCGTAGTCGACGAAGGGCTTGTCGCGCTCGTCGATATCGGAGGTCAACAGCTTGGCGGCTTCCGCGTCGGTGCGGGCGATGACGAGCGTCGGCACCCCCATGACGTCGGCGGCAAGGCGTGCGGCGTCGAGATTGCGGATATGGGCGGCGGTCGGGATCAGAACCTTGCCGCCGAGATGGCCGCACTTCTTTTCCGACGCCAGCTGGTCCTCGAAATGGACCCCGCGGCACCGGCCTCGATATAGGCCTTCATGATCTCGAAGGCGTTCAGCGGCCCGCCGAACCCGGCTTCCGCATCGGCGACAATAGGCGCGAACCATGTCTCGACCGAGAGCCCCTTGTCTTCCGAGGTCTCGATCTGGTCGGCGCGCTGCAGCGTTTTGTTGATCCGCTTTGCAAGCTCCGGCCCGGCATTGGCGGGGTAGAGCGATTGATCGGGATACATCGCCGACGCCGTGTTGGCATCGGCCGCGACCTGCCACCCCGAGAGATAGATCGCCTTCAGCCCGGCGCGGACCATCTGCATGGCCTGGTTGCCGGAAAGCGCGCCGAGCGCGTTCACGAAGTCGTCCTGGTGCAGCAGCTGCCAGAGGCGGTTGGCGCCCATTTCGGCCAGCGAGTAACGAAGCTCGACCGATCCGCGCAGCCGTCTCACATCATCGGCCGAATAAGGACGTTCGATGCCGGCGAAGCGGTTGGCGGGAATATTCCGGTGGAGCTTGTCAAAATCTGTCATGTCTTCCTCCCTGCATAACATCATGGCCGGTCTGGCTGATTGACAGGATTTACAAGCCAGCAGGAAATGGCCAGAGTTATCTGGAGAAGTGCGATGAAATAGAGGTCGTCATGCAAAGAACGTGACAAGTTTCGGCAGTAAATTTGTCAAGTTTTGTAAATTCTGCGACCCGGATATTCTGTAAGGGTTTGTCACATGGCTGAGCGCAAGATGTTTGCCGGTCCCAGGGTCCGCCGTATCCGAAACGGCCTCGGCGTCACGCAGGCGGCGATGGCCGCGGAGCTGGAGATCTCGCCGTCCTATCTCAACCTGATCGAGCGCAACCAGCGCCCGCTGACGGTGCAGCTGCTCCTGAAGCTCGCGGCGGTCTACAAGGTCGATCTGGAGGAGCTGCGCGCCGAAAGCGGCGGCAGCCTTGGTCAGTTGAAGGAAGTCTTCGCCGATCCGCTGTTATCCGGCGAGTTGCCGGGCGATCAGGAACTGGTCGAGGTCGCGGAAGCAGCACCCAATGCGGCAAGTGGCGTCATCAAGCTCTACCGCGCCTACAAGGAGCAGGCGGCGCGTCTCTCCGATCTCACGCTTCTGAGTGCAGGGGAGGGGCAGGTGCCGCTGTCGGGCGCGCGGCTGCCGGCCGATGAGGTGCGCGATGTGCTGGAACGCCGCTCGGCCTATTTCCCGCGCATCGAGACGGCGGCCGAGGCGTTCCTGCATGCGCTCGCCGATCCCCGCGATATCATCTCGACGTTCAAGGAGTGGCTGCGCGCCGAGCGTGGCATCGGCGTTCGCGTTCTGCCCATCCACGTCATGCCGGATCTGCGCCGCCGTTTCGATCGTCACTCCATGCGGCTGTTCATTTCCGAGCGCCTGTCGCCGGCCGATCAGGCGCAGGAGATCGCCATCGAAGTCGCGACGCTGGCGCTACGCGAGGCGATCCTGAGCGAGCTCGAAGGCCTGATGCTGTCCACCGAGGAGGCGAGGCGCATCGCCCGCTTCGAGCTCGCGCGCTATGCGGCACTGGCGCTGACCATGCCCTACGCGCCCTTCCTCGCCGCTGCCCAGGCGGCTTCCTACGATATCGATATCCTGCGCGTCCGCTTCAACGTCTCCTTCGCGCAGGCCGCAACCCGGTTGACGATGCTGCAGCGCCCTGGCGCCTCGGCGGTCTCCTTCTTCACCATGGAAATCGACGGTGCCGGCCATCGGCTGCGGCGGGCGGGAGCGCATGGTTTCCCGCATCGGCGCTTCGGCGGCGACTGTCCGAAGCTCAACGTTCATGTCGCGCTCCTCCAGCCCGGGCAGATCCTGGCCGAGACGGTCGAGATGCCGGACGGTACCCGCTATCTCACCATATCGCGAACGCTGGAGGGACCGAACGCCCCGTTCGGGGAGCGCGTCCGCCGCACCGCGCTTCTCGTCGGTTGTGATGCCTCGGCCGGTGAGGGAACGGTCTACGGTCAGGCGGTCTCCACGCAAAAGGCGATCACGGCGGGCTCCGGCTGTCGTCTTTGCGAAAGGCGCGGCTGTCTCTCGCGCGCCGAGCCGCCCGTCACGAGGCCGCTGGGGCTCGATGAGATGGTCTCGGGCCTCAGCAGCTTCGACGTCTAGCTACTGTGTCTCGTCAGGGCGAAATCATTGAGAGTGCAGGATTTTGCGCTTGTCGGCTTCGGAAATCCTTTCTAGTCTGCAACCAAAACCAGAGGGAGGGCAGCCGCGGAAAACGATGCCCAAACAAAAAAGCAGGAGATAGCATGAGGTCAATTCTCGTTAAGCTCGCGGCCACAGCTCTCGTGGCGGGGCTTTCGGTCACGCCGTCCGTTGCCGATGATCGCGTCGTCAACGTCTACAACTGGTCCGATTACATCGACAGTTCCATCCTCGAGGATTTCACCAAGGAAACCGGCATCAAGGTGGTCTACGACACCTTCGACAGCAACGAGACGCTGGAAGCCAAGCTTCTGGCCGGCGGCACGGGCTACGACGTCGTGGTGCCGACCGTCTCCTTCATGCAGCGCCAGATCGCCGCCGGTGTCTATCAGAAGCTCGACAAGTCGAAGCTGCCGAACCTCGTCAACATGTGGGACGTGGTGATGAAGGGCGTCGCTTCCTTCGATCCGGGCAATGAGTACAGCGTCGATTACATGTGGGGCACCACGGGTATCGGCTACAATGTCGACAAGGTTAAGGCCGCGCTCGGCACCGATGAGAAGCCCAACTGGGATGCGCTCTTCGATCCCGCCAAGGCCGCCAAGCTCAAGGACTGCGGCATCTACATGCTGGACTCTCCGACCGACGTCATCCCCTCCGTGCTCGCCTATCTCGGCCTCGATCCGAACAGCACGAAGACCGAAGACCTGAAGAAGGCGCAGGAAGTGCTGCTGTCCGTTCGCCCCTACGTGCGCAAGTTCCACTCGTCGGAATACATCAGCGCGCTTGCCAATGGCGACATCTGCATCGCTCTCGGCTTCTCCGGCGACGTCTTCCAGGCCCGCGACCGCGCCACCGAAGCCAATGCCGGCGTCAAGGTCGATTACTCGGTGCCGAACCAGGGCGCGCAGATCTTCTTCGACGTCTTCGGTATCCCGAAGGATGCGCAGCATGTCGAGGAAGCGCACGCTTTCATCAACTACATGATGAAGCCCGAGGTTGCCGCCAAGGCATCGAACTACGTCTTCTACGCCAACGGCAACAAGGCCTCGCAGCCGCTCCTGGACAAGGCAGTGATCGACGACACGGCGATCTATCCGACGCCCGAGGTCATGGCGAAGCTCTTCACCGTCCCGCCGCTCGATGCGAAAGCGCAGCGTGCCGTGACGCGACTGTGGACGACAGTCGTCACCGGTCAGTAATGCACTGATCTGCCCGAACCATCAGGTTCGGGCATTTCTTTTCGTGGCGCATCGGATCAGGTCAGTTTTCGGGGAAAAATCATGAAGTCACTCGGCAATATTCGCCGTTCCTTTGCGCCTTGGGCCGATCCGGCCGCCAAGCCGTTCATCTCGGTCAAGAACGTCACCAAGCGCTTCGGTGATTTCACCGCCGTCGACGACCTGTCGCTTAATATCTACCACCGTGAGTTCTTCGCGCTGCTCGGCGCTTCCGGCTGCGGCAAGTCCACGCTGCTGCGCATGCTGGCCGGTTTCGAGCAGCCGACATCGGGCGAGATCATCCTCGACGGCACGGATCTCGCCGGAACCCCGCCCTACAAGCGGCCCGTCAACATGATGTTCCAGTCCTACGCGCTCTTCCCGCACATGACGGTCGAAAAGAACATCGCCTTCGGCCTGCGCCAGGATGGCATGGCCAAGGACGAGATCGGCGAGCGCGTGCTGCAGATGCTGAAGATGGTGAAGCTGGAGAAATTCGCCTCCCGCAAGCCGAACCAGCTTTCCGGCGGCCAGCGCCAGCGCGTGGCGCTCGCCCGCTCGCTGGCCAAGCGCCCGAAGGTGCTTCTCCTCGACGAACCGCTTGGCGCGCTCGACAAGAAGCTGCGCGAGGAAACCCAGTTCGAGCTGATGGACCTGCAGCAGAACCTCGGCCTCACCTTCGTCGTCGTCACCCACGACCAGGAGGAGGCGATGACCATGGCCGACCGTATCGCGGTCATGAGCCACGGCAAGGTCGTCCAGGTGGCGACGCCGGCCGAGATCTACGAGGCGCCCAACTGCCGCTTCGTGGCCGATTTCATCGGCGACGTGAACATTTTCGACGGCAAGGTCACGACCTCCGATGCCAACGGCGTCGAGATATCGGTCGACGAGGACCTGACCATCAGGCTGTCGGGCGCCGAGCCCCTGGTCGTCGACAGCACCGCCGGGTTCGCCATCCGCCCCGAAAAGCTGAGGGTCAGCCGCACGCCGCCGGCCAATCCCCGCATCAACGCCGCCTCGGGCGAGCTCTGGGACATCGGCTATCTCGGCGACATGACCGTCTTCCATGTGAAGCTGAAAAGCGGCAAGGTCGTCAAGGCGTCGTCGCTGAACGCACAGCGCGCTGTCGATGATCCCTTCGTCTACGATCAGGAAGTCTGGGTCACCTTCGCCGAGGACGCCGGCGTTCTGTTGAAGGATTGATGCCATGGGCAAGCTCGGATCATCGGTCTACAACCGCCTCGTCATCATCATTCCGTACGTCTGGCTGCTGCTGTTCTTTCTGGCGCCGTTCTTCATCGTTTTCCGCATTTCGCTGTCGACGACGGCGATCGCCATGCCACCCTATGATCCGGCCTTCTCATTCTCCGACAGCTGGGCGGACGTATGGGACAAGATCGCCAGCTTCTCCTTCGATAATTACAGCTACCTGATCGACGACCCGCTCTATTTCAACGCCTATGTCTCCAGCGTCACCATCGCCGGGATCTCGACGCTGCTGACGCTGCTGATCGCCTATCCGATCGCCTACGGCATGGCGAATGCGCCGCGCAGCATCCGGCCGACGCTGCTGATGCTGGTCATCCTGCCGTTCTGGACTAGCTTCCTGATCCGCGTCTACGCCTGGATCGCCATCCTGAAACCGGAAGGGCTGCTGAACCAGCTGCTGATCTCGCTGAACATCATCGACAGTCCGCTGATCATCCTCAATACCAACATCGCGGTCTATATCGGCATCGTCTATTCCTATCTGCCCTTCATGGTGCTGCCGCTCTATTCCTCGCTGGAGAAGATGGACGGCACGCTGATCGAGGCGGCGCAGGATCTCGGCTGCCCGCCCATATCGGCGTTCTGGCGCGTCACTTTCCCGCTGTCGCTGCCGGGTGTCGTCGCCGGCTGCATGCTGGTCTTCATTCCCGCCGTCGGCGAGTTCGTCATCCCCGATCTGCTCGGCGGATCGCAGACGCTGATGATCGGCAAGACGCTGTGGAACGAGTTCAATTCCAACCGCGACTGGCCGGTATCCTCGGCCGTGGCCACCATCCTGCTCCTCATTCTGGTGATCCCCATCGTGTTCTTCCAGAATGTACAGGCCAAGGCCGACGAGCAGGGGAGATAGGCCATGATGAAATGGACCCGCTTCAACGTCGTCTCGGTCGTTCTCGGCTTCGCCTTCCTCTATCTGCCGATCGTGCTGCTCGTCATCTTCTCGTTCAACGAATCCAAGCTCGTCACCGTGTGGGGCGGCTTCTCGACCAAGTGGTACGTCTCGCTCTTCAATAACCAGGCGCTGCTCGATGCCGCCTGGGTGACGCTCAGGGTCGGCGTTCTCTCGGCCACCGCCGCGACCGTCCTGGGCACGCTCGCCGCCATCACGCTGGTGCGCTACACCCGCTTTCGTGGCCGCATGCTGTTTTCCGGCATGGTCTACGCGCCGCTCGTCATGCCCGAGGTCATCACCGGCCTGTCGCTGCTGCTGCTCTTCGTGGCGATTGGTTTCGACCGCGGCTTCTGGACCATCGCGCTGGCGCATACGACGCTCACCATGTGCTTCGTCGCCGTCGTCGTGCAGTCGCGCCTGCTGAGCTTCGACCGGTCGATCGAGGAAGCGGCGCTTGATCTCGGCTCGCCGCCGGTCCGCACCTTCTTCGAGATCACGCTGCCGATCATAGCGCCCGCCGTAGCATCGGGCTGGATTCTCGCCTTCACCCTGTCGCTCGACGATCTCGTCATCGCGAGCTTCACGTCGGGACCGGGCGCCACCACGCTGCCGATGAAAATCTACAGCCAGGTGCGTCTCGGCGTTACGCCCGAGATCAACGCGGTCTGCACCATCCTGATCGGCATCGTCGCGGTCGGTGTCATCTGCGCATCCGTCATCACCAAGCGGCGCGAAGTGCAGCGCGAACGGGATGAGCGGGCAGCGGCGAACGCGCCGTGATTATTTGGTGGCGCCCTGCTGCTGCTGCTTTTGTTGGTTGCCCGGCAGTGCCGAAAGAACCGGATCGGGCCAGGAACCACCGACGAAGAACGGCAGGGCCGGAAAGGCCGCATCGTTGGCGGGGTCGGTCGCGGCGATCTTGCCGGAGAGCGCGAGCCCGCCCGATTTGTAGGGAATGACGCCCGACAGCGTGATCGTTTCCTTCGGCCCTTCGATCAGGCCGCGCCGGATTTGCGCCGCCCCATCATCGAGATCGGCCTCGATGTCGAAGCGATCGAACGCGAAGGCCCGATGCGAGACGGCATTCAGCGAGAAGAAATCCGCCTTCGCCGCTTCGCTGCGCACCGCATCGGAATCGAACCCGGGCAACGAGCCCGCCTGTGCGCGGAAACGGATATTGCCGGTCACGTCGGCCGGCCCCGCTTTCCAGATAGGCAGCGCGGTGCTGACTGCGAGATCGAGCGAACCTGTTGTCAGCGGCAACGGACCCTGCAGGTTCAGGCGTTCGATAAGGCCGGCGAAATCCGCGCCCCGGATCGACATCTGCAGCTTGCCGCCACCGTCGAAGTCACCGCGCTTGGCCGCGATATAGGCGGTCAGCGCCCCGCCTTCGAACTGGCTGTCGCCGATGTCGAACCGTGCTTCGTTGCTGGAGACGATAATACTGGCGCCGACGTTGGAGAGCTTGAAGGGCACGAGATCGGCTTGCCTGGCGGAAAGCCGCAGGTCGATGTCGAGAGCCTGCAACGCTCCGCCCTCGGGCGCGCCACGGTCCTCGCCGGCGGCAAGCCGGACCACAAACGCGTCGAACAGGGATTTGAAGTTGATCTGGTCGAAGGCCAGCGTACCGCCGAGCTTGGGGCGCTTGCCAGGCATAAAGCTCACATCCATCGCGCCACGGGCGCTTGAACCATTCATGCCCAGGCTGACATTGTCGAAACGGAAGCCATTTGCCGCCGAGATCACGTCGCTATCGATCGAAAACGCCTTCAGCGTCGCGGCATCCGGCAGCGCTCGCCCGGCCCATGTCAGCAATGCCGGAAGGTCCGGAATGCCGAGAGACATGCTGCCCTGCAGGTTGAACAGCCGAGCGATGTTCGCCACGCCATCGAACTTGGCTGTTACCAGCGTCGAGGTCAGCGCGGCCTTCAGCGGCGCGTTCTTGCCACCGAACGCCAGCAGCGGGCTGCGCGAGGAAAAGTCCAGCTTGATGTCGAGGCCGTTCATTCTGGCGATCAGAACCGCGGTGAGCGGGCTCGACAGGCGCGGCCAGCCGATATCGGCGGTGACGCTGTCGAAGCGGTAGGTCTTGCCGCTGGCGACATCGGCCACGTCAAGGGTGCCATCCTCGACAGTGATCGTTCCGATGTCGGCGTCGAGCGCCGCGTCGAGCGTTTCCTCGCCGTTCTGCTCCCTTGCGCCGATGATTGCCTGGGCCAGTTGGCCTTCATCCGTCCAGTCGATGGTGCCATCGCGCTCGCGCGTCAAAAGCAGGTTGGGCCGCAGTATATTGAAATCGTGGAAGCTCGCCTTGCCCCTGAAGGCATCGATCAGGCTGAACTCCGCCGAGATGCTTTCGATCGTGCCGAAAAGCTTGTTGTCGCCATCCTTCTGGCGAACGGTGATCTTGTTGATGGTGATGCGCGGTGTCGGCCAGAACTCGATCACCGGGCGCCCGGAAATCTCGGCGCTGTAGCCCGTCCATCGCGACAGCGAATCCTCCATGCCGGAGCGCACCAGACCGGTCGAGATCACATAAGGTCCCGCCACGCGCAGAGAAACGAAGACGGCGAGGAAGACCAGCAGCGAGATCGTCGCGACGCGGGCGACACCCGGCAGCCAGCGGTTGACGGGCCTGATTTTTATCCGCCATGGCGGTGGTCGGGACGTACCCATGCGTTTCGCCAGTCTTTCGACGTCTGCCCGTTAATGTACTGAAATTCCGGATATATCAAATGCCGGGCGGTTGCAAATATATAGCCGGGCGGCCCGGCTGGCCGCCACCTTTATCCGTCTTCATGGCGTGTTATATAGGTTGGTAACAAGAGGAGTTCTGCATGCGTGACGATAAGCCACTCTGGATCCCTTCGCGAGCCTCGGTCGAAGCCAGCCCCATCTTCGCGTTCATGCAGAAGTGCAACCGGGACTTTGGTCTTTCCCTGTCCAGTTATGGCGAGTTGCATGCATGGTCGGTCGCCGATCGCGGCGGATTCTGGACGGCGGTCTGGGAGTTTTGCGCTGTCAAGGGAGAGCGCGGCGAGCGCGTGCTTGTCGACGACGCGGTCATGCTCGACGCCCGCTTCTTTCCCGACGCGACGCTGAACTTCGCCGAAAACCTGCTCTCGGGCGAGGGAGCCGGGGATGGAACAGCTGAGGCGATCATCTTTCGCGGAGAGGACAAGGCGCAGGACCGCTGGAGCTGGGACAGGCTGCGTGCGCTGGTTTCGAGGCTGCAGCAGGCAATGCGCGCCGACGGCATAGGCCCGGGCGATCGCGTGGCGGCGATGATGCCGAACATGCCCGAGACGGTGGCCTTCATGCTCGCCGCCGCCTCGATCGGCGCGATCTGGTCGTCCTGCTCTCCCGATTTCGGCGAGCAGGGCGTGCTTGATCGTTTCGGCCAGATCGAGCCGAAGCTTTTCGTCACCTGCGATGCCTACTGGTACGGCGGCAAGCTGCAGGACATCAGGGAGAAGGTGGCCGCGGTCGCAGCCAAGCTCGGCGTTCCCACCGTCGTCGTGCACTATGCCGGCGATGCGGAGGATGTCGCCAGCGCCGTATCGGGCGCTCGAACGCTGGACGCCTTCGTCGAGGGCCATACCGCCCGCCCGGTCGAATTTACCCGCCTTCCGTTCTCGCATCCGCTCTACATCCTGTTTTCCTCGGGCACCACCGGCGTTCCCAAGTGCATCGTGCACTCGGCCGGCGGCACGCTGCTGCAGCACCTCAAGGAGCATCGTCTGCACTGCGGTCTTGGCGCCGGCGAGAAGCTCTTCTATTTCACCACCTGCGGCTGGATGATGTGGAACTGGCTGGTATCCGGGCTTGCGGTCGGCGCCACGCTCTGCCTGTTCGACGGCTCCCCCTTCGCGCCCGATGGCAACGTGCTCTTCGATTACGCGCAGGCAGAACGGTTCGCGGTCTTCGGCACCTCGGCGAAATATATCGATGCCGTGCGCAAGAGCGGCCTGACGCCGCGCAGTTCACATGATCTCGCCAGCCTGCGTCTGATGACCTCGACCGGATCGCCGCTGTCACCCGAAGGCTTCACCTTCGTGTATGAGGGCATCAAGGAAGACATTCAGCTTGCCTCCATCTCCGGCGGCACCGACATCGTCTCCTGCTTCGTGCTGGGCAATCCCATGCAGCCGGTCTGGCGCGGCGAAATCCAGGGGCCGGGGCTCGGCCTTGCCATGGACGTATGGGACGACGACGGCCATCCGGTGCGCGGCGAAAAGGGCGAGCTGGTCTGCACCAAGGCATTCCCGTCGATGCCGGTCATGTTCTGGAACGACAGCGATGGCGCCAAATATCGCGCGGCCTATTTCGAGCGCTTCGACAATATCTGGTGCCACGGCGATTTCGCCGAATGGACGGAGCATGACGGCATCATCATCCACGGCCGCTCGGACGCGACGCTCAATCCGGGTGGTGTGCGTATCGGCACCGCGGAGATCTACAATCAGGTCGAGCAGATGCCCGAGGTCGCCGAAGCGCTCTGCATCGGCCAGGACTGGGATGACGATGTCAGGGTCGTTCTCTTCGTTCGTCTGGCATCCGGCGTGACGCTGACCGATGAGCTGGTCAAGTCAATCAAAGCGCGAGTCCGCAGCGGCGCGTCGCCACGCCACGTCCCCGCCAAGATCATCGCGGTTGCTGATATTCCGCGCACCAAGTCCGGAAAGATCGTCGAGCTCGCCGTTCGCGAGATCGTGCACGGCCGGCCCGTGAAGAACAAGGAAGCACTCGCAAATCCGGAAGCTCTTGATTTGTTTTCTAAAATAGAAGAGCTGCGCGTCTGATTCATTAAAATGATAGCGAAACTACAATATATGACCGTGCAGAGCTTCGTGGCTCCGGCAACCTTTCGTTAAGAAAGCCTTGTCAAAGGTAAATGTAACTTGGGGCTGCATATGAACGAGGCAGCTTGGAGCCTTCGCTCCCGCAACATGATGTTAGACCGCCTAAGCCCTTGTTGAACAGCACCCAAATTTCAGGCAGCCCTTTGGCTGCCTTTTTTCTTAGCTTGCCAGAACCCGCTGCGACGGAAACGCGATCTCGACGAGCGTCCCTTCATTGGGTGTCGAGCTGATCGCGAAGATCGCCCTGTTGGCATCGACCATGGCCTTGGTGAGCGGCAGGCCGAGGCCCGTGCCTTCTCCGCGATGGCGCGATTGCGTCGAGACCTGCCGGAAAGGCTTCATCGCCTGGTCGAGTTCGCTGCGGGTCATCCCCACGCCGGTGTCGCGAATGCGAAGCACGACGCTGCCATTCGCCTCGTAGGAGGTCGACACGACGATCTGCCCGCCCGATGGCGTGAAACGGATGGCGTTGGACAGGATGTTGAGCGCGATCTGCTTGATCGAGCGCAGATCGGCGACCACATCGGGAACGGCATGCGAAAGCGCAGTGCGGATGATCACCCGCTGGCTGTTTGCCTGCGGCTGCAGCAGCGCCACGGCTTCCGAGATCGCTTCGTTGAGATTGATCGCGTCGAAATCGAGATCCATCTCTCCCGCTTCGATCTTGGAAATATCGAGCAGGTCGTTGACGATATCGAGCACATGCCGGCCGGAGCGGCCGATGTCGTTGGCATATTCGACGTAGCGCGGGTGGCCGATCGGCCCGAACCGCTCGCCGGCCATCATGTCGGAGAAGCCGATGATGGCATTGAGCGGCGTGCGGATCTCGTGGCTGACGCGGGCAAGGAAATCGGTCTTGTGGGCGTTGGCCGTCTCGGCGGCACTCTTGGCGCCGCGCAATTCGTCCTCGGTGCGCTTCCACTGGGTGATGTCGCGGATCACGGCGCAGTAGCCGCTGGAGGAGGTCAGGCGTCCGAGCGTCATGAACAGCGGTACGAAGCCGCCCGATGCCTCGCGGCCGATCACCTCGCGTCCGTCATTGAGGACGCTCGCGACTCCATGGCTGGAAATGCCGTTGATATAGTCGAGCACGGCCTTCTGGCTCTCATGCGCGAACAGCATCACGAAAGGTTTGCCGCGCGTATCGTCCTCGTCGTAGTTGAAGAGCGCGCTGGCGGATCGGTTCATCGACCGGATGTCGCCATCGGCGCCGATCACCACGACGCCATCGGTCGCGGTCTCGAGGATCGAGCGCAGTTCCTCGACTTCCACCTGCAGCTTGGCGACCTTTTCGATCATGCGGTCGGCAGCGCGCCCGTCTGCGGGCGGAGCGACGTCCGGGGCAGGCGCCGGCCGCTCGCTGACGACAGGCATCAGCGCCAGCATCAATGCCGTGCTGTCTTCCCAGCGGATCGACTGCAGCCGTGCCGACACCGGCACGAGGTCGTCATCCATGGTGACGAGCATCATGCCGTCATGACGCGCGCTGGCGTCGGCGATGTCGTCGCGCTGGAGCAGCGCATCGATACCACCGACATCGGCCAGATCCTGCAGCGAATTGTAGCCCGTCAGGCGCATGAACTCGGGGTTGGCATGGATGAGCTGGTCCCCGGCATGAATGAGCACGGCGACCGGCAGCTGATCGATCATCCCGGCCGAGAAGCCATCGGTCATCTTCACCCGGGGCGGAATGAAGCTCGCCAGGATATCCATCTGGCTGACGGTCTCTTCGAGACCTTCGGTCACGTCGTCGCTGTCGTCGTTCGCCGTATCCGGCGTTTTGCTGAGCGGTTCGTCCGGCGACTGCTCGGAAGAGGAGGGGACCTCGGCGTCACTGAGTACAGCGTCGTTGTCTGCGGTGTCGCTGGCTACCTGCTGCTCAGCCTCATCCGATTCAGAGACCTCGGCGCTGTCCTCGTGCTGATCCGTCGTCTCGGCAACGACCTCATCGCCTTGCGATGCGTTGTCATTGATAAGGTCCGTTCGAGGTGCCTCGTCGATCGCCTTCTGCGCCTCGTCAGCCGCTGGCTTCGTCTCGCCATCCTCGTTCGACGTATTCACGCCAAAAGCCTCAAGACGCTTGGCGATCTCGCGGAAATTCGCCTGCTCGGCGTTTGTCAGGCCGGGGCCGACGCCATGCAGCTGAACGATCTTGTCGGTCAGTCGGCCGTTCGGCGTTTCGACGATGCGCAAAACCGGCGGTTCGGCGCGCGGTGTTTCCACGCTCTGCGTTGGCGCCGGAGCAGGCGTATCGTCTTCGGTGGAATGCTCTTCCTCGTCAGCGAGCGAGTCCATGCCCGCATCGGCAGCGTCCGTCGTCGCCACGGAAGCGGGCGCTGCGTCGATATCGTCCTCGGCAAGCGTCTCTTCCGCGAGCTCATCCGCCACGGTCTCGTCGTTCAGCTGATCGAGCGCGTCGTCATAAGCAATGCCATCAGGGCCGAATGTCAGGCCGAGCGCCAGCGGATCTTCCGCTGCGTCGGAGAGGCGCACGACGCCGAAGCCACGGAAGCCATCGAATTCGCGGCTGCGCGTATAGGTCGGCAGTGCCGCCAGGTCGACCGGCACGGCGAGGCTCGTTCCCTCGATCGGCCAATGAATGGTCTTGCCCGACCATGTGTCGCGGCGCGCCAGCGCCTCGGAAATCTTGCCCTCGGGATCGAGATTGAACAGCGCCGACACATCGCTGAAGGCGATGCCGACAATGTCCGCCGCATGCGGGCCGACAGCCTCCGCGAACTCGCTGGAGACCTCGCTGAAATGCCCCTCGGCGTCGATCTTCCAGACAAAACGGGTCGCCCGGCTGTTCGGCTTGAAGACGAAGCGGCCGTTCTCGGCCCCTTGCAGGACGTCGGAAATTGCCTCCGCTCCGGCCGCTACCACTTCCGCCTCATCATCAGGACCGACGGCATCGGTCTCCGGATCGGCTATGTCGGCCTGTGCTGGATCGGCCACCGCCTCGTCGTCGGCGAGCTCGATAGCCTCAGGAGGCTGTTCGGCTTGCGCGTTCACATCATCGGGCTCGAAAGCCGCGATGTCGTCATCGGCAACCGTCTCGCCCGGATGGAACGCCTCGTCCGGCTCGCCATCATCGGCCGCCATTGCCTCCTCGACAATCAAAGACTCCTCGATGTCGTCGGAGGCGTTGTCCTCGGCAATCAATGTTTCGGGCTCGGGATCGGAATCCGCGAGGTTCTCTGCATCGCTGAACCCGGCCGTTTCCTCGCCCATGCCAGGCCCCACGCCGGCCCCCATGCTAGGCCCCAAGTCAGGCTCGATCGCGCCGGCCTCGAACGCTTCTTCATCGGCCGGCACCGTCTCCGCCTCGAAAGCCTCTGCCGCAACCGCCGAAGCCTCACTGACGTCGGTATCCTCAGCAATGCTCTCGTCCGGCGCGTCCTCGATATCCTCGATATCGGCGACGGCGTCGATCGCATCGGCGAATGTCGCGGCAGGGGCGGCGATATGGTTAACGGGGCTTGTGGATAAGTCGGGGGCATCGGTCGGGTCGAGACGCCCGAGCACGGTCTCCACCGCGAAGAGCAGGTAAAGCGCCGGCTCGACACTGATTCGCCCGACGGCGGCAGGCAGGTAACCCTTGCCTGTGGCGACCGGTCGCTTGATCAGTCCATGCGGATGCGCGCCGGCCATCGTCGCCAGCGCCTTGGCGGTGGGCTGCGTCACGCCGAGCGAAGGAAAGCCGGGGGAGGCGGCAACGATCTCGCCTTCGCCGCCAATCACGGCCATATGCGTATCCGGATCGTCGAGCCCCTTCAGCATCTGCGCGGCCGATTGCTCCGTCGACAGCGCGCGGGTCGCGACCGGCAGCGACACGAGCACCGCCGCTTCGCCCGAAACGTCAATCAGTTCAACGGCTGCCTGCACGGCGACGCGCTGGAAGCCCTGCGCGATGCGGATCATGAAATTCCTGCTATCGCCGATCCGTGAAAGCTGTCGGGCGGTGACTTCCAGCTGGCGGTAGGTGATGTCGCCGCGATTGACGCCCTGATCGAGGAGATCATAGACGGCCGGATGGCCGAAAAGCTCGGCGCCCGAGCCGTTTGCCCAGAGCGCGCGCGAAAGGTCCGCCGAGAAAAGCACCAGCGCTTCGCCACGGGCAAAGTGCTCACGCACTCGCGGATGCACGGCGATGTCGATGAACGGATACTGGACTGCGGGCATCAGCGGACCTTTAGTCTTCGGGCCTGGCAAATTAACGGTCTATTAATAACGACAGGTCGCAAACCGGTCCAGCGCGACCAATGGCTTTCGGCCGAAAAGGTTAACGTCGGTTGCGTCGCACAATCATGTTGCACTGCACAATAAAATGCGCTATATGATGTCCATCTAACAAACGAGGCTTTCACGATGCCGAGACCCAAGGAGCAAGCACCAATGGCGAAAATGGAAGACGTATTTTCTATCTCCTCTTTTGACCCCGCGAAGTTCGCTGACTCGTTTCGCGATTTCGCCGAAAAGGGTTCGCAGCAGTCGCGCGAAGCCTATGCCAAGATGAAGGCCGCCGGCGAAGAAGCCGGCAAGACGCTTGAATCCACCGTCCAGACGGCCCAGGCCGGTGCCGCCGAGATCGGCCATCAGGCCATCGGCGCGCTGCGCACCAACGCTGAGAACTCGCTGAGCCACATGGACGCGCTTCTCTCGGTCAAGTCCGTCGCCGAATTCTTCGAGCTGCAGACCTCCTTCCTGCGCAAGCAGGCGGAACTGACGATCGAGCAGGCAAAGGCCATGCAGGAAACCTCCAAGAAGGTTGCCGAAAATGTTGCCAAGCCGTCGAAGGAAGCGGCCGAAAAGGTCATGGCCTCCTTCAAGGCCGCCTGATTTTTGTCACCGACAAACGAAAAGGCTGGACCCTTTGTCCGGCCTTTTTGTATATTAAGGACAGATAGGGCTTGAATTAAATTTCAAGTCCCCGTATGTGAGCCCCGTCGCGCCAAGCGACGTTTGTGCGGTTGTAGCTCAGTTGGTTAGAGCGCAGGTTTGTGGCACCTGAGGTCGGAGGTTCGAGACCCCCCAACCGTACCATTCCCCACCATGACAAGATTAGGAAGCCGGCCTGGGTCTCTGTCGAGACGTGGCCTCAATGCTTCATCATCACGGGCATGGTCGCGTGCGAAAGCACGTAGCGGGTGATCCGGCCGAAGAGCAGTTCCAGAACATAGCCGTGTCTGAAGGCACCGATGAGCAGGCAGGTGGCTTTCTCCGTCCGGGCGAAGTCGACGATCGCTTTGCCGATCGAACCGCCGCCCGAGGCTATAGCGACCACCTGTCCTTTCAGCGCAAGGCGCGCAAGCAGCGCTTCGGCGCTGACCTTGGCCTTGCCGTCTGTATCATCGACGCAGAGCACGGTGATCCGCGCGGCGGCCGACAGCCAGCGCCTGGCGGCGACCAGCGTGTCTTCGGCGTGTCCGTGCTGTCTCCAACCGATCACCACATGGCCGAAAAGATTGCCCTGGTAGTAATCTCGCGTGGGCGGCATCAGCACCAGCTTGTGCTGGCTGAACACAACGCTGCGAAAGGCGTCCTGCGCGTCGGCGTTCCCATGGCTCGATGTCACCACGAGCTCGCTTGCAACGCATTCGGTCGCGACGCAGCGGGCGACATCGCCGCGGCAATCGTCGAGAAAGACCGTGCGTCGTTGCGGGTCGCGCCGGCGCCAGGTCACGAATGCCTGGTTCACCTGCTCGAAACGCTGCCGGGACGAGCCCTCGGCGTGGTCGCGCAACTGTATCAGATCGATCTCCTCGGCGGAAAAGACCAGCGTCATCGGTTCCGATCCGATGTGGGCCGCGGCCATGCAGCCATGGATGGCATGCGCCGCGTCCTCGGCAAGGTCGAGGCAGAGCCGGGCGGTCATCGGGTCCGGCAGCAGCGCCAGAACCTCCGCGCCGCCATGCGATCGGCACAGCGGACTGTAACTTTCGAGATCCTGATCGGCTTCTTTTCGATCGCTTGTGAACATGGCCGTACGCGCTCCAAAGGGCGCTGCCGGGCAAACAATGACCGCATCGGGGCGGCCGCACCGCAGGCGCCAACGACGTGATTTTACGCCTGCGGATGACGCTCTGCAACAAACTCCGCAGCGAGAAAATCGCATGGTCCGGCGAAACGCCGCGTTCCCCAAATGGCGCCCGCAAACACCCGCCAATCCCCGCACGCACAGCGGACCGGCATTTTTTCGCGGCTGGCCCTTGTATAAAAGGCCTTGCTAATCAATATCATCGCGATGCTCGGAGCCCCCCGTGTCATATTGCGTTGCAAAATGTGATTGAGAATGCCATTTTCCCGCCGGGGGTTAATTCAGAGTGATTTTAGAAGGAGACTTATATGTCCATTTCGCTCAGCAATCTGGATAAATCCAACGCCCAGCCAATCCCTCCGGTCAACGCAGCCGCGGTTCTGAGAACGGCACGCGAGACCATTGGCTACAGCGTTGATGATCTCGCCGTGACGTGTGGTTTGCTCGTCGCGGAAATCGAGGAAGTCGAGAGCGGCGAAGATACGGATTCGGCCAAGATCAAGCGGATCGCCGCAGCCTTGCAGCTGCCGCTGACCTCGCTCGGCCTCGAATAATCCAGTTGTCTTGCGGGACTGGCGGCATGTCGCCGGTCCCGCCGACTTAACGGTTCCTTAACCGTGTTGCCCGAACCGCAGGGACGGGCCGATGCCAGAGGTAGTTTTACCTCTCCCCATATAGGATATATTGGCAACCTGAGGGCGAATGTTGAGCCGGGCGCTACATCGTGTTGAGCGGCAGCCGGACGATATCGTGGGGATGGCATCATGGAACGACGTGCATTTCGCATCGGCGATCGATTGGTCGATGGCGGGGAATTCCTGGAACGCGGCATGCTGCTCGCGTGCGCGGCTCTGGCCGTCGTGCTCCCCATTCTCGGCACCAGTCTTTCCGATACGACCGACGATATCCGCTTGCATGATGCCCGCCTGTTCGGCGCGGCTACCTATCTTCTGCTTTTGGCCTATACCGCCGGTTTCTTCGGCGTCTTCACGCGTTCCGTGCGCGAGCATATGCGCTTCATCGATCTCGGCGGCCTGATCATGACCGCCGTTGCCATCTCGCGCGCCGTCTACATGCTTGGCTGGGTTCCGCTTGCCGGTGCCGTGGATAACGGCGGCCTTGCGACGGCGCCGCTGGCCGGATTTCACCTGTCCTACGGCAGCGTGCCGCTCTTCGTTCTGCTGTTCGGCGGCACATGGCAGTTGCGCCGGTCCTGGCGGACCTGATCGCCCGACAATACCGATCCTTTCCCGCTGATCGTGGAACTCCGGCCATCGGCACACGTTTTCCTTGTCTGAGAGGAGCGCGTGCATGTTGGAACCCCCGTCTATTCTTCAGACAGAAGGCGCAGCGAAGGGCCGTGAGGACGGTCGCGACAGGCCCGTTATCGCGAGCCTTGGCCAATTCCGCTGGAACAGCCGCGTCGTCGTGATCTTTCCCGACAAGGACAATTCCCGAACCGCCCGGCAGGAAAACCAGCTGATGGCGGCCCGCCCGGGCCTGCAGGAGCGCGACGTGGTCGTCTTGAAGGTCAGTGGCGAGAGCGTGCGCCCGCTTCTCGGTGCCGCGGAGGATATGAAGGAGCAAGCGCTTGCCGGTGAACTGGCCCGGGATCTCGCCGCCCCGCCACCGGGAGAATTCATGGCCTTCCTTGTCGGCAAGGATGGGACGGTGAAGCTCACGATTGGCCAGCCGATCACGGCCGCCGAGCTTTTCGCCATCATCGATGCCATGCCGATGCGCGCGGGCGAAACCGCTCGAAACTAGCGCCGGCCACCCTGACCCACACATGCATGAAAGGAGCGGATCATGTCCGTGCCAAACGAACCCTTGCCCGGCACGCCGCCGATGCCGGGACCCGATTGGGCGCCGCACCCCCCGATCCACGAACCGGAGCCCGACGCCCTACCCGACGAGCTGCCCAACCCCAATCCGGATGAAAACGACGAGCCCGCGAAGCACGCGTGAGCCTGGCAACGCCCCGCGAAAGCAGGCCGGGAGCAAGGCGTGCGGGGCGCAAGCTACAGGAACATCCGCCGGTCGTCCGACACCAGCTCCTGCAGGAAGTCGACCACGGTGCGCACGCGCAGGAGATCGCGTGCGCTTTCGTGATACGTCGTCCAGTAGGCGCGCTCGATCGAGACATCCGGCAGGATGCGGATCAACTCGGGATATTGCCGGGCGATGTAATCGTGCAGGATGCCGATGCCGGCACCGGAGCGAACGGCCTCCGTCTGGCCGGTCGCGGTCGAAATCTCGAAGCCGGCATCCCAGCTGCGCATCACCGCCGACGAGAAGTTCAGCGATGCGGTGAAAACCAGATCCTCGACATAGCCGATGCGGGGGTGTTCCTTGAGCGCCTCGACATCATCGGGGGCGCCGTTCGCTTGAAGATAGTCCCTCGAGGCGTAGAGCCCGAGCGTGTAGTCCGTCAGCTTCGCGGAGACGAGCCGGCCCTGTTCCGGCCGCTCGAGCGTGATCGCGATATCGGCCTCGCGCTGCGACAGCGAGAAGGAGCGGGGAACCGGCACCAGCTGTATCCGCAGTTCCGGATGCCGCTTGATCAGCCGGCCCAGCCGCGGCGCCAGAAACGCGACGCCAAAGCCGTCGGGCGCGCCGATCCTCACCGTGCCGGCGATGCTGCTGTCGAGATGGCCGAGGCTTGCCTGCGCGCGCAGCATCTCGGTCTCCATCCGCTCGGCGGCATGGAGAAACGTCTCGCCCTCGGCCGTAAGCTCGCAGCCATTGGTGCGCCGAACGAGCAGCCGCGTCTTCAGCCGCTCCTCCAGCGTCGTCACCCGCCGGCTCAGCGTGGCGTGGTTGACGCCGAGTCGCTTGGAGGCGGAGAGGATTTGCCCGGTTCGCGCCACGGCCAGGAACATTCGCACATCATCCCAGTCCAAATCGGCCTCCGGCTTTAATTTTTGCACAGCGGTTGCTTAAACCTGTTCATTGATCTGTGCAAATTGAAGTGCGATGCTGGTTCATCAAACAAAGACTGTGAAACCAGAGGAGGCACACCCATGCATGAGATTGGTCATTTCATCGGCGGCAGGCACGTCGTCGGCTCGAGCGGCCGTTCGAGCAACGTCTACAACCCGGCAACGGGCGAAGTTCAGGCGACGGTCGCGCTCGCCAGCATCGAAGAGATGCGCGCCGCCGTCGAAAACGCCAAGGCCGCGCAGCCGAAGTGGGCGGCCACCAACCCGCAGCGCCGCGCGCGCGTCTTCTTCAAGTTCGTCGAGCTCTTGAACAAGCATATGGACGAACTGGCCGTCATGCTCTCCAGGGAGCACGGCAAGACGATCGAAGATTCCAAGGGTGACATCGTTCGCGGTCTCGAAGTCTGCGAATTCGTCTGCGGCATTCCGCACTTGCAGAAGGGCGAGTTCACCGAGGGCGCCGGTCCGGCGATCGACATGTACTCGATGCGCCAGGCCGTCGGCGTCGGCGCCGGCATCACCCCGTTCAACTTCCCGGCCATGATCCCGATGTGGATGTTCGCGCCCGCCATCGCCTGCGGCAACGCCTTCATCCTGAAGCCCTCCGAGCGCGATCCGTCCGTGCCGATGCGTCTGGCTGAACTGATGATCGAGGCCGGCCTGCCGGCGGGCATCCTCAACGTCGTCAATGGCGACAAGACCGCCGTCGACGCGATCCTCACGGACCCGGATATCGGCGCCGTTTCCTTCGTCGGCTCGACGCCGATCGCCCGCTATGTCTACGGCACGGCGGCGATGAACGGCAAGCGCGCGCAGTGCTTCGGCGGCGCCAAGAACCACATGATCATCATGCCCGACGCCGACATGGATCAGGCCGTCAACGCGCTGATGGGCGCTGGCTACGGTTCGGCCGGCGAGCGCTGCATGGCGATCTCCGTCGCCGTCCCGGTCGGTGAGGAAACCGCAAACCGCCTGGTCGAGAAGCTGACGCCGAAGATCGAGGCGCTGCGCATCGGTCCTTACACAGACGACAAGGCCGACCTCGGTCCGCTCGTCACCAAGGAAGCACAGGCCCGTGTCTCCGGTCTGATCGACAAGGGCGTCGAAGAGGGCGCCAAGCTCGTCGTCGATGGTCGCGGCTTCAAGCTGCAGGGCTATGAGGACGGCTACTTCGTCGGCGGCACCCTGTTCGACAACGTCACGCCGGACATGGACATCTACAAGACCGAAATCTTCGGGCCGGTCCTCTCCGTCGTTCGCGCCAAGAACTACGAGGAAGCCCTCGAGCTGCCGATGAAGCACGAATACGGCAACGGCGTCGCGATCTACACCCGTGACGGCGATGCTGCCCGCGACTTCGCCTCCCGCATCAATATCGGCATGATCGGCATCAACGTTCCGATCCCGGTTCCGCTTGCCTACCACTCGTTTGGCGGCTGGAAGGCTTCGAGCTTCGGCGACCTCAACCAGCACGGCACGGACTCGATCAAGTTCTGGACGAAGACCAAGACGATTACCGCCCGCTGGCCATCCGGCATCAAGGACGGCGCCGAGTTCGTCATGCCGACGATGAAGTAAGTGTTTGTAAAGATTACGTTTTGGAAGCGGGCTCCGTAAGGGGCCCGTTTTCGTTCAGGACCTGGCGGTGCCCGCCTTTATAACGTGATTCATTTTTTCATCTTTTTCTATTTTGGAATTGTTCAAAACTATCAAAGGCACTATATACAGCGTCTGACACGAACGAATCTGGAGATCGGCATGCGTTTGACCAAGCAGACCAACTATGCTGTTCGCATGTTGATGTACTGCGCTGCCAATGAAGGCAGTCTCAGCCGGATTCCGGAAATTGCCAAGGCATACGGCGTTTCCGAGCTCTTTCTGTTCAAGATCCTTCAGCCGCTGAACAAGGCCGGCCTCGTAGAAACCGTGCGCGGCCGCAACGGTGGCGTGCGCCTGGGCAAGCCTGCGGACAAGATCAGCCTTTTCGATGTCGTGCGCGTCACCGAAGACAGCTTCGCCATGGCGGAGTGCTTTGAAGACGATGGCGACGTCGATTGCCCGCTGGTCGATAGCTGCGGCCTGAACTCGGCGCTTCGCAAGGCGCTCAACGCCTTCTTCGACGTGCTGACGCAATACTCGATCGACGATCTGGTCAAGGCGCGTCCGCAGATCAACTTCCTGCTCGGCCTTGACGGCGATCATCATCACGGCAAGCCGCGGGCCGTCGCGCCGGCTGCCTGAAGTAGCAATCGTGAATATAGCGCAACCGCGGTCATCGAGCATGGCCGCGGTTGTTTTGTTTTCAAAAATAGCTCGAAAGCGCTCGTTGAGCGTGTCGTAATATGTCGTCTCCGACGCGAAATTATACCAAATGCGACGAAAACAAGGGTTATCCAGCGCGAATATTTCTAAATGCGGCCTATTTTCGGCGGAAAATTACTAAAGTTGTCCGACTGGAAAAATTTTCCACCGGGGTCGTTGATTTCAGCAAATAAATATCGTTCCATCGGCGCTCGATCCGGAGGAGCGCTCTGGGATCAGAAAAACGTATAAAAGAACAAACCTGGGAAACGAAATCATGAAAAAGATCTCTGTCCTTCTGGCAGCGACTGTTTTGGCCTCTGCCATGGCGTCGGCCGCTTGGTCCAAGACGCTGGTGTATTGCTCGGAAGGATCGCCGGAAGGCTTCGATCCCTCGATCTACACGGCAGGCACCACTTTCGACGCCTCGTCGCGTACCGTCTACAGCCGCCTGGTCGAGTTCCAGAAAGGCAAGACCGAAATCGAGCCGGGCCTCGCCGAGAGCTGGACCGTTTCCGATGACGGCCTGACCTATACCTTCAAGCTGCGTCCGGGCGTCAAGTTCCAGACCACCGAGTTCTTCACGCCGACCCGCGATCTGACCGCCGAGGACGTCGTATTTTCGTTCGAGCGCCAGCTGAAGGCAGATCACCCCTGGGCCAAGTACGTCGCCGGCGTTTCCTACGAATACGCGGCCGGCATGGGCTTCCCCGAGCTGATCAAGTCGGTCGAGAAGGTCGATGACCTCACCGTCAAGTTCACGCTGAACCGTCCGGAAGCACCGTTCCTCGCCGACCTCGCGATGGACTTCGCCTCGGTCGTTTCCAAGGAATACGCCGACAAGCTGCAGGCCGATGGCAAGATGGAGCAGATGAACCAGATGCCGCTCGGCACCGGTCCGTTCACTTTCGTCGCCTACCAGCCGGATGCCGTCATCCGCTACAAGGCCAACGAAACCTACTTCAAGGGCAAGGAAAAGATCGACGATCTCGTTTTCGCGATCACCCGTGACGCTTCGGTTCGCGCTCAGAAGCTGAAGGCCGGCGAATGCCAGATCATGCCTTACCCGAACGCCGCCGACATCAAGGACCTCAAGGCCGATTCTGAACCTCAAGGTTCTGGAACAGCCGGGCCTGAACGTTTCCTACCTCGCCTACAACACGCAGCAGGCACCGTTCGACAAGCCTGAGGTCCGCAAGGCGCTCAACATGGCGATCAACAAGCAGGCGATCGTCGATGCCGTCTTCCAGGGCGCCGGCCAGGTTGCCAAGAACCCGATCCCGCCGACGATGTGGTCCTACAACGACGCCATCAAGGACGACGCCTACAACCCCGACGAAGCCAAGAAGGCTCTCGAAGCGGCTGGCGTCAAGGATCTTTCGATGAAGATCTGGGCCATGCCGGTTTCGCGTCCGTACATGCTGAACGCACGTCGCGCCGCCGAGCTGATGCAGGCTGACCTCGCAAAGGTCGGCGTCAAGGTCGAGATCGTCAGCTACGAATGGGCCGAATACCTGAAGCTCTCCAAGGACGTTAAGCGCGACGGCGCCGCCATCCTCGGCTGGACCGGTGACAATGGTGATCCGGACAACTTCCTCGACACGCTGCTCGGCTGCGAAGCCGTCGGCGGCAACAACCGCGCTCAGTGGTGCAACAAGGACTTCGACGCCCTCGTGAAGAAGGCCAAGACGACCGCCGACGTTGCCGAGCGCACCAAGCTCTACGAAGAAGCTCAGGTCATCTTCAAGAAAGAAGCGCCCTGGGCAACGATCGATCACTCGACGGAATTCGTTCCGATGAGCGCCAAGGTTTCCGGCTATGTGCAGGATCCGGTCGGTGTTCACCGCTTCGATGGCGTTGATATCGCCGAATAACCAAAACTATGCAAAGATGCCCGACAAGATCGGGCTTGGCCGGCGGTCAGGTTTGATACCTGACCGCCGGACTAATATGGACATGTGATATGTTTCGTTTTTTCATCGGGCGCCTAGCGGTCCTGATTCCCACCTTCCTCGGTGTTTCCATCATCGCCTTCTCGTTCATCCGCCTGTTGCCGGGAGATCCCGTCATGCTGATGTCGGGCGAGCGCGTCATGGCGCCGGAGCGCTATACCCAGATCATGAGCGACCTTGGCCTCGACCGGCCGCTCTACGTCCAGTACATCGATTACCTCGGTAATCTCGTGCAGGGCGATTTCGGCTCGTCCATCGTCACCAAGCGTCCGGTCCTGCAGGAATTCATTTCGCTGTTTCCGGCCACGATGGAGCTGGCGCTCTGCGCCATCCTGTTCGCCATCATCCTCGGCATCCCGGCCGGCATCTTCGCCGCCGTGAAGAGGGGGACATGGTTCGACCAGGGTGTCATGGGCGTGGCGCTTGTCGGCTATTCGATGCCGATCTTCTGGTGGGGCCTGCTCCTCATCGTTCTCTTCTCGAATACGCTGCAGTGGACGCCCGTCTCCGGCCGTATCTCGTTGATGTACTTCTTCAAGCCGGTCACCGGCTTCATGCTGATCGACAGTCTGCTGTCCGGTCAGGCCGGCGCCTTCAAGTCGGCCTTCCGGTCGCTGATCCTGCCGACCATCGTTCTCGGCACCATCCCGCTCGCCGTCATCGCCCGCCAGACCCGCTCGGCCATGCTCGAGGTTCTCGGCGAGGATTACGTTCGCACCGCCCGCTCCAAGGGCCTCGCGCCTCTTCGGGTTGTCGGCGTGCATGCGCTGCGCAACGCCATGATCCCTGTTGTCACCTCGATCGGCCTGCAGGTCGGCGTTCTGCTTGGCGGCGCCATCCTGACGGAAACCATCTTCTCCTGGCCGGGTATCGGCAAATGGATGGTCGATGCGGTCTTCAAGCGCGATTACGCCGTGGTCCAGGGCGGTCTGCTGCTGATCGCTGCCATCATCATGCTCGTCAATCTGATCGTCGATCTCATGTACGGTCTCATCAACCCACGCATCAGACACTAGGAGCGGCTCATGAGCACGACAAACACCACGTCTGCCCAGCCCTCCGGCCTTTCGGAGTTCTGGTACTACTTCTCCCGCAACAAGGGCGCGGTCATCGGCCTCGTCATCTTCGTCTTCGTGCTGCTCCTGGCCATCTTCGCGCCGTGGGTCGCACCACATGATCCGAACGTGCCTTCGGGCATGCAGCGCGTGCCGCCGGCTTGGGCGGAAGGCGGCAACAGCCAGTTCCTGCTCGGCACCGATGCGGTTGGTCGCGACATGCTCTCGCGTCTGATCTTCGGCACCCGCTTCTCGCTGTTCATCGGCCTCGTCGTCGCCTCGCTGTCGGCCGTCGCCGGCGTCCTGCTCGGCCTCATCGCCGGTTACTTCCGTGGCCGCACCGATACGGTCATCATGCGCGTCATGGATATCATCCTGGCATTCCCGTCGCTGCTGCTCGCTCTCGTGCTGGTCGCCGTTCTCGGCCCCGGCCTGTTGAACGCCATGATCGCGATCTCGATCGTCAACCAGCCCCACTTCGTCCGCCTTACCCGCGCCGCCGTCATCAGCGAGCGCGAGAAGGAATATGTCGTGGCATCGCGCGTTGCCGGGGCCGGCACGCTGCGTCTGATGTTCAAGACCATCCTGCCGAACTGCGTGGCACCCCTGATCGTCCAGGCAACGCTCGCCTTTTCGGCGGCTATCCTCGACGCGGCGGCCCTCGGCTTCCTCGGCATGGGCGCCCAGCCGCCGACAGCCGAGTGGGGCACGATGCTCGCCGACGCCCGCGAGTTCTTCCAGAGCTCGCCGTCGCTCGTCACTTTCCCGGGCCTGTGCATCCTCATCACCGTTCTTGCCATCAACCTGATGGGCGACGGTCTGCGCGATGCGCTCGATCCCAAACTGAAGAGGTCCTGATATGGCACTTCTCGAAATCGAAAATCTCGTCGTCGAGTTCCAGACCTCGACCGGCACCTTCCGCGCCGTCGATGGCGTGTCGATGAAGGTCTCGGCCGGCGAAGTCCTGGCCATCGTCGGCGAATCCGGCTCCGGCAAGTCCGTCTCCATGCTGGCGGCCATGGGGCTTCTGCCCTGGACCGCCAAGGTCACGGCCGACAAGCTGGTCTTCGACGGCCGCAACCTGCTCGGCATGTCCGGAACCGAGCGCCGCAAGATCATCGGCAAGGACATGTCGATGATCTTCCAGGAACCGATCGCCAGCCTCAACCCGTGCTTCACGGTCGGCTTCCAGATCGAGGAAGTGCTGCGCATTCACCTCGGCCTCGGCAAGGCGGAACGCCGCAAGCGCGCCATCGAGCTCTTCGAGGCCGTCGGAATTCCGAACCCGGCCGAGCGCCTCGGCCATTTCCCGCACCAGATGTCGGGCGGCCAGTGCCAGCGCGTGATGATCGCCATCGCGATCGCCTGCAACCCGAAGCTCCTGATCGCCGACGAGCCGACCACAGCACTCGACGTCACGATCCAGAAGCAGATCCTCGATCTGCTGATGCGCCTGCAGACGGAACACGGCATGGGCCTCATCATGATCACCCACAACATGGGTGTCGTCGCCGAGACCGCCGATCGTGTGATCGTGCAGTACAAGGGTCGCAAGATGGAAGAGGCCGACGTGCTGTCGCTGTTCGAAGCACCGAAGAGCGATTACACCCGTGCGCTTTTGGCGGCTCTGCCCGACAACGCCACCGGCGACCGCCTGCCGACCATCGGCGAGATTTTCAAACAGACGAGTGAGGGAGCGGCCCAATGACGCCAGTCCTCGAAGGCAAGAACATCGTCCGCAACTACTTTCTGCCGGGCGGCCTGTTCAAGAAGGAAAAGACCGTCCACGCCGTCAAGGGCGTGAACTTCAAGGTCGATGAGGGCAAGACGCTCGCCATCGTCGGTGAGAGCGGCTGCGGCAAGTCCACACTCGCCCGCATCATCACCATGATCGATCCGGCAAGCGGCGGCGAACTGTTCATCGACGGCAAGAAGGTGGATATCGCCGCCGGCGATCTGACGCCCGAGATGCGCCGCAAGGTGCAGATCGTCTTCCAGAACCCCTATGGTTCGCTGAACCCGCGCAAGAAGATCGGCGACATCCTGATGGAGCCGCTGATCATCAACACCAACACGCCCGCCGCCGAACGCCGCGAACTGGCGATGTCGATGCTGAAGAAGGTCGGCCTGCAGGAGGTCCACTTCAACCGCTATCCGCACATGTTCTCCGGCGGTCAGCGCCAGCGTATCGCGATTGCCCGCGCGCTGATGCTGAAGCCGCGGCTTCTGGTCTTGGACGAGCCGGTCTCGGCGCTCGACCTTTCGGTCCAGGCACAGGTGCTGAACCTGCTCGCCGACCTGCAGGACGAGCTGAACCTGACCTACGTCTTCATCAGCCACGACCTCTCGGTCGTCCGCTACATGGCCGATGACGTCATGGTCATGTATTACGGCGAGGCCGTCGAATACGGATCGCGCGACCAGGTTTTCAACGACCCGCAGCACAGCTATACCAAGACATTGTTCGCGGCGACGCCGCGCGCCGACGTCGACACCATCAGGGCACGTCTCGCCCGCAAGAATGCGGCCATCGCGTCGTAAGCTTGGGTCTCCCGACACGGCGGATCATGCCGAGGTGAGGAGAGATTCCGGAATGTCAGGACAAAACACGCGCCCCCATGCCATCATCGTCATGGGGGTCAGCGGCTCCGGCAAGTCGTCCGTGGGCGAGGCGATGGCGGAAGCGCTCGCCGTCGAATTCACCGAAGGCGATGCGCTGCATCCGGCGTCCAATGTGGAGAAGATGTCGAAGGGCATCCCGCTCACCGACGATGACCGCATGCCCTGGCTCGATATCATCGGCAAGACCATGAAGGCGGCGCTCGACCGCGGCGAGGGCATCGTCCTGTCCTGTTCGGCGCTGAGGAAGAGCTACCGCGACCGCCTGCGCGCCGCCGTCGACGGCAACCTGTTCTTCGTCTACCTGCACGGCTCCAGGGAGCTTTTGACCGAGCGCATGGGCGCCCGAAAGGGCCACTTCATGCCGCTCTCCCTGCTCGAAAACCAGCTGGCGACGCTGGAAGTCCCGACCGGAGAACCCGGCGTGGTCACCGTCGATATCGATGGGACGATCGACGAGATCGCGAAGACGGCGCTCCGCGATCTCAAGGCTTTGGTGATTTCCTAGAGCGTCGGGCAGTTTCTTTGAATCTGACGATTCCCCTGGCTTCGATTTTATGATTCAACATGGCAGGAGGACTTGCCATGTCTCGCGCCTATTCTTCGGACCTTCGCCAACGGATTGTTGATGCGATCACGCAAGGCCAAACGCGTCGGGCAGCCGCTGCTGCTTTCAAAGTCTCGCCCGCCACGGCTGTTCGGCTTAAGCAGCGGGCGGATCGAACGGGCTCGGTCGAGCCCTCCCGGCGCGGTCGGCCCAGCGGCAGCGGCAAATTGGGCCCGGTCCGGGATGCCATTATCGCCAAGGTAGAGGCGCAACCGGATATAACCATGCCCGACCTGGCGACTTGGCTGGTAGAGCATCATGGTGTGAAAGCTGATCCTTCGAACCTGTCGAAGCTTCTTTGCCGGGCGGGCTTCAGCTTTAAAAAAAACACTGCTGGCATCGGAACGCGCACGCGCCGATGTGCGCCGGGAGCGCGATGAGTGGCGCAAACGTCGCCAACCCGCTATGCAACAGAGCCCCGGACGTCTCGTCTTCGTAGATGAGACTTCGGTCAAGACCAACATGACACCACTGCGTGGCCGTAGCATCAAGGGCAAGCGCCTTCAGGCGGATGCGCCTTTCGGCAAATGGCACACCCAAACCTTTGTCGCCGGTCTGCGCTGCGATGGCATCACGGCACCCTTTGTCGTCGATGGGGCCATGGATGGAGCCAAGTTCGACACCTATGTGCGAACTCAACTCGCACCGACGCTTGAACCAGGCGACGTGGTGATCTGGGATAACCTCAACGTCCACAAGAGCCCCCGAGCAGCGGCGGCCATCGCTGAGCGGAAGGCATGGATACTCTTCCTGCCGCGATATTCGCCAGACAACAATCCGATTGAAATGGCCTTTTCGAAGCTCAAGGCACTCTTGCGAAAAATGAAAGCAAGGACTTATGACGATCTCTGGAAAGCCGTCGGAAAGGTTTGCGACCTATTCACGCCGCAAGAGTGCTGGAACTATTTCCGCCAGGCCGGATGCGTTGCACATTAATCGCCCGAGGCTCTAGCCGTCGTTCCTGAGCAGGATCTTCTTCTCGAAGAAGAAGTAGGGCCGCAGGCGGACGCCGATGATGTTGCCCGCGAAGGCCGCCACTGCCCAGAGATAGCCATGCAGGCTGCCCGACGCGATGCCGGAGAAATAGGCGCCGACGTTGCAGCCATAGGCGATGCGCGCGCCGTATCCGAGCAGCAGCCCGCCGATGACGGCGGCCAGCAGCGAGCGCAGCGGGATATCCCAGCTCGGCGCGAAGCGACCGGCCAGCGATGAAGCGAGCATGGCGCCGGCGATGATGCCGAAATTCATCACCGAGGTGATGTCGGCGAATACGCTGTCGGAGAGCGCCTTGGCGTTGGCGGGCGTCTGCCAGTATGACCAGGCGGTCGGATCGATGCCGATAAGCTGCGCGCCCTTGGCGCCCCACAGCGCAAATGCCGAGGTGACACCCCAGGGACGTCCGGCGATCGACAGCGTCGCGAAGTTGAGCAGCGCCAATGCGACGGCGCCGAGCACCAGCGGCCAGGGGCCGCGCAGGAAGCGGGAAATGCCTCGGCGTGGCGAGGGGGCGGCCACTTCCAGCGATCCATGCCAGCGCTTCTCGACCAATATAGTCAGGCCGGCAATGGCGGCGAAGATGAGCAGCGAAACCGCGATGCCGCCCGCGGCGCCGAAGCTCGTCACCAGCGATGTCGGCGGCAGCGATGGCAGGCTCACCCACCAGTCGAAGTTGACGGTGCCGAGCAGCGATCCGACGACGAAGAAGAACAGCGTCACCAGCATGCGTGCATTGCCGCCGCCCGCCGTGAACAGCGTGCCGGAAGCGCAACCGCCACCGAGCTGCATGCCGATACCGAACATGAAGGCGCCGACGATGACACCGATGCCTGCCGGCGCTACCGAGCCCCGCACCTCATTGCCGAACAGCGTACCGCTGGCGAGAAATGGGAAGAACAAAACGACGGCGATGGCAAGCAGGATCATCTGCACGCGTAATCCGCGCCCGCGTCCATCCATGATGAAGACGCGCCAGGCGGAGGTGAAGCCGAAGGCGGCGTGATAAAGCGCGATACCGAGCGCGCCGCCGACGAGAAACAGCGCACCCTGCGCCGGGCCGTAATAATAGCCGAGCAGCAGCGTCCCGAGAACGAGAACGAGCGGGGAGCCGAGGCCCGGCGTGCCGAGCGAGGGCTCGCGGGTTTCGAGAACGGAGGTGGAGGCAATGGACATGAGAAATTTCCTAACGTTTCCCGCTCGTTTTAAGGATTATCCCGCCAGTCGTGTAGGAATCACGTTGCGTCATCCGCCGCCGGGGCGGATTCCTGTCCTCTCCGTGGGCTAAAATGCGAAAAGCAATGATCTCTACGGATTAAACCGCTGCGGCGAATAGGCGGAGATATCGACGAACGGCCTTTCGCCCGTCATCTGCTCCGCCAGCGCCCTGCCGGTCACCGGCCCGAGCGTCAGCCCGTGATGGGCGTGGCCGAAGGCGAACCACAGGCCCTCGTGGCGCGGCGCCTTGCCAATAACCGGCTTCATGTCGGGCGTGCAGGGGCGGGCGCCCATCCAGGGTTCCGGGTCGAGCCGCTCGCCGAGCGGAAACACGCCGCGCGCCACCGTTTCGGCGCGGTCGAGCTGCACCGGCGTCTTTGGCGCATCGATCGCCGCGAACTCCGCGCCCGTCGTCAGGCGGATGCCGTTTTCCATGGGCGCCATCAGATAGCCGAGCTCCGTGTCGGCCACGGTGTTGTTGAGCACGGCGTTGCCCTTCGCCGAATAATGCATGTGATAGCCGCGCTTGACCCCGAGCGGGAAGGCGTAGCCAAGCCTCTTCGTCGCGACCGCCGCCCATGGTCCGAGCGCCATCACCGCCTCGTCGGCCTCCACGGGACCCTCGACGGTCGCGATCTTCCAGCCGGCGCCGAACTTGCCGAAGGAGTTCGCATCCCCGGTGATAAAGCGACCGCCGATGCTTTCGAAATAGCGCAGATAGCTTGCCGTCAGTGCCTGCGGATTGATGACCGACCACGGGTCGCGCCACTTCAACGCGCCGACGAAGCCGAGATTGAGATCCGGCTCCAGCCGCGCCAGATCGCCGGTATCCAGCTTGTCGAAGCCGACGCCGAATTCCCGCTGCAGCCGTTCGGCCTCGGCGAATTCCGCGTCGCGCTTCTCACCGGTGCGAAACACCTCGATCCAGCCGTTCTTGCGGATCAGATGCTCGGCGCCCGCCGCCTCGATCAGGTCGTTATGTTCGGAGATCGAATGCGCGATCAGCGGCGCATAGGCCTTGGAGATCATCTGATGACGCTTGGTGTTCGAATGCCACCAGTAGCGCGCCAGAAACGACAGCTGGCCCGGCAGCGCCTTCAGGTGGTAATGCGCGTCGATACGGTTGTTGAAGGCGTAGCGGACGAGAAGGCCGAGCTGCTGCGGAAAGCCGTAGGGCACCACGCCCTCGCGCTGGATCAATCCGGCATTGCCGAAGGATGTGCCGTTGCCCGGCGGCTTGCGATCGATCAATGTCACCTGCCGTCCGCGCCGCTGCAGATGAATGGCCGTCGATACGCCGACGATGCCGGCTCCAAGCACGATTACGTTCTTCGTCATTTTCCCACGAAACCCACGATATTATCGCGATCAAAAATGCCCCTCCGCCAAGCCGCGTGCAAATGAAAAATCGCATTCATTTCAAAAACATTGCCGTCTTCAGGGCACGGTTCTCCACCGAGATGCGAAGCCACAGCATCAGCCCGTTCAAGACGGAGAAAATGGCGGCGAAGAGCGGCATCCCGAACGCAAGCGGCAGCACCGCGATCTCGCCGATCACGACCGCGTAGTTCGGGTGCGGGAACAGCCGATACGGTCCCTTGCGCACCAGCGGCGCCCCCGGCAGCACGATGATCCGCGTCGTCCACCGCCCCTTGAGCGTGGCCAGAACCCAGAGCCGGCCAAGCTGCAGCAGGACGAAGAGCATGAACCATATCGGCTGGACCGGATGGCCGGGCGCCAAGAACCAGAGCCCGGCAAGCCAGCTCGCATGCAGTGCCACCATGACCGGATAGTGGTCGGCGCCGATCTCGCGGGCACCGCGCGCCATGAGCGCGCGAGTATTGCGCCGCGCGATGATGAGCTCCGCCAGCCGTTGCAGCGTCACGAAGCCGAGGATGAGGATCGAGGGCCACATCGTCAGGCCCTCGTCAACGTCACGCAGCTGGCCGAAAAACCCGGCCCCATCGCGATCATGGCCGCCCGCTCGGGCAATCCCTGGCGCAGCACCCGCTCGAGCACGAAAAGCACCGTCGGAGACGACATGTTGCCATATTCCTCAAGCACCGCCCGCTCATGGTCGAGCGCCGAGGATGGGATCGACAAAGCGGTCTCCAGCGCCGCCAGAACGCGTGCCCCGCCGGGATGGCAGATGAAGCGGTCGATATCCGCGCGCCTCAGCCCGTTGCGATCAAGAATGCCGTCGATCGCCGGACCCAGCTCCTTCTCCGCGAAGGGCGGAAGCGATTGCGCCAGCACGATGCCGAAGCCGGTATCGTCGATCTTCCAGCCCATGATGCCGAGCGTATCGGGAAACAGATGCTCTCCGGTGGATTCGACCGCGGCAAGCCCCTCCGGTCCAGCCCGCAAGACGCAGGCCGCCGCACCATCGCCGAACAGCGCCGTGGCGATGATATTCGCCCGCGTCAGCTCGTCCAGCCGGAAGGCCAGCGTGCAGAGCTCGATAGAGACAAAGAGCACGGTCGCGCCGGGCCGCGCCTTGGCGAGCCGCGCCGCGATCGCGAAGCCGGAAACGCCGGCCGCGCAGCCGAGGCCGAACACCGGTAGGCGCTCCACATCCGTCCGAAACCCGATCTCGGAGGCCAGCTGCGCATCGAGGCTGGGGGTCGCGATGCCGGTCGAGGAGACCGTGACGATGCAGTCCACATCGGCTCCGCCGAGGCCAGCCTTATCGAGCGCCGCCGTCACGGTCAGCCGAAACAGGCTGCGTGCCTCCTCCTGATAGGCCTGCATCCGATCTTCCCAGCCGTGCGGCTCGGTGAACCATGCAAGCGGCCGCGCGGCATGACGGGTGCGGATGCCGGCATTGGTAAAAACGGGCGCGAGATGCGCGAAGTCTTTGAGCCGGCTGGAAAACAGCCGTGCCGACGTCTCCGCGGCTTCCTCCTGCGTGATGACATGCAGTGGCGCCGCGGTGGCGAGGCTGAGTAGTTTGACGGTGTCGTTCACGAAAATGCTCCTGTTCGTCCCCCGGCGCACGCGGAGCAAACACGCCAGGCCGGGCTTTATTCGCCAATCGCTCTCACGAAACGGTGATCGGAAAAATCGGGACACCCGCCGAATAAACCCGCCGGCTGCGGTGTTCATTCGCCGCAACCCTGTCCTCAAGACCAACCGTGTCTCAGACATTGTCCCGAAGGAGATATTCCATGACCTCAGCAACCTCTCGGATTGCATCCGTCCTGATCAGCGGCGCGATCGCGACCTTCGCGTTCACCGCGCCTGTGTTCGCCGCCGGCGGCGACGATAGCGGCGGCTCCACCACGCCCACCTGCAAGAAGGGTGAGGTCTATGACAAGAAGACGCAGAAATGCGTCAAGCAGTCGGGCGCCAACATCACCGACGAGAACCGCACCGAATACGCCTATTCGCTGGCCAAGGCCGGCCGTTACGACGAGGCGCTGGCCATGCTCGACACGCTGAAGGACCAGAACACCGCCGAGGCCCTGAACTATCGCGGCTACGCGACGCGTAAGCTTGGACGCACGGATGAGGGCATCGGCTACTATCTGAAGTCGGTCCAGCTCGATCCGCAATATGCCAAGGTCCGCGAATATCTCGGCGAAGCCTATGTCATCAAGGGTCGCATCGATCTCGCCAAGGAGCAGCTCGGCACCATCAAGACGCTGTGCGGCACGAGTTGCGAGGAATATCGCGATCTCAACGAAGCGATCACTAATCCGTCGAAGATCTGAGGAGCGGGAACGCCCGATAATGTGACGAGGAACATGCCGATGGTCGTCGCCTACACGACATTTCCTGCCTATAGTCACGCCAACAAGACCGCGCCGGCTCGCCCGGCGCGGTCTTCGGCAAACCCCGTGGCGGAGGCGGCCATCGCAAGCGAATCCGATATCAGGAGCGGTCTGACGGAAAACCTGTCGCGGCTCTGGCGCTACGGTCTCGTGCTCTCGCATCGCCGCGATGTCGCCGACGATCTGGTGCAGCAGACCTGCGTGCGCGCTCTCGAGAGGGCCGCGCAGTTTCAGGCGGGCACCCGGCTCGACCGCTGGCTGTTTGCCATTCTGCATTCGATCTGGCTCAATGAAATCCGCTCGCGGCGGGTCCGGCAAGGGCAGGGCTTCGTCGATGCCGAGCAGGCGCTCGTCGTCGATGGCGCGCGTGAAACGGAGACGCATGTCATGGCCGCGCAGGTGCTTCGTCTCGTCGGCGCGCTGCCCGACGCGCAGCGTGCCGCGGTCTTCCTGGCCTATGTCGAGGGCCTGTCTTACAAGGAGGTGGCCGCTGTGCTCGATATTCCGATCGGCACCGTCATGAGCCGGCTCGCCGCCGCCCGCGCCGCGCTGGCCGGCAATCTGAAAGAGGAGGGCGGACGATGACCGACAAGACCACGATCCCCTCTGACGAAGAGCTGACCGCCTATCTCGATGGCGAACTGCCACCCACCGAGGCCGCGCGCCTCGAAGCACTCCTGGAAACGGACGCCGAGCTGGCCGCCCGCCTTGAATTCCTGTCGCGCGCCAGCCTGCCCTTCGCGCAGGCCTTCGATCCGCTGCTGTCGCAGGCGCCGAAGACCGAGCTCGAAGCCATCCTCTCGCGTCTCTCCGCCACACCAGTGGCAACGCCGGCCCCCAGCCGCCGTCGCTTTATCGGCGCGCTCGCCGCCTGCTTGGTTGCCGGCGTCATAGCCGACCGCGCCTTCATCGGCGTGAGCCGACAACTCGCTGCTACCGATGAAAACAGCGAATGGCGCGCCACGGTCGCCGAATACATCGCGCTCTACACGCCGGAAACGCTGGCCGGCCCGGTGCCGTCGCTTGCGTCGCAGCAAGCGCAGCTGGCGGCGGTCGAAGCAAGGCTCGGGCTCAGCCTTTCGCCGGAAGCCGTGGCGCTATCGGGCATCGATTTCAAGCGGGCGATGCTTCTGCAATATGACGACAAGCCGCTCGCCCAGCTTGCCTATCTCGACCCCGAGACAGGCCCCCTGGCACTCTGCATCGTCCGCTCCGACGATGGCGCCAGACCGCCCAACGTCGAAGCCCGCAAGGGCATGAACGTCATCTACTGGTCGGATAAGACGCATGCCTTCATGCTGATTGGCCATGCGTCGCTGGAACGGATGAAGGTGTTGGCGGGGGATGTGAGGATGCAGTTGGCTGCTTGAGGGGGACGGTGTTGGGCGTTGTGCCGCGTGGCACCCCCTCTGTCCTGCCGGACATCTCCCCCACAAGGGGGGAGATCGACTCGCGGAGAGGTTTACGCCAAACGTTGAGGTGGATGCGAGCGGTTAAGCCCAGCCAATCTCCCCACCTGTGGGGGCGATGCCCGGCAGGGCAGAAGGGCGCGCCCCGCGGCAAAACGCCAAATCTAAGAGACATCAAATAATTAGCTGGCAGACTCAGCGCCCGAGGCCCCCTCATCCGACGCTTTTGACATCATGCTCTTGAAGAAAGGCGTCGAGCCGCTTCAGGCCCGCCGCGTCGTAGGTGACCCGCAGCCGCGCGTCACCGGGATGGATGGCGATGTCGAGATGGCTTTTGCCGACATCGATTCCGGCACAGATCATGCTATCATCGGTCATCTTCGTCGTCCCTGTCTTGGATACGAACCCCAAGGTTCCTGCAACCACACGGGCCTGATGAAGAGCCGGTTGCGATCCTGCTCCCCACAGCCCCTGACGGCTGAGAAGGTGACGATCCGACAACCAGCTGCCGGGCGGGTGGCCACCCGCCCGGCAGAAACAACTATCTCATATTTTGATCATCCAAGAAGGTGCCGGCAGGCGGATGAGGGGGCCAACCGCACAACGTCAACTGTCCCCCAAACACACCCTACCGCCACATCGTCCGCATCCGCGCCGCGACATCCACCCTTATCTGCTGCGTGCTCCGCTCCGAAGGCGTCGCCGCCACCACCGGCCATGCCGCGGTCTCGAAATACTGCAGAAGCGTCACCGGAATGAACCGCGTGCGCGATGCATAGACATGCCGGTCGCCCTGGCCGTGCTGGCCGCTGGTGAAGAAGCGTTGCGGGGTGATCAGCGTCAGGCTGTCCTTGGCCCGCGTCATGCCGACATAGAGAAGCCGGCGTTCCTCCTCGATCTCCTGCGTCGTGCCGACGGCGAGGTCGGAGGGGATGCAGCCGTCGACGACGTTGAGCATGAACACCGCCCGCCACTCCTGCCCCTTGGCCGAATGGATGGTGGAGAGGATGAGATAATCCTCGTCGAGCAGCGGCACGCCTGCCTGATCGCTGGTGGCGTCGGGTGGGTCCAGCGTCAGCTCGGTGAGGAAGCGCTCGCGGTTGGCATAGCCGGAGGCAATCTGCTCGAGCTGCAGGAGGTCGGCCTTGCGGGTGTCGGCGTCTTCGTGGATGCGGTCGAGATGCGGTTCGTACCATTCGCGCGCCTGTGCGATCTCGGCCGGCCATGGCCCGTTCGCCTTGCGCAGCCCCTCCAGCAGCTGCACCAGCGCCGGCCAGTTTTCACCGGTCTTGGCCGGCGGCGGGATTTCGGCGAGCGCCATCAGCGGCTCGGGGTCGGCGGCGATCGTGTCGAGGATCTTGCCCGCCGTCTGCGGTCCGATCCCCGGCAGCATCTTCAACAGGCGGAAGCCGGAGACCCGGTCGCGCGGGTTCTGCGCGAAGCGCAGGATCGCCAGCATGTCCTTCACATGCGCCGAATCCAGGAATTTCAGCCCGCCAAATTTCACGAAGGGAATGTTGCGTCGCGTCAGCTCCACTTCGAGCGCGCCGCTGTGCGAGGAGGTGCGAAACAGCACCGCCTGCTGCTTCAGCGTCATCCCGATTTCGCGATTGGCGAGCACCTGCTCGACGATGTAGTTCGCCTGGTCGTTCTCGTCCTTGACGGTCAGCAGCTTCGGCCGCTCCTCGGATTGCCGGTCGGTCCAGAGGTTCTTGGTGAAGCGCTCGCGCGCCAGTTCGATGACACCATTGGCGGCCGCAAGGATCGTCGTCGTCGAACGATAGTTGCGGTCGAGAGTGATGATATCGGCCGGCGGCTCGAAGGTCTTGGGGAAATCGAGAATGTTGCGGATCGTCGCGGCGCGGAAAGAGTAAATGGACTGCGCGTCGTCGCCGACAACGGTCAGCCCGCGCCCACCGGGCTTCAGCGCCATCAGCACCGAGGATTGCAGCCGGTTGGTATCCTGGTACTCGTCCACCATCACATGATCGAAGCGCCCGCCGATATCTTCAGCCAGTTCCGGATCGCTCACCATCTGCGCCCAGTAGAGCAGGAGGTCGTCGTAATCGAGCACGTTCTGCGCCTGCTTGGCCTCGACATAACAGGCAAACAGCTCGCGCAGCTGCTCTTCCCAGGTCGCCACCCACGGATACCAGGTCTTCAGGACCTCGGAGAGCGGCGTCTCGGAATTGACGGTGCGCGAATAGATCGCGAGACACGTCCCCTTGGTCGGAAACCGGCTTTCGGTCTTCGAGAAGCCGAGCTCATGCCGGATGAGGTTCATCAGGTCGGCGCTGTCTTCCCGGTCGTGAATCGTGAAATCGACATTGAGGCCGATCTGCTCGGCATAGATGCGTAGCAATCGCGCGCCGATCCCATGGAAGGTGCCGGCCCAGGTCAGCGCGTCGGTCATCACGGCGGAATTGGCGCCGAGCACCTGCCGGCAGATGCGCTCGACGCGCCGCGCCATCTCCGACGCCGCCCTGCGCGAGAAGGTCATCAACAGGATGCGGCGCGGATCGGCGCCGTTGACGATCAGATGCGCCACCCGGTGCGCCAGCGTGTTGGTCTTGCCCGATCCGGCGCCGGCGATGATCAGCAGCGGACCGCCCGTCGTATCCGGTCCCTGACCGACCCCATGCTCCACGGCAAGGCGCTGCCGATCGTTCAGTTTCTCGAGATAGGCCGCCGCCTGCATCTATTCTTAAGCCTCTAGCATACGCGCCGCGATGGAAACGCGACTCGGGAACAAATATGGAACGTATCAGTGCTCCCTGATGTTTGGAAGTCCCGCCTGGCTGTCACCACAGGGAAACGGACTCGACCGAACATTTGGTGCACTGCGGAAAACGGGCGACATATCAGGTCTTGCGTGGCATAAGGGCGCCGAAAACCTGTTTTGGACCACGCTTCCCATGATCCGCATCGAAAATATCAGCAAGCAGAACAGCCACCGCATCCTCTTCATCGAGGCCTCGGCGGCGCTCAACAAGGGCGAGAAGATCGGCCTCGTCGGCCCCAACGGCGCCGGCAAGACGACGCTCTTCCGCATGATCACCGGCGAGGAGCAGCCCGACGAGGGCAATGTCGCCGGTGAAAAGGGCCTCACGATCGGCTATTTCAACCAGGATGTCGGCGAAATGTCGGGCCGCAGCGCCGTGGCCGAGGTCATGGAGGGGGCAGGCCCCGTCAGCGTTGTCGCCGCCGAGCTGCGCGAACTCGAAGCCGAGATGGTCGATCCCGACAAGCTCGACGAGATGGACCGCATCATCGAGCGCTACGGCGAGGTGCAGGCGCGCTACGAGGAGCTGGACGGCTACGCGCTCGAGGGCCGCGCCCGCGAAGTGCTCGATGGTCTGAGCTTCACCCAGGAAATGATGGACGGCGATGTCGGCGGCCTCTCCGGCGGCTGGAAGATGCGCGTGGCGCTCGCCCGCATCCTGTTGATGCGCCCCGACGTCATGCTGCTCGACGAGCCGAGCAACCATCTGGATCTCGAAAGCCTGATCTGGCTGGAAGAGTTCCTGAAGAACTATGACGGCGCGCTTTTGATGACATCGCACGACCGCGAGTTCATGAACCGCATCGTCGGCAAGATCATCGAGATCGATGGCGGCCAGCTCACCTCCTATTCCGGCGACTATGCCTTCTACGAGCAGCAGCGCGCCCAGAACGAGAAGCAGCAGCAGGCGCAGTTCGAGCGCCAGCAGGCCATGCTTGCCAAGGAAATCAAGTTCATCGAACGCTTCAAGGCGCGCGCCAGCCACGCGTCGCAGGTGCAGAGCCGCGTCAAGAAGCTGGAAAAGATCGACCGTGTCGAGCCGCCCAAGCGCCGCCAGTCGGTCGCCTTCGAATTCCTTCCCGCGCCGCGCTCCGGCGAAGACGTTATCAACCTGAAGAACGTCCACAAGAAGTACGGCAGCCGCACGATCTATGAAGGCCTCGACTTCATGGTTCGCCGTAAGGAACGCTGGTGCATCATGGGCATCAATGGCGCCGGCAAGTCGACGCTGCTGAAGCTGGTCACGGGCTCCACCGAGCCGGATCAGGGCACGGTTGCGCTCGGCGCCAGCGTCAAGCTCGGCTATTTCGCCCAGCACGCCATGGACCTGCTCGATGGTGAACGCACGGTTTTGGAATGGCTGGAGGATAGTTTCCCGCTGGCGGGCCAGGCGCCGCTGCGGGCGCTTGCCGGCTGCTTCGGCTTTTCCGGCGACGACGTCGAAAAGAAGTGCCGGGTTCTGTCGGGTGGCGAAAAGGCACGTCTCGTCATGGCCAAGATGCTGTTCGACCCGCCCAACCTGCTCGTCCTCGACGAGCCAACCAACCACCTGGATCTCGACACCAAGGAAATGCTGATCAAGGCGCTGTCGCAATACGAGGGCACCATGCTCTTCGTCAGCCACGACCGTCATTTCCTGGCGGCGCTGTCCAACCGCGTGCTGGAACTGACACCCGATGGCATCCATCAGTACGGCGGCGGCTACACTGAATACGTCGAACGCACCGGGCAAGAAGCGCCGGGTCTGCGAGGATAATGGAAGGGGTGGGGCGGTACGTCCTCCTCACTCTCCCTCATCCCGGCCTTGTGCCGGGATCCAGCCGGCCCAAGTCCTTGGGCCGAGAAGAGTCTTTTCACGGCGCAGACGCGCCGTGGCTGGATTCCTGTGACATCGCCCGGACGAAGTCTGGGCACAGGAATGAGGGCGGAGAGTGGGGCCGCCCTATCGCCACTAGAGACCGAACGGAAGCGGAAACGTTCCTGTTATGCGCGGGCGCTTACGCCCGCTCCTCCCAAACCCTGGCAATCTCCACGATCGTCTTGGCCGCCCGCTCCATGTCCTGACGGCTCACCCATTCGAGCGGCGAATGAAACGCGTGGCCGCCGGCGAAGATGTTGGGGCAGGGCAGGCCCATGAAGGAGAGGCGCGAGCCGTCGGTGCCGCCACGAATGCTGCCGCGCTTCGGTTCCATCCCGGCACGGCGGATGCCCTCGATGGCGTTTTCGACGATGTCGGGGTGCCGGTCGACCACTTCCTTCATGTTGCGATACTGCTGTTTGACCTCGAACGTGTAGGTCGAGCCCGGATAGCCGGCCATCACTTGCCTGACGATCGCTTCCAGCATCTCTTCCTTGGCCGTCAGCCCCGCATTGTCGAAATCGCGGATGATCAGCCCGATCTCGGCCTTCTCCATCGAGCCGGTCACGCCGGTCGGATGGATGAAGCCCTGCCGGCCCGATGTCGTCTCGGGGCCGATATCCCTCGGCAGCCGGTCGATGATCGCGCCGGCGATCCTGATGGCGTTTTCCATCTTGCCCTTGGCGAAACCAGGATGGATCGCCACGCCCTGGATGGTGATCTCGACGCCGTCTGCCGAAAACGTCTCGTCCTCGATATGCCCGGCCGTCGAACCGTCCATCGTGTAGGCGAAATCGGCGCCAAGCTTCTCTAGGTCGACCTTGTCGACACCGCGGCCGATCTCTTCGTCCGGCGTGAACAGGATCTTGATCGTGCCGTGCTTGATATCGGGGTTGGCGATGAGGAACGCAGCCGCCGTCATGATCTCGGCGATCCCCGCCTTGTCGTCGGCGCCGAGCAGCGTCGTTCCGTCGGTGGTGATGATGTCGTTGCCGATCTGGTTCTTCAGTTCCGGATGCTCGCTCACCCGGATCACCTGCTGCTGATCGCCGGTCAGCCTTATATCGCCGCCTTCGTAGTTGCGCAGGATCCGTGGCTTGACGTTGGTGCCGCTGAAATCGGGCGCCGTGTCCATATGCGAGCAGAAGCAGATGACGGGCACCTGCTTGTCGGTATTCCCGGGAATGGTCGCGTAGATATAGCCGCGCTCGTCGAGATGCGCGTCCGAAAGCCCGATCGCCAGCAATTCCTCGACCAGCACGCGCCCGAGATTCCTCTGCTTTTCGGTGGAGGGCTGGCTCGGCGATTGCGGGTCGGATTGGGTGTCGATGACGACATAGCGCAGGAAGCGGTCGGTAACGGTATCGGTCATGATGCGGTCCATTCGTCTTTTTCAACCGATCACTGCTCTATCCCTCATCGGCCCTCTGGTGAAGCACTTTCGCTGTCAGGCAGGTCGGCCTCGCGCAGCCGGTAGCCGACGCCGGTTTCGGTGGTGATGTAGTGCGGTTGGTCGGGTGTCGCCTCGATCTTCTGCCTCAACTGGCGCACATAGACGCGCAGATACTGCACATCCGCCGCCGGTCCCCAGATCTGCTTCAGCATGAACTGATGCGTCAGCACCTTGCCGGAATATTGCGCCAGCACCCGCAGGATGTCGTATTCCTTCGGCGACAGTTTGATCTCGCGCTCGTCCACCTTGACGATCCGTTTGACGAGGTCGATCGACAGCCCGCCGGTGCGAAACACCGCCTTTTCGCCCTGCTGCTGCAGCCGGTGGCGCAGCGCCACGCGGATGCGGGCGCCGAGCTCGTTCATGCCGAACGGCTTGGTCACGTAGTCGTCCGCGCCCGTCTCCAGCGCCTTGACGATCCCGCCTTCATCCGTGCGGCTGGAGAGGATCACGACGGGTGTCGCCAGCCCCTGTTCGCGCCATTCGCCAAGCAGGGCGTGGCCCGGCGTGTCGGGAAGTCCGAGATCGAGCACGATGAGATCGGGGCTGACATCGCCGACACGGGCGCGCGCTGTCGCCGCGTCCGGCGCCTCATGCACCTCGTACCCCTGCGCCGTCAGGCCAACGCGGAGCAGCTTGCGGATAGGGGGCTCGTCATCGACGACGAGGATTTTCACGGGCGAGCCGCTCATGTCATGTCTTCCAGCTTCGTGATGTCATTCGTGATCTCTTGCGGGCGCGGCAGCCTGATGGTGAAGACGGCGCCTGACCGGTCGGGCCGGTTCGCGGCGGTGATGGTGCCGCCCATCGCCTCGACGAAGCCGCGGCAGATGGAAAGGCCAAGCCCGGTGCCGGCCCGCACCCGGTCGCCCTTGCGTACCCGGTAGAAACTGTCGAATACGCGGTCGAGATCATCGCTGGGAATGCCCGGCCCGCTGTCCGAGACCTGAACCATGACGTCGCCGGTGCCGATCCCAGTCCCGGCCCAGCCCTTGATCTCGACGGCGGAGCCCTCGGGCGCATATTTCGCGGCATTGTCGAGAAGGTTGAACAGCACCTGCTCGAAGAGAACGGGATCGAGCCTGACAGTCGGCAGGTCCGCCGGAATGGTCACCTGCGCGCGGTGATGCGAAAGGATCTTCGCCGCGCGGCGCAGCGCGCTTCCGACGATGTCGCCGACATCGTTCAGCGCCGAATTCGGTTCCATCGCCCCGGATTCGATCCGGGTCATGTCGAGCAGGTTGGCGATGAAGCGGTTCAGCCGTTCGGATTCGTCGACCACGGTGGAAAGCAGATCCGCGCGATCCTCCTCGCTCATCGAGGCGAAATAGTCGCGCAGCGTGGTGGACGCGCCGAGCACGGCGGCAAGCGGCGTCTTCAGATCGTGCGAGATCGAGGTCAGCAGCGCCGAGCGCAGCCGGTCGGCCTCGGCGGCGAGCTTCGCCCGGTCGATATCATCGACCAGCTGGATGCGCTCGATCGCCAGCGCCGCCTGGTCCGCCAGCGCATCAAGCAATCGTTGTTCTCCCGGCGTCAGGAGCGGCCCGTCGCGGCTGTCGCTGTCGAGCCCGATCACGCCGACGGTGGCGCGCCCGGTGCGCAGCGGCACATAAAGCCGCCTGGCGCCCGGTATCGTATCGGCGCCGCGCCCGGCGGCTTGGTTGTTCTCCAGGGCCCAACGAGCAGCGGCGATATCGGCCTCGTCGAGCCTGTCGCCGGGCGGATAATCGGCCTTTGCCGCGATGGTGCCGTTCTCCGGCAAAAGCACCACGACCCGTACCTGAAGCATCGAGGCCAACTGAGAGACCGTGGCCGAGAGTACGTCGCCGAGCGTGCCGGTGGCGGCGAGCTTCCTCGAAAAGAGATAGAGATCCTCGGTGTCGCGCGCCCGCTGCCGCGCCGCCGTCGCCTGCCGCTGCACCGTCGCCGTCAGGTTGCTGGCGATGATCGCGACGCCGAGAAAGAAGAAGAACGCCAGCACGCTTTCCGGGTCGTTGATCGTCATCGTGTAGCGCGGCGGCAGGAAGAAGAAGTTGAAGGCAAGCGCCCCAAGCAGGCAGGAAAACAGCGCCGGCCGCAGCCCATGCAGCACCGCCGAGGTCAGCACCGCCATCAGGAACACCAGCGCCAGATTGCGCACGTCGAGGACCTGGTCGAGCACGATGCCGGCCAGAAGCGCGATCAGCACATAGACGATCGCCAGCAGATACGCCTTGAGATCGAAGGCCGGCCGCGCCACGGCCGCCTTGACGCCGCGACGCGCGATATCCTTGCGCTCGTCGCCCGCAATGACGTGAACGCTGATATCACCCGCCCTGCGCACCAGGCGATCGGCCACCGACGGCGAGAACCACGCCCGCTGCTTCGGCGCGCCGATGACGATGTGGGTTATGGCGTTCGAGACGGAATAACGGATCAGCTCCTGCGCCGTCTCGCGGCCGGCAATGGTGATTGCCTCGCCGCCGAGCTGTTCCGCCAGCCGAAGATTGGCGGCGAGCGTATCGCGTTCGGCCTCGCCGAGGTTGATCGAGCGGTTGGTCTCGACATAGACGGCCACCCAGGGCGCTTTCAGTCGCGCGGCCATCTCGGCGCCATCACGCAGCAGCGACGCCGAGGCCGGATGGTGATCGACCGATACCAGCAAGCGGCCGCCTGACCGAGGTTCGGCTGTGGCGGGCGCATCCTGATCGTTCAGCACATGGTCGTCCACTTCGGCTCGCTGTTTTCCCGGCAACAATCGCGGCAATGGGTCCGGCTCGGATGCCCGCGTTTTCTCACTCATAGAAGCATCGAGCGTGTCATTCAACGCCGCGGCATCGGCCGTTCGTCAGCCGGGATCGCGCGGGTCTTGCTGGCCAGTTTGGCGAAAGCTTCCAGCCATAGAGTTCGCGGATAAAGACACAGTTGCGCGTTCGGCTGAATGCCGTTCTTGAATGTACGAAGGCGATCTGAATGCCCACGACCGAGCCAAGCAATTCTTCGGCCAAGACCCTTGCCGAATTGGCATCGTTGAAGGCGCAAGTCGAAGAGCTGACGCAGCGCATCGACACCCAGGGCTCGGTCCAGTTCGAAATCGCCAAGCTGCTGCAGACATTCCATTCCCAGCTCACGGCCCTGCCGCAGCAGATGAGCGAGATCGTCAGGACGGCGATCGAGGTCAACAACCACGACAAGGTGCCGCTCACCAAGGAAGTCCTGACCAAGTTCGATTCCAGGCTTGGCGGCATGGGCGTGAACCTGCATGTCCTGAAGCAGGTGAGCCAGCTGACGCTGCGCCGACTTGGCCCCGCGACGCCGAAGATCCGATGCGTGTTCATCGTCCAGTCGATCCCGATGTGGGATGCGCTGGCCGACGTCTATTGGGCGATGACCCAGGATGATCGCTACCACCCGATGGTCGTGTCGATCGACAACAGCCAGCTCGGACGGGGCGAATTCAGCGGCGAGGACGAAGTGCATGCCGGGCTGAACGCGCTCGGCGTCCCGCACATCCGCCTCGACATGCATTCCTTCGATGCGCTCGACATCCTGCGCAACCTGATGCCCGACGTGGTGTTTCGCCAGCAGCAGTGGGACTCTCCCGTGCCGCATGGTCTGCGAACGATGGAGATCACCTTCGCCCGCATCTGCGTCGTGCCCTATGGCATGGGCGTGCTCGCCAATCCGGATGCGAAGGGTGAGGACGACGAAGCCTACGCCGACAATTACGACCAGCAGTATCACCGCCTCGCCTGGAAGATCTTCTGCGAGACGGAGATGACGCAGTCCTACTACCGCTCCTTCGCCCATTCCGATCCCGATAAGTTCGTGCTTTCGGGCTACCCCAAGCACAACAAGCTGATGGAAGCGAAAGGCAAGGGTGAGTGGCCTATCGCCGAGCCGAACGGCCGCGCCTTCCGCGTCATCTGGGCGCCGCATCACTCGCTGGCCGTCCATGGCGAGGGCTTCGGCGTTTTCCATAAGATATACAAGCAGATGCTGGATTGGGCCAAGTCGGCCAAGGACATCCATTTCGTGCTGAAGCCGCATCCCGCGCTGGCCTTCGGCGCCGAGCAGAGCGGCCTTTTCCGCGATAATTCCTATCAACGCTATCTCGATGCCTGGTCGGCGCTGCCCAACTGCGCCATTCGCGAAGGCACCTATGGCGAGCTGTTCGAGGCGTCCGATCTGATGATCACCGACGGCGTCTCCTTCCTGACCGAATATCATCTCTTCGAGAAACCGCTGATCTTCATCGATTCCGGCGTCCACGCCGCCTTCAACGCGCTGGGCCGGCTGGCCGAACGCGCCGCCCACCGCGTCGAGACCTTTAACCAGCTGCGCCAGGTGGCGCTTGACTACAAGGACGGCAAGCCCTGGCAGCTGGTGAAGGAGCGCGAGGAGCTTTTGAAGGTGCTGCTTCCGCACGCCGAGCCGGCCTCCAGCATCATTCTCGATTCCATCGCAGCCGATATCCAGACGTCGAGGTCCTGAGCATGTACCGCGCGCAACAACATGCGTTGACACCATCCGCCGCGACCGACACGGCCGCACTTCCCGGCCACAAGCGGGGCACCGGCTTCGCCTTCGATCTCGATGGCACGATCACCCGCGCCGAGCTCCTGCCGATGATCGCCTCCGAGCTGGGCCTCGAGGCCGAGATGCGGCTTTTGACCGAGCTCACCATGTCCGGGCTGATCCCCTTCGAGGATTCCTTCCGTCTGCGCTTCGCCATCCTGCGCAGCGCCGGTCTCGACCGCATCCAGTCGATCGTCTCCGAGGTCGAGTTCGATCCCGATATCGAGCAGTTCATCCGCCAAAACCGAGATCGCTGCTTCGTCGTCACGGGCAATCTCGACCTCTGGATCGCGCCGCTGGTCGAGCGCCTCGGCTGCCGCTTCTACACCTCCACCGCCACGACCGACAAGGACGGCTGGATCACCTGCCTCGACACGGTCATGCGCAAGAACGTCGCCGGCCTGGAACTCAAGGAGGAGTTCGACCGCCTCGTCGCCATCGGCGACGGCTTCAACGACGTGCCGCTCTTCGACGTCGCCGATATCGGCATCGCCTTCACCGGCCTGCATGGCGCGCCCGACGCGCTGGTCTCCGTTTCCAACTATGTCGCTCTCGATGGGAAGTCGCTATGCCGTCTGTTAAACACGCTGTAATCGCGGCGGCCGGCCTCGGCTCGCGGCTGGGCCATGGCAAGCCGAAGTGCCTGGTCGAGATCGAAGGCGTCAAGATCATCAAGCACCTGCTGTCGCTGCTGAAGGATGTCGAGGATGTTCGTGTCATCGTCGGCTTCGAGGAAAAGGCAGTCATCGCGGCGATCCGCGCCATCCGCCCGGATGTGCTCGTCGTGCGCAACCCCGGCTTCCGCAGCACCACCACGCTGCACAGCTATGAGCTCGGCGGCCGCTACATCAAGGGCGATTGCCTGTTCATGGATGGCGACATGCTGGTCGAGCCGGAAAGTTTCGCAGCCTTCCTTGCATCGTGCGAACCCGGCGTGGCGCAGCTCGGCATCACCAGGACCAAGACCCGCGACGCCGTGTTCCTGACGCGCGAGGATGGCCATGCCGTAAGCTTCCGCCGCGACGACCCGACCGAATATGAATGGGCCAACATCGCCTGGCTGCCGGTCGATTACTTCGCCGATATCGGCAACACGGCGGTCTATGAGCATCTGAGGCAGTTCCTGCCGATCCGCACCCATGAAGTGATCGCCTACGAGATCGACAGCGAGCAGGATCTGGCGCTGGCGCGGGACAATCTCCACTACTTCAATCTGCAGGCGCTGGCCGGCTGAGGCATGTCGCGCAAAAGCGAGCAGCGGTCTTGCGCCACCGACATGCGATAAAACAAACAAGGGCTTGAAGCGGGACGAGCCGATCCTTGCGGATCGCGACACCCTTCAGGCAAACAGTCACGAAACGGAACCGAGCATGAGCCGCATATACAAGGATCAGGAAAGCATCGACGTCCTCAAGGTCCGCGATTTCTTCAATGGTCGCGCCAGGAAGGAAGGCAATGCCGTCAACGCCGTGATGCTGCAATCCGAGGGTTCGACGATCGCCGTCGACCGCGACATCCACGAGAAGACCCACCTCCTGCCGCGCCTCGAGCGCCCGTCGAAGATCCTCGAACTCGGCTGCGGCGCCGGCCGCCTCGCCACCTTCTACAACAACAACGGCAACCAGTATCTCGGCTTCGATTTCTCCGAGGAACTGATCGCCCGCGCCAAGGCCGAGATCGGCGACGACGAGAACGTCCAGTTCCAGGTCGTCGAAATCCCCCGGATCGCGGTCGAGGACTTCCAGCTGCAACCGCCCTTCGATTTCTTCCTGATCACCGGCCTCTTTATCTACCTCAACGACGAAGCCGTCCACGACACCTTCAAGATGATCGCCAAGCTCGCGGCCCCGAACGCCACGATCTACCTCCGCGAATCCCTCTCCGAACTCGACGTCCGCCTGACGCTGAAGGAGCATTTCTCCGAAGAACTCGACGAAGTCTACAACGCCATCTACCGTACGACGGCGGAACTGACCGAGGTGATGGCTGACACGCTGGTGGAGGCGGGGTTCGCGTTCGAGGTCTGCGGCGAGTATGCGTTCCCGCCGGCTCTGCGGAACAGGGCGGAGACGGCGCAGCGGTATTTTACGCTGCGGCGGGGGTGAGGGGAGACTTCAGTCCGACGTGTTATTCCATGCCGGGTGCTGGAATAATGTAGTCGGCGAGATAGGTCTCAAACTCGCGGGTTGTTCGGTCCCGCTCGACAAGCTCAAGGAACACGACCGCCATGAGTTCATGATCGGCGTCTGGATGAATATCCCATCCGTTTGCGTTCAAGAACAGAAATCCGGCATCGAATCCGGTGCGTTTGTTCCCTTGCTCGAATGCATGAGCCATCGCAATGCCCTGCATGTACGAGACGGCAAGCATCAAGGCATCAGGTTCTTCGTAAGCCCATAGATTTCGAGGACGCATCAGCGCACCCTCCAACCTGTCGGGAAACAGCAACGCGTGGTTTTCACCCGTGTCTATGGTATTTGCGAGATTAATTCTTACGATGATTTCGGCGGGTAGCCAAATAGGTTCACTTCGCAAGGATCGCGTGAACCTTCGGGAAGCGTGTCATAGCCGTCGAAATGAGCTTGTCGTAGTCAACCGGAGCCTGCGAAGGACGCACGTCAAACGTCTTCCGAGTCTCGTTGGTCTTGGTGACTTTTACGGCGCTCATGGTTTCGCCCTTTCTTGCTCACACCCTTTTACCATCGGCATCAGAGCGATGCAAATGATTCACCGTGACGATAGACCGCCGGATGCGGTAGCGGTTCCGCTATCGCCTTGGTGAAGCCGTGCGGTCACGGCAAAATCTAGCACTTATAATCCGCGCTAAGTGTATGAATTTATTGGTGAGAAAAATTTGGCTGGGGAACCTGGATTCTCACATGATTTCAATAGCTTAGTTTAAAAGCCTTGAAATTCCCTCTGTTTTCCAATCGCGAGCGACCGTGGATGCCACCTTTGTGCCCTGGCTCTGGGCATCAGTCAACTAGACGGTCTAACGGCGATAATTTCCGCTTCGGACCTCAAGTTTGCGGTGAGGCAGCCTTACAGCGACCGGCAGCTTTGCGCCCTCATCGCGGACATACAGGAAAGCGGCTCCGCGCTTCTAAAGCGGACTCTCCGGCTGAAGCATGCAAGTGACTGCTTTGCGCCTTCCTGTCAGTCTTAGAGGTGAACGTTGTCGCAATGAGCGCCTTTATTCTTGAGGCTTTCCTTTGTGCAGTGCGGCAGAAAATGTCTGGGACAAAGTAACCCAGGATTAGCTGACGCCCTTTTGCTATCCAGCATGGGCTTCTATAGATCAGAGGTTGATTTCCTTTGGGGGCATCCGTGGAGGACCTAGCTACCGATAAATACTTTCGCGTCCTGACCTTGGATGGAGGTGGAGCGAAGGGCTTCTACACCTTGGGCGTGCTTCACGAAGTCGAGGCCATGCTAGGCAAGCCGATTCATGAGGCGTTCGACCTCATTTTCGGAACCAGTACCGGCGCGATCATCGGCACGCTCCTAGCCATCGGTACGCCGGTCTCGAAAATCCACGAACTTTATCGGGAACACGTGCCGGACGTAATGCGCCCCAAGGACAAGGCGCGTCGGTCGGCGGCCTTGAAAGAGCTGGGCGATGCGATTTTCAAGAAGCGGAAGTTCAACGCGGTGAAGACCGGCTTGGGTGTGGTCGCGACCAAGTGGGTGATGGAAACACCCATTATTTTCAAGTCCAACCCAAAACAGGCTCACGGCCGCGCGGCGAGCTTCGTTCCCGGTTTCGGCTGCACCCTGAGCGACGCAGTGCAGGCGTCCTGTTCTGCCTACCCCTTCTTCACGAGACGGCAGCTCAAAATCAACGGCGATGAGCTTCTGCTGCTGGATGGTGGGTTCTGCGCGAACAACCCGACGCTGTACGCGATCGCAGATGCCGTCCGCGCGTACAAGGTGCCCCACGACCGCATCAAGGTCTTGAACGTCGGCGTGGGCGATTATCCTGTTCCACGCGTGAAGAAGTTCACGAAGGCATGGTTCATCTCTTGGGCGGAGGAAGCCGAGCTGATTCAGAAAACCTTCAACTTCAATGCCCAGTCGATGGAGCAGCTTCGCCGCATCCTCTTTCCCGACGTCGATACCGTCCGCGTCAGCGAGGCATTCACCGAACCGTCAATGGAGACCGACCTTTTCGAATACGACCTGTCCAAGCTCGACCTGATTCACACCCGCGGCCGGGAGTCATTCGGCAAGCAGGAAACAGCCATCAGGAAGCTTCTGCTTTAGCGGAGACCTCATGCCTATATCAGACGAGCAGCTTCAGACGTGGTCCCATCACGGATCCGTTACGCAGTCCAAAGCTACCCACGACGCTATCAGAGCTGTTCTGAACAGCCCCGAGTCGCCGTATTACCTTAGATCGTTCGACGACTTCCTTCAGGGGTCGTACGCGAATGACACGAACATCTATGCGGACAGCGACGTCGATATCGTAATCCGCCTCACCTCGACGTTTTACCACAATACCGGAGATCTTCAGTCGAGCGAGCAGTCGGCATACCAACGCGACCGCGTTCCCGCTGACTACGAACTGTCAGACTTCAAGAGAGACGTTGCCGCTTGGCTTAGCCGGCACTATGGCGGTGTCACGGTAGGCAATAAGGCGATTTTCGTTCCGGGAAGCGGCAACCGTCGGGATGCGGATGTGCTCGTTTCAGCCGAGCACCGGCACTACACGTCATATTCGGGGTTCATGGGGCCGCAGTATAAGGAAGGCATTGTATTCGAGACCACAAGCGGCCGTCGCATCGTCAATTACCCGCGTCAGCACCGGGAGAACCTGTCGAACAAGAACCAAGCGACGGGTTCTTGGGTGAAGAGGATAGTCCGAGTCTTCAAGAACATGCGAAACCGCATGATCGAGGAAGGCTATCTGGGTGCCGGGGTAGCGCCCTCGTACTTCATCGAAGGCCTTCTCTATAACGTCCCGAACAATCAGTACGGCTACAGCCACCTGATGTCGGTGACCAACTGCCTCAATTTCATTCAAAACTCTAAAAAGGATGATCTGACGTGCGCGAACGAGCTTCACTGGCTTGTGCGCGATTACCAGGACGTTTGCTGGTCGATCGCGAACTATGAAACCTTCCGCACCAGCCTCAGACTTTTCTGGAACAATTACTGACGGTTTTTGGAAGTGGGTCTGCTGAAGCAGTGGCCTGGTTTTTTAGGAGAAGAAGTGAAGCGGGACACTATCAATCTCTTCATGTGGGGGTACCAATCCCATTTTCGGTTCAGCCTCGAATACCTGGCCAAACGCGTCTTCGAGTTGATTGGCGCCGATATTGAGCCCAAGGCGTTGCTGGTGGGTCTGAGGCGACCTGAGCTCCCGACCGGGCACCCCGTCTGCATCGAGCCCGAGAACGGTGAATGGCCGTTGGCGCTGTTCGAGCGGATCACGGACGAGGTGAACGAGGCCCTCACTGATCATCCCATGCACCGCGTGTATTATGGTGATGACATATCCATGCGAGAAAAGCCGGATAATATCCGGCGCCTGACGATTGCAAAGCAGGTGCAGAGTCGGCTTGATGTCGAGGGACGTAAGCAGGGCCGCCGCACATTCTGCGGCACGCCTTACCGCGTCGGCGACTATGACGTCGTTTGTGCTCTGCAGGTGCCGGAGCACTTGTTCCGACAGCATCCCTCATTCGAGGCGATTTGGAACCGAGAGCCCAATGAGGCGAGCCTCGTCCACTCCTGCATTAGCCAAATTCTTGAAGAGGGTCGGCATGGCCTCATGCGACCAGAACCGGGGCGGCAAATTGGCGATGATGCGATGCGTTCCGCACCAGAGGTGATCAGGCGCGCTGCTGCCAGTTTCATGCGGACGCCGTTCATCGAAGGCAGGTTCGCAAATTGCGATATGTTTGATGCCATCAACGCCATTTCGCAGACGCATTATGAGGGGAAAGCGGGAGCGGGAAGACTGATTTTTGCGGCCGCGGAGGATCCTAATCTGAGCTTCGTGCTGAAGTTTGATCGCCCGGCGGCGCTGACGCAGACGCGCTGGGCACGAAAGCTATTGCAAATGGCAACATCGGAGGCGGCGCTCATAGCCGACTACAACACCATCGTTGGGATTGGAGACCTATCCGACGTCAGCACGCCGCCCTTTTCTGTGGATTTTTTAGGTCACGATCAGTGGGATCTCCGGCGAGGCGAGCAGGTGCTCATGCGTTGCCGCTTTGGTGAGGCGCGCCTGCCGCAGGAGACGATCGGCAAAGAACGCTTCATTGACAATATGCGTCGCGTCTTTGATTCGATCGACGAAGCCGCGATCGGCAGGTTCCGCACTGTCCTCGATATCTTGGCGCAGCTTCCTCACGGCGGCTCGCTGGTGATAGCGAGTGATGCAGCCAGTGAGGCCAAGCGCCTCGAGCGCCAGGGGACCGTCATCAGCCCCACGCCACTGAGCAGGGCGCTGATCGAGCGTGCAACGCTGATCGACGGGACGATCCTCGCTGACAAGAATAGCGTTTGCCATGCGATCGGCGTGATCCTTGATGGCCCTGCGTCGGTCGAGAGCACGCCGTCGCGTGGGTCGCGCTATAACTCGGCGGTTCGGTACGTCGCGGCGACCTCAATTCCGCGCATGGCGTTCGTCATTTCCGAGGACCGCACGCTCGACGTCGTGCCGCTTCTGCGACCGAGTGTCGAGCGGAGCAAAATCGAGCAGGCAGTTGCGGGCATCGCGAGCGCGACCAAGGCCACCTATCACAAATTTCGAGCCTTCCTCGATGACCATCGTTTCTACCTCAATGAGGAGCAATGCCTGACGGTCAACGAGGCTCTCGACCGTATCGAGGCGGAGCCGACTGAGATGGGCAAAGTCACTATTGTGACCCCACGGTTCAAGCCGCACCCCGCGTTCAACGAGAGCTACCTGAAAAACTGAGCTGTCGGGAGGCACGAGCGGCCGTCGCGCGAGTGACGTGCAAACTGACGAATTGGGGTTGGAAGAAGGTGGTAGTGGCATGCCTAGTGCCAGCTTATCGATGCCCGGGCTCCGAAACCGGACTGTCTGGAAACGGCCCCGTTGCAGTCATTAATCGCGGGTCCTCAGCCAACTTTGTAAGACTTGTTTGACCACCAGGGTTCGCCTTGAATAGGCGGCCCAGAGTTGCCCAAGCTTTTGAGAAGGCGTCGCTTTTTCGTGTGGAAATCGGTCGCAAATTTGGGTCGGAATATCGGTCTAAAAACGCCCGCCTCAGGGAACCTGGATTCTCACATGATTTCAATGACGTAACTAAAAAGTCTTGAAATTCCCTCTGTTTTACTGCCGCGAGCGACCGTGGATGCGACCTTTGTGCCCTGGCTTTGGGCCTCAGTCAACAGGAGGGGTATACCGGCAATAATTTCCGCTCTTGGGGCAAAGTTGTTGTCTGGCCGTCACCTTGTTAACGACCGCTCATTCCCTTCACAGCTTGCATTCCGGCCGCGTCTCAGAAGTGATCAGCGCGTCGGCAAGTTTGCGCGTAGTAATTTGAGTCGAAGCCGCCCCAATTCTCTTCCTTTGGTTGAACGCGCTTCCACCTCACGGTTTCACATTGAATGGCGCCTGAGCCAGGTGCCTAAAAACGCAGCGGGTTCTCAAAAATCATTGTGTGGAAAAGCTTCAGCGATCCTGGGATGCTTCGGCGATGCGGCCCATAGTTTGCCGATGATCCAATGCCCGTTCTGCACCGTCGAACTGAGCCGCACCGCCTTTATGGACGATCACGTCGTCGCCCGGTGGGACGCCTTCCCGGTGTCGCCAGGACATTTACTCGTCGTTCCACGACGGCATGCGGAGACATGGGACGATCTTTCAGCGGACGAGAAGCAGTCGATCTGGCAGAACATCGACAGGGCAAAAATTGAGATCGAACGAAAGCATAAGCCAGACGGGTACAACGTCGGGTTCAATCTAGCTGAAGCTGCAGGGCAGACGGTCTCCCATTTTCACCTGCACGTCATTCCGCGCTACAGGGGTGACGTCGACGATCCGAGAGGCGGCGTCAGGCACGTTATCCCGCACAAGGCCGACTACCTTGACCAGGAAGTGAGCAGCACCCGAGCGTTGAAGCGCTTGATCACTGGGGGAAGCGACCACCTTCTGCCCCATCTGATCATGCATATGGACGAGGCAAAAGCCTGCGACATCGCAGTAGCATTTCTGCTTGACAGCGGGGCCAGACTGATCGTCGAACATCTGAAAGATTTTTTAGCCCGTGGCGGAAGAGCCCGAATTCTCGTCGGCGACTACATGGACGTAACGGAGCCGATGGCGCTGCGGCGGTTAGCCGATCTCGATGGGGATCTGACTTTCCGGGTCTTCGAGGCTGCGGCACAAGGATTTCACCTCAAGACCTATATCTTTTTGTCGGGCAAGGAGGGCGTGGCATTCGTCGGCAGTTCGAACCTGTCGGAGGCGGCGCTGACCACATCCATCGAGTGGAACTACAAGGTCATCTCCAGCCACGACCGATCGGCCTTCCCCCAGATCACCAATGGCTTCGAAGACCTGTTTGATTCCTATAGTGCCGTCTCCGTCACCTCGGAGTGGATCAACCGCTATGAAAGCCGGAGAAATCCGCTAGGCTTCAAAGATGCTGGCTTGGCATACGAGCTGCCGCTGCCCCCTCCCGAACCCCACGCCATCCAACGGCAGGCCCTCGCAGCGCTCGAGCACACGCGGCAGGACGCGTTTACTGCGGGCCTTGTTGTGCTCGCTACCGGTCTTGGCAAGACTTGGCTGGCGGCCTTTGACAGCAATCGCCTCGAATATCGTCGCATCCTCTTCGTCGCCCATCGCGAGGAAATACTCAATCAGGCGATCGAGACATTTCGACGTGTGCGACCGACAGCTCGGATCGGAAGGTTGTCGGGCGATTACAAGGACACGGATGCCGATCTCCTTTTCGCCTCCGTTCAAACTCTCGGCAAGGTAAACCAGATCAAGCAATTTCGACCGGACACCTTTGACTATGTCGTCATCGATGAGTTCCATCATGCAGCAGCGACGACCTACCGCCGCATCATCGATTACTTCGAACCACAGTTTCTCCTCGGTCTAACCGCGACGCCCGAACGGAGCGATGGAGCTGATCTCCTCGGTCTTTGCCAGGAGAACCTCGTCTTCCAGGCCGGTGTCCATCTAGGGATTGAAGCCGGGCATCTCTGCCCCTTTCATTACTTCGGTGTCCCGGACAATGTCGATTACCGGAATATCCCCTGGCGTAGTGCCCAGTTCGACCTAACCGAGCTTACTGCCGCCGTCGCTACAGAAACGCGCGCGCAGAACGCGCTCGAACAGTATCGCTTGCGAGGTGGGACGAAGTGCATCGGTTTCTGCTGTTCCCAAACGCATGCCGATTTCATGGCCGACTTCTTCAACCAGCAGGGCGTCTCCGCTGTTGCCGTTCACGCCGGCGGAAATTCTGCACCGCGGGCTACTTCGCTGCAGAGACTGGAAGCGGGCGAACTGGACGTGGTGTTTGCCGTAGACATGTTCAACGAAGGCGTCGACGTCCCGAGCATCGACACCGTATTGATGCTACGCCCGACGGAATCGACCATCATCTGGCTGCAACAGCTCGGACGTGGGTTGCGAAAGTCTGCGAACAAGGACCGTCTGGTCGTCATCGACTATATCGGCAATCATCGCATCTTCCTCACGAAGCTCCGCGCGATCGCCTCGATTGCGAATGTTGATGCGTCGTCCAGCGGCCACATCCGGGAGCTTCTGGAAAAGCTCCAAGGCGATCAGATTAGTCTGCCAACCGGTTGCGAAGTGACCTACGATCTCGCGACGATCGACATATTGCGCACGCTGGTAAAACCGGCCAGTACCGAGAATGCGCTGGAAGATTTCTACCGCGACTTCTTGGAGCGGCATGGCGTCCGGCCCACAGCGTCGGAGGTTTTTCATTCCGGCAGCAATCCGAGAAGCAGCAGCGAACGCTCCTGGCTCGGCTTCGTGGTACGAATGCGCGGGTTGGACGATCTGGAGCGAGCGACCTGGTTGGAGCATGAGGATTTCTTCCGGGAAATGGAGAAAACCGAACTGACCCGGAGCTACAAGCTCATGACGATGTTGGCACTGTTCGACGGGGAGACCGTGCAGGATCGCTGCACCGTTGATGAGATTGTCGGGCGCGTTGCGCGCCTGGCCTTACGCATTCACAAGCTCCAGCAGGATTTCTCTGTCGATCTCGCGGATCGGAAAGCGCTTAGAGCGGTGCTACTCAAATTTCCGATAGATGTTCTGACGAAGCTGCGGGACAGCAACGGCACGCCCTATTTCGTTCTGGAAGGAGAGTTATTCGGGTTCGCGAGAGCGCCGAGTAGCAGGGAGACCTTTAGCCATCTGCTGCAGGAAATCCTCGATTGGCGTCTCGCGCAATATCTGAGCAGAATTGGAGGTCACAACGAGCTGGCGGACGCCGTCTGCCGCGTCGCGCGAAACGCGAGCGGACTGCCTATCCTGTTCCTCCCAACGACGTCCGGTGTGGCCCAGTTAGCAGAAGGTCCCTTGGATGTCGTCGTCGGTGGTCAGCCGATGGTGGCGACGGTTGGCAAGATTGCAATCAACGTTGTGCGAAGAGCCGGCGAGCCGTCCAACCAGTTGCCTACGATCTTGCGCGGATGGTTCGGCGACGATGCCGGGCTGCCTGGGAAAGGCGATCGTGTCCGGCTCCATTTCCAAAACAATACGTGGCGTATAGAGCCAATGAGTGCCCAAGGCCAGGCACAAGCCGGCCTTCAGCTTTGGGAGCGGTATTCACGCGAAGCCATCCCTCCAGCCTTCGGCTTGACCTTCGATCAGGCGACGTGGAACGCGGGCTTCGTGCCAAAACCGCCTCATATCTTCCTGCTGGTCACCTTAGAGAAGGAGGGGATGCTCGACGAGCACCGCTATGCCGATCACTTCATCTCTGCCACGGAATTTTCATGGCAAAGCCAAAACAGGACCAAGCAAGCGTCCAAGCATGGTGAGATGATCCGCGACCATCACGCGCTCGGCCTTCACATCCATCTGCTGGTTCGCAAGACGAAGAAGATCGGACCCAAGCCGGCACCATTCATCTACTGTGGCGAGGTGGACTTCGTAACCTGGACAGGCGAGATGCCCGTTACGGTGACATGGCGACTACGTGAGGCGGTGCCATCGATGCTTCTGTCACAAGTGAAGGTGTGAACGATCGCGCCGTTCCAGTTCAGTCAGACAAAATGGGTGCGTCAGGGTAATGAGAGGGGCCTTTCCTGTCTCCATCACCGCTTCAATGGCAGAGGAGATATGGCGCGGCATCAGTTCCCTGTTTCATTGGCCGGCTCTACTTTCGGACCACGGAGGCTCCGCGAGGTGAAAGGTAATGCAAACGAGCAGATAAGTCTGGTAAACACGCCGCGTGCTTTTGGAGACCCATAGATGACCTTGCTCACCCCAGACAGACGGCTCGTTTTTTACGATCGCGAAGGGCTGCCGTATCGACCCGTCCGGGATGGTGGAACAGGAAGATCGATCTTCAAAATAAAGCCGAAGGGCGCCAGCAATCGGGCCGACGAAGCCATTCACACAGAACATTGGCTGGAAGTAGCGCGCGCTATGTTGATCGATGGGCTTGCGGCTCGCTGCCAGGCGTTCTCGGGTGGCTCCGTCAACTACCTCACGTTTGGGGCTCAGAAACTCGTTCGGTACGAGCTCGATCCAGAGATCGCTCGGCAATTAGGAATTCCGCCGGAGGGCGGCACTAACGAGCAGCCAAGTCATTTCTCACGCGCTGCCATAGAAGCAGCTTGCGATGCATTCGAAGCATTTCGGAGCCGCGGTGCCCATGCGGATATCTTCAGTGCTTTTGGTGAGCCGCGAGATTATTGGGTGCGTTCTACCCGCGGTCGCGAGAACCGCCTCTACCCCACAAAGCCCGTTGTGGCGTTTCTCTTGGGCACGACCGATATTCACGGTGGCTGGAACCAGCCGAGCGGCCCGGTTTCACTACTGCATAACAGCGGTTTCATCATTGTCGACAGTGATGACACGCCCTCTGAAATACCAAAGGAAGAACATGTGCTGCGAGGCGCCGACCGTATACGGCTTTGTGCGCTGAACTACTTCATCGAGCCGGCACGGGAACAGGGCGCGACTGAGGTTTCCGTTCGAGCTGGCGATCTCGCCGCGACCATGGGCCTGCAAGATGCGTTTCCTAATATCTGCCAAGCTCTCGGAGGCGAGAAGTTTCAGCAATTGGCTCAGGTGCCACAGCCAACACATACCGAACCGAACCCCAGCAGCTCCACCATCTTCACCTACAAGCTCGCATCACAAGCGAAGGCGGCCACCGTGACAGAAGAAAGTACAGCCTCAACGCGTTCAGCGACCAACTTGATTCTCTATGGGCCACCTGGCACAGGCAAGACCTACCGCACCGCGTGGGAGGCCGTTCGGCTTTGTCTTGGGGAACAGGTAGCAGCGGCGCTTCAGGGGGGCGAGAAGCGCAACGCGCTGATGGTCGAGTATCGACGCTTAGTCAGCGAGGGAAGGATCGAGTTCGTCACCTTCCACCAGTCCATGTCTTACGAGGAATTTATCGAAGGCCTTCGGCCAAGCACCGGCGATGAAGCCGGCGAGGGGCCCGAGGATGTCGAAGTCAGCACCGGTTTTCGTTTGAAATCCCACGACGGCGTATTCAAGCGAGTCAGCGAGCGCGCACGGCTCGACCAAGTCTCTGAAGGATCCCCGCGCAGGCTTGACCGCTCTGCACGCGTGTTCAAGGTCGCACTCGGGAATCGGCAAATTGAGCAGGACCGTTACCGGATTCGATTTGGCCTAGACAACAACCTCATCCATGTGGGCTGGGGCAGTGACATTGACTGGTCGGATGAACGTTTCGACGACTTCGATGAAATACAATCTGAATGGAGAGCAAAGAAGGATCCCGACGCGACCGGCCACGATGGAAACATCGTAATCACCTTCTCTTTCAGAGCGGACATGCAGGTTGGTGATTATGTCGTGGTCTCTGATGGACGTGATCGAATGCAGGCGTTTGGCAGGGTCACTGGTGAATATTTCTACGACCCCGAGGCAGCATTCCATCCGCATCGCCGGCATGTAGAGTGGCTTTGGCGAGAAGACGCCGGAGCAGAACGAAGCCGCTTTTACGCCAGAGGTTTCAGACGTCATTCAGTTTACAAGCTCAATCAGTCACTGGTGGATTGGGACGCCCTGGAAGCAATTGTTTTCGGTGATGAAACACCTCGTGCAAATCAGTCGGCACGGGATCATGTTTTAATCATCGATGAGATCAATCGAGCAAACATCTCAAAGGTTTTTGGCGAGTTGATTACGCTTTTGGAGCCCGACAAGCGGCTGGGTATGCCGAACGAAATCCGCCTCGTGTTGCCATATTCGAAGAAACCCTTCGCGGTTCCAGCGAACCTCCACATCATCGGCACCATGAACACGGCCGACCGCTCCATTGCGCTTCTCGATACCGCATTGCGCCGCCGGTTCACGTTCCGTGAGCTGATGCCGAACCCGTTGGTCCTTCCCACAAATACGGGCGGGATTGATCTGCGGAAGCTCCTGACCACGATCAACGACCGGGTCGAGTTTCTCTTCGACCGGGAGCATCAGATTGGCCACGCCTATTTTACCGGCTGCGCGACACGTGGCGATGTCGAGGAGGTAATGCGCCACAAAGTAATCCCATTGTTGGCGGAGTATTTCTACGAGGACTGGTCCAAGGTTGCCGCCGTTCTGGGCGACACCGGGCAAGGCAAGCCGCGGTTTCTGGAAGCACGGCGACTCGCCGCTCTTGCGAGCATTGCCGAAGACGACCTCTCCGGTGAAAAGCTACGTTGGCGCGTTAAAGACTCGTTCGATTTCTCGGAGTTTGAGGTCTGATGCCGTCCTACACTGTGCGGGAGTGGGATACGCTGCCCCATGGCGACGTGGAGGGCTCCATTCCAGCACATCTTGCTAGCCGGCTGGTTGCTCTGACCAAGACCTCGCCTTTAGCCGGCCGGGGCGGGGGTGGTGTGCTGGAGGATCGGCGGCACGAGCTACGGGCCCGAGGTGTCGTGGGTGTAATTGCTGCGCAGGGTTGCAGCCTTGAAATCCTCCCAAAGATCGACGTTATGCAAGCAGAAGGGGCGGAGCGGCAGAACGCTGCTATCCGCAAGCGTCTCGTCCATATGCTCGCGGTCGCCTTGGATCTGAATATCGAAATAGGGCGGATTACAGACCTCGACTGGCAGCGCGAGACCCTTCTTGAGATCCTGATCCGGATATTCTGTGACAAGCTGACCGAAGCGATCCGTCGCGGTATGCCTAGGCGTTATCTCGATCATGAGGACGATCTTTCCGCGCTACGCGGCACGCTGGATGTGCCGCGTCAATTTACTCGTCATGCCTTGAACCCCGGACGCCTCGCTTGTCGCTTCGATGACTTATCGCAAGACATCGCGCTGAACCAGATTATGAGAGCCGCCGTAGCGCATGTGTCAAGGTTGTCACGGAGTCCGGCCAATCAGCAGCGCCTTCGCGAATTGGCCTTTGTTTATGCCTATATATCAGATGTTCCGGTGCCAGCCCTGAAATGGCGAGAGGTCATCATCGACCGGACAAATCGCGCCTGGCAGGATCTGTTCGGCATGGCACAACTGTTCTTGCGTAGTCGATACCAGACGACTAGCAGTGGCTCGGGACAAGGGAGTGCCCTCCTATTCGAGATGAACGCCCTTTTTGAGGAGTATGTCGGACGACTGGTCACGCGCGCTCTCGCCGGGACCGAGTTCCGCGTTACGCTACAAGGTGGGCGGCTCTTCTGCCTCACCTCTGTCGAGAACGACCGCGCCTTGTTTCAAACCAAGCCCGACATCCTGATCTGGCGGGATGGACAGGTAGCCCATGTCATCGACACGAAATGGAAACGGATATCCGCGCGGATTGATGATCCGAAGCTGGGTGTTTCTCAGGGTGATGTTTACCAGATGATGGCCTACGCTCATCTCTACAAGTCACCTAAGCTGACTCTGCTCTATCCCCATCACGATGGGCTTGGCGCCAATGAGGGTGTCCAGGCGCAGTTCCGGATCACAGGTCAGGAGACGGTAGTCGAGACCGGCAGCGTCGACGTGGCAAACGGGAAGGATCTTGCGGCGCGCCTGAGAGACAAGTTCTTTCCAAACGTTTTCGGAGGCAGGTGAACAGGGTCCCCAGCCAACATCATCAGCCATCCTCGAACGCGACGGATAGACGCGTCGATGACATTGCGTCAATTACCGTGCGTCCCACATGGGAAATAATTTCCGGTCTTCGGCTGGGGCGACGGATACATCTTGGGCAACCCAGGATAGCTTTCTGAGCTTTACAGCTCGAACCCAACCATCCTAAGTTCCATGGGAACTGATTTGAGGGGACGGCCGTAGTGGCAAAAGATAATAATGGTGACCTCGGCTTCACGGCCGAGCTTTTTAAGGCTGCTGATAAACTTAGAGGCAATCTCGAGCCCTCGGAATACAAGCATGTGGCGCTTGGGCTCATCTTCCTGAAATACATATCGGACGCCTTCGACGGCCTCCATGCCAAGCTGGAAGCAGACAAATATGCCGATGCGGAAGACCCGGAGGAATACCTCGCGGAAAACGTCTTCTGGGTACCGAAGGGGGCCCGCTGGGGGCACCTTCAGGCGAATGCCAAGCGGCCCGAAATCGGCAAGCTGATCGATGAAGCAATGGAGGCCATCGAGCGCTTCCCGTCGAACGAAGGGCTAAAGGGCGTTCTGCCGAAGAACTATGCCCGCCCTACGCTGAACAAGACTATGCTGGGCGAGCTCATCGACCTCTTCTCCAACATCGGCCTGCATGACAGCAAGGACACGGCCAAGGATCTGTTGGGTCGGGTCTACGAATACTTCCTCTCCGGCTTTGCGAGCTCCGAAGGCAAGCGCGGTGGCGAGTTCTTCACGCCCCGTTCCGTGGTGCGCACCTTGGTTGAGATGCTGGAGCCCTATAAGGGCCGTGTCTATGACCCCTGCTGCGGCTCAGGCGGCATGTTCGTGCAGTCGGAAAAGTTCATCGAGGAGCATGGTGGGCGGCGTAATGACATTGCCGTATATGGTCAGGAGATCAACCACACCACCTGGCGCTTGGCCAAGATGAACCTCGCCGTGCAAGGCATCGATGCCGATATCCGCTGGAACAACGAGGGCAGTTTTCACCGCGACGAACTGCCAGACCTGAAGGCCGATTTCATCCTTGCCAACCCGCCCTTCAACATTTCCGATTGGGGCGGAGAGCGGCTGGCGGAAGATGCCCGCTGGAAGTTTGGCAGACCCCCGAACGGCAACGCCAATTTCGGCTGGCTTCAGCATATTATCCATCATCTTGCCCCGCGCGGCACGGCTGGCGTGGTCTTGGCCAACGGCTCCATGTCCTCGCAACAATCCGGCGAAGGAGAGATCCGCAAGGCGATGATCGAGGCGGATCAGGTAGATTGCATGGTGGCCCTGCCGGGCCAGCTCTTCTATTCCACCCAGATCCCCGCCTGCCTCTGGATCCTTGCTCGCGACAAGAGCGCCAATGGTCACCGCGACCGGCGCGGCGAAATCCTCTTCATTGATGCTCGCAAACTCGGCTTCATGGTGGACCGTGTCCGCCGTGAGTTCACCGCAGAGGATGTCAAAAAAATCGCTGATACCTATCACCGCTGGCGCTCGAAGCCGGAAACGCGGGCGAAGAACGGCTGGACAGACTATGCGGACGAGCCGGGTTTCTGCAAATCCGCCAGGTTGGAAGAGGTGCGGGGGCACGGTCATGTGCTGGTGCCGGGGCGTTATGTGGGGGCGCGGATGCCGAGGATGATGGAATCTCGTTTGCGGAGAAGTTTGAAGTATTACGAGAGACTCTTATGACGCAGTTCAACGCAGCTAAATTGTTAGAAAGGCGTATTGGGGATGCACTCTCGGGGGTCAATTTAGGTGATTAACTGGCGTGACTTTGTTCTCGGCGACGTGGTGAAATTCAAGGGAGGTTCCGTATTTCCGAAGGAAGCACAAGGATTGGCATTCGGTGATCTACCTTTTGTCAAGGTGAGTGATATGAACCGAGCCGAAAATTGGAAAGATCTTTATGGCGCTGAAAACTGGCTATCAGTTTCAGCCGCAAAGGCGCTCAAAGCCACAATTCACGAACCCGGAGCTGTTGCCTTTGCCAAAATTGGCGTTGCCTTAACTTACAACAGACGGCGGCGCGTTATTCGTCCGACATTATTGGACAACAATATGATGTCGGCCTCTACGATTAGTAAGGATTTAAATCAGAGCTTCCTTTATCACCTTCTCCAGACGATTGATTTCAATACTGTCTCAGCGGGTTCCGCCTTACCCTACTTGACGGTAGGAACTCTGAACAAGATATCCGTTCGCTTGCCGCCTCCAGAGCAGCAGATGGGTATTTCTAGCCTTCTTGACCATTTGGACGAAAAGATCGAACTGAACCGGCAGATGAATGAGACGCTGGAGTTGATGGCGCAAGCGATCTTCCGCGATTGGTTTGTGGATTTCGGCCCCACCCGCCGCAAGCTGGAAGGCGCAACCGATCCCCTCACCATCATGGGCGGCCTCGTCCAGGGCACCGAACGGGCGCAAGCCCTTGCCGATCTGTTCCCAGCCGCGCTTGGGGATGATGGGCTGCCGGAGGGGTGGGAAAGCAAGCCTCTCCTGGATCAGGCAAACTGGGTCAACGGTGCAGCGTACAAGAACATGCACTTCTCCGATGATCTTGATGCGCTTCCTGTAGTGAAAATCGCCGAGCTCAAAAACGGTGTTACCACTAGCACCAAACGCACCAATACAGCGCTGGGAGAAAGGTATCGGATCTCCGACGGTGAACTGCTCTTTTCGTGGTCAGGCAATCCAGATACGTCAATCGATGCGTTTGTGTGGATCGGCGGCGACGCATGGCTCAACCAGCACATATTCGCGGTCAGGGAAAATGGCACCCGCTCAAGAGCAGCACTTTATGTGCTTCTCAAAGCCCTGATGCCGCAGTTTGCCGAATTGGCGCGAAACAGGCAGACCACCGGGCTTGGGCATGTGACCAAGGAAGACATGAAGCGATTGGAGATTGCCGTAGCGCCGGGCCCGGTGGAGGCGGCCTTTGAGGATGTCATCACTCCCATCTTCGATCTGATTGTCGGCAAGCTTTTTGAAAACCGCACCCTCGCAGCCACCCGTGACCTCCTCCTCCCGGAATTGATGTCAGGCGAGGTCCGCCTTACTGCAGCAAGCTAAGCAGCAGCATGAACGAACTGCGCCAAGGTGTCTTAGAATATTTGATGGAATGCGCTCCCGAAGCATTGAAAGCAGCCACGGGAGGAGAGTTTGCGCATGTCGTCGCGTCACTGGGGGAGCGCGGCAGGCTTCTTATGGACGGAGACGCCGATCTCGGTGAGCTGGCCAATTTTGTGGCAACAGAGCTGAATAGCCGCATGAGTAAACCTGACCTGGAGGAGAGTGAGCTACATCGGCTGCTAGAAGATTGGCGAATCTCCGCCGTCAAAAGCCGTCCGTACTACTTGTCCCTACCTATTTGGCCTGAGTTCGCTGCTCCAAATAACCCGATTGACGGGCTCTTGCCGACGTGTCGTGTGCATGGCTGGGAGCATTTCGTCGAAGTCATGCGTGATCCTGATCAAAATCGCGCTCGGCATGAAATCATCTATCGTGGGCAGCGTGGTTACAATTGGCCGTTAGCCTCAACACTAACGCGGCAGTTTTCGGACGGGAGCATACGAGACGAAGATCGAGATGCGCTGCTGATGTACTTCCGTCTCGCCATGCGTGGTCGTGGGCCTGACCTTACCTCGATGGAGGATGAGGACGTATGGGCCTATGGTCAGCACGTCGGCCTCGCAACTCCGCTTCTGGACTGGTCGAAATCTCCATTCGTCTCGCTTTATTTTGCTTTTGCAGAGCCAGATCCTGAAAACGCCGACAATCATAGTAGGGCGATCTTCTGTCTGGACATGACGCGGTTGAAGGTGGCCTTACCAGAGCTTTTTGTCGAGCCTCGTTCCAACGATAACGCAAGACTTGTGAGCCAGGCTGGACTTTTCACGCTTACACCTTCAGGCAGCGAAAACTTCAGAATCTTACATTATCAATGCGCTTCAGGAAAATTCCGCCATCGATTTTGATGGCTTTGAAGATCTTCCTACGCCGGAAAATGGATTCGAATTTCCCGCGAATGACATTGCCCGGAAGCTTGCGCCCTATATCTGCAAGATTCACATTCCAAACGAGCGACGCCTTGAATGCCTTGCGATGCTCCGAAAAATGAACATTCATCATGGCAGCCTTTTCCCTGATCCTTTTGGAGCAGCTCAGTATTGCAATGACTGGCTTCTTAGGAAGATCAAGGAGGATGACGACGAGCGGAAGTTTACTGAAAGCGCTAAAATCGCCGCTGAAGCCGAGGCTAAGGCGTCACGAAGCGCCGAAAGGGCCGAAAACGCGGTTAAAGAGGCAGAGCTGGCATCTGAAGCCGCGGCCGGCACAACATTGGAAGAACAGGTTACACACGCAATTTCCCTGCAAGCTGGGTTCATCGGCGCGGACATCGACGCGGTAGAGTGGGCAAAAAAGATTATTCAAAACTATGCCAAGCTCGAGAGTGTCGACTGGGTCCGGAAGGAATCTACCAGGGCAAATGTGAAGAAGGGTCTGTCACGTCAGTTAACCCTCCTCGGAGCCGGCAATCTGGCCAGCAGGCTGGCGGAGCAGCTTGTAGAGATTTTTGATGCCGAGTATCGAAATACGAACAATCTGAATTTCGAAGGTAAGGGAAAGCAAAGCCACGACTTCTTTGCGGCAGCTCGGCCTTCAGCGGAGAGTAACGAGGCAAGCTGATGGCAAATTTCGACTTCAGGCAAGATGAGGCAAGATACGGGGGCTTCTCCGAAGGCCTTGTCGAAGAGGTTGTTCTCGCGACGTTCGAGGCGCTTGGCTACCTCTACCATCCCTCGCAGCTCATCTCTCCGGACGGGACCGCTCCCGCCCGTCTAGCCTATGTCGATGTGCTGCTGTCGGATGTGCTCGCCACCGCAGTCGAACGTCTGAACCCAAACATTCCGGCTGACGCGCGCCAACAGGCGATCCGCCAGCTTTTGATCAGCGAAACGCCGTCTCTGGTCGAGGAAAACCGCCGTATCCACCGCCTGCTCACCGAAGGCGTCGATGTCGAATTCGGCATCGGCGATGGGGAAGTGAAGGGAGACAAGCTGTGGCTGATCGACTTCGAGCACCCGGAGAACAACGACTTCTGGGTGACCAACCAGTTCACCGTGGCCGAGGGTAAATATACAAGACGCCCGGATGTCATGATCTTCGTCAACGGCTTGCCGCTCGGCATCATCGAGCTGAAGAACGCGGCAAGCGAGAATGCCACGATCCATGAAGCCTATAACCAGCTTCAGACCTACAAGGAGCAGATCCCCTCGCTGTTTCGTACCAATGCGGTGATCGTGGCGTCTGACGGTATGCTGGCGCGGATTGGCTCATTGACGGCAGACGAAGAGCGCTTCATGCCCTGGCGGTCCGTGACCGGCGTGGAGGGGGATTTCACGCCCCACGGCCCCTACGAGATGGACACGCTGCTCAGGGGCGTCTTCGACAAGGAGCGCTTTCTCGCCTTGATCCGTGACTTTACCGTGTTTGGCGATCTGGGCGAAGGGCCGTTCAAGATCCTTGGCGGTTATCACCAGTTCCACGGCGCCCGCAAGGCCATCACCAGTGCCATTGAGGCGGTGAAGCCTGAGGGGGATCGCCGGGTCGGCGTGATCTGGCACACCCAGGGCTCCGGCAAGAGCTTGCTAATGGCGTTCCTCGGCGGCCTGATCGTGCGCTCGCGCGAGCTGGAAAATCCCACTCTGATCGTGCTGACCGATCGCAACGATCTGGACGATCAGCTCTTCGGTACCTTCAGCCTGTGCAAGGATTTGATCCGCCAGACGCCGGAACAAGCCGATAGTCGCGATGATCTGCGCAAGCTTTTAAACCGGGCCTCCGGCGGCGTGATCTTCACGACCGTGCAGAAATTCTCGCCAGAAAAGGGTGAGGAGGTGTTTCCGGTGCTGACGGAGCGCCACAACGTCATCGTCATGGCCGACGAAGCGCACCGCAGCCAGTACGGTTTTGACGCCAAGCTGAACCGGGAGACCGGTGAGCGTCGCTATGGCTATGCCCATTACATCCGTCAGGCGCTGCCGAACGCCTCCTTTATGGGCTTCACGGGAACGCCGATTGAAGCGGCGGATGTGAACACGCCTGCCATCTTCGGCAAATATATCGATATCTACGACATTAGTCGCGCGGTGGAAGATGGGGCGACCGTTCCGATCTACTACGAGAGTCGTCTCGCTCGGATCGAACTGAATGAGGATGAGAAGCCAAAGATCGACGCCGAGATCGAGGCCATGCTCGAAGATGAAGGCCTGACGGAACAGGAAAAACAAAAAGCGCAATGGACGACGGTTGAGAGGTTGGTCGGCTCGAAGAAGCGACTGACTCAGGTCGCTGCTGATCTGGTGGAGCATCTTGAAAAGCGCATCGAAGGTCTGCCCGGCAAGGCGATGGCAGTCTGCATGAGCCGCCGCATCTGCGTCGATCTCTACAACGAGATCGTGGCACTTCGGCCCGAATGGCATTCGGATGATGACGACAAGGGTGCGATCAAGATCGTCATGACCGGCTCGGCATCCGATCCGCTCGAGTGGCAAAAGCATATCGGCAACAAGAAGCGCCGTGACGACCTCGCCAAGCGGGCGCGAAAGGTGGATGATCCGCTGAAGCTGGTCATCGTGCGCGACATGTGGCTGACGGGATTCGATGCGCCCTGCATGCACACGATGTATATCGACAAGCCGATGCGCGGTCATGGGTTGATGCAGGCTATCGCCCGCGTCAACCGTGTCTTCAAGGATAAGCCAGGCGGCCTCGTCGTGGATTACATCGGCATCGCCACCAACCTGAAAAAGGCGCTTGCCCAGTATTCCCAATCCGACCGCGACAAGACGGGTATTGATGAGGAGGAGGCCGTGGCCGTCCTCCTGGAGAGATACGAGATCGTCCGGGGCATGTTCACCGGGCATGACTACAGCCTGGGTGTCACGGGCAATCCGGTCGAACGGCTGAAGGCGCTGGCAGACGGCATCGACTGGATCTTGAAGTGGCAGCAGGCGGAAGCTGCCAAGGTCCAAAGTCTGGAGGCCAAGAAGCAGGCGCACCGCCGCTATCAGGATGCGGTTCTGGAGTTGAGCAAGGCCTATGCCCTTGCTTCCGCCAGCGATGCGGCAACCGAAATCCGCGATGAGGTCGGTTTTTTCCAGGCCGTTCGCGCGGCCCTTGTGAAGACGACGGCCACCGGCAAAATGTCTGACAAGGCGAAGTCCCTGGCGGTGGAACAGCTTCTCAATCAGGCAGTCGCCAATGCCGAGATCGTGGACATCCTAAAGGCAGCGGGCCTGCAATCACCTGACATCTCCGTTCTCTCTGACCAGTTTCTGATGGATGTGCAGAAAATGGAGAAAAAGAACCTCGCCTTGGAAGCCCTGAAGAAGCTGCTGAACGGGGAGATCAAGAGTCGCTCCAAAACCAACGTGGTCCAATCCAAGACCTTTTCGCGGCGCCTTGAAGAGGCTGTTGCCCGTTATCATGCCAACGCGATTTCTACAGTCGAAATGATCCAGGAACTGATCGCATTGGCCAAAGAGATGCAGGCGGCGACCGCACGTGGGGATGAGCTGGGGCTCTCACCGGAAGAGATCGCCTTCTATGATGCGCTGGCTGGCAACGAGACGGCTGTCGAGGTCATGGGCAGCGAACAGTTGCGCGTCATCGCCCATGAGTTGGTCGAGAATATGCGGGGCTCAGTCACCGTTGATTGGCAACACAAGGCAAGCGCCCGCGCGAGGATGCGCATCCTGGTGAAGCGCATTCTCAAGAAGTTCGGATATCCGCCGGACCTGGAGCAGGAGGCTGTGCAGATGGTGCTCGCCCAGGCGGAGCTCCTTTTGAAGGAAATATCCTCCAGCCACGGAAAGTGAGACGCGGAAATTATTTCCGCCTCATCACCCCTTAAACACCTTCTCGCGGTGATATTGCAGAAACTGTGAATGTGGCCCCTCGTCTGGGCGTGACGGCACAAGCAGGCGTCGCTCCGGATGCATCAGCCGCGAGATCGCCTCCGGCACGCCGCGTTTGCGACCAGCATGCTGTAATCGTCATCGACTGAAATCAGACCGTATCAAACATCCAGTGCACGGTCCCGGAGAGCGCGAGGCCGTTGCGAACACTATCCGGCCCGCGGTCAGCTACAGGCCGGATGTGTGCCGCCTGAACCTCCGATCGCCCGCCGCCATTTATCAGCTTGAGGCCGGTGACAGCGCAGATGTCCTGATAGGCTGCCTTGATCGCCACGGAAAACGCCCTGTCGCGAAAGGGTCGCTGCACCACCTGAGAGACGATCCGGCGGTCGATGCTGTCGACCTCGTAGGGCATCTGTGGATTGTCGCCCAGCCCGAGGCGCGCCTCCTCAGCCGGATCTGGCGCCGGGCGTTCCCGATCCCGCTTGCCTAGTACATGTGCGAAGCCAGCGGCGAGGATCAGGTCGTATTCTTCATCTGAGATGTTGCGGACAGCGCGCCCGAAGGCGCCCTTGTTCGCAGAGCCGTCCTCCTTCCGCAGACCGCTTTCGTAGTAGTGGTCGACGTCCTTGAAGGGCACAGCGTGGTCGAAGAGCAGGAAGTCATCAATCAGCGCATAGAAATGGTCGGCCCTCGACGGATCCACGATGATATCGGTGATCCTGCCTGTCGCGTAATATCCCTGCTTGCCGCCCGTTTTCATCAGATCGCCGCTCGGCCGCCGTGGCTGATAGTAGACGATCCAGTCTCGCCGCACAGCCTCGATCTGACGCAGATAGGTTCGCGGGAAGTGGTAGCGCTGCTCCGGAAGATCGTCGTAGGTCGGATCGACTTTTGTCGTTAGGACCGCTTTTGACATCGTGGCACCTCTATGAACTGTCTCGGTTACCAGGTCGGCGGGTCTGCGAAAACATGCACGGGCCTGCAAGGTGGCGCACCCTGTAGTTGTGTTTTGTTACTTTGGCCAAGTCAAAGTAAGAAAAATTCAAATGCGCTAAAAATGAAGTACGTTAAGTATTAATGCATGCAATATCCCGAAATTGCTAAGTAAAAATTGGATAGACAACTTTTGATACGTCTTGAGTTACTTTTAAATCCAAGGGATAATTTACATGTCAATTGCGCAGGTGCAGTTGATGCTTTTGCAACACGCAAGGATCTTTGACATGACGAAGAAAACGAACGAAGCGGGATCCGGCCGCTTTGACTACGACGCGGCCGCCATCGACGCGCAGAGCATGAAGGCGTTGGAAGCGACAGCCTCCAACATCCAGGCTTTGGGGCGCCGGTCTACGGAGCAGGCCTTCGAACTGGGTGACCTGCTGGAGCAGGCGTCCGAGCTCGTTGAGCCCGGCACCTTCGAGAAATGGGTATCGCAGCGATGCGACATCTCCTCGAAGACCGCGCGCAACTATCGGTCTGTTGCTCGCAATCTAGCTCCGTACCGAACTCGTGCGGTCGAGCTGGCCATCAGCCCCACGGTTCTTTTTCATCTGGCGTCCGCGCCGGACGAAAAGGTCGAGGCTGCTCTGGGTTTTGCGGAGGAGAACGACGGCATTCGCGTCAGTGAGGTGAAAGCTCTGCTGGCGGACGGCGCCGAAAACGTGTCCGAAGAGGTCACAAGCACTGAGCTTGCCGAAGTCGGCGGTCTCTCCGGGCTGCGGGCGCTGATCGACATCAAGACGAAGAGCGGTCTTGCCGCTTTCGTTGAGAATGCGGCAATGCTTGCCAAGACTGTCGAGGACATTCTCGAACGCAAACCTCGGGGCAAGCGTCTTCAGAAGAAAGCACTCGTTCCGGTGCTTGAGCCTTTGGGCCGACTTGCCAAGCGCAGCCTGGGCAACGTCCTACTTCTCGATGCGCCAGGCGACATCGACGTCCGCAAGCTCTCTGCGACCGAGCTCGCTCCCGGAAGCCGCTGGCACAAAGTGTTCGAGACGCTCGACGATGTGGGTGATCGAGAGGCCTGGCCTGAGGCGAAGGAGCTCGAACTGTGGCTGAGCCAGGAGCTGCTGCCGCTCCTCGATTGGGCAACCTCGAGAGCGAAGCAGCCTGAGTGGCCGCTCGAGGCCACTGTTGCCTCGAACTCACCCGACCAGGTGATGCGCCGTGGGTTGGAGGCGCTGGGTGGCGTCGTGCGGGTCGACGCGCCGAGTCTCGATCCGTCCGAGGACGAGGATGAAACGCTCGAGGACTACGTACCGCCAGCGATATTCACCCGGAGGGGTGGAGCATCTGAGACCGCCGGTTCCAACGTCCTTTCTTTCGGCTCGACCGAAGGGCTGTCTGGACTAAGGAAGCCGAAGGCGCTCACGCGCAAACCCGCCGAGGCGTCGGCGGACTGAACTTAAGAAAGGGGCTTTTGGGGCCCCTTTCTTGATTCCGGCTGTGCGTTTGGCGCCGTGCTCAGCGCAACCTCATCGCGCTTCACCGATCGTTTACCATCGCGCGTGGACAGAATTCGGACGTGAGCCCGCCGTTAACCTCGTTCAGGATCTGTTCTCTTTTTGCCGATCGGGTCCTTGAGATCCGGTCGGGGTCCTGTCAGGACTGGGTGGCTCCACGAGATGGAGCAAGCGGCCCAAGCCGGTGGTGGAACACCGACATGGGCCTGACCCTCAAGCCTTCTATCGAAAGGAATCGGGCTTTGACCAACCTACACGCTTCAACCCACACTGGGGAAGTTCTGCGCGCCGCATCAACGGCATCCTCCAACATGTCTTTTGTCGCCGGCTCGGCGTCGCGTCGCCAGTTCGGTGAGCGCTCCGCTGTTCACGCCGAACCGCCGGCGCTGCGTCGTCATACGCATCTGGTGCGCTATCCCGACGTCGAGGCCGACTTCGACGCGCTGATCGACAAAGCCATCGGCGCCATCTCGGAAGGCGAGCCGGTCGAAGACGAGATTCTCGGCCACTATGTCGCCGTCGCCTCGCTCGTCCGTGCCGTAAGCTTCCGTGAAGGCAAGCTCCTGGAGCAGGCCGTCGAGCGGCTGGCCAAAGTCAATCCCGATTTGGTCGTGCTGATGCAGTCGATCAAACTGCCGTTGGTGAAGGCGGCGATCGAAGCGGTCGCCGGCAATGATTGGCGCCAGCTCGAGCGTGTACGGCTTGATTGCGAGGCACCGGCCAAGGGGAGCTACACGCCGGATCTGATCATCGTGAACCGCGCCAAGCGGGCCGCCTTCGTGTTGGACCTGAAGCGCTCGCTCGCGTCCTACGGCGACACCAGCCGGCTTGAGGAGCTAAAGCTCAAGATGCTGGCATCGGCAATGATCGTGCCGGACTGGCTGTACAAGACCCAGAAGCGGATGATGATCGAGACGGTCGGCGTCGCCATCATCGATGGCGCCAGCCGTCCGAGCGACCACGCGGCGGGCGTCTGGGCGCTGTCGGAGATCGACGATCTTCTCGAGATCGATGGCGCCGCAGCTTGCATGGCGGAACTGCGCCTGCGCTTCGGGCGCCGCGTGCAACAGCTTCTCGAGGTCGAGGCGCGTCGAGCGCTCGGTCTCCCGGAGACGCCAATGGTGATGTCGGCCCCAGTGCTCGCCGCTGATGCCTCCACGACGTCGCTCTATACGCGCCGCTTTGGGACGCTGCGGGCAATCCCCCGTGCCATGGTCTGCGAGGATGCGACGGATAACATCGGGGATCACGGATCCGGATGCCGTTGCGGCTCCTGTGAAGATCCAAGCTTCGATGATGACGACGATGGCCGCGATGATCCGGAGGCGCTGGCGGATGACACCGTCTCATGGCCGCCCGAGCATGTCCGCATCGGCTTTGCCCGGCGTCTGCTCGACGCCTGACGCTACAGAGCCTTCGCTCGGATGAGGCTATGGCTGCGGCGCGTGACGCCGCGGCAGCCTCTTCCCGTTCCCATTATTCTCTGAAGACGCCGTCCATCAAAGCCGGACCGGCTAGGAGACCCTGTATGTCCGCAGACATCATGCCCGAACCATCATCATCGACATCTGCCCGCCTCAACCGGGGCAGCTTGCGAGCTTTCAAGACCAATCAGCCTCCTGTAGCGCCGTCTCCGCAGGACGACCCGGCTCTGATCATCGGCCTCGCTCTTGCGTTTGCCCGGCAGGGGTCACCGAACATGCGCGAGATTCCCTCCGTGGTGCTGGAAACACTCCGCCGCCTGGCAGAATCCGGTGATCCCGCCTGCCGGCTGGTTCTCGACTGCCTCAACAGGAGGGCAGGCGCCAATCATCGGACGTTCGCTCGTCAGGGCGTGCCGCCGGAAATTGTTTCCGCTCATCCGGCAATCCAGGAGGAATGCTGATGGATCGTCTGGCTTCCTTCCTCCTTCGACGTCTCGCCCATGTCGAACGCCGGGCCGTTCGGCATTTCGCGGTCCGCAACGGTCTTCTGACGATGACGACCGCCATTGTCGACGGTCATGTCATCGGCCGCTTCAGTCCCGTCTTCGATCAATCCCATCTCAGCGGCGATGTCGAGCGGGACAGTCAGTGGGTGCGGGCTCATCTCGCCGGCTTCCTGATCGAAGCACCGCAGGACGGACACGGTCGCCCCGTTCTCGTACCAGCCGTGCCGGTGTGGCCAGATCACCTCAGGCGGCATCCGGCAAACATTGAGGCTGCTGACACGGCTGCACATGCCTACGCGGTTCGAGTCGTTGCGGAAGCCGGGTATAATCCGAGCATCAAGCATATGGCTACCCTGCTGCTGCTTGCCGCGGCACTGGAGCAATCGGGCGTCACACTGCGCGATCTGGTCGCGATCCTACGGCAGCCCGCACCCGTCTTCTCCGTAGCTGTCCTCGCCGATGGCTTTGAGCGGGCCCAGTCGCAGCTCATCGAAGACACCGGCATCGTGCCGTACGGGCCTTACACCGGCGTGGCGGCGGATTTTGCTTTCACCGACGATCTATGGAAGTGGGTAGACAGGGAGACCCGGCGCGTCTTCTTGCAGGTCCCGGCTGGAGAGACGAACCGCCCGAGCCGGGCGGCCCTGCGCGGGCAATTGCTGCGGGCGCTTGCGGATGGCACGCCGGTTCTCGCGGTCTCCGAGAAACACACTGGCATTCCCGATCAGGTGGATCTGACCTGCGATATCAGGCTGACGGGTGCCGGGATCGATCGCCTGCTGATCGCCGATCTGCTGGAAGCTATCTACGGCAGTGAAGCGGTCATGCGTCATGACAGCAGCATCGCGAGGATTGATGCCGGTGTGCTGACGCTCGACGATCTCGCAATTGCAATCAGGCCGGGCCGCCCAATCCTCTCAAGCCTCGATGCGCTCGCTGGTCTGGCGGCGCTGAATCGCGAGGACAAGGAAGATGACAAGAACGGAGACAAGGCTGATGCCTCGCGGCGGCTGATCACGCAGAGCCCAAGCGAGCGAAGAGAGCAGACGTCGCGGGATGGCGGCAACACCGGCAATCGCGCGGCATCGACGTCGACCGCCTCATCCAAGGGCAAGGCGAAATCGAAAAGCAAGCCAACCGGCGCCGAGGTGATCCAGCCGGAGCCCTTCGATGAGGCATCGAGGCCGGCTGTGCCGTCCGTGCTGCGCGTTGAGACGCTGACGGGCTATGGTGCAGCAAAAGATTGGGCGCTTGGCCTGAAAGTCGATCTCGCGGATTATCTGACGGGAGGCCTCGCTTGGTCGCACATGAGCACGAAGCTGCTTCTCTCCGGACCGCCGGGGACTGGCAAGACAACTTTTGCACGGGCGCTTTGCAACACGCTGCAGGTTCCACTGGTCGTCACCTCTGTCTCGACCTGGCTACAGGGCGAGTATCTACATGATGTGCTGGACCGCATGGCAAACACGTTCGCGGAAGCCCGACGTCAGGCGCCGTCCATCCTGTTCATCGACGAGATCGACGGCATCGGTCAGCGTGCCTCGGCGTCGCGACCCTACGCCGACTACTGGAACGCCTGCGTCAACAAGCTGTTGGAGCTTCTCGACGGCGCGCTGAAAACCGACGGCGTCATCGTCGTTGGCGCCACGAACCGGCCGACCGAAATCGATGAGGCGATCCGCCGCTCGGGGCGGCTGGAAACGCAAATCGAGATCCCGCGCCCCGATATTCCGACCCTCGCAGGCATTCTCGCCCATCATCTGGGCAGCGACCTCGATGCCGTCGCCATGTCGGACACCCAAATCGGAGGTCAGCCATGACGGGAAACACCAAAATTGGCGGCTCGATGGACGAGATCGAGGTCATCCTGGAGGATGACGGCGAGCGCGGCATCGACAGGCCAGAGACGGCCGAGCAGGACACCCCAGTGCTTCAGGCGTTGCGACGTCTGGCAACACGAGCAATGGGCCTGACTGGCGCCGACATTGAACGGATCGTCCGCGAAGCTCGATTGAAAGCTCGCCGAGAAAAGCGCCGCCTCACTTATGCCGATGTCGAAGCTGGCATCCGCGGTCACCGCCCGCCGGTCCCGTATGATGTCCGATGGCGTTTCGCGATCCACGAGTCCGGCCATGCGGTCGTGCATCACGCTCTACGTCTCGGGTCGATCAAGGGGCTGACGATCGACGCCAAGGACGGCGGCCACAATGCAGTGACCTTTGCGACCAACGCACCCGATACCGAAGCTTGGTATGGGCGGCTGCTGGCAATGCTGATGGCTGGCCGCGCGGCTGAACTCGTCGCGCTCAAGGCCGTATCGGCGGGCTCCGGCGGCGCCGAAGAGAGCGACCTGGCGCGCGCAACTCGTGTCGCGTTGGATATGGAACAGGCACTCGGCTTCGGTGGCCGTCATCCGCTGCTCTACCTCGGACACAAGGATCCGACCGCGATCCTCAGCCGCGACGCCGAGCTGGCAGAGCGGGTGCATCGGCGGCTGGAGTTCGCGCAGGCACGGGCGACGGATGTCATCCTCGAAAACCGGCAGGCCTTCGACGGGCTGGTGCGCGCGCTCTTCGACGCCCAGGCGCTCGATGGGGCAGCGGTCATGGACATCCTGGCCGGTGCCTCGTAAATCCAGAGCGAGGGATGGAGGACGGGATGTCTGTAACTGTCGTCGCACATTGCGACTGGAGTATCGAAGCCAAGAAGCGATGGATGTGCGTGGCGGTTCGGCAGGGCGAGACGTGGGCCCTTTCGGCGCCGGAACCCGTCGGCGACACGCAGAACCTTACACATCGGCTGCGGCGGCGGATAGGAGCAGACGCCGCAGTGCTGATGGGTTTCGACTTCCCGATCGGTCTTCCTGCCGCCTACGGCAGAACTCTAGGGACACCTGACTTCCCTTCTTTTTTGCGGTCATTCGGGGACGCACGCTTTGCGCGTTGGTTCGACGTCGCGGAGCATCACAGCGAAATCTCCATCGACCGACCCTTCTATCCGATGCGGCCTGGGGGCACGCAGCGTCAGCACCTTTTCGACGCTTTAGGGCTGAGCGGTAAGGATCTTCTGCGCCGCTGCGAGCGGGCGACACCTGATCGCGGCGACGCCTGTATGTTGTTCTGGACGCTCGGCGGCAACCAGGTGGGCAAGGCCGCCTTGGCCGGCTGGCGTGAGATTATCCTCCCGAACCTCGGGGAGCTATCGCTTTGGCCGTTCGACGGGCCGCTCCGTGAACTGATGATGCCGGGCGCCACTGTTGTCGCCGAGACCTATCCCGGTGACGTCTATGGCCAGCTTGGAATTCCCCGACGCCCTGTGTGGAGTAAGCGACAGCAAGACGGACGCCGGTCCGTGGCAAGTCATCTGATGCGGTGGCTGGAGAACAGGCCACACGTCGACGGGAGCGGACTCCAAACTCTGATCAGCGACGGTTTCGGAAACGGCAAGGACGGTGAAGACCGGTTCGACGCGACAGTCGGCCTGCTTGGCATGATCGACGTCGTCGATGGCCGACGGGGCGAAGGGGTACCGGAAGCTGATGATGTCAAAACGTGGGAAGGCTGGATCCTCGGTCAGCAGGCTTAAGTCTCCCGCACGTTGATCTATCTTAGAAAGAGCTGATGCAGGTCGCCGGCAACTCGAAACAAATTGCGCTCATTCGATTCGAACTTCCGGGCGAACGATTCGAAAGTCGAGGGCAACGTTTCCAAGCTCTGGGCAAACGTTTCGATCGTCCAGATTTACGATTCACCCGAAATCGGAATGGTCGCACCTTGTGCGCCCGGCGCCGTCAACATAGCCGCGAGATTGCCGGCAACTTGTCTCGACGTGCCCGCAACCTGAAACAAATTGCGCTCATTCGATTCCAAACTCGAAAATTCCGATTCACGACACGATGATTCCGTTTCGGTGACAAACGCCTTGCGCTGTGCCGCCGGTCCTCTGACCATAAGAGTGCCATCAACGAAAACAGGGGGAAGATGACATGGCGCGACAGACCTTGGAGGAGCGCAACGCCAAGCAGAGGGAGCGGCAGCAGCGGCTGAGGGACCGGCATCGGGCAGAGCGGCGTCCGGATCGTGACGACGTCGCGCGGGCCATGCTGTTCTGGACGATCAGCAGCTATCTCGACCAGGGACGGCAGGACTGGATAGAAGAGCTGGCCGACGCCGTGGTTGGGGTTCTCGTCGACCAAGGCTTCGACGAGCGGGCAGCCGACGAAGTTTTCGATGATCTCGTCGATCGCTACGCTAGCGATGACCAACCTTTCCGCCGCAAGGTTCACCTGCGGGGCTGACGATTTCTGGCCATCTGCTCTGCCTGATCACCAACTATTTGTGCAAACGGCGTTCACATTCGGGGACTTCGTCCCCCCGTTACTTCGTGAAACGCCGTTTGCAACTGAATCGTTTTTATGAAGCCATTCCCCTACGGAAACCCTTGGTTACCGGAGGTTAACTCCATTCGCATAGCTCGCGTGCCCCGCATCTGCGGGGACGATCAACAACAGCTACGTGAATGGAAATGAACCAATTTTCTGCCAAAGCCTTTCAACGCAAGATCGACGCCTTCTGCCAACTGCGGCTGGCGCCGCTTTTCAAGGACGACGAACTTCCCCGGCTGAAGTGGTATTTGCACACGCTCATTCAGACGAGGAGACCGGCGCCAAGAACCAGCGGCAGGACAGACTGGCACGTTGTCGCGGCAGCTTGCGGCCTGGACACCAATCTGCTTGCGGGCAACGCGCGTCAGATCGATCCAGCCTTTGACGCCATTAGTCGGTGGATCCGGGACACGCGCCTCTTAGCCACGGCAGCAGACCCCGAAGTCCCTCGAGCACGAAAGACGCTAAGGACGAAGGCGGTGCCCACAAGTCCCCGACCAGCCCGCCCACCCCAGAACCAGCCCAAACCAGCATCGGGCGCTACAGCAGCAAGTCCACGCACAGGTCTCGAATTCCCAGAACCGTTGTTCGACGTCAGCGAAGATCCGACGGACTTTTCCGAGGCGTTACAGCTCCAGCTCCGGCGCCATGGAGAAACGTACTGGACGCTCCATCGTGCCATCACCGGTCCAGATGACGTCACAGACAAGAATACGCTTTTAAGCTGGGTCGAAGGCCGGAAAGTGCCGCGGAGTATCGAGAGTTTCGAGATCTTGTCACGGATCGAGCGACGGTACCGGCTTCCTGCTGGCTACTTCAAAGCCAAGCTTCCACACCCTTCACGATCGGCGTCAGGGTTTGAGCTGTCCGGCATAGAGCCCGCCGAACGGCGTCGCATCGCCTGGCATCTGCCTGAGGATTTCAACACGCTGTCCTTCCAGAAGAGAGAGGAGATCGTCGATTGGGTACGGCGGGTTATTATCAGCGGCACGACGGACTACCGGAAGTACCAAGCAGCCGCCGCTAAGCAACGCTACGCCATCCGTTTCCCCGGCGTCTCCTACGGCGGCCGGGCGCCACGGGACGGTAAAATCTTTGTCCCTGCGAACTATGAGCAGACTTGGGTCGAGGATCCTGACTTGCTGTCAGGCGTGATAGAAGCGCCACCGTCACTCGCCATGGAAATGGCCGACCTGGTACGCTTCAAGACGTCGGCTCTGACGTCGGTCGGCTTTCAGCGAAACGGGGTTTGGGGCGAAGAAACCGCCTCGCAGAAGATCGAGCATCTCGGGCTGATGTTCGGTGCCCTTGCAGCATCCAGAGATGGAGAGGTGAAGGGCTACGGGGTGCCGGTCCGGCAGTTGACGTTCGGGCTCCTCATTTTCCCCGGCGTTTGGGATTGGTATCTGCAGTGGCGGGAGACGCGCCGTGGTTTCTTCACTGCATGGGAAGTCGACATGTTGCGGATCGCCTTGGCGATCACCAAGGAGGTGACCGGATGGCTTCGGCAGCATCCGGAGCTTCTGGCGCGGGTTCAACCGATTGCCGGCCTCGTTTCGCAAAACGAGATCGACTACGCGAATGCGGACTGGCACGGTGCCTGCGACGACTTCCACAAGCACGCTGCCCACCGCGTCAAGGAAATCCAAAGGATCGCTCGCGTTCATCGCGATCCGTTCGAGCCGATCATGCCGGTCCTCGAGGCGGCGAGCCCCGTTGGAGAGTATCGCAAGATCACCGAGGAGATCATTCGCCTGATGCCGGATGAGCATCGTTATCCTCGGCCGGCTGCCGAAGCGGTGCGATCATTTCTGATGTTGAGGTTGGGATTGCATCTTGGGCTTCGCCAGAAGAACCTCAGGCAACTGATGCTCAATCCGAAAGGCTCGATGCCGCGCTCGGAACGCGCGCTGGAAAAGACGAAGCGCGGCGAAATCCGGTGGAGTGATCGGGAAGGCGGCTGGGAGGTCTTCATTCCTGCGGTCGCCTTCAAAAACGCACACTCGTCTTTCTTTGGCGACAAGCCGTTTCGGCTCGTGCTTCCAGACCTTTTGGATCTCTACAAGTCCATCGACGCCTATGTCGATCGGCACCGCGCGGTGCTCTTACGGTCGGCCGCGGATCCCGGCACGTTCTTCGTCAAGACTGTCAAGACGACCAGCACAAACGCGGCCTACGACACGACCAGTTTCTACGAGGCCTGGCGTCACACCATTCAGCGCTACGGCATCTACAACCCCTATACCGGACGAGGCGCGATCAAGGGGCTGCTACCGCACGGGCCCCATAATGTCCGTGACGTGCTGGCGACCCACATTTTGAAGCAGACTGGCTCGTATGAGCAGGCGAGCTACGCCATACAGGACACCGCCGAAATGGTCGCCAAGCACTATGGGCGCTTTCTCCCGCAGGACAAGGCGGCACTTGCGGCGCGTATCCTGAACCAGGTTTGGGAAGCTGCTTAACGAAGAAGGAGGCGTCGGAAATTATTTCCGACGTCTCGCTTCGTTCTTTGCCTCGCGTGCCCACGGTGGCGGCAGCCGCTTTTCGATCCATGGCAGCAGTTTGATCGGCTTCGGTTCGATGCCGGCGGTGATGATCGGATACTTGCTGAGAGCATCGCGCATCAACGGCAGACCAGCAGGGTTCGTGTAGCGAAGGCTGGTCTCACCGCCCTGACTGAGTCGTCCCGAGATGTCGTCGATGACCAACGGGGGGACGCCTGCTTGAAGGAGGGTATCTGCCATTCCGTGGCGTAGCGCATGGAAAGCGCGATCCCACATCTTCTCTTCGAGGGACTGCTTCATGATCGGGAGGAAGACGTCGTAGAAGCGGTCGCCCGGATCGTTCACGGTCTTATCGGAGAAGAGGTCAGGGAACACGGCCTCGTACCCCAGGTTCTGGAGCGCAGCGCAATAGTCCATGAAGCCCAAGCGAACCAGCTCTTGCGGGAGCGGCAGCAGCCGCTCTGATTGCTCGGTCTTCAGCCGCCGAAATTTGTTTGTCCGCAGGATCAGCACGAGACCGCCATCGTCTTCGGCAATATCGTCTAATGCAAGCCCTGCAAACTCGCGCCGCCGGGCCCCGAGGTATGAGAACATGATCGGCAAGAAATAGGCGGCGTCATGAAAGACGTGCGGTCCCGGCTTTTTGCGGCCCCGGTCGTGGTTTAGCGAGCCTGTATAGATCGGGCTGGAGAAAATGGGTTTGATCTCGTCGGGCGTCGGCTTGTGCTGCTGTTTGCGAATACTGCCAAGTTTCGGCTTTTTCGGCCTCAAGCCTTCGAAGGTCCAATCGTCGATTTCGGATCCGTGGCCGCGGACATGGTTCAGAAAGTGGTTCAAGTTTCCAAGGTGTTTGCGAATGGTGCCTGCTTTAAGGCCCACGGCCGCCTCTTTGCCCTCCGTCCCGGCCTTCTCGCGCAACCTCTCGCCCTCAGCGCGAAGCTCGGGTGCCGACATCGCCCTCATTCTGGCGCTCTGTCCCCAGCGAGCGGGAATATCGTTGAAGTGCTTGCGAAGCCTGCCGATATGGTACTGGGTAATTTGGCCGGTGTGCTCAACACCGTGTTCTTCGAGTACGCCCTTGAACATGCGAACGAGAGCGCGTGCGTCACGTGCGGTGGTGTCGTCCCAAGCATCCTTCATATTTTCGACGAGCTCCTCGCACGCAGCTTCGAAATCCGCGAGGGGAATGACGGGCCGCGTCTCTTCCTCAACCGGCTTATTGATCGCGGCCGCGCGCGGCGAAGGATCGAGATCGAGTGTCAAGATCGGCCGAGCTTCGAGCCTAGGGGGACTCGATAACGTCATCGACGGGAGCTGCAATCTCCGATAATGGCGTCGTCGTTTCCAAGGGCGCAACTTCGATGAAGGCAGGCTGTGGTGTCGAAGCCGAACCACCCGTGAGTTCGCTCAGGTCACGATCAGCGAGTGGATGCCGTTCCGCGACGTCGAAGAGAGCGTCTGCCCTGCCACTGAAATAGGCCTTCATGGCCTTTTCCTCGTTGAGAGGATTTGGGCTGATTTCGAAGAGGTGCATCAATCTTCGAATGCCTGCCTTGAAGCCGCGCGTGTTCGCCTCTTGAAGCAGTTCAAAATAATTGGAGCCGATCGCGAAGATATGGGAGGCGGGAACCCCGTTTTGCCTGAGGTAGGCCAAGCCTCGGCAATTGTCTTTTAGCGTCAGGTGATGGGTGATGCCGAACATGCCGAGCAGTCGATAGGCCCATCCATTTTCGACATCCATTTCCAGCTCTGAAATGTCAGCGGGCCGGCCATAGCGCCGCGCCACCATCGAGACGTCTTCCAGATGCATGAGCATCATGTCTCGTTCGTGTTCGCAAAGCTTTTGGAGCTGCGCCTTGGACATGGGTTCCTTCTGCTTCAACTTCAGTTCGGCGAGCAGCATGTTCAGCTTGCGGCCGATCGCCTGCGCTTTCTTATGATCAGAACAGTGAAGGCTCAGTGAAAGCCGGCTGCCTGGTCGGCACTGCCCGAAGGCGCTTGGGACGCGTGCGCGCCAATAGAAGATATTGCCGCGGCGGGTGAGGTTTTCGACGTCGTGGCGGACCGCCATGAGGTTGCTGCCCTTGCCTGCCACCGGCGACGCCGCCACGCTTCTTCCGCGTGGGCATCACCTGTGGGCTACAGTTCTGGGCATCAGGTCGCCGATGATGCCAAAACGATATCCGGCACGACTGGAAAATCAAGGAATTAAGGGGATTTAGAGAGAATTGGCTGGGGAACCTGGACTCGAACCAAGATTAACGGAGTCAGAGTCCGTCGTTCTACCATTGAACTATTCCCCAGCAGTCGCTGCCGAAGCGTGCTTGGCTGCTGTGCGGCGCTTATAACCAAATCATCGCGGAATGCAAATAGCTGTTTGAAAAAAATTTGAACGGCCTTGTGGAGTGTTGGAAAAGGCCGATTCTTGAGGGTTGGGAAAAAGAATTTGTCGTTTTGGCCGAGCGCTGGTATCTTCGCGCCAACGCAAAATCGAATGAGCGCCAGCAGCATACCTCAAGGAGTTCATCCTTTGGGACTTGCGCGGCGCGGTGGAAAAACAACGTGGAAGACCCCGAAGGCGGCTTTAAGCCGCAATCTGACGGGGCGTCGGCGGCAGCGCGCAAGGATGGCAAGAAATCCAGGCGCCGCAAGGGCAAGCGTGGCGGGCAATCCCGCAATGCAGCTCAGGCCGCTTCGCATGCCCCCTCCGGCATCGCCGGCGAGGCAGCGCGCCCAATGGATGCACGTCCAACGGACATTGCGGCCGAGACATCGGCCCGCAAGCGCAAGCGCCGCCGGCGCGGCTCCGGCGCGTCGGGCGAGGGTGCTCCAAGACAGCAGCAACATGGTGAACAGGCAGCATCCGCCAATCGCGCGGGTGCGCATGATGATGATGCGGCTTCGGGCAAGCGTGGCCGTCGCAAGCATCGCGGCAAGCGCGGCCTGCAGGGCCGGCCGCTGGCGCAGGCAAAGCCGTCGGGCCATCAGCCGGCGCAGCAGCCTGCAAATCAGCCCAATGTCGGCCGTGGTCCCGCGCAGGAAGCGCGTGGCGAAAACGACAATCGCGTCCAGCGTCACCAGGAGCGCGGCGAACGGCCGGCCTCCGCCCACCCCTGGCCGGATGAGCTTTACGCAGCACTCGACCTCGGCACCAACAATTGCCGCCTCCTGATCGCGCAGCCGACCCGTCCGGGCCAGTTCCGCGTCGTCGATGCCTTCTCGCGCATCGTGCGCCTCGGCGAGGGGCTGGCGGCGAGTGGGCGTCTGTCCGACGATGCCATGGACCGCGCCGTCGACGCGCTGCGCGTCTGCGCCGGCAAGCTGAAGAACCGCGAGATCCGCCGCATGCGACTGATCGCCACCGAGGCCTGCCGACAGGCAAGCAACGGCGAGGAATTCCTCAAGCGTGTCGTCGCCGAGACGGGGCTCGAGCTTGAGATCATCGATCGCGAGACCGAGGCGCGGCTCGCCGTCTCCGGCTGCTCCTCGCTGGTCGGCCGCGAAACGCGCTCCGTCGTACTCTTCGATATCGGCGGCGGCTCGTCGGAGATCGCCGTCATCCACATCGGCGACAGCCGCTTCAGCCGGCTTGCCAATCACATCACCCACTGGACCTCGCTTCCCGTCGGCGTCGTGACATTGTCCGAGCGCCATGGCGGCCGCGATGTCACGCCCGATGTCTTCGAAGGCATGGTGCTGGAAGTCCAGGGCATGCTCTCGCATTTCGATTGCCCCGTCATCGACGGAAATCTCGGCGATTTTCACCTTATCGGCACCTCGGGCACGGTCACCACGCTTGCCGGCGTCCATCTCGATCTGCCGCGCTACGACCGGCGCAAGGTCGATGGCATCTGGCTGTCCGACGACGAGGTCTCGGCCATGCAGGCCAAGCTTCTGTCGTGGGATTTCGCCAGCCGCGCCGCCAATCCCTGCATCGGGCCGGATCGCGCCGATCTGGTGCTGGCGGGCTGCGCCATTCTCGAGGCCATTCGTCGCCGCTGGCCGAGCCCGCGCATGCGCGTTGCCGATCGTGGCTTGAGGGAAGGCCTTCTCACCGACATGATGGCGGATGACGGCGTCTGGCGGCGCCATCGCCACCGCCGCGGCCAACGCGGCAAATAGGGGATCAGCTATGACCAAGCCAACCATTGCGGGCAACCGCACCGGCCGCAAGCTCGGCCAGCGCGTCAAGAACAAGAAGATGAAGGCGTCCTCGCGCCAGTGGCTGCAGCGCCATATCAACGATCCCTATGTGCAGCGCGCCCAGCTCGAGGGCTACCGCGCCCGCGCCGCCTTCAAGCTCTTGGAGATCGACGAGAAGCACGGCATCCTCAAGGGCGCGCGCCGCATCATCGATCTGGGGGCCGCGCCCGGCAGCTGGTCGCAGATCGCCGCCAAGGTCACCGGCTCGACGGATGAGGACGTGCGCGTCGCGGCCATCGACTTCCTGGAGATGGCGCAGCTTCCCGGCGTCAGGATCCTGCAGCTCGACTTCCTGGATCCGACGGCGCCCGACCAGCTGATGGAAGCCGTCGGCGGCACGCCCGATCTCGTCGTCTCCGACATGGCGGCGCCGACCACGGGCCACCACAGAACGGACCACCTGCGCACCATGCATCTGTGCGAAGTGGCCGCGCATTTCGCCATCGAGGTGCTGGGCGAGGGCGGCCACTTCCTGGCCAAGACCTTCCAGGGCGGCACGGAAAAGGACCTGCTCAATCTGCTGAAGCAGAATTTCAAGCAGGTCGTCCACGTCAAGCCGGCATCGTCGCGCGCCGAATCGGTCGAAATGTTCCTGCTTGCCAAGGGCTTCAAGGGCCGCAAAGCTGAGGCCGACGAAACGGAGGCTTGATCTTGAGGTCCTTCCGGGTGGAGTATGACAGTTAGAAGACTGTCCCAAGACCGGAATGACCGCGGATATCGATGCTGCTTTACGTCACCCTCGGAACCAACGATATCGATCAGGCCCGGCACTTCTATGATGTCGTGCTGCCCGTGCTGGGCTACCGGCGCCAGCGCTACTCGGAAGAGGAGATCGGCTATGCCGCCGATGGCGATATCCGCTGCCGGCTCTGGATCGTCACCCCCTTCAACCGCCGCCGCGCCTCGAATGGCAATGGCGGCATGGTGGCGCTCGCGGCCGAAACCAGGGCTGACGTCGATGCCTTCTATCGCGCGGCGATATCAGCCGGCGGTGTCAGCGAGGGCGAACCGGGCCTGCGCCCCTTCCACGCCAATTTCCATGCGGCTTACGTGCGCGATCCCGACGGCAACAAGCTGAGCGCCGTCTGCGAGGCGCCGGAGCCGGCAGCCGAATAAGCGCGCAGCCTCACTTCACGGCCTGCTGTTCCGCTTCCAGCACGCTTGCCGCGATCGGCTTGGCGCGATGGCCGGAAACCAGCGCGCCGGCATGCTTGTCCATGCGGATGAAGGGGATCGTTGCCAGTACGGTCAATAGCGCGATCACGTAGAAGGCGACGTGGAAATCCTCCACCTGCAGCGCTTCGCCGCGAATGAAGATCGAGGTCTCCAGGATCGCCGCGGCCACGGCCACGCCGAGCGCCAGGCTGATCTGCTGCATGACCGAGCTCATCGAGGTCGCCTGGCTCGCCTGCGCGTCGTCGATATCGGCATAGGCAAGCGCGTTGACGCCGGTAAAGAAGAAGGAACGCGAGAAACCGCCGATCAGAAGCACGAGAATGATGACGAGATGCGGCGTCGTCGGCGTGAAGAAGCCGGTAACCACGGTGACCACAGTTGTCACGCCCGCCGCCGTCAACAGCGTGGTGCGGAAGCCCACCGCCGCGAACACCCGCCTGGCCAAGAATTTCGTGGTGATCGCGCCGATCGCGCCGGCGAATGTGATCAGGCCGGATTGGAACGGCGTCAGCCCGAAGCCGAGCTGCAGCATCAGCGGCGTCAAAAACGGCATGGCGCCGATGCAGATGCGAAACAGCGTTCCCCCCGTTGTCGACGCCCGGAAGGTCGGGTTCTTGAAGAGTTGCAGATTGAGGATCGGCGCTGGGTGCCGCTTGGCATGGCGCACATAGAGCACGCCGCAGACGACGCCGATTGCGGTCGCGGCGATGCCGATGATCGGCGGCAGGGCCGGCAGGCTGACGACGGAGAGGCCGAAGACCACGCCGGCCGCCGCGAACGAGGTGAGCACGAAGCCGGTGACGTCGAGCTTCGGCGGCGCGGTCGCCTCCACCTCGGGCAGGAAGATCGTCGCCAGCCAGACGCCGATGATGCCGACGGGCACGTTGATCAGGAAGATCCAGTGCCAGGTGAAATAGGTGGTGATGAAGCCGCCGAGCGGCGGCCCGGCCAGCGGCCCGACCAGCGCCGGAATGGTCAGCAGCGCCATGGCCGAGACGAGGTCGCTGCGCTTGGTCGTGCGCAAGAGCACCAGGCGGCCGACCGGCGTCATCATCGCCCCGCCCATGCCCTGCAGGAAGCGGGCGGCGACGAATTCGATCAGGCCCGACGAAATCGCGCAGAGGATCGAGCCGACGACGAAGACGCAGATGGCGAGGCGAAAGATGCGCTTGGCGCCGAACCGGTCCGCCATCCAGCCGCTGACCGGAATGAACACCGCCAGCGCCACCATGTAGGAGGTCAACGCCAGCTTCAGCGTGATCGGCCCGACATTGAGGTCGTTGGCGATCGCCGGCAGCGCGGTCGAAATGACGGTGGAATCCATCTGCTCCATGAAGAGCGCGACGGCAAGGATCAGGGGAACGATGCGGTTCATGCGCGAATGCCTTGGGGGTCTTGCGAAGGCGCTTTGAAAGCCATTGCTCTTTAGTCCTCGCGCCGGCATCTGCCAAGTGCGCAATCATCTTAGCAAATGCGAATGCATCACGTCTGCGTGAGACCGCAGGTTCGGGGATTTCAACGGCCAGAATTGACATATGTTCGTTTCGGCGGATTGCGATAAACGGTGGTCCGCCATGACGACGGGGGCAGCGTGGCGATGCGCCGCGCGTTATCGGAAGGATGGGATATGGCGATTTCGTTGGGGATGAACAGGCGCGCTTTCGTAGCGGCGGGCGTTGGCATGCTGGCCGCGCCGATGATTTTGAAAGAGACGGCCGTAATGGCCGCAAGCGGAGACAACACCAAGATGGATGCGACGACGCAGCCCCAGTTCAATCAGTTCAAGCTCGGCTCCTTCAAGTTCACCGTCGTGAAGGACGGTGGCGTTGTTGGCGAAAAGCCGAATGAAACCTTCGGCACAGACCAGACGCCGGAGACCGTTCAGGCGCTGCTGGCCAGGAACTTCCTGCCATCGGACAAGTTCGTCAACACCTTCGCGCCCTTCGTGGTCGATACCGGCTCCGACGTGATCCTTGTTGATACCGGCTTCGGTGAAGGCGGCCGCGCCAAGGGCAACGGCCAGCTCGCCGCCGGCCTCAAGGCCGCCGGCTATTCGACCGACGACATCACCGTGGTGGCGCTCACCCACATGCACGGCGATCATATCGGCGGACTGATGGAAGGCGGCAAGCCGGCCTTCGCCAAGGCCCGCTACGTCGCCGGCAAGGCCGAATACGATTTCTGGACCGACAAGGCCCGTCAGGGAACCCCTGCCGAAGGCGGCCACAAGGCGGTTCTCGCCAATGTCGTGCCGCTGGCCGAAAAGATGACCTTCATCGGCGAAGGCGACACGGTCGCATCCGGCATCACCGCGATGCTGGCGACAGGGCACACGCCGGGCCACATGATCTTCAACATCGAGTCGGATGGAAAGCGCCTGATCGCCACCGGCGATACCGCCAACCACTATATCCTGTCGCTGCAGAACCCGACCTGGGAAGTCCGCTTCGACATGGACAAGGCCCAGGCCGCCGCCACCCGCAAGAAGGTGTTCGACATGATCGCGACCGACAAGGTGCCCTTCCTCGGTTACCACATGCCGTTCCCATCGGTTGGCTACGCCGAGGTTTACGAAAGCGGCTACCGCTTCGTTCCCAAGACCTACCAGTTCGACCTCTGATCCTGCTGCATGGCAGACATACCAAGCCCGGCCACCGCGCCGGGCTTATCTTGTTTTTGGCGTGCGTTTCTCTGCGGGAAAGCGCGCCAGTCTCTCTCCACCCTCATTCCTGTGCTCGTCACAGGAATCCAGCCGACGCGCGTCGGCGCGGCGAGAAGAGTCTATTGCGCTCAAGGACTTGAGCGCGCTGGATCCCTGTGACGAGCACAGGGATGAGGATGCGGGGAGGGCAGCGCGGAACCTTAGCCGACGTGCTTTCGGCGCAAGAGAGCACATGCCGGTTGCTCTCTCGTCTCGCTCACGCCACCCGCGGCCGGCCACGTTTTTTACTATTCCCTTGACGCCATAGACGTGGTACCAGCCCTCGCCAACTTCCAAAGCAACCTTACACATCGCCGGTGCGGATAAGTCGTTCCGGGTGAGGGTGCATTTTTCTTTTATAAGGAATTGGCCATGGCTCGCATCATTGAAACGCCGACCGGTTTAGACGCACTCACCTTCGATGACGTGCTGCTGCAGCCTGGTCATTCCGATGTCCTTCCTGGCCAGACCAGCGTCGCGACCCGCATCGCCACCGATTTCGAGCTCAACATCCCGATCATCTCGTCCGCCATGGACACGGTCACCGAAAGCCGGCTGGCGATCGCCATGGCGCAGGCAGGCGGCCTCGGCGTCATTCACAAGAACCTGACGCCCGTCGAACAGGCCGAGCAGGTCCGCCAGGTCAAGAAGTTCGAAAGCGGCATGGTCGTCAACCCTGTCACCATCGGCCCGGACGCCACGCTTGCCGATGCGCTGGCGCTGATGAAGATCCACAGCATCTCCGGCATCCCCGTCGTCGAGAAGTCCGGCCGCCTCGTCGGCATCCTGACGAACCGCGACGTCCGCTTCGCCTCCGATCCGGCCCAGAAGATCTATGAGCTGATGACCCGCGAGGGCCTCGTCACCGTCAAGGAAACCGTCGACCAGCAGGAAGCCAAGCGTCTGCTGCACGCCCACCGCATCGAAAAGCTGCTTGTCGTTGATGGCGAAGGCCGTTGCGTCGGTCTCATCACCGTCAAGGATATCGAGAAGTCGCAGCTCAACCCGAACGCCTCCAAGGACGCGCAGGGCCGCCTTCGCGCCGCTGCCGCCGTTGGCGTTGGTGACGATGGCTTCGAGCGCGCCGAGCGCCTGATCGAGGCTGGCGTCGACCTGCTCGTCGTCGATACCGCCCATGGCCATTCGCAGGGCGTGCTGAACGCCGTCGCGCGCGTCAAGAAGCTCTCCAACTCCGTCCGCGTCATGGCCGGCAACGTCGCCACTTCGGATGGCACCAAGGCGCTGATCGATGCCGGCGCGGATGCCGTCAAGGTCGGTATCGGTCCGGGCTCGATCTGCACCACCCGCATCGTCGCCGGCGTCGGCGTTCCGCAGCTCGCCGCCATCATGTCGGCGGTCGAAGCGGCCCGCGCCCAGGACATCCCCGTCATCGCCGATGGCGGCATCAAGTTCTCCGGCGACGTCGCCAAGGCGATCGCGTCGGGCGCATCGGCCGTCATGATCGGCTCGCTGCTCGCCGGCACCGATGAAAGCCCGGGCGAAGTCTACCTCTACCAGGGCCGCTCCTTCAAAGCCTATCGCGGCATGGGCTCCGTCGGCGCCATGGCCGCGGCTCGGCGGACCGCTACTTCCAGGCGGAAGTGCGCGACACCCTCAAGCTCGTTCCCGAGGGCATTGAAGGTCAGGTTCCCTACAAGGGCCCGGTCTCCGGCGTTCTGCACCAGCTGGCCGGCGGTCTGAAAGCCGCCATGGGCTACGTCGGCGGCAAGGACCTCAAGGACTTCCAGGAGCGCGCCACCTTCGTTCGCATCTCCGGTGCCGGCCTGCGCGAAAGCCATCCGCATGACGTGACCATCACCCGCGAAAGCCCGAACTATCCGGGTTCCGGCGCCTGATGAAAGACGCGAGCAGCCGCATTCCGACCATCGTCGTCGCGCTGCTCGCGGCCATCGTGCTGGGCGTCCTTGTCTGGATGGTGCTCGGCTACGTCCTGCCGTTTCAGGACATGACGCGCGCCGCCATGCTCGAAGCGCGGCTGGGCCCCTATGATGCGAGCGATATCGACGCCATGCGCGGTTTGCTCGAGCGAAAGCCGGAAGCACGCGACGTGCTCGTCGCCATGCATCGCGGGCCCGATCTGGTCCTGCCCTTCGTGCTGACGGCCCTGCTGTTTGCTATTGTCACCAGGCTCCGCCCCGCCGGCCGCTACTTCAACCGCCCGATGCATCCGGTCATGATAGCCGCGATCTACGCGCTGCCCTTCGTCTACGGCTTTTCCGACTACGCCGAGAACATCTTGACCGACAACATCTTTTCCGGCGGTTCCGAATGGAGCTTCGCCGCAAAGCTGTTGCCCTGGGCCTCGAGCATCAAGTTCGCGAGCCTGACCGTCTGCGTCATCGTCCTCCTGCGCTTCCTGGTCTACCGCCTGGCGCCGCCTGCCGATCACGCGGGATCTTAGAGCCTCAGCGCGGCCATCGCCATGGCGGATTGGAAAGCTTCGCCGCCACGAAATCCGCCAGCACCTCCACCTTCACCGGCCGTGTCCTCGCCGAAGGCGTCACAAAGTAAAGCGCGCCCTTCGGCAGGCTCCAATCCGGCAGCAGCGCCTTCAGCCGCCCGTCGGCCATATATTCGCTGGCCATGAACTCCGGCAGTTCGCAGATCCCGAGCCCCGCCAGGGCCATCGGCACCAGCGCCTCGGAATTGGTCACGCGCAACGGCCCGCCGGGTGTCACCACATATTCCTCGCCAGTCTTGCTGGTCAGCCGCCAGATGTCCTGGCGCGGCCGATAGGCATAGCCGAGGCAATGATGCGCCGGAAGCTCGCGTGGATGCTGCGGCGTGCCGTGTTGCGCGAGATAGTCGGGCGAGGCGAGAATGAACGGCGAGACAGGCGCCAGCCGCCGCGCCACCAGCGAGGAATCAGGCAGCACCGCGATCCTGAGCGCCGCGTCGAAGCCGTCGGCGACCAGATCGACGACGGCGTCGCTCATATGCAGGTCGACGCTGATGTCGGGATAGAGCTTGAAGAACTCCGGCAGGATCGGCGCGATCCAGTGCACGCCGAAGGTCATCGGCGTCGCCAACCGGATCAAGCCGCGCGGGCGGCTGGACAATTCCCGCGCCGCGTTCTCGATATCCTCGGCGTCGCAGTAGATGCGCGAGGCGCGGTCGGCGAGCTTCAGGCCGAATTCGGTCAGCGCGAGCTGCCGCGATGTCCGGTTGAACAAGCGGGCACCGAAGCGCTCCTCGAGCCGCGCCACGCCGCGCGACACCGTGGGAACGGAAACGCCGAGCGCCTTGGCCGCCCGCGCGAAGGAACGCTCTTCCGCCACCTTGGCGAACATTGCCAGACCCTCGAAATCGGGCAGTTTCATTGTTTCATTCCTGCAATGATAGTTTTCATTCATTTCTATTTCGAAAAGTTCGCGCCGTCCATATGTTCTGGTCATCGAACAACAGGACAACACGGACATGACTGACACACTGAATTCCGCCCAGAGACTGAACGGCAAGGTCGCCGTCATCACCGGCGCCACATCGGGCATTGGCCTTGCCACCGCAAAGCGTTTCGCCGCCGAGGGTGCGCGCCTCTTCATCACCGGCCGCCGTGCCGAAGCGCTCGATGCGGCCGTCGCCGCGATCGGCGGCAACGTTACCGGCATCCGCGCCGATTCCGCCAGCCAGAGCGATCTCGATCGCCTGTTTGCCCGCGTCAAGGAAGAAGCCGGCCGCATCGACGTTCTCTTCGTCAACGCCGGCGGCGGCTCTTTCGCGCCGCTCGGTCAGATCACCGAGGAGCATTTCGACGATACCTTCGACCGCAACGTAAAGGGCGTGCTGTTCACCGTTCAGACGGCGCTGCCGCTTCTGGCCAAAGGCGCCTCCGTCATCCTCACCGGCTCGACGACGAGCATCAAGGGCACGCCCGCCTTCAGCGTCTATTCCGCCTCCAAGGCCGCCATTCGCAACTTTGCCCGCAACTGGATCCTCGACCTGAAGGATCGCGGCGTCCGCGTCAACACGCTGAGCCCCGGCCCGACGGAAACACCCGGCCTGGTCGAACTGGCCGGCGACGACAAGGCGCAGCAGCAGGGCCTGCTCGACTACATGGCGAGCGTCGTGCCGCTCGGCCGTGTCGCCGATCCCGCCGAGATCGCCAACGCCGCCCTGTTCCTCGCCTCCGACGAGATCGAGCTTCGTCAACGGCATCGAACTCTTCGCCGACGGCGGCCAGGCCCAGGTTTAAGGTCGCATGGTCACCCGCGTCCGCCGCGTCATCGTGGCGGGCGCGGCACTGGAAAGCTCGGCCCGTTTCCGCTAAAGCTCTGACTTTGATAGAGAAGTAGCATAGGAGACGACCCGATGACCGGAATGACAGGCTACGAGATGTTCTGGCCCATCATCGCCCAAGCGGCGCTGGTCTACCTGCTCTACATGCTGCTCGGCTACCGCCGCCAGAAGATGCTGAAGTCGGGCAAGGTGCGTGCATCCGATTATCGCGAGAATCGCGGCGAGCCGACCGAAAGCCTGATCGTCAAGAACAGTCTTGCCAACCAGTACGAACTCCCGGTGCTGTTCTATGCCTGCTGCATCCTGCTCTACATGACCGAAGCCGACAACCTGATCGCGCTCGTGCTCGCCTGGATCTTCGTCGCCTTGCGCTATGTCCACGCCTTCGTCCACGTCACCAGCAACGACCTGCGCTACCGCAGCCCGCTGTTTGCCGCCGGCTATGTCGTGCTCGGCGCCATGTGGGTCTGGCTTGCGGTCTGGATGATGTTTCCGAACGGCTGAACGATCGGGATTGATCGTCGTATAGGGCGAGATCGCCTGAGTGGACGGCTGCCGGCGAGCGGCACGGTAGAAAGCTCGCCGCGATCAGGGGCCAGTCGGCCGAAACAGCGTAAATTTACCCTCCGAAACCGACCAAATCAGGGCGTATCACCCCGGTTTGGTTGAGCTTTTGCCTGTCGGTAAAATACAATCTATCCTGTTTACGCCTCATGAAGACCTGCATGTCATATCGGCCAAAAGGGCCGGTTTGGGCAATGTCCGGTCTGCGAAAAAGAGGGATGGGGAACGACATGAACGTCGGGAGCTTCGATCGCATTGGCCTCCGCAGGAAGCCGAAACAGGAACGCAGTATTCAGAGGCTGGACCTGATCCTGTCCGCCGCCTCGCAGCTGATCGCGAGCAAGGGTGTCGGCGCCATGCGCATGACCGAACTCGCGGTTGCCGCCAATGTGCCGATCGGCTCGGTCTACCAGTATTTTCCCGAGAAGGCGGCGATCGTCAAAGCCTTGTTCGACCGTCACTCGCTGGCCATCCGCGCGAAGGTCGCCGAAGCCTTCGCGTCGGTGCAATCCGTGCCGGAAGCGCTCGATGTGCTCGAGGCGACCATCGACTGGCACTACGAGGACTATCGCAATGATGCCGCGAGCCTCGGCATCTGGCTCGGCACGGAGACCGACCAAGACCTCTCGCGGCTCAATGTGGAGCACAATAGCCGCATCGCCAGGATCTTCCGCGAGACCGCGCAGCGCATCGCGCCCGAGCTGAGCGATGTCGACACCGAGGCGCGCACCTATCTGTTCAGCCATCTGATCGGCTCGTCGGTCAGGCTTGCCGTGACGAGCGATCCCTTCTTCGCCGCCCGCATCCTGCAGGAGTGCAAGTGCCTCGTGCGCACATCCTTCTTCACGCCGATGCCGGCAGAACTGGCTGGCGGCTGAAAGGGCGGCAAGCGGGCTATGGTCCGCTTACCAGCTGGTGACCGTGTTCGCGACCTTCAGGCGCGGCTGGGCGCGCACGTAAGCGCCCTTCACCTCGGCATCGAGATTGTCCTCCACCACGGCGGGCGTGATGTTGTCGAGGCAGGCGGTGATGTGCGCGGTGATCGCGTTCATCAGCGAGATCGACACGCCGGGCCGCTTCATGATGCCGATCTGCACCGGCGGGAGCGCGGGGAAACCGTCCGCCTGGGTCAGAACCTTCATGCCCGTGCGCAGCGCCGATTCCGGCATGGTCGAAACGGCGAGCCCCGAAAGAACCGCCGCCGCGATGACGGTGCACGACCAACTGGTGAACAGGATCTGGTGTTCGCGCCCGACCGCGTCGAGGGCGGCGCTTGCCGCCTGCCGCCAGGGGCAGTCGCGGCGCCCGACGGCGAGCGGCACCGGTGCGTCGTCGCGGATCGGATGGTTGGCCGAGCCCACCCAGCAGAGCGGTTCGGTCCGCACCACGTCGGACATGCGCACGCGCGGGTTATGCGTCACCAGCGCGATGTCGAGTTCGCCCCGGTGCATGCGCTCGGCGAGATCCACCGAAGGCTCGCAGACGATATAGAGCTCGACATTCGGATGCGTCTTGGCGAAGCGGCCGATGATCTCGGGCATGTAGCGTTCGGCATAGTCGTCGGGCGTGCCGATCCGGAGCGTCCCTTCCAGCCGGTTGTCGTCGAATGCGGCGATCGCCTCGTTGTTCAGGCGGATGATGCGGCGGGCGTAGTTGAGCAGCTTTTCACCCTCGACGGTCAGCCGGTTGCCGCGGCCGTCCTTGATGAACAGCTGCTTGCCGATCCGCTCCTCGAGCCGGCGCATCTGCATCGAAACGGCCGATTGCGTCTTGTAGACCCGGTCGGCGGCCTTGGTGAAGCTGCCGGAATCGATGATGGCGATGAAGGTCTGCAGCTGGTCAATATCGAGAGGCGCGGCCATGATTTTCACCTATAAACATCTCTGATGCTAATCATTAGAAACATTCGTTGGACTGATCAATAGGCCTTTGGCATCTTGGCCGTGCAAATCAATCAAAGTGATGGTCAGGCAATCGGCCTGTCCGCTCGAAAATCAACTTGCCTCTCCGTGCCTGATCGCGCGGAAAGGGCGGGTTGTTGCGCGCCAGTGAAAGGATCTCCCATGCGCACGACAGACCGGATATTGGAACTCGACTGCAACCCCGCGACCAGGACCGTCTCGCAGCGTCTCGTCGCAGGCTTCGCAATGCTGGCATCCGTACTGCGCGTGTTTCGCAACCGTATGGAGATCAACGCGCTGCACGAGCTCGACGACAAGCAGCTGAAGGATATCGGCCTTTCCCGGGCCGATCTCGACGCGGCCTTTCTGGCCTCGACCTTCTTCGAGGACCCGTCGGATATCCTGACGCGATCGGCGCGCAAGCAAAGCCGAAATTCGCTCCACCGGCTCAATCAGGATTAGAGCCGAAACCAGTTTTCCCCGCAGGGTGATAGCCAATAGCCCTGCCTCTTGCCCGGTGGCGACCTCCCAGTCGTCTCCGGGTTTTTTTTATGCCGGCTTCAAGGTTTGGGGGAGGCGGGTGGCGTCTTCGGCATATAGCTTTCGAAGATCGCTTCCATGTTCTTCTGGTAGCCCTTCTGCACCTCGAGCCCGCTGTCGAACATGGTGTTCAGCATGTCCATGTAGCTCGAGGTATCGGGTGCCTTCGCCGCCTTGTCGCCGCCTTTCGGCGCTTCCGCCGGCTGCTGCGGCGCAGGCTGGGCGAAGCTTCCCATCATCTCCTGGAATGCCTTGGTGAAGGGGTTGTCGAGGAAGGGATTGGCCGGCGGCGCCTTTTCGGGCTCCGGCTTCGGCGCGCTGAACATCAGCTGCATCGCCTGCGTGAACGGATTGTCGAAAATGCTCGGCTGCGGCGTCGGCGTCTGCTTCGGCGCGAAACCGGTCGCCTCCAGCCACTGCTGGATGCTCTCGCCCATCGCCGTGTTGACGAAGGGGTTCACCGGCGCGTTCATCTGTCCCATCGATTGCTTGAACAGCCCGCCCATCAGCGTGCCGGCCATGATCGGCAGCATCTGCTTGTAGATCTCCTGGCCGATTCCGGTCATCTGCGCCGCCTGCGCCGCCACCGCCCGCGACACCTCCTTGGAGCCGAAGAGCTGCGCCAGGATATCGTTGCCGTCGGAAATCCCCTGCGGCGTGAAGGCCTTGCTCATATCCTCGAAATACTTGGCATAGTTTCCGGAGGAGACCGCCTGCATCAGGCCCATGAAATCGTAGGGGTTGCTGCTGCTGCGCTTCAGCCCGGCCGAAAAAGCCGGCATCAGGGCGGCCATCGCCTGCGTCGCCTGTTCCTGCGCCAGGTTGAACTGCTTGGAGATCGCGTCCATCGCCGCGCCGTTCTGCGCCTGCATCATCATGTCGAAGAGTGGCAGCATGGAAAGCCCTTTCCCGGTTCGCGACGCATGATCGCGCCACTATAGCCGGAAAAAGAAATGCGCAAACCGCTTTTTGGAGAAGGGGTTAGATGGAGTCCTTGACCCGTTCCCAGGCTTTCAGCAGATGGCGGCCGAGAACTTCCGACAGCGCCTTGCCGTCGCGCGCCTCAAGTGCCGTGATCATTTCCTCATGTTCGGCCACCGCGGCCGCCCATTTGTCCGGCCCTTCGTGGCCGATGAAGCGGATGCGCTTCAGCCGCGACTGCAACAGCGCCTGCATGCTGGCCAGCGCCTCGTTGTGCGTCAGCTGGCTGATTTCCGTGTGGATGGCCTGGTTCAGCTTGTAATAGCGCAGCCGGTCCTTGGCCTCGTAGCATTGCAGCATCTCGTCGTGGATGCGCCTGACCCGGGCGATCTCCTGGTCCGTCGCCGTGACGCAGGCGAGGTTGCCGGCCAGCTCCTCCAGGCTCTTCAGCACGATGATCATGTCGTGCACGTCCTTGCCTGTGAAGCGCTTGACGACCGCGCCGCGGCTCGGAACGAGTTCCACCAGCCCTTCGCTCGCCAGATACTTGATCGCCTCGCGCAGCGGCGTGCGGGAAACGCCGAGTTGTTCGCCGAGTTGGCTCTCGTGCATCCGCGATCCCGGCGCGAGTTCTCCCTCGATGATCATGTCGCGTAGCCGGCCGACCAGGGTGTCGTGCAGTGCGGTGCGCTGGATGGGCCCGCTATTGGACGTGGGCAGGTCGGACGATGGTTCGCTCATTCGAAGGTCGGGTCGCTTTGCTGTAGGGCCGAATACTGGATTCTAGGGTTACACGAGATCGGCGCCAGTTCAAACTCAAAAATGCTGCATACAAAATGCAAAAGACTTGTTCTCGCAATGCGGATGCCCTACAAGGTGCCAATCTTGGTAGGAGAACATAAATCGTGGACATCACCGCGCATGCAGACGAACGCCCCGTCATCGCCCTCGCCATGGGCGATCCCGCCGGCATCAGCCCGGAACTGACGGCAAGCCTTCTTGCCCTTGAGGACATCAAGGCCAAGGCGCACATCATCGTCATCGGCGACCGCCGCATTCTCGACAAGGGCGCCAGCGAAGCCGGCGTCGTGCTTGATCTTGCATCCGCGTCGCTGGAAGACGCCGCCGGCACCGACCGCGCCCGCCACGTCTTCGTCGATCTCGCGCATCTCGCGCCTGAAGACGTCGCGCGCGGCGAGGCGACGCTGGCCGGCGGCACCTTCGCCACCCGAAATTTCCGTGCGGCGCTCGAATTCGCGCATGCAGGTAAGGCGGATGCCGTCTGCTTCACGCCCTTCAACAAGAAGGCGATGCGCTACGCCTATCCCGGCTATGACGACGAGATCCGCTTCGTCTGCGACGTGCTGTCGTTCAAGGGCAAGGTCCGGGAATTCAACGTTCTGGAAAAGGTCTGGAATGCGCGTGTCAGCTCGCATATCCCGCTGAAGGACGTGGCCGCCCATCTTTCGGTCGATGGCATCCTGTCCGAACTGGAACTGACGCTTTCTTGCCTGAAGGCATCGGGCATCGCATCGCCCAAGGTCGCGGTCGCCGGCCTCAATCCGCATGCGGGCGATGGCGGCAGTTTCGGCATGGAAGAGATCGACATCATCGAGCCGGCGGTCGCGGCCGCCAAGGCGCGCGGCCTCGATGTCGAAGGTCCGTTCCCGGCTGATACGGTGTTTCTGCGGGCGCTTAAGGAAGGCTTCAACGCGGTGCTGACGATGTACCACGACCAGGGCCAGATCGCCATGAAGCTGATGGGCTTCGACAAGGGCGTGACGATGATGGGCGGCCTGCCGTTCCCGCTCTGCACGCCTGCGCATGGCACGGCCTACGATATCGCCGGCAAGGGCATCGCCGATGTCGGCGCCAGCCGCGAAGCCATCCTGCTTGCCGCACGCATGGCATCGCAAAAGCGCCAGGCAGCCAAGGCCGCCTGATAGGACGGCACGAGAGAGCCACATGATTTCGCAGCCGGCGGGGTAACCGCCGGCTGCATGAGGCCCGCGAGAGGATGCGGGCTTTCCGATGGAACAATGGGAGGATTGCAATGACCGGCGCAACCCGCAAATGGACGCGCGACAACTGGCCGATCGCCGCGGCAATGATCCAGTACCCGAACATGCTGGCCGATGGCCGCTCGGTTCAGGATCAGGGCGCCGAGGAGTGGTCGCGGACCGTCGGCGAGGTCGCCGATGCCGGCTTTACCGAGATCGACCCGACCGACAGCTGGCTGCGCGTCGCCGATCTCTCGCCCGGGCGGCGCGCCGAATTTCTCGACGTCGTCGCCTCGCACGGCATGACCATCCCGGCCATTTCCACCTCCCGGCGCAGCGTTATCGACGCTGGCAACGGTGACGAATACCTGGCCTACAGCCACCGCGTCATCGACACCGCCGCCGAAATCGGCGCCGCCAGCGTGTCCTTCGGCTTCTTCGAGCCGCTCACGGAGACGCAGAAGAAAGCCCTCTGGTTCTGGACCGAACAGGGCGCGAAAAACCCCGACGATCCCGCCGTCTGGAAAAAAGCCGTCGCCCGCATTTCGGAGCTTGGCCGCCACGCCGCCGAACTCGGGATCGAGGTTTCGCTCGAAATGTACGAGGACACCTATCTTGGAACGGCGGACAGCTCCGTGCGCTTCGTCGAGGAGGTCGGGCTCGGCAATGTCGGCATCAATGCCGATCTCGGCAATCTCATCCGTCTCCACCGTCCGGTCGAACATTGGCTGCAGATGATGACCAAGGTTGCGCCCTACGCGAAATACTGGCACGTCAAGAACTACATGCGCATCGAGGACGAGCATGCCGGCCTGATCGCCACCCATCCGGTGCCGCTCGAATCCGGGCTGATCAACTACCGGACGGCGATCAGACTGGCGCTCGAGCACGGTTTCGCCAGCGCCTTCCTCTGTGAGCATTACGGCGGCGACGGTCTCTCCGTCAGCGCCACCAACCGCGATTATCTCCGGCGTATCCTGCCGCGTAACTGAGGACCGTTTCATGACGACGATCTTTGATGCTCCCGAAGAGTTTGCCGCAACCGCGCTCGCCGGCTTCTGCCGGATCTACCCGAACCATGTGCGCCTGGTCACCAATGGCGTCGTACGCGCCACCACCGTGCCGAAGGGCAAGGTCTCCGTCGTCGTCGGCGGCGGCTCGGGCCACTATCCCGCTTTCGCCGGCTATGTCGGCCCCGGCCTGGCCGATGCCGCGGTTGCCGGCGACGTCTTCGCCTCGCCGTCGACCGCGGCGGTCGCGCGCGTCTGCCGCCACGCCCATCATGGCGGCGGCATCATTCTCGGCTTCGGCAACTACGCGGGCGATGTCCTGAACTTCGGCGTCGCGGCCGAGCGGCTGCGTGCCGAGGGCATCGATGTGCGCATCGTCGCGGTCACCGACGACGTCGCCAGCGCGCCGGCCGCCTCGCATGCCATGCGCCGCGGCATTGCCGGCGACCTGGTGGTCTTCAAGATCGCCGGTGCCGCCGCCGAGGCGGGGCTCTCGCTCGACGAGGTGGAGCGCGTCGCGCGGCTTGCCAACGACCGCACCGTCTCCTTCGGTGTCGCCTTCGCCGGCTGCACGCTGCCGGGTGCCAGGGAGCCGCTGTTTACCGTGCCCAAGGGCCGCATGGCGCTCGGCCTCGGCATCCATGGCGAGCCGGGCATCAGCGAACAGGACATCGCCAGCGCCAGTGATCTCGCCGCCCTCCTGGCCGACAAGCTGCTCGCCGAGAAGCCCGCCGACTGCACCCGCGTCGCCGCCGTGCTGAACGGCCTTGGCTCGACCAAGTATGAAGAACTCTTCGTCCTGTGGACGGCGGTCGAGAAGAAGCTGAAGGCCGTCGGCCTGGATCTGGTTCAGCCGGAAGCCGGCGAATATGTCACCAGCCTCGACATGCAGGGCTGCTCGCTGACGCTGACCTGGCTGACGGATGAGCTGGAGCGCTACTGGACGGCACCCTGCGACGCGCCGGCCTTCCGCAAGGGCCGCACCGTCGCCGCCGATCTCCGCACCGACACGATCACGGATGAGGAAGCAGCGCCCAACATTCCGGCTGCCACCGAAATCTCCCGCCGCACCGCCATCTGCATCCGCGACCTCTTCGCCGAGATCGCCGCGCTGCTGAAGAACCAGGAAGCCGAACTCGGCCGTATCGACGCCGTCGCAGGCGATGGCGACCACGGGCAGGGCATGCGGCGTGGCGCCGAAGCCGCGGCGAAGGCGATGGCGGCGGCCGTGGACGCCGGTGCCGGCGCGCAGACCACGCTGGCGCTCGGCGGCGACGCCTGGGCCGACCGCGCCGGCGGCACCTCAGGCGCCATCTGGGGCCTGCTGCTGCGCTCCTGGAGCAACGCCTTCAGCGATAGCGAAGCGCCCGACGACAAGGCCGTCACCGAAGGCGCGCAACTGGCGCTCGACGGCGTCACCCGCCTCGGTCGGGCCCGCGTCGGCGACAAGACGCTGGTCGATGCGCTGGTGCCCTTCGTCGAAACACTGAAGGCGGAAGCCGGGAAGGGAAAGCCGCTTCTGGACGCCTGGACATCGGCCGCCAACGCGGCGGATGCCGCCGCCAAGGCGACCTCGTCGCTGACCCCACGCCTCGGCCGCGCCCGCCCGCTCGCCGAAAAGAGCATCGGCCACCCCGACGCCGGCGCCGTCTCGCTCGCCATGGTGGCGCAGCTGGTGGCCGGCTTTATCGGCAGGGGGCGGTAAGCTGAACGGAGCGCCTATGTCCGGAGCGACGCGCGCGGTCCGGACGTTCTGGCATATGTGCCGACTGAAAATTGGCGTTGCCGCCTTATGTTGCGCGGATCGTCAAAATGCCTTTGGCCATTGCTGATGCGCGTGCATGATGGTGATGATTTCTATGTCGCGCGAAACGCGATAGGCAATGATGTAAGGGGCATCGGCCAAGACGACTTCACGAGTGCCGTTGATGCGTCCCGGCCGGCCTAATGCTGGTAGGCCTTCAAGCATATCAACGGCGGAAACGATGCGGGCAACGACGCGCGCCGCCGCGTCCGGGTCGTCCTTTTCGATATATCCGCCGATTTCATCGAGCCGGCGCAACGCTCTTACCGTCCAGCGAATACGCTTGCCGCTCATGATCGGTCAGCGGATTTGACGTATTTGCTGATAACCTTTGCCACATCCTGGTCTGTCGCGAACTCACCGCGGTTGGCCTCCGCGAGCCCGGCCTCGATCTCGGCCAACTGCCATTCCTCGCGGGCAACATAATCCTCAATGGCCTGAGCTGCCATGTAAGCGCGGGAGCGATCGCGCTTTTCCGCGATCTTTTCAAGTTTGCTGGCGGTTTCTTCGGAAACCCTTACGGTAAAGGCAGCCATCGCATCTCACTCCTGCTGGTTCAAGGTGATTGTGGGTTGAACCACGTTGGTTCGTCAAGGTTCTTCGCTGTGTGGGGAGCCGAGACGATCGGCCAGCTGCCCTACCCGAACAAGCCCACACCCGTCAGCCACAGGCCGGATGCCAGCGTGATGGCGTCCATCATGATGCGGAAGGTCTTTTCCGACATGCTGACGACGTAGCGCTTTGCGAAGAACGTGCCGGCCATCAGCGAGGAACCGATGATGAGGCCGCTGATCATGAGATCGTCGGTGAGCACGCCGGTTTCGCGGAAGGTGAGGATCTTGGCGGCTTGGACGAAGATCGATGACGCCGCTTCCGTGGAAAGGAAGGCGCCTCGGGTGAGGCCGAAGGCGAGGAAGGCCGGGATGCTGAGCGGGCCGGTCGACAGGAATAGCCCGGTCAGGAAGCCGACGATCGCGCCAGCGACCGCGAGCCCCGCCAGCCCGATCGTCAGGTTCTGTTTCTTGAGAAAGCGCCGCAGCGGCACCAGCGTCAAGATGAAGAGGCCAAGCAGCGTGCCACTGATTTCGGCCGGCAGGTTGACGAGGCTGATGGCGCCGAGCGAGGCGGCCGGAATGCCCGGGATCGCATAGGCAAGCACCGCCTTCCAGTCGACCTCTCGGTGCCAAGCCATGACGCGCGCCGCGTTCGCCATCAGCCCGGCGATTGCCATGACCGGAATGGCGCGGCTCGGATCGAACATCGGCACCAGGACCGGCAGAAGAAGCAGGCTGGCGCCCGTTCCGACAATGCCGCTGAGGCCGCCGGCGAGAAAGCCGATGGCGCAGACGATGAGATAGGAAATCACCAGGCTGCCCTCGAGCATGTCAAAAGTGCGCAGCGGTTTTGCTGCACCGACATGCGATGAAACAAAGACTTAAAACGTGACGCGCGAATCCGAAGGATCGCGACACGCCTTAGGCTGTGGTGACAAATTAACTATTTGATCCATAGCATGATGCTTGCGAGCTTTATGAAGCCGAGGAAGTTGTCGGCGAGCTTGTCGTAGCGCGTTGCGATACGCCGCCATTGTTTGAGCTTGGCGAAGAAGCTCTCAATGCCCCATCGCTGCTTGTAGGCAAGGCGATCATAGGCATGTTGGTGCTTGCGATGTCGGCGTGGCGGAATGACTGGCTCGCCGCCTTGATCAAGAATGATGTCATGCAAGTTGTCGGCATCATAGGCGCGATCCGCGAGCACCTGTTTGGCTGGCAGAGCGCGGATAAGGTCGCAAGCCGGTGCCATGTCGTTTTGTTGACCAGGGCCGAGTTGAAAGCGAACCGGCAATCCCAGTGCATCGACTACCGCATGGATTTTGCTGCCAAATCCACCTCGGGAGCGGCCGAGAGCCTGGGCTTGCGCTCCCCCTTTTTCGCCGCCCGCCGGCGGCTTGGGCCTGCGCCCGGATAACCGTGGCGTCGATGGACAACCACTCCATGTCCGGATCGACAGAAACTGCTTCGAAAATCCGGTCGAATATGCCCTGCTCGATCCAACGGTAATAGCGCCGTTTGACCGTCTGATAGGGGCCGAAACGGTCTTCCGGCAGATCACGCCAGCGCGCTCCGGACCGGGCAAGCCACAGTATCGCGTCGAAGAACCGGCGCCCATCACTGCGAGGACCGCGCCTGCCTTTACGACCACCGGGCACAAACGGCTTCAGCCGCTCCCACTGGTCATCTCGAAGAACCTCACCATCCATCGCCGACCTCCAAAAGTCAGCCTTGAATCTGATTTGCGACTCGAATGGAATCCCGGATCGTTAATTTGTCACCACAGCCTAGAAGAAAGCCTTGTCCTGCTGCCGGCGCAGGCTGAGCAGCTCGGAGGCTTCATCGAGTTCGACGTCGCCGCACAGGATCGGCTGACCCGCCCTGACCGCTCTTTTGAGCTTGCGGTTGGCCGCCAGATAGAAAGGCACCGGAACGTCGTCGCCAAGCTTGCCTGCGGGTACCATCCGCGCGGAGACGTCAACGATCGAATGGTGGTGGCCGCTTGCGGTCAGCACCGTGCCGGCGGCGATGTCTGCATCCGCGTGAGCGACGAGATCGATGACGGGCTTCGGTTCCACGGCACCGCTCGAAACGCCCCTGAGACCCACTTCGAGAATGCTGGTCGCCGCCTCGACGCCCAGCAGATGGCGGGGGATGTAGAGCATGGCGACGTCGCCCTTGCGGCTGACGACATGGCCTTTCTCGGCAAGCATCGCCCAGGTCTCGGCATCGTCGCAGCGGACCGTGACGAAGACGCCGCCGGCAAAGCTCACCTCGCCGGGAAGCCTGAGGCAGTGAAAGACGTCCAGGCTCCTCGGTGTGTCGAGCAGCCCGCCGCTGGCGCGCGGCGAGAAGAAGTCGGCGACCTCGGTGATCCTGGCGATCGGCGCATGCAGCGCCGGCCGGTCGACGGTGAAGCCGTTGGCATTGGCGACCAGCGTCATTTCGCACAGATCAGGCACGGCGCGCTGCGCAAAGCTCTCGGCGATCGCGCCGCGCCGGGCGGCGATCTCGGTGAGAGCGACAGTCGTCGGCTCGATCAACTCGCCGAAGCCGGGAACGGCGGCGGTTTTGCCGTTCGATGTCAGGGTCTCGTTTTCCGGGTCGAACACGAAGTCGTATTCGCTGGCCTTGCCGGCGGCGACGATGTCGAGCCCCAGCACTTCCGCCCAGGTGATCAGCCCCATCAGCAGGCTCGGTTGGTCGCCGTCGACGGGCGTGACGATCACGTTATTCTGACGCGCGCGCAGCGACAGGCCGGGGCCGACGACGCTGTCGACCTCCTTTGAAACCAGCGCCACATGCTTGCCGGCGTCGATCGCCAGCCGGCAATGCCGGGCGCCGGCTTCCGGGTGACCGGTCGCCTCGACCACGACGGAGACCGGAAGACCGAGCACGATGGCGATATCCCCGGCGGCGATGAAGAAGCCGTTTTCCCAGGCCGCCTTCGTTTCTTCCGCCGTGACGCAGACGGCGATCCGGGCGGCGTCGATGCCGAGGCCGCGCAGAACATCCGCCGCGGTCTCGGCCTTCAGGTCGACGGCGACGCGGGTGCTGATCAGCGGCGTCTTCAGGCTCTGGGCGAGAAAGCTGCGGCCGAAGCCGCCGGTACCGACGATGCAGCATTCCACGGGTTCGGCCTGTGTGCCGAAATGGCTATGGTAATTCATGGGTTTCCCTCGCATGCCCGCGGGCGTGTCGGCAGTGAAAAATGGACCCGGCCTCAGGCGGCCGAGTCCACCTTCTCGCGTCGCTTGATATGGGAGATCAGTTTGGACAGCTGCGGCACGACGAGGAGGCCAAGCGCCACCACCATGATCCCGCCGACAAGATAGTTGGAGAAGAACACGCCAAGCGATCCATCCGAAACGATCATCGACTGGTAGAACGACTCCTCCGCCTTGTCGCCGAGCACCATGGCGAGCACCAGCGGCGCCAGCGGGAATTCCAGCTTGTTGAAGATGAAGCCGACGACCCCGAAGATCAGCACGACCCACAGGTCGAAGGTCGAGTTCGCGACCGTGTATCCGCCGACGAAGCAGATGGCGATGATCATCGGGCCGATGATGGTGAATGGGATGCGCAGCAGGGCGGCGAACATCGGCACGGTGAGGAGCACGAGAATCACGCCGACGATGTTGGCCACATACATGCTGGCGATCAGGCCCCAGACGAAATCGGGCTTGGTGGTGAACAGCATCGGGCCGGGTGTCAGGCCCCAGATCATCAGGCCGCCCATCATGACGGCCGCCGTCGCCGAACTCGGCACGCCGAGCGCCAGCATCGGCAGCATGGCGCAGGTGCCGGCGGAGTGGTCGGCGGTCTCGGGCGCGATGATGCCTTCCGGACGGCCGGTGCCGAACTTGGCGCCGGGCTTCGACCATTGCCGGGCAAGGCCGTAGCTCATGAACGACGCGGCGGTCGGGCCGCCGGGCGTGATGCCCATCCAGATGCCGACCAGAGCCGAGCGGATCACCGTTGCATAGTATCGCGGCATTTCGCAGATCGTCTTGAACACGTCGCGCGGGTCGATGCGGGACGAGACGCCGCGAAAACGCAGGCCGTCCTGCACGGTCGCAAGCAATTCGCCGATGCCGAACAGGCCGATGACGACGACGAGGAAGCTGATGCCGCTGATCAGTTCGTCGAAGCCGAAGGTCAGGCGGAGCGACCCGGTCACGGTATCCATGCCCACGGTCGAAAGCAGAAGGCCAAGCCCGAGCGACACGACCGTTTTCAGCGGCGCGGCGCTGCCCATGCCGATGAAGGCGCAAAAGGCGAGGAAATAGACGGCGAAATATTCCGGTGCGCCGAATCTCAGGGCAAAATTGGCGGCCCAGGACGACAGAAGCGTAATGACGATGACGCCGATCAGAGCGCCCATGCCGGCGGACACGAAGGCGAAGGTGAGCGCCCGGGTCGATTGCCCGGTCCGGGCGAGCGGATAGCCGTCGAATGTCGTTGCCACCGAACTCGGCTCCCCCGGTATATTGAACAGGATGGAGGTCGTGGAGCCGCCGAACAGCGCTCCCCAGTACATCGATGCCAGCAGGATGATGGCCGAAACCGGATCCATCGAGAATGTCAGCGGGATCAGGAGCGAGACGCCGTTCGGCGCGCCGAGACCCGGCAGAACGCCGACGATGAGGCCAAGCAGGACGCCGACCACCATCAGCAGGATATGGGTGGGGGTCAGCGCGATGCCGAAGCCTTGCATGAGCAGTTCGAAATTGGCCATTGGAATGCGCCGCCTTCCTTAATAGATGCCGAGCATGTCTTCGAGCGGTCCCTTGTGCAGCGGCACCTGGAAGGCGGTCTCGAAAACCAGATAGAGAACGATCGAGAAGACGACACCGACAAGCAGCGCCATGTGCGGCTTGTACTTGCCCTGCCGCCAGGCGACGTAGAACAGGTAGAGTGTGGTCGCGACGTAGAAGCCGAGGAAGATGGTCACGACGACATAGGCCGCCATCGGCAGGAAGAAGGAGAGGAGCCGCAGCGTTTGCTCGGACTCCAGGAATGTCTCCTGCTGTTCCGAGCTCTTCGCCTTGATGAGTGCCTGGATGGCGCAGCCGATGCCGGCCGCGGCCACGATCAGGCCGACATAGAAGGGAAAATAGCCGGGCTTCGGGCCTGAATCACCCCAGGCGACGCCGAGCTCCAGGGCGCCGCTCGCGCCGAGTACGCCGACGATCGCCAGGCAGCTGGCGGTGATGATCTCCATATGGAGGCGCTTGATATGCATGATCGCTTTCCTTCGTCGAAGGGTCCGGCAGAAGCTGCCGGACCCGTTGGCGCTTGATGCTTCGCGACGCGATTACTGAACCAGCCAGCCTTCTTCCTTGAACACCTTCACGGCGTTCGTTTCGCTGCTGGAAATGAACTCCTGCAGCTTGTCCGGGCCGAGATAGTCGCCGGTCTGCGATGTCTTCTTGATGTAGTCGGCCCATTCCGGGGTTTCGCTGACCTTCTTCATCACCTCGGCATAGTAGGCGATGGCATCGGGTGGCGTGCCGGCGGCGGCCCAGACCGTGCGCGGCATCTTGTAGTTATCGATCGGAACGCCTTGCGAAACGCAGGTCGGAATGTCGCCCCAGCCCTTGCCGTCATAGACCGGCTCGCCCTTGGCCATCGGCGTCGGCGAGAAGACGCAGAGCGGCTTGACGGCGCCGGCCTGCCACTGGCCGAGGTTTTCGTTCGGGTTGTTGACGTTGGCCGCGACATGGCCGCCGGCCAGCTGAACGCCGACCTCGCCGCCGCCGTTGAACGGCAGGTACTTGAACTTGGCGCCCGTCGTCTGCTTGATCAGGGCGACCAGGGTTTCGTCGGTGTCCTTGGACTGGCTGCCGGCGAACGCCACCTTGCCGGGTTCCGCCTTGCCGGCATCTATCAGCTCTTTCGGCGTCTTGTAAGCGGAATCAGCCTTCACCCAGATCAGGAATTCGTCGAAGGCGAGCGCGGAAACCGGCTGCAGATCCTTCATCGAATAGGCCATCTTGGCGACGCGGGGCAGGAGATAGGCGTTGTTGGTGCCGAAATAAAGCTTGTTGGCGTCGCCCTCGTTCTTCTTGGCGTAGAGAAACGCCTCCGCGCCGCTGCCGCCGCCCTTGTTGAGAATGACCATCGGCTTGCTCATCAGATTGCGCTTGGTGATGATCGACTGAATGGTGCGGGCGAAGTTGTCGGTGCCGCCGCCGGGGCCGGACGCCACCACGAATTCCACCGGGCGCGTCGGCTCGAAGGCCATTGCCTGGCCGGCAACCGCCAGCGTCGCGGCAAGAACCATACCTGCAGATAGTTTCTTCATCCTGTTCCTCCTTTGAGATGAAAGCCGGCGCAACCTCCGCACGCCGGTATGCACGTGAAAACTTGCTAGGCGGCGGGCCTTGCCCTTCCTGCCATGCGTGCGGCAAGCAGGATGGCTTCGCGGCTGGCGCCGACATCGGCGATGCCCTTGCCGGCGATATCGTAGGCCGTGCCATGCGCAGGCGTGCAGAGCGGGAACGGCAGGCCGCCCATCATCGTCACGCCCTTGTCGAAGCCCATCAGCTTCATGGCGATCTGGCCCTGGTCGTGGTACATCGTCAGCACCGCGTTGAAGCCTTCCTTAAGCGCCCGCAGAAACACCGTATCAGCCGGGAACGGACCTTCGACATCGAGGCCGCGCGCCTTGGCGGCCGCGACCGCCGGCTCGATGATGTCGATCTCTTCCATGCCGAAACTGCCGCCATCGCCCGCATGCGGATTGAGGCCGGCGACCGCGACCTTGGGCGATGCGATGCCCGATGCCTTCAGGCAAGAAAGCGTCAGTTCCAGTTCGGACAGGATGCCGTCGACCGAAAGATGGGCGGCCACGTCCTTCAGCGGGATATGCGAGCTGACGCGCGCATTCCAGACCTTCTCCAGAACGTTGAATTCCCGGACCTTGCCCTTGAACGACAGCACGTCGCAGACGAAGCGGATCTCGTCGTCATAGCCGGGATAGGCGTAGCGCATCGCCTTCTTGTTGAAGGGCGTGAAGCAGACGGCATCCGCCTTTCCTGCATGCGCGAATTCGAGCGCCGCACGGAAATTTCGGGTGGCGAAGGTGCCGCCGGCCAGAGTCGCCTCGCCGCGCGCGACGTCTTCGGGCGCGAGATGGGCGAGATCGACGAAGACGTGGCGGGCGCGGTCGGTGCCGGCGGCGTCTTCCAGCGACGCGGATGCGAGATCAAGCACGACGCCGGCTTCGCTGGCACCCTTGTCGAGAATGCGGCGGTCGCCGATGACGATGATGTGCGCCTTGGCCTTGATGTCCTCAAGGGCAAGAAGGCTTGCCGTCAGTTCGGGACTGATGCCTGCGGGATCGCCCATGGCGAGGGCGATGACGGGGCGCGTCTGGCCGATGCTAGAATTCATGCTTTTCCTCCATCCTCACGACCGTCATACGCCATCCAAATTCCCACATCAAGTCTTTTGAATGCTGCATACAAAATTCTGTGGGTCAAAATTGAACCACGCCTTGCGGGCAGAAGGCTTGTGCGCTGGGAGTTGGATTGGCGAAGACACCGGCTTGCGCGGGGACGGATAGTCCGTCACGCAATATGCGTTCAAGCGGCTATGTTCGCAACGAGAACGGGCCTCGCGCGCGAAAATCAAAGCGGTTGTAATGAGGTGGATGGACGTGCTTGAGTTCGCGCAAGTCGTGCGCGGCAAACATCGCGCGATACGATCCGCCGTTCAATATAGGAGAGAGGTTCTCGATTGCGCGGCGATCGTCGGCAGTGCCCATGCCGCGCGGCATGTCGGGAAGCGGCGGCCAGATCAGCCGCCACCAAATACCCATTCCGCCGAAGCCTGTTACAAGCTCTAGTATTGGTACTCTTCGAACACCGGCTCGACCGAGCCGTTCCAGCGGCCGTTATAGAGCGCCAGCAGATCCTCGGCCAGCGTCGCCTTCTTGGCCATCACCTCGTCGAGCGGCGACAGGAAGATCGTCTCGTCCTGGCCGTCGCCGTTGAGCTTGCCGCGCGCCTTGAGCCCGGCCTTGGAAATGGCCAGCACCTCGCGCGCCGTGTCGAACAGCGCGTGTCCGCGGAACGCGCTCTTCAGTCCCTCGGCCGGCACCGCGTTGCGCAATGCGTTGACCTCGTCGAAGCTCCAGTCCTTGGTGAGCTGGTCGGCCGCTTCGAGCGCGGATGCTTCGTAGAGTAGCCCGACCCAGAAGGCCGGAAGCGCGCAGATCCGCCGCCACGGTCCGCCATCGGCACCGCGCATTTCGAGGAAGCGCTTCAATCTGACGTCGGGGAAGAGCGTCGAGAGATGGTTGGTCCAGTCGCCCATCGTCGGCTCCCAGGCGGCGATCTCGCCCTTCAGCGCGCCGTTCATGAACTGCCGGAAGGTGATGTGGGTGCAGTCCTTGTAGCGGCCGTCGCGGACGATGAAGTACATCGGCACGTCCAGCGCCCATTCCACATAGTCGTGGAAACCGAAATCGTCGCGGAAGGTGAAGTCGAGCAGGCCCGAACGGTTGTTGTCGGTGTCGCGCCAGATATCCCCGCGCCAGGACTGCAGCCCGTTGAGCTTGCCTTCGGTAAAGGGGGAGGAGGCAAACAGCGCGGTTGCCAGCGACTGCAGCTTCATCGATACGCGCATCTTCTTGCGCATGTCGGCTTCCGACGAGAAGTCGAGGTTCACCTGGATGGTGCAGGTCCGGTACATCATGTCGAGGCCCTGCGTGCCGACCTTCGGCATGTAGCGGCTCATGATGCCGTAACGCGATTTCGGCATGACCGGCGTTTCGGCCAGCGTCCACTTCGGGCTGCCGCCGATCCCCAGGAAGCGGATGCCCATCGGCTCGGCGATCTGGCGCAGCGTCGCCAGATGCGCGTTGGATTCCTTGCAGGTCTGATGGATGTTTTCGAGTGGCGCGCCCGAGAGTTCGAACTGCCCGCCCGGCTCGATCGAGATCGCGCCCATGCCCGATTGTTCGGCGAGACCGATGATGTTCTCACCGTCGAGAATCGGCTCCCAGCCGTCCGTCTGACCGAGACCCTTCAAGAGAGCCGAAATGCTGTTCTCACCCGAATACGGGACAGGGCTGTTGTCCGCGCGGAAGAAGGCGAACTTCTCATGTTCGGTGCCGATGCGGAACTTGTCTTCCGGCTTGTTTCCCGCCGCAAGATAGTCGGTCAGCTCCTGAACCGAAGAGAGCGGGGTCTGGTCGGTGGTATCGCGAGCCATTCAAGTAACCTGTATTCGGGAAACACCCGGACGTATCCGGACAGTAGGAAAGGGTGATTAGGACCGCTGGCCCGCATGTTGCAAGTGAAATTGTTTCATCGACCCATCAAAAAATACCAACATCCGTGGCCTGTTGCCGACGCGCCTACCGGGTCCAGTCGCCAAGCGCCGCCTGGATCACTGCCATCGCCGCGACGGCGGCGGTATCGGCGCGCAATATTCTCGGTCCGAGCGGGATGGCGGTCACGAAATCGAGGCCCTTGAGCCGCGCGCGCTCCTCCTCTGAAAAGCCGCCCTCGGGCCCGACCAGCAGCGCCAGTTTCCGCTCCTTCACCGCGTTCAGGATCGGCAGGGGGTTTTGCCCGGCATCGCCCTCGTCGCAATAGATGATCCGCCGCTCGCTCGGCCAGCCGTCGAGCATCTCGGAAAGCCGCACCGGCTCGGCCACCTCGGGAATGCCGAGAATGCCGCATTGCTCGGCCGCCTCGATGACGTTGGCCCGGAGCTTGTCGAGATTGGTGATCTTGCCCTGCACATGCTGCGTCATCACGGGGCGCAGCACGCCGGCGCCCATCTCAACCGCCTTCTGCACCAGATAATCCAGCCGCCCGACCTTCAGCGGCGCGAAGAGATAGTGCAGGTCGGAAGGCTCCGGCTGCGGCCGGGTCTGCGCCTCGGGCACGATCATGATGCGCTTGCGGGTCGGCAGCGAAAGCCGCGCCTTCCATTCGCCGTCGCGACCGTTGAAAACAAGGATCTCCGCGCCGTCGCCCATCCGCAGCACGTTGGCGAGGTAATTGTACTGGTCCGCCGTCGCCTCCGCCGCCACGCCTTGCGAGAGGGGAGCGGCGACGAACAGCCGTTGCATTCTGAAATTGGCGCGCATCGAAAGTCCTGTCTAAACAAACAGCGCGACCATAGCCCAATAGAGCATGGCCGCAAGCACGGCGGATGCCGGAACGGTGATGACCCAGGCGGCGATGATCGTCATCAGATGCGAACGTCGCACCAGCCGGCGCCGGCGAACCTCGTGAGTATTGGGGTCGTCGGGCTCTTCCAGCATCCAGACCTCGGCCTTGCGGCGCATGTATTCGATCCGGCGCCTGGAGTTGCGGGTGTACCATTCGCGGAAGAAACCGACGCCGAACACGGCACCCACCGCGATATGCGTGGTGCTGACCGGCAGGCCGAGCCAGGAGGCGACGATGACCGTGAACGCCGTCGCCATGGCCACGCAATAGGCGCGCATCGGGTTGAGCTTGGTGATCTGCTCGCCGACGAGCCGGATCAGGCGCGGCCCGAACAGCAGGAGGCCGATGGAGATGCCGAGGGCCCCGATCAGCATAACCCAGAGCGGCGGGCCGGCGCCCTGGCCGAGTGGCTGGCCGAGGGCAACGCGCACGATGGCCGAGAGCGGACCGACGGCGTTTGACACGTCGTTGGCGCCGTGGGCAAAGGACAGAAGCGCCGCCGCGCCGATGAGCGGCATCTGGAACAGCACCCGCAGCGAACTGTTGCGGTTCTCCAGTCCCTGCGCCCGTATATGCACCAGCGGCCGCGACACCAGCCAGCCGGCCAGGCCCGTGGCGATGCCGAGCAGGATGATCGTGAGCGCGGAAAACGTTCCGGCGGACTGAAGTTGAAGGATCATGTAGGCGGTGAAGCTGCCGACCATCATCGCGATCAGGACGGGCACCCATCGCTTGGCCGCGGTGATCTTGTCCACCTGGTAGATGATCAGCGTCTTCACCAGGTAGAGCATGCCGGCGGCGATCACCCCGGCGATCAGCGGCGAGGTCATCCAGCTGGACGTGATCTCAAGCATGACGTGCCAGTTGACCGGCGCCGGCCCGAGCGCCCCGATGCCGGCGCCGATCACCGCGCCGACGATCGAGTGGGTGGTCGAAACCGGCGCGTTCAGCCATGTCGCGAGGTTGATCCAGAGCGCCGCCGCCATCAGCGCCGCCATCATGATCCAGGAGAGCATGTCGGGCGGGATCTGCGACGCGTCAACGATGCTCGATGAGATCGTCTTCACCACCGCGCCGCCCGATATCGTGGCGCCGAGGATCTCGAAGATCGCGGCGATGACGAGCGCCTGGCCCATTGTCATGGCCCGCGCGCCGACCGCCGCGCCGACATTGTTCGTCACGTCGTTCGCGCCGATGTTCATGGCCATGTAGGCCGCGAGCGCCGCACCCGCGATTACCAGCCCGGCGCCGGGGCGGTCGAAGACGTAGATCGCGGCGAACAGCATGGCGAGGCCGAGAAAGACGAAGCCGATCCCCGGCGCCACCAGCTTGCGCGAGACGTATTTCGAGGCGTCCTCGACCTGCGTGAGCTTGTCGAGATCCTTGTCGAGCGTTCGTTTGGTGAGGACGGTGGGGCGGTCGGCCATGCTGCTCCTTGTGATTGAGGCCTGCTTTTGCGCCGCTAATTCTAGCAGCGCAAGATGGCGGGAATCATTCAGCCGGAATCTGCTTCAGCGCCATCGGCTCGCGCTGCGCGGCCATGCGGCGCTTGAAGAGCAGAAAGAGATCGCGCAGCTCGGGTTCGTTGACGCGCTTTGCGGCCTCGTCGCAGGACACCCACTCGAAGCGCCGCTCGCCCTTTTCCTTGAAACTCTTGGCGATCGTCGAGACTTCGAGCACGTAGACCTGAACCTTGCAGGTCACCTTCAGCCCGTTCTTCAGCACCTTTGGATAGTGATAGCAGCCGATCGTCTGGCTCTCGACCGTCCCGCGCACGCCGGCTTCTTCGTAAGCCTCCTGGGCGGCGACCTCATAGGAGGTCTTGCCCTCCATCGGCCATCCCTTGGGGATCACCCAGCGGCCCGTATCACGGCTGGTCAGAAGCAGCACCTCGAGCGCGCCGGTCTTGCCCTTCAGCCGATAGCAGAGCGCAGCATATTGCTGGCGCGGTGGGCGCCGGAACATCAGCTGAACATCGGAGGCGAGGCGGGTAAGAAGGCTCAACGGTCGGGTCACCTTTATCGGTTATGTGCACATGTGCGAATATTAGTGTCTCATGGAAAGCTTGCGCGATCCATGTGCGTGGTTTGCTTTCGGTTCAGGCTTTATATCTATCAATAGAGCCTTTCGTTTTGGTTTCGGTTTCAAGAAACCGCCATTGAATGCTCTATTTCCGTCACGTCGAGTGCCACTTAATATGATATTGACTTTCGTCATAATCAACGAAGACGTAACGACGCATGCCGATAGGCCCAAACATTGGCAATTCTGCGTCGGTTCTCCACAGAAAACATTGCCCGGCTAACGTCCTTATAGGAGGATCTCGGTTGCCGAAGGCCTGTTCCGGCAGCGTGTATGGCGCAATGAGTCGGCATGGTCTCGTCACCGCTCCCAGTAGGGCACCGGGCCATAAAGCTCGGCGAGATAATCGATGAACAGCCGCACCTTGGCCGGCAGGAACTGGCGGCTCGGATAGACGGCTGACAGCGCCACGTTGCGCGATCCCTCATGGGCCGGCAGCACCTGTATGAGCTGCCCGGATTTGAGCTCCGCGCCGATATCCCAGGTCGAGCGCAGCGCGATACCGAGGCCGGCGATGACGGCCTCGCGGATCACCTCGCTGGAGTTGGTGATGAGCATCCCCTCCGGCCGGATCGACAGCGCGCCATCCGGCCCTTCGAGCCGCCAGACGTCGTTATTGTGTGCCGGCAGGCAGCGGTGGCGCTTGAGATCGTCGATGCTCTCGGGCGTGCCATTGGCCTTGAGATAGTCGGGCGACGCGCAAAGCACCCGGCGCACCGGCGCCAGTCGGCGGGCGACGAGGCTGGAATCGGTGAGCTCCGCGATGCGGATGGCCAGATCGAACCCGCCGCCGACGATATCGCTGAATTCGTCGGAGAGCACGAGGTTGATGGCAAGATCGGGGTGGGCGTCCATGAAGTTTTTCAGGTGCGGCGCGATGTGCATGCGCCCGAAGGAGGTCGGCGCCGAGACCTTCAGCGTCCCGTGCATCTGCGCCGAGCGTCCGGAAATATAGAACTCCGCCTCCTCGAGCCCGGCTAGGATGCCGAGCACCCGATCGTAGAAACCCTGGCCGGCTTCGGTGAGCGAGATCTGCCGCGTCGTGCGCTGGAGGAGCCGCGTTCCCAGCCGGTCCTCTAGCCGCTTGATACGCTTGGACACCACCGCCGGCGAGAAGCCGAGCGCCCGCCCGGCAAGCGACATGCTGCCCGTCGCCGCCACCTTGGCGAAGATTTCGAGATCCCCCAGATTGGTCATGTCGCCCCGATAATTTCTTATTTTGTCATAAGTGCTTAGCATTTGCGCCAGATTGGGGAAAGTGTTAAGCCCGAAGCCTTGGCAGTATGGAGGATACGGCCGGTTTCGCCCTGGATGGCGAAGGGAGGAAAGGCATGTCCGACGCCATTTCGTTTCTCGCCCCGCGCGCCGATGTCATGGCGCGCCGCCGGCAGATCGTTGCCGATCTGGCCGATCTCCTGCCGCCGGAATGCCTGGTTTCCGAGCCGCGCGAGCTGATGCCGTTCGAGACCGACGCCTTCGTCTCCTACCGCCGCATGCCGCTGGCCGTCGCGCTGCCACGCAGCACGGCCGAAGTCGCGGCGGTGATGAAATATTGCCATCGCTACGGCATCCCCGTCGTCCCGCGCGGCGCCGGAACCTCGCTCTCGGGCGGTGCCATCCCGCAGGAGGATGCGGTCGTCGTCTGCGTCTCGAAGATGAACCGCATCATCGAGATCGACCTTTTCAATCGCGCCGCGGTGGTCGAGGCGGGCGTGACCAATCTCAACATTTCCGAAGCCGTCTCCGCCGATGGCTTCTTCTACGCGCCCGATCCGAGCTCGCAGCTCGCCTGCACCATCGGCGGCAATATCGGCATGAACTCCGGCGGCGCCCACTGTCTGAAATACGGCGTCACCACCAACAATCTGCTCGGCGTGAAAATGGTGCTGGTCGATGGCACGATCATCGATCTCGGCGGCAAGGGGCTGGATGCCGGCGGCTACGATCTTCTCGGCCTCGTATGCGGTCACGAGGGCCAGCTCGGCATCGTGACGGAAGCGACGGTGCGGCTGATCGCCAAGCCGGAAGGTGCGCGCCCGGTGCTCTTCGGCTTCCCGACCTCGGAGGAGGCGGGTTCCTGCGTCGCCGATATCATCGCATCCGGCATCATCCCCGTCGCCATCGAGTTCATGGACAAGCCGGCCATCGAGATCTGCGAAGCCTTCGCCAAGGCCGGCTATCCGCTCGATGTCGGTGCGCTTCTGATCGTCGAGGTCGAGGGATCGGAAGCCGAGATGGACGTCATGCTGAAGGATATCGTCGACATCGCTCGCCGCCATGGCGTCAGCACCGTGCGCGAATGCCAGTCGGCCACGGAAGCAGCGCTCATCTGGAAGGGCCGAAAATCCGCCTTCGGAGCCACCGGCCGCATTGCCGATTATATCTGCATGGATGGTACCGTGCCGCTCAGCCAGCTCTCCTACGTGCTGAACAAGACCTCCGAGATCATCGAGCGCCACGGCCTGCGCGTCGCCAATGTCTTTCACGCCGGTGACGGCAACATGCACCCGCTCATCCTTTTCAACGCCAATGATCCCGAGGACGCCGCCCGCGCCGAGGCGGCCGGCATGGAGATCCTCAAGCTCTGCGTCGATGCCGGCGGCTGTCTCACCGGCGAACACGGCGTCGGCATCGAGAAGCGCGATCTGATGCGTCATCAATATTCCGATGCCGATCTCTTTCAGCAGATGGCCGTCCGCGCCGCCTTCGATCCCGGCTGGCTGCTCAATCCCTCCAAGGTCTTCCCGCTCGAAGGGCGCCAGCCCCAATGATCGATCCCGGCATAATTGACCTGTGTCCGACCACGGAGGAGGAAGCCGCCGAGATCATCCGCGCCCATGCGCAGGCGGGCACGCCGCTGAGCATCGCAGGCGGCAACACCCGCTCCGGCTTCGGCAATGCTGTGACAGTCGAACACCGCCTGCGCTCGACCGCACTCTCAGGGATCGTCGCCTACAATCCCGGCGAGATGGTGCTCACCGCCCGTGCCGGCACGCCGCTTGCCGAGATCGAGGCGGCGTTGGCCAAGAGCGGCCAGACCATGGCCTTCGAGCCGATGGATCACCGCCCGCTGATGGGCACATCCGGCGAGCCGACCATTGGCGGCATCTTCGCGGCCAATGTTTCCGGCCCGCGCCGCCTGATATCGGGCGCCGCCCGCGACAGCCTGCTCGGCGTCCGCTTCGTCAATGGGCGCGGCGAGGCGATCAAGGCCGGCGGGCGGGTGATGAAGAACGTCACTGGTCTCGATCTCGTCAAGCTGATGGCCGGTTCGCACGGCACGCTCGGCCTCATCACCGAGGTCACCTTCCGTGTGCCGCCCAAGCCCAAGTCGGAAGAGACGATCGTGATCTCGGGCCTCAACGACGCCGAGGCCGCCAATGCCATGGCCGCGGCAATGGCCATGCCGGTCGAGGTCTCGGGCGCCGCCCACCTGCCCATGACCGTCGCCTGGACCTTCCTCGGCAACCGGCTGCCCGAGGGCGAGGCGACCGTGCTGCGCATCGAGGGCCTGCCGGCCTCCGTTACCACGAGAGCCGAAAAGCTCGCTGCCGCCATGGCCGCCTTCGGCCCGGTCGCGCGCCTAGGTCGCGATGACAGCGCCATCCTCTGGCGCGAGATCCGCGACGTGAAACCCTACGCCGATGGCGGCCCGCGCCCCGTCTGGCGCGTCTCCGTGGCGCCTTCGGTCGGCCACCAGCTTGTCGCAGCCCTCCGGTTGGAGACCGGCGTCGACGCCTTCTACGACTGGCAGGGCGGTCTCGTCTGGATGCGCATGGAAGCCGACGCCGAAGCCGGTCTGCTGCGCCGTTTCATGCACATACTCGGCGGCGGCCACGCCACACTGATGCGCGCGCCTGATGCGATGCGCGCCGCGACCTCGGCATTCGAGCCGCAGGTCGATGCCGTGGCGCGGCTCTCGGCGCGGGTGAAGGAGAAGTTCGATCCTGTGGGCATTTTCAGTCCGGGGAAAATGGGAGGATGGTGATGGTGTGGTCTCCAGCTATGTGCGGGAAAAACCCCTCCCCAACCCCCTCCCCACAAGGGGGAGGGGCTTGATGGGCGCGACGTCCTGGCCATAGATCGCGACCTCTCAACGCCCGCTAGCGAGAGAATGAAGCAAGGCAAATCCCCCAGGTTAGCCCCTCCCCCCTTGTGGGGGAGGGGGTTGGGGAGGGGTGTTTTATCTGAGGGGTCTTCATCGCCCCGCGACGCGCACGATAACAGGGGGCCGTTAGCCTGACATGCAAACCAACTTTACCCCCGCCCAGCTTTCCGACCCCCATGTCGCGGCCTCCGAGCAGATTTTGCGCAAATGCGTCCATTGCGGCTTCTGCACCGCCACCTGTCCCACCTACGTCACGCTTGGCAACGAGCTCGACAGCCCGCGCGGCCGCATCTATCTCATCAAGGACATGCTGGAAAATGACCGGCCGGCCGATGCCGAGGTGGTCACCCATATCGACCGCTGTCTCTCATGCCTCGCCTGCGTGACGACCTGTCCCTCGGGCGTCGATTACATGCACCTCGTCGATCACGCCCGCGCCCATATCGAAAAGACCTACAAGCGCCCCCTCATGAACCGGCTGACGCGCGCCATCCTCGCCGCCGTTCTGCCTTATCCTGGCCGTTTCCGCCTGGCGCTTCGGCTTGCCCGCGTCGGCAGGCCGTTCGAAGGCCTGTTTCGTCGCCATCAGGCGCTGAAACCCTTCGCCGCCATGCTGGCGCTTGCCCCGCGCAGTCTGCCCGCACCCTCGCATCTGGCGACGCCGGCAACACACAGGGCGAAGCAGGGCGAGAAGCGAGGACGCGTCGCGATCCTCACCGGCTGCGCACAACAGGTGCTCGACCCCGCCATCAACGCAGCGACCATCCGGCTTCTCACTCGTCTCGGCGTCGAGGTGGTGGTGCCCAGGGGAGAAGTCTGCTGCGGCTCGCTGGTCCATCACATGGGCCGCGAGGAACAGGCGCTGGCAAGCGCCCGCGCCAATGTCGACGTCTGGACCCGCGAGATCGAAGAGGGCGGGCTCGACGCCATCATCATCACCGCGTCCGGCTGCGGCACGACGATCAAGGATTACGGCCACATACTGCGGCTCGATCCTCTGTATGCCGAAAAAGCCGCCCGCATCTCAGCGCTTGCACGAGACGTCACCGAATACCTGGCGACGCTCGACCTTCCCTCGCACATGCCGAGGGGGCTGACGGTCGCCTATCATTCCGCCTGTTCGATGCAGCACGGCCAGAAGATCACGCTGGCGCCGAAGCAGCTCCTGAAGGCGGCGGGCTTCACGGTGCGCGATCCGGCCGAAGGCCACCTCTGCTGCGGCTCGGCCGGCACCTACAACATCATGCAGCCGGATATTTCCGATGCGCTCAAGGCCCGCAAGGTGAAGAATATCGAAGCGACGAAGCCCGATATCATCGCGACCGGAAATATCGGCTGCATCACCCAGATCGCGTCAGGCACCGCCGTTCCCATCCTGCACACCATCGAACTGCTCGACTGGGCCTATGGCGGTGACATGCCGGAAAAGCTGTTGGCCAAAACGCGTGGCCGGCAAAGTTCACGGTAAGCAAATTTAGCAGCCAGAAAAATTTAAGGGTTTCGGGCTAGCCTCGGGCGGCCGGATCGTCCGGCGGCATCTGGAGCTCAAGCATGCATCGTTTCATCCTGGCGTTCGCCGCTCTTCTCGGCGCCACCGAGGTCGCACAGGCCAACAGCCGTTTCTTCTGTTCCGCCGACGACAAGAATGTCCGCTTCACGATCGAAAGCGGGTTCAAGGACGAGCCGGGTCATGAGCTCAATCATTTCAGGGGCGCATTCATCCTCAAGAACGAAACCGCGCCGCAGCCGCTTGGCCGCGTCACGCTCGATTCCGATAGCCTGAGCAATCGCTGGTCGCACAATGGCGAACTGCGTCTGGAAGTGCTCTACGATGGCGGAAAGGCGGCGGGCGGACAGAGCGTCAATCTCACCATCTCCGCCGAGCAGCCGAATGGCGCAACGGCGTTTCAGGGCGTCTACGACATGGCGGTCTATGGCGGCGAAAAGCCGATCGCGTTTAACGGCAAGGTAAGCTGCGGCGCGAAATAGCATTTCCTCGACCACGAGGGAAACAGGCGGCCGGCTGGCCACCTGTCCTGATCATCGCGAGCACTGCACGCGTGTTCAGCCGCCGAACAGCGTTCTGAGCACGTCGACGCCGCGGTCGTCGAAGGCGACGTTGCCCTGCTTGTTGCCGGGACCGACGACGATCACCTTGGTGCCGACGGGAACCCGCTCGTAAAGCTGCTCGACATCCTTGTTGACCATGCGGATGCAGCCCGACGACAGGTTGAGGCCGATCGTCCAGGGCTGGTTGGTGCCGTGAATGCGGAAAATCGTGTCGCGGCCGCCCTGGTAGAGATACATCGCGCGCGCGCCGAGCGGATTGTCGGGACCACCCGGCTGCACGGCGGGCAGCTTGTTTCCGGCGCGGGCCTCGCGGGCGCGCATTTCCGCCGGCGGCGTCCAGGTCGGCCATTCCGCCTTGCGCCCGACCTTCACCACGCCCGACCAGCCGAAGCCTTCGCGGCCGACGCCGATGCCGTAGCGCGTGGCCCGGTTGCGGCCTTCGACGAGATAGAGATATTTGTTGACGGTATCGACGATCACGGTGCCGGGCGCTTCGTCGGTGATGAGGCGAACCACGCGCTTCTTGTATTGCGGCTTGATCTGCTGGCTTTGCTTGACGCCACGCACGGCATCGGTTGCCGTCATCACGGGCTCGGCGCTGGCAACGGCCACCATGCCCGACAACGCGACGGCCACGGCCGCCGCGAGCAGAGATATTGTCTTCATATCGATTCCCCTCCAAGGCACGATCGCCGCCAAGGCTAATGGAATCGACCGGGATTTCAAGCTTGGAACCCCTGAAGATGCCGGGGCGGCGGGAAGGAGGCTCCCCGCCGTCCACGGTCACTTACATCACGACGACCCGGGCGCCGACTTTGACGCGCTCGTAGAGATCGACGATGTCTTCATTGCGCAGGCGAATGCAGCCCGAGGAGACGGCGACCCCGATCGTCCATGGGGCATTGGTGCCATGGATACGATAGAGCGTGGAGCCGAGATACATGGCGCGTGCGCCGAGCGGATTTTCCGGTCCGCCGTCCATGCGCGCCGGCAGGTAGCGTCCCTTCGCCGCCTCGCGCGAGATCATGTCGGATGGCGGCGTCCAGTTCGGCCACTCGGCCTTGCGGCTGACCTTCTGCACGCCCGCCCACTCAAAGCCCGGCTTGCCGACGCCGACGCCGTAGCGTCGCGCCTTGCCATCCGTCATGACCAGATAGAGGAAGCGGTTGTTGGTATCGATGACGATGTTGCCGGGCGCCTCCTTCGTCTGGTAGTCGACGATCTGCGGCAGGAACTGCGGCTGTAGCTGGCTGCGGATCACCGGAATACCGGAGGTGGCGGCCGACGCCGGCTGCGCGGCGGGCGCACGGCGCACGGCGCGCGGGGCAAACAGCCCGCGCGGCTGCTGCACGACGACGGGACGCTGGTAGGCGACCGGACGCTGGTAGACGACGGGGCGAACATTGCCGCCGTTGAGCTGCATGATCCACGGTGCGGCGAGATCGGGGCTCAGCACCACAGGCGGACGGGAAACGTAACGGTCGTCGCCAAGGGCGGCCGTGGAAAGGACGCCGAGCAGAGCTGCGGCGAGCAAAACGGATTTCATCATCGGACGAACTCTCTACAATGGCCGAAAATGGACGGGCGGCATCCGCCACCTGCCGATCATGCTGCCACCGTGCCCGCCAGCGAATGGTAAATTCGCATTCATTAAAAGCCGAACCGGACCATAAACTTTTCATCAGGGTTATCGTTCGGTTTGGAAACAGGGTTTGCAAATGGTAAAGCCGGATTCGCGGGGCACTGAAACGAATGGGACGTGATGAGCGACACAGGCATAACGATCGGTGAGGACGGCAGGAGCCGGTGTCATTGGCACGGCAACCTGCCGGATTATCTGCGCTATCACGACCAGGAATGGGGCAGGCCGGTCACCGACGATATCCGCCTGTTCGAGAAGATCTGCCTCGAAGGCTTCCAGTCCGGCCTCTCCTGGCTGACCATCCTGCGCAAGCGCGAGAATTTCCGCGCCGCCTTCGCCGGTTTCGATTTCGAGAAGGTGGCGCTGTTCACCGACGAGGACATCGAGCGCTGCGTGGCCGATGCCGGCATCATCCGCCACCGCGGCAAGATCGTCTCCACGATCAACAATGCCCGGCGCGCGATAGAGTTGCGCGACGAATTCGGCTCGCTGGCGCACTATTTCTGGAGCTACGAGCCCGGTCACAACGAACGCCCCAAGGTGGTCGACCGCGCCACCATCATGGCCAATCCGACGACGCCGACCTCGGTCGCGATCTCCAAGAATTTGAAGAAGCGCGGCTGGACCTTTGTCGGCCCGACCACAATTTACGCATTCATGCAGGCAATGGGTCTCGTCAACGATCATCTGGAGGGCTGCTACTGCCGCTTAGAAGTAGAGGCGATGCGCGAGGCATTGATACGTCCATGAAGAAACTGATGGCAACGACGATCGCCGTGGCGGTGATCGCTCCCGCCGCGATGGCGCAGACACCGGACCTGCAGCGTGGCGAAAGGCTGGAAAAGCTGCAGTTTCCGGCGGTGACGATGGAGCTCAAGGGCTGGACGAAATTCGGCAACGGCAAGGTCTACACCTTGCCGATCAAGGCCGGCCAGCGCGTGAAGATCGATTTCACGACGAAGAGCCAGTTCGCCTTCCTGGCGATCTTCGATCTGGCGGCACCCGACGACGAGGCGATCTTCGGAACCGACGAGAACGGACAGACCTTTGAGACGACGGCCAAGCAGGACGCCACCTGGCTGATCCGCCCCTATTATTCGAAGGCCTCGCCAAGGCGTGGCCTTGGCGCGCCCTACAGCATTCTGGTGGAACCGCAGGCGGCCTCGACCGCGCCTGCCCCCACGGCACCAGCAACGCCCGCGCCAGCCCCCGCCAAAGACAGCGAGCCGGCGCCGCTTTTCCCGTTGCGCAAATAAGCCGGGCTCTAGCCGAGGCTGTCGATCACGCCGCGCAATTCGCCGAGACGTTCGATCTTGCGAAAGCGCGGCGCCTCCGTCGGCTCCTCGACATGTTCGAGCACCCAGGTCAGCTCATGCGGCACGAACACGCCGTAGCTGCCGGCCGCGATCGCCGGCACGATGTCCGATTTCAGCGAGTTGCCCACCATCATCGCCCGTTCCGGCCCGCCGCCGATCTTGGAGAAGATCCGGCGATAGGTGACGGCCGTCTTGTCGGAGACGATCTCGACGGCATGGAAGAAATCCCCGAGCCCGGATTGCGCCAGCTTGCGCTCCTGGTCGAAAAGGTCGCCCTTGGTGATGAGCACCAGCAGGTAATGGTCGGAAAGGGCGGCCAGCGTCTCGCGCACTTCAGGCAGCGTCTCGACCGGGTGTGACAGGAGATCCCGGCCGGTATCGAGGATCTGCGCGATGACGGAAGCCGGCACGTTGCCCTCGGTGATCTCGATCGCGGTCTCGATCATCGACAGCGTGAAGCCTTTGATGCCGAAGCCGTAATGCTGGAGATTGCGCTTTTCCGCGGCAAGCAACCGCTCCGAGACCACCTTGCCCTCGGCGTAATCAGAGAGCAGGTCGGTGAAATGCGTTTCCGTCAGCCGGTAGAATTGCTCGTTCTGCCAAAGCGTATCGTCGGCATCGAAGCCGATCGTGGTCAGCGTGCGGGTCGTCATGGGCGCCCCCTCTTGTTCATGCAGAAACAATTAGGAGCCTCGCGCCCTTGCCGCAAGGGATGGCGTCACTGATAGACGATGGCGCCGATGAAGCGCGGGCGCGAAAACGCCGTCTCCGCGAATGTCATTGTGCCGAAGCCGAGGATGTTCGTCATCGCGGTATAGCTCGCCGCACCCTCGACATAGATCACCGAATCTCCGTCGGTCAGCTCAGGCAGCGACGAGGCGTTGAGGACCTGTGCCTTCAGCAGGCCGGCCGTGCCGCTCTCCTTCGTCCAGTCCAGCCTGTAGGCCCCGGCGGTCTTCTTGATGCTGGAGATCCGAAGCGCGATCGGCGCGGTGCTGTTCTGCTGCAGATGCGTGAAGACGCTGTAGAGATTGGACACGAAAGCATTGTCGATCGAGGTCTGCCGCGAAATAACGTCGGCGACGATGCCATTGGCCTGCACGATGTTCTGGTAGGTCCGGTACAAGTCGAAAACCGTGATGCTGGCCAGAAAGAAAAACAGCAGGATCGGCGCGAGAAGGGCGAATTCGATTGCCGACGCACCGGAGCGCTCGTGGATCAGGCGGGAAAAGGCGTGCTTGAACATCAGGTCGGCTCGTTGACGAAGGCAAAGCTGGAGGTCAGCTGGATGGCGCCCGTGTTGTCCTTGGGAAAACTCAGGCCGAAGCCGAGCCCCGGCACCAGCGGATCGACCACATAGCAGGCGCGGGTGAAGATGATCTGCGACGGCTGGCCGGAATTGTAGCTGGTGACGGGATCGATGGCGACGGACCGGTCGACGCAGGGCGTGCCCGTCGTCGGAAAATCGGCGGCCTTGGTCACCGGCGTAAACTCGATTCGGATCGACTTGACGCAATCGCTGAGGATCAGGGCTTCCTTGCAGACCGACGCCTTGAAATCGGCGTAGCTCATCTTGGCGCCGTTGATCTGTAGCGCGCGTGAACTGCGGCTAACGGCGCGGTCGAGCATGATCGACTGCGTCATGATGAAGCCCGCCTCGAAGATCGAGAAGATCACGGCGAAGACGATCGGCGCCAGGATGGCGAATTCGATCGCCGCCGCCCCGTTGCGGTCGCCGAGAAAGCGGCGCCGCCCAATGGAAAAGCCCGTTCTCATCACTGCGTCAGTCTCAGTTTGCGGATCGATGTCGAGATCGACTTGAACGCGTCGCCGATGCCGGCGCCGGAGGCCTGGTAGAAATGCGCCGAACTCGTCGCGCAGTTCTTCATGCTGTTGATGGCGGTCTGGTCGCTGCCGAGCTCGAAGCCGATGGTGAAGATGGTGATGCCCTTGGACTTCGCGGTCGTGCAGATCTTGCTGAGATAGGACGCCGTGTCGCCGGACATCGTGTTGTTGCTCGGGCTGAGATCCGGCGAGCGCGTGTAGTCCTTCGGGCGGAATTGCGCGGTGATCACGCCGTCGGTCATCAGGACCAGCACCTTCATGGTATCGGCGTCGCTGAAGCTGGAGGGACGGTTTGAGAACTTCGAGGACATCTGGCCGCTGGCGATCGCCGCCTGGACGATGCTCGACGAGGCGGGATTGAGCAGCATGTAGCCCCACTGCATCGCATTCTGCGTGCCGGTGCCGTCATAGAGCTGCAGCGCGTTCAGCCGGGCCTTGAGAACGGTCGCGTCGTTGGAGAAATAGGTGATCGCGTCCTCCTCGCCGGGGCACCACCACCACTTTTTTTCCTTGTCCGTCGTGTTGTAGTTCCAGTTCGTGAAGATCGGCAGGTTCGAACGGGCCTTGAAGCTCGGGATCGCATCGCTGCCGTAGCCCGCATTGTCGAGCTCGAAGCATGATCCCTTGTAGGTCGGGTCCTTGGTCGGCTGCGCCTGGCCGGTCAGGCGCGTGCCGCCGAGCTTGTCGAACACCGCGGCCCCCACGTTGACGTGGCCCGCATAGGGCACGACGCTGATCGTCGTGTAATCCTTGGTATCGTCGGTCAGGATCTGGTCGATGAACTGCTGCGAGGCGACCTTCAGGTTCTTGATCTTGCTGCCGACCATCGAACCGGACATGTCGAGCATCAGCGACAGCTCGATATTCTGCTTGGCCTCTTCGGCGCTCGACGCCGTCCTGATCGTCAACGTCTTGACGCCGGCCAGATGCATGAAGGCGGTGTTGATCGTGTAGGAGGCGTTGGCCGAGATCTTGCGCGAATTCATCGCGGTCGCCTCGGAGAAGTTGATGACCACGTCCGCGCCGTAGGCGAGATTGTTCATGTAGCTTTTCAGGACGTCGGCGGTCTTTTGCTTCTGCGACAGCGACGCCGCGGCTAGCACGCCGCGATCAAGCCCATCCTGCATCTCGACGCGCACCGCTTCATAGCGCGCCAGGTCGACCCCGGCGCCGCCCGCCAGGGTCAACGGCACGAAAAGCAGCGCGACGATCATCGCCACATTGCCGCGCTTGTTGCGCAGCAGTGAACTCACAAGCTGAACCAAGGATGTCATGATTGCCCCCGCATCTGCGAGGATTGTTTAGGTGGATATCAATTAGAATTTTATGAATCCATAGGGAAAGTGCTGTAAATACAATCACTAAGAGCGATAATTGCGTAGTGCAATCATGGTTGTGCGCCAATGAGTTGCGGGCGTCCTAAATTGTTGCAACCGGTGCGTATCGCATGAGCCGTTGAAACCGAGCGCGCGAAACTTATGTCTGATGGGTTCATGCCTGCCGCGCCGCGCCATGCCAGCCCCGTGCCGCCCAAAAATCCTAGAACCGGGATAATTCGTCCGCCGGCGCTGCCGCGGTCCTCACAAGGAAACGTTTCAACATGCGTTACAACCAGCTCGGAAATACCGGCCTGTTCGTCTCTGAAATCTGCCTGGGCACCATGACCTTCGGCGCCGCCGACGACAAAAGCCCCTGGGGCGCCATCGCCGATGTGGACCAGAAGGCGGCCGATGCGATCGTCGGTCGGTCGCTGGCTGCAGGCGTCAATTTCATCGATACCGCCGACGTCTACTCTTTCGGCGATTCCGAGAAGCTGCTCGGCCAGTCGCTGAAGAACCTCGGCGTGGCCCGCAAGGATGTCGTCATCGCCACAAAGGTCTATGGCGCGATGGGCGACAAGCCGAACGATCGCGGCGCCTCTCGCGGCCACATCATGGATTCGGTCGAAAAAAGCCTCGAGCGCCTGCAGACCGATCACATCGATCTCTACCAGATCCACGGCACAGACAGCGTCACCCCGATCGACGAGACGCTGAGGGCCATGGACGATCTCGTCTCGCGCGGGCTCGTGCGCTATGTCGGCGTTTCCAACTGGCAGGCCTGGCGTATCGCCAAGGCGCTCGGCATATCGGAACATCGCGGCTTTGCCCGCTTCGAGACCGTGCAGGCCTATTATTCCATCGCCGGCCGTGACCTCGAGCGCGATATCGTGCCGATGATGAACGAGGAGAAGGTCGGGCTGATGGTCTGGTCGCCGCTGGCCGGCGGGCTGCTTTCGGGTAAGTACGGCCCCGGCGCGCCTGGGAACGGCGAAGGCCGCCGCGCTGCCTTCGACTTTCCGCCCGTCGATAAGGACCGCGCCTGGGCCTGCGTTGCCGTCATGCGCGAGATCGCCGAAAAGCAGGGCGTCAGCGTCGCCACCGTGGCGCTCGCCTACGTGCTTGCCAAGCCCTTCGTGACATCGGTCATCATCGGCGCCAAGCGCATCGAGCAGCTCGACCAGAACCTCGCAGCCGTCGCGCTGAAGCTCGACGCCGACGACCTGAAGAGGCTGGACGAGGTGAGCGAACTGGCTCCCGAATATCCCGGCTGGATGCTGACCCGCCAAGGCGTCGGCCGCCGCCCGCAGCCTTTCGAGCCGAAGGGCTGAGCGCGGATTGAAGCGCCGGACGCCGGGGAGACCGGGCGTCCGGCTTGTCATCGATGAGGCGGCCTTACTTAGCGTTCGCCTTCAGCCATGCCTGCATCTCGGTGATCTCGGCCTCCTGCGCCTTGATGACGCCCTCGGCAAGCTTGCGCATGTCGGCATCCTTGCCGTATTGCAGTTCCACCTTGGCCATGTCGATCGCTCCCTGGTGATGGGCGATCATGCCGCGCACGAAGTCGACATCGGCGTTGCCGCTGTATTCGATCATCATGCCCTTGTGCATCTTGTTGTTGGCCTCTGAAAAGGCGCGGCTGGACGGGCCGTCGTCACCCATCGGCATGCTCATATCCATGGTCTTGTCTTCCGCGCCTGCGGGAAGAGCGGTGAGCGAAAGGCCGGCGACGAGCCCGGTCGCGAGAACGAGTAGTTTAAAAGACATGGGATATCCTTCCTCTGTCTGGCAATGAAATCCAATGCGGCCGATAGCGCCGCGTTTCTCAGGGTCTTGATTGTCAGATCGGACGGGGAGGGGGAGCCAGTGGCGCCGGCCTTGCGTCGGGAAGAGAAAGCGCGATCGCCGGCGAGGGATAGGAGAACGCCTGCTTGCCATCGTCGTGAACGATCACGTCGACGGGCACGACCAGGCAGGCGGAACACAGCGGCATGTGCGTCATGCCGCCGCCCTCACAGGGGCTCTTAGCCGACGCCGGGACCTTCATGCTGTCCCCCATCTCCATATCGGCCATAGCTTGATGCGACATGCCCGTGCTCATATCGGCAGCGGCAGGCCGGTTCATCGACGCGCACATGGGGCATCCGGCCCACGCGAACATCGTTCCGTAGGCCAGCCAGGCAAGCATCATCGTCGCGATAGACAGCAGGCGCATCGGCAAAACATAAGCAAGTGCGCCACCAATGCCAAGACGTCGCGTTGCGCTAATCGAGCTTGGCGGCCTTGCGCAGCGCATCGTTGATCCGCCCCTGCCAGCCCTTGCCGGTCGCCTTGAAGGCGTCGATCACGTCGGGATCGAGCCTGAGCGATATCTGCCGCTTCGGGCTCTCCACCGCCGGCCGGCCGCGTGAACGCCTGATGCTCTCGGCAAGCTCGGGAAAGACCTCTGCAAAGGGGCGCGCCTTCTTGAAGTCCTCTTCGGTCCACTCGGGATTGTCGGGGTCGTCGGCGATACCACGTTGGATCGCGGCCTCCTCCTCGTCAGTGAGGTCGAGGATCTTTCGACTGGAATTGTTCATAGAGCCTCCTTTCCTGGCGGCTTGCCCGGCGCATCGAGATGACCGATATGCCCTCGCTCCCGAGAACAGCGAAAACGACGGCGATCACATCCTCGATCAGGATGCCCACGGCCTTCAGCCTCTGGCTCCTGGCGTCGAGGATCAACGCCGCCGCGAAGAAATCCTCATCCAGGTCGCGAAAGTCCAGCCCATGCTTCGCAGCATTGCGGACACGTTTCGGCTCATCCCAAACGATCTTCATCGATACGATATCGCAAAATAAAAGTGATACAATAAATCTTTGATTGCATCACGATATCTTGCAATTCAGCAGACCGCAATCACCTGATGCACGACCTGGTAATCCGGACTTTCCTCGCCGATCGGCACCACCGGCCAGGCCCATGCCGCCCGCGCCTCCGGCACTGCGACCCCGTGCATCAGATCGCTCTCCTCACGGGTCTGCCCATTGCGGTCGATCACGGCATAGGAGATGTCGGTGACGAGGCAGCTCTTGAACGGCATGCGCGACAGCCCGGAGATATGCGCCGCGATCAGCTGCTCCACCGTATCGTCAGGCATCCGCTCGCGCCCCGCCTCGAACCGCCGCTGAACGCCGCGCCCGACCTGCGAGAGCAGATTGGCCGAAACGACGAGGTCGAGATAGGGCACGTTGCGCAGGAAGCCCAGTGGCTCCGGCTGTTCGCCGGCCGCAAGCGCGTCATAGCCCGAGAGATCGCGCTCGATCAGCCGGACATTGCGATAGGCCTTGCGGCGCATCTTCATCCTGACCGTCGCGACATGCACGAGATCGATCAGAACGACAGTATCGAAGTTGGCCGCCAGCTCCCGGATCGGCACGTCGCGCAGCAGGCCGGACCCCAGAACCACGGCCGTCCGCCGCTGCTTGCAACCCGCCATGGCGACAAGGATCGCCCGCCGCGTATTCTCCTCGTGCTCCGCCCACTGCCGGCTGCAACGATTGGCGCGGGACCACAGATTGACGGAGTAGCGGATATATCTGCGGTGCGGCTTGCTGGTGAAGGGAAGGGTGGCGGCATAGAGGAGGGCTTCTGCGATCATGGTCAGTCGAAGTTATTTCAACCCCCAGTTCGGATCGTCCTTTGCCAGGAGTTCGTATTCGGCTTCTGCTGCTTCCATCTCGGCGATATCCTCAAGATACTGCTCGATCACCTCATAGGCATACTTCTCCACCGACATCTCGGCTTCGGCCGCATGTTCGCTCAACACCCGGTATGATTCGTCAGACAATTCGACGGTGATACGCTTGCCCATGGTTAAATCCTTTGCTGATGCCAGGATAATAGCAGTCCGGCATTGCCTTCGCCAGCCACCACCCTTGCCGCATCCGGCCCTTTCCGCTAGGAAACCGCCACTGCCACACCGAGCGGAAGACGTTGGAAATGAACGACAAGCAGAAGAAACCACAAAAGCTCAAAGCCAGACTTCCCGCGGCTTCGTCGATCGTTCGGCGGCCGATATTCGCGCCGTCAACGAGATGACCGCGAAGATCCGCGAAGTCTATGAGCATTATGGTTTCGATCCTGTCGAAACGCCGCTCTTCGAATACACCGATGCGCTCGGCAAGTTCCTGCCGGATGCCGACCGGCCGAACGAAGGCGTCTTCTCGCTGCAGGACGACGACGAGCAGTGGATGTCGCTGCGCTACGACCTGACGGCGCCGCTCGCACGCCATGTCGCGGAAAACTTCAACGAGATCCAGCTGCCCTACCGCACCTATCGCGCCGGCTATGTCTTCCGCAACGAAAAGCCCGGCCCCGGTCGTTTCCGCCAGTTCATGCAGTTCGACGCGGATACGGTCGGCGCGCCAGGCGTCCAGGCCGATGCCGAGATGTGCATGATGATGGCTGATACGCTCGAAGCGCTTGGGATAAAGCGCGGCGACTACGTGATCCGGGTGAACAACCGCAAGGTTCTCGACGGCGTTCTGGAAGCGATCGGCCTCGGCGGCGACGACAAGGCAGCCCAGCGTTTGAACGTGCTGCGCGCCATCGACAAGCTCGACAAGTTCGGTCCCGAAGGGGTGAAACTCTTGCTTGGCCCAGGCCGAAAGGATGAGTCCGGCGATTTCACCAAGGGCGCTGGTTTGGACGATGAACAGGCCAATTTCGTTCTGGCGATGACGCACGCCACGATAGCCATTCAAGGTAAGGCTGGCGACGGTGAGGCGTATGGATCTGCAGCGGCTTTGACGCCGCATCCGCAATTTCCATTCAATGAATATTTTAATAAAACCGGAAATATGTCCTTCGGCGAGGGTGTTGCCGAACTCTCTTTTATAAGAGCACTGGTCGTCAGTGCAGGATATGACGAGAGCCGCATTAAAATTGATCCTTCTTGTGTCCGCGGTCTTGAATACTATACCGGTCCCGTCTTCGAAGCCGAACTCACCTTCGACGTCACCAACGAAAAAGGCGAAAAGGTCGTCTTCGGCTCCGTCGGCGGCGGTGGTCGTTATGATGGTCTGGTCTCCCGCTTCATGGGTCAGCCGGTTCCGGCAACCGGCTTCTCCATCGGCGTCTCGCGCCTGATGACGGCGCTGAAGAACCTCGGCAAGCTCGGCCAGAGCGAAGTCGTCGAACCCGTCCTCGTCACCGTCATGGATGGCGATGTCGAGGCCATGGGCCGCTACCAGCGCATCACCCAGGAGCTTCGCCAGGCCGGCATCCGCGCCGAAATGTACCAGGGCAACTGGAAGAAATTCGGCAACCAGCTGAAATACGCCGACCGCCGCGGCTGCCCCGTCGCCATCATCCAGGGTGGTGACGAGCGCGCCGACGGCGTCGTGCAGATCAAGGACCTGATCGAGGGCAAGCGCCTCTCCGGCGAGATCGAGGACAACGCCTCGTGGCGTGAAGCCCGTGTCGCGCAGGAGACCGTGTCCGAAGCCGATCTCGTGGCCAAGGTGAAGGAAATCCTGGCGGCGCAGGCGGAAGATCGCAAGCGAGCCTCTGATGTTTGACAAACCCCTCCCCAACCCCCTCCCCCACAGGGGGGAGGGGCTTTTGGCCGCACCGGCCTGCCCAATCCATCGTTGGCAGGCGCTGCTACGTTTCAGTTTTTGCTCGACTGCCACCCCGACTTAGTCCCTCCCCCTTGTGGGGGAGGGGTTGGGGAGGGGCCTTTATTTGGGAGCAATCCCATGCCCCTGATCAACCTCCCAGCCTTCTCCGAAGACCTGCTCGCCGAATTCGCCGCCCGCCGCACAGAGCGCGTGGATACGCCAGTCATCCAGCCGGCCGAACCGTTTCTCGATATCGCCGGCGAGGACCTTCGCCGCCGCATCTTCATGACCGAGAGCGAAACCGGCGCCAGCCTGTGTCTCCGTCCGGAATTCACCATCCCCGTCTGCCTGCGCCATATCGAAAGCGCCATGGGCACGCCGAAGCGCTATGCCTATCTGGGCGAGGTCTTCCGCCAGCGCCGCGAGGGCGGCAATGAGTTTTATCAGGCGGGCATCGAGGATCTCGGCGATATCAACATCCCGAGCGCCGACGCCCGCGCCATCGGCGATGCGGCCGGCGTGTTGTCGCGGCTGCTGCCAGGCAAGAAACTGGCCGTCACGCTCGGCGATCAGGCTGTCTTCGAAGCCGTCGTCCAGGCGCTCGGCCTTCCGCTCGGCTGGCAGAAGCGGCTGATCCATGCCTTCGGCGACACCACCCATCTCGAAGCGCTGCTTGCGAGCCTGGTCAGCCCGCAATTCGTCACCGGCCTCAGCGACGATATCGCGCGCCTCCTGGGCGCCGACGACGAGGAGGCGCTGGTCGCCCATATCGACGCCACCATGCAGGCGACGGGCTATTCCACCAATGCCAGCCGTTCGCCGCAGGATATCGCCCGCAGGCTGAAAGAGAAGCTGATCCTCTCGGAAACCCGGCTCGATGACGCGGCCTTCCTTGTCCTCAAGGAGTTCCTGTCGCTCAACGTGCCGCTCATCAACGCCTCGGCGGCGCTTTCCGGCTTCGCCGATGCCGCCGGCCTCAAGCTCGGCAATGCCCTGTCGCGCTTCGATGGTCGCGTCGCGGCACTCGCCAATGCCGGCGTCGATCTCGCGCTGATCGATTATCGCGCCGCCTTCGGCCGCCCGCTGGATTATTACACCGGCCTCGTCTTCGAGATCGGCGTCGAGGGTTCCGATGCCGTGCTCGCCGGTGGCGGCCGCTTCGACAAGCTGATGACGCTGCTCGGCGCGAAAGAACGCATCCCGGCCGTCGGCTTCTCGCTGTGGCTGGATCGCATCGAAATGGAAAGGGCCGCCTGATGACCATTACCATCGCGCTGCCCTCCAAGGGCCGGATGAAGGACGACGCCTCGGCCATCTTCGAGAAGGCCGGCATGAAGATCACGGCCGTCGGCAACGACCGTTCCTATCGCGGCCGCGTCGAAGGCTGGGACGATGTCGAGGTCGCCTTCCTCTCGGCTTCAGAGATTTCCAAGGAGATCGGCAACGGCACCGTCGATTTCGGCGTCACCGGCGAAGACCTGATCCGTGAAGGCCTGGCGGAAGCCGACAAGCGCGTCGAGTTCTGCGCCCGCCTCGGCTTCGGCCATGCCGATGTCATCGTCGCGGTGCCGGAGATCTGGCTCGATGTCGACAGCATGGCCGATCTCGGCGACGTTGCCACCGATTTCCGCGCCCGCCACGGCCGCCGCCTGACGATCGCCACCAAATACTGGCGGCTGACGCAGCAGTTCTTCTCGCGCCAGCATGGCATCCAGCTCTATCGTATCGTCGAGAGCCTGGGCGCCACCGAGGGAGCGCCGGCATCCGGCTCGGCCGATATCATCGTTGATATCACCTCGACGGGCTCGACGCTGCGCGCCAACCACCTGAAGATCCTGTCGGATGGCGTCATCCTGCGCTCCGAGGCCTGCCTCGTACGTGCCCGCAAGGAAAGCCACGCCGACGAGCCTTCCGTTGCCCGCCTCATCGAAGCCGTCCGCGCCGCGCTCTGACATCTATCGTCGTGATTGCTCACGAAAAAGCCCGCCGCCAGATGCACTGACGGCGGGCTTTTCATGCTTGGGAGGCTTAAGTGGCGCCGATTATGCGGCAGCCGGCAGGGCGCCGCGGCGCGCGTCGATCGAGTAGAGGCCCGGGCCGAAGGTGGCGAGCAGGATGTAGGCGCCGGCAAGCGTGACGTTCTTCATCAGCATGATGCCGTTGAGAGCGTTGATCCAGCCGAGAGCGGCATCCGGCCAGCCGGGAACGGCAACGGTGCCGGAGTGGAACACAGCGCCGGTGAAGACGCAGAACGCGGCCAGTGCCCAGCCGACGATCTTCGTCTGGAAGCCGACGAGAACGGCAAGACCGGTGACGAGTTCGAACAGGCCGGCGAGGTAGGCAAGCGCGGTGGCGGCGGGCAGGCCGGCGCCGGTGATCATGCCGGCGGTGCCGGTCGGGTCGGTCAGCTTGCCGAAGCCGGAATAGATGAAGATGAAGGAGAGGAGGATGCGGGCGACGAGAATGACGACGTTCTGGCTATTGGACATGGAACTGTCTCCGGTTGAATGAGTTGAGACCGCTGTGCCCCGGCACGTTCGTCGATCTCGTATGCACTGTTTTTCCTCTTTTTTAGTATCTATGGAAAGATAGACGGAAGCTGACACTTCGTTCAGCAATAGTGAACGATGATGGCGGCTTGCCAGTGCACCGCGCGCTCTTCTATGGTCGGCATCTAGCCCCAAATGGAGACTTCAGATGGCAGATCTTTCCGCATTCCCGATCACCAAGCGCTGGCCGGCAAGCAACCCCGATATCATCCAACTCTATTCGCTGCCGACGCCGAACGGCGTGAAAGTGTCGATTGCGCTGGAGGAACTGGCACTCCCCTACGAGCCGCACCTGATCTCCTTCGGCACCAACGATCAGAAGTCTCCGGAATTCCTGTCGCTCAATCCGAACGGCCGCATTCCGGCGATCATCGATCCAAATGGCCCCGGCGGCCGGCCGATCGGCCTGTTCGAATCCGGTGCGATCCTCGTCTACCTCGCCGAGAAGACCGGCAAGCTCATGCCACCGGATGCGGCCGGCCGCTACGAGACGATCCAGTGGGTGTTCTTTCAGATGGGCGGCATCGGGCCGATGTTCGGCCAGTTCGGCCACTTCCATAAGTTCGCCGCCGAGAAGGTCGCCAACAATTCCTATCCGGTGGAACGATACCGTGACGAGTCCAGGCGGCTGCTCGGTGTGCTGGAAGAGCGTCTGCAGGACCGCCAGTGGATCATGGGTGACGCCTATACGATCGCCGACATCACCACATTCCCGTGGGTGCGCGGCGCCGACGTCTTCTATGGCGGCCGCGAACTCCTGGAATACGACAAGTTCCCGGCGGTGATGGACTGGCTGAAGCGTTGCATCGCCCGCCCGGCCAGCGAGAAAGGGCTGAACATCCCGGCGCGCCCGGCCTGAGCCTTCGGCGGCAACACGGCCCCAAAACGTCAAAAGCCGGAGCGATGCCCCGGCTTTTTGTCATGGCGGCGAATATTACTGGCGGCGGACCGCGGCCTTGCCGGCGTCGGCCTCGATGCGCGGGAAGATGAACATGCCGATCATGCTGCCATTGCCTTCCTCTTCGTAGCCGTTCGATTCCCCCATGCAGAACATCGGCTGGCGGTAGCCGTTCGGCAGGATGATCGTGGTCGAAAAACAGAAGGACGAGGACAGAGCCGCGGCCTGTTCGAAAATCTGGACGATACGACCACGATCCTTCGGATCATAGCAGCGCATCAGGCTGAGCAAGCCGCATTCCGCCACGGTCAGGCCATGAAGCCGGGCGCTTCGTTCCTGAAGGTGGATCACGCCGCTGGAAAAGTCTCCGACCCAGCTTTCGGAAATGGAAAGCTGAGCAAGCATGTCGGGATTGTTGTCGTTGAGTTCCAGCGATCCACGCATGAGCGGTGCGGATGCGGCGGCTTTTGTTATCTTAAACACATTGTTCCCCAGTTTGGGCGCAGCGTTCTCCCACGCTGCACACCCGGCAAACATCACAGATTCAGTCGACGCCGGGCATCATGCTCGGTGCGTGGAAAATAGCGTTCCGAGCGGTCGCTCCGTTGATTGAGCCCACTCTGCCCAGCCTTTCCAAAATATGCAACTTCTAATTTAATTCAGGATAAATAACTCGGTGCATGCGTCAATGCAATTCTGAGCGACGTTGGCGGTGCGGCGGCAGGAGCGTCTGAACGAAGCGCCGAACGCAGCGCGAATTTATAAGTTTTTTTTGCAGGAACGGCAACGGCTTTTCACGCGCTCTCGCAAGTGTGCGCCATGCGGAAAATAAGCAAAAATAACGGAAAGGTTGATGAAAGCCTGCTAAATAATGCGCGATTGATGGACTTGCGGCGTTTTCAGGCCGCTGGCGGCAACCATTGGATCGAAAACTCTTTTGTTTCGGGCGTTTGAAGCACCGGCAAAAATCGTCCACCGAGCAAGCTTCACGAAAGCCTCGCCGTCGTCTCTGGTCGGCAATTGGCCTGATTATACGTTTCACCAGTCGGTTGAAAAAATCGACGCGCGAATGTGAGTGCAGATCACATAACGAAAAGGGCGACCCGAGGGCCGCCCTTCCGTAACCTGAACCGGTTGGCTCAGATGTGATGACCTTATGGTCTGATCACATCATGTCCATGCCGCCACTTCAGCGCGCTTGACGCGCTGAAGCACTTTAAGTGTATGGGCGGCTTTCACGGACCCGCTGCAATCAGACCTTATGGTCTGATCACATCATGTCCATGCCGCCCATGCCGCCCATGCCGCCAGGCATGCCGGCCGGAGCGTCCTTCTTCGGCAGTTCGGCGATCATGGCTTCCGTCGTGATCAGCAGCGAGGCAACCGAAGCTGCGTTCTGCAGTGCCGTACGAACGACCTTGACCGGGTCGACGATGCCCATGGCGATCATGTCGCCATATTCGGACGTCTGAGCGTTGTAGCCGAAGTTGTCTTCGTTCTTCTCGAGGATCTTGCCGACCACGATCGAAGCTTCGTCACCAGCGTTGTCAGCGATCTGGCGGACCAGAGACTGCAGAGCCTTGCGAACGATGTTGACGCCAGCTTCCTGATCGTCGTTCTCGCCCTTTGCGGTGATCTTGGAAGACGAACGGAGCAGGGCCACGCCGCCGCCCGGTACGATGCCTTCCTGAACAGCAGCGCGCGTCGCGTTCAGAGCGTCGTCGATGCGGTCCTTGCGTTCCTTGACTTCGATTTCCGTGGAACCGCCAACGCGGATGACGGCAACGCCGCCGGCGAGCTTGGCAAGACGTTCCTGCAGCTTTTCGCGGTCATAATCGGAAGAGGTTTCTTCGATCTGAGCCTTGATCTGCGCAACGCGGCCTTCGATGTCGGACTTGGAGCCGGCGCCGTCGACGATCGTCGTGTTTTCCTTGGAGATCGAAACCTTCTTCGAACGGCCGAGCATGTCGAGCGTTACGGATTCGAGCTTGATGCCGAGGTCTTCGGAAATGACGGTGCCGCCCGTGAGGATGGCGATGTCTTCCAGCATGGCCTTGCGGCGATCGCCGAAGCCAGGAGCCTTGACGGCAGCGATCTTCAGGCCACCGCGCAGCTTGTTGACGACGAGGGTCGCAAGAGCTTCGCCTTCGACGTCTTCAGCGATGATGAGGAGCGGCTTGCCGGTCTGAACGACGGCTTCGAGAACCGGGAGCATCGCCTGCAGGTTCGAGAGCTTCTTCTCGTGGAGGAGAATGTAAGCGTCGTCGAGGTCGGCGACCATCTTTTCCGGGTTGGTGACGAAGTACGGCGACAGGTAGCCGCGGTCGAACTGCATGCCTTCGACGACTTCGAGTTCGGTTTCGGCGGTCTTGGCTTCTTCGACGGTGATGACACCTTCGTTGCCGACCTTCTGCATGGCTTCGGCGATATCAGCGCCGACCTGCTTGTCGCCGTTTGCGGAGATCGTGCCGACCTGGGCGACTTCAGCCGAGGTGGAGATCTTCTTTGCCTTTGCCTGCAGATCCTTGACGACTTCCGCGACAGCGAGGTCGATACCGCGCTTCAGGTCCATCGGGTTCATGCCGGCGGCAACTGCCTTGGCGCCTTCGCGAACGATAGCGCGGGCGAGAACCGTAGCCGTCGTGGTGCCGTCGCCGGCGATGTCGTTGGTCTTCGAAGCAACTTCGCGGACCATCTGGGCACCCATGTTTTCGAACTTGTCTTCGAGTTCGATTTCCTTGGCGACCGATACACCGTCCTTGGTGATGCGCGGAGCGCCGAAGGACTTGTCGATAACGACGTTACGACCCTTCGGGCCGAGGGTTACCTGCACTGCGTCAGCGAGGATGTCGACGCCGCGCAGCATCTTTTCGCGCGCAGAGCGGCCGAACTTTACTTCTTTAGCTGCCATTTTGAGAACTCCTGAAAAGGGGTGTCAGCGAATTACGATGAAGGGAACCGGCTGATCAGCCGATGATGCCCATGATGTCGGCTTCCTTCATGATCAGAAGGTCTTCGCCGTTGATCTTGACTTCGGTGCCGGACCACTTGCCGAACAGAACGCGGTCGCCAGCCTTGACGTCGAGAGCGACGACCTTGCCGGACTCGTCACGAGCGCCGGTGCCGACGGCGACGATTTCGCCTTCCTGCGGCTTTTCCTTGGCGGTGTCAGGAATGATGATGCCGCCCTTGGTCTTTTCTTCGGACTCAACGCGGCGAACAACGACGCGATCGTGAAGGGGGCGGAAGTTGGTGCTTGCCATTGTCTAATCCCTCGATCAAATGACACTCGCAGGCCGATATGGCCCACACGGATGGGTGTTAGCACTCTCCTCTGGTGAGTGCTAGCGACCTGCATTTAGGAGCGCCCATCTGGGGAGTCAAGGGAAGCGGTCGTAATTTTCCGACGCCCCGTCTCTATAGCCGTTTGATGGCAAAGTTGTGAACCTGTCGCCCACGCCTTCCGGTCGGGAAAACGCGCCGATGGTTAATGCCCGAAAGGGGAGGGCGATGTCCGTTTCTCAACCCCGGCATCGTGATCCGTCATTGTCATAAACCCGTGTCCGGAATTTGCGACATGCGATCGGGCAGCGCCGGCTCGCTCGCGCCGTCGGGCCGGGGCCAGTCCAGGATTGTCCGGCCCCGATGCGGGTGATATCGAGCGACAGGGGCAGCCGGCGCAGGTCGGCAAACGAGGGCGGATTGATGAGCGTGGACGGAGCGGTGATGGCGGATGACAGCGTGGCATCGGTGCCGCTTGGCGAGGCTGTCCGTGTCTGGGCCAGGATCGGCTGTCTGAGCTTCGGCGGTCCCGCCGGCCAGATCGCCCTGATGCACCGCACCATCGTCGACGAAAAGCGCTGGATCTCCGAGGACCGCTTCCTGCACGCACTGAACTACTGCATGCTGCTGCCGGGACCCGAGGCGCAGCAGCTCGCCACCTATATCGGCTGGCTGATGCATGGCGTGCGCGGCGGCATCCTCGCCGGCCTGCTCTTCATCCTGCCGGGCTTCGTCGTGATGCTCGGGCTTTCGGCTCTTTACGCCGTCTTCCAGGAAACCGCCTGGCTTCCCGCCCTGTTCTTCGGGCTCAAGGCGGCCGTTCTCGCCGTCGTCGTCGAGGCCTTGCTGCGCCTTGCCCGCCGCGCCCTGAAGACCCGCGTGCACTATTACATCGCGATTGCATCGTTCCTGGCGCTGTTCATGCTGAACGCGCCGTTCCCCATCGTCGTCATCCTCGCCGGCCTCACAGGCTTCGCGCTGCACCGCTACGCCAGCCGCAAAGTGCCGGCTGAAGCCGTCCAGGCCCGGGCATCGCAACGCCGCTTGCCCGTTTTCACGACCCACACGGTCGCCCGGCCACTCCTTGTTCTCGTCTTCTGGATCCTCGTCTGGCAGGCGCCGCTGCTTTTCGTCCGCAATCTGGAGGCTCCGGCCGATCTGATCGCCGAGACGCTCAGCGGCGAAACCAATGTCTTCGGCGCGCTCTTCATCTTCTTCTCCAAGATGGCGGTCATCACCTTCGGCGGCGCCTATGCGGTTCTCTCCTATGTCGCGCAGGTCGCCGTCGGCCAGTATGCCTGGCTGCAGCCGGGTGAGATGCTGGATGGTCTGGCCCTGGCCGAAACCACGCCCGGTCCGCTGGTGCTCGTCCTCTGTTTCGTCGGCTTCCTCGCCGGCTACCGCAACCCGCTCTTCATGGCGCCGCTGCTGGGCGGCGCGCTTGGCGCCGCGCTGGTTGCCTGGGCCACCTTCGTGCCAAGCTTCGTCTGGATCTTCGCCGGCGCGCCCTACATCGAGAAGCTGCGCAACAATGCCGCCCTGACCGCGGCCCTGTCAGCCATAACCGCCGCCGTCGTCGGCGTCATCCTCAACCTCTCGCTCTGGTTCGGCCTGCACGTGCTCTTCGCCGAAGTCGGCCGGATATCGCTTCTGTCACGCGGCGCGGGCCTTCCCGTCGTCAGCTTCGCCTGGCCGCAATGGGCAACGCTCGATATAGCGGCGCTGGCGATCTTCGTGATCGCGTCCATCCTTTTGTTTTACGTCAAGATGGGCATGGTCAAGGTGTTGGGGCTATCGGCCGCCGCCGGCCTCGCCATCAAGGGGGCGGCTCTTCTGCTCTGAAGGTGCGTCGGAGCGCATCGGGTCGCAAGAATTTCATACTCCGGCATCGCAAAATTTCTTGCCATCCAGGCGGGGCTTTGCCATGTCAGCCTTCATCGAATGAAAACCGGGACTTGGAAATGGCGCAGCGCATCGAGAATTTCGCAGAGATCACCAGCCACTATGACGCGGTGTTCTGCGATGTGTGGGGCGTGCTGCACAACGGCGTTTCACCCTTTCCGAAGGCCGCCGCCGCCCTGCAGGCCGCGCGCGAGGCCGGCCTGACGGTCGTCCTGATCACCAATTCACCGCGCATCGCGCCGCTGGTCGTCGATCAGCTCCGCCACATCGGCATCCAGGACGAGGCCTATGATCGCATCGTCACCTCCGGCGATGTGACCCGAGGCCTGATCGCCGAGGGCCCGAAGAAGGTCTTCCTGCTCGGCCCGGATCGCGACATCGCCATCATCGAGGGCATCGGCGTCACCCGCGTTTCCGCCGAGGAGGCCGATTGCGTCGTCTGCACCGGCTTCTTCGACGACGAGACCGAGACCCCCGAGGATTACACCGACATGTTGAAGGCCTTCCAGGCCCGCGACATCCCGATGATCTGCGCCAACCCCGACCTGATCGTCGAGCGTGGCCACAAGATGATTCCCTGCGCCGGCGCCATGGCCGCCTACTACGATCAGCTCGGCGGCAAGACCCGCATTGCCGGCAAGCCGCACAAGCCGATCTATGACGCCGTGCTTTCTGTTGCCCGCGAGATCCGCGGCGACCTCAAGATGGACCGCATCCTGGCGATCGGCGACGGCATGCCGACCGACGTGCGCGGCGCCCTCGATTACGGCCTCGATCTCCTTTATATCAGCGGCGGCATCCACGCGGCCGAATACACGCTGAACGGCGAGACCGACGAGGCGATCCTCACCGCCTATCTCGAACGCGAGAAGGCAACGCCGAAATGGTGGATGCCGCGTCTGGCGTGAGCCTCTTGCGCAACGCGCCGCGAGCCCAAAGCCTGCTTGTCTAAGCCAGAAGCATCAGTAAAGTCTGCCCGATGACCGTCTTTCACCGCAACGAAACCCGAGAGCCCTTGCCCGATCACTTGCACGGCGGCGTGGTCGCCATCGGCAATTTCGACGGTGTGCATCGCGGTCATCAGTCGGTGCTGGAACGTGCGCTCGAGATCGCGCAGGCGCGCGGTGTTCCGGCCCTCGTGCTGACCTTCGAGCCGCATCCGCGCACGGTCTTCAATCCGCAGGCGCCGGTGTTCCGCCTGACGCCCGCGCCGCTGCGCGCCCGCATCCTGGAGGCCATGGGCTTCGGCGCGGTCATCGAATACCCCTTCGACCGCGCCTTTTCGCAGTGCTCGGCCGACGATTTCATCCATTCGATCCTGAAGGATTGGCTCCGTGCCTCCGAGGTCGTCACCGGCTTCGATTTCCATTTCGGCCGCGGCCGCGAAGGGGGGCCGGCCTTCCTCATGGAGGCCGGCAACAAATACGGTTTCGGCGTCACCCTGATCGACGCCTTCCGCGACGAGAATTCCGACGTCGTGTCCTCGAGCCGCATTCGAGCGCTCCTGAAGGAGGGCGAGGTCAGCGAGGTCGCCGGCCTGCTCGGCTATCACTACACGGTCGAATCCGAGGTGATCGGCGGCGAAAAGCTCGGCCGCCAGCTGGGCTTCCCGACGGCCAACATGCGCCTTCCGGCCGAGGTCGAGCTGAAGCCCGGCATCTATGCCGTGCGCTTCCGCTTCGAGGACGGCACGATGCACGACGCGGTGGCGAGCTATGGCCGCCGCCCGACGGTCACCGACAACGGCGCGCCGCTGCTCGAGACCTATGTGTTCGATTTCTCCGGCGACCTCTATGGCCAGATCTGTTCCGTCTCCTTCTTCTCCTACCTGCGCCCCGAACTGAAGTTCGATGGTCTGGAACCGCTGGTCGAGCAGATGAACCGCGACAAGGAAGAGGCGAGGGCGGTCCTTTCGGGCCTCCAGCCGATCAGCGCGCTCGACCGCAAGCTCTGCGGCCTCGCCTAGCTCGCTTCCACACCGAAACCGTGATCGTGGAAAAGCGGTGCCTGCCGCCGCCATCGACGAACTGTGTCTTTTTCGCGGCGCCAACGCTTGCCGCGCCGCGCGGCTGGCATATGTCATCTATCTGATAAGACGCGGATAAGCTGCGCCGGATCCCGCGAAAGGCACTCTCCTCATGGACAAAAGATTTGGAACGGCGGCCTGCTGGCTGCTCATCATTCCCTATATCGGGCTGCTCTGGGTCCCCTTCTACAATTTCCGCGATCCCGTTCTCTTCGGCTTCCCCTTCTTCTACTGGTATCAGCTTCTCTGGGTGCCGATCACCGCCTTCCTGACCTGGATCGCCTACCGGAGCATGCGCAATGACGACTGATCTCAACGTCACGGCGCTCAGCGTCTTCCTCTTCTTCTTCGTCCTCGTCACCGTCATGGGCTTCGTCGCCTCGCGTTGGCGCAAGCCCGAAACGCTCGCCCATATCGACGAGTGGGGCCTCGGCGGCCGCTCCTTCGGCACCTGGATCACATGGTTCCTGGTCGGCGGCGATTTCTACACCGCCTACACCGTCATCGCCGTTCCGGCGCTGGTCTATACCGTCGGCGCCTACGGCTTCTTCGCGCTGCCCTACACGATCGTCGTCTATCCCTTCGTCTTCATGGTCATGCCGGTGCTCTGGAAGCGGGCGCGGGACTTCGGCTATGTCACGGCCGGTGACGTCGTCCACGGCCAGTACGGCTCGCGCGGGCTGGAGCTCGCGGTCGCCGCCACCGGCGTCATCGCCACCATGCCCTATATCGCCCTGCAGCTCGTCGGCATGACGGCGGCGCTGAAGGCGCTCGGCCTGAATGGCGAGGTGCCGCTCGCAATCGCCTTCATCGTGCTCGCGCTATACACCTATTCGGCGGGTCTCAGGGCGCCGGCGCTGATCGCCTTCGTCAAGGACATCATGATCTATATCGTGGTGATCGCCGCCGTGGCGCTGATCCCGTCGAAGCTCGGCGGCTATGCCAATGTCTTCGCCTCCGCCGACGCCGCCTTCCAGGCCAAGGGCTCCGGCAGCCTGTTGCTTGGCGGGAACCAGTATGTCGCCTATGCGACGCTGGCGCTCGGCTCGGCACTCGCCGCCTTCATGTATCCGCACACGCTGACAGGCATCTTCGCCTCCAACAGCGGAAACACCATCCGCAAGAACGCGGTGCTGCTGCCCGCCTATACGCTGCTGCTCGGCCTCCTGGCCCTGCTCGGCTACATGGGCCACGCCGCCGGCCTCAAGCTCGACAGCGCCAACGACGTCGTGCCGGCACTGTTCCAGACGCTCTTCCCCAGCTGGTTCGCCGGCTTTGCCTTCGCCGCCATCGCCATCGGCGCGCTGGTGCCGGCGGCGGTGATGAGTATCGGCGCCGCCAATCTCTTCACCCGCAATTTCTGGAAGGCCTACGTCAATCCCGAGGTCGACCCGGCGGGCGAGGCCAAGGTCGCGAAGATGACCTCGCTCGTGGTCAAGGTCGGCGCCCTGCTGGTCATCGTCTTCCTTCCCACCCAGTTCGCCCTCGACCTCCAGCTTCTGGGCGGCATCTGGATCCTGCAGACGCTCCCGGCCCTGGTCTTCGGCCTCTACACCAACTGGTTCCGCGCTCCGGGCCTGCTCGCCGGCTGGTTCGTCGGCTTCTTCGGCGGCACGTTGCTGGTCTGGATCAACGGGTTGAAGCCCCTGCAGCCGGTGACGATGGGAGAGACGTCGTTCACCGTCTACATCGGGCTGCTGGCGCTGGCGGTGAACATCATCGTCGCGGTGGTGGTGAATGCGGTGGCGCCGGGCAAGGCCGTGGCGCGGGCTTGAGCGTGTTGTGAGGGGAGGGTCGCGGGTGATGCCGCGGCCCTCCTCAAAACTTTCCCTTGTAACCGGCGTCTTTCAGGATCGCGTTGGCCGTATGACGGCTCTGGAGATTGCGCGGCACAAGAAGCATTTTCCTGGTGTCCGGCGACTGCCATTTCTCGTGCGATCCCTTGGCGTTCTTCAGGTAGACGTAGCCGAGGGCGGAAATGATCTCACAAACGATCTTGTAATAGCCCTCGGCCATTCAGGCCGCCGCGACATGCGGGGTCGGGCGTTGCCAGAGTATCGCCGGAACGAGATCTTTCAGCGGCGTGTCGGCGAGGTCGGATGAGGACATGTGATTGGCGATGATCAGGTCGATGGCGCTGTCGAAGATGATGTCCTCGAACGCGTCTATATCGGCCGTTTCGATATGGAGCCCTTCGATATCGCTCTCGGAATAGAAGACCTTGGCCTCCTCGTCCCAGATTGCCTTGATGAAAAAGGTGCGTTTCACCATCGAAAGAGCCTCTGTGTTGCTATGGTCTCAATATATAGCATCGGCGGTGCCGCACAACGGTAGCAGAGGGCGGAGCTGCACCAATTCTCCTCTTCCTTTTCCCGCCAAAAGCGCCTATGAACCGGCGCGATGAACACATTCCGGCTGGCGATCACGATACGAATTATCGGCCCGGCCTTCCGCGCGCGCTAAGCGGCCGGAAGGTCCGGGTTTTCGGCGCTCGACCTCAGAGCGCTTCCGCCACCACGATATTTCCAAGTCCGTTGCGCCCGTTTGCGAGGCGTAAAGCACGATCGCTAGAAGAGACGATTGCCAGACATGACCGATACAGCCGAAAAGATCGATTACTCCAAGACCCTCTATCTCCCCGAAACCGATTTCCCGATGCGCGCCGGCCTGCCGCAGAAGGAGCCGGAAACGGTTGCCCGCTGGCAGGAGATGGGTCTCTACAAGAAGCTGCGCGCCTCCGCCGCCGGCCGCGAGAAATTCGTCCTCCACGACGGCCCTCCCTATGCCAACGGCAACATCCACATCGGCCACGCACTGAACAAGATCCTGAAGGACGTCATCAACCGCTCGTTCCAGATGCGCGGCTTCGATGCCAACTATGTTCCCGGCTGGGATTGCCACGGCCTTCCGATCGAGTGGAAGATCGAGGAAGAGAACTACCGCGCCAAGGGCAAGGCGAAGCCCGACCTCAAGCAGGCCGACGCGATGATCGAGTTCCGCAAGGAATGCCGCGCCTATGCCGAAAAGTGGATCAAGATCCAGGGCGACGAGTTCAAGCGCCTCGGCATCGAGGGTGATTTCGACAATCCGTATCTGACGATGAACTTCCACGCCGAAAGCCGCATCGCCGGCGAGCTCTTGAAGATCGCCATGAGCGGCCAGCTCTATCGCGGCTCGAAGCCGATCATGTGGTCAGTGGTCGAGCGCACGGCGCTGGCGGAAGCCGAGGTCGAGTACCACGACGTCGAGAGTGATATGATCTGGGTGAAGTTCCCGGTCGTGGGAGGCGCCGGCGAGCTGGCCGATGCCCATGTCGTCATCTGGACGACAACGCCGTGGACGATCCCCGGCAACCGCGCCATCGCCTACTCGCCGAAGGTCGCCTACGGTCTTTATGAGATCACGGCTGCTGAAAACGACTTCGGCCCGCAGTCTGGCGAGAAGCTGATCTTCGCCGACGCGCTGGCCGAAGAGTCCGCAAAGAAGGCCAAGCTCACCTTCAAGCGCCTGCGCGGCCTCTCTGCCGACGAGATGGCATCGATCACGACCGCCCACCCGCTCAAGGGCCTCGGCGGCGGCTATGAATTCGACGTACCGCTGCTTGCCGGCGACCACGTCACCGACGATGCCGGTACCGGCTTCGTCCACACCGCCCCGTCGCATGGCCGCGAGGACTTCGAGGCCTGGATGTCCTCCGCCAAGGAGCTGGAAGCCAAGGGTATCGACACCCGCATCCCGTTCCCGGTCGACGACAGCGGCACCTATACAGCTGACGCCCCCGGCTTCGAGGGCGCCCGCGTCATGGACGACAACGGCAAGAAGGGCGATGCCAACGAGCGCGTCATCAAGACGCTGATCGAGCGCAACGCGCTGTTCGCCCGTGGCCGCCTGAAGCATTCCTATCCGCATTCCTGGCGCTCCAAAAAGCCGATCATCTTCCGCAATACGCCGCAGTGGTTCGTCTACATGGACAAGGACCTCAAGGACGGCACGACGCTGCGCACTCGTGCTCTGAACGCCATCGACGATACCCGTTTTGTACCCGCTGCCGGCCAGAACCGCCTGCGTGCCATGATCGAGCAGCGTCCGGACTGGGTGCTTTCGCGTCAGCGCGCATGGGGCGTTCCGATCTGCGTCTTCGCTGATGAGGGCGGCAACGTCCTGCAGGACGAAGAGGTCAACAATCGCATCCTCGAAGCCTTCGACGTCGAGGGTGCCGATGCCTGGTTCGCCGAAGGCGCCAAGGATCGCTTCCTCGGCAACGGTCACGACCACGCCAAGTGGACCCAGGTCATGGACATCCTCGATGTCTGGTTCGACAGTGGCTCGACCCACACCTTTACGCTGGAAGACCGTCCCGATCTCAAGTGGCCGGCCGATCTCTATCTCGAGGGCTCCGACCAGCATCGCGGCTGGTTCCACTCGTCGCTGCTGGAATCGGCCGCCACCCGTGGCCGCGCGCCTTACAACGCCGTTCTCACCCATGGCTTCACCATGGACGAGAAGGGCGAGAAGATGTCGAAGTCGAAGGGCAACGTCACCTCGCCGCAGGAGATCATGAAGGATGCCGGCGCCGACATCCTGCGCCTCTGGGTCATGACATCCGACTACGCCGACGACCTGCGCGTCGGCAAGACGATCATCCAGACCAATGTCGACGCCTATAGAAAGCTGCGTAACACCATCCGCTGGATGCTCGGCACATTGGCGCATGACAAGGGCGAGACCTTCGAAGTCTCCGAGATGCCGGAGCTGGAGCAGCTGATGCTCCATCGTCTGGCCGAGCTCGACCAGCTGGTGCGTGAAAACTACGACGCCTTCGACTTCAAGAAGATCGCCCGCGCGCTGATCGATTTCGCCAATGTCGAGCTCTCGGCCTTCTACTTCGACGTTCGCAAGGATGCGCTTTACTGCGACGCGCCTTCCAGCCTGCGTCGCCGCGCCTCGCTGCATGTCATCCGCAATATCTTCGATTGCATGGTGACCTGGCTCGCCCCGATGCTGCCCTTCACGACGGAAGAGGCATGGCTGTCGCGCAACCCGGATGCCGTCTCCGTCCACCTCGAGCAGTTCTCGGAAATCCCGGCGAACTGGAAGAACGAGGCGCTCGCCGAAAAGTGGAAGAAGATCCGCGCCGTGCGCACGGTCGTGACCGGCGCGCTTGAGATCGAGCGCAAGGACAAGCGCATCGGCTCCTCGCTGGAGGCGGCCCCGGTCGTCCACATCGCCGATGCCGAGCTTTTGAAGGCGCTTGATGGCCAGGACTTCGAGGAGATCTGCATCACCTCGGGCATCGCCATCGAGGCCAACGAAGGCCCGGCCGATGCCTTCCGTCTCACCGAGGTGGCCGGCGTCAGCGTCGAGCCGAAGCTTGCGGAAGGCGCCAAATGCGCCCGCTCGTGGCGGATCACGACGGATGTCGGTTCCGATCCGCAATACCCCGATGTTTCGGCCCGCGATGCGGCGGCACTGCGCGAACTTGCTGCATAAGCTGAAGAAAGTTGCCGGATGAATTGCGCAATCGCGGTTCATCCGGTAAAAGCTGCCTGAAAATGGCCGGATTTTTCCGTCAGGGGGAGGATGTCCGGTTGAAGCGTTGACTGCACCGGCATGGCTGGAAGGGTTTTCATGTTATCGAAGCGTTGGTTCCGTTTGGGCGCATGCCTGACTGTTGCGATGGCAGGCACTGCGATGATGTCGGGCTGCACGAGTGGCCCCCGATACGGCACGGACAAGACGGCATTCCAGCAGCTGACCGATGACCTTGGCCAATCCACCTCGCTGACCGGCGCCGAGCCCAAGAACAAGGGCGTGAAATACAATCCGCGTCCGGGCCTCGTGGTTCCGAAGACCGGCGGCCAGGAAAACCTGGTTGCGCCGCAGCAGTCGATCGCCAGCAAGGACAATCCGGAATGGGTCGGATCGCCTGAGGAAACCCGCGCCCGTCTCGTCAAGGAAGCCGACGAGAACAGCGACAAGTCCAACTACCAGTCGCCGCTCGCCAACAACCAGATCGAAGGCGGCCGCCGCACCACGGATGCGCAGACCAAGGCCTACCGCGAAGCCCGCGCTATCCAGAAGGGCGCCTATATCGACCAGCGCCGCTTCATCTCCGATCCCCCGACCGAATACCGCCAGGTCGACGATCCCGCCAAGCTCGACGACGTCGGCGAGCCCGAGCTGAAGAAGATGAAGAAGAAGAAAAAGGAAGCCGCCGTCGCCGGCTCCGGCAAGCAGTGGTGGAACCTGCTGCAGTAGGGTTTCGGGCGCGGTGAGCTTTTTACAAACGTTCGATGTGAGCGCGTAGGGCAAAGACCCCTCCCAACCCTCCCCACAAGGGGGAGGGCTTAACTTGTGGCGATGTTGACGCCAAGACTGTGAGCGGGCCACGAGGTCCTCTCCCCCACCTGTGGGGGGAGATGCCCGGCAGGGCAGAGAGGGGTGTTCCACGGCGAGACCTCTCTATCATCGCACCACATCCCCACAGACACACCAAAAACCCCACGCCGCCCGAAGGCCCGTGTCTCCACCATGCAATCTTCACTCGGACGGGGCGCTGGAAATCACCTCGATTGAGTAAGTAGAATATGGCGCTTCCCAGCGCCCCGTTCGGCGGTTTATGAGCGCAACTCCGGTCCCTCTGCCTTTCCGCCCAACTTCGCGGCGGAACCATGTGTGCCTCACAGGCACGTCCGGGCTCAACTCGGGCCCGTCTTGCGACAGGACCCGCCGTCACCGGAGGGAGACCATTTTCTGCGAACCCCGGATGAGAGAGCTTGCGTCCTCCTCAAACACCCAGCGCCGATCCCGCCTCGCCGGCACGCCTGCCGGTGTATCCGATGACGGGACGCCGATAGTGTAGGGGCGGGTTTCGAGCGCGGGGATGAACGACCGGTCGAGATTCTCTCAAGCTATTGATAGGCAATCAATATTTCGACTTTAGGTTCTGCGAAGTTGGCGCATTGCAGCGCCTTGTCGGGCCGGAAGCGCCCCTAATCCCGCTTCCCCTGAAAGAAGCCCCGCAAGATCTCCGCCGCCTGCACCTCGCTCATCCCGGAGTACACCTCCGGCGCATGATGGCACGTCGGCTGCGCGTAGAACCGCACACCGCTGTCCACCCCGCCACCCTTCGGGTCCTCCGCCCCATAATAGAGCCGGCGGATGCGGGCAAACGAGATGGCCGCCGCGCACATCGTGCAGGGTTCCAGCGTCACGTAGAGATCGGCGCCCGTCAATCGCTCCTGGCCGAGCGCCTCGCAGGCCATGCGGATGGTGGCGACTTCGGCATGCGCGGTGATGTCATTGAGCGCGCGGGTGCGGTTGCCGGATGAGGCAATCACGGTGCCGTCGAGGACGACGACCGCGCCGATCGGCACCTCGCCGCGCGCGCCCGCGGCACGCGCCTCCTCAAGCGCCAGCTCCATAAATTGATTTGTCTTCACGATCCGACAATTTCCACTTAACCGCAGGGGCGCGAACTGATAGAAGGCCCCAAAAGGCAGGCAAACAACAAATGACATTCAAAGACAAGCCAAAACGGCCGGGTGGCAAGCCATCCCCGCGCGATACCGGCGCGAAATCGGGCGAAAAGCCCGCAAGAAAGTTCGCAAAATCGGCTGACAAGGCGGATGCCGTGTCCGACGTGACGAGCGACAGCAAGGCGGAACGCATCTCCAAGGTGATGGCGCGCGCCGGCGTTGCCTCGCGTCGCGATATCGAGCGCATGATCCTCGATGGCCGCGTCACGCTGAACGGCAAGCCGCTGGATACGCCCGTCGTCAACGTCACGCTCACCGACAAGATCGAAGTCGACGGCATGCCGATCCGCGGCATCGAGCGCACGCGCCTGTGGCTCTACCACAAGCCCGCCGGTCTGGTGACCACCAATGCCGATCCGGAAGGCCGCCCGACCGTATTCGACAATCTGCCGGACGATCTGCCGCGCGTCATGTCGATTGGCCGCCTCGACATCAACACCGAAGGTCTGCTGCTCTTGACCAACGACGGGGGACTGGCGCGTGCGCTGGAACTGCCGACGACCGGCTGGCTGCGCCGCTACCGCGTGCGCGCCCATGGCGAGATCGACCAGGAAGCGCTCGACAAGCTGAAGGACGGCATCGCCGTCGACGGCGTGCTCTACGGCGCCATTGAAGCGACGCTCGACAAGGTGCAGGGCTCCAACGTCTGGCTCACCATGGGCCTGCGCGAAGGCAAGAACCGCGAAATCAAGAACGTGCTCGGCGCGCTCGGTCTAGACGTCAACCGCCTGATCCGCATCTCCTACGGCCCGTTCCAGCTCGGTGACATCCCAGAGCGGGCGGTGATCGAAGTGCGTGGACGCACGTTGCGCGACCAGCTCGGCCCGCGCCTGATCGAGGATGCCAAGGCCAATTTCGACGCGCCGATCTACAACGCGCCCGCCGTGACCGAGGAAGAGGAAGCCGACGCCCGGCCCGAGCGCCGCGAGCGCTCGTGGAAGCCGGAAGACAAGCGCGAACGCGCGCTGAGCCGCCTCGACACCAAGCGCGACGATAAACGCGACGACCGCCGTGGCGGCGATCGTGATCGCGATGGTGGCCGTGGCCCAAGCCGTGGGGGCGACCGCAAGGATGAGGGCCCGAAGCGCCCGGCGCTCGGCAGCCGCCGCAACGCCAATGTCTGGATGGCGCCCGGCGCCCGTCCGCTCGGCGAAAAGGCAGCCGCCAAGGCCGAAAAGAACGCCCAGACGGCGCTGCGCCGTGGCGAGAAGCCCGGCCGTTCCAAGCCGCAGCCGACAAGCTACGACGAAGGCCCGCGCGTGCAGATCAACCGCGCCCGCGACGAAGAGGGCGAATGGATCCGCTCCAGCGACGTGAGCCGCGACGACGACCGCAAGCGCGGCGACCGTGGCGATCGCGGCTTCGGTGACCGTCCCCGTGGCGACCGCTCGTTTGGTGATCGCGGTGACCGCTCCGGCGGCGACCGCACGGCTCGCGGCGACCGGCCTTATGGTGATCGCCCACCCCGTGGCGATCGTCCCCAGGGCGAGCGCCCAAGAGGCGATCGTCCCTTTGGTGACAAGCCGCGTGGCGAACGCAAGCCGCGCGAGGACGGCGACCGTCCGCGCTCCTTCGGCGACCGCCCACCCCGTGCTGACAGGCCACGTGGCGATCGGCCTTTCGGTGATCGTCCTCCCCGTGGTGACCGTCCGACAGGCGACCGGCCGTTCGGCGACCGCCGTCCGCGCGAAGAGGGCGACGAGCGTCCCCGCGCCAAGCGTTTCTCCGGCGAGGCTCGTTCCGAGCGTCCGGCCGGCGAGCGTTCGTATGGCGATCGGCCCCGTGGAGATCGTCCCCAGGGCGAGCGCCCGAGAGGTGATCGTCCCTTCGGCGACAAACCGCGTGGTGACGGGCCGCGCGGCAAGAGCTTCGGGGCGAAGCCTGGCGGCTCCAAGCCGGGTGCGAAGAGTTTTTCGGGCAAGCCTTCGGGCGATCGTCCCGGTGGCGGTGGCAAGCCCTCGGGCAGGCCGTCGCGTGGTGGACCAAAAGGCAAGGGAATAGGACGCGGTGCGGATCGTCGGCGGTGAGTTTCGCGGACGGTCGCTCGCCGTGCCCAAATCCAACGACATCCGGCCGACTGCCGACCGGACGCGTGAGAGCCTGTTCAATATTCTGAGCCATGCCTATCCGGAATGCGTCGATGGCACCCGGATACTCGATCTCTTCGCCGGCACAGGCGCGGTTGGGCTTGAAGCCGTCTCGCGCGGCTGTCGCCATGCGCTCTTCGTTGAAAACAGCGTCGAGGGCCGGGGCCTGCTCTGGGAAAACATCGATGCGCTCGGCCTGCACGGCAAGACGCGCATCCTGAGGCGCGACGCGACCGATCTCGGCAGCGTCGGCAATCTCGAGCCATTCCAGTTCCTCTTCGCCGACCCGCCCTATGGCAAGGGTCTCGGCGAAAAGGCAATGGCGGCTGCCGCGAGGGGTGGTTGGCTGTTTCCGGGCGCGATTGCCGTGCTCGAGGAGCGCGCCGACGTTGCCGTTTCGGTCGATCCTTCCTATCTGTTCCTGGAAAGCCGCATCTTCGGCGATACCAGGGTGCATTTCTACCGCTACCAGCCTGAATAGGTAGCGGCGACAGGGGGCGAAGGGTGACACAGCAGGCCGAAAAGACCAGTTCCGCGTTCCCTGCTCTCGAAGATGTTGCCTCCGGCGCGTCGCCGCGTATTGCCATCGCCTTCGGCGGCGGCGGTGCACGCGGCCTCGCCCATATCCACGTCATCGAAACGCTTGACGAGCTCGGCATTCGCCCTGTGGCGATATCGGGCTCCTCGATCGGCGCCATCATGGGCGCCGGCATGGCGGCCGGCATGACCGGCGAGGCCATCCGCGAACACGCGCTGATGACCGTCGGCAACAAGACCGCCGTCGTCAGCCGCCTCTGGGGCCTGCGCCCGCAGACCGTGCGCGACGCGGTGGCGAACGGCGTGCGCATCGGCCAGTTCAACCTCGAGCGTATCCTGAAAGCATTTCTCCCGGCCGATCTCCCCGATCGCTTCGAGGACCTGCCGATCCCGATGACGGTGACCGCCACCGACTATTACGGCCAGCAGGAAGTGCTGGTGAGCGAGGGGCAGCTGTTTCCGGCCCTCGCAGCCTCTTCCGCCATCCCCGCCGTCTTCATGCCGGTCCGCTTGCATGGCCGGGTGATGATCGACGGCGGCATCAGCAATCCCGTCCCCTATGAATGTCTGATGGACCGCGCCGATATCGTCATCGGCATCGACGTCGTCGGCGCGCCTGAAGGTGACGGCACGCATATTCCGAACCGCATGGAAAGCATCTTCGGCTCCGGCCAGCTGATGATGCAGACGGCGATCACCCTCAAACTCCGCATCCAGCCGCCCCACATTTTCCTGCGCCCCGCCGTCGGCCGCACCGGCGTCATGGATTTTTTGAAGGCCCGCGAAGTGCTGGCCATGTCTCAGGGTGTCAAGGACGAGCTGAAATATGCTCTGGATGGCGCGATCGAGACGCATGCGCGCGGTTAAGTCGGGGCTAGGGTCTTGCCCTAAACATCCGCCACCGCATCCCCCGTGCCCGCCAGCGGATCCTGTGAGAAATCCATCGTCCGCTTCGGCTTCACCAGCGGTTCCGGCTTGACCGGCTGCGAGTAGAGCATGTCGCGGCCAGCCTGTAGTCCCTCGGTCACCTGCAGCTCCAGTCGCTGCTCGTCGCGGCGGCGGATGTCTTCGCCGATCTCGTAGGCGGCGGCCTCGCTGATGCCGAGCGCTTCCAGTGTCCGGCGGCCGAACAGCAAGCCCGATTCCAGCGTTTCGCGCAGTTCGTAGTCGACATTGAGGTTGCGCAGCGCGATCGAGTGAACGCGGTCGTAGGAGCGCACGAAAAGCTTGGCCTCGGGATAGTCGGCCTGCACCAGCTCGACGATCTTGTCGGTCACTTCCCGTTTCTGCGTGCAGACGACGACGATCTTGGCGTGGTCGATGCCGGACGCCCGCAGCACGTCCTTGCGCGTGCCGTCGCCGAAATAGATGCGGAAACCGAAGGAGGAGGCCTGGCGGATGCGGTCGGCGGAAGTGTCGATGACGGTCACCGCGCGTCCGCCGGCAAGCAGGATCTGCGACGCGATCTGGCCGAAACGCGAGAAGCCGATCATCAGCACGTCGGCGCCGGCGCCCTCGAAATCCTCCTCCAGCGTCTCCTTCGTCTCGCCGCTCTGGAACCTTTTGGCAAGCTTGGTGCCGATCGGCGTCAGCGCCATGGAAAGCGTCACGATGGCGATCAGGAGGGATGCCGTGCTCGATGGCATCAGCGACGAAGCACCGGCCGCCGAAAACAGCACGAAGCCGAATTCACCGCCCTGCGGCAACAGGAAGGCGATGCGGATCGCGTCATTGTGGTCCGAGCCGGTCAGCCGGCAGAGCGCGTAGATGATCAGCGCCTTCGCCGCCATGACGACAGGCACGGTGACGAGGATGACCAGTGCGTTGTCCCAGAGCACGTCGAGCTGCAAAGACAGGCCGACGGCGATGAAGAAGATGGCGAGAAGCACGCCGCGGAAGGGCTCGATATCCGCTTCAAGCTCGTGTCGATAGGAGGATTCCGCCAGCATCACGCCCGCCAGGAACGCGCCCATCGCCATCGATAGCCCGGCCATCTGCATCAGTGTCGCCGACCCCATGACGACGAAAAGTGCCGCCGCGATCATCGCCTCGCGCGCGCCGGTGCTGGCGATGATCTGGAACAGCGGCGTCAGAAGGTAGCGGCCCATGACGATCATCGCGCCGACAGCGCCGATGGCGATCCCGAAGTCGACGATCGGCGTGCCGTGGCCCTTGCCGGTGTCGAGGATGTTGATCAGCGCCAGAAGCGGCACGATGGCGAGATCCTGGAACAGCAGCATGGAAAAGGAGCGCTGCCCGTAGCGTGTGCTGACGTCGCCGTCGTCCTCCAGTATCTGCATGGCAAACGCGGTGGAGGACAGCGCCAGCCCGAAGCCGGCGATGATGCTGCCGCGCCAGTCCAGCAGTCCGGAGATGTAGGCCAGGGCGGTGAGCGCCAGACCGGTAAGGATGACCTGTGCGGCGCCGAGCCCGAATATGTCGCGCCGCATCTGCCAGAGCCGGCTCGGCTTCAGCTCCAGCCCGATGATGAACAGCAGGAACACGACGCCGAGTTCGGCAACGTTCAGGATCTGCTCTCCGTCAGTCAGCCCGTTGAAGATCGGCCCGATCACCACGCCGGCGGCGAGATAGCCGAGCACCGTTCCAAGCCCCAGCCGCTTGAAGATCGGGGCCGAAACGACCGCGCCGCCGAGCAGCAGGATCGTTTCGGTGAAGAGGGCGTTGGGCTCGGACATCCGCTAAGCTTCTTTCAATGGTCGTGATTGCGCAAGCAGCGCGAAAAAGAATCGGCGCCGTCGGCCTTGATGCTTTCCGTAGCGCACAATAAATGGAACGCGAAGGAAAGGCCAAACCATGTCCTCTGAAATTGATTCCTCGACGCTTCTCTCCCGCGCCAGCCAGCTGATCGACCTCGCCAGGAAGGCGGGTGCCGATGCCGCCGATGCGGTGGTCGTCCGCTCCCGATCGCAATCCGTCAGCGTGCGGCTCGGCAAGGTGGAGGAAACAGAATCCTCCGAAAGCGATGATTTCTCGCTGCGCGTCTTCGTCGGCAAGCGCGTCGCCATCGTCTCGGCCAATCCCGGCTTCGACATGTCGGTGCTCGCCGAGCGCGCGGTCGCCATGGCCAAGGTCTCGCCGGAAGATCCCTTCGCGTGCCTCGCGGACGAGAGCCGGCTCGCCAGATCCTATCCCGACCTGCAACTGCTCGACAGCACCGAGGTTTCCGCCGACCAGTTGCGCGAGGCGGCGCTTGCGACGGAAGCGGCCGGCCTTGCGGTCAATGGCGTCACCAATTCCTCGGGCGCCGGCGCATCGTCGGGTCGCGGCGGCATGGTTCTCGTCACCTCGCACGGCTTTGAAGGCAGCTACATGGGCTCGCGCTTCGGCCGCTCCGTCAGCGTCATCGCCGGCGAGGGCACCGGCATGGAGCGCGACTACGATTTCGACAGCCGCATCTATTTCTCAGAACTGGACGATCCCGCCGAAATCGGCCGCCGCGCCGGTGAACGGGCCGTCAAGCGCCTGAAGCCGCGCCAGGTCGATACCGGCAAGAACGTCACCGTGATCTTCGATCCGCGTATCGCGCGCGGCTTCGTCGGCCACATCGCCGGCGCCATCAACGGTGCTTCGGTTGCGCGCAAGACCAGCTTCCTGCGCGACAGGATGGGCGAACAGGTGCTGAAATCCGGCCTGTCGATCACCGACGATCCGATGATAGTGCGCGGCCCCGCCTCGCGCCCCTTCGATGGCGAAGGCGTCTCCGGCGAGCGCATGGTGATGATCGAGGACGGCGTCCTGAAGCACTGGTTCCTTTCGACATCAACCGCCCGCGAGATCGGCATGGAGACCAACGGCCGTGGCGTGCGCGGCGGCAATGCGGTGACGCCCGCCTCGACCAACCTGGCGCTCGAGCCCGGCGATATCTCGCCCGAGGACCTGATCCGTGGCGTCGGCAACGGTTTTTACATCACCGAGCTGATCGGGCAGGGGGTCAACATGATCACCGGCGAATACAGCCGTGGCGCCACCGGGTTCTGGATCGAAAACGGTGAATTGACCTTCGCGGTTTCGGAAGTGACCATTGCATCGAACCTCAAGGAGATGTTCATGCGGGTAACGCCGGCCAACGACATCGACCGCAAGTACGGGGTAGCCGCCCCGACCATCGCGATCGAGGGAATGACGCTGGCCGGACGGTGATCGTGGGCTAAAGCGCGTCGCGATCTTTCAGATTCGCTTGTTGCGCTTTAGGTCTTTCTTTTACCGCATGTCTTCGTCGCAAAACCGCTTCACACTTTTGCGCGACATGCTCTAGCCGCTGACGGATTGGAACTTGGGATGAGCGACGTGGACAATGCCCGCTGGCAGAGCGATCTGGACCTGATCGCCGACGCTGCAAGGCGAGCAGGTGCCGTGGCGCTCAGCCATTTCAACCAGTCGCCCGAGGTCTGGTGGAAGAACGAGGGCCGCTCGCCGGTCAGCGCCGCCGATTTCGCCGCCAACGAAATCCTCGAAACCCTGTTGCGCGCCGCCCGGCCGGATTACGGCTGGTTGTCGGAAGAGACCGAGGACAGCGCCGAACGGCTGTCGCGCGACACGCTCTTCATCATCGATCCGATCGACGGCACCCGCGGCTTCCTCGCCGGACAGAAGCTCTGGTGCGTCAGCATCGCCGTCGTCCACAAGGGGCGGCCGGTTGCCGGCGTGCTCAACGCGCCGGCACTCGACGAACTCTATGAGGCGGTCGCCGGTGGCGTCGCCCTGAAAAACGGCATGCCGATCCGCGTATCGGAGCCGAAGCCGCCGGTTCGTTTCGCCATCGCCGAGGATGTGCTGAACGGCTTCCCCCAGCCGCTGCGCGGCAGGATCGAGCGGATCAGGCACGTGCCCTCGCTCGCCTACCGCGTCGCCATGGTGGCCGATGGGGCGATCGACGGCACCTTCGTGAAGCGCAATTCCCACGACTGGGATCTGGCCGCCGCCGACCTCATTCTGGAACGGGCGGGTGGCCGTCTCGTCAACCTCGATGGAACGGCGCTGACCTATAACCGCGCGGATGTTCGCCACGGCGAGCTTTGCGCCGGCTCCGAGCCGCTGTTGAATGAATTTCTATCCCCTATCGCGGCGCGCTGAGCAGTTGACGTTTCCGTCAAAATCCCTCAGATGAAACGGCGGAGGAGCAGATGAAGGAAGTGACCGAAATGACCAAGTCCGGTGAAAAGAAGCAATTGTTGCACCTCGTGTTCGGCGGCGAGCTGGAAAGTCTCGATGACGTGCAGTTCAGCGATCTCTCGGGCCTGGATATCGTCGGCATCTTCCCCGATTACGCATCCGCTCTGACGGCCTGGAAGTCCAAGGCCCAGTCGACCGTCGATAATGCCCACATGCGCTATTTCATTGTCCATATGCACCGCTTGCTTGATCCCGAAGACAAGTCCGGCAAATAATTTTCGGCCCTGGTGGCCCTCGTTTTTATCCAGCCGCCTGTCTTATCGAGGTGCAGGGGCGGTTGTTGACGCATTCTGAACAAACTGATCGGTCATTTCGGCCGCAATGATATTTGGGAATGGGTTGATGTCGATCATCGTCGATCGGAGACGTGTCATATGAGCGGCCGCATGGCGCGTTTCGCGCTGGGCGCTTATCAGGCGGCCGGGACGTTGATCACGCCCTTCGTCGGCGGTTATCTGACCTATCGCGCCGCCAAGGGCAAGGAAGACAGGGCTCGCCGGCTCGAGCGCTCCGGCTATGCCAGCGCCGATCGCCCCGCCGGTCCGCTGGTCTGGTTTCATGCCGCGAGCGTCGGCGAGATGAACGCCGTCATTCCCCTTATCCGCGAGATCCGCCGCCGCGACGTCCACGTCATCCTGACGACGGGCACCGTCACCTCGGCCAAGCTCGCCGCCGAGCGCGTCGGCACGGAAGTCATCCACCAATATGTGCCGCTCGACCTGAAGCCCGCCGTCAGCCGTTTCCTCGATTACTGGCAGCCCGATTGCGCGCTGATCGCCGAATCCGAGATCTGGCCGGCCACCGTGCTGGAGCTGGGCCGCCGCCGCATCCCGCAGATCCTCGTCAACGCCCGCATGTCCGATCGCTCCTTCGCCCGCTGGACCCGCCGTCAGGCGCTGGCCGAGGCGCTGTTCGAGAACCTCGCGCTCGTCATCGCGCAGTCGGATGTCGATGCCGAGCGTTTCCGCGACCTGGGCGCGCGCCAGGTGCTGATGTCCGGCAATCTCAAGGTCGATACCGACGCGCCGTCTTATGATCCCGCCACCTTCGCGCGCTATCAGCAGCAGGTCGGCGACCGCAAGACATGGGCGGCGATCTCCACCTTCGATGGCGAGGAGAAGGCGGCCGGCATCGTCCACCGCACGCTGAGGGAACGCAACGGCCAGCTGACGATCATCGTGCCGCGCCATCCCGAGCGCGCCGATGCCATCGAGGCCGAACTGGTCAAGCAGGGGCTGAAGGTCGCCCGCCGCACGCGTGAGGATATGCTCACCCCCGATGTCGACGTCTTCCTCGGTGATACGATCGGCGAGATGGGGCTTTATCTGCGCATGACCGAGGTCGCCTTCGTCGGCCGCTCGCTGTTCGGCGAGGGCGGGCAGAACCCGCTCGAGCCGGCCATGCTCGGCTGCGCGGTGCTGTCGGGCAGCAATGTCCAGAATTTCCGCGAGGCCTATCAGCGGCTTGCCCGCCGTGGCAGCGCCCGCATGGTGCGCGATACCGAGATGCTGGCCAAGGGCGTGCATTATTTGCTGACCAACGACCCGGCGCGCCGCAATATGATCGAGGCCGGCGCCGCGGCCGTGCAAGAAATGCGCGGTGCGCTGACGGCGACGATGAAGGGTCTCGAGCCCTACATCAATCCGCTGACGGTAAAGGCAAGGCTGCTGCCGAAGGCTGCGGCGCAACGCTAGAGACGGACAAGGACATGCAGGTGATCAAGGGTATCCTGTTCGACAAGGATGGCACGCTCCTCGATTATGACGAGAGCTGGCTGCCCGTGAACCGCGAGCTGGCGCTGATCGCCGCCAAGGGCGACGCTGCGCTTGCCGACCGCCTGCTGCTTGCCTGCGGCATGGATCCCTTGACCGGCCATATCGTTCCCGACAGCCTGCTCGCCGCCGGCAATACCAGGCAGATATCGGAAGGCCTCGTCGCCGCCGGGTCGACGGTTCCCGTCGACGAGCTGACGGTAAGGCTCGACGAACTCTTTTCCCATGCCGCCGATTTCTCCGTGCCGGTCACCGATCTCGCTTCTTTCTTCGCCCGGCTGCATGCGCGCGGCTTCAAGCTCGGCGTCGCCTCCAGCGATAACGAGCGCTCGATCCGCCAGACGGCGAGGCGCTTCGGCTTTGCCGATTACATCGATTACGTCGCCGGCTACGACAGCGGCCACGGCACCAAGCCGGAGCCCGGCATGGTGCTCGGCTTCTGCGCGGCAACCGGTCTTCACCCGTCGGAAGTCGCCGTCGTCGGCGACAACAACCACGATCTGCACATGGGCCGCAACGCCAATGTCGGGCTGACGGTCGCGGTTTTGACCGGCACCGGATCGCGTGAATCGCTCGCCGCCGCCAGCGATCATTGCCTCAACGATATCACCGAACTCGAAGGGCTGCTGCCCGGCCTGCAGTTCGCCTGATCGACCAAAGGCTTGCTTTTTCTTGAAAATTGCCTTTTCTTTTCGCTCGGGTGGAGATGACATCGGCGGGCGCCATGCCGGCGGTGCGAAAAGCAGGACGGCGAAGATGGTATCCGAAGCGCCACCATTCTGGTGGACGAAAGCCGATTGGCGCGCCTGGACGCTCTATCCGATCTCCTTTCTTTACGGCCGTATCTCGGGCTACCGCATGGTCAACGCCAGGCGTGCTTCGGTGCCCGTCCCTGTGATCTGCGTCGGCAATTTCACAGTCGGCGGCGCCGGCAAGACGCCGACCGCCATTGCGATCGCCCGTGCCGCCAAGGCCAAGGGCCTGACGCCCGGCTTCCTCAGTCGCGGTTATGGCGGCTCGCTCGATGTGACCACCGTGGTCGATGCCGGCCACCACCGCGCCGTGGCCGTCGGCGACGAACCGCTGCTTCTCGCCCGCGAGGCGCTCACCGTCATTTCCCGCCGCCGTGTCGAGGGCGCCAAGCGTCTCGTCAAGGAAGGCGCCGACCTGATCATCATGGATGACGGCTTCCAGAGCGCCCGCCTCGCCATCGATTACGCGCTGCTGGTCATCGACGCTACGCGCGGCCTCGGCAACGGCCATATCGTTCCGGGCGGCCCGGTGCGCGCGCCGATCAAGCTGCAGCTGCGCTACGCGACAGCGCTTCTGAAGGTGGGCGCGGGTGCAGCCGCCGATCAGATCGTGCGCATCGCGGCGCGCGCCGCCAAGCCCTATTTCACCGCTTCCGTCACCGTCTCCGATGGCGCCGACCTGAAGGGCCGCCGGGTGCTCGCCTTCGCTGGCATCGCCGATCCCTCGAAATTTTTCCGTACGGTCGATGAGATCGGTGCCGAAACCGTCGCCCGCCGCTCCTTCGGCGATCACGAGCATCTGACCGACGACGAGATCGACGACATCCTCGAAACCGCCGCCCGCGACGACCTCCAGATCGTCACCACCTCCAAGGACTTCGTGCGGCTGGCGGGTCACCACGGCAAGGCCGAGACGCTGGCCTCGAAGTGCCGGGTGATCGAGGTGGAAATGACCTTCGAGGACCATCTGGCGCCGGGGCTGATCATCGACCGCGCGGTCGATGCCTGCCGTGAACGACGGCTGAAGGAGATGGCGGCGGCGGGGTAAGCGCGTTAACGAGCGTTCTGCCGTGAAGCACCCCCTCTGTCCTGCCGGACATCTCCCCCACAAGGGGGGAGATCGACTCGTGGCTTGCTCCCCAATCCAAACAATGAAGGTAGAGCGAGCGGCCGCGCCCAGCCAATCTCCCCACCTGTGGGGGAGATGCCCGGCAGGGCAGAGGGGGTAACCCTCGCTCCACGCTCGCCTTGAGCAACCCTCACTTCGCGCCAGCCTATCGCACCCCCACATGAGCAAACATGTCGGATGCCGCAGCCCCCAATCGTCTCTACGATAGGTTCAACATGGAGGAGACGTCATGCCCCGCTATCTGGTAGCCATTCACCACCCTGATGATTACGACCCCGCCGTCTCGGAAGATGAGGCGATGCATCGTGCGATCGATGCGCTCAACGACGAGATGATCGCCGCCGGCATCCGGCTCTTCGTCGGCGGCCTGCATCGGGCGGGCACCGCCAAGTCGTTGCGCGCCGATGCCGATGGAAATGTCTCGGTGAGCGACGGTCCCTATCTCAAAACCAGCGAGCATGTCGGCGGTTTATGGGTGCTGGAGGCTGATGGCATGGACGAGGCGCTGGCCTGGGGTCGCAAGGCTGCCATCGCTTGTCGGGCTCCTGTCGAGGTGCGGACTTTTCACTAGCGCTGTCGATGCGATGGGCGTTGTGCCGTGTGTCGCCCCCCTTTGTCCTGCCGGACATCTCCCCCACAGGTGGGGAGATTGGCTGGGCTTGCCCGCTCGCTCCTACTTCAACGTTTGGCGAAGACCTAACCGCGAGTCGATCTCCCCCCCTTGTGGGGGAGATGCCCGGCAGGGCAGAGGGGGTAATCCTGGCTCCACCCTCTCGACCAAGGCTCTACTCCACCACTCCGAACACCGGCCCATACCCGCCATGCCAGGAAAAATCACTGCGCCCCAATTCGCCGCTATAGAACCCCGCGCCGCCGCCGCCATCGAGAAACAGCGCGTCCGGGCATTGCAGCCGATCGCGGAAAAGCCGCGCGAAATTGTGAAAGTTGACGGGATCGTCGCTGACCGCGAAACGGACGGTCCCATTGCCGCAGACACCGACGCCGCTGCGCCGCGTGCGGTCGCTGGAGCCGGCGATGAAGATCGGGTTGATCCTGTTTGCGATCACCAGCATCGGCCCGGACTGCGTGGCCAGCCTGACGTCGGGGCGTTGCTTCATGAAAGTCGCGGTCGGCAGGATGCCCGCGCCCTTGTCGCCGATATAGAAGACGCCGTTGGGCTTCTTGTAGAAGTTCGGCACCGGCCCGCTCGCCGTCGGCGCCTTGACGCTTGCCACCGGCCGCAGCTCTCGGCCGTTCTCGACATAGAGGCCAATCGGCGAGAAATCCTCGAGATACATCCCGGCATTGACGGCGAAGACGAGCGTCTTGCCCTTGGCGGTGACGGCGTCAGCGATACCGGGGAAGGAGCGGTAGGGCGCGCCGTCGTCGCCTTTCCAGAAGAGACGCAGGTCAACCTTGGCGGGATCGACGGTGCAGATCACGTAATTGGTGTTCTCGACCGTTTCCCGCGCGCAGGGTCCGGCAAGCACGGGCCGGGCGGAGCCGACGACAGCGCCAAGCAGGATGGCCATCCCGATGAGGGCGGCGGACAACAGGGCGGATGAACGGAAAGGCACCGGTTCTCGTCCTTTTGCGGTGTGAGACTGCGAGCCGCCGAAAGGGCCGGCTTTAAAGCTTGCGCGCTTCCAGCCGCCGCCTGTCGCGCTCGACGGTCTGGAAGCCCATCGGCGTCAGGCGGAATTGCCGTTTCTGGTATTCGCCGCGGATTTCGACGAAGCCCTGCGCTTCGGCTTCGTACAAGGTCTTCAGGCCCATCTCCTTGGGCGGAGTCTGCCAATCCCGGCCGACGGCGCTGTGCAGCAATGCGATGATCTTGATCATTGTTTTCTCCATGGCCGAGGCGCTGCCTTCGCGCTGCGCCGTCTCGCCGAAGGGCCTGCGACTACCGCTTCTGGTTCGGCAGCACGCCGGCGCGCTTGTCGGCCTCGAAGGAGGACACGGCGTCGGCATAGGGTTCCTGGCGGGCGACGCTCCAGTAGCGCAGTTCGTCGAGCGGGATCTGCTTGCCCGTCATGGCGCACACGACATGGGAACCCGGCGACAGGATCTGAAAATCCGCATCGAGATAACGTATCTTCGCTTCGCGGTTTCCGTTTCCTTCAAACAAGTTCATGCGCTCCAATCCTCAAAGCCGGCCGTAACAGGATTGCCATACCCCGCAACAGCCGCCATTGCCAGCGATTTCAGCTCCGGCCGAACAGCCGCTCGATGTCGGAAAGCTTGAGCTCGATATAGGTCGGCCGGCCGTGATTGCACTGTCCGGAGCCCGGCGTCATCTCCATCTGCCGCAGCAGCGCGTTCATCTCCTCCGGCCGCAGCCGCCGTCCCGAGCGCACCGATCCGTGGCACGCCATGGTCGCCGCCACATATTCGAGCTTTGCCGATAGTCCCGATGCCGTGTCCCACTCGGCGATCTCGTCGGCGAGCTGCTTGATCAGCCCCGAGGCGTCGACCTCGCCGAGCATCGCCGGCGTCTCGCGCACGGCGATGGCGCCCGGCCCGAAACGCTCGATGCCAAGCCCGAGCTCGCCGAACTCGGAGGAAAACTGCATCAGCCGGTCGCAATCCTCTTCCGGCAGGTCGATGATCTCGGGGATCAGCAGCACCTGCGAGGCCAATCTCTTGGAGTGCAGCGCCTTGCGCATCGCCTCGAACACCAGCCGCTCATGCGCGGCGTGCTGGTCGACGATGACAAGCCCGGTTTCGGTCTGCGCCACGATGTAGTTCTCGTGGATCTGCGCGCGCGCCGCGCCGAGCGGGAAGCGCGACGGCACCTCGGCCTCGGCGACGGGCGCTGGCGCCATCCATGGCGAAGTCTGCGTGGTCTCGGCCCGGGCCGTCGGCATCGTCAGCCCGTCGAACGATGTCTGTGGCCGCTCGCCAAAACCGTTGCCGGCCGGACGCGGCGGGGAGTGGGAGTAGCCGGCGGCGGCGGAGAAAGGCCGCGACGGCGAGGTCTCGGCGCTCCATTGCTGCTGCGGTTGCGGCCGGTAGCCGTTCGGCTGGAAGCCGGCGCGGAAGGCGCGCAGCATGCCGTCGGCGCCCGTGGTCGCCGCCCGGCTGCCGTCGCGCGCCAGCGCCTCGCGGATCGCGCCGACGATCAGCCCGCGCACCAGTTGCGGATCGCGAAAGCGTACGTCCGACTTGGCCGGATGCACATTGACGTCGACCAGCGCCGGATCGAGCCCGATCGACAGCACCGCCACCGCGTAGCGTCCCGATGGGATCGTCTCGGCATAGGCGCCGCGGATCGCCGACAGCACCAGCTTGTCCTGCACCGGCCGGCCGTTGACGAAGGCATATTGATGCGCCGCGTTGCCGCGGTTGAAGGTCGGCACGCCGGCAAAGCCGGTCAGCGTCACATCCTCGCGCTCGGCATTGATTTCGATTGCGTTGTCGCGGAAGTCCTTGCCGAGGATCTGCGCCATGCGCGCCAGATGGTCGTCGCCGGTCGCCGGAAACTCCAGCGTCGTGCGGTCGGTGCCCGAGAGCACGAAGCGCACCTGCGGGAAGGCGATCGCCATGCGCTTGACGATCTCGGTGATCGCGCCGGCCTCGGCCTTCTCCGTTTTCAGGAATTTCAGCCGCGCCGGCGTCGCGAAGAAGAGGTCGCGCACCTCGACGATGGTGCCGGGATTGAGCGCTGATGGCCTCAGATGCTGCAGCTTGCCGCCCGCCACCGAAATTTCCGCCCCGCCATCGCTGTCGCGGCGGCGGCTCGAAATCGTCAGCCGCGCCACCGAGCCGATCGAGGGCAGCGCCTCGCCGCGAAAGCCGAGCGTATGGATATCGTCGAGCGTATCGGTGATCTTCGAGGTGCAGTGCCGGCGCACGGCAAGCTCCAGATCGCGCTCGTCCATGCCCGAGCCGTTGTCGGTCACCCGAAGCAGGCTCTTGCCGCCGCCCGAGGTGGCGATCTCGATACGCGTGGCGCCTGCGTCGAGCGCGTTCTCGATCAGTTCCTTGGCGGCGCTGGCGGGGCGTTCGATGACCTCGCCGGCGGCGATTTGGTTGATGAGCGTTTCGGAAAGCAGCTTGATCGACATGCCGCCATTTTCGCGGATTCTCGAGGCCGAGGGAAGGGCGAAAGCGACGCGATAAGGCCTTGTACCTGCGCAAATATTTGGCTGCTTAATGTTAAGCACGCCTTAAGACAAAACTGGCATTTTGCCGACAATACCCGCCGCAAAATGCAATCCATTCGGACAGATGTAGGACGCGTAGTATGAGTGCCGGTCGCGATCAAGCGGACACAGCCCGCGGGAGGGCGCGGTTGAAACCGCGGCTGGCCTCCAGACGGCGTTGTTCGACGCGGTCTGCGAAAGCCTGTCGTCGGCCTTCATCGTCTACGACAAGACCGATCACATCGTCTTCTGCAGCCGGCAGGTTCTCGATTTCTTCCCGATCTGCGCCGATCTCCTGCAGCCCGGCACGCGACTGCGGGATTTTTTGAGCGCCGTCTACGAAACCGGAATCCGCAGCCGTTCGGCCGGCAAGCAGGGCGCGCTCAGCCGCGAGGACTGGTTGTCGCAGAAGATTGCCTCGCACTGGCGCGAACGCTACGAGGCGGTCGAGCGCTACGGCAACGATTGCTGGGTCGGCTTCCAGAAGCGCCGGCTCCCTAGCGGTTACGGCGTCTGCGTAATCTCCGACATCTCGGAGGCCAAGAAGCGCGAGGAGCAGTGGCGGCTCGATCTCGAGCGCGTGCAGCTCACCGAGGATATTCTCGACAACCTGCCGTTCCCGCTCTTCGTCAAGGATCGAAACCTGACCTACGTCGCCGTCAACGTCGCCTTCTGCGAGAAGTACCAGACGACGGCGGACGAGGTGCTCGGCCGCAAGAGCGCCGAACTGTTCTCGCCCGAGGTGGCCGCCCGCTTCGAGGAAAGCGACCTCCACGTTCTCGAAACCGGGGAGATGTCGGTGGTCCGCCAGCGCCAGATCGCCCGCGACGGCTCGGAACGCGAAATCATCTCGCGCAAGCACCGCATCGGCAAGCCGGGACGCTATTTCCTGATCTCGACCATGCAGGACCTGCCGCGCGAGGGCGGTGATCTCGAGGAATTCGAGAAGGCGTCGAGCGTCACGACATCGGCCCAGAGCAGCTTTCGCCGCGCCTACGTTCCGATGATCGGCGACAGCGAGCGCCGCGAACCGGCCGCCATGGAAGCCATCGTGCCCGAGAATTTCTCCGGTCGCCGCATCCTTGTCGTCACCGGCGATATCGCCGCCGAGACCGCGGCGCTGAGGACGCTGGCCAAGTACGGCTTCGAGGCATGCTCGGTGCGCAACGAGGACGAAGAGGAGCAGTTTCTGGAGATCGCCACGTCGGCCGGCCTGTCGCTCGATCTCGTCATCATCGACAATCAGATGGGCATGCGCTGCCTCGAGCTCGCCGAGCAGTACGGCATCCCGTCGCTGGTCATGGACGGCTTCCAGATCTCCACCGAGCTCACCTTCCAGATCGCCCGTCATTTCAACCGCAACAATCGCGGTAGCATGGCGGAACGGATCGACGGCGATTGGGAGATCACGACATCCGACGATGAGATCGAGCTCGACGTGCTGGTCGCCGAGGACAACGATATCAACCAGATCGTTTTCTCGCAGATCCTCGAGGGGCTGGGCTATCACTATCGCATCGCCTCCAGCGGCGACGAAGCCGTGCGCATGTGGACGGAGTACCGGCCGAAGATCGTGCTGATGGATATTTCGCTGCCCGGCTTCAACGGCTTCGAGGCGGCCCGGCTGATCCGCCAGGTGGAAGGCGATGGCCCGCGCACCCCCATCATCGGCGTGCTCACCCAGGCCTTCGAGCGCGACCGCGCCGAATGCGCCAAGGCCGGCATGGACGACGTGATCATGAAGCCCGTCAGCCCCGACATTCTCGAAACGGTGTTCCAGAAATTCATGCAACCGGAGGCCAGGCGGGCCTCGCTTTAGGCGCGGGTTGCGTCAACTCCCCAATTCTTGGGAGGCAAGGCGCGATCATCCAGGGTTGTCGAATATCGAATTTTTAAGACTTGCCCGCCATTCTGCCGGGTATTGGGGAAGCTCTGGATCAGAATGATGATGTTGGCGGATATGCCATTGGCTTCGGTAAGCCAGAACGAGCTTCAGACGATGGCCTACACCGACCCCCTGACCGGGCTCGGAAACCGCTATCGAATGCGCGACCGTATCGCCCAGATCTCGGCCGAACGCGCCGCCGATCCGGCGCCTTTCACCATCGGTATCGCCAATCTCGACTCGTTCAAGCCGATCAACGACCTCTTCGGCTCGGCCGCCGGCGACGAAATTCTCTGTCAGGTCGCGCATCGCCTGAAAGCCTGCATTCCCGATGGCGCCGTCGTCACGCGTCATGACGGCGACGAATTCGCCTTCGTCCTGCCGCTGGTCTTCGAACGGGCTAGCGCCGAGAAGTTCGGCCAGATGATCCGCGAGGTGCTGTCGGCGCCCTACGATCTCGGCGACCGCAACGTCCGTCTCTCGGCATCCTTCGGCTTCGCCATATATCCCTTCGCGGGCGAGGAGTTCGATGAGCTGCTCAAGAGCGCCGAAACAGCGCTCTATCGGTCCAAACGTCGCGGCCGCAGCCAGATCACCGTTTACTCCCGCGAGATCGCGCAAGAGATGAAGCGCGCCACGCAGCTCGAGCAGGCGCTGAGAAACGCCATCATTTCCGATGCCATCGACGTGCATTTTCAGACGATCGTCTCGCTCGCCAACAACCAGGTTCTCGGTTTCGAGGCGCTGGCCCGCTGGAACGATCCGGATCTCGGCTTCGTCTCGCCGGGTGTCTTCGTGCCGCTCGCCGAAGAGCGCGGCTTCATCGACGCTCTTTCCGAAACGCTGCTGCGCAAGGCCGCCGAAGCGGCGCTCTCATGGCCGCGCGAGATGTTCCTGTCCTTCAACCTGTCTTCCGCGCAGTTGATGGATCCGGGCACCAGCGCCAACGTGCTCTCCATCCTCGGCCGCGTCGGCTTCGATCCGCACCGGCTCGAACTCGAGATCACCGAGACGGCGGTAATGGGCTCGGCCGATACCGCAAACCGCATCATCGCCGATCTGCGCCAGGCGGGCGTTCGCATCTCGCTCGACGATTTCGGCACCGGCCAGTCCAGCCTCGGCCGCCTGCGCGATTTCATGTTCGACAAGATCAAGATCGACCGCGCCTTCGTCTCGCGCATCAATTCCGACCGTGCCTCCGAGCACATCATCAAGGCGATCCTGACCATGTGCGAGGGCCTCGATCTCGAGGTCGTCGCCGAAGGCATCGAGGATTATTCCGAAGCCGCCAAGCTACGGATGCTCGGCTGCGGCATGGGGCAGGGCTACTATTTCGGCAAACCCGCCGACAGCATCGCCACGCTGAGGTTCCTGCACGAGAACGAATACGACACCGGCGAACGGGCGATGGCCTGAGCAGCGGTCGTTACTTGATCAGCGCGAAGAGGCCTGCCGTGGCGGCAATCGCCGCGAGCACGACACCGAGGATGATGCAGACCACATTGATGATCCAGCCCTGATCGGGTTTGGAATCGAGCTTGCTGTCGATACGCGCCAGCTGTCCGAGCACTGTGTTCAGCGTCGAGCGCATATCATCGGCAATGGCTTCAAGCTTGGCGACGCGATTTTCCATGTGGTCCATTGTGCCACCTCCGCTGCCTGACTTCAATGATCCTTCATGATCGCGAAAGTATGGGCTCCGCGCCAATATCAACACCTTCAGCAGCTGCTCATTGCGAGCAATGCGTTGTCTTTACGTCATTTCTCTTTGGTTGATTGCATTGTGTCAATACACCCAATGGAGGAGTGGGTGGTGGGCCGCGCACCGTGGACACAAAAGCCGATGGCGCCCTTTCGGACGCCATCGGTTACGCATGCACTGCGACTAACGATGCAGTGTTTACTTTGCTGTCGTGGAGCTGGTCGTGGTGTTGTCCATCGTACCAGCAGCGGGTGCCTTTTCAGCCGACTGCATCTGCAGCGTCTTGAATTCCGGCGCCGCCTTCAGCGTTTCGGCCGTTTCCGAGGTCGTCAGCTTGACGCTGCCGTCCTGGGTGTTCTGGGCCACGGTGACCTTTTCCATCGGCACGGCGACGTTCTTCTCGCCGATGCCAAGGAAGCCGCCGACACCGATCACGGCTGCGACAAGGCCGCCATCCTTCTTCATGATCAGGTCGTTGACGTTACCGATGCTTTCGTTCTGGCCGTTGTAGACGGCCTGGCCGATGTAGGTGTTGGCGCTCACCTGATCGGAGGCCTGCTCCGTCAGATAGGTGCCGCCGCCGGCCGCTGCGGTGTCGGTGCTGGCCGCGGGAGCGGGTGCCTGTGCGGCATCACCTGCCGGCTTCATGGCATCCGGCTTCGGCGCTGCCGGGTCGGCCGGTGCCGACATGGACGGTGCGCTCGGCGAGGCCGGCTGGGCAGCGCCCTGCGAGAAAGCGACCGGTGCGAAGGCCGTGGCAAACAGGGCGCCAGCGGCAACGGTGGTGAGAAGTTTGCGTGTCATATCGTACCTACTTTCAGTGTCCTTGGGTGATCTCTAGCCGTGCTTTCCTCTTCTAGCGAGAGGCGTGTCAGCCCGGCTGGTTCGCTAAGTAAATGAATGGGTTGGCTATTGGTTCCCAGAAAAATACACGCAAAAACTGACGAAATTTCCGGAACCTTCGCGACCTCGGGATCGGGCTGGCGGGCGATCGCCGGGACCCGGCAACGAAAAAGGGCGCCCCCAAGGACGCCCTTCGAAACACATCGAGGCCGATGCTTCAGAGAATATAGGCCGCGTCGAAAACGCCGCGGACGGTGACGCCGAGCTCGAGCAGCGCGCCGGCATCGGGCTGGTTGGCGCGGGCCGCGTCGTCGAGGCCTTCCCAGGCCGTCGTCACCGCCAGCCGGTCCGCACCCGGGCCGATGAAGGCGGGGCAGGAGGGCTGCGCGGCAGGCACCTTGTAGCGGGCGATGCGCAGGCCATCCGGGCTGTAGCGATCGACCGTGCCGGCCCCCCAGCGCGCGTTCCAGATATAGCCGTCGGCATCGACCACCGAGCCGTCGATCCCGCCGTCTTCCTCCATGCTGTCGACGAGCACGATCGGCTCGCCGGTCGGCAGGCCGGTCTCGCGATCGACCATCACCCGCATCAGGCGGCTGAGATGCGTATCGGTGAAATAGCCGACGGAGCCATCGGGCGAGAAGCAGATCGAGTTCGGAATGGTGATGCCGCCGAACAGCTTCGTCACCTTGCCGCGCGCCACGTGATAGATCGCGCCGGCCTGCGGCTCGGCGCGCTTGCTCATCGTGCTGATCCACAGGCTGCCCGAGGGATGCATGCGCCCGTCATTGGAGCGGTTCTCCGGCCGGTCGTTTTCGAGTGCCGCGTAAAATGTCAGGCCGCCGCTTTCGATATCACGCACGAACAGGCCCTGCTCGGTCGCGAGCAGCTGCCGCTTGGCGTCGATCCGCGCCAGCACGCTCGCCATCACAGGCAGCGCGTGCACCTTCTTCTCGTCGTTCGAGAGGTTCAGCTCGTGCAATTCCTTGCCGAGAATGTTGAACCACCAGATCGTATTGGTATCGGGATCGTAGGTCGGCCCTTCGCCCAGCACCGAATTGGTGCTCGACAAAGTCCGCCCCGCGAACTCATGAATGTCGGTCATACGCTCAAGCTCCCACTGCTGCGTCGTATGCGTAAATGGTTGCCTTGGCGCGCTCGGCAACCTCGGCGACAGTCATTCCCGGCTTGTAGATGCTCGTGCCGAGCCCGAAGGCCAGGATTCCGGCCTTGGTGTACTCGGCGAAATTCTTGTCGGACACGCCGCCGACGGCCGCGATGGTCAGCTCCGGCGGCAGGATGGCGCGGATCGCCGTGATGCCGGAAGGGCCGAGCACGCTGGCCGGGAAGAACTTCAGGCCGGTGGCGCCGGCGCGCGCCGCGGCGAGCGCTTCCGTGGGGGTGAAGACGCCGGGCATCGTCACCATGCCGTAGTCGCGGGCGCGGATGATGACGTCGGGCTCGACATTCGGCGTCACCAGCAGCTTGCCGCCGGCATTGTGCAGATTGTCGACGGCCTCGGTGCTCAGAACGGTGCCGGCGCCGATCAGCACGTCGGCGGGCGCCATCTTGGCGGCGATCTCGATCGACTTGAACGGCTCGGGCGAGTTCAGCGGGATCTCGATCGCGGTCAGACCATTCTCGATCAGCGCGCCGACGACGCCTTCGGTTTCCTCGGGCTTGATCCCACGCAGGATGGCGATCAGCGGGCGCTTCATGGCGGGGAAGGGGATGCGGTTCATCGCTCTGTTCTTTCTTGACTGGAATTAATTGGGCCAGATGGCGTTTGCGGCGGCCGAAAGGCCGGCAAGCACCGCCGTATCGGCATCGATGGTCGTGGCGTTGAGCGAGAGCGCCTTGAAGGCGGTCTCGTAGAGCTTCTGCAGGCGGCCGGAGGCGACGAGCGCGATCGGCGTGTCGTTGGCGGCGTCGGCCAGCGCGCCCGAGATCTCCAGGCCGATCAGCGTGCCCGAAATCCGCGCCTGCGCCGCCGATGCGGTCATGCCGTGCAGCAGCTGGCCGGAGCGCGCCGTGAACAACAGGTTGGTCGCCATCTGTGGCTGGCGGAATGCGGTCGAGACCGATGCCTTGAAGGCGGAGTTGTCGGCCGGCGATTGCTCGGCGCCGGCGACCGCATGCGACAGGATCGTGTGCTTGGTGATCGCGTCGAACAGCTCGCCCGTCATGAAGGTGGAGAAGCCGATGACCTCGCCATCCTGCACATGCACCCATTTGGAATGCGTGCCGGGCATGCACACGGCCTGCGCGCCCGTGCTGTCGGCCCCGAGCGCGCCGAGAAGCTGGGTCTCTTCGCCTCGGATCACGTCGGGCGATGCCCGGTCGCGCTGGGCGAGACCCGGCAGGATGCGGATGTCGCGGCTCTGGCCGGGCACCGGCACGGCGCCGGTGAGGATCGCCGATAGCGACGTGGGCACGTCGACATAACCGGCCTCGACCCAGCCCTGCTTGGCGCCGGCCATGCCGCAGACGATGACGGGGATGTCGGCGGGCGCCTCGACCGTGGCGAGGTGCCTGGCCAGAACCTCGGCGAAGCCGGTCTTGGCCGCCGTCGTCATGCCTTCGTCGCTGCGGCTTTCGTTGAGCACGCTGCCATCGCTGCCGATCAGCCACAGCCGGAAGCTGCTCGTGCCCCAGTCGACCGCGATATATCGGGGTGTCGTCATCAGAAAATGCCTCCATCGACAATAAGGGACTGCGCCGTCACTGCCGAGGCGCCGTCGGATGCTAGAAACAGGCAGGGACCGACGATGGCGTCGGCCTGCAATACGTGTTTGATGCACTGCCGCTCGATCATGCCGGCGATGCCCTCTTCGGTGAGCCACAGTTTCATCTGCCGCTCGGTGACGATCATGCCCGGCAGGATGCAATTGACGCGGATATTGTCCGGGCCGAGCTTGCCGGCGAGGCTCTTCGTCAGCCCGATGATCGCCGCCTTCGCCGTCGTGTAGGCCGGGAAGTCGGGCATGTTGAGCATGAAGGCGATGGACGACATGTTGATGATCGCCCCGCCGCCGGCCTCGCGCATCGATGGCGCCACCGCCTGCGCCGCGAAGAACACGTGCCGCAGATTGGTCGCCTGATTGTTGTCCCAGTATTCGGGCGTGACCTGGTCGAAATCATGCCGGTCGTCGCGCGCCGCGTTGTTGACCAGCACGCCGATCGGTCCGCAATCGGCGACGATCGCCTCGACCGTTTTGCGCAGCGCTTCGATATCGCGCAGGTCGGCATGGTGGAAGCGCACCGGATGCAGGCTGTCGCGCGACAGGCGATAGGCCAGCGCATGGCTCTCTTCCTCGGCGATGTCGATGAAGGAGACCTTGGCGCCCTGGCGGGCGAACCCCTCGACGATGGCGGCGCCGATACCGGAGCCGCCGCCCGTCACCACCACGCTTCGGTCCCTGAATTCGGGATATTGCGCTCCAGGTTCCGCCACCACTATCCTCCCGATAGTTCCATTATTCAGAACTCAATTTGACTATATGGAATTATCGGATTAGCCTTGGGTCTCTGTCAAGGCGTGAGGGCCAGCATGGGCGCGACTGATGGCCACATCATGGATAAGAATGCGATGGATAAAAACGCCACCGACAAGGACGCCGGCGCGGACAAGCGCGAAACCGGTACGCTCGGCAAGCTGATGCTGCTGCTCGATATCGTCACCCATGCCGACGGTCCGATGCGCTTCACCGATATTCTGGCAGTCGCCGGCCAGCCGCGCGGCACGCTGCATCGCCAGCTTGGCCATCTCGCCGAGGAAGGGCTGCTGGAAGTGCTGGCCGATGGCCGTTATGCACCCGGCCTGCGCCTTCTCGACCTCGCCTCGCGCAGCTGGGCGCGCAACGAGTTCCGGCTGATCGCCGAGCCGCATCTGAACGCCCTGCAGCAGCTGACCGGCGAGACCGTGCATCTCGGCGTCCTGCGCGGCGCTTCCGTCATCTATCTCGACAAGGTCGAGGGCAGCCAGCCCGTCAGGATGTATTCGCAGATCGGCAATGCCTCGCCGGTCTATTGCACCGGCGTCGGCAAGGCGGCGCTCTCGGCGCTGCCGGACGATCGGCTGGACGCGGTCATCGCGAGCGTGTCGTTCCAGCGTTTTACGGAGAACACGGTGACGGCGGAAACGCTGCGCCGCGAGATCACCGACATCCGCCGCGCGTGCAATGCCTTCGACCGCGAGGAGCACGAAGTCGGCATCCGCTGTGTCGCGGCCCCCGTCTATTCCGAGGATCTGTCCTTCGTCGGCGGCGTATCCGTGACCGGCCCGGCCTATCGGCTGACATTCGAGCGGCTGGAGGAGTGGGCTTTGCCTGTTCGCAAGGCCGCCGAAAGCATCATGAGCGGCATGCGCATCGGCCTCGGCCCGCGCCGATAACGCCTCGCAGATTTGATAATCGTCAAATCCGGACGTGCTGCGTCAGCTTTCGTACAGAAATATGCCTATTTTCAGCGTGTAGGCATATTGTGGTTTTGTGAAGAATCATCACAATTGCCAGTTGTCAATCCCCAGTCCTGGGGTGTAGTGCCGTAGGCCATATTGACGGCGATGCCGCCGTAGGCATGCGATTGAGCAGGCCACTTACGACGTTCCTGATTTTTTGAGCTGATGACACCATGAACCCTTTGCCAGAACAGACTTCCGTGAACGTATACGTAAATGAAGTGTCTGGGTTGAACACCCAGTTCGATATCTTTCGCTTCATGAAAAGGCTGACGGAAGCCTACCGCGTTCGCGCCTTCATGGTGCTCAACCTTCCCTCGGCCACCGCGCGCGATCTGCAGAGCAACACGGTCATCACCAACTGGCCCGCAGAGCTTCTGTCGGCTTACGACCAGGAAGCGTTGCTGACCAACAGTCCGGTCATGGGCAAGCTGCGCTCGTCGACCGTGCCGTTCTTCAACGACCTGTCGAAGGAGAAGATGGATCGCTCGGACGGCAAGTCGAACATCGTTCTGGCGCTGTTCGAACGCTTCAGAATGATGCGCTGCGCCTATTTCCCGACGCATGACCCGTCCGGCGCCCGTGGCGCCGTGTCCTTCTCCGGCGATCGCGATCCCTTCGCGCCCGAGGAAATGCTGGAACTGCATTATATCTCCACGCATGTCTTCGACAGGCTGGCCGAGATCCGCGCGCTCGACAACCGGGTGGTCGATGCCCTGACCGACCGCGAGATCGACTGCCTCAACTGGACCGCCGCCGGCAAGACCAGCGTCGAGATCGCCGATATCCTCGGCCTGTCCGAACACACGGTCAATCACTACCTCAACCGCGCCACCAAGAAGCTCGACACGGTCAATCGCACCCAGGCCGTTGCCAAGGCGTTGCGCGTCGGCTTGATCAAGTAGCTGCCCAAATAGCGTGCGCTTGTGTCACGCAAGCCTAAAATCGCGCCACGGCGTCGGCCATCGCGGCGTCTTTCGCCGCCCGTTGGGCCGGATTCACAGTCATTGCGAACTGGCACGCTTCCTGCTTCCTGATCGTCAGCGGTCCAGAGGGGACTTGGCAACGACGCCGTATAAAAGGCGCGACCTTCACTCCGCCGCTCGATCCCGGTCGCCAAGCGCGCTGGATATCGAGCGGCGGTTTGTTGTTTTTGGGATACGCCTGCCGCTCTATAAGCGTGAGCCGATGCATTTTTCCCTCAATTCTGACTGGTCTTTCGAGATGGACGCCCTAGAAACCCATTATCTACTGGGGTGACCGTTGCGCCATCAGGGCGAAAGCCCGGCGGACTTGATGGTTCAACGGTCTCCTTTGCAGCCCCATCCTCCATCACTGCAATTATCGCTCCCGCGCCAGCTTGCCGCGCGCCGAAGTCGCCGTTCTCCGATTTTGTTTGGAGAAGGCCCCGTGCTCCTCTATCTACAGAGCCAAAGCAGGGTGTGAGGACGATATGACTGAAGTCACCAAGGAACAGGTGCTGGAAACGCTGGCAACGGTGCGCGGACCCGATCTCGAACATAATATTGTCGAGCTCGGCATGGTCTCCGATGTGTTCATCTCCGATGGCAAGGTCTACTTCTCCATTACCGTCCCCGCCGAACGCGCCAAGGAGCTGGAGCCGCTGCGGCTCGCCGCCGAGCGCGTCATCAAGGAAATGCCGGGCGTCAAGGGCGCCCTGGTCGCGCTGACGGCGGACAAGAAAGGCGCGCCATCGGGCGCTGCCGCCTCGCGCACGCCGCCGCAGGCCGAGCAGGGCCATCAGGGTCACGCGCACGCCCAGCCGCAACAGCGCGCCGGCAAGATCGGCGTTCCCGGCATCGGTGCCATCGTCGCAGTGGCGTCGGGCAAGGGCGGCGTCGGCAAGTCCACCACATCCGTCAATCTCGCGCTCGGCCTGCAGGCGAACGGCCTGCGTGTCGGCATCCTCGATGCCGATATCTACGGCCCGTCGATGCCGCGTCTCCTGCGGATCTCCGGCCGCCCGACGCAGACCGATGGCCGTATCATCAATCCCATGGAGAATTATGGCCTCAAGGTCATGTCGATGGGCTTCCTCGTCGACGAGGAAACCGCGATGATCTGGCGCGGCCCGATGGTGCAGTCGGCGCTGATGCAGATGCTGCGCGAAGTCGCCTGGGGCGAGCTCGACGTTCTCGTCGTCGATATGCCGCCAGGCACCGGTGACGCGCAGCTGACCATGGCCCAGCAGGTGCCGCTCGCCGGCGCGGTCATCGTCTCGACGCCGCAGGATCTGGCGCTTATCGATGCCCGCAAGGGGCTGAACATGTTCAAGAAGGTGGAAGTGCCCGTTCTCGGCATCGTCGAGAACATGAGCTACTTCATCGCCCCCGATACCGGCGCGCGCTACGATATCTTCGGTCATGGTGGCGCCCGCGCCGAGGCCGAGCGTATTGGCGTGCCCTTCCTCGGCGAAGTGCCGCTGACGATCAACATCCGCGAGGCGTCCGACGCCGGCACGCCGTTGGTCGCCAGCGAGCCTGATGGTATCGTCGCCGGCATCTATCGCGATATCGCCGCCAAGGTCTGGGCGCAGCTCGAGCAAAAGCCGCAGCGCGCGGCGCCTGCGATCGTATTCGAGTGATTTGTGCCGTTTCGTGCCGCGTCGCTGGACTCCCAATTGCGGGCAAAATGTGATCAAACAACGCCGTTCACGTAAGATGTCTTGATTCTTGCGTGGGTTTCCGTCATATGGCGCGCCGTCGCCATGAGGACGGCGCGTACGGATGCTCGATGATAGCCAGCCTTGCAGCGGCGAATGCCTGCTGCGTGTTCGGAGTTCTCTTGTCGATCGAAGGATTGGTGACTGCGATGCGGTTGAGCATAGTGCATACCCGAGCTTCGGCCGGCTGTGACGGGATATTGATGAACATTCTTCAGCCGCTTTCGTTGGTCTCGAAGACTTGCAGCGCGGGCGCCGATTTTGCCGGCGCTTCGCGGAAGGTTTTCTGATGCGAACGGCGATGGCCCTCACAGCCCCTGATCACGGGAGACGCGCCCGGTGATCACGGCCTACTGCTCCAATTGTCAGTCGATCGAACTCGTTGACCTCACCAAGGTGGAGGCCCTGCGCGACGATATCGTCTGGATCGACATGGTCGAACCGACGCGCGAGGAAGAAATCTATGTCGAGAAGGCACTCGGCATCGAGGTGCCGACGCGCGATGACCTCAAGGACATCGAGCCCTCCGCCCGCCTCTATACGGAAGACGATGCGGTGTTCATGACCGCCTCGCTCGTCTGGAAGGCGGAAACCGATGCGCCCGTTCTGACGGATGTGGCATTCATTCTCGCCGGCAAGCGGCTGATCACCATCCGCTACGCGCAGCCCAAGTCCTTCGCGCTGTTCATCGCGGCCCTCCATCGCGTGCCCGCGCACTGGCGCACCGGCGCCTCGCTGCTTGCGAAGCTGTTCGAAACCATCATCGACCGCACCGCCGAGATCCTCGAGCTCTCGGTCGCCCGCATCGACGTCCTGTCGACCCACGTCTTCGGCGATCGCGCCAAGAAGATCCGCAAGCCGGCGAATTATCTCGAGGAGAAACTGCGCGACATCGCCGCCCACCAGCGCCTCGTCAGCAAGGTGCGCGACAGCCTGGCATCGATGTCGCGCCTGATGACCTTCTTCTACAATGTTCCGGCCGTGCAGCAGGATCACGGCACCAAGGAACTCTGCCGCACGGTCTCGCGCGACATCCAGTCGCTGAGCGAGCATTCGTCCTATATCGCCGGCAACATCACCTTTCTTCTCGATGCCTCGCTGGGTCTGATCAACATCGAGCAGAACTCGATCATCAAGATCTTCTCGATCGCATCGGTGGTCTTCTTGCCGCCGACGCTTGTCGCCTCCATCTATGGTATGAATTTTGAATCCATGCCGGAACTGCGCTGGGCCGAGGGTTATCCCTACTCGCTCGGACTTATGCTGATTTCCGCCATCATCCCCTTCTTCTTCTTCCGTTGGAAAGGCTGGCTCTGAAGAGCCTGTTTTCGTTTCATGTCCGCAGACAGCCATTCACACGACCAGAACATGAGCCCGCGCAAGCTCTTCTATCTCGCGCTCGGCTCCGTCGGCGTCGTCTACGGTGACATCGGCACCAGCCCGCTTTACGCCTTCCGCGAAGCGCTGAAGCCCGTCGCCGCCGACGGTCTCACCCGTTCCGAGGTCATCAGCGTCGTCTCGCTCATGATCTGGGCGCTGACCATTATCGTCACCATCAAATACGTGCTGCTTCTGCTGCGCGCCGATAACGAAGGCGAGGGCGGCACGCTCTCGCTGCTGGCGCTTCTGTTGAAGACCGCCAACGGCCATACCGCCATGCTGATGATGCTCGGCCTCGTCGGCGCGGCACTCTTCCTCGGCGATGCGATGATCACGCCGGCGCTGTCGGTGCTTTCCGCTGTCGAAGGTCTGAAGCTCGTCGCGCCGTCGCTGACCAGCTATATCGTGCCGATCTCGGTGGCCATCCTCGCCGTGCTCTTCGCCTTCCAGTCGCGCGGCACCGGAACGATGGCGCGCTATTTCGGGCCGATCACCGCGCTCTGGTTCATCGTGATCGCCATTGTCGGCATATCGCACATCTCGGACGATTTCGGCATCCTGGCCGCGTTCAACCCCTATTACGCCGTGAACTTCCTGATGAACGAGGGCTTCTTCGGCGTCATCGTGCTCGGCGCCGTGTTCCTGACGCTGACGGGCGCCGAAGCGCTCTATGCCGACCTCGGCCACTTCGGCCGCCGCCCCATCCAGTGGGCGTGGTTCGTGCTGGTCTTCCCGGCGCTGACGCTGAACTATCTCGGCCAAGGCGCGCTGGTGCTCGGCAATCCGCAGGCCATGAGCGATCCCTTCTACCTGATGTTCCCGAAATGGGCGTTGCTGCCGGCCGTCATCCTGGCCACCGCCGCCACCATCATCGCCAGCCAGGCCGTGATCACCGGGGCATTTTCGCTGATCCGCCAGGCCATCAACCTCGGCTACCTGCCGCGCATGGAAATCCTCTTCACCTCGGAAACCAACACGGGCCAGATCTTCGTACCCTCGGTCAACCTCGTGCTGTTCCTCGGCGTGATCTTCCTGGTCATCACCTTCGGCAGCTCGGATTCGCTGTCGACGGCCTATGGCATCTCCGTCACCGGCGCCATGGTCGTCACCTCGATCATGACCTTCGAGTTCGTCCGCGCCCGCTGGAACTGGTCGGTGCTGACGGCGACCGCCGTGCTGGCCCCGCTTTTCATGCTGGAGCTGATCTTCCTCGGCGCCAACCTCATCAAGATCTACGACGGCGGCTATATCCCGGTCCTGATCGCCACCACCTTCGTCGTCATCATGTGGACATGGCGTCGCGGCTCGGCGCTGTTGATGGAAAAGACCCGCCACACGGATATTCCGCTGGCCTCGTTCATTTCCTCGATCGAACGCAAGAGCGATCACTCGCCGGCCCATGTTCCCGGCACCGCGATCTTCCTGACCAGCGATCCGGAATCGGCACCCGCGGCACTTCTCCACAATCTGAAGCACAACCACGTCCTGCACGACAAGAACGTGATCCTGACGATCCGCACGGTCAACAAGCCGCGCGTGCCGAACGCCGACCGCTACAAGGTCGAGCAGATCTCCGAGCGCTTCTCGCGCGTCGAGCTCTTGTTCGGCTTCATGGAATCGCAGAACGTCTCGCAGGCGCTGGCGACGCTGCGCAAGACCGGACTGAAGTTCGACATCATGTCGACCTCCTTCTATCTCGGCCGCCGCAAGCTGGTGCCGGATGCGAAGTCGGGAATGCCCTATTGGCAGGACCGCCTCTACATCGCGCTCGCCAACGCCGCCGCCAATCCGTCGGACTACTTCCGCCTGCCGGCCAACCGCGTCGTCGAACTCGGCTCGCACGTCATCATCTGACGCGCACAGCATTCGTTAAGAGCCCGGCCGTCGCGCCGGGCTTTTGCGTTTCAGGCTCTATAAGCATTTGCTGTATGAATTCGGAGCGGCGTATTAACCAAGCATCAAGGTTAATGAGACATTTTTATCGGCATGTTCATGCGTCCCATGCCGGAGTCTGGTGTTGCGTCGAAATAATCGTGTTCCGGGTCAGTCAAGCGCCCAAGCCGCGTCGCGCCGCTTCGGCAGGCTGAGCCCGCTGCTTCAACGTTGGAGTTCCCCCGCGCTGTTCGGCGTCTGCGCGTGGCTGATGTTTCCCACCATGGCCTCGCACGCCGATCTTGCCTCCTTTCTCGCCGGGCTCGACCAGGGCCGCGAAAACTGGCGCATGGTGCTGACCAATTCTCCCGCCGGCTCCATTCACCAGGCCGAGCTCGCCTTTTCCGATCCGACCGTGACCGGCGCGATCGCATCCGGCGCCGGAATGGTGCTGCCCGATGGCCGCAAGGTCGCCTTCACATCGAAGGAAAAGGCCCGCGAGGACACGCCCGACGAGGACCGCGTCAACCGCGCCTCCAAGAAGGGCAGGGTGGTCGCCGTCGAGCAGGTGCAGCCGCCCAAGGATTTCTCCGCCGGCTCCATTCTCCAGCGCACGCGCCTTCTGTTTCAGCCGAGCCTCGACCTCAAGGAAAGGTCGGCCTTCGTGAAGCCGAAGATCCGCGGCAAGGAAATCCAGATCGCCACCAACTTCTACCGCAAGCAGCAGCCGAAGCCGGCCGCCGACATTTCACCGATGCTGGCCGATCTGGTGACGAGCAACAAGGCGGACGTGCTCGCCACGGCCTATGCGCCGGCCGCACCCGATTATGCCCGCCAGTCGCCTTTCGATTCCATCCTGACGGACAAGGCCGATGACGGCCGCTTCGTGCCGAAGATCGGGCCCAAGGATCACGCCTGGGCCGCCAGCGTCCTGCCGGCGAGCGTCTTCTCCCCGGCCGAGCAGCAGTGTCTCGCCTCCGGCGTCTACTTCGAGGCGCGCGGCGAAACCGTGAAGGGCCAGGCGGCCGTCGCCCAGGTCATTCTCAACCGAGTCCGCAATCCCGCCTATCCCAAGACCATCTGCGGCGTGGTCTACCAGAACGAGGACTGGCGCAATCGCTGCCAGTTTTCCTTCGCCTGCGACAACATCAAGGACCGCGTGAACTCGCCGGCCAACTGGAGAATCGCCCGCGACGTGGCGATGGCGGTGACCGCCGGCCGCATCTGGCTGCCGCAGGTCGGCTCCGCGACCCACTACCATGCCGTCTATGTCCGCCCGGCATGGGCCAAGACCATGGAAAAGGTCGGACGTATCGGCATGCACGTCTTCTACCGCACCTATGGTGGCGGCTGGAGCTGACAAAACCGTGTAAAAGGCGCGTTTTCGCGCCGGATTGCCCCCTCGGCGCGCGGATTCTTTCCCCCGATTCCGCAGCAAGCCGCCCAGATCGATCTAACCGCATGTTTTTGATCGCTTATTTTAAGGCTGGACATCGACCTCCTACGCCTTGACTATGCTTTTTGCTAAAACTATGTTGCGCGCGACTTCAAAGCGGGCCGGAAGGTTCTTCAGCCTTGGGGTCGTTGTCCGGTAAACCGGGGTAGCGGCGTAGCGGACGGCGGCAGGCGGAGGAGAGCATGATGGCGGATGACCGCGAGGAGAGTCTGGAAAAGCGCCGTGCGCAGCTGGGAGCGGAACTCGCGACCAAGCGCATCGAGGCGGGGAAGGACGAGGCCGACGAGGCCCGCGCCGAAGTAAGCCGCCGGGGTTATGCCCAGGCGATGAAGCTTTCGAGCGAGTTCATTTCCGCGGTCGTGGTCGGCGCCGTTCTGGGTTATCTCTTCGACCGCTTTGTCGGCACTGCGCCTTGGGGATTGATCGTGCTTCTTCTTCTCGGATTTGGTGCCGGCGTGCTGAATGTGATGCGCGCTGCGGGCAAGGTCGCGAGACCGAGCTTCGAGGGGCGTGAAAGCGACCGGAAATAGGGCGGAACGTTCAGGCGTTCGATCCAATGCAATAATCCCGTCTCGCGCGGGTGTAAGATATAGAGAGAACAAGCGGTGTCTAACGATCCGACTCAACAGTTCCTGGTCCAGAAGATTGTGCCGATCGACTTCGGCGGGATTGATTTCTCGTTTACGAACGCGTCGCTGTTCATGGTGGCGTCCGCCGCTGTTTCCGCCGGCTTCCTCTATTTCGCGACCTCCAACCGTGCCATCGTGCCCGGCCGCTCGCAGTCGATCGCCGAGATGTCCTACGAGTTCATCGCCGGAATGCTGAAGGAGGGCGCGGGATCCAAGGGGATGAAGTTCTTCCCGCTGGTCTTCTCGCTCTTCATGTTCGTGCTGACGGCCAACCTGCTCGGCATGTTCCCCTACTTCTTCACCATTACCAGCCAGATCGTCGTCACCTTTGCTCTTGCTTTGCTCGTCATCGGCACGGTTCTGGTCTACGGCTTCTACAAGCACGGCTTCCGCTTCCTGAATGTCTTCGTGCCTCAGGGCGTTCCCGGCATCCTGCTGCCGCTCGTCGTGGCCATCGAAATCATCTCGTTCCTGTCGCGTCCGATTTCGCTCTCCGTTCGTCTGTTCGCCAACATGCTGGCCGGTCACATCACCCTTAAAGTGTTCGCGGGCTTCGTCGCCTCGCTTGGAGCCATGGGTGCGGTCGGTATCGGCGGCGCTATCCTTCCCCTCATCATGACCGTCGCCCTGACGGGTCTCGAGTTCCTCGTCGCCTTCCTCCAGGCTTACGTCTTTGCGGTGCTGACTTGCATGTACCTCAACGACGCGATCCACCCGGGTGGCCACTAAAGGATACCGACATTGACGCCCCAGGGCGTCAGTCAATTCGCCGCAACAACCATTTCAAAGGAGTACAACATGGACGCGGAAGCAGCAAAATACATCGGCGCAGGCCTCGCTTGCCTTGGTATGGCAGGTACGGCTCTCGGCCTCGGCAACATCTTCGGCAGCTACCTGTCGGGCGCTCTGCGCAACCCGTCTGCCGCTGACAGCCAGTTCGGCCGTCTGGTATTCGGCTTCGCCGTTACGGAAGCTCTGGGCATCTTCTCGCTGCTCGTCGCTCTCCTTCTGCTGTTCGCTGTTTAATTTCGGCGCACTGAGGGATCACGGCCTGCTGACAGCGAGCCGTGATCCTTTGTATTTGCAGACACCTGGAGGTGAGCATGTTTTTTGTGACCCCGGCTTACGCTGAAGAAGCCCCGGCGGGAACCGCAGAAACTGGTGCGGCGACCGGTACAGCCGCGACTGCTGCCCCGGCCGCAGGCGAGGTCAATACCGAGACCGGCGTGCCAGGCGAAGAAAAGAGCGGTATATTTCCGCCATTCGATACCTCGACTTACGCTTCGCAGCTTCTGTGGCTGGCGATCACTTTCGTTGCCTTCTTCGTGATTATGCAGAAGGTCATCGCACCGCGCATCGGCGGCATCCTCGAGCAGCGCCACACGCGCATCGCTCAGGACCTCGACGAAGCAGCGCGCCTTAAGGCGCAGGCGGATGCCGATGTCGCGGCTTACGAAGCCGAACTCGCCGAAGCCCGCGCCAAGTCGAACGCCATCGGTACGGCAGCGCGCGACGCCGCCAAGCTCAAGGCCGAAGCCGACCGCCGCGCGGTCGAAGCCGCTCTGGCTGAAAAATTGAAGGCTGCCGAAGGCCGCATCGCCGAAATCAAGGCACAGGCCTTCGCCGATGTCGGCACGATCGCCGAGGAAACGGCCAAGGCCGTTGTCGAACAGCTCGTCGGTGGCACCGCCACCAAGGCTGAAGTCGCCTCCGCCGTCACCGCCGCCAAGAAGGGAGCTTGATCATGGCATTGGACGCAACATTCTTTGCTCTGGTCAGCCTTGTCCTGTTCGTGGCGCTGATTGTCTACCTCAAGGTTCCCGGCATGATGGCGACGTCGCTCGACGACCGCGCCGATCAGATCCGCAACGAGCTGTCGGAAGCCAAGCGCCTGCGTGAAGAGGCCCAGCATCTGCTGGCCGAATATCAGCGCAAGCGCAAGGAAGCCGAAGCGGAAGCTGCCCAGATCCTGGCGGCCGCCGAGCGCGAAGCGGAAATGTTCACCGCCGAAGCCAAGAAGAAGACCGAGGAATTCGTCGCCAACCGCACAGCGGTTTCGGAAGCGAAGATCAAGCAGGCCGAAGCCGATGCGATGAAGGCGGTTCGTTCCGCCGCCGTCGACCTCGCCATCGCCGCCGCTGAAACGGTTCTCGTCAAGAAGGCCGATGCCAAGGTTCAGTCCGAACTCTTCGGAAATGCCCTCGGCCAGGTGAAGACCCGCCTCAACTGAGATCGGTTTTCTCGCATTCGAAGCCCCGGTTCGCCGGGGCTTTTTGCGTTTGGGGATATCTTGCATCGGCGCCGGAAGGCCGGCCGACGTCTTGCTTACTCGCCGTCGGGCAGTTCGGTCCGGCGCAGCGGCTTGAAACTCATGCGATGCAGCGGGCAGGGGCCATGGCTGTCGATGCCGGCGCGGTGGCGTGCGGTGCCGTAGCCGGCATGGGCCGCGAAGCCATAAGCGGGAAAGATCAGGTCGGCGCGGGTCATCATTCGGTCGCGCGTGACCTTGGCGACGATCGATGCGGCGGCGATCGACACCGAGCGGGCGTCGCCCTTGACGACGGCCTGGCCGGGACATGCGAGCCCGGGGGGCACGTCCAGCCCATCGGTCAGCACGTAACTTGCCGGGATCGATAGGCTGAGGATCGCGCGGCGCATGGCGTCGAGGCTCGCCTTGCGAATATCCGTCTCGTCGATGCGGCGCGAGCTGGAAGAGGCGATCGCGACGGTCGCGGTGGCGAGGATCTGCTCGAACAGCTCTTCCCGCCTCTGCGCCGAAAGCTGCTTGGAATCGTTCAGTCCCTCGGGGATGCGCTTCGGATCGAGGATGACGGCGGCGGCAACGACGGGTCCCGCCAGCGGTCCTCGGCCTGCCTCGTCGGCGCCGGCGACGGGCCAGTGGCCGGCCTTGCGCGCCTTGAGCTCCAGCCGGAAGTCCGGCACCAGGGGGACATCTTCGAAAAGCATGGGAGAATCGGGTGGCGTGCGACGTGTCATGCGGCTGAACTTCGCACGCCAACCCGATTTCCTGCAAGTCCCCGGATCAGGGCGGCGGACCGGGGACTTGAGAACGGACGGCCAGGGTCAGTCGTCCGTAAGGGAATGTCAGAGCATGTCGCGCAAAAGTGTGCAGCGGTTTTGCGACAACGACATGCTGCAAAACCAGAGCAGCGACAGCTGCACGCCGCTGCCGTTCGGCGGCAGGAACAGGTCGTCGCGCAGCGGCATGCCGCGGCGGGTCATGCCGAGCCGCTTCGTCGCCATCTCGAAGCGACGGGCTATCTGCCAGGCATAGGGACCGGCGCCTTTCATGCGCTTGCTGAAATCGGCATCGTAGTCCTTGCCACCGCGCATCGAGCGCACCAGCGACATCACGTGCCTATAACGATCCGGATAGTGCTGCAGCAGCCAGTCACGAAACAGCGGCGATACTTCCAGCGGCAGCCGCAGGATCACATAGCCCGCTTCCGTGGCGCCCGCGGCATTCGCCGCCTCGAGAACGCGCTCGATCTCGTGGTCGTTCAGCGCCGGAATGACCGGCGCCATCATCACCGATGTCCGGATGCCGGCCTCGCTCAGCGCCTTCAGCGCGTCGAGCCGTTTGGAAGGGGTCGACGCGCGCGGCTCCATCGTCCGCGCCAGCTTGCGGTCCAGCGTCGTCATCGACAGCGAGGCGCGCACCAGGTTCTTCTCAGCCATCCGCTGCAGGATATCGAGGTCGCGCAGGATGAGCGCCGACTTGGTGACGATGGAAACAGGATGGTTCGCCCGCTCCAGCACCTCGAGGATCTCCCGCATGATCCGCCATTCCTTCTCGATCGGCTGGTACGGGTCGGTGTTGGTGCCGATGGCGATCACCCGTGGCTTGTAGCCGGGTTTCGCCAGCTCGCGCTCCAGGAGCCTGGCTGCATCCGGCTTGGCGAACAGCCGCGCCTCGAAATCGAGCCCGGCCGAGAGGCCCATATAGGCGTGGGTGGGCCGCGCGAAGCAATAGATGCAGCCGTGCTCGCAGCCGCGATAGGGATTGATCGAACGGTCGAAGGGGATATCGGGGGATTCGTTGCGGGTGATCGCCGTGCGCGGCTTTTCGATCTGCACCTCGGTCTTGAACGGCGGCAGCTCTTCCAGCGTCTGCCAGCCATCGTCGAAGGTCTCCCGGCGCTGCGGTTCGAAGCGGCCGCCGGGGTTCAGTCCCGCGCCACGGCCACGCCGGCGGTCGACCTCTATCCTGAGGCCGGAAGAAACGATCATCGCGTCGGCAATATCCGCCGTATTGGCAGGCGCGAATGCGGCCTGCCCTGCAAGGGACTGTTCGTTCATCGGGTTTCTCCGTCGATGGAAGACTCGGCGCCTCCATCCGTTCTGCTGATTAAATTCCTATCGTTGAAAGGAGAACAATGCAAGAACAAAATTGGAAAACTGCCGCTGGTAATGTTTTGTGCGTCGCACTATAAATGAGCAATGTTGACTGTCCTATTGGAATGCCGGGATCAGGAGCCTGAACTGGCGCAGACATTATCGGTGTTGGTTGCCGGTGCCGTGGAGGGGCTGGTGAGTGATGTGGTGGTGCTCGACCACGGCTCGCGCGACGGCTCGTCTAAGGTGGCGGACGCCGCCGGCTGCCGCTTCCATCAGCATTGGGATATCAAGGATGTATTGCGTTCGGCGCGCGGCGAATGGCTGTTGTTCGTCGAGCCCGGCGCCCGCCCGCAGAGCGGCTGGATCGACGAGATCGCCGAATATGTGGCGCTGAACAAGCTGCCCGCCCGCTTCACCGCCTCGCGCGGCTACCGCAGGCCCTTCTATCAGCGCCTGCGTCGCCTGGCGCCGCTGGAGCTTGGGCTGTTGCTGCCGAAGAAACATGCGCTGGCGACGGCGCGGAAGCGGCATGCAGCTGGCGGAATTCGTCAAGGGGCAGAAGCTGCGCAGGCTCTCGGCCGAGCTCATCCCGTCCTGGGTGGCGCGTTCGGCGCGGGGTTGATCGCTAGCTCGATGCGTGGATTCAAGGAGTTACAGCGCCACGCTTCAGGTGCTCGTCGAGCCGGGGCATGATTTCCACGAAGTTGCACGGCATGTGGCGATAGTCGAACTGCGCCTTCAGGATGCCGTCCCAGGCGTCCTTGCAGGCGCCGGGCGATCCCGGAAGCACGAAGACGAAGGTGGTGCCGATCAGCCCCGCCGTCGCGCGCGACTGCACGGTGGAGGTGCCGATCTTGTCCTGGGAAATGCGGTGGAACACCGCGGAGAAGCCGTCCATGCGCTTGTCGAACAGCGGCTCCAGCGCCTCGGGCGTCACGTCGCGACCGGTAAAGCCGGTGCCGCCGGTCGTGATGATCACGTCGACATCGGCTTGCGCGGTCCAGGCCCGCACCTGTGCTGCGATCGCTTGTCTGTCGTCCGGCGCGATGGCCCGGGCGATCAGCCGGTGTCCGGCCTCCGAGATGCGGCCGGCCAGCGTATCGCCGGAGCGGTCGTCTTCGGGTGTGCGCGTGTCTGAAACCGTCAGCACGGCAAATCCCACCGGAATGAACGGACGCGTATCGTCAACGCCTGTCATCATCATCTCCCGCCAATGTTTCGGTTGCCTCGAAATACCAGTCCGGCCGCTTGCCGAGAAGTGCTTGTCTCGCGGCCTGCGCTTCGGCCATGCCGGCGAATATGCCGAAGCACGTCGCGCCCGAGCCCGACATCCGCACGAAGAGCGCGCCCTGGTCGCGCAGCATATCGGAGATCTCGGCGATCTCGGGCAGCAGCGCGCGCGCCGGCGGTTCGAGATCGTTGCGCATCGAGCGCAGCGCGTCGAGCCAGGACAGGCCGGGAACGATCGCAAGCGCGCCGTTCGTCTTCGTCGCGAGCCGGCGGAAAACCTCGGGTGTAGAAACGCCCTTCAGCGGATTGGCGAGCACCATGGCGAAAACCGGCAGGTCGCGCACCGTCTCGATCCGCTCGCCGATCCCGCGCGCGATCAGCGGCCGGCTCGCCAGGCACATCGGCACGTCGGCGCCGAGCTTGATGGCGATCGCATCGATGGTCTCGGCGGGCAGGGGAGTGCCCCACAGGCGCATCAGCCCGCGCAGCGCCGCCGCCGCGTCCGCCGAGCCGCCACCGATGCCCGAGGCGATCGGCAGATCCTTGCACAGCTGGATGCTCACCGGCGGCGCCGCGCCGCCGGCATCGCCAATAGCCAGGCGCAGCGCATCCCGCGCCTTCAGCACCAGATTGGTGCCGCCATCGCTCGCGAGCGCGCCGCCGAAGCGGCCGGAGATGTGGAATTCGTCGGTATCAGCCGGCGCGAAGTCCAGCCGGTCGCCCGACCGCGTGAACGTCACCAGCATTTCGAGCAGATGATAGCCGTCGCTTCGCTGGCCCGTGACGTGCAGGGCCAGATTGATCTTTGCAAAGGCATCCTCGCTGATCGCAACGCCGTCGGCGAAGCCCGTGCCAGCCATTCGGATCAGGTCTTCTTGTCGGCCGGCTTCGGATCGACAGGGGCCGGATCGGGCATCTTCTTGTCGGCGGCCTTGGCATCGTCCGTCACGGCGGGCAGGCCGTTGGCGATCTTGTCCTTGATCTTCGGGATCTCGGCGGCCTCGGGTTCCGAGTTCAGCGCCCGGTTCCACTGGTACACGGCCTCGAGCTTGCGCCCGACGCGCCAGTAGGCGTCGCCCAGATGGTCGTTGATCGTAGCGTCGCCGGCCTTGATCTGCGCCGCGCGCTCCAGTTCCTCGGTCGCGTCGTCGAACCTGCCGAGGCGGAAATAGGCCCAGCCGAGCGAATCGATGATGTAGCCGTCGTCGGGCTTGAGATCGACGGCCTTCTTGATCATTTCCAGACCCTCGTCGAGGTTCCGGTTCATGTCGATCCAGGAATAGCCGAGATAGTTCAGCACCTGCGGCTGGTTCGGGTTCAGCTCCAGCGCCTTGCGGAAGTTCGGCTCTGCCTTGTCCCACTGCTTCAGCCGCTCGTAGGCAATGCCGCGCTGGAAGAACACCGTCCAGGTGTTCTTGCCCGGCAGCGGCCCGATCATGTCGACGGCCTTGTCGTAATTCGTCGCCATGGCCTGGTAGTCCTTGGCGTCGGACAGCACGCTGCCATAGGCGAGGTAGCTGCGAATGTCTTTCGGGTCCGACTCGATCAGCCCCTGCAGATGCTTGCGGGCCTCCTCGACCTTGCCGCCTTCGGCCAGCGCCAGACCGAGCTGCAGTTCGGAGATGCGGCTCATCGGCGAATTGTCGGGCACTTCCCTGTAGAGCGCGATGGCGCGGTCCAGCTGGCTCTGCTTCTCGGCGATGCCGCCGAGCATGACCAGCGCATCGGCGCTATCAGGGTCGAGCGCGCGGGCGATCTGCAGGTAGAGGGAGACGATGTCTTCGGCGCCGTCGCGGTTCAGCGCGCCGGCAAAGGAGAACAGCACACCGGCCGCGCCCTGCTTGGCCGTGGTGATCTGCTGCACCTGCTTTTCGTTGTTGGTGATGCTCTGGCGCAGCGCGTTGAGCGGCGCGTAGTTCGGCAGGAGGTTGTCGCCGACCGAAACCGTGTCGAGCGCCTTCTGCTTGTTGCCCTGCGCCGCCTCCAGGCGGGCGAGCGCCATGACCGCGCGCATGAAGGTGTCGGGCGCGGTGGCGGCGCCATCCTTGTCGAGCACGGCGTCGTTCAGATGCTTGCGCGCCGCGCGCACGTCGCCGTTGACGATGGCGATCGCACCCGCGTTGTAGGCCTGGAAGATGCCGAGCCAGTCCGGCCCCTTCAGCTTCTCGACCTGCGACAGCGCTTCCTTGCCCTTTCCGGCGCCCAGCCGCGCCCAGGCGGCGATGAGATCGTTCATCACCCGGTCGAGATCGGTCGGGCCGGTGGTCTTCAGCACCGTTTCGGCGGTCTTGTATTCCTCGCGCTGGATAGCGTCGGCGCCACGCACGATGGTCGAAAGGCGCTCGATGCTCGGATCGTTCTTCAGGTCGTTGGCGTAACGAACGCTGTCCTTGATATTGCCGTTGAGCAGCAGCGAGATCATCAGACGCTGGCGGATCTCCGGATTGCCGGGCTCGATCTGCAGCGCTTTCTTGTAAAGCTCGATCGCGGTTGCGTAATCGTGGTCGACATCGGCGGTGCGGGCGGCAAGCAGGGCGCCGGAGAAGGTGTTGACGCTGTCAGGATCGAAGACCACTGTCGCGCTGGCGTCGTCCTTCTTGGCCGCGTCTTCGGCATTGGCGCCGCCGAGCACGCTCAGCGACAGAACTGCCGCAAGCGACGCGCTCGAAAGAAGACGTATGGCAAATTTCCGCCGCATTAGAAAACCTTTCGTGAGAACAGCCCACCAGCGTCGACTGCAAAATCAGGTAAAAGACTGATTCACGACAGGATGGCTTTTTTGAAGCGACCCCGCAAGAAAATCAGCCTTTGACCAATGATCGTCGGTTAATTGACGCGCTCGATGCAGAAGTCGATGACTTCCATCAGTGCGGATTTCCATGCCGTATCGGGAAGCGGCGCCAGCGCATCGCGCGCGATCGTGCCATAATGGACCGCGCGGCCGATGGTATCGTTCAGCGTTCCGTACTTGGTGATCAGGCCAAGCGCCTTTTCGAGGTTCTGGTCGTTGCTCTCGCCGCCCTCGATCGCCTTGCGCCAGAAAGCGCGCTCTTCCTCGGTGCCGCGCCGGTAGGCGAGGATCACCGGCAGCGTGATCTTACCCTCGCGGAAGTCGTCGCCGACATTCTTGCCGAGATCGGCGGCCTTGCCGCCGTAATCCAGCGCGTCGTCGACGAGCTGGAAGGCCAGGCCGAGGTTCATCCCGTAGGACTTCATGGCGTTGCGGCCGGACTTGCCGGCATCCGCCACGATCGGGCCGACTTCGGCGGCGGCCGCAAACAGCGCCGCGGTCTTGGCGCGGATGACCGAGAGATAGTCGTCCTCGGTGGTTTCCATGTTCTTGGCGACCGAAAGCTGCAGCACTTCGCCCTCGGCGATCACGCAGGCGGCGGAAGAAAGCACGTCGAGCGCGTCGAGCGAACCGACATCCACCATCATGCGGAAGGCCTGGCCGAGCAGGAAGTCGCCGACGAGTACGCTGGCCTGGTTGCCCCAGATCGTGCGGGCCGTTGACTTGCCCCGGCGCAGATTGCTTTCATCGACGACGTCGTCGTGCAGCAGCGTCGCCGTGTGCATGAATTCGACCGAGGTCGCGAGCTTGATGTGATTTTCGCCCTTGTAGCCGTAGAGCGCGGAGGAGGCGAGCGTCAGCATCGGACGCAGGCGCTTGCCGCCGGACGAGATCAGATGGTTCGCCACCTCGGGGATCATCTGCACGTCTGAACCGGCCTTGGAAAGGATCAACTGGTTGACCCGCTCCATGTCCGCCTTGGTTAGATCCACCAAAGGCTTGACGGATGCCAGTTTGTTTTTGCTTTCTTCAAGCGGTATGACCACGCCCAACGACCCGGACTCCTGTTCACTCATTGGATTTGACAATAGAAAGGGGCGGCTTGAGCGGCAAGAGGCGAAATTGCCACGTCGCGGAAAATTGAAAGGGATTTCACGGTAAATGCATGAACTTATCCGCGCCAACGACCCCGTTCTGCTCTCCTTCGCGGAAAGCCTGCTGAAGGATGCCGGCATCCATTGCTTTATCGCCGATCAGGGCATGAGCATTCTGGAAGGCTCGCTCGGCATGCTTCCGCGCCGCCTGCTCGTCGATGACGAACAGGCCGATCGCGCCCGCCGCATCCTCATCGATGCCGGCCTGGGCGACGAACTGCGCGAGCGGAAATGAGCCACGCCATGGCCAGCACGCCGACGTCCCCTGAGCCGGTATCCGTGATCGAGACCATCGACGCCTTCCATCGCGGTGGTTTCCATGTCGTCCAGCCGAAGGGCAGGGGACATCGCTCCGGCATGGATGCCATGCTGCTTGCGGCATTGGTGGACGACGACAGGGCGGTCAGGGTCGCCGATCTCGGCGCCGGCGCGGGTGCCGCCGGTCTTGCCGTCGCCTCGCGGCTGGCGAAGACCGAGGTCGTGCTCTTCGAACGCTCCGCCGAAATGGCCGGCTATGCTCGCCGCAGCCTCGATCTCGCGGAAAACGCCCACATGGCGGGCCGCGTCTCCGTCGTCGAGGCGGACGTGACGCTGAAGGCCAGGGCGCGCAACGACGCCGGCCTCGTCGATGAAAGCTTCCACCACGTCATCCTCAATCCGCCCTTCAACGATCCCGGCGACCGCAGGACGCCGGATGCGCTGAAGGCCGAGGCGCACGCGATGACGGAGGGTCTGTTCGAAAGCTGGCTGCGCACGGCCGGCGCCATCATGATACCAGGCGGCCAGTTGTCGCTGATCGCCCGGCCCGAATCGATCGCCGAGATCATCGACGCCTGCGGCCGTCGCTTCGGCGGCATCGAGATCACGGCGATCCACCCGCGAGAAGGTGAAAACGCGGTGCGCATCCTGGTCACCGCGATCAAGGGCTCGCGCGCCCGCCTGTCGCTGCGCGCGCCGCTGATCATGCACGAAGAGGGGAGCCACAGGTTCTCCCCCTTCGTCGACGACCTCAACAACGGTCGCGCGGCCTATTCGCGGCGGTAGACTAACCGATCACGAAATTGAGGAGCAGGTTGATGTTAAGCGCGGCGATGACGAAGGCGATCGTGTAGGCGATTGCCGACAGCCAGCGCGGCGCCACGAGCTCACCCATCTTCGCCTTGCTGGCGGTGAACATCACGAGCGGGAAGACCGCGAAGGAAAGCTGCAGGCTGAGCACGACCTGTGTCAGGATCAGGAGCTCGGCGGTGCCCGCTTCGCCATACCAGACCGTGACGATGCTGGCCGGCACGATGGCGATGGCGCGGGTGATCATCCGCCGGATCCACGGCCGCAGCCTTATCTTGATGAACCCCTCCATGATGATCTGCCCGGCCATGGTGGCGGTCACGGTCGAGTTGATGCCGCAGCACAGAAGCGCGATGCCGAACAGCGTCGGTGCGATCGCGAGGCCGAGCAACGGTGCCAGCAGTGAAGACGCTTCGCCGAGTTCAGCCACGTCCGTCCGTCCCGTCGCGTGGAAGGCGGCGGCCGCCAGGATCAGGATCGAGGAATTGATCAACAGCGCGAAGCAGAGCGCCACGGTGGAATCGATCGTCGCATAGGTCAGCGCCTCGCGCTTTTCCGGCAGGCTGTGGCCGTAGTCGCGGGTCTGCACGATACCTGAATGCAGGTAGAGATTGTGCGGCATGACCGTGGCGCCGAGAATGCCGAGCGCCAGGTAGAGCATCTCCGGATTGGAGACGATCTCCGTGGTCGGGAAGAAGCCGCGGATCACCTCTCCCCACTGCGGGTCGGCCAGGAAGATCTGGATGCCGAAGCAGACGGTGATGATCCCGAGCAGCGCGATGACGAAGGCTTCGATCCAGCGGAAGCCGATCTTCTGCAGGTAGAGGATGAGGAAGACGTCGAGCGCGGTGATGAGGACGCCGAGTTCGAGTGGAATGCCGAACAAGAGGTTGAGCCCGATCGCCGTGCCGATCACCTCGGCGATATCGGTGGCGATGATCGCGACTTCGGCGCACAGCCAGAGGGGGATCGACACCCAACGCGGATAGGCGTCGCGGCATGCCTGCGCCAGATCGCGACCGGAAGCAATGGCAAGGCGCGCGCATAGCGACTGCAGCACGATCGCCATCAGGTTGGACAACAGGGCGACCGCGAGCAGCGAATAACCGAACTTGGAACCGCCGGCGAGCGAGGTCGACCAGTTGCCGGGGTCCATGTAGCCGACGGCCACCAGATATCCGGGGCCGACGAAGGCAAGCGCCCGGCGCCAGCGCGAACTGTGCTTGCGCGTGCCGATCGAGCGATGGACATCGGCCATCGACGCCTCCTCGCGCTCGTAACGCCAGCCCGTCTTGGCCTTCGGTGTCATAATGTCCATGCAGCATCCGCCTGTTTCGTCGATAGAGGCACTATGACTGATTAGAATGATAATGCAAGTCATTCGCAACAAGAAACTTGACGCGCGGAGGTTTCGTGGCGCGGTTGTTTCAGGCTGCCCATTGCGTTTGCCGTTGCGACGCATACATGGGAGAGACGTTTCACGCAGCTTGCACGAAGGAATGGGAATGGCCGGATTTTTGAGAAGACTGATGCCGAAGCGCTTCCGCAAGGAGGGTATCGTTATTCCGGTTGTCAGGCTTCAGGGCGCGATCATGACCGGCGGCAGCCAGTTCCGCCCGGCGCTGAACCTCGCCTCGACCGCGCAAGTGCTTGAAAAGGCCTTTGGTTTCAAGGATGCGCCGGCCGTTGCCATCTCCATCAATTCGCCCGGCGGCTCGCCGGTACAGTCGCGGCTGATCTTCACCCGCATCCGCGAACTGGCGCGCGAGAAGCAGAAGAAGGTCATCGTCTTCGCCGAGGACGTCGCGGCCTCGGGCGGCTACATGATCGCGCTTTCGGGCGACGAGATCATCGCCGATCCGACCTCGATCGTCGGCTCGATCGGCGTCGTTTCCGGCGGCTTCGGCTTCCCCGAGCTTCTGAAGAAGATCGGCGTCGAGCGCCGCGTCTATACGGCCGGCGAAAACAAGGTGATCCTCGACCCCTTCCAGCCGGAGAAGGAAAAGGACATCGAATATCTGAAGACCCTGCAGCTGGAGATCCACCAGGTCTTCATCGCCATGGTGCGCGAGCGTCGCGCCGGCAAGTTGAAGGACGACGAGACGGTGTTTTCCGGTCTCTTCTGGACCGGCACGCGCGGCCTCGAGCTTGGCCTCATCGATGGTCTCGGCGATATGCGCCAAGAACTGAAGAAGCGCTACGGTTCTAAGACCAGGCTCGAGCTCGTAACGCCTGCAAGGGGGCTTTTCGGACGCCGCATTCCCGGCATATCATCCGCGTCGCTGGATGGCGCCGCCTCCGGCTTCGCGGCCGGTCTTGTCGAGACCGCCGAAGATAGGGCATTGTGGAGCCGGTACGGGCTCTGACGCGATTGCGGCGAGGATGCAGCGCGGTTTTGCACCCGCAATCGCGGTAGGAAAAGAGGGAAGAAGACAGACGGCATGCTGCAGCTTGTGATCATGGGTGTGCTCGTCCTGGGCGCCTGGCTCCTCTACCGCCGCTTCGTGGCCGAAGCCAAGCGCCTGCAGGAAAAATCCCGCCGTGCGCAAAGGGAGCAGCAGACCGGCGCGGTCGGCACGCTGGTCAAGGACCCGGTGACGGGGGAGTATCATTTGAAGAAGGATGAGGAGTGAGGGGGAGGGCTATTGCCTGTCCCGAACCCTTGCCGCCCAATCGGAGCCTGCATAGCTTACGGTCAGGATAACGACCGCATGGTCGTCTTCGTCGATGGTGAAGCAGATCACGCCCTTGTCCGCGGCGGGTATCGCACGCAACCCTGCAAGGACTTCGTCGCGAACGGTTCCCTTGTAGGGAAAGTCAGTCAGGCTGCCAGTGACATGCTCGATCGCCTGCAGCTTGCGTGTGGCGCTGGCCACGCCCGAATAGTCCTTTATGAGCGTGAAAATCTCAACCAGATCGTCTTCGGCGGCTGGATGGTATCGCAACTCATACGGTTGCTTCATTTCGAGTGACTGTCTGCAACGCGTCGGCGAACGCGGTCGAACAGATTGTCATCCTTCATTGAAATCAACTGATCCTTCGGCAACTGTGCCCGTCGCCGGATCTCGTCAGCCATCGCAGCGATCGGGTCATCGGTCGCTTGATCGTCAGCCCGTAATCGGCTCAGTCCCTCTTTGATCACGTCTGACACGCTCGGAAACCGACCGTCCTCGACGAGCTCTTCCGCATAGCGAAGATCCTCATCCGATAGCATCACGGCGTTCTTGGCGTTCATAATCGTCTCCAAGGCAATGTCTGTAGTTACTATAAAACAACCGACACCGCTTGTCCTCCCTGCAAACTGTGGGGAAGCGAAGGGAGGGCGTGCTTTGGCGCTCCATCGCCGTGTGATATACTTGCAGCAGTCTACATCGAGGCGCGCCATGCAGATTTTCAAGTTCGGAGATGGTCTTGGAGTGTGCATTCCGCAAGCGGTTGTGGATGCACTCGGGTTGAAGGAGGGCGACGACATCGCGGTTCGCGTGGGCACGGACCGCAACCTTGAATTCGTCACGGCCGATGCCCGGTCGAAGGCGTTTGAACGGATCAAGGCATTCAAGCTGCAGCTGCCGTCGGATTGGACGTTTGATCGCGACCGCGCGAACAGCCGAAACCCTTGACCCTCATCGCCGCTCGTGGCACCTGTCGCCCACCGAACCAATTGAATGGCGACTAACCTCATGTCTGCACCCAGCATCCCCGACCACATGAACCCGAAGCGCTCGTTTCAGGCGCTGATCCTGACGCTGCACAGCTACTGGGCGGACAAGGGTTGCGCGGTGCTGCAGCCTTACGACATGGAAGTCGGCGCCGGTACGTTCCATCCGGCGACCACGCTGCGTGCGCTTGGCCCCAAGCCCTGGAAGGCCGCCTACGTGCAGCCCTCGCGCCGCCCGTCCGACGGCCGCTACGGTGAAAACCCGAACCGTCTGCAGCATTACTACCAGTACCAGGTCATCCTGAAGCCGAACCCGCCGAACCTGCAGGAGCTCTATCTCGGCTCGCTCGCCGCGATCGGCCTCGATCCGCTTCTGCACGACGTCCGCTTCGTCGAGGACGACTGGGAAAGCCCGACGCTCGGCGCCTGGGGGCTCGGCTGGGAGTGCTGGTGCGATGGCATGGAAGTGTCGCAGTTCACCTATTTCCAGCAGGTCTGCGGCCTCGAATGCTCGCCTGTCGCCGGCGAGCTGACCTACGGCCTCGAGCGCCTCGCCATGTATGTCCAGGGCGTCGACAATGTCTACGACCTGAACTTCAACGGCCGCGAGGGTGATGAGAAGATCAGCTATGGCGATGTCTTCCTGCAGGCAGAGCAGGAATATTCGCGCCACAACTTCGAATTCGCCAACACCGAGATGCTGCATCGCCACTTCATCGATGCCGAGAAGGAATGCCAGGCGCTGCTCGCCGCCGGCGCGCCCGGAGACAGCGATAACCAGAAGCTGCACAAGTGCGTCTTCCCGGCCTACGACCAGTGCATCAAGGCCAGCCACGTCTTCAACCTGCTCGACGCGCGCGGCGTGATCTCGGTGACGGAGCGCCAGAGCTACATCCTGCGCGTGCGCACGCTCGCCAAGGCCTGCGGCGAAGCATTCCTGTTGACCGACGCCGGCGGCGTCAATCTCGCCACCAAGGCTGCCTGAGCGGTCAGCGGCGCTGATTGGCCGGAATGTCGGCCTTGATCTCGACGGTGCGCGCTGCCGGACGCGGCGCGCCCCTGAGGATGAAGAACGATCCGATGGCAAGCATGTTGAGCAGGAAGATGGCTGCGCTCATGGTTTGATTGATCCTCGTGACGTGGTTTGGATCCCGCCGCCGTCGGCCGATCCGATAGTCAAGATAGGCCTTATCCGGCAACCGCGGTATCGCGAGATCTTGGGATACCCCGCGCGCCGAACCGCGAAGGCGGCCGGCAAATGGCGAAGGCGGGATGACAATCGCCGCCAAGCCGCATAGTCTCCCGGCCGGCTTTGCGTCGTAACGGGGGATTCGCGATGTATATCATTCTAGGCCTCATCGTCCTGATCGCGCTCTATGCGGTCTTCGTCTATAACGGCCTCGTGCGCGCCCGGCAGATGGCCGAGGAGGCCTGGTCGGGCATCGATGTGCAGCTGAAGCGTCGCGCCGATCTGATCCCCAACCTGATCGAAACGGTAAAAGGTTACGCCACCCACGAAAAGACGACGCTCGAAGAGGTGGTCAAGCTCCGCAACCAGGCGCAGACCGTTCCGGCAGGCGACGTGGCCGGCCGTGCGCAGGCGGAAGGTTTGCTCGGTGCAGCACTCGGCCGCGTCATGGCGCTCGCCGAAGCCTACCCGGATCTGAAGGCCAACGAGAATTTCCGTGAATTGCAGACCTCGCTCGAAACCATGGAAAGCGAGATCCAGATGGCCCGGCGCTACTACAACGGCTCCGCGCGCGATCTCAACGTCAAGGTCGAGAGCTTCCCATCGAACCTCGTCGCCAACCAGTTCGGGTTCAGCAAGCGCGAGTATTTCGAGATCACCAACGAGGCCGATCGCGCCGTCCCGAGCGTGAAGTTCTGAACCCAAAAGTTCTGACAACAGGCATTTGCCTTTGCTGAAAAGCTGCTATGAGCAGGGAAAGATCGCGGCCGGATAGGGACGCGCGCATTTGCCGGAAAAGACGTCATGAGTAAAGACAAGGTCATGAGTAAAGACAAGCTCACCATCATCCCGGCGGCCGAGCCGCTGTCCGGCCGCGCCGTGCCTCCCGGCTCGAAGTCGATCACCAACCGCGCGCTGCTTCTGGCCGGTCTCGCCAGGGGCACCAGCCGGCTGACCGGCGCGCTGAAAAGCGACGACACGCGTTACATGGCCGAAGCCCTGCGTGCCATGGGCGTCACGGTGGACGAGCCCGATGCGACCACCTTCGTCGTCACCAGTTCCGGAGAGCTCAAGGCTCCCACAGCACCGCTCTTCCTCGGCAATGCCGGCACCGCCACCCGCTTCCTCACGGCGGCACTGGCGCTCGGCCATGGCCGCTATGTCGTCGATGGCGACGAGCATATGCGCAAGCGCCCGATCAAGCCGCTGGTCGATGCCCTGAAGTCGCTCGGTGTCACGATCGACGCGCCCACCGGCTGCCCGCCCGTCACGATCGACGCCAACGGTCGCTTCACGAACAACAAGGTCGTCATCGATGCCGGCCTTTCCAGCCAGTATGTCTCCGCTTTGCAGATGGCGGCGGCCTGCGGCTCCGAGCCGTTCACCATCGAGCTTGCCGGCGCCGATATCGGCGCGCGCGGCTATATCGATCTGACGCTCGCCGTCATGCGCGCTTTCGGCGCCAGGGTCAGCCAGCCGACGCCCTCGTCCTGGGTGATCGAGCCGACCGGCTATACCGCCACCGATTTCGTCATCGAGCCGGATGCTTCCGCCGCCACCTATCTCTGGGCCGCCGAAGTGCTGACCAAGGGCGCGATCGACCTCGGCGTCGCCAACGAGGATTTCACCCAGCCGGACGCCAAGGCCTACGACGTCATCCGGCAGTTCCCGCACCTTCCCGCCGAGATCGATGGCTCGCAGATGCAGGATGCGGTGCCGACCATCGCCGTGCTGGCCGCCTTCAACGAAACGCCGGTGCGCTTCGTCGGCATCGCCAATCTGCGCGTCAAAGAATGCGATCGCATCCACGCGGTCTCGACCGGCCTCAACAACATCCGCGCGGGCCTTGCCACCGAGGATGGCGATGACCTGATCGTCGCCTCCGACCCGGCCTTGGCCGGCCAGCGCCTGCCTGCCGATATCGACACCTTCGCCGATCACCGCATCGCCATGAGCTTCGCGCTGGCCGGCCTGAAGATCGACGGCATCACCATTCTCGACCCGGACTGCGTCGGCAAGACCTTCCCGGATTACTGGAAGGTGCTGGCTTCGCTCGGCGTCGCGATCAAGGACGAATAGCCGGCCGCAGATCTCGCCGGGCAAACCGAAAAGACAATTCTGAAAAGACAGTGGGGAGAATGTCTTGATGCGTTGGTTGTCCGGTCTCGTTGCCGCTTTCATGCTCCTCTTGGCGGCATCGCTTGCCGCCGCCAACGAGCGCATCACTTCCTATCATTCGGAAGTCCAGGTCGCCAAGAACGGCGACCTTACCGTGACCGAGACGATCTCGATCGTTGCCGAAGGGCTCAGGATCAAGCGCGGCATCTTCCGCGACTTTCCCCTGACCATGCTGGATGGCGAGGGGCGCACCGTCCGTGTCGGCTTCGATCTCCTTTCCGTCACCCGCGATGGCCAGCCGGAGCCATACAGGACCGAAAGCATCGATGGCGGCATCCGCATCTATGCCGGCTCCAGCGACGCCATCGTGCCCGAGGGCGAGCGCACCTATGTCCTGACCTACAAGGTCGATCGCATGATCCGCTACTTCCCGGATCAAGACGAGGTCTACTGGAACGTCACCGGCACCGGCTGGCAGTTCGCCATCGAGCAGGCCTCGGCGCGCATTACGATGCCATCAGGCGAAGTGACGAGGCTCGCAGCCTATACCGGACGGTTCGGCTCGACGGCGAGCCACGCCACGTCCCGCATCGAGGGCAACCAGGCGATCTTCGCCACGAACAGGATTCTCGGGCCGGGCGAAGGGCTGACCGTCGTCGCCGGCGTGCCGAAGGGCGTCATCGACCCGCCGTCGGCGCAGCAGCTTCGCGCCTGGTGGCTGCGTGACAACATGGCCGAAGTCATCGCCGTTGCCGGCCTTCTTCTCGTCCTCGTCTATTACGTGTTTTTCTGGATGAGGGTCGGGCGTGATCCGGCTCGCGGTGTCGTCGTGCCGCGTTGGGACCCGCCGGAAGGGCTGTCGCCGGCGCTTGTGAATTATATCGACAACAAGGGCTTCAACGGCGCCGGCTGGCCAGCCTTCTCGGCCAATGCAATTGACCTCGCCGTCAAGGGATACCTGACCTTCGGCGATATCGGCTCCAGCATCTCGATCACCCGAACCGACAAGCCGGCGCCGAAAGCCTTGCCGGCCGGCCAGGCCGCGTTTCTGTCCCTCGTCGGTCGCGTCGGCCAGAGCTTCTCGATCAGCAAGTCCAATGGCGAGAAGGTGCGCGATGCCGGCCAGAAGTTCCGCCAGGCGATCGAAAGCGAACATCGCGGCAAGTATTACCACGCCAACACCCTCTACACGGTCGGCGGCATCGTCCTCAGCGTCCTTTTCATCGGCGCGGTCCTGACCTTTGGCGAGATCAACGCCGATCTCAGCGGCTTCATTGCCGTCACCGTTTTCTCGGCGGTGTTCTTAGGCATCCTGTCGGCGCGCCTCGGTCTCAGCTTCCGCAAAGGGGCGCCGCTGCGCAGCAAGATAGCCGGTGTGATCATCGGTGGCTTCTTCGGCTTCACGCTTCTGTCCGTCCTCGCCGGCATCGTCACCGCCGCTGTCGAACAACTGACCGCGGCCGACCACTGGCCCGTGATCGTCGCCGTCGGCGGCATCGTCATGACCAATGTGGTGTTTTTCTTCCTGATGGGCGCGCCGACATCGCTCGGAAGCCGGCTGATGGATCACATCGATGGTCTGCGCCGCTACCTGACGGTTGCCGAAAAGGACCGCATGAACATGGCCGGCGCGCCCGCCATGTCGCCGCAACATTTCGAAACGCTGCTGCCCTACGCGGTGGCCCTCGGCGTCGAGAAGCCCTGGAGCGATGCCTTCCAGACCTGGCTGGCGACGGCTGCCGCGGCGGGAGCGGCGGCGGCCGCCTATTCGCCGATCTGGTATCCGACCCATTCCGGCAGCTTCGGCGACAGCATCGGCGGCTTCTCCTCCTCGATGGCCTCGACCATCGCCTCGACACTCCCCGCGCCTGTTACCTCGACCTCGTCGGGCTTTTCCGGCGGCAGCGGCGGCTTCTCGTCGGGCGGCGGGGGAGGTGGGTTCTCCGGCGGTGGCGGCGGCGGTGGCGGCGGCGGCGGTTGGTAGGATTAAGATGGATTGGATGGGCAGTCGGTGTGGCCCCCTCATCCGCCTGCCGGCACCTTCTCCCCGTTGGGGAGAAGAGATTCGGAGCGGGCCGCTCGCGCCAATCTTCCCTTCGCCCCATAGGGGGAGAAGGTGGCCCGAAGGGTCGGATGAGGGGGCCTCAACCACCGCACAACCCCATTCCTGCTTGACCTTTCCGCTCCAGCCGCTTAACCGCCACACACAAACTGGAAAGGGACGGGCATGAAGGTTCTGTTGATCGGATCGGGCGGACGCGAGCACGCATTGGCCTGGAAGCTGGCGCAATCGCCCGAACTCACCAGGCTCTACGCCGCCCCCGGCAATCCGGGCATCGCCGAGCACGCGACGCTTGTCGCCGTCAACACCGAGGACAACGACGCCGTCGTCGCCTTCTGCAAGGACAATGCGATCGACTTCGTCGTCGTCGGCCCGGAAGCGCCGCTGGTGGCGGGTGTTGCCGATCGTCTGCGCGCCGAGGGTTTCGCCGTCTTCGGCCCGTCCGCCGCCGCTGCCCAGCTCGAGGGCTCCAAGGGTTTCACCAAGGACATCTGCGCCCGCTACGATATCCCCACCGGCGCCTACCAGCGCTTCAACAACGCCCCCAAGGCCAAGGCCTATATCCGCGAGCAGGGCGCCCCGATTGTCGTCAAGGCCGATGGTCTTGCCGCCGGCAAGGGCGTGACTGTTGCCATGACCGTCGATGAGGCGCTGGCCGCCGTCGACGATTGCTTCGAAGGCGCGTTCGGTGCCGCCGGCGCCGAGGTCGTGGTCGAAGCCTATCTCGATGGCGAGGAGGCAAGCTTCTTCTGCCTGAGCGACGGCAAGCACGCGCTGGCGCTCGCCACCGCGCAGGACCACAAGCGGGTGGGCGAGGGCGATACCGGCCCGAATACCGGCGGCATGGGCGCCTATTCTCCCGCCCCCGTCATGACCCCCGAGATGGTCGAGCGCACGATGAAGGAGATCATCGAGCCCACCATGCGCGGCATGGCCGAAAGCGGCTATCCCTTCTCCGGCGTCTTCTTCGCCGGGCTGATGATCACCAGGAAGGGCCCGGAGCTGATCGAATACAACGTCCGCTTCGGCGATCCGGAATGCCAGGTGCTGATGATGCGCCTGAAGAGCGATCTGCTCCCCATCCTTTATGCGACCGCCACCGGCACGCTGGACAAGGTCACCGCCGAATGGAGCGACGATCCGGCGCTGACGGTCGTCATGGCGTCGAAGGGCTATCCCGGCGGCTACGACAAGAACACACCGATCACGTCCATTCCCGAAGCGGGCGAGGGCGCCAAGGTGTTTCACGCCGGCACGGCGCTGACGGATGGCGCCCTGGTCGCCACCGGCGGCCGCGTGCTGAACGTCACGGCGACAGGAAAGACGGTCGGCGAGGCGCAATCGCGCGCCTATGCGCTGCTCGATCAGGTCGAGTGGGACAACGGCTTTTGCCGTCGCGACATCGGCTGGCAGGCGATCAAGCGCGAAAAAGCGTAATCGCGCGCCGGATCGGGTCAGTTCCATAAACTTTTACCCTTTCCTCTGACGGGATGGAAATAAAGCCGCGCTAAACCTGTGTTCAAGGTTAGACGGAGTGTTTCCATGCGTCAGGTTTTTATGGGGCGTCAGGTTTTGATGGGTGTCGTTGGCGCGCTGATGGCGGGTTCCGCCATGGCGTCGTCGATCGACGTGGTCGGCGCCAAGGCGGTCTCGGCCAATAGCAGTATCATGACGATGCGCTGCACCACATGCCCGCCGCTTCAGGTCGTGGAAGCGAAAAAGGAATACATCGTTCCGACGCTCGCCAGTGGCACGCTCGAGCAGTCGCAGATCCGCGACGTCGACGGTGAAAGGAAGCTCTTTCGCACCGAAGGCTGGATGGGCGGTTCGCCGGTCGTCTTCGTGACCAAGGCGCCGGCATTGTCGGTGGCTGCCGCCGCGCCTGTCGTTAACGGCGCGGATGGCGTCGACATGGCCACCACCTCGGCGGTCATCGGCGGCAACGTGAAGCCGGTTGCCGCTGGCGTCGCCGGGCATCAGGCGGAACAAACGCGCCCGCTCGACGTTTCTAATTTCAAGCTTCGGCCCTGATTTAAAGTTCCCTGCCCCTCCCGTCCAAGGTTTTGGTCATCTGGGGTTCCACCTCGAAAGGGTGGATGAAATGCGCTCCTGAAGAGAAGCAGGGGCGCATTTTTTATGTCGCGAGGCACTGGGCCGTCAGCCCGCCTGTGGCCGATGTCGAGTTTGGGCGATCATCTACCCCGTGGTTAAGGATTTCTTATAAAAAACAGGCCATTTCTAGCCACGACCGGTAGCCGCATGAGTTTTTCGCAGCAGTACCAGCGTCGACGCGATGTCGCCGACGCATACGCGGTAGGATACCGCGCCGGATGATGTCACCCGACACATGTTGCGAGGCCTTATGAAGAATCTCAGAATTTCCAGGCAGCTGTTTCTGCTCGTCGCCGGCTTGATGGTGGCCTTTTGCGCCGCCTCCTACCTGCAGATACGCTCTTCGATCGATGCGATCTATTTCGAGCGGAGCGAGATGCTGCGCACGCAGGTGGAATCCGGGCTATCCATCATCCAGCAATATTACGACCGCGAAAAATCCGGCGAACTGACGCGCGAACAGGCGCAGGCGCTGGCATACAAGCAGCTTTCCGCGATCCGCTTCGAGCCCAACGGCTATTTCATCGGCTATGACTACGACGTCGTCATGCGCATCACCTACGACACGCCGAAGCTCGGCAAGAGCAGCAAGGGCTCTCCCGACAGCCGCGGCAAGCCCTACCGCGACGAGATCGTCAAGGTCGGTCGCGCCGGTGGCGGTATCGTCGATTTCTACGGCCCGAAGCCGGGCGAGGCGGCCGATGCGCAGTTCCGCAAGGCCGTCTACACCAAGGCGTTCGAGCCCTGGCAGGTGGTGGTCGCGACCGGCGTCTATCTCGACGATCTCGACGCGCAGGTGCGCGCCGACATCCTGAAGGCGCTGTCGGGCGGTCTCCTTGTACTGCTTCTCGGCGCCGCCGCCGCCTTCTACGTGGTTCGCAGCATTTCCGGCCCGCTGACGCGCATCCACACCGCGCTCCAGGCCGTTGCCGAGGAAAACGTCACGATCGCCATCCCCCACACCGACATGAACAACGAGGTGGGCATGATGGCCAAGGCGACCAAGTCGCTGCAGGAAAAGGTGCGCGAGCGCCATGCCATGTCCGAGCGCGAAGCCGCCCAGCAGATGGCGCTCGAAGGCGAGCGCGAGAACAACCAGCGTCTGCAGCGCGACGAAACCGCCGTGCAGGCTCATGTGGTCTCCACCATCGGCCAGGCGCTGGAGCAGATCGCCCGCGGCGACCTGACGGTCCGCTGCGCTGATCTAGGCCAGAAATACGCCGCTCTGCGCGACAACTTCAACGATGCGCTCGGCCATCTCGAGGCCGCCATGTCCAAGGTCTCGGTCAAGGGCGGCGATATCGCCGTCAGCAAGGAAGAGATCCGCCGCGCTTCCAACGAGCTGTCGCAGCGCACCGAGCGCCAGGCCGCGAGCCTGGAGGAAACCTCGGCCGCGCTCGACGAGCTTAGCGTCGCGGTGCGCCAGACCGCCGAAGGTGCCCACGAGGCAAGCCAGCGCGTCCACTCGGTCAGCACCGAGGCGAGCCGTAGCGACGCCGTAGTCACCCAGGCGATCGAAGCGATGGGCGGGATCGAGAAGTCTTCCGAGGAGATCGGCAAGATCATCGGCGTCATCGACGACATCGCCTTCCAGACCAACCTCCTGGCGCTCAACGCCGGTGTCGAGGCCGCGCGTGCCGGCGAGAGCGGCAAGGGCTTCGCCGTCGTTGCCCAGGAAGTCCGCGAACTGGCCCAGCGCTCGGCCGCCGCCGCCAAGGAGATCAAGGATCAGATCGCCCGCTCTTCTGGTCAGGTCGAACAGGGCGTCCGCTTCGTCGGCGAGGCCGGCGAGGCGCTGAAGCGCATCTCCGACCAGATCAAGGCCGCCAACGACATCGTCTCGAAGATCGCCCACAGCGCCTCCGAGCAGGACACGACGCTGCGCGCGATCACCTCGTCGATCAACCAGCTCGACGCCGCCACCCAGCAGAACGCCGCCATGGCCGAGGAAACCACGGCATCGGCGGAATCGCTCGCCAGCGACACCGACGATCTCCTCAACCTGATCCGCGGCTTCCGTGTCGGCACCCAGGCCGAGTACGGCGCCACGCAGACCCGCCGCGCGGCATAAGCCTCGCGACACGTGCGATAGGATGACGACAGCCGCCGGAGCGATCCGGCGGCTGTTTCGCGTTTATTGAGGGCCGCGATCAGTGGCGCGGTGACTTGGCGTGAGAGCCATTCACGCTGCATTCCTGGAGACGTGCTTAGATCCTCGGCACGAGGCCGAGGATGACGTCGGAGAACGGGGAATGCCTGGCTTGCCAAAGGCGACGCCCCACACTCCGACGTCATGCTCGGGCTCGTCCCGAGCATCTGCTGCCGTGTCGGCGGGCTCGACTTGAATGGAGCCTGCCGAGAACAGCGCTATATGCAGCCAGACCCAGCCTCAAGCCGCCGCAACCGCCAGATGGACGCCGGTCTCCTCCTGGAGGCGGCTGATCACGCCGAAGAGATTGTCGGCGCGCGGATTGCCTTTCGGGCCGAACATCCGCATCAGGCTCTTCGCCGGTGTGTCGACAAGTTCGCCAAGCTTCTCGAATCCGATCGTGGCATTGATGAAGTCGCGCAGTACGGCTTTGCCGGTCTCGACATCTCCGGACAGCAGCAGTTCCACGGCATCCGTCAGCAGTGCCGCCCGGAAAGCCGCATCATCGGCTGCGCGGGCTTTGATTGTTTCCTTGAAATCGCGCGTCAGAGGCATCTCAACGGCCCTTTCTTTGCTTGTAATCGACCCAACGCGAAAGCGCCGTGGCGATGTCGGACTGCTGCCGCTTCTTCGTTCCGCCGGCCAGAAGAACGATCAACCGATCGCCATCGCGCCCGAAATAGATGCGGTAGCCCGGCCCATAGTCGATCCTGTATTCCAGTAATCCGGATCCGACGCCCTTTACGTTCGAGAGGTTGCCGGCCTGCATGCGCGTCAGGGCAATGGCGACCTTCGATGCAGCGCGTGCTTCGATGCCGGCAAACCACAGCGCGAAAGGGCTCGACCCATCCTCATCCAGATATTCGAGGATCTTCATGCTTATATGGTATCATATATGTTACTAATTTCAACCGCCTCAACGCTTGCGTCCAGCCTCGCAACATGATCATGAAAGCCCAAAAGCCAACCGTCGCCATTTGAAAGGCCCAGCATGCAGATCGTCGAGACCAGCGCGACATGACCACCCTCGCAGCCTATGCCGGCCTCTTCGCCATCGCCTTCGTCGCCGCCACGATCCTCCCCGCGCAGTCGGAGGCGGGGCTGGTGGCGCTTATTCTCTCCGGGAAATACTCGGCGCTGCTGCTCGTCGTGGTCGCCAGCGTCGGCAATATTCTCGGTTCGCTGGTCAACTGGCTCCTCGGCGTCGGCATCGAGCGCTTTCGCCACAGGCGGTGGTTTCCGGTGAAGGAGGCGGCGCTGGATCGGGCGCAGCGCTGGTATCGACGTTATGGGAAGTGGTCGCTGCTGGCGAGCTGGGTGCCTGTGATCGGTGATCCCATCACCGTCGTTGCCGGCGTCATGAAGGAGCCGCTGCCGGTCTTTCTGCTTCTGGTGACGATCGCCAAGACCGCGCGCTACGCGGTCCTGGCGGTGATCACCCTGGGCATTGTCGGCTGAGAGGGATCAGCCGGCGATCTTCGAGAAGTCGGCAACGGTGCCGGTGGCTTCGCGGATGAGGCGCAGCAGCGCCAGGCGGTTGGCGCGGATCGCCGCGTCCTCGTCGTTGACGAGCACGTCGGTGAAGAAGCGATCGACAGGCGCGCGCAGCGTCGAGAGAGCGGCCATCGCCGAGCGGAAGTCTTCCTTCTCGATCGCGCCGGACGCCTCGGCCGAAACCGTCTGGATCGCCGCGAAAAGCTCCTTCTCGGCGTCAAGCTTCAGAAGCGCTTCGGAGACGCCATCGGCGACCACGGTGCCCTTCTTCTCCTCGGCGGCCAGCAGCTGCACGGCGCGCTTGGTGCCGGCAAGCAGGTTCTTGCCGTCCTCGGAGCTGACGAAGGCCGTGAGCGCCTCGACGCGACGGGCGACCATGCGCAGATCGTCGGTCTCGGGCGTCAGGACAGCGTCGATCAGGTCGTGGCGGGCGCCCTGGTCGCGCAGATAGACCTTCAGGCGGTCATGGAAGAAGGACAAGAGGTCGAGCTGGCGCGACATGTCGTCGGCGGCAACGGTGTTGCCGATATCCATGTCGATGCGCGCCATGTGGCTGACGATGCGCGGCAGAAGCGTCAGGTGCACGCCGCGCTCGAGGATGATGCGGATGACGCCGAGCGCGGCGCGGCGCAGCGCGAAGGGGTCCTTCGAGCCCGTCGGCTTCTCGTCGACGGCCCAGAAACCGATCAGCGTGTCGAGCTTGTCGGCAAGCGCCACCGTGATCGCCACCTTGTCCTGCGGCAGCTGGTCGGATGGGCCCTGCGGCTTGTAGTGTTCCTCGATCGCGGTCGAGACCACGGCCTCTTCGCCCTGCAAAACGGCGTACTTGCGGCCCATCACGCCCTGCAGTTCGGGGAACTCGCCGACGGCCTCGGTGCGCAGATCCGCCTTGGCGAGAACGACCGCGCGATCGACCAGCTTGTAGTCGGCACCAGCGGGGAAGGCGACCTTGGCGGCCATGGCGCGGATGCGCTCGACCCGTTCGCCCTGCGTGCCGAGCTTGGCATGGAAGGTGACGTTCAGCGCATCGAGCTTGGCCATGCGCTGGTCGAGCGGCTTTTTCAGGTCGAGGCCGAACTTCTTGGCCGAAGCTTCCAGCGTTTCCAGATCCGGCAGGTCGCCCTGGTCACGCTTCCAGAAGTGCAGCGCGTCGGACAGACGGGCGCGAACGACCTTGCCGTTGCCGTGAATGATTTCCTTGCCGCCATCCGTCGCTTCGATATTGGAGACGAGGATGAAATTGTTCGAAAGCGTCTCTTCACCCGGTTTGCGGGTGACGAAGCATTTCTGGTTGGTCTTGATCGTCAGTCGGATGATCTCGGACGGGATCGACAGATAGGCTTCCTCGAAGCTTCCCATCAGCACCTGCGGCCATTCGACGAGGCCCGAGACCTCTTCCAGCAGCCCTTCGTCCTCGACCAGTTCGAGGCCGTTCGCGAAGGCGACGTCGCGCGCGTCGTGCAGGATGATGTCCTTGCGGCGCTCGGCGTCGAGGATGACCTTGGCCTTCTCGAGGCTCGCGACATAATCGTCGAAGCGCTTGACGGTGATCGCCTCGGGCGCATGGAAGCGGTGGCCGTAGGTGATGTTGGAGGCGACGATGCCGGAGATCTCGAACGGGATGACCGTCGTTTCCTCATGCTCGGGACCGAACATGCAGACGATCGACTGCAGCGGCCGCACCCAGCGCAGCGAACCCGGCTGCGACGAGGCCTTGCCCCAGCGCATCGGCTTCGGCCAGGGGAAATCGCGGATGATACCGGGCATCACCTCGGCGATGATCTCCTCGGCGCCGCGACCGGTCCTGGAGATGATCGCGACATAGAAATCGCCCTTCTTCGGGTCGCTCTGCACCTGCGCCTCGGAGATCGAGGTCAGCCCGGCCGCGCGCAAAAACCCTTCGATCGCCTTTTCGTTGGCGTCGGTGCGCGGGCCCTTGCGTTCCTCGCGCACATCGGCGGAGCGGGCGGTCAGTCCGCGAATGTCGAGCGTCAGCCGGCGCGGGGTCCAGTATTCCCGCGCGCCCTCGTAGGAAAGTCCCGCCTCGACGAGCGCGTCGGTCACAAGCTTCCTCAGATCGCCGGCAGCCTTGCGCTGCAGGCGGGCCGGGATCTCTTCGGAGCGGAGTTCTAACAGCAGATCGGGCATGTCACTTTCCTTGCCTCCACGGGGAAGGCGCTACCTTGCGGGTCTGAAAACGGTCGCCTCTGCTAGCAAAGAATGGCGCAGGTTTACAAGCTGCAAAAGCGGGATGGAGCGGGAGGGGAGGGGATTTGGGTAAGCGGAGTGCCTTTCGGCAGCCTTTGATGTTCGGAAACAGGCTGTGCCTCGGGGTCGAGTATCAATGTCGTCTATCGGCCCGTTGCGGTCATTGGTAACCGCACCATTTGGTCGTGAACGGCAACTTCATGCGCTTAAGCTGAAACTGATCAGCTATCGGAACACTACTTGCACCCTTCAAGCCAAACATCAGTGAGTCGCTCGGGTGCGCAACTTCCTGCCATCAACCGTTCAATGCGGCCGACACGCTCGTCGAGCGTAGGATCGCTTTCTGCAAGCTTGTAAGATCCGGGCGAGATAAGAACCGCCACCAGCCGTATGAACTCCGTGTCGCTTAGGTCTGCCGGTGGTCGGCCGTAGATTACTGAACTTGCCTTGTGAAACCCAGTTATCCACCCCTCCGGCCCTTTCCCCATTTCCAGAGTGTCAAGCCAAAGGGCAAGGATTTGTTCCTTGGAAAGCTTGCGTTCCAAGCCCAACGCGTAGCCAGTTTGTCGAAACTTGCCGATACCCGGATGAAACTTTTTAAATGCGAGGCGCTTGGATGCAGATTGGGTGATCGTTGTCGCTCCAGCACCGGGGGTCGAAAAATCGACTCCTGCATGATTTGCGAAGTTTGGATCTTCGACCTTCAGTAAGATTGTCAGATGTCCCGCGCCAAGGGAGGCTCCCCCTCGACCCTGCGCTATCAGCTCGTCCGCCCGTTGACGCAAATGGGGAGCGTCAGCCAAGGCGTCCCAGTATCCCTTTCCACCATATAGAACGACCCCGACGATCAACAGAGCCAAGAAAGAACCAGCTAACTTGAAAAATCGTCTCATCTAATCTCTCACTGGAATCAAATGGCGCGGGGGCTGGAAGCTAGAAGACACCAAATTATTGCGGAAATTGGACGATACACGACATGCGTTTATTTCAGCCGATCTGTCACGTTTTTTGAGATGACCGCTGTAGGCGCCAATCATCCCAGCCTTGCGCCGATGACACCCCGACCATTCCAGTTCCGCTGTGGAAACCCATCTCCATCCTTGCCTTGCCGCTTTTCGCCGCTATGGTCCGCCACCTCTATAAAAACGTAGGAACCATCATGGCCGCTGATATCCGCATGCTCTCCGCAGTCATCGCCTCCGAGATCAATGCCCGGCCCGAGCAGGCCAAGGCCGCGATCGAGTTGCTGGATGAGGGCGCGACCGTGCCGTTCATCGCGCGTTACCGCAAGGAAGTGACCGGCGGGCTGGATGATACGCAGCTGCGCGATCTCGCCGAACGCCTCGTCTATCTGCGCGAGCTCGAAGCCCGCCGCGATACGATCGTGGACTCCATCTCGGGCCAGGGCAAGATGAGCGACGAGCTGATGGCAAGGCTCAAGGGCGCGGCCACCAAGGCCGAGCTCGAGGATCTCTATCTGCCCTACAAACCGAAGCGCCGCACCCGTGCCGAGATCGCCCGCGAGCGCGGCCTCGGTCCGCTCGCCGAAGCGATCCTCGCCGACCGCGCCAAGGAGCCGGCAACGCTGGCGGAAGCCTACATCACATCAGACGTTCCCGATGTGAAGACGGCGCTGGAAGGCGCCCGCGATATCGTCGCCGAAGGCATCGCCGAAAATGCCGACCTGCTCGGCAAGCTGCGCGCCCATATGCGCGGTGCGGCCCTGTTGAAGGCCAGGGTGGTCGATGGCAAGCAGGCGGCGGGCGAAAAATTCTCCGACTATTTCGACCATTCCGAACGTTGGGCGACGGCGCCGGGCCACCGCGCGCTCGCCATGCTGCGCGGCTGGAACGAGGAAGTGCTGACGCTGACGATCGAGGCCGACGCCGAGACAGCATCACCGAACAAGCCGGTCGAGCGGATGATCGCTGCCGCCTACGAGATCGGCAACGGCCGCCCGGGTGACCGCTGGCTGATGGAGGTCGCCAGCTGGACATGGCGCGTGAAGCTCTCCATGTCGCTGTCGCTCGACCTGATGCGCGAACTGCGCGAACGCGCCGAGGAAGAGGCGATCCACGTCTTCGCCCGCAATCTCAAGGACCTGCTGCTCGCGGCCCCCGCCGGCTCGCGCCCGACCATGGGCCTTGATCCGGGTATCCGCACGGGCGTCAAGGTCGCCGTCACCGATGCCACCGGCAAGGTGGTCGCGACATCCACCGTCTATCCCTTCCAGCCCCGCAACGACGTGCGCGGCGCCCAGATCGAGCTCGCCTCGCTGATCCGCAAGCACAATGTCGAGCTGATCTCGATCGGCAACGGCACCGGCAGCCGCGAAACCGAAAAGCTGGTGGCCGACATGCTGGCCGATCTGCCGGGCGCGAAGCCCACCAAGGTCATCGTCTCGGAAGCCGGCGCCTCGGTCTATTCGGCGTCGGCCACCGCCGCCGCCGAATTTCCCAATCTCGACGTGTCGCTGCGTGGCGCCGTCTCCATCGCGCGCCGCCTGCAGGATCCGCTGGCCGAGCTCGTCAAGATCGAGCCGAAGTCGATCGGCGTCGGCCAGTATCAGCACGATGTCGACCAGCAGAAGCTGTCGCGTTCGCTCGATGCCGTGGTCGAGGACGCGGTGAATGCCGTCGGCGTCGATCTCAACATGGCCTCTGTGCCGCTGCTCGCTCGTGTCTCCGGCCTTGGAACCTCGATCGCCGAAGCCATCGTCAGGCATCGCGACGAGACCGGCCGCTTCGAGACCCGCCGCGATCTCCTGAAGGTCGCGCGTCTTGGCCAGCGCACCTTCGAGCAATGCGCCGGGTTCCTGCGCATCCGCGATGGCAAGGAGCCGCTCGATGCCTCCTCCGTCCATCCGGAAGCCTATGGCGTCGCCAAGAAGATCGTCGCCGCCTGCGGCCGCGACCTGCGCACGCTGATGGGCGACAGCGCGGTGCTGAAATCGGTCGATCCGCGCCAGTTCATCGACGACAAGTTCGGCCTTCCGACCGTCAAGGACATCCTGTCGGAATTGGAAAAGCCCGGCCGCGACCCGCGCCCGAGCTTCAAGACCGCGACCTTCGCCGAGGGCATCAACGAGATTTCCGACCTGAAGCCGGGCATGACGCTTGAGGGAACGGTAACCAATGTCGCCGCCTTCGGCGCCTTCGTCGACATCGGCGTCCATCAGGACGGTTTGGTGCACGTTTCGCAGCTTGCCGACCGCTTCGTCAAAGATCCTCACGAAGTTGTGAAAGCCGGCGATGTGGTCAAGGTTCGCGTCGTCGAGGTGGATGCCAAGCGCAAGCGCATCGCGCTTTCCATGCGCAAGGACGACGGCGCCGCAGCACCCGCGCCACGCGGCGAAACCCGTTCAAATCCAGCCCCTCGCGGCGGCAACGAGCGGCGTTCGTCGAGCCCCAAGCAGGAGAGCCAGGGGGCGTTCGGGGCAGCACTTGCCGAGGCCATGAAGCGAAAATAAGGGCTTACGAACAGCCATTGCAGAAATGTCACACTTCGGCGCTCATCGTGCCGAGGTGTGAAATACGGCGCTTGTAAGGCAGGAAGGACGGCCTAAGTTGATCGGACTATCCTGTCACATTGCGAGGCCTACCTTATGGCGTCGGCTTTCTTATCGATCGTCCAGAAAATCATCCGCAAGGGTAATCTGAAACTCACGCTCGCCAATGGCGAGACGCATGCAATCGGGGACGGCACCGGAGATCTGGTCGTCGCCCGCGTCGCCGACGAGGAAGCGGAGCGGCTCATCCGCCGCGATCCCACCCTCAAGCTCGGCGAAATGTACATGGATGGCCGGTTCATTCTGGAACAGGGCAACATCTACGATTTCCTGGCCATGGTGAAACAGAACACCACCAACGAAATCTTCGACATCCCGATGGCGGCCCTGCTCATTGGCCGCATCGCCCTGCAGCAGCTGAAGAGCCGTCTGCCCGTCAACCACAGCAAGCGCAACGTCGCCCATCACTACGATCTCTCGGAAAAGCTGTTCGAGCTGTTTCTCGACGAGGACTGGCAATATTCCTGCGCCTATTACAATCCGCCCGGCATCAGCCTGGAGGAGGCGCAGGTCGCCAAGAAGCGGCACATCGCCGCCAAGCTTCTGCTCGAGCCGAACCAGCGCGTGCTGGAGATCGGGTCCGGCTGGGGCGGCATGGGCATGTATCTGGCCGAATCCACCGATGGTGTCGATTTCACCGGCATCACGCTCAGCGAGGAGCAGTTGAAGATCTCCCGCGAGCGCGCTGAAAAGCGCGGTCTTGCCGACCGCGTCCGCTTCGAGCTGCAGGACTACCGGTTGCTGAAGGGACGAAAGTTCGACCGCATCGTCTCCGTCGGCATGTTCGAGCATGTCGGCATCGGAAATTTCCCCAGATACTTCAACAAGGTCCATGAGCTGCTGGCCGATGACGGCGTCATGGTCCTGCATTCGATCGCCCGGCCGAAGCCGAGCTTCGCGACCAACGCCTTCATCGAGAAGTACATCTTCCCGCAGGGCTACATCCCCTCGATCGGCGAAACGCTGCCGGCCATCGAAAAGGCGAACCTTCTGGTGCGCGACGTCGAGGTTCTGCCGCTGCACTATGCCTACACGCTGCGCCACTGGCGCGAGCGCTTCGTGGCGCGCAGGGCCGAGGCCGTGGCGCTCTATGACGAACGCTTCTTCCGCATGTGGGAGTTCTATCTGGCGGGCTCCGAAATAGGCTTCCGCTGGGACGAACTCTTCATCATGCAGATCCAGATATCCAAGAACCAGTATTCCACCCCCAACAATCGCGACTATATCGCGCGGAACGAAGCGAAGCTGAGGGAATTCGAGGCAACGCGCCGGCCGCTCGAAAAGATCATTCTCTGACACCATGAAGAAGGCGCGGCGAATTCCGCGCCTTCTTCGTCCCGGCTGTTTCATTTTGAAAGGGTTACGAGATGAGCAGTGCCTACCCCGAGATCACGCTGGTGCGCCATGGCGAGACGGAATGGAGCCTGTCGGGCCGCCACACCGGCCGCAGCGATATCCCGCTGACGGAAAACGGCGAAGCCGCCGCCCGACGGCTGGGGCCGCGTCTTCAGGAATTGACCGTCGTCGAGGTCTGGTCGAGCCCATCTGGGCGCGCCCGCAACACCTGCCGCCTTGCCGGCTTCGGCGAGCGGATGGTGGTCAAGGACGACCTCGCCGAATGGGACTACGGCGCCTACGAGGGCGTCAAGACCAAGGAAATCCTGGCCAACCGCCCCGGCTGGCAACTCTTCCGCGACGGCTGCCCCGATGGCGAGAAAGCCCCCGACGTCGGCACCCGCGCCGACCGCATCATCACGGCGATCCGCTCTGTCAACGCCCCGATCCTGATCTTCTCCTCTTCCCACTTCCTGCGCGTGCTCGCCGCCCGCTGGCTGCGGCTGCCGCCGGAGGGCGGGGCGCATTTCGTGCTGGATACGGCGAGCGTGAGCGTGTTGGGCTATGAGCATGATTTGACCGAGCCGGTGATCCGGCGGTGGAATGGGTAGGTTTTTGTGGGGGGATAGCCTAGGCTGACGTCGTGCGGGTGGCCCCTCATCCCCGGTGCAACTCGTTGCACCTGAACTCTTCGGGCACCTTCTCCCCGCGGGGGAGAAGGGGATGTTGGAGCGAGCGGCCACCTCAAGTCCCTTCTCCCCAGCGGGGAGAAGATGCCGGCAGGTCAGGTGCAGCTCGCTGCACCGGAGATGAGGGGGCTACACCCGCAAACCTCTCCAACCCACGCCCACCAACCTCTCCACCCTCACCATCCCACACCACCTCCACCATCCCGCTTGACCCCACATCCCCCACGTCGCTAGATGACCGCATGCAACAGATCGACGGAATCAACGGGCGCGTTGCGGATGCGCCGTCCAACAACTGGGTTTACCGGGTGCTGCCGCCATGGCTCTGGCCCTATGCGCAGCTGGCGCGCTGGGATCGGCCGATCGGCTGGCAGTTGCTGCTGTGGCCGTGCTTCTGGTCGGCGGCGATGGCGGCCAATGCGGCGGCGCAGGTGGGTCTCTTTTCCGGCGGCCAGCTGATCTATCATCTTGTGCTTTATTTCATCGGTTCCGTTGCCATGCGCGGTGCCGGCTGCACCTATAACGACCTCGTCGACCACAAGATCGACATGGAAGTGGCACGCACCCGCTCGCGCCCGCTGCCGTCGGGCCGCGTCACCCGCACGCAGGCGAAGATCTTCATTGTCCTGCAGGCGCTGGTGGGCCTTCTGGTCGTCCTCCAGCTCAACTGGTTCTCCGTCATCCTCGGCGTGGCATCGCTCGGCATCGTCGCGCTCTATCCCTTCGCCAAGCGCTTCACCGATTGGCCGCAATTCTTCCTCGGGCTGGCCTTTTCCTGGGGTGCGCTGATGGGCTGGGCCGCCATTTTCGGCAGCCTCTCGCTGGCGCCCATCCTGCTCTACATCGGCGCTGTCGTCTGGACGATCGGCTACGACACCATCTACGCGCACCAGGACAAGGAAGACGACGAACTCATCGGCGTCCGCTCGACCGCCCGCCTGTTCGGCGACAACACCAAGCCATGGCTGGTCGGTCTCTATGGCCTGATGCTGGTCCTCACCTTCCTGGCCTTCCTGCTGTCAGGCGTCGGCATCATCGCCTATCTCGGCCTGGCTGTCGCAGCCGGCATGTTCGCGTGGCAGATCATCACGCTGGATATCAACGACCCCGATCAGTGCCTGGTGCTGTTCAAATCGAACAACCGCGTCGGCATGATCATCTTCGCCGGCCTGTTCCTGTCGCTGCTGTTCGTTCTGCCGTAAGGCCGTACCACACTCCGGAAAACGAAAAACCCGGCGCGCCGGCCGGGTGTTTCCGTATTGTCGGGATAAGGTCGCCGCTCAGCTGCGGGCGATGATTTCCTTGCCTTCGATCTTCATGGCGACGCCGAGCGTGCCGGTCGAGCGGCGCACGAGAAAGCGTGGGCGGCGGTTGGCGAAGTAGGAGTGGCGGCGGCGCGGCTTCAGGTGGCTGGTGCGCAGTTCGCCGAGATGTTCTTCCAGCGGGCGGGCGATGCCGTCTGCCTCGACCATCAGCATCGGAATGCGGAAGGCTTCGGACCAGCCGCGCCAGTCGGCGGCGATGTCGGAGAGGTCGTGCGCGACCAGAAGCGGCACGCAGAGATCGGGATCTTCGTGGTGCAGTTCGAGCGTGACGGTCACTTCGCCGTTGCCGTGGTCGATGGCGCGAGCGGCGACGCCCTTGAACGCCCGCTTCGGCAGCGCGATGGAGAGCGGCAGGCCGCTTGAAGGCAGGATCTTGCGCAGAATAGCGCCACGTTCGTCAATCGTTATGCTCACGTCGCTCGTGGAATCGTGGATGGCGTAGCTGACTTGCTGCGGAAAACGGGAAGGATCGAGACGCAGTGTTGCTCCAGCCCATGCGGGCTTCATAACGGTGTTGTTCATGTTCATTTCTACCCTTGTCTTACCTGAGAGCCGGTTTCCGGTCTTCTCCTCGGGACTTTTCGTCCTCTATGGCCGACAATAGGCGCGCCCCCTTCCGGACAGCTTAAAAATCGCGGTTAAGAAGACCTTGCCTCCCTGGATGGTTATCAAAACCGAACGTGGCAGGGTTTCCGAGAGGTGAACGATAAGGTGTGCCAAACCGCGACGCCGGGCGGGTAAGTCTCGGGTAAGCTTTTCATAGCAAAATAGGGCGAAAACCGTCTGTCATTCATCCAAGGCCATTGCCGGAATAGAACGCCATGATCTCCGCTTCGTTGGGCTATACGATAATATCGGGCGATATGCAGAAGAGCCTTGAGCGCGTCGCCTCGCAGACGACGGTGAAGCGCGAGGCGCAGTATTACGAAGACAACATCAATAAAGTCAAAACGGTAGACGACTTCCTCGGCGACTATAAGCTCTATAGCTACGCGATGAAGGCCTATGGCCTGCAGGACATGACCTATGCCAAGGCCTTCATGAAGAAGGTTCTCGAGAGCGACCTGACGGATGCCAGCAGCTTCGCCAACAAGCTCTCGGACAGCCGCTACAAGGAATTCGCCGCGGCATTCAATTTCGGCACGACGGCGACCGACGCGCAAAGCGACAGCCAGGAAACCGATATGATCGGTCTCTACACGCAGTCCTTCGCGGACGAGGGCACCAATGCCGCTAAGGAATCGACCTATTACAGCGCGGCGATCGACAAGGTGCAGAGCGTCAGCGGGCTGACGTCGAACGAGCGTCTTCGCACCTACGTGCTGAGCGCCTTCGGGATCGATCCGACCTACGCGTCCAAGGACTTTCTCGCCAAGGTGCTGACCAGCGACGTCAACGATCCGAGCAGCTTCGTCAACACCAGCGGCAACGCCAAGTACAAGGCGCTCGCCGCCCAGTTCAGCTTCAATGCCGACGGCACGGTCAACGGCACGGCACAGACCGCCGCGCAGAAGAACGCGGTCATGGAACAGTACAATATCACCGTTCCTTCGATCGTCACCACCAAGGCGGCCGAGTACAACAGGGCCTATTTCGACGCCAACATCAGCTCGATCACCAATGTCGATCAGCTGATATCGGACAAGCGGCTGACGTCCTATATCAAGGCAGCCTATGGCGCGGCCGCCGATTTCAGCGACGCGGCGTTGAAGAAGGTGCTGACCGATTCCAGCTATGCGAGCCTGCTCGGATACGACACGATGTACGCCGCCTTCAATTTCAACAGCGACGGCACCGTCGACACCACCAAGGCGGGCTACGCCGCGCAGACATCTGCCCAGATCAGTGCGACGACGACGGCCGCAAACAACATGTCTGGCGCCTATCCGACCAAGATCGCCGGCATCAAGACGGTCGACCAGTTGATCGCCGATCCGCAGCTGACATCCTTCATCAAGGATGCCTACGGCATGCCGCAGACATTGAGCAATGCCGACCTGAAAAGCGTGCTCACCGATTCCACCTATGCCGGCATGCTCGGCTTTCAGGGCGTGTACGATGCCTTCGACTTCCAGGCGGACGGCAGCGTAACGTCGGCTGGCGCGCAGTCGGCGAGCGAGATCCGCAAGGTCGGCTACAGCGCGGACGACAATCTGAACTATTACCGCGGCAAGATCAGCACGCTCTCCAATGTCGACGAACTGATCGCCGACACCAGGCTGACGAGCTTCTTGAAGAGCAGCTATTCACTGCCGTCAAACATGAGCGATGCCGATCTGAAAAGCATCCTGACCGATTCCAGCTTTGCCGCCGCAAGCGGCTTCAGCAACGTCAACGCCGCCTTCAGCTTCGCCGCCGATGGTTCCGCCGGCGCGATGTCCGGACCGCAGAGCAGCCAGCAGACCACCAGCGTCGACGCGCTCTACGCCGTGAATTACGACAATGCGCAGCAGGCCGAGATCGATAGCGCCGTCGCCAATTACAAGACGCGCATGGCCGACGACAAGGTGACGAACGTCAACGATTTCCTGCGCACCAACCTCACGTCCGACACGGACCGGAGCAACGACAAACTTCCGGATCTCTACCAGATGGCGCTTCGCGCCTACGGGCTGACGGAGCAGGATGTTCCGCGCAGCATGATGCGCACCCTGTTGCAGAGCGATCCTTACGACCCCAAGGGTTACGTCGCCTCGTTGAAGGACGAACGCATCACCAACATGATGCGCGCGTTCAATTTCGGCACGGATGGCAAGGCCACATCCGAGGTTCAGGCCATATCGACGGCCGTGCTTGCGAAATATGGCACGAGCTACGCCTCGCTCGCCACGCTCGGAATGAGCACCGGCCCGTTGCGAGACAAGGCCGCCAAGGATGCGACGGCCGACGTCGATGATTTCGCCAAGAAGATCGTGACGGTGAAGTCGCTCGACGATTTCCTGGCCGACAGCAAGCTCACCGATTTCGTTCTGAAGGCCAATGGCCTGGAGCCGAAGGATTACGACAAGGCGACGCTGAAGAAGATCTTCACCTCGGATCCGACCGACGCCAACAGCTATCTGAACAAGACGGCGCCGACGAAATTCAAGGACATCGTCGCCGACTTCAACTTCGATACCGAGGGCAACCTGACACGGTCGAAGATCGGCGCGATCCAGAACGTCGGTGCCGAGGAGCGGACGCAGCAGGGCTATCTGCAGATGACGCTCGAGACACAGCAGGGCGAGACAAACGACGGCGTCCGCCTGGCGCTCTATTTTGCCCGCAAGGCGCCGAGCATCACATCCATCTACTCGCTGATCGGCGATCAGGCCCTGTTCCAGGTGATCTCGACCGCCTTCAGCCTGCCATCGAGCATGTCGAACATGGATGTCGACAAGCAGGCGACCATGCTGAAGAAGTTCGTCAACATCACAGATTTTCAGGATCCGACGAAGGTCGACAAGCTGATGCGACGCTTCACCGCCATGTACGATCTTCAGAACAATACCGATACGTCGCCGGCGCTGACGATCATGAGTTCCTACGCCTCCAACACGGCGGCCCTCAACAGGATCAGCAAGCGCTAGGCGCGTTAGTCGATATTGACGACCTTGCCGGGGTTCATGATGCCAACGGGGTCGAACGCCCTCTTGATGCGCCGCATCAGGTCCATCTCGATCGCGGGACGGATCGCGGCAAGCTCGTCGCGCTTCAATTGGCCGATGCCATGTTCGGCCGAAATCGACCCGCCATGCGCAAGCACCAGCCCGTGCACGATCTCGTTCATCTCGTGCCAGCGCTCGAGAAACGCCTGCTTGTCGGCGCCCACGGGCTGCGAGATGTTGTAGTGGATGTTGCCGTCGCCCATGTGCCCGAAGGCGCAGATGCGCGCGCCGGGCATCGCCGCCATCACCGCCTGCTCGGCCTCGTGCATGAATTGAGGCACGGTCGAGACCGGGACCGACACGTCGTGCTTGATCGATCCGCCTTCCGGCTTCTGCGCTTCCGACATGCTCTCGCGCATGTGCCACAGCGCCGTCTGCTGGGCAACGGAAGAGGCGATGGCCGCGTCCTGCACGAGCCCAGCCTCGAAACCCTGCTCCAGCAGAGCCGTCATCATCCGCTCGGCGGTCTCGGCCGAATCCGAGGTGGAGATGTCGATCAGCACGTACCAGGCATGTTCACTCTCGAGCGGATCGCGCACGCCCTCGATATTGCGGGCGGTGATCTCCACGCCGAAGCGCGGCATCAGCTCGAAGCCCGTCAGCGACGTACCGCACAGGCTGGAGGCGAGATTGAACAGCGATAGCGCGTCTTCCACCGAGTTCAGTCCGGCAAAGGCCACCTGCTTGCCGAGCGGCTGCGGAAACAGCTTCAGCACCGCGCCGGTGATGATCCCGAGCGTTCCCTCGGCGCCGATGAAGAGGTCGCGCAGGTCGTAGCCGGTATTGTCCTTCTTCAGGCGGCGCAGCCCGTCCCAGATCTCGCCGGTCGGAAGCACGACTTCGAGCCCGAGGCAGAGCTGGCGCATGTTGCCATAGGCAAGCACGGCGGTGCCGCCGGCATTCGTCGAGAGATTGCCGCCGATCCGGCAGGAGCCTTCCGAGCCGAGCGACAGCGGAAACAGCCGGCCGTGCGCCTCGGCCGCCTTCTGCACGTCGGCGAGGATCGCGCCGCCGTCGGCCACGAGAACGTTGGCAACGGGATCGACATCGCGGATCTTGTTCATCCGCTCCAGCGACAGGATGATGTCGGACTTGCCTTCGCGTGGCGTCTGGCCGCCGACAAGCCCGGTATTGCCGGTCTGCGGCACCACCGATGTGCCGGTCTCGCTGGCGAGCTTGAGGATGGCGGAAACTTCCTGAACGTTGGCGGGCTTCAGCAGCATCGGCGAGGAGCCGTGGTAGAGGCCGCGGTTCTCGATCAGGTGCGGCGCGAGATCGGCCTCGCCGCGCAGCGCGTGCTTGTCGCCGACGATGGCTGCGAAACGGTCGAGTAGCTCAGGTGAAACGCTGCTCATCGGGCTTTTATCCTCTGTTATTCCCGTGGGGCCGCGGCGCGCCGCAGCCGGTCGTTGATGGCTTCGCCGAGACCCTCGTCGGGAATGGCGCTAAAGGCGATCGTCGCAGCACCGCTGGCATCGGCGCGCTTCATGTAGTCGAAAAGATTGGTGGCCGCCTCGGCAAGATCGCCGGTCTCGCTGAGATTGAGCACGATCTTGGCCTTCTCGGCGTTCGCTATGGGAGAGGGGCCGAAGGCGATCAGCGCCTCGCCGTCGCGCACCTCCCGCGCATCGAGCCGCACGGCCGCGCCCGGCGCATAGTGCGAAGCCATCATGCCCGGCGCCTCGATCGCGGCGGACGCCACCTTCGGGCGCACCAGCTTCACGCCGGCCACACGCTCGATCTCGTCGGCCGGCAGCCCGCCCGGCCGCAGCAGTCTGAGCCTGCCGTCCTCGACCTTGACGATGGTGGATTCCACGCCGACATCGCTCGCCCCGGCGTCGAGGATCAAGTTGATCTTCTCCCCGAGATCGGCCTGCACATGGGCGGCGCTGGTGGCGCTGATCTTGCCCGACGTATTGGCGCTCGGCGCCGCCAGTGGATGGCCGAAGGCGCGGATCAGTTCACCGGCAAATCCCTTCGGCACCCGGATGCCGACGGTATCGAGCCCGGCCGTCGCCAGCGCGTGAATGCCGCTGTCAGCCTTGAGCGGCACGACGATCGTCAGCGGGCCGGGCCAGAAGGCCTCAGCCAGCGCCCGCGACAGCGGATCGAAATCGGCATAGGTCTCCGCCATGATTAGATCGGCCATATGGCAGATCAGCGGGTTGAACTGCGGCCGCCCCTTGGTCTCGTAGATACGGGCGATGGCGGCCGGATTGGTGGCGTCGGCGGCAAGGCCGTAGACGGTCTCGGTCGGAATGGCGATCGGCAGTCCGTCGCCCAGCACCTTGCATGCGGCGTCGATCGCCTGCTGCCTGCTCTCGGTGATGTCGATGATCTCTGCCATATGCCGCCCGGATAGTCTGTCCGGCAGTCCTTATGCCCTTGCGGCCTCGCGATCAATATCAGAGCCGGCGAATGGGCTCAGAGTTGGCGAACGATCTCGCGGAGCTGCTCGTTGCGGGCGCCGAGCAGGAGCACGTTCCTGATCGCCACCTGCGGATCGTCGGTCCGAAACAGGAGGCCGTTGCCGCGCACATTGCGGTCGATCGTCATCTTCTCCGGCGTATGTTCTCCGGGCCGGATCGCGACGGCGAAGTACATGCGCGAATAGCGCATGTCGATCTTTTCGAAGACGTTGTCGTTGTCGCTGATGTCGGCGTAGAAGTTGGCGATGTAGAAAGCCCAGCTCACCGCTTCATACTGCGCGAACTTGGTGCGCGCGGCGGTCACATGGCAGTAGCCGAGATGCGGGCTGTCCTCGAGCGTGCGGTGAAACACCATCTTCGGAAACTGGATGGAGCGGTGGAAGCCGTTGATATGCTGGTGCGTCTTCTCGCCGGCGCTCTGCAGCTTGCGGCCGGTCTTTTCCGCCACTTCGTCGTGGGTCAGGTAGCGCCGCTCGGCGGCCAGCCAATGCGACTGCTGGCGGGTGATCTTGCCGGTCCGCAGAAATTCGGAATGCGGCGCGACCTGGGCGGTCGACTGCTCGACGTTCGCTCTGGCGTCGAAGTAACGGAGTTTCGCCATGGTCTCGCTTCCGGCTGCCTGTCTCTTTCGCGAAAGCATAGGCAGTTATGCTTAATGCGGTGTTAAATCGGGCCGGGCGCGATGGCGGCTGGCATGGGGCGACGCGGGCTCTGTCGCAAACGGAACACCCTTCGCGATCCCGGTCCCGTGCGTCTTGATCCATGGCAATTCCGGCGAAGTCGCAAATAGTCCTATTTGTTTGAAGCGGCGCGCGAATGCGCGTTTTTATTCCCGCCATAGCGGCCCCCGCGCAACTGTCGCCATTTTCGAAGCCGATGTCGCTTTGCAACCACGCGGGCGGCGATGGCAGTGGTTAAATGCGCGATATAGGCAATATCTCCTTCGGGAGAGGGGACGAGCGCTTCCCGCGGCTTTCGCCATCCGTTATGTGGCAGCCCGAATAGACGAGGATATGAGATGGATATTCGCAGCAACGTTTTACGGCAGCTCAAGAACCGCCGCGAGGGCTTCAGCCTCGAGCAACCCTTCTATATCGACGAGGACTACTTCAAGCTCGATATGGAGCTGATCTATTATCGCGACTGGCTGTTCATGGGCCATGACTGCGAACTGCCGAAGGCCGGCGCCTATTTCACGGTGCAGATCGGCCAGTATCCCGTCGTCATCGTTCGCGGCCGCGACAACGTCATCCGCGCCTTCCACAACAGCTGTCGCCACCGCGGCTCGCGCGTCTGCACCAAGGATCACGGCTCGTCGGTCCGCCTCGTCTGTCCCTATCACCAGTGGGCCTACGATCTCGACGGCAAGCTCGCCTTCGCCCGCCACATGGGCGACGATTTCGACAAGAGCGGCTTCGGCCTGAAGCCGGTTCATTGCGAGAGCTTCGGCGGCTATATCTTCATCTGCCTCGCCGACAAGGCGCCGGACTTCCAGCCGGTTCGCGACATGGTCGCCCCCTACATGATGCCCCATCATCTGAAGGACGCGAAGATCGCCTTCCAGAGCACCATCATCGAGAAGGGCAACTGGAAGCTCGTCTGGGAAAACAACCGCGAGTGCTACCACTGCGCCGCCAACCACCCCGAACTCTGCCGCACCTATCCCGAGGCCCCGAGCGTTACCGGCACCGATGGCGGCGCCGATGATCCGGAGATCGCGGGCCACTGGGCGCGCTGCGAGGCCGCCGGCCTTCCCAGCAAGTTCCAGATCTCCCCGGACGGACAGTTCCGCACCGCCCGCATGCCGCTGATCGAGGATGCCGAGAGCTACACCATGTCCGGCAAGCGCGCCGTCGCCCGTCCGCTCTCGGACGACGTGACGATAGACCGGATCGGCACCATGCTGCTCTTCCATTATCCGACGACCTGGAACCACATTCTCGGCGATCACGCCATCTCCTTCCGCGTGCTGCCGCTCAGCGCCAACGAGACGGCCGTGACCACCAAGTGGCTGGTCCACAAGGACGCCGTCGAGGGTGTCGATTACGATCTCGAGGAACTGACGCACGTCTGGACCGAGACCAACGACCAGGACCGCCGCATCGTCGAGGAAAACGCCTTCGGCATCCACTCGCCGGCCTACGAGCCCGGCCCATATTCGATGCTGCACGAGGGCGGCGTCATGCAGTTCCTCGAATGGTACGCGCTGTTCATGACCAACCGTTTGCAGGGTGATCAGGCAAAGCTCTCGGTCGTCGCCTGACGTCTGGATGGTATCGAAAGGCCGCCCCGCGCTTCACCGAAGCCGGGGCCGCTTTCGTATCTGGCGTTCAAAAATCCTGGTAGTTCAGGGCGTTGATCTCTCGCGGCGGCACCGAGGAGGTGACGATCGCGTCCCGCGCGGCGACTGTCACCGAGGCCGGGGCGACGGGCAGTTGCGCGATCGGCGGCAGGCCCGGTGTTGCGGCCACTGGCGGCGGCAGCGGCTGGCGCGGTTCCATCTCGATCTTTGCGAGGACAAGCGGCGGATCGGGCTCGCGCGCCGGCAGAAGGTTGCCCTGCGCCCAGATCTTGGCGAGGTCGGCCTTGTTCATGGCGGCGACATTGACGTCGATATCGGTGAGCGTGCCCGGCACGCGGTAGGGGCAGCGCCGCTTGCTGCAATTGGCGCCGGCGGAGAACTGCCAGAGCAGGTAGTTGTCCCAGTTGCCCATCGGGAACACGCCCTTGACGTCGGGCTTGTAGCGCGCATACCAGATCGGCAGCCGCGCCAGCACCGGATAGTCGTTGCGGTAGGCGGCGATATAGCGTGCCGTCTCGTGGTTGGTGTAGAGCACGGGATAGCGCCCGGTCCGCGCCTTGATGTGTCCGACGAAGATCTGCGCATCCTCGAGCGACATGAATTTCTTGGGGTCGATGCCCTCGAGATCGAGGATCATCATCTCGTCGGCCTTCGGCGTCGCGTAGTCGAGAAAGTGGTTGGCCTGGTCGACCGGGTTTCCCGGGCGGCCGAGATGATAGGCGCCCCACAACAGGCCGGCCGCGCGCGCCACCAGCCGCCGTGTCTGGAACAACTCGCGGCTGACCGCGTATTTGCGCCACATCGTCTTGCAGTGTCCCACCGTGTCGCCGGCATAGTCGCCCGTGCAGGAGAAGCTCTCTGGAAGTCCGTCGGATGCCTTGGAAATGAAGCCGGCGATCCGCTTGTCGGAGGTGAGCGCTTCCCAGTCGATCGTGTTCAGCTCGTAGCCGTCGACGACGAGCGCATTATCGGCCTTTTTCCAGGGGAGGGTGTCGCTGGCCGTGGCGTAATGAGACAGTCCGGCCGAGATCGCCAGAAGCAGGATACGGAGAATGGCTCTTCCATGTTGTTGCTTCATGTAACGAGAGTGATGAAAACTGGTTAATGTATTGCTTATCAGTCTTTACGCATAAACAAAAAATCGGGATGGGTCGCGCAAAAAAGATGCGCTCAGGAACATCTTCCCCATCCATGCGTTACATCACGGGTTCATTTCCGTTGAGATTGGAGTCTTCATGCCCAGGTCGTTCAAACAGTTTTTCGCCGCGGCCATTTCGTCCCTGACGCTGGTGGCGAGCGTCGTACCGTCGCAGGCAGTGCAGATGCCCGCGGCGCCGCAGGTGGAAAAATCGGCGGATGTTCAAAACGTGCAATATTGCCGCTATGGTCGTTGCGGACCGGGTCCGGGCTATTATGGCCGGCCGGGTGGCTACTATCCCGGTTATCGCCCGGCTTACCGCCCGGCCTATCGCCCCGGCTGGTACGGCGGGTATCGCGGCTACACCTATGCGCGTCCCGGCTATCGCCACTATAACGGCTATTGGTACCCGCTCGCCGCCTTCGGTGCCGGCGCCATTATCGGCGGCGCGATCGCCAGCCAGCCGCGCTATGTCGCGCCCGCCGGCTCCGGCCATGTCGCCTGGTGCGAGCAGCGCTACCGCTCGTATCGCGCCTACGACAACACCTTCCAGCCGTATAACGGCCCACGCCAGCAGTGCGTCTCGCCTTATTGAGGGCTGGTCCAGCTTCTAGGGGTGCCGTTAGCTTCGCGCTAGCGGCGCCCTCATTTGCCCTCTGGCTTCTCCCCGCTCGGGAGAAGGGACGCCAGTGGCCGGGCTAAGCCACGCCATCCGCGATCCGCCTCAAAGAATCTTCATCCGCTTCAGCAGAAACCATGCCAGCATGATCGACGCGGCGATCATGACGATGGCGTATTCCGTGCCCGTCGCGCCCTCGGTGAACGGCAGATTGGCGGTATTCATGCCGAAAAAGCCGGTTACCAGCGTTGGCGGCAGCAGGAATGCGGTCATGATCGACAGGATGTAGAGGTGCCGGTTGGTCTCGGAGGACTGCTTGGAATCGATCTCCTCGTGCAGCAGCCGCGCCCGGTCCTGCAGCACGTAGATATCGTGATCGACGGTTTCGAGCCGCGCCGTCAGCCGGCCGGCGACATCCTCGAAGCCGAAAGGCATTTCGTCGTCGTCGGAGGCGGCGGCGCGGCGCATCAGGGCCAGCACCGTTCGCAGATGCCGGTGGATGCGCACCACCGTGCGCCGGACCGGCGCCAGCCGCCGCCGCTCGTCGCGCGGCGCCGGGTCGTAGACGAAATCCTCGATGGCGTTCAGGTCCTCGGTCAGGTCCATGACGATGGCGATCAGCGTGCGCTGAAACTCGGTGACCAGCAGTTCGAACAGGTCGACCGGCCGGGTGAATTTCGCCGGGTTCTTCTCCACCAGCTGCCGTGCCCTGTCGATGCTGCGCAGCGGCTGCAGCCGCGTGGTGATGATGAAGCGATCGGAGATGGCGAAGTGCAGCCAGCCGAGGTCGGCGGTCTCGTGGTCGAATTCGCGCTGGCAATCGACCAGCGTGCCGTAGAGCATCTGCTCGTCCACGGTGATGGCCGAGTGGGTGTCATGGGTGATCAGCGCCGCCTTGGCGTCGTCGGTCAGACCCGACAGGCTGTCGAGCAGGCTTGGAACGCGGGCATCCGCGAGGTTGAGATGCAGCCAGTAGAAGCCGCCGTCGGCGGTGAGGTCCGATTGCGATGCGTTGTTGGCCAGACGTGTCGGCTTGCCGCCGCCTTCAGGAAAGCGGTAGCCCCAGACGAAGCCCGGCATGCTAACAGGCAGTGTATCCATTCTTCGCCGGTCCTCTTGCATTTGGCGGTGCGCTCCACTGGCGTTTTGGGTCTTTACGACCGACGGCGCCGGATCGGCGGCTCTGCAGAGAGCATGAACATGGCGTCGCACCGAATGGCAAGACCCTTTCGAGCGATGCCTTGATCCTTCCTTATGACAGCTATCCTGCATTTTCATGACAGCAGCCGTTGCAAGTTTGAAATTGACGTTTACGTAAAAATCAATTAGCTCTGCCGGCGGAGGAGAGGGTAGGGTAGGACTGCCCTGCCATCAGGCATACGAGGAGAACAGCATGTACAAGGCGCCCGTCGAGGAGATCGCATTCACCCTCAAGCATGTGGCCGGTCTGGCCCGGGCGATCGATGACGGCCTGCTGGGCGATCTCGGCGAGGATCTGGTCGATGCGATCCTGTCCGAAGCCGGCCGCTTCGCCTCCGACGAGATCGCGCCACTCGCCGAAATCGGCGACCGCCAGGGCGCGCGGATCGAAAACGGCAAGGTGACGACGCCGGATGGCTGGCGCGAGCTCTACCGCGATTGGATCGCCGGCGGCTGGAACGGGCTGACGGCATCGGAGACGTTCGGCGGCCAGGCGCTGCCGCATATGCTCAATGTCGCGGCACTCGAAATGTGGAACTCCGGCTCCATGGCGTTCGCGCTCTGCCCGACGCTGACCATGGGCGCCATCGAAGCCATCGCCGCTCACGGCAGCGACGCGCTGAAAAACACCTATCTCCCGAAACTCGTTTCCGGCGAATGGACCGGCACGATGAACCTGACGGAACCGCATGCCGGCTCCGACCTTGGCGTGCTGAAGGCTCGCGCCGAGCGCCGCGACGACGGCAGCTACCGCATCTTCGGCCAGAAGATCTTCATCACCTGGGGCGAACACGACGCCGCCGACAACATCATCCACCTGGTGCTCGCCCGCCTCCCGGATGCGCCGGCTGGCACGCGCGGCATCTCGCTCTTCCTCGTGCCGAAATTCCTGATCAACCAGGATGGCTCGCTCGGTGCTCGCAACGATCTCTTTTGCCACGCGCTGGAGCACAAGCTCGGCATCCACGGCTCGCCCACCTGCACGATGATCTACGGCGACGGTCGCTTCGGCGAGGAGAAGGGTGCCATCGGCTGGCTGGTCGGCGAGGAAAACAAGGGCCTCGCCTGCATGTTCACGATGATGAACAACGCCCGCCTCGCCGTGGGCATGCAGGGCGTCGCCATTGCCGAAGCCGCCACGCAGAAGGCCGTCGCCTATGCCCGCGAGCGCACCCAGGGCAAGGCGCCCGGCTGGAGCGGCTCCGGCCAAACGGGAGGCATGAGCCCGATCATCGAGCATCCCGACGTCATCAGAATGCTGCTGACGATGAAGGCGCTGACCCAGGGCGCGCGCGCCATCGCCTATAGCTGCGCCCACGCCACCGACATGGCGCACCGCGCAGCCGATGCCGGGAAGCACTGGCAGGAGCGCGCCGCTCTTCTGACCCCGGTCGCCAAGTCCTTCGCCACCGATATCGGCGTCGATGTCGCCTCGCTCGGCATCCAGGTGCATGGCGGCATGGGCTTCATCGAGGAAACCGGCGCCGCCCGCTATCTGCGCGACGCGCGCATCGCCCCCATCTACGAAGGCACCAACGGCATCCAGGCGATCGATCTCGTCACCCGCAAGCTCACGCTGTCGGATGGCGGCGAGGTCAAGAGCCTGATCGCCGAGCTGCGGGAAATCGCCGGCCGCGTCGGCGCATCCAACGCTGAAAACTTCGGCGCCACGGAGAGCCGCCTCAACGCCGCCATCACCGATCTTCAAGAGGCGACCGATTGGCTCCTGGCGCAACTCGCGGCCGGCAACACCGCCGATGCCTTGGCCGGCGCCACGCCCTATCAGCGCCTGTTCGGCCTGACGCTGACCGGCTGCTATCTCGCCAAGGGCGCGCTTGCCGATGCCGAAGACGGCAAGGCCGCCGACCGCATCGCGCTTTGCCGCTTCGCCGCCGAAAACCTGCTGTCCGAGACCACGGCGCTGAAGGACAGCGTCGCCAACGGTGCCTCGAGCCTCGCCGCCGCCAGATCCATTCTCGTCTGAGGAGATGACATGACCAACCACATTCTCGTCGAGCGCCCGGAAGATCATCCAGGCGTCCAGATCATCCGCTTCAACCGCCCGGACAAGAAGAACGCCATCACCCGCGCCATGTATACGGTCATGACCGAGGCGCTGACTTCGGCCGATGGGAACCCGGATATCCGCGCCACCGTCCTCCTCGGCGGCGAAGGCTGCTTCTCCGCGGGCAACGATCTCGGTGACTTCCTGGCCGCGTCGATGGGCGGCGGCATGCCGCGCGAGATCATCGATTTCCTCTACGCGCTGGTGCGCGCGGAAAAGCCCGTCGTGTCTGGCGTCGATGGTCTGGCGATCGGCATCGGCACCACCATGCACCTGCATTGCGACCTCACGGTCTGTTCCGCCCGCAGCCAGTTCCGCACCCCCTTCGTCGATCTCGCTTTGGTGCCCGAGGCGGCCTCCAGCTTGCTCGCGCCGCGCATCATGGGCGCCCAGCGCGCCTTCGCCATGCTCGCCGCCGGCGAACCCTTCTCCGGCGAGGAGGCGAGGGAGGCCGGCCTTGTCTTCAGGGTCGTGGAACCGCATCTGGTCGAGGCGCAAACGCTTGACCTCGCCAGCAAGCTCGCCGCCAAGCCGCCGGAAGCGCTGCGCATTTCCCGCGACCTCATCCGTGGCGACCGTGAACAGATCATCGCCCGCATGGACGAGGAAGCCCGCCACTTCGCCTCCCGCCTGCAAAGCGCCGAAGCCCGCGCCGCCTTCGAGGCCTTCATGCGCAGATGATGACCGGGATGGCGCCGAAATGTTCAAAAAGTATTACTTTTAATCAAATTTTACCACTTCTAGTGTTTAGTGGCCGGCAATGCATGACGCAGCACGGGCATCAGCGCCCGGCCCCTTTTCCGGCACAATCAGAGGCGCGGACGCCAGCGGATCGGTTCTCCGATCGCTGACACGTCGGTCGGCCGCATTCGAGACCCGCTATGTTCAAAATGAAGATCAAGACGCTGCTTCCGGTGCTCTTCCTGTCCCTCGTCGCCATATCGCTGGTTCAGGGCGCCATCGCCGCCGTCGCGCTCACCAGTCTCGAAGCCAATACGCGCGAGATCGGCGCCCGCAATATCCCGAATACCGAGCGTCTGAGCACCATCGTCACCACGCTGAACGACGTGCGCCGCAGCTATGCCGACTATCTCCTGGCCTCGGGAAAGACCGATTTCCGCAATGCCGAGACCACGCTGAAGACCCGCCGCCAGCGGCTTGATGCCGCCATCGATGCTTTCGAAAAGCAGCCGAAAAGCGAGTACATGACCCAGAATTTCGGGCGGCTGCAGAAGGCGCTCAATAATGACGCCGCCGTCGCCGACAAGATTATAGCGCTCGCCCTCGACAACAAGCGCAGCCAGGCCAATTCGCTCTATCGCGGCGAGCTGTCGATGTCGGCCAACAACATCCAGACGCTGATCGACGGCATGATCGCCAGGGACCGTCAGTCGACCGACGCGGCTCTCGTCTCGGCCGCCGGAAACTATTACGCCGGCACGGTCTCGATCGTCGCCGGCCTCGCCGTCGCTCTCGCCGCCGCCATCGCCGCCGCCTACCTCGCCTGGAAGCGCATCTCGCGGCCGATCACGACCATCGCCGCGCGCATGGCCCGCCTTGCCGATGGCGATCTCGAGGCCGCTGTTCCCTATTCAAGCCGCCATGACGAGATCGGCGACATGGCCGCCGCCGTCTCCGTCTTCCGCGACAATGCCTTTGCCCGGCTCGATCTCGAACGCAGCGCCGAGGACAGCCGCGCGCATGCCCGCGACGAACGCGCCCGCAACGAAGCCGCCAAGGCGCGCGAGGCGGCCGACATCGGTCACGCCGTCGAGGCGCTGGCGGGTGCCCTGGGCGCGCTGTCGGCCGGCGATCTCGCCCACCGCATCGAGCAGCCCTTCGCCGATCACCTCGATCGCCTGCGCAATGATTTCAACACCTCGGTCGCCAAGCTCAGCGAAGCGCTGCAGGAGGTCGGCTACAACGCCCACGCCATCGACGCCGGCGCCGGAGAAATCCGCAACGCCGCCGATGGCCTTGCACGCCGCACCGAACAGCAGGCCGCCTCGATCGAGGAGACGGCCGCGGCGCTGGAAGAGATCACCACCACGGTCAAGGATACCGCCCGCCGCGCCGAGGAGGCCGGCAGCCTGGTGTCGCGCACCCGTGGCGGCGCCGAGGAGTCCGGCAACATCGTCCGCAAGGCCGTCTCCGCCATGACCGAGATCGAGCAATCCTCGCAGAAGATCGCCAATATCGTCAGCGTCATCGACGACATCGCCTTCCAGACCAACCTGCTCGCGCTCAATGCGGGCGTCGAGGCGGCGCGCGCGGGTGAAGCCGGCAAGGGGTTCGCCGTCGTCGCCCAGGAAGTGCGCGAGCTCGCGCAGCGCTCGGCCGTCGCCGCCAAGGAGATCGAGACCCTGATCTCGGCCTCCAACGCCCAGGTCCGCTCCGGCGTCAGCCTGGTCGGCGAGACCGGCAAGTCGCTGGAAACCATCGTCGGTCAGGTTCAGGACATCAGCCGGCACGTCGATGCGATCGTCACCGCCACCCGTGAGCAGTCGACAGGGCTTGCCGAGATCAACACCGCCGTCAACACCATGGACCAGGGCACTCAGCAGAATGCCGCCATGGTCGAGGAGCAGACAGCCGCAAGCCATGGCCTCGCCCAGGAAGCGGCCAAGCTGATGCATCTGCTAGGGCAGTTCAACCTGCAGCCGGGCGATCACGCGATGACGCGCCGCTACGCCGCGGCCTGACCGATCGGCGCCATGAACGACAAAACGCCCGCGCATGTCGCGGGCGTTCTTCTGGGGACTTGGAAAAATCGGTAAAGCCGGTTATCCGTGCATCCGCTGGCGCTCTGGCTGCGCCGCGATGAAGCGATCATTGCGATCCGACAGCGGTTCCACCGGTAGAATATCGATGACATCGGCTGCATCGAATTTGCGCTTCAGGCCGCATATCGTGGCAATGACGACGCCCCTGTCAATATTGAAGGATGTCGCCAGGAAGTTTCGTTCGTCGCCATGATCATCAATGGAAATAACAAACATATAACCCTCCGTGTATTATCCATTGATACACGGAGATTATTTATCATAGATGAATTTATAGATCATCCATCTTGAATCGTTGTAGAGATGCTTGGTGTTTCATTCTTGATACACCAAGCATTCATCCATTCGTATATCCACCCGCCGGCAAAGCTTCGTTCATGGCGGAAACGCTCGACATGCGCCTCGGCGCGACGGCACATGTCCGCGAATGGCGCCAGGTTGCCGGCCGCACGCATTTACGCTTCGGCGGAGGAGGGGATGCGGGCGATCACCTTGATTTCGAAATCGAAGCCCGCCAGCCAGTTCACGCCGACGGCCGTCCAGTTCGGATAGGGCTTGTCGCTGAACACCTTCAGACGAACGTCGTCTACCGCCGCGAACTGGTTTTCGGGATCGGTATGAAAGCTGGTGACGTCGATAATGTCGTCGAAGCCGGCGCCGGCGGCTTTCAGCACCGCCGCGAGATTGTCGAAGGCGAGCTGTACCTGCTTCGGAAAATCAGGCTCGGGCGATCCGTCCTCGCGGCTACCCACCTGACCGGATACGAAAAGGAGATCGCCGGAGCGGATCGCCGCCGAATAGCTGTTGATTTCATAAAGCGCCTGCCTGCCGGCCGGGAAGATCGCGTTGCGTTTGGTCATGTCATGCTCCTGTTTTGACAAGGCAAAATCCAAGCGCCGCCGCCACGCCAGGGGCGCGACACGTTGCTGATAGGTCACCTGGATCTCTGCTCTTCACTATCAAGGGCGGGAATGATATACGCCCCGTATGTGAATATAGGAGGCATACGCGGCGTATGTCAATATGCATACGCCGCGTATGTTGATTTGTGGAGACAACGGTGACGGCAAGAACGCGGGCGCAAATGGTCGAGGAAACCCGGGCAAAGCTCATCGAGGCCGGCCGAAAGGCTTTCGCCACAAAGGGTTACGCCGCCTCGTCGATGGATGATTTCACAGCCGAGGCCGGGCTGACGCGCGGCGCGCTTTATCACAATTTCGGTGACAAGAAGGGCCTGCTGCAGGCCGTCATCGACCAGATCGACGCCGAAATGCTGGTGCGCCAGCGTGCCGCGCAGGCCAAGGGCAGGACGCCCTGGGAGGGCTTTCTCAACGAAGGCATCGCCTATATCGAGATGGCGCTCGAGCCCGAGATCCAGCGGATCATGCTGCTCGATGGCCCCGCGGTGCTCGGCGATCCCTCGCAATGGCCGAACCAGACCGCGTGCCTGCGCACCTCCACGCGGACGATCGAGGCGCTGATCGCTGATGGTATCGTCAAGCCCGTGGACGCCGAGGCGGCCGCGCGGTTGATCAACGGCGCGGCGCTCAACGCGGCCCTCTGGATCGCCGCGGCCGATGATCCGCATGCGGTGCTGGAAAAGGTCGTCGATGCCTTCAAGCATCTCGCCGGCGGCCTGTTGCGGACCGAAGGCTGATTTCTATCCGGTCGCGGGGACGCCGGATTACTTCTCCAGCGTCGCCACCACCTCGACATGCGAGGTCCACAGGAACTGGTCGATCGGCGTCACTGAGGTGATGCGATAGCCGCCCTCGACGAGAATCGCGAGGTCGCGCGCGAGCGTCAGCGGGTTGCAGCTGACGGCGGCGATCTTCTTCACCGTGGAGCGGGCAAGTTCCTTGCACTGGAACTCGGCGCCGGCGCGCGGCGGATCGAAGACGACGGCATCGTAGACCTTCAGTTCCGAGGTCATCAGCGGCCGGCGAAACAGGTCGCGGCGCTCGACGCTGACGGGCTTGATCCCCTGCGTATTGCGCGCGGCGTGGTCGAGCGCTGCAAGCGGCTTGTCTTCGCTCTCCACCGCATGCACCCGGCCGATCCGCGCCAGCCTGAGCGAGAAGGTGCCCGTGCCGGCGAAGAGGTCGGCGATGCGCTTGGCTTTGCCGACATGGGCAAGCACCAGCTCCGCCATCGCTTCCTCGGCGGGCTTGGTCGCCTGTGTAAAGCTTCCGGCCGGCGGCGAAACGTTGACGCCGCCGAAATCGAGCATCGGCTTCACCGGCTCGATCAGGATCTCGCCGTTGACCGATACCCGCGCGATCCCGCGCATCGAAAGCACGGTTTCGGTTGCCTTGCGCCGCTGCTGGTCCGAAAGCGTCTTGAGGCCGTCGGCGGCGATGTCGAGGCCCGTCGCCGTTTCGAGCACGGTGATACGGAACGCCTCGGCATTGACGGCAAGTGCCGCACCGATCGCCTTGATCGCCGGCAGCCGGGCGACGAGGCTTGCCGACGAGATGGGACATTCCTCGATATTGACGAGGTGGTGGCTTTCGGCCTGGTTGAAACCGATCAACATCTCTTTTTCGGTCTTGCGCGCCGCGAATGTCACGCGCCGGCGCTCGCCGGGATGGGCGACGACGAGTTCGCCGACCTCGGGTGTAAGACCTTTGGATTTCAGCGCATCGATCACCAGTTGCCGCTTGAAACCGCGATAGAGCGCGTCGCCCGCGTGCTGCAGCGTGCAGCCGCCGCAGGTGCCGTTGACGCCATCGGGGCCGAAGTGCCGACAGTGCGGTTCCTGCCGGTCCGGCGAGGGCGTGGTGATCGACATCACCGTGCCCTGGCTCTTGATGCGCGCGATGGCGACCGTTTCGCCCGGCAGCGTGAAGGGCACGTAGACGGGTCCATCAGTGCCGTTGGCGATGCCGTCGCCCTGGGCGCCGAGCTTCTGGATGGTGACAGTTTCAGTGCTCACGGCTTGGTTCCTGCGAGTAGATATTCCTGGTTTCCGTCGCCGCCCGAGATCGGCGAGGGGATGAGCCCGAGGCTGGTCCAGCCCATGTCCTCGACGAACCAGCGCTCCAGTTCGGCGGCGACGGCGGGCGCGGTCGACGGGTCCTTCAGCATGCCGCCCTTGCCGATCGCCTCGCGGCCGGCCTCGAACTGCGGCTTGACCAGCAGCACGGCGGTCGCACCCGGTTCAGCCAGATCGAGCGCCGGCGCCAGCGCCAGCTTCAGCGTGATGAAGGAAACGTCGGAGACGATGAAGGTGAGGGGATGGCCGATATCCTCGGCCTCCAGATTGCGCGCGTTCAGCCCCTCGATATTGGTCACGTCGGGGTTTGCGGCAAGCCGCGGATGCATCTGGCCGTGGCCGACGTCGATCGCGGTCACGTGCGCGGCGCCGCGCTCGAGCAGCACTTCGGTAAAGCCGCCGGTGGACGCGCCGACATCGAGACAGTGATGGCCGGTCGGATCGAGCTTGAAGTGATCCAGCGCCGCCGCAAGCTTCAGCGCCGCGCGCGAGACGTAGTCCTGTGCGGGGTCGTCGATCTCGATCGAGACATCCTCGCCGAAGACCGCGCCGGCCTTGGTGACCACCTTGCCGTCGACCTTGACGGTGCCGCGGCTGACCGCGTCGCGGGCGCGCGAGCGGCTGGCGAAAAGACCCAGGCTGACGAGCAGCTGGTCGATACGTTGTGTATTTTGATCGGACATGGCCTGTCCATGCCGGGCAAAACGGCGCGTTGCAAGCCTTTTGTTGGCCGGCGCCGCCGAAGCGTCCGTCCCGCGCCGTATCCGGGACCGGTCGCGCCGGCCCGCCCGTCGCCGCGCCATGGAGGTCTGCGGAAGATTAGAGGTCTCTAGGAAAGAGAAACGAGACCTACAACCTGCGCCATGATTGCGTGTGTCCTGAGAGCGTCAAACGGGTGGAATCCCCGAGAATTCAGTAGCTGCGGCTAAAAACTGCGACCAGTTGCCGCGCCGACTTAAACAATTTTAAATTTTCCGTGGCTAGGGTCGCCGTCGATTGCAGCGGCCGAAAGCCGCGTTCGCCATGAAGGCAATAAATCTCACCGTCGATCATGTTTCACATCGTTGATGTTCCCCCCGCACGCGCTGATGCGTGCCCGATTTGCCATGGCGCCAGACGCCCAGGAAAGACCGACTTATGTTTGCTGGAAACATGTCCCTGAACGGTAAGCTCGCCGCGACCTTCGCGGCTCTCATTCTCATTTTCGTGTCCGTGTCCGCCTTCGTCTACTCGAAGGCCGGCGCCGTGACGGATGCTGCCATCGAGGAAAAGCGGTCGGAACATCTGGTCAACCAGATCGACGACGCGCTGCAGGCCATGCTTGAGCAGGCCGTCAACCTGCGCGGCTTCCTGCTCTTCAAGAGCGACAGCACCTATGGCGATCTCTATGCCAACCGCGACCGCATGCTGAACGCGATCGCCGCCGCCAAGCAGACGGCTGCCGGCAAGGCCGAGTTCGTGGCCCAGATCGACGGCATGCAGAAGGCCGCCGACCTTTACTTCAACCAGCTCGCGGTGCCGCAGGCCAAGGCGCGCAAGGAAACCGACATGCCGATCGACCAGATCGTCAAGATCGGCGTCAACGAAACCAAGGGTCAGCTCGACGGCTTCCGCCAGGCCTCGGCCAAGATCAAGCAGGCCGCGCGCGACGAATCCGCCGCCCTCTCCGCGATCAAGGCCGACGCCACCGCAACGCTCAACATGACGCTGCTCCTCGGCGGCATTTTCGCAGCGCTTGCCGCCGTCGTGCTTGCCTGGATGCTGTCGCGCAGCATCGTGCGCCCGATCGTCGGCATGACCTCGGCCATGGGCCGCCTGGCCGGTGGCCAGAACGATACCGATGTCCCGGCGCTCGATCGCCAGGACGAAGTCGGCCGCATGGCGCAGTCGGTACTGGTGTTCAAGAACGCGGCGATCGAGAAGCTGCGTCTGGCCGGCGAAACCGACCGCATGCGTGGAGATGCCGAGCGCCAGCGCCAGCTGGGCGACGAGCAGAAGGCACGTGAGGAAAGCGACTTGCGCTTCGCCATCGACAACCTCGCCGATGGCCTCTCCGGCCTTGCCAACGGCAATGTCGCGATCCGCATCACCACCCCGTTCGCGGCTCAGTTCGACCGCCTGCGCGATGACTTCAACCATGCCGTCGAGAAGCTGCAGGCAGCCTTGCAGTCCGTCGGCCACAACGCGTCCGCCATCAATGCCGGCGCCGGCGAGATCCGCACCGCCGCCGACGATCTGGCCCGCCGCACCGAGCAGCAGGCCGCCGCCGTCGAGGAAACGGCTGCGGCGCTCGAAGAGGTCACCACGACGGTCCGTGACAGCGCCAAGCGCGCCGAGGATGTCGGCCAGCTCGTCGAGCGCACCCGTCTCGGCGCCGAGCGCTCCGGCGAGGTCGTCCGCAAGGCCGTCACCGCCATGCAGGAGATCGAGAAGTCCTCGGGCGAGATCTCCAACATCATCGGCGTCATCGACGACATCGCCTTCCAGACCAACCTGCTTGCGCTCAACGCCGGCGTCGAGGCCGCGCGCGCCGGTGAAGCCGGCAAGGGCTTCGCCGTCGTCGCCCAGGAAGTGCGCGAGCTCGCCCAGCGCTCCGCCAATGCCGCCAAGGAAATCAAGGCGCTGATCAACACCTCGGGCACGCAGGTCAATGCCGGCGTCTCGCTGGTCGGCGAAACCGGCAAGGCGCTGTCGGAGATCGTCGGCGCCGTGCAGGAGATCAACCGCCACGTCGGCGCCATCGTCACCGCCACGCGCGAACAGTCGATCGGCCTGCAGGAGATCAACACGGCCGTCAACAACATGGACCAGGGCACCCAGCAGAACGCCGCCATGGTCGAGGAGCAGACGGCCGCCAGCCACTCGCTTGCCCAGGAGGCCACGGCGCTGGACGATCTGCTGCGGCAGTTCAACCTCGGCAACGACCGTGCCGCGCCGCGCGCGGCAACGGCAACCCCGGCCTCGCGCCCGGTCGCTTCGCCGGCCAACGCGCTGAAGCGCAGCGTTGCCCGCGCCTTCGGTGGTGGCGGTGCCAGTGCCGCGGCCGTCAAGGAAGAATGGTCGGAGTTCTGATCGAACGCCTGATTATCGATAGGAAAGGGAAGGGGCTGCGCATCGCGCGGCCCCTTTCGCGTTCAGAGCCTAGCTCGCCAGCGCCAGTCCGCCGTACCGGCTGATCTCGCTCTCGATCTCCGCCACCAGCGTGTCGAGTGCGGCATTGCGCACCTTGCGGCCCCGCCGCACCACATAGACGAGACCGGGCGGATCTGGGAAACGGTCGGTAATGATCTGCATCTCGGGCCGCAGATGCCGTTCGTTGAGCAGCGCCACCCCCATGCCCGCGCTGACGGCGGCGACGATGCCCGCGGCACTCGCGCATTCGAACACCGTCTCCAGCATGATCCCGCCATCCTGCCCGATATCGAGCGCCCAGTGGCGGTAGAAGCAATCGTCGTGGAAGGAGAGGAAGGGCACGGACGTGCTCTGCGGCAAGAGCAGGCCCGGATGCTTCACCCAATGCAGCGTTTCGCGAAACAGGACGACATCGGTCGGGCGCACCTCGTGAGAGAACACCTGCACGATCGCCGCGTCGAGTTCGCCCTGCTCGAGCATCGCCCTCAAGACCAGGCTCATGCGCACCTGCGTGCGCACGGAAACATCGGGATGCAGGCGACGGAAGCGGCCGAGAATATGGGCGAGCGCCGAGCAGGTCGTGTCCTCCGTCAGCCCGAGCGCGATCCGTCCGGCAAGCGTCGTCTTCGACAGGCTGAGCAGCGCCTCGTCGTGCAGCCCGAGAATGCGGCCGGCATAGTCGAGAAGTTCCTCGCCTTCGGTGGTAAAGGCGGTGGCGCCCGCCTTGCGGTTCAACAGTTCGCAGCCAAGGCTTGTTTCCAGCCGCTTGATCTTGTGGCTGACCGCCGATTGCGACAGGCCGAGCGCTTCCGCCGCCCGTGTGATGCCGCCGTGATGGCGGATCGCCCAGATGGCGCGCAGCGCGTCGATCTCCAGTCGCCGGTTGTTCAGGTCGTTCATCTCGTCTTGCTCTTCTCGTTGCCTGCCGACGAGGATGCAACGCCGGGCCAGTATTTGCAAACATCCATGACCCATATCGCTTGAAAGTCATGCGGTGATCGAAATTTGTCATGTGCCTGGCCGTCGGCGATGGCTTATTGCCTCGATGGCACACGCACGACAGGGATCACGATGACGGACCAGGCACTGACCGCCACCACAGCGCAGCAACGCCGCTTCCTGTGGCCGCTGATGGCCACGTTGCTGATCATCGGCTGGAGCTCCGGTTTCGTCGGTATCCGCTATGCCAGCGAGGAAGCAAGCGTCGTGCTTGTGCTGTTCTGGCGCACGCTCCTGTCGGGCGTGATCCTGCTCCCCTTCGCCCTGACCATCGGCCCGCGCATGCAATGGAAGGCGGTGGCCGGGCAGATGTGGTTCGGCGTCATGTCGGTGTTTCTCTATTTGGGCGGTTTCGCGCTGGCGATCGAGCAGCGGGTGCCGACGGGGCTCGTGGCGCTGATCTCGGATCTGCTGCCGCTCGCCATCGCCACCCTGTCGCAGCCGGTGCTGGGCGAACGCCTGAGCGGCCGCCAGTGGCTGGGCACGGCGATCGCCGTCGCGGGCGTGCTGATCGTGTCGATCGACAGCCTCAGCTTCGGCTCTGCACCCCTATGGGCTTACGGATTGACCGTCGGCTCGATGCTGATCTTCGCGCTCGCCTCCGTGCTCCACAAGCGCCGGCGCGTCGGCCACATGCCGGTGCACCAAAGCCTGTGCATCCACACGCTGACCGGCTCGGTGCTCTTCGGTATCTGCGCCCTGCTGCAGGGCGACATCGCGCCGCCGATGACCCAAAACTTCGCCATCGGCATGGTCTGGCTGGTGTTGATCGCCACCTTCGCCGCCTATTCGGTCTATTACACCAGCCTGCGGCTCTTCCCGGTCACCAAGGTCAGCGCCGCGATCTATCTCAGCCCGCCGGTCACCATGCTATGGGCCTGGGCGCTGTTTTCCGAGCCGCTGACGGTGGCGATGTTCGTCGGTCTTGGCGTCACGCTGGTCGGTGTCTTCATGACCTCGCGGGGCTGATACCTCACGCGTCGTTCGCCTTCCCGTCCGCGCGGAAATACAGGCGCTGGATGACCGCCATGATCAGCGCCGTCGCCCAGCCGAAGATGATCCAGCCGTTGACGGCCTCGAATACCGAAATCTGCCGCCACTCCTTGCCGAGCACGACATCGCCATATCCGACGGTCGTGAAGGTGGCGGTGGAGAAATAGATGGCGTCGTCAAGCGACGGCAGCGCCCCGATCAGGTAGTAGAGAAGTGCCCACAGATAGATATCGAGACTGATCGGGATGAGCAGATAGCTGATCCAGACGACGGTCGCGATCGTGGCATGGCGGCCGAGATATCCCGGCTCCGCGCGCCTGATGAAACGAAGCCCGATTTCCATGAAAACGGCCTGTATGGCGACGGTGGCCGCGATCAGGGCGGTGGCGAGGAGAAAGTTGACAGGCACTGGACCTCCCCGGGAGAGATTGGCAGAAGACGTGGGTCAATATTGCCCGGCGAGCGCCGCCGCTTTCAGGCTGTGCATCAGGTGGCGAGACGGCACGTCATGATGGACGCATTCCGGCCGCTCGGCACATCCGCCACCCTCTATATGCACGCGATGGACGAGCCAGCGCACAAGCTCCCTTGCCTCGCGCGGCTCAAGCAGGATTGCCGTCACCCCGGCCTCGGCAGGCACGCCCGTCGTCCGGTCGATGACATCGACAAGGCCATGGCGGCCCGGCACGATGTCGTACCGCGCTCCGCTCGCCGCTCCTGACTTCATTCAGACCACACCCCTCGCTTTCATCCGGGCCAGCCTAGCATCCAGCAGGCGTTCCGCATTGCGCAGGATCAATCTTGCAGGCGAAACGCGGCAATCTTCGCGGCGGCTTGATCGCGCGCAATGCAGGCCGGCCGCCAGGCTCCTATGCTCGACCGCGCGAAAATCCGGATGGAGCCCGCCGTGCAGGACGTTCAGCGCAAACATGGGCCCTCGGGGCTGGTCGCGACGGCGATGGCCGAGCTTCGCGCCGCGCCGCTTCTGGCGCTGCTCGTATTCGTGCCCGTCGTGATCCTGACGGATATCGCGGCACCCGATGCGCACACGTTGCTCTTCATCCTCTCGGTCCTCGCCATCATTCCGCTCGCGGCCCTGCTCAGCCGGGCGACCGAAGCCGTCTCCGCCCGAACGGGTGACGCCGTCGGCGGCCTGTTGAACGCGACGCTTGGAAACCTCACCGAACTCGTCATATCCCTCGCTGCCCTGCAGGCGGGACAGTATCTGCTGGTCAAGGCCTCGATCGCCGGCGCCATCGTCACCAACACGCTGTTCATGCTCGGCGGCTCCTTCCTGCTCGGCGGCCTCAAGCATCACCTGCAGGAGTTCAACCGCGTCAGCGCCCGCTTCCAGGCGTCGCTGCTCTTTCTCGCCACCGTCGCTCTGTTCGTACCCTCGCTGGTCAGCCGGGCGGACCAGGGGCCGGAGATGGTCCAGGCGCTGAGCCTCGGCCTCGCCGTGATCCTGATCGCCGTCTACGCCATGGGCATGCTGTTTTCGCTGAAGACCCACCGCGAACTCTTCGCCAGCGTCGGCGAGGCCGAGGAGCACCATGGCGGCTGGGGGATGTCGACCAGCATCATCATCCTGGTCGTGGTGACGCTCTTCGTCGCGCTGATCAGCGAGGTCTTCGTCGGCTCGGTACAGGCCGCCGCCGAGAAGATGGGCATGACGCCGGCCTTCGTCGGCTTCATCGTCGTGGCGCTCGTTGGTGCGGCTGCGGAAATGACCGCGGCTTTCTCGGCCGCCCGCGCCAATCGGCTCGATCTCAGCGTCAGCATCGCGCTCGGAAGCGCCTCGCAGATAGCGCTCTTCGTCGCGCCCGTCCTCGTGATCCTCAGCTACGTGATCGGTCCCGAGCCCATGTCGCTGCAGTTCTGGCCGGGCGCGGTGGCCATGATGTTCCTCGCCATGCTGGCGGCGGCGCTATTGTCCAACGGCGGGCGTGGCGCCTGGTATGTCGGCGTTCTGGCACTCGCCGTCTATGCCATATTCGGCCTGACCCTGTTCCTGCTGCCGCCCGCCGCTTCCTAGAATCCGGCAAAGTTCGCAGACGTGCGCATCCGTGCCACATCCCGCTTCGGCGTTTCCTTGTGCACGCGGACATAGTCGCGGTTGAACTGCGAGGGGCTGTCATATCCGACGCGAAACCCCGCTTCGGCCGCCGTCATGCCCTCGACGATCATCAGCCGCCGCGCCTCCTGCAGGCGGATCTGGGTGCGAAACTGAAGCGGGCTCATTGCCATCGCCGCGCGGAAATGCTCGTAGAAGGACGACGAACTCATGCCGGCGATATCGGCCAGTTCCTCGATCGCGAACGGGCTCCCGAAATTGCGGCAGACATAATCCACCGCCCGGCCGATCTGGTTCAGTCGGCTCTCGCCGCTGGCGATCTGTCGGATCAGCCCGCCCTGCGGTCCCGATATCAGCCGATGCAAGATCTCCCGCTCGACAAGCGGCGCCAGAACCGGCGCATCCTCGGGCGCATCGAGAAGACCAAGCAGCCGCGCCGCCGCGTCGACCAGCCGCGGTGTCGTCTCGCTCACCCGCGCGGCCGCCGGGTTCTCGTCGCGCGCAGGTTGCCCCGCGATCATCTCGTTCAGAAGCGTGCGGTCGAACTCCAGCCTTAGGCAGAGATAGGGCGCGTCAGGGCTCGCCTCTATCACCGCGCCGATGACCGGCAGATCGACGCCGACCACGAGATAATGCGCGGCATCGTAGACATAGCTGGTATCGCCGATCGTCGCCCGCTTGCGCCCCTGCGCCACGATGCAGCAGGAGGGCTTGTAGAGCGTATGCAGCGGCTCTGTTGTCGCCGAGGATCGTATAACGCCGACGCGCGGCAACAAGGTGTCGAAGTTTCCATCCACACGGGCATGGCGGTCGATCAGGGCCGCAAGATCGGTGATTGTTTCCATGACGCCAGCATCGGACGTCTCGCGCGCTTTGCCAAGGGTTATCATCCCGTTTCGGAGGATCGTGCAAGAATTTCGGAAAAGCCGTCTACCGCGACAGGTCCAGTCAGCGCGATCCTGTCTCGGTCAACAGATCGCTTGAGGAGCAAGACATGACCGATATGAACAACAAGGTAGTGCTGATCACTGGCGCCAGCAGCGGCATCGGCGCCGCTGCGGCCCGCGAACTCGGCCTCGCCGGCGCGAAACTGGTCATCGGCGCGCGCCGAACCGACCGCCTGGACGCTTTGAGCGGGGAAATCCGCGCCGCGGGCGGTGTCGTCATCTCGAGAGCGCTCGATGTCACCGACCGCAATGATATGCAGGCCTTCGTCGATGCCGCCATCGCGGAGTTCGGCCGCGTCGATGTCCTCGTCAACAATGCCGGCGTCATGCCGCTGTCGCTGATGTCCTCGCTGAAGGTCGAGGAGTGGGACCGGATGATCGACGTCAACATCAAGGGCGTGCTCTATGGCATCGCAGCCGTGCTGCCCGCTATGAACGCCCAGCAATCCGGCCAGATCATCAACGTCTCCTCCGTCGGCGGCCTCGCCGTCTCGCCGACAGCGGCGGTCTATTGCGCGACGAAGTATGCGGTGCGGGCGGTCTCGGATGGCTTGAGGCAGGAAAACAAGATCCTGCGCGTCACCTGCGTCTATCCCGGCGTGGTCGAATCCGAACTCGCCGACACCATCACCGAACCCTTCGCCGCCGAAGCCATGGTCGCCTACCGCGCCGTCGCGCTGAAACCCGACGCCATCGCCCGCGCCATCCTCTACGCCATCGACCAACCCGCCGACGTGGACGTCAACGACATCGTCGTGCGCCCGACGGCCAATGCGGGGTTGTGAGGGGGAGGGCAGCGGCTTGCTTTGAGCCCGTGACACCCCCCTCTGTCCTGCCGGACATCTCCCCCACAAGGGGGGAGATCGACCCGTTGAAAGGTCTACGCCAAACAATGAGCGTGGAGCGAGCGGGCAAGCCCAGCCAATCTCCCCACCTGTGGGGGAGATGCCCGGCAGGGCAGAGGGGGTAATTCTTGCTCCGGGTTAGCTTACTGAGCAACCCGCAAAGGCCGGGCGTTCACTCAACCCGCTTACCCAGCGAACCCGACAGCCGCCGGCCGGCCAAGCGCCCTGAACACGGTGCCGACGATCCCGGCCCGGTCGAGCCCGGCCTGTGCGTTCATCACCTCGGGCTTGGCCTGCTCAACCCAGAGATCGGGCATCACGAGCGAGCGCACCTTCAGCCCGTTGTCGAGCAGCCCCTCGGTCGAAAGGAACTGCAGCACATGGCTGCCGAAACCGCCGACCGCACCTTCTTCGACAGTGATCAGCATCTCGTGGTGACGCGCCAGCTGGCGGATCAGGTCGTGGTCGAGCGGCTTGGCGAACCGCGCATCGGCAACCGTGGTCGAAAGCCCTGCGGCATCGAGGTCTTCGGCCGCGAGCAGGCAGTCCGCCAGGCGCGTGCCGAAGGAGAGAAGCGCCACCTTGGTGCCCTCCTTGACGATCCGGCCCTTGCCGATCTGCAGGATCTCGCCGCGAACCGGCATCTCGACGCCGACGCCTTCACCGCGCGGATAGCGGAAGGAGATCGGGCCGGCGTCATAGGCGGCGGCGGTGCGCACCATGTGCTTCAGTTCCGCCTCGTCGGCGGCGGCCATGACGACGAAGCCCGGCAGCGTGGCCAGGAAGGTCGTGTCGAACGAGCCCGCATGCGTCGGCCCGTCGGCGCCGACGAAGCCGGCGCGGTCGATCGGGAAGCGCACCGGCAGGCCCTGGATCGCCACGTCGTGCACCACCTGGTCGAAGGCGCGCTGCAGGAAGGTCGAGTAAAGCGCTGTGAACGGCTTGTAGCCCTCGGCGGCAAGTCCGGCGGCGAAGGTCACGGCATGCTGTTCGGCGATGCCGACATCGAAACAGCGCGACGGGAACGCATCGGCCAGCTTGTCGAGCCCGGTGCCACTCGGCATGGCGGCGGTGATGCCGACGATCTTGTCGTCGAGCTCGGCCTCCTGCACCAGCGCTTCGGCGAACACGGCGGTGTAGCTCGGCGCGTTCGGCTTCACCTTCGCCTGCGCGCCGGTGATGACATCGAACTTGTTGACGCCGTGATACTTGTCGGCGGCGGCCTCCGCCGGCGCGTAGCCCTTGCCCTTCTGCGTGACAACATGGATCAGCACCGGCCCATGCGCGTTGTCGCGCACGTTGCGCAGCACCGGCAGCAGGTGCTCGAAGGAGTGCCCGTCGATCGGTCCGATATGGTAGAAGCCCATCTCCTCGAACATGGTGCCGCCGGTCACGTAGCCGCGCGCATGCTCGACGGCGCGGGTGATGGCGCGATCGACCGACTTGCCGAGATAGCTGGTCAGCTTCTTGCCGACTTCGCGCATGCCCATATAGGTGCGGCCCGAGGCCAGACGCGCCAGATAGGCGCTCATGGCACCCGTCGGCGGCGCGATCGACATGTCGTTGTCGTTGAGGATGACGATCAGCCGCGCATCGAGCGCGCCGGCATTGTTGAGCGCCTCATAGGCCATGCCGGCCGACATCGCGCCGTCGCCGATCACGGCGATGACGTTGCGCTTGGCGCCGGAAAGATCGGAGGCGACGGCCATGCCGAGGCCGGCCGAGATCGAGGTCGAGGAGTGCGCGGCGCCAAAGGGGTCGTATTCGCTCTCGGCGCGGCGGGTAAAGCCCGAGAGCCCGCCTTCCTGGCGCAGCGTGCGGATGCGGTCGCGACGGCCGGTCAGGATCTTGTGCGGATAACACTGGTGCCCGACATCGAAGATCAGCCGGTCGTCCGGCGTGTTGAAGACATTGTGGATGGCGATCGTCAATTCGACCACGCCGAGGCCGGCGCCCAGATGCCCGCCGGTCTTCGACACCGCGTCGATCATCTCGTCGCGCACCTCGCGCGCAAGCTGCGGCAGGTCGCGATCCTCCAGCTTTCGGAGGTCGGCCGGATAGGTCACCTTATCCAGCAGCGGCGTCTTCGGCGGTTGTGTCACGGGAGGCACTCTTTCTTGTCGTTCTTGTTCTTGTCGTCTTTTCCAGGCGTTTTGGGGCACATAGCCTTTAGGCCATAAGTTGCGGTGAAAGAAGTCGATTTCAAGAACCGCAAGCCACCTTTCTAGAGGAGAACGCTACTCCGGCAAAGGGACGAATTCCTCTTCATCCCCCGGAACGATGTCGAAGCGCCCGCTGCGCCACTCCTCCTTGGCCTTTTCGATCCGCTCTTTCGACGAGGAAACGAAGTTCCACCAGATGTATCGCTTCGAGTTCAGCGCCGCCCCGCCGAACAGCATGAGATGACAGCCTTGGGTACCGCCCTCAAGCGTGATCGCGTCACCCGGACGGAAAACCAGCAGCTGGTCGGCCGCGAATCGGTCGCCCGAAATCACCACCTCGCCCGACAGCACATAGATCGCCCGCTCCTCATGCGCGGCGGAAAACGGGAACTTCGCGCCGGCATCGAGATTGATATCGGCATAGAGCGTGTCGGAAAACACGCTCACCGGCGAGGTCATGCCCTCGAACGCGCCGATCACCACCCGCCCGCGCACCCCGCGCTCGTCGATCACGGGCATTTGGCTCTTTTCCGTATGCGCGAAGGAGGGATCGATCTCCTCCTTGTCGTCGGGCAGCGCCAGCCACGTCTGCAGCCCGGACATCAAAAGCGGATGGCCGCGCAGATTGTCGGGCGTGCGCTCCGAATGCACGATGCCGCGCCCCGCCGTCATCAGGTTGATATCGCCGGGCCGGATCACCTTTTCGGTGCCGAGGCTATCGAGATGCCGGATCTCGCCGTCGAACAGATAGGTCACGGTCGACAGCCCGATATGCGGATGCGGCTTCACATCGAGCGCCTCGTCCGGCTTCAATATCGCCGGCCCCATCCGATCGAAAAAGATGAACGGCCCCACCAGCCGCCGCTGCCTGGTCGGCAGCGCCCGCCTGACCTGAAACCCGCCGATATCGCTGGTACGGGGGATGATCAGGTTCTCGATGGCGTCGCAGGCAAAGGCATCGCCGGGGAGGGGGTCTTTGCCGGGGAAGAAGGACATGGGGTGTCTCCGTTGGCGAAAGCGGTGAGCTTATTTGTCAGCCGCATCGTGAGCTTCGATCGCCAATTCTATATCTCTGAGAAGCGGGCGGATATTCTTTTCGATCAGCTCCCATATGCGCGGCAGCATGACGTTTGCATAATCGTGGCGAAGGATATTGCCGATGCCCCTTATCCCTTGCCAGTCATGGCCGGGCAGGCCAGACGGAGCCACGGTTTGATAGAAGGCAACTTGGCGGTCTCTTTCGATCTCTTTGGCGAGGCGAGGTTTCTCGATCGGTTCCGAGACGACGTCGACAGGCCGGCCGGTGATATCTTCAAGTCTCTCTTTCAGACGATACAGTGTCCCGAAATATCCGAAGCCGGAATGCAGCACCTCGTCCGTAAGCTCGACGATGACATCGATATCGGACTCCGCTGTCGCTTCGCCCCGGGCGACCGAGCCGAACAACGAAAGACCGAGGACGCCCTCAGCCCTGAGCGCGTCCTCATGCTTGCGAATGATCGCTATGACCTGATCCTTGTCCATGCCGCCAATATAAGCGACCTCTGCGACTTGGTCGAGACGCCGCCCCGATCGGCCAAGTCGCCCTATCGCTCACATCGCCGTAAACCCGTTGTCGACGAACAGATGCGCGCCGTTGACGAAGCTCGATTCATCGCTGGCCAGATAAAGGGCTGCGCGCGCCACGTCCTCCGGCTCTCCGATCCGCCCCTGCTGCGCGGCGATCGCAGCGTCCGAGACGTCGACGCCGAGTTTTTGCAGGTCGGCCACTTCGCGCAGGCCGTGCGGCGTGCGGATGAAGCCGGGGCAGACCGCGTTGCAGCGGATGTTGCGGTCGCGGAACTCGACGGCGATCGCGCGCGCGAACATGTGCACGGCGCCCTTGGTCGTGTCGTAGAGCACCTCCATCGGCGTCGCCGCCACCGCCGAGATCGACGAGGTGCAGACGATCGACCCGCCGCCGGAAGCAATCATCTTCGGCAGCACCGCCTTGGTCATCAGGAACATCGAGCGCACGTTGACGGCATGCAGCCAGTCCCATTCCTCGAGCGTCGTCTCGAGGAATGGCTTGATGACGATCGTGCCGGCATGGTTGAAGAGCACGGTGACGGCGCCATGGCGGGCCTCGATGTCCGCGACCGCCGCGTTCACCGCGGTCTCGTCGGAAACATCCGCCGTCCAGAAATCGGCCTCGCCGCCGGCTGTCCGGATGTCGTTCACGGTCTCGGCCGCCGCCTCGCCATTGCGATCGATGATCGCCACCTTCGCGCCCTCGGCGGCAAACAGCCTCGACGCTGCCCCGCCCATGCCGGTCGCCCCGCCCGAGATAATCGCGATCTTGCCCTTCAACCTGTCCGTCATGCCGTCTCGTCCCCTCTGGTGTTTCGGGGATGATAGACCGCCATTCGACCGCTGGCCAAGGGGGATAACGAGCGAAAGCGGACGCCCGGGTAACGGGCGACCCGGCCTGAACATGTCAGAGGCGACGCCATGCGAAAATTACAATCTGGAGGTCGCCATTAACGGCGGTTTTACCGCACGGGAACTTCGCCGCTCCATGGCGTTGGTATGCTCTTGTCTCATTCCGGGATTGATGCAACCAAGGGGCGCATTCGAACCTGAAAGCCATTATTACATGCAATATAATAAAAGTGGACCAATCCGAAGGCTGGCGAAAAGCGCCGCGCTTCTGGCGACAGTCGCCACCCTGGCCTCCTGCGCCACCAATCCAAACTCAACCAAAATGGGCGCCGACGGCAAGGATGCCGCCAGGCAGGCGGACGCCATGGTTGCGGAAAAGGGCGCCGCTGCCGTCGTGCGCGTTTCGCTCAATGGCAGCTATTGCCTGCGCGGCACCGTTCGCCTCCAGAACGTCGTCGATGGCAAGATCCGTTCGGGGGCGTTTACCGAAATCGGACAGCCCAGCGGCATTTATGGTGCCGATGCGATCGTTAAGAAGCTTGCCAAGACGACCGCGCAAATGCTGACGCTGAACGTGCCGGCGCTGATCAAGGAGAATGGCGTTCGAGATATCCGCACCTCCTTCCGCCCCATCGAACCCGGTCGTTATGCCGTGACCATGATCACCTGTGAGAACGGCAACAGCACCGCATCCATGGGGACGGGGAATGGCGGCCTGTTCGGGGCTCAAGGAAAAGAGCCGAACACGCTGTTTGGCGACAATACGATCACCATCGGCAAGGGCCAGATCGTCGATGCCGGCGTCATTGATATCGTTCAGATCAGCAGCGGTGGATTCTTTACCAGCGCGCGGGCGCGCCTGGCAGGCTCGGAGGCGCCGCAGACATTCAAGGATGCCATCCGCCTGAACGTTCCGGAAATCTATCCACGCATCACCTACACGAAATTCACGGCCGATTACGTCCTGCTGTTGTCGGCCCTAACACCGAAGCCTGAGGCAAAGTAAACCTATGAAGATGATCTCCACGGACCGCATTTCCCACCGCCCCGCACGGTTCGGTGCCGCACTGGCTCTCGTAGCTTGCCTGATCGTGCCGCAAACCGCGTCGGCCGCGCCAAAGAGCAGCAAGGGCAACGACATCGCAATCGCCGCCTTCAAGGATGTCTGCCTTGCATCGGCGCCGACATTCGCCACCGCCGCCGCAAAGGCGAAACGCTATGGCGTGAAGGATGCGGATCAGCAGTTCGGCGGCATGACCGAAGACGGCTCCATGTCCGTTCAGGTCAAACCCAAAAAGGAATGCGCGGTCACGAGCGAAAATCGTTCCGACCCGACGCTCTATGCGCAGTTTCTTCGTGTCATCGCAAGCTCCGGGGTGGATGCGCCGCAAGGTGGCAAATCCGGAAAGCCTTTCGTCGCGACGATCAAGGGAAAGCGCTTTGTTTTCCAGCACGACAGGAGAGGCGGCGAAGCCTACGTGATGATCAGCCTCGACAATTGAGGCCGGTTCGCAACCGGGCGGGGCGAGCCGATCAAGCCCCGTCCAAAGGCTCCACGCCCTGCGCCTTGCCGGCGCGGTCGAGCCTGATCTTCTCGATGCGGTTTTCGGCGGCCGACAGCAGCGTCTCGCAATGCTTCTTCAGCGCTTCGCCGCGCTCGTAGATCTCGATGGATCTCGTCCAGCGCCACGTCGCCGCGTTCCAGCCGCGCGACGATGCTTTCGAGTTCGGCGACCGCCTTTTCGAAGGAGAGGCCGGAAACCTCCGGCTTGGCGTTGTCGGTCATACTCAACCCTTCATCATTCTCAAAACGTGCAGCCCGGCCGATTCGGCCAGACCCTCGAGATCATAGCCGCCTTCCAGCAGGCTGACGACCCGGTTGCCGGCACTTTTGTCGGCCACTTCGAGCAGCCGTCCGGTCGCCCAGTCGAAGTCCTCGCCGACAAGGTTGATCTGCGCCAGCGGGTCGCGGTGATGCGCGTCGAAGCCGGCCGAGATGATGATGAGGTCGGGACGGAAATCGATGAGCGCCGGCAGCACGCGGGATTTGAACGCCTCGCGGAAATGCTCGCTGCCGACATTGGGTGACAATGGCGCGTTGACGATCGTGTCGTGCGCGCCGGTCTCCGTCTTGGCGCCGCTGCCGGGATAGAGCGGCATCTGGTGCGTCGAGCAGAACAGCACCGACGGATCGTCCCAGAAGATGTCCTGCGTGCCGTTGCCGTGGTGCACGTCCCAATCGACGATCGCCACGCGCTCGGCCCCATGCCGGCGCTGGGCGTGGCGGGCGGCGATGGCGGCGTTGTTGAAGAAGCAGAAGCCCATCGCCTTGGATTTCTCGGCGTGGTGGCCGGGTGGCCGCGAGGCGACGAAAACATTGTCCGCCTTGCCGGTGAAGACGTCGTCGACCGCCGCCATCGCGCCGCCGATCCCCGTCAGCGCCGCCTGCAGGCTTTTTGGGCTGGCATAGGTGTCGGCCTCGAGCTGGTTGATCTCGCCGTCTTCCTCCGGCACCTGCCGCATCACGGCGAAGAGATGCTCTTCCGGATGCGCCAGAAGCACGGCGTCCTCGGAGGCCTGCGGCGCCTGCTGGCGGTCCAGCCGGTCGAAATGCGGATGCCCCAGCGCCACGTTCAGCGCCCGCAGCCGGTCGGATCGCTCGGGGTGTCCCTCGGGCGTGATGTGTTCCAGAAAGATCGGATGTTCGTAAAGGCGGGTGCTCATGCAATCACTCTATCTGCCTGCCTCGTGATGTTCCACAGCAGATGGGACAGGGCGCGATGATTTCAACAATCGCGCGTTGTCATACGCCTTTCGCCTTCATTTACATAATATTAGCGCGACGTTATTCTTGGTTGGCAAGAGTAAGAGTAGGGGTCAGAGCAGGGGGAAACGATGAACGCCGCGATGCGCTCCAATATCGTGCAGATCCACGTGCCGTTCCGCGATGTGGACATGAACGGCCAGATGTTCCTCGGCTCCTACATCTCCTACGCCGAATCCGCGCTGGCGAAATTCTGGTCCGAGCGCCCGGAGCTTGCCGACGAGCCGCTTTATGTGGCGAGCAAGATCACCTGCATCCTGCATCGTCCTTTGCGCTATGACGAAATGGTGCTGTTCACCACCGCCGTCGACAAGATCGGCGTGCGCTCCGTCGGCTTCATCATCGCGGTGGACACGGGCGACGAGCGCGCCGCCGAGGTCGAGATCGTCTGGCAGGCGCAGACCCGCGAGGACAAGGCGCCGGTCCCGCTGCCGGAGGTGACGCGGGACTGGCTCTACGGTTTCATGAACTAGCTTCTGGCTTGGCTCTTGCCTTAGCCTTTGACCGGCAGCAGCGGATAGCCGGCCATGACCGCGCGGCCGACCAGTGCCGCCACGAAGGCCTTGATCACGTCGCCGGGAATGAAGGCCATCGATCCGGTAAACGCCGCCGTGAGGCCGATCTGCGCGGCAAAGGCGAGATAGACGATCCCGAATGCATAAAGCACGACGATCCCGCCCATCATGGCCGAAAAGAAGAAGCCGGTCAGCTGCATGCCGGCCGCCTGGCCGTGCTTCACCAGCCGCTCGCTGAGATAGCCCGTCGTGAAGGCGGCGAAGACCCAGCCGATCAGGAAGCCGGTGGTGGGGGCTGCGAAAGCCGCCAGCCCGCCACGCCCGCCCGAGAGCACAGGCAGGCCGATGGCGACAAGCACCAGCACGATCAGCACCGCCACGGTGCCGCGTCGGGCGCCGAGCACCACGCCGGCCATCATCACGCCCAGCGATTGCGCCGTGATCGGCACCGGAATGAAGCCGAGCGTGATCGGCGGCAGGATGCCGAGCGCGACGATGATGGCGGCAAACAGGGCGGAAAGAACAAGGTCTCGGGTGCTCATGATGGCTCCGTGGTTCAACATATTCTAATTCACATGCCGCCGAATGCCGCGCGCGTCAATCGCGGCCGCGATGTTATCGGCATCCTTCAGCGTCAGGATGATCAGCGGCACCAGCACCGTTGATGGCCGCACCTTCAGCCCGCGCGCGCGGTGCGCCTCGGCGATCGCGTGGTAGCGGCCGATAATTTCAGGCACGAAGCGCACGACCAGCCCGACGGCAAGCCCGACATCGTCGGCGCGCACCAGCCCGAGCCGCTCCAGCGGCCGGGCGGCCAGCGTGATCTCGTCCATGAAGGCGGCGATCGTCGTGGTCGCCGTGACGCTCGCGGCAAACAGCATCAGCGCCGTCAGCCTGAGCAGCGCCACCACCGCGCCATGCCAGGGATTGAAGGCGAGGCTGAAGACGGCGACGATGACAATGGTGAGCAGGATCGGCTTCAACCGGGCGAGCGCGGAGCGAACCGGCATGCCGATGCCGAAATAGACGACGCCGGTGGCCGCGACGGCGATGGCCAGGAGCGCGATGTTGGCGGTGGCAAAGAGCGCGATGCCGAGCACGGCAAGCACGATGAGCTTCACCCGCGCCGATATCAGGTGCAGCCGGCTGTTGCCCTCGACGTAAAGCGATTGCATCAGGCCGCGAGCTCCCGGTAGCAGGCGATCGCCGCAGCTGCCGGCGCATCGGCCGCCAGCTGCCCCTCGTGAAACACGAGCACGCGCGGATAATCGGCGATGAGCTCCAGATCGTGGGTGATGACGATGGCGCTTTCGTGCAGGCTCTCGATCAGCCCCTTGACGAGGCCGCGGTTGCGCAGGTCGAGCTGGTTGGTCGGCTCGTCGAGAATGAGGATATCGGGACCGGTGGCGAGAACCGAGCACAGGGCCGCCATCTGCAGTTCCCCGCCGGAAAGCTCGTGCGCGCGCCGCTCGGCCAGATGCCCGGCATTGAAGCGGTCGAGCACCTCCGCCACCTTCGCCTCGATTTCAGCCTTCGAAAGCCCGCGGCTCTTCAGCCCGAAGGCGATGTCGTCGCGTACGACGGGCAGGATGATCTGGTTCTGCGGCGACTGGAAGATGAAGCCGACATCGCCGCGTGCCGCCTTGTCATCGGAAGTGTCGCGCCCGTTGACGATGACGCGGCCTGACGTCGGCTTGGTCAGGCCGTTGATCAGGCGCGCGAAGGTCGTCTTGCCGGAGCCGTTCAGCCCGATGATGGCGATGCGCTGTTCATTAAGCTCCAGCGTCAGCGGCTGCAGCGCTGTCCGCGACCCGTAGCTGACGCCGGCGCTTTCGAAACGGATATTCACTGCGTCCCCCCGAGATGAAGCGCCGTTCTATAAACGAATCCCGCCGGAGGGAAGATCAAAACGCGACGCGACCTTGACCCCATTGCATCCTCGCCCGAACCCGCCATATTCGGGTGGCCAGGGCATGTCGCGCAAAAGTGTGAAGCGGTTTTGCGATAAGGGCATGCGGCAAAACAGGGACCTGAAGCGCAACGCGCTTCAGGAACATTTTCCGGATTATCATCGCTGTCATGACCAAGCTGATCTCCAATGCCGACGCCCGCCGCATCTTCCTGGCCAAGCAGGGCCTGAGCGCCCCGCCCAACCGCGTGCTCACCAAATCCGGCCTGTTGCAGCTGATCCACGATCTCGGCTTCGTGCAGATCGACAGCATCCAGTGGGTGGAGCGCGCCCATCACCAGATCCTCTTCTCACGCAACCAGACCTACAGACGCGAGCACCTGACGGCGCTACTCGAAAAGGATGGCGCGCTGTTCGAGCACTGGACGCACGACGCTTCCATCCTGCCGAGCAGCTTCTTCCGCTATTGGAAGCACAAGTTCCGGCGGGAGGAGGAAGTCTTGGTGGATCGCTGGCGCAAATGGCGCGGCGAGGGCTTCGAGGACGCCTTCGACGAAACCTATGAGCGGGTGAGCCGCGACGGCGCGATCATGGCGCGCGAGATCAAGGCCGATGGCCACGTCTCCGGCGGCTGGTGGAACTGGCACCCCAACAAGACGGCGCTCGAATATTTCTGGCGCACCGGCAAGTTCGCCATCTCGGGCCGCTCGAATTTCCAGAAGGTCTATGATCTGGTCGAGCGCGTCATCCCGGCCGAGTTCCACGAGCCCGAGGTCAGCCGCGAGGAATTCGTGGACTGGGCCTGCCGCAGCGCCCTGACGAGGCTGGGCTTTGCCACCCATGGCGAGATCGCGGCCTTCTGGGCGCTGGTCTCGCCCGATGAGGCCAAGGGCTGGGTCACCGCCCACCGCGATGAGCTGACCGAGATCCTGATCGAGCCGGCACTGGGCGGCAAGCCGCGCCCCTCTTGGGCGTTTACGGATTTCCTCGATACGCTCGATGACTATCCCGCGGCACCACCGCGCATCCGGGTGTTGAGCCCCTTCGATCCGATGATCCGCGACCGCAACCGCACCGAACGCCTGTTCGGCTTTTTCTATCGCATCGAGATATTCGTGCCCGAGCCGAAGCGCGAATATGGCTATTACGTCTTTCCGCTCTTGGAAGGCGATCGCCTGATCGGCCGCATCGACATGAAGGCGGACCGCAGGAAGGGCTCGCTCGACGTCAAGCGCCTGTGGCTGGAACCGGGCGTAAAGCCCTCCGCCGGCCGCCTCGAAAAGCTCGCCGCCGAGCTTGATCGCGTTGCCCGGTTCGCCGGCGTCGAACGCGTCGAGATGCTGGAGGGGTGGCGCAGCTAACCGGTTGTCATCGTTGAGATAGTTCGGATTTTAGATGATTACCGCCTGTTAATCTTGACGGGGGTTTACCATGCTTCTCGCGAACTTCTTAAGCACCGCCCTTCTACGATGGCGGCATGAAAACACGAGCGATCAGATACGCCGCATGGACGGCATGGAACAGCCTCGCCCGCAGGGTCAGAGCACTGATGCGTAACCGTCGCGACGCGCGCGCCGCCGCGGCCTCCATCTCTCGCGCAGCGAACAGCGTGCGCGGATGAAGCCCGTTACCGTCAAGTCGGCCCTGATCGACGCGGTCTATTTCAGCCAGGAAGACGGCAGATTGCGGGTTTGCCTGAACAATGGCGAGGAGCGCATGTTCGAAGGCGTGGCCGAGGCTCATGTCATCGCCATGGTGACGTCTGAATCGCCGGGAAAATATTACATGCAGAACGTCAGGACACGCTTCAAGCGCATCGCCGCCTGACGACGGTTCAAACCGGCGAGCCTTGCCCGCCGGCTGATCATTTGATCGGTCTCAGCCGATCTCCGTTTCGGCGATCTTGATGCCGAAGCCTTCGAGGCCGACATAGTGGCGCTCGCTGCGGGTCAAAAGCTTGATCGAGCTGACGCCGAGATCCTTCAGGATCTGCGCGCCGAGACCGATTTCCAGCCATTCGCTTTCACGGTTCTGCGCTTCCGCATGGGCTTCGCGGCCTTGGCCGAGAGCCTTACGGCCGTTGTCCTGGTGGCCGACGCCGACCGAACCCTCGCGCAGATAGACGATGACGCCGCGACCCTTCTCGGCGATCTTCTTCATGTAGTGATCGACGGAGCGCTTGCCGAACAGATCGTCCACGACGCTTTCGGTGTGCAGGCGCACCGGAATGTCGACGCCGTCGCGAATATCGCCGAAGACCACGGCGAGATGCTGCATCGGGTCCCAGGGCAGCGAATAGCTGTGCGCCTTGGCCTTGCCGAACGGCGTTTCGACATCGAAGCTCGCCTGCAGCTGGATCAGCGTTTCCTTGCGCTGGCGGTAGGCGATGAGGTCGGCGACGGAGACCAGCTTCAGGCCGTGCTCGTCGGCGAAGCTCGACACCTGCGGGCCACGCATGACGCTGCCGGTGTCGTTGACCAGCTCGCAGATCACGCCGATCGGCGGCAGGCCGGCGAGCTTGCAGAGGTCGACGGCGGCCTCCGTATGGCCGGAGCGCATCAGCACGCCACCCTCGCGGGCGACCAGCGGGAAGATGTGGCCGGGGCGCACGAAGTCGGACGCGCCGACATTCGGGTTTGCGAGGTTGCGCACCGTCAGCGTGCGGTCGTCGGCGGAAATGCCCGTTGTCGTGCCGTGCTTGAAGTCGACGGTGACGGTGAAGGCCGTCGTATGCGCGCTATCGTTTTCCGCGACCATGGCGTTGAGGCCGAGGCGCTTGGCTTCTTCCTTCGGCATCGGCGTGCAGACGATGCCGGAGGTGTGGCGCACGATGAAGGCCATCTTTTCCGGCGTACAGTGAACGGCGGCGACGATGAGATCGCCCTCGTTCTCGCGGCCGTCGTCATCCACGACGACAACGATTTCGCCGGCCTCGAAGGCCCGGATAGCGTCTACGACGCGCTTCTGATCATAAGCCATGGCAAGCGTCCTATTTCAGCCGGCCGGTCTGGCCGCGGTCACGGAGATAGTGGTCGGCGATGGCGCAGGCGATCATCGCCTCGCCGATCGGCACGGCGCGAATGCCGACGCAGGGGTCGTGGCGACCCTTGGTGCGGATGTCGACATTCTTCCCATCGGCGTCGATCGACTGGCGCTCCGTCAGGATCGACGAGGTCGGCTTGATCGCGAAACGCGCGATGACAGGCTGCCCCGTCGAGATGCCGCCGAGGATACCCCCGGCGTGATTGGACAGGAAGATCGGCTGGCCGTCATTGCCCATGCGCATCTCGTCGGCGTTCTCTTCGCCGGTGATCTCGGCGGCCTCGAAGCCGTTGCCGATCTCCACGCCCTTGACGGCGTTGATCGACATCAAAAGCGAGGCGATGTCCTGGTCGAGCTTCGAATAGATCGGCGCGCCGAGACCGGCCGGAACGCCGTCGGCGACGACTTCGACCACGGCGCCGATCGACGAGCCCTTCTTGCGGATGCCGTCGAGATACTCTTCCCACACTGGAACGATCTTAGGATCGGGCGCGAAGAACGGGTTCTGGTCGACCTGATCCCAGTCCCAGTTGTCGCGGTTGATCTTGTGCTTGCCGATCTGAACCAGCGCGCCGCGCACGCGAACGCCGGGAACGACCAGCCGCGCGATGCCGCCGGCCGCCACGCGCGCCGCCGTCTCGCGCGCCGACGAGCGCCCGCCGCCGCGATAGTCGCGAATGCCGTATTTCAGATCGTAGGTGTAGTCGGCATGGCCCGGCCGGTACTGGCGGGCGATCTCGCCGTAGTCCTTCGAGCGCTGGTCGGTATTCTCGATCAGCATCGAGATCGGCGTACCCGTCGAGATCATCGTCTCGCCGTCCGCGTCGAGCATAACGCCCGAGAGAACCTTGACGAGGTCGTCCTCGCGGCGCTGCGTCACGAAGCGCGACTGGCCGGGCTTGCGCTTGTCGAGCCATACCTGCAGCTCGGCGAGCGTGAAGCGCAGGCCGGGCGGGCAGCCGTCGACGACGCAGCCGAGCGCCGGTCCGTGGCTTTCGCCCCAGGTGGTTACGCGGAAGAGGTGACCGAATGTATTGTGTGACATAGGCTCCGACCGGATCGCGCCGCCGGGCGTCGCCTGGCCGCGCCATTCTTTAAAAAGGCGCGACACTCATAGGCCAAAAGGCGGGAGGGCAAAAGGCTTTCTTTGCGCCAAACCGTCTCGATCGGGAAACGGTGTTTCCTCTCATGCGCGAACAAGCGCCCACGGCGGCGCTATGAGGCGATGCGCCAGGCCGTGCCGATGGCCGCTTGCGTGAAATCGTCGAAGGACAGCGGGCGCGAGAAGGCGTAGCCCTGCAGCAGGTCGCAGCCGAGTTCGAGAAGCAGGCTCGCATGCGCCACGGTTTCGACGCCCTCGGCCACGGTCTCGACGCCGAGCGAGCGGGCGATGTCGATGATCGACCGCACCAGCGCGCGTTCCTGCGCCGAGGTGATGATCGGCTGCACCAGCTGCCGGTCGATCTTCAGCCGCTTCGGCTTCAGTTTCAGCAGGCTGACGATGGAGGTGTGACCCGTTCCGAAATCGTCGATCTCGATGTCGATGCCGAGCGCCTTGATCTTCTCGAGATTCTCGGCGGCGACGTCCTCGCTCTCGTCGAGGAAGATCGATTCCACCAGCTCGAACGAGATTTCGCCGGGGCTGATCTGCAGCATCCGGAGCGAGATCGGCCAGCGCGTCGTCATGCAGGCGCCGCGCCGAAACGTTGACCGACACCTTGGGAACGCAGACGCCGAGCGCCGCCCATCGCATCTTGTCCTTGAGCGCTGTTTCGAGAACGATGCGGTCGAGCGTTTGCACGACGTTGATCTCTTCCGCGATCTTCAGGAATTTGTCCGGCGTGAGCAGCCCGCGGAAGGGTGCTGCCAGCGCACCAGCGCCTCGACGCCGGTAAGCTGCATGGTGCGGGCACTGAACTGCGGCTGGTACCAGGTGGTGAACTCGCCGTTCTCGATGCCCGACAGGATCTCGTCGGCCAGCCGCTTGTTGTTGATGATGTCGGCCTGCAGGTTGTGATTGAAGAACTGGAAGCGGTTGCGGCCCTGGCTCTTGGCGCGGTAGAGCGCGATATCGGCGTTGATCAGCACCTTGCGGGCATCGACGCGCAGGCCGCTCGCCAGCGCGATCCCGATCGACACGCCGCAGCGGCAGGCAAACCCCTGGAAATCGATGGGCTGGCGCATCTCCTCGACGATCCGGCCCGCCAGCGCCGACATCTCGGCGTCGTTGGCGTTGAGTGCCAGAATGACGAATTCGTCGCCGCCGATGCGCGCCACGATATCGCTCGGGCGAATGCTGCGCGAGAGCACGCGGGACGCATGGACGAGCATGGCGTCGCCGGCCGCGTGCCCCAGCGTGTCGTTGATCTCCTTGAAGCGGTCGAGGTCGATGTGCAGGATCGCGAATTTCTGCCTGGCGTCCTGGCCGGCCTGGGTCAGCTGCTCCAGCGCCACGTCGAGCTTGCGGCGGTTGGCGAGCCCGGTCAGCGGATCGTGCAGCGAATTGTGCTCGATCCTGGCATTGGCGAGTTCGAGCTCGATGTTCTTGCCGATCGCCTCGTCCTTCGCCGCCTTCAGCTCCGCCGTCATCAGCGCGTCTTCGGTGATGTCGAAGGCAACGCCGATGATCTTCAGCTGGCCGTTCGCCGTCGCGTGCACCTTGCCGGTCGAGCGCACGTACCGCATCCCCCCGTCCTCGGTGGGGACGCGACAGACGACGGTGTGGGTATCGCCGACCTTCTTGAAATATCGCGCGCTCTCGATCGCGAGCGGCCGGTCCTGCTCGAGCACGCGCGACAGCCAGGTCTCCTCGTCCATGAAGCCGGCGCGCGGCTCCAGCCCGTAGAGCTCGTGCATCCGGTCGTCCCAGAAGGAGCCGGGCTTGCCGAGCGTGGCGTCCCAGATGCCGCACTGGTAGGAATCGAGCGCCAGATCGAGCTTGCCCGAGAGTTCGGCGAGTTCCGCCTCGCGATGAGAGAGTTCGTCGAGCGCAAGTTCGAGCTCGGCGTTCTTGATGTCGCTGACATCCTTTGCCCGGCGCATCGTCTCGGCCGCGACCGCATCGGCGGTCACGTCCCAGACGATGCCGATCGTCCTGGTGGTGCCGGCCGCGTCGTTGTAGACCGAGCCGACCGATCTCAGGTAGCGCGTGCCGCCGTCGGAAAGCTCGATCCGGTATTGCGTCGTATAGGAGGAGCCGGACCGGCCGTCCTTCAAGAGGTGGATCTTCGCCACCCTGCGGTCGTCGGGAACGATCGTTTCCAGCCAGTCGTCGAGCGGGTAGCTGCCTTCGATCGGCAGCTTGCCGTGCAGCGCCGCGGCCCGGCCGTCCCAGAACAGGCTCTGCCCATCGTTCCTGAGCTCCCAGATGCCGATATTGGAGGTTTCCAGCGCCAGGTTGAGCCGCTGCGAAAGCTCCAGCAGCGTTGCCTCGCGCTTTTCCAGCTGCTTGATGTTCCTGTTGCGCTCGCCAAGCAGTAGTGTCGCGAAGAAGACGGGAATGATCGTGAGACAGGCGGCGGCCAGGATGATGAACCGCAGCGTCCGCTGGTTTTCCGGCGGGGCGGTCCAGCCTGTCTTCGGCACCGCCGCGATCTCCCAGCGCCCGCCCGCGAAGGTTATCTTGCGCGTCAGCGGCCGCTGCGCCATGACCTCTGGCGCGCCAAAGAACGGGGTGACAGCGGCGCCGGCCGTGCCGAGATCGCGCAGCGCGATGGAGAGGCGGTCGAGCTGCGGATATTTTTCGCGGTTCTCGCTGTCGCGCGCCGGCCTCAGGCCGGTGTTTTCGTAGAACATGTCGGCGTCGATCACCGCCTCGACGGCGCCCCAGACGCGTCGCTGGCCATTCTCCTTGACGAAGACGGGGAAGAAGATCGCGAAGGTATCCTTGCCATCGGGCGTGCGGATCGGCCCGTAGAAGCGCGCCTGCTGGCTGCCCGTGGTGCGCGCGACCGACTGGCGATCCGAGAGGAATTCGCGCACGTCGCGGCCGAGCCTCTGCTTGGCCGACGTCGAGGGGAACACCGACTGCACGACGAAATCGGGCGCCACGGCGATATGCACGAAATGCGGGTTCTGGATCAGCAGCCAGTTGATCTGCCGTTCCATCTCCTCGGAGCTTATCTTCGAGCTGATCGCGACCAGGTTGGAGAGGTCGCGTACGATGGTGATGTCCATGTTGATCTGCGCGGTGACGCGCGCGCGGATCAGGCCGGTCTCGTTTTCCGTGCGGATCGTCAGTTCGCGAAGATTAGCCGCGGTATTGGCGCGGTCCAGGCTGAAGCCGACAATAATGACGACGACGGCGACGAGGCAGGAAACCAGAAACGAGATATGGGTATTCCTCAAAGCACTCCGCGTTGCCTCGTTATGTTTCCGGCGGAATAGCAAAACCCCAGTCTCCCTGTTTCCCTATGACTGTAAGTAGCGGGGGTTAATTTACGATTTCTTACAGGTAGTATTGGAGACACGTTTTAAGTGTGCGACTGTATTAACGAAGCCTCTTGATTGTTGTTAAAATGCGCTTCATCAATTGGGCGGGAAAGGTCACGGTTCAGGGCAACTTTTGCCATATTCGGGAGGTTATCTGTGCGCCATTGGATGTTTGAGTCGTGTTTTCGAAGGAATGCCGTTATGCGCTTCGTAGTTGCTACACTTTTGGCCACAGCGAGTTTTCTGTCGCCGATCAGCGGCTTTGCCGAAAGCGCCGACGTCGAGGCGACGATCAAGAACATCGACATGAGCAATCTCAGCCTCACGCTCGATGACGGCAAGACCTATCAGGCGTCGGAAGAGTTCAATTTCGAAGGCTTGAAGGCAGGTGTGAAGGTCATCGTCTTCTACACGGAAGTCGACGGAAAGCGCGTCATCAACGATCTCGATATCGTACAGTAATTCGGCCGGAGATCAGTTTCAGATCCAGCCGATCTGCTTCGTGTCGGTCTCGATCTTGAGAATCCGGTCCTGCGGGATCTCGCCCTCGGCCGCTTCATCCTTCGGCACGTCGGCGATCGTCCTGAACAGGCTGCGAATGACCCCGCCATGCGTGACGCAGACCGTCGGCCGGTCCACCTCGTTCAGCCAGGACGCCACCCGCCACGACATGATCTCGTAGCTCTCGGCATCCGCACCCGGCGGAATGAAATCCCACTTGTTGAGATTGCGCTCCGTGATCCGGTCACGCGCGGTCGCCTTCAGTTCCTTGACCGTGAAGCCTTCCCAGTCGCCGAACGAGACTTCCACCAGCCGCTCGTCGGTGCGGTAGTCCTCGGGCGGCAGGTTCATCGCTTCGCGGGCGATTTCCATCGTCGCGCGCGTGCGCCCGAGCGGGCTTGCGATGAAGTCGAATTCGATGCCTTCGACTTTCAGGATTTCCGCCAGGTTGATGCCGTTCTGGCGCGCCTGTTCACGGCCTATGGCATTGAGCGGAATGTCCTTTTGCCCTTGCAGGCGACGTTCCGCGTTCCAATCTGTCTGGCCGTGACGAATGACGTAGATAAGCAATGATCGGCTCCATATTGCAAACGGCCCCTGATCGCTTCCGCGAGGAGGGGCCGCGAGCATGACTCATAAGAGAGTACGATCAGTCTTTTATGACGGAAATATCCGGCGCGTCCACAGCCTTCATGCCGATAACATGGTAGCCGCTGTCGGCGTGATGCACTTCGCCCGTGACCGAGCGCGACAGGTCCGAAAGCATGTAGAGGCCGACATCGCCGACTTCTTCGATGGTGACGGTACGGCGCAGCGGCGCGTTGTATTCGTTCCACTTGAGAATGTAGCGGAAGTCGCCGATACCGGACGCCGCGAGCGTCTTGATCGGGCCGGCCGAGATCGCGTTGACGCGGATGTTCTTCGGTCCGAGATCGACCGCCAGATACTTCACGCTGGCTTCGAGCGCTGCCTTGGCGACGCCCATGACGTTGTAGTTCGGCATGACCTTTTCGGCGCCGTAATAGGTCAGCGTCAGCATCGAGCCGCCATCCGTCATCAGCTTCTCGGCGCGACGTGCGACCGAGGTGAAGGAATAGACGGAGATCTGCATCGTCTTGGCGAAGTTGTCCGCCGTGGTGTCGACGTAACGGCCGGTAAGCTCGTCCTTGTCCGAAAAGCCGATCGCATGCACGATGAAGTCGATCTTGCCCCAGGTCTTCTCGATATTGTCGAAAACCTCGTCGATCGATGCTTCATCGCTGACATCACAGTGTCCGGCAAGAATCCCGCCGAGTTCGGCTGCCAGCGGCTCGACCCGCTTCTTCAGCGCATCGCCCTGATAAGTAAAGGCAATCTCGCCGCCCTGTGCATGAATAGCCTTGGCAATGCCCCACGCAATCGACCGATTGTTGGCAACGCCCATGATGACGCCGCGCTTGCCTGACATGAGGCCTTGTGCCTGAGCCATGTTTCGCCCCTTAAATAATTGATCGATCCTGCCTATGGCATAGCCGGCCACCCTGTTCAAGATTGGCAGCAATCATCAACTGTTAGGGAGCGTAACAAAGGGTGCTATTGTCACCTAAAATTCACAAAAACAGCCCGTTCTTCATAATTCGCATCAGATCCGTGACCTTATCGTCGGGTTTTTCCCACAGGATAATGCGCAGTTCGACCACGAGATCGCCCTTTTCGCCATCCGTTTTGGGCAATCCCTGGCCTTCGAACCGGATTGATTTGTCCGATCCCGACCATGCCGGCACGGTGACCGTCAGCGGTCCGTTCGGCCCGTCGATGCGCGCGTCGGTGCCGAGCACGGCGTTCTCGATGGTGACGGGAAGGACGGTGTGCAGGTCGAACCCGTCGACGGTGAAGTCTGGGTGCGGCGCAATGTGGATGTTGACGACCGCGTCGCCGCGCTGCATGCCCGTCAGCTTGTGGCCCTGGCCCTTGAGGCGCACCGTCTGGCCTTCCGTCATGCCCGGTGTCAGCGTGAAGCCGGCGTCGCGGCCATCGCCGAGATCGACGTTCACCCAGGCGCCCTTCAGGATATCCTCGATGGTCACGGTCGCGATGGCCAGCTGATCCGGCGCCTTCTCGGGCACCGGTGCCGCGCCGCCGGTAAAGCGGCGGACGAAGGAGGTGAGCAGGCTGAGCGGCTGCAGGACGGCGCTGGTGGCGGCCGCTGCCTCTTCGGCGTGCTCGTCTTCCGTCGCCTTGCCGGCGACGCCGGCCTTGGCGCTCTCGTTTGGCTTGTCCGTCTGCCTGTCGGCCTCGGTACCCTCGGTCTCCGGACGCTTGGTCTTGCCGGAAGCAAAGCCGCGCGTCCGTCCGCCGCCGCTGGCGGTGCGGGCCTGCGCGCCGAAGATCCGTTCGATCATCTCTTCAGCCGGTTCGGCGGCGCCGGTCTGCTGCTGTTGCTGTTGCTGTTGTTGCGGCTGCTTGGCGGCCTCCGCGGCCGCCTTCTGCGCCGCCGCGCGCGCCAGCTCTTCCATCACCCGCTCGGCGTTTTCCTGCGCCTGCTTGGCGCGGATCGCCGCCTCGCGCGCCGCCTGGCGCTGCGCCATGATGGTGTTTTCGTTCTGCTTTTCGTTCTGCTTGGCTTCGGCCGCCCGTGCGGCGCTGTCGAAAAGACTGCGCTTCCTCGGGTCCTTCAGCGTGTCGTAGGCGCGGCCGATCTCGGCGAAGCGGGCGCCGGCCAACGGGTCGCCCTGATTGTGATCGGGGTGCACCACCTTGGCCATGTTGCGCCAGGCTGCCTTGATCTCGTCCTGCCCCGCATCGCGCCTGACGCCCAATATCTTATAAGGATCGCGCATGTTCCAAACCCGCCCGGTGTCCAAATGCGGGTTGCCCGTTTCCGTTGAGCGCCCCGCAGCCCCGATTAAACTCATTTGGTGCGCCGAAGTTCGCTTCGCGGGCGGAAAATCTGCGCACATATGCGAAGCACAGTCCCGTAAACTTGCTAATCAGTCCTTATTTGGCGCCAGGACACTCCACGGTTTTACGCGGGATGGTTATCTTTTGCTAAATCTTGAAGGAAAGGCCGGAGCAGCCGTTAACGCCTGCCCAAAAAGGCCGGTCAGCTTTCCGGCTGGAAGCTCAGCAGCTGCCAGTTGCCGCCGCCGACGAGGCAGGTCTTGCCGTAGAATTTCGAGATGCCGACATAGGAGTGGCGCGTCGTCTTGAACTGGCGGCAGACCTGGCCGGTGTCGTTGTTCTCGACGATCGTGTCGATCACGCCGGCGCTGCCTGTTGAGGCGTTCGCCCAGGGAAGCGGCCGTCCCTCAAGTCCGCGAATATCCGCCGATGTCACGGCATTGCCCACGGTCATTTCGTCGGAGATGCTGTCGCTCGTCGGCGCCGGCTGCGGCAGCGTGCCGGTCACCACCGAACGGTCGACCTTGTTGCCGCTCAGCATGTCGAGCCCGCCGGCCATGCAGCCGGAGAGAGAAAGCACGGCCACGCCGACAACGCAGATGGCCGCGCACTGGCGCATCAGGCCCTTTGTATGACGAACTGACTTTGCTATGACTTCCACCCTGTGTCCTGTCCAGTGGTTTTGGGCTGGGCAATTATCGAATAAACCCGGGGCATTTGAGCTAATATGTCGGAAAATGAGTTAACAACCAGTGACTTCACCGAGCAAAACGAGCCGTTCCAGCTCTTCGCGGAATGGCTGAAGGAGGCCGAGGCTTCCGAGATCAATGACCCGAATGCGGTGGCGCTTGCGACGGTCGACGAAGACGGCCTTCCCAATGTCCGCATGGTTCTCCTTAAGGGATTCGATCAAGACGGATTTGTGTTCTACACGAATTTCGAAAGTCAGAAAGGCCGCGAAGTCCTCGGCCAGAAAAAAGCGGCCATGTGCTTTCACTGGAAGACGCTGCGCCGCCAGGTCCGCTTGCGCGGCCCGGTTGAAGTGGTGAGCGACGAGGAGGCCGACGCCTATTACAAGACCCGCGCCCGCGGCAGCCGCATCGGCGCCTGGGCCTCCAGGCAGTCGCGCCCGCTCGAAAGCCGCTTCGCGCTGGAGAAAGCCGTCGCCGAATACACGGCCCGCTATGCGATCGGCGAGATTCCGCGCCCGCCGCACTGGTCTGGCTTTCGCATCCGGCCGACCTCGATCGAGTTCTGGAAAGACCAGAAGTTCCGGCTCCACGACCGCATCGAGTTCCGCCGCGCCGCGCCCGAGGGCGGCTGGGACAAGGTGCGGATGTACCCCTGAGCGCCACGTCCGGCGGGATGTCCGTTGGCACACCAGGAGGTCGCCGCCGATGACGCAAGGAAGGAGTGCCGTGCACCACGGCGCTTCCGTTTCGAATTTTCATCCTAGGTTGAAAAAAACGAGCCGCCGGAGAGGCGCCGCCGCTCGCGAATGGCGCGCGAGCTCAAAATAACGTGATCGGTGGATAATAGTCGGGCGGGGCCGATCGTCAGCCGCGATCGCCCATCAGCTTCAATGGAATCCCCGAAGCGAGGCCGGAGACATAGCGCGGTTTCTGGTAAAGGCCGTTGATCGACAGGCGGGGCAGGTAGGTGGAGCGCGCAAGCGATTGCCGGCCGATGACGCCGGGCTGCGTCGTGACCGCGACGGAAAAGCCGAGGTCCCTGGCGATCGTCGCCTGCTGCTGCGTCACCGCCTCGCGCGTTCCATAAGGATAGGCGAACGCCCCCGGGCGGTGGCCGCTGATCGCCTCGACATAATCCGAAGAGTGCGCCATCTCATCGCGAACCTCGGCGTCGGACAGCCGCGCCACGGCGCGGTGGCTGACGGTATGGGCGCCGAGCGAGGCGAGCGGACTGGCGTCGAGCAAGTTGAGCTCCGGCGCGCCCATCACCAGATCATCGACGATCTCGACCGGATCGACCCCGTGCGACCGCGCCAGCGCATCCACCGCCGATACGGCCGCCGTCTCCTCATGCGCGTGAATATAGCGCGCGAAGCGGGCGAAGGCGCGGTGCTTGTCCTGAGGGGTCGCGGTGTCGATCGTCTCGGCGCCGTCGCCGAAATCGAAGCTGATCTTCTCCTCGCGCCTCAAGAGCGCCGTCAGCGTCTCCCACCAGATCGTATGCGTCCGCTCGACCAGCCCCTTGGCCACGAAGATCGTGAACGGCGCCTCGTGCCGCTCGAAGACCGGCATGGCGTAGACCAGATTGTTGCGATAGCCGTCGTCGAGGGTGAACGCGGCGAAGGGCTGCGAGGGCTTCGGCTCCGCGAGCGCATCGGGAACCTCGGCCAGAGACACGAAGCGATAGCCGTCGCTCTTCAGTCGTGTCAGCACCGCGTCGAGAAATTCCGGCGTGATCTCCAGATGCGCGTTCGGCGAAAAGGCGGAAGGCTCGTAGGGGCGGACGTGATGCAGCGTGAAGATCGCGCCCATGCCGCGCGCGCCGCGCATCAGCCCGACCGAGCGCAGGAGGTTGGCCACCTCCAGCCCGCCTGTTATCGCGATTCTGCTTTGCCAGCATTCTGGCGTTCATCGTCTCCGCTCCGTTCGCGGGCTCGTGAGAAGGGCAAACTCTAGCAAGTCGGGGGTTAAGCCTTGCTGAACACCCACTTCGCACGCGTGGTTTACGGTTTTTTCACCATAAAGGATAAAATTTGACAAAAATGGTCCACGTTGCCGCAAAGTCGCGCCATATTGTGTCCTTCTGTACAAGAACGGGACAAATTCCGGGCGACGAGGGTCGGCCGTTCATCGAGGGGAAGTGCATGAGAAAGCTGTTGGCCGCGATTATAACCGCGACGTTGGTCGTTGCGGCGCCGTTGTCGGCCATGGCAGGCAACGCTTCGCTCATCCTCGATGCGAGAACCGGCAAGGTTCTGTCGTCTGAAAACGCCGATGTCCTCAATTATCCCGCGTCGCTCACCAAGATGATGACGATCTACATGGCCTTCGAGGCCATCAATCGCGGCAAGATGAGTTGGGATACGCCGATCGTCATGTCGAAATACGCCGCCTCCCGGCCGCCGACCAAGCTCGGCGTGCGGCCCGGCACGACGATCACCGTTCGCGAGGCGGTCCTCGGCATGGTCGTCAAGTCGGCCAACGACGCGGCCAGTGCGATGGGCGAGAAGCTCGGTGGCTCCGAAGCCAATTTCGCGCGCCTGATGACGCAGAAAGCCCGTCAGCTCGGCATGAGCCGCACCGTGTTCGCCAACGCGTCGGGCCTGCCGAATCGCCAGCAGGTGACCACGGCCCGCGACATGTCCACGCTCGCCATCGCCCTGATGAAGAACTATCCCCGCGAATATCGCCTGTTTGCGACCGAGAGCTTCAATTTCCGCGGCCGCACGATCCGCGGCCACAACAACCTGATGTACCGTTACCAGGGCATGGACGGCATCAAGACCGGCTATACCAACGCCTCGGGCTTCAACCTCGTCAGCGCCGTCAGTGACGGCAACCGCCGCTTGGTCGGCGTGGTGCTGGGCGGCCGCACCGCCCGCAGCCGCGACGACAAGATGGCCGGCCTGCTCGACAAGGCCATGGGCCGCGCATCGTCTTCGGGCGGCGCCCGCCTGGTTGCCAGCGTCAATTCGCGCCAGCCGGTCGAAGTCGCTTCCGCGGCAGCCGCGAGCGACCTGCCGGTTCCGGCATCGGCGCCGCGCGTCGAGGATGTCGCGCCGGCCGCGCCGGAGATTGCCCGCAGCGAGCTGACGCCGAGAGCCCTCGGCTACCTCACCGACACCATTCCGCAGGAGCGTCCGTCCGCGCTCGACGCCGTGACCCCGCCGGCCAGACTTGCCCCCTCGGCGAAGCCGCCCGCATCGGTCGCCTCGACGGGCGACTGGCAGATCCAGATCTCCGCCGCCCCGAGCGACGACGCCGCCCGCGCGCTTCTCGCCCAGGCCAAGTCCGAAGGCGGCGCCGCGCTGAAGTTGGCCAACCCCTATACCGAAGCCGTCGGCTCCGGCGCCAACAAGGTCTACCGTGCCCGCTTCGTCGGCTTCCAGAGCCGCGACGCCGCCACCTCCGCCTGCGACGCGCTGAAGAAGCGCTCCTACGACTGCATGCTGCTTCCCGACCGCGGCTGATCCCGCCCACCTGAGAGCATGGACATTGCCGATGAATCAGGGTTCTCCTACGTAAACGAAAGGAGAACGTGATGCTGGATGATCTTGCCCTGAAATTCGAGCGGGCCTCGCGTGCCTATGTCGAGGAAAACGGCATCACCCGCGATGCCGACTGGTTCTTGCTGAAACTCCAGGAAGAGATGGGGGAGCTGACCCAGGCCTGGAACCGCGTGAGCGGGCGAGGGCGGCCCAAGGGGCGCTCCGGCGAAGAGATGGTCCGCGACCTCGAAGACGAGGCGGCCGACGTGCTCGGCCACATCCTCCTCTTCGCGCACAGGAATAACCTCGACCTGGCCGCCGCGATCAAGCGCAAGTGGCTGTTTTCATTGGAAGATTATGGTGCGAACAGTTGAAGACAGCGCCCGCCCGGTCATGCACGAGCGCTGCTTTTTTCCTGTAATCAGGTTTGCGTGCCGCCGACGGTGACCTGGTCCATCCTCAGATGCGGCTGGCCGACGCCAACGGGAACCCACTGTCCCGCCTTGCCGCAATTGCCGATGCCGGTGTCGAGCTTCATGTCGTTGCCGACCATGGAAATCCGCTTCATCGCATCCGGACCATTGCCGATCAGCATGGCGCCCTTGACGGCGGGACCGATCTTGCCGTTCTCGATCAGATAGGCCTCGGTGCAGCCGAACACGAACTTGCCGGATGTGATGTCGACCTGTCCGCCGCCGAAGGAGACGGCATAGATGCCCTTCTTCACCGAGGCGATGATTTCTTCCGGCGTCTTGTCGCCACCAAGCATGTAGGTGTTGGTCATGCGCGGCATCGGCACATGCGCGTATCCCTGCCGGCGGCCGTTGCCCGTCGGCTTCATGCCCATCAGCCGGGCGTTCTGCCGATCCTGCATGTAGCCGGTGAGCTTGCCGTTTTCGATCAGCACGTTGTAGCCCGAAGGCGTGCCCTCGTCGTCGATGGTGATCGAGCCGCGGCGGCTGTCGATCGTGCCGTCGTCGACCACGGTGACGCCGGGGGCGGCGACCATCTGGCCGAGCAGGCCGGCGAAGGCCGACGTCTTCTTGCGGTTGAAGTCGCCTTCCAGCCCGTGGCCGACGGCCTCGTGCAGCATCACGCCCGGCCAGCCGGAGGAGAGCACCACGTCCATCGTGCCCGCGGGCGCGTCGATCGCCTCGAGATTGACGAGAGCCTGGCGCAGCGCCTCGTCGGCGCCATACTGCCAGTTGCCCTCGGCGATGAAGTCGCCGAAGCCGATGCGTCCGCCGCTGCCGTAGGAGCCGCTTTCCTGGCGGTCGCCCTGGCCGACCATGACGGAGATGTTGATGCGCGTCATCGGCCGGATATCGCGGACCCGGTGGCCGTCGGCGCGCAGGATGTCGACCACCTGCCAGCTGGCGGCGACCGAAGCCGTCACCTGCCGGACCTTGTCGTCCTTGCCGCGCAGATAGGCGTCGATGTCCTGCAGAACCTTAACCTTCTCCTCGAAGGTGGGCGAGCCGATCGGGTTCTCGTCGCTGTAGAGCTTCTTGTTGGTGCCTTGCGGAGCGGCCGCATAGCTGCCGGAATAGCCGCGCGTCACCGCGCCCACCGCGTCGGCCGCCCGCTTCAGCGCCGAAACCGAGAGATCGCCCGCATGAGCGTAACCGACGGCTTCGCCCGCCACCGCGCGCAGTCCGAAACCCTGCTCGGTGTTGAAGCTGCCGCCCTTGAGGCGGCCATTGTCGAACATCAGCGATTCGGCCTGCGCGTGCTCGATGTAGAGCTCCCCGTCGTCCGAACCGGAAAGGGCCTCGGCGACAAGCGAACGCATCTTCGCTTCATCGGCGTCGAAAAGCGTCAGGAGATCGGTATTCATGGCGTTATGCTCCGCTGCGGCAGGAAATGCTTCCTGCCGATGTAGGTCCCGGGGACGGTTCGAGCAAGTGTCGAATTGGTAAGGATCGCACAAGCGACCATAAGCGGATAGCAGGCCCTGCGATCAGGGAAGCGCGTCGTAGCCTTCCGCGAAGCCCTTGAGGTCGACGGGAATGCCAATGCCCTCTTCAGGCGTCTGGAAGACGATGAAGGTGGCGCTGGCGCCGCTGCGGAAGGTCTTCAGCAGCTCGTCCTCAAGCACGACTTCGGCGTAGCAGCCGTCGGCGAAGCAGCGCACGAAGTAGGCGCGGCCGATATCCTTGCCATCGACGTTGAGGCCGAGGCCGTTCGGCAGAAGCACGCCGAGCGGTGCGAGAACGCGCAGAATCTTCGATTTGCGGTCGGCGGTCTTCAGTACCACCACCGAGAGGCCCACTTCCGGCCGGTCCTCGGCGATCACGTTCTGCATCAGCGCGCATTGCTCGACGGAAGCGCCGGCCGGCTTGTCGCAGACCACGGACCATGCGCCGTGATTGGAGCGGACGGTGCCGGGTGCCTGCGGTTGCGTCTGTCCTGGTGTCGCCTGCGCGGCAGGGGCGCCGGGAGCGGGCTGCCCTGGCGCTGGCTGCTGTGCGAAAGCCGGAACGATCGCCGCGGCGGTGATGCAAGCCGACAGCACGAACGGCCGCACTCGGGAACGAAAACCCATGAAAACCTCTGCAGTTCGAATCAGTGCCGCTAAGTTGGGGCGGGCCGTCCAAAATGAAAAGCCCCAACCGCTGAAAAGCGGGGGACTACGGCGGAAATGGGACGTTTCTTGATTATTCTTGGAAAGGGTGGCTGGCCGACGCCAACATTTTCCGTATCATAGGGAAAATCACGGCATGTTTCGATGCGCCCGGAGGAGGGGTGTAACGAAGCGAAAATGCCGCATGGCCAAACTCTTTGGATTATTGCGGCAAGTGCTAAACTGTGGTTTGAAGCGCATGAGGATGGCAAGGATTCTGCGTGGTGTTGCACGCGGGTCAGCGCTCGAGGGAGATGAAACGTGATTAAGAAGGCCTATGCAGGCATGACCGCGATGGTCTGTCTGCTTTTTGCTTCCGGCAGTTATGCCGATCAACCGTTGCCGTGGCAGACCACTTTGCAGCCTGCCGCGACGCCGATCATGCGCAGTATTCGTTGGTTCGAACAGTATACTCTTTGGTTTATTGTTCCCGTGACGCTGTTCGTGCTCGTTCTTCTTATCATCGTCTGTCTTCGCTTCCGCGCCGGTGCCAATCCGACGCCATCCAAGACGAGCCACAACACCGCGATCGAGATCGCCTGGACCGTGGGACCGGTCCTGGTGCTGCTCTTCCTGGCGATTCCGTCGTTCAATCTCCTGACCGCGCAGCTGACGCTTCCTGAAAACCCTGATGTCACCATCAAGGCGACCGCGACGCAGTGGCAGTGGAACTATGAATACGAAGGCTCGGGCGACAATCCGCTGGCCTTCGACAGCTTTCTCCTGAAGGATCAGGACCGCGCCGCCGCCGGCAAGGAAGACAAGGCCAGGTATCCGCGCCTTCTGGCCGTCGACAACGAACTCGTGCTGCCGGTCAACAAGACGGTGCGCGTGCTCGTGACGGCGGCGCCGACCGACGTCATTCACGCCTTCGCGATGCCGTCCTTCGGCATCAAGATCGATGCCGTGCCCGGCCGCCTGAACGAAACCTGGTTCCGCCCCGAGCGCGAGGGTCTGTTCTACGGGCAGTGTTCCGAACTTTGCGGCAAGGACCATGCGTTCATGCCGATCGCCATTCGCGTCGTTTCCGAGGACAAGTACAAGCAGTGGATGGCGTCCGCCGCCTCCGACCTGCCGGGTGCTTACAAGAACCTCATGGCTGAAACCGATGGTCCCGCACGGGCCGTCGATGTCGCCGAAAACGTCGCTCAGTAAAGGAAAAGGAACGGGACATGGCTGGACCTTCCGCACACGATCATTCGCACGACCACGATCATGGCGCGCACGCCCATGACGATCATGACCACTCGCACAAGCCGAGTTTCGTCAATCGCTGGCTCTTTTCGACCAACCACAAGGACATCGGCACGCTCTACCTGATCTTCGCGATCATGGCCGGCATCGTCGGTGGCGCGCTTTCCGTCGCCATGCGCATGGAGCTGCAGGAGCCGGGCATCCAGATCTTCCACGGCCTGGCCTCGCTGGTCTACGGCTACGAGGGCGATGCCGCCATCGACGGCGCCAAGCAGATGTTCAACATGTTCACGACCGCGCACGCGCTGATCATGATCTTCTTCATGGTCATGCCGGCGATGATCGGCGGTTTCGCCAACTGGATGGTGCCGATCATGATCGGCGCCCCGGACATGGCCTTCCCGCGTCTGAACAACATCTCCTTCTGGCTGATCGTTCCGGCCTTCATCCTGCTCATCATGTCGATGTTCGTGGAAGGGCCCGCGGGCGCCTACGGTGCCGGCGGCGGCTGGACCATGTATCCGCCGCTCTCCAGCTCCGGCACGCCGGGCCCCGCGGTGGATCTCGTGATCCTCTCGCTCCACATCGCCGGCGCGTCGTCGATCCTCGGCGCGATCAACTTCATCACCACGATCCTCAACATGCGCGCGCCCGGCATGACGCTGCACAAGATGCCGCTCTTCGCCTGGTCGGTGCTGATCACCGCCTTCCTGCTTCTGCTGTCGCTCCCGGTTCTGGCCGGCGCCATCACCATGATGCTGACCGACCGCAACTTCGGCACCTCCTTCTTCGTGCCCGAGGGCGGCGGCGACCCGATCCTCTACCAGCACCTGTTCTGGTTCTTCGGTCACCCCGAGGTCTACATCCTGATCCTGCCCGGCTTCGGCATCATCAGCCACATCATCTCGACCTTCTCGAGAAAGCCGATCTTCGGTTATCTCGGCATGGCCTACGCCATGGTCGCGATCGGTGCCGTCGGCTTCGTCGTCTGGGCGCACCACATGTACACGGTCGGCCTGTCGCTCGACGCGCAGCGCTACTTCGTCTTCGCGACGATGGTCATCGCCGTTCCGACGGGCGTGAAGATCTTCTCCTGGATCGCGACGATGTGGGGTGGCTCGATCACCTTCTCGACGCCGATGGTCTGGGCGATCGGCTTCATCTTCCTGTTCACGGTCGGTGGCGTCACCGGCGTGCAGCTGGCGAACGCCGGTCTCGACCGTTCGCTGCATGACACCTACTACGTCGTGGCGCACTTCCACTACGTTCTGTCGCTCGGCGCCGTCTTCGCCATCTTCGCGGCCTGGTACTACTGGTTCCCGAAGATGACCGGCTACATGTACAACGAGTTCATCGGCAAGCTGCACTTCTGGGTCATGTTCATCGGCGTCAACCTGGTGTTCTTCCCGCAGCACTTCCTCGGGCTGGCCGGCATGCCGCGCCGCTACATCGACTATCCGGATGCCTTCGCCGGCTGGAACTATGTGTCCTCCATCGGCTCCTACATCTCGGCCTTCGGTGTTCTGATCTTCCTCTTCGGCGTCTACGAAGCCTTCGCCAAGAAGCGCGTCGCCGGAAACAATCCGTGGGGCGAGGGTGCTACGACCCTCGAGTGGCAGCTTTCCTCGCCGCCGCCCTATCACCAATGGGAACAGCTCCCGCGCATCAAGTAAAAGGGTGCGAGACATCGCGACCGCCGCCGAAGTTGCGTGGCGGTCGCGCTCCAAGTTTGCAGGACAAGAGTAAATGACAGTTATCGACGATCGCAGCAGCCTAGGAGACGACAGCGAGTTTCTCCTGTCGGAAGCCAGCGCACGCGATTATTTCGAGCTCCTCAAGCCGCGCGTCATGTCGCTTGTGGTCTTCACCGCATTCGCCGGCCTGATCGTGGCGCCGGGCTACATCAATCCCGTCATCGGGATCATCGCGATCCTTTGCATCGCCGTCGGCGCGGGCGCGTCGGGCGCGCTCAACATGTGGTACGATGCCGATATCGACGCCGTGATGACGCGCACCGCCAAGCGTCCGATCCCGGCCGGCCGCATCAAGCCCAACGAGGCGCTGGCCTTCGGCCTCGTGCTCGCCAGTTTTTCCGTGTCGATCCTCGGGCTCGCCGTCAACTGGCTCGCAGCCTCGATCCTGGCCTTCACCATCTTCTTCTACGCCGTCGTCTACACGATGTGGCTGAAGCGCTCGACGCCGCAGAACATCGTCATCGGCGGCGCCGCCGGCGCCTTCCCGCCGATGATCGGCTGGGCCTGCGTCACCAACAGCGTCACCATCGAGAGCGTCACGCTCTTCATGATCATCTTCCTTTGGACGCCGGCGCATTTCTGGGCGCTGGCGCTGTTCAAGATGCGCGATTACGAGGCCGTCGGCGTGCCGATGCTGCCCAATGTCTCGGGCGAGCGCACCACCAAGAACCAGATCGTCGTCTACGCCGTCCTGAGCGCGGTCAGCGCCGTTGCGCCGACCTTCCTCGGCTTCGCCAGCATCGGCTACGGCGCCGTCGCCGGCCTGCTTGGCGCCGGCTTCGTCTACTGGTCCGTCATCTGCTGGCGCATGCCCGAAGGCGACGAGAAGATGGTGCCGGCCAAGAAGCTCTTCGGCTATTCGATCTTCTACCTCTTCGCCGTCTTCTCGGCGCTGATGTTCGATCGCCTGGCTGCCTATGTCGTGACTGGCGGAGGTTCGTGGCTGTGATCGATACCGTCAAGCTGACCGACGCCCAGCGCAAGTCTCGCCGCAACCGCAACGTCGCGCTCGGGCTGGTTCTGGCCGGTCTGGTCGTGATCTTCTACGCCATAACAATCGTGAAGTTTATGTAGGACACCGGGGACATGAACGATCAGCAAGGCACGCCGAGAAAACCGCGCAACAACGGCGCCGTCGTCCTCATGTGCCTTGCCTTCGTCTTCGGCATGGGCGCGGCAAGCTATGCCGCCGTGCCGCTCTATAGGATGTTCTGTCAGCTGACCGGGTATGGCGGCACGACGCAGCGCGTCGAGCAGGCCTCGTCCGTCATCCTCGACCGCAAGATCCGCGTCACCTTCGATGCCAATGTCGCGCCCGGGCTGGAATGGGAGTTCAAGCCGGTCCAGCGCGAGGTCAATCCGCGCATCGGCGAAACGATCCAGGTGAATTTCACCGCCGTCAACAGATCCAGCAAGCCCTCGCGCGGCCAGGCCGTGTTCAATGTCACGCCGGGCGAGGCGGGTGTCTACTTCAACAAGGTGCAGTGCTTCTGCTTCAGCGATACCGAGCTCAAGCCGGGCGAGACGCTGGACATGCCCGTCGTCTTCTACATCGATGCCGACATCACCAAGGCCGTGGAATCCAGGAACATCCACACGGTCACCTTGTCCTATACGTTCTATCCGAAGGAAGGACCGAAGCCGGTGGCTTCGAGCGAGGATAAAACGCAAAAGCTGGAAAAGAAACTTTAATACTGGGTCCGTTCCGGCCACGCCGGAGCGGAGAGGAATAGATCCGGGGGAGTGCATATGGCCGACGCGCATCAGAAAAATCACGATTACCACATCATAGATCCGAGCCCGTGGCCGCTGCTGGCCTCGATCGGCGCCTTCGTCATGGCCTTCGGCGGCGTCGGCTTCATGCGCTACCTCAACGGCGGCTCGTTGCGTCTCTTCGGCATCGAATGGGCGCATCCCTGGCTGTTCTTCATCGGCCTCGCCGTCATTCTCTACGTGATGTTCGGCTGGTGGTCCGACACGGTGAAGGAGGCCCATGAGGGCTCTCACACGCGTGTCGTGTCGCTGCACCTGCGCTACGGCATGATCATGTTCATCGCCTCGGAAGTGATGTTCTTCGTCGCCTGGTTCTGGGCCTATTTCGACGCCAGCCTGTTTCCGAACGAGGCCATCCAGGCCTCCCGCGTCGCCTTCACCGGCGGCCAGTGGCCGCCCAAGGGCATCGAGGTTCTCGACCCCTGGCACCTGCCGATCTACAACACCGTCATCCTGCTGCTCTCGGGCACCACGGTCACCTGGGCGCACCATGCGCTGCTGCACAACGACCGCAAGGGCCTCATCCAGGGCCTGACGCTGACGGTGCTGCTCGGCGTGCTGTTCTCCACCGTCCAGGCCTACGAATACGCCAACGCGCCGTTCGCCTTCAAGAACTCGATCTACGGCGCCACCTTCTTCATGGCGACCGGCTTCCACGGCTTCCACGTGCTCGTCGGCACGATCTTCCTGGTCGTCTGCCTGATCCGTTCGATACGCGGCGATTTCACCCCCAAGCAACACTTCGGCTTCGAGGCGGCGGCCTGGTACTGGCACTTCGTCGACGTGGTCTGGCTCTTCCTGTTCTTCTCGATCTACGTCTGGGGCGGCTGGGGCGCACCACTCGCGGCGGGGTGAGGGCCGCGGGATTGAATTGAATAAGGCGGGTCGTGGGACCAGCCTCAAATGCAAATGCGGAGCCATCGAGATGTGGCTCCGCATTTTTTGTTTCGGGGGATGGGGGCGGCCCTCAGCTTCGTCTCACCTGTGGCCCCCTCACCCTACCCTCTCCCCGAGGGGGAGAGGGGGAAGATCGCGCAGAGGGCGCCGCTTATCCCTTCTCCCCCTGCGGGGAGCAACCATGTCTCATCCTTTCACATATTTCGGCGTCCATTCGGTCTGTCGGGTGAGGATTGTGTTGGCGAGAATGACGAGTTTGCGGGCCACCGCGATGACCGCGCACAGGTGCTCCTTGCCGTTGCCGCGCAACCGCGTGTAGAAGGCCGCCAGATCCGGATTGTGCCGGCTGGCGGTGAAGGCGCACATGAAAAGGCTCTTGCGCAGCCGTTCGCGACCGCCTTGGATCCGGCGCCTGCCGCGATGCTTGCCGCTGTCGTCATCATAGGGTGCGACACCGGCAAGGGCGGCGACCTCGTTGCGGCCGGCATGGCCGAGTTCGGGCATGCGGATGACGAGGCACAGCGCGCTGCGCATTCCGATCCCCTTGATGGAGACCAGAAGGTCGAGCCGCCGCGCCAGATCGGGGTCGCCGCGAACCAGCTTTTCGAGCCGCAGCATATGCGCATTGCGGCAGGTCTCGAGCCTGGCGATCTCGCGGGCGTGCCGGCGCTTGACGATCTCAGGCACGGCGGTCTCGGCGAATGTCTTCACCAGCGCGACCTGCTGTTCGATCTGCTCCAGATAGGTCAGTTCGGCCGAAAGCCGGTCGAAGCGGGCATCGGGCAGCGCCGGCAGCGTCTTCAGGCTGGCGGTGAAGACGGCAATCAGCGTGGCGTCCAGCCGGTCGTTCTTGGCCCGCTGCAATCGGCTTCTGGCGAAGTACCGCAATTGCGCCGGCTGCAGGCGCGCCGCCGGGCGCTTCTTGCCCCGCAGATGCACCATCAGCCGCCATTCGTAGCCACCGGAGGCTTCGAAGCCGACCCTTTTGGCATCATGCTCTTGAAGAAAGGCGTCGAGCCGCTTCAGGCCCGCCGCGTCGTAGGTGACCCGCAGCCGCGCGTCACCGGGATGGATGGCGATGTCGAGATGGCTTTTGCCGACATCGATTCCGGCACAGATCATGCTATCATCGGTCATCTTCGTCGTCCCTGTCTTGGATACGAACCCCAAGGTTCCTGCAACCACACGGGCCTGATGAAGAGCCGGTTGCGATCCTGCTCCCCACAGCCCCTGACGGCTGAGAAGGTGACGATCCGACAACCAGCTGCCGGGCGGGTGGCCACCCGCCCGGCAGAAACAACTATCTCATATTTTGATCATCCAAGAAGGTGCCCGAAGGGCGGATGAGGGGGCTCCGGATGCTGAGGCGAACCGCATTTGCGGATCACCTGCGCGCGATGTCGGCTTCCGGCCCAAGCCAGTAATTGAGTGTCGTAGAAATCGGCCGCGAAACTAACCTTCGCGACACTACGCCATGTAACCGCCATCGAGTACAAGCGGACTGCCGAGCATAAAGGAGGAAGCCTCGGAGCAAAGCCATAGAACCCCATTCGAGACCTCAAGAGGCGTTCCAAGTCGGCCGATTGGCTCTTGCCCTATGATCTGAGCACCGACTTGCTCATTCTTCTTGATAAAAGTCTCGATTGGTGGTGTGCCAATCCAACCTGGGCAAATAGCGGTAATACGCACGCCATCCTTAGCGTGTTCGAGCGCCGCGCTCCGCGTCAAACCTAAAACTCCGTGCTTGGCAGCGGCATATGCGGCGCCTCCTGTAAAAGGATAGCCTCGCAGTCCATCGACCGATGAATTGTTGACGATAACGCCGCGTCCGGCTTTGAGCATGGCGGGCAACTGATAGCGCATGCAGAGGAAAACAGACGTAAGGTAACCGTTGATCGTCTTGCCCCACGCATCCTCGCTCATGCTCGCTATCGGGGACATTTTCCCGCCGCTGCCAGCATTGTTGAAGGCGTAGTCGATCTGTCCGTATTCATTCAGTATCGAAGAGATGAGCCTCTCGACGTCGCGACCGTTCGTCACATCACATTGCGTCCAACGCCCGCGCCCATCGCCCCCAAGCGTGGTCAGGGCATGCTTCGCCCGCCTCTCATTGCGGCTGGCGATGATGACGGTCGCGCCTTCGTGAGCGAAAGCTTGTGCCGTCGCCAGCCCGATTCCAGTGCTGCCGCCTGTGACAAGGGCAATCTTGCCATTCATTTCGGGGTATCTTTTTGGCAGCGGTTCTTGCGTCATAGGCTGGCCTCCTTTGTCCCGATAGAGCGATACGCAATTTCCCAATTATTGTGGTGTCGCAAAATGTGGCGGTCTGCAAAAGCCGCAATGTCTCCTATTGGCGCGAAGCTGTTTCCCGCCTTTACCTCCGTGCCGCAACCCCACCGCCCAATCACCAGCCGATCACGCCAACGCCTTGAGAATCAAAATCCGGTTCGCGGTCGCGAACGCAATCACCCCGTCCTGCTCGAGCGCCCGCAAGACCGCTTTGATCTCCCCCGGCGTATATCCATCAGCGCCCAGCCGGTCGTTGATATCAAGCAGGTTGATCGTCACGTCAGGCTTGGCCTTGAGCGCGCGCAGCCGTCCGATCAAGGCGTTTTCGGTATCGTCAAATCTGCTCACCTGATTACCTCAGCCGGCGATCGGCGCGGTAGCACCATTCCGCTTCTCGCGAAAATGGCTCGGCGAAGCGCCGATCACGCGTTTGAACGCGCGGCTGAAGGACGCCTCGGAATCGTAGCCGAGCCGTTCGGCGACGGCTGCCACCCGCTGCCCCTCGCGCAGCCATTCATGCGCCTGGTGCATGCGCATCCGCGCCACGTAGCGCGCCGGCGTTTCGCCGACGACGCTGACGAAGCGCTGGGCAAAGCCGGAGCGTGATGCGCCCATGTGGCGCGCCAGTTCGTTCACGCTCCAGTCGTGCGCAGGGTCGAGGTGGATGGCGGCCAGCACCCGCCCGACTTCCGGGTTGCGCACCGCGGCGAGCCAGCCGCTGGCGTCGCCGCAGCCATGCTCCACCCATGTCCGGATGATGGTGGCTGTCAGCACGTCGGCAAGCCGCGACAGGATGCCACCCGCGCCGACGCGGTTCATCTCCACCTCGCGCATCATGGCGTCGAGAAGCGGCGGTATCGTCGGCTCGCCCTTGGCGAGATCGCTGGTGCGCATGACATCGGGCATCAGGTTGAGGAGCGGATGCCGCTTGTCGACGTTGAAGCGCATGACCGCGAAAAAAATCAGGTTGTTGCTGTCGGTGCATGGACATTGCAGGTCGACGATGCCATCGCAGAGCGGCTTGCGCGGCAGCTGCTCGAGCGGCGTCGGCGAAATGCCCGGCTCGCTCGCCAGCACATGCGCGTCGCCGCGCGGCAAGAGCACGGCGTCGCCGGGCCGCATCTCCGTCCACGCGCCATCGGGCGCCCGCAGATAGGCGCTGCCCGCCGCCAGGAAGTGAAATCGCGCTTCCGCCTGGGCGGGATAGGCCGTGGCCCATGGTGCCGACGGCTGGCAGCGACCATATTCGACGCCATCGAGCCGAAGCCCGCGAAGCATCTCGGTCAATGGATCGGTCATCATGGCCTCCGGCAGGTTTGGACGAATTGTTATGCTTTATAGCTTTTGCAGCATGGAAACGCCAGATGCTTGGGCGTAGCGTCACCGCAGAATTTACGGAGATGCATATGAATATTCACTCAGATGTCAGCCATCCAGGCGTGAAGGGCGAGACACCCGCGGCATGGGCAGGCGTTGTCTCGCTGTCGCTTGGCGTATTTGGGCTCGTGACGGCGGAATTTCTACCCGCGAGCCTTCTGACGCCGATGTCACAGGACCTCGGCGTCAGCCTCGGCGCGGCCGGTCAATCGGTGACGGCCACGGCCGTGGTCGGCGCGCTGGCGGGGCCGGGCATCGTGCTCGCGACCGCCCGCTTCGATCGCCGCTACACGCTTTTGGCGCTCACCAGCCTGCTCGTCATCTCGAGCCTGATCGCCGCCACGGCAAACGGGCTCATGACCCTGCTCCTGTCGCGCGCGCTGCTCGGCGTCGGGCTTGGCGGTTTCTGGGCGATGTCGCTGGCGCTTGCCATGCGCCTCGTGCCGGAGCGGCTGATGCCGCGCGCCATGGCAATCGTCATGACCGGCGTGTCGGCGGCCACCGTCTGTGCGGCGCCGGTCGGCGCCTGGGTCGGCGAGGCGTTCGGCTGGCGCGCCGCCTTCTGGATCGCCTCGGCGCTTGGCGTCGTCGCGTTCCTTGTCCAGGCGTTCACGCTTCCGGCCATGCCGCCGACGGGGTCGGCCGGTCTCGGCACGATGGCCCAGGTCTTGCGCCGTCCGGCCATCCGGCTCGGCCTCGTCACCATACTCTTCGTCGTCGCCGGTCATTTCGCGGGCTTCACCTTCATCCGCCCGTTTCTTGAAACGGTGCCGCGTTTCGGCGTCGAGGCGATTTCCGGCATCCTTCTCGCCTTCGGTATTGGCGGCTTCGTCGGTAATATCGCCGGCGGCCTGATCGCCGAGCGCAGCACGACGCTTGCCATCACGCTTGCTTCCACGGGCATTGCCGTCACCGCCTTCCTGCTTGCCTTCGCAGGCGAAGCGCCGGCGCTCGCCGCCATAGCCACAGCCCTGTGGGGCTTTGCCTTCGGCGCCTTGCCTGTCAGCGTCCAGAGCTTCATCACCGAGGCCGCCGCCGACGAGGCGGAGAGCGCCGGCGCCCTCATGCTGACGACGTTTCAGGTCGCGATCTCGAGCGGCGCCGTGCTTGGCGGGTTGATCGTGGATGTCCAGGGCGCGGCAGGCGTCTTCGCCTTCGCCGGCATCGCGGCCCTTCTCGGCGCCACCCTGATCGGCGTCGCCAGCCGCCGCGGGATGGTCGCCGCTGGCTGACGGTAGCAATGGATTGATTACTGCGGGTCGGAAGGTTCGCGGCGAATGCGAATGTGGAGCCATCATTAGGTGGCTCCACATTTTTGTCGGGGTTTTCGGCCCTTAGCTTCGTCTCACCAGTGCCCCCCTCACGCTACCGTCTCCCCGAGGGGAGAGGGGAAGAGACCGCGGAGGGCGCCGCTTTTCCCTTCTCCCCAGCGGGGAGAAGGTGCCCGAAGGGCGGATGAGGGGGCTTCGGATGTCGAGGCTAGCCGGCTTGTCTGGTCACCTGCGTACGATGTCGGCTATCGGCCCTAACCGGTCATTGGGACACGGCGAGAATAAACAAGTAAACTAGAACGAGCCAGCCTAGTCCGAGCAATGCCAGTTGCTTGCGCGGAACATCGTGAATCGACTTGTATCGCGACACCACGAACCAAACGACGCCGCACCCCACAAGAACGATGAGATAAGGTGTGGCTTAGGCAAGTCCGCCTATCGTAACAAGCCTCCTATATCCGCCGCTTCTCGTCGGCATCCACTATTGCGTCTGGCTACCTCAACGAAGAAGTCCATCAGCCAAAATCAGCAGCGCAAATGATGATAAACATAGGCCAATGCTACCAAACATCGCTGCTCGCAGGCCTTTAAACCGATTGCTAGTGAAGAAGGCGCTCGAACGGCTGAATTTGCGCCCCTGACGCTCGCCCAGAGATAGTTTTTCTTCTCCCGGAAGAGTTGCTAGCGCTTTTGTGCGTTGGATGATGAGTGCATTTGTGATGATGCCTCCCAACACACCGAGTGCAAAGAGTGCCATCAGTGAATTCTGGATGATTTCGAAAGAGATAGCCAATTCAACCTCCACGGAGTGTGTCGAGAAAATACCTCTTATCGGTTAATATGGTGCGACCGCCCGACACGTCCGCAATTGGCGCTTAGCGGCCGACTCTTGAGGTCGGCCACCGGCCCTTTGCGGCCATTGAGGTCTGCTGATACAAAAGCAATTGCGACCACGATAACGAGACTTTCATGGACCTAGTCATCGAACTTAAGGCTGTCCTGGAGCTGCCGCCCGACATCGAGGTTCTTCGGATCGAGGCCTCCAGCGCGGGTTTCCGTTTTATGGACAAACTTGTCAACGAGTGGGAGTCGCAGGCAAACCGGTTTGACAAACACGGAGAGAGGCTGATGTGTGCTTTTCACAATGCACAGCTGGTAGCTGTGGGCGGCTTGAACATCGATCCTTACGTAGATGACCCAAGTATTGCTCGCCTGCGCCATCTCTACGTACTAGAACGCATCCGCCGACAAGGGGTGGCCTCTCGCGTTGCTCGCCATTTACTGGACTCAGCGCGAACCTCATTCTCCGGCGTTCGGCTGTTTACTGATACGGCGGAAGCCGCGGCTCTCTATGAGAAGCTTGGTTTTGCGCGCGCGAACTCCGTAAATGCCACTCACATCATTAGATTCAGATGACTGCTTTTGGCCTAGCCGCCGTCGCATCCCGAAAAGTCTCCGGCAATGCACGATACCCCCGATAACCGAGGCAGGGGTATCGCTGAACTCCGTCAAAACGTGACGCAAAGGCGTGGCCGTGTTCGTCTCTCGTTACGCGCCGCCCTACCGCGCTTCCGCGATCCGCTCGAAGGCCGACGGCCGGGGAATCCCGAGGTCCAGCGTCTGCCGGATGATCTCGGCGCATTCCAGCGGCGTCAGAAGCGACGTGTCCACTTCCAGATCGTAGATGCCCGGCTGGTGCACGTGGTCCTGCCAGCGCTGCACCGAATCGGGGATCGGGTCTTCCGCGCTTGCCTGCTCGTACAATCCCTCGCGGCCCGGCATGCGGATGTCGCGGCGGCGCATGATCGTGTCGAGCGGACAATGCACGCCGACGAAGAGAACCGGAAAGCCTTCCAGTCTGCGGGCGCAGTCGGTCAGGATGCCGAGCGGCTGCGAATAGAAGTCGTGGTGCCCGAGATCGGCGACGACGTTGAGGCCGAGGCCGACATGGATGGCGATGGTCTCGTAGAGTGCGGCGTAAAAGAACGGCACCATCTCCTCGAGATCGGGCCGCTCGCCACCGGGACGCAGCCCGATGCCCGGCAGATAGCGCTCCGGCGTCATGCCGTTATAGGCATCGACGCCGAGGTTCATCCACGGGCCGTCGAATTCGTCCTGGATCGCCTTGGCGATCGATGATTTTCCGCTTCGCGGTGCACCGTTCAGAATGACGATCTGAGCGGCGGGGTTTTCCTCGGACATGTGTTTTCTTCTTTTGTTTGGCGCGGATCAGTGAGGCGAAATCGCGCAGGCATTTCACTTCGCATTTCGATTACATTATGGGTGACTTTATGGCGGTGACTCACCGCATCGGGAGGATAGCATGAACGAGGACGGCGCGCATTTCCCGCCTGTGGACCCGTTGAGGACCGGTCTGCGCGGCTGCTGCCCGCGCTGCGGCAATGGCAAGCTTTTCAACGGCTTGCTGACGCTGAAGCCGCGCTGCGCCGCCTGTGGTCTCGATTATGCCTTTGCCGACGCCGGCGATGGTCCTGCCGTCTTCGTCATATTGATCGTCGGCTTCGTCGTCATCGGCTCGGTGCTGTGGCTGGAAGCAAACTATTCACCGCCGATCTGGCTGCATATCCTTCTCTTCGCGCCGCTGACGATCATCCTCTCGCTTCTGGCATTGCGCTGGTGCAAGGGCATCCTGATCGCCATGCAGTATCGCCACAATGCCCGTGAAGGACGTCTCTCCCGTGACTGATGCCAAAGCCGCACCCCGCCGCGCGCCATCCGTGTTCACCGCCGCGGCGGTGCTCGTCGCGCTCGCCATCCTCGTCTCGCTCGGCACCTGGCAGGTCGAGCGCCTGCGCTGGAAGGAAGGCCTGCTCGCCGATATCGCCGCCCGTCTCGCGGCCCCCGCCGTGCCCCTGGCCGAGATCGAAGCGATGGCCGCGAAGGGCGAGGATATCGAGTATCGCCGCGTTACCGCGTCGGGCGTCTACGACAACAGCCGCGAACGCCATTTCTTCGCCACCTGGCGCGGCCTGACCGGCTACTACGTCTACACGCCGCTGAGGCTTGCGGACGGCCGTGATCTCTTCGTCAACCGCGGCTTCGTTCCCTACGACAACAAGGAGCCGGAGACGCGCATGCAGGGCCAGCTGACGGGCGAACGGACCGTCAACGGTCTCGCCCGCGCCCGGTTGCCGGGCAAGCCCTCCTGGGCCGTGCCCGACAACGACGTCGCCAAGAACATTTTCTACTGGAAGGATCTCGACGTCATGGCCTCGAGCGCCGGGCTCGACAAGGCCGCTGTCGTGCCTCTCTTCGTCGATGCCGACGACACGCCCAATCCCAAGGGCCTGCCGGTCGGCGGCGTCACCGACGTCAACCTGCCAAACAGCCACCTGCAATATGCCGTCACCTGGTACGGCCTGGCCGCCACCCTCGTCGCCATCGTCGCGGTCGCATGGCTTCGCAGGCGCGGCGATCCGCCCGCGCAATAGTATCGCTTCAATTCGTGCCTATATTGGGCTAGAGGTCGTTCAGTTCGCAGCGAACGCGATAGCCGTTGGCGGGGAGTTCTTCTCCCTCATTCCTGTGCTCGTCACAGGAATCCAGCCACGGCGCGTCGGCGCCGTGAACAGAGTCTTTTGCGCTCAATGACTTGAGCGCGCTGGATCCTGTGACAAGCACAGGAATGAGGGAATATAACTCGGAAAAGACATGAATATTGCCGTTTCAAAACCTCCACTGACGATCAGGCTCTGCGGGCCGCGCGGCTTCTGCGCCGGCGTCGACCGGGCGATCCAGATCGTCGTTCTGGCGCTGAAATCCTATGGCGCGCCCGTCTATGTCAGGCACGAGATCGTTCATAACCGCTATGTCGTCGAAGGACTGGAAGCCAAGGGCGCCGTCTTCGTCGAGGAGCTGAACGAGATCCCCGAAGAGCATCGCGCCCAGCCGGTTGTCTTCTCGGCCCACGGCGTCCCGAAATCGGTGCCGGAGGATGCGACGTCACGCAACCTCTTCTATCTCGACGCCACATGCCCGCTGGTCTCCAAGGTCCACAAGCAGGCCATGCGCCACAACAAGCTCGGCCGCCACGTCGTGCTGATCGGCCATGCCGGCCATCCCGAGGTGATCGGCACCATGGGCCAGCTTCCCGAAGGCGCCGTCTCGCTGGTCGAAACAATCGCCGATGTCGACGTCTACGAGCCCGCCGATCCTGATAATCTCGGCTATGTCACGCAGACCACGCTTTCGGTGGACGACACCGCCGGCGTCATCGCGCGTCTGCGGGAGCGTTTCCCGAATTTGACCGCGCCGGCGGCCGATCTCGATCTGCTACGCCACGACGAACCGCCAGGAAGTCGTCAAGCAGGCGGCACCCGGCTGCGATCTCTTCATCATCGTCGGCGCGCCCAACTCGTCCAACTCCAAGCGCCTCGTCGAAGTGGCGCTCAGGGCAGGGGCGAAGAAGTCGATCCTGGTGCAGCGCGCCTCCGAGCTCGACTGGGACGATATCGGCCATGTCGGCACGCTCGGCCTGTCGGCCGGCGCCTCGGCGCCCGAGGTCATCGTCAACGAGATCATCGAGGCCTTCCGCGCCCGGTTCGATGCCCGCGTCGAGCTTGCCGAGACCGTTCAGGAAAACGAGCACTTCCTCGTCAACCGCGAACTGCGCGACATCGAGCTGACGACGGCGGATATGGCGTTCGTGAACGGGTAATTGGTGGTCGGAGGGTGGGCCACCCCCCTCTATCCTGCCGGACATCTCCCCCACAAGGGGGGAGATCGGCCAGCCGCCTGCTCCCTGCGCCATCGCCAACGACAATTGTTTGGGGAAGACGCTCCCCCCATCCAATCTCCCCCCCTTGTGGGGGAGATGCCCGGAAGGGCAGAGGGGGTATCATTTGCGCCGACCGAAGCACCAAACCGAAAACGAGAGCCCGCCTTGGCAGTCTACACCGATATCTCCGAAGACGATCTGAAGTGGTTCCTGACGGAATATGACGCCGGCACGCTGTTGTCCTACAAGGGCATCGCCGAGGGCGTCGAAAACAGCAACTTCCTGCTGCATACCTCGAAGGACCCGCTGATCCTGACGCTCTATGAAAAGCGCGTCGAGAAAAACGACCTGCCGTTCTTCCTCGGTCTCATGCAACATCTTTCCGCCCGTGGCCTGTCCTGCCCGCTGCCGCTGCCGCGCAGGGATGGCGCGCTGCTCGGCCAGCTGTCGGACCGCCCCGCAGCCCTCATCTCCTTCCTCGAAGGCATGTGGCTGCGCAAGCCCGAGGCCAAACATTGCCGCGAAGTCGGCAAGGCGCTGGCCCGCATGCACATCGCCGGCGAAGGTTTCGACCTCAAGCGCCCGAACGCGCTCTCCGTCGATGGCTGGCAGGTGCTGTGGGACAAGGCGCAAGCCCGCGCCGACGAGGTCGAGAAGGGCCTGCAGGCGGAAATCCGTGGCGAGCTTGATTATCTCGCCGCGCACTGGCCGAAGGATCTCCCCTCCGGCGTCATCCACGCCGATCTCTTCCCCGACAACGTCTTCTTCCTCGGCGACGACCTCTCGGGCCTGATCGATTTCTATTTCGCCTGCAACGATCTGCTCGCCTACGACGTCTCGATCATCCTCAACGCCTGGTGCTTCGAAAAGGACGGCGCCTACAACATCACCAAGGGCATGGCGATGCTCGAAGGCTATACCAGCGTGCGGCCGCTGAGCGACGCCGAACTGGCCGCCCTCCCAACCCTCGCGCGCGGCTCGGCGCTGCGCTTCTTCCTGACCCGCCTCTACGACTGGCTGATGACGCCCGAGGGCGCGCTGGTGACGAAGAAGGACCCGCTCGAATACCTGCGCAAGCTGCGCTTTCACCGGCAGATCAAGTCCGCCGCCGAATACGGACTGACCCCATGAAGCACGTCGACATCTATACCGACGGCGCCTGCTCCGGAAATCCCGGCCCCGGCGGCTGGGGCGCGGTGTTGCGCTATGGCGAGGTCGAGAAGGAACTCTGCGGCGGCGAGGCGGAAACCACCAACAACCGCATGGAACTGCTTGCCGCCATCTCGGCGCTGACGGCGCTGAAAAGCGCCTGCGAGGTCGATCTCCACACCGACAGCAAATACGTCATGGACGGCATCTCCAAGTGGATCTTCGGCTGGAAGAAGAACGGCTGGAAAACGGCCGACAAGAAGCCGGTGAAGAACGGCGAACTCTGGCAGGCGCTCGACGCCGCCAACCAGCGCCACAAGGTCAAGTGGCACTGGGTCAAGGGCCACGCCGGCCACCCGGAAAACGAACGCGCCGACGAACTGGCGCGAAAGGGCATGGAGCCGTTCAAGAAGCGGTAGGCTTGCTTGGTCTGTGAGGGCGCGAGCGGCCCGCCACGAGTCCCTTCTCCCCAGCGGGGAGAAGATGCCGGCAGGCAGATGAGGGGCCGCAAGTGCGGCGTCCAGTATAATGATTTCAAATAGATAACGGTGAGACTGGAGCCCCCTCATCCGACCCTTCGGGCCACCTTCTCCCCAACGGGGAGAAGGGACCAGCGGCGGCCGCTCACCCCGACACCGCCAGATACGCCGAAATCGTCCCGATCGACAGCACCGTCGAGGCCAGCACCACCCGCCCCGTCAAGCTCGCCTCCCGCCCATAAAACTCCGCCAGCATGAACGGCCCGGTCCCCGTCGGCAGCGCCGCCAAGAGAACGCAGGTATGCACCGCAACCGGCGGCAGCTTGAGGAGCGGCCCGGCGATAACCCATGTCACCAAAGGCTGCGCGATCAGCTTCAGCCCGACGAGAATCCCCGCCGTCGCTGCCCGCTCGGTCGCGGCCCCCGCCTTCGACCCGGCCAGAAACAGCCCGAGCGCGATCAGCGCGCAGGGCGATGCCGCGCCGCCGAGAAGCTTCAGAAACGCATCCACCGGCGCCGGCAGCGCAGCGCCCGAGACCATGAACAAAGCGCCGAGAACCGGCGCGATCAGGAGCGGGTTTTTGGCGAGCGAGAGGAACGTCTTGCCGGCGATATCGCGCCGCCGCGTCTCCGATTGCAGCCCGCTCTCGATCAGCACGATGGCGACGGCGAAGAGCACGCAGACGGTGACGATCGTCGCGATCAGCGTCGGCGCCATGCCGTTGTCGCCGACAACAGAAAGCACCAGCGGAAAGCCGACGAACCCCGTATTGGCGTAGCTGGCGTTCAGGCTGTCGATCGCCGCATCCGCCAGATGCCGCCCCCCGGCCATCCGCCACCAGAGCGTCGCGCAAAAGATGATGGCGCAGCCCGATGTGAAGGCGAGGATGAAGCCCGGCTGCCAGATCTGCTCGAGCCTCGCATTGGCCATGATGTCGAAGAGCAGGGCCGGCAGCGCCAGATAAACCACCAGCCGGTTCACCTCGCGCGTCGCGTTGGGGCCGAGCGCGCCGGTCCTGCGGGCGATAAATCCGGTCAGGATCAGCGCGAAGATGGGGAGCACGATGAGGAGATTGGTCAGCATTGGGGGAGGGAACTCTGGTTGCAAAGACCATTGTCTAGCGCCCGAGACCAATATAATCCAATGTCGATACTGTCGCTGATCGATACTCCAGAGGTATGAAATGGACACGCGCCACATGCGCTATTTCGTGGCGCTCGCCGAGACGCTGCACTTCGGCCACGCGGCGGCGCGCATGAACATGAGCCAGCCGCCCTTCAGCCGCCAGATCGCTTCGATCGAGAAGACGCTCGGCGCCCGTCTCTTCGAGCGCAATTCCCGCAACGTCGCGCTGACGGCGGCGGGCCGGCATTTTCTCGAGGAGTGCCGCGCGGTGCTCGCCCATTTCGACGCCGCCTGCCGCGATGTGCAGCTGGTCGCATCCGGCGTGAAGGGTGAGCTGAAGCTCGGCTTCATGATGAACGCCGCCTACAGCGTCGTCCCGGCGCTGGTGCGGCTTTACTCCGAGAAGCGCCCCGATGTCCGCCTCGTGCTCGAGGAGCGCATACCGACGGATATCGAGGAGATGCTGATCGAAGGCCGCCTCGACGCCGCCGTCACCTTCGGCGGCAGTCCGGCCACGCACCTGCGCACCACGTTGCTCGCCCGCGACCGCCTGCGCCTGATCGTGCCGCGAGATCACCGCCTGGCCGAGCTCGACATCGCCGGCCCAGCCGACCTCGCCCCCGAACGCCTGATCGCCGCCCCCGCAAGCGTAACGCCGACGCTCCGCGACGCCATCCGCAACTACTGCGCCACCCCGGGCGTCGTCCCGCATTTCGCGCTGGAACCCCGCCTGCAGCACACCATCATCCGCCTCGTCGCCGAAGGCCTGGGCATCGCGCTCATCCCGCAGTCTTTGTGCGCGGATCTGGCGGAAGGGCTGGTCTCGCGGCCGATCATGGATGCGCCGGAGTTCGACATCGTGCTCTGCGCTTCGGCTGCGTCGAGCAATCCGGCGGTGCCGGCGCTGTTCGAGGTGGCGGATAGGTTGGGTGGAGTGGGGAGACGCGCCGAGGGAGCTTGATTAAGCAGCTAACTGAGCGCCAGCGGCCCCTCATCTGCCTGCCGGCATCTTCTCCCCGATGGGGAGAAGGGAATCGTGGCCTGCCTCTTACTCCCCCTCTTGGATGATCAAAATATGAGATAGTTGTTTCTGCCGGGCGGGTGGCCACCCGCCCGGCAGCTGGTTGTCGGATCGTCACCTTCTCAGCCGTCAGGGGCTGTGGGGAGCAGGATCGCAACCGGCTCTTCATCAGGCCCGTGTGGTTGCAGGAACCTTGGGGTTCGTATCCAAGACAGGGACGACGAAGATGACCGATGATAGCATGATCTGTGCCGGAATCGATGTCGGCAAAAGCCATCTCGGCATCGCCATCCATCCCGGTGACGCGCGGCTGCGGGTCACCTACGACGCGGCGGGCCTGAAGCGGCTCGACGCCTTTCTTCAAGAGCATGATGCCAAAAGGGTCGGCTTCGAAGCCTCCGGTGGCTACGAATGGCGGCTGATGGTGCATCTGCGGGGTAAGAAGCGCCCGGCGGCGCGCCTGCAGCCGGCGCAATTGCGGTACTTCGCCAGAAGCCGGCTGCAGCGGGCCAAGAACGACCGGCTGGACGCCACGCTGATTGCCGTCTTCACCGCCAGCCTGAAGACGCTGCCGGCGCTGCCCGATGCCCGCTTCGACCGGCTTTCGGCCGAACTGACCTATCTGGAGCAGATCGAACAGCAGATCGCGCTGGTGAAGACATTCGCCGAGACCGCCGTGCCTGAGATCGTCAAGCGCCGCCACTCCCACGAAATCGCCAGGCTCGAGACCTGTCGCAATGCGCATATGCTTCGGCTCGAAAAGCTGGTTCGCGGCGACCCCGATCTGGCGCGGCGGCTCGACCTTCTGGTCTCCATCAAGGGGATCGGAATGCGCAGCGCGCTGTGCCTCGTCATCCGCATGCCCGAACTCGGCCATGCCGGCCGCAACGAGGTCGCCGCCCTTGCCGGTGTCGCACCCTATGATGACGACAGCGGCAAGCATCGCGGCAGGCGCCGGATCCAGGGCGGCCGCGAACGGCTGCGCAAGAGCCTTTTCATGTGCGCCTTCACCGCCAGCCGGCACAATCCGGATCTGGCGGCCTTCTACAAGCGGTTGCGCGGCAACGGCAAGGAGCACCTGTGCGCGGTCATCGCGGTGGCCCGCAAACTCGTCATTCTCGCCAACACAATCCTCACCCGACAGACCGAATGGACGCCGAAATATGTGAGAGGATGAGACATGGTTGCTCCCCTAGGGGAGAGGGTAGGGTGAGGGGGCCACACGGTAGGATCATGCTTCGGACGTCTTCCAGCAATAACACTCGACTGCTTGGCTCTGTTGGCTGACATTCGATGATAACGACGGTAGATTGCTCTGGTTGGTGGGGAGTTGGATGCTTATCATATTGGGTGGATTGCCGGGCGCCGGGAAGAGCACTGTTGCGCAAGCCCTGGCGGCGCGGATAGGCGCCTGCTACCTGCGGGTCGACACGATAGAACAGGCAATTCGTACGTCAGCGCCACTGGCCAACGGGCACGATGTGGGTCCGAGCGGATATGTCACGCTCTGCAGACTCGCGAGCGAAAACCTCCGGCTTGGCCACACTGTTATCGCCGATTCCGTGAATCCCCTGGAGATCACCCGAAGCGCATTCAGAAATGTAGCGATCGAAGCGGATAGTTTGTTCATTGAGGTTGAAGTCGTTTGCTCGGATAGCATGACACACCGTCGTCGCGCCGAGGCGCGGTCATCCACCGTTGAAGGTCTCACCCCGCCCACTTGGACCGAGATCCAGGCGCTGCACTTTGAGCGATGGGTGCCGGATTTGCGGATTGATACCTTTCAACTGTCGTTGGAAGAAAGCGTCTCTCAGATCATGCGTCTGCTGGGCCGATGAGCCATCCATCCGGCGCCCCGTCCGATCAGATGCCGTATCAACCGGGGGGATGAGCCCTGCCGGGGTAGAAGCATGTGTGGGGGGTAAAAATTGGCTAACGTCAGCGCCAGCGGCCCCTCATCCGCCCTTCGGGCACCTTCTCCCCGTTGGGGAGAAGGGAAGATGGAGCGAGCGGCCGGCCACGAGTCCCTTCTCCCCAGCGGGGAGAAGATGCCGGCAGGCAGATGAGGGGGCCACCGGCACAACACCAGCCCACCCCTCCATCCACTCAGTCTAAGCCCTCAAGCCGCCTTCGCCACATCCCCATGCGGGTCGAGCACGAATTTCGTCGCCGCCCCGTGGTCGAAGCTCTCGTAGCCCTGAACGGCCTCTTCGAGCGGTATCACCTTGGCGTTGACGATATCGGCGATCGGCAGGCGGTCGTGGAGGATCGCCTGCATCAGCTGCCGGTTATACTTCAGCACCGGCGTCTGCCCGGTGTGGAAGGATTGCGCCTTCGCCCAGCCGAGCCCGAAGCGCAGCGACAGGTTGCCTGATTTGGCGGCGCTGTCGACGGCGCCGGGGTCCTCGGTCACGTAGAGGCCGGGAATGCCGATCGAACCGGCGGCGCGGGTGATGTCCATCATCTGGTTGAGCACAATCGCCGGCTGCTCGCCGCCCGAATGGCCGCGCGCCTCGAAGCCGACGGCGTCGATGGCGCTGTCCACCTCGTTGCTTCCGGTCACCTGAGCGATCATGTCGCCCAGGCGGTCGCTCTTTGACAGATCGATCGGCTCGAAGCCCACCTTGGCGGCATGCGCCAGGCGATCCTTGTTGAAGTCGCCGATCATCACCACGGCGGCACCGAGGATGCGGGCGGAAGCGGCCGCCGCAAGCCCGACCGGACCGGCGCCCGCGACATAAACCGTCGAGCCGACGCCGACGCCGGCGCGCACCGCGCCATGGAAGCCGGTCGGCAGGATGTCGGAGAGCATGGTGAGATCGCGGATCTTCTCCATCGCCCGGTCGCGATCCGGAATCTTCAGGAGGTTGAAGTCGGCATAGGGGATGGTGACGTAGCGCGCCTGTCCGCCGATCCAGCCGCCCATGTCGACATAGCCATAGGCGCCGCCGGCGCGCGACGGGTTGACGGTGAGGCACACGCCGGTGTCCTGCGACTTGCAGCAGCGGCAGCGGCCGCAGGCGACGTTGAAGGGCACGGAGACGATGTCGCCGACTTCGAGCATCTCGACGTCGATGCCCTTTTCGATGATCTGGCCGGTGATTTCATGGCCGAGAACCAGCCCCGGCATCGCCGTGGTGCGGCCGCGCACCATGTGCTGGTCCGATCCGCAGATATTGGTCGAGATCACCTTCAGGATCACGCCATGCTCGATGCGGCGTCCATCGGGGGCCTCGAGCTTGGGATCGTCGATGTCATGGATTTCGACAACGCCGGGCCGCATGTAGACGACGCCACGGTTCTTGCTCATTTTCATCTCCTCCGTTGAAAATGCTGCGGTCCGCGCGGGCTCCTCTCCCGTGCGGTCATCATCGCAGCTTAGAGGAGAATGTCGGCCACGTCGTCCCGTTTACGACGGTTTCTTCGTCCGAAACGGTCGTAAACGGAGAAGTGAGGAGAGGGGCTCGAAGACCGGGGAGGGCCAATCTTTGCATCTTGCCCACGGGCGCATTCCCACTATGCTCTGCCGATAACAATAGTTTGGGAGGCGACATATGATCCTGCACTCGGTGCTGATGCGGCTGAAATCGGCCATCACGGGCGAAGAAAAGCAGTCCCTGTTCGAACAGATCGTCGCGCTGAAGCAGGTCATTCCGGGCATTCTGGATATCAAGTATGGCCCGAACGTCTCGCCCGAGGGCCTGCATGCCGGCTTCGTCGATGGCTTTGCCGTCACCTTCGAAAGCCCCGAGGCGCGCGACGCCTATCTCGTCCATCCCGAGCATGTCGCCGTCGGCGAGCGCATCGTCTCGTCGCTGGATGGCGGCCTTGGCGGCCTGATCGTCTTCGACCTGCAGGTCTGATCCCGCAGGTCGGAGATAGCGTTCGCGGCCGTCAGCCCGCGTTCGCCGAGGTCGTGGGGATCGGCTCGATCCCCACTTTGGTCAAAGGCTCGCTCAGAGTTGCTCGATCATCGTCGCGGCGCTGGAAACCGTCGCCTGGCCTGGATTCTCCTCGACGTTGAGCGACTTGACGACGCCGTCCTCGACCAGCATCGAGTAGCGCTTCGAGCGCACGCCGAGGCCGCCGCCCGAAAGGTCGGCGTCGAGGCCGAGCGCCTTGGTGAAGGAAGCGTCCCAGTCGGCGAGGAAGTGGATCTTGCCCATGCCGCCCGAGGATTGCGCCCAGGCGCCCATCACGTGCCAGTCGTTGACCGCGACGACGGCGATGTCGTCGACGCCCTTGTTGAGAATGGTGTCGCGGTTTTCGAGATAGCCCGGCAGGTGGTTGAGCGAGCAGGTCGGGGTAAACGCGCCGGGCACGGCAAACAGCACGACGCGCCTGCCCTTGAACAGCGCCTCGGTCGTGGTCTCGACCGGGCCGTCGGCCGTCTTTTCCTTGAATGTCGCCGAAGGCAGGGTATCGCCGATCGCAATGGTCATGAATGTCTCCTCATGGTGGGTTGGCGGGCGGCGCGTTGGCCGCGGGATTTCAATCGAAGGCAAGCGGGCTTTCGATGGCGCGTGCCCCGTCGATGACGAGCGCGCTCCAGCTCTTGCCCGATATGTCGTAGTTCTTGGGCAGCTTGCCGATCGCGACCGTCGTCGTCAGCGCCGTGCCGTCGCGCTTGCTCATCAGCTGCTTGGTAAACACATAGCCGCTGGGGCCGGCAACGATGACGTCGGGTGTCGTGTCGCCGATGTCGGGCAGGGTGATGTCGAGCTTCAGCTCCGTCCGGTCGGGCGAAAGCGTATGCTCCGTCACCTTGAATTCGGAGGAAGACGCTTCCGGCAGCCGCGCCTCGGCGGCATCGAGAATGGCCTCTTCCTGCGGCTGCGATTGTCCCGCCGCCGGAAGCGCGACCGTAAGGTCGGCCTGGAAGGGCACGCAGATATCCTTGCAGATGCCGATGAAAGCCTGCGCCTTGATCTCGGTAACACCGCTCTTGGCCGACAGGGTGAGCGGCAGCGTCACCGGCGCGTCGTAGCCGACGTCGTCGATCTCGTCGCTCTTGATATGCTTGGGAATGGGGTAGCTGGTCTTGTCGAGCGTCACCCCCGTCCCGGGCGCGATGACGATCTGCGGCGGGATGCCGGTGTTGCCGGGTTCGCGCCAGTAGGTGATCCATCCGGCATTCGGTTCGATCTGCAGCCCCGCGCGGATCTTGCCGTTGTCATCCGGTGAAAGCGCCACCAGCCGCATCCGTCCGCCCGCATTCTCGGCCCAGGCGCTGGTCGCGGCCTGCGCCGGGGAAAGCGCCGGCAGGGAGAAGCCAAGGCCGAGAGGCATGGCGACTGCGAAAGTAAGGGCGAGGCGTTGTGTGTGCGATGCGAAGGTCATGCGACAATGGTTATTCAAATCCGGCGTCCTTCGCCAGAAGCCTTGGTCGATTAAATTTTCATTTTCAGTTGATTGAAACAGGACATTGGCCCATGTTTCTCTTGTCGGGGCCTCGGGCGGTCTGGCATCAGGAGGTATCATGTCCCTGTCGACCCTGAAAAACAGACGAGAACGCGGCTTCTTCGACGGTCAGTTCCTGATCGCCATGCCCGGCGTATCGGACAGCAACTTCGCCCGCACGGTCATCTACGTCTGCGCCCATTCCGATGCCGGCGCCATGGGTTTCATCATCAACCGGCCGCAGGAACTCTCGTTCACCGACGTGCTCATGCATCTCGACATGATCAAGAGCGACGAGGCGATCCTCATGCCGCCGCCCACGCGCGATCTGTCGATCCAGGCGGGCGGACCGGTCGAAAGTGGCCGCGGCTTCGTCCTGCATTCCGACGACTATCTCTGCGATTCCAGCATTCCCGTCAGCGACGATATCTGCATGACGGCGACGCTCGACATCATCCGCGCCATCGCCAAGGGCGAGGGCCCGAAGCGCGCCACCATGCTGCTCGGCTATGCCGGTTGGGGCGCCGGCCAGCTCGAAGCCGAGATCGCCGCGAACGGCTGGCTGAACTGCGCGGCCAACGACGCCCTCATCTTCGATGCCAACCTGGATGATAAATACGAGCGCGCATTGGCTGGCATGGGCATCTCGGCCGCCATGCTTTCCACCGAAGCCGGCCACGCCTGAAGACCAGAAAATTCGCGGAACGAATAGCTGCAAGCGACGTTCTCTTTTCGCACCGGGCACGAGGCCCGTTCCAAAAGGAGACATCAGATGGGTAGGCACCACCGACAAGATTTCCGGCAAGGCAAACGAGATCGCCGGCAAGACCAAGCAGGCGGTCGGCAAGGCGACCGGCGACAATGCGACCCGCGCCAAGGGCGCCGTCCAGGAAGCCAAGGGCAAGTCGCAGACCGCCAAGGGCAACGCCAAGGACAAGCTGAAGGATGCCGTCGATCGCATGTGATCGCCAGCATTCCGGCAATGACCCGTCGCGCATCCGCGCTGCGGGTCGTTTTGTATCAATACCGCTTGATGGGGCGTTCCATGCGGCTTTTTGCCTGCGACAGTTGCGATCAGGTCGTGCATTTCGACAATCGCCAATGCGTTCGCTGCAACCATCGCCTCGGCTTCCTGCCCGACGATCTCTCGATGCGCGCTCTCGAACCGCTTGACGAAACGCTGTGGCGGATGGCGTCGGAGCCCGGGCGCGCCGTGCGCTTCTGCGCCAATGCCGGTCTCGATATCTGCAACTGGCTGGTGAATGCGGATGACGAAAATCCGTTTTGCATCGCCTGCCGCTACAACCGCCTGGTGCCCAACACTCATACGCAGCAGGGTGTCGATCGCTGGCGCCGTATCAGCCAGGCGCAGCGCCATCTCTTCTATTCGCTGCTGCGCTGGCGCCTGCCACCGCCCGATCGCATCGAGGATCCGCAAGGCGGCCTGGTCTTCGACTTTCTCGAAGATGAAGTGCAGGTCGACGGAAACGTCATCCCCGCCATGACCGGTCACGACGAAGGCGTCATCGCCATCCGCGCCGCCGAAGCCGACGACATCACCCGCGAGCTCGCCCGCGCCTCGATGAACGAACCCTATCGCACGCTTCTCGGCCATTTCCGCCACGAGATCGGGCACTTCGTCTGGAACCGTCTGGTCCGCGACCGGAACGCCTTCAATGGCTTTCGCGCCGTCTTCGGCGACGAGCGGCAGGATTACGGCCAGGCGCTGCAGAACCATTATCAGAACGGCGCGCCGCCGGATTGGCAGCAGGACCACATCAGCGCCTACGCGACGTCTCATCCCTGGGAGGACTTCGCCGAATGCTTCGCGCACTATCTCCACATCGTCGATACGCTGGAAACAGCCCGCGGCTTCGGCATCGCGATCGATCCGCGCGGCCATGAGGAAATGGCGTCAGAGGTGGATTTCAACCCCTATCGCGCCGCCAGCGCCGAGCAGCTGGTCAGCGCCTGGGTGCCGCTATCGGTGGCGATCAACGCCATCCAGCGCAGCATGGGGCAGCCGGATTCCTACCCCTTCGTGCTCTCGAACGCCGTCGTCGCAAAGCTCGAATACCTGCACCGGCTGATCCAGGATCGCGTCGCCGAGCCCCGCCAGCACGCCGCCTGACCTTTCGCGGCCCGGGAGACCTCAGGCGCGCTTGGTCAGCGGAAACCGCTCCTTCAGCAGCCGCAGAACCGATTCCGTCGCCATCGGCGGGCCGAAGAGATAGCTCTGGCCGTAGGTGCAGCCCATCTTCGCCAGCTCGATCGCGTCCTCGTTGGACTCGATCCCCTCGGCCACGACCTTCATGTCGAGCTCCCGCGCCATCGAGATCACCGAGCGCAGCACCGTCGACTTCCGGTCGCTGGCGCCGCAGACCAGCGTCTTGTCGAGCTTGATCGTGTCGAACGGGAAGCGCGTGAGGTAGGAGAGGGAGGAATAGCCGGTGCCGAAATCGTCGAGCGCCAGGCCAAGCCCGACCTCGCGCAGCTTTTCAAGCACCAGCCGTGCCTGCTCCGGGTTCTCCATCACCATCGTCTCGGTCAGTTCCAGCTTCAGCCGGGTCGGATCGCAATGGGTCTTGGCGAGAACCGAGCGCACGTCGTCGTAAAGATCGTTGTTCAGCAACTGCGCGCTGGAGAGATTGATCGACACGAAAATCGGCAGCTCGCCGGTCTGGCTCTCCCAGGCCATCAGGTCGTTGGTCGCCTGTTCGAGGGCGAAGACGCCGAGCATGTTGATGATGTCGGAAGCCTCGGCGATCGGAATGAATTCCGACGGCGGGATGTTGCCGCGCTTCGGATGCTCCCAGCGCATCAGCGCCTCGAAACCGGCGATCTCCACGTCTTCAAGGCCGGCGATCGGCTGGTAGACCATCGACAGTTCCTTGCGTTCCAGCGCACGGCGGAGATCCGATTCCAGCTGCAGCCGGTCGGCGCCGAAATCGCGGAAGGCGGGCTGGAACGGCTCGACGCGATTGCCGCCGGCGCGCTTGGCCCGATACATGGCAAGCTCGGAATCGCTGAGCATCCCCGTCGCGTTCTCCTGCTGGTCGACGAAGGAGGCAAGGCCGATCGACGCCGTCAGGATGATCTCGCGGTTGGCGAAGTTGATCGGCACCATGATCGCCTTGCTGATCGCGTCCGCGAAGTCGGCGATCTTGGCCGGATCGCGCTCCGAAACCAGGATGAGGCCGAACTGGTCGCCGGAGAGGCGCGCCAGCGTGTCCTGCGGCTTCAGCAGCCGGCGAAGACGGCGCGTCAGCGCGATCAGGATATTGTCGCCGGCCGCAACGCCGAGCGCGTCGTTGACCAGCTTGTAGCGGTCGATATCGATCACCATCACCGTCGGACGCAGCGTATCGCTGCCCGGCGCCAGCGCCAGCACGCCCTGCAGGCGGTCGAGGAAAAGCTGGCGGTTGGGAAGGCCGGTCAGGTTGTCGTGCAGCGCGTCCTGCAGCAAACGGTCGACCGAGTTCTTCTGCTCGGTCACGTCGATCACCGTGCCGACGCAGCGGATCACCTCGCCGTTGGAATCCAGCACCGGTCGGGCGCGGATCAGAAGCCAGTGGAAATGCCCGTCCTCGGCGCGAATGCGGAATTCGTGGTTCAGCCGGCCGCGGCGATGTTCCAGCAGAACGTCCAGCGTGGCGCGGAAGCGGTCGCGATCGTCGGGGTGCAGGCGCGGCAGCCAGTTGCGGGCGGCGCCATGCATCGTGCCGGGCGAAAGGCCGAGCTTGACGGAGACGTCGGGGATGGTGACGACGCGGTCGCGTGCCACGTCCCAGTCCCACACCATGTCGCCGGAGCCGGTCAGCGCCAGCGATTGCCGCTCGAGATCCGAGAACAGGCCCTGCTGGAACGTTCCCCCCGCGAAGGCGTGCTGCATGACCGTGAAGCCGATGAGGAGCACGATCAGCACCAGGCCGCCGCCGAGCGCCGGCTGGATGATGTCGTTGTCGAGCTGGCCGGTGATCGTCAGCCAGGCGCCGAAGATCCACACCAGGATCAGCGCCCAGGCCGGCACCAGCAGGATGGCGCGGTCGTAGCGGTTGATGCCGAGATAGACGATGAGCAGCAACCCCATCGTCGCCGTCAGCGCGAAGGAGAGGCGGGCGATGCCGGCGGCGATCGCCGGGTCGTAGATGGCGACGCCGAAGAGCAGGGCCAGGCCCAGCACCCAGGCGAGCGTCACATAGCCCAGATGCGTGTGCCACCGGTTGAGGTTGAGATAGGTGAACAGGAAGATGACGAAACTCGATGCCAGCGCCACCTCCGCGCAGGCCCGCCATATTCGCTGGTCCGCCGAGGCGATGCTGACGAGCTTTCCAAGAAAGCCGAAATCCACGCAGATATAGCCGAGCACCGCCCAGGCGAGCGCGGCCGTCGCCGGCAACATCGAGGTGCCCTTGACGACGAACAGGATGGTGAGGAACACCGCGAGCAGGCCGGCGATGCCGAGCACGATGCCGCGATAGAGCGTGAACGCGTTGATCGTATCCTTGTAGGCGTTGGGCTCCCACAGATAGATCTGCGGCAATTCGGGCGTCGACAGTTCGGCGACGAAGGTGATGACGGCGCCCGGATTGAGCGTGATGCGGAAGACGTCGGCCTCGTCGCTCGGCTGCCGGTCGAGCGCGAAGCCTTCGCTCGGCGTGATCGCGGTGATGCGCTGCGAGCCGAGATCCGGCCAGAACAGCTTGGAGTTCGCCAGACGGAAATGCGGCGCGACGATGACGCGCTCCAGCTGTTCGTCGGACACGTTGGCGAGCGCGAAGACCGCCCAGTCGCCCTGGTAGTTGCCGGAACTCGAGCGCACCTCGATGCGGCGACGGATGCCGTCGGCGCCGGCCGCGGTCGAAACCTGGAAGGCTTCGCCCTGATTGGTGTAGATTTCGGTGGTCTTGGTCAGATCGAGCGCGGTGTCGTCGCGCGAAATCTTGACCGGCTCGGCGGCCTGCGCGGCCCCTGACATCAGCGCGAAGGCGGACAGGAAAAGCGCTGCGATCACCGCGACGAAACGTCCTGATGGTGACGAGTGCAGCATGCGTTTTTTGGTCATCGGCTGTCGGTTATCCTGCCTTTATCCGTATCGGTGGCAAGCAGTGAAAACATCACGTGATCATGCCACTGACCGTTGATCTTCAAGTATCCGCGCAGATAGCCTTCCCGCTGAAACCCGGCTTTTTCAAGCAGGCGGATGCTCCGAGCGTTGTCTGGAATACAGGCTGCTTCGATACGGTGCAACTCGAGGCCTGCGAAGATGTAGGGTATAACCAATTGAAGTGCGGCGAACATATGGCCTTGGCCGGCATGCGCCTCGCCCATCCAGTAGCCGATCATGCAGCTTTGCGCGGCCCCGCGCCTGATGTAGCCGATGGTGATGCCGCCAAGCAGCGTCATGTTGTCCCGGTGGAAAAGCAGCAGCGGAACCGCCTGCCCGGAGGCGTATTCCTGCTTGCCGCGAATGACGCGGGCCCGATAGGAGCCCTCCGTCAGTTCGTCGCGGCGCCATGTCGGCTCCCAGCGCTCGAGAAAGCCGCGGCTTGCCGAGCGCAGCTTGTGCCACTGGTTGAAATCCTGGTAGCGCGGCAGCCGCAGCACATAATTGGCGTCTTCGATTTCAACTGCTTCCGGCTGCCGAGACAGGAACCGAAACACCGATTTTGGCATCGATCACTCCCGGAGCCGCGAATGCAGGTTCAAACGACGGCTTGCTTGCCCTGCGGGGCAGGCGAGATGAGCGACGCGGCGATGTCTTCCATCGGCGCCAGATGCTCGAGCGGGCCGATCGCCGACAGTGTCGGTACCGTGTCGAAGAACAGCCGGCCGGCAAGGTCGGTCAGCCTTTCGATGGTGATGCCTTCCAGTCGCTCCATCATTTCAGGATTGGAGATCGGCCGCCCGTAGAGCATCATCTGCCGGGCCACCTGGCCGGCGCGCGCCGCCGGGCTTTCCTGGCCCATCAGCAACTGCGCGCGGATCTGGGCGCGGGCGCGCTCGATTTCCTTCTGGTCGATCGAGGTCGCCGACTTGTGCAGTTCGTTGATGATGACGGGAACCAGCTCCGGCAGGTTCTCGCCGCCGGTCGCGGCATGGATGCCGAAGATGCCGGTATCGGAAAAGCCCCAGTGGAAGGCATAGATCGAATAGCAGAGCCCGCGGATTTCGCGCACTTCCTGGAACAGCCGCGAAGACATGCCGCCACCGAGGATGTTGGCGAGGATCTGCGAACAGTAGAAGTCGCGGGCGTGATAGGCCTTGCCCTCGAAGCCGAGCAGGATCTGGGCGTCCATCAGGTCGCGGGTTTCGCGGATATTGCCACCAATATACTTGGCGGGGTCCATGACCGGCGTGGCGCTCGGCGCCGTCGGCAGCGAGGAAAATCGGTCCTCGACCATGCGCACGAATTCGTCGTGCTGCACGGCGCCGGCCGCGACCACGAACATGCGGTCGGTCGTGTAGTTGCGGCTGAGATAGCCGCGAATCTGCTGCGGGGTGAACGAGACCACCGTCTGCGGCGTGCCGAGAATGGCGCGGCCGAGAGTCTGGTCGCGATAGGCGACTTCGGAAAACCGGTCGAACACCACGTCGTCGGGCGTATCGTTGGCGGCGTTGATCTCCTGCAGGATGACCTGCTTCTCACGCTCCAGCTCTTCCTCTTCGAAGGCGGATTCGGTGAGGATATCGGCCAGGATATCGACGGCGAGCGGCACGTGGTCTTTCAGGACGCGCGCATAGTAGGAGGTCGTTTCGGTCGAGGTGGCGGCGTTTACCTCGCCGCCGACATCCTCGATCTGTTCGGCGATCTCGCGGGCGCTGCGGCGCGCGGTTCCCTTGAAGGCCATGTGTTCGAGCAGGTGCGCGATGCCGTGCTCGTCTGTCGTTTCATTGCGCGAACCTGATTTGATCCAGACTCCGAGTGCTGCACTTTCGAGATGCGGCATGTTCTGTGTGACTACTGTCAGCCCGGATTTGAGCCGGGTGCACTCAACTGTCATTGGCTATCTTTCTGCGCCTTCCGCTGATTAGGCCCGGGAATGCTGGTCGATAAACGTCTCTACCTCTTTGAGCTCGGGCTTAACGATCTGAAAGCGCTCCTCCTTGTCCATCAAATCAGCAAGCCACGTCGGAAGCGCGGGGTCAATACCGGATGCGGATTTTACGGCGGCGGGGAACTTGGCCGGATGCGCGGTGGCAAGCGTCACCATCGGCGAATTGGCGTTTTCGTGCTTCTCGGCCACGAAAACGCCGATCGCCGAATGCGGATCGAGCAGATAGCCGGTCTTTTCGAGCGTGGTCTTGATCGTCTCGGCCACCTGCTTTTCGCTGGCGCGGCCGGCGCGGAAATCCTTCTTGATGAAGGACATGGCATCGGCGGAAATGTCGAAACCGTTCGACTGCTTCAGGCTGTCCATGGCGGAGCGGACCTTCGAGGCGTCGCGTCCATAGGCCTCGAACAGCAGCCGTTCGAAATTGGACGAGATCTGGATATCCATCGACGGCGAGGTCGTCGCCTTGACGTCCTTCATCTCGTAGCGGCCGGTCTTGATCGTGCGCGCCATGATGTCGTTTTCGTTGGTGGCGACGACCAGCTTGCCGATCGGCAGGCCCATGCGCTTGGCGCAGTAACCGGCGAAAATATCGCCGAAATTGCCCGTCGGCACGGTGAACGAAACCTTGCGGTCCGGCGCGCCGAGCGTGATCGCCGTCGTGAAGTAATAGACGATCTGCGCCATGATGCGCGCCCAGTTGATCGAGTTGACGCCAGAGAGCTTCACCTTGTCGCGGAACGCGCCGTCGTTGAACATCGCCTTCACCAGATTCTGGCAATCGTCGAAATTGCCCTCGACGGCGAGCGCATGCACGTTGGACGCCGTCGATGTCGTCATCTGCCGCTGCTGCACCGGCGAAACCTTGCCATGCGGGAAGAGGATGAAGATGTCGGTGCGCTCGCGTCCGGCGAATGCATCGATCGCGGCCCCGCCCGTGTCGCCCGAGGTGGCGCCGACGATGGTGGCGCGCTCGCCGCGCTTCTCCAGCGCATAGTCCATCAGCCGCGCCAGCAGCTGCATCGCCACATCCTTGAACGCCAGTGTCGTGCCGTGGAAGAGCTCCATCACGAAGCTGTTCGGGCCGGTCTGCACCAGCGGAGCGATCGCCGGATGGCGGAAGGTGCCGTAGGCTTCGTCGATCATCGCGCGGAAGGTGTCGGTGGGAATTTCGCCGTTGGTGAACGGCGACAGGATGGTAAAGGCGATTTCCTGGTAGCTCTTGCCGCGCAGCGCCCGGATTTCCTTCTTGGAGAATTGCGGCCATTCGCGTGGCACGTAAAGTCCGCCGTCACGCGCCAGACCGGCCAGCAATGCATCGCAGAAACCGAGGGCAGGGGCTTTGCCGCGGGTCGAGATATAGTCCACTGTCGTCATCCTTGATGTGCCGGGCCTGAAGAAAATCCGGATTGAAGAGAAAACCTGTGTCCCGCCGTCTCTAAGCCGCAGCTTTGGCCTTCGCCGGCTGCAATCCCGAAATGTGCATCAAAACAGTGCTTACCCAATCGATTTTTGTTTGCGCCGCTGATATAGACCATCGCAAACTGTCACGAAAGGCCCTGTTTTCACTGAACGGGCCCGGCAAAAAACTTTGTGAAGAGGGTGCAATAATCGTGTTCGGCAAGGTCTCTCGTCTTATCGCTTCCGCATCCGTCGCGGCTGTTCTGGTCGGCTGCAACTCGCTCGGGATGGGCGGTGGAGACAGCAAGACATCGGCGTCGGCGCCCTCCGGCGGCAGCGCGCAGGTGATGCCGATGGCCCCGGCCAATCCGTCTTCCAACGATCCGTCGATCGGCACGGCGACCACCGCGTCCGGCAACACGGCGCCCGTCGTGCAGGGCGCTTGCCCGACCATCTACATGAAGGACGCCGAAGCGATCTATTACCGCTACGCCGGCGGCGCCAAGACCGGAGCGCCCGACAAGCTCGCCTTCCAGGCCTCGATCGGCAACTACACCCGCCAGTGCACGCTGAACGAACAGAATCTCGTGATGACCGTCGTGGCGCAGCTGCGCATCGTCGCCGGACCGGCCGGCGCCTCGGGCAACGTCACGCTGCCGATCCGCATCTCCGTCTACGACGGCGAGGACGCGCTCTATTCGGAAGTCACCAATTTCGCCACCCAGATCGACCCGAACGGCGCCACCCAGGTCCTGTTCCGCAAGGACGGCATCAGGCTGCCCGTCGGCTCCGGCTCGCTGGTCCGCGTCAACGTCGGCTTCGACCAGGGCGCGCCCGCCAAGGGCAAGGGCAAGAAGAAGTCCAGCTAAGGTTTGGGGTAGGGGATCGCGGCTGCGATTGCGTCGCGCTATTCAAAGAGTGAGGTGGTGCCGTGTGGCCCCCTCATCCGCCTGCCGGCACCTTCTCCCCGCGGGGGAGAAGAGACTCGGAGCTGGCCGCTCGCTCCATCTTCCCTTCGCCCCATAGGGGAGAAGGTGGCCCGAAGGGTCGGATGAGGGGGCTGCACGGCAAAACGCCCAAGGCTCACGCCCCCTCAACACCCCTCAATCCAAACTCAAGCCACGCCTTCCCATTCCGCCAGCGCCGCGACCACGCCCGGCAGATCGACCATCCGCGAGATCACCGTCTCCGCGCCCGCATCCGTCAGCCGGTCGGCGTGCGAGGGATAGGTGTGCGAGGCGCCGGTGAAGCCGATCACCCGCATGCCGGCGGCGCGGGCCGCGTGGACGCCGTGCACGGAATCCTCGACCACCACGCAACGCGATGGCGAAGCGCCCATCTGCGTGGCGCCGTGCAGGAAGATATCGGGCTTCGGCTTGACGCGATCGGCGCCGAGATCCTTGGCCGAGAAGATGTTCGGCGCGAAGAACTGGCTGAGCCCGACCTTGGACAGCATCATGGCGAGCCGCGCGCTCGACGAGTTCGAGCAGATGCAGCGCTTGAGGTCGATGCGCTTGAGCACCGCCTCGACACCCGCGATCGCCTGCACCTCGGAAGCGAGCCGCATGTCGAGGAGCTTCTCGGACTTGTCGAGCAGGGAGGCCGAGAGCGGAATGCTCGCTTCGCGCTCGATCTGCAGCAGGATATTCTGCCAGGTCATGCCGGCGAACCGCTCGCCCATTTCCTCGATGCTGATAGGGTAGCCCGCTTCCGTCAGAAGCCTGGACTCGACGTCCGCCGCGATGATTTCGGAATCGACCAGAACACCGTCGCAGTCGAAAAGAATGAGGTCGAAGCCGTTCATGTAAGTCTCAAGCCTTCGTTGGGGGATGAGCGGGCTTTACACGATGCCTCGGCCGATCTCAACCGGCCGCGCGTCATGGCTGGCCTGCGGTCGTCGGATGGCTAGGGTTACGCGCTATCGAATTGCCTGCGGATGCGGGGCCTTGTCTCCTCGACAAGCCATGGTTCGCCCTCTAATGGAAGGGTATGGCAAAGGAACCGGAAGACACAATCGCAAGCCGCATCAGCCGCGTGCTCGCCGACCGCATCGTTCGCGGCGAACTGCCGGCCGGCTTGCGTCTGCGCCAGGACCATATCGCCGAGGAGTTTGGCGCCAGCCACGTGCCCGTGCGCGAAGCCTTCCGCAGGCTGGAAGCCCAGGGGCTGGCGATCAGCGAGCCGCGTCGCGGGGTGCGCGTCGCCTCCTTCGACATCAAGGAGGTCCGCGAGGTGGCCGAGATGCGGGCAGCGCTCGAGGTTCTCGCGCTGCGCCACGCCGCCAAGCACCTGACGCCTGCGATCCTCGATGCCGCCGAGGAGGCGACCCGCGAGGGCGATGCGGCGGCCGACGTTCACGCCTGGGAGGAAGCCAACCGCCGCTTCCATCGCCTGATCCTCACGCCCTGCAACATGGGCCGTCTGCTCGCCTCGATCGACGATCTCCACGCCGCCAGCGCCCGCTTCCTGTTCTCCGCCTGGCGTTCCGGTTGGGAAAAACGCACCGACCACGACCACCGCGCCATCCTCGTGGCTTTACGCCAGGGCAGGGCGGAAGAGGCGGCCGGCATCCTCGAGCGCCACGTCCAGTGGATCGGCCGCGCGCCGAAATCCACCAGCAAGGGTGGCGAAAACGGCGAAGCCTTCGCCATCGTCGGCTGAATTCTCAAAATTATAGATAATTCATGATCGACGTGAATTCCCTGGAATTTCACGCTTTTCGGGCCATTTTCGCCGTCGGTACGGCGCGCGATCGCGTTTGTCCACTGCGCAATCGTATCGCGACCGCTTGCCATCGCCAAAAATCCCTCTCATAAAATAGATGGGAATCAAAAATTATCTATAATTTGAGAAGGAGAGTTCATGTCCCTGTTCGATCAATCCCAGGAGTTCCGTTTCGACCCGTTGCGTCTCGCCGCTCGCCCGGCCGCCATCAAGGCCGTCTTCGTGCTGGCGGGCACGCTCATCCTGGCGCTCGCCTCGCAGATATCGGTGCCGATGGTGCCGGTGCCGATCACCATGCAAACCTTCGCGGTGACGATGATCGGCGCTCTCTATGGCTGGCGTCTCGGCGCGGCGACGGTTCTGGCCTGGCTTGCGGAAGCGGCCATGGGCTTCCCGGTTCTGGCTGGCGGCGCCGGCGGTCTGGCACCCTTCGCGGGGCCGACGGCGGGCTACCTCGCATCCTTCCCCGTGATCGCGGCCCTTGCCGGCTGGCTCGCCGCGCGCGGCTGGACCGGCGACGCCGTGATCCGCAGCTTCGCCGCCCACTTCGCCGCCAATATCCTGTGCCTGGCGATCGGCGGCCTGTGGCTCGCAAACCTGCTCGGCATGGAAAAGGCCTGGCTGCTCGGCGTCGTCCCCTTCATCCTCGGCGCGGTGCTGAAGTCGGCGCTGGCGGCAGCCGTGCTGAAGGGCGTCAGGATCTATACCGGCCGCTGAGGTGACCGTTCATCTGCGCGCCCACCACCTGCTCTGCATGCTGACCTTCGTCGGTGAAGGCTACACGCCCGCCTTCACCGAGAACTACATCCGCACTGCCTGGCGCCTGTCGTCGGGCGAGGAGATCGAGGTGGTCGATGGCCCCGACGATATCTGCGCGCCGCTGCTCTCGGGAGCGGCGGCGCATTGCCACAACGAAAGCGTCGTGGCGCGGGACAGGGCGGCGGCGCAAGCCGTCGGCCGTCTGTTGGGGATCGCGGTTTGGAAGGGCACCCGCATCTATCCCGACGCGGCGCTGTTGAAACGCCTCCGTCGCAATTTCGCCCTCGGCACGATCCGCAAGGCTTGCGACGAATGTGAGTGGAGCGAGCTCTGCGGCCATGTCGCCGAGCGCGGCTTTACCGATGTGCTGGTCGCGCCGGGCTGACGCATGTCTCCCGAAAGCGGTTCGCGGTTTCGGGATAAACACATGCGCGAAAACAAGCGCCTGAAGCGTGCCGCGCTTCAGGCCGCGACCGGCGTCTCCACCGGAAACAGCGCCAGGAACTGCCGTTCTCCATCAGGCGAAAAGATCACCGAGCGGCTGCCCGCCGTGCGCCGCGCCCAGCCCTTGTCGAAGAAACTCGTGAGCAACGCCTTGCCGAGGCTGCCGGCCAGATGCGCGCGCCGCTCGCTCCAGTCGAGGCACGAGCGGCAGAGAGGCCGCCGCGATGCCTTGAGGTCGGCGACATCGATGCCGATGCACTGAAACGTTTCCTCGCCCTTGGCGGTCAGCGCCAGCCCGTCGCCCACGGCGTCGATCGCGCCCTTGGCGACGAGGCTGTCCAGCATCCGCACCCCGTAATCGCCGGCCAGGTGGTCGTAGCAGATCCGCGCCTTGCGCAGCGCCGGCTCCTTCGGCCCCGGCTGGTGGCGCAGATGCCCGCGGCTGGCCGCGAAACCCATCATGCTTTCGATCAGCCGCGCGACCGCCTCGTCGGCAAGGCTGAAATAGCGATGCCGCCCCTGCTTGCGGGGGAGGAGCAATCCGCCGGCCTCGAGCTTGGCGAGATGCGCACTCGCCGTCTGCAGCGTGATGCCGCCGACCGCGGCGAGTTCGGTCGCGGTCAGCGCCTTACCACCCGTCAGCGCCGCCAGCATGTTGGCGCGGGCGGGGTCGCCAATGAGCGCGCCGATCTGCGCGATATCAGGTCCTTCCTTCACGGCTCACCTCCTCAGGATGGCATCTTCCATACTTCGACCGTAGCCGAAGCATCTCCGTCCCGCAACATGGCAAAACCATCCTGCAATCAAGGAGACAAAGAGATGATCACCTGCTTCATCCGCTACGAAATCGACCCGTTCAAGAAGGATGCCTTCGCCGAATACGCCAGCAACTGGGGCCAGGCCATCCCGCGCAACGGCGCCGATCTCATCGGCTATTTCGCCCCGCACGAGGGCTCGGCGACCACGGCCTACGGTGTCTACAACATCGAAAGCCTCGCCGCCTACGAAGCCTACCGCGCCCGCCTTGCCGCCGATCCGCTCGGCCGCGAGAACTATGAATTCGCAAGGCGCGAGCGCTTCATCCTCAAGGAAGACCGCATCTTCCTGAAGAACGTCTCGCTTCCCCACGCCGCAAGGGTGCTGCCATGATCGCCGTCATCTTCGAAGTCCTGCCCTATACGGGCGAGCGCCATCGATATCTCGATCTCGCCGGCGAACTGCGCGCAGAATTGGAGAAGATGGATGGCTTCATCTCCATCGAGCGCTTCGAAAGCCTGACCCTGCGCGGCAAGCTTCTGTCGCTCTCCTTCTGGCGCGACGAGGAGGCGGTCAAACGCTGGCGCAACCTCGAACACCACCGCGCCGCCCAGGCCGCCGGCCGGGGCGGCATTTTCGCCGATTATCGTCTGCGCATCGGCCATGTCGTCCGTGATTACGGGATGAACGAGCGGGCGGAGGCGCCGGAGGATAGCCGGGCGGTGCATGATGCGGTATCTTCAAAGGGATCAGCCCGGCCGCTTTGAAGGGCTGAGCTTTCCATCCTCATCAAGATCGTCAAGTTCGTAAGGCGCGTCGGTTTCAACGCGCGCATTGCGGATTAGCCGAATTTCTTCATCGGTCAACTCTCCCGCGAGAATGCTCTTGCCGGTCGGTTGCTTGCCTGAGCTTTCGGCTGCCTTGGTCGATCGCATCGCGTGTTCGCTCCTGAGAATTCAATCATCGGCAATGGCCCGCAAACCGGCAAGTAGCTGCCTGTGACGCGCTCTGGAGATTTTATTTTCCCGAAATCGTACCCCGGTTCAGGCTTTGGTAACCAAGATGAGTAACCATAACAGACAGTAAAGAGCGTAATGTGTATGAGCGAGTTAAAAGATGGCGTCTGTATTTCCGCTTGCCGATCTCAAGGCCTCCGCAAAGCCGGGCTCCTGGATCGACACGATCATCAAGGGCGATTGCGTTGCCGCTCTTGAAGCCCTCCCGACCCATTCCGTAGACGTCATTTTCGCCGATCCGCCCTATAACCTGCAGCTCGGCGGCAACCTGCATCGTCCCGATCAGTCGCTGGTCGATGCGGTCGACGACGAATGGGACCAGTTCGCCTCCTTCGAAGCCTATGATGCCTTCACCCGCGCCTGGCTGCTCGCCTGCCGCCGCGTGCTGAAGCCGACGGGCACGCTCTGGGTCATAGGTTCCTATCACAACATCTTCCGCGTCGGCGCCACGCTGCAGGATCTGAACTTCTGGATCTTGAACGACATCGTCTGGCGCAAGACCAACCCGATGCCGAACTTCAAGGGCCGCCGCTTCCAGAACGCCCATGAGACGATGATCTGGGCGAGCCCGAACGCCAAGGCCAAGGGCTACACCTTCAACTACGATGCCATGAAGGCCGCCAATGACGACGTGCAGATGCGCTCCGACTGGCTGTTTCCGATCTGCAATGGCCATGAGCGCCTGAAGGGCGAGGACGGCAAGAAGGTGCATCCGACGCAGAAGCCGGAAGCGCTGCTCGCCCGCGTCATCATGGCCTCGTCCAAGCCCGGCGACATCATCCTCGATCCGTTCTTCGGCTCGGGCACGACGGGCGCCGTCGCCAAGCGCCTCGGCCGCCACTTCGTCGGCATCGAGCGCGAACAGGATTATATCGACGCGGCGTCCGCCCGCATCGAAGCGGTCGAGCCGCTCGGCAAGGCGGAACTCACCGTCATGACCGGCAAGAAGCAGGAGGTCCGCGTGGCCTTCAACACGCTGGTCGAAAGCGGCCTCATCAAGCCCGGCCAGGTGCTGACCGACGCCAAGCGCCGCTATAGCGCGATCGTGCGCGCCGACGGCACGGTTACGGCTGGCGGCGAGGCGGGTTCGATCCACAGGATGGGCGCCAAGGTCCAGGGTTTCGACGCATGCAACGGATGGACATTCTGGCACTTCGACGATGGGCAATCCCTGCGCCCGATCGACGATCTCAGGGCCGTCATCCGCAGTGATCTGGCAAACGCGGGCTGACCCGCGAAAGGCCCGATCGAGACTGCCGTCGACCGGTTTTTGTACCTCCAGTTGCGGAAGACGGCAAAAGGCGCCCGGGATCATACCCCGGGCGTCTTCATTTCGGGCGCCGCCGTCAAGACGCGCGTGCCCGACGAGGCGCGCGATAAAAAGCGCCCCGGCTTTTGACCGGAGCGCTCGATGTCGATCGATGTCGTGGTTTCGGGCTCAGCGCTGCAGCAGCGCCATCCGTTCTTCGTCCTCGTCGCGCTGGCGGCCGCCGATTGCGGCGGCGACGCTGGCGATGAAGGCACCGACGAACAGCGACAGCGCGCCGAACAGGGCAATGGCGGAAGCCGTCTTGCGGGCGTCGTCCGCCGCTTTCTGCGCGGCCGTCTTGGCCTCGTTGATCCGCGTCAGCACGGCATCGATCCGGGCCTTGGCATCGGCTTCGGACAGCCCGGTGCGCGAGGCGACCACCTGTTGGAGGTAGGTCTGGTCGTCGGCCGAAAGATTGCCGTCAACGATGCCGTTCACCAGCACCCGCGACACCTCGGCGCTCACGGCTTCGTTGCTCTGGTTTGCGGGTGCGGCGGCCGGATTGGAGGGCCGCAGCAGCGCGTCCGTGAAGTAGGCGGGCGAGAAGCCGCTCCTGTTGTCAGCCGCGCTTGCCGTCGCCAGCGCTCCGGCGGTTCCGGCGGCGCCCACCGCGCTTGCCGCTGCCTGCGTGCCGGTGCCCAGCGCCGACGACAGCGTCGAGCCCAGCAAACCGGCGACGACGACGGTTGCCAGCGCCCATGCGAGGAAGCCGTGCGCGGTGTCGCGGAAGAACACCTCATAGGTATGGACGCCCACCCACTTCGCGCGGAGCCGTCCGGTGAGATAGCCGCCGAGAGCCGCGGAAACCCACTGCACGACGATCAGCCAGACGGCGGCGGTGGCCCCCAGCGTCGTCAGCGACGCGCTTTCACCGGACCATGGAGAGACCATCGTCAGCCCGAGACCGGAGCCGACCAGAATGAATATGAGCGAGATGGCGGTCGCCGCCAGCGTGCCGGCGATGATCGGTCCCCAGCTCACGGCGGACGCCGAGGATTCCAGCGGCGCGTCGGTCACGACGGTGGACGAGGCATAGGACATCGCCGCCTCCTAGCGCCAGAAGAGCAGGATAAGGATGATCAGCGGAATCGGAACGCCAAGAAACCAAAGCAAGATACCTCTACCCATCGTAACCTCCTGTCAGCACGGCTGATTCATTGTTCTGATTGAGCCCGCGATGCGCGGGTGCTCTCAAAACCTTCAGCGGCGCTGATTGTTCCTGAGGCGGTGGAAAATTGCGGTTTCCCTCACGTCGGGACAGAGGCGCAGGATTTAAAACGCCTGATAGTCCTTCACATCCACCCGCGTCACGCGTCCCTCTTCGTTGAAGGTAATCGTTTCCTCGCCCTCGCGCACCAGCGGCTTGCCGGTCTTGCTGTGGGTGGCGCGCACCGACCACACGGCGCGCCCGGCAAGGGGGCTGACGCGTTCGACCAGCGTGTTGAAAGCCGTCTGGTCGGGGTAGTCGTCAAAATACTTGCGGAACGCCGTCATGATCTCGTCGCGGCCCGAAAGACTGCCGACGCCGTTCGAGACATAGGTCGCATCCTCGGCGAAATAGTCCTCGATCATTTGATAATCGAGCCTGTTGATCGCGTCGTGAAACAGGGTGATTTCCTTGATTGGATCGAATGCCATGGTCAGACCCTCACGCCGCGTTCCGCGAGATCGGCGCGCAGCTGCTCGGCGCCGGTGAAGAGCACCGCGTCCCATCCCGCCTTCTTGGCGCCTTCGATGTTCGGCGCCGAATCGTCGATGAAGATCGTCGCCGCCGGATTGAGGCCGAAGCTCTTGGTATGCGCTTCGTAGATCGCGATGTCGGGCTTGATCAGGCCGATGTCGCCGGAAACGGTGACGCCGCGCGGCGTGTTGAGGAAGGGAAAGCGCACCTGCGCCTCGCGGAAGGTGTCGGAGGCGAAGTTCGTCAGCATCGTCACGTCGCGGCCCTCGGCGATCAGCCCTTCCATGATCGCGACGCTGTCGTCGTAGGAATGCGATACCATCTCGTGCCAGTGCTTGCGGAAGGCGCGGATATTCGCCTCGCGATCGGGATGCGTTTCGATCAGAAGCGCCTCGGCATCCGCCCATGTGCGGCCGCGGTCCTGCTCGATGTTCCAGTCGTGGGTGCAGACATTGTCGAAGAACCATTTGCGTTCTGCGGCATCCGGAATGATCCGGCTGAAGGGAATATCAGGGTCGTAATGGATAAGAACTTTTCCGATATCGAAAACGATATGATCAATAGGCATTTATCCGTCCTTGGACTGTTGAAACGCGCGTGGAATAGCCGCTGTGATCGCTTTTTTCATGACGGTGGGCAATGCCTGCGCGTCAAGATTTGTAACCGGCTCCCACCATCCGTCATCCCCGTCGATCCTGCCGGGGATCGCCACGCGCCAGATCGACAGCCTGAGCTCGAAATGGGTGAAGACATGGGTGACGGTGCCCGATGGCTGCCAGTCGGCCGAAAACGGGGCGGCGTCCGCCGAGGTCTCGCCGTCGATGCGCGCCGTCCAGCCCGTCGTCGGCACCTCGGTCATGCCGCCAAGCAAACCGCTCTCGATCCTGCGCCGCAACAGCACTTCGCCATCATCAGTCACCGCCACGAAGGCGGCGCCGACGCGAACGGGCTTCGCCTTCTTGGCGGCCTTGACCGGGAAATGCTCTGGATCGTGCAGCGCTAAGGCCTCGCACGATCCGTTGAAGGGACAGAGCGCGCAGGCGGGCCGCTTCGGCGTACAGATCGTGGCGCCGAGATCCATCATCGCCTGGGCGAAATCGCCCGGCCGGTCGGATGGCGTCAGCAGCGCCACCTTCTGCTTCATCAACGGCTTGGCTGCGGGCAGCGGCGTCGAAATCGCATAAAGCCGCGAGATCACCCGCTCGATATTGCCGTCCATGACCGCAGCCTGCCGGTTGAACGCGATCGCGGCCACGGCAGCCGCCGTATAATCGCCGATCCCGGGTAGTGCCCTCAGCCCGTCCTCGGTATCGGGAAACACGCCTGAATGATCGTTCGCCACGGCCTCCGCGCATTTCTTCAGGTTGCGGGCACGGGCGTAATAGCCGAGCCCCGCCCAGGCGGCCATCACCTCCTCGCTAGGTGCTGCGGCAAGATCGCCAACCGTTGGCCAGCGCGAAAGGAATTTCAGGAAATAGGCTTTGACGGCAGGCACCGTCGTCTGCTGCAGCATCACTTCCGACAGCCACACATGATACGGATCGGCCTTGATCCCGCGCTTTGCCATCGGCGGCGAAACACGCCAGGGCAGGTCGCGGTGATGGCGATCGTACCAGTCGAGCAGGGGCTTTGCGGAGGGGGCCGAAATGGCCGATGATGTGCGTGCGTTCATTCCGTCCGAAGATAGGGAATGAAACAGGCGGCGCAACTGTCTGGCCGCTTGAAGCTGGGGATTGCCGAAACTCTTTTACAAGGCGGAGCAGCAACATGAACTTGACCGAGCTTTTCCAACTTTCGCCGGCTTTTGCCTCGGCCGCCGCGTCAGTCGTATGTATCTACGTCATCCTGCATTCTCTCGATAGCATAGGCAGGCTGCTTTCTCCCGAGAAGGGCAGTCTGCCAGCAATGGTTAGCGCGGTCCTGCGATGGCTCGAGAAAGAGTTGAGGCCTGTCGGACAGCCCTCGAGAAGGTCGCGGCTCGTCTTTATGTTCACAAGCGCGGTGATGTTCTACGTCTTGTCGGTGATTGTCTTTATCAGCGGCAATGCTGTGTTGTTGACCGCCTATCTGCATTCCCGCGACGAGGGCGTTTTCCCCCTGCAGATGCTCTGCGTGGCCTTTTTTGCTTTCTGCATTGTCGTAGCACGCCTGCTGCTGGTAAATGGCGGACACGACTGGCGGGCGTTTCGTGATCTCTTGAGGGGCAGGGGCGTTCGCTGAAGGCGAAATGGAGCAATGGTGGCTAACGGGCAGGCGCCTCGTTCACGAGGTGAAAAACAGATCTCCGAACTGGCCAACGGCCTGATCGATCCCGTGCTCGCCAAGCGCGCCGGCATCAACACGGCGCTGCTCGGCTCCTGGGACGAGATCGCCGGCGAGGATTTCGCCGATTGCACCCGCCCGGAAAAGATCGCCTGGGCGAGGGGCGGCGATGACGGCAGCTTCCGCCCCGGCGTCTTGACCATCGCCTGCGAGGGCGCCCGCGCCCTGTTTCTGACGCATGCGCAGGGCGAACTCATCCAGCGCATCAACAGCTTCTTCGGCTTCTCCGCCGTCCACCAGATCCGCATCGTCCAGAAGCCGGTCTCCCAAGCTTTCAAGCGCTCCCGCACGCCGCCGCCATTGAAAGGCGAGGCCGCCCGCCGGCTGGAGGGAATGATGGAGGGCATCGACAACGAGAAGCTGCGCGATGCGGTGAAGCGGCTGGGCACGGCGGTGTTGGGGAAGAAGGGGCGTTAGCATGCCGTTGGCCATGGCTTCGCAATGTGCTATACATGTATAGCAAGGAGAACGACGATGCTTGCCATACGATTGCCGGCTGAAATCGAAGAGCGTCTTGATGAACTTGCCAAGCGCACGGGCCGCAGCAAGAGCTTCTACGCACGCGAAGCCATCCTGGAACACCTTGATGATCTGGAAGACTACTATCTGGCCGAGAAGCGTCTTGAAGACTTTCGGCAAGGCAATGCCCGCACGGTGTCATTGGCTGAGTTGATGGAACGCTATGGCGTGGAGGATTGATTTCGACGAACGCGCTGAGCGCGAACTCGACAAGATCGGCCATGTTGCAGCCCAGCGAATTATACGTTTCCTCAATCAGCGCGTTGCAAAGCTGGACGACCCGCGGTCGATCGGCGAAGCCCTCAAAGGACCGGAGCTTGGCGCGTTCTGGAAATATCGCGTGGGAGATTACCGGATTATCGCCAGTATAGAGGACAACGTGCTTCGAATTTTAGTTGTTCGTGTGGGCAACCGGCGTGACGTCTATCGGTGATTACGACGTTGCAACCCGCAATAACGCCCCTTGGTCCCACCAAGGTCACAATTGTTTGAAGAAACTCCCCCATGCGTGCCTTGTTTGCGGCCGCGCGCCGTTATATCGCACTCACAGCCGCTACTCTCATTTATGAGGAAATTATGCAGATGTCCGAAATGCAACTGACCAAGCGCCAGCTTCTGGGCGGCGTCGCTGTCGCGACCGCCAGCCTGGCGGTCTTCAGCAGCGCCAATGCGGCTGTGGAAATTCCGAAGCCGGACGGCGATGTCGACATGGCCGCCGTGCTGAAGCCGGGCTCGCTGCCGGAAATGGTGATCGGCAAGGATGATGCCAAGGTCACCATCGTCGAATACATGTCGATGACCTGCCCGCACTGCGCCAACTTCCACAACAAGACCTTCGACGAGATCAAGAAGAAGTACGTGGACACCGGCAAGGCTCGCTTCATCATCCGCGAGTTCCCCTTCGATCCGCGTTCCGCGGCCGCGTTCATGCTGGCCCGCTGCAATCCGTCCAAGCCGGAAGACATGAGCACGGCCGACCAGTATTTCCCGATGGTCTCGATGCTCTTCAAGCAGCAGCAGACCTGGGTCGCTGCCGAAGATGGTCGCGCCGCTCTGCTCCAGATGTCGAAACTGGCTGGATTTAGTGAGGATAGCTTCACGAAGTGCTTGACGAACCAGAAGCTGCTGGATGAAGTGAACGCGACGCGGGAACGGGGTTCCAAGGAATTCGGCGTCAACGCCACGCCGACTTTCCTCATCAACGGGAAGCGCTACTCTGGAGACATGTCGGTTGACATCATGTCGGCCCTTATCGACAGCCTGCTTTAAGCTGAGCCGTTCCTATAAGACGGGCGACGGCGGAAGCCGTGCGCCCGTTTTTTCGTTGCTTTTCCCTTCTCCCCCACGGGGAGAAGGTGGCCCGAAGGGTCGGATGAGGGGGCCCTTCGCTCCGAGGTCCACCGCATGAAATTCAACAAACTTCGCCTCGTCGGCTTCAAATCCTTCGTCGAGCCCGCTGAATTCGTCATCGAGCGCGGCCTGACCGGTGTCGTCGGGCCGAATGGCTGCGGCAAGTCCAATCTTGTCGAGGCGCTGCGCTGGGTGATGGGCGAGAACTCGTACAAGAACATGCGCGCCTCGGGCATGGACGACGTGATCTTTTCCGGGTCCGGCAATCGTCCCGCCCGCAACACCGCCGAGGTGGCGCTTTATCTCGACAATGCCGACCGCACGGCACCAGCCGGCTTCAACGATAGCGACGAGATCCAGGTCACGCGCCGCATCGAGCGCGAGCAGGGCTCGGTCTACCGCATCAACGGCAAGGAAAGCCGCGCCAAGGACGTGCAGCTGCTCTTCGCCGACGCATCCACCGGCGCCCGCTCGCCGTCGATGGTCGGGCAGGGGCGTATCGGCGAGTTGATCTCGGCCAAGCCGCAGGCCCGCCGCCAGTTGCTGGAAGAGGCCGCCGGCATTTCCGGCCTGCATTCTCGCCGTCATGAGGCGGAACTGCGCCTGCGCGCCGCCGAAAGCAATCTCGAGCGTCTCGACGACGTGACGTCGCAGCTCGAAAGCCAGATCGAGAGCCTGAAGCGCCAGGCCCGTCAGGCCAATCGCTTCAAGTCGCTCTCCGCCGATATCCGCGCACGCGAGGCGATGCTCCTGCATATCCGCTGGGTGCAGGCCAAGGAGGCGGAGGCCGAGGCGGACAGCGCGCTCAACCAGGCCACCTCCATCGTCGCCGAAAAGGCGCAGATGCAGATGGAAGCGGCGAAGTCGCAAGGCATATCGAGCCTCAAGCTGCCGGAACTGCGCGAGGGCGAGGCCCGCGCGGCTGCCGCCCTGCAGCGCCTGCAGATCGCCAAGACCCAGCTGGAAGAAGACGCCAACCGCATCCTGCGCCGCCGCGATGAACTCACCCGCCGCCTGGCGCAGCTCTCGGAAGACATCCGGCGCGAGGAACGGCTGGTCGCCGACAATGCCGAGATTCTCCAGCGTCTCGACGCCGAGGAAGCCGAGATCAGCGAGATCCTCGCCGATTCCGGCCGTTACGCGGAAGAGACCCGCGAGGCCTTCGAGGAAGCCGCCGCCAGGCTTGCCGACAGCGAGCGCATCTTCGCCGGCCTGACGTCGGAACGCGCCGAGGCCGCCGCCGGTCGCAACCAGCTCGAACGCGCCATCCGCGATCTCGCCGACCGCAAGATGCGCCTCGAGCGCCAGATGGACGAGGCCAATCGCGAGCTGTCAGGTATCGGCGAGCGTATCGCGACGCTGCCCGATCCCGATGAAAAGCGCATGGTCGTCGAAGCCGGCGAAAGCGCCGTCGCCGAGGCCGAGGCCGCCATCCAGGCGGTCGAGCAGGCGCTTGCCGCTGCCCGTCAGACGGAAGCGATGTCGCGTGCGCCGGTCGATCAGGCCCGCGCCCAGCTGAATGCCATCGAGACCGAAGCGCGCACCATCTCCCGCATGCTGGCATCCGGCGCCAGCGCCGGCGAATTCACGCCTGTCGCCGATGATCTCAAGGTCGATCGCGGTTTCGAGACCGCCGTGGGCGCTGCCCTTGGCGACGATCTCGAATCCCCGCTCGACCCGAAGGCGCCCGCCCACTGGTCGGAAAACGGCGATGGCGCGGCCGATCCGGCGCTGCCACCGGGCGTCACGCCGCTGATCACGCATGTCCGCGCGCCCGCGGCACTTGCCCGCCGCCTCAGGCAGATCGGCCTCGTCTCCGACGCGGATGCCGAAGGCCTGATGGCGAGCCTCAAGCCCGGCCAGCGCCTCGTCACCCGCGATGGCGCCGTCTACCGCTGGGATGGCCATGTCACCGGTGCCGACGCCCCGAGTGCCGCGGCACTCCGTCTCGCCCAGAAGAACCGTCTCTCCGAGCTCGAAGGCGAAGCATCCATCGCCCGCGACGTGCTCACTGAGGCTGAAGAGCAGCTGGCGATCGCGGCCGAAGCCATCTCGGGCGAGGAGCATCGCCTGGCCGAGGCCCGCGATACCGCGCGCATGTCGGCACGCCAGCTGGCGGAAGCCCGTGAGGCGCTGGCTGCTGCCGAGCGCGCCTCGGGTGATCTCATCCGTCGCCGCGATGTCATCGCCGAGGCCGTCAGCCAGCTGCAGAGCCAGCTCGAAGACATCGCCATCCAGGAAGAAAACGCCCGCATCGAGCTCGACGACGCGCCGGATCTCTCCGCGCTCGACGAACGCCTGCGGCTGCAGCAGGCCGATGTGGCGACCGATCGCGGCGCCCTTGCCGAGGCGCGCGCCCGCCACGAGAGCCTGAACCGCGAAAACGACGCCCGCCAGCGCCGCATCGTCGCCATCGGCCAGGAGCGCGAAACGTGGCGCCAGCGCGCGGCGAGCGCGCAGGACCATATCGCGACGCTGCGCGACCGCGAGGAGGAAGCGCGCGAGGAAGCGGCCGATCTCGAAATGGCGCCCGACGAATTCGACGACAAGCGCCGTGGGCTGTTGAACGAACTGCAGAAGGCCGACGACGCACGCCGCGCTGCCGCCGATCTGTTGGCTGAGGCCGAGCTGGCGCAGCGCGATGTCGATCACAAGGCGGCGATTGCGCTGTCGGAACTCGCCGAAAGCCGCGAGCGTCGCGGCCGCGCCGAGGAGCGCCTGGTCTCGGCCCGCGAAAAACGCGTGGAGACAGAGGCGCGCATCCGCGAGGCGCTGAACGTCGCGCCGCACGAAGCCTTCAGGCTGGCCGGTCTCGATGCCATGCAGGCGATGCCCGATTTGCGCGAGGTCGAGCGCGAACTGGAGCGGCTGAAGATGGAACGCGAACGGCTCGGCGCCGTCAACCTGCGCGCCGAGGAAGAGCAGAAGGAACTGAGTGACCGGCTGGCGGCGCTGATCAAGGAGCGCGACGACGTCATCGACGCGATCCGCAAGCTGCGCGGCGCCATCCAGAGCCTGAACCGCGAAGGCCGTGAACGCCTGATCGCCGCCTTCGATGTGGTCAACACCCAGTTCCAGCGCCTCTTTACCCACCTGTTCGGCGGCGGCACGGCCGAGTTGCAGCTGATCGAATCCGACGATCCTTTGGAAGCAGGCCTGGAAATCCTCGCCCGCCCGCCGGGCAAGAAGCCGCAGACCATGACGCTGCTGTCGGGCGGCGAGCAGGCGCTGACGGCGATGGCGCTGATCTTCGCGGTGTTTCTCACCAACCCGGCGCCGATCTGCGTGCTCGACGAAGTGGACGCGCCGCTCGACGATCATAACGTCGAGCGCTACTGCAACCTGATGGACGAGATGGCGGCTTCGACGGAGACGCGCTTCGTCATTATCACCCACAATCCGATCACCATGGCCCGCATGAACCGCCTTTTCGGCGTGACGATGGCGGAGCAGGGCGTGTCGCAGCTGGTTTCGGTCGACCTGCAAACCGCTGAACAATTGCGCGAGATCGCCTGAGGTCAAGGCGAAACACCCAAAAAAAGTCGCCTCTGAGTAGGCTTCTCACCCAATAAGGTGATGCGTTTTTACTCATACTGCATTAGAAGAAACTGTACGTGCGGTCCGAGAGGATCGCGCCACCGGTTTTGCGTACAGATTGCCGTGCGCATGTGGTGAGGCTTCCTCCTCGTCGTGTCGGCATGCTGAACCCCCCGTCCGGTTTTCCTGGCCGGACGGAAATAAGGCTTTGCGGGACTTTGTTGCAGTCCCGCAAAGCTTTATTACTCTTCCCTAGAGTTCAAACGGTTAGAATGCGCGGATGTTGTGCGCTGCAACATTTTGGCCGCATTTGTCCGATTTTCATTTTAACACCAAGGGATTAAGCTGATCCCGATTTTGGTGTTGGGGAGAGCATGACCAAGTGGGTCTACACATTCGGTAACGGCGCTGCGGAGGGGCGGGCGCTCGAACATGAGATGCTGGGCGGCAAGGGGGCCAATCTCGCCGAGATGTGCAGCCTCGGCCTGCCCGTTCCCCCCGGCCTGACCATCACCGCCGACGCCTGTTCCGCCTATTATCGCGATGGCCGTCGCATAGCGGATGAGGTGCGCGCGCAGGTGCTGTCAGGCATCGCAAGCATCGAGGCCGTCACCGGCCGGCGCTTCGGCGCGGGCAACAGCCCGCTGCTCCTGTCGGTTCGCTCCGGCGCCCGCGTATCGATGCCGGGCATGATGGATACGGTGCTGAACCTCGGTCTCAACGACGAAACCGTTCAGGCGCTCGGCCACGATGCCGGCGACGCGCGCTTCGCCTGGGATAGCTACCGCCGCTTCATCCAGATGTATGCCGATGTCGTCATGGGTCTCGACAACGAGGTCTTCGAGGAAATCCTGGAGGACGAAAAGGCGCGCCACGGCTACGAATACGACACCGAGATGACCGCGAGCGAATGGCAGCACGTCGTCCATCTCTACAAGGCGGTGCTGGAGGAGGAGCTCGGCGAGGAGTTCCCGCAGGACCCGCAGGTGCAGCTCTGGGGCGCTGTCGGCGCTGTGTTTTCGAGCTGGATGAGCGCCCGCGCCGTCACCTATCGCCATCTCCACAATATCCCCGAAAGCTGGGGCACCGCCATCAATATCCAGGCCATGGTCTTCGGCAACCTCGGCAATTCGTCTGCCACCGGCGTCGCCTTCACCCGCAACCCGTCGACCGGCGAAAAGGCGCTCTACGGCGAGTTTCTGGTCAATGCACAGGGCGAGGATGTCGTCGCCGGCATCCGCACGCCGCAGAGCATCACCGAGGAGGCGCGTATCTCCTCCGGCTCCGACCGGCCGTCGATGGAAAAGCTGATGCCCGAGGCCTTCAAGGAATTCGTGGCGATCTGCGACCGGCTCGAGGCCCACTATCTCGACATGCAGGATATCGAGTTCACCATCGAGCGCGGCACGCTGTGGATGCTGCAGACGCGGTCAGGCAAGCGCTCGACCCGCGCGGCGATGAAGATCGCCGTCGATATGGTGGACGAGAAGATGATCACCGAGGAACAGGCGGTGCTGCGCATCGAGCCGTCCTCGCTCGATCAGCTGCTGCACCCGACAATCGACCCGCGCGTCGCGCGCGAGGTGATCGGCACCGGCCTTCCGGCGTCGCCCGGTGCTGCATCCGGCGAGATCGTCTTTACCGCCGAAGAGGCGGTCATGGCGGAAGAGGAGGGGCGCAAGGTCATCCTGCTGCGCGTCGAGACCAGCCCCGAGGATATCCACGGCATGCATGCCGCCGAAGGCATCCTGACGACGCGCGGCGGCATGACCAGCCACGCGGCCGTCGTTGCCCGCGGCATGGGCATCCCCTGCGTCGTCGGCGCCGGCACCATGCGCATCGATCTGCGCAACGAGCGGCTGATCGGCATGGGCGTGACGCTGAAGAAGGGCGACATCATCACCATCGACGGATCGGCGGGGCAGGTGCTGAAGGGCGAGGTGCCGATGGTGCAGCCGGCGCTCTCCGGTGATTTCGGCCGTATCATGGAATGGGCCGATCGCGTCCGCCGCATGACGGTGCGCACCAATGCCGACACGCCGGCCGACGCGCGCGCTGCGCGCTCCTTCGGCGCCGAGGGCATCGGTCTTTGCCGCACCGAGCACATGTTCTTCGAGGGCGAGCGCATCCATGTGATGCGCGAGATGATCCTGGCCGAGGACGAGGCGGGCCGGCGCACCGCGCTCGACAGGTTGCTGCCGATGCAGCGGGAGGACTTCGAGAGCCTGTTCAACGTCATGCACGGCCTGCCGGTGACGATCCGCCTGCTCGATCCGCCATTGCACGAATTCCTGCCGAAGACGGACGAGGAAATCGCCGACGTCGCGGCCGCCATGAACATGGACGCGACCGCGTTGCGCCAGCGCGTCGATGCGCTGCACGAGTTCAATCCCATGCTCGGCCATCGCGGCTGCCGTCTGGCGATCTCCTATCCCGAGATCGTAGAGATGCAGGCGCGTGCCATCTTCGAGGCAGCCGTCCAAGCGGCGCGCGAGACGGGTGCTGCTGTCGTCCCCGAGATCATGGTGCCGCTCGTCGGCCTGCGCTCCGAGCTCGATTACGTCAAGGAGCGCATCGACGCCATCGCCCGCGACGTGATGACGGAAGCCGACATGCGGATCGACTATCTCGTCGGCACGATGATCGAGCTGCCGCGCGCGGCACTGCGCGCCCACATCATCGCGGAAGCCGCCGAATTCTTCTCCTTCGGCACCAACGACCTGACGCAGACCACCTTCGGTATCTCGCGCGACGACGCCTCGGCCTTCATTCCGACATACCAGCGCAAGGGCATCATCGAGCATGATCCCTTCATCTCGCTGGATTTCGATGGGGTGGGCGAGCTGATCCGCATCGCCACCGAGCGCGGCAGGCGCACCCGCGCCGACATGAAGCTCGGCATCTGCGGCGAACATGGCGGCGATCCGGCCTCGATTCATTTCTGCGAGGGCATCGGTCTCGACTACGTCTCCTGCTCGCCCTTCCGCGTGCCGATCGCAAGATTGGCGGCGGCGCAGGCCGCGATCAAGGCAAGATAGGGGTTATCAGGGACAGCTACCGATGCCGGTAGTAGGGGCCGCCGTAATACGGGCCACCCATGCGCCACGCCATGTCCGCCATCGCGTAATCGCTGTCGGCCCGCGCTTGCGCCTGGCGGTTGAGGTCGATGCGTTGCAGGCAGGTGGCGAATCCTTCGGTCCCGCGCTTGAAGCCATAGCTCAGGCACTGCCGGTCGTCCGCCGCCCGCCGCTCTTCCGGCGTCATGGTCTGGCAGGCCGAAAGGCCGATCGCAATGGCGGCCATGGTGAGCGTCAGCGGGAGAATGCGCATCGTTCTGTCTTCAACGGATTGATCTTGCTGATGTAGCAGACGCCAACGCCGCGCACCCGTCAACAAAAAACTCCGTCCGCCGAAAAACTTGTCAGGCGGCGCCGGCCGGATCGCCGATCGGCAGAAGCGCCGGATCGAGCGTCGGGTCGTTCGGGTTCTTGCTGTCGCCGGGATCCTGGGCGGGTGTCCGCGGCGGCTTTTCCTGCACGCGGTCGGGAATACCGGGTGTCGGCGTCGGGCCGCGGGGCGTCTCGGGCGTCGGTACGGGGATCGGATCGCGATTGGGCATGATTGTCTCCTTCTGGTCCAAGGAAAACGATGCCCCTTCGCTTTGGTTCCCGCTTTCGCCCGGCCGAGAACCGCTATATGAAGACGCCTCACGGAAATGGAAGCGACTGATGGCACTGCGTGATCGATTCTCGAAAAAGCTGACCTGCCCGCAATGCGGCAATAGCGGCTTTGCCGAAGCCTCCGAGACGGACGATCCGAAGCGCAAGCATCCGGGCTTCAACATCGACCAGTTGCCGCGCGGGCTTTTCGTCCAGCGCCAGACCAATTTTCAGGAAACCAGCGTGATCAAGTGCGAATGCGGCCGCAAGTTCGCGTTCCGCACGCTGGCCGAAGCCGCATCCGGCCGCGATTGAACTAGACTAGATTAGAACCGCTCCAGCACCTCGATGAAGGCATCGGCGAACTGCGCGATATGGGCGGTCTCGGGCGCCGGGCTTTCCATGCGGATATCGGTGCCGTTCTGGTCGAGCACCGCGAGCACGATCCGCATGTCGGTGGAGGCGGAAGGGATGCGCAGCACCGCGATCCGCTTGCAATCGTCCATCAGTCCTTCGGCCGGCAGGTCGAACAGGAATTCGCCGCCGCTCTTTCCCGCCGCCGTGCGAACCGCATCGCAAAAGTCGGTGTCGCCGTCATAGCCTTCGAGCGAAAGCTCGAGCTCGAGAAGCTCCATCGGCAGAAGCGGATCGCTCGCATCGGCCCCGGCAAGCGTCGGCATGGGGCTTTCCATTGCAAGCTCGGATGCGATCATTGCTCTTCTCCTGTTCGTCCGCGACCGATGAGGATGCTGCAATTGCGGGAAATCAACTCAATATCAGAAAATGCTCACGTAAGCCATGCCCGTATTGGCCGCGGAAATTGGTCTTCATCGTGGATTGGACACGCTCGCGTAAGACAACAGTTTCAATTTAGGCGAATCTTGCACTAAACAAGTGCTTGGGCGATTTGCGCGTTCATGCGGGACGCGCCGCTTGCGACTAACCGGTAAGTTTGATGGCAATCCGTTTCGACCGCCCCGTTTCCAATGCCGCCCGCTTCTCCAGGCGGTTCGCGGCCTTTGCGCTGGTCTTGTGCCTGGCGGCGCTGATCGGTCACCGCTTCGCCGGCCTCGCCACGCCCTATCTCGTGCTCGTCCTGATCGTCTCCACCGGGTTCGGCATCCTGGCCGCCGTTCTGGCCGCGGCCGGCCTGCGCAGCCTGTGGCTGATGGGGTCCGAGGGCGGGCATGACGCGCTGAAGGCGCTGATCTTCGCCGCCTTGCCGCTCGTCATCGGTGGACTGGCGGTTGAACGCTATCTCAGCATGCCCGTCATCTATGACGTCTCCACCGATCCCGTCTCCGCGCCGGACTGGCTGAAGACGCCCAGCGCCGACCAGATCTGGCTGAAGCGAGTGCCGGTGACGCCTGGTGATCGCGAAAAGCAGCTGGAAGCCTATCCCGAACTGACAGGCCGCCGTTACGACGGCGCCATCGACCGCGTACTGGAGGCCGTCAAGAAGGTCGCCAGGATGAACGGCATCCGCATCACGAGGGCCGAGGGCGACAGCATGCCGACGCGCGATCCGGAGGACAAGCCGGCGGGCAAGTCGCAGGCGGACAATGGCGCCATCCCCGACGCGGCCCCCGATATCGTTCCCGTTCCGACGCCGCGCCCCTATGACGACGACGTCGCCCAGCTGATCCGCCGCGCCAATGGCGTGACGCTGCAGGGCGAAAAGCGCACGCTGGTTCTCGGCCTGCGCTTCGACGTCATCATCCGCCTGCGCGAGGAGGCGGAGACCACGTTCGTCGACGTCCGCGTCGCCTCGCGCTACGGCCCCTCCGACCTCGGCTTCAGCGCCGATATCGCGGATGATTACCTGAAGGCGCTGGACGCGGAGCTGCTCGGCATCGCCGCCGGCAGCTGACGCACTGGCCAGCCCGTGTGGTTGGCGCGCGTGGCTGGCCCCTGCGGGTTGTCGATCATCCGAGAAAACGATCGCGTTGCGCCGGCGTCGGCACGAAGCAGCTTGCCCGCCGCCCTGAGATCCGCAGCCGGTTGCGCGCCACGAATGCGTAGAGCCGATCGGCGATCGCGCGCGGCAAAAGCCGCGATATCGTCACCGCCGACCAGGGGGCGCCCAGCCCCGCCACCATGTGGATCGTCCCATCCGACTTGAAATACGCGCGGCCGCCTTCGATCAGGATGTTGGTCTCGTAGTCGCGCTCGTTGAGCCCGTAGTGGCGGTAGAGCGCCGCGCCAAGCGGCGTCTGCGCGGCGACAAAACGGTAGCGCTCGCGCCTGTCGTGTTTCAGCACGAACCGCACCCAGGCCGAGCAGAACACGCACTCGCCGTCGAACACGATCAGCGGCTTGTCGTCGGGGAAATCGGGAACGGCCGCATCCTGGCGATAGCTGTAATCCGGCCGCATCGTCTCATCCTCTCCCGGCCATCCGGTACGACCCCAGAAGCGCCGGCGGGCCATCGGTCTCGATCTCGCCGCGCTCGATCAGGTCCTCGATATGCGCGAGCACGGAAAGAGCGGCGGCGCCGTGCAGGCGCGGATCGGTGTCGCGGTAGATGACTTTGACCATGTCGGGGATATTGGTGTCGCCGGCCCTGATCCGCCCCAGCACCGCGCGCTCGCGCATCCGCCTGTGCGTCTTCAAAGCCCGCATGAAGGAGATCGGCTTGCGCACCGGGCCGCCATGGCCGGGCAGGAGCAGCCGGTCGCGCCTTGCGATCAGCTTGTCGAGCGAGGCCATGTAATCGGCCATCGATCCATCCGGCGGCGCGACGACAGACGTTGCCCAGGCCATGACGTGATCGGCCGAAAACAGGATGCCGGTGTCCTCGAGCGCGAAGGCCATGTGATTGGCGGCGTGTCCGGGCGTGTGGATACCCGTCAGCCGCCAGCCGTCGCCCTCGATCGCCTGCCCATCCGCAAGCGCGATATCGGGGCGGAACGCCATGTCGGAGCTTTCGGTAAAGGGATTGGTCTCCCCCGCATGCAGCGGCCGCGCCGCCCGGTGCGGCCCCTCGGCGACGACGATCGCCCCCGTCGCCTCCTTGAGCCGGCGCGAGAGCGGCGAGTGGTCGCGATGCGTGTGGGAAACGAGAATATGCGTGACCTCGCGACCCTTGAGCGCCGCCATCAGGGCCGCGAGATGCGCGTCGTCATCGGGGCCGGGATCGATCACCGCGACGGAGCGGTCGCCGACGATATAGCTGTTGGTGCCGTGAAAGGTGAAAGCGCTCGGATTGTTGACCGTAAGCCGCTGCACGCCTGGTGCCACCGGCACGGCTTGGCCATAAGAAGGCTCGAAGGCGAGATTGAAGTCTGGATTGGCCATGTCGTTCCTGCGGTCGTGCGCCCCGGCAAGGGGCCGACCAATTACTTGTACTCGATCTCGATGAAGGACATCGGCTTGTCGCCGGCATTGACGACATTGTGCTCGATGCCCGCATCGCGCCGGTAGGCGGCGCCCGCCGCGATATCCACCCGCCGGCTGCCGTCCTTCTCCTCCAGCAGGAACCGGCAGTCCGTCATCGGCACGACGACATAGCCCATGCCATGCGTATGCACGCCGGTATCGGCGCCGGGCTCGAAGTCCCAGCGCGTGATCCGGACCACGGCGTCGTCGACGAGAAGCGTGGCAAGGGCAGGCGGACGGGCGCGATACTGGCTCATTGTCACTCCGAGGCGGTATTGTCTCGCAACAGACCTAGCATGCCGCCCGTAGCAGCGCACAAAAAAGGCGCACAGAAATATGCTCGCCCCGAAACTTAATGATTGTGACGTCAACGGACCTTTGCTAATCAGGCGACGCAATTGGCAAGCGTTTCTCGCTGCCAGTCTCTGGTGGGGCGTCGCCAAGCGGTAAGGCACCGGTTTTTGGTACCGGCATTCCCAGGTTCGGATCCTGGCGCCCCAGCCACCGCGGTAATTCTCGGCCAGCAATATCCCAAGACATCATCACGCCGATCAGCACGTATCGTTGCTGAGCCTCCAGCTCTGTTGTCGCAACACAGCCCAAAAACCAAAAAAGGCGGAACCCGTGTCCCGCCTCTCATGTCTCTCGCCTCGCTGCGCCTTACTGCGCGGCCGGCTGGGCAGGCGCCAGGAATTCGGCGCAGTAGGAGGGGCCGTTCACGCCGGGGATGTCGCCGGAAACGCGGATGGTGCGGATCGTGTAGTCGGCGTTTGTGGTGATCTCGACCTGGCAGCGCAGGTACTGCTTGCGGGCGGGCGCGATCTGCTTGCCGCGCTTGCCCTCAGTGCCATCGGCATACTTCGCCGGAACGTTGACGGTCTTGTAGCCGCCCTTCCAGGTGTAGACGTTGCCGCTGCCCGTGTCGGCATCGGTGAGCGGCGGGCCGTAGGCGGCGAAGAACTTGCCGGCGGACTGGCCGACCCAGCGGCTGGAGATCGGATCGGCGGCCGTCGGGATGGTCGTGCAGCCGGCCAGGGCAATGGCCAGCCCTGCGGCTGCGAAAGTGCGGAGTTTCATGATGTCGTCCCTGAATTTGTCGCGCATTCGGCGGCGGGAATCACTGCCCCTGCAGCGTTTCAGCCTGTCCTGACGAGCGCTTTAGCGCGGAACCCGGAAAAAGAAAATCGGCTCTTTCCAGCGATCGCGAAATTTGCGGCGGGTGTGGCTTTTTGCTCGCGCGCAGGCCCGGCCGCGCTTCTCGCAGCCGCCGTCATAAAAATGCAACCCGCTTTGGATTTTGGTGCTTGCGCAAGCCGTTGGGCCGGTCTATAGAGGCGCCGCTGGTCACGGAGTGTAGCGCAGTCTGGTAGCGCACCACGTTCGGGACGTGGGGGTCGGAGGTTCGAATCCTCTCACTCCGACCAGCCTATAACGCCTTGTCCCGAAAGGCTTTTTAGCTAAACCTAATTGATTTTTTGGGCGTGTCATCGAGGCTTGCTGACAGAAACGCTGACAGAAACTCCGGTTTACGCCGCGTCTTCCGGCCAAATATAGAAGCCCTCCGAAGAGGGCTTCTCAGTTCTAGTACCTGCAAGCGACGTTCAAAAGGTCAGACCGTAGCCGATCCAATTGATAGATCGCCTCCATCTTCTGAGCGAACTCGACGTCGTCGCCGCCAAGTTCTTCGATCTCTCTAAAGAGGTCCGTAATGCGAAGCTCGATAGCTTCATCGATCTGTGTCGAGGTGAAGGTTCTCATCCGCAGACTGCCTCTTCTTCCTCGTCGTTATCCCGACACCATTGATCGAAAGCCTCCTGGAGCTCGTCGCCTCGATCGTAGGCAAAGGCGTCCAACGTGTCGGTGTCTGGAAAGGGACCGTATTCGTCCCATACCCAATTTCGGAATCTCATGTCGTGCATATCTGTTCTCCCTGTGCGCCATAGCCGGCGACCGAGAGATGTTGTGACCTGGAAAAGAGCTTCGAATTTTCGCCGGCAGAGAATGGAGGCGGCTCGAGAGGGTCGTCAAACCACTGATGTACACCAGCGGGTAACCCAGGTTCCGGGCGGCGCTTGACCGCGTCGGCCACCGTACACGAGCCGCCTTGGGCGCGACCTCGGTCGCCATGACGTTAGGGCTGAAGCCCGCCGCGACCGCAGTCGCATCGTGATGGCAAGAAGGACTCGAACCTTCGACCTGCCGCGAATGCTGACCCTCACCGCCTGCAGGTCAGGATCGGGTCGTTTGGCCGCTCTAACCAACTGAGCTACTGCCACCACGGAGCATTGGTGCCGGACGCGTTTGCCAGACGAAATAGCCGGCGGAAATCTGATCACCCGATCTCGTAGACATCCGCCACATCGGCCGCATCCCGCAACCCCTTGTACGAGGCATGCCTGAGCTTTCCATCATGCGTCCAAGCCCGGTACTCGATTTCGGCGAATAGACGAGGGCGCACCCAAATGACATCCTTGCGTCGACCGCTGTAATTTACCGCCGGCTTCTTCGTCACTAGCTTGTCGAGTTGCTCGCGCAGCTTCCATACCGCCGCCTCTTTGAAACCCGTGCCAACCGATCCGACGTAGACCAGGTTGCCGTCCTTGCGCGCTGCCAGGAGCAGCGCGCCGATCCCACCTCGAGCGGACAACGAATGCTCGTAGCCAACGACAGCGAACGTGTCGCTCTGGATGCATTTGATCTTGACCCAATCGCCGCCTCGGCCGGATCGATAAGGACTGTCCTTGTCCTTCGCTATGATGCCTTCGAGGCCGTGCTCACACGCCGCCGCGAGAAGTGCTGCACCGTTGGCTTCGACTTCCTCGGACAGGCGGATCGCGCCCTCGGGTCCGTTGGGAATGATCCCTTCGAGCAGATGACGCCGCACCGACAATTCGGTGTTCAGCAGGGAGTGCCCATCAAAGTACAGCAGATCGAACACCATTAGCACCGAGGCGTCGGAAGTCTTCTTCCCGCCGCGTCCGCCGAGCGACTGCTGGAGCGCGCCGAAATCGGATCGTCCCTGTTCGTCGAGGACGACCGCCTCGCCGTCCAGGATAGCCATCTCTACAACAAGGTTCCTGGCGGCTTCGGCGATCGCGGGAAATCGGTCGGTCCAGTCATGTCCGCCGCGGGTCAGGATGCGGACTTTGCCGTGATCCAAATGGACCGCAATGCGGTACCCATCCCATTTCACCTCGAATGCCCACCTATCGCCGATCGGGGGCTTCTGCTTGAGCAGCGCGAGACAGGGTTCGATGCGATCCGGCATAGGATCGAACGGCAGGGACGGCTGCGCGGGATCGCGACGTCGCCGAGGCCGTCCCCGGAGGGAAGTATCCTGGTGTTGCAACAGAGGTTTACTAGGGCGTTTTACCATCTGTGGTGAGTACAGCAGGTAAAGTTTAAGTCGAAGTTTAGGGGGCGATTCCATTCGGTGGGTTGACGCGACTCGAAAAAGAGAACAGAAGAGGAACGCGATCGTTTAGCAACAGAACCCGCAAAATCTTGGAAAGTGAGATATCCACAAGGACCGCTCCAGCTTCCTGTGGTAATCGATCTTAACGATGCGGAAATGTTAATGCCCGATCTTGCCGATTCTGTAGCCTTGGCAAACTCCCGGGATTCTAAGGAGATTTTGATGTTAGACCGCCCAGCCGCTCCAACACCGTCTCAGGACTTCCTGGATTTCACCGCCGGTCGCAAGTTCGCGACGATTATGGCCGATCCGCCGTGGCAATTCATCAATCGCACGGGCAAGGTCGCTCCCGAACACAAGCGCCTGTCCCGCTACGGCACCATGGCGCTGCCCGAGATCATGGACCTTCCTGTTGCGAAGGCGGCCGCGGCGACGTCGCACCTGTATCTTTGGGTACCAAACGCTCTTCTGCCTGAAGGCCTTGAAGTCATGAAGGCGTGGGGCTTCCAGTACAAGTCTAACCTCGTCTGGCACAAAATCCGTAAGGACGGCGGCTCTGACGGTCGTGGCGTCGGTTTCTATTTCCGCAACGTCACCGAACTAATCCTGTTCGGTGTTCGCGGAAAGAACGCGCGCACCCTCGATCCGGGCCGATCACAGGTCAACTACCTGTCCTCTCGAAAGCGTGAGCATTCTCGCAAGCCAGATGAGCAGTATCCCCTGATCGAGGCTTGCTCGCCCGGGCCGTACCTCGAGATGTTCGGTCGCGGCGTCCGTAAGGGATGGGCGACTTGGGGTAACCAGGCCGACGAGGCATATGAGCCAGATTGGAAGACCTACGGCTACAATTCCGCCACTGACCGAGTGGCAGCCGAATAATCAGTCGGCTGCGTCTGCGATGCCTTCTTCGATAAGGCTTTCTTCCTCGCGCTCGATGTCCTCGAGCTGAAGGTTTTCGTCGAACGTAACGATGCTGGAAGGCAGCCCGATGAGTACGAGAGGGCAGGGGTTTCCGACGCCACGGTGGACCCTATCCTCAAGCTTAGACCAATGCGTCGTCGCCTGTCCGTACTTGTCCGACACGAACTGGCTTGCCCAAGCCTCCTCGTAAGATTGCCCGGCTCGCATGCGACGCTCGACTTCCTTGTTCTGACGCGCCGTTCGGCTCATCCCGAAGGCAGTGACGGCCTCATGTGAGTTCAGGCCGCGCTCCGTCGCGAAACGCTGCACCATCGCTTTCAACTCATCTTGCATCGACGTGCCGCGGGTGATGATGACGCCGACCGATATCGCGCCATCGGCGTGAAGGCGTTTGAAATTTTCGAGGTCGCGGTCGTAAAAAGGGTCTTTGTTGTTCCATTCTATCTCGGCCGCAATGACGCCGGGACCAAACGCCTTAACGTGATCGATCTCGTGCGAAATAGCCTCGCGAGCAACGCCATTGATCCGTTTTTCGACGGTGAAATTCATCTTCTCCCAGCCGCGCTCGGCAAGAGCTCGACGAAGACGCTGGGTGCCTTGAGACTCTCCGCCGCCGGAACCGACGATCTCCTCGATCGGGATCGACAAGGAGCCAATCGTCTCTTCAAGCTCGGCTACAGCCTGCGGGAAATCGACGCTGAGGATTGCTCGGGCGTGACTGTGGATGTCGACTTGGAAGCCGCGTTCTATGAGTGCGTCGAACATTGATCTATCGCTGTGATTCGGTCCCCAATCTTACCACAGCCAGTCGTTGCGTCTCTGTTCACGGAGGAGGAACGATCAGCACGAGGTTCGGAAAGTACTTCGTGAAATCTCGGGCATTGTCGGTCATCAACGGCGCGCCTTCTTGATGCGCGTCTGCACCGATGAAAAAGTCAGGCAGCAGGCTCTTCTTCGGGCCTTTATTGGCCTTCTTGTAAGTGTGGTACGCACGCCCAGCGCCAAACAGCGCGTCGTCACTGCCAGGGTATCGTTCGACGCCGAGTTCTGTAAGAACCTGGTTGATCTCGCCGACGTCCTTCATCGAAACGCTCACTTCCGAGTAAACGACGTCCGAAATCACGACCGGTCCAACTTCCTTTCTGGCATTGAATTTCTCGAGCGACCACTGGTGATTAGGCTCGTTGGTGTTGATCAGGGAGATCAAGATGCTGGAGTCCATGAAAGTGGTCATTCGCCCCTCATCAATTTCATAAGCTCCTCGGCTGTCATGCTGGGTTCGATGTTTTCTTGCTTCAGTCGGTCGAGCGCTGCCTGCGTGTTTCGCTTTACGAATTCAGCAAGGTCGAACTCTTCAAGGTCATCGGGTGAAAGATCGTTGAAGCCTGCGTATTTGGCGAGCATGGCGCAGGCGGCGGGTATGCTCTTGAGGACGCGGGGGTTGGTGCTGTGAACAGCTCCCCGAGGACGCGGGTCATTCTTCACGAAAAACTGGACGTCGGGGACCAATGTCAGCGTCCGTTCTTTGGTGGCGTCTTCGGAGAAGCGACCTCGCCCGCCGCACGCATCGTAAAGCGTGACCAGATGTTTGATAGCCAGTCGCTTTTCGAGCGTCGATGGCCCGGTCAATTCCAGGAATCCGTAGTCGGTGAGCAGGTCCGCGTATTCAGACGGCGGCGTAGCCAGTCGATCAATGCGACGCTCCTCGATTATCCGATCGAGGGCAAGAAACAGGCAGTCGACCCACCAACGTTCGATCCTGGTGGTGTTCATCTCTTTCAGGCGGCCGCCAATGAAGAGGTAGTTCAGGTTCGTCGCGAGCTTGCGGGTGGTCTCAGCTTGGTACCGAGGATCAGCCCGCACGAAGCGTTCGATGTCATCAGCGCTTATGCCCTTCGTCTCCCAGTTCCTTTTGCCGGCGATGAGTTCTCGCACATACGCATTGGCCCAGAGTGCTGGTCGTCGTTGCTCTCTGCGTGCGCGGGACCATCGCCCGGCAAGGCTGAGCAGGAACGCGAACAGTGCCAACTTGTCGAAGCGCGGGGAGTGGTCCCAATTGAGCGCCTGGAAAACGAGTTCATCGGCGCAGAGATGGTCGACGCCGCCGATGGACTTGTTGAATAGGAAGAAATTGACTGGGATGTATTCCGGCCGGCCGGCCGACCGAACGCGAGTTCGGAATTCGTGCCTTGGCACATCCTTCATCTCGTCGTTGAACCCAAGACGTATGATCGAATGAAGTTCCGATAGCCCAGCCGAAGGACTACCCCAGCTGAAGTTTTTGGTGAAGCTTCCAGGCCGCCAGATGTCAGTATTTGGGATATTAGTAGCCATCAAATTCCACAAGCCGTTTCGGCGATGAACCTATCCGGCAATCGTAAAAATACAACTTCAAGAACAAGTCAGCCCTTGACCGTGTTGAATGGCGTCGGCCGCCAAGGGTAGGCCCGAAATGAATTGCGAATAGTCGTGCCAGGCATTTGAGGCTCGCGGTCGTCGGCATATTTGGAGATATCCGCCGTAGTGTCGGAGAGGATGCGTTTCCCCTGCGTCTTCGCCCGAAGCCCCTGTCGAAACGTCAGATAGACTTCCTCAAGCGGACGCGACGGCGGCGGCACAGGTTCGGTTGCAACGCGCTTCTTCTTCACAGTGCGCTTCTTCGCCTTTGGTCTGGCCACGGCATCCCCCGGTTCTACCTGAGCTTGAAGCTATCATTGCTTGACTCGCGTTGCTATCCGGAACAAAAAAAGAACATGAAACATCGGAAAGGTATCGAATTGACCCGCGGTGGCCGTGGCTCGCCGATTTATGTCGGAGAGCTCGAAGACGTTGCGACCGACTTGAGAAAGATGATGGAGTGGGAGTGCGTCGGTGGTCGATGCGTCAAGTGCGAGCGAGAGGCATGGCTGGATCGGTGGGACCTTCAGCGGGGTCGGTCGAGCATAGTGCTTGCCGAGGTCGCCAAACGATTGCGGTGCCGAGCATGCGGCAACACCGAGGGCAATCGCATCATCCTCGGTCGCCTGCCTCGGGATTAGAACGCGAAATACACGATTGCCCCGAGGACCGAGCCGATCAGGACGACGCAGGCGGCTATTTGGCAGTATGACATCCAGAATGCGGGCATATCGGCCTGGCGTTCACGCTCTATTTCTTCCAGTCGCTTGCGTGTCTCGCTCGGCGCTTGGCCGACTTGGTTCCGAGCCTGGTGAGCCGCCCAATGATCTCGGCGGGTCCCAAAAATTCCTCCAGTCATGAATGAACTTAGGATGTTTCATGTCGTGCGCCTTTCCCCCAGATAACGCGCGCGATCTACATGGGCTCCGTTAATAAGTCGATCGCTATATTTTCGCGGACGGCTTGCCGAAAGGAATCGAGCCCGGCATATCTGCGGTCCGATAGGAAACGACGGAGGCATGGACATGGCGAACTTCGGGAATCCAGCATACAGCGCGGCCATCGGCAACGCGGGCGGGATGATGGTTCTCGCCGCTGCAGGCGTCGGTTTTGCCAATGCGCTCGGCGACGCAATCGCGGCAACAGCACGCGCCCGATACGAGCGTCGTTATGACGATGCTCTCACGTCTGCGACCCGCCATGCAAACGACATGGAAGAACTGGCTCAACTAGCTTTGACGATGCTCTCGGAACTTGAGGCCGACAACGCGCGCCTGCGCGCCGCATGCGCGCAACGTCAGCAAGCGCTCAACGCGCTGAAGGGTCGCCGCGCATGATTCATGAGATTTCCGATGATGAATGGGAGCGTCTCGCTGAGGTTTTCGGCTGGGAACTGCTCAACGAGAGACCAGATTTGGCTCCGGTCCTGCTTCGATCTCTCGAAGAAAACAAATGAGAAAGCCCGCCAATCGCGTTAGGCGAGCCTGAATTCCTTGGAATGATCTGGCTTGCCCAGTTGGGACTGTATACGCCAGATCATCTGCTCCTGCGGTGTCATTACGGCCCTCGGCGGCATCACAGGCGTAGCTGACTTCGCCGTGTCTACTGGCGTCACAGTCGGTACCCCGAAAATTCCGTGATTGCGGCCTTCAAGCCACTTACGGACCTTTGCAGGACCTGCGTTGGCGAGAGCTTTGAGTTCAAGATCGTCCATAGTCAGGAGCGTAATCCTCGCGTCCGCCGGAACGGCCGACAGATCGGTCGTAGCGCGAGCGGCTGGAGACGCGCCTGCGTACTTGACGACGCATTCGACGCTATCGCGATTGGAGTGCTGAGACGTCGCCTGGGCTTTGCGGTTGGCATCGTACTCCTCGAGCAGCTCCGTGCTCGTCATCGTGGGCGTGAACTCCGGATTGGGCATAGCTCCACCGCCGCCGAAAATCGCTTTGAATGGAGACAGAACGAGATTTTCGCACCACCTTAAACCGCTGACCCCAATCTTGAAAAGTCTCGCTATAGCGGCCGCAAGCGCCTTAAACATCATATGTCTCCCTGTCTTTGTTGACAGCCCTAGTCTTTGTCCAACGGCGGCAACTGACAAATGTGGTCGCGGATTTGTGTCGATCCGCCGGCCGGAACAACATTGACGGAGACCATTTGGGTCCAGGGAGACATCACAATGACAATGAAGTTTGAACGACCAAACCCATTCGCAGACCTCAAGCAGACAGCTAACGTTGTCCGAACGCGGCCCCTCGCAGCGCCGCCGACGAGGGTCGTCGTCCTCAAGCGCCGTGAAGACGGGACCGTCTTCGAGCGCTCCGCACGGCCCGCCTTTCTCTTCCGCGATCCGAAGTCGCCTGCAGGCAACATTGTCTTGCCCGACGGATATTATTGGCGCGGCTCAACAGAACATCTTGCGCGCGGTCGCGAGCTGGGACTCGACTAATCTACGCAAAGAAAAAGCCCGGGGAAAGAAACCCCGGGCTCGCGAACATCCAAGATGTTTCAGTCGATCGATCGGGCTTGATATCGGGAGACATCTGCTCGTTGATCGCCTGTATTTATAGTGCGGTCGGCCATTGCCCTGCACAAGTCCGCCGGCGGAAATTGTTTGAGAATAAATGTCTTCGGCTTCACTTGCATACCCGAGATTTTCGACACACCATTTTGATAAGGAAACATTCTTGCGGTGAAGCATGTCATTCAAGGGCTGGAAATTTATCGATCTTTTTGCGGGCATCGGCGCATTTCATTTGGCCCTGAAAGCTATAGGCGCGGACTGCGTCTTCGCGTCGGAAATCGATGAATGTGCCGCCAATGTCTACGAGCAGAACCACGGCCTGCGTCCAGCCGGCGACATCACAAAGATTTCCGAGACGGATATTCCAGCACACGACATCCTTTGCGCGGGCTTCCCGTGTCAGGCTTTCTCAATCGGAGGCCGTAAGCTGGGCTTCGAAGATACCCGCGGCACGCTCTTTTTCGAGATTGTTCGTATTGCGAAGCACCACAAGCCGCGCGTTATGTTTTTGGAGAATGTCCGAAATCTTGAAGCTCACGATGGCGGTCGGACGTTTGCAATGATGCGACAGTGCCTTCTGGACCTCGGATATTGCGTGCACAGCAAAGTCCTGGACGCATCGGACTACGGGTCCCCACAGAAGCGTGAACGCATCTTCATCGTTGCGTTGCGCGATGACATCAAACTCGAGCATCGGTTCTCTTGGCCTTGGAAGACAGTCATTCAGTACTGCGTCGAGGATATGCTTGACCTCGAAATCGTGAAGCCGATGTCCCAGGAGTTTATTCCGGAAAAAGATTTCGACGGTCGGAAAAACCGGATCGCACGTGTTGGACGGTTCGGCAACGGCGGCCAAGGATATCGTGTCTACGATCCCCGGGGCTTGGGAACAACGCTGTGCTCTGGCGGCGGAGGCGGTGGCGCGAACACGGGTGTCTATCTCGTGAACGGAGAGCCGAGAACTCTCACTGCGCGAGAATGCGCTCGGATTTCGGGCTTTCCGGAGGACTTCATTCTTCATCCTCGCGAGCGTCAAGCGATCAGGCAATTCGGTAACTCGATCGTTGTCTCAGTTCTGCGAGCCATTATTGGCTCGACAGCCCACCAGGTATACGAATTCTATCGCTTGCAGCGACTATCTGGCGTCGAAGAGGCGCTTCACGGCCGCCAGCTTAACTCGGCAGTCCTCTCCCGCCTCAGCAAGCTTGAACATGAACCGCGCGACGTCGCGTTCCTTGAGCCAGACGGTTCCGGCAATAGGTTCGGCGTCGCAGGTCAGCAGGAAATTCGGGACTTCGACCTTCCGCTCGACGACCTGGAAGATGGTCTTGGGGGCCGTGGTAGTGCAGGATGTCAGGACATTGAATGCGACGATGGTGAAGACCACGATCCAGGCGAGACGTTTCGGGGTTTTCATTTTGCACCTCCAAACCCGGACTTCCTGAGAGCCTCAAGAAGTCCAGACCTTCGGCGAGGAGAACCTCGTCGACTTCGATCATCGCCTCGGGATTGTTCGGGTCGGGAATCATCGTGGGGACGGGGGGGCCGTCGTCGCGATGAGAGGAAAACGGCCGGCAGAATCGTCTACGGATTCCGGCTGCACCGAGATGGCGCGCTTCGAAATCCCGACACCTCTTTTTCTGATCTGCGGCATGCGGCTTCCTGAGAAATTGATCTTCAGGAAGCCTGACAAAGTGATCTGCAAGATTCAGCGCAGCCCCATCGGCCGGCGAAAACGCAAAAGGCCCCGAGGTTTCACCCGGGGCCTTGGTTGTCGAAATCTAGTGCGTACGCGCCGGGTCCGCAGCTCCGTTGGCTTCAAGCGCCCCGTTGAAGCGGTTGAAGACCTGCTGGACGAAGTACAGCGTGAACTTCTCCATTTTCGCCATTTCCTCCTCATCGTCGCATTCGATGGAGCGAATGAGGATCGCCGCGAGGCAGGTGAGCGACATCAGCATTCCTTCTTGGTCGAAGCGGAACATGTCCGCGATCGCCCCGAAGGTGATGCCGCGCAAGGGCGTGATGGGGAAGACGTAGCGAGCACGCACCCCCTCCGCCAAGAACGTCTCCGCAAAGTCCGATGGAGGATCTCGTCATGTCTACGAACGCGAAGCGGTGAGGCTTAACTGCGAACAGCGGAACATGGCAGATTGCATCCACTTCGTTCGCAAAAACCTCATCGAGGAATTTGCGAGCGACAGCCTCGCCAGGCTTGACCATTGCGAGCGCAGTATTGCGCACCGCCTCCAATTCAGGAGGGAAGTCGGCGAGGATGGACTTTGCAAGTTCGTAAGAGCTAGCGCAGTTGAGGGCCTTCTGCTTACGACGTGCGTGACGGTTGAGGTTGTTCAGCTTGGCCATGCCAAGTCCTTTCGATCCCGGATCGGTGCGATGATCCGGGCATGAGCTACAGGGTCGCACCTATTCGCTCATGGAAGGAAATGAAGTCAGACAATCGTCGGCTCCTCTAGTTCGTTTCGACGAGGAGGGGTCTATCCGGGGGCGGCTAAGAGCCTGTAAAGATAACTGGTTACGAGGCCGGTGCAGACGTCGATCGGATTTTACAGTTCTTGCACTACAGCCCGGATTCCGCACGTATATCCGGGCCGTCTAATGCACGGGCGTCAGAAAAATGTTCCTTTAGGCAAGTTCGGCTTCATCGGCGTGGTGAATTATTTGCAAATCGTCACCGTCGAAGTCTCCCCTCGAAAGCGATCGGTCAACGGTCCAGGTCCAACGACTTCGACATCGCCGTAACTGTTCGAATACCACAACCTCGTCACGGTCATGGAGACGCTATCAGCCATGTCGTCGACGACCTTCAGTTTACAATCTTCGGACATCAAACTCTCCCTGTCGTTGGTGTCTGACATCAATGGTGTGACGGCCGGCGGACCGGCACAAATCGGCCGACGAGAATGTTGATGCTGTCGGCTTTCGGTTGTGCTAGCTCCGCACCACAACAATGGGAGCCGAAATGGTCGAGAACATCTTTGCACAGGCCCGGAGACGTCAGCGCGATGCCGAAATTGAGTTCCGGCATTTCAAGGCGTTGGCGATGGCCGAGATCGACACGCTGAAGGCTGCCAACCCGAGGTTCGAGGCACTTGATGCCTACTTCGGCTTCCACGTCGATAACCGCGACGACATCCGGCTGGAGCTACGGTTCGGCAGGCGAAGCATGTTTCGGAAGGACTACGACGGAAAGCAAACCGCCACCGAAGACGGAGCGTCGCTTCTTTATTCCCTTGGCGCAATGGGTGACATCGCCACGATCCTGTATCCGGCGAAAAGCACGTTTGGCAAGACCGAAGAAGATTTCGTATTCAGGGGGATCGGACCTCGATCAGGCCACCAGGTCTTCGGCAGTCTCAAGCGAGACTTCGACGACCTGGTGGCCTACGCCTATGTGTCCAGTATAGAGGCCGAGACCACATGGTGGGAAAGACGGCGGATCGGATGGCTGAGGTTTGTCAGTGCGATGCGTGTCGGCGACAAGCACGAGGCACCCAAGATCAAGGCACTCATGGGCGGCGCGAGCAAATCCCTGATGTTGGCGTTTCTGACGGCTCTAATGAGGCCAATTGCCATCGTGCTCGTGGCTGCACTGTTGGTCTGGCTCGGCAAGGACATCTGGATCGACCTACTAAGGGGTAAGGCGTGATCGGCGGGCCTAGCCTACATGCCCAGCTTGTCCATCAGCTTGCTAGCCTCGATCTTCGTTCGCCAGCGGTACAGCTCGCCTGAAATGCGATTGCCCATCGCCACCACTACGAAGGCCATGAAACCGAAGAGTGCGGCGTGGGCAACGGTCCTGTACGCCCAGTACGCCAAGCCGGCGGCGATGACCGTCATGATCGCCGTGTTCCAGAGGTCTTCGCGGTTTCGTGCTCTGGTTTTTACGGCAAGTTCCGCGATGTGAAAATTAAGTTCGGGCGGCATTGGCGCATCCTGGTTGACGGGATCGGTGCCGAAATCTGCATGCAGCAGGAACAAAAAGAAAGACCCCGCATTGATCGCGGGGTCCTGTGAACAAAGGGTTCGACGCAATTCACTCAGCTTGCTCGGCCGGCTCCGCCCATTCCCTCACGGTCGAGAGGACATGGAACACGTCGGCCTCGCCGATATCTTCGATGAGCTGGTAAGCCTTCAACTCCTCGATCAGCGTCTCTGCGCGCAGCTTGCGGAGAAGCAGGTTCCTTGTCTCCGATCGATGTTGATCCTCGGTGAGTTCATCCAGTGGCACCGCTTCCTTGGCAGCTCTTAATCGGTACTTCGGCATGGCAAAAGGCGGCCGATCATAATAGGCCAACCCGGTGCGAGCTTCGATCCCATCCTTGCAATAGGCGACGGGAACAGTCTGGAAGAAGCTCACCAACCATTTGTCGGCGCTTTCCACCGGCAGTAGACCTGGTACTGTCTTGGAAACATGCCAGAGATGCGTGCCAGCCTTCTCTGGCAGTTCGTATACCCAGATTACCGTGTCATCTCGTTGACGCCGGGGTCTATAACGATCCCGCAGGTGTGGTTCGCAAAAAGTCTGCTGAGTGCATCGGAGACGCTACATCTAATGGATTCATGGCTCAGGCCCGCGCCGCCGATGTCGACATGTTTGTCAACTGCCGTAGGTCTGCCCTTTTCGAAGTACGAGGCATGAGCTCGCCTTCTCGAGTAAGTGATTTCTGCGAGCAGAAGCAGGTCCCATGGCTTAAAAAATTCAGACATCAAATCTCTCCCTGTGTTGTTGTCTGAGACTATGATGTGCTGACAATCGGCATGCCGCGGCTTCGCCGGCAGGATTTCGCGACGTCTAAAATGCAACCGAACTCATGAACTTGGAATTCAACCCTTCCGGGTATGATCGATCTACGGTATTGGGGGTGGGCAATGGGCGACGTCGTGAAATTCCAAAAGCAAAGCGTGCATCATGCTAAGTCATCCGACGGCTTCGCCAAGACAGTGATCGCGGCGGTCGTCATCGCGTTCGGCGGCGGAGCGGGCGGCTACTACCTCCTCGGCGATATCCCGCTCGCCAAGGCGGCCGCGACCATCGCAAAGCCTCTAACGGCTTACGGTGTCTGTTCCGGCAGCGTGCGATATCATTGTGTAGTCGATGGAGACACACTCTGGATCGGTGGGCAGAAAATCCGTGTTGCCGACATCGACACGCCCGAGGTCAGTGAACCGCGCTGCGCATCGGAATTGGCGCTTGGCAACAGAGCTACGGCTCGCCTCGTCGAACTCGTAAACGAGGGGCCGTTCGAAATGCGAGCTTGGCCCGGGCGTGATGAGGACAAATATGGGCGGAAGTTACGCGTTCTCGTCCGCGACGGTCGAAGCCTCGGTGATATCCTCGTAGCCGAAGGGCTTGCTAGGACGTGGACGGGACGTCGGCAGCCGTGGTGCTGACCACCACTCGCTAGGGAGGCCCGACGGAGCCTCGGACGAGGCATTGTCGAGGTCGCGCAGCGCCCAAGCCTCAGGCCACCATTCGCCCCAATCCTCCGGGCCGGGATCAGTCGATGTCATCGTAGATATCCTAGCCAAATTCGTCCACGACGCGCTGATGCACGCGACGGCGTCGGCGATTTGTCGAGCGTGCGTTCTAGTGATTGCTCGCTCCAAGCGGAGTCGAACTAGTCTTTTCCAGAATGCCGCTTTCGAGCGGTTTTGTTGAATTCCGATAATGAATGTTATCGGAAGCCAGGGTTCCGAAGAATCATACTTCTGTTTGGAACCAAAGGGATGTTAGCTTCCACAAGCGATGCGAACCCGGCCCTCTGCGGGCCGGGGTTGTTCTTTTACTTAGTTTCCCCGTTCGGGAGGGCGTAGGCGATTACGTCATCGCCGCGGTTATCGTTGGTGCCGGTCCTCGTGGCACCGCCAGCGACGACGACTACATACTGTTTTCCGTCGTGGCCGATATAGCTCATCGGAGCACCTTGACCGCCTACAGGAAGTCGACCTCTCCACAATTCCTCGCCGGTGTCGTTGTCGAGTGCGCGCGTGTAGTAGTCCAACGTGCCGTGGAAGAACGTCAGCCCACCCTTGGTCACGAGAGGACCGCCCATTGTCGGCATTCCGAGCGGAATGAGAACGCCCGGTACGATTCCGTGAACCGGAGCGTCCTGGATCGAACCCATCGGAACCTGCCACTTGGTCTTGCCGGTAGTAAGATCAATCGCGGTCATTGATCCAAACGGTGGTTTGAAGCAGGGCACTCCGAGTGGAGACACGAACATCGAACGCTCGACACCCCAGGGCGTCCCGAGTTGCTCGGAGTATTCGCCTTCAGTCGAAGGCTTCAGTCCAATTCGCTTCGCCTCGTCCTGCTTGATGAAGCGACCCCATTGGGCCAGATCAGCGTACCGGTCGACGCGTCGATCGCTCCGCCACCCCAGTTGAAGCCGCCATAGTAGCCCGGGTAAATCAAGGTGCGCTTCTTGTCGGAGAGAGGCGTGAACGGTCCCTCCCAGCGCATTTCCTTGAATTCGATCCTGCAATAAAGCTGATCGAAGATCGTCGCGCCCCACATATCGGACTCTTTAAGGCTTTCGGCCCCGACCGAGATCGCGGAGAAAGGCTGTGTGGGCGATACTTCCATGCCGGGCATTGCGTCCGTCGGAACCCCACGCTGCTCTACAGGGAAAACCGGCTCGCCGGTGCGACGGTCGAGGACGAAAATCTCCCCGCGTTTGGTCAACTGGATGAGCACGGGTGTCTTCGTGCCGTCAGCCTTAGGCAGGTCGTAGAGGATTGGTTGCGAGGAGACGTCGTAGTCGTACTGGTCGACGTTGGCGGTGCGGAAGTGCCACCGTTCCTTGCCCGTCTTCATATCAACGGCGACGATGGCGTCGTTATACTCGTCGGAATAGGAGTGACGATTGCCGGTCCAGAAGTCAGGCGTCTGGTTCCCGGTTGGGAAGTACGCCAATCCGAGAGCGGGATCATAAGCTGCGGTGCCCCAGAAATTCGGGGTCTCTGGAGCGTAGGTTTCACCTTCAGGCAAGGGCGTGCTGTCGGTTGCGCCACGCGCGGCATCCCATGCCCAAAAAATTTTACCCGTACGGACATCGAAACCGCGCACGACGCCAGACGGTTCGCCAACCGTGAGGTTGTCGTTAAGCCTGCCTCCGACCATCACGACGCCGTCGGCGACCAGCGGTGCGGACGTCACGTTGTACGATCCTTGCTGACCTCCAACCGGGTCTTTCGTGAGACCAACGCTGAGGTCGACTGCGCCGTTGACGCCGAAGTCTTGGCAAAGCTTACCTGTTTCTGCATCGATCGCCAGCAGCCGTGCATCCGTTGTGGACGTCAGAATGCGTTTGCGGCAAACCTCGGGCAGTGGGGCGACCGCTTGGACGCTGTCAGGGGTAGATGTGTCGCCCGCCGGTGCGGTAGATGCCGTGAGATCGGCATATCCGACACCGCGGCAACGTCTCCAGCCAGCGGTGCTTTGCGATATCTTTGCATGCGGATCGAACTTCCAGCGTTCCTTGCCGGTTGTTGGATCGAGTGCAATCACGATGTTGGACGGTGTGCAAAGATAGACTGTGTCATCGATCTTGAGAGGCGTGACCTGATATTCTTTTCCGTCAACAGCGAGGTCGCCGGTGTGGTATGTCCATGCGACTTTCAGGTCTTTGACGTTCGATTTGTTGATCTGGTCGAACTGGACGAAACGATTGCCTGTCGTTCCTCGACCCCAGGCTGGCCAGTCGTTTCCGCTTTCCTTGCCTGCATCAGCATTGATTACGGGCGCTGGCTGATGGCTGGTGGCGACAACCGTCGGGTGAGGGCGGAACATGCCAGCCACGGTTCCGACGAAAGCGGCGGCAAGCACGACGACGAGCAGACCGCCTGAGCGAATTGTCAGCGCCGGTGCTCCCGATCTGCGAGCGAGAAGCGGCGATATCAAGGCCGCTCCCAACGCGATGACGAGAAATGTCACAGTGCGCGGCACCAGCTGCCAGAAGTCGATCCCGACCTCGGATATCGCCCAGGCGACGCTAAGGATCAAAAGACCTAGTGCTGTCCACAACGCTGCGGCCTGACGGCGGAATGCGAAATAGCCGATCGCCATCATGATGACGCCGGCTGCGAAATAGAACCAGGAGCCGCCCAATGTCAGGAGCTTGACGCCCCCCGCGGCCAGCCCCAGCCCCAGCAGGGCAACAACGACCCCGAGGACACGAAGTATCCACTCAATAAAGATTTTCATCTGAAGTATCCGTTAGATTCAGGAACGTGGGAGTGCGTTCCAACAGTGCGAGCAAGCAATCGGGATCAAACGGCTTCGGGTAGCTTTTCGCCGATTATCTACATTCGTGGAGACCCGCTCGCGCATTTCGATTGATTCCGGTTGTTGGTTGCCGGACCATTTGGCTCAGCAACCAGTGTCCTGGTTAGAACCACGCACAAATACGCCCGCCCGGCGAATGGCCGGGAGATTTCGACGAATTTGCTTCGCAGTAGAGGTTTCCTTGGGAGGAAGGCCTTTCTATAGAACCGGGATATGCGGTGCGACAAGTCGCCACCGATGCTAGGCTGGACGGATTCACGTCATCAAAATGATTGACATTTCGACGCGTTGACGGCGTCCCTTTTTTCAGGAGGAAGATGGATCAGCTTCGTGTCGCAGCGATGATTAGGAAGAGCGAACATGGGGATACAAAGTCGGCCTCCAGGGTTTCGTGACGTCGCTGAACTGGCGGGCGTCAGCGTGACCACCGTCGAGCGTGTTCTGAACGAACGGGGTAGTGTCTCGCCCACGACCCGAATGAAGGTGCTCGAAGCCGCAAGCCAAATCGCGCTCAGGCGGGTTTTGCCAAACCCTGATTTTGGCAACCTCCGTATCGAGGCAATCTTGCCTTCAAACCCGACGCCTTACTGGCAAAAGCTATCTGCTGCACTGAAGGATGCAAAAAAGCTCCTACCGCGAGGTGTCACACTCCATCGAACATTCGTTCCGGAGAATGATCGAGACGCTATGATCCGCGCAATTACGAGCGCAGAGATGAAAAAGAGTGCTCTAATTGTCGCGGCGGAAATAGATGCGGAGATCGAACGTAAGCGCGATTTTCAATGCGCATTGACGGCAGTTGACGGACACTTGCGCTTAGCTGGGTAGCAGTACCCAGCTTTATCAGGCCGCCGTGGTCTTGGAGTAATTGAAGGGCAGCAGGTCGCCGATGTCGTCGGCTTCGTCAAGCTGGGGCAGCTCAGTGAGGACGTGGCGCAGCCAAGAGAGCGGATCGACGCCACAGGCGCGGCAGGTCAGCATCAGACTGTAAATCACAGCGCTGGCCCTGGCTCCGTCAGCGGTATCGCTGAACAGCCACGATTTTCTTCCGGTGGCAAAAACTCTGATCTCGCGTTCCAGAATGTTGTTATCGATCGGCATCCTGCCATCGCTGGTGTAGCGCGTCAGATAATCCCATTGGTTTAGGGTGTAGGACACAGCATCGCCGAGCTTGGTATCCGGTACGACCTTCGGCGCGATGTTATCGAGCCACGTCTTTAGGGCGTTCAGGACAGGCAGGCTGTGCTGCTGGCGGAAACGGCGAATGCAATCGGCCTTTGTCTCCCCTGGATCTGGGGTCTTGTCTCTTGCCTGCTTTTCGATCCGATAGAGCTGCTCGAAGAACCGGAGCGCCTGCTCCGGCGGTCCGCCTCCATTCTTCCTGGTTTTGAGGGCCTCGACAAAGCGCCGCCGTGAATGCGCCATGCATCCGACATGGGTTGCGCCATGCAATGTGCGCCAGGCTGTGTAGCCGTCGGTCACCAATATGCCGTCGTAGTCACCGAGAAAGGTCTGTGGGTGGATTTGACCGCGGCCGGGCTGGTAGTCGAGAAGCACGATTGGTTCGTCACTGTCCTCGCTGCTGCGATAGGCCCACATGTACGACGTGCTGGTCGCTTCCTTGTCTTTTTCCTTCAACACCTGAACCGTCGTCTCATCGCCATGGATGAGAGAATGCGATCGTAGTCGCAGCTTCAAAGCATCATAGATGCGGTATAGATGCTTCTCGCTCGAGCCGATGACCCAATGCGCAAGAGCGCCACGGCTGATCGGAACGCCAGCACGCTCGAATGTTTGCGCCACGCGGTAGAGCGGCGTGCCGTCGACGTATTTATGCACGAGCGCGAAGGCCAGCGTCGAAGCAGTAGCGATGCTGCCCGGCAAGGGTTGCGGTGGCATCGGTGCGATTACCACAGGCGTGTTGATCCCGGTACGATCGCAGTGGCGGCAAGCGTACTTGAACCGCACATTTTGCAGGACCTTTGCCTTGACCTCGATATGGAGCTGCTCGCTAACGGCTTCGCCCATGCGATGCATTGGGCTTTTGCAGCACGGGCAAGCCTTCTGATCGTCAGCAAGGTCGTATTCGACACGCTCGCGCGGCAGGTCTGCCGGCAGAGGCCTGCGTCCCCGCTTTTTGCCCGTAACGCCCTCGGCCGCAGGCAAGCCAGTATCCGGAAGCTCGACAACATCGTCTTCCTCGCGACCACCTTCGACCGCAGCCTCTTCGGCCTCGTTGAAGAGACGATCAATGTGCTTCTCACTGCGGGGTGCAAAGCGATGGAGCTTTGCCAGTGCCAGTTCTTCTTCCAGCTTGACGACCCGCTGCGAGAGCGCTTCCTTCTCGGCTTTGAGCGCAGCGATTTCGGCAGCGTTGGCTGCTAATTGCGCCATCAGTTCTGCAATGCTCGGTTCGCCGGTGCGCGTCATCAGATTCTTGAATCTGAACCGCCCCTGCGCGTCAATCTCAATTCGCCATCCTCAGCCAGCAATCTGATACTGCCGCACGGGATGGCGGATCATCGCATCGATATCGATGCCATCGAGGATCCAGTGGAGTTGCTCTGTCGTCAGCGTCACCACTGCGGTTTCCCGGCGGGGCCACCTGAACCGGTCTTCCGTTAGTTTCTTCAGGACCATAACAAACCCGGACCGATCAAAGAACAAGAGCTTCACCCGGTCACGCCTGCGATTGCAGAAGGCAAACACTGATGGAGCAAACGGGTCTAGCTCCATCACCTCTTGCACAAGGACCGCTAGGCTGTTGATGCCCGCGCGGAAGTCGATGGGTTCCCGATGGAGGTAGACCTTCAGATCAGCGCCCAGTCTGAACATGGCTCAACGCTCCTATGATTGCCGCCAGACCATCGACATCGCTGCATTCCAGCGTCAGGCTGACCCCGTTCGGCAGCACCGCGCTCAGCTTGGATGCATGAGATCGCTTGCCCACCGGCTCCACCTTCGTCAGTGGACCGCTGGCAGAAGACGAGTGCATATCCGTAGCTATCTGAACCGGAACGAACCTAGATACCGCAGGCAATGCACTATCTTCTTTAGCTCTCTTCACCCACTTGCGAACGAGATTGGCGTTGACGCCGTACTCCAGAGCTAGACGCGAAACCGAAACGCCGGGCTCTAAACACGCTGCGACAAGCTGATCTCGGGAGGAAGGGTCATATCGACGGCGACCGTCGCGGCCAACAAGCCGCACCTGCAGTTTAGGAGCATCGTCCATGATTTGGTGTCCACCTGTTTTTGGTGGACACTTCATGCATCAGAGCACTCCGCTTCAAAAGGCGCATAGAAATTCGCGCTTACGATCGAACGAAGTCTTAGTGACTTCATCGAGCAGGGAGGGATTTTGGTCTGCATCTCCACAATGATCTCGGGGCTTCCAGCACATGCATTCAGTGGCATCGACAACGTTGCTGCGGGCAGAACTGCGGCCTCTCTTGTGAACTTCGGGCTTCGGGCAAACGGTGGGCACGTGCTGGTCCTCCAAGCGAACTCCACAATGCAATCACATCGTGACCGGATCGAAGGTTTTGTCGGACATCTGGATAAGTTGGCAACTGTCGAAATATTCCTGACAAACGAGACGCCTGGCGCTTCTCGGGAACACTTCGCAGCCATGCTTGCCGAAGGTCGGAAGCCGGCGGCGGTTTATGAAACCGGAGACCCTGGCGACGAAATAGCGTCAATCATGGAGACGCTGCATGACAAGCCAATCTGGATTGGACACGAGCGGAACGAGGTCCATGACGAACTGATGCGTCAAGGCGTACTCGACTTCGTCATCGATCAGGACCCGCTCCGGCAAGCGAAATGGGCGCTTGGTGACGTGCTCGCGAGGCTCGGTATTGAGAAATCTGCCTTCTCGAACGTCCGCAGACCCGAACTGCATCTATTCTGCGCGGCGAACCTTGATACGGTGTAGAGCCGAACTAATGCACTAGCCACGAGGCTCATGGAGTGCTCGGTAACACGCATTGCGACGCAGAAATCTCGTCGCAATGCGTGACCGGTGCCCTAAGCTTGGACTTGGTAGCCAGCCGCGGCCATCACTCGCAGAAGCTCCTTGTGGCCCTTCTTCGCCATTTCCAGAGGCGGGTTCTTGACCGGGTCTTGCTCGGCTTCCACGACGAACCATCCCTCATAGCCGTAGGACGCCAGACGCTTCACGATGACCTCGAAATCCAGGCTGCCATCTCCTGGCACCGTGAACGCTCCCTTGATCACCGCGTCCAAGAAGCTCTCTCTGGTCCGATCCAGCCCGTTGATTACGTCGAGGCGGACGTCCTTCGTGTGAACGTGGGTAATGCGGCCATGATGTTTGTCGATTACGCGGAGAACATCGCCGCCAGCGAACGCCATGTGACCGGCGTCAAACAGCAGCGGAAGAGCGTCGCCCGAATGCTTCATCAGAAGATCAAGCTCATGTTCGGTTTCAATCGGGGCCGCCATGTGGTGGTGGTAGGAGATAGGCATCCCTTGCTCGGCGCACCATTCCGCGAACTCGGTCATCTTGCGACCGTAGACCTTCACTTCATCGTCCGTGAGCTTTCGCTTCGTGGCCAGCGGCGCGGTACGGTCACCCTGGATAGTGCCGGCCGTTTCGCCATAGACGATGCAGGGTGCGTTCACCGCCTTGAACAGCTCCATCTGCTGCGCGATTCGGTCTTTTTCCGCTTCGATGTTGCCGTCGAGAAGAAGACCCGAAAACCAGCCGCCGCAAACGCTGATACCGTATTGATTGAGAATAGGCGTCAGTACCTTGGGGTCCATCGGAAAGCGGCGACCAGTCTCCATACCGGTAAAGCCCGCTTGGCTGGCCTCCGCTAGGCAACCCTCAAGCGAGATATCGCTGCTGATCTCCGCGAGATCGTCGTTCCACCAAGCAATTGGCGCGATTCCCAGTTTAGCCTTCATGCGACCCTCCTCAATAAGCGATCAATGTGATCAAACTCCTCGCGATCCGCTCCTACAGAATATATATTGACAGATCAAGAAATTTGCAAAAAATGTTGCAAACTTGTTGCGAGCTACCGTCGACATCAGTCGAGACAGCAGCAATCGAATTTACGAGGAGGGTGGAGGAAACCTTGCTTGACCTTATCTTGCTGACCTGCCGTCGCGATTAGCGGCAAACCCTTAAATTATCCGATCACACCTCCGAGCTTCTAAGCAGGGTGCTAAGCCGCGCCTATACGCGTGCACGAGGCTGATACGCTCTACAATCAAAGGATTGACCAGATGAAAAACAAACTTCGGCTCGGGCTCATTGGATCGGGCTTCATGGGGAAAACCCACGTATTCGGCTTTGCCGCAGCCCAAAGGGTCTTCGAGCTTCCCTATGACGTCGAACTTGCCTGTATCGCCGACGTAAGTATTGCGCAGGCCGAAGCTGCCCGGTCTGCCCTTGGCTTTGCCCATGCGACAGACGACTGGCGTACAATCGTCAACGATCCCTCGATTGACATCATCGATATCACAGCTCCCAACGCGCTTCACAAGGAAATGGCGCTCGCGGCCATTGCGGCGGGGAAGCATGTCTACTGCGAGAAGCCGCTGGCTCCCTTAGCCGCTGACGCGCGGGAGATGACCGAGGCCGCAGAACGCGCAGGGATCAAGACACAGGTCGGCTTTAACTACCTTTGCAATCCGATGATCGTCCTTGCAAAGCAGATGATTGCCGCTGGCGAACTTGGTGATATTCGGGGCTATCGTGGTCTTCATGCCGAAGACTACATGGTCGACGAAAGCAGCCCGTTCACTTTCCGACACGATCCGGCAGGTGGCGGAGCGCTGGCAGATATCGGTAGCCACGCGCTGGCGACAGCAGAGTTCCTGCTCGGGCCAATCAGGAAGGTTATGGGCGATTGTGTTACGATGATCCACGATCGACCGGACGGGCGAGGCGGCCGCAAGACTGTTACGACGGACGACGTGACGCGGGCATTCGTTCGATTTGAGAACGGCGCTAGCGGATCGATCGAGGGCAACTGGATCGCTACCGGCCGCAAGATGCAGCACGATTTCGAGGTCTACGGGACAAAGGGAGCGATTTCGTTCACACAAGAAAGGTTCAATGAGCTGCATTTCTACTCGACGGCGGACGCCAAGGGACGCCAGGGCTTTCGCAAGATCGAAGCAGGGCCTGACCATGCACCCTACGGCCGCTTTTGCGTCGCTCCAGGGCATCAACTCGGTTTCAATGACCTGAAAGCCATCGAAGTGGCTGGCTACATCGAGGCAATCGCGGGTGCGCGACCCGAACCTTTCAACTTCCGGGCGGGCCTGAGAATTCAGACGGTAATCGAGGCGATCCAGCGTTCGTCGCGCGAACAGTCCTGGTTGACGGTGGAGTAGATCATGCAGGAGGAGAAGCGGGGACGCACTTCGAACATTCAACTTCCCAAGCCGAGCCGTCCCATACGCATGGGCATTGTAGGAGGAAGCGGCGGCTTCATCGGTCCCGTCCATGCAATCGCGGCTCGGATGGATAATCGCTATCAGCTGGTTGCGGGCGCATTGTCTTCCAATCCGGAAACGGCGCAGCGAGCAGGGGCGGAGTGGTTCCTATCGCCTGAACGGTGCTACGCGAGCTATCAGGATATGGCCCGAAAGGAAGCCGATCGGCCGGACGGTATCGAGGTCGTGGCGATAACCACCCCGAATTTCACCCACCATGACATCGCGAGGACGTTCCTCGAGGCCGGCATTCATGTCGTGTGCGATAAACCTATAACGACGACGTTGGAAGACGCGAGGGACCTGGTTCAGCGGGCTGCGGATTCCGATCTCCTGTTTGCTGTTCCCCACGCCTTCGCTGCCTATCCCATGGTGCGACAAGCCCAGGCGATGATCGCGAACGGTGAGCTCGGAGAAATCCGGTTGGTGCATGTCGAGTTCGTCATGGACTGGCTCACGCGCCCGATCGACCAGACCGGAGATGGGCAGGCAGCCTGGCGTACTGACCCCAAAAGGTCAGGCCCTGGTGGCGCGATTGCCGACATCGGTACGCACGCATGGCATTTAGCGCAGTTCGTATCTGGCCAGCGGGTCACCGAGTTACTGGCCGATATCGCCTCCCTCGTTCCTGGACGTAGACTTGACGACAATGCTCACGTCTTGCTCCGCTTCGAAAACGGCGCGCGGGGCACGATGATCATTACCCAGGTTGCCCCGGGCAATGACTGCGGTCTGCGAATTCGAGTCTATGGAACCGACGGTGGGATCGAATGGCGACAGGATGACGTGAACGTGTTGCGATACACCCCGACGGATGAAGCCCCGCGGCTCCTTTCGAAGGGAAACACTGGTCTTCTGCCCGAATCTTATCTGATGACCCGGGTGCCGAAAGGGCATCCTGAAGGTTATCTGGAAGGATTCGCGAACGTCTATTCCGAGGTCGCCGTTGCGATAGAAGCAAAGCGGGAGAAACGATCGGTCGATGTTCCGCTGTTCTTCGCGACAGCCGTTGAGGGACTGGCGGGCGTCGCTTTTGTGGAAGCCGCATTAGCCTCGCAAGCCGGCGGCAACATATGGGTTGATCCTGGTCGCTATATCAAAGGGGATTTTCGATGAGTATCGGGATTGGTGTCATTGGGGCAGGGGTGATGGGCGCAGACCATGCACGCATCATTCGCGAAGAGATATCTGGCGCGCACCTAGCGATGGTTGCCGATCAGGACGTTGGGCGCGCCGAACTGGCGGCAAAAGGTGCCCGCACGACGAACGATCCGTCGGCACTTGTATATGATCACTCGGTCGACGCGGTACTGATTGCTTCTCCTGATGACACGCATTTCGGTCTGCTCAAGGCAGCGCTTGCAGCGGGCAAACCTGTACTTTGCGAAAAACCTCTCTCCACAACGTCCAAGGAGGCGCTTGAAATCGTTCGACTGGAACGAAGATTGGGTCGCTCGTTGGTCCAAACAGGTTACATGCGAAGGTTTGATCCCTCGTATCGCGCCATGAAAGGCACGTTGAGTGCTGGAGAACTGGGCACGGTCCGGATGCTTCATTGTAGCCACCGCAATGCGTCGGCTCCACCGTGGTTTGTGGGAGCGATGCCCGTCACCAACACCTTGGTCCACGAGATCGACATATCCCGCTGGTTGCTCGACGACGAGCTCATTGCCGTTAACGCAATCCCGACCAAGGATAAGGACCCCGCTCTGTTTGTTTTCGAAACCGCTGGCGGCACGGTGATTTCGGTCGAAGTCTTCATGAATGCCACCTACGGCTATCATGTGCAGGCCGAAGCGGTATGCTCGAATGGTACCGTCTCGCTCGCCGAGCCCACGGCAAAGCGGCTGCGTGTCAATGGCGGCGAACAGACCTCATATCCACAGAACTGGATTCCAAGATCCGCTGATGCCTATCGTATCCAGAACCAGAAATGGATCACCGCGATCGCCAACGGCAACATCGCGGAAGGAGCAGCAACGTCGTGGGATGGTTTCGCAGCAACCTTTATCGCTGAGCAGGTGCTCGTTGCGTTGGAGACGCGGCAGCGGGTGGAAATCAACCTTCCTGTCGCGTGAACGTTTGATGCTCTTGGTCTCGTCCTCAAATCCTTGGCACCGCGAGCTGGAGCTTCAACGCGAAAGGGTATGGGCCTATTACCATCAGGTCATTGATAAGGACTACGCTGGCAGTGATCGGCCCATTGATCAATTGGAAAGGGCCTTGGTTCAGTCTTGCGTAGCGATGGAGCGGGTTCTCTCACCAGGAAAGCCACCAACTCAAGCATGGCAGCGATCGTTCATTCTCGACGCGTATCAGATAGAGGAGACGCGGGAGAATGCACTATCGCCGCCAACATTATCAAGTCAGTTGAAGTCCGGGATACGACACGAAATTCGGGTTGTCGACCTGATCCGAAAAATCGTCGACATGTCGGGATTGGTGGTTGTGAGTGACGACCCGGTCATGCCTAACGGCATGCTCCTGCCAGGGCATCAAAATGGTGAGACGGAATATCTGTTGCTCTCAATAGATGACTTTATGGACCTCACGAGTGGTATTGCGGAGTAATCGCTCGGGTAAACCCGCCAAGTTCGTGCAGCGCCTTGAACACGCTTCATGAGCCGGTGCACACGAGCGGCGCGGCTTCCCCAGCTCCGTGAATGTGACCTCGATTCACGCTGACGCATGGGCCAGCTATGTTAGCTGCATAGCTGGATCAGCTTTTGTAGGAGCCTGCGGTTGCTCCTACCGGTGATCAAACCTTACGCTTGAATGCTTCCTCCAGCTGATGCTTGCTCGGGACCTCACGGACCTCGACCAGAAACTGCAGATAATGTTGGATGTGGACTTCGACGTCGGCAAGAGTCGAGGGGCGTTGAGACAAAGTCTCTGTCCCCGCTTGAATGACGGATTGTAGGAAATAGCCGTACATGAAATTCGACCGTCTCATGGTCACCTCAAGGGGGTCACGCGACAGCCAAAATTGTCGGGAGGGTGCATCGGAAGGGCCAAATTTCCCGATATCGACCTCTTTCTTTCCTTCTGCCGGATTGGACTGCAGTAGAAAGAGATCATAGAAAAGGGGTTGCCACAGGGCTATTGCGACCCGTTCGTCACTGACATCTGAGCCCAGGGCGATAGCGAAGAACCGGATTTCATTTGGACCGACGAACATGTTATCCGCGCCCTTGAGCTGAGTTTGCCTCTCCTCATCGCTTAGTTTTCCTTCGGTAACGGCTTCTTCAACAACCCGTCGATGCACGTTCTGGCGATCTCGTAGGTCGACATCCAGAAGCTCGCAAAGAAAGTCCGTCTCGTTGCGCTTATCAATGATTTCGTCGAGGCTCCGCTTCGCAAGTGTCGTTTTGATTTCGATGATCGCTACTACCGCATGCAGCGGAACGAGAGCGCTGCCTGCAACCCTTGCAATGAGTGGGTAGCGCGCATCCAACACAATCCCATCGAAGTGCGATGAGCGTTCGCCGTCTGGACGTACGATGAACCCGGCAACGACGCGAAGCGTGGACGGAACAAGAAATTCCAAATCTTGGCGGATACAGTTCTCGAGTTCCGCGCCGATCAGCTCTGGCTTTTTGGTAACTTGAACAGCTGCGATCCGAGCAAGAAGGGACGCTTCTTGCTTCCGGTAGATTTCTGCCATTTGCGTCGTGACGTGTTGCATTTTGTCGATCTCCTTTTTCGCGTATTTGTTGTGCCGCGCATAAGCGCCACTCGTTAACGCCAGGTGTTCACGAGATCGCTCTGTGATTGAATTCCGTCGTTGGCGTTGGGATCAGGAAGCCGCTTCGATCGATAACGTGATGCGGAGTAGATCAATGCGGAGTTCTCACGTAATGAGAGCAGCCATAAATTGATTATTGAAGCGATTGAAATGTCCCAAAAGCACACTGCAATTCTTTACGTTCACGGGATTGGTAGTCCGGCTCGAAACTCGCCTCTTAGTAATTTCTTGGATTACTTCGATCTGTATGGGCAATCTCAAAGCAAAATTGGAATAGGAAAACCGAGAGATTTTACATACGGGACGGCGATCACGGACGACGATCAGGTAGTACATTACGTGGACTTCAAGAGGATCGTCGAGGTGAATGGGCGGCCGTATGTCGCCAAAACCATCAGGGTGTACGAAGCCTATTGGGTGCCAGAGGCGGAAAGCCGCTACTCGGTGTTATATGTGTGCTTCTGGCTTCTGATGCGCGCGCTCAATCCCTTTCGTCTTGCCTTTTCATCGTGGCGAAACTTTCCGTCATTTCGGCTCGCGTGCCTTCATGGACTCGCTGCATATCGGAGCAAGAATAGTGTCGAGAAGCTTGAAAGGGCCTATCGCGATTTCGAAAACTGGGAGAATCGAAAGAAATACCGACGTGGATCGTTCGGCGAATTCAAGACATTTCTCCAGGGGCTTCCCGCTACTAAAGGCACCACAGCCGACGGCCTTGTACTGCTTGCGACGGAATGGCGTTGCAATACACGAGTGAAGGTCTTTGTAAGGGCGGGGAAAGTTGCACTTGCCATTTCGGGCTCGATAGCTGTTGCCGCGATCGAGGGTAATCTATGCTATGGCACCTGGAAATTTATCGCACAAGGGATGCCAGGCACCATCGCCTACCTATACGTTGGTGTGACGTTGGCCTCGCTCCTTTCCTTAGTCGCCTTGGGGAAATCCATAAAAAGCTACGCCTACGATGTCCTGACGTGGACAATTGACTCTGAAAGAGATCAACGATTCCAAACGAGGGAGCGTGTGGTATCCTACACTCGAAAACTCATCAAGCACGTCGCAGCGAGCGACGAATGCGAAAATTTTTTCATCGTCTCCCATAGCCTGGGAACGAGCATCGCGACGGAAGCGCTTCTCCAAGAAGGACGACGTGCCAAAGCCGGGTCGGATAAAACCGAGCGACTACGGGTCCTTGAGAAACTTCACACGATCTTCACTGTGGGTTCCCCGATCGATCTAATCTTCAATTTTTTTCAAATCGATACCACCGTTTCACACCGATATAATCGGCTTCGCGAGGAGCAACGCCTTTCTATAGCTCTCCCGCCCTTTCGTATGGATGGTAGAGCTGGGCGCGCTAGGCTGGTGAATTTTTGGTCTCGTTTCGACCCGATCAGTTCGCCGGTGACGTCACTGCGCAAGAGTATTTCTGAGCGCCGAGATGCCATCGTAAACATCGAAGCCATTCCCCCTGGGGCTCCTAACCCGATTGAGGCACACACAAGCTATTACGCTGACCCCAAGGTCATGCAGGTCATTTATGCCGCAGTGATGGATGGGGCCGACAGTGTGCAAACGGTCGATGACACGAGCTGTGATGTAGCTCTCGGTAGATATGGTCCTTGGGTTAATCTGATGACCGGTGCAATCACTATCATCCTGCTCGCTGTCTTTGCCGCCGTGCCTGGTTCGAAAGCTTGGATTGTTGTCCTTCTCTTGCTTCTGTTTTGGCTTGTTGCCCTTCGGCGCTGGAAAAAGACTGTGCTTCTCAAAGCCAAGCTGGTGCGCGGCGCTTACCTGAAGCGATAAGCTCTTGCACGTGGTTCGCTTGTTAGATATCTATGGGGGCAGAGCATGGTGCAGCTCTCTTTTGACACGCACCTGTTAAGGGGCTGCCTCCTAGAGGTAGCCCCACACTCTGTTAGCCTCAATCTCCTCACATTCGTTTCACCCTGCGCCCGGGCTTTGCCATGTCGTTAGAGCACGGGCTTAGTGGAAGTTCCGACTCTTGATCCTCAGCCGATCGATGTGCAGGTCAGCCGGTTCCGTTCCAGTACACGACAGCACCACAGTAAAACTGCCTGTTAATCGGGAACGATGGCTCGCCAGGACGAAGTATCAGCTTGTTTCGCTCAGAGCTTGCCCGTAACGAATTCAGCCTCGCCCCGGCCGAATGACCAGTCCTCGTCGTCATTGGTCACCATGGAAATCATCAGGTCGTCCGGTGCCAAGCCGCAAACCTCACCGAGTACTTCGGAGAGGCGTCGGTAAAACCGGACCTTGTCGTCGCGAGCCCGCGGTCTGGAGACGACTTCCATAAGCACAAAGCGATCACTTCGATCGTACCCGAGTCCTGTGTCCAAGGCTCGAATGTGGCCTCTAGGACGCTCGGTCAACAACTGGTAGCGGTCTGTCGTGGGAACCCTGAAGCTTTCCACCATTACATCGTGAACTACATCGAGCAGGACGGCCTGATCGGCTGCTGTCCACGCGCCCTCTAGCAGATGTATTTTAATCAAGGGCATCCGGTATCCTCACTTCCAAACCACGAGCATGTCTTTGGCGTCGATCTGGTCGCCGGCCTTGACGAGAACCTCGGCGATCGTGCCATCCTTCTCCGCATGGATCGCCGTTTCCATCTTCATGGCTTCGATAGACACCAGCACGTCGCCGGCGCTGACCGTCTGGCCGGCCGAGACGAAGGCGCGGGAGATGACACCAGGCATCGGCGCGCCGACATGGGCGGCATTGCCCGGCTCCGCCTTGCGGCGGGCAGCAGCGCCGGTGGCACCGTGGGCGCGATCCGGAACCTTGATGCGGCGCGGCTGGCCGTTGAGCTCGAAGAACACCGTGACCATGCCCTGGCTGTCGGTACCGCTCATCGCCTGGTTTACGATGACGAGCGTCTTGCCCTTCTCGATGTCGGCAAACAGCTCCTCGCCGTCGCCAAGACCGTAGAAATAGGCAGGCGTAGGCAGAACCGAGACCGGACCATAGGTGTCCGATGCCAGCGCGAAGTCGGTGAAGACCTTCGGATACATCAGGTATGAAGCAAACTCGAAGTCGTTGACCTCGCGTTCCAGCTTGGTCTCGATCATCTTGCGCTCCGCATCGAGATCGGCGTCTTCGAGCCGCGAGCCCGGACGCACCGTATAGGGCGCATCGCCCTTCAGCGCCTTCTTCTGCAACGCTGCCGGCCAGCCAGACGGCGGCTGACCAAGATCGCCCTTCAGCATCGAGACGACGGACTCAGGGAAGGACACGTCCTTGGCCGGATTAACGACATCGTCAACCGTCAGGTCTTGGGAGACCATCATCAGCGCCATATCGCCGACCACCTTGGAGGACGGCGTTACCTTGACGATATCGCCGAACATCTGGTTCGCGTCGGCATAAGCCTGGGCCACACGGTGCCATTTGGTTTCCAGCCCAAGAGACCTTGCCTGCTCCTTGAGATTGGTGAACTGGCCGCCCGGCATTTCGTGCAGATAGACTTCCGAGGCCGCTCCCTTGAGATCGCTTTCGAAGGCCGCGTACTGGTGGCGCACCGCTTCCCAGTAGAACGAGATGCGGCGAATCCACTCCGGATCGAGACCCGGATCACGCTCCGAGCCGCGCAGCGCTTCCACGATCGAGCCGAGGCACGGCTGGGACGTATTGCCGGCGAAGGCATCCATCGCTGCATCGACGGCATCGACGCCGGCATCGACGGCCGCGAGGACGGTCGCCGCCGCAATGCCTGAGGTGTCGTGCGTGTGGAAGTGAATCGGCAGGCTGGTCGCCTCGCGCAGCGCCTTGAACAGCACATTGGCGGCGGCCGGCTTCAACAGGCCCGCCATGTCCTTCAGCGCGATGACATGCGCGCCGGCCTTTTCGAGTTGGACGGCGAGATCGGTGTAGTACTTCAGATCGTACTTCGGACGTGCCGAGTTCAGGATATCGCCGGTATAGCAGATCGCCGCTTCGCAGAGCTTGTTCTCTTCGGCGACTGCATCCATCGACACGCGCATGTTTTCGACCCAGTTCAGGCAGTCGAAGACGCGGAAGAGATCGATACCGCCGGCAGCCGCCTGGCGCACGAAGTATTTGACGACGTTATCGGGGTAGTTCTTGTAGCCGACGCCATTGGCACCGCGCAGCAGCATCTGCAGCAGCAGGTTCGGAGCAGCCTCGCGCACTTGACCTAGACGATCCCACGGGTCTTCCGTGAGAAAGCGCATCGAGACGTCGAAGGTCGCGCCGCCCCAGCATTCCAGCGAGAGCAGGTTCGGCAGCGCATGCGCATAGGTGCCGGCGATGCGGGCGATGTCATAGGTGCGCATGCGGGTCGCGAGCAACGACTGATGGCCATCGCGCATCGTGGTATCCGTCATCAGCACGCGCTTTTCGTTGCGCATCCATTCGCCGAACTTCTTCGGACCGAGCTTGTCGAGCAGCTGCTTGGTGCCGTCCTTGATCGTCGTGCCGTTGGTGTAGGGCACGACTGGCTTGGCGGCATCCGCCGTCGGGCGCGGCCGATCCTTGGCTTCCGGGTGGCCGTTGACGGTGACGTCGGCCAGATAGGTCAGGAGCTTCGTCGCGCGATCCTGACGCTTGACTTGCTGGAACAGCTCCGGTGTCGTGTCGATGAAGCGGGTGGTGTAGCTGTTATCCTTGAACTTCGGATGCGTGATGATCGCTTCCAGGAAGGTCAGGTTGGTGGCGACGCCGCGGATACGGAATTCGCGCAGCGCGCGGTCCATGCGCGAAATCGCTTCTCCAGATGACGGAGCCCAAGCAGTCACCTTGACCAACAGTGGATCATAGTAGCGGGTGATCACTGCGCCACTGTAAGAGGTACCTCCGTCGAGGCGAATGCCGAAGCCGGACGCCGAGCGATAGGCGGTGATACGGCCGTAATCCGGGATGAAGTTGTGTTCAGGGTCCTCAGTCGTGATACGGCACTGCAGGGCGTGTCCATTCAGCTTAATGTCTTCTTGCTTCGGAACGCCTGACTGGTCAGTTCCAATAGCCGCTCCATCAAGGATGTGAATCTGCGCCTTGACGATATCGATACCGGTGACGACTTCGGTGACTGTGTGCTCGACCTGGATGCGCGGATTGACTTCAATGAAGTAGAATTTGCCGCTCTCGACATCCATCAGATATTCGACGGTGCCAGCGCCGACATAGCCGGTGGCAGCCGCGATCTTCAGTGAATACGAGGCCAGTTCGCGTCGTTGTTCCCAACTGAGATATGGCGCGGGCGCGCGCTCGACGACCTTCTGGTTACGGCGCTGGATCGAACAGTCGCGCTCGAAGAGATGCACGACGTTACCGTGGGTGTCGCCGAGAATCTGGCTTTCGACGTGACGGGCTCGCTCGACGAGCTTTTCCAGATAGACCTCGTCCTTGCCGAAGGCGGCCATCGCCTCACGCTTGGCTTCGGTCACCTCGCGGGCAAGGTCCTTCGGGTCGCGAATGGCGCGCATGCCGCGACCGCCGCCGCCCCAGGAGGCCTTGAGCATGACGGGATAGCCGATATCCTCGGCCATCTTGGCAACAACGGTCATATCGTCCGGCAGCGGATTGGTTGCCGGAACGACGGGAACGCCGACCGAGATCGCCAGATTGCGGGCCGCGACCTTGTTGCCGAGCTGGCGCATCGTGTCGCCGGTCGGGCCGATGAAGATGATGCCGGCCGTGTTGCAGGCATCGACGAATTCGGGGCTTTCCGACAGCAGGCCGTAACCCGGGTGGATCGCATCAGCACCTGAGAGCTTGGCGACGCGGATGACTTCATCGATCGACAAGTAGCTCTCGATCGGCCCGAGATCGCGTGCAAGATGCGGCCCGCGGCCGACCTGATAGCTCTCGTCGGCCTTGAAGCGATGCAGCGCCAGTTTGTCTTCCTCAGCCCATATCGCCACCGTTTTATCCCGAGCTCGTTGGCCGCGCGGAACACGCGAATGGCAATTTCAGAACGGTTGGCAACAAGTATCTTTTTGATGGTCATCCGAACTCCGTCCTATGCATCGCAGGGTGTTAGAAGGGCGTTTACAAATTTTGATGCTTTATGTCAAATAGCGCAATAAAAATTGCGGACAGAAAATCTGGATTGTCCGCAAAAAATGTTGCGGAGGATAAGATCGTGCAATAAATCTTCCTTTGGAGCTATTGGAGGATAGTATGGGAACGGAAGATCGAAGCACGTTGGCTTTTCCCCCGGCGGGAAGACGTTTGAGGTTGGGCGTTGTCGGAGGTGGGCGGGGAAGCTTCATCGGCAAAGTGCACGCCCGCGGCGCGAGACTGTCAAATCGCTGGGATGTCATCGCAGGTGCACTTTCGTCGAGGCCAGACGTTGCTCTGCGGTCCGGCCGCGAATGGTTGCTCAATGAGGATCGAATATATTCGGATTACAGGGAAATGGCCGCCAGGGAGGCCGAACGTGATGACGGCATAGACGCGGTTGCGATCACCACGCCAAACAATACGCACTACGACATCGCCTGCGCGTTCATGTCGAAGGGTATCGACGTCATCAGCGACAAGCCTCTCACCACCAATCTTGAGGATGCCGTTGATCTTGTTCGTCGTCAGAAGGACACTGGACTGATCTTTGGCGTCACCTATGCCTACGCGGCGCATTCAATGGTCCGTCAAGCGCGCGCAATGATCCGCCGGGGACTTCTCGGCAAAATCCGCCAGGTGCATGTCGAATACTTTCAAGAATGGGCGATGGTTCCGCCGGATCAAGCAGGGGCGGGGGCCGCTTGGAGAGTGAAGCCGGAACTTGTAGGTCGGGCGTTTACCACCGGCGACATCGGTACCCACTGCCATCACATGGGTACCTTCGTTACGGGCCTTGAAATGGAAAAGGTTCGGGCTGAATTTCATACGCTGGGTCCGGACAAGCCACTGGAAGATACTGCCTTTATGCATGTGCGCTATGTTGGTGGGGTGCCGGGGACGATCATGATTTCCCAGGTGGCCGCAGGAACGCATTGCGGATTTCAGATAAGGGTCTTCGGCGACAGGGCGAGCCTGGAATGGAACCAAGAGAATCCCGAATATCTCCACTACAAGCCGTTCGATGCTCCGGCGCAGATGTTGTCACGGGGCGAAGGCGCGGGGATTGATGTCTCGGCGGCCCGGTTCGTCCACATGCCACGCGGACATCCTGAAGCTCTCTCCGACGCCTGGGGGAATCTCTACGAGGAGTTTGCAATCGCAATTGAGGCGCGCCGGACAGGTTCCAAACTTCCCGAAGGACTGCTGGAATACCCTGATGCCTGGGAGGGAGCGCTTGGGGTCAAGTTCATTGAGGCCGCAGTGGACTCCGCTGAAGCCGGCGGTGAGTGGAAATCCTGTGTCATATAAGCAGTCTGCAACGAAGTTTGGAAATTTTGTTGACATGAATTCAAAGCTGCAAATAATGTTGCGCAGGAGCATTCGATATCGTCAAGCGGGAGGAGCAGTCTTGACAGAAGAGTTTAGCCCATAGCGCGCTAGGAGCGCCCTGATCTGCCGGCCCGCGTGTGCGGCAGACCTGAATTCCCATTTCACCGACTGGTGCCCTGGCTATCCCGGGCATGACCCATTGTGTCCAATCGCCGGTGAGGGGTGCAATCAATCGCTGGAACTAAGTGCCAACGTCCAAGGGGCGGTGGGAGGAGAGGTTTTGACTGCAATAGAATCGAAACGGGACGTGCTGCTGGAAGCCAAAGGGATATCCAAGTACTTCGGCGCGATTACCGCGCTGAACAACATCAACTTTCATGTTGGCGAGGGAGAGGTCCTCGGTGTTGTCGGCGATAACGGTGCGGGCAAATCAACGCTAATGAAAATCCTGTCGGGTCTGTACGCGCCGAGCGAAGGCGAGATGATCTTTCAGGGCAAAAGCGTTCACTTTACGAGCCCCAAGGAAGCCCGCCGGTTGGGCATCGAAATGGTCTACCAGGACTTTGCGCTGGCCGGAAACATGCCGATCTATGAAAACATCTACCTGGGGCGCGAACCCGGCCCGAAGGTCGGCCCGCTTAGAATAGTCGACCATTCAAAAGCCAGACAGATGGCGGCCGATCATCTGGACAAGCTCAAAATCCACGTCAAATCGATTGATCAAAATACCGAGAACCTGAGTGGTGGTCAGCGCCAAGCGGTGGCGATTGCACGGGCTACTGCCTTCGACGCGAAGCTCGTCATCATGGACGAGCCGACAGCCGCGCTTGCGATCAAGGAAGTCGGCAAAGTTTTGGACCTCATACGGTCTTTGAAGGAACACGGCGTCGCGGTGATCATCATCTCACACCGAATGGACGACATTTTCTACTGCTATGACCGCGTCATCGCGCTTTTTCAGGGCACCAATTTCGCCGAGTCCAGGCTCGCCGACACGAACCGAAACGAAGTCATCGGCTGGATCATGGGCACAAAAGGCCATTCAGCACAGCTCGCCCACGACCAGGTGAAATGAAATCATGTTTTATCATCCTAAGCTTTCCAAACATCTTGAGACCTATGGAATTATTGCCGTCGTCGCGGTCATGATGCTGGTGCTGGCGCTCATCAAGCCTGACGTCTTTCTCTCAGCCGAGAACCTATCCAACATTATCAAGCAAAACGCGTCACTCGCCCTTTTGGCGCTAGGTATGCTCGTCGTGATCATTACCGGGGGTATTGACCTCTCAGTCGGTTCCACGATGGCCTTGGCGATGGTCTGCATAGCTCTAGCCGGCCAGGCGGGCGTTCCGTGGGAGCTGTGCCTTCTTGTTGGGCCACTCGTGGGATTGGCAGTTGGTTGGATCAATGGCGCGGGCTTAACTTGGCTGACCCTTCCTCATCCATTCATTATGACTCTGGGGACGCTGAACATCGCCCGAGGGCTGACCTATCTCATCACGGGCGGTGCACCCGTCACGGGCCTAGCTCCGGAAACGCGCTTCCTTGGTTTGAAGTATTGGACGCTCGGGCTGTTTGATCCTCCAGCCGGTATCCCCGTCAGTCTGGTCGTAGTCGCGGTCTGCGCGATCGGCCTATGGCTGTTCCTCAGGTTTACATCGACGGGTCGCCACATTTTCGCGATCGGCGGTAATCCGCATGCGGCGCGTGTATCCGGCGTCAACGTCGATCGCGTCCTGATCATCGTCTACATGATCTGCGGCTTTTTCGCAGGCCTTGCAGGATTGCTCCTTGTCGGCCGAACTGGAAGCGGATTTCCCAACGCGGGTATCGGCATCGAGTTGGACGCGATCGCGGCCGTGATCATCGGCGGGGCTTCCTTTTTCGGAGGAAGGGGGAGCGTCCTTGGCGTTCTGGCAGGTGTGCTCATCATGGGCCTCCTACGTAATGGCTTGAACATCAACAACGTGAGCGCCTTCTGGCAGATGATCCTGATCGGGATCGTCATTATCGCCGCCGTTTACATTGACGTCCTTCGACGGAAGGCCGCTGTCAGAGCCTAAAGCGAATTCCGACGCGTGCCGTCTCCGCGCGCTCGGTGGATTTCCGGAGACGATTCAATCGGGAGGATTGAGAATGAAGACTGTACTTCTGTCGAGCGTCGCCTTCGCGATGATGATGGGAACCGCGATGGCGGACACCTACGTCGTCAGCATGAAGGGCCCAGCTGCAGGTAATCCATACTGGGCCGCCTTCGAAAAGGGTGCAAAGGAAAAAGGTAAGGAATTGGGCGTTGAGGTCCTTGTTGTCGCGCCGCCTAGCGAAACCGACATCCAGGCTCAGATCAGCCAGATCGAAGACCTGATCGCGCAGAAGGTCTCGGGTATCGCTCTGGCACCTACCGACCCCGCTGCCCTCGGGCCTGTCGTGGATCAGGCGAAGGAAGCTGGCGTCAACGTGGTCTTCGTCGACGGCGCTGGGTCGAACAAGGACGTTCCGTTCGTCGGCACGAACAATCTGGCGGGGGGCAAGCTGGCCGGCGAGTTCATGTGCAAGAATATCGAGAAGGGTTCTGACGTAGCGATCCTGCAGGGCGTCATGACGACCACGAACGGGGCAGATCGCTACAACGGCGCAAAAGAAGCCCTCGAGGCGTGCGGCATGAAAATCGTATCTGCTCAACCCGCCGACTGGGACCGCGCGAAGGGCCTTTCCGTGACCGAGTCGATCCTCAGCGGGAATCCGAAACTCAAGGGCATCTTTGGTTCCAACGACAACATGGCGCTAGGCGCTGTCGAAGCCCTCAAGGCCGCGGCGAAGTTGGATAAAGTCATGGTCGTCGGTTACGACGCAAATCCCGACGCGGCAAATTCGATCCTCGCGGGCGAGATGACCGCATCGGTGGCGCAGGCTCCGGCGAAGATGGCCGGGCTGGGGATACAGACCCTTGTCGACCTGAAGGCCGGCAAGAAGGTCGAAATGGTCACTGACCCCGGCACGGTGCTGGTCACCAAAGAAAATGCCAACGACTACAAGTAAGGCACAGGGTTTCGCCTCCCAAGGCACCTGCGGCGCTCCCGGTCTTTGGGCCGGGAGTGTCGTCCCTGGCAAAGGCATCATTAATTGCAAAAAATCTTGACACGCAATTAATATTGCTTATTGCTTTGAGTTACATTTTCTATTGTAGGCGCGTCGTTAAGGGTGCGTAGGAGGAGGAGACATGTACGAGGAATTTGGTCTGTTCATCGATGGAAGCTGGTCGGGTAAACCAACCGGCGCGTCGACGGAGATCACCGATCCTGCGACCAACGAGGTCCTCGGCGTTGTACCCGCGGCTTCGGTAGAAGACACTCACGCGGCAATTGCCGGCTGAACGCGCGTTCCAAAAGTGGAGAGTGACCGCTGCTTGGACTCGCGCCGACCTGCTCCATAAGGTCGCGGATGTCATGGCCGCTCGTGCGAGCGAAGCTGCCCGCCAGATTACGATGGAGACCGGGAAGCCGCTCGTCCAAGCCGGGCGCGAATGGGGATTGGCGGTTGATCAATTCCGTTGGTACGCAGAGGAAGCCCGCCGCATCTACGGTCGCGTGGTGGAGAGCCGCGTTCCCGGCGGTCGCTTTGAGATTAGCCATGAGCCTGTCGGCGTTGTTGCCGCGTTCACAGCATGGAACTTCCCAGCCGCGCTGATCGCGCGCAAGGTGGCTCCCGCCCTCGCAGCTGGCTGCTCCGTCATCGTCCGCCCATCGGTGGAAGTTCCGGGCGTTGCCATGATCATGTTCGATTGTATTCGCGAAGCCGGGGTTCCGGCCGGTGTGGCAAACTTGCTGATCGGCCCGACCTCCAACACTTACAAGCCGATCATGGCATCGAACGTCGTCCGAAAGGTCTCGCTCACCGGATCGACGAATGTCGGACAGCAGATGATCCGCGACAGCGCCGAAACGGTGAAGCGTGTAAGCATGGAGCTTGGCGGCAATGCCCCAATGATCGTCTTCGATGACGCAGACCTTGAAAAGACCCTCGATCTAGCTGTCGCGACGAAGTACGCGAACGCCGGCCAGGTATGCGTGACTCCGGATCGCTTCTACGTGCATGAATCGTTGCACGACCAGTTCGTGGAAGGATTTGCACGGCGCGCTGGCGCGCTGAAGCTCGGCCACGGGTTGAAAGACGATACCCAGATGGGACCGCTGATCAACCAGCGTCGTTTGACCGCGATTGAGGCGGTCGTGGAAGACGCTCGTACCCGTGGGGCCAAGATCGTGACCGGCGGCAAGCGGCCGGCCGAGATGAACAGCGGGTTCTTCTTTGAACCGACGGTCATCGCCGGGCTTTCTGACGATGGTCTGGCGCTGGCTGAAGAGAACTTCGGTCCCATTGCCGCAATCACACCGTTTTCCCGACAGGACGAAGTCTTCGAGCGTGCGAACGCTTCTGAGATGGGCCTCTCTGCCTACGTGTTTACTAAAGACCAAAGCCGCGCTCGCGAGGCCGTTGAGACACTGGCTGCGGGTATGGTCGGGGTCAACAGCTTTGCCCTCGCCGCGGCGGAGGCCCCGTTCGGTGGCATCAAGGCAAGCGGCATGGGCCGAGAAGGTGGCGTCGAGGGCATTCTCGATTATTCCAACGTCAAGCTGGCCCAAATGGTCATCTGAGGTAATCAAAACATGATCAAGAACGGAATTAAACGCCTCTGGGCGGATGGGAAACCTGTGCTCAATGGTTGGCTATCGATCGCCAATTCATTCAGCGCCGAAATCATGGCTGCACAAGGCTATGACTCCGTAACTATCGACATGCAGCACGGGATTGTCGGATACGACGGTGCTGTCCCGATGTTGCAAGCGATGCGCGCGAGTGGCGTCACTCCCATGGTCCGCGTCCCGTGGCTCGATCCTGCCGACATCATGAAGGCATTGGACGCAGGCGCTTATGGGGTCGTCTGCCCGATGATCAACACCCGGGCTGAAGCCGAGCAGCTGGTATCCTATGTTCGATATCCGCCGCATGGTGTTCGTAGTTTTGGTCCAAGCCGCGCATTGTTCTCCGCCGGGGCGGGCTATGCCAAGGAGGCGGACGACGAAATGGTCTGCCTCGCTATGATCGAGACGGCTCAGGCGTTTGACAATCTCGAAGATATTTTGGCGACGCCGGGCTTGGACGGCGTCTATATCGGGCCTGCCGATCTCACGCTTGGCTTACAGGGACGCAAGTATGCTCCCGGCTTCGATAGAAGGGAGCCGGAAATGATCGATGCGATCAAACACATTCTTGACCGCGCCCACAAGGCAGGGAAACGAGCTGCTCTTCACAACGGCACTGCAGATTACGCTGCCGAGGCGGTGGGCTGGGGCTTCGATCTCGTGACCGTGTCCAACGACGTCCGTCTACTGGCTGGTGCAGCTGAGGCAAGCGTCAAGAAATTCCGGGAGCTCACCGGGGGCGATGCCGCGAAATCCGAGGCAGCCGCCAAGGGAGGCTACTGACATGGTGCGCATTCTTGTCGCAGGCAAGCTCCATCCGGACGGGCTTGCTGTTTTGAACCGGCCGGATGTTCAGCTCGACTACGTCGAAGAAGTGTCGGCGGTGAGCTATCAGCCATATCTGGAGACCGCGGACGCCATTCTCATCAGGACGCAACCGCTTCCGGGAGACTATATTGCTGCCGCCCCCCGGCTGCAGATCGTATCGCGTCACGGCGTGGGCTACGACGCGGTCGATGTTGGCGCGCTCAACAAGCGGAATATTCCATTGACCGTCGTCGGCGATGTGAACTCCAGGGCCGTCGCAGAACATGCGGCGATGCTTATGCTGGCTGCAGCACGCAGGACTGTTTTGTTCGATCAGCGCATGCGAGCTGGGGACTGGAATTACCGAAACAGTCTCGATTGTGACGAGCTGGACGGAAAGACACTTTTGGTCGTCGGCTTCGGCAGGATTGGGCGGCGACTATCGGAAATCGCGTCAGCGCTCGGAATGGACGTTTTGGCGTATGACAGGTTCCAGGCGGATGAGTCTATCTTGGCCCGCGGAGCGAAGCCGGTCTCCGATTTGACTGAAGGACTACGTGTTGCTGACGTCGTGTCCCTTCACGTGCCCAAGGTCGGAGACCAACCTCTCATCCGTGCTTCTGAACTGGCTGTTATGAAACCTACCTCGATCGTGATCAATACGGCGCGCGGGGGGCTGATTGACGAGGCGGCCTTGGTCGAGGCGCTCAATAGCGGGCGTCTCGCCGCAGCGGGGCTCGACGTCTTCGCCGACGAGCCTCCGGCCGCAGATAGCGCTCTTCTCAGATGCGAAAGGGCGATCGTCTCACCGCACAACGCGGGGCTGACAGAGGCGTGTGCCCGCCGAATGGCGATTTCCGCAGCGACCAACATCCTGAATTTCTTCGATGGGAAGCTCGACCCGGCGTTGGTGGTAAACCACGACCAGATACATGCGCCCACCGGAGCAGCGATCGGAGCATAAGCAATGGCGCTCCTTTCGCTCAAGGAAGTGACGAAATCCTATGGCCAGGTTGCTGTTCTCAAAGGCATCGACCTCGATGTCGAGCCTGGCGAGGTCCTTGCGCTAGTTGGAGAAAACGGCGCGGGTAAGTCGACGCTTATGCGCATCATCGCCGGCCTTGCGCAACAAACGGCGGGGACAGCCACCTTCGACGGTGTTTCGGCTCCTGTCTCGCTTGTTCGAGCGGAGGCCGCAGGCATCATCATGGTCCATCAGGAGTTCTGCCTCGCCCCACATCTTACCGTGGCCGAGAACGTTTTCCTTGGCCGAGAGGTGCGCAAGGGGCCTTTCACCGATACAAAAGCCATGCAGCGCCTTGCCAAAGAAAGCCTCGCGCGGCTCGGGTCATCGGCAAATCCGCGAGCGAAGCTCAAGGACTTGCCGGTTTCCGACTGGCAGTTGATCGAGCTTGCCAAGGCTTTCGCTCGCAACCCGAGGCTAGTGTTGATGGATGAGCCGACCGCGGTGTTATCCGGCACCGAGGCCGCGCGCTTGTTCGAACGCGTCCGCGAATTCAGGGCCACCGGTGGGTCAGTCATCTTCACATCTCACCGCCTCGACGAGGTTAAGGAAATCGCGGATCGGGTCGCGGTCCTGCGCGACGGGCAGATTGTTCGCCTAGAGCGGGCGTCTCAATTAAGTGAATCGCAGATGGCGGAGGCTATGGTTGGTCGTCCGCTTGCCGAAATCTTCCCGGCCAAATGCACGCCGATTCATCCGGTCGAAGTGCTCGGCGTCAGCAATCTCGTCAGCCATGGTTTTGTCTCCGACGCGACGCTCTCGGTAGGGCGGGGCGAAATTCTTGGCATTGCCGGCTTGGTCGGCTCGGGGCGCACCGAGCTCTTCGAGGCGATCTGCGGTCTGCGTTCAGCAACTTGTGCTGAGTTCCGTTTAAACGGGGTTGTCCGAAAGTTGCCGGCCGCGCGCGAGGCATGGCAGCTGGGTTTGGCCTATCTCACGGAGGATCGGAAAGCAAAGGGGCTGCTGCTGGGCAAGTCGCTCGTCGTCAACCTCGCACTGACCTCTGGAGCGCTTTCAGGGCAAACGTGGATCGACAAAAAGGCGGAGCGCAGAAAATTGCTCGAAGCCGTCTCGGCATACGACATTCGCACCGGGAACATCGACACAACGGCCGGCTCGCTCAGCGGGGGGAATCAGCAAAAGGTCCTTATCGCCAAGACCTTGGCCAGCGATCCGAACCTTGTCGTTTTCGACGAGCCGACGCGGGGCGTCGATATCGGAGCGAAACAGCAAATCTACAAGATCATCGCCGATCTCGCATCTCAGGGGAAGGCTATCGTCGTCGTGTCCTCCGAGATGCAAGAGGTCGTCGGTCTCGCGCATCGTGTTGTCGTGATGCGCAAAGGCAAGGCCGTCGGGGAATTATCGGGCGACAGCATCAACGAGGGCGAGATCATAAGGCTCGCAATGGGCGTTCAGGAGGAGTTGGAAAATGTCCGATATATCGGCAACGCACGTCGGTAGTGCCGGCGGCTCGGGCCGTCAGAAAGCGCTCAAGGCATTCGAGGCCGCAGGCCCGCTCCTTGCGCTAATCTTCCTGATGATCATCGGTTCACTGATGAGCAGCAGCTTCCTCGGTGCCGAAAATCTCTCGAACGTATTCACGCGAAGCGCAATCATTGGGATCATCGCTATCGGTGCGACCTTCGTCATCACCGCCGGTGGGCTGGACCTATCGGTCGGCTCGCTGAGCGCGCTGGTGGCCGGCGTGGCAATCATGGTCATGAACCAAGCCACAGGGTCTTTCGGTACAGGATGGCTCCTTGTTGCCGCCGGCATCGTATTTTCGCTCTTGCTCGGCGCTGTTGCGGGTTTCTTCAACGGCGCGATGATCGTTAAGGGTCGTGTGGAAGCGTTCATCGTGACCCTGGGAACCATGGGTGTTTTTCGCTCGGTCCTGACTTGGCTCTCCGACGGAGGCTCCATCTCGTTGGACTTCTCTCTCCGCGATGCGGCTCGACCGATCTATTACGGGACCATCGGAGGGATCGCAGTGCCGATCTTCGTCTTCATCGCGATCGCGGTGATTGCAGAAGTGGTCTTGCGGCGCACGCGCTTCGGACGTCATGTCGCTGCCATCGGCTCGAACCGCTACGTGGCACTGTACTCGGCAATCCCAGTGGATCGGGTTCGCATTCTCACCTACGTCATTCAGGGCCTTTGTGTCGGTATCGCAACCGTCATCTACGTTCCGCGTCTCGGCGCTGCCACGCCCTCTACGGGTATGATGTGGGAACTCGAGGCGATCGCTTCCGTCATCATCGGGGGAACGGCACTTGGTGGAGGCTTCGGACGTGTCTGGGGCACCGTCGTCGGTGTTCTCATTCTCGGCTTCATCTCCAACATTCTGAACCTCACCGGCTTCATCTCACCGTATCTTAACGGAGCGGTCCAAGGTGCGATCATCGTCATCGCAGTGCTTCTGCAACGTGATCGATCTCAAGGCTAGTTTCTCCAATTTTCAATCAGAACCGAACCGGCAACCGCCGTTTCAAAACTCAAGCCCAATGGGAGGGGAACGCATGCTCAGTAAACTCAGGAATGTCGTCATGGCTGGAGGATTGGCTCTCGCCGGACTGTCGGGCACCTCTTACGCCGCCGACGCGACGATCGGGATTTCGATCCCCGCAGCTGACCACGGTTGGACGGGCGGCCTCGTCTACCACACGAAGCGCACCGTCGAAGCCATGAAGAAGGCGTTTCCGAACATCGACTTTGTCGTCGTAACGTCGTCGAGCGCTACGCAGCAGGTCAACGATATCGAAGACCTGATGAGCCGTAAGATAAATGCCCTCGTCGTTCTGCCTCAGGAATCCGATCCGCTCACCGAGCCGGTCAAGGCGGCAAAGGCAAAGGGCGTGTTCGTCACCGTTGTCGATCGCGGCCTTGCCGAAAAGAACATCGAGGACCTCTACGTCGGCGGTGACAATCCGCAGTACGGCGTTGCCGCCGCAGAATACTTCAAGCAGAAATTCCCGGACGGCGGCAAAGTCGTCGTAATGCGCGGCATTCCTACGGCGATCGACAACATCCGAATCGAGGCGTTCCAGAACGCGCTCAAGGGCTCGAAGATCGAAATTCTCGATATGCAGTACGCGAACTGGAACCCGGACAAGGGTTTCGAGGTCATGCAGGACTACCTTCAGCGCTTCCCCAAGATTGACGGAGTTTGGGCCGGCGATGACGACGCCGCGCTCGGAGCGATGGAAGCAATCAAACAGACCGATCGCAAGGGCGTGAAAGTATTGGGCGGCTCGGGCATGAACAAGGTCATCAAGCTCGTCCAAGACGGCAATGACATGGTTGATGCCGACATCTTCTATCCGCCAACCCTGATCATCCCGGCAATCGAACTGACAACGATGAAGTTCGCAACCCAGGCTCCGATCAACGGGCACTACGTCCTCGGTAGCCCGCTCATCACCAAGGACAACGCCGCACAGTACTACTTCCCTGACGCACCGTACTGAGCGTTGGCTATCGTGGGGGCGCGGTTTGCGCCTCCACATAATTCATTGCGAATTTTGGTTTCTTGCAATACCTGTGAGCGGCAACTCACCTGTCGCATCGACGGGAACTTGTAATCGGTATGGGAGCCGCCAGCATGCCACGGACAAAAGAAACGACCGAACCGCCAGTCCAGCTTGCTCACTACGAGGGCTTCGTCAACGAGGTCACGAAGCAATACGACAACCTGAGCGACCGCTTCCAGCAAGTCGCGCGGTTCATCACACAAAATCCAAATGTCGTGGCGATGCAGTCGATCAATGTCATTGCCGAGCAATGCGGCGCGCATCCATCGATCCTGGTGAGGTTTGCCCAGCATTTCGGGTTTTCAGGGTTTAAACAGCTGCAGGCAGTTTTTCAGACCCGCCTGTCCACGGCTGCTCCGGGCTACCGAGAGCGCATCAGCGCGCTGGACGCCGATCTCGAGAAGACCAAGAAGAACGGGAATCTTGGCTTCCTGCACGATCTGGTCGTTCGAGACATCGCTACGCTTCAAGGGCTCCTAAACACGGTAAGCGAGGAGAACCTATCCCAGGCGGCTACGGTGTTGAACGACGCCGACACGATTTTCATCGTTGGGCAACTGCGATCCGAGCCTATCGCGCGCTTTCTTCGTTATGTTCTGTCGATGTTGAGGAGAAGGGTGGTCCTGCTCGATCCTGCCGGCGGTCTCGCGCCGGAGATGGCTCAGGTGATGGGTCCGAGGGATGTGCTTGTCGCGATCTCGTTCAGGCATTACGCCAAGGAAGTAATCGCGATTGCAGATGTGGCAGCGCAGAATGGAACGCCGATGGTGGCAATTACGGACAGCCAGCTGTCTCCGCTGGCGAAGGGCGCTGCGGTGCTTTTCACTGTGCCGGAGGACGAATACTCCTTTTCCCGCAGCCTAGCAGCGCCGATGTGTCTGACGCAGTGTATCGCGGTGTCCTTGGCCGCCATGCTCCAGACCAACGATAAGGACGCGCCGCGTATTCCTACCGTTACGGGAAACCTCCGCCGAAAGCCGTAAGGCGATACATCCGATGATTCCAATGCATTCCGGCTACGCTGAGACTGTGCCAAAAGCAGCTTAAAGTTGCTCAAGTCAGTAGTGTAATCTTCCCTGCTGCATGGTGGTCTGCTATCCATCCGTCATGGGGGAATCATGAAACTTGTTCGTTTACGGCTCAGTAATTTCCGGTCTTTCGGCGTAACTCCGACGACCATTGATCTCGACAACATGACGTTTTTGCTTGGTCCGAATGGCTCGGGCAAAACCGCGGTGCTACAAGCATTGGCGAGAATGTTTAGTTTGGACCCGAGCCAACGAAAGATCCGCAAATCGGACTTCCATGTCCCTTGCAATGAGAGAGAGCCTCCCTCGGAGCGGCAGCTCTGGCTGGAAGCTGATTTTGAATTTCCAGAACTCGTTGTTGATGACGGATCGCCGAAGCCCTGTATTCCCGGTGCCTTCGCCCACATGCAACTTATCGCTCCGGACGGCCCGGTCCAGGTTCGGTTCCGCCTGAGGGCGGTCCTCGACCAAGACGGTGAAATCGAGGAGAGTTTTACGAACGTCCAGAAAACTGATGCGAGTGGTCAGCCGACCGTCGAAAGTCGGGTTGCGAAGCAGGACCGCAACAGCATTCAAGTCCATTATTTGCCGGCCAGACGTGATCCGGCCGACCATATTTCTTACTCAACGACTGCACTGCTCGGTAGAGTACTCAGGGCGGCAAATTGGGCGGCTGAACGAACCGCTGTCGACGGGCTCACGGAGCAAATCAGCGCTGCACTTGCCGGCAATGCCGCGATGACCAGCGTGACCAGCGCCCTTTCTAGGTCATGGACAGCGCTGCACAAGGGTAGTCATTTTACTAATCCGTCGGTCTTTTTCGGGCGAAACGAAATCGAAGCTCTCCTGCGCCACATGAGCCTGGTGTTTGCGCCTGGGCATGATGAAGAACGGGTCGATTTCTCACGCCTTAGCGATGGGCAGCAGTCGATCCTTTATTTGTCGATCGTGATGGGGGTTCATCAGCTTAGCCAGCGCGTCCTCGCTGGAGAGTTGGGGAGTGAGTTCGACATCGATAAACTTCGTCCGGCAGTATTCAACATGATCGCCGTCGAAGAGCCCGAAAACAGTTTATCGCCACACTACCTCGGTCGGGTCGTAGCGAGTCTCAAAGAGTTCTCTGCAGGTCAGGACGCACAGGCAGTGCTGGCAACTCACTCGGCGTCGATAATGCGTCGTGTCGATCCGAAAAGCGTTCGTTATTTGCGCTTGGCTGCTGACCGGACGACACGCTCGAGGACGATCGTTCTTCCGGATGCGGAAAAAGAGGCTGATGCGCACAAGTTTGTGCAGGAAGCGGTCCAGGCGTACCCCGAGCTTTACTTCGCCCGCTATGTCGTACTAGGCGAAGGGGACAGTGAAGAGGTAGTCCTGCCCCGCCTTATAAGCGCGGCTGGCACAAAAATTGACGACGCCTCGATCTCGGTTGTCCCTTTGGGTGGCAGGCATGTGAACCATTTCTGGAGACTGCTCTACGGCTTGGAGATTCCCTTCGCTACGCTGCTCGACCTCGATCTTTCTCGCCATGAAGGCGGATGGGGCCGAATTCGATATGTTTGTAAGCAATTGCTGGCCTATTCCGATGTGGAGAAAACAGGTGTCACAGCGGCCATTACCGATGGATATCCAGCATGGAACTCCCCCCTCGCGACTATTCGCTGCCGATAGCGTCGGTCCTAAGGTCATCAGCTGGCTCGAAGGGAAAGGCATCTTTTTCTCCACGCCGCTCGACCTCGACTTTGCCATGATGCTCGCTTTTCCTTCCGCATACGACATCGACAATGCCGAATTGGTCGTTCCCGATGAGGCAGCGTTCAAATCAGTTTTAGGGAAGTCACACGACACGGCAACAGATCAGTACAGCGACGGTCAGTTGTTATATTTCGATGCCTACAATCGTCGCTTCAAGAACGGTAGCAAGCCCGTCTGGCATATTCGAGCGATGTCACAACTTGACGATTTTATGATCGAAAACTTAGCGCCCGCCTCGTTGGATCGTCTTGTAAAGCACGCCCTAGATGCCCTGAAGGCAGTTCCCGAATGATCTCTAGGGAGCGGTGGAAACCTGCAGCCGGTCTAACGCTTGAACCTAACGCGCTCCTCGCAGCTCGGACGGTTTCCGGAAACCTAGCGCTCACCGCAGGTCCTGGGGCCGGAAAAACGGAAGCTTTGGCGCAACGTGCCGACTTTCTACTCCGCACCGGGACTTGCCGTTATCCGAGCCGTATCCTCGCGATCTCGTTCAAAGCTGATGCAAGCCAGAACTTAAAGAACAGGGTCAGGCTCAGGTGTGGTCACGAGCTTGCAAGCCGGTTTGACAGCTACACGTTCCACGCTTTTGCGAAGCGGATCATCGATCGATTTCGTACGGCATTGGTAGGCCAAGATCAACTTGACCCCGATTACAGCGTCGGTGAACGGAGGGTGCAAGCGCAATCGATCACCTTCAACGACATGGTCCCGTTGGCCACCACAATCCTGAAGTCCAACACTATCGCCAAGAATGCCTTGAAACACACATACAGCCACGTTTTTCTGGACGAGTTCCAGGATTGTACCGGTGAACAGTATGAGTTCTTGAAAAGCTGCTTTATTGGATCGGGTGCGCAACTGACTGCCGTCGGCGACACCAAGCAGAAGATAATGGGATGGGCAGGAGCGCTTGAAGGGATATTTCAAGACTTTGCGAGGGATTTCCAAGCGAGGCCGTTAAACCTCTATCAGAATTTCCGTGCAAAACCCCGACTCAAAAGAATGCAGAACGCGATGGTGCGGAAAATGGACCCGTCGGGGGCAGTCGATGAAGCTAGCTTGCCAGGTGAGGAGGGCTCAATAACACTACTCACAGCTGCTGACGCAACTGAAGAGGCCGAAAAACTTGCTGCGGCGGTCCGTAGCCGGATCAACGGGGGTCTCGAACCTTCGGAAATTGCCATCCTCGTCAGCCGTGATCAGCAGTATGTCTGCCAGTGTCTCCGGGCGTCTTTTCATGCGCACGAAATACCGTTTCGTGAGGAGGATAGTACGCAGGAATTCACCGCTGAGCCGGTCGTTAAGGTCATCACTGACCTGCTACTCGTCGCTGGAACAGCCGACAGTGGCGATGCCCATCGACGGCTGATAGACGCGATCGTGTATGGCCAGGCTATGGACGATGAGCAGGAATACCGTGCTCGTTCCAAATGGACTAGGTTCGTTACCGAGACGCGAGACGTCATCGCTCGGGGCGGCATTGCAAAAGGAAGTCGGGCGGGTCTGAAAGGCATTGTGGAACGTCTCTTTCAGGTGGTTGGCCGCGACGCGATCGTAGCCATGTCGCCAGACTACGCCCACGGCAGCAGGTTGAACGAACTCGTCGACGCCGCGATAAATCGACTGCACGACGTGCTTTCGCACGAAGAAGACGTCAAGTTGGCCCTCTCCGCATTCGCGGCAGATCGGGCCGTACGAGTTATGTCCGTCCATAAGAGCAAGGGCTTGGAATTTAATACCGTAGCGGTAATGGGAGTCGAGCAGGAAACGTTCTGGGGCAATATTGCAGACGAGCGATCCGCCTTTTTCGTTGCGATATCGCGAGCAAAGCAAGATTTGATACTTACTGTCGTAGCAAGGCGAGAGCGGCCAACTGGCTTTCCTGGACATCGACGGTGGATAACGTCGCGCCGTCCGCACGAGGAGTTTCTAGGATACGCTCTGCCGTATTTATAAACCTGCTCAACACCGCGCACGGCAACGAAGCGACAGCTAATCGTTCATCGCTTTCAGTTGATGTCCTGCATATATCAATCCATAGGGTGCCAGAGATGCCAATTTCTACAAAGACTGCCAAGATGCTCTGGGGTAAGTCGGCAGCACGATGCTCGATGCCAGACTGCCGCAAACTCCTTGTCGTCGACGAGACCGAGACCGACGACCCCGCATTGATCGGGGAAATGGCGCATATGGTCGCCGAGAGTGTAGACGGTCCACGCGGCGTTTCTTCGTTGACGCCAGAAGAAAGGGACCTGTATGGCAACCTGTTGCTGCTATGCCGAAACCATCACAGGCAAGTTGATGAGCAGCCGGGCCATTGGACGGTTGAACGTCTGGAAAGTTTAAAGGCGGGCCACGAGGGCTGGGTTGGGTCTAACCCCAGTTACGACGCTCAGAAGGTCCGCGACGATATTATTTACGCCGGCTACGTGGACGAATGGGCGAAGCTTTGTCACATGCACCGTTGGAGGGAATGGTCGAGTTTCGTGCTGAGTTCCGGGCAGCCAGGGCTTGAGAAATCCGTTCGCGATGATCTCACCATCGTAGTTTCCTGGACGGTGAAACGTATCTGGCCGCGTCGCTATCCCGAGCTTGAGAGTGCGCTGCAGAACTTCGCAGTAGTCGCTCGCGATTTTATCGGCAAATTCAACGAGCATTGCGAGAACTCGCGTGTCGATGAGGACGAGTTGATTACAAAGAAATTTTATCAGATCGATGAATGGAACGAGGAACGTTACCATAGGCTCTTCGATCGGTATGAATTTCATGTTGACCTTGTGGAAGACCTCATGCTGGAGCTGACGCGAGCGGCGAACCATGTCTGCGACGAAATCCGTAATAACCTTTTCCATTCCTTTGGGTTGAAGGAAGGGAGGTTGTCGGTGATGTCCGGACCTCATTCCGATATGTCTTGGCGCGAAAGCGTGGTGCAGTACAGCCAGGCGGAGAAAGCCGGTTCGTCTCCATATCCTGGACTTCAAGCCTTTCTGACCGCAAGGGCCGATCGCGATATGAACTTTGGAAATGGAAGCGAGCCCGCCTAGCTTGGCGTCATCGCCAGGCGGGATCACGGTTAAGGGGGCATCTCTCGCCTGACGAACCAGACGTCAGCCGCAAGCGCACGACATGGCTGCTCGTGAACTACTTGAGGACTTCCGATACCCTGACGGTTCGGTTCTCCTTCAGCGAAACAACCGCCGCCTCGGCAAGAGCCAAGGCCTTAACGCCATCGTCGAAGTCTGCTTCCGTCGCCGAACCGGAGATCGCGGCCCTGATGAATGACTCAAGACCCGCAGCGAACGCCTCGGCATAACGCTCGATGAAGAAGTTGAGATAGGGTTCTCCGCTCCCAGTGCTCTCGCCGCCGAAACGCTGCAACTCGTGAGGGCGGCGGTTGCCGGAAATGACCATGCCCTTGGAGCCCAGCAGCTCAACTCGCTGATCATACCCATAGGTGGCGACGCGGGAATTCGTAATCGAGCACAGCTTTCCGGTCGCTGTCTTCATAACGACCATGACGGAATCCACATCGCCAAACTCGGTGGCAAGCGTGGGGTCGATAATCGCGCTTCCTGTCGCGAAAACTTCAACAGGTTCTTCGGCCAGCATGTAGCGGGCCAGATCAAAGTCATGGATCGTCATGTCGCGCAGTATGCCGCCTGATGCCTTGATATAATCGCGAGAAGCAAAACCGGGATCACGCGAGGTGATGATGACCTGTTGGATGTCGCCGATCTCGCCAGCACGAGCAGCATCCCGAGCGGCTCTGTGGCCAGGGTCGAATCTGCGGTTGAAGCCGATTTGAATGGGGAGCTTCGATCCGGAAATTGCACGCTTGCATGCAAGGACTCGCTCGAGTGACAGATCGATCGGTTTCTCGCAGAAGACGGCCTTGCCTGCGGCGATGGCCTTCTCGATCAGGTCCGCATGGGTCGGTGTCGATGTCGCGATTAATACGGCATCAGCTTGAGCGATAGCTTCGTCTGCGGTGGCTGCCGCGACGCAACCGAACTGATCTGCGACTTGGTTCGCGGCATCTGTAACCGGATCGAACACGACGGCGAGGGTAGCATTCGGTGCGCGGTCGATTGTTGCTGCATGCATTTTTCCGATTCTGCCGCAGCCAAGTAGAGCGATCTTGAGCAATTTTTCCTCCAGGGTAGTCGTATCCCAAACAGATCACGACGCAGCGCAAGGAAAATTGCATAAACAAAAATTTGTCAATAAAAATTCTCTCCAGATGAAAGGCGAGCGCGCGTGTCTATCCAGCGTAGACGCTTGGTGGAGTCGATGATGTTTGGTCAATGGACAACGCCAGCCCTTGCGACCAATACCTCCAAGGTTGCTGATGTGTTGGATGAGCAATTTTTATTGCATGTATTTTAATGAGCGAAAACAATCACATCAAGATGTTTCGTGACAATGCTAGCAAAATCACTTGCAATTATCGAAATGTCGCAATAAAAATTCCCCGACAAAAGCGATCGACCCGTTTTGTCGATCTGGGAGGCATCTATGAATACCGTTCGTTTGACCATGGCTCAAGCCCTGGTGCGCTACCTTTGCAACCAGTTTACTGAAATCGACGGAAAGCGCGAGCCGCTTTTCCCGGGCGTGTTCGCAATTTTTGGACACGGCAATGTGACATGCCTTTCGGAGGCACTTGAGGCCGTTCAAGACGTTCTGCCTACGTGGCGCGGCCAGAACGAGCAATCGATGGCTCTTGCGGCAATCGGATTTGCCAAGGCGACCCGCCGTCGTCAGATCATGGTCGCAACGGCTTCGATCGGGCCGGGTGCCCTGAACATGGTCACTGCAGCTGGCGTCGCTCATACGAACAGACTTCCCGTCCTGCTGTTGGCTGGCGACACCTTCGTGAACCGCCGCCCCGATCCTGTCATGCAGCAGGTCGAGCACTTCGGCAACCCGACTGTTACCGTGAACGATGCCTTCAAGGCGGTTACTCGCTATTGGGACCGCATTACCCATCCGGAGCAGATCATCTCGTCGCTCCCTCAGGCAGTCGCCGTGATGCTCGATCCTGCGGACTGCGGCCCTGCGTTCATCGGTCTGCCGCAGGACGTCCAGGAGATTGCATGGGACTATCCCGAAAGCTTCTTTGAGCCGACCGTACACCGTTCGCCGCGTCAGCGCCCGGATCGCGGTAGCCTTGAGCAGGCTGTGAAAACTCTCAAGCGCGCGAAGCGTCCCCTGATCATTTCCGGCGGCGGTGCTCGCTACTCCGGAGCCCAGGATCAACTCGCTGCATTTGCCGAAAAGCACGGAATCCCGCTCTGCGAAACCATTGCCGGCAAGGGGACTGTCACCCACGACCACCCTGCACACGTTGGTCCGATTGGTATTGTCGGCTCGACTTCAGCGAACGCCATGGCCGCGGAGGCCGACGTGATTCTTGCGGTCGGGACGCGTCTCATGGACTTCACAACAGGGTCTTGGACAGCATTTTCGCCGGACGCCAAATTCGTCGCCATCAATGCCGCTCGCTTCGATGCCCATAAGCACCAGGCTGTTGCAGTGGTCGGGGATGCATTGGAGTGCATCAACGAGCTTGAAGAGGCCGTCGGTGACTACAAGGCAAGCGCCGAGTGGACTGAAAAGGGTCGGGCCGAGTTCGCGAAGTGGAATTCGGCGCTGGACGGCTATCAGAAGCCGACCAATGCTGCCATTCCCACCTATGCTCAGGTCGTTGGGATCGTGAACGAGAAGGCCGGCGAACGCGACCTCCTGATCACGGCGGCAGGCGGGTTGCCCGGCGAAGTAATGAAGAACTGGCGCGTCAAAGCGCCGAACACTTTCGACTGCGAATTCGGCTTCAGCTGCATGGGATACGAAATCGCGGCTGGCTGGGGCGCTGCCATGGCTGACCCTAGCCGCACGCCAATCGTTATGATCGGCGATGGCACATACATGATGATGAACTCGGACGTGTACTCAACTGTTTTGTCCGGCCACAAGATGATTCTCATCGTCTGCGACAACGGCGGATACGCGGTCATCAATCGCCTGCAGAATGCCAAGGGTACTCCTGGCTTCAACAACCTCCTCAAGGATTGCCGCGTGAAGGAACCGTTCGCGGTTGATTTTGCAAAGCACGCAGAAGCCATGGGCGCTCTCACACGGCACGTTGAGAGCCTCGCGGACCTCGGTGCTGCAGTCGAGTGGGCAAAGTCGACAGACCGCACCACCGTCCTCACGATTGTTTCGGACGCATTCACCTGGACGCCGGGCGACGCATGGTGGGACGTGGGCGTGCCTCAGGTCAGTGCACGCAAGGAAGTCAACGCAGCTGCCGAAGACCAACAAAAAGGCCGCAAGCGCCAGCGTGTTGGTGTGTGACGAGCGAGTTCGAGGTTGAAGATGGAAAATCAATTCGAGAATAAGATCGCCGTCATCACCGGTGGCACCCAGGGTCTGGGTGCCGCAACAGCGGAACTGTTCGCTAGCCGCGGTGCGGAAGGCATCATCATTTGTGGACGATCGGAATCCAAGGGCAGGGAACAGGTCGCCAAGCTGGAAAAACTCGGCTCCCGTGCGCTCTTTGTCCGTGCGGACCTTTCGGTGGTGGATGATTGCCGGAATGTGATTGCGGAAGCGGACCGGGCATTTGGCCGCGTAGATACCTTGATCAACGTCGCCGGCGCGACCGACCGCGGAACGATCATCGACACCTCCCCGGAGCTCTTCGACAAGCTCTTCGCTATCAACATCCGCGCGCCGTTCTTCCTGATCCAAGAAGCGGTGAAGCTTCTTCGCCGCGACAAGATCGAAGGCACGATCGTGAATATCTCCACGATGTCATCGATGGGCGGGCAGCCGTTCCTCGCGGCGTACAGTTCGTCGAAGGGCGCACTGGACACGTTGACGAGAAATACCGCCTACGCCGTTCTCCGGAACCGTATTCGGGTGAACAGCCTCAACATCGGCTGGATGGCGTCGGAGGGGGAAGATCGGACGCAGCGTGAAATTGACGGCCAGCCGGATGATTGGCTCGCCAAGGCCGCGGCGCAGCAGCCGAACGGCAGGCTGATCGAACCCGCCGAAGTGGCAAGGGCGATCGCTTTCCTCGCCTCTGCCGAGTCAGGCTTGATGACCGGGGCGATCGTGAACTTCGATCAGGGCATTTGGGGCGCGTACGACGGCGTTCCCCATCCAGCCGCAGCTCTTTAAATTTAGGTGAACGACATGCGCACTATCAAGGGTCCCGCAGTTTTCCTCGCTCAGTTTGCAGCAGACGAGGCTCCGTTCAACAACCTCAAGGGTCTGGCAGGATGGGCCGCCGACAAGGGCTTCAAGGGCGTTCAGATTCCGACCTGGGACACCCGGGTCATTGATCTTGAGCTTGCCGCCGAGAGCCAGGATTACGTGGATGAGTTCAAGGGCACGTTGGCCGAACATGGGCTCGAGGTCACCGATCTCGCTAGCCATCTTCAAGGCCAGCTCGTCGCGCTACACCCGTCGTTCAACCTGCCGGCAGATTCATTCGCGCCGAAAAAGGTCCACCGTAACGCGAAGGCTCGCCAAGAATGGGCCGTAAACCAGCTTCTTTGCGCCGCCAAGGCATCGAGGCGGTTTGGTATCGATCGCCACACCACGTTCAGTGGCACGCTCCTGTGGCCGTACTTCTATCCCTATCCGCAGTGGCCGGACGGCCTGATTTCCGACGGCTTCGACGAGCTCGCTCGCCGTTGGCGGCCGATTCTGGATGCGTTCGACCGCGAAGGCGTCGATGTCTGCTATGAAATCCATCCGACGGAGGACTTGCACGACGGCTTGACGTTCGAGATGTTCCTGGAGCGGGTCGACAACCACCCACGCTGCAACATCATGTACGACCCGAGCCACCTCGTGCTTCAGTCGATCGATTACCTCACGTACATCGATCACTACCACCAGCGGATCAAGACGTTCCACGTCAAGGACGCCGAATTCCGCCCGACGGGCAAGACCGGTGCGTACGGCGGATATCAGCCCTGGATCAGCAGAGCTGGCCGTTTCCGTTCGCCGGGCGATGGTCAGGTCGATTTCGGCACGATCTTCTCGAAGCTCTCCGGCTACGATTTCGATGGCTGGGCGGTCCTCGAATGGGAGTGCTGCCTCAAGAATTCGGAAGACGGCGCTGCCGAAGGCGCTCGGTTCATCAGCGACCACATCATCCGTGTCTCGGAACGCGCGTTCGACGACTTCGTCAAGTCGGGCGCTGACCGGACAGTAAACAATGAAATTCTGGGAATTGAAGGGTAATTCGGTGAGCAGCTCGTCTCTCTCAAAACGTAGGTTGCGGCTTGGAATGGTCGGCGGTGGTCTCGGTGCGTACATCGGGGGCATCCATCGCTACGCCGCTCGGCTCGACAATCAGTTCGAGCTGGTCGCCGGTGCCTTCGATGTAGACGCCGCGCGCGGCCATGCGTTTGCAGCGGACAGCTTCATTGAGGCTGACCGTTCTTACGATAGCTTCCAGTCCATGGTGGAGGGTGAGCGCAACCGACCTGATCGTATCGACGCCGTTGCAATCTGCACGCCAAACCACACACACTTTCCGATCGCGAAGGCATTCATCGAAGCCGGGATCGAGGTCATCTGCGAAAAGCCGATGACGACCACGATCGAAGACGCGATTGCATTGCACGACCTGGCCAAAGAGACCGGGCGTTTCGTCGGTGTCACCTATACCTACAGCGGGTACCCGATGATCCACGAGGCGCGGGCGATGGTATCGCGCGGCGACCTCGGCAAGATCAGGGTGGTCCAGGTGGAATATCCGCTCGAATGGATGGCCACAGGGATCGAACTGCAGGGTAATCAGCAGGCGGCATGGCGCACCGATCCCAAGAAGAACGGTCGCGGCGGTTCGATCGGTGACATCGGCACGCATGCGTATCATCTGGCCGGGTTCGTGACGGGCTTGAAAGCCGAAGCGATTGCGGCCGATCTCGCTACCTTCGTGGAAGGCCGAGCATTGGACGATAACGCTCACGTCATGATCCGGTACGAGGGCGGCGCGCGGGGCCTGCTTTGGTCGTCGCAGGTCGCGATCGGACAATCGAACGGTCTCCGCCTTCGTGTGTTCGGCGAGAAAGGCAGCCTCGTCTGGCATCAGGAGTCACCGAACGAACTCGTCTTCACGGAATTGTTCGGCGCTCCGAAGGTTATCAAGCGGGGCCGTGACGACCTGAGCCTGGAGACACGGGCGCGCACGCGCACACCGCCAGGACACCCGGAAGGCTATATCGAGGCTTTCTCCAATCTCTACCAGGGTTTCGCGGAATCGATCCGGGCGAAAGCCGACGGTCGCGAACCCAATGCGACGGGCGCAAATGTCCCGACATCATATGACGGTTTGAAAGGCGTGGCGTTCGTCGACGCGGTTGTCGATAGCCATGAAAAGGGCGGCGGCTGGCTCACGCCGAAGTTCGCCTGACATGAAATGACCTGCAAACCGAACCCGACGAGGACGGGTTCGGTGAGAGGCTAAGGCATCCATAAGAAATTACACCGCAGCCGGGCGGTGGAACCAGCGGAACTACCTTCCGCCGGGCTGGATAACTGTTGCCGGTTTTCAAGCGGTCGCCGAGGGGCACCGTGTCACTGTGGAGGAGAAGAAAATGAAACTGAAGAAGTTGATGCTCAGTGCCGCAATCGTTGCCATGACGTCGGCAGCCGCCCACGCCGAGACAATCGGTGTCGCCATGTCGCTCTTCGACGACAACTGGCTGACTGGCCTTCGCCACTCGATGGAAGACCATGCGAAGGGCCTCAAGGACGTCACGGTGAACACAGAAGACGGCCAGGGCGATATCGCAAAGCAACAGAGCCAGGTCGACAACTTCATCGCCGCAGGTGTCGATGGGATCGTCATCATGCTCGTTGACGCGGATTCGGGTGCTGCCATTTCCAAGCGTGCGGCTGAAGCCGGCATTCCAATCGTGTTCGTCAACAATGCTCCTTCGAACGTCGACAGCCTTCCGGACAAGCAGGCTTTTGTCGGCTCCAACGAAGAGCAGGCAGGCACTCTCGAAACCCAGACCGTCTGCAAGATGCTCGGCGGCAAGGGCACGGCTGTAATCATCCAGGGCCAGCTCGGTACGACGGGCCAGCGCGGCCGCACCAAGGCGACGCACGACGTTCTGGCGTCTCCCGAGTGCAAGGGCATCGAGGTGGTCGAGGAGCAGACCGCGAACTGGATGCGTACGCCGGCGCTCGACCTCGTCACCAACTGGCTCTCTGCTGGACGCGAGTTTGACGCCGTAATAGCCAACAACGACGAAATGGCGCTCGGCGCGATCCAGGCTCTCAAGGCAGCTGGCAAGCCGATGGACAAGGTCGTCGTGGGCGGCGTTGATGCGACTGCGGATGCCCTCGCGGCAATGCAGGCCGGCGATCTCGACGTTACCGTGTTCCAGAACGCGAAGGGTCAGGGCGTCGGCGCTATCGACACCGTCCTCAAGCTGGCGCGCGGCGAAAAGGTCGAAAAGAAGACCTACATCCCGTTCGAACTCGTCACCAAGGACAACCTCGCTCAGTACACGGCGAAGAACTAACGGTACCTGGGGCGCGGTGCCAAACCGCGCCCCAATTGTCTAAATGGGAGGCGAGTTATGACTTCGATCAGTCCATCTACGATGGCCGCGGTTCGCCGCAGTGGTGCCGTCCCCAACTCCGAGTACCTTCTTGCGGTGGAAGGCATCAGGAAGGAGTTTCCTGGGGTATTGGCTCTCGACGATGTCTCGTTCCGCCTCAAGCGGGGCACCGTCCATGCCCTTATGGGCGAGAATGGAGCCGGCAAGAGTACCTTGATGAAGATTTTGGCCGGCATCTATACGCCTGACCAGGGCGACGTCACGTTGCGTGGCGTGCCCATCAGACTGCAGTCTCCTCTCGATGCGCTCGAGAACGGGATCGCAATGATCCATCAGGAACTGAACCTGATGCCGTTCATGACGGTTGCGGAGAATATCTGGATTCGTCGCGAGCCGCGCAACCGGCTCGGTTTCGTGAACCATGGTGAAATGCGTCGAATGACCGAGGAGCTCTTTAAGCGCCTGAGGATCGACATCGACCCGGAGATCGAGGTGCGGCATCTGTCCGTGGCGAGCAGGCAGATGGTCGAGATTGCTAAGGCGGTTTCGTATGAATCCGACGTTCTCATCATGGACGAGCCGACTTCCGCGCTGACGGAAACCGAGGTCGGGCATCTCTTTCAGATCATCCGTGACCTGCGTTCGCATGGGATCGGGATCGTTTACATCACACACAAGATGAACGAACTGTTCGAAATCGCCGACGAGTTCTCTGTTTTTCGCGATGGCCGCTACATCGGCACCCACGCGGCGTCCGACGTCACCCGCGACGACATCATCAAGATGATGGTTGGGCGCGAGATCACCCAGATGTTCCCCAAGGAGGAGGTCGCGATGGGCGACGTCGTCCTTTCAGTCAAGAACTTGACGTTGAACGGGGTCTTCGAGAACGTCTCTTTCGAGGTGCGGGCGGGTGAAATCCTGGGCGTCGCAGGTCTCGTCGGATCGGGACGTTCGAATGTCGCCGAGACGATCTTCGGCGTCACACCTGCGAGCTCCGGCACGATCGACCTTTACGGCAAGCGGGTGGACATCAAGTCGCCGGCAATCGCTATTCAAAACCACATGGCGTTCCTGACCGAGGATCGGAAGGACACTGGGTGTCTTCTGATCCTGGATATCCTGCAAAACATGCAGGTTGCCGTATTGCACGACAGGTTCGTCAAGGGCGGATTCGTGCAAGAGCGCGCCGTCGAGGACGCTTGCGAGGCTATGGCAAAGCGCCTTCGAGTGAAGACGCCAGGCCTGTACGAGCGCATTGAAAACCTTTCTGGGGGTAATCAGCAAAAGGTCCTTATCGGCAGATGGCTGCTCACCAATCCGCGGATTCTGATCCTTGATGAACCGACGCGTGGGATCGACGTCGGCGCAAAGGCCGAAATCCACCGGATCGTCACCGAATTCGCGAAGGCGGGCGTCGCCGTACTGATGATCTCATCGGAGATGCCCGAGGTTCTCGGCATGAGCGACCGCGTCATGGTCATGCACGAAGGCAAAGTAACTGGCTTCTTGGATCGTAGCGAGGCCACACAAGTCAAGGTCATGGAACTCGCATCCCGCTGAAGCCGGATCGGAGGAGATTTAAAATGGAAAGCAAAGCCCTTGCCGAAACGGCAACCCAAGATCACTCTCCAAGGCGTAAGCGCAGGCTTCCGACGGAACTGAGCATTTTCCTGGTGCTTGTCGGTATCGCGCTCGTTTATGAAATCTTGGGATGGATTTTCGTCCACCAGAGCTTCTTGATGAACTCGCAGCGCCTGACGATCATGGTCCTCCAGGTCTCCGTGATTGGTATCATTGCCGTGGGCGTCACGCAGGTCATCATCACCGGTGGCATCGATCTTTCCTCTGGATCGGTCGTCGGCATGACCGCGATGGTCGCGGCGGGTTTCGCACAGTCCTCGACATGGACCAGAGCGATCTATCCGGATTTGACCGATCTGCCGGCCATCATCCCCATTGCAACAGGTATTGTGATCGGACTGGCCGCTGGATTGGTCAACGGCTGGCTGATCGCCTACACGAAAATCCCTCCGTTCATTGCGACGCTCGGGATGATGGTCTCCGCCAGAGGCATCTCGAAGTGGTACACGAAAGGTCAACCCGTCTCCGGACTGACTGACCAGTTCAACTTCATTGGTAGCGGTGCATGGCCGGTTATCGTGTTCCTCGTCGTCGCCCTGATCTTTCACATCGCGCTCCGCTACACTCGCTACGGCAAGTTCACCTATGCGATCGGGGCTAACCCGCAGGCGGCGCGTGTTTCCGGTATCAACATCGAAGCACATCTCATCAAGGTCTATGCGATCGCTGGTGCCTTGGCCGGACTGGCGGGCATCGTCACCGCTGCTCGCGCTCAGACCGCCCAGTCCGGAATGGGCGTGATGTATGAACTCGACGCTATCGCCGCGGCGGTCATCGGCGGGACTTCGCTCGCTGGGGGCGTGGGACGGATCACCGGTACCGTTATCGGAACGATCATTCTCGGCGTTATGTCGTCCGGGTTCACCTTCCTTCGTGTCGATGCATACTACCAAGAGATCATCAAAGGCGCGATCATCGTGGCCGCTGTCGTGGCCGACGTGTACAGGCAGAAGCGCAAGAAGGTCTGATTGCCGAACGATTTGGCCTGATCACCCCTGCGGTCAAGCCCGCAATGAACGCCGGCTAAGCCGGCGTTCGACTTATTGGCTCCCTTTGCACGGATACACGATGCGGACGTTCTGACGGGATCGAATGAGCGCCGTCGACGCTCCTACTTCTCTCTTTGCACAGGGTTTACGGGTTCAGTCATGATCGAACACACCCCCTTTATCGTCGCAATCGCGGCGATTGCTGCCTTTGTCGTCGGTCTGTCGAAAGGAGGGCTACCCTCGGTCGGGACGTTGTCAGTGCCATTGCTGGCAACTGTCATTTCTCCGGTAACCGCGGCTGCACTCCTGTTGCCGATATTCGTCGCCAGCGACATGGTAGGTCTGTACCTTTATCGGCACAGCTATTCGCGTCGAAACCTATTGATACTAACCCCTGCATCTCTGGTCGGCGTGGCGGTCGGATGGGGGTTCAGCGCTTACCTGTCGAGCTTGTTCATCGGCATGCTGGTGGGGCTTGTCGGTGTGTTATTCTGTTTGAACGCATGGTTTGGCCGTCGTTACCGTGCGAGCCGGGGCGAGGCAGATGCCAAGGTTGCGCCAGGGACGTTCTGGGGCATGCTAACGGGGCTCACTAGCTTCGTTTCGCATTCGGGCGCGCCGCCTTTCCAGATGTACGTCCTTCCGCAAAACCTGGAGAAGATGAAGTTCGCGGGCACGGCGACGATCTTGTTTGCCATCGTCAACGCGGCAAAGATCATTCCGTACTGGGAGCTTCACCAATTCGCCAACTTCGATACCAAGCTGGTTCTGTGGCTCGCGCCGGCGGCAATCGTCGGGACGATCGTCGGGAAGAGGCTGACGCAGATGTTGCCAGATGGTGTGTTTTTCAGGATCATTGAAATCACGCTGCTGATCCTTTCCCTCAAGCTCATCCTCGACTACTTAGGAGCGGCCTTGTCTGGTTAAGCAAGGTTGCTTACGTCGCGCTTTCCATGCCGAGCACTCGATATTTCCGGTTGCAGGGAATCATCCTCTTCGCCTTAATCCCCTAATTGCTGGGGGAGCCTCATGTTTCGTGATGACACCGTATTCGTAGTTGGTGCTGGAGCCAGCGCAGAGTTCGACATGCCCGTCGGCTCGCAGCTCATGGAGACTATCGCTCAAAACTGTCTCTACCGCTTCGACCATGGTGGTTTGAAAGAGGGTGTCGTCCAGATTTACGAGGTGATCGCCAGAGGCATTAATATGAGCCAACAAGGCGACGTCGATCTCCTGAATGAAAAGCTTTCTGTAATGCGTAAAATCTCGGAGACGATCGACATGGCGGAGAGCATCGACGAGTACATTTTTCGACATTCTGACGATGCCCGGATCGCAGAGCTGGGCAAATTGCAGATCGCTTACGCCATTGCCGCGGCAGAAAAGAGTAGCCTTCTCCGCCACGAGCAATTCAATGCAGCCGCTGGCTTCAAAACTGCAAATAAATCGTGGATCAGCACTTTTGCCAAGGCGCTCTTCAACGGCGTGAAGGCAAGCGAAGTTCATGAGATTGGCAGAAACATTACGATCATTTGCTTCAACTACGACCGATGCCTCGAGCACTACCTCGAAACGGCGATCGTGCACGCTTATCCTGCTGTCGGTCGGGAAATGGCACGGCAGATCGTCGATGAGATGAATATCATTCACCCCTACGGTTCGCTTGGTCCCCTAAGCCTATTTCCGTATGGTGACACAGACAACCTCTCCCAAATGGCCGAGAATATACAGACTTGGTCTGAAACGGTACGAGACCCGAGGTTGGTCGAGGGAATGCACTATGCGATCAGCCGCGCGAGCCAGGTCGTTTTTCTCGGCTTCGCCTTCGCCAAACAAAACATGGACCTGTTGGACGCCCACGTGACTGAGTGGATCGTTAATCCCGTCAAATCTTACGCAACCGGATACGGCTTACACGAGGTTGCGGACCGGGCCTACCGCGAGAATATCATGCTGCTATATCGCCCTCGCTTCGACGCAGAAGATATTGATAGTGTTCGGATACAGTGGGGCGCTAAATGCAACGAGTTCATCGAGATGAACAGGTACAATCTCGTGCAGTAGGTCTCTGCGCCTCCGCTCGGCGAATGACGCGACTACGGAATTCCACAGGCTTGAAAATGCGGCAGGAGGCGGTTCACGGACGGCCTGATTCTAGCCTCGATGGCTCATCGTTTTGCCACAGATCGGCGCAAGCCTAACTGTCAGAGTTCCGAAAGGGCGCACATCTCGGCACCTCAATAGGCAGCGGCTGGAAACCAAGAAATGCGGATGCGCGCGGCTAACGGCGGGTCAGCTTCCCGGTCACGTGGATCGCTCCACCCTGCGCTGACGAAGCGTCGTAGGAGAGGGTATTGTCGTTCACTTTTGTAAGCACGACGGTCACGATCTCTTCTTCGTCAACATGTTGGTAGGTCATGCGGTTGCCCGAAATTGCCCCGTCAATCCGTTGTGGACCTCCGACGCTGGACTGTGATGACCCGCTCCCACGGGTGCCCTTCACAGAGATATCCAAAGTGACAGGGCCGCGCGCTATTCCCCAGCCAATCGTACCCGTCCACGTTCCTTGAAAATATCGTGCTCCAACGCTGTCAGCGGCTCCGTCCCCAGCCGGTCTCTTCCTCTCGGCCTCTTTCGATGCGTACTGCGTGCATCTCTTGACCTGCAACGATTTCTTGGTGATTGGCCGCGTCCCAAATAGGCTTTCGTCTTCGGTGTTGCCGCTCTTAATTACGGTCGTTTGCGGGGTGTTGTCGAGGAAGTATTCGACCTTCGAGCAAGAGGATGCCGACGTTTTCACCGTCACTTCGGCGGAATAGCTTCCTTTCGATCCCGAGGTGCTGTCGATTGATATCGTCGCACGGCATGATCCCACGGGCTTGTCAAAATTGCATTCCGCAAAGGCGATTGCAGGTGAAAGTATTACCGTAAGAGCCAATATCACTTGTCGCATTTGCTTCCCTCGAAACCTAGTTCGGCGATCTATAACACGCGAATTTTGAACTTAAATCCTCCAGTGGGGTGAGGTTTGCTTGACCGCCATTGGAGAACTTGGCGGAGTTCGAAGTGCTTGATCCCGATGATCGGCTTGAACCGGGAGCATGGATGAACACAGCGCGTACGGTCACCGAGTAGTGCCCTGCAAAATGTTGACCTTCTCGCATTCCGTTACGGATGCGCGTACGGAACATGTTGAGACCGCGATCCCGTTTCTTGAAGTCTGCCAAAAACCGTTTTCCGCTAAATTGGCTTCGAACACGGCAATCGGCGTCGTTCGGGCCCGCCTGAATTTGCCGATCACGCCAGATAGCGCTGAGGGGTATCGCTCCGCTGCGACGTTCTCCCGTTGGTGATGGCCCCCACGTGTTCGATGTCAATCAGGTGGCACAGCTCAAACATTCGTTCAGCACCATTGATCGTCGCATTGACGTGGGAGTCCGCAAAGGTGATAGCGGTGGCGAGAAAGTTTCTTTCTTCGCCTCGGTCTACGATCGACACGACATACATGCGGGCTTCATTCTGCAGTAGGACTGCCACATCGCACAAAACTGCGTCTATTGCACGGCAGCAATGGCGGTGTCCAAAAAAGGTCAATGAGGGGTAAGACTACCTCCCACTAGCCATCAGCGCCCCAAGCCGGCGTTTTCTAACCTCGTCTTATATCGATTCTGATCCTCACACGTCGCAAACCGCAGCGCCTCGTGCCTCGCGTCTTCGCCGACGATCTATGGAAAATGCCTCGCCAACGCGTCGTGGAGGTGATGAAACAGCTGTGTAGACTTCTCGCTGTCGTATGGGACTATATCGATGATGAGGTCGCCGGCGGAAAGAAGCCAGATCAACCGCGACGTCGAGCTGGCGGCAGATCGCTGGCCGGCGACGAAGCCGTAACTACACTCCGTTAAGGGCGTTCGCGGCTGCCTGATGGACACAACTGCTAAGGGCGACACGAGGACCTTCTACAAGCCGATCATGGATTGGATTGGGTTGGTCACCACGACGCCCGCGCACCGCACGCGGATCGGCGCGATGCTGGACAAAATTTCGAAGGACTCGCATGACGAGAATGGTGTCGTCCTGTCGGTACTGGTTTATAGAAAGACGGCGGGAAAGACACGACTTGGTCCTGGTTTTTGGGGCATGGTCGAAGCCAAAGATTTATCCGATCCCGAGACGCAGCATAAAGACGATTTTGTCCGCAACCACACCGAGCTGGTTATGAAGAAATACGCGACGTCGTGATCAAGCACTCCGCCGGTCATTTTTCCGTTTGTGATCCGTCGCGCTGCGCCCAGGGTGGCGGATCGCCTTCGGTGCCGAGGAGAACTTGGCCGAACTCAACTTGCAGGCTCTCGATCAGCTCGGTTTCGGTCTGATCGAGTGTGTCCTGCCAGACAAGCCGCCAGTTGCGCTTATACAGGGTCCACGCGGTCCCACAGTCGATTGGGACACTCGGATCGCGGTTCCAACACAGCAACTTCAGGCTCAGGAACTCGGCTGGAATGATCATTTGTGCCTCTGTGGAATAATTCCTTCGGGAAATGCGGCATGCAACTCGACGTCCGCATTGATGGACGTTGATGGCCACTCCTCGTCGTCACGAGGGACAAGATCGAAACCCGGGAGCGCGGCGCTGCCGTCGAGCGCGACGAGCGTGGAAAACAAGAAGCCTGACAAGCGCTCTTGAACGGGATCGCCGTCGGGAGTGCCCGCGAGGAGCTGCGCCTCGGGGATATCGCGCCAGTATGCGACCATAGGTGGTGAGGTGTTGAAACAAGCGTTGTCGGGCTTCGAATGGTGTGAGCATCGGCGTCTCGGGTCTCCATCTCGGGTCGGCGACTTGTACCGGGAGATTGAGACCGTGTCCGGGGGGCATTTTCGGCGGCGCTGCTCCCGGATGACTACATGCCAAGCTTGTTAGCCTCGATCTTAGTGCCAGCGCTACAGCTCGCCTGAAATACGATTGCCCATCACCACCACGGCGAATGCGATGAAACCAAAAAATGCGGCGTGGGCAACTGTCCTGTATGCCTAGTACGCCAAGCCGGCGGCGATGACCGTCATGATCGCCGTGTTTCAGAGGTCTTCGTGCTTTAGTTGTTACGGCAAGTTCCGCGATGTGAAAATCGAGTTCGGGCGGCATGGGCACATCCTGGTTGACGGGGTCGGTGCGGAAATCTGCATGCAGCAGGGAAAAGAAGACCCGCATTGATGGCGGGGTCTTTCGTGGCACAACAGGTATTGTACCCGTTATGAGATTGGGATGACTCCACATGCTGCGAGGCCAAACAAGAGGAAAAGACATGCGCTGAGAAGGAACAGGCTAACAGTGCAGAGGAAAAGCGTTACCGCGGGCAAACGCTCCTCGAGCTCTCGCCAAGTCCACGAAGTGGTTGAAGCATAGAAACTTGGTAGCTCGATCATCGTGCCTGCAAGGTCCTCTGCGGGGGGATCGGCTTGCGATAGCGTGGCATTGCAAATGGCTTAGGCTCCTCGCTACCGACTGCAGGTTTAGTCTCTTTCCAGTTCTCAGAGATCAAATCTCTCCCTGTATTGTCTGAGACTATGATGTGCTGACAATGGGAATGCCGCGGCCTCGCCGGCAGGAAAAGCCCCCGGCGCGGTTAGACGCCGAGGGCTTGCAGAGACTTAGAGAACCTGTTCTTCGAGATAGTTCTCGAAGGCAGGACCGAGGCGCTTGCTCGCCCAGGCGGCCAGGCGCAGCACGTAGCGCGTCAATTCGCGAACCTCAGCGTCCTCATCGGACGTCGAGACCGGGAACGTGATCACTGTACCGCGTTCAGGCTGCTCGGAACCCGCGAGCTTGGCGGCGCGCGGATAGAGCAATACTTCCGCTTCCGCCGTGATCTTGTCGTCGACAAGAAGAAGGCGGAGCGTCCATCGGCGAGACAGGTTGAGCTGCGCCGCGCGTGGACCGGAATGCCAGTCGAGCAGACCGTAGACCGAGTATTCGCGGATTACACCGCGATCGCGATCGATGGTATCAGGACCGGCGGTACGCCAGACGTGGAACTTCTCCTCACCGTGGCAGTAGCCGTCAGGGCGACGGACGACTTCGGGGCGAGGGGACGGAAGCGCCGGGCTGGCCGGGCGCTGGTGATAGGGCTTCGACATCGTCGAGAACTCCTTTCGCAACCGGCAGGCGGTGAGCCGGTGACCCGTATTGAACGCGATTGCCAATATGGTTGGGTTGTCGCCACTTCTTCGCGATCGGAGTTCTATCGTAGCCCTGGGTAGCTTCTCCTTCTCTTTGTCTCTGATTTCCGATCTAACGGCAGTGCCTGAAAAACTCATTCCTCGATTGACCGGCATTTTATCGGTTTGTCGATTCTCGGAAATTTACGACCTCTACGGCATGCGGGGCGGACGTAGAGGTCGTAAAGGCTTTACGCCGCGGTTGCGAACTCACCCACGAAGGCATTCATGAGACGCTGCGCTTCCGCGCGAGCGGTCTCCAACTCCATCTTGGCCTTCGCGACGATTGTCACCGCGTGTTCCAGGCTTGGATGTGCGAACGGGAAGCCCAGCGTCACGAACACGGCACCAATGGCGACGCCATCCGGAAATGCGACCGACACGGCGCACGGTCCAGGTTCCCGGACAGCATTCGGAGTCAGCATGTAGCCGTCGTCGTCGAGCGTCAGGCTGCGGCCGTCGAGTACGTCAGCCGTGGCGCGGAGATGATGCAACTGCAGCGCAAGCTGCAGCAGGGCAGTCTCGGTTTTGAGATCAGTCGCCTGTGGCTGTGGCGTCGGTGCCGAAGAGCCAGGAGTCATGCGGTAGTCCTTTCGACGGATTTTTTGACCGGCATCCGCAAGCCGAATAGCGAGAAGAAGACCCGCTACGTATAAGGCTGTGGATGAGGATCGACGTCGACATTGGACTTCTCCCGAAATATTGAGCCCGCCTTGTAGCCGGCGACTCGGAATCAAACCTTTCCAAGGTCGTTAGAGGTTTATGCAAGTCGCAAAAATATGACTCACGGTAGCGGTGATGGTACCTCGGCATCCGCGTTGTCGAGTTCGCGCTGCTCCCAGGCTTCGAGCCACCATTCCCCCCACGGCGGAGGCGGGGGACGATCAGGTTCTTCGTTGTCGGGAGTGAGACGTTCAGTCGATGTCATCGTAGATATGCCATCCGAACTCGTCCGCCGCCCTCTGATAAACCCGCCGGGCCTCGGCGATCTGTCGAGCGTGCGTTTTAGCGATTGCGCGCTCGAGACGACGTCGCATCAGATGGTCATCGAACGGTATAACGTTAGAACCCGTCGTATCGACCTTCGTGGCCAGGACGGACTTGAGGCCCCGCAGATACCGCAGCGCTTCGTGTCGATCGCCTTCGTCGACGATCGATGGCAGATGCCTCTCCAGCGCGTCGTGTAAATGATTGAGTAGCTGCACTAACTTCTCCCTGTGGTCTTGGCGGCTCTAACCATGATGTATCCGCCGGCGGAATTCCGCCAGGTCAACCACGGCGACGGGGTGGAGGCAGGTCGCGGAGGATCACCGCCGCCTCGGGTCCGTAGTCCGGATTGTCGGCGCGGGAGCCGGGCCGGTCACGCCAATCGCGCCAACCGAACCTATCGGCAGCGCCCGCAATCAGGTTCTTGATCGCATCCGACGGCTCTGAGTTTGATCGCGATCGGAACTGGCGAATGTAGCCGCCGCGCACCTCCAGCGTCGCCAAGGGTGCGCCATCTGGGTCGCGCACGGACGCGAGGACAGCCTCGGGATCGCCGAGGATGTCGTCGTAGCTGCCTCGGCCGATGCAATGTCTGAGAAGAATGCCTTCTTTTCGAAGTGCTGCACGCGAGCGGAGCCGAACTAGCGTGTGACCTGCACCGAGGTCGTGGACAAAGTGTTCGTCATTCGGACCGAGAACGACGTCGCTAGCAAGGCGCGCGTTGCGTTCACGCAGGCCTTTGGTCGCTTCGTGAACGAGGCGGTCGAGGCTGCCGCACTTCATGAGCTTTTTCGGCCGGCCTTGGTTGTCAACGTTTGCCAGCCAAGCATGGCCGTCTGCTCGAGCAGTTACGAGCCAGTCCACGACGTGCCACGCATCTACCGAGTGCCATTGCATCCACAACTGCGCTCTGCGCGACCACTTCCGGTGCAGGTACTCGCCGACCTGCTCAGGCCAGCCGTCGACCCGATGCCACGCTGGATCGTCGTGATCCCCTGGTGTCGGAACCCACTCTGGATCGATTTCATCAGACCTAAGCCAATCCCGCCAAAATATCCTGCCGAGGCTGTAGTCGACGATATGCCGGATCGGCTGGAGCACGCGGTCCGGCATATCGAGCTCGGATGACACGTAGAAAAGCGCTAGTTGATATTCGTGATGATCGTGTTTCATGTGACGTCTCCCTGATGGGGAGCGTGACGGGGACGCTTGCAAGCAACAAAAAAGGCGGCTCGGTGGCCGCCCTCTTGGCTTTAGTGATTGTAGGTCAGGCCGCCTTCAGCTCTGGACTAGGGTTGATGGTGTCGTAAGCTGTGCATGCTTCATCGCTTGGGCACATCACTTTGAGTGCCAGCCTGATCCCGACATACCTGTGCGATGTTCGCAGGTTTATATCGATGCCCAAGGTTGCCACAGCAGACCATAGTCTCATGTCTTCATCGATCGGGTCGAAGCATCTCGTTAGCGCGTTGAAGAAGCTCCGAATAACATACAGGTCCAGAAGATCGTGTTCTTGGAGAGTCTGGTACAGACGCTCGCGCTCTGGTCCGACACCGAGAATGGAATTGATTTCAGCGTGGCGGCGGTGAATGTGACCAAAGATCACTTCTGGGCGCGTTTCGATTTCGAGAATTGATTTCAGTGCAGTCATTGATGTCTCCCTTGGGACGTTCCTTTTTCGTCCGTACAAATATGCTGTGGCCGCCGGCGGAATGACGCAACGCCGTTTCTGCAAAAAACAGCCGACGGCCCAATTGTTCACGGCGTCGGCTGCGGTGGCCGATATCCCGGCGCGATCTGGCCGGCGGCCAAGCGATCGACGAGCGAAGGCTTGGTTCTATTGTCGCGGCGGACCTGTGCGATAACCGCGCGGGTCAGTGCCTGGTGCGTTCGCGCCCAGTAATCGTTCAGCATCGCGTGCGACTGCAGCAGATCGAAGCCGTCAATCCGGCGCTGCGCCGCAGTCCTGTCCCACGAGTCCGCGCGGAGCAGGAAAGCGATCCAGTCGAGCGCCTTCGGCGACGGCGAACAGGACGTCAGTGGAATCCGCCGGTGGCGCGCAACGCGAAGCAGTTCGACAGCGACGGCGTCTGGATCGACGCCCATCTCATCGAAACTGAGCAAGTCGAGCGCGTGTTTTGCCCGGCAATCGTCGTCACGCTGAGTTAGGACGGCCAGCCATTTCTCGGCAGCGGACGCTGCGAGAGGCTGGGCGTGAACGACCGCACCCGGAAATTTCTTCGGCAGTAGCGAGGGCAACTCTTGGGGCTGAACGTCTTGCGGAAACGCGAAAGGCCCGCTGGCGTACGTAATGTCGACGTGCGTGTTGCCGCGCAGCGTGCCGCATTTGCCCTGAATAACGACACGGACGACAGGATCGACGTCGGTGACGTCCAGTTCCTTGACCTTGATCTTATCGATCGAAATTCCTTCGGTACGCAGTGCCTCCGCGATCCGCGCGAAGCCTTTCTCGAGCTCGGTCTCGGTCCAGCGAACGGGCGTCACGATATCGAGGTCCTCGGTCGGGCGCAGATGCTGATCAAATAGGCAACCACCCTTGACCATCTTGACCGCGCCGCCGAATCCGGAACGCCAGTGGTAGAGATGGCGGTCCGCTATATGGCGCGACGCCGCCATCTCGACGTCGAGCCCCTTGTTGCGGCAGGTTTGCTTGAGTGAACTGCCTAGCGCTTCGGCCGCGATCTTGAAGTCTTGAATTTGCATAGTGATGTCTCCCTTTGAGGGAAGACTGGGAGCCGGCGACGCAAGAGACAAAACGACGTTTCAGGGGGACGTCGACCGCGACTGCACTCTTGCCAGCTCGCGGGCGAAGTTCGCGGTCGACATCTTAGCCAGGCGAGCACGCTGCATGACGTCTGCGAACTTCAAACGCTTGCGGTATTTTGCATGATCCGCGAACGCCAGGATGAGCCTGGGCTTGTTGTCGCCGCGGGGCTGGACGGAACGGAGACCCTTTCGACGGATCGACGTCGCCAGCGACCTGCCTGGACGCGTCCAGTAGCCACGGGTGTCGCCTATCTTCGCGAAGAACGTGCCGGGTTCGTTGGCGGACTTGTTGCCCCACTTCAACGGCTTCAGGCGCAGCGCCGCACGGGATCGCTGTGCCTCCGACGTCGCCGTCAGGCGTTGACCGCGAACGGCAGCGCGACGGCCGGCGATTGTCCGGCGATCCCTCTTCTCCTTGGCGGCCGCCTTCGCGACTTTCTTCAGCGCTCCCCTGGCGATGCCGCCGAACGCATCGGTGTGCGCGGCGTCGACACCGACGGGAACGTCGTATCGGGTTGCGCCAGGATCGCCCTTATGCCTGATACCCCCGTCGATTTGGTATTGCAGCACCTTCGCCTGCTCAGGTTTTGCCCGGAGTTCGGCGAACATTCGAGCGCCGTCGGAGGACTTCGCCTTCGTGAACACCCACGCCTTAGACGTCGACCAGTCCTTCGGCCGGTCAAAAGTCCGCTTCGACGTCGAGATCACTTTGTCGCGGGCTTCGAATACAGTGGAATTCAAGGTGGCAGCGGCCGCCTTCATGACGTCTGCCTCAAGAGCGCGGAAGTGGCGGCTGAGATCGGTGATGAGGTTCAGGCTCATCAATGAGACTCCAGGTAGGCGACGCGCGACCTGAGATCGTCGATCTCGTCACGGAGGTCGCGGATCATTTGAAGCAATGACTTGGTCGGCGCGTCTTCGTCGCCATTGTAGTAAATACCGTACATCGCCCTCCAAACCGAGCCGTGGTCATCATAGAGCGTCGTCAGCTGATCCTGATTGCCGACGATGCCGACGACGCTCTGCCCTCGGTCGTGCATATCGGCGTAGATGGATTTGTGTCCGTAGATGTTTCCGACCAGCGACGCCCGATCCTGGTCTGCGCTCGGATCGGTGATGGCAAAATTCCACGCTGGGTCGATGCCGAGGACCTGCTTGATGAGCGGTATGTCCTTGACCCGGTTCAGTTGATCAGTGTCGCCGTAGGTAACACTGACGATGGACTTCTTCTCAGAGGACGAGATCGACTGCTGCCGGAACCAAAACAACCCGTCGACCATGTCGGCGGTGACGTCGCCTCCCGTGTGCAAACCACCGCGCAACGACATGTCGTAGAGACGGCTCAGCGCCTGCTCGATATCCGACGGCGCTCCCTCTCCAGGCTGTAAATTGTCGAGGATTGCTTCTACTCGCTTGAGCCGAAGTGCGACTGAGGGCTTATCGCCCGAGCCTTCATAGGTGGCCATGGGATCGTGGTCTCTGATCAATGACCCATGCTACGACGACCGGCGGCGCGGAAGTAGCCCCGTCGCCGACAGTCGAAACGCCGTGTTTTTAGTGAATCCCGATTCACGTTTAGGAAGTAATGGGGAGAACACAGACAAAGTTTTGGAAATCACGTGTATCGCCGACGCTTGATCAGACGGGCAGACAAAGCCGAAGAGCATTGCTGTCTATCGAGACCCCGGACGTCGACAAGGTGATCGATAGCGGACGCGAATATCGAGTTGAGGACATCCGACGACTTCACCGTGTGATCTCCCTGGGTCTTGATCTGCTTGAGCGCGGAACGTATCGCCGACGATAGCGCCTCGTCGACGATCACGGGCTGAGGCTTGCCAGCCGCTGCGCGTCTCTTGCGTGTCGCCTGGGCAGATGTCCGCTGCCGCTCTGTGGTTCTGTAAAACTGGCTTGCCATATCTGAATTCTCCCGAAACGCCGTTGCAAGCCTACGAAACGGCGTTTCGATGCAAGCGACAACACGCATCGGAATCTGATGTGAGAATGGGACGCCGATGTCCCATTGTCGATTTACGATGACTTGCCCGCAAACCGCAGGAGCTTCGGCTCGAGCGCCCGTGTCCGCACCCGAGCGGCAATGGTCAACGGAGCGCCAGGTTTGTCCGAGAAGACCTTCCCGAGGTAATTCATGACTGCGTCCGCACCGGGACCTCCGGAGTAGAGCAGCATCAACGCCGCATCGGCGAGCGCGTCCCGAGTCGTGTCGGTGTCGAACGGAAGGCGGCCGGCAGCTTCCTGTTCCTTGAGCTTGGCGCGCCGCTCAGCTTGAAGTCTGGCTTTATACGCGCGAAACTCATCAGGCGTCATATCGTCGATACCGACCGCAGGCTTGCGAGACTTTTTCGCAGGACGTTGGGCGACGACGACGTCGGTCTCATCCAACAGCTCGCGCAAGAGTCCCAAATCGTCGCGGGCTGACGCTGTGGGTTCTTCGATCTCGTCGTTAATCGGCATCATGCTCACTCCCGAGCATTTCTACATGTAGAAGTGTGCTCATCGGCCAAGATCGACGCAAGTCATTTCTACATGTAGAAATCATTTTTAGTTTCTACATGTAGAAATCAATTTGAAAACCTTGTGGCGCACTAGAAGCCTCCGGCGCTACGCCGGGGCGATAAAGGGATATCAAAGAAATTAAGAGGAGCCCATGATTAGTAGGAAACCCATTGTCAAAGGGAACCCCTTTATTCATGGAAAGCTATCTCGGTCGCTACGCTCTCGACGTTCATCTAAACCGATGCTTGCTCCAGGCTCCGCCGTCGGGCAGAGCAACAAAAGACCGAGCGAAGCGACCCGTCCTTTTTTAAGGCGAAGCCCTAGAAACCATCCCGGATGAATCCGAACCCCAGGTTTCAAGTTGCTATCGCAATGTAGGCTTCTAATCCCGAACTCGCCGACGTCTAAATTTCGATGTCGCGTCTCCGTCCTTGGTTATCTAATCTTCTACCACGTCAACAGATTTTGAAAGTACGTCCTGCTACACTGGGAATAAAGGCAAACGAAATAAAGTAGAAAAAAACACTGTTGAGCGCTTGTGTCTGGAATGGCCGAAAAACATACTTGTATTGTGTTCGGGAGACATAAGACGTGCAGCAGGCTTCATCAACATCCGTCGAAGAAATCGAAATACTGCCAAGGAAGTACCCTGACCTTAGCGGCAAGCGAGGCGGTCATCTACGCGCTCACAAAAAAGACGGCACAGTAAAGGACCACTTCCGGAAGCGCGTTGGCAAGGACATTATCCGTGGCGATCGCAGGTACGGCCTCAAGTGCCGTAACCTTAGTCAGGAAGCTGTCTACACAAACGCGATGACTTCGCCGCGCCTTGAGATTCCGCGCATCGTCGTGGACACCATGCATATTGTCTCGAACTCCCTGCGCGCTCACGACGTGGCAGCGTTCTGGAGGCTCTTCGCCGAAGCCAGAAAGTCGGGCATCGGGCGAGACGTCCATTCCATCAGGCTCGCCGATATCGTCAATTACCTCGGACTCAACAGCATTCACCGCGTCAAGCTAGCGCTTGTTCGCCTCTCTGAGGCCTTCATGACGCTCCGCCTCAATCAGGCAGGCGCACGGGGTCTGTGTCGCATGCCGATGATTGAACTGCTACACGACGAAGACCTTGCTGAGCTTCGCGGCCATGACCAGGTCTTCTTCCGCCTCCCTCAGGCCCTGAAACTCGCCGTGCTGCATAGCAGCGACTATGCATACGTCGAGCTCAACGCGATGTCGCGGTTCACGTCTAAGTTCACGTTTCCCCTCTATCTAAAGCTCTGCCTAGAGGCGGGAAAGCTGCTTCACCAAGTCCCGGCGATAACGAGATCAGAGTTCCGCAAGTTTGTGGGAATGCCGGAGAAGACGCAGGCGTCCGTCCTCGACAAGACGATGCAGCACGTGCTCGATGAACTGCTGGCAATCAAGGGCGTCCACCATCGGTTCCCAATCTCGGTATCCTTCGTCACCAAGGATAACATCGAGAAACTGGTCATCACCGTCGGCAGCTCGGCGAAGCGTGTTCGCGAGGCAAACCTTGCCTGGATCGCTCCAAAGATGGCTGAGAAGATGATCAAGACCGTCTACGACATGAAGCCGCGTGATCGGAAGTTCTATCCTCCGCTGACCCGTTTCCGCCAAGCCGCGGCGTTGATCGAAACCCATCCATATAACGTTTTCAGCGTTTGGCAAACCGACCTTCACGCCGTCCGTTCGTACGGTGAGCCGATCGTTGGCATCCCGGCGGCAGAATTCATCGGTCTCGTGCAACACTACGGCATCGAAGACGTCTTCGATATTTGGGTCGACAAGCGCGATACCTTCTCCTTCGGCACGATGCGCGACTTCGAACCCGTCGAGCAGACGGAAGCTGTCGTCGTTCCTAAGCGGGCTCTCAAGCCAACGATTGTTGTCGAGCAGGCGTCACCAGTGGCGGCATCAACAGAACCGTGGCAGCCCAAGGCGCTGACATACGACGACGCGCCGCTGAGGATGATCAGTGTCATCCAAATGGCCGGCGACGACGACGTCGATGATGCGGACATCCCATTCTAAGTTCGATCGTACCCGATTAACCAGACACCCGGATGCCGCGTTGACATCCATAACCGTGCCCGGCATGGTTGCGCAACTCGAAGAGGAGACTGCCAGCGATGCCCTTCATCATAGCCCGATAGTTTCAAACAGGTCCAAAGGGACCGGCTATTCGTGGCGGAGGGGCATCACATGTCCGAACGTCTCGTTCGCGCAGATTTCGAGCGCACGCTCGCACGCCTGCACATCGCTCGTATCATCGATGATTTTGGGCCGACGCCTGCCGGCATCCACGTCTTCATCGTGCCGCAGACGACGTTGTGCGAGCTTTGGCAGGACGAAGCGTCTATGATCATCCATCAAGGCCGGAAAGAGTCCAACGACAGATGGGATGTCTCTGATGTCGTCGACGGCGCGATCGCAACACCGTATCATTATATCGAGTCCGTGACGCTTCGGGACGGCGCGCTCGATGTCGGCCTCGACAAAGCTCGCTGCACCATCTTTTTCGCAGATCATGGGGCTGACGGACTCGACCATCGCTCCATCGATCTCGCCGACAATCTCGTCACGGTGGAACTCCACCCGATCCTTGTCGTCCAAGCCGCCGCGCTTTGTGGTCGGACGATTGATGCGGCTGACGCCGCCAATCTGATCGCGTTGCCTTGGCGTCGCCGGCTCGTCGCGCTTCGCTCACAGCGGGATATCTTCGAAACCGCCCGGATGAACGCCGAAATTCAGGCTGCGGAAGATATCGCCAAGGCAGCTACGCTTGGATCGCCCAAGGCCGGTGATGGCCGCAACGTTCCTGTCGTTCCAACGCTCGAAGAGATGCATGGCTATGGAGACGCCAAGGCGTGGGGTCTCGAATTGGCTCGAGACATCGAAGATTGGCGAGATGGCAAAATCAAATGGGAAGACGTCGACAACGGCGCTCTTATCTCCGGCCCACCCGGCTGCGGGAAGACCACATTCGCTCCTTCGCTTGCCCGCACCCTCGGCGCACATTTCATCGGCGGCAGCTACAGCTCTTGGCTGGGAACCGGCGGCGGACACCAAGGCGACTTGCTGAAAGCGATGCAGGATGCGTTCGCTGAGGCTCGCAAGCATGCCCCTTCGGTCTTGCTCATCGACGAGGTTGACAATTTTCCTACTCGTGGCTCGCTCGGCGGCGGCCGATATGACGACTGGAACCGTGGTGTAGTCAACGGACTGCTCGAATGCCTTGACGGCGCAATCGCCAGAGAGGGGGTTGTCGTCATCGGCGCGACCAACGATCCATCGAATATTGATAAGGCAGTCCTGCGCCCGGGTCGTCTGGACCGGCACTTTGAAATCCCGATGCCCGACGTCCAGGCGCGAGCTGGCATTTTGCGCCAGCACCTGCGCTCCGATCTCGACGTCGCAAGCTTGATGGAGCAAACCGAGGGTATGTCGGGTGCAGGCCTCGAACGTCTGGCGCGCGACGCCCGTCGTGCTGCACGTCGTGAGCGGGTTGACGTCAGCCTTGAGCATGTGCGTCAGCAGTTGCCCGCTCGTCAGCCTCGGACGGTGGAAGAGCTGCGCCTCATCTCGATCCACGAGCTCGGTCACGCGGTCGTCAACGAAGTCATCGGAACCGATCACCTCCTGGGTATCCGGGTGTTTCTCGGCAAGCATGAACATCCGAGCGCCGCAGGAATGGCAAGCTTCGAGCAGATCGACGCCGCCCATCGCGACCAGGGCTTCTACACCTCGAAGATTGCCCGACTGCTCGGCGGGATCGCGGCCGAGCGGCTTTTCTTTGGCCGACATTCGGACGGCTGCTCCGAGGACCTCAGAGCGGCTTCGGACATCGCTACGCACATGCTCGCTGCTCTGGGAATGGGAGATCGATTGGCATCGACTGTCAGCGTAGGCGAGTCCGAACTCGCCGAGCTTCGTCGGTACGATCTTTCGCTGTATCGCCGAGTGGATGACATCCTCCAAGATGCCCTCACGAGAGCATTGGACGTCATCCGCGATCATCGCTTCCTGATCGAAAGGCTGGCCGACGAATTGGTGTGCACCGGCTATCTCGACGGCGACGGTGTGCGTGACGCCGTCGCTCGCTATCGAGCTGACGCCCAACTGTCTCTTGCCGTGTGAAGGTGCGCGCCATGACTTTCGTTAAAAAATTCTACATCAGCGACACCCACCTCGGCCACGAGCGCATGCTCACGATGCAACCGCGGCCGTTCAGTTCGATCGAGGAACATGACGAATACATCGTGAACGCCTGGAACTCGGTCGTCGGCGACAGCGATATCGTCTATCACCTCGGGGACTTCGCGTTCAGTCTGAGCCGCGACGCCGATCGTATCCGGGGTATTTTCGGAGAGCTCAAGGGACGCAAAAACCTAGTGATCGGGAATCATGACGTTGATAAGCGCGGAAACCTCCATCCGACATTGGCGTCGCTCGGCTGGGCAGCGCGGCCAGAGCATGCTCTGCGGACGACGGACGGCGGGCGCGACATCTGGTTGTCTCACTACGCAGCGCGGTCATGGCCGTCGCAGCATTACGGCTCTTTCCAGTTTTACGGTCACTCACACGGCAAGCTTCCGGGAGTAGGGCGGTCACGCGACGTCGGCGTCGACATGCCTGACGTCTATTTCCAGCCGCGAACGTTTGCCGAGTTGACGTCAGGAATGATCGGATGACGGGCGGCGAACTCAATAGCCTTTACGGCTCGGTGATCTTTCCGGGAGCGATGGTATCCGTGCCGGCCGCATGGATGCCAGCGATCCATGTCGCATTGGCATCTTTCTGCGATCTTCCGCCATCGGTCAGGGCCTTCGTTATCGTCGTCGGAATCCGCGATTCCGGCGGCCATCTCCTTATCGAAGTGGCTGCTGTCCCGAGCGCGATGCCCGTGGACGGGATGGCGCTTGTGGAGACGATTGTGCGGACCGCGCGAGAGGCGGCAGGTATGGGGATTCATTGAGATGTTTGAAGGTGATCTCGAACAAGACCAGCGAACGCGACGGGCGGGAGAAATCAGATCGGCTGCACTCGCCTATGCGCGCGAGTGTGGACGTCGTAACAAGGTGATCGACCTCGTTGGGTTCGCTCGGCAACGTTGGCGGTGCGACGGAGCTGTCAAGCTTGCGATCATGACCCAAGCGCACGCTGACGACATCGCCGCCGGCGTCCCTGTCGTCGACGTATGGAGGCGGTTCGAACTGCCTGGGAAAATCGCGCTGCAATTGACCGGCGCATCTGGATATCAGGCGCTCTATGGCGTCCTCGAGCACAACTCGTTGTTCCCGGGCTTCACTCCCACCCAAATCGTACGATGGGTATCCGAAGGCAGCCTTGCGGTGGAGCGCGCGGCGGAAATCCTGGGCGTCGATCCTACCGAAATTCAAGACTTGGTGAATAAAGCCGACCAGCGCGAGCCTTAAATTCAAGAACTCGCAGCGGTGCTCCCAATGGTTGAGTTCTTGAATTTTGGAAGTCGGCAACTTTAAATCCAGTTAATGGAAGAGTTCAAATTTTAAGAATAGCTAACCTGCTGAATAAATTAATTAAAGGACTCGATTGCAACACTTCCTCACGTTTCCGATCGCCCGCGTAAAAGTTGCAAAATAGTTGTTGACATATCCCAGCGAGATCGTGTTTCTCCCCGGACAGAAATAACGTGGAGCATCTGAATTGGACAAAAATGACGAGCTGGACGGACTGAGCGACGCTGAGATGAGCCGACGTCTCTTGGCGGATATCGACGAGCTCATTGTTGAGCACGAACTGTATTGCGCCTCGGCCAGCCGCACGCTCCATGAAGCGATCGACCTGGCTTTGGTCGAGGCTGCCGGTAGGACAACCCGGCCGTTCGACGATGATTTCAGGCATACTCTGTCGAATGCGATCTATCTGCCGATCCTTGGCGGGGAGGTGCTGCGCAATGGAGAGCGGCTCCCCAGTCCAACCTACAAGGTCAGCACTTTGGAGCGAGCTATCCGCAACGGGCATCTGGAAGGCCGAAAGGAATCCAACAAGTGGACCGTCACAATCCAGGCACTGCGAGCCTGGTTGGCGCTTGGAGGCCTCTCGGAGCCCACGAGGGTCAACCGTGCGCCCCGTACAGAAGCGGCAATCGCGGACCGAGAGAAAGAGCGGAAGTCAGGCGCGGCGATGTCGACGATGTCGCTCCTCGATGCTGCTCTGCTCAATGCCAAGAAACAGAAAAAGAAGTAGGAGATCGCATGGCTCGACCACGTAAGATTGCCCGTGCCTGGCTCGACAAAAAGACCGACACCTATTTCATCCGCGATATCGGTGCAGACGGCAAACCAGTCAAATTCAGTCTCGGGTTCGGGGAGAAGGACCCTGATCACTCCGCCAAGATCGAGGTGGCTATCGCGAAATACATTGCCGAGAAGCACACCGTCGCGAAGGCGGTCGTCAAGAACCAGGACAGTTCGGAAGTCCTGGTCGCGGACGCTATCAAAAAGTACGCAGACGTCCGCATTATCAATTTCGTACCCGGTAGCGACAAGAAGAAGAAAGCAGTTGCACGAGAGCACGAAGTCCTTAGCCGTCTGAAGACAATTGTGGAGTTTTTCGGGGAGATGAGCCTCGACGACCTCGACGTAGATGCTAGAGACGATTTCGTGCGGTTCCTGCGCGATAAGGCACAAGCTAGGGCTAGGGCAATACATGCCCGGAAAGTTCAGGCATACCTTGAAAAGAAAGAGAAATGGGACGCTGCGGCACTCGCTCGTGCTAAGAGCGGCCGCATTGTTCGGGAACTAAAGCGAAAGCCGCCAGTAGCGCCCGAACCCTTCGATGTGTCTGCTGTGCCATTCCAGCCGGAATCCGCACTCCGTTACCTGCAGGACCTGAACTCAGCACTGACGTGCGCGTATGAACGTCGGCTGACGCGAATTCACGTCAAAATCCCGCTGACGGGCAAGTACGATCCGCGCACCACCGTATTCACGGATGAGCAGGTCATCAGATTGATCACTCATGCGCATTTCAAGCGCGGTATGGGATGGATCGACAAAAAGCCTAAACAGACCGTGTTCATCTGGCGGCATTTGGCAAGGTTCATGCTGCTGGCCTACTTCACCGGTTCCCGTAAGACCCGCATGTCTCTTGCCTCGTTCGAAGACGAGGGAGATCGTCCTTGGATCGAGCTGAAGCAGGTGCGCGATGCGTCGGGCAAAATGATTTGGAGAGGATGGCTTCATCGTCTTGGAGAAGATGAAGTCGAGTATGACAACAAGTCAGCGCCTAAGATTCGGATGCCCAGCCTGTTGGTTCGGTATTGCGTGAAATGGAAGCGTCAGGGCCTTCGCTACCCCTGCATGTACCCGTACAGTTCCAATGGCAAAGAAGAGCCCGGGGAACTTCAGAAGTCCATGCGGAAATGTTTCCGCGAGGTCCTCGGACAGGACACCGACGCGGTCATCCACACTTTCCGACACACCACTGCAACGAAGCTCTGCCAGCAAGCCCATCTGCCGCTCGTGGCTATTGCTGCCTATCTCGGTATGACCACTGAGACGCTCGTAAACGTCTATGCAAAGCACCGAGAAGAGGACCTCGATAAGGTTGCCGACTCCTTCGTGGATGCGGGCCAGACGACGGCGAGGGGGGCGCAAAACATCGGACAGAAACTGACAGAAACTGACAGAAACGGAATCGCCTGGTTTGACTTGGAATTGCCCAAGAATCAAAAAAGCTCAATAAGATCAATTGTGAGGGCTGGATATGCGGGGGGTTGAATATCTCGACCGTCACGTTCGGGACGTGGGGGTCGGAGGTTCGAATCCTCTCACTCCGACCAGCTGAAAATCCCGGCAGCACAGGATTTTCCGCCCGATCCCGAATTTTTCCGAATACGTCGCCTTGTCGCAGCGGACCGATTGCGGACCGTTTGGTATCGCCGCACGATCTCCCAAACACCCCACCTAAGCACGACACTTCCGCCAATCCGCGTATTGCCTCGCCCTGACCGCGCGCTTAAACCTTGCTGTCACCTGATGTCATGAGAAGCGGATCGATGAGCAGAGATTACTATTCCAGCATGGGCGGCCTGCCGCCGCAGACCGAGCTTTTGTCGAGCAAGGCGGTGTTCACGACCGCCTATGCCGTCATCCCGCGCACGGTGATGACCGATATTGTCACCAGCTATCTCCCTCATTGGCAGGGCACGCGCGCCTGGGTCATCTCGCGCCCGATGACCGGCTTCTCCGAGACCTTCTCGCAATACATCATGGAAGTGCAGCCGGGTGGCGGCAGTGACAGGCCGGAGCCGGAAAAGCGCGCCGAAGGCGTGCTCTTCGTCGTCGATGGCGAGGTCACGGTCGATCACGAGGGCGCCACGCATGTGCTGCGCCCCGGCGCCTTCGCCTTCCTGCCGGCCGGCTCGAAATGGACGCTGTGGAACAAGGGCGCGGTTACAGCCAAGTTCCACTGGATCCGCAAGGCCTTCCAGCCGGTCGAAGGCCTCGAGCCGCCGCCGGCGCTCTTCACTCATGAAGACCAGAACCCGCCGCAGGCCATGCCCGATACCGGCGGCGTCTGGGCGACCACCCGCTTCATCGACCCGGCCGACCTGCGCTACGACATGCACGTGACGATCGTCACGCTCGAGCCCGGCGGCGTCATTCCCTTCATGGAAACCCATGTCATGGAGCACGGCCTCTACGTGCTCGAGGGCAGGGCGGTCTATCGTCTCAACAAGGATTGGGTCGAGGTCGAGGCCGGCGACTACATGTGGCTGCGCGCCTTCTGCCCGCAGGCCTGCTACGCCGGCGGTCCCGGCCGCTTCCGCTACCTGCTCTACAAGGACGTCAACCGGCACATGCCGTTGTTCTAAGCGGTTCGCGACCGCCTCCGCAAGGGAAAACGGGGCCGATCGGCCCCGTCTCAAGTCGCATGTCAGATATCGCCGCCGGCGTTGGACCAGAGGTTGGCGGCCTCCGCCGCCGTCATCCGGCGCACCTCCGCCTCGTCGCGGCGGCTGGAAAACAGCTCGCTTGCCATGATCTGGTCGGCAAGATCGGCCGGCAGCGACAGCAGCACGCGGCCGTCGCCACTGCGCAGGCCGCTGAGCTCCGAGCGCTTGCCCGTCACCATGCCGCCGGCCACCGTGTTGTTGGTTTCCGGATCGATCAGGATGAAGGCGCCCGACGAGCGGTTCAGCTCGTATGGGTCGAAGATCGCCGCTTCGTCGAAGGTCAGGTGCACCTTGCCGATGGCGTTCATGTAGAGCGTCTCGGCCGAGGTCCAGGTGCCGGTCTTCAGCTGCAGCTGTGCCACCGGCTGGACCTGAACGCGCTGGCGGCGGCTGCCGCTCTTCAGCCAGTAGCGCTTGCCGGACTCGATGCCCTCGGGCTGCAAGGCGACGATCTGCGCGTCGAAGGACAGGCCCACCTGCGGCTGGCTGTCGATCGAGACGATCATGTCGCCGCGCGCCACGTCCACCTGGCGGTCGAGCACCAGCGTGATCGCGTCGCCCGCGACCGCGGCATTGCGCACGAGGTCGAAGGTGACGATCTTGGTGACGTTGGCGACCATGCCCGACGGCAGGATCATCACGCTGTCACCCGGCTTCACGGAGCCGCCGGCAACCGTGCCCTGATAACCGCGAAAACTCTCGCCCGGGCGCGACACGCGCTGCACGGAGAGGCGGAAGCCGACCGTCTGCGACGAGCGCACGGTGGCGAGTTCCAGCGTTTCAACCAGCGTCGGGCCGGCATACCACGGCATCGAAGCCTCGCCGGAATAGACGACGTTTTCGCCCTTCAGCGCCGACATCGGGATCGCGGTGATCTGCTTGACGCCGAGCGACAGCGCGAATTCGCGGAATTCGTGGACGATCTTCTCGAAGCCGGCGCGGTCGTAGTTCGTGAGGTCGATCTTGTTGACCGCGAGCACGAACTGCTTGATCCCGAGCAGCGAGGCGATCGTCGCGTGACGGCGCGTCTGCTCGAGAATGCCGGCGCGGGCGTCGACCAAGAGAATGGCGAGATCGGCCGTGGATGCGCCGGTCGCCATGTTGCGGGTGTACTGCTCGTGGCCGGGCGTGTCGGCAACGATGAACGAGCGCTTGTCGGTCGCGAAATAGCGATAGGCGACGTCGATGGTGATGCCCTGTTCGCGCTCGGCCTGCAGGCCGTCCAGAAGCAGCGCGAAGTCGGGCAGGCCGAGATCGTTCTGCTTGCCGGTGGAATCGCGGCGCAGCGTCGCCGCCTGGTCTTCCTTGACGGCCTTGGTGTCCCAGAGCAGGCGGCCGATCAGCGTGGACTTTCCGTCATCGACGCTGCCGCAGGTGATGAGGCGCAAGGGTCGCGTGTCGCGCGCGGCCTGCTGAGGCTCGGCGAGGGGAGCGGCGATGGCGCTTGCTGTTGCTGCTGCAGTCATCTCAGAAATATCCTTCACGCTTCTTTTTTCCATGGAGCCGGACTGGTCGCGGTCGATGGCGCGGCCCTGGCGTTCGGAGACAGTGGCAATTTCAAGTTCGGCGATAATGTCGTCCATCGTCGTGGCGGTGGACTTGATCGCGCCCGTCAGCGGGAAGCAGCCGAGCGTGCGGAAGCGGATGAAGTCTTCCTGCTTGGTCTCACCGGGCAGCAACTCCAGGCGCGGATCGGTCGCATCGATCATCATGCCGTCGCGTTCGACGAAGGGACGCTTGGCGGCGAAATAGAGCGGCACGATCGGGATATTCTCGGCCTGGATGTAGCGCCAGATATCGACCTCGGTCCAGTTCGACAGCGGGAAGGCGCGCACGCTCTCGCCGCTGCGGATCTGGCCGTTATAGATGTTCCAGAGCTCGGGGCGCTGGTTGCGCGGGTCCCAGCGGTGGTCGGGCGTACGGAAGGAATAGATGCGCTCCTTGGCGCGGGATGCTTCCTCGTCGCGCCGCGCGCCGCCGAAGGCCGCGTCGAACTTGCCGGCGTCGAGCGCATTGCGCAGCGCTTCCGTCTTCATGATGTCGGTGTAGCGCGCCGAGCCAAAGGTGAACGGCGTGATGTTTTCGGCGGCACCGCGCGGATTGATATGCTCGATCAGGTCGAGATCATATTCCTTCACGATCTTGTCGCGGAAGGTGATCATCTCCGCGAACTTCCAGCCGGTGTTGACGTGGAGCAGCGGGAAGGGGACGCGGCCGGGATAGAAGGCCTTGCGCGCCAGATGCAGCAGCACGGAACTGTCCTTGCCGATCGAGTAGAGCATCACGGGACGCTCGAACTCGGCCGCCACTTCGCGGAAGATGTGGATGGATTCGTTTTCGAGCGCCTTCAGATGAGGGTCGAGCGGCGGCTTGGTGCTCTGCGGATTGCTGAGTTCCGTATCCGGACGGCTATCGGGCATGTCTTACTCCAGACTTCCAATTCCTTGGCGGGGGAGGCGGGCCTCACCCTGATTTCGTTTTGGTCTTCACTGGCCTTCTACCGTGCGGCCCCCTCATCGCCTCGCTGGCGCTCCGGCACTTCTCCCCGCTGGGGAGAAGGGACGTGTCGCTCGCGTTTTCGTCCCAACAACTGTCGGAGAAGGGCTGGGGCGCTCGCCGCTTGTCTCTTCTCCCCAACGGGGAGAAGGTGCCGGCAGGCGGATGAGGGGGCTCCGAGCACGAAGCCCACCATCGTCAATTCTACTGCGCGATCGTCACCGCCGAAGCCTCTTCAGCCACGTGCAGGCCGCATTCGCGCGTCTGGTCCTGTTCCCACCACCAGCGCCCGGCGCGCTCGGGCTCGCCGGGCTTGATGGCGCGGGTACACGGCTCGCAGCCGATCGACGGGTAGCCGCGCGCATGCAGCGGATTGATCGGCACGCTGTTGTCGGCGACGTAGGCCTTGATGACGTCGATGTCCCAATCGGCCAGCGGATTGACCTTCAGGAGATGGCGGTCTGCGTCATATTCGGCGAACGGGGTCTCGGAGCGATTGGCCGATTGGCCGCGGCGCAGGCCGGTGATCCAGATGGTTGCCCCATTGAGTGCGCGCGCAAGCGGCTTCAGCTTGCGCACGCCACAACAGGCATGCCGGGCTTCGACGCTCTCGTAGAAGCCGTTCAGGCCGTATTGCGCCGCATAGGCATCGATATCGGCCTGCTCGGGCTCGTAGCGGCTGATGTGGATGTCGTACTGCTTTTCCGTCTCGTCGATCAAGTTCAGCGTCTCGGCAAAGAGGCGGCCGGTCTGCAGCGTCACGACGTCGATCGGCAGTCGGTGATTGCCGATCTCGGCGGTGATGACCTGGTCTTCGATACCAAGCGACGTCGTGAACACGACCCGCCCGCCAAGGCCGGCGACGAACGACAGGCGCTCCGCCAGAGATAGGCTTGCAAGTGTCGCGTTCAGCGTTTCCGCTTCTTCGATTGTATGGGCAACAGTCATGGAAATCCTGTCCTAGATGTTGACTGGAGTATCGCAGCTTGGCGATGGACAGGACAGAAACAGGCGTTTCGAAAGCGGGCTGGAAAGGAGCAAATATCTCTCCCCGGCCGCTGCAACGCAGAAAAGCCGCCGCACCGGCATGCGCAGCCGACGTCGCGCTATAATCTCTATTAATTTAGTAGAGTTACACGCCGCCTGTCAATCGGAAATCTGATTTGATGCCTGCGGAGCGGCTTTTTCGGGTAAATTCGCGATTGCTGAATTGAGATGGAAAACAAGGCGGAAAAGCCTGTATCTCAACGCTTTCGTGCGTTTGTTCAAACTATGTTCATCCAGCGCGTGAGATAGAAGGAAGATGAAGAGTCCGGCCGGACGCCGTGAGTGTCCGCCGCTTGTGTGTCGATGGCTGAAAATGATTACGCAGAAGGCGAAATACGCGCTTAGGGCGCTCACCGTTCTGGCCGAGGCCGATGACGGCGAACCTGTGATGATCTCCGATATCGCGGCGCAGCAGAAGATCCCGAAGAAGTTCCTCGAGCAGATCCTTCTCGACCTCAAGCACCAGGGCATCGTCGTCAGCCGGCGTGGCAAGCAGGGCGGATATCTGCTCCTGAAGCCGGCCGACATGATCACCTTCGGCGAAGTGCTGCGCATCATCGACGGCCCGATCGCCCCGCTTCCCTGCCTGTCGATCACCGCCTACCGCAAATGCGACGACTGTGACGGCGAGCAGAACTGCCAGATCCGCCACGTCTTCGCCAAGGTCGCCGACGCCACCCGCAAGGTGCTGTTCTCGACGACGATCGCCGACGCGGTCGCGCCGGCGCGCGGCGCCGAGGTCACGCGGATGCTGGCCTAAGGCACGCCACTGGTCCTAATGGGCCGGCTCTTCCTGGTGTGAAGCCTTCTCCGCCGCGCGCCGCGCCCGGATCGCCGCCGCGATGAACACGCGCGACAGGCCGTGATAGAGCGGTTCGCGCGACAGGAAACGTGACGTCACGTAGCCGATCATCGACACCGCCATGATCGGGATCATCGCCTCATGATCGCCGGTCATCTCGAAGATGATCACGAAAGCCGTCATCGGTGCCTGTACGACGCCGGCGAAATAGCCGGTCATGCCGAGGATGGCAGAAAGCGCGATGCTGCTGCCGATCAGCGTGCCGATCGTGCTGCCGAAACCGGCGCCGACGGCAAGCGAAGGCGCGAAGATGCCGCCAGGAATGCCCGACATCATCGACAGGAAGCTGGCGAGCAGCTTTTCCGCGAAGAAGAACAGCGGCAGCGCCTGCCCCTCGACAGCACCTCTCGCCTGCTCGTAGCCCGTGCCGAAGGTGTTGCCGCCAGAGGCGATGCCGATGACGGCGATCGCCAGGCCGCAGCCGCCCGCGAGGCAGAGCATGCGCTTCAAGGGCTGGGGCTGCGCCCAGCGGCGCACACGCTGGCCGATATGGAGCGCAAGGCCACTGAAGCCGGCCCCCAGCGCCCCGCCGCCGACGCCGCAGATGAGAACGAGGCTCCAATCGGCCATGTTCATGGGCGCCACCGAGGTGGAGCCGAAGTAGTTGTAGCTGCCCGACAGCCCCAGCGCTGCGAGACCGGAGAGGATCACCGCCGTCAGCACCAGCCCGTTCGACCGCGACTCGTAGGTGCGGCTCATCTCCTCGATCGCAAACACGATGCCGGCAAGCGGCGTGTTGAAGGCGGCAGCGATACCGGCCGCCGAGCCCGCCAGGATCAGCCCTCGCGCCTGCGCCATACCGCCGAAACGGGCGACGGCCAGCATGATCGACGCGCCCACCTGCACCGTCGGCCCCTCACGGCCGATCGATGCGCCGGAGAAGAGGCCGAGCACGGTCAGCAGGATCTTTCCGCCGGCGATCCGGAGCGACAGCAGCCGCGTGCGATCGGCTTCGTCATGCAGGTGACGGGCCGCGATCGCCTGCGGAATGCCGCTCCCCTGCGAATTCGGAAACAGCTTCGCCGCCAGGTAGGCTGACAGCACGAAGGCGGCCGGCGTGATCACTAGCGGCAGCAGGAACGACCACCGCCCCGATGTCGTCACCGCCGCGAATGCCTTCTGCGAGATGTCGGCGAGTTCCGCGAAGGCGACGCTGATCAACCCGATCGCCAGCGCACCACACCAGAAGACCAGCCGCGGACGCCAGAGCGAGAACGAGCCCCGAAACACGCGCGAACGGCGGAGCAGCTTGGATTTGCGGTAGAGTGGGGGCATGTCGGTCACTTGCGGTGGGGGGCAGGATAGGGGGCACCGGTCTTATCTGCCCCGTGGCCGGCGTTTGCAAGCCCCGGCGAATATGCGGGGGGAGCTTGCGGATGTCCTATTTCGTCTGACGGTCGGCTGATCGCCCGCCGAGCCGCAACTTGCCACCTGTGGCCCGCTGCCGTATGATGCATCGCAATTGCAACGCGCGAGGTCCGTCATGAAATCCGCAACGCTTCCGTCTCTGCGTGTCGATCCAGAGCTGCGTGCCGCCGCTGAAAGCGTGCTTGAGGAAGGCGAGACGCTATCCGCGTTCGTCGAGAATTCGGTGCGAGCCCAAGTTCATTTTCGACGGACGCAGGACGAGTTCATCGCGCGTGGACTGGCCGCCCGCGATGAGGCTAAGAGAACCGGTGTCTACTATAGCGCGGAGGAAGTGCACGCCGAGCTTCGGCAGATGTTGGCTGATAAGAAAGCCGAGCTTCGCAAGTGAGTTTCGAGCTGCGCTATTCCCCCCGCAGCAAGATTGGATATCCGGCGCCTCTATAGATTTCTATTGGATCGCGATCCAGTCGTGGCCGAAAAGGCAATCAATGTGATCGAAAAGGCAATCGGGAACCTCGCGGATTTTCCGTTCTCGTCTCGAAAGGCCCGAGGGAACCTCCCACGAATACGAGAACTTGTGATCCCTTTCAGCAATTCAGGCTACGTCGCGCTGTATGAAATCGAAGACAGCACAACCGTGACCATCCTCGCCGTCCGCCACCAGCGCGAAGACGACTACCACTAACCCCTACCGATCACTCACTTCCCAGCGCGGATTGATCCACGGCTCCTGGTTGGAGCGCGGCAGCGGCTGCTTGCCGAGGATGTGGTCGGCGGCTTTCTCGCCGGTCATGATCGACGGGCCGTTGAGGTTGCCATAGGTCACATGCGGGAAGATCGAACTGTCGGCGACGCGCAGGCCATCCACGCCGATCACCCGCGTTTCCGGATCGACCACCGCCATCGGATCGTCCTTGGCGCCCATCTTACAGGTGCCGCAGGGGTGATAGGCGCTTTCCAGGTGCTCGCGCAGGAAGGCGTCGATCTGGTCGTCCGTCTGGATGTTGTCACCTGGCTGGATCTCGGCGCCGCGATACTGGTCGAAGGCCTGCTGGCCGAAGATCTCGCGGGTTAGCCGCACGCAGTGGCGGAACTTCTCCCAGTCCTCGGGATGGCTCATATAGTTGAAGCGGATCAAGGGGTCGGCCTTCGGGTCGGCGGAGGCGAGCGTCACGTTCCCGCGCGATTTCGACAGGTTATAGCCGACATGCACCTGGAAGCCGTGGCTCTTGGCCGCCGCCTTGCCGTCGTAGCTGATCGCCACCGGCAGGAAGTGATACTGGATATCCGGCTGCTTGACGCCGGGGCCCGAGCGCAGGAAGGCGCAGGCCTCGAACTGGTTGGAGGTGCCCAGCCCCGATTTGGTGAACATCCACTGCGCGCCGGCAACGCCCTGCCAGAACCACGGAAGCCAGGAATAGAGCGACACCGGCTTGGTCGAGACCTGCTGGAAATAGAACTCCATATGGTCCTGCAGGTTGGCGCCGACACCGGGCCGGTCCGCCTTCACCTCGATCCCCATCTCCTTCAGATGCGCCGCCGGGCCGATGCCCGAGAGCATCAGCAGCTTCGGCGAGTTGAAGGACGAGGCCGAGACGATCACCTCGCGATTGGCCTTGACGATTTCCACCTTGCCGCCGCGCTCGATCTCCACGCCAACAGCCCGGCCGTTCTCGATCACCACCTTGCGGGCAAGGCCATGGACGAGATCGACATTCGCCCGCTTCAGCGCCGGCTTGAGATAGGCCGACGCGGCCGACCAGCGCCGCCCCTGAAAGATCGTCTGCTCCATCAGCCCGAAGCCTTCCTGCTTCGAGCCGTTATAGTCGTCCGTCGCCTCGAAGCCCGCCTGCTTTCCCGCCTCGATGAAGGCGTGGAACAGCGGGTTGCGGAAGCCGCCGCGCTGTACATGCAGCGGCCCGTCGGTTCCGCGCCAGCCCTCTTCGCCGCCATGGCTGTGTTCCATCCGCTTGAAGTAGGGGAGCACGTCGGCATAGGCCCAGCCATTGGCGCCGAGCGCCTCCCAGCGGTTGTAATCCTCCGCATGCCCGCGCACATAGACCATGCCGTTGATCGACGACGACCCGCCGATCACCTTGCCGCGCGGCGCGGTGATGCGCCGGTTGTTGAGGTTCGGTTCTGGCTCGGAAAGATAGCCCCAATTGTAGCGCTTCATGCTCATCGGCCAGGCAAGAGCCGCCGGCATCTGGATAAACGGCCCGAAATCCGACCCGCCGGCCTCGATGACGATAACGCTGTTCTTGCCGTCTTCCGACAGACGATAGGCAAGCGCCGAGCCCGCCGAGCCGGAACCGATGATGACGAAATCTGCCTGCATGGTCATTCCCATATCTCTGGAACTTTGCTACTAGTGGGTGTATTGCGGAATGCTATTTTTATGCTGGTCGAATTTATCGCTGAGAGCTATATTGCGATGAAGCAGATTGTCATCACCCGCGAGGCGCAAAAGAGCCTGAGCCTCATGCAACCGAAGCGCCGGGCCGCGATCTATGCGAAGCTCGACGCCTATGCCCTTGGGCAACCGGTCGACATAAAGAAGTTGCAGGGCAGGGACTACTATCGCATCCGCGTTGGTCGGGACCGCGTGATCATCGACGATCAGGGCAGGGTCGTCATGGTCATCGAGGCAGGCCCGCGCGGCAGTATCTACAAGGAATAGGACGCGATGGGCGATATCCAGAAGCTGACGATCGATGGGAAGAACTACGTCCTTCTGACTGAAGAAGACTATGAGGACTTGGTCGATGGCTTGCAGGCCGACGCCATAATGGCGCGCGTCGCCGCCGGCGAGGAAACTTGGCCCTATGAGTTCGTCAAGGAAATCACGGAAAGCGACAGCCGCATCCGCAGCTTTCGCAACTACCGTGGCTTGACGATTTCCGAGCTTGCCTCCGCCGCCGGCATCTCGCAGCCCTACCTCTCCGAAATCGAGACCGGCAAGAAGACGGGGTCCGTCGATGTGCTGAAGCGCATCGCGTCGGCCCTGAATGTCGATCTCGACGATCTCGTTGTCGGCTGAGTTCATATCAATAAGGCGCCTGAACCGGCCCCATGCCGACATAAACCGTCTTCAGCTCGGAATAGTGCTCCAGTGCGGCAATCGAGTTCTCGCGGCCGAAGCCGGATTGCTTGGAGCCGCCGAAGGGGATTTCGACCGGGCAGAGGTTGTAGGTGTTGATCCACAACGTGCCGGCCTCCAGCAGATCGACCACACGGTGGGCGCGGCTCATGTCGGAGGTGAAGACGCCGGCCGCCAGGCCGAATTCCGTGGCGTTGCCGCGCGCGATGACTTCCGCCTCGTCCTCGAAATCGAGCACGCACATGACGGGCCCGAAGATCTCCTCGCGGGCGATGGTCATCTCGTCGGTCACGTCCGAAAACACCGTCGGCTGCACATAATAGCCTTCGCCCGACACATTGTTCGGAATGCCGCCGCCGACCACGAGCGTCGCGCCCTCGGCCTTGCCCTTCTCGATGTAGTCGAGCACCTTCTCGCGCTGCGCCCAGGAGACCATCGGGCCGATCTGCGTCGCCTCATTCATGGGATCGCCGATCGCCATCGTCTCGGTGCGCGCCTTCAGCCGCTTCAGGAATTCGCTTTTGATCGCCTTCTGCACGAAGACGCGGGTGCCGTTGGAGCAGACCTGGCCGGTCGAGTAGAAATTGCCGAGCATGGCGCCGCCCACCGCGCTGTCGATATCGGCGTCGTCGAAGACGATCAGCGGCGATTTCCCGCCAAGCTCCATCGTCACATGCTTGAGATTGCCGGCGGCGGCCGCCGCCACCCTGCGGCCCGTCGGCACCGAACCCGTCAGCGACACCTTGGCGACATCGGGATGGTTGACGAGCAGCGGGCCGGTATCGCGGTCACCCTGGATGACGTTGAAGAGCCCCTTCGGAAGACCCGCCTCGATCAGGATCTCGGCGATCTTCAGTGCGCCGAGCGGCGTGTTTTCGGAGGGCTTGAACACCATGGCGTTGCCGGCGGCGAGCGCCGGTGCCGCCTTCCAGCAGGCGATCTGCTGCGGATAGTTCCAGGCGCCGATGCCGACGCAGACGCCGAGCGGCACGCGCTTGGTATAGGCGAAATCGCCGCCGAGCGGGATGTAGGAGCCGTTGAGGCCGGCCGCGATCACGCCACCGAAGAACTCGAAGCTGTCGGCGCCAGACGTCGGGTCGGCGACGATCGTCTCCTGGATCGGCTTGCCGGTGTCGAGTGTTTCGAGCTCGGAGAGTTCGCGGTTGCGCTCGCGCATGATGTCGGCGGCCCGCTTCAGGATGCGGCCGCGCGCCGTCGGGCTCATCGCCGCCCATTCCGGCTGGGCGCGCTTGGCCGCCGCGATCGCCTTTTCGACGATGGCGGGCGTGGCGGCATGGAGCCGCGCGATGACTTCGCCGGTCGCCGGATAAAGGCTTTCGATCACGGTGCCGGCATCGTCCTCGACATACTCGCCATCGATGAAGTGCGATGCTGTGGGCTGGGCTCTCATGGGTCTATCCTCATATGTTCGTTGCGACGGACGAGTGGCGGCAAATGCAGCACTCCCTCATCCCTGTGCTTGTCACAGGGATCCAGCCACCGCGCGTCTGCGCGGTGAATGAATGGCCTGCGGAAAAATGGGTCTTCCGAGCCCAAGGACTTGGGCTCGCTGGATTCCTGTGACAAGCACAGGAATGAGGGAGATTGTGTTATACGTCATACTCCCACTCTCCCGAGCTGTATCGTCACATAATCCTCCGTCAGCGCGATCGAGGCTTCGGCACCAACCCGTGTCGAGCCGAGACTCTGGCGGATGTAGAGCCCATCGATCATCGCGGCCACGCCTTCGGCGATGTGTTCCGCGACATCAACGGGACAGAGCGGCTTCAGGTTGGCGAGAAGGTTGGAACGCAGGCGCCTTGCGTAGATCACGAGGAAGCGACGCGTCTCTTCCGAGCGCTGCGCCTCGGCATAGAAGGCGAGCCAGGCGGCGATCGTCTGCGGCGCGAACTGGTCGGCATGGAAGCTGACGCTGATCACCGCCGAAAGCCGCGCGCGCGGCGTGGGTGCCGCCTTCAGGGCCGTCACCGCGTCGTCGCGCAATTGCTTTAGAAGCGAGCGGATCGTCTCGATCAGCAGCTGTTCCTTGCTGCCGAAATAATGGTGCGCCAGAGCGGAAGAAACCCCCGCCTTCCTGGCGATTTCGGACATGGTGACGCTGAGCGAGCCGTGATCCCCGATCACGCGCAGCGCTGCATCGACGAGCGCCTTGCGGCGCATCGGTTCCATTCCGACTTTCGGCACGGTCTTTCTCCTGCAATAGGGCCAGCATAATTTTGATTGACTGATCAATCAATAAAAATCCGATCGTCTTTTCCGCAAGATGTCTCTTTTCATCCGCCGTTTCTGCGCCATACTCAATGAACAACCGGGAGGTGCATGATGACAGACATGTCCGATGAAATGCCTTCGTCTTCCTCGCTACGGTCGAAATGGGTCTGGTTCGTCGTCCTCGGTGCGCTGCTGATCGTCTTCGGCGCCATCGCCGCCGCCAACGTCGTCCTCGCCACCGTCGTGTCCGTCTATTACGTCGGCCTGCTCATGCTGGTCGGCGGCATCGTCTATCTCGCCCATGCCTTTCAGGTGCGCGAGTGGGAGCACTTGTTGTTCTGGGCGCTGAGCGGCGTGCTTTACGTGCTGGCCGGCGTCTTCGCCTTCATGAATCCCATTCTGGCATCGGCGGCGCTGACGCTGTTTCTGGCCATGGCATTGCTGGTGGCGGGCATCTTCCGCGTCTTCGTCGGCTGGCGCATGCGCCCGTCGAAAGGCTGGGGCTGGGTGCTTGCAAGCGGCCTGATCACGGCGCTCGCGGGCTTCGTCATCGTGCTCGGCTGGCCGGTCAACAGCCTGTGGATCCTCGGCTTGTTCCTGGCCTGCGACCTGCTGCTCCAGGGCTGGTCGATGCTGGCCTTCGGCCTCGCGATCCGTCGCTGATTGTGCCCGCTATTCACAGCCCGTTCATCACGCACTGTTTCTTTTTTGACAAGAATGTGAGCGGAGACTAAAATTCACATCGTGGTGGACGTCGCAAACATGCGAAAGCGACGCTGGCCACGGCCCCGACACCCGCGATCGGAAGGGCGGCCGAAAGCGAGTGCGTATCCGTCCGCCGGTCGGGCAAGCATCCGTCCGGCGTGGCGACGGGAGGCCTATAAGGCAATGGGAGGCCCACGAGGCAATGGGAGAAATGTCATGCCGATGGTAACCGTTTCCATCTCTCCGCTGCAGGCGGCCGATATCCGCGCGGCGATCGACGATGGCACGTATGTGTCCAGCAGCGAGGTGGTGCGCGAGGCGCTCCGGCTGTGGGATGCCGCCCGCAAGGTTGATGGTCTGCCGGGCCAGCGCGATTGCGCGCCCGCCGATGCCAAATGCGTCGCCGACATGTTCGCCGACCACGAGCATCGCCGCTCCGCCTGAAGGCGGGCGTATATGGCCGCCGTCTGGCGCGGCGGTTGTGACATGGGCTGGCGATAAAACGCCAAGTTTCACAAAAGCTTCACATTGGCGAAAGTGTTCGTTGACGCTTCGGCACTAGTCTCCGCGCGAAAAAACGACAAAACAATGCCGCACAGTGGAGAATGGCATGTCTTTGGCTGCCACCTTGGAACCCGCCCTTATTCGTCGCTATACCAGCGATCAGATCATCACCCTCGCAAAACTCGTCATCGAAAACGCCTTCCAGCCGATCGTCGAAGCCAGCACCGGCGTTGCCTTCGGCTATGAATCGCTGATGCGAGGCCAGGAACGCCTGGGCTTCAATTCCCCGGTGGAAATTCTGGACGAGGCCCATCGCGGCGACCAGCTGCTGCAGCTGGAGCAGATGGTGGCGAGCCGGGCGCTCGCGAAATTCGCGTCGCTGCCGAATTTCTCCACCGCGACGCTTTTCCTCAATCTCGACGTTCGCCTGATACCGCATGGCGAGCGGCTGGTGGAAAACCTGCTGCAGCATCTCAAGCTCGCCAACATCCCCCCGTCCTCGATCTGCTTCGAATTCTCCGAGCGCTTCGACAACACCTCGGTTCCCGAATTCGCCTCGCTGGTGTCGCTGCTGCGCAAGCGTGGCTTCAAGCTGGCGATCGACGACTTCGGCGTCGGCCATGGCGAGATGAAACTGCTCTGCGATCATCCGGTGGATTACCTGAAGATCGATCGCTACTTCGTCGCCGATATCGACCGGCATCCGCGCAAGCGTCACCTGTTGAAGAACATCGTCCACATCGCCCATGTGCTCGGCACCCGCGTCATCGCCGAGGGCATCGAGACCGAGGCCGAGTTCATCACCTGCCGCGAGTACGGCGTCGATCTCGTGCAGGGCTGGTTCATCTCTCGCCCGACCACGCATGTCTCCGAACTGGTGCAGTCATTCCCGCATCTGCAGGAACTTGGCAAAAGCAAGCGCAACAACCAGTCTCTCGACGAGATCCTCATCCGCAAGCAGATCGAAGTCCTGCCGACGGTCTATGAAAACGATACGATCGACAGTGTCTTCGAGGTCTTCCGCCGCCATCCCCACAACGCCTTCTTCCCGGTCTTGAACGCCAATGGCGAGCCGCGCGGCATCCTGCACGAGCGCCATCTCAAGGAATACATCTACCACCCCTTCGGCCGCGATCTCCTGAAGAACAAGGTCTATGAGCGCACCATCTCGCACTTCGTCGAGATGGCCCCGATCGTCGGCCTCGATACCGATGCCGAGCAGCTGATGACGATCTTCGCCAACATGGAAGGCGCAAACTGCCTGCTGCTGACCGAGAACATGCGCTATGCCGGCGTCGTCTCCGCCGCCGCGCTGATCAAGGTGATGAACGAGAAGAAGCTGAAGACCGCGCAGGACCAGAACCCGCTGACCGGCATTCCCGGCAACCACGCCATTCGCGATTTCATGCGCGAGGCGAGCCGCGACAGCGACGAGACGCGCCATTTCTGCTATTGCGATTTCGACAACTTCAAGCCCTTCAACGATGCCTATGGCTTCCACCTCGGCGACCACGCGATCTCGCTCTTCGCCGCCCTGATGCGCCGCTACTTCTTCGCCGAGCGCCATTTTCTCGGCCATGTCGGCGGCGACGATTTCTTCATCGGCGTGCAGGGCTGGACCAAGGACGAGCTGGCGGAAATTCTCGATCGGCTGATCGGCGATTTTCACGACGATGCCCAGGATCTCTATTCGGAGATCGACCGTGCCGCCGGCCGCATTCGCGGCCACGACCGCGCCGGCGTCGAAGCCTTCTTCCCGCTGATGCGCTGCTCGATCGGCGTTCTGGAGCTCCCCAAGGGTCTCGTCATTGACGATATCAACCGTGTCTCCGCCGCCATCGCCCATATCAAGGCCATGGCGAAGGAGAGCGAGGAAGGTCTGGTCTTCCATCGGTTGGGCGAGGCGAATTGACGCTCTGGCGTTTCGGCTCTTCTCAATCAGGAATGGCTGGACTATCTCACTGCTAACCGAATGAGGAGAGCGGTAATGTCCCTGCCTGCGCTGATGCGTTTTGTCGATATGCAGCACTTCGGTGCGCCTGACGTGATGACCATATCGAGCGGGCCGCTGCCCGTGACGGGCGAGGGGCAGATCCTCGTGCGCACGCAGGCGATCGGCGTCAACCGCCCGGATGTCGCGCAGCGCCAGGGCACCTATCCGCCACCGAAGGACGCAAGCCCGGTTCTCGGCCTCGAGATATCGGGCGAAGTGGTCGCGATCGGCCCCGGCGTCAGCGGTTACGCGGTGGGTGACAAGGTCTGCGGCCTGACCAATGGCGGCGCTTATGCCGAATATTGCGTGATCCCCTCAGGCCAGGCCTTGCCGTTCCCGAAAGGCTACGACGCCATCAAGGCGGCCGCCCTTCCGGAAAACTACTTCACCGTCTGGGCCAACATGTTCCAGATGGCGGGCCTCACCGAGGGTGAAAAGGTGCTCGTCCATGGCGGCACGAGCGGCATCGGCACCACGGCGATCCAGCTTGCCCGCGTCTTCGGCGCCGAGGTCTACGCCACGGCGGGCTCGCAGGAGAAATGCGATGCCTGCGTCAGGCTCGGCGCGAAGCGCGCGATCAACTACAAGACCGAGGATTTCGCCGAGGTGATCAAGGCCGAGACCGGCCAGGGCGTCGACATGATCCTCGATATGATCGGCGCCGCCTACTTCGAGAAGAACCTTGCCTCGCTGGCGAAGGACGGATGCCTCGCGATCATCGCCTTCCTCGGCGGCGCGGTCGCCGAAAAGGTCAACCTCTCGCCGATCATGGTCAAGCGGCTGACGGTGACTGGCTCCACGCTGCGCCCGCGCACGCCGGAGGAAAAGCGCGCCATCCGCGATGATCTCCTGTCGCAGGTCTGGCCGCTGCTCGACGAGGGCAAGCTTGCCCCCGTGATCCACAAGACCTTCGCCTTCGAGGACGTGATCGAAGCCCACAGGCTGATGGAAACCAGCAGCCATATCGGCAAGATCATGCTGCGCCTCTGAGGCTTGGCCCTGTGTTTTAGGCGGCCGCCTGCCGCGCCTCGGCCTGGTCGCCGGACGCCCGGATCGACAGCGACACGACGACCGTCAGGATACCCGGCAGCGCCATCAGCGCGAACAGCCAGTGGGCGGCCGAAACGCCGCCCTCGATCCCGCCCGGCGTGACGAGACCCGTGCTGTTGACGATCACTCCGGCAAGCGCTGCTCCGAATGCGCTGCCGAGCGATTGCACCGTGGTGATCGCCGCCGACGCCTTGTCCTGCTCCGCCTTCTCGACGATGCGCAGGATCCTGGTGATCAGATGCGCCCAGGCCATGCCGACGCCGAAGCCCATCAGGAACATGCCGGCGACGGCCGGCGAGAGAATGGCAAGGCTGCCGCCCTGATTGTCCCGCGCCAGAAACACCGCCAGCGATGCCGCCGCTATGGTTTCCAGCACGCAGCCGGCGACGATCGCCCGGCTTGCCCGCCGCCCGGAAAACGTTCCGCTCAGGAATGCCGCGAGCGTCCATCCGAGCGCGACCAGCGCCGTCAGATATCCTGATTCCAGCGGCGTGATGCGGTGCAGCGTCTGCAGGAAATAGGGAATGTAGATGTCGCTGGTCAGCACCAGCATCAGCGTGAAGATGATCAGATAGACACGCGCCAGCGGGTTGCCGAGCGTCACGGCGCCTGTCGGCAGCAGCCTGTTTTCGCTGCGCTTTTCGATCGCCAGCATGAGGCCCGCGGCGATGATCGATGCGCCGATCAGAAGTGCCTTGGTCCGCGTCGCCTCGACCGTGCCGGCAAGGCTGACCAGTATCACGGCGGCGATCAGCAGCGCGATCTGCGGCACCGGTGTCTTGCCGGCGGCGCGGTCGTCGGTGGCGGCGGGCAGAAGCAGCGGGCCGAGCAGCGCCATGATGGCACCGACGGGCACGATCAGCATGAAGGCATGCCGCCAGTCGCTTCCATCGGAAAACAGGCCGCCGAGGCTCGGACCGAGCAGCGTCGAGACGCCCCAGATCGCCGCGTAGAGCGTCGAGGCCTTGCGCCAGAGCGGTTCCGGATAGACGAAGCGGATGAAGGCATAGGAGAGGGCCGCGAGCGCGCCCGCGCCGAACCCCTGAACGGCGCGGCCGACAAGCACGACCGGCATGGATGGCGCCAGCCCGCAGATCAGGCTGCCGGCGGCGAACATCACGGCGCCCGCCACATAGACCGTGCGCAGGCCCGTGCCGCGCGGCCGCATGGCCACGAAGATCGAGCCCAGAACCGCCGCCGCCACATAAAGCGTCGTTACCCAGAACAACAGCGGCAGGCCGCCGATATCCCTGACGATCGACGGCGCGATCGTCGCCATGATGTAGGTCTCCACGGCATAGAGCGTCACCCCGCCACCCAGCATCAAAGTCGCCGGCAGGACCGGTCGGGCGAAGAGCTGGAAAACGGACGCGGTATCGGCGGGAGAGGCTTCGGTACTGGTCATGCGATGCGCCTTGGGTCGATGCGATTATTTTTACAAGTTATTGCTTGAAAAATTGCATGGCCGGGTTATTAAAGCAAGTGAAGACTTGGAAAAATAAAATGCGACAATCACCGGCCAACCGAATCCTGATGCTGCTCAAGACCGAGGGGCCGCAACGTCTATCGGCCATCGGCGAGGCGCTGTCCATCTCCGGCGAAGCCGCGCGCCAGCAATTGGCGAGGATGGCGGACGAGGGGCTGGTCGAGGCCGTTTCCGAGCCCGCGCCGGGCAGGGGCCGCCCGCGCCAGCTCTGGCACCTGACCGCGTCAGGCAACGCCCGCTTCCCCGATCGCCACGCCGAGCTGACCTCGGCACTTCTCGCGACCATGGTCACAAGCCTCGGCCCCCAGGCGCTCGACACCGTCATCGCCGCCCGCGAAGCCGAAACGCTGGCCCGCTACAGACGCGAGATCACCGCCGGGGATCTGCCCACCCGCGTCCGCCAGCTCGCCGGCGTCCGCACCGACGAAGGCTACATGGCCGATAGCTGGCAGGAAGAGGACGGCTCGCTGCTGCTGGTCGAAAACCACTGCCCGATCTGCGCCGCAGCCACCGCCTGCGCCGGCTTCTGCCGCTCCGAACTCGAAACCTTCCGAACCATCCTCGGCGCCGATGTCGAGCGCGAGGAACACATCCTTCACGGTGCGCGGCGTTGTGCGTATCGGATTGGTGGGGCCGTCCGCTAAAGCCCGATCCGCCCGATCGCCGGGATCTTCAGCCCGGGATTGGCGACATCGATGCCGGCGACCAGCCCCATGAAATGCACCTCGAAGCCGCTGCGCTGGCCGGCGGCGATGCCGATCAGGCCGTAGAGCGTCGCATGCATGTCGCGCCCGTCGGAATCGATCGCAAACATCCGCCCGCCGCTGAGGTAGTCGCGCCCGACCGCGTCAGGCGGTAACACCGTGTCGAGATCGGGCACCGTGCGCAGCACATGCGCGACGAAGCTGTTGGAATTCGGGCCCGGATAGATCCGGTAGTCGCCGACGCCGGCATAAGGATAGGACTGGATCGCCGCCTCTACGGCCGGAATGAGCCTTTGGGCCTCGCCGCCCGAGATTTCCTTCACGATTCGAGGTGTGTTGGAATACCAGTAGGCGTCGGCGACATAGTTGTTGCGGCGGATCGGCGAACCCCAGCCGACCTTGTCGTAGCGATTGTAGGTCGCGTCGCCCTCGGCCTTGGTGACGATCCACGAGTGGCTGGCAACCGCGCCCTTCAGCCCGCCGGTGCTGGCCGACATGATGTAGATCTTGGCGTCCCCGCTGGCGTCAGCCTTCGGCAGCACGCCCGATGTGCCCCATTCGGCCTCACGCCATGAGCTCGGATGGCTTTGCAGCGACCACCACCCGGCCGACGCCAGGGCCGGCAGCAGATAGACGACTAGGATGAGAAGAAGGAGCCGTTTGAGATGACGCATGAAACGCCGGGGACCTTTGCTGACGTGCGGTTGCGGCCAAGGATGTAACGAGCATGATGGCGCAATTACGCCGCTCTTTTTCACCATGACCCCGATTGCTTTATCGCGCCCATCATTTATGCGTGACAGCCTGTTCAGAACATCAGGATCGATCCATGGCCAATCCCGTCACCGTTGAAGTCACCCGCGGCGCGCGCGTCGAAAGCCGGCATCGCGGCGCCGTCATCGCGGTCGATGGCGATGGCAAGGTCGTCTTTTCGCTGGGCGATGTCGAGGCGGCTACGTTTCCGCGTTCGGCCTGCAAGGCGATGCAGGCGCTGCCGCTGGTCGAAAGCGGCGCCGCCGATGCTTATGGTTTCGGCGACAGGGAGCTGGCGCTCGCCTGCTCCTCGCACAATGGCGAGGACGAGCATGTCGCGGTCGCAGCCTCGATGCTGGCGCGCGCCGGCCGCGATGTCGAGACGCTCGAATGCGGCGGCCACTGGTCGTCGAGCCAGAAGGTGCTGATCCACCAGGCCCGCACGATGGAAAGCCCGACGGCGCTCCATAACAATTGCTCCGGCAAGCATTCCGGCTTCGTCTGCACCTGCGTCCACCAGGGCGTCGATCCCAAGGGCTATATCGGCTACGACCACCCGCTGCAGCGCGAGATCCGCGCCACCATGGAAAGCCTGACCGGCGCCGTGCTCGGTCATGACAATTGCGGCACCGACGGCTGCTCGATCCCGACCTATGCCGTGCCGCTCAAGGGGCTGGCGCACGGCTTCGCCAGGATGGCGACCGGCAACGGCCTTGAACCATTGCGCGCGAAAGCCTCGCGCCGGCTGTTCGATGCCTGCATGGCCGAGCCCTTCTATGTCGCCGGCACCGGCCGCTTCTGCACGAAGCTGATGCAGCTGGCGTCCGGCCGCATCTTCGCCAAGACGGGTGCCGAGGGCGTCTTCTGCGCCGCCATTCCCGATCAGGGCATCTCGATCGCCGTCAAATGCGACGACGGCCACGCGCGCGCCGCCGAAAGCATGGTTGCGGCAGCGCTTGCCCGCTTCTTCGACAAGGACAGCGCCATCGGCGTCGGTCTCACCGATCTAGCGACATCGAGCATGCACAACTGGAATGGTATTCACGTCGGCGACATTCGCGCGGCGGCGGTACTCTCCGATTAAAGCGTGCCGGAACGATACATTCCAAACATAAAAGATAGCCAAATCTAATATATGCGAAACTGAACCGGATGACGGCGCGTGCGCTTTCATCCGGTTAAGCTACTCTTGGCGCAGTACATCGATTGCCATGAGGGCAGGATATGTTTGCAGGCCGCTATCTCTGGTGGATGCTGATCGCTCTGGCGGTCTTCCTGTTCTTCGCCATGAGCTTCGATTACGTCACCTGGGCAACTGTCGCGACATCGAGCTGCGCGCGCGTCGCCGGCTCCTGCGGGCCGCTGATCCTCATGATGACCGGCACGATCAAGCCGGTCGGCTATTACATCGCCGGCAGCATCATCCTCGTCGTCACCTTCGCCCGCATTCACCACATCGGCCTGAGCTGGCTCTGGTGCCTCTTCGTGCTGGTCCTCTTCGTCGCCTCGGCGCCGTTCCCGCTGCTGCTCGCCAATGTCTGGACCGGCCAGATGAACTCGGAAATGGTCATGCAGAACCTGCCGGTGGCCTTCCCCTTCCTGGTGGTGTTCTGCACCTATATCGGCTGGTCCTTCGAGGATGGCGCGGGCAGGCCGCTCGGCCCCTGGCGCTGGCTGCGGGTCGCGATCCGGCTCTCGGCCCTGTATGGCGCGATGGCAGCGCTCGCGCAGACACCCTCTTTCGCCTGGATGCCCGGTCGGCTGCTCGGCATGCCCTGGCTCTCGGTCCTGCTGGCCACCTGGCAGCCGAAGTTCGAGACGGCCCTCACGCTCGGTGCATCGGATGACCGCATGGCCTATCTGGCTTTTGTTGTCTTCGCGCTCGCCCTGGCGGCAAGCCTGTTCGGCCTCCGCATCGAGGATCTGCGTGCCCGCCTGACGACACCTTTCATGCTGAAAGGGTCGCGCCATTGAGGCTCCGCGCATTGCGTCGCGGCCTCGCTTTCTCTCTCGCAATCCCACGCGCGCGCGCTATGCTTTCCTGAAAACAGGAGTCGTCATGCTGACATTGTATTTCGCGCCCGGCACATGTTCCCGCGCCAGCCTCATCGCGCTCGAGGAATCGGGCCTTTCCTTCGAGGCGAAGCGGATCGATACCGCCAGTGGCGAACAGCGCTCCGAGGCTTATCTGAAGATCAACTCCAAGGGCCGCGTTCCGGCGCTTGCGACGGAAAAGGGCGTGCTCACCGAAACGCCAGCGATCCTGGCCTATATCGCGGCGATCGCGCCCGCGGCCGCACTGGCGCCACTCGACGACCCCTTCGAATTCGCCCGCCTGCAGGCATTCAGCAGCTACATCTGCTCGACCGTGCATGTGAATCACGCCCATGGCCGGCGCGGCGCCCGCTGGGCCGATGACCCCGCGGCGCATGAGGCGATGAAGGCCAAGGTGCCGGAGACCATGGCCGAGAGCTTCGCGCTGATCGAAGACGGCATGTTTGCCGGTCCCTGGGTGATGGGCGAGCGTTACTCCGTCGCCGATCCCTATCTGTTCGTCATGACCGGCTGGCTGCCGAGCGACGATGTCGACCCGGCGCGCTTCCCGAGGGTTGCCGACCACTATGCCCGCATGCTCGAGCGCCCCGCCGTGCAGCGCGCGCTTGCCCGCGAAAAGGCCTGAGCCGCGCCAGCACTGGTCCTGCAAGCTCCTTATCTGATCAGACCGCTTCCTTGGTCCGTGCCGCCTGCATGGCGATATAGGCCGGGCGGGCCTGGCAGCGCTTGATCCAGGCATCGACCTTGGGATGCGCGTCGAACAGCGAGCGTTCCGACTGGGCATAGCGCAGCACTTCGGCGAGGTTGAGATCGGCGGCGGTGAAGCGGTTGCCGACGAGATAGTCGGTCGCGGCAAGGTGCGTCTCGAGCATCGCCAGCGGGCGCTTCAGCGAGCGGTTGGCCACCGTGATGGTCGCCCGGCCTTCCTCGGTGTCTTCCTTGCCGTTGTCGTAGGTCAGCACGAGCTTGATCGTGTGGATCTCGACCTCGGTCGCCGCCCACATCGTCCACATGGTCAGCAGCCCGTCTTCCTGCACGCTCTGGCCGGCGAGCGAGCCGCCATGCTTGCGGGCGAGATAGAGCGTGATCGCTAGCGATTCGTGCATCACGAGATCGCCGTCTTTGATGGCGGGGATCATGGCCATCGGATTGATGGCGGTAAAGTCGGACGACAGCGTGTTGAACGGCGCATCCGCTGCCAGCGGGTTGTCGAGGCGCCGCGCCTGCAGCACCGGCACGGAGGTGAATTCCAGCCCAAGCTCCTCCGCCATCCAGTAGACGCGCGAGGCGCGCGAGCGGTAAACGCCGTAGATTGTCAGCATGATGATGTGCCCTTCTGCAAATGCGCCGCGAGCCTAGAGGTTAGGGCGGTGAAGCGGAAGCTTCCATGGCTGATGGGTCAATCAAAGCTTTTGATGGCGTGGCCTATGAGACACGATTGCGCTCGACGGTGAGATGCGCGTATCCGCCAGCACCTTCAGCCAGTTCTCCCGACATCTTCTTGTCCCACGCGAGGCCGACGACCGCGCCCTCGGCCGTATCCTGAAACACGTTGTCGGTGATGACGGCGGTGCCTGCCCCATCGACAACCGAGACCGCGCAGCCGACCGGCGTCTTTCGCACCACATTGCCGGTTACTACGAGGTTGCGCATGTAGGGACCCCAGCCGAGCTGCATGCCCCATCTGGGCGCGCCCTCGATGATGTTGTTCGAAACCAGCGTATCGGCCTCGGCGGCGATGCCGATGCCGAAGCTGACATCCGGCTTGTAGGGGCCGTCGAGCTTGAGGTTGCGCACGACGTTGCCGGTGACGCTGGCGAGCCTGCCGCCCTTGTCGAAATTGGCGATCGAGATGCCGTTGGCCGCACCGTCGATCATGTTGTTGGCGACGACGGCCCCTTCGAACTCGAATTCGACATAGATGGCCGTCTCGCCCGAGCGCCGGCACTGGTTGCCCGCGATCTGCACGTCGGAGGCCGAGTTGGCGCGGATCGCGGTGAAGGCGCAGTCGGAGATATGGTTGTTGGCGACCATGACATTGTCGGCGCGAAACAGGTTGATGCCGTTGCCGTTCTGCCCGGTGCCGCCATCCGTGGCGCCGATCCGGTAGATCCGGTTGCCGCTGACGATGCTGTCGTCGGCCGCCTTCTTCCAGCGATGGATCAGGATGCCGCCATTGCCGCAGTCGAAGACCTCGTTTCCGGTCACCGAAAGGCCGGAGGATTCCACCGCGTAGAGCCCGGATTGCGCGGCCCCCGATATGCGGCTGCGCTCGATCCGTCCGCCGCAGCGCTCCAGCTGCAGCGCGTGCTTGCGGCTGCCCGAGATCTCGCAATTGTCGATCACCACCTCGTCGATGCCGGTGAACTGAACCAGAGCGGAGGTGTCGTCGCCAAGCCAGCGGTTCTGCCCGTCGATCACGATGTTGGAGAGCTCGATGCGCTTGACGTCTACGGCGGAAAACAGGCGTCCGTCGCCGGTATAGACGATCCGCGACGCGCCCGGGACGCCGGTGATACGGGTGTTCTCGGGCAAGGTCAGGTTCGACACTCTGTAGACGCCCGGCGGCAGGAATACCGGCACGTTCTCCGCCGACGCGTCGTCGATCATCTTCTGCAGGCTGCTGCTCCTGCGATCGCCGGGATCGGGTGCCGCCTTGTATTTCACCGCGTCGATCGAGCCGCGCAGATCGGGCTGCCGGCTTGCCGCGAAGACGGGCGGCGCCAGCATCGCGACGGTCGAGCAGGCGGCAAGGCGCAACAGGTTGCGGCGGGACGAGAGCGGCGTTTGTTTGTTCATGCTCTTCGCCATGCAGGAACCGTGCCGCGGCGATCGTATCGTTTTGGCACATCGAGGATCGCGGCCGTGGTGATTTGTTAAAGATCGACGATGCCTGTCATCCGTCTTGCCGCCATCTCGCTGCCGCCGCCGCTGGACCTCGCCGTCATCGCCAGTGGCGCGCGGACCGATGCGCGCGACCGATCCCGCCATCGCCTCTGGTTCTTCCGCCATTTGCCGCTATCTCTATGGCGATGAGATTTGACGCGCTGCTTTATCCCGCGCCCGAGGGGCTCTACTGCCCGCTGGGCCGATTTTATGTCGATCCGGTCAGGCCCGTTGAGCGCGCGCTGATCACTCATGGCCATTCCGACCACGCCCGCTCCGGCCACGGCCATGTACTCGCCACCCGCCAGACGCTCGATATCATGCGCATCCGCTATGGCGAGGATTTCTGCGGATCGGAACAGGCGGCAGCCTTCGGCGAGGAAATCGTCGTCAACGGCGTGACGGTGAGCTTCCATCCGGCCGGCCATGTGCTCGGCTCCGCCCAGATCGCCATCGAGAAGGACGCGACCCGCATCGTCGTCTCGGGCGATTACAAGCGCCGCCCCGACCCGACCTGCGCGCCCTATGAGCCGGTTGCCTGCGACGTCTTCATCACCGAGGCGACCTTCGGCCTGCCTGTGTTCCATCATCCGGACCCTGCCGGCGAAATGGCCAAGCTCTACGCCTCGCTGCGCCAGTTTCCCGAGCGCACCCACATGATCGGCGCCTACGCGCTCGGCAAGGCGCAGCGCGTCATCCGCCTGTTGCGCGACACCGGCTACGACGAACCCATCTATATCCACGGCGCCATGGAGCGGCTCTGCGACTATTACGTCAGCCAAGGCATCGACCTCGGCGAGTTGCGCCCGGCAACCGTCGAGGGACGCGACAAGTCTCTGTTCAAGGGCTCCGTCGTCGTCGGCCCGTCATCCGCCTTCGCCGACCGCTGGGCCCGCCGCTTCAACGACCCGCTCCCCGCCTTTGCTTCCGGCTGGATGATGGTGCGCCAGCGCGCCAAGCAGGGGGGCGTCGAACTACCGCTCGTGATTTCCGACCATTGCGACTGGCCGGAACTCACCGACACGATCTCCGAGCTTCATCCGGCGGAAGTCTGGGTGACGCATGGGCGCGAGGAGGCACTGGTGCGCTGGTGCGAATTGCAGGGCATCAAGGCCAGGCCGCTGCATCTGGTGGGGTATGAGGATGAGGCGGAGTGATGATGGTGTGCGATCACGAAAACCCCTCCCCAACCCCCTCCCCACAAGGGGGAGGGGCTTATGCGTGGCGCCGCTGGCGCAAATCGTGACATCTCGACTTGCGGAACGGTTACGGCTCTTCCCGAGAGGAATCCCCAGCTTAGTCCCTCCCCCCTTGTGGGGAGGGGTTGGGGAGGGACTTTGCCACAAGCGGGAAGCGCGCCATGAAAGCCTTCGCCGACCTCCTCGACCGCCTGGTCCTCACGCCATCCCGCAACGGCAAGCTCAAGCTGCTGGCGGATTACTTCCGCGACACGCCCGATCCCGATCGCGGCTATGGTCTCGCGGCCATCGCCGGCACGCTCGATGTCCGCAACGTCAAGCCCGCCATGCTGCGCGAACTGGCGCTGGAGCGCATCGACGAGGTGCTTTTCCGCTACTCCTACGACTACGTCGGCGATCTTGCCGAGACCATCTCGCTGGTCTGGGACAACGAGCGCGACATAGAGCGCTCGGCGCTGGCGCAGCCGAGGCTGGGCGAGGTGGTGGCCGAGATGAACACGCTCGGCCGCACCGAGGTGCGCGGCTATGTCCGCGACCTGCTCGATCGCCTCGACGCCTCCGGCCGCTTCGCCTTCATCAAGCTCGCGACCGGCGCGCTGCGTATCGGCGTCTCGGCCAGGCTCGCCAAGCAGGCGCTCGCCGATCTCGGTGAACCCGACGTGACCGAGATCGAGACGCTGTGGCATGGCCTGCAGCCGCCCTATGAGAGCCTGTTTGCCTGGCTGGAGGGCAAGGGTGGCAAGCCGGTGCTTGCGACGCCGGCGATCTTCCATTCGGTGATGCTGGCGAACCCGGTGGAGGAGGGCGATCTCGCTCAGCTCGACCCTTCGGACTATGCCGCCGAGTGGAAATGGGACGGCATCCGCGTGCAGCTGTCGCGCGCCGGCGAAACCCGCAAGATCTACTCCCGCTCCGGAGACGACATCTCCGCGGCATTCCCCGATATCGCCCAATCCATCAGCTTCGACGGCGTCATCGACGGCGAGCTTCTCGTCGGCGGCACCGCCCGGTCGAACAGCCCGACCCGCACCTTCTCCGACCTGCAGCAGCGCCTCAACCGCAAGACCGTGACGCAGAAGATGCAGGACGATTACCCTGCCTTCATAAGAGCTTACGATCTCCTCTTCGACGGCGAGGAGGATGTCCGCGCCAAAACCTATCTCGAACGCCGCGCGCGCCTGGCCGAGATCGTCGAGCAAGCCCCGCACGAGCGCTTCGACCTTTCCGCGCTGGTTCAATTCTCCTCGTGGGAAGAACTCGACGACCTGCGCTCGACCCCGCCCGATCCCGTCATCGAGGGCGTCATGATCAAGCGCCGCGACAGCGTCTACCAGGCCGGGCGGCTGAAGGGGCCGTGGTTCAAGTGGAAGCGCAACCCCTATAATGTCGACGCCGTTCTCATGTACGCGCAGCGCGGCCACGGCAAGCGCTCGAGCTACTATTCCGATTTCACCTTCGGCGTCTGGGCGGAAACGCCCGATGGCGAGCAGCTGGTGCCCGTCGGCAAGGCCTACTTCGGCTTCACCGACGCCGAGCTTGAAATCCTCGACAAGTTCGTGCGCAACAACACCACCGAACGCTTCGGCCCGGTGCGCGCCGTGCGCGCCGACAAGGATTTCGGCTTCGTGGTGGAAGTCGCCTTCGAAGGCATCAACCGCTCCAACCGCCACAAGTCAGGCGTCGCCATGCGCTTCCCGCGCATCTCACGCCTGAGACAGGACAAGCCGACGGCGGAAGCAGACAGGTTGAGTACACTGGTGGCGATGATTGATGCGAAGGCGGGGTAGGGCTCTGTTGAGCCGAGCTATATCGTTAGATAATATTCGGCATGATGATGGGCGCGGTATGTTGATGGAGAAAGACCGTGAGCACTGACTGGACGGCGCTGCGCGCGGAGCTTCCCGAAGACGTTCGTGAACGGCTTGATGAAAAGCGCCGCGAACGACGCCTGGGCAAGGCGGTTACAGATGGGCGCAAAGCGCCGGGCGCCGCCGATTGCTGAAGGCGTCGCGGTGCGTCGGGTATTGTGATGGGACGCGTCAGATTTCAAATGCCGCCTAGCGGCCTGCTCCTGCGTTGACGAGTTCGGGCGTGACGGAGAGCTCGATTCTCTCGGAGATCGAACCATATGGCTCGCACCGCGTGATCGCGTCGGCGATCATGGGCGCCGCGACTTGTTCCCAGGGTGACGGCATTTGTCGAAAGTTGATGGAAACCGCATCCGCCGAGCCATTCTTCAACACTACCACCGCATTCACGCTGTAGGCCTCTGGCGCGTCTGCCGGGATCTTCAGGCATTTCATCATCTGCCGGGAGACGAGGTCGACGGTATCTTGCGACGAGGCGAAAGCGCCAGTCGTGCCAAGTGCGAGAAGAACGGCGGTGAGTGACGTCAGTTTGGCAAAGATCATGGATACGCTCCTGTGGTGCTATCTACCCTAGGATGCGCCCCGTGAATTATTCTCAAAAGAATTGGTGCGCTTTCTCAGCTTTTCCGCAATCGCCGGCCCTAGCCAACCGCCAATCCCGCCCATCTCGCATTTTCCTGATGCAAAATACATCCGACTGTGCATCCTCAAGACAATGTGTCTTGGCGTCGGCGCGCCAAGGGTGCAAGCATTTGAATTGCCGGGGAAGACGGAAGAACGAGATGACAGACGACGACCATTCCTTTTCGCGCCAGCGCCGGCTGCTTCTGAAGGGGCTCGCCGGCGCCCTTGCTCTTCCGGCCCTTCCGGGCGTCGCCAGCGCCTTCGACGTCCCCGCCGAGCCGCGCCTGATCACCCGCGATTACGCCAAGGTGCGCAAGCGTTTCCGCACCCGGCTGCTCGAGAAGGGCCCGGCGCCCGACACGTATGAGCCGCTCGACGCGCCCGCTAACGCCGACAAGATCTTCTATCGCTCCGGCTATGGCGGCGAGCTGGAGCTGGCGGCATGGGTTTCGAAGTACAAGCGCGAGCGCAAGTCCAAGCCCGGCATTCTCTTCCTGCATGGCGGCAACGCGATGGGGGTCGGCCACTGGAACCTGATGGGACCCTATATCGACGCCGGCTTCGTGGTGCTGATGCCGTCGCTGCGCGGCGAAAACGGCCAGGCGGGCAATTTCTCCGGCTTCTACGACGAGGTGGACGATGTGCTCTCGGCGGCCGACCGCCTGGCGCATCTGCCGGGTGTCGACGCCGACAGGCTTTTCATCGCCGGCCACAGCATCGGCGGCACGCTCACCATGCTGACCTCGATGTCGACCCACAAGTTCCGCGCGGCGGCCCCGATCTCGGGCAATCCCGACGCATTCCGCTTCTTCAACCGCTATCCGCAGGATATCCGCTTCGACGACGACAACACCCGCGAGTTCGAGGTGCGCACGGCGCTGTGCTACGCCCAGAGCTTCAAGTGCCCGGTGCGTGTCGTCCACGGCACCGACGAATCGCATTTCAACGACCGCGCCGGCCTGCTCGCCAGCCGCGCGCGCGCCGCCGGACTTCGCATCGAGACGGATACGGTCAAGGGCGGACACACGTCGGCGCTCCCCGAGGAAATCGAGCAGAGCATCCGCTTCTTCCGCGGCGTGGCGGCTTAACGGTCGATCGCTCCGGGGCGGTGGCCGGCCGTCGTCGCCAGCTTCGCGCCAGCCGCGCATGCCATCCTCGCGACAGCTGTAAATGTCGCTGTTATCGATGAGGGTGGTTTCATGAATGGTCTAAGCCGGTTGTCGGCCATGTCGGGGCTCGTGTTGGCGGCCCTGTCGCTTTCCGGCTGCAACATTCTCATTCCCGATACCGGCGCGACCGATCCGGCCCGTTTCGTCCAGGAAACCTATCCCGTCTTCTACAAGCCGCCGGGCATCGATCCCGATCGTGTCCGCCCGGTCAACGCGCCGATCCCGCAGCGGCCCGGCGTTCCGGCGACGATCTACAACCAGACCTATGGCATCCCTGGCGCGACCCAGATGCGGACCTACGGCATGCCGGTGGTCAATCCCGTCAGTGCCGCGATGTACGGGGAGGTCAGGGACAATGATTTCACCCTGCCGGCCATCCCGATCAGCCGCGTCGATCCCGAATATATGCGCCAGGAGGTCAATTACCCCTCCAGCGAAAAGCCCGGCACCATCATCGTCGACACCAGGACCAAGCATCTCTACCTGATCCAGGCGGGCGGCAAGGCCATTCGCTATGGCGTCGGGCTCGGACGCGATGGCTATGCCTGGTCCGGCCGCGGCGTCATCCAGTGGAAGCAGAAGTGGCCGCGCTGGACGCCGCCCGACGACATGGTCAAGCGCCAGCCCGAAGTCCGCGCCTTCTCGGCCGCCAATGGAGGCATGAATCCAGGTCTTGGAAATCCGCTCGGCGCGCGGGCTCTCTACATCTTCAAGAATGGCGAGGATACGCTCTACCGCGTCCACGGAACGCCCGACTGGCAGTCGATCGGCAAGGCCGTGTCGTCGGGCTGCGTGCGCATGATGAACCAGGATGTGATGGACCTTTACGAGCGCGTTCCGGCCAAGGCGGAGATCGTGGTGATGTAGCCGCGCAACAGGCGGCATGAGAACGTCGCCTCGAGCAGCCACACGTCTTCGTGAGGTTCTGGTTTATTCGGCATAACGAGATAGGTTCCTCAACTGTAACCAGCGTTGAAGCCCCCCAGGAGACGGCGTTCGTCGTCTCCGCGCTAAAGGAAAACAGACCCGCGTTATGAGCTTTGAAAAAACAATATCCCGCCGCACATTTCTATCGCTTTCAGCGGTAACCGCGGCATCGACGCTGGCAGGATGTGCCTCCACGTCGGGCACCAGCCCGATGGCGGGTCAGCCAGTGTCGTTCCCGAACCCCATCCGTGCTTTCCAGACCACGCCGGCGCCGACGGATGCCGAGCTCGCCGTCATGTACGGCCCGGTCGAGGACGGCGGTTTCCTGATCCCGGCGGTCCCGTACCAGCAGATCGATCCGCGCTTCTATCGCCAGCAGGTCATCGACCCCACCGGCGAGCGTCCCGGCACGATCGTCGTCGATACGCCCTCGCGCCTGCTCTATCTGGTGCAGCCGGGTGGTACCGCGATGCGCTACGGCGTCGGCATCGGCCGCGAAGGTTTCGCGTGGCAGGGCACCGGCGTCATCCAGTGGCGTCAGAAGTGGCCGCGCTGGAAGCCACCGAATGAGATGGTCGCCCGCCAGCCGGAACTCGTCAAGTATTCGATCGAGAACGGCGGCATGGAGGGCGGGCTGAAGAACCCGCTCGGCGCCCGCGCGCTCTACATCTTCTCGGGCGGCGAGGACACGCTGTACCGCCTGCACGGCAATCCGGACTGGCGCTCGATCGGCAAGGCCGTATCGTCGGGCTGCGTCCGCCTGCTGAACCAGGATGTCATCGACCTCTACGATCGCGTGCCGAACAAGGCGCCGGTCGTCGTCAAGCAGTAGGATTGAAATCCTCGTCTCTCCCCGTCGCGGGGAGGGACGTTCCGCGCCCAGGGCGCAAGCCCGTCGTATTCGGGCGCCATCCCTCTATATCCCCATGTGAAGATCGACGGCCGCGTCAAACTCTACCCGTACGGCGGTCGGCGGGGTCAGCGTGTCTCGGTCAGGTTGCCGCGCAGGCCCTGCAGCTTCTCGCGGATATCGGCCATCTCCTCCAATGTACAGCCGATCGACTGGCCGATCGAGGTCATGATCGTGTCGACCTCGCCGCGCATCGCGTCGCCCTCGGCGGTCAGCGACACGATCACCTGTCGCTCGTCTCTGGGATCGCGCGTGCGCACGATCAGGCCGCTCTGCTCGAGGCGCTTCAAGAGCGGCGACAGCGTGCCGGAATCGAGATCGAGCTGCTCGCCGATCGTCTTCACCGGCAGTGCCGTTCGCTCCCATAGAACCAGCATGACGAGATATTGCGGATAGGTCAGGCCGACCTTGTCGAGGATCGGCTTGTAGGCGCGCGTAAACGCGTGCGCCGTCGAATAGACCGCGAAGCAAAGCTGTCGTTCCAGCCGCTTTTCCTCTTCCGGAATTGTCATCGTCTTTGTCGTCGTCTTGCTCGTCTGCGCTTTCGTCATCGTCTTTCCCCGATACCGCATTGTCGTCCTTTCGGATTTCGAATGCAATTTGCAAAATTCACTTGCGTACAATTTAATTGCGCGATATACAAAATCCAACCCCAACGAAGGAGACTCACATGCCGATCCTCTACACGACCAAAGCTTCCGCCACCGGTGGCCGCGCGGGCCGCGCCGTTTCCGAAAACGGCGTTCTCGATGTAACGCTGACGGTTCCGAAGGAACTTGGCGGCGACGGCGCCACCGGCACCAACCCGGAACAGCTCTTCGCGGCAGGCTACTCGGCCTGCTTCCTCGGTGCCCTGAAATTTGTCGCGGGCCAGCAGAAGGTCAAGATTCCCGAGGACACGACCGTATCGGCCACGGTCGGCATCGGCCCGCGTGAAGATGGCGGCGGCTTCGGCATCGAAGTGGCGCTGACCGTTCATATTCCGGGTCTCGACAAGCCGACCGCCGAAAAGCTGGCCGCCGCCGCTCACATCGTCTGCCCCTATAGCCACGCCATGCGCACCTCGACGGAAGTGCCGGTCACCGTCGCCTGACAAGGCCGGATGAACCTGTCGAAAAAACGCGCCGTTCTCGCCGAGGACGGCGCGTTTTGCTGTTTTCACGACGCGATTCAGCGTTGCCGGGTTTGAGGCATGTTCTAAGATTCTGTTAAAGAGTGCTCACTATCTCATCATACCAGTTGACGACTGGTGGTGAATTTGAAAGAAGCGTGTGGCTCGCTAGGGGAGGAGGCATGTCCGTCGGGGCGCTCGTGCAGCAAGGCGCGAACAGCTTGTCGGACATGAGAGGCCGCCTTTCGGAGTTGGGCTAGAGATCAACATCCAGCATTCCCGACAGAGCGGGGCTGCATAGAACAAGTCGCACGCGTGGACCGAGACAGGCCGCAGCGGTCTTGTCGGGAGGACTATGTGAACGCGACGTTAAATCTATCAGAACAGGAACAGCAGGTCGAAAAATCGGCGATCCGCAAGATCTCCATTCGTCTGGTGCCCTTCATTGCCTTGATGTTCTTCATCAACTTCCTCGATCGCACGGCAATTTCCTTTGCCGGCCCGAACGGGATGACGCAGGACCTCGGCATGACCGCCGCCCAGTTCGGCTTTGCCGCTGGCATCTTCTTCTTCGGCTACATCATTCTGGAAATTCCCAGCAATCTTGCGCTCCATAAATATGGCGCGCGCCGCTGGCTCTCGCGCATCATGGTGACCTGGGGCGTCGTCTCGATGCTCTTCACCTGGGTGAGCAGCATCAATGGCCTGTATACGCTGCGCTTCCTGCTCGGCATCGCCGAAGCCGGCTTCTTCCCCGGCGCCATCCTCTATCTCAGCACCTGGGTTCCCGGCCGCCACCGCGCCAAGATCCTGGCGCTCTTCTATCTGGCCCAGCCGCTGACCACGGTCATCGGCGCGCCGATCGCCTCGCTGCTGATCCAGGCACATGGCCTGTTCGGTTACGAAGGCTGGCGCATCATGTTCCTCGGCGTGTCCGTACCGGCCGTCGTCGTCGGCATCATCACCTGGTTCTACCTGCCCGATACGCCGACCGCCGCCAAGTGGCTGACGCCGAACGAGCGTGACTGGCTGAACCGGGAACTCGCCAAGGAAGAAGCAGGCAAGCTTTCCGGCCATGGCTCAATGACCATGCAGGCGCTGAAGGACAAGCGCGTCTGGCTGCTGTCGTTCATCTACTTCGGCCTGATCTATGGTCTCTACGCACTGGCCTTCTTCCTGCCGACGATCATCGCGGGCTTCGAGACCAAGTTCGGCACCAAGTTCAACGTCTTCGACAAGGGCCTGATCACGGCGATCCCGTACCTGCCGGCCGCCATCGCGCTGTTCTTCTGGAGCCGTGATGCGTCCAAGCGTGGCGTCCGCGCCTGGCACGTCGGCATCCCGGCCCTGGTCGGCGCGATCAGCATCCCGCTCGCCCTGCTGATGTCGTCGCCCGAGGCAACGGTCATCGCGATCACGCTGACCGCCTGCGCGATCTTCTCCGCGCTGCCGAACTTCTGGTCCTTCCCGTCGCGCTTCCTGACGGGTGCCGCGGCTGCCGCCGGCATCGCGCTCATCAACACCGTGGGCAATCTTGCCGGCTTCGCCGCGCCCTACATCACCGGTGCCGTCAAGGATGCCACCGGTCTCTACGAGATGCCGATGTTCATCGTCGGTGGCCTGATGCTGATCTCGGCGCTGCTTGCCTTCTCGATCGGCAAGACCATCAAGGACCCGTCGGCGAAGTAAGCTTCGATCGTCACGACTATGGCAACCCGGTCTGCATGGCAGGCCGGGTTGTTTCCATGAAAGAGGAATTTTCGTTAGCCATCTTTCCATAAGAAATAAAGTCGCTATATTATTTCCAAGGAAAGGATCGCTGCCATGGCCATCGCCCATCCGCTATCGGGTACGCACCCCTCGGAAGCCGTCGTCATCACCAAGGCGGCCGTCGCCGCCGCCGAGCGGCTCGGCATCAGCGCCCGCACGCTGTCTTCCGTGCTTGGCCTGTCGGAAGCCACGGTATCGCGCATGAAGCGGCAGGACTACCTGCTGGAGCGCGGCTCCAAATCCTTCGAACTTGCCATCCTGCTGGTGCGCCTGTTCCGCTCGCTGGACGCCATCGTCGGCGGCGATGAAGCCGTCGCGCGTGCGTGGCTGCGCAACGCCAACACAGCGCTCGGCGCCACCCCGCTCGAAAAGATCGTCACCATACCGGGATTGACCGATGTCCTCGCCTATCTGGACGCCCGCCGCGCTATCGTCTGAAGCGCGACCCGTTTCCGGCCGCTTCTGGCGGCTGGTGGAGGCGCAGCATCAGATCTCGACCTTGAAGATCGTCGACACGCTGGAAGAGCAGGCCTTGCTCGAAACGCTGCTGGAAGAAAGCAAGCCGGTCCTGCCGCCGGAGTGCAGGGGGCTCGATTACCTCTTGGCGACGCCCTTCCGCTACGGCGCCGTCTACCCGCACGGTTCGCGCTTCCGCCGGGCGGGGCGGACCCTCGGCGTCTACTATGCGTCGGAAGCGGTCGAGACCGCGATATCGGAGATGGCCTTCTACCGGCTGCTGTTCTTTGCCGATTCCCCTGATACGCCGCTTCCCGCCAACGCCGCCGAATACACCGCGTTCGCGGCAGCCATCGAGACGCCGCGCGCGATCGACCTCACCACGCCGCCGCTCGATCGCGATCATGCGATATGGAGCGATCCCCAGCACTACGAGCCCTGCCAGACGCTGGCAGATGCCGCGCGCGAGGCCGGTTGCCAGGCGATCCTCTACGCCTCGGTGCGCGATCCCGGCCATCGCCGCAATATCGCGCTGCTCACCGCCTCGGCCTTTGCCGCGCGCGATCCCGTCGAGCGCCAGACATGGCGCCTGCGCCTGTCCGCGACGGGCGTCCAGGCGCTGTGCGAATTTCCGAAAGCCAGGATAGGCTTTAGCCGCGCCGATTTCGGAAGCGACCCACGCATCGCTCAAGGAGCCTGACTAGGCCAGGGCCTGCAGATCCTGCCGCAACCGCTCGGCATTGCCCTCGGGCAGGTTCTTTTCCAGCGCCGCATGCGTGCTTTCCCAGATCGGCAGCGCCGCCACAAGCACGCCCATGCCCTCGGGCGTGAGGCGCAGCAGCCGCGCGCGCTTGTCCTTCGGATTGGTGATGACCTCGACCCAGCCGCGCCGCTGCAACGGCTTCAGCGCCGCCGTCAGCGTCGTCTGGTCCATGGCGAGCAGTCTGGCGACCGGCCCCATCGGCGGCGGCTCCGGCCGGTTCAGCGACATCAGCAGCGAGAACTGCCCATTGGTCAGCCCCGCCGGCCTGAGCGCATCGTCGAAAAGCCGCGCCAGGGCCCGCGCGGCCCGCTGCGCGTGCAGGCACAGGCACGTGTCGCGCACCAGAAGCGTCGTCGCGAAAGGAATCTCGGTAGCGTTTGACATGTCTAATTTCTATTGATATCAATATATCTAGTCAAGGAAAAGGAGAATGGACCGTCTCGGTCGCGCCGGAGGAGGGCGCACACGATGCAGAACCAAGTCGTTTCCCGTGAAGAATGGCTCGAAGCCCGCCGCGCGCTGCTTCTCAAGGAGAAGGAAGCAACGCATCTGAGGGACAGGGTCAATGCCGAGCGCATGGCGCTTCCCTGGGTCAGGGTCGAGAAGGATTACGTTTTCGACACGCCCGATGGCCGGAGGTCGCTTAGCGATCTCTTCGATGGCCGCAGCCAGTTGATCGTCTATCATTTCATGCTCGGTCCCGATTGGGAGGCCGGCTGCCCCGGCTGCTCCTTCCTCTCCGACCATGTCGATGGGGCGTTGCCGCATCTGAACAATCACGATGTCACCTGGGTCGCCGTTTCGCGCGCCCCCGTCGCCAAGATCGAGGCCTACAAGAACAGGATGGGCTGGAAATTCCCATGGGTATCCTCGGCATCGAGCGACTTCAACTTCGACTATCACGTCTCCTTCAGCCCGGAAGATCTCGGCGGGGACAAGGTATTCTACAACTTTACTTCGATCCCGCCCGAAGAAGCCAATGACGAACTACCAGGATTGAGCGCCTTTTACAGGAACGACAAGGGCGAGATCTTCCACACATACTCCAGCTACGCCCGTGGTCCGGAAGAGCTGATCGGCACGCTGATGATCCTCGACCGCGCGCCGAAAGGCCGCAACGAGGATTCGACGATGAACTTCGTCAAGCGCCACGACGAGTATGCCGACGCGCCCAAGACGTCATCCTGCTGCCACTGACGGCTGAGATCATCGACTGAGATAATCAGCACCCATATCGACGCAACGAAGAACGTGAAGGGAGATCACGATGTCGGAGACCCACGGCAAGTTCATCTGGTGCGAGTTGATGACGCCCGATACCAAGGGCGCCAGGGATTTCTACACAAAGGTCGTCGGCTGGACGACCAGCGAAATGACCGTGCCCGGCCAGCCGCCCTATACCATCTTCGAGGCAGATGGCGTGGGCCGCGCCGGCATGATGGTGTTTCCCGCCGAGCTCGAAGGCACCGGCGTCCCGCCGAACTGGACCGGCTATGTCGCGGTCGACGATGTCGATCAGAGCGCCCGCGATTTCGCCGCCAATGGCGGCTCGGTCCGCCGCCCGCCGGAGGATATTCCGGAAATCGGCCGCTTCGCCGTGGTCGCCGACCCGCATGGCGCCGTCATCTGCATCATGACCCCGGCGCCGATGGACAGCCCGCCGCCCGAAGCGGCGATGGGCGCGCCCGGCACGCTCGGCTGGAGCGAACTCTATGCCGGCGATGGCAGTCAGGCCTTCACCTTCTACGAGAAGCTCTTCGGCTGGACCAGGGACCACGATTTCGACATGGGCCCGATGGGCGTCTACCGCATCTTCGCCGAGCACGGGACACCTGTCGGCGGCATGATGACGAAGCCTGAGAATGTGCCGATGCCGGCCTGGGTCTATTACTTCAACGTTCCCGCCATCGATGCCGCCATCGAGCGGGTCAAGGCCGGCAGCGGCCAGGTCGTCAACGGCCCGATGGAGGTGCCCGGCGGCAGCTGGGTGGTGCAGGCGATCGACCCGCAGGGCGCCTTCTTCTGCCTTGTCGCGCCGGCCCGCTGAGCGACCGGCGGACCCCGATCAAGCATCTGGAACGACCACGAATCGGCCCCGGCAACGGGGCCGTCTCGCTGTGGCGAAATAGCCTCTATCGTTCTATTTTTATTATAATTTTACCGGCTAAAGGCTTTTGCGGTTAACCGTTCCTAAACATTTCTGGGTGGATGCATAACCGGCTATATCGGCGCCTATCGGGCAGTATTGCTTTTGTATCTTCGGCGGAATTATTTGGCCTCAGTTTCTCATTGGGGTATTTTGTATGTCTATCGAAGATTCTCGCATCTCTGCCGTTGACAATGAAACCGCATCGCATGACTTGATCTCCGATATTCAGCAGGACGCTCTCCTGCGCACTTCCGCCCGTGGCGGCGTCGAGGTCGCGCAGGCTCAAAGCACTCCGCCGATCGACCAGCAGGCGCCCCAGTCGACTGAAACGACCGACCGCTTGCCCGCCGCTCAAGAAGCGACGGCAGCCGCGCCCGCCGGCCAGATTGTACCGGATCAGAACAACATCGCCCGCCTGCCGGAAGGCACCGCGATCGACGACATCCGCGTCCGCGGCAACGATCTCATCCTCGTCCAGGCCGATGGCACCGAGATCGTCATCGTCAACGGCGCGGTGAACGTCCCGACCTTCCTGCTCGGTGAAGTCGAGCTGCCGCAGCAGGCCGTCATCGCGGCGCTCGAGCAGAGCAACATCAACGTCGCCGCCGGCCCCGACGGCTCCTATTCCGCGAGCTCCTCGCCTTCGAGCTCCGGCGCCAACTTCCAGGACTCGGTCCAGGGCAACTTCGGCGATCCGACGCAGCTCGCCTCGCTGCTCGCCGACACGCAGCAGCCCGATGCGACGCCGGGCCGCACGCCGGATCTGCAGAACGGCGTTCCGCTCCTCACGGCAAGCAGCATCTCGCTGATCACGGAAGCAAGCGACGGCAATGGCGGTTTCGCCACCCAGGTCGTCAACGGCCAGTTCGGCTTCATCCCCGGCAAGGACCTCGGCGTCATCACCGCCGTCGGCCTCTCCGATTCGCTCGACATGCAGGAAGGCACGCAGAGCGGCACCTCCGTCGCGCTGACCTCCAACGGCCAGGCGGTCACCGTGACCGTCAACGGCCTGACCATCACCGGCACGGTCGACGGCCAGCCGGTCTTCACGCTGACGGTCACCAACATTCAGACCGGCGCCTACACCTTCACGCAGTTCGGCCCGCTCGATCATCCCGACCGGGGCCAGACGGGCGCCGACGACGTGCTGCGCCTGCAGTTCAGCTACACCGTCACCGACAAGAACAACGACCAGGTCACCGGCATCGCCTCGGTGGACATCCGCGATGACGCGCCGGTGATCGACCTCAAGGGCGAGAGCGACGACAGCGTCGTCAGCGAAGGCGGCCTGCGCGGCGCCGAAAGCCCGGCTGTCACCGGCAGCATCTCGCTCGGCGTGCAGTGGGGCGCCGACAATGGCAGCGGCCGCGACCTGACATTCGACGCGCAGAGCGCGCCGGAGGGCCTGCAGTCGCAGGGCCAGGACATTCTCTATAGAATCTCCGCCGATGGCCACACGCTGACCGGCTACACCGAGACCGTTATCGGCGAAGGCTCGGAGGCCGTGGTCAAGACCACCGACGTCTTCGTGGTGACGCTCGATCCGACCGCCGCGAACGGCGCCTACAGCTTCCAGCTTCTGACCAGCATCGATCATCCGCGGTCGGGCCCCGGCGGCGAGATGATGCCGCTCGAAGTTGCGCCGTCGCAAGACAAGCAGATCGACCTGACATTCGCCATCACCGCCAAGGACGCCGACGGCGACACCACGCCGGCCGACTTCACCGTCACCATCAACGACGACGTGCCGGATGCCAATGAAGTCACCAACGAGACCCCCATGCAGGACGACCTGCAGACGATCTTCCCGGGCAACAGCAATGTTGGCGTGACAAGCGTCAGCGGCGGCGCCGGTGCGCTGTTCACGACGGGGGCGGACGGCTTCAAGAGCATCGTCCTCGGCGGCGAACAGATGAGCTTCTCGGCCATCTACAAGGATGCGTACGGCTTCGCCAGCAAGGAAAGCGTCAGCTGGAGCGAGGGCGTTGTCAACGGCGGTGAAACCACCTTCACGGCGATCGGCAAAGACAGCCTGCAGACCGTCGCGACCTTTGTCGTTCACGCCGATGGCTCTTATGAGTTCACCGCCAACGCGCCGATCGTCCACAGCGGCAGCGGCCAGGACAATTTCGGCCTGACGGTCAACTTCATCGTCACCGACGGCGATGGCGACACGTCGAGAGGCTGGCTCGATGTCACCATCAACGATGACGCCCCCACGGCAAGCACCGTGACTGTCGCGACCAAACTCGACGACGACGCGCAGACGCTCTTCCCCGGCAATGAAGGCGGCAAGGGTGACGTTGCCGACGCCAAGTCGGTCTCCGGCGAAGCCGGCACCCTCTTCAAGGCCGGCGCCGATGGCGTCCAGTCCGTGTCCTTCACGGCGCCGACGGGCATTCAGGCGATACGCGACGTCAACGGCAATGGCGTTGCCGAAGCGCTGGTCTACACCACCACGACGGAAAAGGGCGGTTTGACCATCCTGACGGCGACCGGCAAGGACAGCGGCGACGTCGTGTTCACGCTGACGGTCAAGGCAGACGGCAGCTACACCTTCGACCTGTCCGCTCCGCTGGTGCATGCCACCAAGGGTGCGACGGAAGACAACCTGCCTGTCACCATCGGCTTCCAGGTCAAGGACGGCGACGGCGACACCGCCAACGGTTCGCTGACCATCAACGTCAATGACGACGTGCCCGTCACCACGGGAACGGTCGTTGCCGTGACCGCCGACGAAGGCGACATCGCGACCTCGCTGTCGCAGGGCAATTCGCCGTTCGATGGCACCGCCGACGGCTCGTCCACCGAGTGGGTGTCTCGCCACAACTACGGCGCCACGGTTTCCGGCTCGGTTGCCGCTACGGTCTCCTTTGGCGCGGATGGCTCCGCTGCCACTGGCGGCTTCTCGTTCACGGCCAATGCCGCAAGCACGCTCACGGGCCTCGGCCTGTCGTCGCAGGGTCACCAGCTCTCCTACGCCGTGGTCGGCAACACGATCATCGGCTACGTCAACGTCCTGGGTCAGGGTTACAACCCGCTCGTCGACCGTCCGGTCCTGTCCTTCACGCTGAACAGCGACGGCAGCTTCAAGTACCAGCAGTACGACCAGCTCGACCACGTCGCCGGCAACGGCGCCAACACCGATCTGAAGACCGCGTCGGGCCCGCTTGCCGGCATCGACTTCGGCTCGGTCATCAAGGCGACCGACGGCGATGGCGACAGCGTCGTGATCGGCGGCAAGCTCGTCGTCAAGATCACCGACGACGTCCCCACGGTCTCGATCTCGCTCACCGGCCGCAGCGTCACCCATGACGAGACAGCCGGCAGGGACTCGAACAGCGACGACACGACGTCGCGCGACGTCCGGTCGATCTTCTCTGCTTTCGAGCACAACAAGAACATCACCGCGCTTGGCTATGCTCGTGACGCGGGTGCGATCGTCGACTACGGCTCCAGCGTCGGCGCCGACGAGCCGAGCAAGGTCTCGCTCACCCTCAGCATCACCAGCTCGAACTCCGGCCTGTTCACGACCGACGGTGAAGCGATCACGCTCTCGATGAACAACGGCCTCGTGATCGGCAGCGACAGCCACGGCAAGCCGGTCTTCGCGATCAGCCTCGACAGCGAGGGCCGCGTCAGCGTTGCCCAGTATCAGGCGATCCAGCACGCCGATGGCGGCAACGCCAACGATCTGGTCAGCCTCGCTGGCAAGATCTCGGCCGTGGTCAGCGCCACCGACTACGATGGCGACACGGCCACCAAGTCGATCGATATCGGCGGCCAGATCCAGTTCCGCGACGATGCGCCGGTTCTCTCCGGTTCGTCCGTCAGTGTCACCGCCGACGAAGGCGATATCTTCAACGTCCTGTCGCAGGGCAACAGCCCTAGTGACGGCACGGCCGACGGCTCGTCGTCCGATTGGTCGGCGCTCGGCCTCGGCCTCGCCGCCACTGTCTCCGGCTCGGTTGCCGCAACGGTCTCCTTCGGCGCCGACGGTGCCGCCAAGAGTGGCGCCTTCTCGTTTACCGACAATGCAGCCGCGACACTGACGGCTCTCGGCCTGTCGTCGCAGGGCCACCAGCTCTCCTACGCCGTGGTCGGCAACACGGTCATCGGCTACGTCAACGTCCTGGGTCAGGGCTACAACCCGCTCGTCGACCGCCCGGTCCTGTCGTTCACGCTGAACAGCGACGGCAGCTTCAAGTACCAGCAGTACGACCAGCTCGACCACGCCGCCGGCAATGGCGCCAACACCGACCTGAAGGCCGGCAACGGCACGGTCTCCGGCATCGACTTCGGCGCGGTCATCAAGGCCACCGACGGTGACGGCGACAGCGTTACCTTGACCGACAAGCTCGTCGTCAAGATCACCGACGACGTCCCCACCGTCTCGATCTCGCTGACCGGCCGCATCGTGACGCATGACGAGACAGCGGGCAGGGACTCGAACAGCGACGATACGACGTCGCGCGACGTCCGGTTGATCTTCTCCACTTTCGAGAACGGCAAGAACATCACCGCGCTCGGCTATGCCCGTGAAGCGGGTGCGATCGTCGACTACGGCTCCAGCATTGGCGCCGATGGGCAGGGCAAGGTCTCGCTCACCCTCGACATCACCAGCTCGAACTCCGGCCTGTTCACGAACGACGGCAAAGCGATCACGCTCTCGATGAGCAATGGTCTCGTCATCGGCAGCGACAGCTATGGCAAGGCGGTCTTCGCGATCAGCCTCGACAGCGACGGCCGCGTCAGCGTTGCCCAGTATCAGGCGATCAAGCATCCCGATGGCGGCAATGCCAACGACCTGGTCAGCCTCGCCGGCAAGATTTCGGCCGTGGTCAGCGCCACCGACTATGATGGCGACACGGCCACCAAGTCGATCGATATCGGCGGCCAGATCCAGTTCCGCGACGACGCGCCTGTCCTTTCCGGTTCGTCCGTCAGTGTCACCGCCGACGAAGGCGATATCTTCAACGTCCTGTCGCAGGGCAACAGCCCCAGTGACGGCACGGCCGACGGCTCGTCGTCGGACTTGTCGGTGCTTGGCCTCGGCCTTGCCGCCACGGTCTCCGGTTCGATCGCATCGACCGTGTCCTTCGGCGCCGATGGTGCCGCCAAGAATGGCGCCTTCTCGTTGACCGACAATGCAGCCGCGACACTGACGGCTCTCGGCCTGTCGTCGCAGGGCAGCCAGCTCTCCTACGCCGTGGTCGGCAACACGGTCATCGGTTACGTCAACGTCCTGGGTCAGGGCTACGACGCGCTGTTCGACCGCCCGGTTCTGTCGCTGACGCTGAATGCCGACGGCAGCTTCAAGTTCCAGCAGTACGACCAGCTCGACCACGCCGCCGGCAATGGCGCCAACTCCGACCTGAAGGCCGGCAACGGCACGGTCGCCGGCATCGACTTCGGCTCGGTCATCAAGGCCACCGATGGCGACGGCGACAGCATCAACCTGGCCGGCAAGCTCGTCGTCAAGATCACCGACGACGTCCCCACGGTCTCGATCTCGCTGACCGGCCGCATCGTCACCCATGACGAAAGCGCCAACGACAACCTCGGCAGCGACGACACGACGTCGCAGACCGTGAAGTCGATCTTCTCCGCGTTCGAGAACGGTAATTCGGGCATCACCGCGCTCGGCTATGCCCGCGACGCGGGTGCGATCGTCGACTACGGCTCCAGCATCGGCACCGATGGACAGGGCAAGGTCTCGCTGACCCTCAGCATCACGAGCTCGGACTCCGGCCTGTTCACGGCCGACGGCAAGGCGATCACGCTTTCGATGAGCAATGGTCTCGTCATCGGCCGCGACAGCGACAACAAGGCCGTCTTCGCGATCAGCCTCGACAGCGGGGGCCGCGTCAGCGTCGCCCAGTACCAGGCGATCAAGCACGCCGATGGCGGCAACGCCAACGATCTGGTCGATCTGAAGGGCAAGGTTTCCGCCGTCGTCACCGCCACCGATTACGATGGCGACACGGCCACCAAGTTGATCGACATCGGCAAGCAGATCCAGTTCCGCGACGATGCGCCGGTTCTGAAGTCCGTCAGCAGCGTCAGCCTCAGCGAGGACGATCTCGCCAACGGCTCGTCGCCCGACAGCGCCCATCTCTCCGTCAAGGGCGACCTCGACATCTCGCTCGGCGCGGATGGCGGCAAGGTCGTTCTGGCGGCCGACGGCGCCAAGTGGGACGATGCGAGCAAGACCCTGACGGCCGATGACAGCTCCTGGAAGGTCACGCTCGGCAACGACGGCAAGTACACCTTCACGCTCATGAGCAACACGGCTCATACCGGCGCCAGCGCCGAAAATCTGAAGATCGCCGTGACCTACACCGCGACCGACGGGGACGGCGACGCCATCACCGGCAAATTCGACGTCACCATCAAGGACGACGTTCCGACGGCCAGCTATTCCGGCCGCATCACGGTTCAGGAAACGGCCAACACCGACGGCTCCTTCCACGAAACCTCTGCCACCGGCACCATGAAGTTCGTTGCCGGCGCCGATGGCGCCAAGGTGACCGCGATCGCCTACGGGCTCGGCACCAACGCGGCCCCCACGGTCGCGGACGAAGATGCCGACTCCTTTACGGCGAAGGCGATGACATCCGGCGGCCAGGCGGTTCGTATCGTCGAATCCAACGATCACCTGACCTTGACCGGCGTTCGCGCCGACGGCCTGACCGTCTTCGTGGTTCAGGTCACCAACGCGGCGACCGGTGAATACAAGTTCACGCAGTCCCTGCCTTTCGACCAGCCGGACAAGAACGAAACCGGCGGCAAGGACGGCATCGTGCTGAAGATCGGCTTCACCGTCACCGATGGCGATGGCGATACGTCGACCAGCAGCCTGCAGATCGCCGTCAATGACGATGGCCCGAAGGCCTACTTCTCCAGCACCGTCACCGTGACGGAAGCCGGCACCGACAACGGCCAGTTCATCCAGCAGAGCGTAAACGGCAAGCTGCTCTTCGACGGCGGCGCCGATGGCGCCCAGGTCACCGGCATTGCCTACCGCTTCGGCAATGCGATCATGGAAATGCCGGAGACGTCGGACGGAAAGATCACCTTCCCGGCCTTCACCTCGAACGGCCAGCCGATCACGGTCACCACCTCCACCGACGGCCTGACGGTCATCGGCAAGGTCGGCAATGTCGAGATCTTCTCGCTGCAGGTCACCGACGCCAAGACGGGCGCCTACACCTTCACCCAGTCCGGCCCGATCGATCATCCGGACAAGGGCGAGGCCGGCGCCGCCGATCCGCTGCGCATGGTCTTCGACTTCGTCGTCACCGACAAGGATGGTGACACGGCGACCGACGCCGTGCAGGTAGACATCCGTGACGACCAGCCGACGGCGGGTTACGCCGGACGCGTCACCGTCCAGGAAGCCGTCAACACCGACGGTTCCTTCAAGGAGACCTCCGCCACCGGCACGATGAGCTTCCACGCCGGCGCGGACGGCGCGAAGATCACCGCGATCGCCTACGGCCTGAGCGGCGCTCCGGCGGCCCCAGTCATCTCCGATGCCAACGAGACCAAGTTCACGACTGTCGCGCTGACCTCCGGTGACAAGCCGATCCAGATCCAGCAGCTCGACGCGCTGACCCTCGTCGGCAAGCTCGCCGACGGCACGCCGATCTTCAAGATCGAAGTCACCAACGCGGCGACGGGCGCCTACAAGTTCACGCAGTTCGGCCCGATCGACCATCCCGATGGCGCCAACACCGGTGCCGCCGACGGCCTTCGCATGAAGATCGTCTACACCGTGACCGACGCCGATGGCGACACCGCCAACGGCAGCGTCCAGATCGACATCAACGATGGCGGCCCGACCATCAACGGCACGGCCCAGAACGTGAACCTCCTGTCCAACGGTGATTTCACCGGCGGCACCTGGGCGAATACCGCAAGCTGGGGCGCATGGGCGACGGAATCGACCGGCTGGAAGATCGAGGGCACCGCTCCCGGCCAGACCGGCGTGCAGCTGGAAAAGATCGTCGGAACTTATTTCGGTCTCGCTTCGTCCAACGGCCATCCGATGGTCGACCTCGGCGCCTCGCCGGGCAACATCGCGATCTCGCAGAACGTTGCCGGCCTCACGGCTGGCGACAAGTACACGATCAGCTTCGAAGTCGGCTCCTACGATCCGAACTCGTCGTCGCTTGAGGTTCGCTGGAACAACGAGGTCTACACCATCCCGGTGACCGGCGCGATGAAGACCGTCACCCTCGATGTGATCGCGGGCAGCGGCAACAACACGCTGACCTTCAAGGAAGTTGGCAATGCCAACGACAACACCGGCACCTATCTCGCCAATATCAGCCTGACGCACGGCGCGGCCGTTCCCGTCTTCACCGGTACGGCCGTCGAAGACAGCGGCGTGGTCACGTTCAACCTGTCGGAAGGCAAGGACTTCTCCTTCGGCGCCGACACGAAGGGCAGCGTCAGCTTCGACGCGTCGCATGTCACGATCTCGACCCCCTCGGGCACGACGATCACCCTCGACCCGTCCGCCTATAAATACGACAGCGCGACCGGCGTCTTCACGATCAACCCCGGCTACAAGTTCGATGGTCTGAGCGAGGGCGAAGTCGCGACGATCACCGTTCCGTTCAGCGTCACCGATGGTGACGGCGACAGCAAGTCCGCCGTCTACCAGCTGACCGTCACCGGCAAGAACGACGCCATCAGGAGCTCCGAAGGCTTCCCGGAGAAGGGAACGATCACCGAGTATCAGGAGACCGACGCCCGCTCCGGTTCGACGACCGACCGCACGGAGTTCGACGCGCCCAAGGGCTATGCCGGTCCCAATGGCGGCGGCTTCTACATCTACGACGACCAGGGCGACAAGCACTCGGTGACGGTCACCCCGATGGGTAGCAACTATTTCGGCACCTTGGCGGCCGTTGTCAGCGAAGAGACCGTCAACGACGGTGTCGGCTGGGTCGACTGGAAGTACCGCGTCAACGACGCGACGCTGAACCAGCTCGCAGCGGGCGAGACACGCACGGAAGTCTTCCGCGTCACCGTCGATGACGGCCATGGCACGTCGACGACGCGCGAGATCACCGTCAATCTCGTCGGGACCAACGACACGCCTGTCTTCGATATCGTCGGAAACGTCGCGACCGAGGTCACCGAAGACACGAACGCCACGGCAACGGGCACGATCAACTTCACCGACGCCGACCTGATCGACACCCACACGGTGAGCGTCACCGGTCCTCAGGGTGCGACGCTTGGCACCTTCACGCCCGGCGCCGTCAGCGAATCCGCCACGACGGCGGGCGGCAGCGTCGGCTGGACCTACACGCTGAACAGCGCCGCGCATGCGCTTGCCGAAGGCGAGACCCGCACCGAGACCTACACGGTCTCGATTAGCGACGGCCAGGGCGGCGTGATCAGCAAGGACGTGACCGTCACGATCACCGGCACGAATGATGTCGCCGTGATCACGGCGGCCTCCGGGGCCGATCTCTCGGTGACCGAAGAGAGCGACAAGTTCGCCGGCGGCAAGCTCGATATCGTCGATCTCGATAACGGCCAGCAGGCGTTCGCGGCGCAGACCGACAGCGCCGGCACTTACGGCAAGTTCTCCATCGGCACTGACGGTACCTGGAGCTACGTCGCCGACAACAGCAAGCTGCAATCGCTTGCCGCCAACGAACACAAGACGGAGGACTTCACTGTTTGGTCCAAGGACGGATCAGCCTCCCACGTCGTGACGATCACGGTTACCGGCACCAATGATGCGGCTGTCATCGGCCCGCTCGGAACCTCCTCGGTGACTGAGGACCAGAATGTCACAACGGGCGGCAACCTTACGGCCACCGGCCAGATCGCCATCAGCGATGCCGATGCGGGACAGGGCGCGTTCAAGACCACGGTGACCGACGTCGGCCAGAATCTCGGCACCCTGACGCTCGGCTCCGATGGCACCTATACCTACTCGGTTTCCAACGCCGCCGTTCAGTACCTGAACAGCGGACAGTCGAAGCTCGAAACCTTCGCGATCCAGTCCGTTGACGGTACGACGCAGCAGGTGACCTTCACGATCAACGGCGCCGACGACAACGTCGCACCGGTGCTCACTTTGTCGAACGACGCCTATGTTCTCGACCAGTTCAATCAGCAGGGCTACAACGGCAACGACGGCACGGCCAACTGGAAGACCGGCTGGACGGAAACCGGCGAGCCGACGAACCCCAAGGACGGCGACATCAAGGTTGTCAGCATTGGCAATGGCTACGCCATGGTGCTCACCGATGGCGTTGACATCGACAACGGCGATGCCGCGCAGCGTAGTGTCGATCTCACCGGGGCGACAAAGGCGACGCTGACCTTCGATTATCGTCGCGCCGATTTCGAGAGCGACAATTACATCAAGGTCCAGGTTCTGGACGGCAACAAGTGGGTGGATCTCGAGACGATCAAGGGAACCGACCATTACGGCACGTCGGATTCCGGCTACACGACCATGACCCTCGACCTTGAAGGCTATATCTCGCCCAACACCACCATCCGCTTCCTGGCGAATGACAATTTGGACGGAGATGACAAGGTCTACATCGACAACGTCAAGGTCTCCTACTCGACGACGCCCACCTTCACCGAAGGTGGTGCGGAGACCGCGATCACGATGAACGCCTCCATCGCCGATAGCGATGCGAACATGCAGGCTGCCAAGGTCGTCCTGACCAATTGGAAGGCGGGCGACGTTCTGTCGGTCAACGGCAAGAGCGGTTCCAGCGGTTATATCGGCACCATCTCCTTCACCATTACCGGCGACACCATTGCCTTTGCCGGCAATGCATCCCGCGGCGCCTACGAAGCCGCCATCGCAGCCATCCGCTTCGCCAACACGTCGGAAGATCCCGACGTCTCGAACCGCACGTTCGAGATCACGGTCAACGACGGCCTGGCAAACTCCAACACGGTCACCGCGACAGTTGCCGTCGTGGCGGTCAACGACGCTCCCGTGGCCGGTGCCGACAGCATCATCACCAATGCCGGAACGGGTGGAACCTTCATCGTTCCAGAATGGGCGCTGCTGGCCAACGACCGGGACGTCGACAGCTCCACGCTTGATGTCACGGCGACCACATCCAACAGCAGCATGACGACGAGTTTGCTTCCAAACCCGGGCTCGGTGACCGTAACGGATGGCGTTCCAAGCGGCGGAAACTTCAACTACACCGTTTCGGACGGAAGCACGACTGGGACGGGCTCCGTGTCGGTCACGCAGGACACGACAGGAAGCCTCGATGGCACCGGCAACGCCGATATCCTGATCGCTGCCCCCGTCGTTGCGCCTCAGATCACCACGCTGACCTTCGCCGCTAGCTATGACGCTGGTGACAAGGTATCGGTCACCGTCAACGGCAAGACCTACAGCTACACGGTCGCCGCCGGTGGCCAGACGGCGGAGCAGGTCTATGATGGGCTTAAGGCAGTCAGTGTCGGTGGCGTAACCTTGGCGAGCAGCCTCGCGGCCGAAGGTGTCACCTGGGCGAAAGATCTGGATGGCAGCAATACCGTCACGCTCACGAGCGCCCCCGGTGTGAACAACGCCTTCGATATCGCCACGGCGGTCGACAACGGTTCCGACGTCGGCAAGCCCTGGACATATCGAGTCGACTTCAGCAGCCCGAACAACTTTGACAACAACGATGTCGTCAAGATCACGATCAACGGCACCGAGTATTCGAGCAGCGGCTTCAACGATGGCTCGTCGAGCTCACGGCGTTTCGATAGTGCGCAAGAAAAGCTGGCCCAGGTCCTGACAGCCGCCGGCTTCAAGGTCAACCTGGACACCGGCACGGATGCCTTTGACATCACGACGACGGACAGCGCCGCCGTCAGTGGTCGCATCGTCATCAATGGAAACGCCGGTTCGGTCGTCTCCAGCACGGTGGTGACACTGGGAACCTCGCCGACGGACCAGGCCGCGCCGGCAGTCAACACCTCGCAGGTTGCTTCCGGCAGCGGGCAGGTCACGACGCTGACCTTCGCTTCCGAAGGTTACGATGCCGGTGACAAGGTATCGGTCACCGTCAACGGAACGACCTACAGCTACACGGTGGCCGCTGGAGGCCAGACGGCGGAGCAGGTCTATGATGGGCTTAAGGCGGTCAAGGTCGGGGGCACCACGCTTGCTGGCAGCCTTTCAGCCGTAGGCGTCACCTGGGCGGACAATCTGACCAATAATTCGGTCACGCTCTCCGGCGATGCCGGTGCCGCCAAGGCTTTTGCGATTACCGCTGCGGTCGATAATGGCGCGGGCGATAAATGGATCAAAACGGTTTCGTTCGATACCTACCTCGACAATTCTTTCCGCGGCCCCGGTGAAAATATCACCATCACAATCAACGGTGTTCCTTACGCACAATCTGGTGCGCAGGGCGGAAACAGCGACACGAACTTCGACAACGCTGCAAAGGAACTGGTCAAGACCCTCAATAATGTTGCTGGTGTTGACGCGAGCTACAGTGTCACAAGCCACACATTCACGATAAAGACGGATTTCGCGGCGACGATCACCGCGACATCCACGTCCAGCGATACGACCGGCGCTATCGCGACGACGCAGGTCGGCCATCTGCCGACTGATCAGGCCGCACCGACGGTTACGACCACGCACTACGCCGCCGATGGCGGTATTGAAATGAACGGCCTCGGCGGAAACGACATCCTCATCGGCTCGAAGGGCGCCGACACGCTTGTCGGCGGTGCGGGCAACGACATCCTCTTCGGCGGTGCCGGAAACGATACCTATAAGTGGGGATCGGAGCTGTTGACCTCGGGCAATGCCGATACGATCAGGGACTACGCGACCAACGAGCGGATCGATGTTTCGAGCCTGCTTGGCAACGTTCAGTCGCTGGCGGGCTACGTCAAGGTCGTCGTCGTCGGCAACGATCTGAGCGTGCGGATCGATCAGAATGGCGGCGGAGACAGCTATGTCGAAGCCTACAAGCTGCTGGGTGCCGCGGCCGGCGGCGTTGCCTCCGTCAACGTCTACTTCGGTGGCGCGGACCATGCGATCGCCCAGGCGGCGTGGACACAGAACGCCATCGACCCGATCATCCTCGACCTCGATCGCAACGGCGTCGCGCTGACCACCCTCGACAATGGTGTCTCTTTCGACATCAACGCCGATGGCATTCAGGACAAGATCGCCTGGACGGCGGGCACCGATGGTATCCTGGCCTATGATGTCGATGGAAACGGCAAGATCGAAAATGGCACCGAGATCTTCTCGCCGAAGTTCGCCGGTGGCAGCTATGCCGATGGCCTGCAGGCGCTGGCGACGCTCGACAGCAACCAGGATGGCAAGATCGATGCCAATGACGAGGCCTTCGCGAAGCTCTCCATCTGGCAGGACCTGAACCACAATGGCATCAGCGATGCCGGCGAGCTTTCGAGCCTCGCCGATCATCAGATCGCCAGCCTGTCGCTCGATGCCCAGGCATTGGACGGCGCGATCAACGGTCAGTCGGTCCTGGCGGAAGGCAGCTACACGCTGACGGACGGTTCCACCGGCCAGTTCCTCGAAGTCGCCTTCGACACGACGCTCGGCGGCAGCAGCACCACCGGCAACGATAGCCATGCCTATTCGCTGGTCGGCGGTGACGGCAACGACACGCTGTCGGGCGCCGGCGGCATGGTGACCATGACGGGTGGCGCGGGCGCCGATACCTTCGTGCTCGATGCCGGCGCGCTGTCGGATGTCAAGATGGCCGACGTCATCACCGACTATAAGGCCGGCGAGGGCGATACGCTCGACGTGTCGAAGCTGCTCGACAGCCTGCTCGGCCACCAGGCGACCGAAGCCGAGGCGCTCGCCAGCGTCCGGACGATGACGTCGGGCGCAGACACCGTGGTCAGCGTCAACGCCAATGGCGGCTGGCAGGATGTGGCGGTGCTCCAGAACACGCAGGAAGCCGTCAAGATCCTGTTCGGCGACAAGCAGGACAGCACCACCGCGCCGCATGTCGGCTAAGCGATCAGGGACAGGCGGACCGCTCCGCCGATGACAGGGAAAAAGGCGCGCGAGCGCCTTTTTCGCGTTCTGAAGGACATGTCGGGCAGGCGAGGGAGCAGGTGCCCCCCACGCGATCCATGGCCCGGAGCACCTCCGCGAGTTTGGCGGCGCGCTCCACGCGAACGGCCGGCGGTCGGCCGATCCAGCCGCGTGGACTGTTTGCTTTCTTGAGGACGGATGTGAGGCGATGCGGGCGGGTGCGCGCATCTTGCCGGGGGAGGCGGTGGCATCCAGGGCATTGCGGATCCATCACCTGGCTCTCGAGCGACCGCTCCACCGCCTCCGCCTAAGGTGTCGCGGTGAGCGAACCGCGACTCTCCAGTCCCGCGATCATCAAAACGAAAAGAGGCGCCCGGGGCGCCTCCAAATCCATGTCGTGACTGTCGCTTTGTCCGTGTGGCGCTCAGGCCGCCGGCAGCCGTGAAATCGGCACGTCTTCCGCTTCGCCGCCGCCGCGGTCCATGGCCATTTCATCGGCGAGCTGGCGGATATGGTTGAAGTCGGTCGGGCCGTCGAAGACCGCGCCGCCGAGGCGGATGTCCAGCGAAAGCGGCGCGTCGCCGGCCGTGAAGGCCGCCTGTTCGCAGCGGCGGCGGATACGCATGCCGACATCCTGGGCGTTCTCGATCGTGGCGCCTGGCAGGAACACGCCGAGTTCGTTGGTCGCAAGCCGTGCGACGAGATCGCCCGAGCGCACCGAGGACTGGGTGATCGCGGCCAGCGACTGCATCACCGTGTCGGCCCATTGCGGCCCGTAGCGGCGGCTGATGGCGTCGAGCGTGTCGATGACCACGGCGATCATCACACCGCCCGCGTCGGTGGAGATCCGCTTGCGGCGGTCGATATAGTGTTCGACGGCTGCCGCGAAGGCGGTTCCGTTGAGCGTCTTGGTAACGCTGTCGTGCCGTTGAGAATAGTTGACGGCTTCCTGCAGTTTCTTCAGCTCGTTGTTCTTGAGCTGCAGCATCATCAGCAGCGGAAATGCAACAAACAGCGAAATTGCGGCGGCCCCGACGAACCCTACCAAAAATGGTCGCTCCGGCATCAGAAGGTTTAAGATAAGTAAAAAACCGACCGAGCAGGCCGCGAAGCAGATCGACACGATCGCGGCGATGCGAAGAGCGGAAAGGTTTGTTGCGGATTGGTAACGCTGGCGGAATTTCATCGCGGGGCAGGTCCCTGTGGAAGTAACGGCAGATAAACACGGACGGGAAAAGTTGGCGTTAAAAAACCCTGTAAAATTCTAGCTTTAGCTAGTGATACTTGGGAATTAACCGTCTCCGCAGGAAAGACCTGTGCCGCAATTGGAATGTGGAAAAATTGGTGTTACTTGTTTGCCGAATGAAAGCGTTCGGTATACGGGTTCACTCGGTGAATTTTAGATGTTGAGGGGCATCCGTCTTGTTTAAAACCAAAAGCATTATTGCAGCATTGTCTGCCACTGTTGCTCTGAATTTCTCGTTGTTCGTCGACGCCAATGCGATGTCCTTGCAGCAGGCCATCGAAACGACGATGAAAACCAATCCGCAGATACTTCAGGCCGCAAGAAACAAAGAAGCGATCGAATTCGAGCTTCGTCAGGCGCGCGGGCTATACTTGCCGTCGGTGGATCTCGAGGCCGGTGTCGGCCGCCGCCGCTTGTCGAATTCCTCGACCGGCACGCTGACGTCGGATAGCGACTACCTGTCTCCCGGCGATGTCGGAGTGACGATCACGCAGACGCTGTTTGACGGCGGCGCGCGCAAGTCGCAGGTCGATCAGCAGGCATCGCGCGTCGATGGCGCCTCCTTTCGGGTCCTCGAACGCTCGGAAGCGCTCGCCCTCGAAGTAACCCAGAGCTATCTGGAATATATGCTGCAGGTTCAGATCGTTGCCGCCGCGAAGGAAAACGTCTCCTTCCACACGGCGATGGTCGGCGACATCAATGAAAGCATCAAGGGCGGCGCGCTCACCGATGCCGATCGTCTTCAGGGCAGCGAACGCCTGCAGGCCGCCAAGGCCCGCCAGCGCGAGGCGCTCGAAGAGCTCGAAGCGACCAAGATCCGCTTCATGAAGGCCGTCGGCCAGCCGATCGTCAATCCGCAGACCCCGCCTTCGGTCGCCAAGTATATCCCGAAGACGCTCGATGACGCGCTCTTCGTCGCCAACAAGAACAGCCCGCGCATCTTCTCCGCCAATGCGGATATCGATGCGGCCGACGCCGGTGTGCGTGGCGCCCGCGCCAACTACCTGCCGAAGGTCAATCTTGAGGGCACGGCCCGCGTCGGCGACGATATCGACGCCAATCTCGGCAACACCAACGATTACCAGGTGCGCGTCGTCGCCCGCTGGAACCTGTATCGCGGCGGCATCGATGTGGCCCGCGAGCAGGAGCAGATCCGCCGTGCCGGCGAGCAGCGCTATGTGCTGTCCCAGGTCCAGCGCGAGGTCAAGGAATCGGTGAGCTCCGCCTGGAACGAGCGCGCCAGCCGCGGCGAACTGTCGGGCATCCTTGCCAAGCAGTCGTCGATCAACAACCAGCTGGTCAGCTCCTACCGCGAGCAGTTCAAGGTCGGTCAGCGCTCGCTGCTCGACGTGCTCGATGCGCAGAACACCCGCTTCAACACCAAGGTCCTGGCCGACACGGCGCGCGTCGCTTCGCTGTTTGCGGAGTACAAGATCCTCGCCGCCTCCGGCAATCTGCTTCAGACCATGAAGCTGCGGCCGGTCGAGCAGGCCAAGCCTTATGCGCGGGAAGAGTTTGCTATCCCCGCGACCGCGCAGAATCCCGGATATGTCGAAGTCGACTCTCGTCAGAAGGCTGGCATGCCGATGGATCTGCTGGCGCCGATCAGGCAGCAGTAACCAGGTGACCATGGAACATGCGGAACGTTGCATCTGAGACGAACGGCAGCATGCCGCTTCAAACATTCAAGGCCGCGTTCAAGTCCGTGGCAGCGTTCTATGGTCGACCAAGCTCCGATACGGTGCTCTTCTCCGGCCTTCCGGATGAGATCACCGAATCGCTCGAGGGTGATGACGTCGAGCAGATGGCCGAGCGCATCGGCCTTCAGGTGATCAAGCATCCCGAGCGCGATTGCCGGCTGGGCAATTTCGATTGCCCTGCCATCGTCGCGTTCGATGGCGGCGTGCTCCCCCTGCTGGAGATGGCCGAGGACGGCTCTTACGTCACCGACATCGTTCCTGTCGCGGGCGCGACCGCGCGCCTGACGCGCGAGCAGCTCGTGGCGCTGAAGCCGCGCATGGCCTTCGCCTTCACGCTCTATTATCAGAACGCCTCCGAGGAAGCGCTGGTCGGCAGCGCCGTCGAGATCGAGAAGCGCCACTGGCTGGCGACGACGCTGGCGCCTTACTGGCGCACCTATGTCCGCGTCATGGTGGCCGCGCTGTTCATCAATCTGATCGCGCTCGGCTCGCCGCTCTTCACCATGAACGTCTATGACCGCGTGCTGCCCAACAAGGCGATCCCGACGCTGTGGGTTCTCGCCGCCGGCATCACGCTCGCCTATCTCTTCGATTTCCTCCTGAAGACCGCGCGCTCCTCGCTGATCGACTACGCCGGCCGCAAGGCCGATCTGCGCCTGTCGCAGATGCTCTTCGACAAGGTGCTGAATTCGACGCTGGCCTCGCGCCCGATGTCGACGGGCGAATATGCCAACCGCGTCACGCAGTATGAATTCGTGCGCGAGTTCTTCACCTCGAACACCATCGGCGTCATCATCGACAGCCTGTTCCTGTTCATCTTCCTTGCCGTCATCTACCTGATCGCCGGCTGGCTGGTGGTCATCCCCGCCGTCGCCTTCGTGCTCTCGGTCGCCATCGGTCTTTACGCCCAGGCCGCGATCGGCAAGCGCATGACGACCGCCGCCAACGAGGCGGCGCGCCGCCAGTCGCTGCTGGTCGAAACGATTTCGACCATCGAGACATTGAAGAGCCTTCGCGCCGAAGCCACCATGCTGCGCCGCTGGCAGGAACTCAGCAAGTATTCGAGCCGCACCAGCGAAGAGATCAAGCAGGTCTCCACCAACGCCATCAACATGACGATGTTCGTGCAGCAGATGGTGAGCGTGCTCATCGTCATCGCCGGCACCTACGAGTTCTCCGAGGGCCGCATCGCCATGGGCGCGATCGTCGCCACCGTGATGCTGGCCAGCCGCGCCGGCGCGCCGCTCGGCCAGATCGCCATGACGCTGGCGCGCTTCCGCCAGGCCACCATGTCGCTGCGCATCCTCGACAAGATCATGGAGCAGCCCGACGATCGCCCCTCGACGGTCGGCTTCGTCAATCGCGAGATCACCCGCGGCGCCTTCAGCTTCCAGGATGTCTCGTTCCAGTATCCGGGTTCCGACTATCCCGTCATCAACAAGCTGTCCTTCAACGTCACGCCCGGCGAGCGCATCGGCATCATTGGCCGCATCGGCTCCGGCAAGACGACGCTCGGGCGCCTGCTCGATGGTCTCTTTACGCCCTCTGGCGGCCGTGTCCTGATCGACGGCGTCGATATCCGCCAGTATCACATGGCCGAAGTGCGCGCCAGCGTCGCCGTCGCCGGCCAGTCCTCCGACCTGTTCTCGGGAACGGTGAAGGAAAATCTGCTGCTCGGCCGCGCCGACGCCACCGACGAGGAGTTGCTCGAGGTCGCCCGCATGACCGGGGTCGACGAATTCGTCGGCAATCATCCGCGCGGCTTCGACATGCCGGTCGGCGAGCGCGGCAGCAATCTGTCGAGCGGCCAGAAGCAGGCGCTCACCATCGCCCGACTGCTGCTCACCCGCCCCAAGGTCGTGTTCCTCGACGAGCCCTCCGGCGCCATGGACCTCGCGACCGAGCGCAATCTGATCCTGCGCCTGTCCAAGGCCTTCGACCGCAAGACGACGCTGCTCATCGCCACGCACCGCTACAGCATGCTGGAACTGGTCGACCGCCTGATCGTCATCGACAAGGGCCGCATCATCGCCGATGGTCCGAAGCAGGCCGTCATTGAGGCCATGCAGCGCAAGCCGGGCACGCCGGCCCCCGGACAGGCTCCGGTGGTGCCGGTCGTCGGCGCTCCTGTCGCCGTCGCCCCGGGCCCCGTGCCGGTCACGCCCGTCGCCATGTCCGTAGCACCCGTCACCTCGGTCGCGCCGGCCCCCGCGGGCTCCTCGGCAATGCCGGTGGCGCAGGTCGTCACTGATCCGGCGCCCGTCGCCAATGTGACCCCGCTCAATCACACGGTGAAGGCGTCATGAGCAACCAGTACGACAACCCGCCCTTTCTCGCCCGCGCCATATTGGGCCTCGTGGCTCTGGTCATCGCCAGCTTCGTCGCCTGGGCCGCGATCGCCAAGATCAACGAGGTCGCCCGCGGCGAGGGCAAGGTCATTCCCGTCTCGAAGACGCAGATCATCCAGTCGTCCGAACCCGGCGTCGTCCAGCAGATCGCCGTCGTTCTCGGCCAGGTCGTGCGCAAGGGCCAGCTGATCGTCCAGCTCGACAACACCACCACCACCTCGACACTCGGCGAATCGGTCGCCAAGGCCCGCGCTCTGGGCGCCAAGGTTGCCCGCCTGAAGCTCGAGGAAGAGGGCAAGTATGACGTGCCCTACGCCTGTCCCGAGGATATCCTGGCCGTCGCCAAGGACGTCTGCGCCAACGAAGCCCAGCTCTTCGCCGCCGGTCGCGCCAGCTATGAGAACAAGCTCGGCGTGCTCAAGGAGCGCGTGCGCCAGCGTGAAAACGAGCTCAGCGAGGCGCGCGCCAATATCGACCGTCTGACGCAGAACATCGATGGCGCCCAGCGCCAGTACGATCTCATCAGCCCGCTCGCCAGGAAGAAGCTCATCGCCGAGACCGAGGTGCTGAAGACCGAGCGCGAGCTCACCGACCAGAAGGGCCAGCTCAGGGTCTATCAGGAAAGCATCGATCGTCTTCAGGCGGCCGTGCAGGAAGCCAGCCTGCAGCTCGGCGACCTCGCGCTCGGGCTGCGCCAGCAGGCGCTGACGGACAAGGCCCAGGCGCTGGCCGAGCTGTCGGTCGTCGACGAGACCGTGCGCGGCGCGTCCGATCGCGTCAAGCGCACCGATATCCGCTCGCCTGTCGATGGCATCGTCAACACGCTCGAGGTCAACACCATCGGCGCCTATGTCGATCCCGGCCGCGTCATCGCCGGCATCGTCCCGACCGCCGATACGCTGCTCGTCGAAGCCAAGATCTCGCCGCGCGACGTCGCCTTCATCCGCCGCGGCCAGCCGGCCATCGTCAAGATCACCGCTTACGACTTTTCGGTCTATGGCGGGCTCGAGGGCGTGGTCGAAAACATCTCGGCCGACAGTCTGGTGGAGAAGGAGAAGGGCGAGACCTACTATCTCGTCCAGGTCAAAACCGACAAGTCGGAGCTGACGCGCAACGGCAAGACCTTTCCGATCATCCCGGGCATGGTCTCCTCGGTCGAGATCATGACAGGCAGCAAGACGGTCCTCAGCTATCTGATGAAGCCGATCAACAAGGCGCGCACCGAAGCGCTGACGGAGCGCTGACCATGCTGATCGTCAAGCCCGGCGCCAACGACGCATCCGATCTGGAGCCGACCGACGAGCAACTGCCCGCCATCGACGCCGAGGAGATCGAGCCGCGTTTCCGGGCAGTGGCGGGTCGTGGCGGCGAGCGTCGCGGCATCCGGCTGGAGCGCATCTATTGGGACGGCCTTGGCCGCATGTCCGCCTCGGGCAAGATGTCGACCGCCGATCTCGTGCATTACACCGCCTCGCAGATGCCGGAATCCGGCAATCTCGCCTCGCTGCTGCGCGTGCTCAGCCTCAAATGGGCGCTGCGCCGGCTGGATACGGTCGAGGACATCTCGTCGCTCGCCAATGTCAACGCCATCATCCAGGCCTCGCCGTCGCCGGCCATCCTTTTGACGCATGAGAAGAAGGTACAGCTCTTCAACGACGCCTTCCTGTCGATGCTGCGCCAGCGCCTGCCGCTCGGCGATCTCGCGCAGCTGACCAAGAGCCTGCGTTTCTCAATCGATACCCAGATCGAGGAAGCCATCGCCACCTTGTCGCGCAACAAGGGCAAGACGCTCGCGACAGGCTTCACCATCACCGTCGGCACCCAGAGCATGAAGGGCCAGATCAACCTGGCGCTGGCGCCGACGCACGAGAAGTCGATGCTGATCGGCTATATCTCCCGCTACTGAAAAAAAGGCCCGGCTCGTGCCGGCCGCCGCCTCAGTCCTCGAAACGGCCCGCCGCGTCGCGATCGCGCTCGTATCGGTGTTTCAACGGAAATTCGGGAAGCCAGGCCTCGCGGCGTATGGTCCACAGCTCATAGGTCGGCTGCAACCGGTTGGGCTCGTCGAGCGATCCGAGATTGATCTCGACCTCGTCGCCGCTCAACCCGAAAACCGGCGAGCCGCAGCGCGGGCAAAAGCATCGTCCTTTGTATTCACCCGTCTCCCCCTCAACCCGCACCGCATCCTTGGGGAAGATCGCCGAAGCATGAAACAGCGCCCCATGATGCTTGCGACAATCCAGGCAATGACAGATGCCGACCCGATAAGGCGCGCCGGATGCCGCGAAGCGAACGCGGCCGCATAGGCATCCTCCGGTAAACTCGGTCATCGGGCATCTCCTCCGTCATGAAACGTCGCAGCCAAAACGACGGCGCCGCGCGAAGGTTTCGGGGCGGGCGGCCAGATTCCCTTCCTGAGCTCCACTCGATCGAGTTTAGGCTGGATCGCAACTCCTGAGAACTCTCAACCCGTCTTGGCTGACTGCGGTGAGGTCAAAGAAAAAGCCACCGGCAATGCAGGGCCGGCGGCTTCGCTTCGGTATCGAAGCGGGATGCGAGGGTGGTTGGTCCCGCCCTCGCCATTGCCTTCCTGTCAGAAGGCAACACCTTCGCCCGGAGCAATCTTCTCGAGCGGCATGGCCGATGCCATCTGGTTGTTGCCGGCGCGCGAACCATGCAGATATCCCTTGCCGTTGGCAATGGAATAGAGCGGCTTGTAGTCCGGCAGACGGCTGTCGGTGAGAACCGTGTCACGCATGTTGTCGAGCACATAACGGTTGCCACCGGCCGAAACCGAGAGAATGGCATGGTAGAACTTGCGCTTCTGGTCGTACAGAACGACGATCGCCATGTCCTTCGGATCGACGCCCTGGGCATAGAGCGCAGCCATCTTCAGGATCGCGAAGTCCTCGCAATCGCCTTCCTGGCGCTTCAGCGTTTCCGAAGGGGTCGCCCAGTAATCCGCTTCGCTGGAGTTTTCGGTGTCGCCAACATAGCGGATCGTGCGGTTGATCGTGGCGTTGACCGTGTTCATCTTGTCGCGCAGCGATGCTTCCGACGTCTTGGCGAGCGCCGCCTTGATCGTGGTGACGGTGTCCGTGCACTTGCCGGCGCCGCAGGAAATGGCGGTGCCACTGGTCATCTCGTCGATGGAAGGCGCCAGTTTCTTCAGCGCGGCAAGGCGCTTGAAGGGGATGGCGACGGAGCCGAACACGCCGTTATTGTCGGGACGCGCGGCGATCGAAGGGCGGGTCGCCGGCTTGATGGATGCGGTGGTCTCCGGGCTCCACGCGGGCGCCGCGACCGGTGCCGTGGCCTTCAGCGCGGCAAGATCGATCGAGCCGACGGCCTGCGCGATACCGCGTCCGGCCAGATTGAGCAGCCGCGCCACGCCGCCAGCGCTGACAGCGTTCGCTGCCTGCCCGGCTATGCCTGCTGAAGTAAAGATGGAGTAAGAAGTGCCGATGCTCTGTGTATTGTAAGGAGCAGATGCGAGTGCGCCATTGTAAGAAAAAGAAGAAAATGCCGAAAGAAGTGCAATGAAAGCGATTTTGTTTGTTTTTGTTCTTTGGGTCACGGGCTTAGTTTCTCCACTTGTTGAGAGAAAACTACACGCCAGCCATAAACATCGGGTTTGGAAGCGTGGATAAGTTTGAACAAAGTTATCCACTCAAAAAAGCTGAAAATTTTAGCTTTTCCGTCAACCAAGTTTGGGGGAAGGGTTTGCTTTCGCGAAGTGCCTATGCAGATATGAGGCCGCGAAATGGCCGCTGCAGACGGCCTATGGAGTTTGGGGGAAGCAGTGATCGTGAAGGACAGGGATGAGGCGCGTGGCGCGCATGGTTTACGTGGCGCCTTTCGCGGGGTCTGCAACGGCGCGCGCGCCGCGCGGTCGTTTCTGCTTCTCTCCGTCGTTCTTTCCTGCTCCGCGCTGGCCGCCTGCCAGTCCGGCGTCGATGGCATTGCCAAGAACGTCAAGACCAACGACATCAAGCCGCCCTCCAGCGAGGTGGAGGAGAGCTTTGGCGAAAACGGCGCTGAGATCACGCTGCTGATGCAGAAGGGATCGAGCGGGCTGTTCGAAGGGCCGTCGCGCGATATCAGGGATGCCGCCGCCCTTGGCATCGGCGAGCTCGGCGCCAACCAGGCCTTCGTCAAGGTCGTCGATGTGACGAGCCCGGCCGCGGCATCCGCCGCCGTCGCCGCCGCCAAGTCCAGAAGCTCGGCGCTTCTCGTCAGCTACCTGCCGCCGGCGACCACCGCCGCCGTGGCCGCCATGCCGTCGGATCAGCGCCCGCCGCTCCTCAATCTCGGCGCGGCCGTGCCCGCCACGTCCGGCAACGTCTACAATCTCGCTTCCGGCGAGATCGATAGCGCGCTGGAAGGCGTGCGCGCCGCCTTTGCCAGCGGCCGCAAGAAGGTCTTCGTCTTCGCCCAGCGCGATCTGCCGCCGGCAAGCGATCAAAGGCTGGCCGACGCCATCCGCGCCTCGGGCGGCACCTTCGTCGGCATCGCCCGCTACGATCTCACCGATGCCGCCGCGGCCGCCGCCGTGCAGACGGCCAAGCCGCAGCTGCAGACCGCCGACACCGTGCTCATCCTCGGCCGCACCGCCATCACCACCACCATCGAGGGGGCGATCAAGGCGGGCGGTCAGACCGGCCTCAATTTCGTCGGCACCAGCGCCTGGCCGCCGCAGACCTATCGCGAGCCGACCGCCAACGGCACGCTGATCGCCATGGTGGAACCGGAAGCGGCGACGCTGATCGCGGACCGCTACCAGCGCCATTACAAGCGCCCGCTCTCCACCGACGCCGCCTATGGCTACGACGCCATCGCGATCGCATCCGGCATCATCCGCAGCAAGGGCGCCACGGGCCTCAATGCCGAGACGCTGACCAGCAAGGTCGGCTTCCGCGGCGTCACCGGACTGTTTCGCCTGTCGCCATCGGGCCAGGTCGAGCGGCGCCTGAGCCTCTATGCCATCGGCGGCGGCAAGATCAACGTGCTCGCCACCGCGCCCGCCTCGTTCTGACGCCGTCCTCGTTCCGATGCCTGCCCCGCGTCCCGTTCAGCCCGCCGACGCGGCCGCGGCGAAGAACGATTCCGGGCTTTCCACTTCCACCAGTCGCTTGCCGTCGATCAGCCAGAAGCGGTTGCCGACATTGCGGATGAAGTCGCGGTCGTGCGAGACCAGCAGGCAGCTTGCCTGCCGTGCCATCAGTTCGCTCTCCAGCGCTTCCTGACCCTCGATGTCGAGATGGTTGGTCGGCTCGTCCAGCAGGTAGAAGTTCGGGTTGGTCAGCCGCAGCGCCAGCATCCCCAATCGTGCCTTCTGCCCGCCCGAGAGCCGGCCGATCGGCTTGCCCTGCATCTCGATCGTCATGCCGGCGCCGGCAAGCAGCGCCCGCGCCCTCGCGTCGCCGACATCGAAGCGCCTCAGCATCATCCGCATCGGCGTCTCCTCGTCGATCAGCTCGTTGAGCGCCTGGTCGCCATAGCCGAGCACCAGCGACGGCGTTGTCTTGATGCCCTCGACGGCGCCGTCTGCTTCCAGAATCGCGCGGCGCAGCATCGTCACCATCCGGCTCTTGCCCATGCCGTTGGCGCCGAGGAGGACGATGCGGTCCCCCTGGCAGATGAACTGCCTGCCGGTCCTGAAGAGCGGCGTGCCGTCGGGCCGCGCCACCATTGCGTCGTCGAGCGTCACCAGCACCTTGGCGTGGGTGCCGCGATTGGCGAGCCGGATCGCGCCGGAGGAGCGCTCCAGATGCGCGGGCTTGGCCGCGTCCTCCAGCTTCTCCGCCCGCTGCTTCAGCTGCTTGGTCTTGACGACGAGCAGGTCGCTGCCGGAGTTGATGCCGATATTGTTGAGCTTGGCGGCCTGCTGGCGCAGCTTCTCCGCCGTCTTCATGTCGCGCTGGTAACGCCGCGCATCGGCCGCGTCGCTGTCGTCGAGCGCTGCCCGCGCCTCGGAGTACGGCAGGGAATAGAGCGCCGATTGCTCGGGTCTCAAAAACAGCGTCCGGTTCGTCGTGGCGTCGAGAAAGGCGCGGTCGTGGCTGGAGATGATGACGGGCATGTCGCGCGGCAGCGCGTCGAGCCACGCTTCCAGCCGGGCGATCTTGCCGAGGTCGAGATGGTTGGTCGGCTCGTCGAGCAGAAGCACGTCCGGCTCGGTCACCGAGACCCGCGCCAGCATCGCCAGCCGCTGCCAGCCGCCGCTGAGCTGGCCCACCGGCCGCTCGCGCATCTCTTCCGGCATGTCGAGACCGGCCAGCACCATATCGACCCGCCAGCTCTCGTTGAGCTGCTGGTCCTCCGGCAGCGCCTTCAGCACCGCCTCGTGCAGCGGCAGCGAAAGCAGGGCAGGCGGCACGTCCTGCTCGACATGGCCGATGGTGAGCCCGCGCGAGCGGATGATGTCGCCCTCGCTCGGCTCGATAGTGCCTGCAAGGCAGCGCAGCAGCGTGGACTTGCCGCGCCCGTTCGCGGCGACAAGGCCGATACGGTCGCCCGCGCCGATGGCAAGCGTGAGGTTGGAAAACAGCGGGTTGCCGAGAGTGATGCCGAGATTGCGGATATGGATTGTCGTCATGATCTTGCTCTGGTCTTGCGAGCAGGCACAGGCGCGTCGCGGGCATCAGCCTTCATCGCGCGCGTATGCTCAAGCTCGGGGATCTAGAAACATGCAGGCGAGCAAAATGCTCACACTTGCAGTGCCACGAGGGGCGGACCAGGAAGAGGTGTCGAGAAACGGTCTCTGGTCAGCCCTGCAAACGCATCTGCAGGGCGTTGACGGGGCCACGCTGGCGATTGAATCGGAAATATATCGTCACGCGCAACCCTCCTTTCTCAAGTATCCCAGCGATAGCATTGCGGCCGCGAAAATTCAACCGTGATGCTCGGTCGAGGAAATAGGTTCGCTCAATGGCTCCGCCCAGATCAGGTGATCGTCCAACTCAGCTGGGCGGCTTTGCGAAGAACGGGATTTTGTTGTCTTTCAGGTGTCGTCGGAGCGCTGGGGTGATGCTACTGCACAACGCAAGCGCTTCGGCAGAGAAGGTTGGTAAAAGGTCCGCTGTCGACTGGCTCAGGGCCCCCATTTGAACGAGTATAATTTGCGTGGGTTCATCGAAAACGTCCGCGATGTTCAGCACGTGATCGCCGATCGATGTTGGCCCTGTCATGCGCGAACGAAGTTCACGCTTAAGGTCGGCGAACTCGTTGAGTGCATCACACACAGCTTTGTGACGCATATCGAGAACGGCAAGTTGCCTTACTATCTCGTATTCACGCGCTTCGATGAAGACTAGCAGCTCGTTCGGCTCGATAGTGATCCGCTCATGTCGCCCGGCTTTAACCCCGATGAAGCTCCAAAAAGGACGACGCGGATCGTTGTGAGCTTTATGCTTATTTCGCGCATCTTGGTATGCCCGATGCTTCTCCGCGAAGTCATTGGCAATCAAGGACACCTTCAGTGCCACAGCAATCGCTTCGCTTCTCCGTTGCTTCCGAAACTCACGTCCTGCGAAATGGGCACTCGTGATCGCGGTCAGAACTGCGGTTAGCAATACGCCGCCAAAACCCACCCAAACTTCCGTGGGTATCGAGGCGATCCAGGATATGAAGGCGCTAAGTTTGTTCAGTCCATCCAAAGCTTTTCACCGGCGTATTTCGGGCGCCAATTTTAGGCGCTGACAGATTGCTGTACGAAAATTCAACCGTGATGCTCGTGCACCGTGATCAGGAAGATCGCGTCGGCCTCGATCGCCTTCAGGATCGCGCCGCCGTCGCTGCGGTAGATCTGCAGCTCGCAGAGCATCCCGTTGGCCGAAAACAGGATGATATCGACAAGCGGCCCATAGGGATCGGCGACCTCCTTGTCGTCGAAATAGCCCGAAGCGACGGGGTGCGCCGGCAGTTCGGTGGCCGCTTCAAGCCTGTCGCGCGGGCGAAGCCGCAGCGAGCCGGATGCGTCGATCTCGGCGGCGCGGTAGTGGTCGCAGTCCCAGGCTGGCGGCACCTCGCCGCGCGCGGCGTGTCGCGCCAGTCGCTGGATGATCTGCTTTTCCGCGGGGTTCAACTCTCTCCAAATCAACGTCACGCGGTCGCTTCCGAAAAGAGTTGGGGGGTTACGGTCACCGTTTCAGGCTGCCGAGGATGCCGCGCACCAGCGCCCGCCCGACCTGGGTCGCCACGGTGCGGGCCACGCTCTTCATCGCCGCTTCCACCACCGTCTCGCGCTGGTAGCCGCCGGAGCGGGGGCGCGCTTGCGCCTGCTTCTCGTCCTTGCTGTCATCGCCGAAGCCGGGCAGCGTCCAGCGGCCGGATGCGCTTCCTTCCGTCGGCTGTGTCGGCTGCGCCTGCTTGGCGGCATCCGAATCCGACGCCTTCTGCGCCCGCGCCGCCAGGATCTCGAAGGCGGATTCGCGGTCGATATCCTCGTCGTAGAGGCCGAGCACCGGGCTCTTGTCCATCACCTGCTGGCGCTCCTGATCCGTCAGCGGCCCGACACGGCCGGATGGCGGCCGGATCAGCGTACGCTCGACGATCGATGGCGCGCCCTTGGCCTCCAGCGTCGAAACCAGCGCCTCGCCGGTCCCGAGCGTGGTGATCACGGTGGCGCAGTCGAAGGCCGGGTTGGGACGGAACGTATCGGCCGCCGTCTTCACCGCTTTCTGCTCGCGCGGCGAATAGGCGCGCAGGGCGTGCTGCACGCGGTTGCCGAGCTGCGCCAGCACCGTTTCCGGCACGTCGAGCGGATTCTGGGTGACGAAATAGACACCGACGCCCTTGGAGCGGATCAGGCGCACCACCTGCTCGACACGCTCGGTCAGCACCTTCGGCGCGTCGTTGAAGAGCAGATGCGCCTCGTCGAAGAAGAACACCAGCTTCGGCTTCTCCGGATCGCCCACTTCTGGCAGTTCCTCGAAGAGTTCCGACAGCAGCCAGAGCAGGAAGGTGGCGTAGAGACGCGGGTTCATCATCAGCTTGTCGGCGGCCAGCACCGATATCTGGCCGTAGCCGCGATCGTTGGTGCGCATGATGTCGGTGATCTTCAGCGCCGGCTCGCCGAAGAACTGCTCGGCGCCCTGCTGCTCGAGCACCAGCAGCGCGCGCTGGATCGAGCCGACCGAGGCCTTGGAGATCAGCCCGTACTGGCTGGAAAGCTCGGTGGCGTTCTCGCCCATGTAGTTGAGCAGCGCCGAGAAATCCTTGAGGTCGAGCAGCGGCAGGCCGCCCTTGTCGGCGATCTTGAAGGCGATGTTGATCACGCCTTCCTGCGGCTCCGACGCATCCATCAGCCGCGCCAGCAGCAGCGGTCCCATCTCGGCGATGGTGGTGCGCACCCGGTGGCCTTTTTCGCCGAACAGATCCCAGAAGATGACGGGAAACTGGTCCGCTTCGTAATCGCCGAAGCCGATCTGCTCGGCGCGCTTGGTCATCCAGTCCTGCGGCTGGCCCTTCATGGCAATGCCGGAGAGATCGCCCTTGATATCGGCGCAGAAGACCGGAACGCCGGCTCTCGCGAAGCCTTCGGCCAGCACCTGCAGCGTCACCGTCTTGCCGGTGCCGGTGGCGCCGGTCACCAGCCCGTGGCGGTTGCCGTATTTGAGCTCCAGATATTCGGGGGTGTTGATGCTGTCATCAGGGTTGCGGCTGGTACCGATGTAGATCTTGCCATCCTCGAGCATGCGAAATGTCTCCCTGCCGGCGACCAAAGCCGATTGCGTCGAAATGCGGTGCGTATCATCCGCATGTTCATTGTAATATGCTTTGACTGTTATAAGCAGGGACCGCAATGCCGACAACTGTCTGCATTAAAAGGAAAACTGGATAAGCGATCATCGCGTCGCGGACGCCTTGAGTTGCCACACAAAGTCGATTAACGTTGACGTTAACGTCAATAAAACCAGGAGGATGACGATGAATGAAATCGTGGATCAGATCGCCGCGCGGGTCGGCATTCCGTCGGAAGTGGCCGAAAAGTCGCTCGGCATGATGCTTGGCTTTCTCCAGCGCGAAGCGGCCGATGGCCCGGTCGCCAAGATGATCGAAGCCATTCCCGGCGCATCCGATCTGGTGGCCCAGTATAACGGCGCCGGCGAAGGCGGTGGCGGCGGCCTTCTCGGCAGCCTCATGGGCGCGCTCGGCGGCGGCGGCATCATGGCGCTCGGCCAGCAGCTCATGTCGGAAGGTCTCGGCATGGGCGAGATCACCGCGCTCGCCAAGGAAACCATCGCGATCGCCGAACAATATGCCGGCAAGGAAGTCGTCGACGAGGTCGTGGCCTCGGTGCCGGGTCTCAGCCAGTTCGTTTGATCGGCTTGGTTTGACGAGTGACGACAACGGGCGGAATTTCCGCCCGTTTTGCTGTCGGGTGGGTGGTGTGCTGGCGGCCCCCTCATCCCCGGTGCAACAAGTTGCACCTGACCTGCCGGCACCTTCTCCCGTTGGGGAGAAGAGACTCGTGGCGGGCCGCTCGCTCCATCTTCCCTTCGCCCCAACGGGGAGAAGGTGGCCCGAAGGATTCAGGTGCAGCTTGCTGCACCGGGGATGAGGGGGCCACACGCGCAAATGCCAGCCACCACCCAAACCACAAACAATCCCTACTGCGTCACGCCAACCAACTGCATCCACACAGCCGCCTGATCGCGCGCCGTCTGCCGGTCGGCCTCGTCGAGTGCGTTACCGCCGCAGAACGTTTCCACCGACGCACGGTCGGCATCGGCGGTCGTTGCGTGTTTGGAACCCACGATCACATGCCGCCACGCGCAGCCGAGAACCCGCTCTTCGACGATCGCCTTGTCGCATCCGGTGCTGAAGCACTGCGCCACCGCCTTCTGGCTGTCATAGGCGCCGCCCACCGCGCTCGCATAGGTCGCCACCCAGGCGGCCCGGGTGTTGCGGCAGGCAGCGGGCGTGGCGCTGAGGCTGCACGAAGTCGTGGCGAGATAATCCCGGGCTGGCGGGAAGTTGGCGAATGCGGCCAGATTGACGCATCCACAAGCCAGAAGTGCCGCGGCAAACCACTGCAATATCGCCTCCTTCGTTGCGCGACAACACGGCCGGAAAGATGCATCGCACGATGAATCACCTCGGGCCAAATCAGCTGTGAATGTATGTGTTATCGCCGCTCGCCGAAAGTGGGTTTCGGCTCGGAAAATCGATCCTGGCGCAATCGGACCGGATGGGGGTCAGTGCTTGCTTTTCGTTTCGCGTGCAAGCTTCAGGATGACGTCGTCAGCCGCGTCGGCGAGAGCCATGGCGATTTCGGCGGCTTTCCACCCTCTCTTTTCCCCGTCACGGATCAGTTCGAAGAGCATGGGCTCGAATTCGGACCGGCAGGTCTCCATTCGCTGGTCTGAATTGGATCGATTCTTGGAAGACTGAATATCCGTCATCATCAATACCCCAGATTAGAGGGTAGATTTAGCAAGGCCGCTGAAGAGCGCAAGTAAATATGTTAATCGCTCATTAACAATTCGCTTTTTTTGCCTGACATGAGCAAAAAAACAACTAGGAAGGCGAGAAGGGCCCGTCGGGGTGTGACGGGCCCCCGCCTTCTTTGTCGCACTGGAAAAGCAACGCCGTCAGCAGTAAAAGCTTGGATGGAGGCAAGTAACCGGTCAACTTCTACCTTTTTTGTACTTGGTACCGCCTTTCAGCGGCGAAGCGAGCGTTTACCCGTAAGTTATTATGGGTTTATTTTCGCAGTGCGATGAAGGCGCTCCATGAACAAGGATATACTAACATAAGAGTGTATTTTTATTGGCGTGCGCTTTTTTGGTTGTGGAGAATGACGCCCAGCTCGTGCCATTGCCGGCCATCCCGCGCGATCAGCTCGTCGGCGCAGGTCGGTCCCATGCTTCCAGGCAGGTAGGGTTCCGGCTGCTCGTCGCTCTTGCCCCAGAGATCGAGGAAGGGCTGCACGGCGGCCCAGCCGGCCTCGATGCCGTCGGCGCGCTGGAACAGCGTCTGGTCGCCGATGAAGAGATCGTAGAGCAGGGACTCGTAGCCGGTCATCTTGCCGATATCGAATTTGTCGGCATAGCGGAAGTCGAGCGACACGGGCACGGTGTCGACGGAAAGCCCCGGCGACTTGATCGACAGCTCGACGCTCAGCCCCTCATCAGGCTGCACCTGGATGACCAGCCGGTTCGGCGGCAGGCTGCGCTTGATGTCGGTCTCGCGAAACTGCGCGAAGGGCACCTGCCGGAAGGTGACGACGATCTCCGTGTCGCGCGCCTTCATCGCCTTGCCGGTTCGGAGATAAAAGGGCACGCCCGCCCAGCGCCATGTATCGACATAGAGCTTCAGCGCCACGAACGTCTCCGTCCTTGTGTCGGGCGACACATCCTTGGTTTCGCGGAAGGCGGTGACCGGATTGCCGTTGAGCGGCCCGCCCGTATAGACGCCGCGCACCCCATGCTCGGCTGCCTCGTCGGGCGTGTAGATCCTGAGCGCGCTGAGCGCCTTGCTCTTCTCGCTGCGGATCGCCTCGGCCCCGAAACCGTTCGGCGCCTCCATGGCGATCATCGCCAGCAGCTGGAACAGATGGTTCGGCACCATGTCGCGCAGCGCGCCCGTCGCGTCGTAGAACTTTCCCCGGCTGCCGACATCGACGGTCTCGGCGGCGGTGATCTGTACGTGGTCGATATAATTGTTGTTCCACAGCGCCTCGATCATCATGTTGGCGAAGCGCGTGGTCAGGATATTCTGCACCGTCTCCTTGCCGAGAAAATGATCGAGCCGGTAGACTTGGCTTTCCGCGACCTTGGAGAGGATGCGCGCATTGAGCGCCTTGGCCGATGCAAGATCCGTCCCGAACGGCTTTTCGATGGCGATCCGGCGAAACGCGCTGCCGGTCTCCTTCGTCAGCCCGTGTTCGGCGAGCTTCTCCACGATCGTCCCGAAGAATTGCGGCGGCACGGCGAGATAGAAGGCGGCATTGCCACCAGGCGCCTTCTCGAGCCGCGCCTTGATGTCGAGATAGATCTCGTCCCTGGTGAAATCGCCCGACGTGTAGGCGATCCGCTGGCGAAGGCTCTTCCAGCCGTCGCTTTCGGCATGCGCCCCGCCATCGTCGAGCGTCTTCAGGAAATCGTCGAGCCGCGTCACCAGCATCTGATCGTCGCCGGGTTCGATGCCGACGCCGAGAATACCGAGATCCTCGCCGGTCAGCCCGCTCTGCGTCAGGTTGATGATCGCGGGAACAAGCAGCCGCCGCGTGAGGTCTCCGGTGGCCCCGAAGATGACAAGCGTGACCGGCGGGCTGGGAGCTGCGTCCATGATGATCTCCTTGATATGGGAGGGGGAAGATAGAGCGGGTGGATGGGGTGCCAAGCGGGGGTGGGGAGGTCAGTGCGGTGCGTCGATATGGATTTGGTGCGATGTACAATCGGTCGCACCACCGCCAGCATCAACGATTGGCCTCTTCGATTTGCCTGCGAAGCGCGCCGAACGAGGCCTCGACGTCGTCGTTGGAGCGCCCCTCGCCGGATGCCACGGATTGCCTGGCTAACGCGACCTTGGCTTCGAGAAATTCAACATATCCCGGCGGGGAAGGCCCGATCTCAGGCGTGGCGATGGTATCCTTGGGCACGGTCACCTCCATCTGTGTGCAGACGATATAATGGCAGTCGTGACTTCGCAATGCATCCGACGTGGGCGGCTAAACAGAGGAACGGGAGGTCGGCGAAAGCACGGGCACCGTTGGATTTGTGAAGACGTGCTTAGATCCCCGGCACAAGGCCGAGAATAACGCCGGAGAGCTGGTCTGCCGCCCGTAAATCATTGGAATAAAAAGGTATCCACTCTCTCGCCGTCATCCTCGGGCTCGTCCCGAGGATCTAATCACGCAGCAACGCGCTCGACGTGGATGGATCGACCAAAGCGCGGGCGGGCATCGCTTGGTGGTCGTCGAAAGCACCGGCGCCGTTGAACTTGTGAAGACGTGCTTAGATCCTCGGGACGAGCCCGAGGATGACGTCGAAGTGTCGGCGATCGCCGGTAACCCATTGAAATGCCGTGGCCTAAGTCGCCTCGGACATCTCCCAACTCTACCCCTTCACCGCCACCACGAATATCCGCGGAAACCGCAGCAAGACCCGTCCGTCGGACATCTTCGGATAGGCCTTCTCCACCCGCGCCAGGTAATCCGCCAGAAACGCCTCGCGGTGCGCCTCGCCGGCATGGTCGAGATACGGGCGAAGGCCGGTGCCCTTGACCCATTCGACGATGTCAGCCGCGTCCGCCATCGGGTGGTTGTAGGCGGTGTGCCAGATATCGACCCGCTTGGCCTTGCCGATCAGCCGGGAATAATAACTGGAGGGTGCGGGCAGGGGCGCGCGGCGCACGCCCTTGGCCTCGAAGGCGGCCTTCCAGGGGCCGGCATGGGCGGTCTCTTCCATCAGGAGATGCGTCGGCTCGGTGAGGTTGTCGGGCATCTGCACGGCAAGCGCGCCACCGGGCGTCAGGCCATCCATCAGCCGCTCGAAGATATCGAGATGATTGGGCAGCCACTGGAAGACGGCGTTGGCGAAGAGCAGATCGACCGGCTGCCTCGGCTGCCAGGTGGAAAGATCGGCCTCGACGAAATCGGTGCCGGGCAACCGCTTGCGCGCCGCCTGCAGCATGTTGAGATCGCTGTCGAGCCCGCTGACGCCGGCGGCGCCGTAGCGGTCGATGATCAGCTCGGTCGAGTTCCCCGGGCCGCAGCCGAGATCGACGGCGCGTTCGATGCGCTCCATCGGCACCTGCGCCAGAAGATCACGCGCCGGGCGTGTCCGCTCGTCCTCGAATTTCACATATTGGCTTGCCGACCATGCCATGTTGGTTCTCGCTCCTCTTTCAATCCGCGTCTTCGATACGCTTGATCCTGATCTTGTCGATGTTGCGGCCATCGAGCGATACCACCTCGAATGTCAGTTCCTCGAAGCGGATCGTCTCGCCCTTTTGCGGCAGATGCCCGAGCCGCCACAGGATGAAGCCCGCCAGTGTCGAGAAGCGGTCGGTCTCGTCGACCAGATCGACGTCGACAAGCTTGGAGGCATGGCGAATATCGATCCAGCCGTCGACCGTCAGCGAGCCGTCCTCGCCGCGCTCGATCGAAAGCTTCTCCTCGTCCTCGTCGGGAAACTCGCCCGCGATAGCTTCGAGCAGGTCGGTGGGCGTCACCATGCCCTCGAGAGCGCCGTACTCGTCGAGCACGATGGCGACCGCTTCGCTGGAATGGCGCAGCTGTTCCATCAGCTTCAGCGCGCTGATGCTCTCATGCACCACGAAGGGCTCGCGGATCGAGCGCTCGACATTGATCGAGCCATCAACGATCAGGTCGCGCAGGAGATCGCGGGCGCTGGCGACGCCGATGAAATTGTCGAGGCTGCCCCGCGCCACCGGGAAGCGCGAATGGCCGACGTCGACGATGCGCCGCTGCAACTCGTCCTGCGGCGCGTCGAGGTCGAGCCAGTCGATATCGATGCGCGGCGTCATGATCGACTTGGCGGAGCGGTCGGCCAGTGTCAGCACGCCGTGGATCATGTCCTTCTCCTCGTTGGAGAACACCGCCTCCTCGGCCACCTGTTCGGCGATATGGTCGGCGGTCGGGCCGAGCGTCACCTGCGATCTCTTGCCGCCCAAAAGGCCGAGCACGGCGTCGGCGGTGCGCTCGCGGATGTTGGTGGGCGTGATCAGCCGTTCGCGATTGTGCCGCGCCAGCTGGTTCAGCGATCTGATGATGACCGAGAAGCCGATCGCGGCGTAGAGATAGCCCTTGGGCAGATGCACGCCGAAGCCTTCGATGATCAGCGAGAAGCCGATCATCATCAGGAAGCCGAGGCAGAGGATGACGACCGTCGGGTGCTTGTTGACGAAACTCGTCAGCGGCTTCGACAAGAGCAGCATGACGCCGATGGCGATGACGACGGCGATCATCATGACCGGAAGGTGCTGCACCATGCCGACGGCGGTGATCACGCTGTCGAGCGAGAAGATCGCGTCGAGTACGACGATCTGCACGATCACCTGCCAGAAGACCGCATGCACCACCTTCTTCTCGGAGGTCTCGACATGGCCCTCGAGCCGCTCGTGCAGCTCCATTGTGCCCTTGAAGAGCAGGAACATGCCGCCGACGAGCAGGATGATGTCGCGGCCGGAGAAGCTGAACTCCATGACCGAGAAGAGCGGCGTCGTCAGCGTCACGATCCAGGCGATCGAGGCGAGCAGCGCCAGGCGGATGATGAGGGCTAGCGCCAGGCCGATCAGGCGCGCGCGATCACGCTGGTGCGGCGGCAGCTTGTCGGCGAGAATGGCGATGAAGACGAGGTTGTCGATGCCGAGAACGATCTCGAGCACGATAAGGGTTGCGAGACCCACCCAGGCGGAGGGGTCGGACATCCAGTCGAAAAACATCAATGCTGTAATGCGGCCACGTCGACGGGACCGCTCCTTCTGCGATGAAAATAGGAAAGGCGGACGGCGACGGCGACAGACGGCCGGCGATCGATTTCCGCGATGGACAAGAGAAGAGCCGCCCTGAACGCGGCTATGTCAGGCTTGGCGCCGACGCTGTAAACGGTGCACCGTCTACAACCATCCCCATCGTCGTTCGCGGATATGTCGCGGGAAGACGGGGCGGAACTGGTACTGGAAGGGTCGCTGTCGGGCATTCTTCAGTTTTGAAGGCTAACGTGACCAAGCGCAAGAGGCCTCGCCGGAAATTATCGCCCGAAACAGTGGAGATGCATGGCCGCCGACGATGCCCATGCCTATCTTCCCCGGGCTCTTTTTAAGCGATTTCACCGAATTCCTAGCGATTTGCGCAAGGGAAATTTCATCTATCGGTAGTTACAAAACATGGAGAACATCGTGCGAGGATTGCAATGACCCGACGTTATCAGCCCTCTCTGCGGAAAGCTTCCGCGATCGTGTCGTTGGTCGGCACCGCCCTGGGAGGCCTTGCCGATGCCGCGGCCCAAACGACGACGCCGCCAACGATGCCGCCCAGCGTGCTTATCGAAAGCATTCGTGCTTCTCGCGAAGCCTACCTCGCGCAGGTCTTCTCTGCGTTTCGCACTTATAGCGGCCCGGACCAGATCCTGACGGCCGAGGATATCGAAAAGGCGCGTAACATTGGGGCGGCGGCCGCGCGCGCAGGCGTGATGAAGGAATTCTTTGCCGCCGACCTCAACGACGACGGCCGTGTCACCCTCGAGGAAATGGCGGCGGTCAATCGGAACCGGCCGGGAGTGTCACCGTTCGATGTCGTGGGCGCCCTTGATGACGGCGTCGTCACCCTCGAGGAGGCGAATGCGGCTGCAAGGATCGGCCCTGCGCAGGCACGGGATTACGGCGTCGGTGCGATACTGATCGGCCTGCTTGCTCTCGATCTCGACAAGGATGGGAAGCTGACGGCCGACGAACTGGAAAAGCAGGCCCGCGCGGCCTTTGCCTACTACGATAGAGATGGCGACGGCGCGCTGTCGGCAACCGAAACGCGGGCGCTGGCGACCGCCAGGACCGACAGCTTTCGCGAGCGCGCGGCCGAAGAACTGTTGGCGTCATGCAGCCTTCCGCGTGCCGGCGCTGCCGATACCATTCTCAATGTTCGCAGTTATGAGGCCGGCGCTCTTTCCGATGTCACCGTCGCCGGGCAGGACGGCGTCACCGAGACCAGCGAGCTCAACATCGAGGCCGGCGATACGCCGCTTTACATCGTCGCATCCTCCTACACGGCGATGATCTGGCGCGTGACGGGTCATGTGGGGCGCGTCAGCCGCATCGTCGTGTCCTCTCCGGCCGGCGCCGGTGCCGTCGGCTTGCCGAAGGAGAAGGTGACGTCCATCCGCTCGCAGGGCTGCCTGCGCTATCAGTCGGCAGCCGTCGCGTCGGGAAGCCAGCAGTTGGCCGCGCTGGGCAAGGTACTCGGCAAGCCGGTGGACGCGATCATCGACGCCTATACGTTGCCGAAGGCGGTGCTTCCGTCGGATGGCGTCGCGCCGCGCGATCTGAAGCCGGGGCGAAACGCGGCGTTGCGCTCGACCGTCGCATTTTCGGCGGGAGGCTTGGAGAATGTCGATGCCGATACATATCGCTCCTTCATGCGCTTTAGTCCCTCCGGCCTGATCAGGATCGATCCCGCCGACGTGGTCTCCGATGGCAAGGCGCAACGCTACGAAGTCCTGCCGCAGGAGGCAGGATTGTTGCAATTGCTGATGAGCGGATCACTGCGGACGCAGCAGCCGGGGCTCTATACGATCGACAAGCCGATCGCCCGCTTCCCCGCCGGCCTTAACGGTGCGCACCAGGTCAGGTTCGTTCTTCCTGAAGGGGTTCCGCGTCCGGCCGGCAATCCGGGACATTCGACGCTTATCCGGCCCAATGGCTCGGTATTCACGCCCGAGGAGCTGCGGCTTCCCGAGGTCATAAGAGACTGACGGCCCGGGCTTGACCCGCGCCGTCGCGGCCTGATCAGGCCGCCAGGATGCGTGTGCTGTCGCTGTTGGCGACAACAGTCAGCAAATCGCGGGTGCGCGCTTCCGCGGCTTCGAAGAAGTCCGACATGTCGCTGTCGATGGTCGCCGAAAACCGGGCGACGTCGGGGCCGCGATTGGAGTAGCCATGCGCCTGATCGGCATCGATGCGGACGATATCGCCGGCCGTGGCTTCGAACTCTTCCAGGCCCTGGTCCGTCATCCGGCGGATGATCAGACAGCCTTCGATGATGCGCAGGATCTCGGGGCTGGCGTGGCGATGCAGCGGCGTGCGGCCGCCCGCGGGTACGGTTACGTCGAAGACGTTCAGCCATGTTCCCTCGAGCCGCGTATGCCGCTCGAGCTGGCCTTCCGGCACGAAGCCGGCCTGTGCGCCATCGGGCGCATGGGTGTTCACAAATGAGTTGGACATGATGTCTCGCTTTTCTTTTTCTTAGCGGCGAGCGCGATAGACCTTTAGCCGGAGAATGGCAACCCGCTAAAATGCAAGGCTCCGATGCACATATCGGAACCCACGCAGTCAGCGGGTTTTCGGCGGCGTGATCACCGCATCGTGTTTGGCCGTTATTTGTTGGCCAGGATGCGCTTGGCGACTTCGTCGAGCGCCGGCGCGTTATCCTTGATGATCGACGCGGCGATTGCTTGGAGCTGCTTGATATTCTTTTTCTCGGCGTCGTCCAGCGCATCGTTCTGTGCGTTCGTCAGTTGTTGATCGAGCCGGAAATAGCTGAGCGTCGCCGCGTTTTCCTTGGTGACGACGGTGGAGAAGTTGAGTTTCGTTCCGGGCGGGTTGAGCAGCTTGTTGGCCTGGTAGGATGCTGTGCTTGCCTGTCCCTGCATGAGGATCGAGATCAGGGGTGTGTGGTTCGACACCTGCATCCAGCCGACGATACCCCATTCCTTGGCCTCCTGATAGGGAACGGGTCGGTTCTGCTGGCCGGTGCCGAGCGACAGGAAGACGAGCTCATCATCCTGCCACGCCTGCTTGCGCGCCTCGACATAGGCGGCAAGAATGGGATCGTTGGCGAAGACACCGCCATCGATGAGGGCGACGTGCTGCGCCTGGCGATCTGTCTCACCGATCCGTTCGATCAGCGCCGGCGGAAAATAGGTGGGCGCGGCCGAGGTCGCCCGCGCCGCTTCCCAGAAACGGAACTTGCTGTTCTCGGCGTCGGCATTCGACATGAAGAGAGCAGCCCGGCTCTCGATGTCGTAGGCCGTGATCACCACTTTCGACAGACCCTGGTCGAGCGTGGCTTTGCCGAGCTTCTCTTGCAGCCTGTTTTCGAGCACGTCGGGCTTATAGCGCGGATCGTTTATCCCGAACGGATTGAACACCGCGGCCCCGGTTGGCTTCTTGAAGATCTCGGCGCCGTAATCGACGTAAAGCTTGAGAAGATCGGCCGGCGTGCACGCCGCTTTCTTCGCATCATCCGGATGCGGGCAGGTCAGCCCGGCGGCGATGATGCCGCCGGTCGATGTGCCGACGATCATGTCGAACGCCTTGTGAAGCGGCAGCCCGTCCAGCCGCGCGGCGAGGTTCACCAGGATGGCCGCCGGGATGATCCCGCGAATGCCGCCGCCGTCGATCGAAAGAATAAAACGCTTTGCCATGCTCCCCTCCATGCCGGTTCATCCGGTTGAGGGGAGTATGGTGTTTAAACCAAGGATTGCAACAAACTGAAAAGCGCGCCCTGGTTGAAGCCGGTTGCGCGCGCCTAGAAGCTGGTGATCACGCTGATCCCTGTTGTCTCCGCCCTGTCGAGCGTCATCAGCGCCGGGATCGCCTCGGCAAGCCCGATCCTGCGCGAAATCAGTTTCTGCGGCGCGATCTTGCCGGCGGCAAGCATCGACAGCATCGCGTCGTAGCGCCAGGCCTGCATGCCGTGGCTGCCGTAGATCTCCAGCTCATGGCCGATCACCTGCGCCATCGGGATCGCGGGTGTCGAATGCTCGCCCAGCATCAGCCCCACCTGCACATGCCGCCCCCGGCGGCGCAGGTTCCTGATCGAATTGAAGCAGGTGACGGGATGACCGAGCGCGTCGATCGAGACATGCGCGCCACCCTTGGTGATCTCGCGGACCGCCTCGGGCACATCGGCGACCGCTGTCGCGTTGATCGTCGCCACCGCTCCGCATTCCCGCGCGAAGGCCAGTTTCTCGTCCGACACGTCGATGGCGATCGCATTCGCTCCCAGCGCGGTGGCGATCATGATCGCCGAAAGCCCGACGCCGCCGCAGCCATGCACGGCGATCCATTCGCCGGGTCCCGTGCGGGCCTGGTCGGCCACGGCGCGAAACGAGGTCGCGAAGCGGCAGCCGAGGCTGGCGGCCGTCGCGTCGTCGACGTTTTCTGGCAGGTGCACGAGATTGGTGTCGGCGTAATCGATCGCGACATATTCGGCGAACGAGCCCCAATGGGTGAAGCCCGGCTGGAACTGGTCCGGGCAGACCTGTTGGTTGCCGGAATGGCACTCGCCGCAGCGGCCGCAGCCGGAAACGAAGGGCACCGTCACCCGGTCGCCCACCTTGTAGCGCATCACGCCCTTGCCTGTCGCCACCACCTTGCCGGCAAGCTCGTGGCCCGGCACGTGCGGCAGCTTGATGTCGGGATCATGCCCCATCCAGCCATGCCAGTCGCTGCGGCAAAGCCCGGTTGCGCCGACGGCGATCACCACGCCGTCTTCGGTGGGCGTCGGATCGGGCAGGGTGGCGATCTCGGGAGCCTTTTCGAAGGCGTCGTAGAACATGGCTTTCATTGGTCTCGCTCCTGCTGGTCGCGCCCCGGTCCCGGGCGTCGTCTTTGCCGTATAATGGCACGCGGTCGCGATCGCCTCCAACCGTTCCACCCATGATTTTCGCTGATGTATCGATCGCGCGCGCTGCATCGGTCGCGCATGAATATTGCCGTTGGGACGGCGGCCACATCCCGTTTCTTGCTTAGCCCCTTGCGTGGCATATTTCCGCTTGACCCGGCCCGCGCGCGGGCTTTTCTCTCCCTGCATCGTCTTCAAGGAGAAACGCATGGCCGTCGATACATCGCCCCGTTCGAGCACCTGGACCTATGTCGAGGGAGAGTGGCTGACCGGCAACCCGCCACTGATCGGGCCGACCTCGCATGCTATGTGGCTGGCCTCCACCGTCTTCGACGGCGCCCGCTGGTTCGATGGCATCGCGCCGGATCTCGACCTGCATTGCCAGCGCATCAACCGCTCTGCCGTCAACATGGGCCTGAAGCCGACGAAGACATCGGAAGAGATCGAGGCGCTCGCCTGGGAAGGCATCGGCAAGTTCGACGGCAAGACGCCGATCTACATCAAGCCGATGTACTGGGGCGAGCATGGTTCGCCCTTCAGCGTCGTCGCCGTCGATGGCGACAGCACGCGCTTCGCGCTCTGCCTGTTCGAAGCCCCGCTCGGCAACGGCAAGACGAACTCGCTCACCGTTTCGCCCTTCCGCCGCCCGTCGCCGGAGACCGCGATGACGGACGCCAAGGCCGGTTCGCTTTATCCCAACAGCGGCCGCGCCATCGCCGAAGCGAAAGGCCGAGGCTTCGACAACGCCCTGATGCGCGACATGAACGGCAACGTCGCCGAGACCGCATCCTCCAACGTGTTTCTCGTCAAGGACGGCATCGTCAAGACGCCTGTCGCCAACCGCACCTTCCTCGCCGGCATCACCCGCGCCCGCGTCATCGGCCTTTTGCGCCAGGCCGGCTTCGAGGTTCGCGAGGAGACGCTCTCGGTCGACGATTTCATGGCGGCCGACGAGATCTTCACCTCGGGCAACTACTCCAAGGTCGTCGGTGTCAACCGCCTCGACAGCCGCGAACTGCACGAAGGCCCGGTGACCCGCAAGGCGCTGGAACTCTACATGAATTGGGCCTTCGGTCGCAGCACGGGCGACAGCTGAGTTTGGATCGAGGCGGAGAATGCGGATCGCCGCGGCGTCACCGATTCTCCTCTCGCCCAGGAGAGAGGGTGCCCGTGGTTCCCTGCGTTCAACGCTCCGCCGCGGCCGCCCTCGGCCGCACCATCCACGAATAAGCCGCCCCGGCGATGAGCAGCACGCAGGTGCCCAGAAACACCGCCCGCATGCCGACATGCCCGCCGATGAAGCCGCCGAGGATCGGGCCGGCGACCTGGCCGACATATTGCGACGACACCGACCATCCGAGAATGCTGCCGGCCGCGCTGTCGGGAACGCTGTGGCGGATGACGGCGGAGATGCAGGGAAGCAGCCCGCCGAGCGCCACGCCCATCAGGAAGCGGAGCACGATCAGCTGCCATGACGAGGTGACGAAGGCCTGCGGGATCAGGAGTAGGCCGGCGATGCCGAGCGCGCCAGCTATCACGGGCCAGTGGCCGATCCTGTCCGCCAGCTTGCCCAGCCGCGAGGCCGAAAGGATGCTGCCGAGGGCAGCCGCCGACATGACGATGCCGGCGACGATGGTCACCCGCGCCGGGTCCTCGACCAGCTGCGCGACATAGACGGTGATGATCGGCTCGATCGACATGTTGGCGAGCATCAGCAGCATGCCGGTGAAGAGCATGGCGATGACGGGTCCCTTGTCCGGTATCGAAGCCCAGCCGCCGCTTTCTTTGGCGGCCTGCTTGCGGGCAGGGGACTTCTCCTCCTTGATCAGGAAGAGCGTGGCGAGAAAGGCGAGGAAGATCATCGCGCCGGCCGCGAGAAACGTGCCTCGAATGCCGATCAACGCCGGTAGCACGCCGCCGATCAGCGGCCCGACCAGATTGCCCGCCATGATCCCGGATGCGAGCGTGCCCAGCGCCCAGGCCGAGCGGTCCTTCGGCGTCTGCGTCGCCACCAGCACCATCGAGCCGGACGAATAGCCGCCCGCCAGTCCGACGAAGAGCCTCAGTGCCACCAGCTGCCAGACGTTTCCGGCCATGCCCATCAGCGAGATCGCCACCGTCATTCCGAGGCTCGCGCGCACCAGCATCAGCTTGCGCCCGTAGATGTCGCCGAGCCGCCCCCAGAGCGGCGCGACGAAGGCGGCGGCGAAGAAGGTGGCGCCATAGGCGATCCCCGACCACTGCACGATCGCCGCGGGGTCGTTGACGCCGAGTTCCTCGACATAGAGCGGCAGGAAGGGGAGAAGCAGCGTCATCGCCACGATCGTCGTGAACGAGCCGACAAGCGAAACGGCCAGATTGCGCTTCCAGTAGATCGAACCTGGCGCGGCCGCGCCGGCATCCTCGGTCTTGTCGCTCATGTCATGGCCTTCTTCATCATCGAACCTCCCCATAGGAACGAAAGGCGGCGCTGAAGTCGATCAAGACCGCTCAGGCCCGGGCGAAAGCCGGGGCGGGGAGGTGAGGAGGGACAGGAGGGCGTTCCGTTTCCGGTGGCGAACCATTGATATAGTCCCGCCGTCGATGGGCCATCAAGGACGGATAGGGGGCCATTCGGTTCGCTCGACGTCGGATTCCGCCTCGCGGAGCTGGCCTTTTGCCGGACGGGCGGCAGTTTCCATAAGAGGAGGCTAAACACCATGACCGACGAAAACGACGCCCGGCGGGCCGGAACGGTCCGCGCCCTCTACGCCGCCTATATCGACGGCCGCAAGGATATCGTCGCCGCCATGCTGACGGAGGATTTCACCTTCTCCAGCCCGCGCGACGACCATATCGACCGCGACGCCTATTTCGACAGGTGCTGGCCGACACCGCCGCCCTTCGAACACATGGAGATCGAGTATCTCGGCCTTGCCGATGACGAGGCGGTGGTGCGCTATCGCGCGGTCAAGCGTGAGGGCGGAGCGTTCCGCAACATCGAGACGCTCCGCTTCAGGGGCGACAGGCTTGCCGCCGTCGAGGTCTATTTTGGCCGCGAGGCCTGAGGCTTCAGGCGCCCGACTAGGCCGCCACGCGCCGCGCCTGTCCGCGCGACACCAGGAAGGCCTGCGCCAGGCTTCCCGCCGAAAACAGCACCACCCAGATCAGGAGCGCCGTTTGCACCGGCGGCGAATCCGGGCCGTTGCCGATCGGGTTGGAGGGTGGCAGCCGCGACAGGGTTTCGTTGATCCCGGGCACCCAGAGCAGGAAATAGGTGAAGGAGAAGCCGAGGTTCCTGAGATACGGGATCAGCCGCCCGAGAAAGCCGAGCTTCGGCAGCACGAGACAGATGGCGGAAACGACAAGCACGATGATGGCAAGCGCATGGCCGGGGTTGAAGCCGCCGGTGGACGAGAGCCCGAAGGCGCTGATCGCGGAAAGCGCCAGCGTCGCCAGATAGACCTTGCCGACCGATGTTTCCGGGCGGATGGAGCGATATTTGGCGAAGCTGTAGAGCCCGGCGATGGCCGGGACGATGCTGATGGCGGTGTGGATCTCGCCGAGAAGCGAAAGCGGATTGGCCATGTCTGTTTCCTTTTGTGAACCGACTAGTCGGTCGGTTTTTGGGGCAAAGAAATGCGCATGCACGTCTGTTGGAAAGGCGATCTAACCGGTCAGCCTCCGGAGCGCGGGCCGGGTGATGCTTGCGTAGACTTCCGCGTCGCCGCCCGCGACCCGTGCCGCCAGCATGGCGCCGTGCACGGTGGCGACGAGAATGCGGGCGCCGAGCTGGGCGTCCTCGGCGCTCGCCAACTCGCCTTTGCTCTGCCCCTCGTCGATGAAGCCGGCGAGCCTCGCGGTCAACTCGTCGAAATGCGCCTTCACCTGCGCGGCGACCTCCGGCGGCAGGCTCGGCAGCTCGGCGGCCAGAAGGGCCGCGATGCAGAAGGGTGCGCTATTGTCTCGGATGCATTGTTCCCAGAAGCCGACATAGCCGGCAAGCCGCCGGTCGGCGCGCGGCTCATGCGCCGCCATCGCCGCCATTCCATCCTCCGTCGCTTGCCGGTAACGGGCGATCACCGCGACAACGAGGTCGGCCTTGCCGGGAAAGTGGTGATGGATCGTCGCCTTGCCGACGCCGACCACCGCGGAGATATCCGCATAGCTGAAGGCGTTGTAGCCGCGGCTGACGATCAGCGACTGCGCGCTGTCGAGAATGCGTGTGTATGTATCCGATGCCATGAGCCGATATCTACCGACTAGTTGGTCGGTCGTCAACGGGGTGCACGCAAACGTGAGCGTCGCGACGGGCGGGGGCGTCGCGGACTGCGGGAGGGGTGCCTCGGTGCTGCGGTCTGAAACAGGCGCTGCCCGTGCGTTGAGGTTCTGGTCATGGCCCCGCCGGTGGACCTCTATCGGCGAACAATCGGCGGGCCGCCTGCCAAGATGGCGCCGGCCGGCCGAAGCCGTGAACATCGGCTTTGTCCGAAAGCGGCCCGGCACCTCATGCACCGGGCCGCCGCGATCATGTCACTCCGCGGGTGGAATGCGCACGATCTCGCCATTGTCCGAACCACCACCCGTCCTTGCCTGCAGCAGCGACGCTTCGGAAATGTCGATCAGCGGCGAATAGGTGGCGGCCGGCATCCGCACCTCGCCCGCTCTGTCGTCTCTCGTCTCGAGGGTGATCGCGGCGCCGCGTTCGCCGCGCGCGGCTTCCAGCTGGCCGTTCATGATGGCGCGTTCGGCGCGCAGCTGCCGGATTTCCGACTTGGCGATCTCCAGGCTGGTGCGCAGCTGGCTGATTTCGTGACGGTCTGAATCCAGCCGCGTATCCATGTCGCGGCGCAGTGCATCGGCATCCCGGTCGCGGCGGATCCGCAGGCTGTCGCTTTCCCGGAGCTTCATCGTCAGCTCGTTGTTCTCGGTGGCGAGCTCGCGCCGCGCCGTCTCGCTCTCGGTGCCCGTGGCGCGGGCCCGCTGCAGCTCCTCGTCCAGCCGCTCGGCCCGCGAAAGGGCGGTCACCAGCTCCGATTTCACGCGCTTGGTCTCGTTGCGCGCCGCCTGCAGCTCCTCGTCGGTCATCCGGTTGCGGCCATTCGCCGTCACCAGCAGCTTTTCCATCAGCTCGGCCTTGGAGCCGATGGCGTCATGGCGCGTGGTCAGATGCGCGATCTCCAGTGCCGAGGAGGATTGCAGCGTCTCGAACTCGACCTCGAGCCGCTTGTGGCGTTCCTCGATCAGCAGCAGCTCCTGCTTCATCCCCGCCGACGCGGTCTGCAGGTTGCGCACCAGCGCCTCCTGTTCCGTCAGGCCGCGCTTCAGGTGGCCGCGCTCCTCGGTCAGCCGCGCCATCTCGCGGCTGTGGACGCCGTTGTCGCGCCGCGAGGTCTCGATCAGAAGCTCATGCGCGGTCGTCTCGCTGTCGAGGCGCGCCTTGGTCGCCGCCAGCTCGCGGCCGCGCTGATCCACATCCTGCTGCGCCCGCTTCAGCAGGGTCGATGCCTCGTCGAACTGGATCGTCCGGTCGTTCAGTTCGCGTTCGGCATCGAGCAGCCGTGTCTCGACGATGGTGAATTCCTCGAGCGCGATCTCGTGCAGCCCCTGCAGCGTGGTCAGTTCCTCGCGCAGCGCCGCACTTTCGGTGCGCAATTGCCCGTTGTCGGCGCGAAACGTCTTGTTCTCGCCGGCAAGCCGCACGTTTTCCTGGTCGGCCTTCTCGCGGGCGCTGCTTTCATAGTCGAGCAGCGAGGCGATGCGCGCGCATTCGGCGCGAAGCGAGCCGGTCTCGTTCAGCGATTGGCTATGCGTGCCGATCAGCGTCGCCACGCGGTCCTGCAGCGCGGTCAGGCTGGACAGCAGGTCGTCGGAACTGCGCTGGTTTTCCTCGATCGCCGAGCCGAAGGCCGACAGATCCTGTATGTCGGGCATCGCATAGCCGGGCCGCTCCACCGTGCCCGGTCTGCTGTCGGCGATCGACGCCTGTTGCTGCCCCGAAGCCGGCACCACCCTGCCGTCTTCCCCGCGACGAAAAAAGCTCATGACCATATCTCGTGTCCCCAAACACCACACCACGGGCGCATCCGAAATATGCCTCTCGACTAATCAAGCGATCTCTATCGAAGATTGCGAATAGCTCATAAAAACGATGCCCTGAGTTGCATCGTGAAAGGGCTATATGTTTTTGTCAAAAGACGGATGATGACAATCAACAGTCTTGTTGCGGCCGGCAATTGTTTGCCCGGGATCATGTGGGATTTGCGCAACAGGCGGCAGGGTATCATTCGTCGGGCCGATACCGTCCGCCCGGTCACTGCTCAGACCGGCAACGGCGATCAATCCTCGTAAAGCTTCGATTTCTTCGCCCAGTCGCGCCAGGGGTGCAGCTCGAAATGCGGCATGTCCCAGCCGTCTCGGATGTCGCCGTTCATGTCCCAGTCGCCACCCCAGCGCAGCTTCAGCGGCTTGCCGTCCAGCCCTTTCAGCTTGAGCTTCTTGGGTAGCGCCAGGATCACCTCGGAGAGGCGGATGAAGGCGTCCTTGTTGTTCCAGTCATAAGGGGCCGGAAACAAGTCGAAGGCGATCGCCGGAACGTAATTGTGGGCTGAATCGCCGAAATGCACCTTCGAGAAGCCGCCATTGAAGGCTCGCTCCTGCGCATCGCGCCCGCGGGTTGAATCGAGCACCTTGAAATCGATTTCGAGGATCGCCGCCTGGGCGATGGCTTGCAGATGCGGATGGCATTTCGAAAGGGCGGCAAGCGATGCGCTGCTGAAATGAAACATGACATCCTCCCATGCCGCGCCAAGATGGGCCGGCCCGGGAAGGCTATCGAAAGAAGGGTTGTGCGTACACAAATCGCCTGCAATCAATGATTGCAATCGACGGGGCCGCGCGGGCTGAGCACGACGGCGTACGCGGGGGCTCACTCGTCCGGCAAGATCCCCATCCGTTCGGTCTCAAGCTCCGTGCCGAGTTCGACCGCCTTGGTCTTCTTGTCGTAGATGCAGAAATAGCTGACGAAGCCGTTGGCGCCTTTCGGCTTGCCCGTCACCAGCGCCATGCCGAAATTCTCGCTGCCGAAGGGATCGACCACGGCATGCGGCAGTTCGACCTGCGCGCGCGCCGCCATTTCGCATTTTCCCTGCACCTCGGCTGCGAAATCCTTCCAGGCATCGCCCGAGGAGGCAGAGGCGGTGCCGGCCGCGACGGTGATGGCCGCGCCGCCGATCAGGTGGAGCACGGGGTTCCCTGTCATGCCCAGCCCTATGCCAAGCCTCATGCCAAGCCCTCGCATGCTTTTCAGTCCTCGCGGCGAAGCGCTAGAGGCGCTGTCTCGAAGCAGTGTCACAAGCACCGTCATCATGATCGATTTGCCCCTTGCGTGCCAAGCCCTTAGCGCGGGCAAATTTTCCGCCGTACCTGTGTTTTTTGACATTTCGCAGGTTGCCTCACCAAGCTTGCGCTCCTATGTTCCCGCACACCTGCCGATTACGCAAACTATTGCCAAAAGGAGACGACCATGGCTTTTGAATTGCCTGAACTTCCCTACGACTACGAAGCGCTGCAGCCCTTCATGTCGAAGGAAACCCTGGAGTTCCACCACGACAAGCACCACAAGGCTTATGTCGACAACGGCAACAAGCTCGCGGCGGAAGCCGGTCTCGCCGACCTCTCGCTCGAAGAAGTCGTCAAGAAGTCCTTCGGCACCAATGCCGGTCTCTTCAACAACGCTGCCCAGCACTACAACCACGTCCATTTCTGGAAGTGGATGAAGAAGGGCGGCGGCGGCAACAAGCTGCCTTCCAAGCTCGAAGCGGCCATCAATTCCGATCTCGGCGGCTATGACAAGTTCAAGGCCGATTTCGTCGCCGCCGGCACCACCCAGTTCGGCTCCGGCTGGGCCTGGGTTTCCGTCAAGAACGGCAAGCTCGAAATCTCCAAGACCCCGAACGGCGAAAACCCGCTCGTCCACGGCGCCACCCCGATCCTCGGCGTCGACGTCTGGGAACACTCCTATTACATCGACTACCGCAACGCCCGTCCGAAGTACCTCGAAGCCTTCGTCGACAGCCTGATCAACTGGGATTACGTCCTGGAACGCTACGAAGCCGCAACCAAGTAAGCGGTTTTCTAGAGACTGACGAGAACACCCGGTGGAGACGCCGGGTGTTTTTGTTTGTGTCACATCCCTGTCACCCACCCCGCCTAATCCGACGCCCATGACCCATCCTCTCCCCCTGTTCCGCTTCGGCATCGTCGCCGATCCGCAATACGCCGCGCGCAAGCCGCATGCCGGCATGGATCGCTATTATGAAAACAGCCCCGCCAAGCTCAAAGCCGCGATCGAGGTCTTCAACGCCGAGGATCTGAGCTTCGTCATCACGCTGGGCGACCTCATCGACCGCGATTTCGCAAGCTTCGACGCCATCCTCGATGCCTATGACGCCCTGAAGCACGACAATCTCTTCCTGCTCGGCAACCACGATTTCGCCGTCGCGCCCGAACATCTGGAAAGCGTCGCGGCCCGCCTCGGCATGCCGGCGCCCTATTACAGCCTCGCCAAGCATGGCTGGCGCTTCATCGTGCTCGATGGCAACGAAGTCAGCACCTTCGCGCCGCCGGTCGGCCATCCCTATCGCGAGATCGCCGCCGAAAAGCTCGCCGAACTGAAGGCCGCCGGCGCCATCAATGCCGAAGCCTGGAACGCCATGATCAGCGACCGCCAGTTCGACTGGCTGAAAACCGAAATCGCCGACGCCGCTGAAGGCGGCGAGCGCGTCATCGTCATGAACCATTACCCGGTCTATCCGCCCAACCAGCACGACTGCTGGGACCGCGAGCGCATCATCGCGCTGCTGGCCGAAAGCCCCAACGTCATGGCCTACTTCAACGGCCACAACCATGTCGGCAATTACGGTGTGGTCGACGGCTGCCACTTCGTCAATTTCAAGGGCATGGTCGATACCGAGAGCGAAAACACCTTCGCCATTGTCGACCTCTACGGCGACCGTATCGAAATCCGCGGCTTCGGACGCGAGGAGAGCAGGGTGCTGGCGCTCCGGTCCTGAGCGCCAAACAATCCTCGCCGTCCATGAAAAGCGAGGAAAAGTGCAAATTCCTGAAATGATTGCCGTCTCACCCACTTGTTACTTTTTAGCCGAGATTAATTTGCCATCATGCCGGGGTAAGAACGAGGCGCCGGGCTTCGAAAATCTCGGTATTGAAGAGGAGTAGCGATATGAGAATGAAATCAATCGTCGCGGCTGTGCTGGTCGCCGGCATGGGGGTCACGACCGTGTTTGCGGCCGACGGTACGCATGACGCACGCGTTGCCATGATGAAGAAGATCGGCGGCGCCACGGGTGCGCTGGCGGGGGTGGCCAAGGGTGAGAAGCCCTACGACGCCGAAGCCGTGAAGGCGGCGCTCGCCACCATTTCCGAAACCGCCAAGGCGTTTCCGGATCAGTTCAAGGCCGGCACGGAAAACGCGTCCGCCGATTCTGAAGCAAGCCCGAAGATCTGGGAGAACATGGACGACTTCAAGGCTCGCGCGGCAAAGCTCGGTTCCGATGCCGACATGCTGCTCGCCCAGCTGCCCGCCGATGCCGCCGGCGTCGGCGCCGGCCTGAAGACGCTCGGCGCAAGTTGCAGCGGCTGTCACCAGAACTATCGGGTCAAGAAGGAATAGTCCCGCTCCTCTTTTGAACAGGCGATCCGCCGTGGCCTTGCCGACGCGGCGGATCGCTTTATGTCCAGAGAGCCGGAAAGGCGATGGGAGAGCGGTGCATGGTTCGTCGGTTCGTCAGGTTTGTCCTCTGTCTTGTCGGCGTCGCCGTGCTGGGTGGCGCCGTCTTCTACCTGGTGACCGCGCCCAACCCGATGCCCGAAAGCAGTTGGGCCAACCTCGGCGCGCCCGATGCCAAGAACGGCGAGATGGTCTTCTGGGCCGGCGGCTGTGTCAGCTGTCATGCCGCGCCGGGTTCCGAAGGCGATGCCAGGCTGACGCTCTCGGGCGGGCTGGCGCTGAAGAGCCCCTTCGGCACCTTCTACCCCCCAACATCTCGCCGGACGAGCAGGCGGGCATCGGCAACTGGACGCTGGCTGAGTTCGGCAATGCCATGAAGCGCGGCGTGGCGCCCAATGGCGCGCACCTCTATCCGTCATTCCCCTATGCCTCCTACAGCCGCATGAGCGACAAGGACGTCAACGACCTCTACGCCTACATGAAGACCCTGCCGAAGAGCGGCAACGTCGCGCCGCCGCATGATCTGCCCTTTCCGTTCAACGTCCGGCTGGCGCTCGGCGGCTGGAAGTTCCTCTATTTCAACGACAGCGCGCGCGTCGTGCTTGCCAATGCCGACGAGAAGGTCAAGCGCGGCCAGTATCTGGTCGAGGGTCCCGGCCATTGCGGCGAATGTCACACCCCGCGCGATGCGCTGGGCGGCCTGAAGCCGGACATGTGGCTGGCCGGCGCCCCCAATCCGGAGGGCAAGGGCACCATTCCCAACATCACGCCGGGCTCGAAATCTATCGGCGGATGGAGCGAGGGGGATATCGCCAATTACCTGGAAACCGGCTTCACGCCCGATTTCGATTCGGTCGGCGGATCGATGACCGAGGTCCAGCAGAACCTCGCGCATCTACCCAAGGCTGATCTGGAGGCGATTGCCGCCTACCTGAAGGCGGTGCCGTCGCGTTAGGAATGTCTCAGTGGTAGAAATACCCCAAAATCGCCGCATTGCAGCATTTATTAGCATATTCGACTGAATGCCCCGCAGCGGCCACGCCGCCGCCGAATGACGATCCTCAAACGTCTTGCGAAAGGCCAGCTGAAATGCACAGCCCATCAGTATCTCCCGCCCGTGATGTCGCCAACGCCTCCGCCGACGATCTCGAAGCGGTCGCGCGCAAGGGCGGCAAGCTCAAGCGCATGGCGGTCCGCATCCCCACCTACATGGCCGATATCCGCGAGAACCCGGCCTGGCTGCCGATGTTCCTGCTCGCCCGCACCATCGCGGGGCGTCGCGCCCACTGGCTGACGGCAAGAAAGAGCAACGGCGCGATCGACAACCTGCCGACGATCTTTACAGGCGTGGACGCCGAAACCGCCGTCGATGCATTGAAGCGCGACGGCATCTTCCCGGACCTGCAATTGCCGCCGGATATCACCGAGGAGATATCCGCCTTCGGGCACCAGACCCCATGTTTCGGCAATTTCGACCGGAAGATAGAATTCGCGGCATCGGACCACCGCGCCACCGAGGACAGGCTCGGTCGCCCGATCCTATCCGGCCACCATTTCGAACGGGCGCTGGAGTGCCCGGCGGTGCGCACCGTCCAGCGCGACCCGCTCCTGTCGGAGATCGCCCGCCGCTATCTCGGCGCCCAGGCGCGGCTGATCACGACGCGCACATGGTGGAGCTTCCCGACCAAGGCCAGCGAAGCCGACCGCAGCCTTGCCTCGCTCGACAAGTATCATTTCGATCTCGACGACTGGCGGATGCTGAAGTTCTTCTTCTATCTCGTGGATGTCGACAAGGGCACCGGCCCGCACGTCTTCGTCCGTGGCAGCCACAACAAGCGCCGCATGAAGCATCAGTTGACATTGCTGGTCGGCCACCCGGCCGACGAGATCATCGATTATTACGGCAAGGACAGCCCGGTGACGCTGACCGGCAAGGCCGGCTCGGGTTTCGTGGAAGACCCTTTCGGCTTCCACATGGGAACCGTCGCCACCGAAAAGCCGCGCCTGATGATGGAGATCGGCTTCGGCGTCTCCAAACCCTCCCGCCGCCGCTTCCATGGCGAACCGGTGCTGCGCTAGCGAGCGCAGCCGCCGAGCGGTTAGGGGCGCAATAAAGCGGTGACTGCCGCCTAAGCCAGCGCCTGCAGATAGCGCATGCCGGTGACCGGGCGCGGAATGAAGTCCATGTGTTCGTAGAAGCGGTGCGCCTGTATGTTGCCCGTCGCGGCGCTGACCGAGAGGTAGCCGCAGCCGGCATTGCGGGCGGTGTCGCGGGCGCGGTTGACGAGATGCTGGCCGACGCCGTGGCCGCGATGGCCGTCGCGCACGAAGAGATGGTGCAGGTCCATGCCGCGCGCGCCTTCCTGGGCGCGATAGAGCGGCACCAGAATGGCGTAGCCGATCAGCCCCTCGTCGGTCTCGGCGACAAGCGCCGTGATCCAGGGCAGGGGGCCGAAAAGGTCGCGCTCGAGCTGCTCCGGCGTCGAGCCGGCGGCGTCGCCGTGGTGCCTGGCCAGCAGCGCGATCATGTCGTTGAGTTCGGGCAGGTCGCGCGGCTTGGCCGTGCGGATATTGATCACGGGCGGGCGGATCAATGAGATTTCGCTGTCTTCGATGTCGGTCATGTCTTGCGTCCCGGTCTGGCGTTTCGTGGTAATCTGCCGTCAGGACGCTTGAGATACAACAAAGCCGCCTGACGGCGGCTTGTTGACAATAAGATCTGTCCAGCCGCCCTTTACAGGTACAGCCAAAAATAAGAGCGGTTGATGTGCGCGTTCTTGATCATGGCGCAATACATCTTCCCAAATTCTCGTCTTGTCAAGCGCCCCGTCCGCGTTGCCATTTGTTTCGATCGCGGCGCACGGCGGTCATGCCTCGTTTTTCGCGCGCGCCCCGCCGTCCATTATGGACCTTGTGTCGCTTGTCGCGCTAAAGCTGATCCCGGCCGAAGACGCATGCGGGCCACATTCCCGCTTTAGCTCTGTCTTCACCGATTCTGGCAGAGGTCCTTTCATGCATCGTTTTTCGATCCGCCGCCGAGCGCTTCTCGGCTCCGCATTGCTCGCCCCGGCGCTATTCCTGCCGGCTGTCGCCCGCGCCGAGGAGGGCGGGGACGAGATCGACCGCCGCATCGGTGCGCTGGAAAAGAAGATCGGCGGGCGCATCGGCGTTTCCGTCATCGATACCGAGACCAACGTCTCCTTCGGCTATCGCGAAACCGAGACCTTCGCGATGTTCAGCACATTCAAGGTGCTCGCCGCCGCCATGGTGCTGTCGCGCGTCGACAAGGGCGAGGAAAATCTCGAACGCCGCGTCGTCTACGACAAGGAGCAGCTCATCACCTACTCGCCCGAGACCGAGAAGCATGTCGGCGGCGAGGGCATGAGCGTCGGTGATCTCTGCAAGGCGGCGATCACGCTCAGCGACAACACCGCCGCCAATCTCCTGCTCGAAAGCCTCGGCGGCCCGAAGGAGCTGACCAACTGGCTGCGCACGCTGGGCGACGGTTCGACCAGGCTCGACCGCATCGAGCCCGATCTCAACGACGTCGCCAAGGGCGATCCGCGCGACACGACCACGCCAGATGCCATGCTCGACACGCTCGGCAACGTCGCGCTCGGCTCGGTGCTCTCGGAGCCCTCGCAGAAAACCCTGATCGAATGGATGGTTGCCAACACCACGGGCAACGAACGCTTGCGCACCGGCCTGCCCGAGGACTGGAAGATCGGCGACAAGACCGGCACCGGCAAGAACGGCTCGGCCGCAGACATCGCCATCTGCTGGCCCCCACGCCGCGGCCCCATCCTGATCGTCGTCTACATCACCGACGCAACGGTCCCGACCGCCGAGATCAATCCCGTCTTCGGCGAGGTGGGGCGTATCGTGGCGGAGATGGTGTGAGGCGGCGGGCGGCTTGCTGAAGGGATATCCCGAGATTATATTGGAGTATATGGAGGGATATCCATGCCGCTTTACATCAAGAACGACGACATCGACAAGCTTGCGGAAAAGCTTGCTGCGTCCCGTAAGCAAAGCAAGACCGAAGTGGTAAGGCAAGCTCTCCTGCGCGAGATCGAACGCGAGGAGGCCGGGGTGTCACTCGTGGAGCGCGGACTGGCCTATGGTCGGGCACTGAGGGCACGTGCCGGTGCGGATCGAGGTCCGCCTGCCGACAAGGCATTCATCGACAGCCTATACGAGGAGTAGCCGATGTTCGTGGACGCATCGGCGCTCACGGCAATTCTCGTCGAGGAAGGTGACGCCCATGACTTGCTTGTGCGACTGAACAGGCACCCGCATCGCGTGACCTCGCCGATGGCGATATGGGAAACGGTCATCGCCGTTGCGCGCGAACTTAAACTGCCTGTCCATGCTGCTCACGAGGCTGTCGAAGGCTTCGTTACCCTCGCGGCGATCACGGTCGTATCGATACCTGCCGAAACTCGCTTTTTGGCAATTCAGGCATTTGAGCGTTACGGAAAATCGCGCCATCCGGCAGCACTGAATTTTGGCGACTGCTTTGCCTATGCTTGTGCGAAAGGGAACGGGATGCCCTTGCTCTACAAGGGAAATGACTTTGCGTTGACGGACGTGGAATCCGCCTGACTTCCGGAAATGGTAAGATATTTCATAAGGATAGGGCAAGAACATGAATCTTGCTCACATCGCGTTGAATCGATCTCTTAACCCTGGGCACCAAGGCTGACCATCAATCGAAGCGGCCCCATCCTCTCCCTCATTCTCGCCCTTGTGGCGGGAATCCAGCCGACGCGCGTCCGCGCGGCGAGGGGATTCTTCTTCGGCCCAATGGTGGGAGCAGGTCATTCACGGCGCAGACGCGCCGTGGCTGGATTCCTGTCACAAGGACAGGAATGAGGGCAGAGTCTGTGACCCGCCGCGCCTTCACGCCGCGGCAATATCCTCGGCCGCACTCTTGTCCTTGCTGTCATCGCCGGTCAGCTGGCGCCTGACCTCTTCGGCGACCTGCTTCTCGAACGCCATGCGGTCGTCCGTCGACATCGCCGCCACGTCGCCTTCGGTCAGGCCCATGCTGTCGAGCATCTGCTGGCGGATGCGTTCGGCGAGCGACATGTCGGCGAGGTCGCGGAATTCCTTGATGACGGCGTCGCGGCGGGCTTTGCCGGGTTCTTCGGTGCCCGACATCGTCTGGCTCTCGTCGGTCGCCTGCAGCGCCCACATGGTGTTCGATATGGATGGCGGCGTCGTGCTGGGCGCGAGCGATGCGCCGCCCTGACGAACGACGTCGTCGATCACAAGTGGCTGTTGCTTGTTGCGCTGGCCGGATTGCTGGAACAGGCCGCCGATGCCATAGGCGCTGGAAATGCTATCGCCGATCTTCATGGAAATTCCTCCTGAGACAATGCACGGGAGAATTGCAGCGAAAGCCTGCGCCAGCCTTTCGCTGTCATAATCGTCATAGTACGCGATCGACCCTCGGATGCCGTCGCGCCGGAACGCAAGATTGCCAGCAGGCTACCATCTTCATGGCCCTTCTAACCGCTTCACGGCAGCGTGTATCCGATCACGTAATCACCCGGCTTGGTGCCGATCGACCCATGCCCGCCGGCCACCATCACCACATACTGCTTGTTGTCCGACGTCGTGTAGGTCATCGGCGTCGATTGGCCGCCGGCTGGCAGGCGGGCTTGCCACAGCTCCTTGCCGTCGGTCACGTCATAGGCGCGCAGGTAGTTGTCGACGGCGGCCCCGAGGAAGGCGACGCCTCCCCTGGTGATAACAGGTCCGCCGATGCCGGGAACGCCGACCTTGAAGGGCAGCGGCAGCGGGGTCATGTCGCGGACCGTGCCGTTCTTCAGCTTGTAGGCGGTCTTGCCGGTTACGAGGTCTACGCCGGCGACATAGCCCCAGGGCGGCGCCTGGCAGGGAATGCCGAGCGGCCCGAGGAACGGGCCCATGAACACGCCGTAGGGCGCGCCGTCATTGCGGTTCAGGCCCTGTTCGCTGCCCTTTTCGTCCTGTCCCTTCGGCGGGATGTCGGCGGCGGGAACCAGGCGCGAGGTGAAGGCGAGATAGGTCGGCATGCCGAACATGATCTGCCGTTCCGGATCGACCGCGACCGAGCCCCAGTTGAAGGTGCCGAAATTGCCCGGATAGATGATCGATCCCTCGAGCGATGGCGGCGTATAGCGCCCCTCGTATTTGTAGCGGTGGAACTGGATGCGGCATGCGAGCTGATCGAACAGCGACACGCCCCACATGTTCTTTTCTTGAAGCGGCGGCGGCGAGAAGGTGAGGTCGGAGATCGGCTGCGTCGGCGCGGCACGGTCCTCGGGGATCGTGCCCTGCGGCGCCGGGATTTCCTTGAACGGAATGATCGCCTCGCCGGTGCGCCGGTCGAGCACGTAGATGTCGCCTTGCTTGGTGGGCGCCACCAGCGCCGGAACGACCGTGCCATCGGCCTTCTTCATGTCGAAGAGAACCGGTTGCGCGGGAACGTCCATGTCCCACAGGTCGTGGTGCACGAACTGCTGGACCCATTTCAGCTGGCCGGTCTTCATGTCGAGCGCCACCACCGACGACGAGAATTTCTCGACATTGGCGCTTCTTCCCATCCCCAGCTGGTCGGGCACCTGGTTGCCGAGCGGCACGTAGATCAGCCCGAGGCCCTCGTCGGCTGACAGAACCGACCAGCTGTTTGGTGAATTCGTCGTGTAGGTCTGGCCCTCGGGCAGTGGCGTCGTCACGTCGGGGTTGCCTGAATCCCAGTTCCACACCAGTTCGCCGGTGCGGATGTCGAAGGCGCGAATGACGCCGGATTGTTCCTTGGTGGAGTAGTTGTCGTTGACCGCGCCGCCGATGATCAGCTTGCCGTCGATCGCCACCGGCGGCGAGGTCGAGTAGTAGTATCCCGACGGATTGTACTTCATGCCCTTTTCGAGGCGCAGCGTGCCCTGGTCGGCGAAATCCGTGCAGACCTTGCCGTCGAGCGCGTCGAGCGCGATCAGCCGGGCATCCGAGGTCGGCAGGTAGACGCGGTCGACGCATGGCGCGCCGCCGGCCGCCGCCGTATCGTGATAGTAGGTGACGCCGCGGCATGTCTGGTGCTGCCGGTCTGGGTTCATGCCGGAATTGGCGTCGAACTTCCACTTCTCCTTGCCGGTCTTGGCGTCGAGCGCGATCGCCCAGTTATGCGGCGTGCACAGATAGAGCGTGTCGCCGACCTTGAGCGGCGTGACTTGGTAGGTCGTCTCGCCGACGTCATCCGGTCGCTTCACGTCGCCGGTCTGGTAGCGCCAGACCTCCTTCAGTTCCTTGACGTTGCTGACATTGACCTGATCCAGCGGCGAATAGCGCTGGCCGAAGGGTGTGCGGCCATACTGGTGCCACTCGCCGTCGGTCACCGTGCCGCCGAATGTCGGGGTGCCGGTCATGGCCGTCGGCAGGCTGCCGTTCTGGTCATGCGGGTTCGTCGTCATCGAATAGCCGGCGACCGCGATCGCGGCGAGAACAGGAATGGCGAGCGGCCATGGGCTGGCAGGGTAGGGCGTGCCGGTCGTGCCGGAAAAGCCGAGCGGCCGGCGGATCCACGGCGTCAGCAGCCACAGGCCGAGAAGGATGATCAGGCCGCCGCGCGGCCCGAGTTGCCACCAGTCGAAGCCGACCTCGTAGATCGCCCAGACGAGCGCGGCGATCACAAGCACCGCATAGACCCAGAGCGCCGCCGCCTTGCGCTTCAGAAGCAGCGCCGCCGTCAGCAGGAACATGATACCGGCGAAGAGATAGAAAAAGTTGCCGCCGAGCAGCACGAGCCAGAGCCCGCCGCCGCCGAGTGCCAGTCCGATCAGAACGAAAAGGAGGGATGTCAAGACGATCGCCATGAGGCCGGTCTCCAACTGAAATGCACCGAGCTCCCGTGGGGATGGGGAGCGATCAGGAATGCACGCAAACGGCGACAAAATCGTCTTGGCCGAAAGCATCATCAGCGGAAATAGAGCGGCCCGATCTGCCTTTCAACCGCCACAATCTCGAGCGCGGCCGCGGTCTCGCCAGCGGTAAACATTTAAAGACAGCTCACCTGGCCAACGGCCATGTAGGCAGCGAGGCTGCAACCGTTCCAGCCGAGCGTGAAAATAACCGCGTGTCGGGCTGCACGGAAATATCCTTTGCTGCGGATTGGTTTAATGACGACCGAGAGGAGAAGGACAAAAGCGCCAAATGCGCCAATGGCCATCATCACCATACCCAACGGCGGGAAGTAAATCGGAATGATTTGCCAACAGCTTGCGAATTTATAGGGCCCCGCCTTTGCGTAGGCCGCGCCCATCAAAATCACCCAGATGAGGGCGTGTATTATCAATAGACCGTATCGTCCGATCCCACCCATAAATACACTCCGCCGTTCTGTGATACTGGCCTCAGGAGCTCTGCTTATGAGTGCTTTTATTTTGCGACACAACTCACGTTCCGCAAAATGTCTGCAGAACCTGCTCCTCGGGCTTCGGCGGCTCCATATAGGCGGCGAATTGCGCGCGCTCCTCATAGGGTTTGGCGAGCACGTCGAGCAGCGCTTCGAACAGCGAGAAATCCGCATCCTCGACAGCGGCAACGATCGCCTGCTCGATGCGGTGATTGCGCGGGATGACGGCGGGGTTGACGCCAAGCATGGCGACGCCGCGTTCGGTGCCGGTGGTCGTCTCGCGCGCAGGTCGCTCGCGCCAGCGCACCAGCCATTCTTTCGCCGCCGTGCCGTCGCTGAACGTCTTGAGGAACGCGTGTTCGGCGCCGTCGTCGACGGCCAGATGCGCCAGGCGCCGGAAGGTCAGCGTGAAATCGGCCTGGCCGGCCTGCATGGTGGAAAGCAGCGACTGGATCAGCGAGAGATCGTCGTCTTCCACATCAGCAAGACCGATCTTCTCGCGCATCCCCCGCATCCAGTGCAGCTGGAAGCGCTCGCCATAATCCTTGATGACCACATTGGCGATCTCCACCGCCTTCTCCTGATCGGCGTCGATCAGCGGCAGCAGCGTTTCGCCGAGCCGCGCCAGGTTCCATTGGCCGATGCCGGGCTGGCTTGCATAGGCGTAGCGGCCGTTCTGGTCGATCGAGGAGAACACCGTGCCGGGATCGTAGGCGTCCATGAAGGCGCAGGGGCCGAAGTCGATGGTTTCGCCCGAAACGGTCATGTTGTCGGTGTTCATGACGCCATGGATGAAGCCGACATGCAGCCACCTGGCGATCAGCGCCGCCTGCCGTTCGGCGATAGCCTCGAACAGCGCGATGTAGGGATTGGCGCCGTCCTTCAGCTCCGGATAATGCCGGTCGATGACATAATCGGCGAGCGCCCGCACGCCTTCGGTATCGCCGCGCGCCGCGAAGAACTGGAAGGTGCCGACCCGGATATGGCTCGCCGCCACGCGGGTGAAGACGGCGCCCGGCAGGATCTGTTCGCGATAGACCGGCTGGCCCGTGGAGACGGCGGCCAGCGCCCGCGTCGCCGGCACGCCGAGCGCATGCATGGCTTCGCTGACGACATACTCGCGCAGCACCGGCCCGAGCGCCGCGCGCCCGTCGCCCCGCCGCGAAAACGGTGTGGCCCCGGCACCCTTCAGCTGGATGTCGCGGCGCTTTCCGTGTTTGTCGATCACCTCGCCAAGCAGGATCGCCCGCCCGTCGCCCAGTTGCGGCACGAAGCTGCCGAACTGATGCCCGGCATAGGCCATGGCCAGCGGATCGGCGCCCTCAGGCACGAGATTGCCGGAAAAGATCGCGGCGCCATCGCGCTTCAGAGCCTCGACGTCGAGCCCGAGTTCTTCGGCCAGCGGTTCGTTGAGCTTGATCAGCCACGGTTCGGCGGCCGAGGACGGCGCCTGCCGCGCGAAGAAGTTCCGCGGCAACCGCGCATAGCTGTTGTCGAAGGGAAAGGGGCGGGACGTGGGTGCATCCGAAAGAATGGTCATAGGCATTAGGTAGGGCTCGGCCACGCCCGGCGCAAGCGCCCAAGTGCCTTGCGCGCGCCAGGCGTTATCGATTGCGACCACCGCCACCACCACCGCCACCACCACCGCCGCCACCACCGCCGCCGCCGCCACCGCCGCCGCCCTTGCCGCCACCGCCTCCGCCCTTACCACCGCCGCCCTTGCCGCCGCCGCCCTTGCCGCCACCACCGCCACCCTTGCTGCCGTCACGGGAAGACGCTTGCGCGCTGGTGCCGGTGTCGTCGGGGAATTCGACCGGCGACGTGGACTTGACGATCGTGTTGGCGCGATAGGGAACGATGTTCGCCGCCTGCAGCTCGCCCTCGGCCTTTTTGCAGTCGTAGCGCGTGCTGCCGCCGTTGCGGATCAGGACCTGGCTGCCCTTGCTTCGCACGAACACCATGTCGTGGCCGACAAGCCGCGAACTCCTCTTGCCCAGCCTCTCGCTTTTCATCTGATAGAAGGTGCCGTTGACGCTGAGCACCGATGTCTCCCAGGAGACGTCGACCGACGGGCTGCCACCGCATTTCTGGTAGGCTTGCGCGCTGCCCGAGATAAGAACGGCGGTTGCCGTGATGAGATATAGACGCATGTGCCCCCGCTCTCGTTTTCGCCGGCGGCCCTGGCGCGTCGGCGCTCCTCGATGCGAGCTTGAGCGCCTTGGCGGCGAAGGCAATTCGGACATAGGAGGTAGGCCGCGCCCCGATTGCTGCGGGCTGGCCGGGGTGGTAGGATAAAATCGTACCTCCAGACGCCAGGACGCGGGAGACGAACATGGAAAAGCTCAGCATCACCCTGCCGGCTGAAATGGTCGATGTGATCAATGCCGAGATCGACGCCGGCGCCTTCGCCTCGACCAGCGAAGTCATCCGCGCCGCCATGCGCGCCTGGATGCGCCAGGAGGAAGAGCACAAGGAACGCATCGCCGCCATAAGGGCGCGCGTGCGGGAATCGCTCGATGATCCCAGGCCGAGCCTGAGCCTCGAGGAAATCGATGACTGGCTGGAGACGCTTGCGGTCGAGCCGAGCCCGCGATGAAGACCTACGGTGTCACGTTCCGCGGAGCGGCGCAGCGCGACCTCAAGACGATCTTCGACTATGTATTAGAGAGAAGCGGCAGCCGGCAAACGAGCGTGTTGTATCTCAAGCGATTGCGGGATCGCTGCCGACGCATAGGTGATGCCCCATTCGGCGGCGTGGCGCGACCTGATCTCGGCGCTGATTTGCGTCTTGCGGTCTTCGAGCGCAGCATCGTCATCCTCTACCGCGTCGAGGACGACAGGATCGTCATCACCAACATCTTCTCCGGCGGTCGCGACTACGAGACGCTGATGCGTGATCACCGCTGAGACACCCATACGCTGAGGTCACATCAGCCTTGCCATTTAAGCATAACCCCGCCACATTTGCGGGCGTATATAAAAACTTCATTCACCCTTGGCGCCAAGCCATTTCATGCCGCGGCGATTGCCTCTGCGCTTGAGCCGCGTATTCGCGAGCGATCCCGGACGATGTCGGATCAGATCTACCAGGCGGCCGCCCTTGGCCGCCCCCAGCCCAATTTCCGCGTCGTCGCGATGATCATCGCCAGCGCCATGTTCATGGAACAGCTGGACGCCACGGTTCTGGCCACAGCACTTCCCACCATGGCGCGCGATTTCGGCGTCTCCGCGCCGTCGATGAGCATCGCGCTCACCTCCTATCTGCTCAGCCTCGCCATCTTCATTCCGGCGAGTGGCTTGATTGCCGATCGCTTCGGCTCGCGCACCGTCTTCCGCTCGGCCATCGCCGTCTTCGTCGTCGGCTCGATCTGCTGCGCGCTGTCGCCCAATCTCTGGTCTCTCGTTCTTTCCCGCCTGCTGCAGGGGCTCGGCGGCGCCATGATGATGCCGGTCGGTCGTCTCGTGCTTCTGCGCAGCGTCGCCCGCAAGGACATGGTCAACGCCATGTCGTGGCTATTGGTGCCGGCGCTGATCGGCCCGATCCTCGGCCCTCCGGTCGGCGGCATGATCGTCACCTATCTCGACTGGCGCTGGATCTTCTACATCAACGTCCCGATCGGCATCCTCGGCTTCATCCTGGTCTCGATCTTCATCGAGAACTTCAAGGGCGAGACGAAGAAGCGCTTCGACACGGTCGGCTTCATCCTCTCTGGCATCGCGCTCGGCTCGCTGCTCTTCGGCTTCGAGAGCTCCAGCCGTCCGGGCGAGGGGATGTTCGCGCTGTTCCTGATCGCGATCGGCCTGCTCTTCGGCATCGCCTATCTCAGGCACGCGCGAAAGCACCCCGCGCCGATCATGGATTTCTCGCTGATGAAGGTGCCGAGCTTCGGCACCTCTGTTATCGCCGGTTCGCTGACCCGCATCACGCAGGGCGCGCAACCCTTCCTTCTGCCGCTCTATTTCCAGCTCGGCTTCGGCCTCTCCGCCGCCAAGGCCGGCCAGCTGGTGACGGCAGCCGCCATCGGCTCGATGGCGATGAAGGCCTTCGCGCCAAGGATCCTGCGCCGCTTCGGATTCCGCAACGCGCTCATTTTCAACGGCTTTACCGCTACGTTCGGCTATGCGCTCTGCGCCTTCTTCCGGCCGGACTGGCCGCTCGGCCTGATCTTTGCCGTGCTCGTCATGTGCGGTTTCTTCATGTCGTTCCAGTTCACCGCCTACAATACCGTCGCCTATGACGCGATCGAGCGCGACCGGATGAGCGCGGCCACCAGCTTCTACACCACCTTCCAGCAGCTGATGCTGTCGCTCGGCATCTGCGTCGGCGCCTTCGTGCTGCATGTGTCGATGACGGTAACCGGCAGCGGCGACACGCCGCAACTGCGCGACTTCTCGGCCGCCTTCCTGTTCGTCACCGCGGTCTCGCTCACCGCCACCTTCTGGAACCTGCGCTTCTCCCGCACCGCCGGCGCCGACATCAGCGGCCACGGCGGCAACAAGGCGGCAGCGCACGCCGAGCATTGAGTGCGGTCAGCCGTCTTCCATCGCAGCTGTAGACGGGCATTTGTGCTCTCTCGTTCGTACTGGGCAATTAAAACAGCGCCTTACGGAGCCCGGAGCCCCCTCATCCGACCCTCCGGGCCACCTTCTCCCCGTGGGGGAGAAGGGGAGGTTGGCGCGAGCGGTCCACCACGAGTCTCTTCTCCCCAACGGGGAGAAGGTGCCGGCAGGCGGATGAGGGGGCTACAAGCGCCGCCGTTTCCACCCAGCCACACCCGCCCCCCTTACATCTTCCCCGCCACCTTCACCGCAAACGCATACTCGAACGCAACCTCCTCCAGCCGCTGGAAGCGCCCGGATGCGCCGCCATGGCCGGCGTCCATGTTGGTCTTCAGCAACACCGGCGCGCCGCCGGTCGACTTGTCGCGCAGCTTCGCCACCCATTTGGTCGGCTCCCAATAGGTCACGCGCGGGTCCGTCAGGCCGCTCAGCGTCAGGATCGGCGGGTAGGGCTTGGCTTCCACATTGTCGTAGGGCGAGTAAGCTGCGATCTGGTCGTATTCCTCGCGGCTGTCGATCGGGTTGCCCCATTCCGGCCATTCCGGCGGGGTCAGCGGCAGCGTGTCGTCGAGCATGGTGTTCAACACGTCAACGAAGGGAACGGCGGCGATGACGCCGGCGAATTTTTCCGGCGCCATGTTCGAGATCGCCCCCATCAGCATGCCGCCGGCCGAGCCGCCCTCGGCGATGATGTTTGCGTAGGAGGTGAACTTCTGTTGATTCAGATAGTCGGCCGCCGCGATGAAGTCCTTGAAGGTGTTGGTCTTCTTCTCCATCTTGCCATCTTCGTACCACGCGAAGCCCCGGTCCTTGCCGCCGCGGATATGGGCGATGGCATAGACGAAGCCGCGATCGACGAGCGACAGGCAGTTGGTGTTGAAGCTCGCCGGAATGGTCACGCCATAGGCGCCGTAGCCGTAGAGCAGGCAAGGGGCGGAGCCGTCGAGCGGCGTGTCCTTGCGATAGAGCAACGTCACCGGCACTTCGACGCCGTCCCAACCGGGCGCGAACACGCGGCGGGTGACATAGTCGTCGATATTGTGGCCCGACGGCACGTCCTGCGTCTTCAACAGCGTGCGCTCGCGCGTCACCATGTTGTAGTCGTAGAGCTGCGATGGCGTGGTCATCGAGGAGTAGGAGAAGCGGATCACGTCGCTGTCATATTCGGCGGCACCCTGCAGGCCGAGCGAATAGGCCTCTTCCGCAAAGCCGATCGCGTGCTCCTCGCCGGTCGCCCGGTCGCGGATCATGATCTGCGGCAGGCCGTCCTTGCGCTCCAGCCACAGCAGGTGGCGGGCATAGGCCATGTGGCTGATGATCAGCGTGCCCGGCTTGTGCGGAACCACCTCGCGCCAGTTTTCCTTGCCGGGATTGTCAACCGGCGCTTCCACGATCTTGAAATCCTTGGCCTCGCCGTCGTTGGTGAGGATGTAGAACACATCGCCGCCCTCGGTCAGCGTGTACTCGATACCCTCTTCGCGGGCCGCCACCAGCTTCGGCTTGGCGGTCAGGTCGCCGGTCGGGATCAAGAGATATTCCGAGGTCTCGTGGTCGTGAATGTCGATGAAGATGAAGTCGTCGAGCAGGGAACCGCCGACGCCCATGAAGAAGCCCGCGTCCTCTTCCTCGTAGACCAGCCGATCTTCCGATTGCGGCGTGCCGATGATGTGGTGGAACACCTTGGAGGGGCGGTGGTTCTCGTCCAGCGCCGAATAGAAGAAGCTCTTGCCATCGGGCGCCCAGGCGCCGCCGCCGCCGGTGTTCTCGATCAGATCGGGCAGGTCTTCGCCGGTCTTGAGGTCGCGAACCTTCAGCGTGTAGAACTCCGAGCCCTTGTCGTCATAGCCCCAGATGCCGCGATCGTGGTCGGTGGAATGGTCGATGCCGGCCAGCCGGAAGTAGGCCTTGCCCTCGGCTTCCTTGTCGCCGTCGAGCAGCACGGTGCGCTGGCTCTCATCCTTGATGTCGGCGTCGCGCGGAATGCGGAAATAGCGCGGCTGCTCGCCGCCGGTCACGAAGAAGGTGCCGTAGGCGAAAGGCCCGTCCTTCATCGGGATCGAGCTGTCGTCTTCCTTGATACGCCCGCGCATCTCGGCAAACAGCGTCTTCTGCAGCGGCTTGGTGTCTTCCATCGCCGCGTTCATATAGGCGTTTTCCGCCTCCAGATGCTTGCGGATCTCGGGGTCGAGGATCGAGGGATCCTTGAACATCGCCTGCCAGTTGTCGGCGCGCAGCCAGGCGTAATCGTCCGTGCGGGTAATGCCGTGACGCGTATCGGAACGCGGCTTCTTCGGTGCGACGGGCGGGTTCGGCAGATCTTTGAAGACGGACAAGGAAAGCTCCGGGGTCGGATTTCAGGTTGTGAAGAGATAGAGACGCCGGCGCCGCCGATCAAGCGCCAAAAGCCGCCCACGAGAGCGCCATGCGAAGGCGCCGCGCGATCCCGGGCGGTCCCTGGCGAACCGCATCCGTGCAAAACCCGGGGAATGCCCGTTTTGCCTTGATGTGACCACAATATTTAAGAAAGTCCGCACTCATCCTGCGGAATTCCGCCATAGCCGGCTGGCCCGAAGACGGCCTTGGCCGCTCCCGCCGCGCGGCGTTCCGCAATGAGCTTGCAAAGGACTTCTCCCGTAATGCCGAAACGTATCGCCCTCGCTCTGACCGCTCTCAGCCTTGCCGCATCCGCCTTTGTGCCTACCGCATTCGCCGTCGATCCGGCGATCAAGAAGCAGCTCGAAAAGCTCGACCCCGCGACCCGCCTGGAACAGAGCTGCGACACCGAGCTGATGAGCCGAATCAACAAGGACGATACCGGCTACAAGCCCGACAAGGTGATTGCCTACACCTTCAAGGACCCGATTCCCGGCGACGACCGGCTGGAAGCCCCGGCGCCGTGTTCCGCAGCAAGGGCGACTGGTATCACCTGTCCTACAACTGCATCACCGGCCCGCAGCACATCAATGTGCGCGAACTGAGCTACACGATCGGCGACAAGGTTCCGCGCGACACCTGGACCAAGTATTACCTCTACGATTGAGCCCGTGGCCCCGGCGGCAATCCTCTGGCGCGTCGCCTCTCTTTGCATTATGCAGCGCTCGAATTTTCAACGGCATCGCACTGTTATGAATCGCCTTATCCTCGCTCCCGTGCTTCTTCTTTCCATCCTGGGCGCGTCGCCGTTCGCTGCGCCGGCAACCGCTGCACCCACGTCTCCGGCCGCTCCATTGCCGGAAGTCGCTGCCGTGCCGTATCCAGGTGGGCCGGCCGTTCCGAAGGCGGATGCGCCGAAGCTCGTCGAGCCGCAGCTGCGCGTCGCCCGCTCCGGTATCAAGGGCCGTGCCCGCGTCGCGCTCACCTTCGACGCCTGCATGGGCAAGGCGGACGAACGCATTCTCTCGGTGCTGGTCTCGCAACGCATTCCGGCGACGATCTTCGTCACCGCCCGCTGGCTGAAGCGCAATCCTCAGGCGTTGCAGGTCATGCTCGCCAATCCCGATCTGTTCGAACTGGAAAATCACGGCCAGAACCATATTCCGGCCGTCGACAAGCCGGTGTCGATCTACGGCATCGCCTCGGCGGGCTCTCCCGAGGCCGTGCGCCTCGAAGTCCAGGGCGGCGTCGACGCCATGCTCGCCTCCGGCATTCCGGCGCCGCGCTGGTTTCGCGGCTCGACAGCCAAGTACGACCGTTCCGCGATCGCCGAGATCCGCGCCATGGGCTACCGCATCGCCGGCTATTCGGTAAACGGCGACGGCGGCTCGCTGCTGCCCGCCGCCGCCGCCGAGAAGCGCATCTCCGCAGCCAGGGACGGCGACGTCGTCATCTCCCACATCAACCAGCCCACCCGCTCCGCCGGCGAGGGCGTCGCCAGGGCCATCCTCGACCTGAAGGCCAGGGGCACGCAGTTCGTGCGGCTGCAGGATGTCGAGGATAGCGGGGATGACGATACGACGGAGTAGGGAGAGGCATGTGGCATAACGGTGAACGTTGTGCCGAGTGGTGACGTAACGGTAGATGCCGAGCCCGTGGCCCCCTCATCCGGCTGCCGCCACCTTCTCCCCGTTGGGGAGAAGGGAAGATGGAGCGAGCGGCTCGCCACAAGTCTCTTCTCCCCACCGGGGAGAAGGTGCCGGCAGGCGGATGAGGGGGCCACGCGCACAAGCTAAGCCAGCGCCAACCCACTCTACCGCACCGCCATCTCCACCCGCGCCGCCTCATCTCGACGCAAACCGCCGCCCGGCCCATCGCGATCCATCGCGAAATCGTCGAACCACTCGCGATAGGTCCCCGACATCATCGCGCCGATCACCTGCGTCGCGAGATAGGAAAACGTGATCCCGTTGCCGCCGTAGCCATAGGCGCCGTAGACATGCGGCAGCGATGGCACCGGGCCGATCAGCGGCAGGCCGTCCGCGGTCTCGCCGAAGGTGCCGCACCAGGCGGTGGCGACGCGGGTGTCGGCGCGAGGCCAGATCAGCTTCATCTTTTCGCGGATGGTCATGATCTTTTCCGGCGCCTTGGCGTCGCGCCTGGCCGGATCGACCGTGTGGTCGTCCTCGCCGCCGACGACGATGCGGCCGTCATCCGTCGTGCGCATGTAGAGATAGGGGTGGCTGTCCTCCCAGATCAGCGCCTGGTCGCGCCACAGCGTTCCCGGCTCCTGCGGCACGGTCGCCATCGCCCAGCTGGAGGTGGTGCGGTGCAGTTTCGGCATCGCGATATCGGGCAGGCTGTAGCCGGTCGCCAGCACCGCCGTCTTCGCCTCGATCACGAAGCCGCCATCCGTCTCCGCCGTCACGCGGCCGCCCTCGCTGTGCACTCTCGTCACGGAGGCGTCGATGAGCCGCGCGCCGTCCCTGGCCGCCAGCCGCAGCAGCGCCCATGTCAGAAGCAGCGGATCGGCCTCCGCCGAGCCGCGCGACAGGATGCCGGCGTCGCGGTCGATCTCGAATTCGGTGAAGAGATCGCAATGTTCGAGATAACGGCTCGGCAGTCCGACGCGCTGCCGCAGTTCTGCCTCGGCGGCGAGATCGCGCGCGCCCTCATGGTTGCGGGTTAGATAGAGCGAACGGCGCGGCCTGAAGGCGCAGTCGATGCGGTGCGCGGCGATCAGCTTGGCGAGGCCGGACACGGCGGCAGCACTGCGGCGATAGATCCCGGCGGCGCGCTCGAAGCCGTAGAACTGCTCGAGTTCCGTCAGCGTCCTGTCGATCTCCCATTGCAGCATCGCGGTGCTGGCGGCCGTGCTTCCGAGCCCCGGGTGCTCGCGATCGACGATAACGACCGACAGGCCGCGCTCGGCCAGATGCTGGCCCATCAGCGCGCCGGTCACGCCGCCGCCGATGACGAGCGCGTCGACCTGCAAATGATCGGTCAGCGGCGCGAACATGGGCCGTCCCGCGCCATGGCCCCAGGGCGAAAGGCCGCTGGTCAATCGATCCTGGCTCAGGCTCTTCAGCTCGATCTCGGACATGGCGGCCTCACTTCGGCAGTTGCGGCAGCTGCTTTTCTTCGATGAACAGCTCGTCGATGATGGTCATGGCGATCAGCGACAGCGGCAGCGCCAGCATAGCGCCGACGGCGCCCCACATCCAGGTCCAGAACAGGATGGCGAGGAACACCACGAAGGCGTTGATCTCCAGCCGCCGTCCCATCACCGCCGGGAAGATCAGGTTTTCCATGACGAGGTGGACGGTGAAGAAGGCCGCCGCCGGGATAAGCCCGATCAGAAGCCCGTCATGGGTGAGAATGCCCGCCACCGCGATCGCGAAGGTCATCAGGGTGATGCCGAGATAGGGGATGAAGCTCGAGAGAAACGCGAAGAACCCCCACAGAACCGGCGCCGACAGCCCACCGGCATAGGCGATGATGGTCATGATGACGCCGAGGCAGGCATAGATCACCGAGGCGGTGGCGAAGTAGAAGCCGAGCACCTGCTCGACGCCGCTGATGACGCGGATGGCGGTGAGCCGCTGCGAGCGCTCGCGAAACACCATGATGATCGACTTGCGCAGGCTGACGCGGCCGACGAGGAAGAGCAGCAATGCCGCGAAGAAGATCAGCGCCTGTATCAGGGCGGGGGTGAGGTTGGCGGTGACGAGACGCAGGATGTTGCCGGTATTCTCAAGCAGCTTGTCGGCCGACATCGGGCCGCTCTGGAAGGTTTCCGGCGTGATATGCAGCCACTTGATGCGCTCGAGATAGGGCATCAGCCGGGTCATCGTCCTCTCGGCGAAGGCCGGCCCCTCGTTGGCGAGCGTCATCAGCGGCCCGGCCAGCGAATTGGCGACCAGGAAGATGACGAGCGTCACGGATGACGACAGGATCACGGCGTTGGTGATGCGGGGAACGCCGAGCTTCGTCAGCTTCTCCGCCAGCATGCCGAGGATCATGCCGATCACGACGGCAAGCGTCAGCGGGATCAGGATGAGCGACATCATGTAGACGGCCGAAAGACCGAGGATGACGAAGATGCCGATGATCGCCCAGGCCATGGTGATGTCCAGGCCATCCTTCTCCACGCGCCGCACCGGCGCCTGCGCCGCAGCCTCTTCCGCCGCCGTCATGTTTTGCGCCCACGAGCTGACGCGACGCTCTCCGATGGCGATCTTGCTCGCCTGTTTGCGAATGCCGTTGGCAATGCCCATGAATGGTCGTTCCCCGGAAGCCCTTTTGCTTCGCAGCTAGAACGCGGCGAAACTCGTTCCGGTTCCTTCCGTTTCAAAGTGGGAATGCCGAATTCTCGCCGCATCTCCGGCGCATTGTTCAGCACGCAACGGCGGGGAGGCAGGGCCGCTGCGTTTCGTGCCCGATCGGAGCACCGTCGCGGCCCTGCCAGATGCCGTTGGATGGCGTTTTCCGATGATCCCCAGAAAGCAGAACGCCCACCGCAAGGTGGGCGCCGGAAGGACGTTGGCGGAGAGAAAATCACGCCGACAGCGTCAGCCCGATACCCCAGGGATCGCGCAGGAACACGCCGCCATCGCGCTTTTCGCTCTTGATCTCGAGTTCGTCGAGCTTTGCCACGGCCTTGTCGAGCGCTTGCCGGTCGTTGAAGCGCAGCGCGTAATCCGAAAGCCCGGTCATCGCCTCGGTGCGCGCACCCGCGCCGCGGCTGTTCCAGATGTTGGCGGCGACGTGGTGGTGATAGCCGCCGGTGGCGAAGAAGCTGGCGCCCGGATAGCGCGCCATGATCGTCAGGCCGAGAACGTCGCGATAGAATTGATCGGCCTCGGGAATGTTGCCGACCTGCAGGTGGATGTGGCCGATCGCCGTGCCCTCGGCCATGCCGGTCCAGCTATCCTGTGGCGCGCTCTCGTAGAGCGCCTGCAGGTCGAGCCGGTGGGTCGCCATCTCCACCTGGCCGTCCTGGTGGAATTTCCATTGCATCGGCGAGCGGTCCGAATAGATCTCGATGCCGTTGCCCTCTGGGTCGGAGAGGTAGATCGCCTCGCTGACCAGATGGTCGGACGCGCCGTCGAGAGCGACATTGTTGTGCGCGGCATGGCGCAGCCAGCGCGCCAGCTCGGTGCGTGATGGCATCAGGAAGGCGGTGTGGAACAGGCCGGCGGCATTGCGCGGCGCGGCGCGGACATCCTTGCCCGTCGTCAACGTCAGAAGCGGCGTTTCGCCGACGCCAAGCACTTCGCCGCTCGCCGTCTTCTCGATGACATCAAGCCCGAGCATCGACTGGTAGAAGGCCGAAACGGTCGCCAGGTCGGTCACAACAAGATGCGAGTGATCGACATAGGCGGGGCGCGTCAGCGCGTAGGAAGTCTGTTCGGTGGTCATCTGTGGGTCTCCTGCCCGGGTAATGGAGGGCGTACCGGCGCCGGCGGTGTATTGCTGCCCATGGCAATGCCAGGGAATGTCCGCCGGTTCATGCGCGTGATCTGTCCTCTGGCCACTGTACCTTTGGTCTATATGGCGCATCGCGATTGTTCACAGAAGCCCCGTTTTTGACGATGAAGCGTTCGATATTCGTTGACGACCTCCACGCGCCGACTTGATCCCTATCGAGCCGCCGACTTGATCCCGATCAAGGCGCCGACTTGATCCCGATCGAGGCGTGAGCTTGATCCCGATCAAGGCGCCGACTTGATCCCGATCAAAGCGTGAGCTTGATCCTGATCAAAGCGCCATATGTTTTTCGGGAGGATATTGTCACCGTTGCATGCAGTCATAGAGGAGTTGCATCATGTACAGGAAGATCGTCGTCGCCGTCGAAATCGGCGCGCTCGCCAACGGGGAAGCGACCTTCCGCAAGGCCGCCTCGCTGCTCGATAGCAATGGCGAGATTATCCTGCTCAATGTCGTCGAGGACGTGCCGACCTATCTCGGCGTCGATATTCCCGTCGATCTTGTCGAAAACGCCGCCAGGGACGCCGAGGACAAGCTGCAGAGGCTGATCGTCGCCACCGGCATTCCCGCCCGTATCGAGATCAGCCATGGCCGGCCGGCCAGCGGCATCATCGCTTCGGCCGAGGCCAACAAGGCGGACCTCATCATCCTGTCCTCGCACATGCCCGATTTCAGCAACTACTTCATCGGTGCCACCGCCGACCGCGTCGTGCGCCACGCCAAATGCTCGGTGCTGGTCGATCGTCGCAAGGGGTGACGCCGATTTGCAAAAGGGAGGGGAGGATACGGTAGGTCGCCGCGACCTCCCGTATCGACCCGGCTTCACGAAGATTTATCCGCCCCACACAGCGCTTGTGTTGCGCGCAACGCGTTTCGATGCCACGATCCCGGTCTAACAAGGGGCGTTTTCCTGATGGGCGAGTTCAACGGCATCCGCTGGGCTTATGACAAATACGAGCTGATCGCCGATGGCATCGTCCACGGGGTCGGGCTTGCGCTCGCGCTGGTGGGCGCCACCGTGCTCATCTTCTACGCCACTGTCTGGTCCTCGCAAGGCGAGCTCGCCGCCGCGTGGATATACAGCATAGGCCTGGTGCTGACCCTCGGCATTTCGTTTTCCTACAATGCCTGGCCGGTCTCGCGCACCAAGTGGTTCCTGCGCCGGCTCGACCATTCCTCGATCTTCATCCTGATCGCCGCCACCTATACCCCCTTTCTCGAGCGCGGCGCCGACAATCCGCTGCTTATGGGCATGCTTGTCGGCATCTGGGCCGTGGCCTTGATGGGCGTGTTCTTGAAATGCGTCTTTCCCGGCCGCTACGACCGGCTGGCGATCCTGCTCTATCTCGCCATGGGCTGGAGCGGCGTCATGGTCGCCGGGCCGGTGGCCGAACGCATCCCCTATGCCTCGATGCTCCTGATCGTCATCGGCGGCATCATATATTCGCTCGGGGTGATCTTCCACGTCTGGGAAAAGCTGCGCTTCCAGAACGCCATCTGGCACGGCTTCGTCGTCGTCGCCGCCGCCGTCCACTATACTGCGGTGCTCACCTCTCTCAGCATGAGCCCGGTCTGAGATCGAAAGGTTTCTACCCGGTCTTCGTCAGCACCACCACATAGCGGCAGGTCTCGTCGCTGTCGTTGCGGAATTCGCAATCCACCGCCGGCCCGAGCAACAGGCAGTCGCCGCTTTCAAGCGCGTGAACCGTCTCGCCCTCGACGAAGGTCAGCGCCCCCCTGATAACCCAGATGCATTGCCGAAGAAACACGAAGGAGGCGGCCGGGTAGGCGACGCGCGCACCCGATGGCAGCTCGACCGCGACGATATCGAAAGGGCTGCCATCGGGCGAAACGTGGCGCCGCGTATAGCCGGTCTCGGGATCGGTCCACAACGGCTGGTCGTCATGCCGGCTCAGCCGCCGGCTTCCCGCCTCGGCGCGCGCGATCAGCGATGACACCGTCAGCCCGAAGGCGCCGCAGAGCTTGCCCAAAAGCGAGGCCGTCGGGCTGCTTTCGCCGCGCTCGACCTTGTGGATCATCGCCCGCGAAACGCCCGAGTGGTCTGAAAGGTCGCTCAGCGACCATCCCCGCAATTCCCGCTCGGTGCGGACGCGATCACCTAGACAGCGGTCGAAATTGTCTGATATAGTGGACATAGTGAATTTATAGTGGATGAATAATCATGACGCAAGTCACCCTCATACGCGACGCCACCGAGGCCGATCTCCCCGCGATCCGCGATATCTATAACCACGCGGTGGAGCATACGACGGCGATCTGGAACGAGACCGTGGTCGATCTCGACAACCGCCGCGAATGGTTCGCGATGCGCCGCGCCCGCGGCTTCCCGGTTCTGGTCGCCGAGAAGGACGACAAGATCGCCGGCTACGCCTCCTACGGCGACTGGCGCGCCTTCGAAGGCTTCCGTCACACGGTCGAGCATTCGGTCTACGTCGAAAAGGACCACCAGGGCGCCGGCATCGGCAAGCAATTGATGACGGCGCTGATCGGGCGCGCCGGCGAAAACGGCATCCACGTCATGATCGCCGGCATCGAGGCCGGCAACCAGGCCTCCATCGCCCTCCACGAAAAACTCGGCTTCCGCAACGGCGGCACCTTCCATGAAGTCGGCATCAAGTTCGGCCGCTGGCTGGACCTGACCTTCATGGAACTGCGGGTGCCCGGCTGAGCCACACCACAAACGCAAAACGCCCGCCACGGTCTCCCGCGGCGGGCGTCATCAATCCGATCGCCGCTCACTTCTCCGGCGTGAACACCATCGAATGGCCGTTGATGCAGTAGCGCAGGCCTGTCGGCGGCGGGCCGTCGGGGAAGACGTGGCCGAGATGGGCGTCGCAATTGCCGCAGCGGATTTCGGTGCGCACCATGCCGTGGCTGCTGTCGCGATATTCCGTCACCGCTTCTGGCGAGACCGGCTCGAAATAGCTCGGCCAGCCGCAGCCGGCGTCGAACTTGGTGTCGGAGCGAAACAGCGGCGCGTCGCAGCAAACGCAGCTGTAGAGCCCCGTTTCGAACGAGTCCCAGTAGGGACCGGTAAAGGCACGCTCGGTGCCCTGCTGGCGGGTGATGCGGTACTGCTCGGGGGTCAGCTGTTCCTTCCACTCGGCATCCGTCTTGTGAACCTTGGCGATCGTCGTATCGGCCATGGAATGCTCCTTTCGCGCCCTTGTGGTCACGCCCTTCTTGTCACGTCCCTGGTTTGGGGAGTGTTTTTGATCTCCTCGGGAATGTGGTGCTGTTCGGCCAAACGATCAAGGGTGGGGCAGGGGCTGTGCACAGCTGGAAGGCCCGATCGACCGCGCCGGACGCCCCGCGACCGGCCTTTCGAACAGCCGAAATGCAACCGGGATTCCTACCCCGACGCCAGAATCACATGCGCCTGGATCTTGGCGGCGATCTCGCCGTTCCCGTGCCTGCTTGTCAGCGCCGCCTCCGCCGCCTTGGTCGCTGCCTCGAGCCTGTTGGGGTCCCGCGCCTCGATCTCGCCGCGCAAAGGCGTCCCCTGGCAGTAGGCGACGGCCACCTCGCGGGCCGATGGCGCGCGGCTGATCTCGGCGCGCGTGTCGATGTCGATCTCCTTGAAGCCGGCGCGCGCGAGGTCGCCGCGGATCTGGTCGCGGTCGTGATAGCCGTGCGGCGTGCGTTCGGCGAAACGCGGCGGGTCGTCGGGAAACACGCTGGCCAGCGCCTTTGTCACGTCGTCGGCGAACACGTTTTCCTCGATCCGGTCCCAGACGCTGAACAGAAGCCTGCCGTTCGGCCTGAGCACCCGCCGTGCCTCGCGATAGGCCGCCGGTCGATCCGGAAAGAACATCGCCCCGAACTGGCAGCAGGCGAGATCGAAGGTCGCATCCTGGAAGGGCAGCGCCATGGCATCCGCCTGCCGCCAGACGACGCGGTCCTCCGCCGGCTGCCGCGAGCGGGCGTAGTCGAGCATGGCCTGGTTGAGATCGGTCGCGATATAGGTCGCGCCGGGCGGCAGCAACGGCGCCAGCGCCCGGGTGACGGCGCCGGTGCCGGCGGCGATCTCGAGCACCGCCCTGGGCTTGAAGGCGGCGGCCCGCCGCGCGAGGTCGGCGGCATAGGACGCGAAAATCAGCGGTACCATGTGGCGGTCGTAGTTTTCCGGCACGGAGCCGGCGAAGATCCTGTCCGCTTCCAGCATCGCCTCATCCTCCCTTGATGGTGATCGGCATTTGCTAAAGTCATGAGGCTATCACGAAACGCCATGTCCCGCGCGTCTTTCTCTCCGCATCGCCCGTTCGGATGAGCGCCGGCTCATCATAAGAGACAGCTAATGTCGCCGCGGATCCCGGTTATAGTGGATGCGAAGCAAGCATCGGGGGATGCTGAAATGACTGAATCCATTGTTGTCAGCGTCTATTGCGCGATCTCGACCGTGTTCATGCTGATGACCGCGCTCGAAGGCTGGGCCATCAGGGGCGGCTGGACGCTGGCGCGAGGCGCCGGCCTTGCCGCCTGTTCGCTCTGGCCGCTCATGCTGACCGCGTTTTTCCTGCACGCGGTGCTGTCGCCGAGGCGGATGCCGCGTCTCGGCCGCACCCGCTGATCAATCCTCTTTGCGCCGCCATCCGTCCCCGCGCGCGATGCGTCCAAACCCTCATTTGGCCGATCAAAGCTTGAGATGGCGGCGCTCTTCTTCTAAACCCTTAGCATATCTGATTTGTTTCGGATTCGCGGATTTCAACGGGTAAGGGAGAGTGGATGGCCGATGGCGCGGCATTGACGTTTGCGGCACTGTGCCTGCCATTTCTCGGCGCCGTCCTCGCGCCGTTTCTCGTCCGTGTATTCGGCCACAATGCCGCCTGGCTGCTGGCGCTCTTGCCGCTTTTGTCCTTTGCCCGCTTCGCGGGCCTGCTGCCAGAGATCGCGGCGGGCATGGTCGTGCGCGGCGGCTATGCCTGGGTGCCGAGCCTCGGTCTCGAATTCGCCTGGATGCTCGACGGCCTGTCCACCACCTTCGCGCTGCTGATCACGGGGATCGGCGCGCTGGTCGTGCTTTATGCCGGCGGTTATCTCAAGGGCCATCCCGATCTCGGCCGCTTCTTCTCCTTCATCTTCCTGTTCATGGGCGCGATGCTCGGCCTCGTCGTCTCCGACGATTTCCTGATGCTCTTCGTCTTCTGGGAGTTGACGTCGATCACCTCCTTCCTGCTGATCGGCTTCGATCATCGCCGCGAGGCCTCGCGCCGCGCCGCCCTGCAGGCGCTCGTCATCACCGGTGGCGGCGGATTGCTGTTGCTGGCCGGCCTGCTGATGATCTGGAGCACGACAGGCGCCTCCGATCTGTCGGTGCTGCTGCAATCGGGCGATCTCTTGCGCGCCAACCCCTATTACATGCCGATCCTGTTGCTCATTCTCGGTGGCGCCTTCACCAAGTCGGCGCAATATCCGTTCCACGCCTGGCTGCCCAACGCCATGGAAGCGCCGACGCCGGTTTCGGCCTATCTGCATTCGGCCACCATGGTCAAAGCCGGCGTCTATCTGCTGATGCGCCTCAACCCCGCCATGGGCGGCACGGCGCCCTGGATGGTCATCCTGCCGCTCTTCGGCGGCGTCACGCTTGTGATCGGCGCGCTGCTCGCCATCCGCCAGACCGACCTGAAGCTGAAGCTCGCCTACACCACGGTCTCCTCGCTCGGCCTGCTGGTGCTGCTCACCGGCTTCGGTGCCGATTACGCCATCGAGGCGGCGGTGCTCTATCTGGTCGCCCACGCGCTGTTCAAGGGCGCCCTGTTCATGGTCTCGGGGATCATCGATCACGAGACCGGCACCCGCGACGTCACCCGTCTCGCGGGGTTGAGAAAGGCGATGCCGCTCACCTTCGTGATCGCGCTCGCCGCCGCACTCTCGATGGGCGGCCTACCGCCATTCATGGGTTTCCTCGCCAAGGAGGAGATCTACGCCGCCCTTGCCCATGGCGATCCGCGTTCGATCCTCTTCGCGGTCGTGGTGATCGCGGCCAACTCGCTGATGTTCGCCATTGCCTTCGCTGTCGCTCTCAAGCCATTCCTCGGCACGCCGGTCGAAACGCCCAGGCATCCGCATGAAGCCCCGCCGCTTCTCTGGCTCGGTCCCGCCGCGCTGGCCCTGCTCGGCCTGCTGGCCGCCCTGTTTTCGGCGACGACGCATGACTTCATCTCCTCGCCCATGGCCTCGTCCGTCAGGGGAGTGGCCACCACCATCAAGATCTCGCTGGTGCCGGATATCGGGCTTGCGCTTCTCCTGTCGCTCTTCACCATCGCGCTTGGGATCGCCGTCTACTGGCGGCTCGAGCGCGCCCGCGCGCTGATGGCGGCGTTGTTGCGGAAATTGGGGCCGGGGCCGGACCAGGGCTTCGACAACGCCATATCGGGCCTCGTCTCGTTCTCCGTGCGCATCACCCGCATCCTGCAGCCCGGCCGGCTGGAGATCTACGTCACCTGCACCTTCCTCGCGGTCGCCGCCATCCTCGTTCTGCCGCTCTGGCTGTTCGGGGAGGGACCGTCGCTTCCCGCCTGGCCGGCCGGCGTGCAGATCCATGAATGGGGCGTCTTCCTGCTCGCCGTGATCGGCCTTGTCGCCGTCGTCATCGCCCGCGACCGGCTGACGGCGATCGTCTCGCTCGGCATCCAGGGCTTTGCCGTCGCCCTCATCTTCCTGCTCTTCGGCGCGCCCGATCTCGCCTTCACCCAGTTCATGGTCGAGACGCTTTCGGTGGTCATCCTGGCGCTGGTGATGACCAGGCTGCGCCTGTCGCGCACCGACCCGCGCCCCATCAGACAGATGGTGTTCGACGGCGCCGTGGCGCTATCGTGCGGCGCCGGCCTGACGCTGCTGTTGATGAAGGCGACCGAAGCGCCGTTCAGCACCACGCTCAGCGATTTCTTCAACACCTATTCGAAAACCATCGCCCACGGCGCCAATGTCGTGAACGTCATCATCGTCGACTTCCGCGGCACCGACACGCTCGGCGAGATCGCCGTCGTCGCCATGACCGGCCTCGCCATCCTGGCGCTGATCCGTATCAGGGCGGGAACCGAGCGCAAGCTTGCCGAAAACGATCCCGATGCGCCCGATGACCTCGGAGTGGAACGCCCATGAACACGTTGATATCACGCACCATCGCACCTGTGCTGACCGCGCTGATGCTGCTCTTCTCCGTCTTCGTGCTGTTGCGCGGCCATAACGAACCCGGCGGCGGCTTCATCGGCGGCCTGATCGCGGCGTCCGCGCTGGCGATCTTCGGCATCATCAGGGGCACCGGCGCCGTGCGCCGCGCCATCGTCTTCCACCCGCTGTCGATAGCGGGTGCCGGCCTTTGATGGCCTCGGTGGCCGGGCTGATCTCCATCGTCTTCGCCGTGCCTTTCATGACCGGCCTCTGGATCTATCCCGAGATAGCAGGCGTCACGGTGCCGCTGTCGACGGTCCTGCTGTTCGACATCGGCGTCTATCTCGTCGTGGTCGGCGCGGTCACGTCGATCGCGCTGTCGCTGGAAGAGCGGGAGGTCGAATGATGGAGTCGCTCTTCGCCATCCTGGTCGGCCTGTTCTTCACCGCCGCCGTCTATCTGATGCTGTCGAAATTCTCGATCCGCATCATGCTCGGCATCGCCATCCTCGGCAACGCCGTCAACCTGCTGCTCTTCACCGCGGGCCGCCTGACCCGCGAGGTGCCGCCGATCATCCCCGATGGCCTCGACGCGCTGCCGGCGGGGGCGGCCAATCCGCTGCCGCAGGCGCTGATCCTGACGGCGATCGTCATCTCCTTTTCGCTGCTGGCTTTCCTGCTGGTGCTGACCTACCGCGCCTATCAGGACATCGGCACCGACAACACCGACGAGATGCGGGTGGCCGAGCCGGACCAGCCGACGTTGCCGCCGGTGGGGTATTGATGATGGCTGGTGTTGTGCCGTGGCTTACCCCCCTCTGCCCTGCCGGGCATCTCCCCCACAAGGGGGGAGATTGGCTGGGCGTAATCGCTCGCTCCACGCTCATTGTTTGGGGATGCCGTCGCAACGAGTCGATCTCCCCCCTTGTGGGGGAGATGTCCGGCAGGACAGAGGGGGGTGCATCCGCACCACGCCTACGGCCAGCACCGCACTCTTCAGCCTCAGCACCGTCGACAGAGCAGGGCATCCCCGCACCACGCCCAAGAGCACCCGCACCACGCCCATGCGAGGCCACCCCCTAGATGGCCACCCCCACCCAACCCATCCCCGATTTCTCCGCGGCCCTCGTCACGTCCCCCGTGCCGGTCGCCGACTGGCTCGTCATCGCCCCGGTGGCGCTTTGCATCACGCTCGGCGCCATCCTCCTGATGGCGCGCGGCTCCGTTCGCCTGCAGGCCTCACTCGCCATTCCCGGTCTCGCGCTGCTCGTCGCCCTCGACGCGGCGCTCCTCGCCAAGGTCATGGCGGGCGGCCCGCTCACCATGGTGATGGGCCGCTGGCTGCCGCCGTTCGGCATCGCCTTCACCGTCGATACGCTCTCCGCCGTCATGGCGCTGGCGGCGGCGATCGCGGCATTGGCCGCCGGCATCCACGCGCTGTCGGATATCGACGATGGTGGTCGGCGCTACGGCTTCTTCCCGTTTCTCATGATGCTGATGGCCGGCGTCACCGGCGCGTTTCTCACGGGCGACGTCTTCAACCTCTACGTCTGGTTCGAGGTGCTGCTGATCTCGTCCTTCGGCCTGCTGATATTGGGCTCCGAGCGCGGGCAGATCGACGGCGCGATGAAATACGCCGTCCTCAATCTTTTGGGCACCACGCTGTTCCTGATCGCGGTCGGCATTCTCTATGCCATCTTCGGCACGCTCAACATGGCCGACATCGCCACCAAGGCAGCCGAGCGCAGCCAGACCGCGCCGCTGACGACGCTGGCGGCGCTCTTCCTGCTCGCCTTTGCCATGAAGGCGGCCGCCTTTCCGGTCAATTTCTGGCTGCCTGCCTCCTATCACACCCCGCGCATCGTCGTCTCCGCGCTGTTTGCCGGGCTGCTCACCAAGGTCGGCATATACGCGCTGATCCGTGTACTGGTGATGCTGTTCCCGCTCGAGCGCGAGGAGCTCAGCCTGCTGATCGCCATCACAGGCGCGGCTACCGCCATCTTGGGCGCGCTCGGCGCGCTGGCGCAGGACGATATGAGAAAGCTGCTCGGCTATGTCGTCATATCCGGGATCGGCAACATGCTGATCGGCATCGCGGTGGGAACACCGGGCGCGCTGTCCGGCACGGTCTTCTATGCGTTGAACTCCATGCTGCTGATGACGGCACTCTATCTCGCGGCCGGCCAGATGGCCTTTCTCGGCGGTAGCTTCTCGCTGACGAGGCAGGGCGGCCTCTATCGCCGCAATGGCCTCTTCGCGGCGATCTCGCTCATCCTGTTCTTCGCCGCCTGCGGCCTGCCGCCATTCTCAGGCTTCTGGCCGAAGCTCGTCCTGGTCAAATCCTCGCTCGATATCGGCGCCTGGTGGCTGGCCGCCGCGGTGCTGGTCAGCGGCTTGCTCACCACCATCTGCTTCGGCCGCGTCTTCCTGCTTGCTTATTGGCGCCCCGCCACCGAAAGCGCCGAGACCCATGTCGCCGCCGGCTGGCGGGCGATGCTGCCGCTCCTGCTTCTGACGGTGTTCATCGTCGGCTTCGGCCTGTTGCCGGAGCGGCTGCTGGCGCTGACGCAATCGGTCGCCGTCGAGCTAGCCGATCCCTATCCCTACATCCAGTCCGTCTTCCCCGGAGGCGTCGCGCCATGATCGCCCTGCTTCTCAATCTCCTGGCTGCGATCACCTGGGCGGCGCTGAGCGGCAGCGCCTCCGCCCACAATCTCGTCCTCGGTTTCGTGCTCGGCGCGCTGGCGCTTTTTCTCGTGCGCGAGCCTTTCGGCAGCAAGGCCTATCTATGGCGCGTTATGGCGATCACCTCGCTGGCGCTCATGTTTCTCAAGGATCTCGCTTTGTCGGCCATCAAGGTGGCGACGACGGTGCTCAGCCCTAAGATGAACCTGAAACCGGGCATTTTCGCCTTTCCGCTCACCGTCGATCGCGATTTCGAAATCACGCTGCTCGCCAACATGATCACCCTGACGCCGGGAACGCTGTCGGTCGATGTTTCCGACGACAGGAAGACGCTCTACGTGCATGCGCTCGATTGCGCCGATCCGGAGGCGATAAGCCGCGATATCGCCAATGGCTTCGAGCGCAAGATCATGGAGGCCTTCCGATGACGCCCGGCGCGATCGTCTCCACCGCCGCATCCGTGGCCCTCGTCATCCTTGCCGTCACCTTCCTCGTCGCCTCCTGGCGGGTGATCGTGGGGCCGACCCTGCCGGACCGTATCCTGGCGCTCGACACCCTCTCGGGCACGGCGATCGGCTTTCTCGCCGTCGTAGCCGTCAAGACCGGCTTCGCGCTTTACATCGACATCGCCATTTCGCTCGGCCTCGTCGGTTTCCTCGCCACCGTCGCCTTCGCCCGCTTCGTTCTCTCGCGCGGGCCGATGTCGGGCGCGCGGGCCGCCGTGGCGACGCAGACGGATGAAACCGGCCGGCCGGCCTCGAAAAAGCCCGATGCGAAGTCGAAGAGCGATGCCAAGCCCAAACACGGCGCCAAGTTGAAGGCCGATGCCAAGCGCAAACCGGATGCCAAGCTCAAACCCGTTTCAAAAAGCGGTGGCCGCAAGACGAAGAAGGACAGGACATGATGGATTACGTCGCCGCCATCGTCGTCGCGTTACTATTGCTGTCAGGGGCGCTTTTCGCGCTGGTGGCGGCGATCGGTATTGTCAGGCTGCCCGATCTATACACGCGCATGCATGCTGCGTCGAAGGCCGGAACGGTGGGCTCGGGGCTGTTATTATTTGCGGCCGGCATCGAGATCGGGGGAAATCGCGGTATTTGCACGTGCGCTTGCTGGATTCGTGTTTTTTATACTGACGGCGCCGCTCGCCGCCCATCTGCTGGCCAGGGCGGCACACAAGACAGGTTATCGTCTTTTGCCGCCTTCGGTGCGGGACGATCTTCTTGAAAGGTAAGAGTGCCGCATATTCAAGATTTTAAGCAGATTTTTGCAGTTTTAAGCAGATGTGAGGATGATTAATGTTTCCCTTTCGGCCCACTAATTCTTGGGATAGAGGCGCTTTTTGACAGATATATATGAAATATTAATTGGCGTTTTCGCAAAACGGTGATAATTGATGCTCAAGTAGAGTTCTGATATTGAATTAGAATCACATTGCATATTTCCTCGGTCGCTTTGAATTTCAATGTTTAATTGAGGGTCGTGTGCGGGTGTGTGCGTACTAATGCAAGATCAGGCAGTATAAGAACGGGTTTCGGCCTCAGGAATCTAGGGGTGGATTTCAGTTTTTCGAAACATGTAGCCGCAGACTGAGTTTTTTGCTGTTCGCTCTACGATAGCGGTCCCGGGCCAAGGCGGTTCTAGACCTTTTGAGCATGCAAACAGGAGAAACGAAATATGACGGATACTGCAGCCGGTAGCGGGCCAGAATTGCTGGTCGAGCTTACCGCGGATATCGTCGCAGCGTATGTCAGCAACCACGTCGTTCCGGTTGGCGACCTCGCCAATCTTATTTCGGACGTGCATTCGGCGTTGAGCAACACGTCGACGCCGACACCGGCCATGGCTGTCGTTGAAAAGCAGAAGCCTGCCGTCTCTGTGCGCAAGTCCGTCCAGGATGAGCAGATCACCTGCCTTGAGTGTGGCGGTAATTTCAAGTCGCTCAAGCGCCATCTGATGACTCATCATAGCCTCTCGCCCGAGGAATATCGCGAAAAGTGGGATCTGCCGGTCGACTACCCGATGGTAGCGCCAGCCTATGCCGAGGCGCGCTCGCGCCTTGCCAAGGAAATGGGTCTCGGTCAGCGCCGCAAGCGCGGCCGCGGTTGATACTGTTTTAGCATTGCCTGATCACGATCAGCCGGGCGAAAGCCCGGCTTTTTCGTATCCAGGCATATCTCCCGAAAGTGGGCGCCGGTTTCGGGAGACGCTCGGAAAGCAGAGACCAGGATTGCCGAACGAGGAAAATAATCCCACAAAATTTCAACGCCCGTTAAAATTCGTGAGCGGAATCAGACGAAATCGATCACGGCGCGCTTTCGTCTATCCCCGTTCCTGTATAGCGTGTATGAATTAATTCCTATTCATAGGAGTATTCATATGCCGATTGGACATTTTTCCCCGCCCGGCGCAGCGAATGCGCCGCTATCCCCGTTTCATGGGGACGAGCAGACCGGGCTTTCCCGGAATTTTTCCCCGCCATCCGCCGCCGAGGCCGTGCGCCGCGTCTGCCGCATCTGCTGCGAGGTCACCACCGAAATGGTGATGATCGCCGGCCATCCCGTGCAGATGCGCCGCGATCGCCGCCGCACGCTCTGTCACATCAGGCAGATCGCCATGTATGTCTGCCATGTCGCGCTGCAGATCCCGCTCCACGAGATCGGCCTCGGCTTCGGCCGCGATCGCACCACGGTCGGCCATGCCTGCCATGTGGTCGAGGATCGCCGCGACGATCCCGCCTATGACGAATTCGTCGCCGCCGTCGAGCGCACCGTCAATTCCATCTTCCGGTCCGGCGAAGGATACGGCCATGAGTAAATCCCCAAAGGCGAAGACGAAGCCGACGCCCTCGCAAAAGCCGATGGTGAGACTGCTGAAGCTCTTGATCCGCGGCGAAGCGCGCCGGCATCAGGGCGAGGGGAGCGATACCGACATTCTCTTCGCCGACGGAACCACCGCCGGCTTTCCGTCAACCCTCATCGCCGAAGCACGCGCCTCCGGCCTCGTCGAGGAACAGGGCGAATTGCTGCGCGCATCCAATCAGGCGCGCGCCTATCTGCGCCGCGCCGCCGCCGAGACGGACGAGGCCTTTCTCACGCAGCACGCGGAGATCGAGACAAGCGCCCGCGAGGTCGATGGCGTCGTCAGGCGGCTGCGGGTCGACAGGGACAGATCGCCGCTCGCAAGCCTCGAACGGCTGAAGGACCGCGACGGCGCCGCCTTCATGCCCGAGGCCGCGATCAAGGCCGGCGAAAGGCTGCACGCCGATTTCACCCGCGCCCAGCTGCAGCCGCGCGTCACCGCCTCATGGGAGCCGCGCCTGTCGAGCCGCGCCAGCGGCGGACGCGGCGGCATGGCGGATCTCACCGACAGGGCCGTCGCCGCCCGCCTTGCCGTCAACCGCGCGCTGGAGGCGCTGGGGCCGGAACTGTCAGGCGTGGCGCTGGACGTCTGCTGTTTCATGAAGGGGCTGGAGACCGTCGAGCGCGAACGGCAATGGCCGGTGCGCTCGGCCAAGCTGATGCTGCGCACCGCGCTGCTGGCGCTGTCGCGCCACTACAACCCGCAACCGCCCGCCGGCCGCCCGCGCACGCAGCATTGGGGCGCGCCCGATTACCGGCCGGAGCTCTGGTCCTGATTGTCAAAGCTGAAAGGCAAGCTCGCCCTTACGCCGCTGTCCGCAGCCGCGCTTCCTCGCGGATGCGGTTGACCATCGAGCGCAGCCCGTTGGAGCGCTGCGCCGACAGGTTCTCGACCAGCCCCATCTTGCCGAACACCTCGAAGGCGTCGAGTGCCGCGATCTCCGAAGCGGTCTTGCCGGAATAGGTGGCGAGCACGATGGCCACCAGCCCGCGCACGATATGCGCGTCGGAATCGCCCTCGAAGGTCATCACGGGATTGTCGCCGTCGTCGGATGCATGCGTCACCAGCCACACCTGGCTGGCGCAGCCCATGACCTTGTTGGCGGAGGTCTTCTTGTCGTCCGAAAGGTCAGGCAGCGCCTTGCCGAGTTCGATCACGTAGCGATAGCGATCTTCCCAGTCGTCCAGGAAGGTGAAATCGTCGATGATCTGATCGAGGGACGTCATGCGAGTGGCCTTTCGTTGTCTCCCGCTCATATAGGCGATGGGCCGCTGGATTTGAACCATTAAAAAGAAACGCCGCGAAGGATGGGCATCCTCGCGGCGCAGCAAAATGCTGAAGAATAAACAGGGCAGGCACGTCAGGCACAGGGCGGGGCCATCTGGCCGTCGCCGGTGCAAGCTTGGGATGCGGCGTTGGCCGCGAATTCGTCAGATGGCCGGGCGCGGCGTCGGCAGCGGAATGGCGCCGGTCGTCACGCGGTCGGTCGCCACCTGGGCGGTCGGGCCGTCCTCGCCGTCGTCGACGGGCGGGCGGTAAGGCATCGGCTGGTTCAGCGCCACGGTCGGGTTGTCGCGCAGCTGCTGGCCGGCCGCCGCGCTCTGGGCGGCCGATGGCGCCAGGCCGACGGAAGGCGTTGCGGCCGTGGCGTCGGTCTTGCCGCCGCCGAATTTGTCGTCGAGCAGCTCGAAGGCGACGAGGGCGCCGGTGCGGGCCCGCTGGCCGAGTGCCGCCATCGTTTCGGCGCCCTTGGCGCAGACCTCGGGCTTTTCGCCGCACAGGCCGCTCAGATAGTCATAGGCGCCCGTCGCCGCGACGAAGGCGTCGGAGATCTGCAATGTCGATCCGGCTCCGCTGTTCGCCGGGCGCTCGCCGCTGAAGAACGACAGGGCGACGAAGAGAAGCCCGAGCCATACAGATGATTTGATCAGAAACCACATAGTCTTTGCCCATCCTGTTTTCCCGCTCGGTCTTGGCGCCGAATCAGGTCCGTTTTCCGGTGTGCTTTCACCCTAGCTAAAACTTGCGAATGCCGGTTTTCGAAACTCGGTGGCATTTGCGTCGAATTTAGTTCAAATTTTAATCGAAACCGCGTCCGGCGCATTTCCGTCGAATTGTAGCCATTGCCGTTAAGCATGCCACAGTCTGCTTCCTGTAATTGCAGGCTTTCAGAGCAAGCCGCTCGCCACAAGCGTTAACAACTTGCCGAAATATGAGCGAAATCCGTCGCTTACTCGCTGTTAACCGTAAAAAACAAAGGGCCCTTACGATGGTCCAAAATGGGACTTTTCGCGCTTTGCGGCTGTGGAGCGGCCGTTTCCCTTATTCTTTCCTTAAGCGCCCGGGGCCTATTCTCGGGCCTTAGTGAAGAGCCTTTTCAGGGCGGGTATTGCGTGCTTGTATTGAGTGACATCGTGGATCGGGCGACAGCCCTCGTGGACCGGGCGGCGGATCGCTGGCTCTCCCGGACGGGGGAAGTGCCGCGGTACGCCAGCGCGAGCTGACGATCCTGCGCCGGCTTGCGCTCCTGTCCTCGGCGGCCCTTGTTGTCGCTCCCGCTGCTCTCTCCGTCGTCACCAGCCCGGCCGTCGCCCTTCCGGCCGGCGTTGCGGCCGTCGTCGGCGGCTTTCTGTTTTCGGCCGTCGGCAGCATCGCGCTGTCGCGCCAGAGCATCGCCACCTCGGGTGTCGCCACCCAGTCCGCCGAGGAATTCTTCATGGAAGCCTCGGCCGGCCTGATCCTGTTCCTCGATCCGCAGGGCTCCGTCGTCAATGTCGGCGGCCGCGACAGGCGCGATTATCTCGCCTGGATGCGCGCGCCTGACGGTCGCGGCTTCATGGAGCAGATCCACGTCTCCGATCGCATCCTCTTCCTCCAGGCGCTCGATCAGCTGCGCCAGGGCGAGGAACAGGCGGCCGTCGATCTCAGGCTCGAGCGCCCGTCGGTCTCGGTCGACAACCGCCAGTTCTCCCATCTCAGAACCGACATGACCGCGCGGCGCGACGGCGATGGCGCGCTCATCGGCGTCGTCACCCAGCTGCGCGATGTCTCCACCGAGCATCAGCTCCGCGTCGAGGCCGAAGCCCACGCGGCCGACGCCCGCTCGGCCAATGATGCCAAGTCGCGGTTCCTCGCGGCCGTCAGCCACGAGCTGCGCACGCCGCTCAACGCCATTCTCGGCTTCTCCGATATCCTGATCGGCGAGTATTTCGGCAAGCTCGCCAATGATCGCCAGCGCGAATATGTCGGCCTTGTGCGCGATTCCGGCGCGCATCTGCTCTCCGTCGTCAACACCATGCTCGACATGAGCAAGATCGAGGCCGGCCGTTACGAGCTGGTGCCCGAACCCTTCGATATCGCCACCGTCGTCCGCTCCTGCGAGGCCATGCTCGGGCTTCAGGCCAAGACCAAGGGCGTGTCGCTGACCAGCCGCATCCAGCGCGGTCTCGACGAGGTCGTGGCCGATCAGCGGGCCATCCAGCAGATCCTCATCAATCTGGTCGGCAACGCCGTCAAGTTCACCGAAGCCGGCGGCGCCATCTCGCTCGACGCCTCGGTGCGCGACGGCATCCTGACGCTCTGCGTCTCCGACACCGGCATCGGCATTCCCGCCGACAAGCTGCAGCTGCTCGGCCAGCCTTTCGTGCAGATCCAGAACGATTACACCCGCCGGTTCGAAGGCACGGGCCTCGGCCTGTCGCTGGTCAAGGGCCTGGTGGCGCTGCATGGCGGCGACTTCGCCATTGCCAGCACGCCGGGTTCCGGCACCATCATCACGATCTCGATCGCGGCGGATGGCTCCGGCGTTCCAGCCGACATCTCGGCCAATCACCCGGTCGAATTTCCGCCACGGCTGAAGACGTCGCCCGGCATGACCGACATCTTGGAAGAGGGGCTTTTCGATGGCCGCGAGCAAGCGAAGATCGCCTAAGGGAAAGAGGGGCAGGCAGAAGCCGAGCCTTCTTCTCACTGGGGCTGCCGCCGTTGGCGGTCTGGGGCTGCAGGGCGTGGGCCTGATCGGCGGCGTCGTCGGCCGCAATCCGTCCATCACCGGCGGCACCGTCGCCTTCCTGGTGATCTTCTCCTTCGTCGCCGCCAACGCGCTGTGGTATCAGCCGGGCACCCATCCGCGCCCGCTGCTGCGCACGCGCGACGCCCTGTTCCCGAGCGCGCTCATCGGCCGCCAGCAGGCCGAGGAACACACCGGCCAGGTCACCACCTTCAAGATCGAACGCGAAGGCGACAACAACGGCGACGTCGCGACCACCAACACCGTGCCGCCGGCGACGGCCGCCGGCCAACCCGCGAACCAGCTGGTCATGGATATCCAGGCCGAGCTCGTCCGCCGCGGCCTCTATAACGGCGCGCCCGATGGCGTCATCGGTCCGCGCACCAGCGCCGCCATCCTGTTTTTCGAGGAAACCGTCGGCATGCCGCAGCGCGGCGACGCCACGCCCGAGCTGCTGGCCGCGCTCAGAACCGATGCCATCGGCCCCTCGGCCATCCCGGCCGAACGCCCGCGCGAGGATGTCTCCGCCGAGGCGCTTGCCGAAGACCCCGTGGCCGCCGCCATCCGCAGCGCCGAGAGGTCGATGAAGACGGCGCCGACCCCGACGCCCGCAAGCCACGCTTCCGCGAGCCAGACGCCCGTAAGTCAGACACCCGTAAGCCAGGCGCCCGTAAGCCAGACGCCCGTGGGCCAGGTACCGGTGCGCCAGGTTTCCGTGCAGAAGATCTCGGCCCAGAAGATCCCGGCCCAGAAGGTTTCCGCCCAGCCGATCCCGGCCCAGCAGGCCTCCGTCGCCCGCGCCGCCGCAACCCCTTCGACCGCGCCGTCGCAAACGCTCAACAGCGTCGATATGGTGCTGAAGATCCAGCAGGGCCTGTCCAACATGGCCTACACCAATGTCGGCGTCGATGGCGTCGTCGGCGAACAGACCCGCGTTGCCATCCGCCGCTTCCAGAAGCACTACAATCTCCCCGAAAACGGCGAGCCCAGCGAAGCGGTGCTGAAGAAGCTGCGGGATATCGGCGCGCTCTGAGCGCGTGATCGGCCGCCGCGTTGCGGCCGCCCCTCCGCCGGTTTATACCGCCTGCATGAGACTCCGCACCGACATCTTCGTATCCGCGCTTTTGCGCCGCGTCTTCGCCAGGGGCGATTTCGCCGCCGTCGAGAAGAAGGGGGCCGACGAGGCCGGGGCGATCTTCATCCGCCAGCATTTTCGCGATGGCTCCGAGACGCTCTACGGCCCGGCGCCGCAAAGCTTCTTCGACGAGGAAGACAGCGGCGAACGGCTGTTCGAGATCAGGCTCGAGCGCAAGGATGCGGATGCGGTGAGGACGATGCTGGAGCGGGAGCGCAGGTTCGATCACGATCTCTGGATCGTCGAGCTCGAAGCCGATGACGTCGCCGATATCGTGCCGCTGGCGCGCGAGCGCGACGATCGGCTCTAATTCAGATCAGCGCGAACGCCCGACGAGGCGCATGGCGCGCGGCGGCGGCTGGTGAACGGCGCGGCTATGCGCGGTCTTCACCGGCGCGGCGGGCGCCTGTTCCGGCAGGTAGGTGTAGCTGTCGGCCCGGCGCCATGCCTCGACGCGCTCGCGGCACTCTTCCGGATCCAGCGCGTCGAGCACCATCCAGGCGCGGGTCACGCTGTGCTGCGCTTCCGCCAGGTGCGGATAGAGTTTCTCCAGCACGAAGACGGCGTCCGAGAAATCCATGCCGATGCTGGTCAGCGTCGTCGCCATCTGCTGGCCCGACGTGTCGAGCATGATGCGCTCCGAGAGCCAGCGGCTGGCCGACAGCGTGTCGGCAAGCGCGGTGGCGAAGGCGACCGCCTCGCGGCCGCGGGCAAAGCGCACCAGGAGCGCCGATTGCAGCGTCGACAATGTGCGTATGCCCAGCCGGTCGTTGTCGTCGCGTCCAAGATGACGCGCCAGACCGCGCAGCGTATCGCGAACCTCTTCCTCGCGTCCGCCATCGCTCGCGGGTGTCTCGGCCGACGCCGAAGGGGCAGGGGACGCCGTCGGCTGAGCGCTGCGCTCTTCGGCCGCAACGGCTGGCGCTTCGGCGGTGGGTGCCGGCTCGACCGCAAGGACGGCGATCGTCTCGACCACATGGACCTTGGCGTCGGTTTCGACGGTTAGGGTCCGCACCTCGATGGCCACGGGCTCAGCGGTAACGACGGATACGGTCGCGCTGGCCACGGGGACAATCTCGGCCGCCATGGACGGGGGCTCGACAGCCTCGGCGACCGGTGCGGCGGACTTGATGGTCGCCGTCGCCGTCGCGGTCTCGGCGACGACCGGTGTCGGTTCCCCGGTGACCGGTGCGGCGAACGGCATCGCGGCGCCGGCCAGCGCTTCGGCGACCTCGGCCTTGTCGATGGCGGGCGTGGGTTCGACCGTGTCCACCTGCCGCTTCCGCGTCGCATGCCTGAGCCCGACCAGCACGTCGATCACCCGTGGCGACAGCGCGTCGCGGCTGACGATGGCGCGCATATGCTCGACGCCCTGCATGCGGGCGACCGCGATCAGCGTATCGTCGTCGATGGCGGGCGAGGAGATGAGAAAGGGCGCGGAAATCGAAATCGGCTGGCAGCCGATGAACAGCGCGACGGCCTGCGGAATGGTGGCGCATTGCGAGAGTGCTGCCACGGCCTGCCGCTTGGCGTCATCGGAGGAGGCGACGAAGAGGGGGCTGAACAATTCGGCGAACTGGCGAAGCTCCGATCGGGTCGGCGGCTGCAATCCCTCGAAACTGCTCACTGTCGCCATGAGAACCACGTCCTTCTTCCGGCTCGCGGAGGGGGCCTCTAGGTCTCGAAACCGGTCACGCACAAAACACACCCTGAACACGCTAGAGGGATGCCGCTGGCCTGGACGCGAAGACGCCTCTACCACATACGGGATATGAACAAATCCTACAGGGACACGGTTAACCGTTGCTGAAGATTTGCCGCGAACCGTCCCGAAATGGTGACATGCGGCATCCTCCGCCGGCAGCGGTTCGAGGCGCTCCGGTGGCGTGTCTCATGCCCGTCATGCGGGCATCATGGATGGATTAAAGCGCCCGGTGTCCGCGCAGCGCCGAGAGCAGCCTGTCGGCGTCGTCATAGCCGGACTGGTAGAGATCGAGCGCCGTGGAGGCGGCGACCTGAGCCTTCGAACTCTTGATATCGATCCGTTTTTCCGCGCACCAGGCATCGAGCGCATGGCGCATGATATCGAGATCCTCAGGCGAAAATGTCGGCCCAATCAACAGAGACATCTGTCTGCCCACCCTGGTTAACCGTCAGACCCAGTCCCCGGACCAAGTCCAGGGGCGACCGCGTTTTGCCCTCGGCCGACAAGGCGACATTAGCGGCATCTCGGCGAACTGCAATTAATATTTTTGTGATGCAAATACGCAACATCGGCCATGGCCAGGCCGGTATTCGGCGCGCCAGCGCTAACTATATGATTCGATGCTAAAATTTATGCCCGGACAGAACGGCGAATCTTTCCGGTTGGTCGTGCAACCAAAGGGCGGGCCCCCGCGTTTTAATGGATATCCGGATCGCGAGGAAATCTCGGCCAGAAATTAATATTCTGTTAACCACCATCTGTCTCAATTCGGGAAGCAGGACGCGCCCGACGACCGGGCGACATCGATACGCATCACGGTATTGTTCACGATATGCCGTGAGAAAGGCGCGAATGACCCGATGCCGGTTGGTCCGGCCAAGGGGCGCCGGTCCGCGCAGGCGGGCAGGGTGAGATCTGAGCTTCATCCGTCTCGGGCAGTGCAGGGAGACGACAATGGCAATAGTCATCGCATTGGCTGATCGTCTATCTCGGACGGCAGGCCGCAAGGAGAGATCGTCCGGCGTGGAAGGATCGCCCGCCGAGGCGCAGATACTGCTTTACACCGGCGTGCGCTACGAGCGCCTCGCCGACCCCGTCAAGCCGGTGGCCGTCGGCAGCGCCTCGCGCACGAAGCGCAAGTAGCCGCGATCGGCTACCCGGTTCGTCGGTTCTATTGGCAAGCGCCCCTAGTTGGAGGGGGCGAACTCCTGGCAGCTGGCTTCCGACAGGAAGCTCTTGGCGGCGTCTTCGAAACTGGCCTGCGGCGCCAGCGTCCTGAGCACCGCGTATCCACCCGACCGCGTCGTTTCGACGAGGATCGTTCGTTGCAGTTCCTGCGGCAGCGACTTGCGCAATTCGGTGAGTTGGATCGGGCTGCCGATCAGGATATCCACCGCGCCGCCGACCGACGTCCGGTCGTTCATGCTGAAAATCTCGTTCGAGGCGTCGTCGAACAGCGCGACCGACCAGAACGGCACATTGCCCCTGGCGGTGAACCGCACCGGGTTCTCCTCGATATCGAACGAACACACCGCCGTGCGCACGAAGGGGTCGTTGTTGGAAAGCCCCGCCGTGTCCGCGCTGGGGCCGAGCAGGTAGAAGGTTTCGAGATCGCCTTCCAGGGCGACGCGCGTTGCCGCGTCCTTGCCGGTGAAATGCGGCAGCGACAGGATGATGACGAGATGAAGCAGCGCCGCCCCGAAGAGCCCGGCCAGAAGCGCGAACAGGACCCTAAGCATTGCCGCACCCTGTCTTTTCGAGCTTCGGCATCGCAAGGTCGATGACGCCTGAACTGCCGGCCGTCGGCGTGTCGAACAGCGTCAGCACCAGTTGAAAGCTGCCGGCGGCGGGAAGCGCCAGCCAGTTGTTCGGCCGGGCGCGGGTCGATATATCGATGACGAAGCTGCTGTCGGGCTGGCGCAGCACCGTCCACGAGTTGAGCGCCCCCGGAAGCCCCGGCTGCAGCGAAGCCGGATTGCCCGAATTATCCGATGTGAACAGCGTCCAGATCCGGGCCGGCGGCGTCTGCCCCGTGATCCTGTAGCTGCATCCGGCTTCCAGCCGGTTGCCGGCGTCATCCACCTTCGCGGTGAACATCAGCCCCTCGGCCGAGCCATAAAGCAGCCGCCCGGCGCGTGCCCGGTGCGATTTGGCGTAAGGATCGGCATTCTCGGTCTGCAACTCCGGAAAGGCCTCCCAGGCGCCGAGCTTGATGGCGCCGAAACCGGAGGTCGCATTCAGCGCGTAAAGCGAAATCAGAATGCCGCCGCCGAAGGCGATTATCAGCGTCATCGCGATAAAGAGAGGAAATCGAAACACCGGTCGCCCTTGATAGCCAAATCAGTTGAAAGGGTTACCACTGATTCTGGCCGGGCGGAATGGCGGAGGGGGAAAAGGTGGGGTGTGCCATGAATGAGGGTGGAGATGGAGTGTCGCTGTCGCCAGCCGATAGGTTTTGCACTGACCACCTGCTACGGCTCTGAAAGCACTGACGAAACTTGTTCACGAAAGCAGCTCCTCAAACTCCCTCATTCCTGTGCTTGTCACAGGAATCCAGCAGCCGTGTGTCCACACGGCGAGAGACACATCTCAGCACTTGCAAAGAACAAGCACTTGCCGCACGATTTCAACCATGAAGGGCTATGTCTACATTCTCGCCTCGCAGCGGAACGGTACGCTCTACACCGGCGTCACCCGTGATCTGGCGAGCCGCCTCTATGACCATCAGAACGAACTGACACCCGGATTTACCTCGCGATATGGTGTCAAAACCCTCGTTTGGTTCGAGGAGCACGACTTGCTTGTTCAGGCGATCACGCGCGAAAAGACGATCAAGAAATGGCCGCGACAGTGGAAGCTCAATCTGATCGAGTCGATGAATCCAGACTGGGAAGACATATCGACCTATCTGCATGGGCTGTGAGATTGAAGAAGAGAGTCCTACGCCGTGTGGACACACGGCTGCTGGATTCCTGTGACGAGCACAGGAATGAGGGAATGTGGGAGCTGTCGACGGTATATAAATTCGCTCTCGAGCGTTTCAGCTATCTACGGGCCTTGGGTCGAGACGGTCATTCCAATCTCACCCTCATTCCTGTGCTTGTCACAGGAATCCAGCCACGGCGCGTCTGCGCCGTGAATGGCTCCCTTCCCTTAACGTCAAAGAGAGCCCGTCACTCCGCGCTCGCCACCTTCTGCGGCGCCAGCGGCGCGGCTGTCTTCAACCCTTCGCCGATATCCTTCAGCAACTTCGTCGATTCCACCGAGAGCATGCGCGGGCGCACCAGAGGTGGCGGGGCGTCGGCGGCGGGCTTGGCGGCGGCGATGGTCTTGGGGGGCGGGGGGCGGTGACGCCGGGGATCTGGCGCGGCGTGATGCCCTGGTGGGCGTAGTCCATGACCCGCTTGAAGGTCATGGCCGGCAGCGTGCCGCCGGTCATCTTGTTGGTCGAGGTGTAGTCGTCGTTGCCGAACCATACGGCGGTGGTGAAATTGCCGGTATAGCCGACGAACCAGGCATCGCGGTAGGCCTGCGTCGTGCCGGTCTTGCCCGCCGTCAGGATGCCGTTGTCGAGCGCCGCGCGGCGCGCCGTGCCGACATAGGGCACGCGCGAGAGCATCTGGTTCATGTAGGCGTCGGCCTTCTCGGAGAGCACCCGCTTGGCCGGCGGCTCGTCGCGTTCGAAGTCGTAGAGAACCTTGCCGCCATAGTCGAGGATCTGGGTGATGCCGTGCCGGCGCGACTGGTAGCCGCCGGCCGGGAACACCGCATAGGCGGTCGCCTGGTCCATCACCGTGACTTCGGAGGTGCCGATCGGGATCGTCACGTCGTCCCGAACAGGCGATTCGACGCCGAGATTGGTGGCCATCGCCCGGATCGGCGCGATCCCGAACTTCTCCTTGGCAAGGCGTACCGGAATGGTGTTGATCGATTGCGCGATCGCGTTCGCGACGGTGACGCGGCCGGCATAGCGGTTCTCGTAGTTGCGCGGGCTCCAGTTGCCCCAGGAGATCGGCGCGTCGACGACGATGCTGTCCGGTGTCATGCCGTTCTCCATGGCCACCGAATAGGTGTAGACCTTGAAGGACGAGCCCGGCTGGCGCATCGCCTTGGTGGCACGGTTGAACTGGCTCTCGCCGTAATCGCGCCCGCCGACCATGGCGCGCACGGCGCCGCCGTTTTCGATCGTCACCAGCGCGCCCTGCTTGGCCTTGTAGCTCTCGCCGAATTCGCGCAGCGACGTCTCCATGGCATCGTCGGCGGCGTTCTGAATGCCCATGTCGATCGTGGTGCGGACGATCACCGAATGCTCGCTGAAGCGCGGAGAAAGCCGCATCACTTCGTCGAAGGCCCAGTCGAGGAAGAAATCGGGCGATTCCACCTGGTTGCGGTCGACGACGGTGGCCGGGCTGCGCCGCGCGGCGATCACCTGGCCCTCGGTCATCATGCCGCTCTGCACCAGATTGGTCAAAACCTCGTTGGCGCGGCCGCGCGCGGCCGGCAGGTTGACATGCGGCGCGTATTTCGCCGGTGCCTTGAAGAGACCGGCCAGCATGGCGGATTCGGCGAGGTTGACGTCGGTGATGTTCTTGCCGAAATAGAACTGCGCCGCCGCCGCCGCCCCGAAGGTGCCGCCGCCCATATAGGCGCGGTCGAGATAGGTGGAGAGGATTTCCTTCTTCGAGAGGTTCGCTTCGAGCCAGAGCGCCAGGAAGGCCTCGGTGATCTTGCGGTCGATCGATCGCTCGTTGGAGAGAAACAGGTTCTTGGCGAGCTGTTGCGTCAGCGTCGAGCCGCCCTGGACCACGCCGCCGGCCTGCGCATTCGTGACCATGGCGCGGAACAGGCCGATCACGTCGATGCCGAAGTGGCTGAAAAAGCGGCGGTCTTCGGTCGCCAGCACCGATTTGATCAGGCTGTCGGGCAGCTCGTCGATCGGCACCGAATTCTGGTGGATGACGCCGCGATGGCCGATGACGTTGCCATAGCGGTCGAGAAAGGTCACGGCGTAGTCGCCGCGATTGCGCCAATCTTCCTTGGTAGCCTCGAAGGCTGGCTGGGCAAGGGCGAGCATCAAGACGGCGCCGACCGACCCCCATGTCAGGCCTTCGCCGGCGACCTCGAACACCGCGCGCTTCCAGCCGCGAACGCGGAAGCGGCGGAAGAAGATGGTGATGTCTTCCCAGATTTCGGCGGAGCGGAAACCGGCGTTCCAGATCGTGGAATCGATCCAGGAATCGATCTTCAGCAGCAAGTGGCGTTTCTTGCGCGGCTGGTTTTCTGGATTGTCCGGATCCGTCACGTCTTATATTCCCGCCCGATCAGTCGGTTCGACGTGGAATAGCCTGACGTCGAACTATGGCAAATCTGCCGCTCGCATCCGGGGTTACCGGCACAGGGTGAATCTTTGGTTGATTTGCCACGGAAGAACAAGAGAAATGGAAAGCACTCACGCGATTTTGCGGGTGCTGTTGCAAGAACGGAATGATGGAAGAGCAACCCTTCTGGAAGCAAAAGACGCTGAACGAGATGACCAATGCCGAGTGGGAAAGCATCTGCGACGGCTGCGGTCTCTGTTGTCTCAACAAGCTCGAGGAGTGGGAGAGCGGCGATATCTACTTCACCTCGATCCGCTGCAAGCTGCTGGATGGCGAGAGCTGTCAGTGTTCCAGCTACCCGAACCGTTGGGATTTCGTGCCCGACTGCGTGCAGCTGACCAAGCAGAATGTCGACGAGATCCCGTGGCTGCCGCCGACCTGCGGCTACCGGCTGCTCAACGAGGGACGCGAACTCTACTGGTGGCATCCGCTGGTCTCGGGCGACCCCGAGACGGTGCACATCGCCGGCATTTCGGCGCGCGGACGCACCATCGACGAGACCGGCATCGATGTCGACAATTACGAGGACTATGTGGTCGACTGGCCGCTGACGGTGGGCGACGATGCGCCGAAGACGCCGGATGAGGTGGGCAATCGCTGAGTTGGTTCTAGCTGAATCGACTTATGGGGAAGGGATGACAACGAACTGTCTTTGCAGGGTTTTCGGCGCGGCGTTCTGCCAGGAGCGGCGCACCAGATCCTGCACCAGCGCGTCGCTCGCCAGCTGAAAGAACAGCCGCGTCGACCCGCGCAGCCCCCAGCCGCCGGGAACCGCGACCGTCTCCTTCGGCGAGACCGCCAGCGTCATGTGCTGCTGTTCCGGCGTCAGCCGGACGACGCAATAATCCTGCTCCGGCATCGTCAGGAAAATCTTGGTTCGCACGCGAAAATCGCGTGTGCCGTGATGCGCGCTCTCGACCGCCTCGGGCAGGCTGAGCGCGAAAGATGCAAGCTCTTCGCGGGTCATGATTTTTATTTTAGCACAATAGAATATTGCGAGGCCAATCAGAAATACTGACCCGCCGCCGGTGATCGGCACGCGCAAGGAAAACCATTGTCGCGCAATGGCTTGCGCTCGACCGTGTTGTCGCCCGCAAGGCCGCTGATATGAAATCGGCGAGAATAGGAAAATAATCCTTGACGGCGTTACGGTGCTTTGATAGGTTTATGGCATAGTCGGAAAGTTGCGGGCAGAACGCGGCGGGGAGCATGGTCTCCTGGCCGATCGACAGGCCTTGCCGGCCCTCCGCCGTTCCACGCAACACCAGTTGCCACGGGATTTCCCATGACCGATATCGACGATTTCGCGCTGGAGCTGTTTGGGCTCTGGCCGGCTCACCATGCCTCCCAATACCATGCTTATGACGGCGATCCCTCGCAGGCGCTCGACGCGGACAGGGCGAAGGCAGTGGCCGAGGCCTGCTTGCTGGAGACTAAATCCGCCGCATCGCCCGCCGAAGAGCTGCGCGTGCTCCTGAACGAGATGACGGCCGAGATGCGTGAGCAGTTCGCGGCCTTTCGCGACCTGCGAAGGGCGGCCGAGCAGGTGGCGTCGAGCGGTGGCGACGATGCCGCCGCAAAGCTTGCCCGCGCTGATCTGAAGGCCGCGACCGATGCCATGTCGCTGATCGTGCGCACGCTGGAGAAAATCGACCAGCTGCAGCGCCAGTTCGCCCGCGACCGCGAGCAGGCTGCCGAGGAAAGCGAAGCGGCGAAGGGACTCGACCATGCCAAAGCGAAATTCCTCGCACGCATCGAAGAGCGGGCCGAAACCCGCGCCCGGCAATTGCTGGCCGAATGGCAGCGCGACGGCGCTCCCCCAGCCGCTGACGACGGACCAGCGCTCGCCAGTCGCGAAGCCGAACCGGGTTGAGAAGCGCGTCGCGGACGCCAATGCGAGCAAGGTCGTTGGCGCCTTGCTGGACTACAGTCATAAGATGGATGCGATCGTGGCGAAACGGGCTGATGACCGCGCAGTGATCTTGGGTGCCGGCAGGCCCGGCGCCACGCTGATCGGGGCGATGTCGCAAACGGATAACGGGACGGTCGCAGCGGTGGTTTCCGGTGAGGCACCGGTGGTTGACGCAGTGGCGAACAGTGTGCCCCGGTCCGCCAACGCAAACCTCCATGCTGACGCTGATGCCAACGCCGATGTCCATGCTGGCGCCGATGCCGAAGCTGGCGCCGTTCCCGATAACGGCCAGCCCAATCTCTCGCCGGCCGACATGCTCGATCTCTCCGCCGAGCACCTGGCGGAACGGCTGAAGCTCTGGCCATCGCTCGGCGACCTCTGGGCCTTCACCGGCCGCGACGAACAGCAGCCGCCGCCGGGAGACTGGCGCACATGGCTGATCATGGGCGGACGCGGCTCCGGCAAGACGCGGGCGGGCGCGGAATGGGTGCATGCTATTGCCAGCGCCGGTCGCTCCTCGGATCTGCGCATTGCGCTGATCGCCGAAACGCTTGGCGACGCCCGCGAGGTGATGATCGACGGCATCTCGGGCATCATGCGGATCGCCCGCCGCTACCGTCCCGAGTTCGAGATATCCCGCCGCCGATTGGTCTGGCCGAACGGCGCGGTGGCGCAGATTTTCTCGTCGGAAGATCCCGAAAGCCTGCGCGGGCCGCAATTCCATTTCGCCTGGAGCGACGAGCTCGCCAAATGGAAGCACGGGCAGGAGACCTGGGACATGCTGCAGTTTGGCCTGAGACTGGGCACCGCGCCGCGCCAGTTGGTAACGACGACGCCGCGCCCGGTCCCGCTCTTGAAGGCGCTGATATCGGACCCGGCGACGCTGACGACACGCATCAGCACCCGCGACAATCAACACAACCTGGCGCCCGGCTTCATCGAGGCGCTGGCAAATCGCTATGGCGGCACCCGGCTGGGGCGCCAGGAGCTCGATGGTGAGCTGATCGAGGATCGCGAGGATGCGCTGTGGCGCCGCGAGATGTTCGACGCCGTGACGATACGCATGTCCGGCGATCTGCGCCGCATCGTCGTGGCGGTCGATCCGCCGGCGGCGGCCGGACCGAATTCCTGCTGCGGCATCGTCGTGGCCGGGCTCGATGGCGCGGGCCGCGCGGTGGTGCTGGCGGATTGTTCGGTGGAGGGCGCGAGCCCGGCCGGCTGGGCGAGCGCGGTGGCGAAAGCCTATCGCCGCTTCGCCGCCGACCGCGTGGTGGCCGAGATCAACCAGGGCGGCGACATGGTGACCGCCATGCTCAAAAGCATCGACGAGACATTGCCGGTGGCGACGGTGCGCGCCACGCGCGGCAAGTTCCTGCGTGCCGAGCCGGTGGCGGCTCTCTACGAGCAGGGGCGTGTCGCCCATGCCGGGCGTTTCATGGCGCTGGAGGATCAGATGTGCGATTTCGGCCCGGACGGATTGTCCTCGGGCCGTTCTCCCGACCGGCTGGACGCGCTGGTCTGGGCGCTGACGGCATTGATGCTTGAAGGCGGCGGCGAGCCGAGGGTGCGGGGAATATGAAATTCCGCAATGCCTGGAGATGAGGGGGTGTTTGACACCCCCTGGCACTTGCGCTTAACGCTGCTGTTGCTGCGGGGCCGGGCGCGGCGCCTGCGGCACCGGGCGAACCTGACGCCACTCGCTTTCGAGTTGGTCCGTCACGTGCTGCGGAATGATTGGCTGATTGCTGTGAACGGGCTGCGTCATGCGGTCCTCCAGAGACGGATTGAATGATGGATCATCACTGCCACGCGCCAAACGGTCTGTAAATCAGGGCCTTAAACGCTTTAAACGATTAAAATAAATTTAATCGATTAAGGACACGAAGTGCTCATTAGCTTTTAGGATTACACGCTATGGTTATCCACATCGACAGGCGGTTTTTCTTCGACACGGTGCGCGGCACGCTGTTCAACGGCACGCTTTCCGCGCCGCAGGTCGAGGGCATGACGGCGATTCTGAATTTCTGGGAGGAGCGGATGCCCGATGCCGACCCCCGCTGGCTGGCCTATATCCTGGCGACCGCCTTCCACGAGACCGCCTACACCATGCAGCCCGTGCGCGAGACGCTGGCGACGACGGATGCCCGCGCCGTGGAGATTCTCGAAAAAGCCTTCGCCGGCGGCAAGCTCTCCTGGGTGAAGACGCCCTATTGGCGGCCCGACGCGGACGGCAAGAGCTGGCTCGGCCGCGGCCTCGTGCAGCTCACCCACAAGCGCAACTACGAGGCCATGAGCCCGCTCGTCGGCATCGATCTCGTCGCCAATCCCGACCGGGCGATGGAGATGGGGCCGGCGGTGTCGATCCTGATCGAGGGCATGGTGCGGGGCAGCTTCTCCAGGCACAAGCTTGCCGACCATCTGAACGCCACGAGCGACGACTGGATCAACGCGCGGCGCATCGTCAACGGCACCGACCGGGCCGAAAAACTGGCGGGCTATGGCAAGACCTTTCTCGCCGCCCTGCGCCCCGACCGCCCGCGGGGCTGGTTCGCCCGGTTGAAGCAGTGGCTTTGCCGTGGTATCGCCCGGCTTATGGGCTGAGCCCTCATCAGACATACAGGAGTCCCGCGTGATCCGTCACATCGTCTTCTTCACGGCGCCGATCGAAAACATGGACAAGGTCCGCGAGGGCCTGTCGATCCTGACGGCCATCCCGCACGCCCGGCTGCTGGAGATCGGCACCAACGTGAAGACCGACCAGTTCGGCACCGAGGTCGATCTTGTCGTCTACGGCGAGTTCGACGACGAAGCAGCGCTCGCCGCCTACAAGGCGCACCCGAACTACCAGCTCTCCACCAGCCTCGTTCGCCCCATCCGCGAACTGCGCATGGCGGCGGACTACGAGAGCGACCTGGCGGTGAAGCAGCCGCTGGGGTGATTGATGGCTTCCGGAGCATATGTTATATAGAGCATATGCCGCCTGCGACCCTGATTTACAGCCGAAAGGTTGTTCTAGACGACGGAGCGATCTTGCAGATCAGGGTTTGGCGGCTGCAGGCGCCGAGCCCCGAGCGACCGCATGGCCTGAAATATTCGCTCTTTTACGGCAGGCCGGGCGAGCGAATCATCGCTTATGACAATGAAGCGGGTAAAGGCGACCACCGGCACTACCGCGACCGGGAGGAGCCTTATGCGTTCAAGACGCTGGAGCAGCTGCTTCTCGATTTCGACATGGATGTGAGACGGGAGATTGCGAATGCCAGAAGTTAAGCTGCATGTCACCGATCTCGACGAATTCTTCAAGGGTGCGATGGAAGGTGCGCGCCGTATCGACAGCGGCGACGTCAGCGAGCAGCCGGGTGTCGTCGCCTTCGAGAGCATGGAAACGCTGCTGAAGGTCCTGACCGCCAGCCGCTGGCAGCTTTTGCGGACGCTGAGGCACCAGGGCAAAACCTCCATCCGCCAACTCGCGAGGCTTCTGGAGCGCGATTACCGCGCCGTGCACAACGACGTGCATGCGCTGATGTTGATCGACCTGATCGAGCGCAACGACAATAACCAGATATTCGTCCCGTGGGACCGGATCATAGCCGAGATGGCGATCGATCTGGCAGCCTGATCGCCGCCGCGCACCACCCGGTGCGTGGTGCGCGCCGGCTTTGCAACATCATCGGCTCGGCACTGTGATGCCGGCGGCTGGACGTGGTTCGGCCGCGCTTCATCCTGGAGTGTTCACGTTGCCGGGAAATGCTCGCGACCACGCCGCCGAGGCGACTTAGGCTCGATCGCAAGATAGAGACGACAGCATCGGCCGGCCAAATGCCGGTCGCAAACATCAGGAAACCGGATCATGAAATTTCGATCTCTCCTGCCGTGGGGCTCCCCGGCGGGCCGCAAGCCCGTGCCCGAACGTCATGACGTACCCGAACGAAAAGCCGCCACCGGCTTCGTGTCGCTGACATCGCAGGGCAGCGCGAGCTGGACCGGGCGCTCCTACGCGGCCTTGTCACGCGAGGGCTTCATGCGCAATCCGGTGGCGCATCGCTGCGTGAGGATGATTTCGGAGGCGGCGGCCTCGGTGCCGCTCTTGATCTACGAGCAGGACCGCGAGCGGCCCGATCACCCCCTGCTTCATCTCCTGCGCCAGCCGAACGCCCGCATGAGCGGCCCCGATTTCTTCGAGGCGCTCTACGGCCACCTGCTGCTGTCGGGCAATGCCTACGTCGAGCCGGTCGAGATCGGCGGCGCGCTGCGCGAGCTGCATCTGTTGCGGCCGGATCGCATTGGCCTCGTCGAGGGCCGCGACGGCTGGCCGGAGGCCTATGATTATCGCGCCGGCGGCCTCGTCCGCCGCTTTCCCGTCGAGACGGACGGGCTTGGCCTGCTGCACCTGAAACTCTTCCACCCGCTCGACGATCATCTCGGTTTTCCGCCGCTGGCGGCAGCCCAGGTGGCGCTCGATCTCTCCAATGCGGCCGCCACCTGGAACAAGGCGCTGCTGGATAATTCCGCGCGCCCCTCCGGTGCGCTCGTCTACCAGCCCAAGGAGGGCGGCAACCTTTCGCCCGATCAGTATGAGCGGCTGAAGCAGGAGCTCGACGAGGGCTATTCCGGCCCGATGCGCGCCGGCCGGCCGTTGCTGCTCGAAGGCGGGCTCGACTGGAAATCCATGGGCCTGTCGCCCAAGGACATGGACTTCGTCGAGGCCCGCAACGGTGCTGCCCGCGACATCGCGCTCGCCTTCGGCGTGCCCCCCATGCTGCTCGGCATCCCCGGCGACAACACCTACGCCAACTACCAGGAAGCCAACCGCGCCTTCTATAGGCTGACCGTGCTGCCGATGCTGACCCGCACGCTGGCGGCGCTGTCGACCTGGGCGGCCGCAGGCTACGGCGACGGGCTGCGGCTGGAACCGGATCTCGACAAGGTCGCGGGTCTCGGCGCCGAGCGCGGCGAGCTCTGGAAACGCGTGGGCGAGGCGGCGTTTCTGACGGATGAGGAGAAGCGGCAGGCGGTGGGGTATTGAGGGGAGTCGTCTGGCCAAATGCAGGCATAGAGTGTAAATGATGCCGATGCACTCAGCGCTTCCCGACGGTCTGACATACCGGCCGGATTTCATCTCCGAGGAGATGGCCGATGCGCTCGTCGCGGCGCTGGATGGGTCGCCATGGGACGAGACCCTGAAGCGCCGCGTCCAGCATTTCGGATATCGCTATGACTATCGCGCCCGGGCGGTGACCGGTGATGCCTATCTTGGGGCTCTGCCGGATTGGCTTCGCGACGTGGTTGCCCGCCTAGTATCGGGTCAGCACTTCGTAGAGCCGCCTGATCAGGTCATCGCCAACGAATATCATCCGGGGCAGGGGATCAGCGCCCACGTCGATTGCGTCCCCTGTTTCGGCGACATCGCCTCGCTCAGCCTCCTGTCGCCCTGCGAGATGATCTTCCGTCATCCCGCCACCGGCGAGAAACGGACGTTGACGCTGGAACCGCGTTCGCTGCTGAAAATGGATGGCCCGGCGCGCTATGAATGGACGCATGAGATTCCAGCGCGGCTTGCCGATATCGTCGATGGCGAGAAGCGCCCACGCGGACGGCGGATATCGCTGACGTTTCGCAACGTCGTCAGGACGACGAGTGCGGGGCTGACGTTGAGGCCTGTTTCGAAATTTGTTATACAGCGTATTACAAATCGAGGAGCAAGCCGATGACCAAGCCCGTTCTCTCCGACCCGATTGCCCTGCGCATTCCAGAAGACATGCTGAAGGACATCGAGACCATCGCAAAGGCCACCGACCGCAGCCGCAGCTGGGTCATTGTCCGGGCGCTGAAATACTATCTGATGGAAGAGGGGAATGATGTTCTGCAGACGCTGAAGGGCGAAGAGCAGATCCGCAATGGCGAGACCGTTGATTTCGAGGAGTTCATGCGGGAACTGACATCGTCTCCCAGAGATGACGCGGCATGATGAAGGTCATTCTTTCCAAGGATGCCGCGGACTATCTCAGCCACGAATATGGCTATCTCAGCGCGTTCAATTCCCGCGCTGCCGACGCCGCCATGGCAAGAATCCAAGGCGGCATTAGAAGGCTCGCCGCCTATCCCCAGGTCGGCGCTCCCGTGCCTGTGCTGACAGGACGCCGCCAGTTGGTCGTCGGCCCCTATATCATCACCTACCGCATCGGCCGCGATGCCATCATGGTCTCCAACATCACCCACGGCAGACAGCGCGAGCAACTGGACAGGGACGACGGGCTCGACGAGAGCGACTGACGCGTCACGGGTGCCGCGCGGGTTTTGAGCCTCGTTGGGCTGACCTCATCGGTAATTGATTCACCGTGTGAACCGCCGGACTCAATCTTAGAACGGCTATCCGCAACAGACTCAAAAGACAGCAGAATTGAATCGGCCGCAGCATCGCTGCGATGGAAGACGTGCGCCTCGCGCACCCCCACACCCCACGCACAAAGGCCCAAACCAATGGCCGATTTCTCCAACGAAACAGGGCTCTGGGCGACCAGGGCGCTGGGCGCGTCGGCGGGTGCCGCCGTGTCGCTGATCTATCTTTTGCCGAAGAGCCGGCGCGAGGCGGCGAGCCGGTTTTTCACCGGCCTTGCCTGCGGCCTCATCTTCGGCGGTCCGAGCGGGCTCTGGATCGCCGAGCAGCTGCAGCTTTCCGACCAGCTCTCCGTGTCCGAGGTGATGCTGTCGGGCTCGGCCGCATCCAGCCTCTGCGCCTGGTGGGGGCTCGGCATTCTCCAGCGCATCGCCGGCCGCTACGGCGCCCGCAATCGGTAAGGCACCGGCCACAGAACCATGAAACGAGGAGCATGATCATGACCGCAAGCCGCGCGCTGGCGCGACCCCCCACGCGCTTGTCCACCCGGGCCGTTCCCGGCGCGGATACGCGCAAGTTCGCCAATCTGGAGCTGCGCGGCCTCAGCCGTGACGGCACCTTCTCCGGCTATGCCAGCGTCTTCGGCGAGGTCGATCTCGGCAAGGACGCGATCGAGCGCGGCGCCTTTCTGCGTTCGCTCAAGACGCGTGGTGCGGCTGGCGTGCGCATGCTCTTCCAGCATGATCCGGCCGAGCCGATCGGCGCCTGGAAGACGATCCGCGAGGATAGCCGCGGGCTCTATGTCGAGGGCGTGCTCGCCGATGGCGTCAGTCGAGCCCGCGAGGTGCATCAGCTTTTGAAGAACGGCGCGCTCGATGGCCTGTCGATCGGCTTTCGCACCGTCCGCGCCAGGACCGATGCCAAGTCCGGCGTGCGCCGCATCCTCGAGGCCGACCTCTGGGAGATCTCGGTGGTGACCTTCCCGATGCTGCCGTCCGCCCGCGTGCAGAACATCAAGAATGCGCGGTGGTTCCGCGACAAGGAGACCGAGCTCGTCCGCGCCATGCGCCGGGCCGCCCGGATGATGCTGCAAGACACATTCAAGTAGACCCTCCAGAAAGGATGATCCCGCAATGACCGACACGCAGATTGCCGCCTCCCACGCGAAGGCCGCACCCGAGATCAAGGCCGCGCCCGAAATGACCGCCGCCTTCGACGAGTTCATGGAAGCCTTCGAGGCCTTCAAGGAAACCAACGATGCCAGGCTCGGCGAGATCGAGCAGAAGCTGACGTCGGATGTCGTCACCCGCGACAAGATGGACCGCATCAGCCGCGCGATGGACGAGCAGAAGAAGGTACTCGACCAGCTGGCGCTGAAGAAGGCCCGCCCGCCGCTTGGCCGCACCGCATCGGCGAGCGCCGAGATCACCGAGCACAAGCAGGCCTTCGAGCAGTACATCCGCCGGGGCGACGAGGCCGGCCTGCGCGAGATCGAGGCCAAGGCCATGTCCTCGGGCTCGGGTGCCGATGGCGGCTATCTCGTGCCCGACGAAACCGACAGCGCGATCGGCCGCCGCCTTTCCGTGGTCTCGCCGATCCGCTCGATCGCGACGGTGCGTCAGGTTTCCGGCGCGGTGCTGAAGAAGCCCTTCGCGATCTCCGGCATGGCGTCCGGCTGGGTGGCCGAGACCGCCGCGCGGCCGCAGACCAATAGCGCCCAGCTTGCCGAGTTGAGCTTCCCGACCATGGAGCTCTACGCCATGCCGGCCGCCACCCAGGCGCTGCTCGACGATGCCGCCGTCGATATCGAGGCCTGGATCTCTAGCGAGGTCGATACCGTCTTCGCCGAACAGGAAGGTGCGGCCTTCGTCGCCGGCGACGGCGTCAACAAGCCGAAGGGTCTTCTTGCCTATCCGGCCGTCGCCGACAGCGCCTGGAGCTGGGGCAATCTCGGCTACATCGCCACCGGCGCCGCCGGCGGCTTCAAGGCGACCGGTGCTTCCGACACGCTGATCGACACGATCTATTCGCTGAAGGCGGGCCACCGCCAGAACGCCAACTTCGTGATGAACCGCAAGACCCAGGCCGAGGTGCGCAAGCTGAAGGACGCCGAAGGCCGCTACCTCTGGCAGCCGCCGGCAACGGCGGGCGAAGCCGCCTCGCTCGTCGGCTTCCCCGTCGTCGAAGCCGAGGACATGCCCGACATCGCCGCCAATGCGCTGTCGATCGCCTTCGGCGACTTCCGCGCCGGCTATCTGGTGGTTGATCGTACGGGGGTGCGGGTGCTGCGCGATCCCTATTCGGCCAAGCCGTATGTGTTGTTCTACACGACGAAACGGGTTGGCGGCGGGGTGCAGAACTTCGAGGCGATCAAGCTGGTGAAGTTTGCCGTGAGTTGAGTGGGTGAGAGGGTGTGGGTGCGGTGCGCAGCCTTGAATGCGGCTGGCGTCGCGCCCGGAGCCCCCTCATCCGACCCTTCGGGCCACCTTCTCCCCATGGGGGAGAAGGGGAGGTCGGCGCGAGCGGCCAACCCCGAGTCTCTTCTCCCCAGCGGGGAGAAGGTGCCGGCAGGCGGATGAGGGGGCCACACAGCACGACCTCTCACAAGAAGCCTCCACCTTCTACCATACCAGGAACCCCACCCATGACCTACGCCCTCATCACCCCACCCGCATCCGAACCCATCACCCTCGCCGAGACCAAATCCCACCTGCGCCTCGACGATACCAACGAGGACACACTGCTCATCTCCCTCATCCGCACCGCCCGCGAGCACCTGGAGCGCACCACCGGCCTCAGCCTCATCACCCAGACCTGGCGCCTCTATCTTGATTCAGTTCCTGAAGACGGCGTGATTCAGATCGCGAGAGGTCCCGTCCAAACCATTGAAAGCCTGAGGCTTTACGATGCATCCGGCGAAGAGGTCCAACTGCCGCTGACCGGCCACGTCCTCGACGGCCGCGCCCGTCCGGCGCGTCTCGTACTCGGCCGCGCCATAAGTGCCGGCCAGCCCATCAACGGCATCGAGATCGATTTCACCTCAGGCTTTGGCGAGAGCGGCGCCGAGGTGCCGGACACCCTAAAGCGGGCGATGCTGATGCATGTCGCGCAGATGTTTTCGTTTCGCGGCACGGTCGCGGCGGAGGATCAGCCGGCCGATATTCCCTCGGGTTACGACCGCCTGATAGCGCCCTTCATGATCAGGAGGCTCTGATGCGCTCGGTCTTCTTCGACCCCGGCCAGATGACCGCGCGGCTGGCGCTGGAAGCGCCGGTCGAGACGCCGGACGGGCAGGGCGGCGCCACCGTCGCGTTTGCCGAAATCGCCTCCTTCTGGGCACGCATCGAACCTGTCGGCGAACTCCGCGAGGAGCAGGCGGGAGCCGACGTCTTCACGCTGACCCACCGCGTCTGGCTGCGCTTCCGCGACGATCTCAAGGCCGGCATGCGGCTGCGCAAGGGCACGCGCGCCTTTTCGATTCGTGCCTGGCGCGATCCCGACGAGCGCGGCAATTATCTCGTCTGCCTGTGCGAGGAGGAAAGCCGATGAGCGCCGCAAACCAGCTGCTGACGGCGATCCAGGCACGCCTCGCCGACGACACGGAACTATCGGCCATGATCGGCCCGGAAGGCCTGCGCGACCGGCTCGTCTCGGGCCGAAAACTCCCCGCCGTCGTCGTCGCCGACATCGCGAGCAACGACTATTCGACGGCGACCGAAACCGGCGCCGAGCACCTGCTGACGCTGGAGATCTGGACCGACGCCGGCGGCCGCGGGCAGGCATCCACCATCGCGGAACGCCTGCGCGCAATGCTGCAAGACGCGCCGCTGTCGTTGGAGACCCACCACCTCGTCGGCCTGCTGCATCAATCGACCCGCACCCGCCGCGAACCGAAGACGCGGCTGCATGTCGCCGAGATGCGGTTCCGGGCGGTGACGGAGGTGGTGGTTTGAGAAGCAGACACTGACGCAGCCCGGCCCCGGCCGGCCAATTCAATACATCGTCGATGACATCGCGGGCGTCCCTCACGGGGCGCCCTTTTTCGTGGAAGGGATAAGGCCATGGTGGCGCAGACGGGCAAGGACCTGCTGTTGAGGGTTTTCAACGGCACGGATTATGAAACGGTGGCGGGGCTGCGCTCGAAGCGGCTGGCCTTCAATGCCGAGACGGTGGATGTGACCGATGCCGAAAGCGCCGGGCGCTGGCGCGAGCTTCTGGGCGGGGCTGGCGTGCAGCGGGCCTCGGTGTCGGGGTCAGGCATCTTCAAGGACGCGGCCTCCGACCAGCTTGTGCGCAATGCCTTCTTCAATGCCTCGATCCTCGGCTGGCAGATCGTCGTGCCGGATTTCGGCACCGTCACCGGCCCGTTCCAGGCGAGTGCGCTCGAATATTCCGGCCAGTATAATGGTGAGGTGATGTTCGAGCTGGCGCTGGAATCGGCCGGCGCAATATCGTTCGAGGCGCTGTGATGGCGGGCGGGGCCGTACGCGGACAGGCTCGCGAACAGGCTTTGTCGGGCCATGCGGGAGGGCCGGCAGTTGGCGGGCGAAGGGCCAATCGACGGCGCGGCGAGATCGAGGCCGAAATCGATGGCGAGCGGCGGGTGTTGTGCCTGACGCTGGGGGCCTTGGCCGAGCTCGAGACGGCGTTTTCGGTCGATAGCCTGAACGGGCTGGCCGAGCGTTTCGCCGGTGGTCGGCTGAAGGCGGCCGACATGATCCGCATCATCGGCGCCGGCCTGCGCGGCGGCGGCAATCTCTATTCCGACGAGGATGTGGCTGAGGCCGATGTCGAGGGCGGCATCAGCGGCTATGCCGCGATCGTCGGCGATTTGCTGACGGCGACGTTCCTGGGGGATGGCGCCGACGCCTCCGCGCGCCCCCTCTAGCCGCAGCGGACATGAAGACGACGGACAATGCGGGTGCCACGCCATTCCCCTGGGCGCGGGTTCTGCATGTCGGTCTCTGCCTGCTGCGGCTTCCCCCGCAATCCTTCTGGGCGATGACGCCCGTGGAGTTTCACGCGGCCGCCGGTGGCCTCTCGCCGCCGCGCGCGCCCGTCTCACGCGCCGATCTCGACGGGCTGATGGCGCGCTTTCCCGACAGCCGGGCAACATCCGAAGCGAGGAACGACCATGACCGATGACCAGGCCGACCTGTCGGCCATGACCGACGAAGCCGAAACGCTGCGGCGCGCGCTCGACGATCTCGAAGGCCGCTCGCGCTCCTTCGGTTCGGCGCTGTCAGGGGCGCTGCGAAGCGCGGTTACCGGCGGCAAGGGGCTGGACGATGTTTTGCGCGGGTTGGCCAATCGCATGACGGATATCGCGCTCTCGGCAGGCCTGAAGCCGCTGGAGACGATGATCTCGGGCGCCGCATCGAGCCTTTTCGGCGGCGCGGGAAAGCTGCTGCCCTTCGCCAATGGCGGTGTCGTGTCGCAGCCCACCTATTTCCCTCTCGGCGGCGACACGGGGTTGATGGGCGAGGCGGGCAGCGAGGCGATCCTGCCCTTGAAGCGCGGTGCCGACGGTTCGCTCGGCGTCGCCGCACCGGGTGCCGGGGCCGCACCGCAGATCGTCTTCAACGTTACCGCGACGGATGCGGAAAGCTTCCGCAAGAGCGAGGCGCAGATTTCCTCGATGCTGGCGCGCACCGCGATGCGCGGCCAGCGCAACCTGTGAGGTGATGATGACATCCGGTTTCCACGAGGTGCGCTTTCCGCTCCGCCTGTCGCTGTCGACGAGCGGCGGGCCGGTCAGGCGCACCGATATCGTCAATCTTTCCAACGGCCGCGAAAGCCGCAACAGCCGCTGGCGCGATGCGCGCCGCAGTTATGATGCCGGCTCCGGCCTGCGCTCGGTGGCGGATCTCTACGAGGTGCTGGAATTCTTCGAGGCGCGTAGCGGCGAGCTTTATGGCTTCCGCTTCCGCGACCCGGTCGACTGGACCTCGACCCGGCCGGGTGCCGAGATCGGACCGGGCGACCAGCCGATCGGGATCGGCGACGGCGTGACCGCCGCTTTCCCGCTCGTCAAGACCTATGGCGATGCCGGGGCCAGAGCCACGCGGCGGATCGCCAAGCCCGTCGAGGGCTCGGTCGTCGTCGCGGTGGATGGCGTACCGCTGCCGGCGTCCGCCTTCGCCTGCGATGTCGCGACCGGCATCGTCACTTTCGCGGCCGATGCCGTTCCGCAACAGGGTGCGTCGGTGACGGCGGGGTTCCTCTTCGACGTGCCGGTGCGCTTTGCGACCGGGCGCATCGACGTCAACCTCTCGGCCTTCAACGCCGGGCGCATTCCCAGCATTCCGCTGATGGAGATCGTGCCATGAGGCATATTCCGCAAGCACTTCAGGCGCATCTTTCGGGCGACGCCACCACGGTATGCCGGGCCTGGCGGGTGACGCGTCGCGATGGCGTCGTGCTTGGGTTCACCGAACACGATCGCGACCTGACGTTTTCGGGCACCACCTTCCTGGCGGCCAGCGGCTTTTCCGCCAGTGCCGCGGAAGAGGAGGCGGGCCTGCCCGCCGCCACCAGCGATGTCGCCGGCGGATTCTCCAGCGCGGCGATCACCGAGGAGGACCTCAAGCGCGGCCGCTATGACGGTGCTCGCGTCGAGGTCCATCTCGTAAACTGGGCGGAACCCGACCAGCATATACTGCTGAAGGTGCAGGAAATCGGTGACGTCACGCGCGACGCGGGCAAGTTCCAGGCGGAACTGCGCAGCTTCGCCAGCCGCCTCGACGAGCCGCAGGGGCGCGTCTACGGCAGGCGCTGCGACGCCACGCTGGGCGACGGCAGATGCGGCGTCGATCTCCTGGCGCCCGGCATGCGCGCCGAAGGCGTCGTGGCCTCGGTGCCGGATGCCAGCCGGCTCCTGCTCTCGGGTATCAGGGCCGTGCCCGACGGCTTCTTCCGGTTCGGCGTACTGAGCTTTATCGACGGCGGCAATCACGGCCAGCGGCTGGAGATCGAGACGCATGCGGTGAAGGACGATCTCCTGGAGGTGACGCTCTGGCTGCCGCTCGAGGCGACGCCACGGGCGGGCGATCGCGTCGTGCTCACGGCGGGCTGCGACAAGGCCTTCTCGACCTGCCGGGCAAAGTTCGCCAACTATCTGAACTTTCGCGGCTTCCCACACATTCCCGGCACCGATTTCGCCTACACGTATGCCGATGGCGAGAGCCTTCACGACGGGAGCGCGCTGTTCAAATGACCGATATCGCGAGCACCGGCATCGCCAACGACGTGCTGCGGCTGGCCGAAGGCTGGATCGGCACGCCCTACCGGCATCAGGCCTCGCTGAAGGGCGTCGGTTGCGATTGTCTCGGGCTGATCAGGGGCATCTGGCGCGAGCTTTACGGACAGGAGCCGGAGCGCCCGCCGCCCTATGCGCCCGATTGGGCCGAGCGCGGCGGCGGGGACCGGCTGATGGAGGCGGCACTCAGGCATTTCGGCCCGTCGCTGCCGCTTGTCGAGGCGAGGCCGGGTGACGTGCTTCTGTTTCGCTGGCGCCCGCAGCTGGCCGCCAAGCATGCCGGCATCCTCTGCGGCGAGCGGCGGTTCATCCATGCCTACGAGCAGGCGGCGGTGGTGACCTCGCCGCTGGTGCCGAGCTGGCGCCGGCGCATCTCGGGCGTCTTTCGTTTTCCGGAGAGGTAGAGAAAAATGGCAACGCTTCTCTTCCAGGCGGCCGGCGCGGCACTGGGCGGCGTTTTCGGCCCCGTCGGTGCCGTCATCGGCCGCGCGGCGGGCGCTCTTGCCGGCAGTGTCGTCGACAAGGCGCTGATCAACGGCCGCTCCACCGTGCGCGGCGCCCGCCTGTCGAGCGCCCGCATTCCCGGCGCCGACGAGGGCACGGCGGTCAACCGCGTCTATGGCAGCGTCCGCATCGGCGGCACGCTGATCTGGGCGACGCGTTTCGAGGAGGAGGTGACGACCGAGCGGCAGGGCGGCAAGGCCACCGGCGGCACCCGCGTCGAGAGCTTCCGCTACTTCGCCAATCTCGCGGTAGGCCTCGCCGAAGGGCCGATCGGGCATGTCAGGCGCGTCTGGGCCGATGGCAAGGAACTCGACCTGACGGGGATCGAGATGCGTGTCTACCGTGGCGACGAGGCGCAGCTGCCCGATCCGCTGGTCGAGGCCAAGCAGGGTGCGGGCAACGCGCCGGCCTATCGCGGCCTTGCCTATGTCGTCTTCGAACGGCTGCCGCTGGATGCCTACGGAAACCGCATTCCGTTGCTGCAGTTCGAGGTCGTGAGATCGGTCGGCGAGCTGGAAAATGAGATCAGGGCCGTCTGCATCATTCCCGGCGCCACCGAGCATGGTTACCAGCTGGCGCAGGTTTCGGAAAGCCTCGGTGCCGGCAGTGCGCGCATTCTCAATCGCAACAGCCTGCGCGGCGCAAGCGATTGGGATATCTCGATCGACGAACTGATGGCGCTCTGCCCCAATCTCGAGCGCGTGGCGCTCGTCGTCTCCTGGTTCGGGACCGATCTGCGCGCCGGCCAATGCCGCGTCGTGCCTGGCGTCGAGGTTGCGAGCCGCGCGGAGGAAAGCGCACCGTGGTCCGTCTCCGGCGTCACGCGCGCCGCGGCCCGTCTCGTCAGCCGCAGCAATGGCGGCCCGGCCTATGGCGGCACGCCCGATGATGCCAGCGTGCTCTCGGCGATCGCCGATCTCAAGGCGCGGGGCCTTCAGGTCTATCTCTATCCTTTCGTGATGATGGACATTCCCGCCGACAACGCACTCGCCGATCCCTATGGCGGCGCGCGTCAGGCGTCCTATCCCTGGCGCGGCCGCATCACCTGCGACCCGGCGCCGGGGCGACAAGGCAGCGCTGACCGTACGGCGGTCGCGCGCGGCCAGGTGCAAGCCTTCGCCGGCAATGCGCGAGCAAGCGATTTCACGATCGCGGGCGGCCATGTGACCTATCCCGGCGGCGAGGAGAGCTACCGGCGCTTCATCCTGCACTACGCGCAGCTGGCGCGTCTCGCGGGCGGCGTCGACGGCTTCCTGATCGGCTCCGAGCTGCGCGGCCTGACGCAGCTGCGCGACGGCGCGGATGCCTTCCCCTTCGTCGAGGCGCTGGTGCGGCTGGCGGCCGATGTCAGGGCGCTGTTGCCTTCAAGCAAGATCACCTATGGCGCCGACTGGAGCGAGTATTTCGGCTATCACCCGGCGGATGGCAGCGGCGACGTCTATTTCCATCTCGACCCGCTCTGGGCCTCGCCCGCGATCGATGCCGTCGGCATCGACAACTACATGCCGCTCGCCGACTGGCGCGACGGCGATCTGGCCAGCGCCAATCCCGACGGCTTCCGCCTTGCCGACGATCGAAACGCCTTGATGGCGGCGATAAGCGCGGGCGAGGGCTTCGACTGGTATTACCAGGATGGCGATGCCCGCAAAGCCCGGCAGCGCAGCCCGATCACCGATGGCCTGGCCGGCAAGCCCTGGGTCTTCCGCTACAAGGATATCGCCGCCTGGTGGGCCAATCCGCATTACGAGCGCATCGGCGGCGCCGAGCGCGGTCAGCCGACGGCCTGGGTAGCATCGTCGAAGCCGGTCTGGTTCACCGAGCTCGGCTGCGGCGCCGTCGACAAGGGCGCCAACCAGCCCAATGTCTTCGCCGACCCGAAGTCGGCCGAAAGCGGGGCGCCGTATTTTTCGACCGGCATGCGCGCGGACGGCATGCAGCGCCGGTTCCTCGAGGCGCACCATTTGCGGTGGGCCGGCGATGATGCGCCTGCCGGCATGGTCGATCCCTCGCATCTCTTCGTCTGGTGCTGGGACGCGCGGCCATTCCCGGCCTTTCCGCTGTCGACGGATATCTGGTCGGACGGAAACAACTGGCGCACCGGGCACTGGCTGAACGGCAGGCTGGGAGCCGGCACCTTGGCCGACGTCATGGCGGCGGTGCTGCGTGACCATGGCTTTTCGGACTTCGACATCTCCGAGGTGAGCGGCGACCTGATCGGTTACGTCAAGGGCGAGCTCGGTTCCGCCCGCGACCTGATCGAGCCGCTGCTGCAGGCATTCCAGATCGATGTCTTCGAGGATGCCGGCCTCCTGCGTTTCCGCTCGCGGGCCCGCGCCAGCATGCCGGCGCTGGCGATCACAACGCTTGTCGACAGGGAGGATGAGCCGCTGTGGCAGGAGACCCGCGGCCACGACAGCGATTTCGCCGCCGAGGCGGTGATGACCTTCTACAATCCCGATCTCGATTACGAGCAGGCAAGCGCCCGCTCGCACCGCGCCGGGCAGGCGACGAGCCGGCTGATCAAGCAGGATCTGCCGGCCGTTCTCGCCGAGGAAACGGCGCTCCATGCGGCCGAGGCGCTGTTGCGCGACAATCGCATCGCCCGCCGCTCGTTGCGCTTCTCGCTGGCGCCGGGCCGGCTGGATGTGCAGCCGGGCGATGTCGTCTCGCCCGCGGATGGCCCCGATGGCCGCTTCCTGGTGTCGCGCATCGAGGATGGCGATGCGCGCCGGATCGAGGCGCGGGCGTTTGCGCCGTCCGCTGGCGGCGCGCCGCCGGCCATGACCGACGGCCGCAATGGCGGCGGCACCGCGTCGAATTTGTTCAAGCCCGTCGTGCACCTCATGGATCTCCCGCGGTTCGACGGCGAGGCGGCGACGAGCTTCGCGCGCGGCGCGGTCTTCGCCAAGCCGTGGCGCACCGTCGGCCTGTCGTCGTCGGCGACGACGGAGGGATATCGGGGCAGGGCGGTCTTCGACCGTCCGGCAACCACGGGAACGCTTGTGGCCGCACTCGCGCCCGGTGTCACCGGCCGCTTCGACTGGTCGCAGGCGCTGGTCGTCGATCTCGCTTACGGCGAACTGTCCTCGGCGGCCGGGATATCGGTGCTGAACGGTGCCAATCGGCTGGCTGTGCGCTCGGCGAGCGGCGTCTGGGAAATCCTGTCCTTCCTGCAGGCCGACGAGATCGCGGCCGGCCGCTGGCGGCTGAGAGGATTGCTGCGCGCGCTTGCCGGCACCGAGGACGCGATGGTCTCAGGCCTTCCCGAGGGTGCCGCGGTCGTGCTGCTCGACGAGGCGGTCAAACCGCTCGGTCTGCGTGGCGACGAGGCCGGCCTGTCGCTCAACTGGATCGCCGAGGCGGCCGGTTCGCTTGCGATGGCGGGGCCGTTCACATTCGCGGGCGGCCTCAGGGCCGAGACACCGCTCGCGCCGGTTCACCTGCGCTGCCGACGCACCGAAGCCGGGGATGCCCGGATTTCGTGGACACGGCGCGGACGCGACAATGCCGACAGCTGGACCGGCGCCGACATTCCGCTCGACGAACCCTTCGAGCGCTACCGGGTCGAGGTGCTGGATGGTGTCGACGCCGTGATCCGGGCGGCGGAGGTCGGGACGCCGGAATGGACCTATCCGCTCGCCGACGAGGTGCTCGATTTCGGCGGGCGGCAGACGAGCCTCGCGGTCAGCATTCGCCAGATCGGCGAGCGCGTGCCGCTTGGGCTGCCCGCGCGGGCGATCTTTCAGACATGACATTTCAACAGAAGGAGAAGCACGATGCCTGAATTGAAAAACTGGTACAGCTCGAAGACGATATGGGGCGCCGTCGTTGCGATGATCGCTTCGGCTTTGCACTTTACGGGTGTGGACATCGCGACCGCCGATCGTGGCGAGATCGTCGATGCGATCGTCAACATCGCGGGCGCGCTGGGTGGCTTGCTGGCGGTCTACGGGCGGGTGACCGCGACATCGGTGATCAAACCGAAAACGTGAATCGCATGGGCGCGCGGCGGCGGGCGCGCTGCCGCCGACCGTGCCTTTCCGGCCACAGCAACGGTCCCCGCTGCGTTGCCGCCTGCTTTCGGCGCCTCTCAAAAGCCCCGGATTACAGTGCATTCATTTGCCATTCAGGTCTCCTGAGTACATAGTCAGGTCAAGTTGGTATCCATTGAAAGCATAGCACATGGCCTCTCCTATGAGCGTCGCAGCCTTGGCCGTTTGGCTGACGGTACCGTCGCCCTCACCGGATAATACGCACAACCTTTTGGTGCGCGTAGCAGGCGATTGCAGTGAAGCCGCCCAGCAGGTCGTGGACAAGACCGGGGGGCAGCTGCTCTCCGTTCAGCCCTCCGGCGACAGTTGCATCATCACCGTGCTCGTCCAGGGCAACGGCCAGCGACCGCGTAAAGTGACCGTCAAGGTTCCGATGTAGGCAGAATCGCCCTATCTAGACATCGAAGACATTAAGCGGAGCAAAGCGGACCGATGCGCATCCTGGTAGTCGAAGACGACGTCAATCTGAACCGTCAGCTGAGCGATACGCTCAAGGAGGCCGGCTACGTCGTCGATCAGGCGTTCGACGGCGAGGAGGGACACTTCCTCGGCGATACCGAACCCTATGACGCGATCATCCTCGATATCGGCCTTCCCGAACTTGATGGCGTCAGCGTTCTGGAGAAGTGGCGCGGCGCCGGTCGCGGCATGCCGGTGCTGATCCTGACGGCCCGCGACCGCTGGAGCGACAAGGTCGCCGGCATCGACGCGGGCGCCGACGACTATGTGACGAAGCCGTTCCACGTCGAGGAGGTGCTGGCCCGCATCCGCGCGCTCATCCGTCGCGCCGCCGGCCATTCGTCCTCCGAGATCGTCTGCGGCCCCGTCCGCCTGGACACCAAGACCTCCAAGGCCGTGGTCAACGGCGTGGCGCTGAAGCTGACCTCGCACGAGTACCGGCTGCTCGCCTATCTCATGCACCACATGGGCGAGGTGGTGTCGCGCACCGAGCTGGTCGAACACATGTACGACCAGGATTTCGACCGCGACAGCAACACGATCGAAGTCTTCGTGGGCCGCTTGCGCAAGAAGATGGGCGTCGATCTGATCGAAACGGTGCGCGGTCTCGGCTACCGCATCCAAGCGCCGACCAATGCGAATTAAGTCTCTCACCGCACGCGTCCTGCTTCTGACCACGATCTGGTCGACCGTGGCGCTTGTCGTGATCGGCCTGTTGATCTCGACGCTCTATCGCAAGAGCGCCGAGCGCGGCTTTCAGGATCTCCTGCGCGCCCAGCTTTACAACGTCATCAACTCTGTGGCGATCGGCGATCAGGGCGCGCTGTCGGGGAGCCCGCAACTCGGCGACCTGCGCTTCGCCCAGCCCAAGACCGGCTGGTACTGGATGGTCGAGCCGCTCGGGACCTACACCGCCCCGCCGCTGGTTTCGCCTTCGCTCGGCGTCACCACCATCCCCGTTCCCTCCGTACTGGAAGCGCCGTTCGACAAGAATTACGAGCGCTACTACCAGGTGACGGACACCTCCGAAAACCGCATCCAGGTGGCCGAGACGGAAGTGGTGCTCGACACCGACGGACGCGCGGCGCGCTTTCGCGTCACCGGCAATGTCGGGGTCGTCGAGGACGACGTCCGCAATTTCTCCCACAGTCTCTATCTCGCGCTCGCCGGCTTCGGCGTCGGCAGTCTGATCGTCAACGCGCTCGCCATTCTCTATGGCCTGAAGCCGCTCGACAAGGCGCGCGCCGCGCTGGAGCGCATCCGCGCCGGCGAAAGCGAGCAGCTGAAGGGCGAGTTCCCGCGCGAAATCCTGCCGCTCGCCAACGAGGTCAACGCGCTGATCGACAGCAACCGCCGCATCGTCGAGCGCGCCCGCATGCAGGTCGGCAATCTCGCGCATTCGCTGAAGACGCCGATCGCGGTTCTGCTCAACGAGGCGCGCGTGCTGGAGCGCTCGCATGGCGAGCTGGTGAAGAGCCAGGCGGAATCGATGCAGGGCCAGGTGCAATCCTATCTCAACCGCGCCCGCATCGCCGCCCAGCGCAGATCCGTTCTCGCCCGCACCGACGCCGAGCCGGCGCTGGAACGGCTGGTGCGCGTCATGCGCCGCCTCAACGTCGACAAGGAATTCGACCTCGTCGTCAATCCGCCGCATCTGGCCGTGGCGCTGGAGCAGCAGGATCTGGAAGAGGTCGTCGGCAACCTGCTGGAGAATGCCTCGCGCTTCGCCGTGCACAAGGTCAGGCTTTCGGTCGCCGAAGCGCCCGATGACGTCAAGGGCGGGGAGGGCAGCGCCCGCCGCCATTGGGTCGAGGCGATCGTCGAGGATGATGGTCCGGGTCTGGAGCCCGACCAGATCCGCGAGGCGCTGAAACGCGGACGCCGGCTCGACGAGAGCAAGCCCGGCACCGGCCTTGGCCTGTCGATCGTCACCGAGATCGCCAACGAATATCAGGGGCGTCTGGAACTGTCGCGCGGCGAGTGGGGCGGGCTGAAAGCGCGCCTTATTCTTCCCGGTGTGACAAAGGATGTTGCGTGACGGGCGGCTTGATGCCAGAAAGGCACTTGCATAGCATGCTTTACCTTGGCCTGAGGCGGGTGGGCCTGCATCTGTGGCGCGTTTGACACCTTGTTCGGGTTCAGCTGGATGATACTTCGCTCAAAAGGCATAATTGGTCTTTCTCTCGTGGCATGCGTGACGTTGTCCGGTTGCCAGACGACGAAGAGCAGCCCGTCGTTCAGCCTTTTCGGCGGACACAAGACCTCGGCCTCCGCCTCCATCATCGAAGCCCTGCAGGGCGGCATCGTCGGGCGAACCGGCGTGACCTTGAGCAACAGCGACCGGCAGCGGGCGCTGGAAGCCGAATATCGCGCGCTCGAAGGGGCCGCCGCCGGTCAGGCGGTCGCGTGGAGCGGCCGCAACGTCAGCGGCAAGGTCGTCGCCTCTGCGCCCTATCAGGTCGGCTCGCAGAATTGCCGCCAGTACACCCACACGCTCACCATCGACGGCAAGGACACCCTGGCGCGCGGTTCGGCCTGCCGCAACGGCGATGGCAGCTGGTCGCCACTGGGCTGAACGAACGCCTGACGTCTCGCCCGCCCGGTAAGATGCGGCAAATTGCTTCAAATCATCGTCATCGCGGCTTTGCATATTGGAATGATCACGCGCTTCGAGTAATTGGCGATGATGATCTTCTGGATTCTCCTGGCCGTAATGACGGCATCGGTCGCCGCTATTCTGCTTTTTCCGCTCATGCGGGGCTCGAAGGCGGGGGAGGATAGCCGTGCCGGCGAGAGCGCGGTCTACCGCGACCAGCTTGCCGAGCTCGACCGTGACCGCGCCGTCGGCCTGATTTCAGCCGAGGAGGCCGAATACGCCCGCGCCGAGATCGGCCGCCGGCTGATTGCCGTATCGAGCGCCGGAGTTGCGGCCGCTCCCAGGCAGACACGCGGATATCGACGCGCCGCCGAGCTCTTCGTCATCGTAATGCTGCCGCTGACGGGGCTCTGTCTTTACATCATGATGGGCAGGCCCGATCTGCCCTCGCAGCCCCTCCAGGCGCGCCTGGAGAATCCGGGCAACGACATGGCGATTCTCGTCGCCAAGGCCGAGCGGCATCTGGCCCAGAACCCGGATGACGGCAAGGGCTGGGATATCCTGGCGCCGATCTACTTCAACACCATGCGTATCGCCGATGCCGAGACAGCCTACCGCAACGCCATCCGGCTGCTCGGCGAAACGCCGGTCCGGCTTGACGGGCTCGCCGAAACGCTGATGGCGGCATCGAGCGGTGTGGTGACCAACGATGCCCGCGACGCGCTGACGCGATCGCTGGCGCTGGAACCGGAAAACCCGCGCGCCCGCTTCTACATCGCGCTTGGCCTCGAGCAGGCGGGCAAGGCCGACGAGGCCCGCGCCGGCTTCGAGGCGATCGCCAGCCAATCTCCGGCCGATGCGCCATGGATGCCGCTGGTCAACGAGCATATCGCCAAGAACGGTGGCGCCCAAAACGGTGGCGCCCAGAAGGGTGGCGCCGAGACGGCGGCGGGCGAAAACGGCGGCACGCCGGCCGCCGGCAGCGCTTCCGCCGCGCCGGCCCCGCTCGGCGGACCGACGCAGGCCGATGTCGCGGCGGCTGACCAGATGAACAGCGGCGATCGCCAGCAGATGATCCGCGGCATGGTCGACAGTCTCGACGCGAAGCTGACCGAGAACCCCGACAATCTCGATGGATGGCTGCGGCTGGTTCGCTCCTATATGGTATTGAACGACAAGGACCGCGCGGCGGCGGCGCTGCAGCGCGGGCTTGCTGCTTTCCCCGCCGACGGCGAGAAGGGCAAGCAGCTGGTCGCGCTCGCCCGCGAGCTCGGTCTGCCGGCGGACGCCACGGCGACACAAGGAACGGTGCAATGACGCGCAAGCAGAAACGCCTTGCGGTGATCGGCGGCGGCATGAGCTTCATCGTCGCGGCCGTGCTGCTGGTCATGTTCGCCTTCAGCAATTCCGTCGCCTATTTCTACATGCCAGCGGATCTGGCGAGCAACCCGGTGCCGCCCGGAACCCGTATCCGCCTCGGCGGCCTGGTCGGCGAGGGCAGCGTCATCAGAGGGGCGGGTTCCACGGTGCGTTTCGCGGTGACCGATGCCTCGGGCGATCTGGTCCCCGTGCGGTTCACCGGCATTCTTCCCGATCTCTTTCGCGAGGGGCAGGGCGTGGTGACCGAGGGCACCTTCGAAAGCGGCAGCGACGTCTTCACCGCCGATACCGTGCTTGCCAAGCATGACGAGAAATACATGCCCAAGGACGTCGCCGACAGGCTGAAGCAGCAGGGGCTCTGGAAAGAGGACGAGGCGCGGAAATGATTATCGAAATCGGCCAATACGCTCTCATTCTGGCGCTCGCCACCGCGATCGTCGTTTCGATCGTCCCGCTGGTCGGCGCCAGGCGCATGGATCAGGCGATGATGGATGTCGGGCCGGTCGGTTCGCTGGTCACCTTCCTGCTGGTGGCCTTCTCCTTCGCCACGCTCACCTACGCGCATGTCTCGTCGGACTTCTCGGTCAAGAACGTCTGGGAAAATTCGCATTCGCTGATGCCGCTGATCTACAAATACTCCGGCGTCTGGGGCAATCACGAAGGGTCGATGCTCCTCTGGCTGCTGATCCTTGCCCTGTTCAGCGCGCTCGTCGCCCTCTTCGGCCGCAATCTGCCCGAGACGCTGAGGGCCAATGTGCTCTCGGTGCAGGCCTGGATCTGCGTGGCCTTCGCGCTCTTCATCCTGCTGACCTCCAATCCCTTCGAGCGCCTCGATCCGGCACCGGCCGAGGGCAAGGACTTGAACCCGATCCTGCAGGATATCGGTCTCGCCATCCATCCGCCGCTGCTCTATCTCGGCTATGTCGGCTTCTCCGTCTGCTTCTCGTTTGCCGTCGCGGCCCTGATCGAGGGCCGCATCGACGCCGCCTGGGCCCGCTGGGTCCGTCCCTGGACGCTGGCCGCCTGGACCTTCCTGACACTCGGCATCGCCATGGGCTCCTACTGGGCCTATTACGAGCTCGGCTGGGGCGGCTGGTGGTTCTGGGATCCGGTCGAGAACGCCTCCTTCATGCCCTGGCTCGTGGGCACGGCGCTGCTGCACTCCGCGCTCGTCATGGAAAAACGCGAGGCGCTGAAGATCTGGACCGTGCTGCTTGCGATCCTGACCTTCTCGCTGTCGCTGATGGGAACCTTCCTCGTGCGCTCTGGCGTGCTGACGTCGGTTCACGCCTTCGCCAGCGCCCCCTCGCGCGGCCTCTTCATTCTCTGCATCCTGCTGCTGTTCATCGGCGGTTCGCTGTCACTCTTCGCCTTCAGGGCGCCGAGGCTGACCGCCGGCGGCCTCTTCGCGCCGATTTCCCGAGAAGGCGCGCTTGTCGTCAACAACCTGATCCTGACGGTCGCCTGCGGCACCGTGCTGACCGGGACGCTCTATCCGCTGGTGCTGGAAACGCTGACCGGCGACAAGATTTCCGTCGGCCCGCCCTTCTTCAACATGACCTTCGGCCTCCTGATGGCGCCATTGCTCGTCATCGTGCCGTTCGGCCCGCTTCTCGCCTGGAAGCGCGGGGATATGCTCGGCGCCCTGCAGCGGCTCTACATGGTCGCGATCCTCGCCTTCGTCGTCGCGCTCGTCTTCTTCTATATCCAGCACGGCGGGCCGATCCTGTCGGTCCTCGGCCTAGCCGCCGGCCTGTTCATGGTCTTCGGCGCCATCGCCGACCTCTGGTACCGTGCCGGCATCGGCAAGCAGCGGCTGGATATTGCCTGGCGACGCCTCAAGGGACTGCCGCGCTCGGCCTTCGGCACGGCGCTCGCGCATGGCGGGCTCGGCGTTACCGTACTCGGCATCGTGGCGGTGACGACGTTCCAGACGGAAGGTGTCATTCAGATGAAGCCGGGCCAGGTGACGGACGCCGGCGGATACAGGCTGCGCTTCGACGGCATGAAGAAGGCCAACGGCCCGAACTTCACCGAAGAGCGGGGCCATTTCACCGTGTCCAGGGGTGTGGACGAGGTGGGCGATTTCTGGTCTTCCAAGCGTATCTACACCGCTGGCCAGATGCCGACGACGGAAGCCGGCATCCTCACCTTCGGCGCGAGCCAGCTCTACGTTTCGCTGGGCGATGCCGCCGACGACGGCAGCATGGTCGTGCGCATATGGTGGAAGCCCTTCATCCTGTTCATCTGGGGCGGCACGATCTTGATGGCGATCGGTGGCTTCGTCTCGCTCAGCGATCGGCGTCTGCGCGTCGGCGCCCCGCGCCGCAAGGCAAGGCCGGTGCAACCCGCCATGGAGCCGGCCGAATGATACGTCGCCTGCTTCTGGCCGTCATGCTGCTGGGCTTGTCGTTTCCCGCCTTCGCGGTCAATCCGGACGAGATGCTGGCCGATCCCGCGCTCGAGAGCCGAGCGCGCGCCATATCGGCCGAACTGCGCTGCATGGTGTGCCAGAACCAGTCGATCGACGATTCCAACGCGGAACTGGCGAAAGATCTCCGGCTGCTGGTCAGGAAGCGATTGACCGATGGCGACAGCGACCAACAGGTGATGAACTACATCGTGTCGCGTTACGGAGAGTTCGTTCTGCTCAAGCCGCGCTTCGGGACGAAGACGGTTCTGCTGTGGGGCGCGCCGATCCTTCTGGCGTTGCTGGGCGCTCTGTCGCTCGTCGTTTTCGCCCGGCGCTATGCCGGGCAGCCGACGGGATCGCCGCTGACGACGGACGAGCAGGCCCGTCTGGACGAGTTGTTGAAGAAGTAGCGCCGTCCGTTTGTCCGCCATTCGCGCGAAAGGGACGGACATTACGAATTTTTCATGCCTCGGACAGTTCGCAGTAAGGTGTGCCGTTCTATATCTTCATCCATTGACCGATCCGATAATCGTCGGTCCCGTGGATCTGAATATAAAAAGGTGCGTCTCATGCTGAAGACTATCAAAGCTCCGTCGTTGTCGACCGTGCTCAAGGCCTCCACCGTCGCGGGCCTCGCCGCCGCCGTTCTGGCGACCGGCATTCCTCTCCAACTCACGCCGTCCTACGCCGAGGCGGTCAAGGTCGAGGCGCCGTCCGTTCCGAGCTTTGCCAATGTCGTCGACGCCGTTTCTCCGGCCGTCGTGTCGGTTCGCGTCGAAAGCCGCATCAAGCCGGTCTCCGAGGAAGAAGGCAATGGCTTCTCCTTCGATTTCGGCGGCCGCAACTTCGATGACGTGCCCGATGCGTTGAAGCCGTTCTTCCGCCAGTTCGGCGAGGAACAGGGTCGTCGTGGACCTCCCGGCGCGCGTCCAGGCGGCCCGGGCCAGCATGACGAAAAGGGTCGCCTGCGTCCCGTCGCCCAGGGCTCCGGCTTCTTCATCTCGGAAGACGGCTACATCGTCACCAACAATCACGTCGTCGCAGATGGCGCGGCCTTCGTCGCCGTCATGAAGGACGGTACCGAACTCGAGGCGAAGCTGATCGGCAAGGACCCGCGCACCGATCTCGCGGTCCTGAAGGTCGACGGCAAGGGCAAGAAGTTCACCTACGTCAACTGGGCCGACGACAACAACGTCCGCGTCGGCGACTGGGTCGTGGCCGTCGGCAACCCGTTCGGCCTCGGCGGTACGGTGACGGCGGGTATCGTTTCGGCCCGCGGCCGCGATATCGGCTCCGGTCCTTATGACGACTATCTCCAGGTCGATGCCGCGGTGAACCGTGGCAACTCCGGCGGCCCGACCTTCAACCTCAGCGGCGAGGTGGTCGGCATCAACACCGCCATCTTCTCGCCGTCGGGCGGCAGCGTCGGCATCGCCTTCGCCATCCCCGCCTCGACCGCCAAGGACGTCGTCGCCGACCTGATGAAGAACGGCCAGGTCTCGCGCGGTTATCTCGGCGTGCAGATCCAGCCGGTCAACAAGGATATCGCCGATTCTGCTCGGCCTGTCCGAGGCAAGCGGCGCGCTGGTCGTTTCGGCGCAGGCCGGAACGCCGGGTGAAAAGGCCGGCCTCAAGGCTGGCGATGTCGTCACCGCTGTCAATGGCGAGACCGTCAAGGACGCCCGTGACCTCAGCCGCCGCATCGGCGCGATGACCCCTGGCAAGAAGGTCGAGCTCTCTGTATGGCGCTCGGGCAAGGTGCAGCCGGTGACGGTTGAACTCGGTACGCTGCCGGCCGAACAGCAGCAGGCCTCGACAGACGACGGCGATCAGGCGCCGGAAGCACAGACCCCGGCATCCGAGAAGGCGCTCGCCGATCTCGGCCTGTCGGTCGGCCCCGCCGACGACGGCAAGGGCCTGCAGATCACCGGCATCGACCCGAACTCCGACGCCGCCGACAAGGGCATCAAGGAAGGCGAGAAGATCACCTCGGTCAACAACCAGGAAGTCTCTTCGGCCGACGATGTGGTCAAGGTGCTGAACCAGGCGAAGAAGGAAGGCCGCACCCGCGCGCTGTTCCAGATCCAGTCCAAGGAAGGCAGCCGCTTCGTGGCCCTTCCGGTGGAAAACCAGGGCTAAGCGATCAGACTGAATGAGGAGCCGCGCCAGCGCGCGGCTCCTCCTGTCAAACCACCGCGGGTGACGACAATGACCTTCCAGCAAGACGATCACGCTTTGAGCCTTGCCGAAACACAGCCGGCGGGTAATGTCGGCCGCATGAAGATTCTCATCATCGAAGACGATCTGGAAGCGGCGGCCTATCTCACGAAAGCCTTTCGTGAGGCGGGTATCGTCGCCGACCACGCAAGCGACGGCGAAAGCGGCCTCTTCATGGGGACCGAAAACACCTACGACGTGCTTGTCATCGACCGCATGCTGCCGCGCCGCGATGGCCTTTCCGTCATCGCCGAGCTGCGCCGCAAGGGCATCCACACCCCCGTTCTCATTCTCTCCGCCCTTGGCCAGGTCGACGACCGCGTGACCGGCCTGCGCGCCGGCGGCGACGACTATCTCCCGAAGCCCTATGCCTTCAGCGAACTTCTGGCGCGCGTCGAGGTGCTCGGCCGTCGCAAGGGAACGCCCGATCAGGACGTCGTCTACCGCGTCGGCGATCTCGAGCTCGATCGGCTCGCCCATGAAGTGCGCCGCGGCGGCAAGGACATTCCGCTGCAGCCACGCGAATTCCGCCTGCTCGAATATCTGATGAAGAACGCCGGCCAGGTGGTCACACGCACCATGCTGCTCGAAAACGTCTGGGATTATCACTTCGACCCGCAGACCAACGTCATCGACGTGCATGTGTCGCGGCTGCGTTCCAAGATCGAGAAGGATTTCAGCATGCCGCTGCTGAAAACCATTCGCGGCGCCGGCTACATGATCAAGGATGACGGATGAACCGCTTCCTGGTTCTCTTCAAGTCCACGGCAGTCCGCCTTTCGGCTCTCTACATCCTGCTCTTCGCCATCTGCGCCGCGACGCTCGTCTTCTACGTGACGGCGATGTCCGAGCGGCTGATGACCAACCAGATCTCGCGAGGCCGTGCAGCAGGAGGTCGATCAGGTTCAGCGCGCCTATGACAACGGCGGCATGAACCTGCTCCTGAGAACCATGGAGCGCCGAGCCCGTCAGCCGGGCGCCAACCTCTACATCATCGCCGGCCCCTCGGGCGATATCCTTGCCGGCAACGTCGCCTCCGTCCAGCCGGGCGTACTCGACGAGCAGGGCTGGACCAGCGTGCCGTTTCGCTACCAGCGATACGCGGAGGCCGGCCAGAGCAAGCCGCACATGGCCGTCGCCAACATCAACGTGCTCGACAATGGCCTGCGCATCCTGATCGGCCGCGACCTCGGCGAGCCGGAGGCGTTCCGCGTGCTCGTCAGGCAGGCACTGATGGTCGCGCTGGCGATCATGGGCCTCGGCGCGGTCATCATCTGGTTCGGCATCGGCCGCAACGCGCTGAAGCGCATCGATCGCATGTCGGCGGCGAGCAAAAAGATCATGGCCGGCGATCTCTCGCAACGCCTGCCGGTCGGCGGCTCCGGCGACGAATTCGATCGTCTCTCCGTGTCGCTGAATGCGATGCTCGGCCGTATCGAGAAGTTGAACGAGGGACTGCGCCAGGTCTCCGACAACATCGCCCACGACCTGAAGACGCCGCTGACGCGACTGCGCAACAAGGCGGCCGACGCGATCGATACACCCGACGCCGATACCCGCCGCGTGGCGCTGGAAGGGATCATTTCGGAATCCGACCAGCTGATCCGCACCTTCAACGCGCTGCTGATGATCTCGCGCGTCGAGGCAGGCTCCGTCGCCGCCGAGATGACGACGATCGATCTCTCGGCCATCGTCGCCGACAGCGCCGAACTCTACGAGCCGGTGGCCGACGAGGCGGGCCTTGCCATGACCACTGATATCGAACCCGGCATCGAGGTGCAGGGCAACCGCGAACTGATCGGCCAGGCGATCTTCAACCTGATCGACAACGCCGTGAAATATTCCGCGGGCGCGGACGGCGAGGTCTCGCTGCGGCTAACGCGCCGTCCCGATGCCATCTGCCTGCAGGTCGCCGATCATGGCCCCGGCATCCCGGCCGACAAGCGCGAGGACGTGCTGAAGCGCTTCGTGCGGCTTGACGAGAGCCGCTCCAAGCCCGGCACCGGCCTGGGTCTGTCGCTTGTCGAAGCGGTGATGGAACTGCATGGCGGCAAGCTGGAACTGTCCGACACCGAGCCGGACGCGACGGCCAATAGAGGCCTCGCCGTCACGCTCGTCTTTCCCGTGAAGTAGGCGTTGCCGGCGACGCGCCGATTTGCCTGTTGGCCATTTGCGTCGCAGACCCTAACTTAGCCTCAGGTGGCGCAGGCAGCTTTGATTCTGCTTCGACTTTCGCCACCTGATGCCAGGGAGGGCGCATGCTGACGAATTCGACGCACAGCCTGAGCGAGGGGATCGACGGCCTGTTGAAGCCGTTGAGCAAGACCGAATTGAAGCTCGTTCTTGACGATCTGCACAAGATCGGCGCCGACGAACCCGCCGTGGCCGATATGCTGAAGAGCGACGGCGCGCTCCGCGATTTCATCCCGGCGGTGCTGACACTCTCGCCCTATCTGCGCGACATCCCCAACATCGATCCCGGCATCCTCACGATTGCGATAAGCGAGCCGCTGGAGCCGCGCCTGGAGGCGCTGATCCTCGAGGCGCGTGACGCCTGGATGCCGCGCGACGGCGCGTCTCCGAGCGAGAGCGAGGTCATGGGTCGCCTGCGTACGGTCAAGCGCCGGGTGGCGTTTCTGCTGGCGCTCGCCGATCTTGCCCGCGTCTTCGATGGCCGCATCACGACGGCGTGGCTGAGCAGGCTTGCCGAGGCTACGGTCTCTGCCGCGATCGATCACCTGCTGCTCTCCTCGCACGAGGCCCGAAAGCTGCAGCTGAAAAACGTGGCGCGCCCGAGCGAGGGATCGGGCCTTGTCGTGCTCGGCATGGGCAAGCTCGGCGCCTGCGAGCTCAACTATTCGTCCGACATCGATCTCGTGGTTTTCTTCGACGAGCATGCCGGTATCCTGTCCGATCCCGACGATGCGATCGATATCTTCCCGCGGCTGATGCGGCGGCTCGTCCGCATCATGCAGGAGCGGACGGGCGACGGATACGTCTTCAGGACCGATCTAAGGCTGCGCCCGGACCCCGGCGCGACGCCGCTTGCGGTGTCGATCGATGCCGCCATGGTCTATTACGAGGGCAGGGGGCAGAACTGGGAGCGCGCCGCCTTCATCAAGGCCCGCCCGATTGCGGGCGATATCGCGGCCGGCGACCGCTTCCTGCGCGATCTCACCCCCTTCGTCTTCCGCAAGTATCTCGACTACGCGGCGATCTCGGACATCCACTCGATCAAGCGGCAGATCCACGCGCACAAGGGCCATGGGGCGATCACCGTCAAGGGGCACAACGTCAAGCTCGGTCGCGGCGGTATCCGCGAGATCGAGTTCTTCGCCCAGACGCAGCAGCTGATCGCCGGCGGACGCATGCCGGCGCTGCGCTCGCGCGCCACCGAGGAAACGCTTCACGAGCTCACCAAGGCCAAGTGGATCGACGAGGAGACCCGCGAGGAGCTGACGGAAGCCTACTGGTTCCTGCGCGACGTCGAGCATCGCATCCAGATGGTCCGCGACGAGCAGACCCACCTGCTGCCCGAGACCGAGGGTGAATTGAAGCGCATCGCCTATATGATGGGTTTCAGCGACACGCCGAGTTTCTCCGAGCGCCTTGTCGAGGTCTTCAAGACCGTCGAGCGCCGTTATGCCCGGCTGTTCGAGCAGGAGACCAGGCTGTCGACGGAGACGGGCAACCTCGTCTTTACCGGCCAGAACGATGATCCCGACACGCTGGTCACCCTGCGCAAGCTCGGCTTCGAACGGCCCTCCGACATCTCGCGCGTCATCCGCACCTGGCACTACGGGCGCTACAAGGCGACGCAGTCCGTCGAGGCGCGCGAACGGCTGACGGAACTGACGCCGGAACTGTTGCGCGTCTTCGGCGAAAGCAAGCGCGCCGACGAGGCGATCCTGCGGTTCGACAGCTTCATCTCGGGGCTGCCCGCGGGCATCCAGCTCTTCTCGCTGCTCGGCAGCAATCCGGCGCTGCTGTCGCTGATCGTCTACATCATGTCGGCGGCGCCGAAGCTCGCCGAAGTCATCGCCGCCAGGCCGCACGTCTTCGACGGCATGCTCGATCCCGGCCTGATGGCCGAGCTTCCGACGCGGGACTATCTGGCGGGACGGCTCAAGGGCTCGCTGCAGCAGGCGCGCTACTACGAGGAGGTGCTGGACCGACTGCGCATCTTCGCCGCCGAGCAGCGCTTCCTGATCGGCATTCGCCTGCTGACGGGCTCGATCAACGGCGCGATGGCCGGCCGCGCCTTCACGCACCTGGCCGATCTCATCGTCGAGGCGGCGCTGAATGCGGTGCTCTCGGAAATCGAGGCGGCGCACGGCAAGTTCCCCGGCGGCCGCGTCGCCGTCGCCGGAATGGGTAAGCTCGGGAGCTTCGAACTGACGGCGGGCTCCGACATCGACCTCATCCTGCTTTACGACTACGACGATGCGGCCGAGGAATCCGATGGCGCCAAGCCGCTGGACGCGGTTCGCTACTTCACCCGCATCACCCAGCGGCTGATCGCCGCCCTGTCGGCGCCGACGGCCGAGGGCGTGCTCTACGAGGTCGACATGCGCCTGCGCCCCTCGGGCAACAAGGGACCGGTCGCCACCCGCGTCGGCTCGTTCGCGAAATACCAACGCGAGGAGGCCTGGACCTGGGAGCATATGGCGCTCAGCCGTGCGCGGCTGATCTGCGGCGATGCCAGCCTGATCGATGACGTCGAGCGCGTGATCGTGGAAGTGCTGTCGATGCGGCGGGACGTGAAGAAGGTGGCGAAGGATGTGGCCGAGATGCGCGCGCTCATCGAACAGGAAAAGCCGCCGGCCAACATGTGGGACCTGAAGCTCGTCCCCGGCGGTGTCGTGGATATCGAGTTCATCGCGCAATATCTGGCGCTGATCGCGCCGGCGAAGGATGTCGCGGTCAAGGTCAATGGGGTCAGCACCGGCGAAGCGCTGAGAGAACTGGGCGCGCCGTTGATGGCGGCGGCCGATCTCGATAGCTGCATCAAGGCCTTCGCGCTCTACACCGAGCTCTCGCAGCTCATCCGCCTCTGCATCGATGGCCCATTCGACCCCAAGGACGCTCCGGCGGGTCTCATCGATCTCGTCTGCCGGGCCGGGGATTGCCCCGACATCAAGACGCTCGAGGGAGAGATGAAGCAGCTGTCAAGGACGGTGCGGAAGGTCTTCCAGTCGGTCGTCAAAAATTAAGCGGCGCTGTCGGGGATCAGCAGCGAAATCACCGTGCCGATCGCCTCGCGCGAACGTATCTTCATGCGCCCGCCGTGCAGCGTCGTCAGCGAGCGGGAGATGGCGAGGCCAAGTCCGGAGCCGCCCTTGCTCTTGGCGTACTGGTTCTGGACCTGTTCGAAGGGCTGGCCGATCTTGCTGAGCGCGGTGGTCGGGATGCCGATGCCGGTATCGGCGATCGTCAGCATCACGCCGCCCGAGGTGCGCCGCGTGCGCACCGCGATCCGGCCGCCTTCGTCGGTGAACTTCACGGCGTTGGACAGCAGGTTGAGCAGGATCTGCTTCACCGCCCGGCGATCGGCCGTCAGCGTCATGCCATCGCAGATGCGCTGCTGGATCTCGATCCGCTTTTCGCGTGCCGGGATCGCGGTGAAGCGAAGGCTTTCCTCGATCAGCGGCGCGAGGTCGATCGTCTCGCACTGAAGCTTCATGTGGCCCGCTTCGATTTTCGACATGTCGAGAATGTCGTTGATGACGTTGAGCAGGTGCCGGCCGCTGTGGTGGATGTCGCGGGCATACTCGTCGTACTTGGCCGAGCCGAGCGGACCGAACATCTCGTCCTGCAGGATCTCGGAGAAGCCGAGGATGGCGTTGAGCGGCGTGCGCAGTTCGTGAGACATGTTGGCGAGGAACTCGGATTTCGCCTTGTTGGCGGCCTCCGCCCGTTCCTTCTCCGCAAGGTAGTTGGCGTTTGCCAAAGACAGCGCCGACTTCTGGCTTTCCAGCGACTGGCGGGAGGAGGAGAGGTCGCCGATCGTCGCCATCAGGCGGCGCTCGGAATCGCGCAGGCGCTCCTGGTTGCGCTTCAGAAGCGTGATGTCGGTGCCGACGGAAACCATGCCGCCGTCGCGGGTGCGCCGCTCGTTGATCTGCAGCCAGCGCTCGTCGGCGAGCTGCACTTCGCTGGTGCGCGAGTAGCCGCTGCCATGGGCGTCGGCGATCCGGCGCTCGATGACGGGGCGGGCGGCGGCGGCGTTGACAGCGGCGCGCTCCGTGCCGGGCACCAGCACGTTGTCGGGAAGGCCATAGGCCTGCTGGAAGTGGGTGTTGCACATGACCAGCCGGTCGTTCTTGTCCCACAGCACGAAGGCTTCGGAGGTGCTTTCGATCGCGTCCGCCAGCCGCTGGTCGGCTTCCGCGTAGCGCTGCGCGAGACGGTGCTGTTCGGTCACGTCCATGGCGATGCCGATCATGTGGACATTGCCGGCATTGGTGCGGATGACCTGCGCGCGAGCGCGCATCCAGACGTAATGGCCGGCGGCATGGCGCATGCGGAAGATCTGGTCGATCTGCTCCGCGTCGCCCCGGGCGACCGAACGGGCGATCTCGTAGATACCGCTGTCGTCGGGGTGCATCAGCCGGGCCGCGTCGCCGAAGCACATGTTGCCGTCGCCACCCGGAAGGCCGAGCATCTGGTACATCGAGCGCGACCAGAAGAATTCGCGACGATCGAAATCGAAATCCCACAGGCCGCAGCGGCCGCGCGACAGCGCCGTTTCGACGCGCAGGTTGGATCTCGACGAAGATCTCGTCGGCATGGCGGGCGCGCCGAACCTGCATGTAGTAGGCGTAGAGAATGACCAGCAGGATCGAGGAAATGCCGGCGAACAGGGTGACGTTGAGCGTCAGCTCCTCGCGCCACAGCTTGCTGACGCGATCGAGCGACGTTGCCGCGACCACATAGCCGCCGCTGTCGCCGATGAGCGTAATCTGCGCGTAATGCGGCTGGCCGGCGATGGTCGTCTCGATGACGCCCGCCCGGTCGCCGAAGCGGCGGATCGCGGACACTTCGGAGAAGAAGTCGCCGATCCCGGCGCCGACATAGGCAGCGCCGGCGGCGGAAGCCGCGAAGACCTTGCCGCTCGACTGCACAAGAAGAACGAAGGCGTCGTCGCCGAGGCGGTCCTGCGGCAGGAAGCGGGCAAGGCGCGCCTGGCCCTCGGCCGCGTCGCCGCTGTCGAAGATGGCGGCCGAATCCGCGAAGGCGGCGGCGGCCGTCGCGGCGGCGAGCGTCGTGGAGTGACGGGCCGCGGCCTGCATGCGGTCGTGCTCGGAGAGCATTCCGAAGAAATACGAGGCCGCGACGACAGCCAGGAATGCGACGATCAGGATGGGGATGGCGCGTTTCAACACGGACTCGGCATGCGTGTAGCTTCGGGAAGAGGAGGAGGGGCGCGAGGTGACGGTAGCCTTGCCGGTGAAGCTCTCACGCCAGGCGCGGAAGCTTTCGAAATCGACACGCAGCCGTCCCTCGGCCACGGTTGCCCGCCGCACGTTCATCATTTTTCAGCCTTGATCCCTCGTGATTCGCTGCGCCGCTCGCCCGAACCTGACTCAATGAATCACTGGTGATTCGCCTTGTCCAGAGGAAAAGGTAAAAATCTGTTAACCGATTCTAAGTGCTGATTTTTCCAAGGTTCATCGGAGGCGGCTTCGACCGGCTCGGCCGCCTCGCGTTGCAAATCACCCCTTGAGGGTGCGCTCGACGATGTCGCGAACATCGGTCGACAGTGCCGGCGCTTCGGCGATCGCGGTCAGTGCCTTGCGTGCATGTTCGGCGCGCGCGGGCTCGAGCGAGCGCCAGGAGCGCATGGAGGTGAGGATGCGCGCCGCCAACTGCGGGTTGCGTGTGTCGATATCGAGGATCTCGCGAGCGAGGAAGCGGTAGCCCTCTCCATCCGCGCGTCCGAAGCCGGTGGGGTTGCCGAAGGCGAATGTGCCGACCAGCGCGCGCACCCGGTTGGGATTGCTGCGCTTGAACTGCGGATTGTCCATCAGCTTCAGCACCCGCTCGAGCGCCTTCGCACCCGGAATGGTCGCCTGCACCGAGAACCATTTGTCGATGACGAGCGCGTTTCCGGCAAAGCGGTCATGGAACGTGGACAGCGCCGCGGCTGCCTCGCTGCTGTCGGGGAAGCGGTGCGCGAGGATCGTCAGCGCCTGCATGAGGTCGGTCATGTTGTTGGCGGCATCGAAGGCCGCCTTTGCCCGATCAGGCACGTTCTCGGCGTAGGACAGATAGGTGAGCGCGCTGTTGCGGAGCGCACGGCGGCCAGCGCTCCTGGCGTCCGGGCTGAAATCGCCGGGCGTGGTCATGCTGTCGTAGAGTGCCGCGAAGACGCTCTTGCCTGCGTCGGCGACCTGCTGAAGCACGGCGGAGCGGCCGGCGTGGATGGCGTCGGGGTCGTTGTTGCCGCCGAGTTCGCGGGCGATGTCGGATCCGCTCGGAAGCGCCAGCGCCTGGGCGCGGAAGGCCGGCTCCAGCGTTTCGTCCGCCGCTGCCGCAAGCAGCGCCTCGACGAAGTCCTTGGAAGCGACGACCGGCTTGCCGTCACGCGCATCGCGGGCGGCTGCAAGCAGCGTCGGCAATGCGAGGTCCGTCAGCGCCTGCCAGCGCGCGAAGTGATCGGTCTCGAAGCGGGCAAGCAGCGCCAGATCCGCGGGCGACTGATCGAAATGCAGGTTGATCGGGGCCGAGAAGCTGCGGTTGATAGAGACGATCGGCCGCGAGCCGATGCCCTTGAAGGTGGCTTTCTGGCTGCGCTCCGTCAGATGCAGCACGTTGTCGCCATACTCGGCGCCATCGACCGAGGACGGTTCGAGCGGCGTGCCGTCTTCGGCGAAGAGCGCGATGCTGAGCGGAATGTGCATCGGCTTCTTGTCGGTCTGGCCGGGCGTCGCAGGAACCATCTGCTCGAGCGCGAGCGTGAAGCTCTTGGCGGCGGCGTCATAGGCGCCTGAGGCGGTGACGAGCGGTGTGCCTGCCTGGTGATACCAGAGCGAGAACTGCGTCAGGTCGCGTCCGCTCACATCCTCGAAGGACTTGACGAAATCCTCGATCGTCACGGCCTGGCCATCATGCCGGTCGAAATAGAGATCCATGCCCTTCTTGAACAGGTCCTTGCCGAGCAGCGTCGCGATCATGCGCGTGACTTCGCTGCCCTTCTCGTAGACCGTCGTCGTGTAGAAGTTGTTGATTTCGCGATAGGTGGTCGGGCGCACCGGATGCGCCAGCGGGCCGCCATCCTCGGGGAACTGCTCGGATTTCAGGTGGCGCACCTCGGCGATGCGCTTGACCGGGCGCGAGCGCATGTCGGCCGAGAATTCGTGGTCGCGATAGACTGTCAGGCCTTCCTTGAGGCAGAGCTGGAACCAGTCGCGGCAGGTGATGCGGTTGCCGGTCCAGTTGTGGAAGTATTCGTGGGCGATGATCGCTTCGATGTTGGCGTAGTCCTGATCGGTCGCGGTCTCCGGATCGGCCAGCACGTATTTGTCATTGAAGACGTTGAGACCCTTGTTCTCCATGGCGCCCATGTTGAAGTCGGACACGGCGACGATCATGAAGATGTCGAGATCGTATTCGCGGCCGAACCGCTCCTCGTCCCACTTCATCGAGCGCTTCAGCGCATCCATGGCGTAGGCCGCGCGCGCTTCCTTGCCGTGCTCGACGTATATCTTCAGCGTGACCTCGCGTTCCGACGTGGTGACGAACGTGTCTTCGACGACACCGAGATCGCCGGCGACCAGCGCGAAGAGATAGCTCGGCTTCGGATGCGGATCGAACCAGGCGGCGAAGGCCCGGCCCTCGTCATAGCCGGCGCCGCCGAGGAAGTTGCCGTTGGACAGCATGACCGGGTTGGCGGCCTTGTCGCCGATGATGGTGATCGTGTAGGGCGCGAGCACATCGGGACGATCGGGGAAATAGGTGATGCGGCGGAAGCCCTCGGCCTCGCACTGGGTGCAGTAGACGCCGTTGGTGCGATAAAGGCCCATCAGCTTGGTGTTGGCCTCCGGATTGATGATCGTGGTGATCGTCAGTTCGAACGGCTTGGATTTCGGCAGGTTGCGGATCGTCAGGCTGTCTGGTGTCGCCGTATATTGGCTGGCCTTCATTTCGGTCTGGTCGAAGAGCAGGCCGGACAAAGCGAGTTCGTCACCGTCCAGAACGAGCGGCGCCTTGGGATCGGCGCCCTTGCGGCGGTGGAAGATAAGGCGGGCATCTACCTTGGTTGCGGTCGGGTCAAGTTCAAACGTCAGATCCACGCGCTCGAGTACGAAATCGGTGGGACGGTAATCTGCCAGATTGATGACCTGGCCGGTATCTGTGCGCATGATATTCCCTGAGACCTTTAGACAATGCTTCGCAAACAGAGTGGGCGCTCTGCCTTAAAATTTAATTGGTATAATTACACTAAAGTCTGAACTAAAGCTAAAGCCGAAGGTCGCGCATGCGTGTTTGGTTGCCGCGAGAACGGGGATATTGTAGCTCCGACCTCGCTATCTCAGATTGAGGATCGATTTGATCGCGGTCTCATCTTCGGTCTGTTGTACAACCACCCCATACCAGCCCAATCCGTCGTAATCCTCGTAGCCGAGCGTCTTCGCATAGGCGACGATGGAGCCGTTGTTGTCGTAATAGCTGCCGCGCTCCTGCCCATGCTGAATTTGCAGGGCAAACCGGCTGAACATCAGCGACGGATTGCTGCAGGCGATGATCCTCTTGGCGCCGTCGAGGATCATCACCGTGGTACGGTCGACGACCTGAGGCGGCAGATTGGCTTCCTTGTCGACGATGGCCTGTCCCTGGTTTTCCCAGTCGAAGTAGACGCCGAGCGTTCCGATGAGTTTTCCATCGAGTTTTCCGCCTTCACGCACGCCCGTCGCATAGACCAGCGCCGTACGCCCGCCATGCAGTTGGCTGTTGCAGACTTCGTCGACCACGTAATCGCTGCCGGATTGGCAAAGGATCGCCGTCTTGTACCAGGCTTCGCCGGCCAGCGAGATATTGACGAGCCGCCGTTGGAAATCGGGATTGGCCGACGCGATGATCCGGCCCTTGAGGTCGGTCAGCACGAGATCGAGATAGACGGTATAGAAGCGGTTGATGACGCCGAGACGCTCGGCCGCGAAGCTGGCGCTTTCCGCGCCTGGTTCCTGCAAGGTTTGCCAGAGCGCAGCGTCCGTCGCCCACCAGCGCACATCCGCGGTCCGCTCGAAAAGATTGCGAACGATCAGCTGAACGAGCGTCTGCGCAAGGTCGGTCAGCCGAACGCCTTCGAGCTCGTTGACCAGCCCATCCGCCATTCGGCGCGAAAGGCCGATGCGGCCGAGAACGTTGCTCTCGAACGTGCCGGCGATCTCGCTGGCGATCTGGGCGAGACGCTGCACCTCGTTGGCGACGACCGCGAAGCCCTTGCCGGTCTCGCCGGCCCGCGCCGCTTCGATGAGCGCGTTGATCGCCAGCAGCCTGATCTGCTTGACGACATGTGTATTGTCGGCGCTGAAGCGTTCGAGATCGGAGCCGATCCCCTCTGTCACGACCCGCATGGAGCGCGGCGTTGCCGCCGGCTGCTGGCGTTCGGGTGTCGTAGACGGCATCATGAGCATGCCTCCTGAAACAGGTTTAAGTTGTGGATCTATGAAAAGCTATGTGTGCAATAGAGAATCAATGCGAGTTTATGGTTCTCAAACTGTTAATGGCGCGGATCGACGCCAATTATTATTGGGTGGTTTCGCCAAATTCCCCGACTTCCGAGGGGCAAACGACACATTTCCGGCCGACGCCGCACGCACACCGCGCTTTTCCGACGTTTTATCCTGTTCTTTCGAACGAACCGCTGGCACATTGGGCAGGCATCGAATCCGATGCGATCCCCCGACGTTCAATTGGTGAATTCGCGAGTTTCTGACATGCGGCCGGTATTCGAAAATCCGATGCGAGGCATCGCATGCAAGATCGCCTCCGTCGTCTTGTTTCTGGGGATGCAGACCTTCATCAAGCTTGCCGGCGCCGGCATCCAGCCCGGCCAAGTCACCTTCTACAGGTCGTTTTTCGCATTGTTCCCGATCGTGGCTTTCCTTGCCTATCGCGGGCAGCTGAAAACGTCGTTCTACACCACCAATCCGGTCGGCCATCTCAAGCGCGGCACGCTTGGAATCATCTCGATGGGACTCGGCTTTTACGGCCTGTTGCATCTGCCGTTGCCGGAAGCGATCGCGCTTGGCTATGCCATGCCGCTGATCGCGGTGGTCTTCGCCGCGCTGCTTCTCGGCGAGACGGTGCGCATCTATCGCTGGAGCGCGGTCTTCGTCGGCCTGATCGGCGTGGCGATCGTGTCCTGGCCGAAGCTCACGCTGTTTCGCGATGGCGGCGTCGAGACGGAACAGGCGATCGGCGCTGTCACGGTGCTGCTCGCCTCCGTTCTCGGCGGCCTTGCCATGATCCAGGTGAGAAAGCTGGTCGAGGAAGAAAAGACCTCGACCATCGTGCTCTATTTCTCGATCACCGCCTCGGTCTTCTCGCTGTTCACGGTACCTTTCGGCTGGGACATGCTCGATCTCGCTCCACAACTGTACCTCATCGCCGCCGGCTTCTGCGGTGGCGTTGCACAGATCTTTCTGACGGAAAGCTACCGCCATGCGGATGTCTCGACCGTCGCGCCGTTTGAATACTCGTCCATCGTTCTGGGCAGTGTGCTCGCCTACTTCGTGTTCGACGATATCCCGACCACCAGCATGCTGATCGGAACCGCTGTCATCGTCGCCGCCGGCATTTTCATCATCTACCGCGAGCATCAGCTGGAACTCGAGCGGTCGGCTGCGCGAAAGGCCAGTTCTCCGTAACGACGTGGTCACGAAATTGTGTGGCTAAGTGTCGCAAAACTCATGCATTTTTGATCCCGAGCGAACGTTCCCACGGAATTTGAGGGTGGCGCGCGAGCGCCCGTCATGCTTTGTAAACATGAGCAATTTTCATTTATTTATACACTCTTATGTTGAAAATAAGTGGCGGCTTCATGTTGCTGAGCTTGTGCATGGGCAAGTCGAGCGCCGTCCGGGAGATAAATGCCGTTTAGTGCCAGAGACCTGATAGCCGATCCCAGGTTCATTTTGGGTATTCGATTTCACGCAGGCCGCATGCGCGATATGTTCGATGCCGGGCCAAGGCTTGCGCGCCTGCTTGCGTCGCACCAGCGCTGGCTGCTGACCCAGGTCGCCTATGCGCTGAGCATGGAGCGCCTTGACGGCGATGCATCGTCGGGGCTGACGGCCACGGCGCTGACATCCGAGATTACCGCCTTCAAGGCGGCGAGCCGCAACACGATCCGCAGCTACATCGACGAAGTCGCCACCTATCGCTTCATTACCTGCGTTCCCGGCGAGGAGCGCAAGCGACCGCGCCGCTACGAGGTGGCCGAGACCGCGCAGCAGGCGATGGTCGGCTGGGTCTGGTCCAACCTGCTGGCGCTCGACGTTCTCGATGACGGCGACAGGGCGGAGCGGTTCCGCGCAGAATCCAGGGTGGATGCGGATGATGCAGCCGCGCATCGCGCGCGATTGCCTGCGCGATCCGGCCTGGCGCGAGCCGCCAAAGCGGGTTGGGCTCTTCATGTGGAACGACGCCGGCGGGCTTATCGTCGACTATCTCATGTCGAGGATCGATCCGGAAGATAAGCATCCCGACCGCTTTGTCGTCGGCCCGATCGACAGCAGGGCACTGGCGGCCGACTTCATGATATCGCGCACCCATCTGCAGCGCCTCTTCGCCAAGGCGACGCAGGACGGCTTCATGGGATGGGACGTCGACAAAAAGAAGCCGCCGCTCTGGATATCGCGCGCGTTCGTCGAGGAATATTGCCAGTGGCAGGCGATCAAGTTCGCCTATGTCGACCAGGCGTTTCACGCGGCAAGCGAGATGTCGGGAAAGCAGTAGATCTTGGCGTGTCGCCCGAAGGCGCCGCGTCAGGATTCGCTATCGTAGGCTTGCGCCGCGCATACGGCCGCGCGGATATGCTCGATGGTGTCGATCTTGCAAAGAAGTGAGATAAGGCGGGTCGTCATGAGAATAGCCGGAAAACGGCAGGGACGGCGGATGGCCGAACCCTGCGATCAATACTGCTGGAAATCCGCGAAGATGGCGGCCGGGCGCACGATGCGACCGCTTGCGCCAGTGCCCCGAGCGATCATCTGCTCGTTGGCGGCGAAGCCGGTGCGGCAGTAGCTCTGCGTGGTACGGCCGTGGCTGTTTGCGGTTCTCAAGGTTTCAAATCTGCAGTGTGTAGGACGACGAGTGTTGCTCATGGCCTTGGTTCCTTATGATTCCTCCCAAGACACAACGCTAATATTGCAGCGCACAATGGATTTCACAAGGCATAGGAATACGAGGCAGGAATGCGCCATGCGCATGGCTCTTGTCGCAAATCTGTCAACGTTGGCTATTTAGGAGGCAGAATTGAATTCCGTCAATTTTGCCTGAAATGCCAATAAATCGTTCCAAGCCAAGCGCTTATTGACCGGAGCGGTCAAGAGATCCTGCGGATGCAGCGTGGCGATGGCGGGGACGACGCGGTCGCCTGCGGCAATTTCTCGCCACTGGCCGCGCAAGCCGTGAATGGTGTCGCCTTCGCCGAAAAACACCCGCGCCGCGAAATTGCCGAGCAGGAGAATCACTTTCGGCTCGGCAAGCGCGATCTGCCGCTCGATGAAGGGACGGCAGATGTCCATCTCCGCCGGCGAGGCGACGCGATTGCCCGGCGGGCGCCATGGAATGACCTGGGTCAGGAGGATGCCGGCGCGGTCGAGCCCGATCGCGGCCAGCATCTTGTCCAGCAACTGGCCGGGGCGCCCTGCGAAAGGTTGCCCCTCGCGATCGTCCTCCGCGCCGGGCGCCGAGCCGATCAGCATGATACCGCTCGCAGCATCTCCGCTGGCAAAGATCGTCGAGCGCGCGCTGTGCTTGAGATTGCAGCCATTGAAGGCCTCGAGCGCGGTCTTCAGTTCCAACAGCGAACGCGCGCTTTCGGCGGCGAAGCGCGCCTGCTGGATCGCTTCGCTGTCAGGGATCGCTGGCTGTGGTCGCTGCGCCGAGCGCTCAGGCTGAGCCGCGCCGCGCTGCGTGGAGGCGGTCGCCGCACGCGAAGCCGTTTCACGCGCTTCCGGAGCCTGTGGGGCAGGGGCGGCGCTGCGTCGCGCCGCCTTCATCGCCTCGAATTCGGCGAAGCGATCGACGGCCTCGTCCTCCAGCAGCCACTCGACGCCGGCATCCGCATGGAAATGCAGAAGTGCTGCGAGTTCGCCTGGAGAGAGGTCGTGGACGGAGATCATGGGCGCGACATTACCGAAGCCAGAGCCTCAATGAAAGTGCGCAGCCGCCACATCCCGGCCTATTGCACTGTCCATTGCGCGATATCGTCGCGTTCGCCGATCAGCGCCAGGCCGTGCGCGATCGAGAGCATCTCGCCGCCGGTCTCGATGCGATCGGTGTCGAAGCGCTCGGTGAAGATGCGACGCACCGCCGGAACGAAGGATGTGCCGCCGGTGAGGAACACCTTGTCGATCGCGCTCGCTTCCGTATTGCTCTTTTGGAGCACATCATCGAGCGCGCCTTCGATGCGCGCGAGATCGTCGGAAATCCAGCTTTCGAAATCGGCGCGTGCCACCATGCGCTTTCCGGCGCGTCCGAGCGGCGAGAAGTTGAATTCGGCTTCATCGGCCGCCGACAGCGCCATCTTCGTGGCCGACACGGCCTGATACAGCGGGTAGCCTTCGTCGTGGTCGACGAGATCGATGAAGAGTTCCAGCTTCTCGGGTTCGAGTGCGGTCCTGACGAGCTTCTTAAGATCCTCATATTCGCGCGAGGTCTTGAAGATCGACAGCTGGTTCCAGCGGCTGAAGCTGGAGTAGTAGTTGGTCGGCACTTCAAGGATCTTGTCGAAGCTCTTGAAATGACTCCCCTTGCCGATTTCGGGCGCGACGACGTTGTCGATGATGCGTGCGTCGAAGTGATCGCCGGCGATGCCGACGCCGGAATGGCCGATCGGCGTGGCTTTCAGCTGGCCGGCGACGGTCTCGAAGCGGATCAGCGAATAGTCGGTCGTGCCGCCGCCGAAGTCGGCGACCAGCACGGTCGCATCGGCCTTCAGGTTCTGCGCGAAGTAGAAGGCGGCCGCGACCGGCTCATAGACATAGTGCACCTCCGGAAAGCCGAAGCGCGACAGCGCCTCGTTGTAGCGCTGCGTCGCCAGCACCGGATCTGGGCTCGCGCCGGCGAAATGCACCGGCCGGCCGGTGACGATGCGCGCCACGTCGGATGGCCAGTTGCTGCCGGCGTAATTGCTGAGGCGGCGGATGAACACCTCCATCAGGTCCTCGAAGCTGTGGCGCTTGGCGTAGATCAGCGTGCCCTGGAAGAGGGCGCTGGCGGCGAATGTCTTGATCGACTGCAGGAAGCGACAGTCACCGGGATTGTCGATGAACTGGCGGATCGCCGCATGGCCCGCCTCGACCTTCAGCGCCGATGCGCCGAGCTTGCCGTCCTTCATGAAGGACAGCGCCGTGCGCATGCTGTCGCTTTCACCGGCCGAGCTGGTGAAGCCCATCGAATGGGTGGTCTTGCCGTCCGCGGTGGCAAGTACGGTGTTGGTCGTGCCAAAGTCCAGACCTAGCGCTTGAGCCATGCTCGCACCTCTCAATGTCGATCGTTGCTGGAGACTGGAGCAATCGCTCCGCCGGGGCGCCAAGGGACGCCCGAATTCAAGAGGGCGCGTGATGCCACAGCGGTCTGTCTTATTCAAGACGCGGAAGCGCAAAATGAAACGGGCGCCGATGGGCGCCCGTGACATCATTCCGCCGCGATGGCCCGCGTTGGCTCCTCGTGCAGGTCTTCGGTCTTCTTTCGCCCGAAGCTGAGCAGCCAGTCGCTGAGCTTTCCCATCTCGACGAAGATGACAGGCGTGATGAACAGCGTCAGCGCCTGGCTGACGATGAGGCCGCCGACGACGGCGATGCCGAGCGGCTGGCGCAGCTCCGAACTCGCGCCCGAGCCGAGCGCGATCGGGAGCGCCCCGAGCAATGCGCAGAAGGTCGTCATCATGATCGGCCGGAAACGCCGCACGCAGGCTTCGTGGATGGCCTCGGACGAGGTCATGCCGGTGCCGGATCGCAGGTTCTCCAGCGCCACGTCGATCATCATGATCGCGTTCTTCTTGACGATGCCGATCAGCATCAGAAGGCCGATCAGCGCGATGATCGACAGGTCGAAGCCCATGACTTTCAGTGCCAGAAGCGCGCCGAGGGCTGCCGCCGGCAGGCCGGACAGGATCGTCAGCGGGTGAATGAAGCTCTCGTAGAGGACGCCGAGAACGACGTAGATCGTCAGCACCGCCGCCAGGATCAAGAGCGGCGTATTGCCCTGCGATTGCTCGAAGATCTGCGCAGTGCCGCCATAGGACGTGAACACGTCCGCTGGCATGTCGATGTCCTTCTTGATCTGGTCGATGGCCGCCGTCGCATCGCCGAGCGCTTGCCCGGCGGGCAGGTTGAACGATACCGTGGTCGAGACCAGCTGCCCCGTCTGGTTGATCGTCACCGGCCCGGTCGTGCGTTGCACGGTGGCGAAGTTCGACAGCGGAACCAGCGCGCCGCTCGACGAGGCCACGCGGATGTCCTGAAGCTTCTGATCGTCCCAGGGCGCGTTGGTGTCGTACTCGACGAGCACGTCGTAACTGTCGCCGGTCGACTGGATCTGCGCGGCCGCATATCCGCCGAACGCTTCCTGCAGCGTCGTCCGCAGCTGGTCGTCGGTGATGCCGAAGGCGGCGGCCTTTTCGGTGTCGACCTTGATATCGGCCTGCAGCGCGTTGTTCTGTGCGTCCGATGTCACGTCGGTAAAGCGCGGATCGCCGTGCATCGCCTGCTGGATCTTGTTGGCCCACAGGTTTGTCTGGTCGGCGCTGAGCGCCTGGACCACCAGCTGATATTGGCTGGCGGTCTGCCGCCCGCCAAAGCGCAGGCTCTGCTGCGGCGTGATGAAGGCCTGCAATCCGGGGATCTTGCTGATGCTGGCGCGCAGTTCGCGCAGCGTCTGGTCGAGCGGCGGCCGGTCCTTCTTGTCCTTCAATTCGACGAACATCGTGCCGTTGTTGAGCGGGCTGCGGGCATTGCCGCCGACGATCGACATGACGTGGTTGACTGCCGGGTTCTGCTTGACGAGCGCCGCCGCCTGGTTCTGCAGGTCCTTCATCGCCGGGTACGAGATGTCCTGGCGGGCGCGGGTGGAAATGTTGAGGCGGCCGATATCCTCGGTCGGGAAGAAGCTCGTCGGCAGCGTCATGAACAGGTAGACCGTCAGGCCGATCGAGGCGAGAAACAACCCGAGAATGGCCGGGCGGTGCGCCAGGCACCAGCCAACGGCGCGGTCGTAGCCGCGCAGCGTCCGCTCGAAGCCGGCGTCGAACCAGCGGATGAAGAAGGGTGGCTGGCTATGGCCGCTGCCGAGCCGCGAGGCCAGCATCGGCGTCACCGTCAGCGACACGACGGCCGATGCGACGATGGCGATCGCCACCACCATGCCGAACTCGTTGAATATGCGACCGACCACGCCGCCCATCAGAAGGATCGGGATGAACACCGCGATCAGCGAGACGGACATGGAGACGATCGTGTAGCTGACCTCGCCCGAGCCCTTGATCGCCGCTTCCAGCATCGGCATCCCGCCTTCGACGTGCCGGAGGATGTTTTCCAGCATCACGATCGCGTCGTCGACGACGAGGCCGACGGCGAGCGTCAGCCCGAGCAGCGAGATGTTGTCGACGCTGTAGCCCAGCACATACATCATCCCGAAAGTCGTGATCAGCGAAAGCGGCACGGCGAGGCCCGGGATCAGCGTTGCCGTCAGATGGCCAGTGAACAGGTAGATGACGAGAACGACGAGGCCGATCGTCAGGAACAGCGTGAACTTCACGTCCGAGATCGCGTCGCGGATCGGCTTGGCCGAATCGTTCATCACCTGCGTCGTCACCGATCCCGGTATCTCGGCGTGCAGTGCCGGCAGTTTCGCATTGATCGCATCGACCACGGCGACCGTGTTGGCGTCCGGCTGGCGCTGGATCGCCAGGATGATGCTCTGCTTGCCGTCGTACCAGCTGCCGGTGTTCTGGTTCTCGACGCTGTCCTCGACATCGGCGACATCGCTGAGATGGATCGGCGCGCCGCCGGGATTGGCGATGACGAGGCTGCGGAACTGTTCGGCGTTGGTACGCTGCGTGTCGGCGTTGATCGTCATGCTCTGGCTGTCGTTCTGCAGGGTGCCGACGGGAACTTGACTATTGGCGGCCTGGATCGCCTTGTTGACCGTATCGATCCCCAGACCACGGTTCAGCAGCTTGTTCGGATCGACCTCGACACGCACGGCATAGGTCTGCGCCCCGAATACCGAGACCTCGGCGACGCCGGGCAGGGTGGAGAGCGATGGCGAGATGATGTTCTCTGCGATTTCGTCGAGCTTGCTGCGCGGCATCGTATCGCTCTGCACGGCGAGCAGCATGACGGGTGCGTCGGCCGGGTTGGTCTTTCTATAGCTCGGCGGCGTCGTCATGTTGTCGGGCAGCTGCCGCGTCGCATGCGAGATCGCCGCCTGAACGTCGGCGGCGGCCGCGTCGATATTGCGGTTGAGATCGAACTGCAGCACGATGCTGGTGTTCCCCAGCGAGTTGGTGGCGCTGATCTCGCTGATCCCGGGGATCGTCTCGAACTGCTTGATGAGAGGCGTCGCGACCGACGTCGCCATCGTCTTCGGCGAGGCGCCTGTCAGTGCCGCCGAGACGTTGATCGTCGGGAAATCGACCTGCGGCAGGGCTGCCACCGGCACCAGCTGATAGCCGGCGATGCCGGCAAGCACGGCGCCGATGGCGAGAAGCGTGGTGGCGACGGGGCGCCGGATACAGAAATTCGGTATCATTCTTGCGCGCCCGCCACGATGGTTTCGCTTGTCTTCGGCTGATCGGCCGCGGCGACGTTGATCGCCTTGCTATCGAATTCTTCCTTCACCGCCTGCTTGTCGATGAGCTGCGCCTGACCTTCAACGACCACATGGTCGCCCTCGGCAAGGCCCGCCGAGATCGCCGTATAGCCGCCATTCGCACGGGCGACGGTCACGGGCGCCAGGCGCACCTTTCCGTCGTTGACGACGAACGAGTAGAAGCCATCGGCGCCGGGGCTCACCGCCACCGTCGGCACGACGACCTGCTGTTCGTTGTCGTTGAAGTGGACGACGATGTTGACCGACTGGCCGGGCCACAGCGCACCCGATGCATTCTCGAACTTCGCCTTGGCGAGGATGGTGCCGGACGCGGTATCGACGGTGTTGTCGTAGAAGCTGATATGCCCGGTGCGCGGCTTGCCCTTGTCCGACGGCGGCACGGTGGTCACATCAACCGGACCGGCGGCGAGCGCCTGCTTCAACTGCCTGAGATCGCGCTCCTGCAGGTGGAACTTCACGTAGATCGGATCGTATTTCGCGATCGTGACGATCGCCGCGCCCGCCGTCACGAAGGCGCCGGGGCTGACGGCGACGTCGCCCAGGCGCCCGTCGAAGGGCGCCCTGATCTCCGTATGCTCTAGCAGTACCTGATCGGAAGCGAGCGTCGCCTTGTCCGCCTGGACGGTGGCGACGGCGGTGTCGCGCGCGGCCTTCGCCTGGTCATAGGTCTGCTGCGTTCCGGCTTTCGACGTCAACAGCTCCGAGGCGCGGGTAAGCGCCGTCTCGGCCTCGGCGACCGTCGCGGTATCCCGCACGATCATCGCATTGTCCTTGTCGACCGCGGCCTGTGCCGTTCGGCTGTCGAGCTTGGCGATGAGATCGCCTTGCTTGACGGTGGCACCGTCGGTGGCGATGATCTCGGTCACCAGCCCCTGTTCCTGCGCGGCGATCGTCGTATTGTCGTCGGCGTCGGCCCAGCCGGATGCCGTAACGTCGCGCGGCAGCACCGTCTTTGCGGCGGCCACGGTCTTCACCAGCGTCGGCCCGCCGCTTTTGCGCCCCTTGCCCTCCTGGTCGCCACCCTGTTGCGATCCATCGCTTCCGGCCTGTTTGCCCCCGGCGGCATAGGCCTGCTCGGTCGGTTTCGGTCCGAATTGCTGGAGATAGGGAATGCGATCCTTGTAGTGCCACGCGCCGAAGCCGGCTGCGGCGATAAGGCAGGTGCTGATCCAGAGTTTCTTCATGGTTGATACCGGTCGGGGGCTGTTGAGTATGTCCTATTCAGCCACGTTTATTGCGGCACGAAAAAGACACAATCCCCGTAAGGGCATCACTAAGTGGTTAGAATGGCTTAAATCTTCGTAATGTTCTCATGTTCTAAAAAGATCGACGATGGCGTGAATGTGACACAACCATGGTCGGGCGCCGGTGGCTGGCGCCCGATTGTCGTTTGCGATCAGAGGGATCGCGCGGCGCCGCCATCGCAGCGCACAAGGCTGCCGGTGATATAGCTCGCCTGCTGGCTGCACAGGAAGGCGGCGGTCGCCGCGAACTCCTCCACCTTGCCGTATCGCCCGACCGGGATGGCCGCTTCCTTGGCGACGCGGATCTCGTCGATGCTCTTGCCCGTGCGCTTGGCGGCCGCGCCGTCGAGATCATCGAGCCGGCTCGTCAGGATGCTGCCGGGAAGCAGCAGGTTGGTGGTGATGCCGAAGCGGCCGATTTCGGTGGCCAGCGTCTTGCTCCAGCCGGCGAGCGCAGGGCGCAGCGTGTTGGAAAGCGCGAGATTGCCGATCGGCTCGATCACGCCCGAGGACGCAACCGTCAGGATGCGGCCCCATCCTTGTTGCTTCATGTCGGGAAGCAGCGCGTTGGTGAGCGTGATGACCCTGAGGACCATGGAGAAGAAATAGGTCTCCAGCCGCTCGGCCGTCATGTCCTCGGTGGTGCCGGGCGTCGGGCCGCCGGTATTGTTGATCAGGATATCCACGCCGCCGAGCTTGCTTTTGACGGCTGCCGTTGCCGTCTCGACGAAGTTCTCCTCCGAAAGATCGGCCCAGATCCAGTCGGCCTTGCCCTTGCCCTCGGCATTGATCGCCTTGCAGTTCGCCTCCAGCGTTTCGCCGCTGCGGCCGCACAAAAGCACATCGGCGCCCTCGCGCGCCAAGGCGACCGCGATGCCGTGGCCAAGCCCGCGCGACGATGCCAGCACGAGCGCGCGTTTGCCCTTGATGCCCAGATCCATTTTGAAGTCTCCTGTTGCTCGCTGCGTTTATACGGCGCGCGACGATCAAAAGGAAAGGTCGTCCATGGCAGGATCTGGCTCATTTATTGACGTTGACGTAAACGTCATGTAGTTCTTCTGTGAAGAGGAATATCATTGCGCGAAATGGGGTATTGGCTGTCGTTTCCCGGCTCGACAATCCCTCCGTGTTTTGCAAAGAGATACCTCATACACGGGGAATATGGCCGCAAAGCCGGCCGAGCGGAGAATGACGGATGACCGAAACGACTGAACTGCCCGAACGCGAAAGCATGGAATTCGACGTCGTGATTGTCGGCGGCGGTCCCGCCGGCCTTTCGGCTGCGATCCGGCTGAAGCAGGTCAATCCCGAGCTTTCCGTCGTCGTGCTGGAGAAGGGTGCGGAGGTCGGAGCGCATATCCTGTCGGGTGCCGTCGTCGATCCCATCGGCATCGATCGCCTGCTGCCTGACTGGCGTGAAGAGGCCGATCACCCGTTCAAGACCGAGGTCAAGGACGATCACTTCCTGCTGCTCGGTCCGGCCGGTTCCATCCGCCTGCCGAACTTCGCCATGCCGCCGCTGATGAACAATCACGGCAACTACATCGTCTCGCTCGGCAACGTCTGTCGCTGGCTGGCGGGCCACGCGGAAGCCTTGGGCGTCGAGATTTATCCGGGTTTCGCCGCAACCGAGGTGCTCTACAACGGGGAGGGCGCCGTCATCGGTGTCGCCACCGGCGACATGGGCATCGAGAAGAACGGCGAACCCGGCCCGAACTTCACGCGCGGCATGGAACTGCTCGGCAAATATACGCTGATCGGTGAAGGCGTGCGCGGCTCGCTTGCCAAGCAGCTAATATCAAAGTTCGACCTTCAAAAAGATCGCCAGCCCCAGAAATTCGGGATCGGCATCAAGGAACTCTGGCAGGTCAAGCCGGAGAACCACAGGCAGGGCCTCGTGCAGCACTCCTTCGGCTGGCCGCTCGGCATGAAGACCGGCGGCGGCTCGTTCCTCTATCATCTGGAAGACAACCTCGTGGCCGTCGGCTTCGTCGTCCATCTCAATTACAAGAACCCCTATCTCCATCCCTTCGAGGAATTCCAGCGCTTCAAGACGCATCCATCGATCCGCACCACCTTCGAGGGCGGCAAGCGTCTGTCCTATGGCGCGCGCGCCATCACCGAGGGCGGCTACCAGTCGGTGCCGAAGCTGACCTTCCCAGGCGGCGCCCTGATCGGCTGCTCGGCCGGCTTCGTCAACGTGCCCCGCATCAAGGGCAGCCACAACGCCGTATTGTCAGGCATGCTGGCGGCCGACAGGATCGCAGACGCCATTGCGGCAGGCCGCGCCAACGACGAGGTCATCGAGATCGAGAACGAATGGCGCGCAAGCGACATCGGCAAGGACCTGAAGAAGGTGCGCAACGTCAAGCCGCTGTGGTCGAGGTTCGGCACGGCCATTGGCGTGGCGCTCGGCGGTCTCGACATGTGGACCAACCAGCTCCTTGGCTTCTCCTTCTTCGGCACGCTCGGCCACGGCAAGACCGACGCCCAATCGCTGGAACCGGCCTCAAAGCACAAGCCGATCGACTACCCCAAGCCCGATGGCGTTCTGACCTTCGATCGTCTCTCCTCGGTGTTCCTGTCGAACACCAATCACGAGGAGAACGAGCCTGTGCATCTGAAGGTCAGGGACATGGCGCTGCAGAAGTCGTCGGAGCACGACATCTTCGCCGGTCCCTCGACGCGCTACTGTCCTGCCGGTGTCTACGAGTGGGTGGAGAAGGATGGCGAGGAGACCTACGTCATCAACGCTCAGAACTGCGTCCACTGCAAGACCTGCGACATCAAGGACCCCAACCAGAACATCAACTGGGTGCCGCCGCAGGGCGGCGAGGGGCCGGTTTATCCGAATATGTGAGGAATAGCCATGAGCGCTGCCCTTGCGATCAGGCAGGCGCGTTTGGAAGAATTGTCGCGCCTGTCGCATTCGCTCTGTACGATGATGCAGCTTGGCGTAACGGATGCGAGAAGCACCTCACAACCTCTTAACGAATGCGTGATCGAAGGCACACGCTTAGCGGTTCATTAACCATAATCTTATTAACCTCGGTCGCATCAACCGAACGTTAAGGAACTGCTTCGATGTCGCTTTCCCGCCGTGGTTTCGTTCTGGGCGTCTCCGCGCTTCTCGCCGGCTGCGCCTCGAGCGGTCCTGATCAACGCGCCAATTACGCGGCCCTTCCGGCCGAGAAGTTTCCGCTGCCGGCCATGCCGCTCGACAAGATCGATCCGGAGCTTCGCCGCCAGCAGGTCACCTACGCCTCCAGCTACAGCCCCGGCACCATCGTCATCGATACGCCGGCCCGCCGCCTCTATTACATTCTCGGCGACAACCAGGCGATGCGCTACGGCATCGGCGTCGGCCGGGAAGGGCTGGCATTCTCGGGTGGCGCCTATGTCGGACGCAAGGCGGAATGGCCGAGCTGGACACCCACCGAAAACATGCAGCGCCGCGAGGAGCGTTACCGCAAGCTCGCCGGCGGCATGCCTGGCGGGCCGAACAATCCGCTGGGCGCCCGCGCCATCTATCTCTATCGCGGCGGCAACGACACGCGTTTCCGCGTCCACGGCACCAACCAGCCTGAGTCGATCGGTCTTGCCATGTCGAGCGGCTGCATTCGCATGCTGAACCACGATGTCATCGATCTCTACGACCGGGTGCTGCCCGGCGCGCAGGTCATCGTCATCCAGGCGCAAACCGCCTGAGCAAGATGAGAACGGGGCCGACCGGCCCCGTTTTCGCGTTCAGAGCAATGTGCCGCTGAGGATCAACAGCGCCACCGAGAAGTAGATCACCAGCCCCGTCACGTCGACCAGCGTGGCGACGAAGGGTGCCGAGGCGCTGGCCGGGTCGAGCCTCAGTCTTTGCATCAGGAACGGCAGCATCGATCCGGCGACCGAGCCGAACGTCACGATGCCGATCAGCGCCGAGAAGACGGTGAAACCGACAAGGATCCAGTGCTCGCCATAATCATAGAGCCCGATGGTCTGCCACAGCACGATGCGGGAGAAACCGACCGCGCCGAGGATCGAGCCGAGCACCATGCCGGTCGGCAGTTCGCGCAGCAGCACTCGCCACCAGTCCGACAGCTTAAGCTCCCCGAGCGCCAGCGCCCGGATGATCAGGGACGTCGCCTGTGAACCGGAGTTGCCGCCGGAGCTCATGATCAGCGGCACGAACAGCGTCAGCACGATCGCCTTTTCCAGTTCGCCTTCGAAATACTGCATGGCGCTCGCCGTCAGCATTTCGCCGAGGAAGAGCGCGCAGAGCCAGCCAGCGCGCTTGCGCAGCATGCCGGCGAAGCTGATCGCCATATAGGGCTTTCCGAGCGCCTCCATGCCGCCGAACTTCTGCGCGTCTTCCGTCTGGTCGGCGATCATCGTGTCGATCACGTCGTCGACGGTGACGATGCCGAGCATGTGGCCGCTTTCGCCGATGACAGGCAGCGCCAGGAGGTTGTGCTTGCGGATCAGACGCGCCACGTCCTCCTGCGTCATCAGCGGATCGGCGATGACGATGCCGCCCTGTTGGGCGACGCTCAGCACCGAGGCCTGCGGCTCGCCGTTGATGAGGCGGCGCAGCGTCACGACGCTGGTCAGCGCCTGTGTCTCCACGTCGAGAACATAGATCGCATAGACGGTCTCGCGTGAACGCTCCACCTTGCGGACATGCTCCAGCGTCTTTTCGACTGTCCAGGTCGCCGGCACGCTGACGAATTCCGTCGTCATGATGCTGCCGGCCGTGCGCGGCGGGTAGCCCATGAGGTGCTGAACGGCGAGGCAGGTCGCGCGGTCGAGCTTGGAAAACAGGTGCGCCCGCGCATCGTCGTCCATTTCCTGGAACAGGTCGGCGACCCGATCGTTGGCGGTGGCGTTCAAAAGCCGCGCGGCCTGCTCGACCGGCATTTCGGTCAGCATCGCGGCGGCATGGTGCAGCTCCGGGCGTCCCAATATGCGGACGGCCTTCTGCTGCGGCAGCGTGGCGAGGATAGCCGCTGCTTCGGGAATTTCGAGCGCGTTAAGACGCTCGACGCGTTCAGCCGTGGTGATGGCACCGAGGCTGTCGCTGGCAAAGAAACGGGCGGCATGGCCTGCCCGCAGAGGGAAGCGATTGATGTTCATATAGCTCGCCTTTCCGTCGATCCGCCGCAGCGTCCGACGGGCGAGCCCGATCGATATCGGTCAGCGCACGAAGGCCGCGTACGGCAAAGGCAATCGACTACTACTGTCGCTTGGCATCGTGAGATGGCTCCGTTGATATCCGCTCGGAACGGGCGTTCCGTGCGTGAGGCAGTAGGTGGTCCCAAACGCTGAAAAAGTCAAGCGCCATAGGCGGTTGCGGCGAAAAAGCCGCGCGCCGCCGATTGTCAGTCGCGGCTGCGGCGATCGAGGCGTAGCGAGGCGGCGAAGACGATGAGACCGAGCACCGAAAGGAACGCGCCGACATAGCCGGTCGAAGCCGAGCCGTAGCCCCAGGCGATGACGAGGCCGCCAAGCCAGGCGCCGAGCGCGTTGGCGATGTTGAAGGCGGAGTGGTTGGAAGCGGCTGCAAGCGTCTGCGCGTCGGCGGCTACATCCATCAGGCGGGTCTGCAGCGCCGGGCCGGCCGCGAAGCCGCAGCCGATCAGGAAGACGCACAGCCCAAGCATGAACGGGTTGGAGGCTGTCAGCGAAAACAGCATCAGCACGAGAATGTTGAAGATCAGCGAGCCGCCGATCGTTCCCATGATCGACTTGTCGGCAAGCCAGGAGCCGACGACGTTGCCGGCGTTCATGCCGACGCCGAACAGCACCATCATGACAGCCACCATGCCGGGCTGCAGCATGGCGACACCGGTCGTCGTGTCGGCGATGTAGCTGAACATCGCGAACATGCCGCCATAGCCGACGGCCGCGATGGCGAGCGTGAGCAGCACCTGCGGGCGCTTGAAGGCGCCGAGTTCGCGCATGAAGCTCGCGCCCTCGGAGACTGTGTCGCGCGGCACGTAGTACCAGATCAGCGCCATGGTCACGAGGCCGATCACGCCGACGGCGGTGAAGGCAACACGCCAGTCGAGCGACTGGCCGAAGAAGGTGGCAAGCGGCGTGCCGAGCAGGGTGGCGATCGTCAGGCCCAGCATGACGCGGCCGACGGCGCGGGCGCGCTTGTGCACCGGCACCATCGTTGCGGCGACGATCGCCGCGACTCCGAAATAGGCACCATGCGGCAGGCCGGTGATGAAGCGCAGGACCGTAAAGCTCTCGAACGTCGGGGCCATGGCGCTCAGGATATTGCCGAGGGCGAAAATCCCCATCAGCAGCAGGAGCAGGGAACGGCGCGCCATCCTGGCGGCCAGCACGGCGATCACGGGAGCGCCGATCACGACGCCCAGAGCGTAGGCGCTGATCACATAGCCCGCCTGCGGTATCGTGACGGAAAACGTGCCCGCGACATTGGGGAGCAGGCCCATGATCGCGAATTCGCCGGTGCCGATCCCGAAGCCGCCGCAGGCAAGCGCCAGCTGAACCAGCGCGACCGCCATGGGCGATGGTGCCTCGGAGACGGGAATATCGGCGATGGAATCGTTTACGGCGACCTGGCTCAAGCGCGAGCTCCTTCGGACATGCAATGGCTTGGAACGGTCGCGCAACGCAGTGTCACTGCCGGACGAACAAGCGGAAAATGAGGGAGATGGAGCGCTCGCTCCAACACCTCATTAATTTACGATTTGTTGATAAGCGTCATGTGCATTTTACGCAGCGCAGCATCCCGCCACGCGCATACGTGCGGCATATTGGTTCAGGGCGTTGCATTGCGACGTCATTTGACGCGCCATCTGCTTGAAATAGCACGGACGGCAACCATGTCTAAGCAGCGCGTCAGCCGATGGACAATGGGAGCCCGATGAAGCTTATAGGTTTTTTCAACCGCGATGGCGGCACGTTTCGCACCACCGACATGGAAGCGTACGAGAAACATGCGGAACGGGTTTTCCGTGAAGCCGGCCATGATTTCGAGGCGGAGGTGTTTCCGGGCAAGGAGATCGTCCCGGCCATGGAGCGCGCTGCTCGCCGTGACGACATCGACGGCATCGTCGCCGGCGGCGGCGACGGCACCATATCGGCGGCCTCGTCCATCGCGTGGAAGAACGGCGTCGCGCTCGGCGTCATCCCCGCCGGCACCATGAATCTCTTCGCGCGATCGTTGCGCGTGCCGCTCGATATCTGGGAGGCGCTCGACGTTCTGGCATCGGGCGAGGTCGACCACGTCGATATCGCCAGCGCCAACGACCGCCCCTTCATCCACCAGTTCTCCACGGGCCTGCATGCGCGAATGGTCCGCTATCGCAATTCCTACACCTACCGTTCGAGGATCGGAAAAATGCGTGCCAGCACGCGCGCTGCCTTGGGCGTGGTGCTCAATCCGCCGGAGTTCGAGGTCGAGTTCGAGGCGATCGGCATCAAGGAGCGACGCAAGGTGTCAGCGGTGTCGGTGTCCAACAATCCCTTCGGCGAGAACGCGCTGCTTTACGCCGATACGCTGACATCGGGCGAACTTGGCTTCTACACCGCAAAACCGCTGAAGCCGTGGGGCGTGGCGCGTCTCGCCGTCGATCTCCTGCGCGGAAAGGTGCGGGAGAACGCCGACGTGATGATCATGCATCCGGCCGAAGTGCATCTGCACTTCCCAAAGCTGCATTCGAAGGCCAATTGCGTCATGGACGGCGAATTGTTGCCGCTTGCCCGCGACGTCGCGCTGAAACTGCATCCCGGCGAACTCAAGGTGCTCGTCAGGCAGGGCCTCGCCGCCCAGGTCAACGAAGCCGAACGTCGCGAACCGACGCCTTAAAGCCGCGGCAGATAGGTGCGGTAGTCGAAGTCGGAAACGGTACGGAGGTGCGTGATCGCCTCCTTCCGCTTCGTGTCGCCGTAGAGCTTCTGGTAGGCCTCGCCGAAGACATCCGCGATGAACGGCGACGCCCGAAACGTCTCGACCGCCGTCAGGAAGTCATGCGTCAGCTTGGTGGTGTTTTCGGGCACGTGCGACGGCGTCGTCTCTTCGCCGGGGTCGAGCTCGTTGTCGAGCCCCAGCAGCATGCCGCCCAGAATGGCCGCCAGCAGCAGGTAGGGATTGGCATCGGCGCCCGCGACGCGGTGTTCGATGCGGGCCGCCGGCCCGTTCCTGTCGGGAATACGGATCGCCGTGCCGCGATGCCCATAACCCCAGGTGAGGTCCACGGGCGCGAAGGAGCCGGGCTGGAAGCGGCGATAGGAGTTGGCGAAGGGCGCGAACACAAGCTGCGCATCGCGCATGCTCTGCAGCATTCCCGCGCAGACCGATTTCAGCTTCGTCGCCTCGCCACCATTGGCGTCGAGGATGTTGCGGCCCTCCCGGTCGACGATGCTCGCATGTACATGCAGGCCGGAGCCGGCGTGGTCCGAATAGGGTTTGGCCATGCAGGTGGATTTCAACCCGTGCTTTCGCGCCGCCTGTTCGACGATCCGCTTCAGGTAGATGCAGTCGTCGGCGGCCGCCAGCGCGTCGGCGCGGTGCAAAAGGTTGATCTCGAACTGGCCAGGCCCGAACTCCGCCGTCGTCGCATCCGCCGGCAGTCCCTGCGCTTTCGCATAGGCGCGCACCGTCTGCAGGTAATCGTCGAGCGCGTCGACGGCGCTCATGTCGTAGAGCTGGAAGCCGTTGGGATCGCCCTGATAGGTGAGGCTTGCCGGCGGCGTCGGCCGGCCGGTCTCCCTCCAGTCGGGCGCCACCACGTAGAATTCGAGTTCGGTGGCGACAACCGGGGTCAGTCCGCGCGCGGCGTAGCGGTCAAGCACCGATTGCAGGATGGCGCGGGGATCCATGAAGCTCGGCGTGCCGTCGAACTCATGCATGGTCGCGAGCACCTGGACCGAGCCCTCGGGAGCCCATGGCATGGGCGTCAGGCTGCGCCTGTCGGGAATGCATTGGCCGTCGGGATCGCCGATTGTCATCGAGAGGCCGGTGATCTCATCGTTGTCGTAACCCCAGATGTCCAGCGACTGGGTGGAGGAGGGCAGGCGGACCTCGCCGGCCCATACCTTCTTCTGCGCGTCCAGCGGGATCTGCTTGCCGCGCAGGTCGCCATTCATGCCGACCAGGAGGATTTCGATGCGCGGATCGCCATCCGCAGCTTTGCCGTGCATGTTGTCGCTCGCCATGATCTTGAAAATCCCCTCGGACAAGGCCAAGGTCGTAGCTCATTGGGAAGAGGCTTTCAATATCCGAGGGTGTTTAGCAAATCATGTCTGATACTTACGCGCGCTCCAATCTCGCCGCCATCGATGCCGCTCATCATCTGCATCCATTCTCCGACATGAAGAAGCTGAATGCGGATGGCACGCGCATCATACAGCGCGGCGAAGGCGTGCACGTCTGGGACAGTCACGGCCGCAAATATCTCGATGGTTTCGCCGGGCTTTGGTGCGTCAACGTCGGCTATGGCCGCAAGGAAATCACCGAGGCGGTGGCGCGGCAGATGAACGAGCTGCCCTATTACAACACCTTCTTCGGCACCACGACGACGCCGACGACGTTGCTTGCCGAAAAGATCACCGCCCATGCCGGCCCACGCTTCAACCATGTCTTCTTCACCGGTTCCGGTTCCGAGGCCAACGACACATGGTTCCGCATGGCGCGCGTTTACTGGAGCGCCATCGGCAAGCCGTCGAAGAAGATCGTGATCTCCCGCAAGAACGGCTATCACGGCTCGACCGTCGCTGGCGCCAGCCTCGGCGGCATGAAATACATGCACGAGCAGGGCGACCTGCCGATCGCCGGCATCGTCCATATCGGGCAGCCCTACTGGTATGGCGAAGGCGGAGATCTTTCTCCCGCCGAATTCGGCCTCAAGGTGGCACGTGAGCTTGAAGCGAAGATCGACGAACTCGGCGAGGACAACGTCGCCGCCTTCGTGGCCGAGCCGGTGCAGGGCGCGGGGGCGTGATCATCCCGCCGGAAACCTACTGGCCTGAGATCGCCCGCATCTGCAGGGCGCGCAACATCCTGCTCGTTGCCGATGAGGTGATCTGCGGTTTCGGCCGTCTCGGCGAATGGTTCGGCCATCAGTATTTCGGCGTCGAGCCGGATCTGGCGCCGATCGCCAAGGGCCTGTCTTCAGGCTATCTGCCGATCGGCGGCGTGCTGGTCAGCGACCGGGTCGCGGATGTGCTGATCAACGAGGTCGGCGATTTCAATCACGGCTTCACCTATTCCGGCCACCCCGTCTGTGCCGCCGCTGCTCTGGAGAACGTGAGGATCATCGAGGACGAGCGGCTGATCGAGCGCGTCCGCGACGATATCGGCCCTTACTTCGCAAAGGTCTGGAGCGCGCTCGGAGATCACGACCTCGTCGGTGAAGCCCAAAGCGTCGGCCTGATGGCGGCGTTGCAGCTCACCGCCGACAAGGAAACCCGCACCCGTTATGAAAAGCCCGACGCCGTTGGCACCCTCGTGCGCAATCATGCGCTCGCCAATGGGCTGATCCTGCGCGCCACTGGCGACCGCATGCTCGCATCCCCGCCGCTCATCATCAGCCGTGACGAGGTCGACGAGATGGGGCGCATCGCCAAGCTCGCCCTGGACGCGGCGTGGAAGGAACTGAAGGCTTGAGCAGGGTTACTTCGGGTAGATCCAGACATAGCTGAAGCCGACCTGATCCTCCGGCCGTCCCCGGTGATAGGGAATGGAGGTGCTTTTCACGTCGACCGAGCGGTATTGCTCGCCAAGGTTCTGCGCGATCCATTCGGCCAGCAAGGGGGGCAGTGCCGCTCCGCTGTCCTCGGTGCTCCACGCCAACAGTATCGGCCTGTCGGCCGTCCACTCATAGTCGATCTTCATGTTGTCGAAGAATCGCGACATAAGCGGCACCTGCGGCCATTGCAGATGGAGATTTCCAGCCTGCAGCCAGCCGTCGGTGACGACTAGGCCGGGTGTCTTGTTCTCTTCGGCCGATACCTTTGCGGCAAAGCTGCTATAGGGGACGTTGTAGGCCTCGTACCCCTTGAACAAGGTGGGCAGGTTCGGCCTGACGAGCAGCGCCGCCGGAATGGCGATCATCAGCACCAGCGGCACGACGAGGAAACGTCGCAAATGACTGTCCGGCCGCTGCCCGGCGGCCTGCATTTTCAAGCAGAAATAGATCGGCATGAGGAACAGGAAGGGCAGTAACCACCGATCCCGCAGCGAGGTCATGCCGATCGTGAGGATCAGGACCATTATCAGCAGCGCGATCGTGATGAACAGCACGCCGAAAAAGCGGGTCCATACCGTCACTGCGCGACCGCTTTGCCAGAATGAGCGGCCGAAGACGATCGCATAGATGATAGCGGTGGGCGCCATGATGATGACGATCAGGCGGAGGAACTTGAACGGTCCGTGCACCAGCTTCGCGAACGCGCCATCCGGAGCCTCCTGCTTCATGATCCCGAGCGTACGGCCGGACGCGATGTCTAGATTGTTGAGCAGCCAGAGGGCGTGTGGAAGAAAGATCAGCACGGCGAGCGCGATCGACAGCAGGAAGCGCCGATCCATGATCCGCGCGCGTCCTTGCGGATGCAGCCATACGGCGGGCATGGCGGCCACGGCGAGGAGCGTGAAATTATACTTCGACAGCATCCCCAGCCCGAGTGCGAGCCCCATGAAAGCATAGGAGCCGAGCGACGGCGATTTCAAAGTCTTGATCACGCCGTAGAGAAAGAGGTTGATGGTTAGAAGCTGTATGACGGTGTGAGTGAGGTCGCGTTGCGCCTCCCAGGACAGTTGCGGGATCGTCAGCAGCGAGAGTGTCGCGATCACCGCGTAGAGCTTGTCTTCGAGCAACTCGCGGGCGAGCTTGTAGTAGGTCAGGTAGACGAGGAAAAGCACCAGGTTCTTGGTCGCGGAGATGGTCGCCAGCGACAGGCCGAAGCACCAGACGACGACCGACTGCAGCCAGTTATAGAGCGGCGGCTGCGAATCGTAGCCGAGCGTCAGCCATTGCGAAACGAATGCCTGCTGCGCCTCGTCGAATCTGAGGCCGTGCGGCAGTATCAGGCGAACGGCGAATTGCAGGCAAAAATACCCGGCGATAAGCCAGATGACGGCATCCGGCTTCCGCGCCAGGAGGTTACGCATTCTCGTTCCCGTCGAAGATGCGCTGGACGATGTAGTTCGGCGAAACGTCGTCGCGATAGTAGGTCCGCGCGATCATTTCGGCCAGAATCCCCGTCGTGATCATCTGCACCGAGGACAGAAGAAGAACGACACCGACCATGAGCATCGGTCGGGCGCCGATATCGTTGCCCAGGATGAACTTGTCGAAGAAGAGATAGATCAGGATCAACGCGGACAAGGCGCCGAGGCCGAGACCGAGCGAGCCGAAGAAATGCCCCGGCCGCGCCTTGTAGCGCATGAAGAACATGACCGACAGCAGGTCGAGGATCACGCGGAATGTGCGCGAGATGCCGTATTTCGACTGGCCGTGCGCGCGCGCATGGTGCGTGACCGCCATCTCGCCGATGCGCGAGCTCGGCACGACGCCGGCGACCCATGCCGGAATGAAGCGGTGCATCTCGCCCATCAGCTTTACCTGCTTGATGACCGAAGTGCGGTAGATCTTGAGGCTGCAGCCGTAGTCGTGCAGCTTGACGCCGGTGATGCGGCCGATGAGATAATTCGCGCACCAGGAGGGGATCTTGCGCAAAAGCAGCCCGTCCTGGCGGTTCTTGCGCCAGCCGACGAGCAAGTCGAGCTCGCGGCGCTCGAGTTCGGAGACCATGTGCGGAATGTCGTTGGGATCGTTCTGAAGGTCGCCGTCCATGGTGGCGATCAGGCGGCCCGTGGCCGTGTCGATGCCGGCCTGCATGGCTGCGGTCTGGCCGAAATTGCGTTGCAGCGCCACGACGCGAAGCTCCAGGCCATCGCGGCCGATATGCTTGCGGGCGTTGACGAGCGTGGCGTCGGTGCTGCCGTCGTCCACCAGGATGAGCTCCCAGCGGTCGGGATACCGCGTCATTGCCGAGCAGATGCGGTCGACCAGCGGGCCGACGCTTTCTTCTTCGTTGAAGACGGGGACGACCAGCGATAGTTCGACCGGAGCAGCGGCGTCGATCGCGCCCGAAAGTGTTTCTGCCGTTGTCTGCAACACGTATTTCTCCTAAAACGCCGCCCAGTGGTGCCGCTCTTCTGTCGGCCGAAGGCAGGAAGCTAGTACATGAAGTCTCCGGTGGTTGCCAGCCGACAATCCTGGTTCGTACGCAATCGAATGCTGCTGCTGACAGTTTTGATCATCGCGGCCTATGCGATCTTCATCGAATGGTTCTGGGGCTGGTCGACCATCCTGCGGCAGTGGGCGGAGGTCGGGGCGCCGACGATCGTGGTGGCGCTGGCGCTGCTCACCAGCACTTACTTCCTGCGCACCTGGCGCATCTATGATTACTTCCCGCGTGAGACGCGCGGCCGGTTCCCGGCCCTCTTTCGCGTCACGCAAGTGCATAACCTCTTGAACATCATGCTGCCGTTTCGAACCGGCGAGACCAGCTTTCCGCTTCTGATGCGCACCGAATTCGGCATCCCTCTGGCGCGCGGCACGGCGGCGCTGCTTGTCATGCGTCTTCTCGATCTTCATGCGCTCTTCGCCGCCGCGGGCATCGGCTTCGCCATCGCTTCGTCGGACAAGGTATTGGCATGGCTTCTCTGGGCTGCTTTTCTGCTGATGCCGGTGGTAGCGTTTGCGGCGCGCAAGCCGCTCGTTCGGCTTGCGGCGAAACTCCTGCCGTTGAAACTGCAACACCTCGTCGCCGAGATCGAAAACGGGTTGCCCGCGAACGCGCCTGCCTTCGCGCGCGCCTGGGGCATGACCGTCATCAACTGGCTGGTGAAGGTGCTGGTGCTTGCCTGGGCGCTGCGGCTGATGGGCGTCGTGCCCGCCGCCGCGAGCTTCGGCGGCGCGCTTGGCGGTGAGCTGTCGTCGGTGCTGCCTATGCATGCGCCAGGTGGTGTCGGCACCTATCCGGCGGGCATCACGGCGGGCGCCGTTGCCTTCGGCGCATCGAGCGACGCCGCGGATCTCGCGGCGCTCGCCCGCGCAAGCATCAATGCCCATCTGCTGATCATCGTGTCCGCCCTCACGGGAACGGCGATCTCCCTGCCGTTCGGTCGTCGCCGCGCTTCGTGAGGCAAGCGAGGCGGCCTATTGGAAGGCCGTCTCGAAGAAGCTTCTGAGTTTGCGCGAATGCAGCGTTTCCGGCGGCATGGCCGCAAGCTTCTGCACGGCGCGGATACCGATCTGCAGATGCTGGTTGACCTGCGTGCGATAAAACGCCGTCGCCATCCCCGGCAGCTTCAATTCGCCATGCAGCGGCTTGTCGGACACGCACAGCAGCGTGCCGTAAGGCACCCTGAAGCGGAAGCCATTGGCGGCGATCGTCGCCGATTCCATGTCGAGTGCGATGGCGCGCGCCTGTGACAGCCGCTTCACCGGCCCGCGCTGGTCGCGCAGTTCCCAGTTGCGGTTGTCGATCGTGCCGACGGTACCGGTGCGCATGATGCGCTTGAGCTCGAAGCCTTCGTAGCCGGTGATCTCGGCGACGGCTGCCTCCAGCGCCACCTGCACTTCGGCCAGCGCCGGGATCGGCACCCACACAGGCAGGTCGTCGTCGAGAACGTGGTCCTCGCGCATATAGGCATGCGCCAGCACGTAGTCGCCCAATCGCTGGCTGTTGCGCAGGCCGGCGCAATGGCCGAGCATCAGCCACGCATGCGGACGCAGTACCGCCACGTGGTCGGTGATCGTCTTGGCGTTGGACGGGCCGACGCCGATATTGATCATGGTGATCCCGGCGTGCCCCTTCTTCTTCAAATGATAGGCCGGCATCTGCGGCAGCCGCGAGAGTGTCGCGTCCGTTTCCGGCGTGCTGGAGCCGGCATGGGTGACGATGTTGCCGGGCTCGACGAAGCAGGTATAGCCATCGCCGCCATCGGCCATCAGCTTGCGCGCCCAGGCGCAGAATTCGTCTATGTAGAACTGGTAGTTCGTGAACAGCACGAAGTTCTGGAAGTGCTGCGCGCCGGTGGCCGTGTAGTGCGACAGCCGCGCCAGCGAATAGTCGATGCGCTGCGCCGTGAACGGCGCAAGAGGCGAGGGCTCGCCCGGCGGCGGGATATACTCGCCGTTGGCGATCTCGTCGTCGGTGGTGTTGAGGTCGGGCGTGTCGAACAGGTCACGCATCGGCACGTCGACGAAGGCCGACGCCGAAGCCTCGACATGGGCCCCTTCGCCAAAGGCGAAATGCAGCGGGATCGGCGTGGTCGATTCGGAAACGACGACGGGCACATTGTGATTGCGCATCAGGTGCCCGAGCTGTTCCTTCAGGTAGTGCCGGAAGAGCGATGGCCGGGTGATCGTCGTCGTGTAGATGCCGGGGGCCGTGACGTGGCCATAGGAGAGGCGCGTGTCGATATGTCCGAAGCTGGTCGTCTCGATGCTCACTTGCGGATAAAACGCCCGGTAGCGCGAGGTGATCGGCGCGCCCTGCGCCAGCTCCTTGAAGTGCTCGATCAGGAAGGTGGTGTTGCGCTCGTAAAGCTCGGTCAGCGCTTCGACGGCCTTGATGGGATCGTCGAAACTTTGCGGCTTGAAGGGGCTCGGAGACGAGACGTCGAGGGGGGCAGAAGGAGAGATTCGGTTGCTCATGAGGCATTATAGTACGTCGTTCTTAACAAGCAAACGACGCGTGCATGACCTCGATGACTTGCATCACCGGCAACCGGAATCGGTGGCTGCCGGCCGCGATGGCGTCAGTTGACGCTGGTGCAGATCGGGTTGGTTCTGTCGACGCAGGTGTAGTTCGCACCGAAATGCGACTGCGCGCCGCTACCGGCGTTGTGGGTGACGGCGGCGGAGAACGAGAAGGCGAAGATCGCTGCGAACAGCGTGATGATGGTGAAGCGTCTTGCCATGATAAGCACGTCCGTATCCTTGCCCATGGGCCATGTCCCGAATGTCATCTGTGCGCTTCGTGCCGATTGCGACGCAGTGCGCTTTTGAATGACACCGTTTTGCCATGGTCAGGCTGAACCGATGCTGAGATCGAGGTTCATCCGCCGTTCATGAAGCCGGCCCTGAAACGTGCCGGACCGGAAAGGACGCGGGAGATGCGCCCGGTGGCGCGGGCGCATCGGGTACCGTCCTACAGGCGTGTCCAGGTCTGCGACTTGCAGAGCACGGCCAGTACGCAGCCCTTCATCTTCAGCGAGTTGCCGGAAACCGTGCCCGAACCACTATAGGTCTTGTCGTTGCTCGGGTCGGTGATCTCACCATTGTAGGTGCCGTCCTTGCCCGACAGCGTGCCGATCTTGCGCCCGGCATACTTGCCCGTCTTCAGTGTGATGCAGTAGCTGCCGCCGCATGACGCGATCACCGCCGTGTCGCCCGCCACCGTCTTCCAGTTGCCTGCTATGGGCTCCTCGGCATAGGCAAGCGTCGCGGAAAGCGCCAGCGCGCTCGCCAGAATGAGACTGCGGATCATCTTGTTCCTCCCTGATGTCCTGAGGTTGTGGACGATATCTTACGCGAACGTAAAGGTAAATATTCGCGTTCCCACCTTTGGAAAACCGTGCGTTTGCGGCTGTGAATTGGCGTGTGTTTTCATTTTGCCGCTGATTTCATGGTGAATGAAGGGTTGATTTTCAAATCTGAATTTTCTCTTAAGCAAACGCCGGAATCCTTAATGAGCAGGCGATCCGATGTTTAACAAAAACCCAATTTTACCAAGCGTTTGCACTTTGTTTGTCTCAAATTAATCATGCATTTTAGGCGTTTTTTGAAGCCCGTTTGGCATAGTGGAGCCATCAAACGAGCGGGGCAAACCCGCCGAACCGAAGAGACCGAACGCCGCGTTAGACGGCAAGGCTCCGAGGTAAAAACAGGGTAAGTCGATAACAGGCTAAACAGGGATAAAACCGATGGCACGCTTTGAAATGCACAATGCTGAAATGGCCACCATGGGTGGCGAAAACAACGCCGATGTCTTCTGCGAAATGGGTCTGATGTACGCGACAGGTCGCGGATGCTCCGTTGACCTCGTTGCGGCCCACAAGTGGCTGAACATCGCCGCCATCAAGGGCCACGATCGCGCCGCCGAACTGCGTGCCGATGTCGCCGCCACCATGGACAAGATGCAGCTTGTCGAGGCGCTGCGCGCCGCCCGCGAATGGATGACGGTGCATTGATGCATGTCGCGCAAAAAGGTGCAGCGGTTTTGCGGCACCGACATGCGACAGGCAAGCGATCGTCATCGCGAACAATTCAACAAGAACAATAACCTCGAAGAGGGAACGGCAAAGCGCCAATTTAGCGCCATGCCACGATATCGAACCGCGACCGGCAGGGAACAAGGCCGGCGCGGTTCTTGTCGTTGCTTCAGCCGATCGATTTCAGGACTTCAGGCAACGCCGCCTCGAACAGGTCCATATCGGCGGCCGGACCGACGCTGACGCGAATGCAGCGGTTGAGCGGAGCCACCCCCGGCATGCGGATGAACACGCCGTGCTGCATCAGCCCATCGACGATCGCCCGCGCATGGGTGCCGTCACGACCGGCGTCGATGGCGACGAAATTGGTGGCCGACGGCAGCGCCCGCAGACCATTGGCATCGGCGATGCCGGCAATCCGCTCCCGCGCGGCATGGATCTTCGCGACGACCTCCAGGAGATGGTTCTGATCCTTCAGCGCGGCGATCGCACCGGCAACGGCCATCCGGTTCATGCCGAAATGGTTGCGGATCTTGTCGAAGGCGAGTGCCGTCCCGGGTGTCGAGATCGCGTAGCCGACGCGGGCGCCGGCAAGGCCGTAGGCCTTCGAGAAGGTGCGTGTCCTGATCACGTTGGGCAGATCGATCAGGGAGGCGATCGACGGCAGCGCGCTCGCCGGGCCAGTTTCGCTATAGGCCTCGTCGAGGACAAGCAGCGTTGTCTCGGGAATGGCGCGGGCAAAGGCCACCACGCGGTCGGCATCCCACCAGCTGCCCATCGGGTTGTCGGGGTTGGCGAAGTAGACCAACGGCGGATTTTCGCGCTTCACCGCATCCAGCAATCCGTCCAGGTCTTCGTGATCATTCACATAGGGAACGGTGACCAGCCGGCCGCCGAAGCCCGCCACATGGAAGTTGAAGGTCGGATAGCCGCCGAGCGACGTGACGACGGGCGCGCCGGGTTCGATCACCATGCGAACGATCTGCCCGAGAAGCTCGTCGATGCCGCCGCCGATCGCGATGTTGGCGGCGCTGGTGCCGAGATGGGCGGCAAGTGCTTGTTTCAGCTCATGATTCTCGGGATCGCTGTATTTCCAGATATCGCCGCCCGCGTCGCGCATCGCCGCCAGCACCGATGGAGCGGGGCCAAAGCCGTTTTCGTTGGCGCCAATCCTTGCCTTGACGGTCAGGCCGCGCTGGCGCTCGATGGCCTCAGGGCCGACAAAGGGAACGGTGGAGGGCAGGGCGCTGACAAGCGGTGTGAAGCGCGAGAAGGCAGACATTCGAGGGCATTTCCCAAGGCTATGAAAATCGCGCCAACAATAGGCGCTGACGAAGCCAAGGCAAGGACGATTATTCCGCGAAAAGCCCGACTACATGCTGATCGTGCGGCTCGCGCTGATCGCTTCCATGTTGCCGATCATGAAGTCGGCGCGGACGACGCGGCGCAGCACGTCGGGTTCGATCGTATTGATGAAGCGCACATGCAGGCGCTCGTTGCGCCGGGAAACCTCGGCGCAGCCGATGCGGTAGGCAAGCCCGAGAATGTTGAGATAGTAGTGCTTGGGAAGGCCGGTCGCCGACGAGACGAGAAGCGTGGCGCCGCCGCGCGAGATGTCGATGATCTCGCCGCTGCGCACGGAAATACCCGTCAGGCAGGGGCGCACAGCCACGATACGGGCCGGACGGCGCACATTGAACTGCTCCCACCGGGTCTCGTAGATTTCCGATTTCACCGTCGTGAGGTGTGTGTAGTTGAGCATCGACATCGCAGGCACACTCCCAAAAATCAGAAAAATCCTAGTCTTTCCAACGGAGCGTCACATGAATGCTTTGCGCAATCATCAACGAAGCCACTACAATTCTAATGAATGAGAATTTAACTGAGGGCGCGGACGGCAAAAAATCCGCCGGCAGCCGTCATCGCGGTGATGAAGCCGCCCCAGACGAGGTCGACGATGCTCATCAGCGGCGGCCAGTTCTTCAGTGTGGCGAGGTTCGTCACGTCGTAGGTTCCGTAGGCTGCCAGCCCCAGAATCAGGCCGTAGATGACGGCGGTCCAGGCGGAGCCGGACGTGATCGCGGGATAGACCGCCAGCACCACCACGGCGACGGCGAAGAACAGATAGAAGATCGCAGCGATTCCGAGGTTCGGCGACGGCAACATGAGGTCGCCCAGCTGGTCGCGATAGAATGTACGGGCAACGATGCCAAGCCATATGGCATCGAGCACGAGCAGGGTACCCAGTGAACCGGCATAGGCGACGAGAGCTGTTTTCATGATCATGTCCCTGATGTTTGCCTCTCTGTACGTCGTCTACACGGATTGGATTGCCCCTCGCGTGAATTCCACAAATCGTTGAACTCTTTACGACCCCGTACGTTTGCCTTGTGTTCACAAGTACGGATCTGTGCTCACGGGCGCGGGGGTTCCGCGCTCAGGAGAAAACATCAAGGAGACTGATATGGCTGACATCAGAGTGCCGCGAAATTCCTGGGTTGTGGTATGCGACGGAGGCAAGGCTCTGATCATGCAGAATGACGGCGACGTCACCGGCGTCGACCTCAAGGTCAGGGAAACACTGGCGCAACCGAACGAGCCCGATCGCGAAATCGGCACCGACAAGCCCGGTCGGGCACATGGCGCCGATGGCACGAGTGGCAGCGCTGTCGAGGAACTCAGCTGGCACGATCAGGCCGAGGCGGAATTCTTGAAGCGGATTGCCTTCAAGCTGGATGATCTGATCATTGAAAACGATGCGACCAATATCGTGCTGGTTGCGCCGCCAAGGGCGCTCGGAACGCTTCGCGCCAACATGAGTGTCGAGGCTCAGGCCATCATATCGGCAGAAATTCCCAAGGACTACACGAATATGCCGATCGACCAGATCGAGCGGCGACTGGCGGCTTGACGACCGCGTCGAAAGCCGGAGCGGGCGCGAGCCCGCTCTTTCTCCACGTGTGTGTCGCTCCTAGTTTTCGAAGCTCAGGCGCAAGACGTGATGCAGGAACTCCGGATTGATCAGCATGTTGAAGCTGATCGTGGCGAGATCCCCCTCGCGCTTGACCAGGGTCGAACCGATTTCATCCTGAATGCCGAGGATTTCCAGGAAGAAATTGTTCGGCATTTCGATCGACGAATTCACCTCGATCGTCGCGCCGGCGAGCGTGATGCTGCGGATCAGGCAGCGCAGTTGCGTCGCGGTGCTGAGGTGATGGCCGACGAAAATGACCTTGCCAGGACGGTCAAGCGCGAATTCGCGGTAAGCCTGGTCTGGCTCGGGATGTGTCGTATCGAGGTGCATCTGAAAGGCCACTGTCGCCTCCGCTGGTTGTCTGGTTTCAATCTAGCGCAAGTGTGCGCGATAGTTCTGAAAAAGATCTTTAAAACTAGAAGCTTATGCGGAATGCGGAGCGGATAAGTCCCATTTTTGGGCAATATTCGGTCGGTTTGCCAGAAAATTACTCATGTTGACAGACGAACTTGCCTGCCGCATACCAAAAACCGGTACGAGACGCCCGCCGCTCGCGGATGAAAATCCATGGTGAAGATCTCCTGCAATGAACGGTCACAGCCCTTTGCGCATGCTGACTGGTGGCAATGCGAGCTCCCAACTGCTTCGAACAGCATGCCTTTTTGAAAGGCTGAACCATGAACTATCCTTCGATCGACGATCTGAAGGCCCAGGCCAAGCGATTACGTGGCGCCATGGAAGCGAGCGGCAAATCGATCTCGCACGGCGCCGCTCTCGAGCTGATCGCCAGCCAGCACGGCGTCCGCGACTGGAATACGCTATCGGCGCTGGCAAGCAGACCCAATGCCGCGCCGCTTGCGGCACTCACCGTCGGCGCGCGGGTCAGCGGTCGCTATCTCAACCAGCCGTTCACCGGCAAGATCCTGGCGCTTAGCGAACAATCCGGCGGCCTGCACAAGCTGACGCTGCATTTCGACGAGCCCGTCGATGTCGTTACCTTCGAGAGCTTCTCGGCCTTTCGCCAGAGGGTTAACGCGCAGGTCGACGAAAACGGCGTTTCGCCACGCAAGACCTCGAACGGCCTGCCGCAGCTCGTGCTCGATATCTGATGTCGCGCAATTGAAGCAAAAGCCGCGCTGTCGTGGCGCGGCTTTCAATCGTCATGTCTTCCGGCTCACGCCTTGAGCAGCCATTCATGCTCCGCCGCATTGTGGAATTTCCACACGCGCTTGGGACCAGCCATGACGTTCAGATAGTAGAGATCGTAGCCGTGGGTGGCAGCGCAGGGGTGATACCCCTTCGGCACCAGCGTCACGTCGCCATCCTCAAGCACCATCGCCTCGTCGAGCGACCGGTCGTCGGTATAGACGCGCTGGAAGCCGAAGCCCTGCGGCGGGTTCAGGCGGTGATAATAGGTCTCCTCGAGGAAGCTCTCGTTCGGTAGGTTGTCCTGATCGTGCTTGTGCGGCGGATAGGAGGAGGTATGCCCGCCCGGCGTGATCACCTCGACGACGAGCAGCGAATAGGCCGATGCGTCATCCTCGGGCATGATATTGTTGACGTAGCGCACATTGGTGCCCTTGCCGCGTGTCAGCGGCGGATGCGTGCCCGGCGGGATCGCCTTCGCATCATAGGCACCGCCACCCGGCGCCGAGCAGACCGCCAGCTCCAGATCGGTCTCGGCCGTCACCGACCAGGCCGATTCCATCGGGATGTAAAGCGCATGCGGCGCGCCATCGAACGGGCTCATCCGCTCGCCGAGCGTGCCGAATTCCCTGGTGCCGGCGCTGGCCTTGCCCTTGCCGCTCACCCAGACGAGGCACACCTCGCGCTCGCCCGTCTCTCCCGACACCGTCTCGCCGGGTTTCAGCCTGTGCATGTCGAAACCGACATAGGTCCAGCCGGCGCTCTCGGGCGTGACATGGGTGACGCGGCCATGCGTGCCTGATGGTTTGACTTTGAGGTTTGGCATTTGTTTCTCCTCGTGAACATTCGTGGGTGTGGCGCCCCCCTCTGTCCTGCCGGACATCTCCCCCACAAGGGGGGAGATCGACATGCGGTGAGGTTTACGCCAAACAATGAAGGTAGAGCGAGCGGCTACGCCCAGCCAATCTCCCCACCTGTGGGGGAGATGCCCGGCAGGGCAGAGGGGGGTATCCCACCCACCGTTCTCGCGTGAGACTAGCCCTTCGGAAACCCTTCCGTCTCCACCGTATATCCGGCAGCCGTCATCACCCGCATGAGTTCGGAGTGACCGATCTCCGCCATCTTCTGCGGCGGCGCCTTGCGTGGGTCCTGTTCTGCCTCGACGACGAACCAGCCCTCATAGCCGTAATCGGCGAAGCGCTGAACGATCGCCTCGAAATCGAGCGATCCGTCGCCCGGCACCGTGAAGGCGCCGAGCGCCACGGCGTCGAGGAAGGACTGCCTGCCGCGGTCGAGGCCGTCGACCACCGACTTGCGGATGTCCTTGACGTGGACATGGTTGATGCGGGCGTGGTGGTTGTCGATGGCGCGCAGCACGTCGCCGCCGGCAAAGGCGAGGTGACCGGCGTCGAGCAGCAGCGGAATGCCTTCACCCGAGTTGCGCATGAAGGCGTCGAGTTCCGGCTCGGTCTCGACCACGGCCGCCATATGATGGTGGTAGGAGAGCGGCATGCCCTGTTCGGCGCACCATTCGCCGAACTGCGTGACGCGGCGGGCATAGGCCTTCATCTCGTCGTCGGAGAGTTTCGGCTTGGTGGCGAGCGGCTTGGAGCGGTCGCCCTGGATCGAGCGGCCGACCTCGCCATAGACGATGCACGGCGCATCGACGGCCTTGAAGAGCTCGATCATCGGCTGGATGCGATCCTTGTTGGCAGCAAGCTCCTCGTCGATGAGCGTGCCCGAGAACCAGCCGCCGCAGAGCGTCACGTCGGCGGCCTTCAGGATCGGCAGCATCTCCCGCGGATTGTTGGGGAAGCGGCGCCCCTGTTCCATGCCGGTAAAGCCCGCGCCGCGCGATTGGCGCAGGCATTCTTCCAGCGATACGTCGTCACTGAGTTCGGGAAGGTCGTCGTTCCACCACGCGATGGGCGACATGCCAAGTTTGGCTTTCATTGTTGTGTCTCCTCGTCATTCTCTAAAATCAGCGAGCGCGGCCCCCTCATCCGCCTGCCACACATCCCTTCTCCCCGATGGGGAGAAGGGATGTGTGGCAGGCCGCTCGCTCCGACCTTCCCTTCGCCCCAGCGGGGAGAAGGTGCCCGAAGGGCGGATGAGGGGGCTCCGGGCTCTAACGTCTCAAATCACCCAATCCGCTGCGCTTCGCGCGCCTTCACGTAATTGGCGCGAGCCTTGTTGACCTCCTCGCGCGAACTCACCTCCGGCACCGCGACATCCCACCAGTGCCCGCCGGCCTCGGTCGTGATCAGCGGATCGGTATCGATCACGAACACCGAGGTCCGCTCGTTCTTCCTCGAATCGATAATCGCCTGCTCCAACTCGGCGATCGAGGACACCTTCACCGCGATCGCCCCCATGCTTTCCGCATGCGCGCGGAAGTCGATCTCGGGCATGACCTCGTGATAGGCGTCCTTCAAGAGATTGTTGAAGTTGGCGCCGCCGGTGCCCATCTGCAGCCGGTTGATGCAGCCGTAGCCGCGGTTATCCAAGAGGACGATGTTGAGCTTCAGGCCCAGCATCACCGAGGTCGCGAGCTCGGAATTCAGCATCATGTAGGAGCCGTCGCCGACCATGACGATGACGTCCTTGTCGGGGTGCGCCATCTTGGCGCCGAGGCCGCCGGCGATCTCGTAGCCCATGCACGAAAAGCCGTATTCCATGTGGTAGCTGCCCGGCGCCGTGGCCGGCCAGAGCTTGTGGAGTTCGCCGGGCAGGCCGCCCGCCGCGCAAAGCGCGATCGCGTTCTCTCCGCCGATGGTGCGTGTGACCGCGCCGATCACCTGGGCGTCGGAGGGGAGCGCCGCATTGGTCGCCGCCATCGCCTTGGCTGCGGCATCCATCCAGATCTTCTTCTCTTTCTCGGCCTTCGCGGCCAGTGCTGCCGGAGCTTTCCAGCCGGAAAGACCCTCGGAAATCGCCTTCAGCCCCTCGCGCGCATCCGCCACCAGGGGGTGCCCGTCATGCTTGGCGGCGTCGTAGGCGGCGATGTTGAGGCCAAGGACGGAGAGCTTTTCATTCTTGAACAGCGCCCACGAACCGGTGGTGAAATCCTGGCAGCGCGTGCCGACGGCAATCAGCAGATCGGTCTCTTCCGCAAGCGCATTGGCCGCCGATGTGCCGGTGACCCCGACCGAACCGAGCGCCAGCGGATGTCGCTCGTCGATCGCCGACTTGCCGGCCTGCGTGACGACAACGGGAATGCCGTGCGCATCCGCGAATTCCGTCAGCTCCTTCGTGGCCTGTGAATAGAGCACGCCACCGCCGGCGATGATGACGGGCTTTTCCGACTTCTTGATCAGCGCGATGGCATTCGCCAGCTCGTCGGCATCGGGGCGAGGGCGCCGCGTGGTCCAGACGCGCTCCTCGAAGAAGCTTTCCGGATAATCGAAGGCTTCGGCCTGAACATCCTGGCAAAGCGACAGCGTCACCGGACCACAATCATAAGGATCGGTCAGAACCTGCATGGCGCGCTTCAGCGCCGGGATGATCTGTTCCGGCCGTGTGATGCGGTCGAAATAGCGCGACACCGGGCGGAAGGCGTCGTTGGCCGACACCGTGCCGTCGCCGAAGTCCTCGATCTGCTGCAGCACCGGGTCCGGCGCGCGGTTGGCGAAGACGTCGCCCGGCAGGAAGAGCACGGGGATGCGGTTGACATGCGCGACGCCGGCAGCGGTCACCATATTGAGCGCGCCGGGGCCGATCGATGTCGTGCAGGCCATGAAGCGCTGGCGGAAGCTCGCCTTGGCGTATGCGATCGCCGCATGCGCCATGCCCTGTTCATTGTGCGCGCGATAAGTCGTCAGCTCGCCACGCACCTGATAGAGCGCTTCGCCGATGCCCGCGACGTTGCCATGGCCGAAGATCGCCCAGACGCCGCCGAAAATCGGCACCGTCTTTCCGTCGACGACCGTCATCTGATTCTTCAGAAAGTGGGTGACGGCCTGCGCCATCGTCAATCGTACAGTCTTGCCCATCGGGCTCCTCCCGCAATTCTCGTATCCGTTTTCCCCTCCCCAACCCCTTCCCACAAGGGGGAGGGGCTAACCTGTGGCAACCACTTCGCTTCGCCTCAACCTTGCGTCCGTTGGGACGTTCGTTCGTGGCAGGGCATTGCCTCAAGTTAAAGCCCCGCCCCCTTGTGGAGAGGGGTTGGGGAGGGGGCTACTCGTAATTAAGAGCCCAGCCCGCGCGTTTTCAACCAGGCTTCGGTCAATTCGCGGAAGCGTCCGGCCATGTCGGTGACCGCCTGCTCGTCATCGATCTTGCCCGACAGCCAGGCCCGCGCCGCATCCGAAAAGATCGTCCGTCCCACGGCAAAGCCCTTGACCGAGGGTGCTGCCAGCGTCGCCTCGAAGCCTTTCACCAGCTCGTCCGCCGGCGCCTCCAGCCCGAGCAGCACGATGCCACGGCACCATGGGTCGTTCCTGGCGATGACGGCGTCGATCTTCTTCCACGCCGCGCTCGATGCCTGCGGTTCCAGCTTCCACCAGTCCGGCTTGATGCCGAGCGCATAAAGTTCTTCCATCGCCGTCGAGATGGTGTCGTCGGTGAGCGGCCCGTTCTTGCTGGCGATGATCTCGACCAGCAGTTCGCGGCCGACCTTGCGTGCCGCCTCGAACAGCGTGCGCAGCTTTTCCTGCTGTTCGCTCTTCAGCTCCGCCGGATCGTCGGGATGATAGAAGCACAGGCACTTGATGCAGTGATCGAGCGGCCATTCCACCAGCTGCGAACCGATATCCTGGCTGAATTCGAAGCGCAGCGGCTTCGAGCCCGGCAGCTCGACGGGACGTCCGATCCAAGAAAAATTCTTGGTCGCCGCGTCGAAGAAGGCATCGCGCCCGAAGCGCTCGTCGATCAGCATCCCATAGCCGCCGCGGCCATCGGCAACGCGCGCGGCGGCCTCCACCGCGAGCCGCTTGAAGGCGACGATCTGCTTGTAATCGACGCCGAGCTCGTCGCACACGCTCGTCAGCTGCGAACGATGATCGATGGCGAGCGCCATCAGGAGCGGGATATCGTCCTTCCGGTTCGAGGCCCAGTGGATGTGGTTGATCGCCTCGTCCTTGCGCAGCGCCCGATGCTTGCTGCCGTTCTTCAGGAAGAAATCGAGTTCCGCCCAGGTCGGATATTCCGGCGAGCATAGCAGGCGGGAGACCGCGAATGCGCCGCAGGCATTCGCCCAGGTCGCGCACGTCTTCAGCGGCTCGCCCTTCAGCCAGCCGCGCAGGAAGCCGGACATGAAGGCGTCGCCGGCCCCAAGCACGTTGAACACCTCGATCGGGAAGCCTTCGCCGACGATACCGGCTTCGAGATCGTCCGAGATCGGGCCGTCATAGACGATGCAGCCCATGGCACCGCGCTTCAGGACGATGGTCGCGGGCGAAAGGCGGCGGATCTCCTTCAGCGCGCCGAGCACGTCGTCGGCGCCCGATGCGATCAGGATTTCCTCTTCCGTGCCGATGATCAGGTCGCAGTCCGGGAGCGTCTCCTTCATCTTGGAGGACACGCGATCCGATTTCACATAGCGCTCGAAACCTTCCGCATGGCCGGCAAGACCCCAGAGGTTAGGGCGGTAGTCGATGTCGAAAACCACCTTGCGGCCGTTGGCCTTGGCGATCCGGATCGCCTTGCGCTGCGCCGCTTCTGTGTTCGGCCGGGAGAAATGCGTTCCCGAAACCAGCACGGAGCGCGAGGACTTTATATAGGCTTCGTCGATGTCGGTTTCCTCGAGCGCCATGTCGGCGCAGTCGGAACGATAAAAGATAGTCGGCGAGACGCCCTCGGCCTCGACCGCCAGAAGCACGAGTGCGGTCAGACGCTCCTTGTCGGTGACGATGCCGTCGGTCGCTACCCCCTCGCGCGCCGATTGCTCGCGAATGAAGCGTCCCATCTGCTCGTCGCCGACGCGGGTGATCAGGCCTGATTTCAGGCCGAGGCGCGCGGTGCCGATCGCGATATTGGCCGGGCATCCGCCGACCGACTTGGCGAAGGAGGCGATATTCTCAAGCTTGGAACCGATCTGCTGGCCATAGAGATCGACCGACGAGCGGCCGATGGCGATCACATCAAGCGACGGCCCCGGATTCGTGCCCGGTTGAGTTACTGCCATCATGTCCTCCCGATCATTTTCGATCCGGCGTGGATGCCCGCCGGTGATATCGGTCAATGAAACATCGGTTCCGTTTGAATGTCAATTCAGAATGTTTATTCCATTTTTGCTTTTCTGGATTTTGGCTGTCCCAGCTTTCGCCGCCGCTCGGCGATCGCAACCGGCAGCGCCATGGTCAGCGCCATCGAGGCGGACAGCGAGCGGAAACCGGCGAAGTCGGCCTCCGCCACTTCAAACCAGCAGGCAGCGCTTGTGGCGAGCGGCGAGAAGGCCGAATCGGTGATGACGACGACGGGCACGCCGCGTTCCTTCAGCATCTCCGCCTGGCCGAGGCTCTCGGCGGCGTAGGGCGAAAAACTCGCGGCGATCGCCGCGTCCTTCGGCGTGGCGAACTGGACGGTTTCGGGATCGACCCCGTTCGGGGAGGCGACGATCTGGTGTCGGATATTGAGCTTCGAGAAGGCGTAGCTCATATGCGCGGTCAGCGGATAGGAGCGGCGCTTGGCGATAAGATAGATGGTGTCGGCCGCCGCCAGGATATCCACCGCCTTGCTGAAAGTGTCCGACTGAACGGTCGCCGCCAGCCGGTTGATCGATTGACCGGCGGCCGAAATGAAGCCGGAGAGCAGATTGGCGTCCTCGTCCTCGCCGGTGGATTGCTCCAGCGTCACCAACCGCTCTTCGTATGTCAGCGTCCGGTCGCGCAGCCGCTCGCGAAAAATGCTCTGCAGGTCGGAAAAGCCCTCATATCCCAGGTGATGCGCCAGCCTCACCAGCGTCGATGGCTGCACCTCGGAGGCAGAGGCGATGCTTGCCGTCGTGCCGAAGGCGATCTCGTCGGGATTGGCCAGCGCAAAGGCTGCGACTTGCGCCAGCCGCTTCGGCATGGTCGCCTTGCGCTCGATGATCGTGCTGCGCAGGCTCTCGAAGTCCCTGGGAACGCGAGAAGGGGCCTTGGGGTCGTTGTCCATGTGCTGATCCGAAAATGAAACGTATATTCCAGTTTTTCGACCATAGATGATTTCCATTCACCGGCATATTTGTTTTTTGTGTGGGGAATATCGAGCTATTTCCGCTGGTTGGTGGCTTTCGCGCGCGTGCGGGCTCGCCGGCCAGTCTTGCCAAAATGGTCCAACCATTCCAAAATCATGCCGGGAGATGGAGGGGAGATCATGAAGTCACTGGGCGTCGGCCTGATCGGCACGGGCTATATGGGCAAGTGCCATGCGCTTGCATGGAATGCGGTCAAGACCGTCTTCGGCGATGTCGAGCGTCCGCGCCTCGTGCATCTGGCCGAGGCGAGCAAGGATCTCGCCGATGCGCGCGCCTCGGAATTCGGCTTTGAAAAGGCGACGGCGGATTGGCGCCAGCTGATCGCCGATCCCGATGTCGATGTCGTCTCGGTCACCACGCCGAACCAGTTCCATCCCGAGATGGCGATTGCGGCCCTCGAAGCGGGCAAACATGTCTGGTGTGAAAAGCCTATGGCGCCGGTCTTTGCGGACGCCGAGCGCATGCTAGATGCCGCCAGGCGCGCCGGCAAGGTGGCCGTGCTCGGCTACAACTATATCCAGAACCCGATCATTCGCCACATCAAGAGGCTGATCGGCGAAGGCGCCATCGGTCAGGTCAATCACATCCGCGTCGAGATGGACGAGGACTTCATGGCCGATCCGGATGCGCTCTTCTACTGGAAGAGCGAATTGTCGGCCGGCTACGGCGCGCTCGACGATTTCGCCGTGCACCCGCTGTCATTGCTCTGGTACCTCTTCGGGCACGTCGACGCCGTGGTGGCCGACATGTCCAGGCCCTATGCCGATCGCCCCATGAAGGACGGTGGAAGACGCACGGTCGAGAATCACGACGCGGCCAATTTGCTGATGCGGCTCGACGGCGGCATATCCGCCGTGTTGATGGCCAACCGCGCCGCCTGGGGTCGCAAGGGGCGCATAGCCTTGCAGATATTCGGCTCGAAAGGCGCGATCACCTTCGACCAGGAGCGCATGAACGAATTCGAGCTCTATCAGGCCGATGGCGCGGCAGCGAGCAGGGGTTCAGAAAGATCCTCGCCGCGCCCGCCCACCATCCCTATGACCGCTTCATTCCCGCCCCCGGCCACGGCCTGGGCTTCAACGATCTGAAGATCATTGAATGCCGCGAACTCATTCGCGCGATTTCCGGTGAGCCGTCGGTGATCGTTACATTCGAAGACGGTCTTAGGATAGAAAAGTCTGTTCACGCCATGGCAGAGTCGTTTCACCAGCGCCGCTGGATCGAGATCGCCTGACGGCGCTCCGCTCCGGTTGACGACGCAAGGGGCAGGGGATAGGCCTTTGCTCAATACAGTGAATGCGGGAGTGAGATCGTGACGGACAGATTGGTGATTATCGGCGCGGGTCAGGCAGGCTTTGCGATGGCGGCCAAGCTGCGCGCGCTCAAGGATACCAGGCCCATCACCATTCTGGGCGCCGAGGACGTGCTGCCCTATCAGCGACCGCCGCTCACAAAGAAGTACCTGCTCGGCGAAATGAGCTTCGATCGTCTGCTGTTTCGTCCTGAACAGTGGTTCACCGACAACGACGTCGAGATCTCGCCTGTCCACGTGGGTCGAGCAGATCAAGCGCGACAAGAAGCAGGTCGTGCTCCAGGATGGCTCCATGATCGATTACGGCACGCTGGCGCTGACGACGGGGTCTACGCCGCGCGGCCTGCCGGCCGCGATCGGCGGCGATCTCGAGGGCGTCTATGTCGCCCGCGACAAACGCGATGCCGATCTGCTGGCCGCCGAGATGCGCCCCGGCCGCCGCGTCCTTATTATAGGTGGCGGCTATATCGGCCTCGAGGCCGCTGCCGTTGCGCGCCATCTGGGCCTCGAAGTCACCGTCATCGAAATGGCGGACCGCATTCTGCAGCGCGTCGCCGCCAAGGAGACCGCGGATATCATGCGCGTCATCCACGAAGAGCATGACGTGCAGATTCGCGAAAAGACCGGCCTCAAGCATCTGCTCGGACGCGACGGCAAGCTCGTCGGCGCCGAACTTTCCGATGGCTCGATCATCGATATCGATTTCGCCATCGTCGGCATCGGCGTTACGCCGAACGACCAGCTCGCCAAGGAATCGGGCCTCGAGGTCGCGAACGGCATCGTCGTCGATGAATTCGCGCGCACCTCCGATCCCTCGATCTTCGCGGCCGGCGACTGCGCGGCCCTTCCCTGGCAGGGAGGGCGCATCCGCCTCGAATCGGTGCAGAACGCGGTCGATCAGGCCGACGCGGCCGCAGCCGTCATCGCCGGCGGCAACACGCCCTATGAGCCGAAGCCCTGGTTCTGGTCCGATCAATATGACGTGAAGCTGCAGATCGCCGGCTTCAATCTCGGCTACGACGAGACGCTCCTGCGCCCCGGCGCGCGCGAGGGCGCGCATTCGGTCTGGTACTTCAAATCAGGCAGGTTCATCGCCGTCGACGCGATCAACGACGCCAAGGCCTATGTCAGCGGCAAGAAGATGCTGGAACTCGGCATAAACCCCGACAAGTCGATCCTGGCCGATGCGTCTTCCGATCTGAAGCAGTTGCTGGCTTAGAAATAAGCCAGCTTTTCTTCAGGGACAAAGCCGAAAAGCGCTTGCGTCCCCCAGCGAATGACTCTATCAGGCTCTCGACCGGAGAGGTGGCCGAGTGGTCGAAGGCGCTCCCCTGCTAAGGGAGTATACCCGGAAGGGTATCGTGGGTTCGAATCCCATCTTCTCCGCCATCATCCCGATGTCCGGCCCGGACAACAAATAATCCCTCAGTCAGATATTCTCGTCATCTCTATCCACATGCGCACGCCGCGATTGCGTGTTCATGCGCTCGACCTTGTCGTCGTGCACATGACGCGACGATGACGGCGCGAGCCAGAATCGTTTTGAGAATCATTCGGCGCACGCCAAGCGATTCCACACGGCTGCATTCGCCGATCTGTCATCTGGCTTATTTATTCACCTGCTAAACTTATGGCTTATCCCACCGAATCTGGCCGGAAAACGGTTCCAATGTGGCACATCGCCGTGTTCCGTCCTGCGCTCGAGCGGCACTAAACCCCCGCAAAACCAGCGCTTTCTTAACGAAGTATAAAGAAACGGAATGGCCGCATGTCGTATTTGTGACCTTTCAGCAACAGCGCATACGGAAGGCTGTTGCAAATGCCCCAATCGGACAAGTTGGTGATTGCGTGACAGGCCGGGTCTTGTATTTTCAACTTCGGAAGCGAGGGCGGTTGATCGTCCGACTTCTTGAAACACGGTGACGGGGCAGGGAACGCTGCCAAAACGGCGAAAACCCGGATCCGATCGAAACTTTGAATTGGAGGTCAATATGAACATCAAGAGCCTACTTCTCGGCTCCGCAGCTGCTCTCGCAGTTGTATCCGGTGCTCAGGCTGCTGACGCGATTGTTGCAGCTGAACCGGAAGCAGTAGAATACGTTCGCGTTTGCGACGCATACGGCACCGGCTACTTCTACATCCCGGGCACGGAAACCTGCCTGAAGATCGAAGGCTACGTTCGTTTCCAGGTTGACGTTGGTCCGAACGAAAGCGGCTCGTCTGATTGGGACGCTTTCACGCGTGGTCAGGTTCAGTTCACGGCTAAGAGCGACACCGAATACGGCCCGCTCACCGGCGTAATCGTTCTCCAGGCTAACGCTGACAACGCTGCCGAGCAGGCAACGATCCTTGACTCGGCTTACATCGACATCGCCGGCTTCCGCGCTGGTCTGTTCTACAGCTGGTGGGACGATGGCCTCTCGGGCGAAACCGACGTTCTCGCAAGCCACGACACGCTGCATAACTCGATCCGTTATCAGTATGAATCTGGCGATTTCTACGCCGGTATCTCTGTTGACGAACTCGAAGGCGTTGTCCACGCTGGCGAAAACGACAACAACGTTGGCGTTGCTCTCGGCCTCGGCGGCAAGGCCGGCGCGTTCAGCTACCAGCTGATCGGCGGCTACGACACCGACACTGAAGAAGGCGCGATCCGCGGCATGGGCACTGTTGCCATCGGTCCGGGCACGCTCGGTCTGGCAGCTGCTTGGGCCTCCGGCGCCAACGCTTACTACGACGAATCCGAGTGGACCGTCGCTGCTGAATACGCCATCCAGGCAACCGACAAGCTGAAGATCACCCCCGGTGTTCAGTACTTCGGCAGCTACGGCCTTGCTGGCGACGACTTCTCTGACAACGACGCTTGGAAGGTTGGCCTGACGGTTGACTACCAGATCGTAGAAAACTTCTACGCTAAGGCTTCGGTTCAGTACCTGGACGAAGACAATGGCGACGATGTCACGACCGGCTACTTCCGTCTGCAGCGTGCATTCTAATCTGATCTGACTTCGGTCTAATCAGGGAAGCCCGGTTCGCAAGAACCGGGCTTTTTGCATTCATGGCGCTACGCAGGATCTTTCGGAAAGCAGGGCACCTGAGAGCAGGCTCGGAACTCGTCAGACGGCCGAGAGAAATTCTCTGATGTTCGAGAGGGCCGGCTCCAGATGCAGCAGGGGCGGGTGGCCTTGGTCGGGAACTCTGACGATCTTGAGACCGGGATGTCCCTCGGCCATGGCTGTCAGCGTGTTCTCTGAAAGCAGCGCCGAATTCTTGCCGCGAACGACCATCAAGGGCAGCGGCGCGAAATTCTTATAATGCGCCCAGAGGTCCTTAAGCGGTTTCGTGAAATCGATCGACAGCAACTGTCTGGCGATGGCGGGATCGGCATCGGGCATGAGGTGGCCATCGATCTCGCGATAGATCGCCGCCGCCATCTCCGCCCAGTCGTCATTTGAGAGGGCAGGGAAGTCGGCGCCATGCCGCAGTTTCAGCAACGTCGCCGCCTCCTGCATATCGCGCGGCAGCCGGGCCCCGTTGAGATCGTCGCGAATCTTCATCAATCCGTCGGTCTCGATGACGGGTCCGATATCGTTGAGAACGGCCGCCACAATCAGGCCCGGCTTCATTCCGGCGAGCAGATGAAGGATGAGGCCGCCGCGCGACGTGCCGATAAAGGCGGCGCGGTCGATGTTCAAAAACGCGCAGGCGTCGATAGCGTCCTGAGCTTCCACGGCGAGATTATAATTGGCCTTGTTCCCGTCCCGGTCTGAAAGCCCGCGCCCACGGTAATCGAGCGCGATCACCCGCCTCGCGGAAAGCGGATCGCACGAGAGAACCAGTGCCAGCGCATGAAAATCGCGTGAATTCCGTGTAAGGCCGGGGAGGCAGATCACCGGTAACCGGCCATCGGTTACAGCAGGACCGGGATCATAGTCACGCAGATGCAGCGTCAGGCCATCTCCGGAAATGTAGGTCCGGTCCTGAAAGGACTTGCTGTTCGTATCGTGCATCGTCTCTCCTCACCTTGACGAGAAGAGACTAGCGTCCAGCGGGCCGGTCCGCAAACATTGCCTAGGACGCGGTGCGGCCGCCGATCAGGTCGCGCTCGATGCTGGCGGGTTGGCCAAGCCGTGCCTTGTAGACCTGGTAGTTTTCCATCACCCGCTGCACATAGTTGCGCGTCTCGGGGAAGGGGATGCGCTCGATCCAGTCGACGACGGCATCGATCGATTTGCCGCGCGGATCGCCATAGCGCTCGATCCATTCGGGAACACGCCGCGGTCCGGCATTGTAGGCGATGAAGGTCATGATGTAGGAGCCGCCGAACGCGTCGATCTGCTCGCCGAGATAATGCGCGCCAAGCGTTGCATTGTAGCCGGCGTCCGTGGTGAGCTTGTCCTGGGAGTAGGCGATGTTGAAGCGCTTCGCGACGGCCTTGGCGGTTCCCGGCAGGATCTGCAGCAGGCCGCGCGCGTCGGCCGCCGAAATCGCGGTCGGGTTGAAGGCGCTTTCCTGCCGGGCGATCGCATAGGCGAGCGCCTTGCCGGAGCCCGAGATGTTGGCGGTGCCCGGAATGACGCCGATCGGAAAGGCAAGCGCCGCGACATCGATGCCGCGCGCATAGGCGCTCTTGCCGATCTGCAGCGAGAGCTGATGGTTGCCGGTGCGCTCGGCCTGCGCGGCGAGGATCGCCAGTTCGCCCGGGCTCTGCATCTGTTCTCCAAGCGCAAGATAGAGCGCATTGGCGCGCCATCCGTGGCCGGCCGCATCGAGCCGCGCGATGGCCTGCACCGCCTCGCGCTGCTGGTATCGCTCGCGGTCCGCCGAACTCGGCGAGGGGTAGCTGACATTGATGGCCTTGCGGCCCAGCTTCTCGCCGGCAAGCTGGCCGTAGAAGGTCGTCGAATAGTTCGCGGCCTTGGCGTAGAACTCGGCGGCCTTGCCGCCGCCACCCGCTTCGGCCGAGCGTCCCATCCAGTACCAGGCGCGTGAGACCGAAATCGGACCGCTGGACACGTCGAGAATCCTGCGGAAATGCGCCTGCGCCGTCGCTGGATCCTTCAAGCCGCGCAACGCGTACCAACCCGAATGGAATTCGGCCTCGACGATATCGGTCGGCGTCGCCGCCGCGTATTTCGAAACGATGCTGTAGGCGAGCTTGAACTGGCCCTGGTCCACCAGCCCGCGGCTGATGATCCGCTGCTCGTTCCACCATTCGCCGGCATTGACGAGTTCGCCGCGCTCGCGCGGCATCTGCTGCAGAAGCTTGGCGGCCTCCACATACTTGTCCTGCTTGCGCAGATATTCGATGCGCGCGAAGAGATAGCCGGGATCGCCGCTCCACTTGCCGTCGACGCCAGCCAGAAGCGCGCCCGCGTTCGGCGCCTTGTTGGTGACGGCTTCCCAAGCCTTGAAGAGCGACTGCGCCTGCCCGAGATCGCCGAACCGCTTCGCCTGGGCGGTACGGTTGCGGTACATCAGATATTCCATGCGCGCCTTGTGATCGGCAACGGTGAGAAGGCCGGCGAATTCGGCGAGGATCTTGTCCTCCATCGGCTTGTCCAGCGTCTCGCCGCGCCAGACCTTGCGCATGTATTTCGCGGCCTGCGCCTGCTTGCCGGTCGCCACGAGCGCGCGCGACAAGATCATCGCGCCGGATGTCGTTTCCGGAGCGGTTTCGCCGAAGGCGGCAAGAACGGCCGAGGGCGAGGGATTTTCATCGTAAAGCGCGCGCTCCGAATAGGGGCGCAGCTTGGCAAGCCCCGGCCAGCCGCTCAGCTCTCTGGCGGCGGTCGCGATCTCGACCGATGGCACGCCTTTCTGGCCGGAAACCACGATCGCCCAGGTCAGAATGTGGCGGTCGAGCGTACCCTGGCGCATGCTGTCGCGGATAGAAATCGCCTGCATCGGGTTCCTGTTGGAGAGCGCGTCGAGCCCGGCCTTCAGGTCGCTGTTGACGGGCGCAACCGCCTGGGCGCGCGGAATGGAGCCCGTGATGATCGACGCTGGCGAAGACGTTTGCGGCAGATATCCCAACGGCTTCACGTTCGGAACGGGCGCGTCTTCGCCGGGAAGCTGCGCGGCAAACGTGCTCCATGGGCCGGCCGTCAGGCCGAGCACGGATAGGATCAGAACAGCTCTCTTCATCAGGGACACTCGCAATGGAAACGCGTCCATCCATTTGCTGGGACGTGGGTTAACGAAACCTTACCGAAGCCGTTCAAATTCATTCACATTTGCGATTGGAATTTGTTGCAACAAAGCTCTGCGCGCTTGTCGGACCCATTTTGCCGCACTATGGTGCGCTCCTCATATTAAAGGAATGCGGCCGAAGCATGGATTGCGGCCGTAAGGAGTTCTGAATGTTCCAGGGGTCTATTCCCGCACTCGTCACGCCTTTCACCGATTCCGGCCTTGTCGATGAAGCGGCCTTCGCCGCCCATGTCGACTGGCAGATCAAGGAAGGCAGCAGCGGTCTCGTTCCTGTCGGAACGACCGGCGAATCCCCGACCCTGTCGCATGCCGAGCACAAACGCGTCGTCGAACTCTGTATCGAGGCTGCCGCCAAGCGGGTTCCCGTCATGGCTGGCGCCGGCTCCAACAACACCCGCGAAGCCGTCGAGCTTGCCCAGCATGCCGAAAAGGCCGGCGCCGATGCCGTTCTGGTCGTCACGCCCTACTACAACAAGCCGACGCAGAAGGGTCTCTATGCCCATTTCGCGGCGGTTGCCGAAGCCATCAAGCTGCCGATCTACATCTATAATATTCCGGGTCGCTCGGTCATCGACATGACGCCGGAAACCATGGGCGCGCTTGCCAAGGCCTATGGCAATATCGTCGGCGTCAAGGATGCCACCGGCAAGATCGAGCGCGTGTCCGAGCAGCGCATCACCTGCGGCAAGGATTTCCGCCAGCTCTCCGGCGAAGACGCGACCGCGCTCGGCTTCAACGCCCACGGCGGCGTCGGTTGCATTTCTGTCACGGCCAATGTCGCCCCGCGCCTTTGTGCGGAGTTCCAGGCCGCGACGCTGGCTGGCGATTTCGCCAAGGCGCTCGAGTATCAGGACCGCCTCATGCCGTTGCACAAGGCGATTTTCCTGGAGCCGGGCCTCTGTGGCGCCAAGTACGGCCTGTCGAAGATCCGCGGCATGAACCGCACGGTCCGCTCGCCGCTCGTCTCCTCGCTGGAGGCAAGCACGGAAGCCGCGCTCGACGCCGCGCTGCGCCACGCCGGCCTGCTAAACTGATAGCATGTTGAACCGATAAAACGCGCGGCCTTCACAAAGATGGGCCGCGCCTCTACATAAAGCCGAGAAGTGCGGGCGCGGATATCGCGCCCCCGAGAAATTGGAATTTGTCATGGCCCCCAAAGGCAGCCAGCGCGTCGTCAAGAAGATCGTCGCCGAAAACCGCAAGGCGCGCTACAACTACGAGATCGTCGATACCTATGAGGCGGGCTTGGTGCTGATGGGCACCGAGGTCAAGTCGTTGCGCGAAGGCAAGGCCAATATCGCCGAATCCTACGCATCGGACGAGGGTGGCGAGATCTGGCTGATCAATTCCTATCTTCCGGAGTATCTGCAGGCCAACCGCTTCAACCACGAGCCTCGCCGCCGCCGCAAGCTCTTGCTGTCCGGCCGCGAGATCAACCGTCTGCGTGCCGGCATCAACCGCGAAGGCATGACGCTCATCCCGTTGAAGATCTATTTCAACGATCGCGGTCGCGCGAAGATGGAACTGGCGCTCGCCAAGGGCAAGAAGCTGCACGACAAGCGCGAGTCTGAAAAAGAGCGCGATTGGAACCGGCAGAAGAGCCGGCTTCTCAAGGACAACGGCTGATTGGAGCCTGAATCAAAACCGCGGCAACTGCCGCGGTTTTCTTTTCGAGCGTTGTAACTCTAGCTCTCGAAGTCGCTGGATGCCGCGGGCTCCACCGGGCGGGCAGGGCGCTCCGAGGGGTCGCGGCCGATTTCGCTCTTCAGGGACAAGAGGTCGATGAAGTGATCGGCCTGGCGGCGCAGATCGTCGGCGATCATCGGCGGTTGTGTCGCCATGGTCGAGATGATCGAGACCTTCCGGCCCCTGCGCTGCAGCGCCTCGACCAGCGTCGTGAAGTCGCCGTCGCCGGAGAAGATCACCAGGTGATCGACCGTTTCCGACTGCTCCATGGCATCGATCGCGAGTTCGATATCCATGTTGCCCTTGATCTTGCGGCGGCCCATGGAGTCGGTGAACTCCTTGGCCGGCTTGGTCACCACCTTGTAGCCGTTGTAATCGAGCCAGTCGATCAGCGGGCGGATCGAGGAATATTCCTGATCCTCGATCAGCGCGGTGTAATAGTAGGCGCGCAGCAGATAGCCGCGCTTTTGGAAGGCTTTCAGAAGTTTTCTGTAGTCGATGTCAAAGCCCAGGCTCTTGGACGCCGCATAGAGATTGGCGCCATCGATGAAGAGTGCAATTTTTTCTCGCGGGTCGAACATCGCGTACCAATCCACTTTGAGTAATCTAAAATTCGGCTGCAGATAACCCACGAAAACAATGGGTTATCTGAAAAATTCAGAACAATTCTTACTTTATGAACTATTCATATAAGTCAGATTTAGGGCAGGATTCGACATATTCCAAGCAACTTTTAGTGGAAACCTCTAAAATTAGAAAGTTCCCACAGGCTCGAACGGGCCCTTCACTAAAAACTTGAATTCGCCTGCTTTTAATTGTATCGCCGTGCTAATCCCGAGATCCCGACCGTAAAGGACAGGCAATGGCCCGTGTCACAGTAGAAGATTGCATTGACAAAGTTGAGAACCGCTTCGAGCTGGTTCTGCTTGCCAGCCACCGTGCCCGGCTGATTTCCCAGGGCGCATCGATCACCATCGATCGCGACAACGACAAGAACCCGGTCGTCGCCCTTCGCGAGATCGCCGACGAGATGCTGTCTCCCGACGACCTGAAGGAAGATCTGATCCATTCGCTGCAGAAGCACGTCGAAGTCGACGAGCCCGAGCCCGATCCGGCAAGCCTCATCGCCACCGCGGCTGCCGCCGATGGCGAAGAGCAGGACGATGCTCCGGAGACGATCACCTTCGACCAGATGTCGGAAGAAGAGCTTCTGGCCGGTATCGAAGGCCTCGTGCCGCCGGAAAAGAGCGACGATTACTAATCGTCAATCTTGCGCCATTATTGCTTCGGCATATGATTGAGTATCACGTGCGCCAATCTGTGATTGGCGCGCTTTTCTTTTGTAATGGAGTGGTTTCGGCATGATGCGGCAGTACGAGCTCGTGGAGCGGGTTCAGAAATACAAGCCCGACGCCAACGAAGCACTGCTCAACAAAGCCTATGTCTACGCCATGCAGAAGCATGGGCAACAGAAGCGGGCAAGCGGCGACCCCTATATCTCGCACCCGCTCGAAGTCGCCGCCATCCTGACCGACATGCATCTCGACGAGTCGACCATCGCGGTCGCGCTACTCCACGACACGATCGAGGACACCACCGCGACCCGCGCCGAGATCGATGAGCTGTTTGGCGAGGATATCGGCCGCCTGGTCGAAGGGCTGACGAAGATCAAGAAGCTCGATCTCGTCACTAAGAAGGCCAAGCAGGCCGAAAACCTGCGCAAGCTGCTGCTCGCCATCTCCGACGACGTGCGCGTGCTTCTGGTCAAGCTGGCCGATCGCCTGCACAACATGCGCACCCTCGACCACATGTCGCCGGAAAAGCGCGCCCGCATCTCCGAGGAGACGATGGATATCTACGCGCCGCTTGCCGGCCGCATGGGTATGCAGGATATGCGCGAGGAGCTGGAGGACCTGTCCTTCCGCCACATCAACCCCGAGGCCTACGACACCGTCACCAAGCGGCTCGAGGAGCTGTCGCGGCGCAACGAAGGCCTGGTCAAGAAGATCGAGACCGAATTGCGCGACCTGCTCGTCGCCAACGGCCTGACCAATGCCTACGTCAAGGGTCGCCAGAAGAAGCCTTATTCCGTCTTTCGCAAGATGCAGTCGAAGTCGCTCTCCTTCGAGCAGCTGTCGGATGTCTATGGCTTCCGCATCATCGTCGACGACATTCCCTCCTGTTATCGCGGCCTCGGCATCGTCCACACCCGCTGGCGCGTCGTCCCCGGCCGCTTCAAGGACTATATCTCGACGCCGAAGCAGAACGATTATCGTTCGCTGCACACCACCATCGTCGGGCCGTCGAGCCAGCGTATCGAGCTGCAGATCCGCACCAAGCGCATGCACGAGATCGCCGAGTTCGGTATCGCCGCCCACACGCTCTACAAGGACGGCGCGATGAATGGCGATGGCGACATCCTCTCGCGCAGATCCAACGCCTATTCCTGGCTTCGCCACACCATCGAGGCGCTGGCCGAGGGCGATAGCCCGGAAGAGTTTCTGGAGCACACCAAGCTTGAATTGTTCCAGGACCAGGTCTTCTGCTTCACGCCCAAGGGCAAGCTGATTGCCCTGCCGCGCGGCGCGACCCCGATCGACTTCGCCTACGCTGTTCACACCAACATCGGCGACACCACGGTTGGAGCCAAGATCAACGGCCGCATCATGCCGCTCGTCACCCGCCTTGCGAATGGCGACGAGGTCGAGATCATCCGTTCCGGCGTGCAGGTGCCGCCGGCGGCCTGGGAAGAGATCGTCGTGACGGGTAAGGCGCGCGCCGCCATACGCCGCGCCACACGCATGGCCATCCGCAAGCAATATGCCGGCCTCGGCCACCGCATTCTCGAGCGCACCTTCGACCGCGCCGGCAAGGTCTTCTCCCGCGAGGCGATGAAGCCCGCGCTGCACCGTCTCGGCCAGAAGGATGTCGAGGACGCGATTGCCTCCGTCGGCCGTGGCGAGATGTCGTCGCTCGACGTGCTGCGCGCCGTCTACCCCGATCACCAGGAAGAACGCATCACCTCGAAGCCCTCGGGCGACGATGGATGGTTCAACGTCCGCAGCGCCACCGGCATGATCTTCAAGATCCCGGACAAGGGGAAGGCCGGCGAACACCCCGCGAGCGGCCTTGGCGCACTCGGCGACGCCGAGTCCGTGCCGATCCGTGGCATCTCGAGCAATATCGACGTGCAGTTCGCGCCGACTGGTGCGGTCCCCGGCGATCGCATCGTCGGTATCACCAACACGACCGAGAACGCCAAGGGCATCACGATCTACCCGATCCAGTCGCCCGTGCTGCAGCGCTTCGACGAACAGCCCGATCGCTGGATCGATGTGCGCTGGGATCTGGACGAGGCCAACAAGTCGCGCTTCATGGCCCGCATCCTCGTCAACGCGCTGAATGAGCCCGGCACGCTCGCCAAGCTTGCCCGCACCGTCGCCGATGTCGACGTCAACATCCGCGTCTTGAACACGGTTCGCGTCGCCACCGACTTCACCGAGATGGCGCTGGACGTCGAGGTTTGGGATCTTCGTCAGCTGAATCAATTGCTTGCGCAGTTGACGGAGCTTGATTGCATCGCGACCGTTCGCAGACTCTACGAGTAAACCGGGCGCATTTGCACTCTGTTTGCACATTATGTGATCGTTTTGTGGTCAGATTGTCGCAGATAAAGGGCTAGGTATGCATTTTGCGCATGGCTGACTGAGAGTTAGAGCGTTGGTAAAAGCGCTCCGCGCCGCCTATCTTCTGGTCATCGACAAGTGACTGAAAGAAGAGGCATCCAAATGTTTACACCGATCAAGAAGTTCGCTCGTGCCCTGCGCGCTCCGAGTGCTGAAGAACGCGAAACCGCGTACCTGAACGGTTCGTTCGACCGCATCGATCTGGAATACCGTCAGCGTCAGGTTGACCGTGGTCTGTTCCGTACCCGTTAATCGGCTATCGGATTTGCAAGTGGGAAGGGGCGTTTGAGTTACGCCCCGGTGGATACTCGGCCGGCGCACATCAAATAGCGGTCGAGGTGGTCTGGCGCTCTTGTCAGGCCTGTGCGGCATGCACTACATACGCGCCATGTTATTTCGTCGTCGGAAACCCGCTGGATTTCGTGAGAAGCTGCGCGAGCTGCTTTGGCCACGAAAGGGATTCCTGAGGCCGCCGCGCTATCTGGTTATGCGCGTGCTGCGCCTGAGGGCGTCGCCATATGCGGTGGCTATCGGCGTTGCGGCGGGAGCATTCGTCTCCTGGACACCGTTCGTCGGCGTCCATTTCGTCATGGCTTTCATTCTCACCTATGTTTTCTCCGGCAACATGGTGGCCGCGGCTCTCGGCTGCGCGGCCTTTGGCAACCCGCTGACTTACCCGTTCATCTGGGGAACGACCTGGGAAATCGGGCGGCTGCTCTTGAGCGGCGACAATACGATGCAGGGCACCGCGGTGGATCTTCCCGCGCTCCTGCACGAGCTCCACTTCAGCGAGCTGTGGCGTCCGGTGCTGGAGCCGATGCTGATCGGGTCGTTGCCGCCGGCAATCGTCACCGCCTTGGCGATGTATTTCGCGACATTCTACACTGTCCGGGGCTTCCAGGGACGCCGCCGCGCCCGCCTGATCGAGCGCGCGCGCCTGCGGGTCGCCGATCCCGTTTCGCTTGAGGAGACAGTATGATCATTGGCATCGGCAGCGACCTCATCGACATCCGGCGCGTCGAGAAATCGCTCGAGCGCTTCGGTGAACGCTTTACCAACCGCTGCTTCACCGAGATCGAACAGCAGAAATCCGACCGCCGCGCCAACCGCGCCGCCTCCTACGCCAAGCGTTTCGCCGCCAAGGAAGCCTGTTCGAAGGCTTTGGGCACCGGTATCGCCCAGGGTGTCTTCTGGAAGGATATGGGTGTCGTCAATCTCCCGAGCGGCAAGCCGACGATGAAGCTGACCGGCGGCGCCGGCGAGATTTTGCAGAAGATGTTGCCTGCGGGGCACCGCGCCGCCATCCATTTGACAATTACCGATGATTATCCCTTGGCGCAGGCCTTCGTAATCATCGAGGCACTGCCGCTAAGCAACTGATCGTTACATCTCGGGCTTTTAATGTTCGTGGCATTGCCGCAATCAGCCGAAGCCGCTACACAGAACCGATTAAAGACTTGCGCCGTTTTGGCGCTCTGAAGGAATAGAACTGCGTGTCCGAAAAAGTTCAAGCCAAGCCGAACGCCCTCTGGGAGAACATCAAGGTCATCGTCCAGGCATTGGTCTTGGCGATGGTGATCCGCACGGTCCTGTTCCAGCCCTTTACCATCCCCTCCGGCTCGATGATGCCGACGCTTCTGGTTGGCGACTATATCTTCGTCAACAAGTTCGCTTACGGCTACTCCAAATACTCGTTGCCGTTCTCGCCGAACCTGTTCAGCGGCCGCATCTTCGCAAGCGAGCCGAAGCGCGGCGACGTCGTCGTCTTCCGCTTCCCGCCGAACCCCGAAGTCGATTACATCAAGCGTCTCGTCGGCCTTCCCGGCGACCGCATCCAGGTGACCGATGGCGTGCTTTTCGTGAACGGCAAGGCTGTTCCGAAGGTGCAGGACGGCACGTTCAACTCCGACTACGCACAGGATCCGGGCCAGGACGTTCCGGTGTTCCGCGAAACCCTGGATAATGGCGTGACCTACGACACGCTCGACCAGTCTCCGGTTTCGCGCGGCGACAACACGCGCGAGTTCATCGTCCCCGAAGGCAGCTACTTCATGATGGGTGACAATCGCGACAACTCGCTCGACAGCCGCTTCGATGTCGGCTTCGTGCCGGCCGAGAATCTCGTCGGTCGTGCCAGCGTCATCTTCTTCTCGCTCGGCAACGACACCTCTTTCCGCGAAATCTGGAAGTGGCCTTCCAACATGCGTTGGGATCGGTTGTTCAAGGGCGTTGAATGAGCAAGTCGCCGACGCTTTCGGCGGCCGACCGAACAAAGCTCGAGGCGCTGATCGGTCACGTTTTCGCCGAGAAGGAGCGCCTGGATCGCGCGCTGACCCACGCCAGCGCCCGTACCCAGAAGGGCGGCAACTACGAGCGGCTTGAGTTTCTTGGCGACCGGGTGCTCGGCCTGTGTGTCGCCGAGATGCTTTTCAGGACCTTCGGCGCGGCATCGGAAGGCGAACTCTCCGTACGCCTGAACCAGCTGGTCAGCGCCGATACCTGCGCCGAGGTGGCCGACGAACTCGGCCTGCATCTCTATATCCGCACCGGCGCCGACGTGAAGAAGCTCACCGGCAAGCGCATGATGAACGTTCGCGCCGACGTCGTCGAAAGCCTGATCGCGGCGATCTATCTCGACGCCGGCCTTGAGGTCGCGCGCCGCTTCATCGTGAAGTATTGGGAAAAGCGCGCGGTGCGCGCCGATGGCGCCCGACGCGACGCCAAGACGGAATTGCAGGAATGGTCGCATGCCAAATTCGGCGTGACGCCAAACTACCGGGTTGAAGAACGCACCGGACCGGATCATGATCCGCGCTTCACGGTGACGGTCGAAGTCGCCGGTGTGAAGCCGGAAACGGGCGTCGAGCGCTCCAAGCGTGCCGCCGAGCAGGTGGCCGCGACAAAGATGCTCGAACGCGAAGGCATTTGGCAGAAATCGTCTGCCGGAAATTGACGGGAACAATGACCGAAGAACACGACATCGCGGGTAGCGCCGCCGAACCCGCTGGCCCGACGCATTCCGGCTTCGTCGCCCTGATCGGGCCGACCAATGCCGGCAAGTCGACCTTGCTGAACCGCCTGGTCGGCGCCAAGGTATCGATCGTCAGCCACAAGGTGCAGACGACGCGCGCCGTCATCCGCGGCATCGCCACCCACGACAACGCCCAGATCGTCTTCATGGACACGCCTGGTATCTTCAAGCCGCGCCGCCGGCTGGATCGCGCCATGGTGACCTCCGCCTGGGGTGGTGCCAAGGACGCGGATATCATCATGCTCCTGATCGACAGCGAGCGCGGGTTGCGCGGTGATGCCGAGAAGATCCTCGAGAGCTTGAAGGATGTGCCGCAGCGCAAGATCCTTGCTCTCAACAAGATCGACCGCGTCAAGCGCGAGGATCTGCTGGCGCTGGCATCGGCCGCCAACGAATACGTCGCTTTCGACCAGACCTTCATGATCTCGGCCGAAAACGGTTCGGGCTGTGACGACGTCATGGACTATCTCGCCAAGACGCTTCCCGAGGGGCCGTGGTACTATCCGGAAGACCAGATTTCCGATCTGCCGATGCGCCAGCTGGCTGCGGAAATCACCCGCGAGAAGCTGTTTCTGCGCCTGCATCAGGAGCTTCCCTACGCCTCGCATGTCGAGACGGAGAAATGGGAAGAGCGCAAGGATGGATCGGTTCGCATCGAACAGGTGATCTACGTCGAGCGCGATAGCCAGAAGAAGATAGCGCTCGGCAAGAACGGCGAGGCGATCAAGGCGATCTCCACCGCATCGCGCAAGGAACTGTCCGAAATCCTCGAGCAGACCGTGCACCTGTTCCTCTTCGTCAAGGTGCGCGAGAACTGGGGCGACGATCCCGAGCGTTTCCGCGAAATGGGCCTGGAATTCCCCCGCCAGTAAGCGGGCCGGCCGCCGCGCAAGTCCCTCGTTTTCTTGCAAAAATCTGGAGATCGAGGGAACAAAATACGAAGTGACGAGTTCTTTAAGAGCGGCGTCCCGATTTCGGGGCGCCGCTTTTTCTGGATTATGGGACACGCATGGCGACATCACGGCCGACGCATTCGTTCAAGACACCCTGCGAACAGTGTCCCTTGCGGCCGCTGCCGCATTTTCGTGAGTTCACCGGCGACGAGCTGGGCTTCATTTCAAAGTTCAAGAAGGGCGAACTGGCGGCTGATGCGGGTGCCACGATCCTGGTGGAAGGGGCGCACAGCGCCCACCTGTTCACGGTTCTGACCGGTTGGGGTTTCCGCTACAAGGCGCTTGAGGACGGTCGGCGCCAGATCCTGAACTACATCATGCCCGGCGATCTGATCGGCCTGCAGGGAACGATCATGGGGGAGATGCAGCACTCGATCGAGGCGCTGTCGCCGGTCTCGCTCTGCGTCTTCGAGCGCGACAAGCTGATGACGCTATACAACAAGCACCCGTCGCTCGCCTTCGACATTACCTGGATGGCGGCGCAGGAGGAGCGGATGCTCGACGAACACCTCTTGAGCATTGGCCGCCGGACGGCGCTGGAGCGCGCCGCCTATCTGATCGCCTTCCTTTATCAACGCGGCAAGCAGCTTAATCTCTTCAATGGCCATAGCGCCATCCCGATCACCCAGCAGCATATCGCCGATACGCTCGGCCTTTCGATCGTGCACACGAACAAGACCTTGAAAAAGCTCGCCGCACGCAAACTCATCCGCTGGCAGGAGCGCGCCTGCGAGGTGCTGGACGGCGAGACGCTCGCGAAGATCGCCGGCTGGGACGGGCTGGACGACAAGGTTCGCCCATTCCTTTAGCGGTTCTATCTATGTCTTTTTTAAATGCAAATTTTCAGGTCGGCTCATAATGTCCAGCACGAGTCATTCTTGTGTCGAGATTCTCAAATATCGACCGGGACTGAAAAAGCGGCTATGCAAGCATAGGCGGCGTGAACTTTTTGGCTGAAGGCCTTGGGTTGTCAGGGGTGGAAATGCGGTTTTGGGATACAGGGTGCGTCTATGGCGGCGCACGGAAGAGGGCTTTGTGATCATGGTCGCGAGACGTGTTCTGGTTCTCGAGGATAGCTTGATCATCGCGATGGAGGCGGAAGACATTCTGCGCGCCGTCGGCGTCGAGACCATCGACATTTGCAACAGCGTCGAGCAGGCCAATGAGGCGATCCTGGCCGACAGCTATGATTTCGCTTTGCTTGACGTCAATCTCGGCGAGGTCATGAGCTTCGATTTCGCCCGTCGTGTCGCTGTCGCCGGAATTCCTTTCGGCTTCGTCAGTGGCTACTCGGATACGCTGGATTTTCCCGAAGACCTTCAAGACAGGCCGCTTCTCGTCAAGCCGTTCGACGAGGACGCGATGCGCGACTTCCTGCGCCGGCTTTTCCCCTCCGAGACCTGATAGGCTTTCATGACAGGGCTCCCACCATGCGCTAGGATAACGCGTGGTCGGAAGGTCGATTTGTAATGCAGTGGCAAGGTCGTGCAATCATTCTTGGCGTTCGGCGCCATGGCGAGACAAGCGTCATCACCGAGGTGATGACGCCGGATCGCGGCCGTCACCTGGGCATGGTGCGATCCGGACGTTCGCGCGCCATGCAGCCGGTGCTGCAGCCCGGCAATGAGGTCGAGGTCACCTGGCGCGCCCGTCTGGACGAGCATATGGGCGAATTCCGGGTCGAACCCGTCACCTTGCGCGCCGCCCGCCTGATGGAAACGGCGACCGCGGTCTACGGCGTTCAGGCAATGGGCGCCTTGCTCAGGCTTCTGCCGGAGCGCGATCCGCATCCGCATCTCTTCGAGGCGCTGGAAGTCATTCTCGACAATCTCGACAACCCGGCCGATGCCGGCGAATTGTTCGTTCGCTTCGAGCTCGCCGTGCTCAACGATCTAGGCTTCGGGCTCGATCTCAGCGAATGTGCCGCAACGGGCAGCCGCGCCGATCTTGCCTACGTCTCGCCGAAGTCGGGTCGCGCGGTCAGCCGCGCTGCAGGCACGCCCTGGGCCGACAGGATGTTCGCCCTGCCGTCGTTTCTCTCCGTGGAAAAGCGCCAGGCCGCCGATTTCGACAGCCTGTCCGAAGCCTTTCGCCTGACGGCATTCTTCCTGCATCGCCATGTCTACGAGCCGCGCGGCCTGGAACCGTCGACGGCGCGCGAAGGCTTCGTGCAGGCGGCGTTGAAGGCGCTGAAACCAGCCGCCGCCATATCGGGTGACGTATAGGCCTAAAGCTCGTCGCGCAAAATCGTGCAGCGGTTTTGCAGCGCCGGCATGCGGCAAGACAAGGGCTCTAAGCCAACGTCACGCCCGCTTGCGCACCTTGAACGCCCATCCATCAGGCCGCTCGCCGAGAACCTTCACCGTATCGCCGATCGCGATAGCGCCTGCCGCGCGTGGCGTGACGTTCCAGCCGAACAAGGGGCCGGGGACGCGCCTGTCGGCCGACATGCGGATGCGGCCCATGGCCGGCATCGGGTTCGCGACCTCGCGAGAGCCTGTCTGCTGGTCCTGCGTGGTCATGATGCAACGCGCGCACGGCTTCACCAGGTCGAAGCGGATGCCGCCGATCTCGATTGCCGCCCAGCGGTCCTCCGGCCAGGCTTCGTCCGTGTCGATGACGATATTCGGCCGGAACCGCTCCATGCCGACGCTGCCTTCGCCGTGCGCCTCGATATCGGCGTTGAGCGCCTTCAGTGATCCGGTCGTGGTCACCAGGATCTGGTAGCCGTCCGCGAATGTCACCGGCGTGCCGTCGCCCGCCCATTCGGCGTTCGCCGTCCGGTCGGCCTCCTCGTCGAAAAATACGAACTTGAGCTCCCGGCCGAGCCAGCGCGACAACACCGCGTTCGATTGGTCGTCGGCGACCGCGGCATTGACGATCGACCGCCAGATCGAGACATCGATGCGCCGGCTGCCATCGGGCAGGGGGACGAACAGGCTCTCTCCGCTCATGCCGAGCCGGAAGCCGGATGTCTCGCGCTGAACGTCGAGCCGCGCCAGATCCGTCAGTTCGCGCTGGGTGATGAAGCTCCCATCCGGATTGACCAGCATCGCGCGCCGATCGCCGGTAAGGCCGAAGGCATCGATCTCCGTGCTTTGAAGCGCGATGCCACGGGCGCTCTTGAGCGGATAGATGAAGAGATCGCGGACGCGCATATGAGATACTCCTAGATTTCGTCCATGAAGGCGTCGAGAAAGTCCCGCAGCCTCTTGTCGCGCTCGGCCGCGAGCGCGCGCCCGGCGGCTGTCTTGAACCCGTCGGCCAGTTTGAACAGTTTCGTCTGGAAATGGTCGATCACATAACGCCGGTCGTCAAGCGGGCGGTCGTTTCCGGCAGGATCGAGCGGGTCGTAGAGCGAGGACGCCATGCGCCCGCCGATATAAAAGCAGCGTCCCGCGCCGACCATGCCGATTGCATCCAGCCGGTCGGCATCCTGCAGGATCTTCGCTTCCAGCGTTTCGGGCTCGATATTCGCCGAGAAGCTGTGGGTGAGGATCGCGTGGGCGACGGCGGCGATATCCTCCTGCGACCATCCAAGGTCCGCCAGCACGCCGGAAGCCTTCTCGGCGGCAAGCGCGGATGCCCGGGCTCTCAGCGGTGAGCTCTTTTCGACGGCCACGCAGTCATGCAGCAACACGGCGGCGGCAAGTGTCCGCCCGTTTCCGCCTTCGCTTGCCTGGATGCGCATCGCATTCTTGAAGACCCTGAGGATATGCGCGAGATCATGCGAACCGTCGTCGCCCTCGTGCGAGTGCGGTATCAGCGCTTCGGCAAGCGTTTCAAAGGGGCGGAAGGCCTGAGCCTCTTTCATGTGCGCACCAGGAATAGACAGAGACCGCCTCTCTTAGAGCGAGCGGCGACGAGTCGCAATGCGATGTCACATTGCCCGCGCCTTGCCGGTCGGCCGCGACCGCGCAAGCAACTGCGGCACGTCGAATGCCGGGCGAGGCGAGCTGATATGATAGCCCTGGATTTCGTCGCAGGCCTCCTGCGCCAGCAGATCGTGCTGTTGCTCCGATTCCACCCCCTCGACGGTGACGCGCATGCCGAGCGCGTCGCCGAGCAGAATGATGGCGCGCATGATCGCGAATGCTTCCTTGTTGTCGACGATGTCGTTGACGAAGGATTTGTCGATCTTGATCTTGTCGAACGGAAAGCTGCTGAGATAGCTGAGCGACGAATAGCCGGTGCCGAAATCGTCCATGGAGATGCGGATGCCACGCTGGCGAAGCGCATGCAGCATCGGCAGCACCTCGTCGCGGTTCTCCATCAGAACGCTCTCGGTGATCTCGATCTCCAGGCGTCCGGGAGAGAGCTGCGAAAGCGCAAGGGCCTTGGACACGTCGTCCATGAGGTCGCCCGACGTGAACTGGATGGCGGAAACATTGACGGCGACCTTGATGCCGTCAGGCCATGTCGCTGCGTCCAGGCAGGCGCGCTTCAGGACCCACCGGCCGATCTCGACGATAAGGCCGACCTCCTCGGCCAGCGGAATGAACTCCATCGGCGCGATCCGCCCGCGGGTCGGGTGGTTCCAGCGCAGCAGGGCTTCGAAGCCGCAGATGCGCCGTTCGGCCATGTCGTAAAGTGGCTGATAGTGCAGCTCGAATTCCTCGCTGTGGATCGCCTTGCGCAGATCCGCCTCAAGCGCCCGCCGCGATTCGAGCTGTGCTTCCATCTCCGAGGTGAAGAAGCGCTCGCCGCGTCTGCCGCCGCTCTTGGCGTGAGACAGCGCCACGCCGGCGTGTTTCAGAAGCAGCTCCGTCTCGATGCCATCCTTGGGGCAGATTGCGATCCCCATGGAGACGCTGAGCTCGACGGCCTTTTCGCCACGAAAGAAGGGTGCCGAGAGCTCCCGCCGGATTTGTTCGGCGAGCGCCATCACGTTCCACGGCTGCTCGCGTCCGTTTTGGAGAATGGCGAATTCATCGGAGCCAAGGCGTGCCAGGATATTGCTCTTGCCCGCAAGCGCCCGCAGCCGATCGGCCACCTGCCGCAAGATCTCGTCACCGGCCGAAACGCCGAGCGTGTTGTTGACCGACTTGAAGCGATCGAGATTGAGGTGAACGAGCGCGATGTGATCGGTGGGCTTGCGCGCGGCAAGCGCGGCGTCCAGCTGATCCCGGAACCGGAGGCGATTGGGAAGGCCGGTGAGGGGGTCGTGATGCGCCAGAAACGCGATGCGTTCGGCGGCTTTCCGGTCGTCGGTGATGTCGGCATGAATGGAGATGTTGCTACCGTCAGGAAGGACCGTGACGACACTCTGAACGATGCGCCCGTCATTCATCACCCACTCGCGGCGACGGATATGTCCGCCATCGGAGCGGCTTTCGCGCGTGGCTGCTCTCGACCCCGGCGTCTCCAGGCCGTCAATCTTCGCGATCAGCGAGCCGATCGACGTCCCCGCCCGCGTATCGTCGGCGTCCAGCCCAAACAGCTCCTGAAAGCGAATGTTGGAGACGACGAGCGTCTGATCCGAATCGAAGATGCACAGACCGAGCGGCAGGTGATTGAGGACGATTTCGAGCAGGCGGCTCTGCTCGGCAAGGTTTCGATTCGCCTGACTGAGGACGACTTGAAGCGCTTCGTTCTCCTCGATAGCCCGGTTGGCGTGGCGTTCCAGGCCGCCGATACTGCGAGCTTGCTCGCGGTACGTGTCCAGGACAAGCTTGATCAGCCGCTGCCCGTCGGCGGTGCCGTCGTCGTTGAGCGATGCCGCGCATTGGCGCCTGAAGAGCGCTTCAGCTTCCATGGCCAATCATCTCCGCCGCCGATGAGGGCACGAGCATGCCGGACGAACTGACTTTCTGGATGCTGGGATCCCGTGCGATACACGCGACATACAAAGACATTCCTGAAGCGTTCTAAAACAAGAAAAATATGCAATCTAAGGTTGATATCGTGTCGTAAACCTAACGAACATAATCCTTTGGTCGCATTAATATTTGGTTCTCGTCGAAACAAATATAGAAATAGCGCTATATTAATCAATGCCTTTCGCGCTTTAAACGACACCCGCGCCGGTGCCGCTTCGCACAAAAATCGCGAGTGCCGAAAAAAGTCAGACTTTGTCAATCATGGTTAATACGGCATTAACAAGTTATTGACCGACCCGGCAAATCAGTTTATCCACCGCCTTAGTTCTGATTTTCCCTATTCGTATTGCGTACAAACATCATCGGTAATGCGGTGAACGGAGGTTTGTATGAGCCGTATTTCGTCTGCACTTGATACGTCCTACGCGTATCTCGGTACTCTTTCGAGATTGGATTCCAACAGTGACGGCGTGTTGAGCCGGAGTGAGCGTGCGGCTGATGAGAAGCCGGGGATCCTGTCCGTTGTAAGCCAGTCTCAGGGCACCCAGGAAGCACCAAAGCTGTCGAATGGCGTCCTTGCATTCATGATGGGAGCACGCCAGTCCGGCACTCTCAATTCCGGCAATGAAGGCCAGGTTAACATGGCCAATGTTCTCTACAAGAACACCTATGGCCAGTACGATCTCGACATCGCGTCCTGATCGCTTGCTTTTGGATCGATCAAACAGGAAGCCGGCCGTTTGGTCGGCTTTTTCTTTGTCCTCCTTCCCGCAACACACTGTCTGCCGGGAACACCGACACGGCGCATGCGTTTGTGAGAGAGTGCTAAAAGGAGGGCAGCGGGATGAAACGGCTTCTATTTATAACACTGACGACCGTCGCGGCGCTGACGACATCAGCCGTCGCGCAAGACAAGCAGACGGCCTCGGCCAATTTCGCCGGCGCCGATGGCAAGGACAATGGCCGCGCCGCACTGACGGCCTCGGCCACGGGCGGCGTTCTGATCGAGTTGGAAGTGTCTGGCCTGCCGGCAAACAAGTGGGTCGGCTTTCACGTCCATGAAACCGGCAAGTGCGATGCCGCAACCCATCACGAATCCGCGGGCAAGCACTTCAATCCCACCAGGGCGGAGCATGGTCTGCTCGCCGCCAAGGGGCCGCATGCGGGCGATATGCCGAACCAATATGTCGGGCAGGACGGAGTGCTGAGGGCGCAGGTCTTCGACGGGATGGTGACGCTCGATGGCAAGGACAACGGCATCCGCGGCCGCGCCCTGATGATCCACGAAAACTCGGACGACTATCGCAGTCAGCCGGCCGGCGATGCCGGCGCCCGGCTAGCCTGCGCCGTCATCAAATAGCTTTTACCCTGTCGCTTTGATATCTGGCGGTCGCCTGTCTGGCGGCCGCCTTTACAGAATGGGAAGCCCCTTCTCGTCGAAGCTGGCCTTCATCCGGCTGATGATGTCGCGGCGCACGTCTTCCCATTCGCCGGTCTTTACCCAATAGCGCAGCAGCAGCGTGATCTTGTCCGACGTCACGGCGTCGATATAGGTTTTCGGCTGCGGCGACTTCTCCACCCGCAGATCGGCCTGGGCGATATCCGTCAGCATCTTGATCGCCAGATCCACATCGTCGCCGGCGCGAACATTGATCATCAGGTCGTTCTTGCGCGTCTTCTCGCGGCTGTAATTGGTGATCGGCGTGTTCCAGAGGGTCGAATTCGGCGCCAGCAGATAGAGCCCGTCGGCGGTGCGAAGCTCCGTGGCGAAGAGGCCGATTTCACGCACCGTGCCGGCGACAGTGGCTGTCGCGATATACTCGCCGACGCGGAACGGCCGCAGCACCAGAAGCATGATGCCCGCAGCGATATTCTGCAGCGTGCCCTGCAACGCAAGGCCGATGGCGAGACCCGCCGCGCCGAGCGCTGCGATGATCGAGGCCGTCTGCACGCCGAACTGACCGAGCACGGTGATGAAGACAAGGATCAGCAACGCATAGTGCAGGACATTGGTGAAAAACCGCGCCAGCGTCTCGTCGATGCCGCGTACCCGTGAAATGCCTTCGAATGCCCAGCGGCTGACGAAGCTCGCCATCACCCAACCCAATATCAACAGGATGAGCGCGCCGAGGATGGAGAAAGAGTATTGCACCGCAAGAGCGCTTGCCTGGCTCAAGGCCGTCCGGGTTGCCAGGATTGCGTCTGTTGCTTGTTGTTCCATGATCTCGCCAAATATTTGAAATGATTATCGGTTGACCTGCGTAGATGGGACAGAAGGCAGGCGCGTCAACCGTTTAAAACCGTCAAGCTTCGTCCAGCGCAAGTACGAACGGCGCGTTTCCATCCGCGTCGGCACCACGGCCGATCCCCTTGATCGCCTTTACCAGCCGTCCATCGCGGCCAAGCAGCGCGTCGCCGATCTCGATGATCCGCATGTTCGGCGTGGCGTAGGGCGAGGCCGCGCGCAGACGCCGCGCCAGCGCCTCTTCGCTCTGATCCGGCTTTAGCGACAAGGCCACGACCACGGCGGCGGCGGGCGAGCGCGATACCCCCATCCAGCAATGAACGATGAGCGGCGCCCTCTGATCCCATTGCGCCGCGAAGTCGATGATATCCCGGACATGCGTTTCATCCGGGGCCACGAGATCGCCCGTACCCTTGAAGGCGATGTCGTTCATGTGGAGCAGCAGATGCCGGTGCGCCTGGATGACCGCCGGGCGATGGAAGCTTTGCTCCTTCGCCATCAGGCTGATCATTTCGCGGGCGCGGTGCCGCACGGCCATTTCGGCGATGCGGGCAAGCGGGGCGACGACGATCGATGTCATGGCTTCCCCCGCATGCCGTCGATAGCGGCGAAGCGCTCGCAGAACAGCCGCTGCGCTTCCGTAGCCGGCAGGGGCGTCAGGAGAAGCATCTCCTTGGTGATGCCGCGCGGCTGGCCGAAGAGCTTCTGCGCCTCGCTGGCGCTGAAGCCCGCGAGCTGCGAGGCCTCGAAATAAGCCGCGATCGTATCGGCCTTCTTGATGTTGTCCTTAAGTTCGCGCGACGGGTGGGGCGGCAGTCCGAACCGCAGGTTGATCGCCGCCTCCAGCCGCTTCTCCACCGTCTTGTAGCCGCCGCCGACCACGGACTTGAACGGCGAGATCATGTCGCCGATCACATATTCGGGCGCATCGTGCAAAAGCGCCATCAGGCATTGCTCCGGCGTGGCCTCGTTCAGCCGCCGAAAGATGTCCTCGACCACCAGGCTGTGTTGCGCGACCGAAAAGGCGTGATCGCCCGAGGTCTGCCCATTCCAGCGCGCGACGCGCGCCAGGCCGTGGGCGATATCGCTCACCTCGACATCGAGAGGCGAGGGGTCGAGCAGATCGAGCCTTCGTCCGGAAAGCATGCGTTGCCAGGCGCGGGGAGCCTTCGTCGTCAAGCGCTGGCCTCGTCGGAGCCGGCCGGAAAGACGAGCGCCGACCACACCGGCAGCGCCACGGTGACGGTGACGTCGCCGGCGAGGAGCGGCGTGTCCGATGACATGGCGTCGCCGGCGCGATCGATCCTGACGATGGCGAGCCCGCGATGGCCGGTAACGGAGCCGAGCGTGCCGATCGGCTTGCCATTGGCGGTGATCTCCGTGCCCGAAGCAGGGAGCGGCTCGGTGCTGCTGACGGTCACGACGCGTCGGCGTGCCGTTCCGCGGTGCTGCATGCGCGAAACGACCTCCTGGCCGACATAACAGCCCTTCTTGAAGGAGAGTCCGCCGTTCAGGTCCATCAGCACGTCATGCGGAAAGGCATCCTGCAAGGCGTAGTCGGAACCGGAAACGGCGATGCCATGGGTGGCGCGCAAGGCGTCGTAGAGGGTGATGTCGTCGCCGCCGTGCTGGCCTGGGCGACGAAACACCTCGATGCCTGCCTTGGCGAAGCGGCTGTCCCGGAAGCCTTCGGCGGGCGCCTCGTCCCAGGAAACGGTGACGCCGCTGCCTTCGGCGGTAAGTGCCACCGCGGCGCGAAGCTTGTACATCGTCAGCCGCTTCGTCAGCGCCTCGCGCTGCCCTTCGTCGGTCTCGATGATGAAGTCGTCGCCATCGCGCCAGATCATGAAGTCGAACAGGATCTTGCCCTGCGGCGTCAGCAATGCGCCGGGGCGCGCTTCGGTCGCGTCGAGCGAGACGATATCGGTGGTGATCAGGTTATGCAGAAAGGACTGAGCCTCGGCGCCGCTCACCCTGATGAGCGCGCGATCGTTCAGAAATACGGCTGGCATGGGCGCACCTGTCGCGTTGTTATCGCTCAGAAGTATGTCGTCGGAGCGGGGATCGCAAGCATCAGTCGCCGGCGGTGAAGAACTTCCATTTTCCGTCGGGGGTGATGCCGAGACGGTAGAAATTATAGCCGCCGAATTCCTGCATGTCGGCGAGATCACCCGCGGTGACGATTCGCAACAGTTCGACACGCTCGGGCGGCGTCAGCTTCTTCAGGTCCTTGTCCGCGAAATACGGCCAGACATACATCTCGTCGGCCGTGCCCTGGCCAGAGTGCACGAATCCCGTCGAGATGATGTCGAGAATGATTGCCAGGATCTCATTGCCGTCAGGGTCGCCGGAGATGTCCTTCAGGGTTCGGATCGGATCGTCGGTCGCTTCACCGACGCTGACTTGTGTCTGTGTCGCGCCGGTGCCGAACAGCGGGCGCAACCGCTCGAGGTCACCTGATGCCGCGGCTTCGACGATCTGCTCGCGCATACGGCGGACCGGCTCGGGCACCTTGCTGATATCGTAGAGAACGTCGACCGGCTTCGAGCCGTCCTGCGCGCCCGGCGTGGTGTCGGGGCTCTGGCCCGCGGGCTTGCTGATGACAGGTCCGGGCGAGGGGACGCCTGATGATGCGTCCGGCGCGCTTGGCGGCTTGTCGGTGGAGGTGCCGTCGGAAACGCCCGGCGTCTTCTGCAGCTCCGAAAGCGCGAAGGCGGATGGGGCGCCCATAAGGCTGCTGGCACCGAGGCTGATTGCAAGCAAAAACGGCGCGATGGCAGGCCGCGAAGCATTCTTCATATCGGTGCGCATGAAACTCTCTGTGTTATTGCAGGATGCGGGTCGGAGAAAACTCTCCGGCCAACATGCGTTCTCGCAACGATTCCAGCAAGGCTTCCGCGTTCTTTTCGCCGTGCAGCCGAATGGTTTCGCGAAGCGCGTGAATGATCGCCGTGTCGGCGATGATCTCGGGTTCGATACCGTCGGCCATGCCGTCGGCCCAGGCTTCGTTATGGTACTCCAGCGCCGCCTGCATCTTTTCGTGGACGATCATGTCGTCGATGTCGTTGAGGCTCGGTTCCATTAGCTTTTCCTCGAACTGCATGCCTTACTGTCTGGTTAACAACACTATCAGCCTTTTCCCAAAACGACACGTCCCGCAGTGAAAAGAGGTTAATTTATCGTTAATTTCCAAAGCGTGACGTAATTTCGGTGGCAAGTGTTGCGCCTTCGTTACGGTAGCGTTCTTCTGCCACGATCGCCGCTGGTGTGCAATCGGTATAAACGGAGGCGAAGGCGCGGTATCCGCGATTGAACGCCGCTGTCAGTTTCTCTTTTCTGCCCGGCTCGTCTTTCGTTTCAGAATCAAGCAGTTGCTGCATTCGCGCCCGCCATTCCTCGCCGTTCCGCGCCTTGCAGAGCGTTCTGAGATAATGCACCGATCCCAGCACCTCGGCCAACCGGCCAAGCCGGTCGTCGTAGGGAACGGTGACGTCTTTTGGCGCAACCGGCTCGTCGGGTACAGCCGTCACCGGCCCCTGTGCCGAGACGAATGTCGGCGCCGCCGTCAGGACGCCAAGAACAAAACACAACAAGACGCGGCGAATGGGAATCATGTGAGTATTGGACACCCAGAAGGTGGCGGCGACAAGGTGTGGGGTCGCCTTTCCCCTTGCTTATTGCCCTTCCTTATTCCCTGGCGACCGCCAGCCGTTCGGCGCATTCGAGCACGCTCTGGGGTGTCGGCAGCCGGCGAATCTCGTCCACGGTGAACCAGCCGAGGGCGACCGCGTCGTCGGCCGCCACCGCGACGGCATCGGCGTCGGCCTCGACCCGAAAAACGGAGAGATGGAAGTGGCTGGTGAGGCGCCCGTCGGCGCCGTGCTGTTTCAGGTCGTAGGTGGCGAAGATCTCGGGATTGCGGGCTTGGATGCCCGTCTCCTCCTCGAATTCGCGCAACGCGGTCTGATCGGGCGTTTCCCCGGGCTCCGCCCTGCCGCCGGGAAAGGCGTACATGTCCGCCGATGGCGGATTGCGCCTGAGCACCAGCAGGAAACGTCCGTCGCGCTCGAGAATCGCGGAAGATGCAGCAGTCGGAGAAGAAGTCATCAGAAAGGCCGTTTGTTGCTTGCCGGTGATCGCCGTCGCATGCCTATCTGAACCGCGAAGAAAGTGTGATCCCAGCGATTCGAAGGCAGCTGCCGTGACTTATATCATCTACGCCGCCGCGGCCTCTTCGAGATTGCCGGTTGCTTCGCTTTCTGGGCGTGGCTGCGCCTGGCAAAGCCGATCTGGTGGCTGGCCCCCGGCATGGTGTCGCTGGCGCTCTTCGCCTGGCTCTTGACGCTGGTTCCGAGCGACGCGGCGGGCCGGATCTTCGCGGCCTATGGCGGCATCTACATCGTCGCTTCGCTGATCTGGCTGTGGCTCGTCGAAAGCCGCGTGCCGGATCGCTGGGACATCGGCGGTGCCCTTGTCTGCCTCGTTGGCTCCGCGATCATCCTCTTCGCGCCCAGAGGCTGAGCCGACGGGCGCAGCCGCTGCTCCCCCTTGGCCAGTCCCTTGACCGCTGAATGGGCGGGGTGCAAATAGATTGTCATGTGTGGACGCTACGCCCTGACCATATCCCCCGAGGAGCTGAAGGAAATCATGGGTGTCCTCGACCTCGAGGATTTTCCCGCGCGCTTCAACATCGCTCCGACCCAGCCGATTCTGGTGGTTGTCGCCGGCGATGGACAGGAGAGGGGAAGCAATCTGCCGGATCGCCGCGCGCTTCTCGTTCGCTGGGGCTTCACGCCCGGTTGGGTGAAGGACCCCAAGACGTTTCCGCTTCTCATCAACGCCCGCTCGGAAACGGCGATCGGCAAGGCGTCGTTCCGCGCCGCGATGCGCCATCGCCGCGTGCTCGTTCCAGCCTCCGGCTTCTACGAATGGCATCGTCCGTCGAAGCAGAGCGGCGAGAAATCGCAGGCCTATTGGATCAGGCCGCGTCACGGCGGCGTGGTCGCCTTCGCCGGGCTGCTGGAAACATGGTCTTCGGCCGACGGCTCGGAAGTAGATACCGGCGCGATCCTGACGACCGCAGCCAATGCCGCGATCGCCCCGATCCACGACCGCATGCCAGTCGTCATCAAGCCGGAGGATTTCGCCCGCTGGCTGGATTGCAAGACGCAGGAACCGCGCGAGGTGGCCGATCTCATGCGGCCGGTCGAGGAGGATTTCTTCGAGGCGATACCGGTGTCCGACAAGGTCAACAAGGTCGCCAACATGGGTGCGGATCTGCAAACCCCGGTGCCGGTGGAAAAGCCGATGCCGCCCGCTGACAAGAAAAAGCCTGATAACGGCCAGCTCAGCTTCTTCTGATCCTGTAATCCCACTGTAGTCACATCCGGAAATTCACATGTTCTCCATTTCGGCCGCGCTCTCCGGCTTCTTCCTCGGCGCCTCCCTCATCATTGCCATCGGCGCCCAGAATGCCTTCATTCTGCGCCAGGGGGCTGATGCGCTCGCATGTCTTCATTCTGTGCCTGATCTGCGCCCTGTCGGACGCCGTGCTGATTGCAGCCGGCGTCGCCGGCCTCGGCACGCTCGTTTCACGCTCGCCCGCCCTGATCGCGGCCGTCAGTCTCGGCGGCATGCTGTTTCTCGGCGCCTATTCTGTCATGGCGTTCCGGCGCGCCCTTCATCCCGGTGCGATGCGCACGGGAACGCCCGAGCCGCTGGGTCTCAAGGCGGCGGTAGCCACGTGCCTGGCCTTCACCTTCCTCAATCCGCATGTCTATCTCGATACGGTGGTGCTGCTCGGCAGCCTGTCGGCCGCCTATCAGGGCGCGGACCGGCTGGCCTACGGCCTGGGCGCCGTCACGGCATCGTTTGTCTGGTTTTTGGTCTGGGCTACGGTGCGCGCTTGCTGCAACCGGTCTTTGCCAAACCCGCCGCATGGCGGGTTCTCGACGTGCTCATCGGCATCGTCATGGCGCTTCTGGCAATCAGCCTCGGCGCCCGTTTCCTGACGTCCTGATCAGGCGAGCTTCTTGGTGAGCGCTGGCTTCTTCAGCATCAGGGCGGCCGCGAGAACGGCCTTCAGGCCGAGCGGACGGTAGTGCGCGCTGAGGTCTGTCTTTGCCGGCTGTTCCACGCTTGTCTTCTTCGGGGTCACGTTACTCTCCTTAACTTTTGTCCCTGAACTCTTATAATTATTGCTTTTTTGCCTAAAATAACGACAAAATGGAGGCAAGACACATCATGATTTGTGTCGACAAACCATAATTCGCGAGGCTTGAGGCATGTCACGCAAAAGTGTGCAGCGGTTTGGCGCTGCCGACATGCGATAAAACAACGACTCTAAGTCAAGCAGGTCAGGTCAGGATAGTCTGGAAAGGCTCAGATATGACGGCCGATATCGTCTTCGCCGACACCGGGCTCTTCGATCGTCAGCGTACCGTATTTGCGCTTCCATTTGCGGGCGCCGAACGGCAGCGTCAATAGGTAGATCACGGCGGTCAGCGACATGACTTCCCAGGTGAAGCTCGAGAGCATGGCGACATAAAGCACCACGCCGAGCATCAGCGGCAGCACCAGATCGCGTCTGAGCTTGGTGCCCTCCGATTTGCCGGACCAGACCGGCAGGCGGCTGATGAGCAGGAAGGCGATGAGCACCGTGTAGCCGGCGGAAACATATCCGAAAGTCTTGTCGGTGCTGATTCCAAGGAAGCCGAGATAGACGGGCAGGAGCACCAGCATGGCGCCGGCCGGCGCCGGCACGCCGACGAAGTATTCCGACTGCCAGGTCGCCTTGTTCTCGCGCTCCGACATGACGTTGAAGCGAGCCAGCCGCAGCCCGGCCGCGATCGCATAGATGAGAGCCGCGATCCAGCCGAGCGAACGCGCCTGATCCAGCGCGAAGACATAGACGACCAGCGCCGGCGCGACACCGAAATTCACGATGTCGGCAAGCAGATCCATCTGCGCGCCGAACTTCGACGTCGCCTTCATCAGCCGCGCGACGCGTCCGTCGATGCCGTCGAGGAAGGCGGCGACCAGCACCATGCCGACGGCGAGCTCGTAGCGGTTCTCGAAAGCCAGCCGAATGCCCGTCAGGCCGGCGCAGATGGCAAGGATAGTGATCAGGTTGGGAACGACCAGCCGCAATGGAATCTCGCGAAGCCGTGGCCCGCGCCCCGAATTATCGGGCGGACCGTTGGGTTCGAAAGGCGGGAAGGGCGTTTCCATGATCGCGATCCTAGTGTTTTCAGGCGCGGCGGCTGATGACAGGGCCCTTGGCGGAGCCGAATTCGGCCAGCACCGTTTCACCCGCGACGGCCGTCTGGCCGAGCGTCACGCGCGGCTGCGCGCCCTCGGGCAGGAACACGTCGAGGCGCGAGCCGAAGCGGATCAGGCCGAAGCGTTCGCCGGCATCCAGCGGCTCGTTGGCATTGGCCCAGCAGAGAATGCGGCGCGCCACGAGGCCGGCGATCTGCACGACGCCGATCTGGCCATGCGCGGTCTCGATGACGAGGCCGTTGCGCTCGTTGTCTTCGCTGGCCTTGTCGAGCTCGGCGTTGACGAAGCTGCCGGAGCGGTAGTTGATGCTGACGATGCGGCCGCGCATGGGCGCGCGGTTCACATGGCAGTTGAAGACGTTCATGAAGACGGAGATGCGCAGCATCGGCGCCGAGCCGAGGTTCAGTTCAGCCGGCGGCACGACCATCTGCACGGACGACACCTTGCCGTCGGCGGGCGAGATCACCAGATCGTCGTCCTGCGGCGTCATGCGCTCCGGATCACGGAAGAAATAGGCGCACCACACGGTCAGGATCAGGCCGATCCAGAACAGCGGCTTGAAGATCCAGCCGAGAACGAGGGAGGCCACGAAGAAGGCCGCGATGAAGGGATAACCTTCCTTGTGCACCGGAACGATCGTGTTGCGTACCGTATTGAACAAGCTCATGTATGCCGCTCTCCTAGCGTTTTCGTCTCCGCTGGTTACAGGGAAACACTCCTGGGGGCAATGCCGATGCCCTTTCATGCACATCTATGCGGCGCGCGGGCCTGCAACGGCCCGAACGACCGAAAGTCTCAAGTGGCCGGCGCCAGCCGGTTGACCACGCCGAGATCGTCGTTCTCGCGCACCTGCTTCAGATGTTCCTCGGCTTGGGTCGCTTCGCGCTGGCGGCTCCACATAGACGCGTAGAGCCCGTTCTTCAGCAAGAGTTCGGCATGCGTGCCGCGCTCGGCGATCTCTCCGCTCTTGAGCACGATGATCTCGTCGGCGCTGATCACCGTCGAAAGACGGTGGGCGATGACAAGCGTCGTGCGGTTCTTCGAGACGACGTCGAGCGCGGTCTGGATCTCGCGTTCCGTGGTGGTGTCGAGCGCCGACGTCGCCTCGTCGAGTATGAGGATCGGCGGGGCCTTGAGGATCGTGCGGGCAATGGCCACGCGCTGCTTCTCGCCGCCCGAAAGCTTCAATCCGCGCTCGCCGACCATGGTGTCGGATCCTTCAGGCAGAAGGTCGATGAAGTGGGCGATCTGCGCGATTTCGGCTGCGGTCTTCACTTCAACCTCGGTTGCCGACGGCCGGCCGTAGCGGATGTTGTAGGCAACCGTGTCGTTGAACAGCACGGTGTCCTGCGGCACCATGCCGATCGCGGTGCGCAGGCTCTTCTGCGTGACCCCGCGCACGTCCTGGCCGTCGACGGTGATGGACCCGCTCTGGATGTCGTAGAAGCGATAGAGCAGCCGCGACATGGTCGACTTGCCGGCTCCTGACGGCCCGACGATCGCCACCGTCTTCCCGGCCGGCACGTCGAACGAAATCCCCTTCAGGATCGGGCGGGCAGGGTCGTAGGCGAAATGTACGTCCTTGAACGAGATCGCGCCCTGCTGGATGTTCAGCGGCTTGGCATCGGCTGCATCCTTCACCTCGGCCTGTACTTCGAGCAGGTCGAACATCTGCTCGATATCGGTCAGGCCCTGGCGGATTTCGCGGTAGACGAAGCCGATGAAGTTGAGCGGTACCGAGAGCTGCAGCAGCATGGCGTTGACGAAGACGAAGTCGCCGACGGTCTGCTCGCCGCGCTGCACTGCCAACGCCGAGAGGATGAGCATCACGGTCGTGCCGAGGCCGAAGATCACGCCCTGGCCGAAGTTCAGCCAGCCGAGCGACGTCCAGACGCTGGTCGCCGCCTTCTCGTAACGCTCCATCGAGGTATCGAAGCGCTTGGCTTCCATGTCCTCGTTGCCGAAATATTTGACGGTCTCGAAGTTTAGAAGCAGATCGATCGCCTTGGTGTTGGCGTCCGTATCGCTGTCGTTCATTGTCTTGCGGATGGAGATGCGCCAGTCGCTGGCGCGGATGGTGAACCAGATATAGGCCCACACGGTGAAGGCGGTGACGGCGAGATAGGAGAAGCCGTAGCCCCACCAGAAGATGATGGCGGTGAGCACGAACTCGATCAGCGTCGGTACCGAATTCAGGATCGTGAAGCGCACGATCGTCTCGATGCCCTTGGTGCCGCGCTCGATGATCCGCGACAGGCCGCCCGTCTTGCGCTCCAGATGAAAGCGCAGCGACAGCTCATGCATATGCACGAAGGTCTTGTAGGCGAGTTGGCGCACCGCGTACTGGCCGACGCTGGCAAACAGCGCGTCGCGCAGCTGGTTCAGGCCGAGCTGGATCAGTCGGGTGAGGTTGTAGGCGATGACGAGCGCGATCGCACCGACGAGCAGATCCGGCACCTTGCCCGCGAGATCAGACTTGCCGTTCAGCGCATCCGTCGACCACTTGAAGAAATAGGGCACGAGCAGCAGCACGAACTTCGACACGAGCAGATAGACCGATGCCCAGACGACCCGCATCTTCAGATCGGCGCGGCCGGTCGGCCACATGTACGGCCAGAGATTGAGGAGGGTCTGTAACAGGTTGGAGTCTGAAACTGTCTTGCCGTTTGCCATGCATGTCTCCGGCCCGCTGGAGGCTCTGGAAGTGTCGCGTTGCCGGCAAAGAGGGGAAGGGGCGCAGCGCGAGGCCGCCGCCTGACATGATCGCCGTCAAAGCCAGATAGGGTTCCGGGCGGAGCAATACAACACAAGAGGATCAAAGGAAAAGAGAGGCCGGCGATCATATCGATGCCGGCCCCGGTAATCTTCAGTATTCTTGTCGGCCTAGAGGTGTTCGCCCGATAGACGCTTGCGATGCATCTCCTCGGCGTTGGGCAGCGCGTCCTTCGGAAGGCCGAAGATCTGGCCCGGCAGGATGCGGTCCGGGTTGACGATCTTGTCCTCGTTGGCGACGTAGATCGTCGTGTAGCGCACGCCCGCTCCATAGATGCGGCGCGAGATCTGCCACAGCGTATCGCCGCGGCGGATGATCACGGTTTCCTTGCTCTCCTGCAGCGGTGCCTGCTCGATGGTCGCCGGACCGGCGTTGCCGCTGGCGACTTCGTTTGCCGCGGGGGCGGCCGGTGCCGTGGGTGCTGCCGGCGGCGGCGCCGTCAGATCGGCCACCATCTGACCGAGCCTTGCAAGCGCCGCGCCGACCGAATTGGCGTCGCGCGGCAGCGACTGCAGCAGCTTCAGCGCATCGCTGGCCTTCATCGAGGAAGTGGTCACCCGCTCCTTGAAATCGGCGGTCGCATCGGCGGCCGCACGGAAATCGACGATCGCCTTCAGCGCGAACTCGTTGGCGGAACGGGCGGCCGCGAGCTGTTCGGTGCCGGGCACCTTGCCATCGCCGAACAGGCCGCTGAGCAGCGTGAACGCCTTGGCGGCATCGTTCTTCAGCTTGCCGAGCGCACTCTCGTCAATAGACAGCATCGGCGCGGTCGCATTGCCGGCGGGCGTGCCGGACTGGGCGGCCACCGTGACCTGGTTGCCTTCGGGGCGGTTGAAGTTCACGGAAGCGCGAACCAGAACCTTGCCGGCGGCATCGACGACGTCGACCCGGATCTTGTGGTCGCCAACGGCAAGCGGCATCACGCCATCGATGACGAAGTGGCCGTCCGGGCCGGCCTTGGCCTTGCCGATCAGCTTGTCGTCGGCATAGCCGAACACGTTGGACTGAGGCTTCGCGGTGCCGGCGACGAAGATCTTGTCGCCCTCGATCTCGACGGCATTGACCCGGACGTCGGCGGCGGCCGCCGCTGTCGTCGGCTCGGCCGCCGTGTCTGATGTCGCGGGAGCCTGTACCTGCGGCGCTGCCGAGGCCTGGTCGGTCGCGGTGGCGCCGCTCGCGGCTGTCGGTGGCGTCACACCGGGAGCGGTGATGATGCGGCTGGCGGCGCCTGGCTTTGAGACCATGGCGAGCAGCTGCGATGCATTGCCGTCCTTCGGGATCGAGATGGTGGCGATCTCTTCGGAGGTCGTCACCTTGCCGTCCTTGGCCGTCGCGCGCAGTTGCAGCTGGTGGTCGCCGCTGGACAGCGGATTTTCCAGAACGGCGACGAAATCGCCGTTGTCGCCGACATCGGTTCCCATCAGCACCGTGTCGCGGTCGAGGATTTCGAGCTTGCTGTTTGGTTCCGCCGAACCGGCGATGACGGTGGAGCCATCAGGCTCGACGCGCAGCACGTCGAAGGTCGGCAGTTTCGGGCCGGCCGGCACCGTCGCGGCCGCATTGTCCTCGGTCTGGTTTGCGGCGGGGGCCGCGGGCTCCGGCGCGCCCGTGAGCGCGGCTTCGGCGCGGGCGATGGCGGCGGCCGCGTCGGCGATCGTCTCGGGCAGCGCCTGGATGATGGACAGCGCCTTGGCGGCGCCGGCCTTGGCCTTGTCGATCGCGGCCGTGGTGATCGGGTTGGTGCCCTCGGGTGCGGCGAAATCGACGAGCGCCTGAAGCGCTGCGATCGTCTTCGTCTTGGCGGCCGCGTAAACATCGTCGGCCGGGCCCTTGCCGTCGGCAAACAGCGCCTTAAGTTCGCCAAGTGCCTGTCCGGCCGCCGTCGTCAGGCCGCCGAGCTTCTGCGCGGTCGCGGCATCGTCGGGCGCCGACGGACGCGACGTCTTGGCGGATTCGGTTACGGTTTTCTTGACCTCGGAGCTTGCCTGATTGATTGCGTCACCGACCTTGGCGGCATCGCCACCGATACGGGGCATGATGACAAAGACCATCAACAGAATTGCGATTACAAGCACTGCAAGGGCCAGCAAGCCGGCGCGGTTTTTCATCATCAGGGCTCCCCAAGCGGCAATCTTGCCAGACTTCCTGAAATTGCTAGCGATTCCCGTTGCTTTGCACAAGCAGTCAAAGTAGCCGGGCAAATGTAAGATGTACGTTTTCCGTCATTTTTCTTGACTGGACCCAGAGAGAATAGTTGTTTGCTCCCATGACAGATCAATCTCATTCCATTCGCTCCATCTGTGTCTACTGTGGTTCGCGCCCCGGTAGCGACCCGAGCCACATGGCCGCCGGCCGCGCGCTGGGCAAGGAAATCGCCGATTACGGCCTGCGCCTGATCTACGGCGGCGGCACCAAGGGCATCATGGGGGCGGTTGCGAACGGTGCGCTCTCGAATGGCGGTCAGGTGACCGGTATCATTCCCGAATTCCTGATCGACATGGAGGCGACCCGCCACTCGCTCGGCCAGCTCAACGAGTTGATTGTAACGCCGGACATGCATGCGCGCAAACACACCATGTTCGAGCGCTCGGATGCCTTCGTCGCGCTTCCCGGCGGCATCGGCACGCTGGAGGAAATCATCGAGATCATGACCTGGGCGCAGCTCGGCCGTCACGAAAAGCCGATGATCTTCGCCAATATCAACGGCTTCTGGGACCCGATGATGGAACTTTTGCGCCACATGACCGACGAGGGCTTCATCCACACCGCCCACAGGGTGCAGCCGCTCGTCATCGACAGTATCGAAGAGATCATTCCCGCGATCATGGCGCAGGCGGCGGAAGTCGCGAGCGATCGCGACGGCGAGGAAGCCGTTATTTCGAAGATGTAACGTCAGTGTTAGGGGGCTTATCGCCCCCGGCTGCCTCTGAGCATCGACCAGGTGTAGAGGCAAAGCCCTGCCCAGATGAGCGGGAAGGCGATCATCCGCGCGGTGCCGAGCGGCTCCTTGAACAGGAAGACCGCTATCAGGAAGATCATCGTCGGCGCGATATACTGCATGATGCCGATGGTCGACAGCTTCAGGAGCTTGGCGCCGTTGGCATAGATCATCAGCGGGACGGCGGTGATCAGGCCGCAGCCGAGCAGCAGCGCGGTATCGGTCCAGCCGGTGCGATAGAAATGGCCGGTGCCGGTGCCCAGTTCCAGATAGAGAATGTAGAAGAAGGCCGGGATGCTGAGGATCAGTACCTCCAGGAAGAACCCCTGGTTCGGTCCGAGCGGCAAGGTCTTGCGAAAGAGCGCGTAGAGGCCCCAGGTAATCGTCAGCGTCAGCGAAATCCACGGAATGCCGCCGCCATCGACCGCGAGTACCACGACGGCGATGCCCGCCAGCGCGATCGCGCCGATCTGCGCCGGGCGCAGCTTTTCCTTGAGGACGACAGCGCCGAGGAAGATGCTGAAGAGCGGATTGATGAAATAGCCCAGCGCCGCATCGAGCGAATAGCCGGCGCCGATGGCCCAGACATAGGTTCCCCAGTTGACGGTGATCAGCGCCGCCGTCAGCGCCGCCATCGCCAGCATGCGCGGTGAGCGCAGCGCGATGCGGATGTCCTGCGTGCGGCCGAGGACGATAAGCACGATGCCGGCAAGCGGCAGCGACCAGACGATGCGATGCGCGATCACCTCGGCCGGCGAAATATGCGCGACCGCCTTCATGTAGATCGGCAGGAAGCCCCAGAGCAGATAGGCGGTAAGCGCGAAGGCGAAGCCACGCGGACTGTCCTCGTTTTTGACGAGCGGAATGCTTGCATCTGCGGACATGGGGTGTTTCCATTGGTTTTGTGATTGGCACCCGATTAGCGCAATGGCCATGAATAGGCCAATTCATTTCGTTGAAGCGATATTCGATACGGCTGAAGGACAAGGATGCGATCGTGGATGACGCCGAGCTGAAAATCTGCCGCCGCGCATACGCCGCGCAAATGCTGGCCAGAGCCGGCGTCGACCGCAATGAGGCGCTGCTGAGTGCTTTCTCCATTGTGCCGCGCGAGAACTTTCTGGGGCCGCCGCCGTGGAAGATGCGCGACTGGAAGCGCTACATGGAGGTGCCGTCAGACGATCCGGTCGTCCTCTATCAGGATCTGCTCTTCGCGCTGCAGGCCGATCGCCAGGTGTACAATGGCAGCCCGAGCCTGCATGCGGGCGCCTTGCACCGGTTGAAGTTGCGCAAGGGCGAGACCGTCTGCCACATCGGCGCCGGCAGCGGCTACTATACCGCGATCATCGCGGAAATCGTCGGAAAGACCGGCCGCGTCGTGGCCGTCGAGTTCGACGCGGAACTGGCGCAGCAGGCCAGGCGCAATCTCGAGCGATACGAAAACGTCGAGGTCGTCAATGGAAACGGCCTCGAATGGCCCCGTGAGGCTGCGGATGTCGTCTACGTGAATTTCGCTCTGCATCATCCGGCCGAACCCTGGATCGACAAGCTTGCGTCCGGCGGACGGCTGCTGTTTCCGCTCGGCACACCCGCGATTGGCGGCGAAGGTCGGCTGCTCGGCGTCACCTCGCAGGCCGCCTTCTTCGTCATCGGCAGGGAAGGGGAGGAATTGAGCGCGCGCTTTCTGCAGCCGGTCAATTTCGTCTGGGGCGAGGGATCTCGGGCGATCTGTCCACCTATGCCGCGCTCGATCGTGCCTTCCACGCAGGAGGGCTCAACCGCATTCACGCGCTGCGCTGGAATGCGGTCAAGACCGAGCAGGAATGGTACTCGCAGGAACGCTGGGGCCTCGTCATGGCCAACCTGCATTGAGCGGTCCTATTCCGCCGCGATCTTTCCCGCCAGCTGCCGGTTTTTCATCAGCTTGTAGATGACCGAATCCATCAGTGCCTGGAACGAGGCATCGATAATGTTTTCCGAGACGCCGACCGTCCACCAGCGCACGCCGTCGCTGTCGGTGGATTCGATGAGCACGCGGGTGATCGCTTCCGTGCCGCCGTTGAGGATACGCACCTTGAAGTCGGCCAGGACCAGATCGTCGATCTCGTGCTGGTATTTGCCGAAATCCTTGCGCAGCGCGAGGTCGAGTGCGTTGACCGGACCATCGCCTTCCGCCACCGACATGATGGTCTGGCCATCGACGCCGAGCTTCACGACCGCCTCGGAAACAATCTTCACCTTCCCGTGTGAATCGAACCGACGCTCCACCATCACCCGGAATCCCTCGACCGAGAAGAATTCGGGGATCGTGCCGAGTGTGCGCCGCGCCAAAAGCTCGAAGCTGGCATCGGCACCTTCATAGGCATAGCCCGAGGCTTCGCGTTCCTTGACTAGCGAGATCAGCCGGTCGAGCTTCGGATCGTCCTTGCCAACCTCGATGCCGCGCCGCTTCAGCGCGTTGATGAAATTCGCCTTGCCGCCCTGGTCCGACACCATCACCTTGCGGAAATTGCCGACGCTCTCCGGCGTCACATGCTCGTAGGTGCGCGGGTCCTTGAGCAGCGCCGAGGCATGGATGCCGGCCTTGGTCGCGAAGGCGGATGCGCCGACATAGGGCAGCTGGTGATCGGGCGAGCGGTTCAACAGCTCGTCGAACGCATGCGACAGCCGCGTCAGATTGAGAAGACGTTCCGGGTCGATGGCAGTGACGAAGCGCGAGGAATAGGTTTCCTTCAACGCCAGCGTCGGGATCAGCGTCACCAGATTGGCGTTGCCGCAGCGCTCGCCGATGCCGTTGAGCGTGCCCTGGATCTGCCGCACGCCGGCCTCCACGGCGGCGAGCGAATTGGCGACCGCCTGGCCGGTGTCGTTGTGGGCATGGATGCCAAGACAGTGCCCGGGAACGCTTGCGGCGATCACCGCCCCGACGATGTCGCGGACTTCGGGCGGCTGCGTGCCGCCATTGGTGTCGCAGAGCACGACCCATCGCGCGCCGGCATCATGGGCCGCCCTGGCGCAGGCGAGCGCATACTCAGGATTGGCCTTGTAGCCGTCGAAGAAATGCTCGCAATCGACCATCGCCTCCTTGCCGGCGGCGACCACGGCCTTGACGCTCTCGGAGATGCTTTCGAGGTTCTCCTCGTTGGAGCAGCCGAGTGCGACCTTGACGTGATAGTCCCAGCTCTTGGCGACCAGACAGACCGCGTCGCTCTTCGCCTGCAGCAGGCCGGTGAGCCCCGGATCGTTGGAAGCCGAAACGCCGGCGCGCTTGGTCATGCCAAAAGCGACGAAAGAGGCGTTGCGGGTGCGCTTCTCGTTGAAGAAAGCCGTATCCGTCGGATTCGCACCCGGATAGCCGCCCTCGATGTAATCCAGCCCGAATTCGTCGAGCATGGTGGCGATGGCGATCTTGTCCTCGACGGAAAAATCGATGCCCGGCGTCTGCTGCCCGTCGCGCAGCGTGGTGTCGAAGAGATAGATGCGGTCTTTCATGTCGGTTCCTCCCGGTGGCCGGGTGTGTTGTAAAATTTAGCGTTGTGCGGAAGCCCCCTCATCCGGCTGCCGCCACCTTCTCCCCGTGGGGGAGAAGGGATGTGACGCACCGGCACCGCTCCAACAGCATACGTCGCTGGACGAGCGAGAGGCCGCAACGAGTCTCTTCTCCCCACTGGGGAGAAGGTGCCGGCAGGCGGATGAGGGGGCCACAGGCACAGTTCCCGCAGTTCCTCACCCGCAGTTCCCTCAGCTCTTCCCCGCGAACATATCCGTCGCCCGGATCAGCCTGTCGAGGATCCCAGGCTCCGAATAGGCATGTCCCGCACCCTCGATCAGGTGGAAATCCGCCTTCGGCCAGGCCTTGTGCAGCGCCCAGGCATATTTGGCCGGGCAGGGCATGTCGTAGCGACCGTGCACGATGAGACCGGGAATGTCCCTCAGCTTGTGCGCGTCGCGCAGCAACTGACCTTCCTCCATCCAGCCGGCATTGACGAAGAAGTGGTTCTCGATACGCGCGAAGGCATAGGCGAACTCGGCCTCCTCGAACTTGTCGCTGGTCGAAGGCTCAGGCATCAGCGTGATCGTCTCGCCTTCCCAGATGCTCCAGGCCTTGGCCGCGTCCAGCCGCACCGCCTTGTCCTCATGGGTCAACCGGCGGTGATAGGCGTGCATCATCTCATGCCGCTCGTTCTCAGGGATCGGCGCGATGAAGCGCTCCCACTTGTCCGGAAACATCTCGGAGACGCCGAACTGATAGTACCAGTCGAGCTCGGCCTTCGTCAGCGTATAGATCCCGCGCACGATCAGTTCGGATACGCGCTCGGGATATTTCTCGGCATAGGCGAGCGCCAGCGTCGATCCCCAGGAACCGCCGAAGACCTGCCATTTGTCGGCGCCGGCCATCTCGCGCAGTCGCTCGATGTCGGAGACCAGGTGCCAGGTGGTGTTGGCATTGAGATCGGCATGCGGCGTCGAGCGGCCGCAGCCGCGCTGGTCGAACAGCGTCACGTCGTAGAGCGCGGGATCGAACAGCCGCCGATGGCTCGGCGAAATCCCGCCGCCGGGGCCGCCATGCAGAAAGACGGCTGGCTTCGCGCCCGGCGTGCCCGAGCGTTCCCAGTAGATCATGTGCCCGTCGCCGACATCGAGATGGCCCGACGCATAGGGTTCGATTTCGGGATAGAGCGTTCGGAGAACTTCGGTCATATTTTCACGCCTTGGGCTGGCCAGATATTGGTATCGTGATCGGGATGCTGGAAGGAGATGATCGCCTCCTGCCGTGCATAAAAATCGGGGTCGGTATGAACCGGCTGGTCGAAGATCGTCTCGACCCAGGGGACGCGCGCCTCGTAGTTCACCTGGATCTGTGGCGCGAGATCGCTGCGGTCGTCGAAGGTCCCGATCGCAAGCTCGAGCCCGCCGGGATGCCTGTAGATCATCGGCGTGCCGCAATCCTTACAGAAGCCGCGCTCGATGTTGACGGACGACTGGAAATAGCTCGGCGCGCCGCGCGTCCACTCTAGACCCTCCTCGGGTGCCGTCACCAACGCCGAGAAGAACCCGCCGAACTGCTTCTGGCACATGCGGCAATGGCAGATCGACGGTCGCCCGAGCTTGGCCGAGATACGAAAACGCACGGCGCCGCATTGGCATCCGCCTGTCCGGATGGGTTCGCTCATGATGATGCTCCAGATGGCCATTCGGCCGTGTCGTGGTCGGGGTGTTGGTTGGAGACGAGATCGAGCACGAAGGGTGCTGCCTCGGCATCGTCCTCGGTGACGCGGGCCGGCAGTTCGTGCAGGTGGTCGACGAAGTCGATCTTGCGCTCGGTGCCGAACTGGATCACCGGCGGCAGCGCCGAGGGATCGTCGAAGGCACCGGCGGCAATCGCGATCCCATCCGGCGCCTCATAGGTGAGCGGCGTGCCGCAATCGGCGCAGAAGCCGCGCTCGACGACGTTGGACGACCGGAACCGCTTCCGCTCACCCCGCGTCCATTCAAGCTCGGCGCCACGCACCGATACCAGCGGCGCGTAATAGGCGCCGAAGGCCTTCTGGCACATGCGGCAATGGCAGATCGAGGAGTCCGTGAGCGTCCCCCGGACCCGGAAACGGATCGCGCCGCACTGGCAGCCGCCGGTGTAGGTCGTCATTCGGCAATCCTCCGTTGCGCTGGATGCATAGACCCCTCCCAACCCTCCCCACAAGGGGGAGGGCTAACCCGTGGCGATGCCTCACTTCGAGAAACCGCATGCACTGTGACCAAGGTGAAGCGGGTGGTCGCGGCACTATAGCCCCTCCCCCTTGTGGGGAGGGGGTTGGGGAGGGGCATTCGCCACAAGCTCCGACGCCGAGACTTCCGCTGTCACCGCTTCAACTCCCACGTCGTCACCCGCTCGCCGGTCGCTGCATCCTTGCCGTCCTTCAGCTGCACGCCCTCGGCCAGCAGCGTGTCGCGGATCTTGTCGGCCTCGGCGAAGTTCTTGGCCTTCAGCAGTTCCAGCCGTGCCTTCACGCGCCGGTCGATCTCGATCGCCACAGCCTCGTCGATCTCCGCCATCTCGGGCAGAAGACCGAGCAGGGCGGCACTCGCGGCGTAGGTCGGCAACAGCGATTTGTCGGCGTTGGCGTCCTGGGCCAGCGCATGCAGCGCCTGCACGGCAGCCACCGTGTTGAGATCGTCGCGGAGCGCGCCGAGGACCGCATCAGACGGCGCGGCGTCGCCGGCGTCGGCCGCCGGCCACTTCGCCAGCAGGCGTTCTGCCTCTTCCAGGCGCTTGACCGAAAAATCGATCGGCTCGCGGTAATGCGTCATCAGCATGGCAAGGCGCAGCACCGCGCCCGGCCACTTGCGACCACCGAATTTCTCGGTCGCCAGCAACTCGTTGATGGTGATGAAGTTGCCTTCCGACTTCGACATCTTGCGGCCTTCGACCTGCACGAAGCCGTTGTGCATCCACACGTTCGCCATCACCTCGGTGCCGTGCGCGCAGCGCGACTGGGCGATCTCGTTTTCATGGTGCGGGAAGATCAGGTCGAGCCCGCCGCCATGGATATCGAAGACGTCGCCGAGATAGCGCTGGCTCATCGCCGAGCACTCGATATGCCAGCCCGGACGCCCGCGGCCCCAGGGGCTTTCCCAGCCGGGCTCGCTGTCGCTGGAGGCCTTCCAGAGAACGAAGTCGCCGGGGTTCTTCTTGTGCGCGTCGACCGCGATGCGGGCGCCGGCCTGCTGCTCGTCGAGCGGGCGCTTGGAAAGCTGGCCGTAATCGGCCATCGACTTGGTGTCGAACAACACCTCGCCCTCGGCCTCATAGGCGTGGCCACGCGCAATCAGCCGACCGATGATCTCGATCATCTGCGCGATATTGTCCGTCGCGCGGGGCTCCACCGATGGCTCCAGGCAGCCGAGTGCGGCGACGTCCTCGTGGAACTGCCGTGCCGTCTTCTCGGTCACCGCATGGATCGCGTCGTTCAGCGAGAGGCTCGGATGATCGCGCAGCGCCCGCGCATTGATCTTGTCGTCGACGTCGGTGATGTTGCGCGCATAGGTGACGTGATCGTCGCCATAGACGTGCTTCAGCAGCCGAAACAGAATGTCGAAGACGATGACAGGGCGGGCGTTGCCGATATGGGCGAAGTCATAGACGGTCGGGCCGCAGACATACATGCGCACGTTGTCGCGATCGATCGGTGCGAAAACCGTCCGCTCGCGCGTCAGCGTGTTGTAGAGCTTGAGTTCCGGCGTCTTCGATCCCGACTGGCCGTCCATGTTTATTCTCCCAAAATGCCATAATCCGAAAAACGTATCGCCGCCGGCGGGCCGGGGCGTTTGTCATCTTGGCGTGTTGGGAGACGAAAACGGCCAGGCCAGCGAGCGCGCTAGCGAATAATCTTCCGGCAGATAATGCAGGTAACCGTCTTCATGGCGGGTTTTATGGCGCGGCTTCGGGCGTTGGTCAAGGGGGGAGACGCGGTCGGGCTGAGCCAGGGCAATCGATCCAGCGAGATCGATTGCAGCGTCGAACGCCCGGAGCGCAAGCGAAGGGCCGGATGGTCGAAAGAACTCTCTCCCCGAACGAGACCGTCCTCGGTGCGTCGTTCGGGGCCGCGTCTGGAAGGAAGGCCGGTCAGCCCGGCATCTGGTAGCCGACGAGCTTGTTCTCGCGCACGATGAACAGCTTGCCTGTTTCGGTGTAGTCGGGAGCCAGAAGCGGCATCATCGCCTTGGCAACCTCGGAAGGATGCGGCAGCGTTTCCGGATCTTCGCCCGGCACCGCCTGCGCGCGCATCGCGGTGCGCGTGGCGCCCGGATCGACGCTGGTGATGCGTAGCGCCGTGCTCTGCGTTTCGCCGGCCCAGGTGCGCGCCAGAGCCTCGACGGCGGCCTTCGAGGCCGAATAGGCGCCCCAGAACGGACGGCAGCGATGGGCGGCAGCCGAAGACAGGATAACGGCGCGACCGGCTTCGGAACGCGTCAGCAGCGGATCGACCGAGCGGATCAGCCGCCACGTCGCCGTGACGTTGATGGTCATCACCTTCTCGAACACCTTTGCCTCGATATGACCGATCGGCGAGATCACGCCGAGCACGCCGGCATTGGCGACGAGAATGTCGAGCTTGCCCCAGCGTTCGAAGATCGAGGCGCCGAGCGCGTCGATGGCGTTCATGTCGGCGAGGTCGAAAGGAACGAGCGTCGCCGAACCGCCGACGGCCCTGATCGCGTCATCGAGATCCTCGAGGCCACCCACCGTACGAGCGCAGGCGACGACATGCGCGCCGGCCTTGGCGAGCTCCAGCGCGGTAAAATAGCCGATCCCGCGCGATGCGCCGGTGACGAGTGCGACCTTGCCGGAGAGATTGACGCTCATTGTAGCCTTATCCGTATGCGCGGGGAGGCGAGGGGCGCTGACCACCCCTCGATCGAAAGGTCGGTCGAGATCAGCCGTTGCTGGCCATCACGGCGAGCTTGCGGACATTGCTCGTGCTGTCGTTGTCGAGCAGGCGGGTCGGGTAGTCACCGGTGAAGTAGTGGTCGGTGAACTGCGGGTTGGCGGCATCCCGGCTCTCGCCGCCGACGGCGCGGTAGAGGCCGTCGATCGACAGGAATTCGAGCGAGTCGGCGCCGATATAGTCGCACATTGCCTGCAGGCTCGAATACTGGTTGGCGAGCAGCTTGTCGGCATCGGGCGTATCGATGCCGTAGAAATCCGGGAAGTAGATCATCGGGCTGGCGACACGGATATGCACTTCCCTGGCGCCGGCATCGCGGATCATCTGCACGATCTTCAGCGAGGTCGTGCCGCGAACGATCGAATCGTCGACGAGGACGACGCGCTTGCCTTCGATCATCGCGCGGTTGGCCGAATGCTTCAGCTTCACGCCGAAGGCGCGGATCTGCTGCGTCGGCTCGATGAAGGTGCGGCCGACATAGTGGTTGCGGATGATGCCGTATTCGAAGGGAATGCCGCTTGCCTGGGCAAAGCCAAGGGCTGCCGGGGTGCCGCCATCCGGCACCGGCACGACGACGTCGGCGTCGACGGGCGCTTCCTTGGCGAGGTTGATGCCCATGTTCTTGCGCGCCGTGTAGACGCTGCGGCCGCCGACGACGGAATCGGGACGGGCGAAATAGACATATTCGAACAGGCAGAGGCGCTCGGGCTTCGGCTGGTCGGCCTTGCGGCTGTCGATGGTGATCGAGCCGTCGGACTGGATCTCACAGATGATGACCTCGCCGTTCTCGACGTCGCGGATGTATTTCGCGCCGATGATGTCGAGCGCGCAGGTCTCGGAACAGAAAATCGGCTTGCCGTCGAGTTCGCCCATGACGAGAGGGCGGATGCCGATCGGGTCACGCGCCGCGATCAGCTTGGTGCGGGTCATCGCCAGCATCGAGTAGCCGCCTTCCATCTGGCGGATAGCGTCGATGAAGCGGTCGGAGGAGGTGGCCTGCTTGGAGCGGGCGATCAGATGCAGCACCACTTCGGTGTCCGACGTCGCCTGGAAGATGGCGCCATCGGCGATCAGCATGCGCCGCATCGTCAGGCCGTTCGTGAAGTTGCCGTTATGGGCAACGGCGATGCCGCCGACCTCGAGTTCGGCAAACAGCGGCTGCACGTTGCGCAGCGCCACTTCGCCCGTGGTCGAATAGCGGGTATGGCCGATCGAGATGAAGCCTGGGAGCTTCGCCAGCGTCGCCGGATCGGTGTAGTGGTCGCCGACGAGGCCCATGCGCTTTTCCATATGGAACTGCTTGCCGTCGAAGGTGACGATACCGGCCGCTTCCTGTCCACGATGCTGCAGGGCATGCAGTCCGAGCGCCGTCAGCGTTGCGCCGTCGGGATGGCCGAGAACGCCGAACACACCGCATTCCTCATGCAGCGTATCGCCATCGAGTTCGTCGTTGAGCGTGGAGGAATGGGACTGGTTCATTGCTGCGGGCCTTTGCTCTCACAAGAATGGTATGGCACTTCCGAAAACGGCATAAGCCCGGCGGAGCGTGTGCCCGGCCGGACCTTTATTCGCGTCCCCGTCAAATGGCAACTGCCACAGGCTGGGTCAAGCTGTTGAACACTGCGTCAATTAGACGGCTGCTGTGCACCATTGGCAGGGGCAGGCGCGGCATCCTCGGCCGGGGCTTGATCGGAAGCGGGCGCATTGTCGCTTTCCGTATTGCTGCCCTGCGGCTGTATTTTCTCCATCACGCTTGCACGCACGACCTGGGCGAGTTCAGCAGGCAGAACCGACTGCAGCTTCACCACCATCGAATCCAGGAACGGCTTGGACTTGGCATCATTCACCCAGGCTGGGCGGTGGTCCTGATCGACGAGCCAGTTCCAGAAAGCGGTGGCGACGACGAGCAGAAGTATGCCTCTTGCCGCGCCAAACAGGAAGCCCAAAGTGCGGTCGAGCGCACCGATGCGGCTGTCGATGATGAAGTCGGCGATCTTCATGGTGATGAACGAGATGATGATCAGCGCGATCAGGAACACGACCGCGGCCGAGCCGACGAGCGCGATGCGGTCATCGTCGGTATACTTCTTGGCGTAGGGAACGAGGTAGGGATAAAAATAGTAGGCTGCGGCGGCCGAGCCGCCCCAGCTGGCGATGGAAAGAACTTCGCGGGAGAAGCCGCGCACCATGGCGAGCACGGCGGAAAAAAGCACGACGCCGATGACAATACCGTCGAAAATCGTAATGGGCATATAAATTCCACTCCAGGACGGCCGCCTATTCGCAGCTCAGTCGCGCCTCATTGCGTGCATCCTATATCATCACCTGACATGGCGATGAAAGGATCAAACCTCTTCTTCCACACGTCTCAAAGCGCCTTTGGAGCCGGCGATCCGGGCGACCAGATCCGGCAGGCTTTCGATCTCGCTCCAGCGCCCGCCCGTGCCCTTTGGCAGTTCGGCGGACCCCGATGGAAGCAGTGCCGCAGAAAATCCGAGCTTCTCGGCTTCTTTGAGGCGCTGGTTCGTGTGCGCAACCGGCCGGACGGCGCCCGACAGGCTGACTTCGCCGAAATAGACACAATCGGCGGGAAGGGCAATACCGGCAAGCGACGAAACCAGCGCCGATGCGACAGCCACATCCGCCGCCGGCTCGGAAATCCGGTAGCCGCCGGCGATGTTGAGGTAGACGTCGTGCTGCCCGAGCTTGACGCCGCAATGGGCCTCGAGCACCGCCAGGATCATCGACAGACGCGCCGAATCCCATCCGACGATCGCCCGTCGCGGCGTGCCGAGCGAGGTCGGCGCCACCAGCGCCTGCACCTCGACGAGGATCGGCCGCGTTCCCTCGATGCCGGCGAAGACGGCAGCCCCCGGCGATTTCTCGTTGCGCTCGCCGAGGAAGAGCTCGGACGGGTTCGCCACCTCGCGCAAGCCCTTGTCCGACATCTCGAACACGCCGATCTCGTCCGTCGGCCCGAAGCGGTTCTTGACCGTGCGCAGGATGCGGTAATGATGACCTCGGTCGCCTTCGAAATAGAGAACGGCATCGACCATATGCTCGACCACGCGCGGACCGGCGATCTGCCCGTCCTTGGTCACATGGCCGACGAGCACCATGGCGGCACCCGTCTGCTTGGCGAATTTGATCATCGCCTGTACGCCGGTGCGCACCTGCGTCACGGTGCCAGGCGCGGATCCGGCAAGATCGCTCCACAGTGTCTGAATGGAATCGATGATGACGAGATCGGGCCGTTTGCCTTCCGCGAGCGTCGCCAGGATGTCCTCGACATTGGTCTCGGCCGCCAGCAGCACATCCGTATCCGCTGCTCCAAGGCGCTGCGCCCTAAGCCGCACCTGCGCGACCGCCTCTTCGCCCGAGACATAGATGATCCGGTGCCCGCGCCGCGAAAGGGCCGCTGCTCCCTGCATGAGGAGGGTCGACTTGCCGATACCCGGATCGCCGCCGATCAGCACCGCCGACCCGCGCACGAAGCCGCCGCCCAGCGCCCGGTCGAGCTCGGATATGCCGGTGTGGATGCGCGGGGCTTCCTCGATCTCGCCCGACAGCGCGGTCAGTGCCACTGGGCGGCCTTTCTTCGGCGTCTTTGCCGGCCCACCTCCGATTCCGCCCATCGGGTCTTCCTCGACGATGGTGTTCCACGCGCCGCAACCCTCGCATTTGCCGGCCCAGCGGCTATGGATGGTGCCGCAGCCCTGGCAGATGAATTGTGTTCTTGCTTTTGCCATGAGGAAGGATCAGTCTTCTTGTTCTGTCTGATAAAAACGCAGGAAATGTGAGAGCTCGATCTCCTGCCGTCCATGCAGCACGCGCAGGACGGAAAGCGTCTCATCATCAATGAAGAAATAGATACAGCGATTACGATAAGGGAAAGCCCGCAACCCGGGAATGAACTCGCGCGGACTTCCGGCTATGCCGAGCTTTGCTATCCATTCGATCTTGCTGTTGATGTCATCGAGAAAATGGCGCGCAGCAAGCGCATCGAAGGCTGCAATGTGATCATACATGCCGAGAAGATCGTCCAGCGCCTCGAACGACATTTTCAGCTGACGCGGTCGCATTCTTTCGTTCCTCCGCCATCATGAGAATGTGCTTTGTCAGATCTTCGGCGCTTTCGAACGTGATGGCGCGTCCGGCATCGATGTCATCGATGCCCTGTTGGATCAGATGGCGCAGTTCCTGTATCTCGCCTTCTTCGCTGCCAAGCAGTCTCAACCCAGCCGCAATAACTTCTTCGGCGTTTCGGTATCGTCCGTCTGCTATCTGCTCCTCGATGAAGGTGAGGTCTTGCTCGCTGAGATGGATCTCGGTCATTTCGATCTCCTTTTGTTCTCGTATAGCACAGGAGAATATCGCTTTCCAAGCCCCTAGCCATCGTCCTCGCTCAGATACCGCCGCTCATGGCGCAACCCCATGCTCGTCAGCACCTCGTAGCCGATCGTACCCGCCGCGCGCGCGACGTCGTCGACCGAGATGTTCTTCCCGAAGAGCTCGACATAATCGCCTGCGCTCACCGCGTTCTCGGGCAGGTCGGTAATGTCGAAGATCGTCAGGTCCATGGTCACCCGCCCGGCGATCGGCACCCTGCGGCCGGCGATGAAGCCGTGGCCGCCCTGCGGCGCCACCTGGCGCAAAGGTACGCCGCCGCTGGACTGGCTGCGCAGATAGCCGTCGGCGTAGCCGGCGGAGACGATCGCGAGCCGGCTGTCGCGGGTGAGCTCCAGCGCACGACCATAGCCGACGGCCTGGCCCGCCCTGACATCGCGCACCTGAATGACGCGCGCTTCCGCCGTCACGACGGAACGCATCGGATTGGCCATCCCGTTCACCGCTTCGCCGCCATAGAGAGCGATACCGGGACGGGTCAGGTCGAAGTGATAGTCGCTGCCGAGGAAGATGCCAGCGGAGGCAGACAGGCTTGAATCGATACCTTCATAGGCGGCGCTAACCTTGCTGAATGATTCAAGCTGTTGCCTGTTCATCGCCGAGTTCGGATCGTCGCCGCAGGCGAGGTGGCTCATGACAAGCACGGGGGCGAAACTCGCCGGACGCGACACGTCGTCGGCGAGCGCGATCGCCTCGTTCATGTCGAGGCCGAGACGGTTGAAGCCGGTATCGACATGCAGCGCGCAAGGGTAGTCGCCATACTCGGCCAGCACCGCCATCCAGAAGGCGAGCTGCTCCTCCGACGATATGACCGGCACCAGGTCGTTCTCGAAGAAGCGCCGCTCGGTTCCCGGCCAGATGCCTGCGAGCACGAAGATGCGGGCGTCCGGCGCGTAGAGCCTGAGCGTCACGCCCTCATCGACGGTCGCCACGAAGAAGTCCCGCGCGCCGGCCAGATAGAGCGCCTCGCCAGCGTCCTCCATCCCTGTCCCGTAGGCGTCGGCCTTGACCACGGCCGCCGTGCGCGCCTTGCCGGAACGCCGCGCCATGTCACGCCAATTGTCGGTCAGCGCGGCCAGATCCACCGTCAGGCGCAAACCGGCGGAGGCAAAACGGTCTTCTTCTTCGTAGTCGTCGGGAAAATCGGTCATAGTTCGCACCAAGAAAGTTGGCCGGCAGATACAATCTCCGGCCAGTTTAGGGAGCAAGTGTGATGGGTGGAAGAACAGTCGGGCGCTTGCTCAGGCCCTTACTGCTCTTCGTAATGCGTGAAGCTCGGCTCGGCCAGGTCGGCGAAGCGGGTGAACTCCGACTGGAAGGCGAGCTTGACGGTGCCGGTCGGTCCGTGGCGCTGCTTGGCGATGATGACGTCGGCGGTGCCCTTCACCTTCTCGAACAGCGCTTCCCACTCCGGATATTTCGGATCGTGGATGTCGCGCGGCTCCAGGTTCTTGACGTAATACTCCTCGCGGAACACGAAGAGCACGACGTCGGCGTCCTGCTCGATCGAGCCCGATTCACGAAGGTCGGAGAGCTGCGGGCGCTTGTCCTCGCGGCTTTCGACCTGACGCGACAGCTGCGACAGCGCGATGATCGGCACGTTGAGTTCCTTGCCGAGCGCCTTGAGGCCTGTCGTGATCTGGGTGATTTCCTGCACGCGGTTGTCACCCTTGCCAGCGCCCGTCATCAGCTGAATGTAGTCCACCACGAGGCAATCGAGGCCGCGCTGGCGCTTCAGGCGGCGCGCGCGGGCGGATAGCTGGGCGATCGAGATACCGCCGGTCTGGTCGATATAGAGCGGCACCTTCTGCATCATCATCGAGCAGGCAACGAGCTTTTCGAAATCGGCGTCGTTGATGTCACCACGGCGGATCTTCGAGGAGGAGACCTCGGTCTGCTCGGAGATGATACGCGTCGCCAGCTGTTCGGACGACATTTCGAGCGAGTAGAAGCCGACGACGCCGCCCTGTTTCGCCTTCATGCTGCCATCGGACTGCACTTCGCCTTCGTAGGCGGCGGCGATGTTGTAGGCGATGTTGGTCGCAAGCGAGGTCTTGCCCATGCCCGGGCGTCCGGCAAGCACGATCAAGTCGGAGCGCTGCAAGCCGCCCATCTTGCCGTCGAGCGACATGATGCCGGTCGAGATACCGGAAAGGCCGCCATCGCGCTCCTTGGCGACAGCCGCCATGTCGATCGCCAGCGCCACGGCGTCGTTGAACGCCTGGAAGCCGCCGTCGTAGCGGCCGTTTTCGGCAAGTTCGAACAGGCGGCGCTCGGTGTCTTCGATCTGCGCCTGCGGCGGCATGTCGAGCGGCGCGTCGTAGGCGATGTTGACGACGTCCTCGCCGATGGTGATCAGCGCCCGGCGCAGCGCCAGATCGTAGATCGCGCGGCCGTAGTCCTCGGCGTTGATGATGGTCACGGCCTCGCGCGCGAGACGCGCGAGATACTCCGAAACCGTCATGTCGCCGACCTTCTCGTCGGCCTTCAGGAAGGTCTTGATCGTCACCGGATTGGCGATCTTGCCCATGCGGATGATATCGCCGGCGACCTCGAAGATCTTGCGGTGCAGCGGCTCATAAAGATGCGGCGGCTTGAGGAAGTCCGACACCCGGTAATAGGCGTCGTTGTTCATCAGGATCGCGCCGAGAAGTGCCTGCTCGGCCTCGATGTTGTTGGGAGCTTCGCGATAGTGCTGTTCCGGCTGGGCAACAGCGGCGATCTTTCGGGCGGCGTCGTTCATCTTGATCCGTTCTGTCTTATTCAGCTTCGGGTTTGCAATTCACCAACGGCAAAATCAAGTGCTGAGCATGGCGCACGGCCAAAACGCTTTGGCTTTGGCAAGTTGTTCGACTTCTCCACAGCGCATCGTGCCATCGCGCGAAAATACCGGCGGTGTAGCCATCAGGACACGGTACAAAGCGACTCACGCGAATCAACGCGTTCGTGGTATTTTAGGCTTTGGTAAGGGAGTGTGCATCGAGACTCTCGTCATTGCGCTTGAAAACCGCGAAAAATGACTGTAGGCATAATAAATATAATAAGCACACTAATTAAATGGGCTGATAAATATGACAAATGCGCCTCTCGGACGAGAGTTGATTGAAGATTTGGCGGCTTTCAACCGGAAGCTTAGAGCGGTTTTCGACAAGATCGTACGGGAACGGAACATGACGCTGCCACGGGCGCGGGTGTTCTTCACGCTGAACAAGAAGGACGGCATCAACCAGCGCGAGCTTGCAGACCGGCTGGAGCTGGAAACGCCGACGCTGGTCCGCATTCTGGACGCGATGGAAGGGCAGGGCTTCGTCGAGCGCCGCGTCGCGGGTTCGGATCGCCGTGCCAAGGAAATCTACATCACCGAGACAGGCAAGGTCGTCGCCGGCGAGATCGATGACATCGCCGTCAGCGTGCGAGCCCAGGTGATCGCAGGTATTCCCGAACGCGACCTGAGGACTACCTTGGATACGATACGGGCGATGCAGGCGAATTTGCAGGGCATTCGCGGGGTGTGAGGAAATAGCGATGAGCCTCGTCCAGGCGTCCAGCGACACTGTTGCGCCGAAAGCCGCGGACGAGACGACGGGACAGGAGCCGCAGCCCGCGCCTCCGCCCGTGGCGCTGATGCCGGGCTGGAAGAAGCCTTTCTATATGGCCGCCTCGGTTCTGCTGTTCGTCACGCAGGGCCTCGGCATGAACCTCGTGAATGCCAATATCTACCAGCTCCAGGGATCGTTTTCGGCAACGGCCGCCGAGGTCTCCTGGCTGTCGGCGGCCTATATGGCGCCCTATGCCAGCCTGTCGATCGCGCTCTTCAAGATCCGTACGCAATATGGCCTGAGGCGCTTCGCCGAGTTCAGCATCATCTGCTTCGTCCTTGCCGCGGTGCTGAACCTTCTGGTGACCGATCTGCGCTCGGCCATCGTGGTCAGGGCGCTGAGCGGCATAGCCGCCGCGCCGATCTCCACGCTCGGCTTTCTCTACATGCTGGAACTGTTTCCGCCGGAGCGCAAGTTGACGACAGGCATCAGCATGGCGCTGATGTGCACGCTCTTCGCCGCTCCGATCGCGCGCATCATCTCGCCGCCGCTGCTTGATCTCGGCGGCTACCACGCGCTCTACACGCTGGAGATGGGGCTGGCGCTGCTGGCCTTCGCCGTCATCTACACCATGCCTCTGACGGCGCCGCCGCGCGCGATCGTCATCCAGCGCATGGATATTCTGAGCTATCTCCTGCTTGCCGTCGGTTTCGGTTGTCTCGCGGTCGCTTTGACACTCGGACGGCTCTACTGGTGGTTCGAGGCGCCGTGGATCGGCGTTCTGCTTGCCGTCGCGGCCGCTTGCCTGGCGCTGGTGGTGGCCATCGAGCTGCCGCGCGAAAATCCGATGCTCGATATCCGCTGGGTGCTGTCGGGACCCAATCTCAGGATGGCGGGCGTCCTGCTGATGTTCCGCTTCGTCTCGTCCGAGCAATCGTCGACCGCTGCCAGCTTCTATCAGCAGCTTGGCCTCCTCAACGATCAGACGACGAAGCTCTACGCGGTCGTTCTGGTCGCTTCCGTCGTGGGTGGATTGTTCTGCGCGCTGTTGATGACGACGCGCTACGTCAATACCGCCCATCTCATATCGCTGGTGCTCATCGCGGCAGGCGCCTATCTCGACAGCCTGTCGACCAGCCTGACGCGGCCGGAGCAGATGTATCTCAGCCAAGCCTTGGTCTCCGCGGGCGCGGCGATGTTCCTGCCGCCGGTGATGGCGAGCGGCTTCAAGGCGGCGATGGCCCGTGGCATGCCCTTCATCGTCAATTTCCTGGCGATCTTCCTCTTCACCCAGAGCATCGGCTCGCTCTTCGGCTCGGCCATGCTCGGCACCTTCGTCACCATCCGCGAGAAATTTCATTCCAACGCGCTGGTCGAGCATATCCTGTTGCAGGATCCGCTGGTTGCCCAGCGCGTGTCGCAGCTGTCCTCGGGCTACGGCAAGGTCATCACCGACCAGACATTGCTCAACGCCGAGGGCATCGCATTGCTGTCCCAGCAGGTCTCGCGTGAGGCCTATACGCTTGCCTACAACGACACCTTTCTTGCTATTTGCATTGCATCTCTGCTCGGTCTCCTTGTCATGCTCGTCCATCAGGCATGGCTGCGCCTCTCCACGCGCCGGGGCGCCGAGCCGAGTGCCTCCACAGCCGTTCAATCCTGATCACGAGTTCACCGCATGTCGAAATTATTCCGGTCGCCCGCCAGTCTCATCGCCATTCTCGCCGGTATCGCGGGCGTCCTGCTCGTGCTTTACGCCTGGCGCCTACCGCCCTTCGTCACGTCGGTCGAAACGACCGATAACGCCTATATCAGGGGCTACGTGACGATCATGAGCCCGCAGGTGAACGGCTACATCGTCGACGTTCCCGTGAAGGACTACCAGCAGGTCAGGCAGGGCGATGTGCTGGCCAAGATCGATGACCGCATCTACACGCAGAAGCTCGCCCAGGCCCGCTCGGCGCTCGAGGGCCAGAAGGCGTCGCTCGAAAATTCCCGCCAGTCGGAACTGTCGGCGAAGGCGACCATCGCCTCCAGCCAGGCGCAGATCGATAGTGCCAACGCCTCGCTGAAGCGCGCGCAGCTCGCCTGGGATCGGATAAGTAACCTCAACGACAGGGGCATTGCCTCGGCCAGCGAATCCGAGCAGGCGCAGGCGACGCTCGAGGAGGCGAAGGCGGCGTTGAACCAGGCGCAGTCGGCGCTGGAAGTGTCGAAGCAAAATATGGCGACCATCATCGTCAATCGCTCCCTGCTGGAGGCCAATGTCGCAAGCGCCGAGGCGACGGTGAAACTCGCCGAGATCGACCTCCAGAACACGTCGATCGTGGCGCCGCGCGATGGCCATCTCGGCGAGATCGGCGTTCGCCTCGGCCAGTATGTGGCGGCGGGCACGCAATTGATGGCTGTGGTGCCGGAAGATGTCTGGGTTGTCGCCAATTTCAAGGAGACGCAGCTCGAGGGCATGCAGGTCGGTCAGCCCGTCTCGATCGTGGTCGATGCCTTGGGCCGCCAGCGGCTCACCGGCCGCATCGAGCGCTTTTCGCCTGCGGCCGGCTCCGAATTCGCTGTCATCAAGGCCGACAACGCCACCGGCAATTTCGTCAAGATCGCCCAGCGGGTGGGCGTCCGCATCAGCATCGATCCCGACCAGCCGGCGGCCAAGGGCTTGGGGCCGGGCCTGTCGGTCGTCGTCAGCGTCGACAAGAGCGCAGAGCCGGAGCGGAAGACGGCGGCCAATTAGTCTTCTGAACAGCGGACAGCAAAAAGCCGGGCGCGAGGCCCGGCTTTCGCATTCCGGAGATTGCTCTCCTGAACCTTATTCGTCTTCGGCGTTGCCGTCGGCTTCCGGATCGAAGAAGTCTTCCGGACGCAGAGCGTCTTCGTCCACGCCGTAGATGGCGTCGACCGACGTCAGGGTTTCGCCCTTGGCCTGGCGCTCGGCTTCGTCGGCCGAACGGGCAACGTTGAGCTCGATCTTGATCTCGACTTCGGCATGCAGCTGCAGTTCGACCTGGTGCAGACCGATCGTCTTGATCGGGGTGTTCAGGTGAACCTGGTTGCGGCCGATGTTGAAGCCTTCGGCGGCCAGGATTTCAACGACGTCGCGAGCAGCGACCGAGCCGTACATCTGGCCGGTTTCGCCAGCCGAACGAACGACGATGAAGGACTTGCCTTCGAGAGCGTCGGCAACGGTCTGTGCTTCCGACTTGCGCTCGAGGTTGCGGGCTTCGAGCGTCGCGCGCTCGGATTCGAAGCGCTTCTTGTTGGCGTCGTTGGCGCGCAGAGCCTTGCCGAGCGGCAGCAGGTAGTTACGGGCAAAGCCGTCCTTTACCTTGACCACTTCGCCCATCTGGCCGAGCTTGGAGATGCGTTCGAGAAGAATGACATCCATGTTAGAGTTCCTTTCGTGTTCCTAGAGTTTTGAATCTGTCTGTTTGGGGGCATCAGCATCCTTGTTCGGGGTGAGCGCGATGGCCTTGCGGGTATCGCTGAGCCCCAGAACGAGGATGAAAAGGGCTGGCAGCATCAACATGAGGGATGCCAGGTAGCAGAGAACGAGCGCCGGCAGGCGCCAATCCTTGCCGCGCGTGCGAAAATGCAGCGCGGCGAAACCGGAGAGAAGGAAGCCGGCACCGAACGTGCCGACGACGGTTGCTCCGACCATCGCCGGGATGCCGCCCAGAAAGGTAGCGGCAAGCCCGAGAAGGAAGATGAAGATCGTGTTGCGGTTCATCCTCAGCGAAGAGGGGATATCCTCGCGTGGACGCAGGCCGCCACCGGATGCCGCGACGATGCGGGTCGCGAGGTAATAGGCGGCAAACAGCATCATCACCCACATGCCGCCCTGGATGGCCGGGAGAAGCAGGAGGACGAGCGCCTTGGTCTGCGCGATCACGGTCGCATCCGGCGCGAAATCGGATTGCTGCTGCGCCACCGAGGCGAACAGCACGTCGACCAGACGGTTGATCAGTTCAGGGCCGTAGCCGATCATCACGCCAACGACGATGACGGCGAGCGTCACCAGTCCGCAGAGATGCAGCAGGATGTCCGACAACGGATACCACGCCATCAGGTGATCGGGGCCGCCGAGTTCGGAGGCCGGTCGCGCAAGGTTCGCAAGATGGCTGATCCAGCCCGCAGGCAGCAGCGTGACCAGCGTCATCATCACCGCGAAGGACGGCGAGATGGCGATCGCGCCAAGCACGGCAGCGGTGACGACGGCCGAGATCGCCGCCATATTGCCCCAGCCGAGGCCGACGAGAAGAATCGGAAGCGCGGAAGCGGCATAGAGAACGGCGCTGAACGACGACGGCTGCCGGCCCGCGGCAAACACCAGAAACGCGGCGACCAGTCCGGCAAGGGCTCCGACGCCCAGCATTTTTGCATTCGATGGTTTCATGGTCGCTGTCCTGCTTCATCAAGCAGTTAGAGGGCGCTTTCCGAATCGATTTCAGAATGCCTCAACATGGGTTTTAAGGATCCGATCCGCGCCCATCGCGAAAGGGAGAAGGGAAGGCATCACTGCCTTCCCTCGATTTGGTCTCGTCGGCCGATTAAGCGACGACGTACGGCAGCAGGCCGAGGAAACGGGCGCGCTTGATCGCCTGGGCGAGTTCGCGCTGCTTCTTCTGCGAAACAGCTGTGATACGGGAAGGAACGATCTTGCCGCGCTCGGAAATGTAGCGCTGCAGGAGACGAACGTCCTTGTAGTCGATGCGCGGAGCGTTTGCACCGGAGAACGGGCAAGTCTTGCGACGACGGTGGAACGGGCGGCGTACCGGTGCGGAGGAAGATTCAGACATTCTCAGTTCTCCTTATGCACGGTCTTCGCGCGGAGCGCGATCGGGACGCGGGCCACGCTGGAAGTCGCCATCACGACGCGGCGGACGATCGCCGAATTCGCGACGCGGGCCACGGTCGGCGCCATCACGCGGGCCGCGGTCGTCGCGGTCGCGCTTCTGCATCATGGCAGACGGGCCTTCTTCGTGAGCTTCGACAGCGATGGTCATGTAGCGAAGGACGTCTTCGCTGATGCGCATCTGACGTTCCATTTCCTGCACGGCGGCAGCCGGGGCGTCGATGTCGACGAGAACGTAGTGAGCCTTGCGGTTCTTCTTGATGCGGTAGGTCAGGGACTTGAGGCCCCAGTTTTCTACGCGCCCGACCTTACCGCCGTTAGCTTCGATAACACCCTTGTACTGTTCTACGAGGGCTTCGACCTGCTGAGCGGAAATATCCTGTCGGGCAAGGAATACATGTTCATAAAGAGCCATGACAGCTTTGCCTTTCTTGCGTTTATTCAACCCGATATTCGGCGGCTAAGCCTCAACGACTGCTCCTGATTGGGTGAACCCAGGCAAGAAAAGCGTTCCGAGACGGTCGAGAGCGGAGACACGGGAGGCTGGAACGCTTCCGTTCCGAACGATTTCCCGTGGGAAACCGGCCCTCCGTTCAGCCACCAGCCAGAAGACCGGGTTTTGCGAACAGGGCGGCTTATACGGATTTTTCACGGAAAGGCAAGCGTCCAATGGATGATCGCGGCATCGCCTGTCGATATGATCGAAAACGAAGACGGCCGCCAGTCAAGCTGGCGGCCGTCGTCAAACATCAATCGAAGCCGATATCAGATCGGCATCGGATATTCGCGATGCACCTTGTCGATCTCGGCGAGGATATCGCTCGATAGCTTGATGCCGGCCGCATCGATGTTGGTCGTCAGCTGCGCCATGGTCGTCGCGCCGATAATCGCCGATGTCATGAAGCGGCGCGTCAGGCAGAACGCGATGGCCATGGCGGAGGGGTCCAGGCCGTGGCGCCTGGCGATTTCGACGTAAGCCTTGGTCGGCGCTTCCTGCAGCGGCTGCAGGCGCCCGCCGATGTCGCCGTTGATCGAGCCACGCGAGCCACCGGGTACGCTGCCGCCGATGTACTTGCCGCTGAGGATGCCGCCTGCGAGCGGCGAATAGGCGAGCAGGCCCACATCCTCATGGTGAGACATTTCCGCCATGTCGAGATCGTAGTGGCGGTAAAGCAGGTTGTACTCGTTCTGGATGCTGACGACGCGCGGCAGGCCGAGCTGCTCGGCGATCGTCAGATACTTCTGCGTGCCCCAGGTCGTCTCGTTGGAAAGGCCGATCGTGCGCACCTTGCCTTCCTTCACCAGCTCGCCCAGCGTCTCCAGGATGTCGGTGATGTTGGCGAGCGCCTTGGCGCGGTCCTGCTTGAAGGGATCGTAGTGCCAGTTCTGGCGGAAGTGGAAATGACCGCGCACCGGCCAGTGGATCTGATAGAGATCGATATAGTCGGTCTTCAGCCGCTTCAGGCTGGCCTCGATGGCCAGTCGGATATTCTTGCCGTCGGCGCCTTCGCCGCCGCGAATATACGCGCGTCCGGGGCCGGCGACCTTGGTGGCGAGAACGATGTCCTTGCGCTTGCCGGTCTTTTCAAGCCACGTGCCGATGTAGTGTTCGGTGAGACCCTGCGTTTCGGGGGCGACGGGCGTGGTCGGGTAAAGCTCGGCGGTGTCGAAGAAGTTGACGCCCTTTTCGAACGCATAGTCCATCTGGCCGTGCGCTTCGGCTTCGGAGTTCTGCGAACCCCAGGTCATCGTGCCCAAGCAGATTTCGGACACCGAGATATCGGTGCGACCAAGTTTCTTGTGTTTCATTCGGGAGCCTTAATGGTGATCTTAAAGAAAGAGGTCTTTGAAGGACGGCGCGAATTTAGGCTGGAATTGAGCAAGCGCAAGAGCAAAACTACGGCTTTGTTGCAGTCGCGAAAGCCTTGGAACGCAGGCCTCCGGCACTTGACTCTCGGGGAAAGAATGTCAATTGGAGGCGAAATGACCGCGGGTCCATATAAAAAGGACATAGGATGACCATCGCTTTCACGTTCCCTGGCCAGGGCAGTCAGGCCGTCGGCATGGGCAAGGATCTTGCCGAGAATTTCGCCGAAGCGCGCGCCGTTTTTGCAGAGGTCGATGACGCTCTCGGCGAGAAGCTGTCCGAGACCATGTTCAACGGTCCAGAAGAGACGCTGACGCTGACGGCCAACGCGCAGCCGGCGCTGATGGCCGTATCGATGGCTGTCATCCGCGTGCTCGAAGCCAAGGGCGTCGATCTCAAGGCCAAGGTCTCCTACGTCGCCGGCCACTCGCTCGGCGAATATTCCGCCCTCTGCGCCGCCGGGATGTTCTCGATCGCCGATACCGCGCGCCTGTTGCGCATTCGCGGCAATGCCATGCAAGCTGCCGTCCCCGTCGGCGTCGGCGCCATGGCCGCCATCATCGGCCTCGAGCATGCCGACGTGATCGCCGTCTGCGAGGAAGCTTCGGCGCTCGGCGCCTGCCAGATCGCCAACGACAATGGCGGCGGCCAGATCGTCATTTCGGGTGAGAAGGCGCCGGTCGAAAAGGCGGCCGCCATCGCCACCGAAAAGGGCGCCAAGCGCGCGATCCTGCTGCCGGTCTCCGCCCCCTTCCATTCCACCCTGATGGCGCCGGCCGCCGATGCGATGCGCGAAGCGCTCGCAGGTGTCGCGAAGTCGAATCCGGTCGTGCCTGTGATCGCCAACGTGCGCGCCGCGCCCGTCACCGACGCTGACGAAATCGCCAGGCTGCTGGTCGAGCAGGTCACCGGCCAGGTTCGCTGGCGCGAAACGGTCGAGTGGTTCGCGGCCAACGGCGTGACCACGCTTTACGAACTCGGCGCCGGCAAGGTCCTGACCGGCCTTGCGCGCCGCATCGACAAGAACGTGACCGGCATCTCGGTCAACTCGCCGGCTGATATCGACGCGGCGGTTGCCGCTCTTCTGGCCTGATTGATTTAACGATTACAAGGAATACTTCCATGCTCGATCTCTCCGGCCGCAAGGCTCTGGTAACCGGTGCCTCTGGCGGCATCGGCGAGGAAATCGCCCGCATCCTGCACAAGCAGGGCGCCATCGTCGGCCTGCACGGCACCCGCGTCGAAAAGCTTGAGGCGCTGGCCAATGAGCTCGGCGACCGCGTCAAGATCTTCCCGGCGAACCTCGCCGATCGCGACGAAGTCAAGGCGCTCGGCGTCAAGGCCGAAGCCGAACTCGACGGCGTCGACATTCTGGTCAACAATGCCGGCATCACCAAGGACGGCCTCTTCGTTCGCATGTCGGACGAGGACTGGGACAGCGTCATCGAGGTCAACCTGACGTCGATGTTCCGCCTGACCCGCGAGCTGACGCATCCGATGATGCGCCGCCGCTATGGCCGCATCATCAACATCACCTCGATCGTCGGCGTCACGGGCAACCCGGGCCAGGCCAACTACTGCGCCTCCAAGGCTGGCATGATCGGCTTCACCAAGTCGCTGGCGCAGGAGATCGCGACCCGTAACGTGACGGTCAATTGCGTCGCGCCGGGCTTCATCGAAAGCGCGATGACGGGCAAGCTGAACGACAAGCAGAAGGATGCGATCATGGGCGCGATCCCGATGAAGCGCATGGGCACCGGCGCCGAAGTGGCATCCGCGGTTGCTTACCTGGCTTCGTCGGAAGCAGCCTACATGACGGGCCAGACTTTGCATGTAAATGGCGGCATGGCCATGATCTGAAACGGAAAACTGGCTCTCGGGCCGTTTTTCCCCGCAATAGCCTGTTCACCAACCCTATGGGGTTGATTTTCTGGCTTTGCGGCAGACATAAACCGTGTTAATCGGGCCTTGACTGTGAACAGTCTCCCGAGAAAGAAGACGGACCGGCGGGCTTTTCAAGCAAGCCTGGGACATCTCTGGTAGCCGGGTACAACGAGTTTGCCGAAGGTGGCTTTAGGGCGCCGCAGGCTGAAACAGGGTAGGGTGCCATAAAGGCACTCTGATCAGGATTATAAGGTCGAGGAAACCGACATGAGCGATATCGCAGAACGCGTAAAGAAAATTGTTATTGATCATCTTGGCGTCGACGCCGACAAGGTTGTCGAAGGCGCAAGCTTCATCGACGATCTGGGCGCTGACTCGCTCGACACCGTCGAACTGGTCATGGCGTTCGAAGAAGAATTCGGCGTTGAAATCCCTGACGACGCTGCGGACTCGATCCTGACGGTCGGCGACGCTGTCAAGTTTATCGAAAAGGCCCAGGCTTAATCCTGAGCATTTTAAAAAGGGCGGACCCGGAGTCCGCCCTTTTTATTTCTGGCATGGTCTCCATAGAATACAAAAGGCGGGGGAATGCAGTCGATGAGACGGGTGGTTATTACGGGCACCGGAATGGTGTCTCCCTTGGGATGCGGCACGGAAGTGACCTGGGCTCGCCTGCTGGCGGGTGAAAACGGCGCACGCCTCGTCACCGAGTTCGAAGTCGAAGACCTTCCGGCCAAGATCGCATGCCGCATTCCCGTTGGCGACGGCACCGGCGGCACCTTCAATCAGGATGATTGGATGGAGCCCAAGGAACAGCGCAAGGTCGATCCCTTCATCATCTATGGCATGGCCGCGGCCGACATGGCGCTCAACGATGCCAACTGGCATCCCGAGAGCGACGAAGACCAGATTGCAACCGGCGTCCTCATCGGCTCCGGCATTGGCGGCATCGAAGGCATCGTTGAAGCGGGCTACACGCTGCGCGACAAGGGCCCGCGCCGCATTTCTCCCTTCTTCATTCCCGGCCGTTTGATCAACCTCGTATCCGGCCAGGTCTCAATCCGTCACAAGCTGCGCGGGCCGAACCACTCCGTCGTCACCGCCTGCTCGACCGGCGCGCACGCCATCGGCGATGCTGCCCGTCTGATCGCCTTCGGTGATGCCGATGTCATGGTCGCCGGCGGCACCGAATCGCCCGTCAGCCGCATCTCGCTCGCCGGCTTCGCGGCCTGCAAGGCGCTGTCGACGCAGCACAACGACGACCCCACCAGGGCCTCGCGCCCCTACGACAAGGACCGTGACGGCTTCGTCATGGGCGAGGGCGCCGGCATCGTGGTTCTCGAAGAGCTCGAACACGCATTGGCACGCGGCGCGCGCATCTACGCCGAAGTGGTCGGCTACGGCCTTTCGGGCGACGCCTACCACATCACCGCTCCGTCCGAGGACGGCGAGGGCGCAGGCCGCTGCATGGCGGCGGCTCTGAAGCGTGCAGGCCTGACGCCCGCAGATATCGACTATATCAACGCGCATGGCACATCGACCATGGCCGACACGATCGAGCTCGGCGCCGTCGAGCGCCTGGTCGGCGACGCCGCATCGAAGATTTCCATGTCCTCGACCAAGTCCGCCACCGGCCACCTCCTGGGCGCCGCCGGCGCGATCGAGGCGATCTTCGCGACGCTGTCGATCCGCGACAACGTGGTGCCGCCGACGCTCAATCTCGACAACCCCGAGCGCGAGACGAAGATCGATCTCGTTCCGCACATGGCGCGTCAACGGGAAGTGAACGTGGCGCTGTCGAATTCCTTCGGATTTGGCGGTACAAACGCATCGCTGGTGTTGCGTCGCTACGTCGCCTGAGACTAACCGTCGACGTCCGCAACGGGCAGGGCAGTCCAATCAGATGGCTGCCCACCCGCATTTCGCCGCATTGCTTCGCAAGAAGCAGCTTTTGGGGCTAAATTTAGAGGATTGCCGGTGAGCGATACGAACCAGAGCAACGACACGACCGGCCAGCAGGGCCAGCAGTCGCAGAGTGGCCCGATCATTCCGAAGTCGCCTACCGAAGCGCTGCGCCCAGAGCGCGTGCCGGAGCCGCCGAAGCGCTCCAAGAAGGCCAGAAGCCAGGTTGTCATCTTCCTGAACTTCCTGATGACGATCGCCGTGCTTGGCTGCGCGGTCGCCGTCGTCGTCTTCTATTACGCGATTTCCGCCTACCAGAACCCCGGTCCGCTGGAGGCCAACACCAACTTCGTCGTGCGCAATGGCGCCGGCATTACCGAGATCGCGTTCAATCTCGAGCGCAACAACATCATCTCCGACGGCCGCGTCTTCCGCTACCTCACGGCAACGCACCTGAACGACGGCGAGAGCCTCAAGGCCGGCGAATACGAGATCAAGGCTCGTGCTTCGATGAGCGAGATCATGGAATTGCTGAAATCCGGCAAGTCCATTCTCTATTCGATTTCGTTCCCGGAAGGCCTCAGCGTCCGTCAGATGTTCAACCGCATGAACGAGGATCCGGTGCTGGAAGGCGATCTGCCCGCCGTGCTTCCCGCCGAGGGCAGCCTGCGGCCCGACACCTACAAGTTCTCGCGCGGCACCAAGCGCTCCGAGATCGTTGAGCAGATGGCCGCTGCCCAGCAGAAGCTGGTGGACCAGATCTGGGACAAGCGCGATCAATCGCTGCCGCTCAAGTCGAAGGACGAGATGGTTGTGCTCGCATCCATCGTGGAGAAGGAAACGGGCGTTCCCGACGAGCGTGGCCGCGTTGCCTCGGTATTCTTCAACCGGATAGCAAAGGGCATGCGCCTGCAGTCGGACCCGACGATCATCTATGGGTTGTTCGGCGGTGATGGAAAACCGTCCGATAGGCCGATCTATCAGTCGGACCTCAGGAAGGAAACGCCTTACAACACCTATGTGATCAGGGGCCTGCCGCCGACGCCGATCGCCAATCCCGGCCGCGATGCGCTTGAGGCCGTCGCCAATCCGTGGAAGACGCAGGACCTCTATTTCGTCGCCGATGGAACGGGTGGCCATGTCTTCGCGACGACGCTTGAAGATCATAATGCGAACGTCAAGCGCTGGCGCAAGCTGGAGGCAGACAAGGGCGCAGATCCCAATATCGCGGTCGATGGGCAGCCCGATGCGGCAACGCCCGCCGATGCGCCGGCGGCTCCCGCCGCGGCCCCGAAAAAGAAAAGAAACTAACCGATATCGGAGGCTTCCATGGCTTTGCAGTCCATGACGGGTTTTGCGCGGCGCGAAGGCACGACCGATCGCTGGCGCTGGGCATGGGAACTGCGCTCGGTAAACGGCAAGGGGCTTGATGTGCGCCTGCGCCTGCCTCCGGGCCTCGAGCGGCTGGAAAACGACGTCAAGCGGCTTGCCGGCGAGCAGTTCAGTCGTGGCAACATGCAGGTGTCGCTTTCCGTCTCATCGCCCGAAAGCCGCGTCGAGACCGTTCTCAATCAGGAAGCGCTCGCGGCCGTTCTGTCGCTGCGCGATCAGTTGGCTGATATCATCGATCCGGCGCCGCTGAAGCTCGATACGCTTCTTGGCATCCGCGGCATCGTCGATTTTCGCGAGACCGAGGATAGCCCGGAAGCGATTGCCGCGCGCGATGCCGAGATCATGAATGGCCTGTCGTTGGCACTGACCGACCTCAGGCATATGCGCGAGCAGGAGGGAGCGGCCCTGTCCCGCGTGCTTCTCGACCAGGTGGCGATCATCGAGCGCCTGACGCTGGTCGTTGAAAGCGATCCGTCGCGCTCGCCACGCGAGATCGCGGCAAGGCTCGCGGCCCAGGTCGCGATGTTGATGGATGCATCCGGCAAGTTCGATCAGGACAGGCTTCATGCCGAGGCAGCGATCCTGGCGACCAAGGCCGATTTGCGCGAGGAGATCGACCGCCTGAAGGCGCATGTGGCCGCCGCGCGCGATCTGCTCGCCAAGGGCGGCCCGATCGGCCGCAAGCTCGATTTCCTTGCACAGGAATTTAACCGGGAATCGAATACGATATGCTCGAAGTCCAATACCGCGGCCGTGACAGCGGCCGGTATTGAGTTAAAAGTGGTCATCGACCAGTTTCGCGAGCAAGTTCAGAATTTGGAGTGAACCATGAGCCCGACCCCGTCGAGCACGCCCACCAAGATCGCCCGGCGCGGGCTGATGCTCGTCCTGTCTTCGCCGTCAGGTGCGGGAAAGTCGACCATTGCCGGCAATCTGCTGAGGGACGACCATAGCCTTGAGATCTCCGTGAGTGTGACGACGAGGGCCAAGCGCCCGAGCGAGATCGCGGGCAAACATTATCATTTCATCAGCGTCCCGCAGTTCGAGAGAATGCGCGATGCGGGTGATCTGCTCGAATGGGCCGAAGTTCATGGTAATTTCTACGGCACGCCACGCGAGCCCGTCGAGGCCGCCATGGCAGCCGGTCGTGACATGCTGTTCGACATCGACTGGCAGGGCGCGCTGCAACTGCAGGAAAAGATGAAGGCCGATATCGTGTCGATCTTCGTTTTGCCGCCGACGATGACCGAGTTGCAGTCTCGTCTCCACCGTCGTGCCGAGGATTCCGAAGACGTCATTCGGACGCGGCTTCTCAACTCTCGTGCCGAGATCGAACGCTGGCGTGAGTATGACTACGTGATCGTCAACGACGACCTCGACGAGGCATTTCGCAACGTCAGTTGCATCGTCAATGCCGAGCGCGTGCGCCGCGACCGACGGCATGGCCTGTTCGATTTCGTCAACGGTCTGCTGACGGAAGAGCCGAGTTTGTAACATCGCAACGGCGAATAGCCTGCGGCGCCATCGCAAGCCGTTTGGCTTCGCCGATCCGGTGAAATTGATTTTGCTGGGGCGATGATGTCGGTAAGCGGGTTCTACAGGCTGTTTGCCAGCCGGCAGAACTCCTCGACGGACAGCGTCTCTGCGCGTCTCTGGGGATCGATCCCCGCCTTCTCCAGGAGCTTTTCCCCGCCGATCGGCTTCAGGCTCTGGCGCAGCATCTTGCGGCGCTGGCCGAACGCCGCTTGGGTGACTTTCTCGAGATTGGCGACGGAGCAGGGAATAGGATTCTCGTTCGGCGTCAGATGAACGACCGTCGAGGTGACTTTTGGCGGCGGCGTGAAGGCCTGCGGCGGAATATCGAAGGCCATGTGCGCGTTCGTACGCCAGCCACACAGGACACCGAGCCGCCCGTAGTGATCGTCCTCCTCATCGGCGACGATACGTAGCCCGACTTCCTTCTGGAACATCAGCGTCAGCGATTGCCAGAACGGCGGCCACTGCCGGGGAAGCAACCAGTTCACCAGAAGCTGGGTCCCGACATTGTAGGGGAGGTTGGCGATGATCTTCACCGGTCCCTCGGGCGCGAGCGCTTCGAAATCGCTCGTCAACGCGTCGCCTTCGATCACCTCGAGCCTGCCGGGATAGTGCGCCGACACTTCAGCCAGCGCCGGCAGGCAACGAGGATCACGCTCGATGGCGATGACCTTTTTGGCGCCGAGCGCGAGGATCGCCCGGGTCAAGCCGCCGGGGCCGGGCCCGACTTCGAACACCGTCACGTCTTCGAGCGAGCCGGCGGTACGCGCCACCTTCTGCGTGAGATTGAGGTCGAGGATGAAGTTCTGGCCGAGCGCCTTGCGCGCGTCGAGACCATGCCGCCTGATCACGTCGCCAAGCGGCGGCAATCCGTCGAGAGCGGCCATCAGGGGTTGCTCTTGCCGACGCGAACGAGATGTCCGGCGAGCTTCAGCGCGGCGACCAGACTGCTTTCGCGCGCCAGCCCCTTGCCGGCGATGCCGAAGGCGGTGCCGTGGTCGGGGGACGTGCGGATGAATGGCAGGCCCAGCGTCACGTTCACGGCATCGTCGAAGCCGAGCGCCTTGGCCGGGATCAAGGCCTGATCATGATACATGCAGACAGCCACGTCGTAGCGCGCGCGCGCTTCATCATGGAACATGGTGTCGGCGGGCAGGGGGCCGATCGCATCGATGCCTTCGGCGCGAAGGAACTGGATCGCCGGATGGATGATGTCGGCGTCTTCCTTGCCGATGGCGCCGTCTTCGCCTGCATGCGGGTTAAGGCCCGCGACCGCGAGGCGCGGATTGGCTATGCCGAAGCGCTGGACGAGATCGGCATGCGCGATCCGGCACGTCTCCACGATCAGCTCAGCCGTCAGCGCCTGCGGCACATCCTTGATCGGGATGTGGATGGTGACCGGTATCGCCCGGAGCTTCGGTCCGGCGAGCATCATGACCGGCATCACCGGCTTTCCGGTTGCGCGGCTCGCGAGCTCGGCCAGAAACTCGGTATGACCGGGAAAACGGAAACCGCTTTCGTAAAGCACGGATTTGGCGATCGGGTTGGTGACCACGCCGAGCGCTTCGCCGCTTATGGTGAGCGACACAGCCTGTTCGATCGCGGCGATCGTCCCTCTGGCCGTCGCGACATGGGCTTCGCCGGCATTGACTTCGACACCTGTCGGAATCGGCAGGACGGGCAGGGCGTCGGCAAAGACGTCGACGGCGCCGGCGCAATCGGTTTCGCGGATCGCAACCGTCAGGTCCAGCATCCGTGCGCGGGTGACAAGCACATCGGGATCCCCGATGAAGACGAACGGCGGCAGGCCAAGCTCGCGGCGGCGGAGCCAGGCCATCAGCGTGACGTCAGGGCCGATCCCGGCGGGATCGCCCTGGCTCAGGGCAAGCGGGCGCGAAAAGGCGAGCGTCATTGGCATCAGCGGCGAACGATCTGCGCCTTCTTGCGCAGCTCATCGAGATACTTGGTGGAATTGGCGTTTTCCGGCGGCGCGTTCTTGCCCTTGGCCTTGTTGAGATCCTCTTCGCGGAAGACCATCTCGGCCGCTTGGTCATCGGAGACCTGGCGCTGGCTGCAGATCGCGAGATATTCGACGCCCTTGTCGGTAACGCGCGTCGCCGTGGTGTTGCCCTTGGCCTGTTCGACGAGCGGCTTCCACTCCGCAGGCAGTTCCGGCGCGAGCAGGCGGCCGAGGTCGCGCACGGATACGTCACGCATCGTGGCGGCGAAAACCTTGGCCTGTTCGCAACCCGGATACTTCGAGCGCGAGGCTTCGGCTTCGCTCTTGCGCTTTCCTACGATGCCCTTCTTGCTGGCCGGAACGACGAAGATCATCTGCTGCAGAATATACTCGGTGGTTTCCGGCTTCTGCTTGTTGTTTTCCATCATGCGGGCAACGAGGTCGGCGTTCGACATCCGGTTGCTGTTGCCGTAGCGGGCGTTCACGAGGCGCGGCCAGCTCATCTGCACGGCGATGAACGCCTTGAAGTGGTCGACGCCAACGCCGGCCTGGCTGAGAATCTGCGTCATCTGCGCCGGCGTCAGTTTGTTGCCGCTGGCGAAGCGCGCGAAGGACGCATCGACGTCGTCCTTGGACACCGACATGCGAACGCGCGCGATTTCCTGCTGCTTCAGGGTCTGCTCGATCAGCTGATCTTCGGCGGCCTTGGCATCGGCCTTCTGGCGTTGCAGACGCAGGAAAGCCTGGCGCTTGGCGACGTCACCGCTGGTGAGTGCGGTACCGTTGACGACCACCCGCACTTCGCTTGCTGCATAGGCCATGTTGGCCTCAGGCAACGCCAAGCCCGCGACGGCGGCGAACGCCAAGCCTGCGATCATCGTTCTTACGGTGTTCTTCGCGCCAATCATCTGTCGACCCTTCCCATTGACGCCGCGCTTTCGCGTTGCGGCGCGCCTATCTTACCGAGATAACGTCAGCGTTGCCGCCTTCGAGACGCAGCAGCATATGCCGCATATATCCAATGGCCACAATGTCCTGCACAGCGTTGCGGCGAAAGAAAGGCCCCTTTCTCTCGCCGCGCTGCAAAATCGATCAGTTGTTGTAGATGTTTCCGTAGCCCAGTTCGCTGGCGTCACCGAGATTGATGTCGCCAAGGGTGCGGAATGTCAGTCTCGCGCCGATCGTCCAGTCGCTCGCCGACTGATCGCTGGTGTCGCGCTTGTCGGAGTAGGCGATCGTGAAGATCGTGCACTCGTCTTCATATGTCAGGCCGATGGTCTGGCGCGTGAACGTGTTGTTGTTCAGATCGTAGGCGATACCGCCGAAGATCGACCAGTAATCCTTGAACTTGACCGTCGCGCGCGTCTGGATTTCGTCGTTATCCGAGATCGAAGCCATATTCCGGCTGCGCGGAGACGTGCGTGTAGAGAAGCTGGCTCTGGAACGTGTCGGTCTGGAAACCGGCCGTCAGGTCGCCGCGGCGAAGTTCGAAGGTCTTCTCGTCAAGGCGATACGAAGCGGCGAAGGCGAAGCCCTGAGGCGTCTCGATGCCGCCGAGGCCGACATAGTCGGACCGCGTGGTTTCGAGGCCTGAATCGGCACCGACATTGACGAGGTCGTCGGTGGTGAACGAATTCTGGCCGCCCAGCTGGTAGGACTGGCCGAAGATGCCGTGCAGCTTGTAGCCGTTGTCGAAGGTGCCGGTATACTGGATGCCGACATTGGCGCGCGTGCCGCCCTCGATACGGTCGTAGCCGGAGAACTTGTCGCGTTCGAACAGGTTGGTCGCGTCGAAGACGAAGCTCTGCGCGTCTTCGTTCGGAAGCCTGCCGGCCAGCGATTCGTCCGGACGTGCATAGATCTGCATGATCGGCTCGAACACGTGCGTGCTGTTTTCGGTGGTGGCCAGGATCGGATAGCGCATTTCCAGGCCTGCCGTCACCATGCCGCGCGTCGCGGCATCGCTCGTGTCGTAGTTGCCGGCATAACCGGCGGGATCGTCCATGTTCAGCGCCAGCGCATCGCCGCGCGCCGACAACAGCGGCGTGATCAGAACGCCTGCCGGCGTTACGAAGGTGCGCTTCCACGTCAGTTCGCCCGTCAGGCGCGATGTCTGGCCTTCGAGGCCACGGAAGCGATCGAAGCCGGCGACGTCGTAGAAATCGTCCTTGCCGCGCGAGATATTGGTGAAGTTCACATCGGCCGAGAGCTCGCCGCCGGCAAGCGGCTGCGGTGCGATGTAGCGATAGTCCACCACCGGATAGACGATCGCCTGTTGCTTTTCGGCGGTGCTCGAAGGATCGGCGTCCTGCACGTCGAAATAGAAGGAACGCATGTCGAAGTAGTTCCGCTTCCCGAGGCCGGTCAAATAGACCTGGTTGGTGCGGGTCGAATCGTTGAGGCCCTTGAGATTATAGGTGCGCGCGAAATTGTTGTCGCTCTGCACCATCACATCCCAGCCGAAGGTCCAGCGGGGATTGATCTGGAATGCACCCTTAGACGCCACGAGGCCACGCGCGTCGTTCTCGGCGTCGCTAGTACCTGCAGTGAACTGGCTGGAATTCATCTGGTTGATCCCGGCCACGCGCAGCGTATGCGTGCCGTTCTCGAAACGCTGCCGGAATTCGGCATCCGCCAGGAAGCCCTGCGTCGTGTAGCCCGTACCCGTAACCGTCGCGTCCATGCTGGGCGAGATCACGTAGTAGTAGGGGACGGACAGGCCGAATCCGAGATTCTGCGCGGTGCTGAAGCTCGGGAACAGGAAGCCCGACTTGCGCTTCACGGTATTGTCGGGAACGACGAGCCACGGAACATAGGCGATCGGATAGCCAAGAATCTCCATGCGCGCGCGTTCGAGGCGAGATCGTGCGCTTCTCGCCGTTTTGGATTACGCGTTCCGCCTTCACCTGCCAGAACGGTGGTCGCTCGGGATTTTGCGAGCAGGGCAGACAGGCGGTGTAGACGCCCTTGTTCAGAATCATCTCGTTGCCACCGACCCGCTGGCCGGTTTCAGCCACGATGCGGGTGTTGTCGGGGGTCTCGATTCGCAGCGAATTGATGAAACCGTCCGCGAAGTCGTCCGTGACGTCGAGCTTGTCGGAATACATGCGCGTGCCATCGGGGCTGACGAGCTCGACATTGCCGAGCGCCATCATCCGGCCGGTCTTCTGATTGTACTCGACTCGCTGCGAGACCATCTTGTAGCCGGCGTAATTGATCTGCACGCCGCCGACTGCCGAAACGACCTCTGCGTCTTTGTTATAGACAAGCTCATTGGCCGAAAGAAGCATCTTGGCTTCCTTCGAGACATCGGGCTTCATGTTTTGCAAAGCGTCTTGCGCGATGGCAACGGGGATGTTGCCGGTATAGCCGCACAGGGCTACGCCTGCGAACAGGGCAACCAACTGCTTACGAACACTTTTGCGGTTGCCTGCCGCCACTAGCCATCCTCCTGATGAAGCAGAATTGTTGCACCCAAAGCCAAGGCGACGATGACCGGAATCCACGTCGCCACGAAAGGCGGGACAACCCCACTGCTTCCGAATGCTTTCACAAGCACGGTGACCACATAAAGCACGAAGCCCGCCAGGATGCCACCCAGAATCACGGACCTCGATTGGTTGAACCGGCTAAATTTTAGGGACACTGTTGCAGCGATGAGAGTCATCGCCACGAGCAACAGTGGTTGAGACAACAAAGAGTGAAATTGTGTCTCCAGAGCCTTGGTCGGAATCCCGAAGGATTTAGCGATTTCGATTCGGCTCGAAAGATCGAAAAATGCAATGGTTTCAGGGGCGGTAAGCCGCTGTTCGACGAAATCCCGTTTCAAACTGGTACGGACTTGTACCTCTTCCTTACGTTCCGCGATTTCGCCCGGGCGACGCTCGGTAACGTTCTTAAGAAGCCAGTAACCATCTTCCAATTTTGCGGTCGCCGCGTCCTGCCTGAGGATGATGCGATTGCTCGAATCGAAGTGAACGAACACCGCGTCGACGAGCAGCGTTCCACCCTCGACAACGCTGCGCGCGCCGATGATGGCATCGTCCTGATTGCTGATCTGGCGGATCCACGGAACCTGGGGCGCGCCCCTCGATGCACCGTTGTCGCCGCGCCAGTTGCTCTCCACGCTTGCCGCCTGCCGCTGTCCCCAGGCCGCCAGCGGATTGAGAATCGTCATGACGCCGATGCCGAGCAGGAACGCGCCGGCGATGAAGGGCGACATGAACTGCCAGACCGAGATGCCGGCGGCGCGTGTCACGACGAGCTCGTATTTGCGGTTGAGGCCGATCAGCACGGTCATGCCGACGAAGAGCGCGATGAAGGGGACAGTCTGCTGCAGGATGAGCGGCAGGCGCACGGCCGTCATCAGCAATCCGCCGGTTACCGTATAGCCCGGAAGACCCGACATGCGGCTCGCGGTCTCGCTGAAATCGACCAGGTAGACGATGCCGACGACACCGAGAAAGAACCACATCGCGGTCGTTGCGTAGCGGCGGAAGAAGTAGCGCCCGAGCGTACCGAAAATCATGCGCCACCTCCCGACGAGCGGGGCAAGCGCTGCTGCAGCTTGCGCCAGAAAATAGCGACCCAGTTGCCGATGATGCCCAGCAGCGAGATCTCGCTTGTGCAGCACCAGCGAAACGATCGCCATCGCGCTGATCCCTAGCGGCAGCGCGTAGAGGATGCCGATGAAAATCGGCTTCGATTCTGATCTGGTTGGCGGCATAGAAGGTCGCCCATCGGACCGCGAAAGCGATGACGAGCGCCGACACCATCGGGTGCAGCCGCGCCTCGCGATGCGACCGCGCGTCACCGGCGATCGCAAGCGAGATCAACGCGAACACCATTGGCAGCATCCAGTCGGTCAGTCGCCTGTGCAGCTCGGCGCGATAGCTATCGGGCTTGGCGATGTAGTCCTTGTCCGTCGGATCGGGATTGAGCAGGAATGGCAGTTCACGGTCCGATGCGCGAAGCGTGGACTGGCCGCGATTCTGCGTCAGGTCGGAAAGGTCGAACGAATAGGCGGCGAAACGGATGATCGACACATCCCCCGTCGGCGTTTTCCGGTGCACTTCGCCGTCACGCATGATCAGCGACGTGCCCTTCTCGTCGACCGCGCCTTCGCGGGCGTAGTAGATCAGCTGGAACGCCGGGTCGCGCTCGTCCACTACGAACAGGCCCTTGAGAACGCGTCCGGCCAGGCGTTCGGAAATCTGCACATAGAGGCCGGAATCGATCTGGCGGAAGTTCTTCTCTTCGATGACGGTCGACAGCAGATCGGCGTAAGCCGCTGCGATCATTTGCCTTGCGCCGGTCTTTGCCTTCGGCTCGACCACGTTGTCAACGAGAAAGGAGAAGGCGCTGATGACGGCCGCGAGAATGATGATCGGGCGCCAGATGATGCCGCGGCGCGCGCCGGCGGCATCGATAACGGCAAGCTCCGATCGTTGTTCATCGTGGTCAGCGTCTGCGTGATGCCGATAACAAGCGCGAAGGGCAGAACGACGGGAATGATCGAGGGCAGGATGAGCGTGGCGAGCTTGGCGAAGGAGCCGACCGACTGGCCGCTATCCGTCACCAGATTGATGCGCTGCAGGACCTGCGTCGTCCAGATAATCGCGAGCACAGGCAAAAGGGCGACGAGAAACATCTGGCCCACGCGCCGCAATATATATGTTTCAAGCAGTTTCATGCACGCCCTTGAACGCTCTTCGCGAATTCTTGCCGCCACGCAGCGAAATCCATCTACGCTCTTTGATTGGCTTTTGCGACAAGCTAGGGTCGAAAATTCATTCAATTTTCAGTTTTTTTCCCGCTGTGGCGAATCGGTCAGCGCCAGGATGCCGGCAAAAACAACGAAGGATGACAACCATCCGAGGACGACATCCGACAGATAGTGCGCCCCGAAGGCGACACGCAATGCCGGCGCCAACAACGAAATCGCCGCCAGCGGCAGGAAGAGCGCGCGTCGCGACGCGCGCGGCATGATGAAGACAAGGCAGAGCAACCAGCCGGCGCCGGCGGCTTCGCCCGAAACGAACGAACAGTTGGACAGGCATTTGCCGGTCGTCGATCCGGCGGAAACGAAGTCGAGCGCGCCGCCGAAATCGATCGTGGAAAAGGGGCGAGGGCGCCCCCAGTACGTTTTCAGGATGAAGTTGACGAGAATGATCGGGCCGACGATCAGTGCGCCAATAGCGATCTTCAGGTCGCGGGCGCGATCGGCGTCGAAGGTGGCGCCGAATTGGCCGTAACACTCGACGAGTTTCCACAACAGCACGAACGCCGCCAGATAGGGAAGGCGCAGAAAGATGGTGCGCAGGATTTGCAGGCCGAACTCCTCGCGATAGGGGAAATACCCGCAAACCTTGAGAAGCGATGCGCCGGCATCGCAGGCCGCGCTGGTGAAGAAATACGTTGAGACGCCCTGATCGATACCGGGAAACAGATTGAAGATGGCAAGAAGCACGAACCAGGCGACGAGCAGGAACTTGAATATGTCCGTCGCGCCGTAACGCGTTTCGCGCATGGCAATCGGACTGAAAGTCTTCAATATCGAGTTCAAGACCGATCCCCGTCGTGTCGATCTGCCGGGATCAATAGTCGTCTTGCATGACGCCTTGTTGACGCAACGCCCGCGATCCCGGTCGCGTTGGCCGCGACGGAGACTTGTTTTCGACAGTGAAAACCTGAATGATCGGGGCAGAGGATTTATAGCGATCCCACTGGAGAAGACATGTCAGCCAAATTCGATATTTCGTTTGAAAAATCTGCCGAAATTGCCGGTGGATACGCCATTCTGTTGCAGGCCAAGGGCGCGGATTTCGCCGCTGGCGCGAGCGTCGCCGACCCGTCGGGCGTGGTGGCGAAGGCCGCCAGGATCGCCGGGTTCTCGGCAAAGCTTGCCGGCGCGCTCGATATCGTGGCACCCGAGGGATCGAAGGCCGAGCGTCTCTTTGTGATCGGCCTCGGCAAGGCGGACAACCTCGTGTCCTTCGACTGGCTGAAGGCCGGCGGCGCCGCCGCCTCGAAGATCAAAAACACGACGGATGTGACTGTTTTCGTGGATGCGCCGGGCGTGGACGTCAACGCCGCGCAGGCCGCCGATTTCGCGCTCGGCATGATGTTGCGCGCCTATGGTTTCGACACCTACAAGACGAAGAAGTCGGAAGACGACAACAACGCCAAGGACGGCAACGGACCGGTCAAGGTGCGCATCGTCACGGCGAAGGCCACGGAAGCGGCGAAGGCCTTCGCGGTCTCGCAGGCGGTCGCCGATGGCGTCAATCTCGCACGCGATCTCGTCAACGAACCGGCCAACGTACTAGGCCCGGTTGAATTCGCCGCCAAGGTCAAGGAACTCGAAAAGCTCGGCGTCGAGGTCGAGATCCTGACGGAAAAGGAAATGAGCAAGCTCGGCATGGGTGCGCTTCTTGGTGTCGCGCAGGGCTCCGTGCGGTCGCCGCGCCTGGCGGTCATGCAGTGGAAGGGCGGCAAGAACGGCGATGCGCCGCTCGCCTTCATCGGCAAGGGCGTGGTCTTCGATACCGGCGGCATCTCCATCAAGCCGGCCGGAGGCATGGAAGACATGAAGGGCGACATGGGCGGGGCCGCCGCGGTCACCGGCCTCATGCACGTGCTGGCGGCCCGCAAGGCCAAGGCGAATGTCGTCGGCATCATCGGCCTGGTCGAGAACATGCCCGATGGCAACGCGCAGCGTCCGGGAGATATCGTCACCTCCATGTCCGGCCAGACGATCGAGGTCATCAACACCGATGCCGAAGGCCGCCTCGTTCTCTGCGATGCCGTCTGGTATTGCAACGACCGTTTCAAGCCACGGTTCATGATCGATCTCGCGACGCTGACAGGCGCGATCCTGGTGGCGCTCGGCAACATCCAGGCCGGCCTGTTTTCCAACGACGACACGCTGTCCGAGCAGCTGGCGATCGCCGGAACCGAAACCCACGAGCGTCTCTGGCGCATGCCGATGGGCAAGGAATACGACAAGATGATCGACAGCAAGTTCGCTGATATGAAGAACACCGGCGGCCGCCACGCCGGCTCGATCACCGCCGCCCACTTCATCGGCCGCTTCGTCGGCGACACGCCCTGGGCGCATATCGATATCGCCGGCACCGCCATCGGCTCGCCGCTCGACGAGATCAACCAATCCTGGGGTTCCGGCTACGGCGTGCGGCTGCTCGATCAGCTGGTGCGGGCCAACTACGAATCATGACCGAGGTCCTGTTCTACCATCTGACCGAATCCAAGCTGGAGGACGCGCTTCCGCCTTTGCTCGACAAAAGCGTCGAGCGCGGCTGGCGCGTCGCGGTTCAGATGAAGGAAACGGCTCACAGGGATGCGCTCGATGCGCATCTCTGGACCTTTCGCGAGGACAGCTTCCTGCCGCACGGCACGGATGAGGGGGAACTGGCCGGCAACCAGCCGGTCCTCCTGACCATCACCGACGACAACATCAACGGCGCGACCGTCCGCTTCATCGTCGCCGGCGCCGAGCCGCCGCCGCTCGATCCATATGAGCGGGTCGTCTTCATGTTCGATGGCTACGATCAGGAACAGCTCGATGGCGCGCGGGCCCAGTGGAAGAAGCTGAAAGGCGAGGGGCACAGCCTCACATATTGGCAGCAGACGCCGGAAGGTCGCTGGGAAAAGAAGGCATAGGCCCGCAGAGCTAGCCCGTATAGCTCCTAGCTGGATCAGCCAACCCCGGCATCCTTGACCACCTTCTCGATGAAATCGTGTTTCGCGCGGGTATACTCCGCCCGGCTTGCCGCATGCGTGCCGGCGAGGCCGACCTTCAGCTGCTCATAGGCGCGGGCAAGATCGGGATCGGCGCGCAGCGCATCGCGAAACGCCAGCATGCGGTTCCAGTTCTCGCCGTGATATTCCACGACATGAACGAGATGCGTTCGTGTCTCGCCCTTGATGCCGCGCCCGAAGATGTGATCGTCGGGAACGAGATCGGTGCCGGCATAATCGTATCCGATGCTCTCCATCGCGCCGACGCAGGCCGGGCCGTCGGCGAAGTACCGAATGCCGACCATGATGTCGATGATCGGCTTGGCCTTGATTGATGGGATCGACGTGCTGCCGACGTGCTGGATGTCGATGACGGTGTCGCCGAGCGCCTGGCGGATCGCCTCGGCCTCTTCCTCGTAAGCGTCGTGCCAAAGCGTGTTGGCGTCGGAGAGCGAGACCGTCAGGTTCTTCAGCCCGAGACCGAACGCTTCATCGTCGCGCATGCCGAACCTCTGAGATACCCAAGATGACCTTAATGTATCACGAGGTTCGGCAATTTCGAATCAATCGTGGAAGGCTTCGACGAATTTGCGCCGGCCGAGCATGAAGGCATCGGCGACGTGGCGCAGCGGCGCGAGGTCGACGTCGGACTTGCCGGCCTTGACGATCTCCGCGAAGCGGCGATAGAGCGCGGGATATTCCTCTTCCGGCGCCTCGAACTTCAGTTCTCCGTCGATGGAGAGCTTCGAGCCGCCTTCGGCCAGAACCATCTTGCCAGCCGTCGTCTCGGCGAAGATATCCCAGCTCTGCTTGCCGGTCTGGCGCCAGTCGAACTCGATATGCGCGGGGACGTTGTCGGCATTCTTGAAGTGCAGGTCGGCTGCGATCGGCGCGTCGCGGTTCTCGGGGAACTCCAGCGTCGCGCTCGTCAGGAAGATCGCCTTCGGCAGGATATGCGTGACGATCGACAACGCGTTGATGCCGGGATCGAACACGCCAAGGCCGCCAGCCTGCCAGATCCAGTCCTGATTCGGATGCCACTGGCGCACGTCTTCCTTCCAGACGACGTGAACGCTTTCGATGGTCGTGGATGCGAGGAAGGACTTGGCCGCCTCGACGGCCGCCGCGTAGCGCGAATGCCAGCTGGCGAATAGCGAGACGCCCTTGGAGGCGGCGAGCGCCTCGAGATCGGCAACCTCGCTCAGCGTCGCGCCCGGGGGCTTTTCGAGGAACACGTGCTTGCCGGCCGAAAGCGCCTTGTGGGCGGCCTCATAGCGATACTGCGGCGGCATGCACAGCGACACCGCGTCGATCTCGGGCACGGCGTCGAGCATCGCTTCGATCGTGGTGAAGCTCTGGATGCCATCGACCGTGCCGTGACGGCTCGCCGTGGCGATCAGATTGAAGTCCGGGTTCTTGGCGATGGAGGGAAGGTGCTGGTCGCGGACGATCTTGCCGACGCCAACGATGGCGAGGTTGATGGGTGACATGCTCTTGGCTCGCGTTCGGTGTTTCGCTCAATAGTATGATTATTGGCGGCTGTTGTAGCAGAAAGACGCCGACGGGCAAGCGTCGGCGTCTGTCGCGGGTCTGGAATTCACCTGCGAATTACAGGGATGCCATGACGGTCGGCGCGACCGGCTTCTGGAACTTCAGCGTCACCACCTTGTAGCCATCGGCCTCCAGCTTGGAGAGCAGCGTCGGAAGCATGGTCGCCGTGCGTTTGTGGATGTCGTGCATCAAAATGATGCCGCGTCCGCGCTTGTAGACGAGGTCGAGCGTTCGCTCGGTCACGGCGGCGGGCGTCGTGTTGAAATAGTCCTTGCTGTCGACATCCACGTCCATCACGACCATGTCGCGAATGCCGATCGCGGAGCGAAGCTTCGAGCTGTCGGCAAGATACGGGAAGCGGAAGAAATTGACGTCGACGCCGGTGGCCTTGGTCACGGCCGCCTGGCCGCGCACAACCTCGGCCATCGCCATGTCGAAGGTCAGTGCGGAGAGGTTGTCGTGCTTGTAGGTGTGACTCCCGATCGCATTGCCATCGGCTGCGACCTTGCGGGCGAGGTCGGGATGCAAGGTCGCCATTTCGCCGACCATCATGAAGGCGCCCTTCACGCCGAACTCGTCGAGCGTCGCCAGAACGCGGTCGGTACGGCCCGGGATCGGACCATCGTCGAAGCTGAGAATGACTTCCTTGTCCTGCAACTGGATGTCGCGGATCGACGACACGGTCATCGTCCGTCCGGCGAGATGGTGCTGCTTGCCAGATACGACCGATCCGGATCGCTCGGCTGTATCGCCGCGGATCGTGTTCTTGCTGCCTTCGGGCGCGAGGATGGACGAAGTCTTGATCGTCGTGTCGGGCGCGGGCTGCTTTGTCGTTTGGCAGCCGGCGAGCGCGGCGGACAAAAGAAGGCCGGCGTAAAGGGCGAAGCGGTGCATGAAGAGTGTCTCAACAAATCAGTAATGAATGTTGAGACAACCTTGAGGATTATGGTTAACGATCAGTTTCTTTCGCTCGCCCGCGCGCTGACAAATGTTAGGTTCCGGGCGCTTGGGTAACGGCTGTGGCTATCCTGCCATAGCCTCCTCGTATTCGGACGAAAGCTCCAGCCATTGTTCTTCGGCCGCGCCAGTTTGGCGGCCGCTTCGCCGCGCTGCTTTGCCTTCTCGGCGGCCTTGGCCGGCGCCTTCTCGTAGAGCACCGGATCCGCAAGTTCCGCATCAAGACCCTGAATCAGTTTCTCCAGCTTGCCCGTCAAGGATTCGATTTCGTTGATCTTTTTCTTGAGTGGGGCGAGCGAGGCGCGCCGGTCGGCATTGAGCTTGCGCTGGTCGGCCTTGGTCGCTGTCTCCTCGAGCAGTTGCGGCTTCTCGTCCTTCTTCTTGCCGGAGGCGACGATCAGATCGCGATACTCGTCCATGTCGCCTTCGAAGGTGGTGACCGTGCCATTGTTGACCAGCCACAGCCGGTCGACGGTCGCCTCGATCAGGTAGCGATCGTGCGAGATCAGGATGACGGCGCCGTCATAGTCGTTCAGCGCCTCGATCAGCGCGCGGCGGCTGTCGATGTCGAGGTGGTTGGTCGGTTCGTCGAGAATGAGCAGGTTCGGCGCGTGGAAGGCCGCAAGCCCCATCAGCAGGCGCGCTTTTTCGCCGCCGGACAGATCCTTGGCGGCCGTCGCCATCTTCTCGGTCGCCAGCCCCATCTGCGCGACGCGGGCCCGCACCTTGGCTTCGGGCGCTTCCGGCATCAGGCGGCGCACATGCTCGACCGGCGATTGGTCGGGGATGAGGTCGTCGAGCTGGTGCTGCGCGAAGAAGCCGATCTTCAGGCTCGGCGCCAGCTTCACTTCGCCGCTTTCGGCCGAAAGCCTGCCGGAGATGAACTTCGCGAAGGTCGACTTGCCGTTGCCGTTCGAGCCGAGAAGCGCGATGCGGTCGTCATTGTCGATGCGAAGGTTGAGCCCCTTGAGGATCGGCTTGCCCGGCTCGTAGCCAACGGCACCGCCCGAAATGGCGACGATCGGGGAGGCGGGCTGCTTTTCCGGCTCGGGGAAGGTGATCGGCTGCACGTGATCCTCGATGACCGAGGCCACGGTGCCCATCCGTTCCAGCGCCTTGACGCGGCTCTGCGCCTGGCGGGCCTTCGAGGCTTTCGCCTTGAAACGGTCGATGAAGCTCTGCAGATGCTTGCGCGCCGCGTCGTTCTTCGCCTTCGCCTTGGTCTGCAGCTCGTCGGCTTCCGCCTTCTGCCGCTCGAACTGGTCGTAGCCGCCGCGATAGATGGTCAGTTTCTTCTGGTCGAGATGCACGATCGAGTTGACGGCATTGTTCAGGAGGTCGCGGTCGTGGCTGATGATCAGCACGGTGTGCGGATAGCGCCGCACGTAATCCTCGAGCCAGAGCGTGCCTTCGAGGTCGAGATAGTTGGTCGGCTCGTCGAGCAGGAGCAGATCGGGTTCTGTAAACAGCACCGAAGCCAGCGCCACGCGCATGCGCCATCCGCCGGAGAAGGACGATGCCGGCCGCGCCTGCGCCTCCTGGCTGAAGCCGAGGCCGGACAGGATGCTGGCGGCTCGCGCTTCGGCCGAGTGCGCGTCGATGTCGACAAGGCGCATCTGGATTTCGGCGATGCGGTGCGGGTCGCTGGCGGTCTCGGCCTCCGCCATCAGGGCGCTGCGCTCCTTGTCGGCGGACAGCACGATTTCGATCAGCAGATCTTCCGTGCCCGGCGCCTCCTGGGCAACCTGGCCGATGCGCGCGTTCTTGGGGATTGTGATCGATCCTGTCTCGGCCCCGAGATCGCCGGTGATGATGCGAAACAGGGTGGACTTGCCGGCGCCGTTGCGGCCGACGAGGCCGGCCTTCGTGCCCGCGGGCAGCGAGACGCTGGCATGGTCGAGGAGCAGGCGGCCGGCAATGCGGGCGGAGATATCGCTAATCGTGATCATGTCCGGCGTTTTGGCCGAAAGCCGCGATCAGCGCAAGAGCTTGAAATGGCCTCTCAGCGCCCGAAGGCCTGCACCGGCAGGCGCCTGTTCGATTGCGCGGCATGCAGCGCGATGCGTGCATTGGCCTGCAACTGCGAAGCCGTCGCCGCGTCGGCGCTCAATGCGATGCCGAGCGACACCGTCAGCCTGGCGTTCTGTCCGGCGTCCGAGGTCGCGAAGACCACGTTCTCTTCCACGGAATTGCGCAGCCGCTCGGCGATCGCCATGGCCTCCTGCATGCCGACATTGGCGAACACGAAGGTGAATTCGTCGCCATCGGTACGGGCCACGAAGTCGTGCTTCTTGATCGACTTGCGGAACAGATCGGCGAGCTTTTTCAAAAGACGGCTGCCGGTCTGCGTGCCGTAGCGGCTGTTCAGCGCCTTGAAGTCGTCGATATCCATCATGATCAGCGCGCTTCCGGCCGAACCTTCCTCGCGCTCATAAAGATCGAGCACGGTCCTGTTGAGCGCGGTGCGATTGGGAAGGCCGGTGAGACGGTCGGTAGAGGACGCCGTTTGAGCCGCGGCGACCCCACGCTCGAGCGCTTCCATCCGATCGACGTCGTGGCGCAGCTTGATCTCGAGGTCGGTCTCGGCGGTCAGGAGACCGTTGAGCGAAGTCGACAGGAATTCCATCTCGCTCATGAAGGACGAGAGGCTCTGGTCCGGGTTTCCGGTGATCGATTTCAGCGCGGTTTCCGCCGCGCGCATGAAAATCTGCTTCTGCCTTACGCCCGCCGTCAAGCGCTCGACAGCATCGCGCATCATCTTGCTCATCTCGGCCTGCGAGGTCTCTCCGACCAGCCCGCAATGGCTGACGAGGCGATATTTGAGGCCGAGTTCATCGAGCGATGGCTGGCGCGGCGCGGCTCCGAGCGAGGCGATATCCTGGGCCAGCGCGGCGTTCTGGCCGACGATCGCCTCGTGAAACAGCTCGTAATTGCGCGGAAGGCCGGAAACGCCGAGACGCGTCATATGCTGGCTGATCCGCTGAATATCCGTGACCGGTGCCGGACGGGATGCCTCGCGTTGCGCCTGCGGGCTCGATGCTGCACTTGCCATGTTGCACTCCTCGCTCGTCGGCCCTGTCCGGCCTCTCTCTCCCCCTATGCATCGGACTGTTTAAGATGGCCTGAATTTGCACCTTTGCCGAGTAAATCTGTTTCCTTGATTTCGCCAACGCGGTTAATGCGGCGTTGAGATCATGCGCTCAGCCATCGTTTGCCCTCCGTGTGCAGGAAGTAGCTGAGATCGAGCGACAGGCTGGGCTTGCCGAGCGCCGTCAAGGTCATGTGGCACTGGCCGCGATGATGTGTCTGGTGGTTGAAAAGATGCGACAGCGCCGGCCAGAGCGGCTGGGTGATCGCACCCGGGCGAGTAACCGGCGTGTAGCTGAACGTGCCCGCGAGCGCCTCGGCATCAAGCGTATCGACCCAGTCGGCGATCCTGCGATCCTCCCGCTCACGTGCCGCGCTGAGCGTCTCGAGGTCTTCGTAAAGGATGCTGTCGAGCGTCGTCGGCGCGTCGCCCGATCCGGTAAAGCGCTTCATCCAGATCCGGTCGGCCGACAGGATGTGGTTGAGTGTCGCGTGTAGCGAGCCGAAGAAGGCGCCGCGGTTTTCGCGGTATTCGGCGTCCGTCAGCTCCGAGGCAGCCCTGTAGACCAGCCCATTGGCCCAGCGGTTGTAATCCGCGAACATCGCGTATTGTTTCAGCATTCTGTCCTCCATCTGGTGATCCGTTCTATCCTAAGTCGCTGACACGACAATGGTTCTGATGCCACCAAGAAATTCCTTCATCGCCTCGCGTCAAACTGTCCCGCTCTGTGACGACCGCGTGAAATTCGCGCAACCCCCTTGTTTTCAGCCTATCGGACGGGTAAACACCGCCCACTTTTCCCCGATGAATGAGGATTATTACAATGGCGATTGAACGCACCTTCTCGATGATCAAGCCGGACGCAACGAAGCGCAACCTGACCGGCGCCATCACCAAGGTATTCGAAGACAACGGCCTGCGCATCATCGCCTCCAAGCGCGTATGGATGTCCAAGCGCGAAGCCGAAGGCTTCTACGCCGTTCACAAGGAACGCCCCTTCTTCGGCGAACTGGTTGAAGGCATGACCTCTGGCCCGACCATCGTTCAGGTCCTGGAAGGCGAGAACGCCATCCTGAAGAACCGCGAAATCATGGGCGCCACCAACCCGGCCAACGCTGACGAAGGCACGATCCGCAAGCAGTTCGCGCTGTCGATCGGCGAAAACTCGGTTCACGGTTCGGACGCTCCCGAGACCGCCGTTCAGGAAATCGCCTACTGGTTCGCGGAAACCGAAATCGTCGGCTGATTCAAAAGCTCAGCCCGCGGGCTGAACCTTTTGAAATGACTCCGAAAGCCCGGCCACCGCGCCGGGCTTTTTCACGTCTTGGGGCAGGTCTCGTCGCTGTGATAATCGACGCTTCCGTCCGCTTTGAACACTTCGGGATTTCGGGTGTAAAGCGGCCCGACCACGAGCGGCTTGCCCGGCATGATCGACTGGTCGACATCGGATGTGACCGTCGTCTTCAGGCTCTGCAACTCCTTTCCTGTGGCATCGACCAACCGGATGCTGACGGCGTAGGGCTTGTCTTTCTTGACGCAGTGCACCGGCGGGCTTTGCAGGCTGATCTTGTCCCAGGCCGGGAAGATCTTCTCGTTGACCACAAGCGGCGCCCCGCCGGCCGGATTTTCGAATTCGGCGATCGCCACCGCGCCTTCAGGCAGCGGCGCCTTCTTGTTCAGCGTCACCAGATAGGTGGCGATCGCGACGCGGTAGTTGAACACGAAGATATGGCCGCTGACCTCTGCGAGCGTGTCGCTCTCACGCTGGCAGGCCGTCAGCGCCAGCATGGCCGATAGCAGGGCCGCTCCAAGCGTTTTCATGAGCCGTTCTCCTCTTTCCGGCGCCGATAGTGCTTGCTCGCCTTGGCGCGGTTGCCGCAGACCGCCATGTCGCACCATGTGCGGCTTCTGTTCTTGCTGCGATCCAGAAACAGCCAGCCGCAATTGCCGCAGATCTTCATCCGCTCCGGTTCGGGCGAGGCGATCAGCCTCAGCACCGAATGCGCGGTGGCGCGATCGATGCCGGCGGCATCGGAGTTGCCACGCAGGACGACCGCTGCCGCCTCCAACAAGTCCGCCAGCAGTCCATCGCTGCCACCGGCGAGAACGCGGTCGCGAAAATAGCGGTCGGTCGCCTCGCGCAGATCAATGAACGCCTGCCTGTCATCCGCCGAAACCGGCGCAACGTCCCCAAAGATCGCCCGTTCGGCGCAGAAATTCGCGGCGGCTCGCGGAAACGCCTGCAGTTGCGCATCGACGGCAAAGCGATCGATGCGGCGCGCCTCGTCGTGTCGCAGCACGACGCTGTTGGCGACATCGAATGCGAGCACGCCGCCGGAAAAGCGATGAGGGGTCCACGAGAAGGTCATAGGTAAAATATAACTGGTAAAAGCAATTTTGCCAGTTATGATTTCAGCGAAATAGGATATGTCGATGGCCTATCTCTTGCAGCAACTGGCGAATGCGGTGCCGCTGGCAGCCCTCTATGCCGCGCTGGCCTTCGGCTATGCGGTGGCATTCGGCGTCACCAAGCGCCCCGACATCACCTATGGGGCGCTCTTCGCCTTTTCGGGACAGATGCTGCTGCTCTTCACCGATTTCGGCTACAACAGGCTCTGGCTGGTCTTGCCCGCGGCGCTCGCGCTCGGCGCTGTGGCCTCGCTGGTCTATGCGGTGGGGGCGGGGGTCTGGATCGGCCGCTCGGTCATGCTGCAGCTGGTGCGCCAGTCCTCGAACACCGTCATCGTCGCGGCGCTCGGCGTCACCATCCTGCTGATGGAGACCGCGCGCCTGGCATCCGACACCCGCAGCCTCTGGCTGTCGCCGTTTCTGAACGGCCATGTCGTCTTCTGGCGGAGCGCCGGCTTCGAGGTGGTGCTGACCGAGATGCAACTGATCAACACGGCACTGATGGGTGTGTTCGTGGCGATCGGCGCCGTGATCCTGAAGCGGACATCCTGGGGCCGCGCCTGGCGCGCCGTCACCGACGATCCCAAAGCCGCCGAACTCTGCGGCGTCAGCGCCGTCAACGTCTTCCTCGTGGCCTACGCGGCAGCCGTGCTGATGGCAACGCTGTGCGGCATCCTCTCCACCGCCTATTACGGCACGATGGACTTCGGCGCCGGGCTGATGTTCGGGCTGAAGGTTCTGATGGTGGCCGCCGTCGGCGGTTATTCGGACCCACTGAAATCGGCGGGCGGCGCGGCCGGTCTCGGTCTGGCCGAGACATTGTGGACAGCCTACGGCCCGTTCCTCTGGCGCGACTTGGTGGTCTTTTCGCTGCTTGTGTTGCTGCTGGTGCTCAGTCGGCGCGAGCGGGTGATCCCGTAGTCACTTCCATTTGTCGCGCGCGGCATCGTCGTGCCGCTTGGCCTCGACCCATTCCCGCGCGACGCCGTCCTTGCCATGCTCCTTCTTCCAGAAGGGCGCCGACGTCTTCAGAAAATCCATCACGAAGTTCGCGCCGTCGAAGGCCGCTTGGCGGTGCGGCGCGGCGGCGATGACGAGCACGATGTTCTCGCCTGCCGCGATCTTTCCGTAGCGATGAATGGCCGTTAGGCCTATCAGCTCGAAACGCTCGATCGCCATCTCCGCGATCCGCGTCATCTCCGCCTCGGCCATCCCAGGATAATGCTCGAGCTCCAGTGCATCGAGCGTCCCGCCTTCGTCGCGGCACAAGCCGGAGAAGGTGACGACCGCGCCGATACCCGGCTTGCCCTTGCTCAACAGATCGACTTCGACCTGCAGGTCGAAATCCTCGCGTTGGACGCGGATGGTTGGGGTAGGGCTCATCAGAGAATGCCTGGCTTCGCGGATAGGATGTGCCGCGTGGGCCCCCCTCTGCCCTGCCGGGCATCTCCCCCACAGGTGGGGAGATCACAAGTTGCTTGCACCTCGCGCCGCTTTGCCCGTGCGTTTTGCAGCGGTGTTCTTTGTGTGCTCGATCGGGCGAGCCCAGCCGATCTCCCCACTTGTGGGGGAGATGCCCGGCAGGGCAGAGGGGGGGCTGACTGGCACGGCAGTCATGAACTTAGCCCCCCGTCATCGGCGGAAAAATACCGATCTCCCGGGCATCGCCGATCGGCTCGTCGTGCTCCACATGCTCCTGATCGAGCGCGACGCGGATGACGTCGGGAAACTGCAGCGCGGTCTCGTATTCCTCGCCGAGCGTCTTCAGATGATCGAGAAGATCGGTGACGGTGACGACGGAAGCGGGGAGCGCGATGTCCTCCTCGGCCTTGCCGATCCGCTCGCGCACCCAGGCGAAATAGATGAGCTTGGTCATTCGTCGTTTTCCACGATGTGCTTGATGCCGGCGCGGAAGTAGTCATAGCCGGTATAGATCGTCAGGATGGCGGCGAGCCAGAGAAGCGCGATGCCGGTCATCGTGGTGTAGGGGAAGATCTCGTCGCCGGCCGGACCGGCAAGCAGGAAGGCGATCGCCACCAGCTGCACCGTGGTCTTCCACTTGGCGATGCGCGTCACAGGCACGCTCACCTTCAGCGCCGCCAGGTATTCGCGCAGGCCGGAGACCAGTATCTCGCGGCAAAGAATGGTGATGGCGGCCCAGATCGACCAGCCGGCAATGGTCTGGTCAGCCGCCAGAAGCAGAAGGATCGAGGCGACCAGCAGCTTGTCGGCGATCGGGTCGAGCATCCGGCCGATGTTGGACGTCTGGTTCCATATGCGGGCGAGATAGCCGTCGAGAAAATCGGTGATCGACGCGATGACGAATATCCACAGCGCAACCCAGCGGGCGGTATTGCTGATCGACAGTTTTCCTTCGACGAAGAAGCACAGGACGATGAGCGGAACGGCCAGAATGCGGCCGTAAGTCAGCAGGTTGGGGATATTGTATGCGCGCGATGCCATGAACTGTTCTCTGATTTGATGCGCTCGTAGATGACGGCTTTGCGTGCAAAGCGTCAACATTGTTTCTGTTTTTTCGCTGCCTTTGCGTGGAATTTGCGACTGCTGCCGCCTATTTCGCGGCGTCGTCGTGAAAATGATTGTAAACCTGCTTGGCGACCGTCTCCGAAATGCCTTCCACCGCCATCAGATCCGCCAAGGCCGCCCGCGAAACCGCCTTCGCCGTACCAAAATGCTGGAGCAGCGCACGTTTGCGTGATGGACCGATGCCGCCGATCTCATCCAGCGGATTCTTGACCATCTCCTTCTTGCGCCGCGCCCGATGCGAGCCGATGGCGAAGCGGTGGGCCTCGTCGCGCATGCGCTGGGTAAAGTAGAGCACCGGGTCGCGCGGCGGCAGCGTGAAGCTTTCGCCGCCGGGCAGGAAGAAGCGCTCGCGTCCGGCATCGCGGTCGACGCCCTTGGCAACGCCGATGGCGATCACGCTGTCGGTGATCCCGAGTTCTTCCAGGATCGCCCGCACCGCCGTCATCTGCCCCTGGCCACCGTCGATCAGGATCACGTCGGGCCATGCGGGGAAGGGCATGTCGGCGGCATCAGCCGCCGCGACCGGCTGGCTCCTGTCCGGAATGCCTTCTTCCTTGAGCAGTCGCGTGAATCGCCGCGTCATCACCTCGCGCATCATGCCGAAGTCGTCGCCGGGCGTGATGTCGGTCGATTTGATGTTGAACTTGCGATACTGGTTCTTCACGAAGCCTTCCGGCCCCGCCACGACCATGCCGCCGACGGCATTCGTTCCCATGATATGCGAGTTGTCGTAAATCTCGACGCGCTGCGGCACGTAGGACAGCTTGAACGTATCCTTGAAGCCTTCGAGCAGCCGCGACTGCGACGCGGTTTCCGCGAGCTTGCGCCCATGCGCCTCGCGGGCGTTGCCCATGACGTGATCGACCAGATCGCGCTTCTCGCCGCGCTGCGGCACCAGCACCGAGATCTTGTGACCCGCTTTCTCGGCGAAGGCGGCGGCGAGCAGCTCCATCTCGTCCACCGTTTCAGAAAGCAGGATCTGCTTCGGCACCGGCTTGTCGTCGTAGAACTGCGCCAGGAAGGCGCTAAGCACTTCGGCCCCTGTCAGCTGCGGATCGGCCTTCGGGAAATAGGCGCGGTTGCCCCAGTTCTGCCCGGTGCGGAAGAAGAACACCTGGATGCAGGAAATCCCGCCCTCGTGGTAGATCGCGAAGACATCGGCTTCCTCGACGCCGGCGGGGTTGATCCCCTGATGGCTGGACACATGAGACAGCGAGGCAAGGCGGTCACGATAGACAGCGGCCCGCTCGAAATCGAGATCCTCGGCCGCCTCGTTCATCGCCTCGGCCATATGCGCCTTCACCTTCTGGCTCTTGCCGGAAAGGAAGTCCTTGGCCTCCTGCACCAGTTCGCCATACCCCGCATCGCTGATCTCATGCGTGCAGGGCGCCGAACAGCGCTTGATCTGGTAGAGCAGGCAGGGGCGGGTGCGCGTTTCGAAGACGCTGTCGGTGCAGGTGCGGATCAGGAAGGCGCGTTGCAGCGAGTTGATCGTGCGGCCGACGGCGCCGGCCGAAGCAAAGGGGCCGAAATAATCGCCCTTGCGGGCGCGGGCGCCGCGATGCTTGAGGATGGCCGGCGCGCGATGGTCGCCTGATATCAGGATATAGGGGAACGACTTGTCGTCGCGCAAAAGCACGTTGAAGCGCGGCCGCAACCGTTTGATCAGGTTGGCTTCCAGGAGAAGCGCCTCGATCTCGGTCCTCGTCGTCACGAACTCCATATGCGCGGTCTGCCGCACCATCTGCGCGATGCGGTTGGAGTGCACGCGGCCGAGCGCGTAATTGCTCACGCGCTTCTTCAGGCTGCGTGCCTTGCCGACATAGAGCACGTCGCCGGCCTCGTTGAACATGCGGTAGACGCCGGGGCTGTTCGGCAGCCGCTTGACGAATTCCGCGATCAGGTCGGCGCCGACAAGCCCGGTCTCGTTGCTGCCGCCCTCGTTCCAGTCGATGGCAGAGGCAGCTGGCGCGCCGACGGGCGAGGCAGAGCTTTCGCTTTCCACCTCGATATCGTCGTCGGTCTCGTCATTTTCGTCGTAAAGAACGCCGCCATCCGGCAGCTTCCTTGAATTCATTCCGTAATCTCCGCCACATCGGGCGTCTGCCAGGCAAGATGCTGGCCGCCGTCGAGGGCAATCATTTGGCCGGTGATGGAGGGCGTATCATAGAGGAAGCGGATCGTCCGTCCGAACTCGCCGAATCCCGGCCCCGCCTTCATGATAAGGCCGTCGACCTGCTGCTGGAAGTCCTCTTCGCTCTGTCGGGCACTTCGAACCGTCGGCCCCGGCCCGAGCGCGTTCACACGGATACGAGGCGCGAAGCTCTGCGCCATCGTCTGCGTCGCCGTCCACAGCGCCGCCTTCGACAGTGTATAGGAATAGAAGCCCGGATTGAGCGCCCAAACGCGCTGGTCGATGATATTGACGATCAGCCCCGCTGCACTCTTCGGCAGCTGTTCGGCAAAGGCGGCGGACAATATGGAGGGCGCACGCACGTGGAGCGCGAAATGGTCGTCCCAGGCTGTGGCGTCAAAGTGGTGCGCCGAATCATTGTGGAAGGCCGATGCGTTGTTGACGAGCAAATCGAGCGGTCCAAGCGCCTCAAATGCCTTTTTTATCAGTCCGTTGGTGCCCTCGACATCCTTCAAATCGGCGTGAAGTGCAATCGCGTTTTTGCCGTCCTGCCGCAATTTCGCCGCAAAATTTTCGGCTTCCGCGATGGAACCGTTGGCGTGGATCGCCACGGAGAAGCCGTTTGCTGCAAGATCTTCGACTATCGCCCGGCCTATTCTCTTGGCTGAACCCGTCACCAGCGCTGTTCGAAGTCTTGTCTCGCTCAAAATCCTGCCTCTTCATCCCGCGAACCTCTGCGGTGCTTATATAGGCGGCCGATCAGATCTTATAAATAGGCGTCTTGAGTGTGCGCGAAACTTGGATATTGTGCGTATTATTTAAGAATATAATTCGATAAAATAAGTATTCATGATTTAACGCTTCGTTATGGTTAATGAAGTGTTTGTTGCGATAAAGCAACATCGAATTTCAGTCACCCCTAAGCCACAATCAAATCACATTTTGGCTCTTCCAAATCCTCATTTGCGCATCAATTTCCCTCTCAATCCGAAAGGGACATGCGTAATTGCTCGCGAATGCTTCACGGTAACACAGTTGATGAAGGGCGCGGGTTCGATAAGGAGATGAGTATGCGTACGTTTATTGCTAGCCTGTTGGTTTCGACCGTTGCCCTTGGTGGCATTTCCGCTGCCTACGCGGCCGATGCCATTGACCAGATCCCGGAAGCTCCGGTCGCTCAGAACGATGTTGCACCGACCAGCAACTGGCAGGGCTTCTACCTCGGCGGCGCCGGCACCTACAACATGGGCAGGTTCGCCAACGACTATAACGCCCGTGCCTTCGGTGGTCAGATCTACAGCGGTTACAACTGGCAGCAGGGCCAGATCGTATACGGTGTCGAAGGCGACATCGGCTACTCCGGCGCTGACGGCGCGGTCGACGGCGGTACCGCCAAGAACGAAGTCAACGGCTCGATCCGCGGCCGTATCGGTTACGACCTGAACCCCTTCCTGATCTACGGTACGGCTGGTCTCGCGGCCGCCAAGAACAAGTTCAGCAACGCGGCCGGTTCCGATACCGACAGCGCGCTGGGCTACACGGTCGGCGCCGGTGCCGAAGCCATGGTCACGAACAACATCACGGCGCGTATCGAATATCGCTACACCGACTACCAGAAGAACGACTTCAACGTCGGCGGCGCGAACATTTCGCGCGGCTATGACGAGAACAGCGTCAAGGTCGGTATCGGCATGAAGTTCTGATCAGCCGATCAGAAGTAAATGAAAAAAGCCGGGGCATCGCTCCGGCTTTTTTGTTGCGTTTCGCTGACTGAGGTTGTCGGATTCTTCATCCGTCACATCAGGCAGGCTCGCCAACAGATCGAAAGACTCTCGAATTCTGTGATCGAAGCCGAGCTCTCTCAGCCCTGGGGCTTGAGCTCCGAGTAGGCCGGGAACTTCTTCTCGAAGGTCCGCATCCAGCCGATCAGTTCGGAATGCTCGGCTTCCCACTGGCCCTTGAAGCGCAGGTCGAGATAGCCGAGCGTCGCCGCCAGCGCGAAGTGGCCGCCATGCAGCTTCTTGCCGATCTTCGGCAGATGGACGCTCAGGTGATTGAGGCCGCTCACGACCTTCTTCCACTGCCGGTCGATCCAGGGCTGATGGATCTTTTCCTCGTCGCGGAAGCGGCGCTCGTAGACGATGGCGAGCAGGCAGTCGCAGATGCCGTCGCAGAGCGCTTCCAGCACCTCGGCCTCTGTCCGCTTGCTGTTCTTCGACGGATAGAGCTGCTTGCCTTTCAGTCGGCCGAAATAATGCATGATCGCGACGCTGTCGAAAACCGAAACACCGTCATCCGTCAGCACGGTCGGGATCTTGCCGAGCGGATTGTTGTCGACCAGGATCGCCGGGCCGGCATTGGTGTCGACGCGGATCTCGGTAGCATCGAGTTCGAGATAGCGCGCGGCCATGCGAACCTTGCTGGAATAGGGGGAGGCGGGCGCGCAAAGGATCTTCATCGTCGGTCTCTTTCAAAATGCCTGGCAACGTACTTGGAATGTGGCCGGACTATTTCGCGCCGAAAAGGCGCGGTCAATCCTCTTTCACGGCCTTGTTCTCGCCGCGCAGCCAGAAGGCGCGGTGCGAGGCATAACGGTCCTGCGCCATATGATCCTTCAGCGCCGGCAGCAGCTGGTGCAGCTCGTCCTTCAGCGTATAAGGCGGGTTGACGATGATCAGCCCGGAGCCGGTCAGCCCGGTGACCATCCCGCGATCGCTGCGCACGGTAAGCTCGGCGCAGAGCGTCTTCGGAATATCGAGCGCCTGCAGCGCCTCGTGGAATTCCTTGATCGGCGCGCCCTTCTTGATTGGATACCAGAGACAATAGGTGCCGCCGGGAAAGCGGCGGTAGGCCTTGGCCAGACCATCGACCAGCCGCTCGTATTCGCCGCCTTCCTCGAAGGGAGGATCGACAAGCACGATGCCGCGCTTCTCCTTCGGCGGCAGATGCGCACCGAGCGACAGCCAGCCGTCGAGCTCGGTGATCCGGGCATGATGATCGCCCTCGAACAGGCGATGCAGTCGCTGGTAATCCTCGGGATGCAGCTCCATCGCCGATAGCCGGTCCTGCGGCCTGAAGAGCATGCGCGACAGCTTCGGCGAGCCGGGATAGTAGCGCATGCCGCCTTCTGGATTGAGCTCGCGGATCGCGCTCAGATAGGGCTCCAGCAATTCGGCCACCTGCGGCGAAAGCTCGGCCTCCATGATCTTGCCGATCCCGTCGCGCCATTCGCCTGTCTTTTGCGCCTCTTCCGAGGAGAGATCGTAAAGCCCGATGCCGGCATGCGTATCGAGCACACGGAAGCCCGCATCCTTCTTCTGCATGTAGCGCACGAGACGCGCGAGAACCGCGTGTTTCAGGACATCGGCAAAGTTGCCCGCATGGTAGATGTGGCGGTAGTTCATTTTCGCTGATGCCTACATGAATTCGCGTGGGGGACGTCGTTTCCGGCTTTTGGCCGGTTTCCGGTTGGAATATAGAAACTCCATGAACATTGCGACCCCCATCGAAGCCAAATCCCCGAAGTCTGCTGTCCGGATCGGCCACACGGCCTGTCCGCACGACTGTCCCTCCACCTGCGCGCTGGAAGTGGAGGTCATAGATGATGGCAGGATCGGCCGCGTTCGAGGGGCAAACGACCACAGCTACACCTCGGGCGTCATCTGCGCCAAGGTCGCCCGATATGCCGAGCGCCTCTATCATCCCGACCGCCTGATGCATCCGCTACGCCGCAAGGGCGCCAAGGGGGCGGGAGAGTGGCAACGGATTTCCTGGGACGATGCGCTGGATGAAATCGCCGAAGCCTTCGTCAAGGCCGAGGCCAGGGATGGCAGCGAGGCGATCTGGCCCTATTACTATGCCGGCACCATGGGCTGGGTACAGCGCGACAGCATCGACCGCCTGCGCCATGCCAAGCGCTATTCCGGCTTTTTCTCGTCGATCTGCACCAATCCCGCCTGGACCGGTTTCACCATGGCGACAGGGGTGCTCAGGGGGCCGGATCCGCGCGAAATGGCGCGCACCGATTGCGTCGTCATCTGGGGCACCAACGCGGTCGCCACGCAGGTCAACGTCATGACCCATGCCATCAAGGCGCGCAAGGAACGTGGCGCGAGCATCGTCGTCATCGATATTTACGACAGCCCGACGATGAAGCAGGCCGACCTGGCGCTCATCCTCAAGCCGGGCACCGATGCAGCACTCGCCTGCGCCGCCATGCACATCGCCTTCCGCGACGGCTATGCCGACCGCGCCTACATGGCGAAATACGCCGACGATCCCGCCGGTCTCGAAGCGCACCTGAAGACGAAGACGCCGGAATGGGCCGCCGCCATCACCGGGCTCTCGGTCGATGAGATCGAAGCCTTCGGAAAGCTCGTCGGCACGACGAAGAAGACCTTCTTCCGCCTCGGTTATGGCTTTACCCGCCAGCGCAACGGCGCGGTCGCCATGCACGCGGCAGCCTCGGTCGCCACCGTTCTCGGCTCCTGGCAATATGAAGGCGGCGGCGCCTTCCATTCGAACAGCGACATCTTCCGCATGAACAACGCGGAACTGACCGGCAAGTCGATGAAGGATGCCGATATCCGCATGATCGACCAGTCGCAGATCGGCCGCGCGTTGACGGGCGATGCCGTGGCGCTCCGCCATCGCGGCCCGGTCACCGCGATGCTTATCCAGAACACCAACCCTGTGAACATCGCGCCCGAGCAGCGGCTGGTGAAGCGCGGCTTCGCCCGCGACGATCTCTTCGTCGCCGTCCACGAGCAGTTCATGACCGATACCGCCGAGATGGCCGATATCGTCATCCCCGCCACCATGTTCGTCGAGCATGACGACATCTACCGCGCCGGTGGTCAGAACCACATCCTGCTCGGCCCCAAGCTCGTCGAGCCGCCGGAGACGGTACGCACCAATCTCTTCGTCATCGAGGAACTCGCCAGGCGCCTCGGCGTCGCCGATCGCCCGGGCTTCGGCTTCACGGCGCGCGAGATGATCGACCGCGTTCTCCAATCGAGCGAACTCCCCGGCTACGACCATTTCCTCGAGCACAAATGGTTCGACCGCCAGCCGGATTTCGACGACGCGCATTTCATCAACGGCTTCGCCCATCCCGATGGCCGCTTCCACTTCCGCCCTGACTGGCGCAACCAGCCGGCGCCGAACCGCCCGCCGGAAGCCGTCGGCCTGCTCGGGCCATATCCGGAACTTCCTGCATTCCCGGATCAGGTTGACGTCATCGAGGTAGCCGATGCCGAGCATCCGTTCCGCCTCGCCACATCGCCCGCGCGCAATTTCCTCAACTCCAGCTTCGCCGAGACCAAGACCTCGCGGCAGAAGGAGGGGCGGCCGGAACTGATGATCAACCCTGCCGATGCGCAAGCCCAAGACATCGCTCATGGCGATCTCGTCCAGGTCGGCAATGCCAGAGGCGAAGTTCGCCTGCACGCCAGGCTGACGACCGAGGTCAAGCCGGGCGTGCTGATCGCCGAGGGTTTGTGGCCGAACAAGGCGCATGTGGACGGCGAAGGCATCAACGTTCTGACCGGCGCCGACCCCATCGCGCCCTATGGCGGCGCTGCCGTCCACGACAACAAGGTTTGGCTTCGCAAGGATGCGGCATGACGAAATTTGAAAAGGCGAAGGCCGAGATCATCCAGGAGAAGACACTCTCGGATGGCTGGACACGGCTCAGCACCTACGAGGTCGATTACACCAACTCCGATGGCGAGACGCACCGCATCCACCGCGAGATCTACCACCGCACGGCCGCCGCCACGATCCTGCTGCACGACCCCAAGCGCGATACCGTCGTCCTCGTCCGTCAGTTCCGTCTGCCCGTCCATCTCCATGGCGAGCCGGCCTGGATACTCGAGACGCCGGCCGGGCTGCTCGACGGCGACGAGCCCGAAGAGGCGATCCGCCGCGAAGCCATCGAGGAAACCGGCTTTCGCGTCCGCGACATCCGCTTCCTCTTCAAGGCCTACAGTTCTCCCGGCGCCAACGCCGAACTCGTGCACTTCTTCGCGGCTTCGATCGACACGGAGGACCGCGTATCCGAAGGCGGCGGCTTGGCCGAGGAGCACGAGGACATCGAGGTCGTCGAAATTCCGCTCGACGAGGCGGTGCAGATGATCGCCAGCGGCGAGATCATCGACTTCAAGACGATCATTCTGCTGCAATGGGCGGCGCTGAACAGGGCTGCCTTGAATAAGCCCTGAGGTGTTCATTCGCATGTCATGAATCGGGGCTATCGGCTCCGGCTTGTCATAATTCCCTGCTATGAGGAGAAAGCCGATGTGGCTCAGCAATTTCACGATCGTTCTGCCGGATGAGGTCGTGAACAACGGCTCGGTGCGCATCGAGGATGGTGTCATCGCCGAGATCCGCCCGGAGACGGTCGCCAATGCCGCCATCGATGGCGAGGGGCGCCTGCTGATGCCGGGGTTCGTCGATCTCCATGGCGACATGATCGAGCGCGAGATCGCGCCGCGCCCCAACGCCATGATGCCGATCGGCTTCTCCATTCATGAGCTCGACAAGAAGCTCGCCGCCCATGGCGTGACGACCGCCTATGCCGCCGTCTCCTTCGCCACCGAAAGCGTCTACGGCCATGTCCGCTCGCTGGAAACCACCTGCGCCGTCATCGAGGGTGTCAGCCGCTTCAAGGATAATCTGCTGATCGATCACCGCGTTCACGCGCGCTACGAGATCACCAATGTCGGCGCCGCGCCTGCGCTCGAGAAGCTGCTGGACGCCGGCCATGTCGACATGGTCTCTCTGACCGATCACACGCCGGGGCAGGGCCAGTACAACAATATCCAGAGTTACATCCTGAGCATGGCCGAGCGCCGCTCCATCTCCGAGGAGATGGCCGCCGAGATGGTCGCTAAGCGTATCGCCATGCGCGACAACCCCGAGATCGAGACCACGCTCCGCCGGATCGTCGACCTGTCGCTGCGTCACAAGCTGTCGCTCGCCTCGCATGACGATGACAGCGCCGAGAAGGTGGCTGAGATGCACGACATGGGTGTCACGATCAGCGAATTCCCGGTGACGCTGCCGGCCGCCGAGGAAGCGCGCCGCCGTGGGCTCTGGACGCTGATGGGCGCACCGAATGCGCTGCGCGGCCAGTCCATGTCGGGCAATCTGAGCGCGCTCGATGCCGCCCGCGCCGGCGTCCTCTCCGTCATCGCCGCCGACTATCACCCGGCCGCCTTCGTTCCCGGCATCTTCAAGATCGCCGAGGCCACGAACCTGCCGACCGCCGTCGCCATGGCAACCAGGAGCGCCGCCCGTTCCGCCGGCCTCGTCGACCGCGGCGAAATCGCCATAGGCCAGCGCGCCGACCTCGTGGTCGTGGAAGCCGGAGACATCCACCGCATCCGCGCCACCTTCCGCGGCGGCCGCTTCGTCTACAGCGACGGCACGCTGCACCAGCCACGGGCGATCGCGGCGTAACGATCAGGATCAACTCAGCGAAGCAGCGGAACGCCCTGGTGGGCCGCTGCTTTGATCAGTTGCTTGTCCAGGGTGGCGAGCGGCAGACTCTGTCTAATTGCCAGCGCTAGGTAGGCCGCGTCATCGCCGGCCCGTCGCCTTCCACTCGGCAATTTCTTCCGCTGTAGTGCTTGGCATGGTTTTCCGGAAGGCACGGACGGCCTCGATGGCCTGCCTGCGCTTTTCGTGATCCGCCACGACAGGGGCCAACCTTGCCACTGGCAAACCATCGCGCAGGATAACGACCTCCTCGCCGGCTTCGACCTTGGCAAGGAGTTCGGGAAGGCTTGCTTCATCGATGTTGACGGTAACAGTCATGGCGTTGCTCCGTGGGCCACGCACATGATGATCCGCATCATCTCGCCGGTCAATCAGGCGGAGATAACAGCACCGGTTGTGGCGTTGCCGGACGCATCGCCCGTTCTGACAGCCTTGCCACCTTCCATCCGTACCTTGCCCTCGGCAAACAGCTTCAGTGCTTGCGGATAGATCTGATGCTCGACCGTCAGCACGCGCGCCGCCAGCGTATCGGCGGTGTCGTCGGAGAGTACAGGCACGGCCGCCTGGCCGATGACAGGGCCTTCATCCATGCCCTCGGTGACGAAATGTACTGTACAGCCGGCGATCCGCATGCCGGCGTCGATGGCGCGCTGGTGCGTGTGCAGGCCGGGAAATAGCGGCAGCAGGGAAGGGTGGATGTTGATCATCTTCCCCTCGTAGCGCTGGATGAACGTGCCGCTCAGCAGGCGCATATAGCCCGCCAGGCAGAGAATATCAGGCGACAGCGCGTCCAGCGCCGCGAAAATCGCCTCCTCATGCGCTTCCTTGCTGGCGTAGTCCTTGCGCGCGAAGGCGTAGGTCGCGATGCCCTCGGCGGCCGCCTTGGCAAGGCCGCCCGCATCCGGCTTGTCGGAGATCACGCCGACGATCTCGGCCGGGAAATCCTGGGCCTTCGCGGCGGCAACCAGCGCCATCATGTTGGAGCCGCCGCCCGAGATGAAGACGACGACGCGTTTGCGCAAAGACGTCATATGGCGAGCGTGCCCTTGTAGAGCGTGCCGTGAGCGCCCTCGGCGCGCGCGATCATCCGGCCGAGCCGCACGACGCTTTCGCCCTGCGCTTCCAGCGCCGAGATGACCGTGTCGGCGTTCTCGGCGGAAACGACGGCGATCATGCCGATGCCGCAGTTGAAGGTGCGCAGCATCTCGTTCGCCTCGACGCCGCCGGTCTTCGCCAGCCAGGAGAACACGGCCGGAACCTTGACGGCCGCAAGATCGATCTCGGCTGCCAGGTGCTTGGGCAGCACGCGCGGAATATTCTCGGGGAAACCGCCGCCGGTGATGTGCGCCAGCGCCTTGATCGCCCCGGTCTCGCGGATGACGCTCAGGAGCTGCTTCACATAGATGCGGGTCGGGGTCAGCAGCGCTTCACCAAGCGTCTTGCCATCAGCGAAGGGGGCCGGCGCATCCCAGGCGAGGCCGGAAATGCCGACGATCTTGCGCACCAGCGAGAAGCCGTTGGAGTGGACACCCGAGGAGGCGAGGCCGAGGATGACGTCGCCTTCGCCGATGTCTCCGGACGGCAGCAGCTTGCCGCGTTCGGCCGCACCCACGGCAAAGCCGGCCAGATCGTAATCGCCGGAGGAGTACATGCCCGGCATCTCGGCGGTTTCGCCGCCGATCAGCGCACAGCCCGCGTCGCGGCAGCCTGCGGCAATGCCTTCGACGATCGCCGCACCCTGGTCCGGATCGAGCTTGCCGGTCGCGAAGTAGTCGAGGAAGAACAGCGGCTCGGCGCCCTGGACCACGAGGTCGTTGACGCACATGGCGACGAGGTCGATGCCGACGGTGTCGTGATAATCGGCATCGATCGCGATCTTCAGCTTGGTGCCGACGCCGTCATTGGCGGCGACCAGAACCGGATCGGTGAAGCCGGCGGCCTTGAGGTCGAACAGGCCACCGAAACCGCCGATTTCGCCATCCGCGCCGGGGCGGTGGGTCGAGCGTACGGCGGGCTTGATCTTTTCGACGAGAAGGTTGCCAGCGTCGATATCCACGCCTGCATCGCTATAGGTGAGACCGTTTTTTCCGGACTGGCTCATACTGCTCTCCGATGGCTGTCGTCGGGCGGGAAATATCCCCGCGTCACATGCGGGTCGCCATTGCATGACAGGGGCCTTTATGCAAGGCATTGCGTGGCAAAAGCCCCAATTTCCCGCTCTTTCGGCCACGGCAATCGGGAAATTGGACGCCGGGGTTGACCATTCTCGCGGCTGCATCCTATGTGGCTCGCGGGCCGTATCGCTGCGATGCGGCATATACCGACGTTCGATCAGCGGAGAACATGATGCCACAGCAGGTTAGCGGCGCCAGTCTGAAGCGCCAGGTCATCTTCTGGCTGATCGTGCTCGCATTCTTCATTGCCTTCCTGCTGGTGTTCAGTTCCATCCTGCTGCCGTTCCTGGCCGGCATGGCGATCGCCTATTTTCTCGACCCCGTTGCCGACCGGCTGGAAAAGCTCGGCCTCAGCCGCCTGATGGCGACCATTGTCATCCTGATCGCCTTCGTCATCCTCATCGTGCTGGCGCTGATGATCCTGATCCCGATCCTCGCCAGCCAGTTCGCCGATTTCGCCGGCCGGCTGCCGGGATATATCGACCAGCTGCAGGCCTTCATCGCCAAGCAGCAGAACTCGATGCTGCCAGATTGGATCAAGAACCAGCTCGGCACCATCAAGAACAATTTCTCGGAAATCCTGTCGCAGGGCTTCGGCCTGCTCACCGGGCTGTTCAGCCAGGTCTGGAGCTCCGGCCTGGCCGTCGTCAACGTGATATCGCTTATGATCGTGACACCAGTGGTCGCTTTCTACATGCTGCTCGACTGGGATCGCATGGTCGACAACATCGACAAGTATGTGCCCCGCGATTACGTGGCAAACGTCCACCAGATCATGCGCGAGATCGATCAGGCGATCGCCGGCTTCATTCGCGGGCAGGGCTCGCTCTGCCTCATCCTCGGTATCTGGTACGCGGTCGGCCTGTCGCTCGTCGGGCTGAATTTCGGCCTGCTCATCGGCCTCTTCGCCGGCATGATCAGCTTCATCCCGTATGTAGGCTCCACGGTCGGATTGATTGCCGCCCTCGGCGTGGCGCTCGTCCAGTTCTGGCCGGATTACCTCTGGGTCGGCGCGGTGCTCGTCGTCTTCTTCAGCGGCCAGTTCATGGAAGGCAATATCCTGCAGCCGAAGCTCGTCGGCCATAGCGTCGGTCTGCATCCAGTCTGGCTGATGTTCGCGCTGTTCGCCTTCGGAGCGCTGTTCGGCTTCGTCGGCCTTCTGGTCGCGGTGCCGGCCGCCGCCGCCGTCGGCGTTCTTGTCCGTTTCGCGCTTTCGCGCTACCTTGACAGCGACCTGTATGCGGGCGAGGCGAAGGCGGCCCCGGTACGGAAGACAAAAGCTGGCCCGAAATGACTGACGTGAAAAACGCTGACTCAAGGCGCAAGCCCGTGGAGCAGCTACCCCTGGCCTTTTCTCATGACGCCGCGACCGGTCGTGACGATCTCCTGATCTCCGAGCGGCTGGCGGCGGCTGTCGAGATCGTCGATGCCTGGCCGAACTGGCCGTCGCCGGTCGTCATCCTTGCCGGCCCGGTCGGGTCGGGCAAGTCGCATCTCGCCAATATCTGGAAGGATCACAGCGGCGCCAGGCTCATCCATCCGAAGGCCGGCGTCAACGCGGCGGTCGATGCGGCGAGCGGCCCGGTTCTCTTCGAGGACGTCGATCGCCTGGGCTTCGACGACACCGAGCTGTTCCACGTCATCAACAGCGTGCGCGAAAACGGCCATAGCCTGTTGATGACCAGCCGTCTCTGGCCGATGTCCTGGCCGGTCGAGCTGGCCGACCTGCGTTCCCGCCTGAAGGCGGCGACGGTCGTCGAGATCGGCGAGCCAGACGAGGAGCTCCTGTCGCAGGTCATCGTCAAGCTCTTCGCCGATCGTCAGCTTTATATAGATGACAAACTGGTGCTCTATATTGTCGTGAGGATGGAGCGGTCGCTGAATGCCGCGCAGACGATCGTCGAGCGGCTGGACCGGCTGGCGCTTTCAAGAGGCACCAAGATCACGCGCGCGCTTGCCGCTGAAGTGTTGAATGAATTGGGCAATTCCGATCTGGCTGATTGACTGTCACAGTTCCGTCGTGAAACTGATATATTCGGCTTGGCGCAATCATGAGGGGGCAATCGAACGATGGACAGTGCAGTCGCGGGAAACCAGGAGACGGCTCCTGAAACCAAGGCGAACGTTCCTACGCTTGAAGAACTGCTCTCCAGCCCCGAGCGCTTCATAAACCGGGAATTCTCCTGGCTGCAGTTCAATCGCCGCGTTCTCGAGGAAACGCTGAACACCGAGCATCCGCTGCTCGAGCGCGTTCGCTTCCTGTCGATCTCGGCCGCCAACCTCGATGAATTCTTCATGGTGCGCGTTGCCGGTCTCGAAGGGCAGGTGCGTCAGAACATTGTCGTGCGCACGCCCGACGGCAAGACGCCGGCCGAGCAGCTCGAATCCATCCTGCAGGAGATCGACAATCTGCAGATGGAGCAGCAGGCCTCGCTGGCCGTGCTGCAGCAGTATCTCGCCAAGGAAGACATCCTGATCGTTCGCCCGGGCGCGCTCAGCGAAACCGATCGCAACTGGCTCGCCACCGAATTCGAGCAGGCGATCTTCCCGGTACTGACGCCGCTCTCCATCGACCCGGCCCATCCGTTCCCCTTCATTCCCAATCTCGGCTTCTCGATCGGCCTGCAGCTGGTCAGCAAGAACGGCCGCGAGCCGATGACGGCGCTGCTGCGCCTGCCGCCGGCGCTCGACCGTTTCGTGCGCCTGCCGGATGACGGCAACACGATCCGCTACATCACGCTCGAGGATGTCGCCAATATCTTCATCTACCGGCTCTACCCGGGCTACGAGGTGCAGGGTTCCGGTACGTTCCGCATCATCCGCGACAGCGATATCGAAGTCGAGGAAGAGGCCGAAGATCTCGTCCGTTTCTTCGAGACAGCGCTGAAGCGCCGTCGTCGCGGTTCGGTGATCCGCCTCGAAACCGATTCCGAAATGCCGGCCTCGCTGCGTCAGTTCGTGGTCCAGGCGACCAACGTACCCGACAACCGCGTCGCCGTGCTGCCGGGTCTTCTGGCGCTGAACACGCTGTCCGAGATCACCAAGGCGCCGCGCGACGACCTGAGGTTTCCCTCCTACAATGCGCGATTTCCCGAACGCGTCCGCGAGCACGCCGGCGATTGCTTCGCCGCCATCCGCGAGAAGGACATGGTGGTTCATCACCCGTACGAGTCCTTCGACGTGGTGGTCCAGTTTCTGCTCCAGGCTGCGCGCGATCCTGACGTCCTGGCGATAAAGCAGACGCTTTACCGCACCTCCAACGACAGCCCGATCGTCCGCGCGCTGATCGACGCGGCCGAATCCGGCAAGTCGGTGACCGCGCTGGTCGAACTGAAGGCGCGTTTCGACGAGGAGGCCAACATCCGCTGGGCGCGCGACCTCGAACGCGCCGGCGTGCAGGTCGTTTTCGGCTTCATCGAATTGAAGACCCACTCGAAGATGTCGCTGGTCGTGCGCCGCGAAGAGGGCAAGCTGCGCAGCTACTGCCATCTCGGCACCGGCAACTATCACCCGATCACCGCGAAGATCTACACCGACCTGTCGTTCTTCACCTGCAATCCTGTGATTGCGCACGACATGGCCAACATCTTCAATTTCATCACCGGCTATGGCGAGCCGGAAGAGAGCATGAAGCTCGCCGTATCGCCCTATACGCTGCGATCGCGCATCCTTCGCCACATCGACGAAGAGATCAAGCACGCCAGGAGCGGCGCCCCGGCGGCCATCTGGATGAAGATGAACTCGCTCGTCGATCCCGAAATCATCGACGCGCTCTATACGGCGAGCCACGCCGGCGTCGAGATCGATCTCGTCATCCGCGGCATATGCTGCCTGCGCCCCCAGGTGCCCGGTCTCTCGGAAAACATCCGCGTCAAGTCGATCGTCGGCCGTTTCCTGGAGCATAGCCGCATCTTCTGCTTCGGCAATGGTCACGGCCTCCCGTCGGACAAGGCGCTGGTCTATATCGGCTCCGCCGACATGATGCCGAGAAACCTCGATCGCCGTGTCGAAACGCTGGTTCCGCTTACCAATCCGACCGTGCACGAGCAGGTTTTGTCACAGATCATGCTGGGCAACCTCATTGACAATCAGCAAAGCTACGAGATATTGGCCGACGGGACGTCCAGGCGCATGGAAGTGCGCAAGGGCGAGGAGCCGTTCAATGCGCAACAGTATTTCATGACCAATCCGAGCCTTTCGGGCCGCGGTGAAGCGTTGAAATCCAGTGCGCCAAAGCTGATTGCCGGCCTTCTTTCCGGCCGGACAAAAAGATAAAACTGGACCTGCATGGTTGAATCAGAAGCCCAGGGGCGCCTTCCAGGGATTGCTCCGGTCTCCGTTGTCGATATCGGGTCGAACTCGATCCGTGTGGTCATCTATGAAGGCTTGTCGAGATCGCCCACGATCCTTTTCAACGAAAAGGTTCTCTGTGGTCTCGGCAAGGGCATAGCGCTGACAGGCAAGATGGACGAGGCCAGCGTCGAACGCGCGCTTTCCGCCCTGCATCGCTTCAAGGCGCTGTCCGACCAGGCGCGTGCTGCGACCATGTACGTGCTGGCGACAGCCGCGGCCCGCGAGGCCTCGAATGGCCCCGATTTCATTCATCGCGCCGAAACCATCCTGCAGCGCAAGGTGCGCGTTCTGTCCGGCGAGGAAGAAGCCAGGTTCTCCGCGCTCGGCATCGTCAGCGGCTTCTATACGCCAGATGGCATCGCCGGCGATCTGGGCGGCGGCTCGTTGGAACTGATCGATATCAAGGGCAAGGAGCTCGGCCAGGGCGTGACGCTGCCGCTCGGTGGGCTGCGCCTGTCGGAATATGCCGGCGGCTCGATGGACAAGGCCCGTACCTTCGCCCGCAAGCATGTAAAGACCATCTCCAGGCTTCTGGCCAAGGGCGAGGGGCGCACCTTCTACGCCGTCGGTGGCACCTGGCGAAATATCGCCAAGCTGCATATGGAGATGATCAATTACCCGCTGCACATGATGCAGGGCTACGAGATCTCTTTCGAGCAGATGATGCTGTTCCTCGATCAGGTCGACGCTGCCAAGGATTCCAAGGACCCCGCCTGGGCGGCGGTATCGAAATACCGCCGTGCGCTCCTTCCATATGGCGCGGTTGCCATGAAGGAAGTGCTGAGCGTCATGAAGCCCTCGGTGATCTCCTTCTCCGGCCAGGGCGTGCGCGAGGGCTATCTCTACTCGCTTCTCTCCGAAAGCGAACGCCGCGCCGACCCGTTGATCGAGGCCGCGCGTGAACTCGCGATCCTGCGTGCGCGCTCGCCCGAACACGCCCGCGAGCTCTCGGAGTGGACCGGCCGGATGATGCCGTTCTTCGATATCTCGGAGACGCCGGAGGAGGCCCGCTATCGCCAGGCCGCCTGCCTGCTCGCCGACATCAGCTGGCGCGCCCATCCCGATTATCGTGGCCTTCAGGCGCTGAACATCATCGCCCACACGTCCTTCGTCGGCATCAGCCATCCCGGCCGCGCCTTCATCGCGCTCGCCAATTACTACCGCTTCGAAGGCCTGCACGACGACGGCGCGACCAGCCCGCTGGCGACGATTGCCACGCCGCAATATGTCGAGCGCGCCAAGCTGCTTGGCGGCATGCTGCGCGTCGTCTATCTGTTCTCGGCCTCGATGCCCGGCATCGTTCGCAACCTGACGTTCCGCAAATCGAGCGACCCCGATCTCGACCTCGAATTCGTGGTGCCTTCGGAATACCGCGATTTCGCCGGCGAACGCCTCGATGGCCGCCTGCAGCAGCTCGCCAAGCTTACCAACAAGCGGCTCGCTTTCCGCTTCGAGTAGCGCGCCCTCGGCCTCTTATGTCGGCGCTTTGACGCCGGCCTGAAGCTTCGGTGCCGCGATACGGTTATCGGCCTTGACGAGCGAGATCACACCGAGGCTCTGTCCGCGGCCCTTGACCGCGTGCTGGCCGAGATCCTCAGCGACGACTTTCGAAGGTAGCTGGATGCGCTGGGCGAGGTCGGCCGATATCAGCACAGCGCGGTTCAGCGTCTTGCACAGGGATTCAAGCCGCGACGTCGTGTTGATCGTATCGCCGAAATAGGTGATCTTGTGGTGGTCGACGCCGATTTCCGCGGTGATGATGTTGCCGCCGTGCAAAGCAGCACGCAGGCGCGGCACCTGACCGTAGGTCTTCAGCCAATTCTCCGCATCCGCCTCGATGGCGCCGATGATGTCGAAGATGCAGTTCACGCAGCGGGCGAATTTTACCCCGCGCTCCAGCGGCCAGCTGATGATCGCGGCGTCGCCGACATAGTCGTCGATCGTTCCCTTGTGCTTGCGCACGGGCTCGGCGAAGGCCGCGAACAGCGAGCTCAGCATCTGCTGCGCGCGCAGGTCGCCGTGCTTCTCCGCGAAGGTCGTGGAATCCACAAGGTCGATGAACAGGAAAACGCGCTCTTCGCTCACCGGCTTTCGGTACCGGCTTACAAGCATGCTCGCGAACACGTCGCGGCCCAGAAGCTCGCGAACGCGAAGCACGAAGATCATCAGCGAGCAGACCGCCAGCGCGTAGAGAAACGCATTGAACGGCAGCACGACCGCATCGACCCACGAACTGGGGGTTATCAGGCCGAGCCCCCAGAGCGATAGACCCGCCGCCGCGAAGCCCACGCTCATCAGGATCTCGTAGATGAAGAGTTCGGCAAGGAAGAACGTGAAGGTCGGCAACTGTTCGATGCGCCGTTGAAGCCCGCGCAGGAAGACTTTCCGCTCGAACGCGATGATCGGCATCCCCATGCACAGCGCGAAGATCGCGCCGATGAAGGGGCGGCTGTCCTGGAAGAACATGACGCTGTAGAGAACACCGCTTGCCGCCATGACGAGCATGATCAGAAGCCAGTTCTGGACCGGGGATACTTCTCTCATAAGGGCCTTTTCGTTCAGCCTTGGCCAGCGTGCACCTGAAGCAATGTAGGCGTCCGAAAGCCCTTTCGGAAGGGTATGGGATATCCCTTCGAAAAAGATTTAGCTGAACGATTGGGCGCAGTTGTGACCTAAATCGGTGCGCCGGTAAAATTGCGTCACGACCTAGAGAGCGACCGTCTCGACCTTCTTGCCAACGAAGCGCAGCGCGACGTCGCCCTTGATCAATTGCAGGGCCGGATCGCCGAACAGCTCGCGGCGCCATCCGCGCAACGCGCCGACGTCGGCGTTCTCGCCCTCGGCGGCGATCTTGTCGAGATCCTCGCTGTTGGCGATCACCTTGGGCGCGACGCCGTGCTTTTCCGAGATCAGCTTCAACAGGACCTTCAACAGCTCGGCGGCGGCGGCGGCCCCCTCCGGCGGCTGATTCTGCCTCGGCGCATGCGGCATCTCGGCCTTGGGTAGCGCCAGCGCCGTATTCACCGCCTCGACCACGACGGCGCCCGCCGACGAACGTTCCCAGCCCTTCGGGATCGTGCGCAGGCGACCGAGCGCCTCGGCATCCTTCGGCTGCTGCTGTGCGATCTCGTAGATCGCGTCGTCCTTGATGACGCGCGAACGCGGCACGTTGCGGTTACGCGCCTCGCGCTCGCGCCATGCGGCCACGTATTTCAGCACCGCCAATTCCTGCGGCTTGCGCAGGCGCATCTTCAGGCGCTGCCAGGCATCGTCGGGATGAATGTCGTAGGTCTCTTTCGCCTCGAGCACGTCCATCTCCTCGGACAGCCACGAGGAACGGCCTTCGCGTTCCAGTTCGGCCTTGAGATAGAGGTAGACGTCACGCAGATGCGTCACGTCGGCCAGCGCATAGTCGAGCTGCTTTTCGGAGAGCGGGCGCCGGCTCCAGTCGGTGAACCGCGAGGACTTGTCGATCTGCACGCCCTTGGTCCGGCTCACCAGCTGGTCGTAGGAAACGGAATCGCCGAATCCGCAGACCATCGCCGCGACCTGCGTGTCGAAGATCGGATGCGGAATGAGGCCGCCCCTGTTGTAGATGATTTCGATATCCTGCCGCGCGGCGTGGAACACCTTCAGCACGCTGGCATCGCCCATCAGCTCGAAGAAGGGCTTCAGGTCGAGCCCCTTCGCCAGGGGGTCGACAAGCACTTCCATCGTCGGGCTTGCCATCTGGATCAAGCAAAGTTCCGGCCAGAACGTCGTCTCGCGCAGAAACTCGGTGTCGATAGTAATGAATTCTGACTTGGCCAGCTCGATGCAGGCCGCCTCCAAATCGGCGGTTGTTTCAATCATCTCAATTCATTCGCAGGATAGACATGGTTGAACCTTCCTTCTCCTTTCGGCCCAATATGTCAACCGCTACCGGCCGTGAGGGGTCAAACAACCTTTACATAACTCGTCATACCCGACTTCTGATGCTCGATGATGTGGCAATGCAACAGCCAGTCTCCGAGATTGTCGGCGACAAAGGAGAGCTGCGCCTTCTCGCCCGGCTGGATTAGATAGGTATCCGAGACGAATGGAACCGCTTCCCGCGTCGAGGAGGAGAGCACGGTGAAGCTCATGCCATGCAGGTGAATCGGGTGCAGATGCTGCGTCACGTTCTCGACCTGCAGAATATAGCTCTTGCCGAGCTTCAACTCGGCGAGCGGCGCCGTCGGGTCTTTCGTATCGCCGGGCCAGGGAACACGGTTGATCGCCCAGAAACTGTAGCCAATCGTGCCGCAGATGCCGTCGGCGGGCGCGCTCTCGGCGGTGGAGCTGAGCACGACCGATATCTTCTCGGCGGTGGAAAGGTCGGCGCTGGCAACCGGGTTGTCGCCCAATGCGGCAAGATCGCCGACATCGCGCTTCAGCGACGCGCCAACCGCGCGCAGCTTGGCGAGGGTCTTCGGTGCGGTGCCGCGAATGTCTTCGAGCGTCGCCGTCGCGCCCTCGCTGTCTGGCATGCGCACGGCCAGATCGATGCGCTGCCCGGGTCCGAGCAGCAGCAGATCGAGCGGAAAGCGCTTCGGCACCGGATTGCCGTCGATCGCGATCACGGTCGCCTCCGCGCCCGCGACCTTCAGAGAATAGATGCGCGTGACATCGGTGATGGCGATGCGCAGGCGGATCAAGCCTCCGGCCGGGGCGTCGTATTGCGGCTCCCGGTTCCAGTTCGCCGTTCTCAGCGTCCCGAAAGTGCCCGACTTGGCGGCGTCGCGCGGGCGGAAGGCGGCGATGAACTGGCCGTTGCCTCCCAGGCGCCAGTCACGCAGGTTGAGAATGACCTCGGAATCGAACGTCGGATCGGCCGGATCCTCGACCACGATCACGCCGGTCATGCCCTGGCCCATCTGTGCCAGCGTGTTGCAGTGCGGATGGTACCAGAACGTTCCGGCGTCGGGCGGCGTGAAGGCATAGTCGAAGTTGTCGCCGGTATAGACGTAAGGCTGCGTCAGGAACGGCACGCCGTCCATGTTGTTGGGAACGCGTATGCCATGCCAGTGAATTGTGGTTGGCTCGTCCAGCGCGTTGGCCAGTCGCGCCGCATACGGTTTGCCCTTGGTCATCCGCAGCACCGGCGGCATTCCCGCTTCACCCGCCACATCACCCCATGTCATGATGTTCTTTGTCACCCCGGCCTCGGTCAGCGTTGCCTCCGACTTCAGCGCCTTGAGCACCTGCGGCTCGGGTGCTGCCTGCGCCAGACCGAACTTGCCCGCGACGCCGATGCCCACCCCATATGCGCCGGCGACGGCTGAAGCCTTGAGAAGATTGCGACGGGTGAGGAGGGGCATGGCGGGACTCCCTGAAATGGTGATGTGTCCTCTTTAAAGTTGACCGGGACTTTCAGCAATATCCCTCCTGCGGCCAAACTGCCGCGGAGCCTGTCATATGATAAGCCTGCAGCCACGGCGAAAACCGCGGGCTTACGGCGCCAAGTCTTGACAAATCAGGCCGTCCATGCGCTTTTCCGCCCGATTTTCTTGTCGGAACGGGAGAGCCAATCGAGCCCCCGCCGCCGTCTTCAAGCCAAATACTGGGAATTGAGATGATGCATCGTTACCGCAGCCACACATGCGCAGCCCTCCGCAAGTCGGATGTCGGCGCCAATGTCCGGATCTCCGGCTGGGTCCACCGCGTTCGTGACCATGGCGGCGTTCTCTTCATCGACCTTCGCGACCACTATGGCATGACCCAGGTCGTCGCCGACCCGGACAGCCCGGCCTTCAAGATCGCCGAGACCGTGCGCGGCGAATGGGTCATCCGCATCGACGGCGTCGTCAAGGCGCGTTCGGAAGATACCGTCAACAAGAACATGGCGACCGGCGAGGTCGAACTCTACGCCCAGGAGATCGAAGTCCTCTCCGAAGCCAAGGAACTGCCGCTGCCGGTCTTCGGCGAGCCTGACTATCCCGAGGACATCCGCCTCAAGTATCGCTTCCTCGACCTGCGCCGCGAGACGCTGCACAAGAACATCGTCAAGCGCAGCCAGATTATCTCCGATATCCGCAACCGCATGACGTCGGCCGGCTTCGGCGAATACACGACCCCGATCCTGACGGCCTCCTCGCCGGAAGGCGCGCGCGACTTCCTCGTGCCGTCGCGTATCCACCCCGGCCAGTTCTTCGCCTTGCCGCAGGCGCCGCAGCAGTACAAGCAGCTCCTGATGGTTGCCGGTTTCGACCGCTACTTCCAGATCGCGCCGTGCTTCCGCGATGAAGACCCGCGCGCCGACCGCCTGCCTGGCGAATTCTACCAGCTCGACCTGGAAATGAGCTTCGTCACCCAGGAAGACGTCTGGGACACGATGGCCCCGATCATGACCTCCGTCTTCGAGCAGTTCGCTGAAGGCAAGCCGGTCACCAAGGAATGGCCGCGCATCCCTTACGACGTCGCGATCCGCAAGTACGGCTCCGACAAGCCCGACCTGCGCAACCCGATCGAGATGCAGGCCGTCACCGAGCATTTCGCCGGCTCCGGCTTCAAGGTCTTCGCCGGCATGATCGCGTCGAACCCGAAGGTCGAAGTCTGGGCCATCCCGGCCAAGACCGGTGGTAGCCGTGCATTCTGCGACCGCATGAACGCCTGGGCGCAATCGCTCGGCCAGCCGGGCCTCGGCTACATCTTCTGGAAGGAAGAAGACGGCAAGGTCGGCGGTTCCGGTCCGCTCGCCAAGAACATCGGCGAGGAGCGCACCGAAGCGCTCCGCGTCCAGCTCGGCCTTGAAGCGGGCGACGCCGCCTTCTTCGTCGCCGGCGAGCCGTCCAAATTCTACAAGTTCGCGGGCGAAGCGCGCACCAAGGCGGGCGAAGACCTGAACCTCGTTGATCGTGATCGCTTCGAACTGTGCTGGATCATCGACTTCCCGTTCTACGAATGGAGCGAGGAAGACAAGAAGATCGATTTCGCCCACAACCCCTTCTCGATGCCGCAGGGTGGCCTCGAGGCGCTGCAGACGCAGGACCCGCTGTCGCTCAAGGCCTACCAGTACGACGCCGTCTGCAACGGCTTCGAAATCGCCTCGGGCTCGATCCGTAACCAGTCGCCGGAAGCCATGGTCAAGGCCTTCGAACTGGTCGGTCTCAGCCAGACCGATGTCGAGGAACGCTTTGGCGGCATGTACCGCGCCTTCCAGTACGGCGCGCCTCCGCATGGCGGCTGCGCCTTCGGTATCGACCGCGTCGTGATGCTTCTGCTCGGCGCCAAGAACCTGCGCGAAATCACGCTGTTCCCGATGAACCAGCAGGCACAGGACCTGCTGATGAACGCCCCGTCGCCGGCAACGCCGAAGCAGCTGATGGAACTGTCGCTGCGCGTCATGCCGCCGGTCAAGAAGGACTGAGCGGGCAACGCTTGAACGAGAAAAGCCCGGCGCGAGTCGGGCTTTTTTCGTTTCTAGCTCCGATCATTCTCAGGTAACAAAAAAGCCCGGCGAGCAATGCGCGCCGGGCTTTTTCTCATTCACGTCACAGCGATCAATCGTTCGCCGAAACCTTCACGCCGAGTACCTGCGGCAGCGTGTTCGGTGCGCCCATGGCGGCACCCATGATCATCGGGAAGGGTACGGGCTTGGCCGGAGCGGCGTCGACCGTCAGGCTCTTCGGGTCGTCGAGGAAGGTGTTGACCGCGGCCGATACGGCGTTCTGCAGCTCGGGGATATTGAGCTGCGCCAGCATGATCGGCGCCATCGCCTTCAGCGAGTCCGCCATCTGCTGACCCGACATGCCCTGCTGGCTGCCGGCGTAATCGAGCGCGCGCTTGGTGATCGAGGCGTCGTCGAAGCGGATCTGGGCGCTCTCGAACGAAAGCTGCTGCAGAAGGCCAAGCATGGCGAGGCCGAAGGCCTGCTGGGCCTGTTCCTTGTTCTGGTTGGCTTCCGCCTGTTGTGCGGCTTCCTGCATCGACTTCATGAAGGCAAGTGTGTAGCCGTTGATCTTGAAGGCGAGGTTGAGCTTGCCGACATTGCTGAAGTCGAAGGCGAACTCCGACACATCGATCGTGCCGGGGGCCATGTCCCAGCCACCCTTCATGGTGATGTCGCCGTTGACCTGCTGCAGCGCCAGCTTCTCGATCGCTTCCTTGCTCTGCGGATCGGTCGCCTTGCCGAGATCAGCCTTGAGGCCCTTGAAGGTGCCGTCGAAATCGAAGCCGGACTCGTCTTCGCGCAGCGTCAGGTTCATTTCGGTGCCGCCGATCGAGAACAGCTCGGCGCCGTTCTGGACGACCTTCAGCGGGCCGCTGCGCGCGGTCTCGTAGAGCATCATCGAGGAGAGGCCTTCACCCTTGGCGTCGGCCGGGATCGAGACGCCGCCGAGCGCGAGCTCGCTGACGGTCAGCGTCGCGCCGTCATTGGTGGTGTTGATGTCGGGGAAGGTCGCTTCCTCGATGTAGTAGCCGCCGTCGTCGTTTTGCTCGACGCCGCTCAGCTTGATTTCGCCGATTGGCAGCGCATCGCCATTGTTCGGCTTGAAGCTGGCATTCTTCAGCGTGACGGTCTTGTCGTTCACGTCGATGCCGTCGGCCGCGAGCGTGCCTCCCTGCATCGTGTAGGCGGCATTGATCTTCTTCAGCAGATCCTGGCCATCGAGCGCGAAAGCGGAGCCGGCGAGAGAAAGGAATGCCACGCCCGAAAGCATGAGCCGCGTCGTCCGGTAAAATGTCATGAATGTTCCTCTGGTCCAGGTGGGCGGTTGGCCGTCAATCTACTACGGATCTGCGCCGGTTTATATTTTGCGTTCTCTAAAATTCTGTTGAAGGGACAAGCAAACAAAGTCCAAATTCGGGCAGAAAGGTTTTAGCGGTTGTTTTCTTTCTGTTCGGAGACTTCATCCACAGCCGCAATGCCCGGATTCCTTGCTCACATCAACCATCTCGTTTAGTCAGAAGGTATGGGACAAGAGATTTTGCCGCCCTCCGGCGGAGACGATGACAGCATTCTTCCGATCGACCTGAAGGCGGCGCTCGAGGAGCGTTATCTCGCCTATGCGTTGTCGACCATCATGCATCGCGCGCTGCCCGACGTCCGCGACGGCCTGAAGCCGGTCCACCGCCGCATCATCCACGCGATGAGCGAGATGGGTATCCGCCCGAACTCGGCCTTCAAGAAATGCGCCCGTATCGTCGGTGACGTCATCGGTAAGTTCCATCCGCACGGCGACCAGTCGGTCTACGATGCGCTGGTCCGTCTCGCCCAGGATTTCTCGCAGCGTTATCCCGTTGTCGACGGGCAGGGGAACTTCGGCAACATCGATGGCGACAGTGCCGCCGCCTATCGATACACCGAAGCGCGCATGACCGATGTCGCCGGGCTGCTGCTCGAGGGTGTCGATCAGGACGCCGTCGATTTCCGGCTGACCTACAACGAGGAAGACCAGGAACCGACGGTTCTCCCCGGCGCCTTCCCGAACCTTCTCGCCAACGGCTCGTCGGGCATCGCCGTCGGCATGGCGACCTCCATCCCGTCGCACAACGCGCATGAACTGTGCGACGCGGCGCTGCATCTGATCAAGCATCCGGATGCGACGGTCGAGACGCTGGTGGAACAGTTCATCCCCGGTCCGGATTTCCCGACCGGCGGCATCATCATCGACGACCGCCAGACGATCATCGACGCCTACAAGACCGGCCGCGGCGGCTTTCGCACGCGCGCCAAATGGCAGACCGAGGATCTCGGCCGCGGCGGCTATCAGATCGTCGTCACCGAAATTCCGTTCCAGGTGCAGAAGTCGCGCCTGATCGAGAAGATCGCCGAGCTCTTGATCGCACGCAAGCTGCCGCTGCTCGAGGACATCCGCGACGAGTCGGCCGAGGATGTCCGCGTCGTGCTGGTGCCGAAGAACCGCACCGTCGATCCGACCATCCTCATGGAATCCATGTTCAAGCTGACGGAACTCGAAAGCCGTTTCCCGCTGAACATGAACGTTCTCTCCATGGGCCGCATTCCGCGCGTCATGGCTTTGAACGAGGTTCTGAAGGAGTGGCTGGACCACCGCCGCGACGTGCTTCAGCGTCGTTCACGCTTCCGCCTTGCCGCCATCGAGCGTCGCCTCGAAGTCCTGGGCGGCCTGCTGATCGCCTACCTCAACATCGACGAGGTGATCCGCATCATCCGCGAGGAGGATGAACCCAAGCCCGTCATGGTCGCGCGCTGGTCGCTCACCGAGATCCAGGTCGAAGCCATCCTCAACATGCGCCTGCGCTCCTTGCGCAAGCTGGAAGAATTCGAGATCCGCACCGAGTTCGACGCTCTGAGCAAGGAAAAGGCCGAGATCGAAGCACTGCTCGCCTCCGAGGACAAGCAGTGGCAGACCGTTGCCTGGGAAATCGGCGAGGTGAAGAAGAAGTTCGCCAAGGCGACCGAACTCGGCCGCCGTCGCACCCAGTTTGCCGAAGCGCCCGATGCCGACGAGCAGGCGATCCAGCAGGCGATGATCGAGAAGGAGCCGATCACCGTCGTCGTCTCCGAGAAGGGCTGGATCCGCGCGCTGAAGGGCCACATCTCCGACACCGCGACGCTCACCTTCAAGGAAGGCGATGCGCTGAGGATCGCGTTCCCCGCGCAGACCACCGACAAGATCCTGGTCGTCACCACCGGCGGCAAGGCCTTCACGCTCGGTGGCGACAAGCTGCCTGGCGGTCGCGGCCATGGCGAGCCGTTGCGCATCATGATCGACATGGACAACGATCAGGACGTGCTGACGGCCTTCGTCCACGATCCGCAGCGCAAGCAGATGATCGTCTCGACGGCCGGTAACGGCTTTGTCGTCGCCGAGGCGGACATGGTCGCCAATACCCGCAAGGGCAAGCAGATCATGAATGTTTCCATGCCCGACGAGACGAAACTCCTCGTGCCCGTTTCCGGCGACCACGTCGCCGTGGTCGGCGAGAACCGCAAGCTCCTGGTCTTCCCGCTGGATCAGGTACCGGAAATGTCGCGCGGCAAGGGCGTTCGCCTGCAGCGCTACAAGGATGGCGGCATTTCGGACGTGCGCTGCTTCGCGATCGCGGATGGCCTCGTCTGGGAAGACAGCGCCGGCCGTACGTTCAGCAAGAACAAGGAAGAGCTCGCCGAATGGCTTGCCGACCGCGCCTCCGCCGGCCGTACCGTTCCCAAGGGCTTCCCCCGCAGCGGCAAGTTCGCCGGCTGAAATATATCAGCGCCCCGCTCTTGGCGAGCGGGGCATTTCCTCTAGTTTTGCCCTGTAATCACAACATGGACAAACATCATTCCGAAGGCGGACGGAATGATCGTATGTGGCGCCTTCGTGGGAAGGCGGCATGTCCGATCATGGAGGTCCGATCACGGAGGAATGTTGATGACTGCCTGCAAGACCATTACGCTGACCGTCGCCCACACCTACAATGCCTCGCCCTGCGAGGTTTACGACGCCTGGCTCAATCCCGAGATCGCCAAACGCTTCCTCTTCGCCACCGATGACGGCCGGGTCATCCGCGCCGATATCGAGCCGCGCGTCGGCGGCCATTTCCTCGTCATCGACAGACGGCCGACCGGCGACGCCGTTCATTATGGCGTGTTTCTCGAAATGCGCCGGCCGCGCCTGATGACATTCTCGTTTTCGGTCGCCGAGCACGATCACAACGCCGATCGCATCCGCATCGATATCGAGCCGCTGGGGGAGGGCACGCGCCTGACGCTGTCGCATGAAATGTGCGCTGAATGGTCGGCCTTCGAGGAACGGACGCATCGCGGCTGGACGCACATCCTGAACGGACTGGAGCGCGAACTCGATGCGGTTCACGCCGTCAAACTGCCGGAGCTTGTTCCGTCGCAGGTTGTCTCCGAACCATCCAAAGCGAGTGCGCCATAATCGCGGTGACGAGGATCGAGCCGCCGATCAGTGTCATGACCGGCGGCGTTTCTGAAAAGATCAGCCAGATCCAGATCGGCGCCAGGATGGTCTCGAGCAGGTAGAACATGCCGACCTCGGGCGCGGATAGATAGCGCGGGCCGCTGGCAAGGCACCAGAACGACACCGGCATCAGCACCGCGCCGTTGAAGATGATCCAGGCGGGGTTGTCGATGACCAGACCCGCCGGAAGGGCGTTCGCCAGACCAAGGGCCGCCGGAAGCACGGCGGCGAGCAGCGGCACGAACCCCATGGCGCGGCGTGACGCACGCCCGACGGTAATCGCGCCCGCAAGCACCAGCGCTGTCAAAAGGGCCATCGCATCGCCGAAGCCGTTGCCGCCGGAAAGGCCGTCACCGACGATCATGCCGACACCAAGGATCATCACCATCATGGTCACCAGCGTCGACATGGATGGACGCTCTTTCAGGAACAGCCATGAAAGCAGCGCGCCGAACATCGGATTGAAGGCGACGATGAAGACGACATTCGCCGTCGAGGTATTGAACACCGCGAGCAGGAACGTCACAGTCGACAGGCCGTAGAGGCCACCGGCAACAAGACCCGCCCGACCCGGCACCATCGCCGGCCAGCTTCCCTTGATCCACCGGATCAGGCAAACGATCACAAGCGTCACGACGACAGTGGTGATGCTGCGCATGCCGACGATCGACCACATATCGCCATTTGCCAGGCGAACCAGCGGAATGTCCATGGAGAGCGCAAGGCCGCCGATCGCCGTCAGCAGCAGGCCCTTCCTGTGATCGGAAAGGGTGGGGAGGGGCATTTAAGCTTGGCTGCCTTCGGGAAGGGATGTGGGGTCGAAACGCTCCCAGCCGCGGGCGGTCAGGTGCTCCTGCGGCTGGTAACGGGTCTTGTAGTCCATTTTTCGCGAGCCTTGAACCCAGTATCCGAGATAGACATGCGGCAGGCCGAGCGCCTTTGTCCGCCTGATGTGGTCAAGGATCATGAAGGTGCCGAGCGACCGCTTGTCGAGGTCAGGGTTGAAGTAGGAATAGACCATCGAGAGACCGTCGCTCATCGTATCGGTCAGAGCCGCCGCGATCAGTTCACCGCTCGGCCGCGTTTCCAGCCCCGAGCCTTCCACGCGTCGGCGATACTCGATGATCTTGGTGTTGACATGCGTGTCCTCGACCATGATCGCATAATCGAGCACCGTCATGTCGGACATTCCGCCCTGCTGGTGCCGATAGTCGAGATAGCGGCGAAACAGCGAATATTGCTCGCTCGACGGCTGCGCCGGAAATTCGGTGGAGATCAGATCGGAATTGGCCGCGACCACCCGCTTCATCGATTTGGTCGGCTCGAACTCGTCGGCGAGGATGCGCACCGAAACACAGGCCCGGCAGGCCTCGCAGGCGGGACGGTAGGCGATGTTCTGGGAACGGCGAAATCCGCCCTGCGTCAGGATGTCGTTCATCTCGGCGGCGCGTGGCCCGACGAGATGCGTAAAAACCTTCCGTTCCATCTCATGCGCAAGATAAGGGCAGGCAGCCGGGGCCGTCAGATAAAACTGCGGAGATGGCGTGGTCTGCGTATTCATCTGCTGCGGAGATGTCCTTCGGTTGCATGCTGAAATGACAGCATGACTTAAGAAAAGAAAACGTCAACAGCGCGGCGGTCGGCCGCGCTTTATGATCGCTTATACTTTCGGATATGGCCCGCCGGCGTCCCCTGTAAAGCCGGGGAAGTTTGATTATTTCAGAGGCTTGGCGGATTTCACGCGGTTCTGATCGTCGCCGTTCCGATAAGAAGGTCGTGCAGCAGGCGGCTGCGGTCGGTGAACAGGCCGACCAGCAGAATCAGCGGCGTGAGAACCGAGTTCAGGATCCAGAACAGCGCCAGATGCACGATGGCAGTCAGGAAATCCATTTCACGCCCGTCGACGCGCACGATCGCGATGCCCATCGCCCGCATGCCGAGCGACGCCTGGCTCGGGCCGCCGACCGTGAAGCCGAAATAGAGGCCCGCGACGATCGCGAACAGGGCCGGATAGAGGAAGAAACCGAGACCGAGCGTGACGATCGACAGAAAGAACAGGATGACTGCCGCTGGAATGCAGAGCAAAAGGATGACCACATAGTCGAGGATGAACGCAAAGACGCGTCGGCTCAGCGTGCCGCTATAGGCGCGCCAGTCGTCAGGTGCGGCATAAAGCGGGTTCGGGTTGAGCGACATCGTTACGATCTCCTTTCGAGAGTGGCTACCGCTGATATGGTGACGCTCTCCCCGAATACAATATTGGCGCGAAACGATCAGCGCTTGGCGAGGATCCTGGCGACCTCGATGGAGAAATAGGTGAGGATGCCGTCGCAGCCCGCGCGCTTGAAGGCGAGCAGCGTCTCGAGCATCGCCTTTTCGCCGTCAATCCAGCCGTTCATCGCCGCCGCCTTGATCTGCGAGTATTCGCCCGACACCTGATAGGCGAAGGTCGGAAGGCCGAAGGCTTCCTTCATCCGCCAGCAGATATCGATATAGGGCAGGCCGGGCTTGACCATCAGCATGTCGGCGCCTTCCTCGACGTCGAGCGCGGCGTCGCGGATCGCCTCGGTGCCGTTGGCCGGGTCGATATAGTAGCTCTTCTTGTCGCCCTTCAGCAGCCCGCCCGTGGAGATCGCCTCGCGGTAGGGGCCATAGAAGGCGGATGCGAATTTCGTCGCGTAGCTCATGATCCCGACATTCTGGTGCCCGGCGGCGTCGAGTGCCCTGCGGATGGCGCCGATGCGGCCATCCATCATTTCGGACGGCGAGATGATGTCGGAGCCGGCATCGGCCTGCATGACGGCGGCGCGCGCCACCTGATCGACCGTCTCGTCATTGACGATCTCGTTGCCGCGCAGAATGCCGTCATGTCCGTGGCTGGTGAACGGATCGAGCGCCACGTCGGTGATGACGCCGATATTCGGCACGGCCTTTTTGATGGCGGCGGTTGCCTGGTTGATCAGATTGTTCGCCTCCAGGCTGTTGGAGCCTGTCTCGTCGCGCAGCGACATCTCGATATTCGGGAAGGTCGCGATGGCGGGGATGCCGAGATCGGCCGCTTCCCTCGTGGCTTCCGCCAGCTTGTCGACGCTCATGCGGTTGACGCCAGGCATGGCGGGGATCGGCTCGACGATGCCGGAGCCCGGAACCACGAAGACCGGCCAGATCAGGTCGTCCACCGTCAGCCGGTTCTCCTGCACCATCCGGCGCGTCCAGTCCGCCTTGCGGTTGCGCCGCATCCGGCGGTGGCCCGTGATTTCGTCGACGAGGTGTGTCTTGTCCTGCATGATCGTTCCAGCTCTTGGCGGTTCCAATTGTTGCCGCGCTCATTATCATGTCGTCAGATAAATCCAAACCGGGCGAATGGCCGCAACCGGCAAACGGCTGGTGACGAAGCGCTGGCGAAGACGTCGCCACGCACCTATTGTCTGACGCATGAACGCTGATTCTCCGACCATACCGAAAAGCACGCTGACCGGCGTTCTCTTCGTCCTGTTCCTGCGCCTGATCGCGATATCGTGCTTCTGGTTTGGATTGCAGTATTGGGCCATGCTCGTCGGCTACTCGCTGATCGGTGCCGGCCGCTTTGATCTGCTGAGCCTGCCGTGGAAGGTGGCCAGCACTAGCCTTGCCGTCCTCTTCCCGGTCGCAGCCCTTGGGCTCTGGCTGGCGGTATCCTGGGGCCCGGTGATCTGGGTGCTCGCGGCAGGTGGCCAGATCGTCATGTACGGGTTTCTTCCGGAGATTTTCGGAGCCAACAAGCTCGTCATTTTCCTCCATGCCGTGGTCGCCGTCATCTACGCGGTTTTCCGCTTCCTGCTCTGGCAGGAGAAGCGCCGGCGCCGGCAGCAGGTAAGTGTTGATTTACCCTGATACAACAGCGCCTTTTGGTAAGGCACTGTTAAGCCTGCAGTTTAAGTAGAATTTTATCTGTATTCGATAGGGTCTGTCTCAAGGCGGGAAGACAACCAACACCGCCAAACAAAACAGTGAGGCAGTCATCATGAATACGAAAATCAAGCCGCAGGCGGTATCGAACTTCCGTGAACAGCAGGACCTGGGTATCCGTGATCTTTACATGGAATCCCTTCATCTTGTTGAACGTCTTCACCGCCGTCTTCTGGATGTCATCAAGGACGAGTTCGACCGTCAGGGTCGCAGCGACGTCAACGCCATCCAGGCTCTTCTCCTCTTCAACATCGGCAACTCGGAACTGACCGCCGGCGAACTTCGCTCCCGCGGTTACTACCTGGGCTCCAACGTTTCCTACAACGTCAAGAAGCTCGTCGACCTCGGCTTCATCAACCACCAGCGCTCGCGCATCGACCGTCGCTCGGTCCGCATCAGCCTGACGGAAACCGGCCAGGAAATCGCCGAGACGGTTGCCAAGCTCTATGAGCGCCACACGGCATCGATCGACAAGGTCGGCGGCATCGGCACCGACGAGTTCGCGCAGATGAACAAGCTGCTGACCCGTCTCGACCGCTTCTGGAACGACTCGATCATGTATCGTCTCTAAGCAACAAGACCCCTCCAAGGTCAAAGAAAGCCGGATGCGTTTCCCTGCGCGTCCGGCTTTGCCGTTTTGGCCGACGTGGCATCTTTGCAACGCATGACCGGTCAACCATGCTTCGAGGCACAAACGCCTGTATTCAAGTCGCGTTTTAGCCGCTATTAGCCAGGAAAATCCTTGCAATGGTTTGGTTCATTTTTCGCCTCGATCGCCATCGAAGGTTGCGCTTTGCGGCGGAGACACGAATTGGCCATATTAGCATGGCAGCGGAAATACACGGAAACCGGCGTTTCCTGGAGCCGAGGTTCCTAAAACCTCGCTTTTCTGCTCGCGATCAAGTGATCGCCGGCAGCGAGATTTCGAGGCGCGCCGTGGCAACGGATGGGCAGCGACTGCGTTATGCGCGGTGACGAAGGGCAAAGCCACCGGTCTCTCAAGCGGCGGCATTATTGTGGTTGGGACGAATGTCGAAGAAAATTGGAATTGAAGCTCTCTCCAGAAGGGCGTTTCTCGCCTCGGCGGCGGCTGTCGGCGCAAGCACGGTCGCGGCGCCGGCATTCGCGCAGTCGGCGATCGATTCGATCATCAACGCACCGGAGCGCGGCGACTGGGACGATCAGTTCGACGCGAAGGCCGCTTCGCGTACGGCCACCGCCGTCGTGTCGAACACGCCTATTCTCGGACCGCAGTCCGTTCCCAGCGTTCAGCAGGCAATCGCGCAGTATCAGCAGATCGCATCCGCCGGCGGGTGGCCGCAGGTCAATCCTGGCCAGCAGCGTTTGCAGATCGGCGTCACCGACCAGTCCGTCCAGGCGTTGCGTCAGCGCCTCTTCATCACCGGCGACCTGCCGCGCGAAGCCGGCATGTCCTCGTCCTTCGATTCCTACGTCGACGGCGCGGTCAAGCGCTTTCAGGCCCGTCACGGCCTGCCGGCCGATGGCGTTATCGGTGAATTCACGCTGAAGGCGATGAATGTTCCGGCCGATGTGCGCCTGCAGCAGCTCACCACCAACCTCGTTCGCCTGCAGACCTTCCCCGAGGAGCTCGGCCGTCGCCATGTGATGGTCAACATCCCGGCCGCCTATGTCGAGGGTATCGAGGATGGCAGCGTCGTGACGCGCCATGCCGCCATCGTCGGCCGCATCAGCCGCCAGACCCACCTCGTCAACTCGAAAATCTACGAGGTCATCCTCAATCCTTACTGGACCGCGCCGCGCTCGATCGTCGAGAAAGACATCGTGCCGCTGATGCGCAAGGACCCGACCTATCTGACGAAGAACAACATCCGCCTGATCGACGGCAAGGGTGAGGAGGTCGCGCCGGAGACGATCGACTGGAACGCCGAAAAGGCGCCGAACCTCACGTTCCGCCAGGATCCGGGCAAGATCAACGCCATGGCTTCGACGAAGATCAACTTCTACAACAAGAACGGCGAGTACATGCACGACACGCCGCAGCAGGGCCTGTTCAACAAGCTCATGCGCTTCGAGTCTTCCGGCTGCGTCCGCGTTCAGAACGTCCGCGATCTGACCACCTGGCTGCTGCGTGATACCCCTCCGTGGTCTCGCCAGCAGATGGAGCAGGTGATCACCACCCGCGTCAGCACGCCGATCAAGCTTGCGGAAGAAGTGCCTGTCTACTTCGTCTACATCTCCGCCTGGGCCATGCCCGACGGTGTTGTGCAGTTCCGCGACGACATCTATCAGATGGACGGCAATGCCGAGCTCGCGCTCGACACCACATCAGGGATGGAGCAGCCGGTTCAGTAAGAGCCGCATGCTCCGTTCGACCCATAAAAAACCGCGTCTTTCAGGGCGCGGTTTTTTGTTGCGCGTAGATTGCCTAGCAAATGTCGTTCTTCGTATTGCCCTTGAAAGGGCGTAGCGCTAATAGCCTAGCGCATTCCAGTTGAGGAGCCCGCCGATGACCAATGCTTCTACCCAGACCTTCTTCAATCGCTCGCTTGCCGATACCGATCCGGAAATCTTCGGTTCGATCCAAAAGGAACTCGGTCGCCAGCGTCATGAGATCGAGCTGATCGCTTCGGAAAACATCGTTTCCCGCGCGGTTCTGGAAGCCCAGGGCTCCATCATGACCAACAAGTACGCCGAGGGATATCCGGGCAAGCGCTACTACGGTGGCTGCCAGTTCGTCGACATCGCCGAAGAGCTTGCGATCGAACGCGCCAAGAAGCTGTTCGGCGTCAACTTCGCCAACGTTCAGCCGAACTCCGGCTCGCAGATGAACCAGGCCGTCTTCCTCGCGCTGCTGCAACCGGGCGACACCTTCATGGGTCTCGACCTCAATTCGGGCGGTCACCTGACACACGGTTCGCCGGTCAACATGTCCGGCAAGTGGTTCAACGTCGTGTCCTATGGCGTTCGTGAAGGCGACAACCTGCTCGACATGGACGACGTCGCCGAGAAGGCGCGCACCCACAAGCCGAAGCTCATCATCGCCGGCGGCACCGCTTACTCCCGTATCTGGGACTGGAAGCGCTTCCGCGAGATCGCCGATGAAGTCGGCGCCTACCTGATGGTCGACATGGCCCACATCGCCGGTCTCGTCGCCGGTGGCCAGCATCCGTCGCCGTTCCCGCACTGCCACGTCGCGACCACCACGACCCACAAGTCGCTGCGCGGCCCGCGCGGTGGTGTCATCCTGACCAACGACGAAGATCTGGCCAAGAAGTTCAACTCGGCCGTCTTCCCGGGTCTCCAGGGTGGTCCGCTCATGCACATCATCGCCGCCAAGGCCGTTGCCTTCGGCGAAGCGCTGCAGCCTGAGTTCAAGGATTACGCGGCGCAGATCGTGAAGAACGCCAAGGCGCTTGCCGATACGCTGATCGCGGGCGGCCTCGACGTCGTCTCCGGCGGCACTGACAACCACCTGATGCTGGTCGACCTTCGCAAGAAGAACGCCACGGGCAAGCGCGCGGAAGCAGCGCTCGGCCGCGCCTACATCACCTGCAACAAGAACGGCATTCCGTTCGACCCTGAAAAGCCCTTCGTCACGTCAGGTGTTCGCCTCGGCGCGCCCGCAGGCACGACGCGCGGCTTCAAGGAAGCGGAATTCAAGGAAATCGGCAATCTCATCGTCGAGGTTCTCGACGGCCTGAAGGCCGCCAACTCCGACGAAGGCAATGCCAGCGTCGAAGCAGCCGTACGCGACAAGGTGATGAGCCTCACCGGCCGCTTCCCAATGTACGATTACATCGGCTAAGGATAGCGCATGCGCTGCCCATTCTGCGGATCGGAAGACACACAGGTCAAGGATTCACGCCCGGCGGAGGACAATACGTCCATCCGCCGCAGGCGTATTTGTCCCGACTGCGGCGGTCGTTTCACGACCTTCGAGCGCGTGCAGCTGCGCGAGCTCATGGTCGTCAAGAAGACCGGCCGCAAGGTGCCTTTCGATCGCGACAAGCTGGTGCGCTCCTTCGAGATCGCACTGCGCAAGCGCCCCGTCGACCGCGACCGCATCGAGCGCGCCGTCTCCGGGATCGTCCGGCGCCTGGAAAGCTCCGGTGAGGTCGAGATCAGCTCCGAGCAGATCGGCCTGCAGGTTCTCGAGGCGCTGAAAAGCCTCGATGACGTCGGTTTCGTGCGCTACGCCTCGGTCTACCGGGATTTCAGCCATGCCGAGGATTTCGAGAAGGTGATCTCGGAGATCAATGCCAAGATCGCACGCGATCCGCTGGACAGCTGAGCGATGAGCGCCTCGCCGGACGACGCGCAATTCATGCGGGAGGCGATCCGCCTGGGTCTCCTCCATCTCGGCCAGACATCCACCAATCCCTCCGTCGGTTGCGTCGTCGTGCGCGATGGCAATATCGTCGGCCGTGGTACCACGGCAGTCGGCGGCCGTCCGCATGCCGAGCCGCAGGCGCTGGCGCAAGCGGGCGAACTGGCCCGCGGCGCGACCGCCTATGTGACGCTCGAGCCATGCTCCCACCACGGAAAGACGCCGCCCTGCGCCGATGCGCTGATCGCATCCGGTGTGAGCCGCGTCGTCATCAGCGTCACCGATCCCGATGAACGTGTGTCGGGCAGGGGCATCGGGATGCTCCGCGATGCCGGCATCGGGGTCGAGACCGGGCTGCTGGAGGAGGAGGGGCGCCGCTCGCTCGCCGCCTATCTCACCCGCCAGACGAAGAACCGTCCCTATGTGATTCTGAAACTTGCCGTTTCCAAGGATGGCATGATCGGCCGTACGGGCGAGGGCCAGATCGCCATCACCGGCCCGGCCGCACGCGCCGAAGTGCAGCAGTTGCGCGCCGAAACTGACGCGATCCTCGTCGGTATCGGCACAGCCGTTGCCGACGATCCGGAACTCACCGTGCGCATTCCCGGTCTTGAGGGACGCTCGCCGGTGCGGATCGTGCTCGATCCGCTGCTGGAGTTGCCGTTGACGTCGAAGCTGGTGCGGACGGCGCGGCAGGTTCCTGTGATTGTGGTGGGGCGTGAAGAGGTTTCGGAGGCGTGGGAGCAAGATTTACCCCCCCTCTGTCCTGCCGGACATCTCCCCCACAAGGGGGGAGATCGATGCGTGGCAGCCGTCCAGCCAGACAGTCGATGTTGAAGCGAGCGGCTCCGCCCAGCCAATCTCCCCACCTGTGGGGGAGATTGGCTGGGCAGAGGGGGGCATCCCAACCGCCGACGCCTCGAACAATCAACTCGACGCCCGCCGCCAAGCCTTGGAAACCGCCGGCGTCGAAGTCGTGTACTGCCACCCCTACCACCCGGAACAGCTTCTCCCGGCACTCGCCTCCCGCGGCATTTCCTCGCTGCTGGTCGAAGGCGGCGCCAGGACGGCGCGGCTTTTCCTCGAGACGGGCTATGTCGACCGCATCCTGCTCTATCAGGGCCCGGGCACGATTGGGCAAGGCGGTATTGAAACGCCGGTCCGCAAGACCGATATCCCATCCGATTTCAAGCATATGGGCACGCGCGTGATTGGCGACGACAGCCTGGACGAGTACGAAAGAGAAGTTTGATGTTTACAGGCATTGTCACCGACGTCGGCACGATCGAATCCGTCTCACCCTTGAAGGAAGGCATCAAGCTGCGCGTGGCCACCAGCTACGATCCCGCGACCATAGATATGGGCGCCTCGATCTCGCATTCCGGCATCTGCCTGACCGTCACGGGCCTGCCGGAAACAGGCAGCAACGGTCGCTGGTTCGAGGTCGAAGCCTGGGAAGAGGCGCTGCGCCTGACGACGATCGGCACCTGGAAAGAGGGCAGCCCCGTCAATCTCGAGCGCTCGCTGAAGATCGGTGACGAACTCGGCGGCCACATCGTCTCCGGGCATGTCGATGGCAAGGCCGAAATCCTCTCCGTCACCGAAGAGGGCGACGCCACCCGTTTCCGCATCCGCGCGCCGGAGCATCTGGCGAAGTTCGTCGCGCCCAAGGGCTCGATCGCGCTCGATGGCACATCGCTGACGGTCAACGCCGTCGATGGCACCGACTTCGACGTGCTTCTCATTCGCCACACGCTCGAGGTCACGACTTGGGGCAAGCGCCAGGCCGGCGATTTCGTCAACTTCGAAGTCGACACCATGGCGCGCTATGCCGCTAGACTGGCCGAGTTCCCGGTCGCGAAAGCAGAATAACCTCGCCATTATAGTGCGTGCGCCTAGAGCCTTTCCTGCTTAGATTGAAACATTCTGTTGGCTCAAACGGAGTCGGATGGTCGCCCGGCCGGCGCGCGTCGTAGCCCACGCATACGGCCAAGCCGGCCGGACGATCAGGCGGCCCGTTTCAGCCAACCCGAAGGGCCGGGCATCTTTCCGCCAGGATCAAAGGCGATCGGCTCGACCGTACCTGGGGTATGCCCTTCGCCAATCGCCTTTGCCCTGACGAAAACCTGCTCCGGCAGAATGCTTCAATCTAAGCAGGAAAGGCTCTAGCATCGCCAAAGCCGAGCTTTTCGGCAAGGCGCAGCGAGGCGGCATTGTCGGGATCGATGATGCAGCTCATCGGCCGTGACGGAAAGCGTGCCTCCGCCCAGCCGATCAGAGCCCGCAGCGCCTCGGTCGCGTAACCCTTTCCCTGAGCCTCCGGCATCAACGCCCAGCCCGCTTCCAGCGTCCCCTCGGTGCTGACGGGCTGCATGTCGCGTTTCATGTCCAGGAAGCCCGCTTCGCCCACGAACCGGCCGCTTGATTTTTCCTCGATGGCGAGGAAACCGAAGCCGATATGGTACCACATCCCGGCGACGCGCAGCATGCGTCCCCAGCTCTGCTCTCGCGTCGACGCCACCCCGCTGATGAAGCGCACGACCGCATCGTTGCTCCAGAGCGCATGATAAGCCTCGAAATCCTCAACTGTGTGCGGTCGCAGGATCAGCCGCTCGGTCTCGATCGTCGGTATCTCGGTCATCGCGATCGCTTTCCTCGTCACGCCCCAGGCTCGCCATCCCAGTAATCGAGACTGCCGCCGACGCGGCCCATCTCGCGAAACGACCGGTCGAGCGATCCCTCGCGGCGCGTCTTGGCGAGAAACTTGCCGGAATCAGGATATTCGACGATATCGGTTGCGGCCTTCGTCGAGATGCCGAGATAGATGAGCGGGGTCGCGCCCGTGTTGATGATCTGGTGTGCCGTCTCCGCCCCGCCCGCCGGTGCGCCGAGCACGTCGCCCTTGCGGATCGGATGGCGCGCCGATCCAAAACGGTATTCGCCGGCTCCTTCGATCACGAAGAACATCTCGTCCTCGACATGATGGTTGTGGAAGGGACAGCTCGATTTGCCTGCCGGCACCTCGTTATAGCTGACGCCGAGCCCCTTGAGGCCCAGCATCGTTGCGAACGAGGTATCGGCGCTTTCGTAAAGCGCTCCCTGCTTCCAGCGGTCGAGGCTGAGGGCATCGATGTTGACGATGGGTGTCTGCTGATCGGTCATTCTCGTCTCCCTTTGCCCCAGGGAACTATGAGTTTGCGCGGGAAATCAACCCGTTATCGATCGGCACTTGGCGTTTTCGAACAGGCGGTCCGCCAGCACCTCGCCAATCGCCGGGACGATTCGCGATTTTGCACCGCAGCCATGAGCCGAATTTGCTTGCCATTCTAGCAAAGGCGTGTTTTGACCGCCGCCTGTCGAACGGCAAATCCTCTAGGAAATGAAGGTGACCCATGGCGCGAGAAACCGCTCCTCATATCTTGATCGTTGAAGCACGTTTCTACGACGACATGGCCGACGCGCTTCTGGAAGGCGCCACCTTCGCATTGACCGAAGCAGGCGCGACCTATGACGTCGTCACCGTTCCCGGCGCGCTGGAAATTCCGGCTGCGATTGCAATGGCTCTCGATGGAGCGGATAATGACGGCACGAACTATGACGGCTACGTTGCGCTCGGGATGGTCATTCGCGGCGAGACCTACCACTTCGATATCGTATCGAACGAATCCTCGCGCGCTTTGATGGATCTGTCCGTCAGCGAATCCATTGCCATCGGCAACGGCATCCTGACGGTCGAAAACGACGAGCAGGCTTGGTCGCGCGTACGTCGTTCGGACAAGGACAAGGGCGGCTTTGCCGCTCGCGCAGCTCTCACCATGATCGAGCTGAAGAAAAAGCTGGGTGCATAAAGTATGAGCAACGAAAACGCGGAGCGTCCGGTCAAGACAGCCAACCAGCGCGGCGCCGCGCGCCTTGCCGCCGTGCAGGCGCTCTATCAGATGGATGTTGGCGGTGCCGGGGTTCTCGAAATCGTCGCCGAATACGAAGCCCATCGTCTCGGCCAGGAACTGGATGGCGAAACCTATCTGAAGGCTGATCCTTCCTGGTTCCGTTCGATCGTCTCCGGCGTCGTGCGCGAACAGAAGCGCCTCGATCCGCTGGTTGCCTCGGCGTTGCAGGACGATTGGGCGCTGTCGCGCCTCGACAGCACCGTTCGCGCCATTCTGCGCGCCGGCGTTTTCGAGCTTCTCGACCGCAAGGACGTGCCGGTTGCGGTCATCGTCACCGAATATGTCGAGATCGCTCAGGCGTTCTTCAGCGATGACGAGCCCAAGCTCGTCAATGCGGTTCTCGACCGCATCGCCAAGCAGGTTCGCGGCGATCAGAAAAAGTAGCGTTTCGCGCGCAAGAATCGGCCCCTTCCTCCGATTGGCTTATCTCCTCTTTCCCATTGCTCCGTAAGGGTTTTCCGCCCTTGCGGGCTTGACGTCCCGTTTTCCTCCCCGCAATCTCCACTCGGCGTTGCAGCATTTCTGTGGGAGGAAATGAGGACGGCGTGTTCGCAGCCGGAGAGGGAGTGAGCTCCGGCTCTTTTGGAGGAAAGAGCGAAATGACGATTCTTTTATTCGTAATAGCGTGCGGGTTGCTTTCGGTGGTCTATGCCATCTGGGCGATCCGGTCGGTGCTATCAGCCGACCAGGGGAATGCCCGCATGCAGGAAATTGCGGGTTATATTCGCGAAGGCGCGCAGGCCTATCTGACGCGCCAGTATACGGCGATCGCTATCGTTGGCGTCGTTGTCTTCATCGCCGCCTGGCTGCTGCTCTCCGCCACGGCCGCGATCGGCTTCCTGGTGGGTGCGGTCCTGTCGGGCGCTGCCGGTTTCATCGGCATGCACGTTTCGGTTCGCGCCAACGTGCGTACCGCGCAGGCCGCCTCGCATAGCCTGGCCGCCGGTCTCGGCATCGCCTTCAAGTCGGGCGCCATCACCGGCATGCTGGTCGCCGGCCTGGCGCTGCTCGGCGTCTCCATCTATTATCTGATCCTCACGAGTGTGCTAGGCCACGATCCCGCCTCGCGTGAGGTGATCGATTCACTGGTCTCGCTCGGCTTCGGCGCATCGCTGATTTCGATCTTCGCCCGTCTCGGCGGCGGCATCTTCACCAAGGGCGCCGATGTGGGCGGCGATCTCGTCGGCAAGGTCGAGGCCGGCATTCCGGAAGACGACCCCCGCAACCCCGCCACCATCGCCGACAACGTTGGCGACAACGTCGGCGATTGCGCCGGCATGGCGGCCGACCTTTTCGAAACCTATGCCGTTTCCGTCGTCGCGACGATGGTTCTCGCGGCGATCTTCTTCGGCGGCACGCCGATGCTCCAGTCGGCGATGATCTATCCGCTGGTCATCTGCGGCGCCTGCATCATCACCTCGATCATCGGTACCTTCTTCGTCAAGCTCGGCAGCAACGGCTCGATCATGGGCGCCCTCTACAAGGGGCTCATCGTCACCGGTCTGCTGTCGATCCTGGGCCTCGGTGCGGCAACGTCGCTCACCGTCGGTTGGGGGGCGATCGGCACCGTGGCCGGTCGTGAGATCACCGGCATGAACCTGTTCATCTGCGGTATCGTCGGCCTCGTCGTCACCGCGCTGATCGTCGTCATCACCGAATACTACACCGGCACCAACAAGCGCCCGGTCAATTCGATCGCCCAGGCATCGGTGACGGGACACGGCACCAATGTCATCCAGGGGCTTGCCGTATCACTCGAATCGACGGCACTTCCGGCGATCGTCATCGTCGGCGGCATCCTGGCGACCTTCCAGCTCGGCGGACTGTTCGGTACCGGCATCGCCGTCACCGCCATGCTCGGCCTTGCCGGCATGATCGTGGCGCTCGACGCCTTCGGCCCTGTCACCGACAATGCAGGTGGCATCGCCGAAATGGCCCATCTTCCGCCGGAAGTGCGCAAATCGACGGACGCGCTCGATGCGGTGGGCAACACCACCAAGGCCGTTACCAAGGGCTACGCGATCGGTTCGGCCGGTCTCGGCGCTCTCGTGCTCTTCGCGGCCTATGCGAACGACCTGCAATATTTCGCCTCGCGCGGCGACCAGTATCCCTACTTCGCCAATATCGGCACGATCTCCTTTGATCTGTCCAACCCCTATGTCGTCGCCGGACTGCTCTTTGGCGGCCTCATCCCCTATCTCTTCGGTGGCATCGCCATGACCGCGGTCGGTCGCGCGGCCGGTTCCATCGTCGAGGAGGTACGCAAGCAGTTTCGCGAAAAGCCCGGCATCATGCAGGGGACAGAGAAGCCGGATTACGGCAAGGCCGTCGACCTGCTGACCAAGGCGGCCATCCGCGAAATGATCATTCCGTCGCTTCTTCCTGTTCTGGCGCCCGTCGTCGTCTATTTCGGCGTGCTTGCCATTTCCGGCTCCAAGGCTTCGGCCTTCGCCGCCCTTGGCGCGTCGCTCCTCGGCGTCATCATCAACGGCCTGTTCGTCGCGATCTCAATGACCTCGGGCGGCGGCGCATGGGACAACGCCAAGAAGTCCTTCGAGGACGGTTTCGTCGACAAGGACGGCACGCGCCACATGAAGGGATCGGAAGCGCACAAGGCATCGGTGACCGGAGATACGGTCGGCGATCCCTACAAGGATACGGCTGGCCCTGCCGTCAATCCGGCGATCAAGATCACCAATATCGTGGCGCTGCTGCTGCTCGCTATCCTCGCCGGATAGTCTCTCCGGCCGGATAAGCATTGCAACCAACGAAAAACCCGCCGGAGCGATCCGGCGGGTTTTGTATGGGCGAATAGATATTCCTGTTAGCGCAGGCTGGCCGGGTTCTGCGGCGATGGCTGGGAGCCGGCGCCGAACAGGCCCTTGGCCATGTTCGCGGCGCTGCCGCCCGAAAGCAGCTGCTGCAGGAAGGTGAGATCCTTGCCGCCCGTCGGCGTGACGCGCGTGATCGTGTCGAACGGCTTGCCGTCCTTGAGCGTGTAGTTGGCGCGGCGGGTAACGACGCCGTCCTTGTCGAAGTAGATGGCGAGCACGCTCTGGTCCACGACCTTGAGCTTCTGGAACGCCAGCGAGCGCTCGCGGCGCTGCGAGATGTAATAGAAGACTTCGCCATCGAAGGTGGCGGTCGTCGAAGGCGTGCCCAGCGAAAGCAGGACCTGCTCGCGGCTCGATCCCTCGGGAACCAGGTTGAGCGACTGCTCGTCGGCGACATAACCGCCGTTGAGAACCGTACCGGTTTGGCAGCCGGTCAATCCGGCGGAGGCTATCATGATGGCAATGGCGGCATTGCTGAGGAATTTCCTGTCAGACTTGAAATACCGTTTCTTCAACGACATCTACTCCCTTAACGTATCGATACCAGCCATCGGCCATGCAATGTTACGCTGATGCAAAACCATTGTGGCCTTTCCGGGGTCGGACGTTAGCCATCTGCCGAGTGGCCGTCGTCGAAGCGCTGTCCCGAAACTGGCCACCTTCGCCATTGCAATTCGCGCATGCTTCGGTAAACCAGCTTTCGAAATCATGCAACACGGCCGGACGCAGGTTGGCGCCCAGAACGAGGCCTTTCCGGAAAAAACAATGATATTCGGGCTCTTTGGCAAGAAAAACAGCAATCAGGCGATCGTCGACCGGCAATACGCGACGCTGACCTCGGCGGCGCGCACGCCTGCATTCTACGAAAGCCTGAATGTTCCCGATACCGTTATGGGCCGCTTCGAGATGCTGTCGGCGGTGATGATCCTGTTTTTTCGCCGCACCCGCGCATCCGCGACCAGTGGCCAGGAAATCGCCCAGGAAATCGTCGATGCATTCTTCCAGGACATCGACCATTCGATCCGCGAGCTCGGGATCGGCGACAACAGCGTTCCCAAGCGCATGAAGAAATTCGCCGGCATGTTCTATGGCCGGCTCGAAGCCTATTCCAAGGCCATGGACGCCAACGATGTTCCGGCTCTCGCCATGGCGCTTGGCCGCAACATTCATCCCGAAGCGGCTGACGCCGTCGACATGCGCGGCCTTGCTGACTGGATGTTCGTCGCCGAATCGGAATTGTCGGCGCAGTCCGAAGACACGATCGCGACCGGATCGGCAACATTGCCGGGCGTTGCGTGAGGAGACCCCATGAAGAATCCAACCGATAACCCGCCTTTTTCCTATCTCGTGAAGGTCGGCAACGTCTCGGCCAATCCCGTCGACATTCATCTCGAAGCCGACAAGGACGAGTTGCAGGCGCTCGCCGAAACCTGGGACGTGATCTCGGTCGACGATTTCCGCGCCGATCTGCAGATCGCGCGATGGAAGAAGGATGGCATCCGCGTGAAGGGCAGGGTGCGGGCAAGCATCGTGCAGAGCTGCGTTGTGACGCTGGAGCCGGTGCCATCGAAGATCGATGAACCCTTCGAGCAGATATTCGTCCCGGAAAATTCCAAGCTTGCGCGCCGTCCGGCCAACGACACCGGCGAAATGATGCTGGACCCCGATGGTCCCGACATGCCGGAAAGCTTCGTGGGCGACACGATCGACGCCGGCGAAGTGGCCACCGAATTCGCCGCCATGGCGATCGATCCGTACCCCCGCAAGGAGGGCGTTGCCTTCGATGGTCACATAGAAGACACCGGAGAGAACGATAAGAAGCCTTCCGCCTTCGCTGTTCTGAAAGACTGGAAAAAGGACTGAAAGCCGCTCGCTGTTTGACATAATTCAGTTGTCAGCGACGGGAAAACCGGTATTTTGGCCGAAATTTCGCCCTCCTGGGACGAAAAAAAAGGATCAGGGACGCGTGATCAGAATTTCTCTCGACCTCATGGGTGGCGACTATGGTCCCCAGGTAGTCATCCCCGGTGCCGCCAAGGCGCTGGAACGGCATCCGGACATATCGTTCGTGATGTATGGCTTGAAGGAACAGTGCGAGCCTATTCTCGACCAGTTTCCGAAGCTGAAGGAGAAATCCGTTCTCCACGATTGCGAACTTGCGGTGCGCATGGACGAGAAGCCGAGCCAGGCATTGCGCCGCGGCCGCTATGTCTCCTCCATGTGGCGTTCGCTCGAGGCCGTGAAGACCAAGGACGCCGATGTCGCGGTTTCCGCCGGCAATACCGGCGCGCTGATGGCGATGGCCAAGTTCTGTCTGCGCACGATGGCCAATATCGAGCGCCCGGCGATCGCGGCGATCTGGCCGACCATGCGCGGCGAGAGCATCGTGCTCGACGTCGGCGCGACGATCGGGGCCGATAGCCAGCAACTGATGGACTTCGCGCTGATGGGCGGGGCCATGGCGCGTGCGCTGTTCGAGATCGACCGCCCGACGATCGGCCTGCTGAATGTCGGCGTCGAGGAGATCAAGGGGCAGGAAGAGGTCAAGGAGGCCGGGCGCCTGCTGCGCGAAGCCAATATCGACTCGCTCGACTATTTCGGTTTCGTCGAGGGCAATGATATCGGCAAGGGAACCGTCGATGTCGTGGTCACCGAAGGCTTCGCCGGCAACATTGCGCTCAAGGCCGCAGAAGGCACTGCTCGCCAGATCGGCGAATATCTCAAGGCCGCGATGTCGCGCACCCTGCTTGCCAAGATCGGCTACATCTTCGCCAAGAGCGCTTTCGACATGCTGCGCGAGAAGATGGACCCGAGCAAGGTCAATGGCGGTGTGTTTCTTGGCCTGAACGGCGTGGTGATCAAGAGTCACGGCGGCGCCAATGCCGAAGGGATCGCGTCGGCGATCGAGGTCGGCTACGACATGGCCAAGAATGGCCTCAATCAGAAAATAGAAAACGATTTGCAAAAGTATCATGCCAAGCGGCTGCCCCCGATCGGGCCGGAAGCGGCATGAGCGACGGGATTTGATGAATATGATCCGTTCAGTGGTTCGCGGTTTCGGATCCGCGCTTCCGAAACGCGTTATGACCAATCGCGACATGGAAGATGTCGTGGACACCTCCGACGAATGGATTGTCCAGCGCACGGGCATTCGCCAGCGTTATCTAGCCGGAGAAGATGAGACGACGTCCTCGCTCGGCGCGGCGGCGGCTCTGGCGGCGCTCGAAAAGGCCGGCATGACGCCCGATGACATCGACATGATCATCTGCGCGACGTCGACACCGGACAACACGTTCCCGGCGACCGCCGTCAGCATCCAGAACCGTCTCGGCATGAGCCACGGCTTTGCCTTCGACGTACAGGCGGTCTGCACCGGCTTCGTCTACGCGGTCACCACCGCCGACGCTTATATCCGTGGTGGCCTTGCAAAGCGCGTGCTTGTCATCGGCGCCGAGACCTTCTCGCGCATCCTCGACTGGAACGACCGCACGACCTGCGTGCTCTTCGGCGACGGCGCCGGAGCGATCGTGCTCGAGGCGGCCGAAGGCGAGGGGACGACGGCGGATCGTGGCGTGCTGACCGCGCATCTGCGTTCGGACGGCTCGCACAAGGACAAGCTCTTCGTCGATGGCGGACCATCGACCACGGGCACGGTCGGCAAGCTGCGGATGGAGGGCCGCGAGGTCTTCAAATACGCCGTCGGCATGATCACCGACGTCATTCAGGCAGCCTTCGACAGCACCGGGACCACGTCGGACGATCTCGACTGGCTGGTGCCGCATCAGGCAAATCGTCGCATCATCGATGGCTCGGCCAAGAAGCTCAACATCGCGCCCGACAAGGTCGTCGTCACCGTTGACCTGCACGGCAACACGTCGGCGGCATCGATCCCGCTCGCGCTCGCGGTTGCAGCTGGCGACGGGCGTATCAAGAAGGGCGATCTCGTCATGCTCGAAGCGATGGGCGGCGGCTTCACCTGGGGCGCCGTGCTGCTGCGCTGGTAACGGTCTAAAAACCGAAAAAACTGACAACGAACAAGGGCTTGACCGTAAGGCGCAAGACAAATACTCTTCGCTCGTCCTCACAAAACAAAACCGATGGGCAGGGAAAAAGATGACCGGCAAAACAGTCACGCGCGCAGACTTGGCGGAATCCGTTTTTCGCAAAGTCGGTCTGTCCCGAACGGAATCGGCGGAGCTCGTGGAGACTGTGATCGACGAGATCTGCAACGCCATCGTTCGCGGTGAGACGGTCAAGCTTTCCTCCTTCGCGACCTTTCAGGTGCGCGACAAGAACGAGCGCATCGGACGTAATCCGAAGACCGGCGAGGAAGTGCCGATCTCTCCGCGCCGCGTCATGACCTTCAAGGCATCGAACGTGCTGAAGACCCGGATCTTGAAGGCGCACACGCTGCGCAAGGTCAAGACCAAGCCGGCCAATCCGGCTGCCTGATCGCTTCCCGGCCCCGTCGCCCGACGAGGCTGATCGACGCTTCCATTGAATTTTCCGCAAGGTTTTCTGTGCGAATTCGAGACGTGACTTGAATTAACGCAAGCAAACCGTTGAAATATGATGAGTCGCGGCTCGGACATTTCAGGTGCGAGCCCTTGGGCTTGCCGGCGAACGGCAGGCGCGACGCGCCGAAGATCGCGTGCTGAAAATCGCGTAGGGAGTGAGAACCTTGGATAAGAGCCCGGATGCTTTTCGCACCATCAGCGAGGTAGCGGACGACCTGGATCTTCCGCAGCACGTGCTGCGTTTCTGGGAAACCCGCTTCCCGCAGATCAAGCCGATGAAGCGCGGCGGCGGCCGGCGATATTACCGGCCTGAAGACGTCGATCTCCTGAAGGGCATTAGGCACCTGCTCTATGATCACGGCTACACCATCAAGGGTGTACAGAAGCTTCTGAAGACCAACGGCAACAAGTTCGTCATCGCGATCGGCCATGGCGATCTCGCGAGCGTTCAGGCCCTGACCGGCCAGAGCGAGGGCGATGCCGGCGAGCCCAGGGTCGGGATGTCGGAGGAAGATCAGTTGGTCGGCCGCGCCAAGGCGCCCGCGTCCCGCCGTTTCTTCAACTTCGGCGGCGGCGACGACGACGCGGCCGAGGTGTCCCTCGGCAAATCGAGCGTCGGCAAGGAAGACCGGGCGCTGTTGCAGGAGGCGCTATATGATCTCCTGGAATGCAAGCGCCTTCTCGATCAGGTCCGCTGAGGTCGCCGTCGGCCGACCCGAGATCATCCCGTATCGTCAGGCAGGAGCTTCGTGTGCCGGTTACCGCAAAGTCCCCCGAAAAGGTTTATGACGCCTTCCTGTTCGACATGGACGGAACCCTGCTGAACTCCATTGCCGTGGTCGAGCGTGTATGGACCGGCTGGGCGATCAGGTACGGCTTGCAGCCCGAGGTGTTCCTGAAGACGATCCATGGCATTCGCGCCAGCGATGTGATCCGCGGTCTGGCGCTGCCTGGTGTCGATGCCGAGCACGAAGCGCGGCTCTTGCTTCAAGAGGAGTTGGAGGATGTCGACGGCATCGTCGAGATCCCGGGCGCGGTGCAATTCCTCAACAGCCTGCCGCCGGAGCGATGGGCCATCGTCACCTCCGCGCCGGCGGAGCTTGCGAGGCTCCGCATGGCCGCCGCCGGCATTCCCATGCCATCGGTGATCGTGACGGGTGAAGAGGTATCATCCGGAAAACCGAGCCCGGAAGGCTATCGCCTTGGCGCCGAACGTCTGGGTGTTGATCCCGGTCGTTGCCTGGTGTTCGAGGACGCGGTCGCCGGTATCCTCGCGGGCGAGGCGGCGGGCGCGGATGTGGTCGTCGTCACGACGACCCACGCCACGCCGTTTGAAACTCCGCACATGTCGATCGCCGATTATCACGGCTGCGGCGTCGCGTTGAACGACGACGGCCGCATCGGTTTCGCACGCCGCTAGTCCAGCACTCACTGCTTGCGCGGCAGGCCCTGCTTCTGCATCCGCTCATATGCGGCCAGCATCTTCGCCTTGACGGAGCCGAGCGTGCCGAGCTCGTGTCCGCAGGTGAAGCATGTCAGCATGTCGCTATCCAGCGGCTGCGGACGTTCGAACTTCATTCTGGTGTTCCTGCACTTCGGGCAGGGGATCTCGATTTCCATGCTGTGTCTCCCTTGGCAATCTGACGTCCCAATAGTCAGATGAGCGAGCGAGGGCAAGCGCTTTGCGGCGCCGGACGGCTACGCTGGGCGCGTCGGACGAAAAGAACGGGTGAATTTCCAAGCGATGTCGATTTTTCGCTTGCGCCGAGAATCCCAAAAGACTAACAGGATCAGGCCGTAAAGGCAGGTCGGGGCGTAGCGCAGCCCGGTAGCGCACTTGACTGGGGGTCAAGGGGTCGCAGGTTCAAGTCCTGTCGCCCCGACCATTTAAACAGATCGTCGGCAGCCCCCAGGAGCCGGGATCATCATAAAAACTCTCAACGAAGAGCAAGGTTTGGCCTAGCGCGCTTCCATGCGCGGTGAGAAATGATTCTCGGCTTGTCAATAATGAATGGCGCCAATGTCCAGTATTAAATTGGATTAGGCCGCTGCTCTGAATAAATCATCTGAAAATCATAATGTCATCTCGAATATTTCCTCCAATTATGGCATGGATATACGGGAGATGCATGAGGTTGTTCATGATTGATGTCAATGACAGCAGATCTCTTCGAGCTGGAATGTCGGAATCACTTTCGAAGGTGGTCGACAATGCTGTTCAGGCCGGGTGGCCGGAACGTGATGTGGCGCTGTTGCTGATGGAGTTGGCGGAAACCCATCTGATGAAGGTTGCTGCGGCCGTCATCATTGACGACGCGCTGTATTTACAGCGCGTCCATAGTCTCAAGAATTGAGCGCGCGCAGGTCGCGCTCATCGCCTGAACGTCACTTCTGCTCGATGGACACGCCGTTCTCGCCAATGCTCATCTCGACGCCCGTCGGCTTCGTCTTCTCATTGTAGATGTAGGCGCCAAGTCCGGCGACGACGACGATCAGCGCGCCGATGACAACATAAAGACTGTTCGAGTTTCTCAAGTAAATATCCCTCAACATTTTGATAATGCGCGGGAATAACGCGAAACCTCGATTTTTGTTCCGCGCTCAGTCGTCGTTTGCCGAGTTCAGGTTCTCAGGACGAATTCCCTCGTCGCCGCCGGTGCGCGCCTTCAGACGGACGCCCGGACCACCCTCGTCATGATTGCCGCTGGCGATGAAGAGAACGCCGCCGGTTTCGAGCGCCTGCTTGACCGCCAGCAGCGCCTGCGGCTCGCCTTGCGTCTCGTCACGCTCAAGAGTTTCGAGGGTTGCGACGGGCAGGCCGGATGCGGTTGCCAGTTGCTCTATCGTCATACCCGTCATGGCGCGGGCGGCGCGTATCTGCATGGCTGTAATCATAAGGAAAGTCTAGCGCGCCGGCGCCGGTTCGCAAGGGCTCGGCGGAGGTCGCGAGCGAATTGCGTCGCGCTGGTGCCTCGCCTCGAGCGCGGCGCAGCCCCACACGATGCCGAACAGCAGGTAGACGTGACGCCAGTGATCGATGTCGATGACGTTGCCGATCGCCACGTGACCGATCACGCCGATCCAGCCAATCATCAGATAGGGCTGCCAGGGCCGGTCCTTGAGCAGGTTCTTGAAACCGAGATAGAGGGTCCAGCAAAGCATCACGATATAGCTGACGAAGCCGAGCCAGCCATAAGTCGTCAGCGACTTCAGCCAGATATTATGCTCGTCTTCGGGAAAAATGGTGCCGAACACCATCGGCCCGATGCCGAGCGGCCGCTCCATCATCATCGTGAGGCCGATCCGGTGACGCGCGAAGCGCCCGAGATACTCGCCGTCATATTGCTGCACGAGCTGCGCGCGCATCGAGAACAGCTCGCTGACCTTCGGAAACTGCAATGCGATGACAAGCGAGGCGACCATCATCAGGATAGCCGCCAAGGACAGGACCAGAATGCGCAGCCGGAAGGCGCCGGTCCGCTCCTTGAGCAGCATCACGAAGATCAGCAGCAGGATGGTCAGCAGAAACAGGCCCCAGGCCGCGCGCGAGAACGACAGGAACACACCCAGCGCAAGGATCAGCAGCGCTACCGCCTTGAGCGGCGCGGCACGCAGATTTCCCGTCAGGATGCCGTGCACGAGATAGAGGGAAGGGGGTACGAGGAACGGGCCGAAGACATTGGGGTCTTGAAAGGCGCCCTTGGCGCGGTCGTAGAGGGTGAAGACCTCGGAGCCCGGAAAAACCTGAAAATACCCGAGAATGCCGAGCGTCGAGGTAATCACGGCCGCGAATGCCCAGGCATTGAAGATGAGCTGCAGCCGTCGGTGACTGTCCTCGATGATCGCCGCGTAGAAGACGGCGGTCAGAGCAAGGAATGTCGATACCGCGATATACATAGGACCGTCGGCGATATCCTTCATCTGCGTCAGCGACAGCATGCCGCCGACGTTGAAGGTGATCAGCAGGGCCAGAAGCGGAAAGGTATAGCGAGAAATCCTGAGGCCGAGGATGAACCACAGTCCGACCAACCCGGCCATCCACAGTTCATAGGGGGCGGGCTCGCTGATAACGAAGCCCGAAAGGAACACGCCGACAGTCACGGCCGCCGAACCGATCAGCCGCAGTGTCGCCCGTTGTGGATCGGCGACGCGCGCGTATGTCGGTTCGATCGCGCTCAATAGGCGTTTTCCGTGTTGAACAGGCGAAACGGCGTGAGGAACAGGATCTTCAGGTCGAACCAGAGCGACCAGTTCTCGATGTAGTAGAGATCGTAGGCCGTGCGGAACTTGATCTTGTCGTCATTGTCGACCTCGCCGCGCCAGCCGTTGATCTGCGCCCAGCCGGTCACGCCGGGCTTGACGCGGTGGCGGGCGAAATACCCTTCAACGACGTCGCCGAAGGCGCGGTCGCGGGCCTGTGCAAGCACCGCATGCGGGCGGGGGCCGACGAGCGACAGGTTGCCGATGAGCACGTTGAACAGTTGCGGCAATTCGTCGATCGACGTCTTGCGGATGAAACGGCCGACGGGTGTCACGCGGGGGTCACCCTTGGTGACTGCCGCCTTTCCGGTCGGGTCGCCCATGTTCGAATACATCGAGCGGAACTTGAAGACGTTGATGACCTCGTTATTGAAGCCATGCCGCTTCTGCATGAAGAAGACGGGCCCCGGCGACGTCGTCTTGATGGCGAGCGCCGTCACCAGCATGATCGGCCAGACAACGACAAGCGCAAGCACGGCGAAGAAGATGTCGAAGCAGCGCTTGGCCACCGAATCCCAGTCGCGAATGGGTTTGTTGAAGATATCGAGCATCGGCACGGAGCCGACATGCGAATAGGCACGCGGGCGGAAGCGCAGGCGGTTCGAATGGGCCGCGAGCCGGATGTCCACCGGCAGCACCCAGAGCTTTTTCAAGAGCTGCAAGATGCGTGCCTCGGCGCTGAGCGGCAGCGCAATGATCAGCATGTCGATCCGGGTCAGGCGGGCGAATTCGACGAGCTCGCCGATCGTCCCGAGCTTGGGGTAGCCGGCGACCATCGCCGGCGAGCGCTTCTCGCCGCGGTCGTCGAAGATGCCGCATATGCGGATGTCGTTGTCCGGCTGCTGCTCGAGCAGACGGATGAAGTCCTTGGCCGGCTGGCCGCCGCCGACGAGAACCGCGCGGCGCTCCATGATGCCGTTTCGCGCCCAGTTCCGGATGCCGTAGGCGAGCAGGAAGCGGGACCCGAGCAGGAAGACGCCGCCAAGAGCAAACCAGCCGACGTAGGAATGCAGCTGCGCCGCGCCGACCGGGCTGACGACCGCGATGATCGCGACCATGGCGGCAAAGACGACGGTCCATGTCAGGAGCACTTTGGGAAGCGGCCGCGTACGGGCGCGAAGTGCCGGAATGGTGTAGCAATCGGCTGTCTGTAGCGCGACGACCAGGAGCGCTGCGACGCACAGGGACGCAACGGCTCGCATGGCGATGGTTTCCTCGGTATCCACCCATAGCAGAAAGGAAAGCAGGCCGATTCCGAACTGCGACAGGAATTCGATCAGCCGGAACTGTCCGATCATGATCGATGGCGTGCGTGTGCCATCGCTGAACTGTTCGGCGATCTGACGTGCGTAGTCGTTGAGCGGCTCCGAGCTCGTCGTCTCGCTGCCGTCGCCGCGTCGATTGACGTCGGAAACTTGCTTGCGCAGGGTTTCCAGATCAAATTGATCGTTGTTCTCTGCCTTGTTCATCAGGCTACCGCCGCTGTTTCACCAGTCGGCAATAGCACAAAGCCCCTAAGAAACGTTTTACGAGGCGGCTTTCGCTGCTCCTGCTGCCGGGCGGCGGATGAGGTCGCGATAGAGCTCCAGCACCTCGTTGGCCATGACGGTCGCGGAAAACACCGAGCGCACCTGTTCGATCGGGGGCATCGTCTTGTCGTGCCATTCGGGAATGCGAATGGCGTCCGCCATCACCCGCGCGAGGTCGTCGGCATTGTCTGGCGCCACGAGTGCTCCGCTATCCTTGCCGAGCGCTTCCGGAATGCCGCCGACACGGGTCGCGATGATTGTCTTTCCGGCGCCAAGCCCCTCGAGAACGATGTAGGGCATGGCTTCGGCCCGCGATGGGACGACCAGGTTCTGCGACATGGCGAAAGCCTGCTGGACACGCATGGCGGGCAGCATGCCGATGCGCTTCCCAAGGCCGCGCTCGACCATCATCTCCCGGTAGCGATCCCGATCCGGCCCGTCGCCGATCATCAGCGCCGAGAGCGGCCGGCCGATCAGGCGTTCCGTCTTGGCGAAGGCGTCCACAAAAAGGTCGGGACCCTTAAGGTCCCGCAACATGCCAACGTAGATGAAGTGGACGGCATCGGACCGGGTGGGGATCAGCTCGAAATCCCGCTCGCTGATGCCGTTGTAGATCAGTCGCGTCTGCGTTCGCGGCCGACCGACTCTCTTGGTATAGGTTTCGCGCTCGTACTCGCAGATGAAGACCAGGGCGTCCGTGAAATATTCCTGCAGCCGCTCCATCCGCAGCACGAACTGCCCCAGAAGCGAGGATCGGGAATAATGCAGGCTTCCGCCATGGGCGGTATAGAGGCGGGCTACGCAATACCTGTTCACCCGCAGGGCTGAGCCGGCCAGTCGCGCGAGCACGCCGCCTTTGGCGCCGTGTCCGTGCAGCACGTCCGGCCGCAAACTTTTGATCTTCTTGTAGGCGTCCCAAAGTACGCCGATATCGGAAAGGCTGACCGAGCGCCGGATCGGGACGCGCGTCAGGCCGAGCGCCAGATACGGCCTGATATCGTCGAAAAGCGCGTCCTCGTAGTCGCCCCCGGTCGAGCTGTCGCAAAGAATGCCCACTTCATGGCCGGCCTTGCTGTGCTCGATCACCAGATCGCGCACGTGGCGGAAGATGCCGCCGACCGGGGACCTGAAGCAGTGAATGATGCGAAGGGGCCGCTGTTCGCTCATCTACGATCAGAACAGCCGTTCGCGGACATAGAGCGTATCGCCGGCGATGATCGCGGACGATATGTTGACGCGACCGGTCATGACCTGCCCATTGATCTTTCTGGTGACGTCGACGGCGCCCTGGTTGGCGCGCGGCGTGAAGCCGCCGGCAACGGCGATCGCGTTCTGCGCGGTCATGCCCGGTACATAGGCGTATTGCCCGGGCTGACCGACCTCGCCCATGATGAAGATCGAGCGATAGCGATCGACGTCGATGGTGACATCGGGGTCGCGAAGATAGCCCTGCTTGAGCTTCTGCGCGATCTGTCCCGACAGCTGCTGCAGCGTACGGCCACGCGCCGCGACCTGGCCGATGAGCGGGAAGGCGATGTAGCCGGCCTGGTCGATCGTGTAGGTATTGGTCATGCTTGGCTGGTCGAATACCGTAATGCGAAGCCTGTCGCCGCTATCCAGCGAATAGGGCTGTATGGTCGCCTGATTGAATGCGCGCGGAGCGGGCTGATAGCTGTTGCAGCCGGCCAGGACTGCTGTCATGGCGGCAAGGCTCAAGGCCATCAGAAACTTGGGCTGTGCGACGGGCATCTAGCTTCTCACGGGAAACGAACTTCTTCCTCACGTTATCGATCCGTTAGGGTTAATGACCGGTAAAGGCCGCCGTCGAATTCGCTTTTTCTTCACTGTCCGAATGCTCCGGACGCCTGCCGGCAAGCATTAACCGTTGAGTTACTATAGTCATTTACCCTCGCGGGCACCTTTGTTCTTGGAGTACGAGCATGTCCGGCGTAACGGGTAATCAGGATGTCGATATCGATCTTGCCCAGCTGGTCCGCGGCGTTTGGGCCCGTCGGCTCAAGGTCGTGGCCATCACGCTGCTCGGGGCAGGGGTGGCCTTTGTCGGCGCCAAGATGGTCTCGCCGAAGTATCGCAGCGAAACGCGCATCCTGATCGAGCCGCGCGCGCCGGCCTTCGCCAACGCGCAGGCCGCCGACGCGAACGCAAGCCAGCTCCTCGACGAACTGAATATCTCCAGCCAGGTTCAGCTTCTGCAGTCGGCCGATCTCATCAAGCAGGTCATCAGCAGCCAGAAGCTCTACGATCTCCCGGAATTCGACGCCGCGGCAGACAGTTCCGCCCTCGGCGACATTCTGATCGCGCTGAACCTGAAGAAGAGCCCGCTCGCCAATCCGCCGGAAGAGCGCGTCATCAATGCTTTCGTCGAGCGCCTGCAGGTCTACCAGGTTCCCGGCTCCCGCGTCATTGGTATCACCTTCACCTCGAAGGACCCGGCACTTGCAGCGGCGATCCCGAACGCCATGGCGGCCGCTTACCTGGCCAAGCAGAGCGGCGCCAAGCTCGACTCCAACTCGGAAGCCACGCGCTGGCTGGAGCCTGAGATCGAGACGCTCCGCACCAAGGTCAGCGAAGCCGAGCAGAAGGTCGCCGAATATCGTACGGCGCGCGGCCTGCTGCCGACCAATGGCGGCGGCAATTTCCAGACGCAGCAGTTGAACGACATTTCCGCCGAGCTGACGCGCGTGCGTGGCGACAAGGTGAACGCCCAGGCGCGTGCGCAATCCGTGCGCAATGCGCTGTCGTCCGGCGAGCCGTCCGACACGTTGCAGGACATCATGTCGTCGCAGGCGATCCAGCGGCTGAAGGGAACGGAATCTGGCCTGCAGTCGCAGATATCCGACCTTCAGACATCGCTGCTGAACAACCATCCGCGGCTGAAGAGCCTTCGCGCCCAGCTCGCCGACATCAGGACGCAGATCCGTCAGGAAACGCAGAAGATCCTGGCAAGCATCGAGAACGAAGCGAAAGTAGCGACGCTTCGCGAACAGGAGCTCGATCAGCAGTCCAACAAGGTCAAGGCCAACAGCGCCCAGGCCGGCGAGGATGAGGTCGGCCTCAACGCGCTTCAGCGCGAGGCCGCGGCACAGCGGCAGCTGCTTGAAACCTATCTGGCGCGCTTCCGCGAGGCCGCCTCGCGCGCCGACAAGAATTCCAGCCCAGCCGATGCCCGCATCGTCTCCACCGCGGTTCAACCGGTCGATCCCTATTTCCCCAAGGTCGTTCCGATCGTTGCCGTCGTGTCGTTCGCGACCTTCATCATGACCTCGATCGTGATCATGCTGGCGGAACTCTTCAGCGGGCGTGCGCTGCGGCCGATATCGGGCTACGGAACTGAAGAGCGCGTCGAGCAGGAAACGGTCGAAATTGTCGCCGTCTCGCCGCGCGCGCGCATGGCAGCACCGAGCATGCTGGCCGTGCAGCAAGACGAGCAGGACGAACGGGAGGACGAGGCAGCCGAAGAGCCCGTCGTCGAGCAACCGGAAGAGGAAAACGAATTCTCAATCGCTTCCGTCGCCCAGTACCTGCTCGGCAGCCGCGCGCCACTCGCAATCGCGATCTCACCGACCGGTGACAATGGATCGGCCGCCACCGTCGCCCTGGCCCGCACGCTGGCGTCGGCCGGCTCCCGCGTCGTGCTGGTGGACATGACCGGTTCTGGACATCCGACCGAACTGATGGCGCAGGGGCGTTCGCTGCCGGGCGTTACGGATCTCTTGTGCGGCGAGGCGGCCTTTGGCGACACCATCCATGGTGATCATCTCTCCGACGCCCACTTCATCCCGCAGGGCACCAGCGACATGCGTCGCGCCATGCGCGGCGCCGACCGCCTCTCGCTGCTGCTCGACGCGCTAACCTCCGCCTATGATCTCGTGCTGGTCGAATCCGGCGCCGCCGATGTGGCCGGCGTCTCCAGGCTCACGCATAGCAAGACGGTCGAAATCATCCTGTCCATGCCCGAGATCGTCGAGGAACAGTTCGTGGCCGCGATGACCAGCTTCGAAGAGGCGGGCTACGAGCGCGTCGTGCTGATGTCCGGCGGCAATATGGATGGCAATGCGACGGTCGCCCAGCAGGCGGCCTGATCAGACGCCGGCGAACCGGCGCAGGCGCTGGGCGGCGCGATAGAGCCGCTGTTGTGACTTGATGTAGGCCTTGCCTCGGGTCACGAGCCGGTGCACCGCGCCGGCGACGATGCCGCGAGCGGTCAGCGGCAGCACCACATCGTAATGGTCGGTCTCGACTGGCGCCCAGGAACGCTTGTAGCCCTGGTCGCCGAGGCCGAAATCGAACAAACTGACGCCCTTTCCGTGCAGGCCCTGTATCATCTGCCAGAACAGAAATTCCCCCGGGCTGGCCTCGGCGCCGATGCTTTCGTCGATCGTACTGAACTGGCAGATCACATGATCGCCCTTTCGCGATATGCCGGCGATGGCGGCCAGATGACCGGCATGCGCGCCTTTCAGCTGTATGGCATGCATTTCGAGGCCGAACAGTTCGTTCTTGGCGTCGCGGATATCGATCGCACCATGCAGGAAGGCCTTCGTCTCGACGTCGTCGAAGACGTCGGGCAATCCCATGGCCTTGAAGCGTTCGCTTTTCAGCCGGAAGAACTGGTCGAGAAGCATGTGCTGGCTCCTGGCGTCCGAGCCGCTGACGTAGTCGAAGCCGCCAAGTTCCTCCAGGCGCTTCGATTGCACGCGGAACTTCTTCCGCCGACCTTTGGCGTTCAACTGCTTCAGCGTTGCTTCCATCGTGTCGGACAGCGGCAATTGATAGGCATGGTTCTGATTTTGAACCATCGGCAGCAGTGCCAACGGATTGCGACGGCCGCGCCATGTGAGCGGAATGTTCTGCAGCAGCAAGAGGTCGGCTTTCCCTCGGAGCGCACCGGAGAAGCGCGTGGCAAGGTCACTTGCATCGAGTGTCTCGAAGGCATCCGCGAGATCGGCTGCGAACAGACCGGTGTTGATATTGCTGTGGTCGGCGCCGATGAACTTGGCGACACGCACGCCGCGCGACCGGACGATCTCGACGGGAAGGATGAAGACGGTTCGCATACCCGATCGGCCGCGGATGACGGCGGCCGGATTGCCAAAAGCTTTCATCCAGGATGCGCACCAGTCATAGCCCTGATGCAGCGAGTTCAGACGGTCGCGCTCGAGCGCGCGCCACTCCTGCTCGATGGCTTCCATGGAATCGACGACGTCGATCTCGATCGCATCGAAGAACAGTCGTGCATCAGTCTCTCCGAGCTTCGCCTGTTCGGCATCGGCGTCTGCGGCGATCTCACGCGGCGCGGATTCCAATGGAAGCTTCTGCGTTTGCACGGGCGTTCTCCGGGAAAAGATACTGCCCGGGAAAATAGCGTGCCAGCGCGTCGATTTCCTTTACGGGAGCCAGGCCGCCGGCTTTTCCGTCAATCACGGTTATTTCGCGATTAATGCTATTGTTGCTTGGGACCGGCCATCCACTTGATGATGAGCATTGCCGGCAACACCCAGAGCAGTCCCGTCAGCGAGAAATAGAGGAGGTGGCCCCACCACGGCGCACTGCCGAGCGTAGCAACCGCGATGGTATTGGCGACCAGCGCATAGAGGAGCACGAGAACGACGATGAGGATGGTGCCGATGAACTTGCGAAGGCGGACGGGCATCTGTTGAATTCCAGATTGGATGTGCAGGCCACCGCGACGGCATGCCGCAAATGTTCAGACTTGTTTTGCATCAGTGGCTAAGGCAAATCAACTGGCGGAACGAAGGAGTCCCTCCATGGCCGTCGCCGATCTCACGACTGAACAGGAAATTCTGCGTCAGGTGCGCAAGCAGGATGACAATCGCAAGGCCGTACGAATTTGGCTCGGCATTGTTCTTCTGGCGCTGTTCTGTCTGGTGATCGTCGGCGGAGCGACCCGACTGACGAACTCCGGCCTCTCGATCACGGAATGGAAGCCGATCCACGGTGTCATTCCGCCGTTGAACGCCGCCCAGTGGGAGGAGGAATTCAAGCTTTACCAGCGTATTCCGGAGTTCCAGCAGATCAATAGCGACATGACGGTCGATGAGTTCAAGGGCATCTTCTGGTGGGAATGGGCCCACCGCCTGATCGCTCGCGGCATTGGCGTGATCTTCGCGCTGCCGCTGATCTATTTCTGGGCAACCGGCCGGATCGAGCGGCGTCTGCGCTGGCCTCTCGTCGGCATTCTGGCGCTTGGCGGCTTCCAGGGCGCCATCGGCTGGTGGATGGTCTCGTCGGGCCTGACCGCGCGCACCGATGTCAGCCAGTACCGTCTGGCGACGCATCTGATCACGGCCTGTCTGATCTTCGGCTCCTGCATGTGGATCATGCGCGCCCTGTCACCGCATTCAAAGGACAGCGCGCCGAGCAAGAATGCGCATGTCTGGGCCGGTGCGATCGTCGCGCTCACCTTGTTCCAAATCTATCTAGGCGCGCTGGTCGCCGGTCTCGACGCGGGCTTCACATACAATACATGGCCGCTGATGGACGGCGCCCTCGTGCCGTCCGATCTGCTGATCCAGCAGCCGGCATGGATCAACTTCTTCGAAAATCCGAAGACGGTGCAGTTCATCCATCGCATCGGCGCCTACACGCTGTTTGCCGTGACACTGCTCAACATGATCGTCATGCTGCGCGCCGCACCCGCCACGACGCATGCGCGCCGCGCCGTCGTGATGTTCGCTCTCGTGACTATCCAGGGCGCGATCGGCGTCGCCACACTGCTGTTCGAAGTCCCGCTCCAGTGGGGTCTGATGCATCAGGGCGGCGCGCTTGTCGTCTTCGGCTTCGCGATCGCTAACTGGCGCGGCTTCTATGGTGAGTACCCTCACGCGACGGTTATCTCCGAACGCGATTGATTCGCGGCCATGGCCCATGGCGGGAATATGCACGGATAGTGGCTAGCCTTGCGCGTCTGACGCGGCTTCGACAGATCACAAGTTTGCCTCGGCCAGATCGGGCAGCAACCGCGTCCCGCTGTCTGCTTGGCAAGCAGTGGGCGTTGCCGGTATAGGCGATCGCGGTCCGCGTGTCAGAGCCTGCAAGCATCCGAAGACGGTGTGACGTGCCCGCTTGCACAGACCATAAGATATCCCTGCCTCGCTATCGGGTGCACCCGATGCATCCGGGCTCCAGCCACACATAACTCCTGAACGAAAAAATCCGGCTGCGTCGCCGCAGCCGGATTTCGATCAGTCACGTCCGAAAATCAGTCTCAGAAAAAACCGCGGCGCTGCCACCAGCCGGCCTTCTTTGGCTTGCCGTCGCCATCAGTCGCTTCCGCGCTGGACGACTTGACGGTCGGTTCGGAGGAGGCGACGTTCGCGCCGCGATTGGCGCGAGCGGGCTTGGCGTCTTCCTCTGCGGGCGCTGCCAGATCGGCGGACGCTTCGGCGACTTCCGGCTCGGCGGCAGCGGCAGCTTCAGCAACCGGTGCGGTTTCAGCGGCAACCGCCACGTCTGCTTCCACGACGGGCTCTTCGACCGGAGACGCCTTGCGGCTGCGGCGAGCGCGCTTCGGCTTTACATCCTCGGTCACCGTGGCGCCGGCTTCGACGGCAGCCATGGCCGATGAGGCTTCGACAGCTTCCGCTGCGGCAGCTTCGACGACAACGTCTACCGGCGTGCTGTCTGCTGTTGCTACCGCGGCTTCGTCCGTGATCTCAACTGCTTCCGCGCTTGCGGCAACGTCACCGTCTTCGGCGACATCGTCGCCCTCAGCACCTTCGGCACCTTCCTCGCGGTTGCGGCGACCGCCGCGCTTGCCGCGACGGCGGCGCTTGCGGCGCTGTGCGTCATCGCCTTCGGCGCGCTCTTCGGAGCCGGCAGCGGACGTGGTTTCGGCGTCGTCGCCGTCCTCGTCACCACCGTCTTCGTCGCCAGCCTGTTCGGCGCCGTTCTCGTCGGATGCCTGCTGCTCGCCATTGCCGTTGCGGCCGCGACGACGACGGCGACGCTTGCGCTTGCGTCCGTCACCTTCGCCCTCTGAACGGGCAGCGGCAGCGGGGCGTTCCGACGCCTGCTTTTCTTCCAGTTCTTCGTCTTCTTCCTCGTCGATCTCGATGACGACGTCATCGTCGTCGTCTTCGGGGATGGCGGCGAAGTTGAAGAGCGTTTCGATCTTGACCGGATTTTCGACGGCTTCGCCGCGATCGATCGCGAAATGCTGTGCACCGACAGCGCCATCGGCACCGATGATGATGGCGACGCCGAAACGGGCTTCGTAGTCGACGATCGTCTGGCGCTTGTGGTTCAAGAGGTAGAGCGCGATGTCAGGTGTGGTGCGCACGGTGATGTCGTGCGTGGTGTTCTTGAGCAGGTATTCCTCGACGCCACGCAGCACGTGGAGCGCAACGGAAGACTGCGAGCGAACGTGACCGGTGCCGCCGCAATGCGAGCAGACCTGGGTCGTCGATTCGAGAACAGATGCACGAATGCGCTGGCGCGACATTTCGAGCAGGCCGAAATGCGAGATGCGACCGACCTGGATGCGGGCACGATCGTTCTTCAGGCAATCCTTCAGCTTCTTCTCGACAGCGCGGTTGTTGCGCTTTTCTTCCATGTCGATGAAGTCGATGACGACAAGGCCGGCCAGGTCGCGCAGGCGCAGCTGACGAGCGACTTCGTCGGCGGCCTCCAGGTTGGTCTGCAACGCGGTGTCTTCGATCGAATGCTCGCGGGTCGAACGGCCGGAGTTGACGTCGATCGAAACCAGCGCTTCGGTCTGGTTGATGATCAGGTAGCCACCCGACTTCAGCGTCACCTGCGGCTGCAGCATGCGGTCGAGCTGGGCTTCGATGCCGGAGCGCGAGTAGATCGGGTGAATGTCGCGGTAAGGCTGGACCACCTTGGCGTGGCTCGGCATCAGCATCTTCATGAAGTCTTTCGCTTCACGATAGCCTTCCTCGCCGGACACGATGATCTCGCCGATATCCTTGTTGTAGAGGTCGCGGATCGAACGCTTGATCAGCGAACCTTCCTCGTAGACGAGGCAAGGTGCGGTCGAAGCGAGCGTCAGTGTGCGGACGTTTTCCCACAGGCGCATCAGGTATTCGAAGTCGCGCTTGACCTCGACCTTGGTGCGGTTGGCGCCGGCCGTGCGCAGGATGACGCCCATGCCCTGCGGCACTTCGAGCATCCGTGCGATTTCCTTCAGGCGCTTGCGGTCCTGTGGATTGGTGATCTTGCGAGAAATGCCACCGCCGCGCGCCGTGTTCGGCATCAGAACCGAGTAGCGGCCCGCGAGCGACAGATAGGTGGTGAGAGCAGCGCCCTTGTTGCCGCGCTCTTCCTTGGCGACCTGCACCAAAAGGATCTGCCGGCGCTTGATGACTTCCTGGATGCGGTACTGCTTGCGCGGCTTGCGCTGCACGCGATCCGGAACTTCTTCCATCGCGTCTTCGGCGCCGACATTCTCGATCACTTCTTCTTCGTGATCATGATCGTCGTCGTCTTCATCGTCACCGCGGCGGCGAGCGCCGACGTCTTCGGAAATCGTGTCGGTCTCGACCATGGCTGCCATTTCGCCACCGGTGGAGCCTTCGTCGTCATTGTCGGCGACAGCAGCCTCGGCGGATGCCGTTTCCTCGGCCTCGGCGGCGGGTACGGCCTTCTTGCGGCTGCGGCGCGGCTTGGCCTTCTTGGCGGGAGCCTCTTCAGCGGCTTCGACAACCTCGGTTGCTTCGGCTGCTGCCGGTGCCTCGACGACCACTTCGGTCGCTGCTTCCTCGGCTACCGCCTCGGGCTCGTGCTTGGCGACGATGCCGACGTCGGGCTGCTCCTGGTTGGCGGGATCGATTCGCGCGGTCTCGACATGCTCGACGTCGTCGTCATGGCGATGCTCTTCGGCCTCCGCGCGCAGCAGCGCCTGGCGGTCGGCCAGCGGGATCTGGTAGTAGTCGGGATGGATTTCGGCGAAGGCCAGGAAGCCATGCCGGTTGCCGCCGTAGTCAACGAAAGCGGCCTGCAGCGAGGGCTCGACCCTCGTTACCTTTGCGAGGTAGATGTTGCCGCGAATTTGCTTCTTATGCTGAGACTCGAAGTCAAATTCTTCTATGCGGTTTCCGCGAACGACAACGACGCGCGTCTCTTCCTCGTGAGACGCGTCGATAAGCATTTTGTCTGCCATGTAAGCTGAGCTCCTCGGCGCAGTCGAACGTCGGCAGGCTCCACAGTCGATAAGACAAGGGGAGTGCGGTCCGTCATAGCAGCGCCGGATAGTGAAAGTCGCGATTGGTGCGGTGTGGAAGGCAGCAGCCAGACAGCAGCGGGGAAACTCTTCTCCCGGGGTCTGTAGACTTTAGATAAAACCTGCTGCGACACCATAAAAGACCAAGCGAGATCGACAAAACAAAGACCTTATTCAGGCCCGATGAGTTTGCTCTCTCTTTAAAGAGCGGTTGGTGGCAATCCACCGATGAAGTTTCCGCATACTCCGGAAAATTCAGGATCCATTGTCGGATGTAAGCATGTAAGACGGCGGACGATTGCCGGTTGTGGCGCCAGGTCCTTTGCGGTTGGCTGCCTTGTCGGCGACTCTATCCCGTCAGTGCTTCTACCCTAAAAATGCTTGTATGTTTTCTCCGTCACAATAGCAAGGGAAAAGCCAAATGTGCCATAATATTGATGGATTTGCAGCATCATAGAAAATAGCGGTGGACGAGGTGATTCCGGCGCGGCGACTGCGGCAATTGTTCCAGGCCGCAATCTTATGTAGCGCGGGATCCGACATTGATGACAATTGGGGCATGACAGTCGGTTGTATAGCGAGACGCGGCGCGCAACGGTGAAATCCGGCTTGCGGACGAAAAACTTCAGGGCTTGGTTGATTGCGACGGTGATGGCGGTTGCCGCACTGCCGCTCGGTCATTCGGTGGCGGTCGCGGCAAGTCAGGAACGCCTGCTCGCTTATGGCGCGCGCATTGTCGGCGACGATGCGAGAACGCGCGTCGTCATGGATTTCGACCGTCCCCCCAGCTTCTCCATTCACTACATCGCCAATCCGGAACGGGTCGTGGTCGATCTTCCGGAAACGGCCTTCGGTTTCCCCGCCAAGGATCTCGAGGCGAGGGGGCTGTTCAAGGATATCCGCTACGGCACGATGGATGGCGACAGCGCCCGCATCGTTCTGACGGCGACGAAGCCGGTGCGTATCGGCACGGCGAAGGTCCAGGCGGATGAAGGCGGCAAGGGACAGCGTCTCGTCCTGGAAGCCGAGGCGACTGACAAGGCGACGTTCAACGAATTGGTGAAAGCCCAATCCTGGGGCGAGCCCGAGGCCGCGCAAACGGCCAGTGCCATGCCGGCGCCCGAAAACGCCGGACCCGGGGACTTCATCGTCGCCGTCGATGCCGGCCATGGCGGCATCGATACCGGCGCGATCGGCGTCGATACAAAGACGCAGGAAAAGGATGTCACGCTGGAGTTCGCCAAGGCGTTCGCCGACCGGCTGAACGGCGTACCCGGTATCAAGGCTTTCCTGACGCGCAAGGATGATTCGTTCCTGTCGCTGTCCGAGCGCGTGCAGATCGCGCGGCAGAACCGCGCCGCACTTTTCGTCTCCATGCATGCCGATACGTTGCGGCAGAAGGATATTCGCGGCGCAACCGTTTACACCATCTCCGACAAGGCGTCCGACAAACTCGCCGCCGACCTCGCCGAACGCGAAAACCTTTCGGATCAGATCGCCGGCAACGCGGCCACGGCCGAGCCGCCCGAAGTGGCCGATATCCTGCTCGACCTGACGCGCCGAGAAACGCAGGCGTTTTCGATCTCGATGGCCGAAAGCGTTCTGACATCCTTCAAGGATCAGGTTACGACGATCAACAATCCGCACCGGCATGCCGGCTTCCGTGTGCTGCAGGCGCCCGATGTTCCCTCCGTCCTGCTGGAACTCGGCTTTCTCTCCAACACGGAGGACGAGAAACTGCTTCTCGACCAGGCCTGGCGCGACAAGATCGGCAATCTGTTGACGGAGGCGGTGAAGAGATACCGCGCCTCCATGGTGGCCAAGGGCGGCTGACATAGAGTCGTTGCCGAGATGTGACACTTGCCCAGGTAAACATGTATCCGTGTGGAATTGCAGGCAAAAGCCCTACTTTCCTCACATTCAGGCCATTACTCACGGCTATGTTTCCGTGTGCGAAACGGAATTGGCTTGTGGCCGCATTCGGCATGGAGTAATTCGCGCAGCGTGCAAAGTGCCGCGGTTCATGCGATTGTTATGCGCGCGCCGATCGATAATTGAGATACCGGTAGCTTAGATATGATCAGACTTCTTGGATATTTCTTCGGAGCGGCTTGCGTCCTGTTCCTGGGCGGAGCGGCGGCCGTTGCCGTTTACCTGGCGACGGTGACGAAGGATCTTCCTGACTACGCGGTGCTGAGCAGCTACGAGCCGCCGGTGACGACGCGCGTGCATGCCGGCAACGGCGCGCTGATGGCCGAGTATGCCAAGGAGCGCCGCCTGTTCATTCCGATCCAGGCCGTTCCCGATCGCGTCAAGGCCGCGTTCCTGTCGGCGGAAGACAAGAATTTCTACCAGCATCCGGGTATCGACGTCACCGGCTTCGGCCGCGCCGTGGTCGCCTACCTGACCGGCGGTCCGACGCAGGGCGGCTCGACCATCACGCAGCAGGTCGCCAAGAACTTCCTGCTGTCGAGCGAACAGACCATGGAGCGCAAGGCGAAGGAGGCCATTCTCTCCTTCCGTATCGAGCAGGCCTACAGCAAGGACAAGATCCTCGAACTCTATCTGAACGAAATCTTCTTCGGCTTGAATTCGTACGGTATCGCCAGCGCCGCGCTCACCTATTTCAACAAGTCGGTCAACGAACTGACCGTCGCCGACGCGGCCTACCTGGCCTCGCTGCCGAAGGGCCCGGCGAACTATCATCCCTTCCGTCATCCGGACGCCGCGGTGACGCGCCGCAACTGGGTCATCGACCGCATGGTCGAGAATGGCTACGTCAGCCAGTCGGATGGCGATGAAGCCAAGAAGCAGCCGCTCGGCGTCACCGGCCGGAGCAGCGGTCCGTCGCTTTTCGCATCCGGCTACTTTGCCGAAGCTGTCCGCCGCCAGCTGATCGACCAGTACGGCGAGAAGATGCTCTATGAGGGCGGCCTCTCGGTCCGTACCTCGTTCGACCCGCAGTTGCAGCTCTTCGCCCGCAAGGCGCTGCAGGATGGCCTGATCAATTACGACGAGCGCCGCGGCTTCAGTGGCCCGATCACGCAGATCGACACGACGTCGGACTGGGGCAAGGCGCTTGCCGATGTTCCGACTCTTTCCGACGTTCCCGAATGGCAGCTGGCCGTAGTGCTGGCGGTCGCCAACGACAGCGTGGACATCGGACTGCAGCCGCTGAAGGACGGTACGGGCAAGGTCCTGCCCAATCGTGAGCGCGCCGTCATCGAAGCCAAGAACATGCAGTGGGCATACCGCTCGGCAACCGGTGGCAAGACCTCGAAGTCGCCGCAGGGCGTGCTGTCGGCGGGTGACGTGGTCTATGTCGAGCGCCTTGGCGCCGACAATTCGACATCCTATCGTCTGCGCCAGCCGCCGAAGGTCGCCGGCGGTCTTGTCGCCATGGACCCGAAGACCGGTCGTGTCCTGGCCATGGTCGGCGGCTTCTCCTATGCGCAGTCGGAATTCAACCGCGCGACACAGGCGATGCGTCAGCCGGGCTCGTCCTTCAAGCCCTTTGTCTACGCAGCCGCCCTGGACAACGGCTATACCCCGGCCTCGGTCGTCAGCGACGATCCGCTGGAAATTCAGATCGGCAACGGCCAGGTCTGGGCGCCCGACAACTACGAAGGCGAGGGCGGCGGTGCCAACACGCTGCGCTTTGCCATCGAGAAGTCGCGCAACCGCATGACGGTGCGTCTGGCCAACGATCTTGGCATGAACGTCGTCGCCGAATATGCCAACCGTTTCGGCATCTACGACAAGATGATGCCGGTCCTGTCGATGTCGCTCGGCTCCGGCGAGACGACGGTCATGCGCATGGTGTCGGCCTATTCGGTCATCGCCAACGGCGGCAAGCAGATCAAGCCGACCCTGGTCGACCGCATCCAGGACCGTTATGGCAAGACGATCTTCAAGCATGAGGAACGTGTCTGCGAAGCCTGCAACGCCGGCGACTGGCAGAACCAGGAAGAGCCGAACGTGGTGGACAACCGCGAAACCGTTCTCGACCCGATGACCTCCTACCAGATCACCTCGATGATGCAGGGCGTTATCCAGCGCGGCACGGCCGCCGGCAAGATCCAGCTCGGCGAACGTGATGTCGCCGGCAAGACCGGCACGACCAACGATGAAAAGGACGCCTGGTTCGTGGGCTTCACGCCTGATCTCGTGGCCGGTCTTTACATCGGCTTCGATTCGCCGTCCTCGCTTGGCCGTGGCGGCACCGGCAGCTCGCTCTCCGCGCCTGTCTTCAACGAATTCATGCAGGCGGCCGTCAAGGACACGCCGGTATCGAAATTCGTCATTCCGCCGGGCATGAACCTGATCCCGATCGATCGCAAGACCGGGATGGCCGCGATGCAGGGCGATCCGAACACCATCATCGAAGCCTTCAAGCCCGGCACCGGCCCTGCCGACAGCTACTCCGTCATCGGCATGGACAACACCATGGCGCCGGAGGAGATCTTGAAGACCTCGCCGCAGGCCAACCAGGCGATTCAATCCAATACGGGTGGTCTATACTGACACCACCCAAAAATAGCGTGGCGGTCGCGGCTCTTTACATCCGCGGCCGCCACAACTATTTGACGGACGACTTTTGAAGACAACGCAAAGAAGCGGGAAAATGCGAGCGGAAATCCAGAACGTAGTCGATGAAACCAAGCAGGCTATCACCCTGCTGAGGAGGCATCTTTGACTGGGACCAGGCGGTAAGACGACTGGACTGGTTGAACAACAAGGCAGAGGACCCGAACCTCTGGAACGATGCCACCGAGGCACAGAAGCTGATGCGCGAGCGCCAGCAGCTCGATGACGGCATCAACGGCGTACGCCGCTTCGAACAGCAGATGAAAGACAATATCGAGCTCATCGAGATGGGCGAGGACGAGGGCGACGAGGCCATCGTCAAGGAGGCCGAGGACGCGCTGAAGGCGCTGAAGGTCGAGGCCGCCCGCCAGCAGGTCGAGGCGATGTTGTCGGGCGAAGCCGACGGCAACGACACCTATCTCGAAGTTCACTCCGGCGCCGGCGGCACCGAGAGCCAGGACTGGGCCAACATGCTGCTGCGCATGTACACCCGCTGGGCCGAACGCTCGAAGTTCAAGGTCGAACTCCTCGAAGTCCACGACGGCGAAGAAGCCGGCATCAAGTCCGCGACGCTGCTGGTCAAGGGCCACAATGCCTATGGCTGGCTGAAGACCGAATCGGGCGTTCACCGTCTGGTCCGTATCTCGCCTTACGACAGCAACGCCCGTCGCCACACCTCGTTCTCGTCCATCTGGGTCTACCCCGTCGTCGACGACTCGATCCAGATCGACATCAACGAAAGCGACTGCCGCATCGACACCTACCGCTCCTCGGGCGCCGGTGGGCAGCACGTCAACACGACCGACTCCGCCGTCCGCATCACCCACATGCCCTCGGGCATCGTGGTGCAGTGCCAGCAGGAGCGTTCGCAGCACAAGAACCGCGCCAAGGCCTGGGACATGCTGCGCGCACGTCTCTACGAAGCGGAACTGAAGAAGCGCGAAGACGCGGCCAACGCCGAAGCGGCCTCCAAGTCCGATATCGGCTGGGGCCACCAGATCCGCTCCTACGTCCTGCAGCCCTACCAGATGGTCAAGGACCTGCGCACCGGCGTCACCAGCACCGCGCCCGACGACGTGCTGGATGGCGAACTCGACGAGTTCATGGAAGCAGCGCTGGCGCACCGCATCAGCGGCAAGCCGGATGCCATGGTCGACGATGTCGACTGACAGGTTTTTGTCGAGATGATATCGAAAAGGCCCCACGCGGGGCCTTTTCTGTTTTGGGTTAGTGTCCCGACTTTTCGACGCCGATTTCGCCGAACTCGTCGATGATGACGGTCCAGCTTTCGACATCTGCATCGGGATCCGTCTTCAGATAGACCATGGCGAACATCCCCGGTTCGTTCAGCCGTCCGCTCGAATTCTCGGGGCGAATGTCCGTCACATAGGGGTTGAGATCGTTCAGTTCCTGAACTTCGACCGTCGAGACGATCTGCGGCCCGGCATCGGTTTGCGCGATCTGCTGCAGATAGACCTTGGCGGTGCGATCGGCCTGGCGAACCGCAAACAGCTTGTAGTAGCCGCGGCGGGGTTGGCTTGGCGCGGTGGGAGTGGCTGTCGCCGCTGCCGGCGCGTTCGCCGTGGCCGCGATCGGCGGACGCGTGACGGCCGGCGCGTTGCCGTCGTCGGCCCAGTAGCCCGTACTCGTGGCGAATGTGATGTTGGCAGGCAGCACGGGGTCATCCATCGTATCCGCTGCTCGCGCGACAACAGGAAGCGCTGCGATCAGCAGGGCGCAGGCCGTCAGTCCAAGACGCGTCATCGCCTCAATCCTCGAATTGCTCGGACAGAATACGGTCGGACCAGGAGCGGTCGGGATCGGATAGAATGCGTGCCGTCATATGCTCCGACTGAGCGATGCGTACATGCAGCACCGACTTGACCTCGGAGTTGTCGGCAACGGCGTTCACTGGCCGCTTCTCCGATTCTGAGGATGTGAATGTCCACCGCCACCTTGTTCGGCAGCAGGGCGCCGCGCCAGCGGCGGGGGCGGAATGCGCTCACCGGCGTCATGGCGAGCAGCGGCGCATCCAGGGGCAGGATCGGCCCATGCGCCGAAAGATTGTAAGCCGTCGAACCGGCCGGCGTCGCCACCATCAGCCCGTCGCAGGTCAGTTCCTCAAGGCGCACGACGCCATCGACCTCCACCCTGAGCTTCGCGGCCTGGTAGGATTGGCGAAAGAGCGAGACCTCGTTGATGGCGAGCGCGGTGTCGCTCGTCCCGTCGGCATTCGTGGTCGTCATCCTGAGCGGGCGGAACGTGTTCTCCACGGCGGCGTTGATCCGCTCCCGCAACGCGTCGGTGCGGTACTCGTTCATCAGAAAGCCGACGGAGCCCCGGTTCATCCCGTAGACGAGCCTGCCGGAGTTCATCGTGCTGTGCAGCGTCTGCAGCATGAAGCCGTCGCCGCCCAGCGCCACGATCACATCGGCGTCCCTGGCGGGCACATCCCCGTAAATGCGAATCAGCTCATCGCGCGCCGCAAGCGCCTCGGCGGCGGGGGAAGCGAGAAAACTGAGGGTCTGAAAGGATACGCTCATGCAATGCCCTTTGATAAAGTCCGCCTAGCTAAATGATAATGGGCTGGCACGACAAGGCATTCTAAGGCCGCAGCTGTTCGCTGGGACCATGCAATTAGGACATTGGGACCATGCAATTAGGATATATTGAGAGGAAGTGGTGCCCCCGGCAGGGTTCGAACCCGCGACCCCCTGATTACAAATCAGGTGCTCTACCAACTGAGCTACAAGGGCAACGCCCGCCAATTAGCAGATTCTAGTGTTCTGTAAAGAAAAAATCGGTCGCCGATTGATTTCGCTCGTTGATTTCAACAGGCCCGACGATATCGCCGCGCCCGACCGCCGCGCTAGTTTGGCGTGGTCTGGCGAACGCTCGATTGCAGGCTGTCGCCATTCTCGCCCATCCCGCCGCCGGACGAGGGCAGGGCAACGATGCTGAGAACCGAAACAACCATGAGAGCGATGACAGCCATCATTATTCGCACGCGATTTCTCCTTTTGAACGAGGAAGAAACGCGGAGCCGGCAATTCGGTTCCTGAAGGGCGCTTAGGGCTGTTGCGCTGGCGGCGGCACGGGTGTCGTGGGGTTGGCGCCGGGCGCGGCGGGTGCCAGCGGATCGGGTTGACGCATGGGTTGGGTCTTGTCGATCCAGGTGATGCTGAGAATGATGGCGACGAGGATCCCGATGAAGAGAATGCCGATGACGAGGGGACGAACTGCCATGTCTGCTGCTTCTCCTTGTTGGTCGGAGCATTGCGGGACAATAACCGCCGCTGACGTCAAAACCGAGGCAGTTGACGATCAGCCGGCGGCATCGGCATCCGGAGGCGCGGTGATGAGCCTGTCAGCCTTTCAAATGAATACGCGCCGCATAGAGCGCGATAGCGGCCGCGTTCGACACGTTGAGCGACTTGATCTCACCCGGCATATCGAGCCGCGCCAGTGCATTCACGGTCTCGCGCGTCTTCTGGCGCAGCCCCTTGCCCTCGGCGCCAAGCACGAGCGCGACCTTGTCGCCGGAGAAGGTACCTTCAAGAGGTGCCGGGCCTTCCGAATCAAGTCCGATAGTGACGAAGCCGAGCTTGTGCAGTTCGCCGAGCGCATCGGCGAGATTGGTGATCTGGATATAAGGGATGAGTTCCAGCGCGCCGGAGGCGGATTTGGCGAGCACGCCCGATCTCGGTCGGGCTGTGGCGCTGCGTGGTGATCAGCGCGCCGGCATTGAAGGCGACGGCCGAACGCATGATGGCGCCGACATTGTGCGGATCGGTCACCTGGTCGAGCACCAGGATCAGCGGGCTGTCCTTCAGCGCTTCGAGGCGGCGGACGGGCAGGGGGCGCGTTTCCAGCATCACGCCCTGATGGATGGCGTCGGGGCCAAGCATCTTGTCGAGATCCTGCGGCGAAACCATCTCGACCGGGATGCCGAGTGTCTCGACATCGACCTCCAGACGCGCCAGCGCGTTCGGCGTCACCGACAGCTTTATCTTCTTGCGCTCTCTGTTTTCGAGCGCCGCGCGCACCGTGTGCAGGCCATAGAGATGGACCTGGTCGGGCGCCAGCGTCGGCGGCTTCCAGTCGTCGCCGCCACGCTTCCGTTTCTGGAAGCCGGGAGTTGGAATTTCGCCGCGTTCGCGCTTGTTGTCGCGATGCGCACGACGCAGATTGGCGTAGTGCGTATCCTTGGCGGATTTCTCGTCGGAGGGCGTGCCCCCGGTTTTGTTGTCTTTGCTCATGCCGCTTTATAGCGGTGGTGTTTCTTTCCGCATAGGATTTCTTTGTGCACAGGGCCTTTCCGCCGCCGATGACATTTTTCACATATTTTCCATCGTCATCGTGTTGACATAGGCAGCTCGGCCCGTCATATACGCGGCGCAGACCGAGGGGCGGCAACGCTTCGAAAGTCTAGCAGACTTGGTCTAACGATCCGGACGAAAAACTGGAGAGATGCCCGAGTGGTTAAAGGGGACGGACTGTAAATCCGTTGGTTTCACCTACGTTGGTTCAAATCCAACTCTCTCCACCATTCGTCCTCGGATCGGACCAAACCCCGCGGGTATAGCTCAATGGTAGAGCAGCAGCCTTCCAAGCTGAATACGCGGGTTCGATTCCCGCTACCCGCTCCACTTTCCAAGTCGAAGTCTGACATTATCCACAACGCGCAAGCGCCTGTTTGCGTTTCCGTATCGCGCTGACGCACTGCGACTGATCTCAGCCCCAGAGCAAGACGAAGGGGGAGGCGAGCGCGATGATGCCGGCCGCCATCCAGCGTGTGCGCCCATCCATCGTGAATTCGTCCCGCGACAACCATTTGCGCACGGCGACATAGCCGACGGCGATCACGGCGCTGTAAATGAGCGCGCGCAACAGGATCGACCACCCGCCGCCGAAAAGCCCGATCGCGATGCCGAAGCCGGTGAGCGCGCCGAGTATGCCGTAGCCGACATCGAACATCAGCGTCGTCGTGGTCGACAGCGGCCTGAGAACCCTTGGAAACGCGATGGCGACGGCCGCCGTCAGCAGCCATATGGCGACGATCGCCTGCAGCGTCGACGAGCTGACGATGGAGGCGGCCAGCGCCGGCAGCCGCTCGGGCGTCGAGAGCCGCACGATCTGGGCGATCCGGTCGACCGCGGCCGCCAGTATCCACAATATGAATGCGCAGCCGGCAAAGATCAGAAAATTGCCGGCCGATCGTTTCGCGATATCCTTCGGTTCCATGCCGTACTCCCCGGGCGATCGCCGGCGTGGCTCCGGCAAGGCAAGTAATATCACAGCATCAATCGCTTGTGGCGGTTCATGGTGAAATCGCGCAGGTGCCGACACACTTATATATTGCCGATCGAATGCTTCGTTCCCATATGCGGCGCCAGTGCGGAATAGCGTCCGCAATTAAGTCTTGCGCAATTCCGCCGAAAGCCTTAAACGGCGGCACTAAACCGGTTCGCCGGGGTCATCCATTTCGTTCACAGGAAGCATTCAAATGGCAAAGAGTAAGTTTGAGCGCAACAAGCCGCACGTTAACATCGGCACGATCGGCCACGTTGACCACGGCAAGACGTCTCTGACGGCAGCGATCACGAAGTATTTCGGCGAGTTCAAGGCGTACGACCAGATCGACGCTGCTCCGGAAGAAAAGGCACGCGGCATCACCATCTCGACGGCACACGTCGAGTATGAGACGGCCAACCGTCACTATGCCCACGTTGATTGCCCCGGCCACGCCGACTACGTCAAGAACATGATCACCGGTGCCGCGCAGATGGACGGCGCGATCCTGGTTTGCTCGGCTGCCGACGGCCCGATGCCGCAGACCCGCGAGCACATCCTGCTCGCTCGTCAGGTTGGCGTTCCGGCGATCGTCGTGTTCCTCAACAAGGTCGACCAGGTTGACGACGCCGAGCTGCTCGAGCTCGTCGAGCTGGAAGTTCGCGAACTTCTGTCGTCCTACGACTTCCCGGGCGACGACATTCCTGTCGTCAAGGGTTCGGCTCTTGCCGCTCTCGAAGATCTCGGACAAGAAGATCGGTGAAGACGCGATCCGCGAGCTGATGGCCGCTGTCGACGCCTACATCCCGACGCCTGAGCGTCCGATCGACCAGCCGTTCCTGATGCCGATCGAAGACGTGTTCTCGATCTCGGGCCGTGGTACGGTCGTGACCGGTCGCGTCGAGCGCGGCATCGTCAAGGTTGGTGAAGAAGTCGAAATCGTCGGCATCCGCGCTACCTCGAAGACGACGGTTACCGGCGTTGAAATGTTCCGCAAGCTGCTCGATCAGGGCCAGGCCGGCGACAACATCGGCGCACTGGTTCGCGGTGTTAACCGTGACGGCGTCGAGCGTGGTCAGATCCTGTGCAAGCCGGGTTCGGTCAAGCCGCACAAGAAGTTCATGGCAGAAGCCTACATCCTGACGAAGGAAGAAGGCGGCCGTCATACGCCGTTCTTCACGAACTACCGTCCGCAGTTCTACTTCCGCACGACGGATGTGACCGGTATCGTTTCGCTTCCGGAAGGCACGGAAATGGTTATGCCTGGCGACAACGTCACGGTTGCCGTTGAGCTGATCGTTCCGATCGCGATGGAAGAAAAGCTGCGCTTCGCTATCCGCGAAGGCGGTCGTACCGTCGGCGCTGGCATCGTTGCCTCGATCGTCGAGTAATCCCTAGGATTACCCAGATATAAAGAAGGCCCTACCGGAAACGGTGGGGCCTTCAGACTGCTGACAAACCCTTTCAAGGTCGCAGCACAACTTGTTTGATTCCGATCCGTTCTCTTTTTGATTTAGAGACGTTCCGTGAATCTGACACTCGGGACGAACCCTAGGAGGGTTTGTCAGCGGTCTGAAGGCCCTACCGGAAACGGTGGGGCCTTTTCTTTTGTTGTCTTGCGCTCATTCTCAAAGACCTTATCTATCCCAACTCCACGGAGGAGGATATTTCATGAAGAAGCGCATTCTGTTTACGGGTGGGTCCGGCAAGGCGGGGCGTCATGCCGTGCCTTGGCTGGTCAATGCCGGATACGAGGTTCACAACATCGATCTCGTGCCGCTCGACAGCCCCGGCGTCACCAACCTGATCGTCGATATCACCGATAGCGGCCAGGTCTATAATGCGCTCTCCATGCACCGCGACTTCCCCGATCTGGAAGCGGGCAGGGGCGTTCGCCCCTATGATGCCGTCGTGCACTTCGCGGCCATCCCGCGCATTCTGATCAAGCCAGACAACGAAACCTTCCGCATCAACACGATGGGCACTTATAATGTCATCGAGGCGGCGGTTAAGCTCGGCGTGCGCAAGATCGTCGTTGCCTCCAGCGAAACCACCTATGGCGTCTGCTTCGCCGAGGGACACCGTGATTTCCATCAGTTTCCGCTGGATGAGGACTACGACGTCAATCCGATGGATTCCTACGGCCTGTCGAAGGTGCTGAACGAGAAGACGGCACGGGCTTTCGCCGAGCGCTCCGGCGCCGACATCTACGCGTTGAGAATAGGCAACGTCATCGAGCCGCATGAATACGAGAACTTCCCGACCTACTTCGCCAATCCCGAAATGCGCAAGCGGATCGCCTGGAGCTACATCGATGCGCGCGATCTCGGCCAGATTTGCCATCTCTGCATCGAAAAGGACGGTCTCGGCTTTCAGGTGTTCAACGCCGCCAACGATACGGTTTCGGCCAACACGCCCACGCGCGAGCTCGCCGCGCGCTACTATCCGAACGTCAGGTTTACCCGTGAAATCGGCGAATTCGAAAGCCTTCTGTCGAACCGCAAGATCAGGGAAGTGCTGGGCTTTCGCGAGGAGCACGACTGGCGTCGGTATGTGAAAGTGTGAACGCGTTCGGCGCCGATGCCAGGAATGGGAAAAAGTGAAAATCGCACTTGCCAATCTCGTTCCGGCGTCTTAAAGGGTGCGCCATGCTTCTCGAAAACGCCTGACGGCTTTCGCCAACAGGCTGATTGAGAAGCGTAAAGGGGTATAGCTCAGTTGGTAGAGCGGCGGTCTCCAAAACCGCAGGTCGTGGGTTCGAGCCCCTCTGCCCCTGCCATTTCCTTGAACGAACAGCGCGGATATCCTGCAGCATTTCGCAAGAGGCTCGTACATGGCTAATTTCGTTAAACTTTGGTTCCCCTCTTGTCTAATGGGGAATCGGTGTTTATGTAGGGGTTCAACAGACACGCGGTGCGTGGGGCTGATATGATCAGCTTTACGCGCCGTAATTGCGTGGGCAGTCGATGGCATCCAAAACAAATCCGCTTACGTTTATCCGGCAGGTTCGCGCGGAAACGTTGAAAGTTACTTGGCCGTCGCGCCGTGAGACGATGATCTCGACGATCATGGTGCTTGTGATGGTTGTCTTTGCCGCGCTGTTCTTTTTCGCCGCGGACCAGTTGATCGGCTGGTTGCTGGGCTTCGTGCTCAGTTTCGGCAACTGATCGGTTGGAGATATAAGATGGCGGCACGTTGGTATATCGTCCACGCGTATTCGAATTTCGAGAAGAAGGTCGCGGAAGACATCGAGAACAAGGCCCGTCAGAAAGGTCTTGAGCATCTCTTCGAGAAGATTCTCGTCCCGACTGAAAAGGTGGTTGAGGTGCGTCGCGGCCGCAAGGTCGACAGCGAGCGCAAGTTCTTCCCCGGTTATGTGATGGTTCGCGCCAACCTGACCGACGAAGCCTACCACCTGATCAAGAACACGCCGAAGGTGACCGGCTTCCTAGGGTCCGACAATCGGCCCGTTCCGATCCCTGATTCCGAAGCCGAGCGTATTCTCGGCCAGGTTCAGGAGGGTGTCGAGCGTCCGAAGTCTTCGGTCAGCTTCGAGATCGGCGAGCAGGTCCGCGTTTCCGACGGTCCGTTCGCATCGTTCAACGGCACGGTTCAGGATGTGGACGAGGAGCGTTCGCGCCTGAAGGTGGAAGTGTCGATCTTCGGCCGCGCGACGCCGGTCGAACTGGAATACGCTCAGGTCGAGAAGGTCTGAGCTCGGATGTAGGCCGGCAACGGCTTATGTCCTCGCGGCGAAGGCCGCAAAGCGCGTGGAAGGTGAGGGCGCCTTAGCCGGGTCCCAAAATCCGAACCACGCAACCGCAGCCGCCGGAGAAGTCCGGCATTATTGGCCGGGCAACCGGCCGTCAGTGAAAGGCAGAGAGTTATGGCTAAGAAAGTTGCAGGCCAGCTCAAGCTTCAGGTCAAGGCAGGATCGGCTAACCCGTCCCCGCCAATCGGCCCGGCGCTTGGTCAGCGTGGCATTAACATCATGGAATTCTGCAAGGCGTTCAACGCCGCTACGCAGGAAATGGAAAAGGGTATGCCGATCCCGGTCGTCATCACCTACTACCAGGACAAGTCCTTCACCTTCATCATGAAGCAGCCTCCGGTCAGCTACTGGCTGAAGAAGGAAGCGAAGATCACGTCCGGTTCCAAGACGCCCGGCAAGGGCGCCACCGCAGGCAAGCTCACCAAGGCTCAGATCAAGACGATCGCCGAAGCCAAGATGAAGGACCTGAACGCAGCTGATATCGAAGGTGCAATGGCGATGATTGAGGGCTCTGCCCGCGCCATGGGCCTGGAAGTGGTAGGATAAGACCATGGCAGGCAAGCGCACCAAGAAGATCAACGAAGGTGTTGATCCCACGAAGCTCTACGCTCTCGACCTCGCGATCAGCATGGTCAAGGAACGGGCTGTCGCCAAGTTCGACGAAACCGTCGAAGTATCGATGAACCTGGGTGTTGACCCGCGTCACGCCGACCAGATGGTTCGCGGCGTTGTCAACCTGCCGAACGGCACGGGCCGTGACGTTCGCGTCGCCGTCTTCGCACGTGGCGCCAAGGCTGACGAAGCCAAGGCTGCTGGTGCTGACGTTGTCGGCGCTGAAGATCTCGTCGAGATCGTTCAGGGCGGCAAGATCGATTTCGATCGCTGCATCGCGACCCCGGACATGATGCCGCTCGTCGGTCGCCTCGGTAAGGTTCTCGGCCCGCGTGGCATGATGCCGAACCCCAAGGTTGGCACCGTCACCATGGACGTCGCTGGCGCCGTCAAGGCTTCCAAGGGCGGCGCTGTCGAGTTCCGCGTCGAGAAGGCTGGTATCGTCCACGCCGGCATCGGCAAGGCTTCGTTCGACGCCAAGGCTCTTGAAGAAAACATCAAGGCCTTCGCTGACGCCGTCATCAAGGCAAAGCCGGCTGGCGCCAAGGGTAACTACGTCAAGCGCGTAGCGATCTCCTCGACCATGGGCCCGGGCGTCAAGATCGAAGTCGCTTCGGTCACGGCCGCTTAATCAAGTTTCGCCGGGCGTCAGCCCGGCTCAAGAATTCCGGCCTCGCAAGGGGCCGGAATATTCCGGAGAAATCCGGATCCTGTCCGAGATTGCAGGTGGTTTTCCCTTAATCACTTGGCCTGCATGAGACGGGTAAGGCCCGAATTTTTGAAGCTCCGCTTCATCGATTTGGTTCGAACCTTGGATGCCTTGTGCCTCTTAGCCTTTCTGGCGCGGAGCGCGAGGGGACAGGATCCTCAAGCGTCGCTTGGGATCATTCGTGATCTCGGGAGGCAAAGGCAACCCGATGGGGCCGGTCACGGTCTCATCTACTGGAGATAGGCAGTGGAAAGAGCGGAAAAACGCGAATTCGTCACGGAACTGAACGAAGTCTTCAAGGCTTCGGGCTCGGTTGTCGTGGCCCACTATGCTGGTGCTACAGTCGCGCAGATGAACGACTTCCGTTCCAAGATGCGCGCAGCTGGCGGTACCGTCAAAGTCGCGAAGAACCGCCTGGCCAAAATCGCCCTTCAGGGTACGGAAGCGGAAGGGATCTCTGGTCTCTTCAACGGTCAGACGCTCATTGCATACAGCAATGACCCGATCACCGCTCCGAAAGTCGTCGTGGATTTCGCCAAGACCAACGATAAGATCGTTGTTTTGGGCGGCGCCATGGGGACAACGACGCTCAACGCGGAAGCAGTCAAGTCGCTCGCGACCCTGCCTTCGTTGGACGAACTGCGTGCGAAGCTGCTGGGCATGATCCAGACTCCGGCTACCCGCATCGCAGGCGTTGTTCAGGCACCGGCAAGCCAGCTTGCTCGCGTGTTCTCGGCTTACGCCAAGAAGGACGAAGCCGCATAAGGCGGTTTTTTGCTGTTTATAAACAACCGGTTCGAACCGAACATAAGGAATTGATACAATGGCTGATCTCGCAAAGATCGTAGACGACCTGTCCTCGCTGACCGTTCTGGAAGCTGCAGAACTGTCCAAGCTTCTCGAAGAAAAGTGGGGCGTTTCCGCTGCTGCTCCGGTAGCAGTTGCTGCTGCTGGCGGTGGCGCTGCTCCGGCTGCTGCTGAAGAAGAAAAGACCGAGTTCGACGTTATCCTGGCTGACGCCGGCGCTAACAAGATCAACGTCATCAAGGAAGTTCGTGGCATCACCGGCCTCGGCCTCAAGGAAGCCAAGGACCTCGTTGAAGCCGCTCCGAAGGCTGTCAAGGAAGGCGTTTCCAAGGCTGAAGCCGCCGACATCAAGAAGAAGCTTGAAGACGCCGGCGCTAAGGTCGACGTTAAGTAATCTTGAACTGCATCTGGGAGGCTGGGTTTCCGGCCTCCCATTTGCCGTTTTCCGGAACGAATTACCCAAAAGCCGCGTGAAAACGGCTTTTGGGTAATGGGTTCTTCAAGAGGATGGTCTCGAACCGAGACGCGCAGGCAATCCGGCCTCGTGATTTCGGGAAGTGAGACGAGTTTGAAGCACACATTGGTTGACGGGGTCGACTGGCCATCGGTTCCCGTCCGTTGCAGGCCCGGATGCAATTTTGAAGGAGCGACGATGGCTCAGACCCTTTCGTTCAATGGTCGTAGGCGCGTACGCAAGTTTTTCGGTAAGATCCCAGAAGTCACGGAGATGCCGAACCTCATCGAGGTTCAGAAGGCGTCCTATGACCAGTTTTTGATGGTTGAAGAGCCCAAGGGCGGTCGCCCTGACGAGGGCCTTCAGTCGGTTTTCAAGTCCGTATTCCCGATCACGGATTTCTCCGGCGCCTCCATGCTGGAATTCGTGTCCTACGAGTTCGAGCCGCCGAAGTTCGACGTCGATGAATGCCGCCAGCGCGACCTGACCTACGCCGCGCCGCTGAAGGTTACTCTCCGTCTGATCGTATTCGATATCGATGAGGATACGGGCGCGAAGTCGATCAAGGACATCAAGGAACAGTCCGTTTACATGGGCGACATGCCGCTCATGACCAACAACGGCACGTTCATCGTCAACGGCACCGAGCGCGTTATCGTGTCTCAGATGCACCGTTCGCCGGGCGTGTTCTTCGATCACGACAAGGGCAAGAGCCACTCGTCCGGCAAGCTTCTGTTTGCCGCGCGCGTCATCCCGTATCGCGGTTCCTGGCTCGATATCGAATTCGACGCCAAGGACATCGTCTACGCCCGTATCGACCGTCGCCGCAAGCTGCCGGTAACGTCGCTGCTGATGGCGCTCGGCATGGATGGCGAAGAAATCCTGTCGACCTTCTACACCAAGTCCGACTATGTTCGTGACGGCAAGGGCTGGCGCATTCCGTTTACGCCCGAGACGCTCAAGGGTGCGAAGACGATCAGCGACATGATCGACGCCGACACCGGCGAAGTCGTCGTAGAAGGCGGCAAGAAGCTGACCCCGCGTCTGCTCCGTCAGCTGTCCGAAAAGGGCCTCAAGGCTCTGCAGGCGACCGACGAAGATCTGTACGGCAACTATCTCGCCGAAGACATCGTCAACTACTCGACGGGTGAAATCTACCTCGAGGCTGGTGACGAGATCGACGAGAAGTCGCTCGCCGTCATCCTGTCGCACGGCTTCGAAGAGATCCCGGTTCTCGGCATCGACCACATCAATGTCGGCGCCTACATCCGCAACACGCTGAACGCCGACAAGAACGAGAACCGTCAGGACGCCCTATTCGACATCTATCGCGTCATGCGTCCGGGTGAACCGCCGACCATGGAATCGGCCGAAGCGATGTTCAACTCGCTGTTCTTCGACGCTGAGCGCTACGACCTGTCGGCCGTTGGTCGCGTCAAGATGAACATGCGTCTCGACCTCGAAGTCGAAGACACCGTCCGTGTCCTGCGCAAGGACGACATCCTGGCCGTGGTCAAGATGCTGGTCGAACTGCGCGACGGCAAGGGCGAGATCGACGACATCGACAACCTCGGCAACCGTCGTGTTCGCTCTGTCGGCGAGCTGATGGAAAACCAGTACCGTCTCGGCCTGCTTCGCATGGAGCGCGCGATCAAGGAACGTATGTCCTCGATCGAAATCGACACGGTCATGCCGCAGGACCTGATCAACGCCAAGCCGGCAGCAGCTGCCGTCCGCGAATTCTTCGGCTCCTCGCAGCTGTCGCAGTTCATGGACCAGGTGAACCCGCTTTCGGAAATCACCCACAAGCGCCGTCTCTCGGCTCTTGGCCCGGGTGGTCTGACCCGTGAGCGCGCGGGCTTCGAAGTCCGCGACGTTCACCCGACCCACTACGGCCGTATTTGCCCGATCGAAACGCCTGAAGGCCCGAACATCGGTCTGATCAACTCGCTGGCCACCTTCGCGCGCGTCAACAAGTACGGCTTCATCGAGAGCCCGTACCGCCGCATCGTCGATGGCAAGGTGACGAACGACGTTCTTTACCTCTCCGCCATGGAAGAGGCGAAGTATTACGTCGCTCAGGCCAACGCCGAACTCGGCACCGACGGCTCGTTCGTCGACGAATTCGTCGTTTGCCGTCATGCCGGCGAAGTTATGCTCGCTCCGCGCGACAGCATGAACCTGATGGACGTTTCGCCGAAGCAGGTCGTTTCGGTCGCAGCCGCTCTCATCCCGTTCCTGGAAAACGACGACGCCAACCGCGCTCTCATGGGCTCGAACATGCAGCGTCAGGCCGTGCCTCTGCTGCGCGCCGAAGCTCCGTTCGTCGGCACCGGCATGGAGCCGATCGTTGCCCGCGACTCCGGTGCTGCCATCGGCGCCCGCCGCAGCGGTGTGGTCGACCAGGTCGACGCGACGCGTATCGTTATCCGCGCGACGGAAGACCTCGATGCCGGCAAGTCCGGTGTTGACATCTACCGCCTGCAGAAGTTCCAGCGTTCGAACCAGAACACCTGCGTCAACCAGCGTCCGCTGGTCACCGTCGGTGACGTTGTCAACCGCGGCGACATTCTCGCCGACGGTCCGTCGACGGACCTGGGCGATCTGGCACTCGGCCGCAACGCGCTCGTCGCGTTCATGCCGTGGAACGGTTACAACTACGAAGACTCGATCCTGATGTCGGAACGCATCGTCGCTGACGACGTGTTCACGTCCATCCACATCGAGGAATTCGAAGTGATGGCACGCGACACCAAGCTTGGTCCGGAAGAAATCACGCGCGACATTCCGAACGTCTCGGAAGAGGCGCTGAAGAACCTCGACGAAGCCGGTATCGTCTACATCGGTGCTGAAGTTCAGCCGGGCGACATCCTCGTCGGCAAGATCACGCCGAAGGGCGAAAGCCCGATGACGCCGGAAGAAAAGCTTCTGCGCGCCATCTTCGGTGAAAAGGCGTCCGACGTCCGCGACACCTCCATGCGCATGCCTCCGGGCACCTACGGCACGATCGTCGAAGTTCGCGTTTTCAACCGCCACGGCGTTGAAAAGGACGAGCGCGCGATGGCCATCGAGCGCGAAGAGATCGAGCGTCTTGCAAAAGACCGCGACGACGAGCAGGCGATCCTCGACCGTAACGTCTACGGCCGTCTGATCGACATGCTGCGTAGCCAGGTCGCCATCGCGGGCCCGAAGGGCTTCAAGAAGGGCACCGAGCTTTCGAACGCCGTCGTTTCCGAATATCCCCGCTCGCAGTGGTGGATGTTCGCCGTCGAGGACGAGAAGGTTCAGTCCGAGCTCGAAGCTCTGCGTGGCCAGTACGACGAATCCAAGTCGCGCCTTGAACAGCGCTTCATGGACAAGGTCGAGAAGGTCCAGCGCGGTGACGAAATGCCTCCTGGCGTCATGAAGATGGTCAAGGTCTTCGTCGCTGTGAAGCGCAAGATCCAGCCGGGCGACAAGATGGCCGGCCGTCACGGTAACAAGGGCGTCGTCTCGCGTATCGTGCCTGTCGAAGACATGCCGTTCCTCGAAGACGGCACGCATGTCGACATATGCTTGAACCCGCTGGGCGTGCCTTCGCGCATGAACGTCGGCCAGATCCTCGAAACCCACCTTGCCTGGGCTTGCGCCGGCATGGGTAAGAAGATCGGCGAGCTGCTCGACGAATACCGCAAGACGATGGACATCACCGACCTGAAGACAGAGCTGACGGATGTCTACGCTTCGCAGGCCAAGGATGAAGTCGCCCACTTCGACGACGACGCGCTCGTCAAGCTGGCCGAACAGTCCCGCCGGGGTGTCTCCATCGCAACGCCGGTCTTCGACGGTGCGCATGAGCCCGACGTTGCATCGATGCTGAAGAAGGCAGGTCTGCACGAAAGCGGTCAGTCGGTTCTGTACGACGGCCGCACGGGCGAGCCCTTCGACCGCAAGGTCACCGTCGGCTACATGTACATGATCAAGCTGAACCACCTTGTCGACGACAAGATCCACGCTCGTTCGATCGGTCCTTACTCGCTCGTTACCCAGCAGCCGCTGGGCGGCAAGGCGCAGTTCGGCGGTCAGCGCTTCGGGGAAATGGAAGTCTGGGCTCTGGAAGCATACGGTGCGGCTTACACGCTGCAGGAAATGCTCACGGTCAAGTCCGACGACGTCGCCGGCCGTACCAAGGTCTACGAAGCCATCGTCCGTGGCGACGATACGTTCGAAGCGGGTATTCCCGAAAGCTTCAACGTTCTCGTCAAGGAAATGCGCTCGCTGGGTCTCTCCGTCGAGCTCGAGAACTCGAAGGTTGACGAGCAGCAGACCGGCCAGTTGCCGGACGCCGCCGAGTAACCACCTGATAGGGTGCGCGCTGCCATGTAGCGCGCACCGTCCCAGCTCTGGCCCCGTAACGTGTTGGCCGGGAAGGGACGATTTCGCCGCATTCTGCGGTTATTGTCGTTTTTCGCCATGGCGCGGCGCCCGGGATTTGCCGCTGACCATCGCAGTTTGAGGGCTTTCAGCCCATGAAGGAGACAGGCATGAACCAAGAGGTCATGAATCTTTTCAATCCGCAGCTGCCTGCGCAGAATTTCGATTCCATCCGGATCTCGATTGCGTCTCCGGAGAAGATTCTCTCCTGGTCTTATGGTGAGATCAAGAAGCCGGAAACGATCAACTATCGTACGTTCAAGCCTGAACGCGATGGTCTGTTCTGCGCCCGCATCTTCGGACCGATCAAGGACTACGAATGCTTGTGCGGCAAGTACAAGCGCATGAAGTACAAGGGCATCATCTGCGAAAAGTGCGGCGTGGAAGTCACGCTGTCGCGCGTTCGCCGTGAGCGCATGGGCCACATCGAGCTCGCCGCTCCCGTTGCCCACATCTGGTTCCTGAAGTCGCTTCCTTCGCGCATCTCGACGTTGCTCGACATGACGCTGAAGGATGTGGAGCGCGTTCTCTACTTCGAACACTACATCGTCACCGAGCCGGGCCTCACCGCGCTCAAGGAGCACCAGCTCCTGACGGAAGAAGAATACATGCTTGCCGTCGACGAGTACGGCGAAGATCAGTTCACCGCCATGATCGGCGCTGAAGCCATCTTCGAAATGCTGGCATCGATGAACCTTGAGAAGATCGCGGGCGACCTGCGCTCGGATCTGGCCGACACGACGTCGGATCTCAAGCAGAAGAAGCTGATGAAGCGCCTGAAGATCGTCGAGAACTTCATGGAATCCGGCAATCGCCCGGAATGGATGATCATGAAGGTCGTTCCTGTCATCCCGCCGGACCTGCGCCCGCTGGTTCCGCTCGATGGCGGCCGTTTCGCGACGTCCGACCTGAACGATCTTTATCGTCGCGTCATCAACCGTAACAACCGTCTGAAGCGCCTGATCGAACTGCGCGCTCCTGGCATCATCATCCGAAACGAAAAGCGCATGCTGCAGGAATCTGTGGACGCGCTGTTCGACAACGGCCGCCGTGGCCGCGTCATCACCGGCGCCAACAAGCGTCCGCTGAAGTCGCTGTCCGACATGCTCAAGGGCAAGCAGGGCCGCTTCCGCCAGAACCTTCTCGGCAAGCGCGTCGACTATTCCGGCCGTTCGGTCATCGTGACCGGTCCGGAACTGAAGCTGCACCAGTGCGGCCTGCCGAAGAAGATGGCGCTCGAACTGTTCAAGCCGTTCATCTACGCCCGCCTCGACGCCAAGGGTTATTCCTCGACCGTCAAGCAGGCCAAGAAGCTGGTTGAAAAGGAAAAGCCGGAAGTCTGGGATATCCTCGACGAGGTCATCCGCGAGCATCCGGTTCTGCTGAACCGCGCACCGACGCTGCACCGCCTGGGCATCCAGGCCTTCGAACCGATCCTGGTCGAAGGCAAGGCCATCCAGCTGCACCCGCTCGTCTGCACGGCCTTTAACGCCGACTTCGACGGTGACCAGATGGCCGTTCACGTGCCGCTGTCGCTCGAAGCCCAGCTCGAAGCCCGCGTCCTGATGATGTCGACGAACAACATCCTGCACCCGGCAAACGGTGCACCGATCATCGTCCCGTCGCAGGACATGGTTCTCGGCCTGTACTACCTCGCGATCATGAACCAGAACGAGCCGGGCGAAGGCATGGCCTTCTCCGACCTCGGCGAGCTGCATCACGCGCTTGAAAACAAGGTCGTGACGCTGCACTCCAAGATCCGCGGCCGCTTCAAGTCGATCGACGAGGATGGCAAGCCCTACTCGAAGATCTATGAAACGACCCCTGGCCGTCTGCTCATCGGCGAACTCCTGCCGAAGAACGGCAAGGTGACCTTCGACATCTGCAACCAGGAAATGACCAAGAAGAACATCTCCAAGATGATCGACACGGTCTACCGCCATTGCGGCCAGAAGGACACGGTCATTTTCTGCGACCGCATCATGCAGCTCGGCTTCACCCACGCCTGCCGCGCCGGCATTTCGTTTGGCAAGGACGACATGGTTATCCCGGACTCGAAGGCGAAGATCGTCGGCGACACCGAAAACCTGGTCAAGGAATACGAGCAGCAGTACAACGACGGCCTGATCACTCAGGGCGAGAAGTACAACAAGGTCGTTGACGCCTGGGGCAAGGCAACCGAAAAGGTCGCCGAGGACATGATGGCCCGCATTAAGGCTGTCGAGTTCGACCCGAGCACCGGTCGTCAGAAGCCGATGAACGCCATCTACATGATGTCGCACTCCGGTGCCCGTGGTTCTCCGAACCAGATGCGCCAGCTGGGCGGCATGCGCGGCCTGATGGCCAAGCCGTCGGGTGAAATCATCGAGACGCCGATCACGTCGAACTTCAAGGAAGGTCTGACCGTCAACGAGTACTTCAACTCGACCCACGGTGCCCGTAAGGGTCTTGCGGACACCGCTCTGAAGACGGCGAACTCGGGTTACCTGACCCGTCGTCTCGTCGACGTCGCGCAGGATTGCATCGTCAACCTCGTGGATTGCGGCACCGACAAGGGCCTCACCATGACCGCCATCGTCGATGCCGGTCAGGTCGTGGCGTCGATTGGTGTTCGCGTTCTCGGTCGTACGGCGCTTGACGATATCGATCATCCGGTTACCGGCGAACGTATCGTCGATGCCGGCAAGATGATCCTCGAGCCCGATGTCATCGAGATCGAGAAGGCTGGTATCCAGTCGATCCGTATCCGTTCGGCACTGACCTGCGAAGTTCAGACCGGCGTTTGCTCGATCTGCTACGGCCGCGACCTCGCTCGCGGTACACCGGTCAACATGGGCGAAGCCGTCGGCGTCATCGCCGCGCAGTCGATCGGTGAACCGGGCACGCAGCTCACCATGCGTACGTTCCACCTTGGTGGTACGGCGAACGTGGTCGACCAGTCGTTCCTCGAAGCATCGTACGAAGGTACCGTGCAGATGAAGAACCGCAACCTGCTGCGCAACTCTGACGGCGTTCTCGTTGCAATGGGCCGCAACATGGCGGTCACCATTCTCGACGAGCGTGGCGTAGAACGCTCTTCGCAGCGCGTCGCCTACGGTTCCAAGCTGCACGTCGATGACGGCGACAAGGTCAAGCGCGGCCAGCGTCTGGCCGAGTGGGATCCGTACACCCGTCCGATGATGACGGAAGTCTCGGGTATCGTTCAGTTCGAGGACGTGGTCGACGGTCTCTCCGTTCTGGAAGCGACCGACGAATCCACGGGTATCACCAAGCGTCAGGTTATCGACTGGCGCTCGACCCCGCGCGGTTCGGACCTCAAGCCGTCGATCGTCATCATGGATGCCAACGGCAGCGTCATGAAGCTGCCGCGCGGTGCCGATGCCCGCTTCCAGCTCTCGGTTGACGCCATCCTGTCGGTCGAGCCCGGTCAGAAGGTTTCCCAGGGTGACGTGCTTGCACGTTCGCCGCTGGAAAGCGCCAAGACCAAGGACATCACCGGTGGTCTGCCGCGTGTTGCCGAACTGTTCGAAGCTCGTCGTCCGAAGGACCACGCCATCATCGCAGAGATCGATGGTACGATCCGCCTCGGCCGCGACTACAAGAACAAGCGTCGCGTCATCATCGAGCCGGCGGAAGACGGTGTCGAGCCGGTCGAGTACCTGATCCCGAAGGGCAAGCCGTTCCATCTGATGGAAGGTGACTATATCGAAAAGGGTGACTACATCCTCGACGGTAACCCCGCGCCGCACGACATCCTGGCGATCAAGGGCGTCGAAGCTCTGGCTTCGTACCTCGTCAACGAAATCCAGGAAGTCTACCGCCTGCAGGGCGTTGTCATCAACGACAAGCACATCGAAGTGATTGTCCGTCAGATGCTGCAGAAGGTGGAAATCACCGATGCGGGCGACTCGACCTATATCGTCGGCGACAACATCGACCGTATCGAGCTCGAGGACGTCAACGACGGCCTGATCGAACAGGGCAAGAAGCCTGCCTATGGCGAGCCGGTTCTTCTCGGCATCACCAAGGCATCGCTGCAGACGCCGTCCTTCATCTCCGCCGCGTCCTTCCAGGAAACGACGAAGGTGCTGACGGAAGCGGCGATCGCCGGCAAGACCGATGGCCTGCAGGGTCTGAAGGAAAACGTCATCGTCGGCCGCCTCATCCCGGCCGGTACCGGTGGCACGATGACCCAGATCCGCCGTATCGCGACGTCGCGCGACGAGTTGATCCTCGAGGAACGCCGCAAGGGCACGGGCGCCGATGTCGCGACCCCGATGCTTCAGGATCTGGCTGGCGAAAGCGCACCGGCCGCCGAGTAATCGGCGCCCGGTCCCAGGACCAGGTATCAGGAATTGAAAACCGCCCGGAGCGATCCGGGCGGTTTTGTCGTTTCAGGCCGTCGAAGTCGGGAGCGGGGAGGGCGCGGCGATCAGTCGATCATCGGCAGGCAGTGTTCCATGCCGTAGCCGAGCCGGGCTTTCGCTTGCGCGAAGTCGATCCAGAAGAAGCGAAACTGGATGGGGTCGCCGCCGCTGAACGGCGTCAGTTCATGATGCAGCCATGTCTCGGCATGGCCGTCAACGAGCTCGACATGATAGTAGTGCCGGCGATGCCATATGATACCGCCGGTCTTCAGCGAAAACCGGTAGTCGTGCACGGCAAGCGGAATGAGGGGATTGGGCGGCGTCAATCCGGTCTCTTCGACGAACTCGCGGACGGCGGCCTCGGCCACATCCTCTTCGGGTTCCACCGTTCCGCCCGGCACCTGCCAGAGCACGTCGGGAAAGTCCGGTTCGTCGAAAACGAGAAGCCGGTCGCCCGAAGTGGCGTAAATCAGCACCTTCAGCGCATCCGGCTCCATCATCTCGGGCTCAGCTGAAGCGGATGATCGCGACTTCGCCTTCGACCGCGCCCTTGTAGGCGGATGCGTGCGGCTCTTCTTCCGGAATGTCGGTCAGCATGCCGATCTGGTCCAGGTCGGCCTCGATGAAACCCTCCTCCGACAACGCGTTCAGCGCCTCGCGAACCGCGCTGTCGTCGTCGGCCGCCTTCAGCATGATGTGCAGATCGACGCCTTCGCCGCCATCGGTTTCGTATCCCTTGCCGATGATGATGAAGACCATCGGGCCTTCGTTGTTGTTGTCGTTGTCGGGGCTGGTAATCATTCTTCGTCCTTCGATTCGAGATTTGAATCTCATTTCAGGCACTTGGCCTGTGCAATCTGTGATTCCTTAGCCGCTTTCGCTGCAATGCCCAAGTTTATCTTGGCCACCGCACGCGATTTTGTCTAAAAGGTCCGGGCGAGGGCTGAAAGGCCGCGTTTCAAGGCCTTCCCGGGAAGATTATTTGTTAACAGCCTTGACGAGACGACGGGAAACCAGTAGTACCCGCGCCATCGGAACCCATGTGAGGCATGGCCATCTGGGGCGACACGCCCTCGATATCACCTCAAACAAGGTTCGAAACGCACGTTGAAGATATGTTGCCTGCACGCATGACGCATTTCTTTTGCGTCCTCTGCTCTTTGTGGTCCATCTGCTAAAACAGATCGGGCCACGTTTTGCGCATTGAGACAGGCGTGTGATCTTGCCGGAGACGGCGTGAGTTACGCCCGCAAGGGTTTGAGATTTAAACGTAAGGGATGGTTGAATGCCTACCGTAAACCAGCTGATCCGCAAGCCGCGCCAGCCAAACGTAAAGCGTAACAAGGTTCCTGCTCTGCAGGAAAACCCGCAGAAGCGTGGTGTTTGCACCCGCGTCTACACCACGACCCCGAAGAAGCCGAACTCGGCTCTCCGTAAGGTTGCCAAGATCCGTCTGACCAATGGCTTCGAAGTCATCGGCTACATTCCTGGCGAAGGTCACAACCTGCAGGAACACTCTGTCGTCATGATCCGTGGCGGCCGCGTAAAGGACTTGCCGGGTGTGCGTTACCACATCATCCGCGGCGTTCTCGATACCCAGGGTGTCAAGAACCGCAAGCAGCGCCGCTCCAAGTACGGTGCGAAGCGTCCGAAGTAATTCGGACTTTTGTAAATTCGGCGCTGCGTGAGGTCCTCCGCGTGATAAAGCGCCTTAACGGTTAAGAGACGAGAAGTATGTCCAGACGTCACAGAGCAGAAAAGCGCGAGATCAACCCGGACCCGAAGTTCGGCGATCTCATCGTCACCAAGTTCATGAATGCGATCATGCTTGACGGCAAGAAGTCCGTCGCTGAAAGCATTGTTTACGGCGCATTTGACTCCGTAGCGAGCAAGTCGAAGCAGGAGCCGCTGGTTGTTTTCCATGCCGCCCTCGACAACATTGCTCCGCACGTAGAAGTCCGTTCGCGCCGCGTTGGTGGTGCTACGTACCAGGTTCCGGTCGATGTTCGTCCCGAGCGTCGCCAGGCCCTCGCAATTCGCTGGCTGATCACTGCCGCCCGCAAGCGCAATGAGACGACGATGGTCGATCGCCTTTCCGGCGAACTTCTCGATGCATCCAACAACCGTGGTAGCGCCGTCAAGAAGCGCGAAGACACGCACAAGATGGCTGATGCCAACCGTGCGTTCTCGCATTATCGCTGGTAATCCCGAACGGTTCCCGAAAGGCAGTCCATTATGGCTCGCGAATATAAAATCGAAGACTACCGTAATTTCGGTATCATGGCGCACATCGACGCCGGCAAGACGACGACGACCGAGCGTATCCTTTACTACACCGGCAAGTCGCACAAGATCGGCGAAGTGCACGATGGCGCCGCCACGATGGACTGGATGGAGCAGGAGCAGGAGCGTGGCATCACGATCACGTCCGCTGCGACCACGACCTTCTGGAAGGGTCGCGACGGCAAGATGCGTCGCTTCAACATCATCGACACCCCCGGCCACGTCGACTTCACCATTGAAGTCGAGCGTTCGCTGCGCGTTCTCGACGGTGCTGTTGCCCTTCTCGATGCCAACGCCGGCGTAGAGCCGCAGACGGAAACCGTCTGGCGTCAGGCTGAGAAGTACAACGTTCCGCGCATGATCTTCTGCAACAAGATGGACAAGACCGGCGCTGACTTCTACCGCTCGGTAGAAATGATCAAGACCCGTCTCGGCGCCACCGCGGTTGTCATGCAGCTCCCGATCGGCGCAGAGTCCGAGTTCAAGGGCGTTGTCGACCTGATCGAGATGAACGCTCTCATCTGGCGCGACGAGTCGCTCGGCGCTCAGTGGGACGTCGTCGAAATCCCTGACGACCTGAAGGAAAAGGCTGCCGAATATCGCGAAAAGCTGATCGAGACCGTTGTCGAGATCGACGAAGCCGCGATGGAAGCCTACCTCGAAGGCACCATGCCCGACAACGATCAGATCCGCGCGCTCGTCCGTCGCGGCACGATCGACGTCAAGTTCCACCCGATGTTCTGCGGCACCGCCTTCAAGAACAAGGGCGTTCAGCCGCTGCTCGACGCCGTTGTCGACTACCTGCCGTCGCCGATGGACATCCCGGCAATCAAGGGTATCGACTTCAAGACCGAAGCCGAAATCGAGCGTCATGCTGACGACGCCGAGCCGCTTTCCATGCTCGCGTTCAAGATCATGAACGACCCCTTCGTCGGTTCGCTGACCTTCGCCCGCATCTACTCCGGCAAGCTCGAGAAGGGCGCGTCGGTCATGAACACGGTCAAGGACAAGCGCGAGCGCGTCGGCCGCATGCTGCAGATGCACTCGAACTCGCGTGAAGACATCGAAGAAGCCTTCGCGGGCGACATCGTTGCTCTCGCCGGCCTCAAGGAAACCACCACTGGCGATACGCTTTGCGATCCGCTGAAGCCGGTTATCCTCGAGCGCATGGAATTCCCCGAGCCGGTCATCCAGATCGCGATCGAGCCGAAGACCAAGGGCGACCAGGAAAAGATGGGCCTCGCGCTCAACCGCTTGGCTGCTGAAGACCCGTCCTTCCGCGTGAAGACTGACCAGGAATCCGGTCAGACGATCATCGCCGGCATGGGCGAACTTCACCTCGACATTCTCGTCGACCGCATGCGTCGCGAGTTCAAGGTCGAAGCGACCGTTGGTGCTCCGCAGGTTGCTTACCGCGAGACGATTACCCGTCAGACGGAAAAGGACTACACCCACAAGAAGCAGTCGGGTGGTACTGGTCAGTTCGCACGCGTCAAGATCATCTTCGAACCGAACCCCGATGGCGAAGACTTCAAGTTCGAATCCAAGATCGTCGGCGGTTCTGTTCCGAAGGAATACATCCCCGGCGTTCAGAAGGGTATCGAAAGCGTTCTGTCGTCCGGCCCGCTGGCTGGCTTCCCGATGCTGGGCGTCAAGGCGACCCTCATCGACGGCGCCTTCCACGACGTTGACTCGTCGGTTCTGGCCTTCGAAATCGCATCTCGTGCATGCTTCCGTGAAGCTGCCCGCGAAGCCGGTGCTCAGCTCCTCGAGCCGATGATGAAGGTTGAAGTCGTGACGCCGGAAGACTACGTCGGCGACGTCATCGGCGACCTGAACTCGCGTCGCGGCCAGATCCAGGGCCAGGAAAGCCGCGGTATCGCTGTTGTCATCAACGCGAACGTTCCGCTGGCGAACATGTTCAAGTACGTCGACAACCTGCGCTCCATGTCGCAGGGCCGCGCCCAGTACACGATGACCTTCGATCACTACGCGCCGGTCCCGTCGAACGTCGCCACCGAGATCCAGGCAAAGTATTCCGGTCAGAAGTGACCGGAATACCAATTGACCGATAACAAGAATTAAGTCCCTCGCGGACTTGCAAGAATGGAGAGCCTAAATGGCAAAGAGTAAGTTTGAGCGCAACAAGCCGCACGTTAACATCGGCACGATCGGCCACGTTGACCACGGCAAGACGTCTCTGACGGCAGCGATCACGAAGTATTTCGGCGAGTTCAAGGCGTACGACCAGATCGACGCCGCTCCGGAAGAAAAGGCACGCGGCATCACCATCTCGACGGCACACGTCGAGTATGAGACGGCCAACCGTCACTATGCCCACGTTGATTGCCCCGGCCACGCCGACTACGTCAAGAACATGATCACCGGTGCCGCACAGATGGACGGCGCGATCCTGGTTTGCTCGGCTGCCGACGGCCCGATGCCGCAGACCCGCGAGCACATCCTGCTCGCTCGTCAGGTTGGCGTTCCGGCGATCGTCGTGTTCCTCAACAAGGTCGACCAGGTTGACGACGCCGAGCTGCTCGAGCTCGTCGAGCTGGAAGTTCGCGAACTCCTGTCGTCCTACGACTTCCCGGGCGACGACATTCCTGTCGTCAAGGGTTCGGCTCTTGCCGCTCTCGAAGATTCGGACAAGAAGATCGGTGAAGACGCGATCCGCGAGCTGATGGCCGCTGTCGACGCCTACATCCCGACGCCTGAGCGTCCGATCGACCAGCCGTTCCTGATGCCGATCGAAGACGTGTTCTCGATCTCGGGCCGCGGTACGGTCGTGACCGGTCGCGTCGAGCGCGGCATCGTCAAGGTTGGTGAAGAAGTCGAAATCGTCGGCATCCGCGCCACCTCGAAGACGACGGTTACCGGCGTTGAAATGTTCCGCAAGCTGCTCGATCAGGGCCAGGCCGGCGACAACATCGGCGCACTGGTTCGCGGTGTTAACCGTGACGGCGTCGAGCGTGGTCAGATCCTGTGCAAGCCGGGTTCGGTCAAGCCGCACAAGAAGTTCATGGCAGAGGCCTACATCCTGACGAAGGAAGAAGGCGGCCGTCATACGCCGTTCTTCACGAACTACCGTCCGCAGTTCTACTTCCGCACGACGGACGTGACCGGTATCGTTTCGCTGCCGGAAGGCACGGAAATGGTTATGCCTGGCGACAACGTCACGGTTGCCGTTGAGCTGATCGTTCCGATCGCGATGGAAGAAAAGCTGCGCTTCGCTATCCGCGAAGGCGGCCGTACCGTCGGCGCTGGCATCGTTGCCTCGATCGTCGAGTAATCATTGAGATCGGCCGTCTCGAAAGGGACGGCCGCTTCGATGACATTATTATGAAGCAAGTGGCTTTAGCCGCTTGCTTATTACAGAGAAATACGGCACATGGCGCGCAAGCGCTGTTTGCGTGCTGCTTCGTTGTTTCGAAGCGGCAGACTGAAACTAACATAAAGGTGGCCGAAAGGCCTGAAGACTGGATAGGGATGCCGGTTTCCGACGTCCCTCTCGATCTTTGAAACCGGTGGTCCGCCTTTAGGGAATAAAACAACCCGTGCCTTGATCAAGGGCGCGTAAGTAACAAACACAAGGATAACGTCGAATGAACGGCCAAAATATCCGCATTCGCCTGAAGGCGTTCGATCACCGCATTCTCGACGCTTCGACGCGCGAGATCGTGTCGACGGCGAAGCGCACCGGCGCAAGCGTCCGGGGCCCCGTTCCGCTTCCGACTCGCATCGAGAAGTTTACGGTAAACCGGTCCCCACACATCGACAAGAAGAGCCGCGAGCAGTTCGAGATGCGCACGCATAAGCGCCTCCTCGACATCGTTGACCCGACACCGCAGACGGTAGACGCGCTGATGAAGCTCGATCTCGCCGCTGGTGTCGATGTTGAGATCAAGCTCTGAGCCTAGCTCGAGCTGAGTTGGAAGGATTGAACCGATGCGTTCAGGTGTGATTGCACAGAAGGTCGGCATGACCCGCGTCTATAACGACGCCGGCGAACATGTTCCGGTAACAGTACTGCGTATGGAAGGCTGCCAGGTCGTAGCCCAGCGCACAGTAGAAAAGAACGGCTACGCCGCGGTTCAGCTTGGTGCTGGCACGGCGAAGGTCAAGAACACGTCCAAGGCGATGCGCGGCAATTTCGCTATTGCCAACGTCGAGCCGAAGGCCAAGCTCGCTGAATTCCGTGTCACGGAAGACAACCTGCTTGACGTCGGCACCGAGCTCAAGGCTGGCCATTTCGCCACCGGTCAGCTCGTCGATGTCACCGGCACGACGATTGGTAAGGGCTTTGCCGGCGCCATGAAGCGTCACGGCTTCGGCGGTCTGCGCGCCACGCACGGTGTGTCGGTTTCGCACCGCTCGCACGGTTCGACCGGCTCGCGCCAGGATCCGGGCAAGGTTTTCAAGAACAAGAAGATGGCTGGTCACATGGGCCAGACGCGCGTAACGACTCAGAACCTTGAAGTGGTTTCGACCGACGAAGATCGTGGTCTGATCCTGATCAAGGGTGCAGTACCCGGTTCCAAGGGTGCCTGGATCATCGTGCGCGACGCCGTCAAGTCGGCCGCGAAGTAAGGGAGCCAGACCAATGGAATTCAACGTCAAGACCCTCGAGGGAAAAGACGCAGGGAAGGTTTCTCTTTCTGACGCGATTTTCGGTCTCGAGCCCCGCGAAGACATTCTCGCCCGCGTCATCCGCTGGCAGCTTGCCAAGAAGCAGCAGGGCACCCACCAGGCAAAGGGCCGCGCCGACGTATGGCGCACCGGCGCCAAGATGTACAAGCAGAAGGGTACGGGCCGCGCTCGTCACCATTCGGCTCGCGCTCCGCAGTTCCGCGGCGGTGGTAAGGCTCACGGCCCGGTTGCTCGCAGCCACGAACACGATCTTCCGAAGAAGGTTCGCGCTCTCGGCCTGCGTCACGCGCTGTCTGCCAAGCTGAAGTCCGACGATGTCATCATCATCGACAACCTGGTTGCTGCTGAAGCAAAGACCAAGGCGCTGGCTTCGACCTTCGCAACGCTCGGCCTGACCAACGCTCTCTTCATCGGCGGCGCCGAACTTGATGGCAACTTCAAGCTCGCAGCCAAGAACATCCCGAACATCGATGTTCTGCCGATCCAGGGCATCAACGTTTATGACATCGTGCGCCGTGGCAAGCTCGTGCTTTCCAAGGCTGCCGTTGAAGCTCTAGAGGAGCGTTTCAAGTGACCGATCTTCGCCACTATGATGTGATCGTCTCGCCGTCGATCACCGAAAAGTCCACGCTGGTATCGGAAAACAACCAGGTTGTTTTCAACGTCGCTAAGACGGCGTCGAAGCCGGAAATCAAGGCTGCAGTCGAGGCGCTCTTCGGCGTCAAGGTCACGGCCGTCAACACTCTGCTCCGCAAGGGCAAGACCAAGCGTTTCCGCGGTTTTGCCGGCAAGCAGAAGGACGTGAAGAAGGCAATCGTGACTTTGGCTGAAGGCCAGACGATCGACGTCTCCACCGGTCTCTGAGGAATAAAAACATGGCATTGAAAACATTCAATCCTACGACCCCGAGCCAGCGTCAGCTGGTCATCGTCGACCGCTCCTCGCTCTACAAGGGCAAGCCGGTCAAGGCGCTGACGGAAGGTCTGACCAAGAGCGGCGGTCGTAACAACCTCGGTCGCATCACGGCTCGCTTCATCGGCGGCGGTCACAAGCGTACGTATCGTATGATCGACTTCAAGCGTCGCAAGTTCGACGTCGAAGGCACGGTCGAGCGTATCGAATACGACCCGAACCGTACCGCGTTCATCGCGCTCATCTCCTACGCCGACGGCGAAAAGGCCTACATCATCGCTCCGCAGCGCCTTGCTGCCGGCGACAAGGTCATCGCCTCTGAAAAGGCTGTGGACGTAAAGCCGGGCAACACCATGCCCCTGCAGTACATCCCGGTTGGCTCCATCATCCACAACGTGGAAATGAAGCCGGGCAAGGGCGGTCAGATCGCTCGCTCCGCTGGTTCCTACGCACAGCTCGTAGGCCGCGATGCAGGTATGGCGATCCTTCGCCTGAACTCCGGCGAACAGCGTCTCGTGCCAGGCTCCTGCCTTGCTTCGATCGGTGCGGTTTCCAACCCTGACCACGCCAACATCAACGACGGCAAGGCCGGTCGTACCGTATGGCGCGGCAAGCGTCCGCATAACCGCGGCGTCGTCATGAACCCGGTCGACCACCCGCACGGTGGTGGTGAAGGTCGCACGTCTGGTGGTCGTCATCCTGTTTCTCCGTGGGGCAAGCCGACCAAGGGCAAGCGCACCCGGTCGAACAAGTCGACCGACAAGATGATCATGCGCTCGCGTCATCAGCGTAAGAAGTAAGAGAGGAAGTCTCCAATGGCTCGTTCAGTATGGAAAGGTCCGTTCGTTGACGGCTATCTTCTCAAGAAGGCTGAGAAGGTTCGTGAAGGCGGACGTGCAGAAGTAATCAAGATCTGGAGCCGCCGCTCCACGATCCTGCCCCAGTTCGTCGGTCTCACCTTCGGCGTCTACAACGGCAGCAAGCATGTTCCGGTCAATGTCAATGAAGACATGGTCGGTCACAAATTCGGTGAATTCTCTCCGACCCGGACCTACTACGGTCACGGTGCGGACAAGAAGGCAAAGAGGAAGTAACGATGGGCAAGGCAAAAGCCGAACGCCGGCTGAAGGACAACGAGGCGCAAGCAGTCGCCCGCACGCTCCGCGTCAGCCCACAGAAGCTCAACCTGGTTGCCGCGGCTATCCGCGGCAAGAAGGTCGAGCGCGCACTCGCTGAGCTGGAATTCTCCCGCAAGCGCATCGCAGGCGCCGTCAAGAAGACGCTCGAATCCGCGATCGCCAACGCCGAGAACAACCATGATCTCGACGTTGACTCGCTGGTCGTAGCGGAAGCTTACGTCGGCAAGTCGATCGTCATGAAGCGTTTCCACGCTCGTGGCCGTGGTCGTGCATCGCGCATCGAAAAGCCCTTTGCGCACCTCACGATCGTTGTTCGCGAAGTTGAAGCCGCCACCGAGGAGGCCGCATAATGGGTCAGAAAATCAATCCGATTGGTTTCCGTCTTGGCATCAACCGTACCTGGGATAGCCGCTGGTTCGCGGACAATGCCGAATACGGTCAGCTGCTGCACGAAGACCTGAAGATGCGCAAGTTCGTCATGAACGAACTGAAGCAGGCTGGTATCTCCAAGGTGGTTATCGAGCGTCCGCACAAGAAGTGCCGCGTCACGATCCACTCGGCTCGTCCGGGCCTGATCATCGGCAAGAAGGGCGCAGACATCGACAAGCTCCGCAAGAAGCTGTCGGACATGACGAACTCCGAAACGCACCTCAACATCGTTGAAGTTCGCAAGCCGGAAGTCGACGCTGTTCTGGTCGCCCAGTCGATCGCTCAGCAGCTCGAGCGTCGTGTTGCTTTCCGTCGCGCCATGAAGCGCGCCGTTCAGTCCGCGATGCGTCTTGGCGCCGAAGGCATCAAGATCACCTGCGCGGGCCGTCTCGGCGGTGCTGAAATCGCTCGTACGGAATGGTACCGCGAAGGTCGCGTGCCGCTGCATACGCTGCGCGCTGACATCGACTACGGCACAGCCGAAGCGGAAACCGCTTTCGGTATCTGCGGCATCAAGGTTTGGATCTTCAAGGGCGAAATCCTTGAGCACGATCCGATGGCCTCCGAGCGCCGCGCACTCGAGGGTGATGCTCAGGGTCCGGCTAGCCGCGACCGCGATCGTCGCCGCGACAACGCTTAATAGCGTTGGTGGCAGATAAGTTCGGAGAATAAGAAAATGTTGCAGCCAAAGCGTACCAAGTACCGCAAGCAATTCAAGGGCCGCATCAAGGGCGTCGCCAAGGGTGGTTCCGACCTCGCCTTCGGTGAATTCGGCCTTAAGGCTCAGGAGCCAAACCGCGTCAATGCACGCGAGATCGAAGCGGCCCGCCGCGCGATCACGCGCTACATGAAGCGTGCTGGCCGTGTATGGATCCGCGTGTTCCCGGATGTTCCGGTAACCGCAAAGCCGACCGAAGTCCGTATGGGTAAGGGTAAGGGCTCTGTTGAATATTGGGCATGCAAGGTCAAGCCAGGCCGCATGATGTTCGAGATCGACGGCGTCAGCGAAGAAATCGCTCGCGAAGCGCTTCGCCTCGGCTCTGCCAAGCTCTCGGTCAAGACGCGCTTCGTACAGCGCATTGCAGAGTAAGGAGCAAGGCACATGAAAGCCGAAGAAGTTCGCGGCCTGACGGCCGATCAGCTCAAGGACAAGCTCGCCGACCTGAAGAAGGAGCAGTTCAACCTGCGCTTCCAGAAGGCCACCGGTCAGCTCGAGAAGTCCTCCCGCGTCAACGAAGTTCGCAAGGACATCGCCCGCGTGAAAACCATTGCCCGCCAGAAGGCGGCAGAAGCAAAGGCCTAAGAATATGCCGAAGCGCATCCTGCAGGGCGTCGTCGTTGGCGACAAGAACGAGAAGACTGTAGTTGTCCGCGTTGAGCGTCGTTTCGCTCATCCGCTGATGCAGAAGACCGTTCGTCGTTCCAAGAAGTACAAGGCCCACGACGAAAACAATCAGTACAAGATCGGCGATACCGTATCCATCGAGGAATGCGCGCCGATCTCGAAGGACAAGTGCTGGACGGTTATTTCCGGCCAGGCAAAGTAAGAATTTCTCGCGAGGCCTTGCGTCTCGCGGAAATTTCTGTATGAAGCAGCGTCAGAACGCTCGTTCGTCGAGCGTTCTTTTGCTTTGAGCGCACGGAAGGTCCCGTTTGGGAAACCACCCTGGCACGATCGATCCCGCGCTAGTCAAGCTATTGCCGTGTTTTCGCCTGCTCTCGTGGCAAGCGGCCGGCTGACAATTTTCATATGCCGGGGTAGGGGGCGCAGCCCAACCATCCCGGTAAACACAAGAAGGCGACCTGATATGATTCAGATGCAAACAAACCTCGACGTGGCGGATAATTCCGGCGCACGTCGTGTCATGTGCATCAAGGTGCTGGGCGGTTCTAAGCGCAAGTATGCCTCGATCGGCGACGTTATCGTCGTTTCGATCAAGGAAGCTATTCCGCGCGGCCGCGTGAAGAAGGGTGACGTGATGAAGGCGGTTGTCGTTCGCACCGCCAAGGAAATCCGTCGCGTTGATGGTTCCATCATCCGCTTCGACACCAATGCAGCAGTCCTCATCGACAACAAGAAAGAGCCGATCGGCACCCGTATCTTCGGACCGGTTCCGCGCGAACTTCGCGCCAAGAACCACATGAAGATCATCTCGCTCGCTCCAGAAGTTCTGTAAGGAGCACGAACGATGCAAAAGATTCGTAAGGGCGACACGGTCGTCATGCTCGCAGGCAAGGACAAGGGCCGTACTGGCGAAGTCCTTCAGGTTCTGCCCAAGGAAGATCGCGCCGTGGTTCGTGGCGTCAACGTCGTGAAGCGCCACCAGCGCCAGACGCAGACCCAGGAAGCCGGCATCATCAGCAAGGAAGCCTCGGTTCACTTGTCCAACGTCTCGATCATCGACAAGGACGGCAAGCCGACCCGCGTTGGTTTCAAGGTTGTTGACGGCAAGAAGGTCCGTGTGGCCAAGCGTTCCGGTGAGGTGATCTGATGGCTCAGGCAAAGTACGAGCCGCGGCTCAAGAAGGAATATGTCGAGCGGATCCGCGCGGCGATGCAGGAGAAGTTCTCCTTCGCCAACGAGATGATGATCCCGAAGATCGACAAGATCGTAATCAACATGGGTGTTGGTGAAGCAACGGCTGACTCGAAGAAGCCGACTGTTGCCGCAGCTGACCTGGCCGCTATCGCTGGTCAGAAGCCGGTCATCACCCGTGCACGCAACTCCATCGCTGGCTTCAAGGTCCGCGAAGATATGCCGATCGGCGCAAAGGTTACCCTGCGCGGCGCTCGCATGTACGAGTTCCTGGACCGCCTGATCAACATCGCGCTTCCGCGCGTTCGCGACTTCCGCGGCCTGAACCCGAAGAGCTTTGACGGCCGTGGCAACTTCGCGATGGGCATCAAGGAGCACATTGTGTTCCCTGAGATCAACTACGATAAGGTTGATCAGATGTGGGGCATGGACATCATCGTTTGCACGACGGCCACCAAGGACGACGAAGCGCGGGCTCTGCTCACAGAGTTCAACTTCCCGTTCCGTCAGTAACCGTAACGACGAGCGTAGAAAAGGAACCGCACATGGCGAAGACAAGCGCAGTTGAAAAGAACAAGCGCCGCCGTATTAAGGTCGCCGGCCAGGCCGCTAAGCGCGCCGAGCTGAAGGCGATCATCATGAACCAGGCTCTTCCGATCGAAGAGCGGTTCAAGGCCTCGATCAAGCTGGCATCCCTGCCGCGCGATGGATCGAAGACCCGTATTCGCAACCGTTGTGAAGTATCGGGCCGTCCGCGCGCATACTACCGCAAACTGCGCATGTCGCGTATCGCGCTGCGTGAACTCGGCAATCTCGGCAAGGTGCCGGGCATCGTCAAGTCGAGCTGGTAAGGAGCAGGTTAGATGACAATGACTGATCCGTTGGGCGATATGCTCACTCGCATCCGTAACGGCGCTTCCCGCCGCAAGTCGTCGGTATCGACGCCTGCTTCGAAGCTCCGTGCACGTGTTCTTGATGTTCTTCAGGCTGAAGGCTACATCCGTGGCTACTCCCTTGTCGATTTCGGCAATGGCAAGTCTGAAATCAGCATTGAGCTGAAGTACTACGAAGGCGCATCGGTGATCCGTGAGATCGGCCGTGTGTCCAAGCCGGGCCGCCGGGTTTATGTCTCGGTCAAGTCCATTCCGCAGGTCGCGAACGGCCTCGGCATCACCATCCTTTCGACTCCGAAGGGTGTGATGGCCGATCACCAGGCTCGCGAACAGAACGTTGGTGGCGAGGTTCTTTGCTCGGTATTCTAATACCGAGCATCGATCTCCATAGCGAACAGACAGGATATAAAAATGTCTCGTATCGGTAAGAAGCCCGTTCAGATTCCTGCTGGGATTACGGCTACGGTCGAAGGCCAGAAGGTTACTGCAAAGGGCCCGAAGGGCGAACTCTTCTTCGTCGCGAACGACGAAGTCGGCGTTAAGCTCGAAAACAATGCGGTTGTCGTGACGCCGCTCTCGCAGTCGAAGGATGCTCGTTCGAAGTGGGGCATGTCCCGCACGATGATCGAGAACATCTTCACGGGTGTTAAGGACGGCTACGAGCGCAAGCTCGAAATCAACGGCGTCGGTTACCGCGCGTCGCTTCAGGGCAAGAACCTGCAGCTCGCTCTCGGTTTCAGCCACGACGTGGTTTATGAGCCGCCGGTCGGCATCACGATCGCTGTGCCGAAGCCTACTGAAATTGTTGTCACCGGCATCAATAAGCAGCAGGTCGGCCAGGTCGCCGCTGAAATCCGCGAATACCGCGGTCCTGAGCCTTACAAGGGCAAGGGCGTCAAGTATGCCGGCGAACGTATCGTTCGCAAAGAAGGCAAGAAGAAGTAAGGATCACGCGAAATGGCTAGCAGGAAAGAAGCACTTGCACGTCGTGCCAACCGCGTGCGCCGTCATCTCAAGTCGGTGGCCAATGGCCGTCCGCGCCTGTCGGTTCATCGCTCCTCGAAGAACATCTACGTTCAGGTTATCGACGATGTTGCTGGCAAGACCCTCGCGGCTGCCTCGACGCTCGATAAGGACCTGCGCGGTTCTCTGAAGACCGGTGCTGACACCGCGGCAGCTGCCGCCGTTGGCAAGCTCGTCGCCGAGCGCGCCTCCAAGGCTGGTGTCAAGGAAGTCGTATTCGACCGTGGCGCCTTCATCTATCACGGCCGTATCAAGGCCCTGGCGGATGCAGCCCGCGAAGGCGGTCTGACCTTCTAATGAATTTCCGGCCGGAGCTCAGTGCTCCGGCCGGATTTTAACCGGACCGCAAACGCTCCTCGATAGGGGAGGCTGCTGCGGTCCTCGTGTTGTCTGCCGTTCCACCCGCAAAAGAAAAAGGAAAAGGACAATGGCACAGGAAAGAAAAGGTTCGCGCGACGATCGCCAGAACCGCGAAGAGCGCGATAGCGAATTCGTAGACAAGCTGGTCGCGATCAACCGCGTCGCCAAGGTCGTCAAGGGCGGCCGTCGTTTCGGTTTTGCAGCCCTCGTCGTCGTCGGTGACCAGAAGGGCCGCGTTGGCTTCGGTCACGGCAAGGCACGTGAAGTGCCGGAAGCAATCCGCAAGGCAACCGAAGCTGCCAAGCGCGAACTGATCTTCGTACCGCTGCGTGACGGCCGTACGCTGCATCACGACGTTCACGGCCGCCACGGCGCCGGCAAGGTTCTGCTTCGTTCGGCCAAGGTCGGTACCGGTATCATCGCCGGTGGTCCGATGCGCGCTGTTTTCGAAACGCTCGGCGTTCACGACGTCGTCGCCAAGTCGACCGGTTCCTCGAACCCATACAACATGGTTCGCGCTACCTTCGACGCTCTGAAGCACCAGGTTCACCCGAAGGACATCGCAGCACAGCGCGGCATCAAGTATGCAACGCTTCAGGCTCGCCGTGCCGCTTCCGGTAACGCTTCTGAAGAATAAGAGGAGCTGATCCATGGCCAAGGCTACAAAGAAGACCGAAGCGAAGACGGTTACCGTCGAGCAGATCGGCAGCCCGATTCTGCCGTCCGGATGTCCAGCAGCGCACGCTGATCGGTCTCGGGCTGAACAAGATGCACCGTCGTCGCACGCTGGAAGATACCCCTTCCGTTCGTGGCATGATCCGTGCTGTCCAGCATCTCGTTCGCATCGTCGACGAGAAGTAAGCAGGGAGTATTCGCTATGAAACTCAATGAAATCAAAGACAACGAAGGTTCGACCCATAGCCGCAAGCGCCTCGGCCGCGGTATCGGTTCGGGCTCCGGCAAGACCGGTGGTCGCGGCGTCAAGGGTCAGAAGTCCCGTTCGGGCGTAGCCATCAACGGCTTCGAAGGCGGTCAGATGCCAATCTACCGTCGCCTGCCGAAGCGCGGCTTCAACAACATCTTCAAGGCCGACTTCGTTGTCGTGTCCCTGGAGCGTGTTCAGGCAGCGATCGACGCTGGCAAGCTCGACGCCAAGTCCACGGTTGATGCAGCGGCTCTCAAGGCTGCCGGCGTTATCCGTCGCGTCAAGGACGGCGTTCGCGTTCTCGCCGACGGCGAGCTGAAGGCAAAGGTCAAGTTCGAAGTTGCTGGCGCTTCCAAGCCGGCGATCGAAAAGATCGAAAAGGCTGGCGGTTCCGTCACGCTTCTTTCTGCCGCAGCTGCAGAGTAATTTAATCTATGATAAACCGCCCGGGGTGCTTCACACCGGGCGGTTTTGCTCCCATATGTGAGCCTCACGAAAGCCGGCCGGATGCACGTGCGTCAGGACGGTCGAACGAACAACAGGGTGAGGCATAGGTTGCGCCCGCAATCCGTCCGAAGCCCGCTTTTGAATAATTCAGAAATGCCGATCCGGCGTTCTGCCTTTTGCTTGGTCAGAGCCCGAAACCGGTAGCGCGGAGATACGCATGGCGTCTGCAGCGGAACAGTTGGCTTCCAACCTCAATTTCTCGACCTTCGCCAAAGCCGAGGATCTCAAGAAGCGCCTGTGGTTTACACTGGCAGCTCTCCTCGTCTATCGATTGGGAACGCACATTCCGCTTCCCGGCCTCAACCCGGAAGCTTACGCTCAGGCCTTTAGCAACCAGTCTGGCGGCATTCTCGGCCTCTTCAACATGTTCTCGGGCGGCGCCGTGCAGCGCATGGCGATCTTCGCGCTCGGTATCATGCCTTACATCTCCGCTTCGATCATTGTGCAGCTGATGACGTCTGTCGTGCCTGCGCTCGAGAACCTGAAGAAGGAAGGCGAGCAGGGCCGAAAGATCATCAACCAGTACACGCGCTACGGCACGGTGCTGCTCGGCACGCTGCAGGCCTACGGTATTGCAGTCGGTCTTGAGAGCGGTAACGGCCTCGTCGTTGATCCGGGCATCTTCTTCCGCGTTTCCACCGTCATCACGCTGCTCGGCGGCACGATGTTCCTGATGTGGCTCGGCGAGCAGATCACCTCGCGCGGTATCGGCAACGGCATCTCGCTCATCATCTTCGCCGGCATCGCCGCCGGCCTGCCGAGCGCTCTTGCCGGCACGCTGGAACTCGGCCGCACCGGTGCGCTGTCGACAAGCCTGATCCTTCTGGTCATCGTGGTCGCGATTGTCGTTATCGCCATCATCGTCTTCGTCGAGCGCGCGCAGCGTCGCCTGCTGATCCAGTATCCGAAGCGCCAGGTCGGTAACCGGATGTTCCAGGGCGATACCTCGCACCTGCCGCTGAAGCTCAACACCTCGGGTGTTATCCCGGCGATCTTCGCGTCGTCGCTTCTGTTGCTGCCGGCAACGATCGCGGGCTTCGCGAACACCACGAACATGCCGGGCTGGGTCACGTCGATCGTCGCCGCGCTAGGTCACGGCCAGCCGCTTTACATGCTTCTCTACGCTCTGCTTATCGCCTTCTTCGCCTTCTTCTATACGGCTATCGTCTTCAACCCGAAGGATACCGCCGACAATCTGAAGAAGCATGGCGGCTTCATCCCGGGTATCCGTCCGGGCGAGCGAACCGCCGAGTATATCGACTACGTTCTGACCCGCATTACGGTCGTCGGCGCGATCTATCTCGTCTTCGTCTGCATCCTTCCGGAAATGCTTGTGGCAAAGACCGGGATCCCGTTATCCCTTGGTGGCACTTCGCTTTTGATCGTCGTTAGCGTAACTCTTGATACGGTGGCGCAGATCCAGGGTCACCTGATCGCGCAGCAGTACGAAGGCCTGATCAAGAAATCGAAGTTGCGTGGAGGAAAGAGGGGTCGATGAGACTTATACTTTTGGGGCCGCCGGGCGCGGGTAAGGGGACTCAAGCTCAGCGGATCGTGGAAAAGTACGGCATTCCGCAACTTTCCACGGGTGACATGCTTCGCGCCGCCGTTCAGGCCGGTACCGAAGTGGGCAAGCGCGCCAAGGCCGTTATGGATGCTGGCAAGCTGGTCTCTGACGACATCGTCATCGCAATCGTGTCGGAGCGTATCGACCAGCCCGATTGCGAGAATGGCTTCATTCTCGACGGTTTCCCGCGCACGCTCGTTCAGGCCGATGCGACGGAAGCCATGCTCAAGGGCAAGGGTATCGAGCTGTCGAAGGTCGTCGAGATCCAGGTGGACGACAAGATTCTGGCGGACCGTGTTTCCGGCCGTTACACCTGCGCCAACTGCGGTGCCGGCTATCACGACACAAATGTCAAGCCGAAGGTGGAAGGCGTCTGCGACCGCTGCGGTTCGACTCACTTCAAGCGTCGTCCGGATGACAATCGCGAAACGGTCGTCACCCGTCTCGGCGCTTACTACAAGGAAACATCGCCGCTGATCGGCTACTACTATGCCAAGGGCAAGTTGCAGTCGGTGGATGGCATGGCAGACATCGATCGCGTCACCGGCGAGATCGAGGGCATACTTTCGAAGCTGTAAGGCTTTGGAAATAAAACTTGGCGGGAGCGGTTGCTTTTCAGCACTGATTCCGTTAAACACCGCGCCAACTCGCGATATCTGATGCGATCGGCGCGGACTTCCGATAGGAATTCCGGGTTCGATCGTTTTGACTTGTTGAGAACCTGAATTGTAATTGCGGCCTTTCAAGGCCGTGTAACGAGACACCACTTGCCGGATGGCAACTGGAACGCAAGGAGAATAGGCGTGGCACGTATCGCTGGCGTCAACATCCCGACCGCAAAGCGCGTTGTAATCGCGCTGACGTACATTCACGGGATCGGTCCGAAATTCGCACAGGAAATCGTCGAGAAGGTCGGTATTCCTGCTGATCGTCGCGTGAATCAGCTCACTGACGCTGAAGTCCTGCAGATCCGCGAAACCATCGACCGCGATTACCAGGTCGAAGGTGACCTGCGTCGCGAGACCTCGATGAACATCAAGCGTCTGATGGACCTCGGCTGCTACCGCGGCCTGCGTCATCGCCGTGGCCTTCCGGTCCGCGGTCAGCGCACGCACACCAATGCTCGTACCCGCAAGGGCCCGGCAAAGGCGATCGCTGGTAAGAAGAAGTAATTTCCGGGAAACCGGAGGTGAGGGGGCTGGCGGTCTGCGCCGGCCTCTTTTGAGTTTCGGGCAGGGCCGCAAGGTCTCGTTCCGGTGTAGCCGCTGGTATTACGGCGGTGCAGAGATCCAAGAAAGGGATACAAATGGCCAAGGAAGCCGTACGCGTTCGCCGTCGCGAACGTAAAAACATTTCGTCGGGCGTCGCTCACGTCAACTCGACCTTCAACAACACGATGATCACGATCACCGACGCACAGGGCAACGCCATTGCCTGGTCGTCTGCTGGCGCCAAGGGCTTCAAGGGCTCGCGCAAGTCGACCCCGTTCGCCGCTCAGATCGCTGCTGAAGACTGCGCCAAGAAGGCCCAGGAACACGGCATGAAGTCGCTGGAAGTTGAAGTTTGCGGTCCGGGTTCGGGTCGTGAATCCGCTCTGCGCGCCCTCCAAGCTGCTGGTTTCATGATCACGTCCATCCGCGACGTGACGCCGATCCCGCACAATGGTTGCCGCCCGCGCAAGAAGCGCCGCGTCTGATCATCGCCATTCACAACATCGGTGAGCGGATCCTCGCTCCCGATGCTTCTCAAGCTCGGTTGTCACGATTGGATGGTGGCAACGAACGGAAGGCAAAAATATGATTCAGAAAAACTGGCAGGAATTGATCAAGCCGAACAAGGTCGAGTTCTCTTCGAGCTCGCGCACCAAGGCGACGCTCGTAGCAGAGCCGCTGGAGCGCGGTTTCGGCCTCACCCTCGGCAACGCGCTTCGCCGCGTTCTGCTGTCCTCGCTGCGCGGTGCCGCAGTGACGGCCGTGCAGATCGATGGCGTGCTGCATGAATTCTCGTCGATCCCTGGCGTTCGTGAAGATGTCACCGACATCGTCCTGAACATCAAGGAAATCGCCATCAAGATGGATGGCGACGACGCAAAGCGCATGGTCGTGCGTAAGCAGGGTCCGGGCGTTGTAACGGCTGGCGACATCCAGACGGTCGGCGATATCGAAATCCTCAACCCCGAGCATGTGATCTGCACGCTCGACGAGGGCGCCGAAATCCGCATGGAATTCACCGTCAACAACGGCAAGGGCTATGTTCCGGCCGATCGCAATCGTGCGGAAGATGCTCCGATCGGTCTCATCCCGGTCGACAGCCTCTATTCGCCGGTCAAGAAGGTGTCCTACAAGGTTGAAAATACCCGCGAAGGACAGGTTCTCGACTACGACAAGCTGAACATGACCATCGAAACCGATGGCTCGATCTCCGGCGAAGATGCCGTCGCTTTCGCGGCTCGCATCCTGCAGGATCAGCTTGGCGTGTTCGTCAACTTCGACGAGCCGCAGAAGGAAACCGAAGAAGAAGCAGTCACCGAACTCGCTTTCAACCCGGCGCTCCTCAAGAAGGTGGACGAACTCGAACTGTCTGTTCGCTCGGCAAACTGCCTGAAGAACGACAACATCGTCTACATCGGCGACCTCATTCAGAAGACCGAAGCAGAAATGCTCCGCACGCCGAATTTTGGTCGCAAGTCGCTGAACGAAATCAAGGAAGTTCTCGCTTCCATGGGCCTGCACCTCGGCATGGAAGTGCCGGCATGGCCGCCCGAGAACATCGAAGATCTCGCCAAGCGTTACGAAGACCAATACTAACCATCAAACGGCGGGCGAGATGCCTGCATGTGAAGGAGAATAGCAATGCGCCACGGTAAAGCCGGCCGCAAGCTGAATAGAACCGCTAGCCACCGCAAGGCAATGTTTGCCAACATGGCGGCTTCGCTCATCACCCATGAGCAGATCGTGACCACCCTGCCGAAGGCAAAGGAAATCCGTCCGATCGTTGAAAAGCTCGTAACCCTCGGCAAGCGCGGCGACCTGCACGCTCGTCGTCAGGCGATCTCGCAGATCCGCGACGCCGCTGTCGTTTCGAAGCTCTTCGACACGATCGCTTCGCGCTACGCAACCCGCAACGGCGGTTACCTGCGTATCATGAAGGCCGGCTTCCGCCAGGGCGACAACGCCGCTCTCGCCGTCATCGAATTCGTTGACCGCGACACCTTCGCCAAGGGCGCAGCCGACAAGGCTCGCGTTGAAGCCGAAGCAGCTGCTGCTGAAGCCGCTTGATTTTTTCCGGTTCGCCGGAAGCAAGACAGCCGGGCTGAAAAGCCCGGCTGTTTTCGTTTGTGGTATTGATCTGTCATCGAGTTCGCTTCGGCCGGTCGCCAGTCTTGCCGAAGTGCTGGAGCCGCGCAGGCGGTGCGCCTTCTATGACCTCGACATCGCCATACGCCTCTAGCGTCGCCTTGAAACGCGCAGCATTGCGCTTTCCCCATATGCCGAGAAAGCAGGCGCCCGTCAGGTCGTTCTTGAAGACGATCGCGCCACCAAACGCGGCGCTCAAGCCAGCCTCGCCGACAAGCCCGCCGTCGCCGTAGGCGTCTACGACGACGTCAAGCGGCGCCGCGGCAACGACTGTGTCGCCAGCCGGGGCGAAGTGAGGGTCACGGTAGATATATAGAGGCGACGCTGCTTCCATTCGAGTAGTCTGCCAGCCTTCACGCTCTCAAACAAGAGTTCAGCCGGCAGCCTGGGCCGGACGCGTTCTGCCGCCTTGCCCGTTTCGTCCTCGCTTGCGACTGCGCGCAATCGGCCTATACGAGCGATAAAGGATCATCAGGATGATCAGCCCGACATAGACATATTGCTCGAGATCCAGAAGCTTTGTCGACAGCGCGAAGTGCACCGCGCCACAGGCGGCGATGATGTAGATCAGCTTGTGTAGCCAGTTCCATTTCGATCCGAGCTTCCGGATCGACAGGTTGTTGGAGGTGACAGCCAGCGGCACCAACAGCACAAGCCCGGCCATGCCGAACATGATGAAGGGCCGCTTCATCACATCGTCGATGACAGCCGACACGTCCAGCGCCTGATCGAGCACCATGTAGACGGCGAAATGCATGACGACGTAGTAGAAACACAAAAGCCCGAGCGCCCGGCGATAGCGCAGATAGTTCCAGCCGAGCAGGTCTCGGGCAGGGGAGACGGCGAGCGTCAGGATCAGGAAGCGCAGCGCCCACAGGCCGAGGAACAGCTCGAAGGTCTTGACCGGATCGGCGCCCAACTGGTCGCTTGCGCCCAGATAGAATGTCCAGGCGGCAGGTAGCAGCCCGACGACGTATAGCAGCCAGACGGAAGCCGAATGCCATCGTTTCGGCAGGCTGAACGACAACGCCGCCATCAGAAGTTCGCCTTCAGGTCCATGCCTGCGTAGAGGCTTGCCACCTCGTCCGCATACCCGTTGAACGGCAGCGTCGGACGGCGGCTGGCGCCGAAGAAGCCGCTCTCTCCGATCCGCCGCTCGGTCGCCTGGCTCCAGCGTGGATGATCGACGGCCGGATTGACGTTGGCGTAGAAGCCGTATTCCTGCGGATTGGTGATCTGCCAGGTGTTCTTCGGCTCCTTGTCGGTGAGCGTGATCCGAACGATCGACTTGATGCCCTTGAAGCCATATTTCCACGGAACCACCAGCCGGATCGGCGCGCCGTTCTGGTTGGGCAATGTCTCTCCATAGAGCCCGACGGCGAGCAGCGTCAGCGGATGGTTGGCTTCGTCGAGCCGCAGCCCCTCGACATAGGGCCACTCGAGCGATTGGAAGATACCCTTCTGCCCCGGCATCTCCTCCGGGCGCACCACGGTTTCGAAGGCGACATACTTGGCGCTTCCGAGCGGCTCGACCTTGCTCAGCAGCGAGGCCAGCGGAAAGCCGTCCCACGGAATGACCATCGACCACGCCTCCACGCAACGCATGCGATAGGTGCGGCTTTCGATCGGGAATTCCTTCATCAGCGCGTCGAGATCGAACGTGCCCGGCTTGTTGACCATGCCGTCGACCTTGATCGTCCAGGGCAGGGGCTTGAAGTCGCCGGACAGCGCCACCGGATCACCCTTGTCGAGGCCGAATTCGTAGAAGTTGTTGTAGGTCGTCACATCCTTGACCGGGGTCGGCTTCTCGTCGACCTTGTACTTGCTCTCTACGGCCGAGAGCGCGGCCGCGCCGGCATTGCCCGCACCCAGCAGGCCGACGGCACCGATCGCGGCGGCGCCGAGGAATTCACGGCGACCGAGATAGACCTGACGCGGGGTAATCTCCGAAGCGGCGATCTTGGGGGGGCGATAGACGGGCATGGCATCCTCCTGAGCAACAGGCTCGGCATTGAACTTGAACGCATTCAAGCTCGTTTCGGATCACTGTTTACGCCTTCATGCGGCCGGCCGGGAAGCCAACTTTTTGTGTAGCGAAATCGTCGCCCGAGCCTGTAACAAAACGCGCTCCGATCCCGTATTCGTCAGATGGGCGTCCCATCCGTCCCTCGACGCTATCCGGAGGCGTACCGAGGAGTACCGTTTTTGCCTTTCCCGGTAGTGACAGTTTATACTCTTTGGATTAGGACAATTCCAAAAAGCAGCGAGAGTGGATCCGTATCTTCAAGGCGCGGTCTGTTTCGCCGAAGACTTCCGATGTTGTGAGGAAAACGCCAATGCCAGCTTATCGTTCGAGAACCACGACCCACGGCCGCAACATGGCGGGCGCGCGCGGCCTTTGGCGCGCCACGGGCATGAAGGATCCGGATTTCGGCAAGCCGATCATCGCGGTGGTCAACTCCTTCACCCAGTTCGTGCCGGGTCACGTCCACCTGAAGGACCTCGGCCAGCTCGTCGCCCGCGAGATCGAGGCGGCCGGTGGCGTCGCCAAGGAGTTCAACACGATCGCCGTCGACGACGGTATCGCCATGGGCCATGATGGCATGCTCTATTCGCTGCCCTCGCGCGAGCTGATCGCCGACAGCGTCGAATACATGGTCAACGCTCACTGCGCCGATGCCATGGTCTGCATCTCCAACTGCGACAAGATCACCCCTGGCATGCTGATGGCGTCGCTGCGCCTGAATATCCCGACGGTCTTCGTCTCCGGTGGCCCGATGGAAGCCGGCAAGGTCGTGCTGAACGGCAAGAAGGTCGCGCTCGACCTCGTGGATGCCATGGTCGCCGCTGCCGACGACAAGATCAGCGACGAGGACGTCGCCGTCATCGAGCGCTCGGCTTGCCCGACCTGCGGTTCCTGCTCCGGCATGTTCACGGCGAACTCGATGAACTGTCTGACCGAGGCGCTCGGTCTGTCGCTGCCCGGAAACGGCTCGACATTGGCCACCCATTCCGACCGCAAGGAACTCTTCCTTGAGGCCGGTCGCCGCGTTGTCGATCTCGCCCGCCGTTATTACGAACAGGACGATCTGACCGCTCTGCCGCGCACCATCGCCAGCAAGGGTGCGTTCGAGAACGCCATGGCGCTCGATATCGCCATGGGCGGATCGACCAATACCGTCCTGCACATTCTTGCGGCGGCGCATGAGGGCGAGATCGATTTCACCATGGACGATATCGATCGCCTGTCGCGTCGTGTTCCCTGCCTGTCGAAGGTCGCGCCGGCCAAGGCCGACGTTCACATGGAAGACGTTCACCGTGCCGGCGGCATCATGGCCATTCTTGGTGAGCTCGACCGTGCTGGCCTTTTGAATGTCGATCTTCCGACGGTCCACGCGCCGACCATGCGTGAAGCACTGGCGCAGTGGGATGTCGCGGTCACCGATAACAAGGCCGCCTTCGATCTCTTCAGCGCCGCCCCGGGTGGTGTTCCGACACAGGTCGCCTTCAGCCAGAGCTCGCGTTGGGAGGAACTCGACCTCGACCGCGAAACCGGCGTCATCCGCGATGCCCAGCATCCCTTCTCCAAGGATGGCGGCCTTGCCGTTCTGAAGGGCAACCTCGCGCTCGACGGCTGCATCGTGAAGACGGCTGGTGTCGATGAATCGATCCTGAAGTTCTCCGGCCCGGCCAAGGTCTACGAAAGCCAGGACGCGGCCGTGAAGGCGATCCTGGCGAACGAAGTCGTCGCCGGCGACGTCGTGGTCATTCGCTATGAAGGCCCGAAGGGCGGCCCCGGCATGCAGGAAATGCTCTATCCGACGAGCTACCTGAAGTCGAAGGGTCTCGGAAAGGCTTGCGCGCTGATCACCGACGGCCGCTTCTCCGGCGGTACCTCGGGTCTGTCAATCGGCCACGCCTCTCCGGAAGCGGCAAATGGCGGCACCATCGGTCTCGTCCGCGAAGGCGACATGATCGACATCGACATTCCGAACCGCACGATCAGCCTGCGCGTCGACGACCAGGAACTGGCGGCCCGCCGTGCCGATCAGGACGCCAAGGGCTGGCAGCCGGCCGAAAAGCGCAAGCGCAACGTCACGACCGCGCTGAAGGCCTACGCCGCCTTCGCCACCAGCGCCGACCGTGGCGCCGTTCGCGATCTTGGCGATCGCTGAACCTGCTGATTAAAAGTCAGTTGCTCCAGTAAACCGGTCGCCTCAAAGCGGCCGGTTTATGTTTTTGTAGCTTTCCGCCAGCTGCTTCAGCCGCTCGTCGTAGGCTGCCTGGATGCAGGCGACGTCTGCGGCGCACGCCTGGCGCTTTTTCAGCCATGCCGTCTGCTCGTCCTGCATCGTGCCGCGCGAGCCCATGGCGAGCAGGCCCGATAACAGGTCGAAGGTTGTCACCATCTTCACATCCGCGTCGTTGAGCACGCGGTTGTCGCAGATCGCCTTCTCGTCCGGCTTCAGCTCCTTGGCCTCGCAGTCGAAGCTTGCCGCATGGCTCATCCCGCGGTGGAAAGAAGAAGCGCTGTGGCGGTGAAGAGGAGGGGCTGGCGATATCGCGTCATGCAGTGGGTTCCTGTCCGGTCTAGCTGGCTCTCAAGAATGCCATGCCGACGAAGATGATGCAGCAGAGCCAGATGGCAAGGATGACGACCAACGCGGCGCGACCGGACGGCCGTTCCAGGCGCGCCGCGGCGTCCATCCGCAGCTCCGCCATGACATTGGGCGGGACCAGCCTGACGGCAAGCAGGATGCCGAGCGGCACGATCACGAGATCGTCGAGATAGCCGAGCACGGGAATGAAATCCGGGATCAGGTCGATCGGCGACAGCGCGTAGGCGGCAATGCCGCCCGCCACCGCCTTGGCGTACCAGGGCACGCGCCTGTCGCGCGCGGCAAGCCACAGCGCGACCACGTCACGCTTCAGTGATTTCGCCCAGAGTTTGGCCTTTGATATCAGTTGCATGCCTGTCGTTCCTGACTCTGTTTGGCAAGTGTGTCCCGCATCAATCTGCCCGCCTCAATCTTCCATGCTTCTGCCCTCTTTCCTTTCTAGCGTCCGGCACTACAACGTTCTCTCACGACGATTTCAAGAAGGGATTCTTATGCACGACCTGTTGAAGCGCGCGTCTTTGCCGCTGCTTGCTCTGGTGCTTGCACTGCCGATCAACGCCAATGCCCAAACGGCCAATGCTGGGACGGTCAAGACCGTGCCGCAGAGCCAGATGGATATGCAGCTGTCCTTTGCACCGCTCGTCAAGCAGACAGCGGGCGCGGTGGTGAACGTCTACGCGGAAAAGACTGTCCGCCGTCAGTCGCCTTTCGCGGGCGACCCCTTCTTCGAGCAGTTCTTCGGTCAGCAGATGCCGAACCGTACCGAGAAGCAGTCCTCGCTCGGCTCCGGTGTCATCGTCGAGGCCAACGGCACCATCGTCACCAACAACCACGTGATCGCGGGCGCCGACGATATCAAGATCGCGCTTTCGGATGGCCGCGAGTTTGCCAGCAAGGTCATTCTGACGGACGATCGGCTGGATCTCGCCGTCCTGAAGGTCGACACGAAGGAGACCTTCCCGGCGCTTCCGATCGGCAACTCCGATGCCGTTGAAGTCGGCGACCTCGTGCTTGCCATCGGCAATCCGTTCGGGGTTGGTCAGACGGTGACGTCTGGCATCGTCTCGGCTCTCGCGCGTAACCAGGTCGTGAAGAACGAGTTCGGCTTCTTCATCCAGACCGATGCCTCGATCAATCCCGGCAATTCCGGCGGCGCGCTGATGAACATGAAGGGCGAACTGATCGGTATCAACACCGCCATCTTCTCACGCGGCGGCGGCTCCAACGGCATCGGCTTCGCCATCCCCGCCAATCTCGTGAAGGTATTCCTCGCTTCCGCCGATGCGGGCGTGAAGACCTTCGAGCGCCCCTATGTCGGCGCAACCTTCGATGCGGTGACCTCCGACGTCGCCGATGCGCTCGGTCTCGGCAAGGCGCGCGGTGCCATCGTGGTCAAGGTCACGGAAGGCGGCCCGGCTGCAAAGGCCGGCCTGAAGCCGGGCGAAGTCATCACCGCCGTCAACGGCGTTGCGGTGGAGCATCCCGATGCGCTGCTTTACCGCCTGACCACGGCCGGCCTCGGCAAGGCGGTCGATCTCGCCATCACCGACAACGGCAAGCAGGAGAGTGTGACGATCACGCTCGGCCAGGCACCCGAGACGACGCCGCGCGATCAGCGCACGATCGGCGGCCGCTCGCCCTTCACCGGCGCCGTCGTCGAAAACCTTTCGCCGCGCGTGGCCGATGAGCTGCGCATGCCAAGCGAGAGCACCGGTGTCGTGGTATCGGAAGTGAAGGCTGGCTCCGTGGCCCAGCAACTTGGTTTCGAACCCAAGGACATCATCGTTTCCATCAACAGTTCGGATGTGAAGACCACCAAGGAACTCGCCACCGTCGCTGCCCAGAATCCGAGCTTCTGGCGTGTGGAGATCGAACGCAACGGCCAGCGCATCCGGCAGTTCTTCCGATGAGCAACGATCTCTTCGCGCCGCGCATTCCGCCGGAGGTCGCCAACAGGCGACCGCTCGCGGATCGGCTTCGCCCGCAGACCATCGCCGACGTCACCGGTCAGGACCACCTGACAGGTGAAGACGGTGTTCTCAAGCGAATGATCGAAAGCGGCTCGTTGGGATCGATGATCTTCTGGGGACCGCCCGGAACCGGCAAGACCACCGTCGCGCGGCTGCTGTCGGGCGAGGCGGGTCTTGCCTTCGAACAGATCTCGGCGATCTTTTCCGGCGTCGCCGATCTCAAGAAAGTCTTCGAAGCAGCCCGGCTGCGCCGTATGGACGGCCGCCAGACGCTTCTTTTCGTAGACGAGATCCATCGCTTCAACCGCGCCCAGCAGGATAGCTTCCTGCCTGTGATGGAAGACGGCACCGTCATCCTCGTCGGCGCCACCACCGAGAACCCGTCCTTCGAGCTCAACGCCGCTCTTTTGTCGCGTGCCCGCGTGCTGACGTTCAAGTCGCATGACGATCAGAGCCTGGCCGAGCTCCTGAGCCGCGCCGAGGCGATCGAGGGCAGGGAGCTGCCGCTCACGCCGGAAGCCCGCGTCAGCCTTTTGCGCATGGCCGATGGCGATGGCCGCGCGGTGCTGACCTTGGCGGAGGAAGTCTGGCGCGCCGCCCGTCGCGACGAGATCTTCGACACCGAGGGACTGACCAAGATCGTCCAGCGCCGCGCGCCGGTCTATGACAAGGCCCAGGACGGCCACTACAATCTGATCTCGGCCCTGCACAAGTCCGTGCGCGGCTCCGACCCTGACGCGGCGCTCTACTATCTGGCCCGCATGTTCGACGCCGGCGAGGACCCGCTCTATCTTGGACGCCGGCTGGTGCGCATGGCGGTCGAGGATATCGGCCTTGCCGATCCGCAGGCGCTTGTCATCTGCAACGCCGCCAAGGACGCTTACGATTATCTAGGTTCTCCCGAGGGAGAGCTGGCGTTGGCGCAGGCCTGCGTCTACCTCGCCACCGCGCCGAAATCGAACGCCGTCTACACCGCCTTCAAGGCCGCCACCATGGCCGCCAAGCAAAACGGCTCGCTGCTGCCGCCCAAGCACATCCTCAACGCGCCGACCAAGCTGATGAAGGATGAGGGCTACAACGAAGGCTACCGCTACGACCACGACGAGCCCGACGCCTTCTCGGGCCAGGATTATTTTCCGGAAAAGATGGGCCGCCAGACCTTCTACGATCCGCCCGAGCGTGGCTTCGAGCGCGATATCCGCAAGCGGCTTGAATGGTGGTCGAAACTCAGGAAAGAGCGCAATCAGCGCTGATCAAGACGCGCGCGTTTGTCCGGACGGAGCGGCGACGATCTTGACCGACGACTCCGCAAGGCCGTGATGGCCTTCCATGTCGACCACGAGATGCCAGTGGCCGCTGTCGGGGATCGGCACGCGGATCGGCGATTTGCGCGCGACGCCGCCGACATATTTGAAATCGAGCACTTCCGTGAAGCGTTGATAGTTCGGCGACGTCATCAACCGGACATTGGCGACCGCGTTCAAGGTCACCTCGATCACCGTCCCGGCGCGCTGCTCCTTGAGATCGTAATGAGTGAAGCGGAAGTTCGGCTTGTTCGGCATCGTGTCGGCTCGGCGTGACGGAGGAGCCGGATGATACGAAACGGCGGTTAAGGAAGCGTTCGCCAACGCCTGCGGGAACGCCGTCGCGCGCACCCGCTGAAGTGGGTTATGTCTCGTCAGTGCACATGTTCCCCGCCGTCGGGCCGACCGAAAGGCAGCAGAGTACGCGTGCGGGTGATCGCGATCTGCGTCGCGTCGTGATCGCATTCGTCGGAGGCGAAATGCAATGCGGCGCTCTCGCTGATAAACAGACCGCCGACGCGCCCCTCGCGATCCTGAACCACCCATCCGCCGCCCTTGCTCCGACCGATGGTAAAGCGCGGCAGGGGCTCGGGATGCGTGGTCGCGGCGAGGGCGCGCGCGTTGGAGGAGGGCATGATTGTTCCTTTCATGTTGGGTGATCGCGGCTATGGTTGGAGTGGTGCGGCTTAGATCGCCCGCGCTTGGTGACGACTCTCCGCGAGCCCCGTCAGGGCAGCGAAGATCGCCGCTTTTTCGCTGGCGTCGAGGCCGGCCATCGGCAGGCGGACATCAGAGGACGTGCCAAGCAGCACATGCAGTGCGTATTTGACGGGAGCCGGCGAGCCGTCTTCGGCAAGCGCACGGATGAGCGGTTGCAGACGGTCACGCAGCGCTGGGGCCGCCGCCATGTTGCCCGCCTTCGCTGAGCGATGAAGCGAAGCAAACAGGCGCGGCTCGACATTCGCGCCTGACGACAGCATGCCGTCTCCGCCGCAAGCGAGAAACGAAAGCGCGCTGCCGTCATCGGATGACAGGGAGACAAAGCGCCGGCGCAGATGCGGCGCAAGCCGGGTCGCCGCACCGCTCGAATGGACGACGCCGAGGATGCTCTCGATACGCGCCAGCGCCTCAAGGCTTTCAGGTGCCAGGCTGCTGGCGCAGCGCGACGGGCTGTCATCGATAATGACAGGCAGATCGCTCGCCGCCGCCACCTGCTCGAAATGGTGGACGATTCCCTTCTGCCCCGGTTTCGAATAATAGGGCACGGTGACGAGCGCGGCATCGGCTCCAAGCTCCCGCGCTTCCAGGGTCAGCGCGATCGTGGTCGATGTGGCATTGGTGCCTGTCGCGGCGATGACGGGCACCCGCCCGGCCGCCACCCTGACGCAGGTGCGGATAATCGCCGCCCTCTCGGTCGACGACAGCGTCGGCCCTTCGCCGGTGACGGTGCAGACGGCCAGTCCGTCGATGCCGGAGTTGATCTGCCGCTCCGCCAGTCGCTCGAGCATGGCAAGGTCGAGCCGGTCGTTGCTGAATGGCGTGACCAGCGCCGTGATCGCTGTTCCCAGTCGTAGTCGTGTGTCCATCCGCATGGTCGTGTCAGATACTGCCCCAGATGACGTAGATCTCGACGGCGGCAAGCACCAGACCGAAGATGATCAGCACGTGCGCCGTGCGCTTCTCGCGCATCTGTCGCTTGACCACGGGGCGTCGGGGGCGACTGGCTGGAGGGTGGGGAAATAGGGAGTCTCGCATGGCGTTTACCTCTGAATTTCGATCAGAGCCTACGGCCGCACAGCGTATGAAATCCATTCGCGCGCCCCCGGTGGCAAATAGAAATCTCATAAAGACCGCGTCGGTCCATGAACGCGACCGATCGCGGAATGGAATCCGAAATCAACGGCTTGCGTCGCGTTCCGGACTCGACTTGCGAAGCACTTGAATCAAAATGGCAGGGCACGAGAGGAGATTGTGCGAGGGCATGTCGGGAGCGTGCCCAATCATTCGTCCTTGCATCATAAGGCGGCGCAATCGCGCTGCGGAGCGTTCAAGGATAGGGCCGCTATCGGCACAGGGAGAGAGATATGGGCAGGACAATCGCAATTCTGGTCGCAAGGCTGATCTTCGCCGGCGTGTTCATCATGGCGCTGAGCTTCAAGTTCATGGATATGCAGGCGACGGCCGCCTACATCGCCGCCGCCGGATTTCCGTTCCCGCTCTTTCTCGCCTGGGTCGCGGCCTTCTTCGAGCTGGGGCTGGCGCTCGCCTTCCTGACCGGCATCTTCTTTTCGCCGGCAGCGCTGGTGGCGGGGGTCTACGTCATCTTTCTCGCTGTGTCGTTCCATGGGCCTGGCCGTTGGGCCGGTAATCAGGCGGAGTTCGGCTTTTTCATCGACCACTTCACCTTCCTCGCTGGCCTGCTATTCGCGGCGGTCCATGGTCCGGGCGAAGCGCTGGTGTCAAAGCCGGCCACGCCCGCCCGCCATCCGCTTTAGCGCAGTAGGCCGTCGAGAACAGGCATGCCGAGCAAGGCGGAGGCACCGATCAGCCCGTAGCAGATGATCCGGAAGGTGCTCTCCTTGGCGAAGCCGAAAAGCCTGGAACCGAGAAACAGGCCGATCGTGTAGCTCGGCAGGATGACCAGCGTCAGCGCGAAGACGGTATCGACGAACAGCCCGCCGGCATAATAGCTGGCGACGCTGAAACAGGTCGAGATCGCGAAGTAGATGATGATGTTGGAGCGAACCTTGGTGAACTCCGTCTTTCCGCCGAGCCAGTAGGCAACGACGGGCGGCCCGCCGAGTTGGGCGGCACCGCTGAACAATCCGGCCACCAGCCCGACAGCGGTGCCGAGATAGGAATGCGGTTCCCCATGATAGCGCCAGCCCGAGACCAACAGCGCAAGCAGTAGCAGCGCGATGACAGTGATCGACCAGCGCAAGAGCAGCGGGTCCATCAGCGTCAGCACGGCGGTTCCCGCGGGAACGCCGAGCATCGCACCGGCAGCCATGGTGAACACCTCGCGCCGGTTCGCCCGCTTCCATGCCGGCGGGATCATCCCCAGTGTCGCCAGCCCGTCGATGACAAGCAACACCGGCGAGATCAGCTTCGGCCCGATGATGGCGCCACCGAGCGGAATAAAGATCAGCGCCGCCCCGAAGCCGGAAAAGCCACGGGCGAGCCCGGCAATGCAGGCAATGGCGATCAGCTTGTAAAGCCCATGATCCGGCAGCGCGGCGGCGAGCCACGCACCGATATCGGCCACACTACCGGAAAGCGACATGAAAGCCCGGCCTCGCTCAGGAGGCCAGCATCAGGTCCATGTTCTGTACGGCTGCACCCGAGGCACCCTTGCCGAGATTGTCGAGCAGGGCGACGAGATTGACCTGCGAACCACCAGGCGTGCCGAATACGAAGAGTTTCATCGTGTCCTTGCCGGCAAGTTCGACGGCATCGACGCGCGCCATCTTGCCGCTGTCAGCGAGCGGAACGACCGTGACGATATCCTGGCCGGCATAGTGGGCCGTCAGTGCCGTATGAATGCTCTCCAGCGTCGTGCCTGAGGCCAACATGTCGAGGTGCAGCGGAACCTGCACGATCATGCCCTGCGCGAACTTGCCGACCGATGGCGCGAAGATCGGCGCGCGGTCGAGCAGGCCGTGGATCTTCATCTCGGGCACATGCTTGTGCGTCAGCGTCAGGCCGTAGAGGAAGTGCGGCGCGCTGATTGCGTCGTCACGGCTCTGGTCTTCCATCTGCGCGATCATCTGCTTGCCGCCGCCGGTATAGCCCGAGACCGCGTTCACGGTGACGGGATAGCCGTCCGACAGAATGCCCGCTGCGCGCAGCGGCCGCATCAGCCCGATCGCGCCGGTCGGATAGCAGCCGGGATTGGCGACGAAGCGCGCCGAACTGATCTTGGCCGCCTGCTCCTTGTCCATCTCGGCGAAGCCATAGGCCCAGGATGGGTCGACGCGATAGGCGGTCGAGGTGTCGATGACGCGGACATTGTTGTTGGCCGAGACCATCTGCACGGCTTCCTTCGACGCATCGTCGGGCAGGCAGAGGATGGCGATATCGGCGCTGTTCAGCATATCCTCGCGGATCGCGGCATTGCGGCGCTCCGCTTCCGGAATGGACAGAAGCTCGACATCGCGGCGGCCGGCCATGCGCGTGCGGATCTGCAGGCCCGTCGTGCCGTGTTCGCCATCGATGAAGATCTTCGGTGCCATTGTCTTGCTCACACTTTCAATAGGTTAGAAAGAAGTCCGGAATCATTTTGGAAGATGGATGAGTCAGCCGTGTGACGCTGTCGCGCGTCGTTCGGCGTGCAGCCCCAGCATATACATCGCGACCGTCGCCCCGGCAATGGCGGTGATGTCGGCATGGTCGTAGGCGGGCGACACCTCGACTACGTCGGCGCCGCGGATATCGAGCTGGTGCAGCCGCTGCAGCACCGAGAGGATCTTGGCACTGGACGGGCCACCGGAAACCGGCGTGCCGGTGCCGGGCGCATAGGCCGGGTCCAGGCAATCGATGTCGAAGGTCAGATAGCTGGGCGCACCCTTGGTGTGCGAGATGATCGTCGAGGCGATCTCGGAAGCACTCATCTCCTCGACCTGATGGCCGTAGAGAATATTGATGCCGAAATCGTCGGGCGCATGCGTGCGGATGCCGATCTGGATGGAGCGATCGGGATCGATGATGCCGTCGCGAACCGCGCGCGCCACAAAGGAACCGTGGTCGATCCGCTTGTTGTCGTCGAACCAGGTGTCCTGATGCGCGTCGAACTGCACCAGCGCCAGCGGACCGTGCTTGGCGGCATGCGCCTTGAGGATCGGCCAGGTCACGTAATGGTCGCCGCCCAGCGTCAGCATGAAGGCGCCCGTATCGACGATCGTCTTCGCCTGTCGCTCGATCGCAGCTGGCGTCTCCTGGTGGTTGCCGTAATCGAGCAGGCAATCTCCGTAGTCGATGACGGCCATCTCGGCGAAGAGATCGCGATTGAAGGGATATTGCGGATCGTTGTCGAAGATCGCCGAAGCCCGCCGGATCGCCTGCGGCCCGAAACGCGTACCCGGCCGGTTGGAGGTCGCGGCATCGAAGGGAACGCCCCAGACCACGACATCGGCGCCGGTCAGATCCTTGGTGAAGCGCCGGCGCATGAAGGACAGCGCTCCCGCAAATGTCGGATCCGTTGCCGCCGAGTTGAGGCTCGTCGCCGTGAAAGCATGATCGACCGACTTGTTGGCCAAGTGACTGTCCTTTGGTTTGGAATCTCGGTGAAAGAGAGAGGCCTGATCTAGGGCCTCTGACGGAATTCAAGCGGCGTCTTGGTCCGCCTCTATCGAAATCTTCAGCCCAAGCGCCTTGATGACACCGAAGAAGGTAGACAGCCGCGGGTCGCCCGTTTCGCTGAGCGCCTTGTAAAGTGCTTCCCGCGTGACGCCTGCGTCCTTGGCAATGGAGGTCATGCCGACTGTCCGGGCGACATCGCCTAGCGCATGCGCGATAAGGGCAGGATCGCCATCGTCGAATGCCGCCTCAAGATAAAGAAGTCGGTCTTCAGGTGTTTTCAGGTGATCCTGAATGTCGAAGCGTGTGGTTTCGAGAGGCATGTTCAAATCTCCTTCGCCATCTGCTTTGCCAGAGCGATATCGCGGCTTTGTGAGGACTTATCTCCGCCGCAAAGCAGGATGGTGATCGTGTCCGCAGCGCGGATAAAATAAATGCGATAGCCCGGTCCGTAGGAAATGCGCATCTCGCTCACACCTTCGCCAACCGATTTCACATCACCTGGATTTCCGAGTTCCATCCTGCGAATGCGCGCAGCGATACGCAGGCGGGCTCTGCCATCCCGGAGGTCGCCAAGCCACCTGGCGAATAAAGGCGTTTGGCGTACTTCTATCATGTGTGAATTATAATTCACGGTAACGGATTGTCAAAGCGCATGCCCTAAACGAAAAAAGGCCGGGTTTGCACCCGACCTTTCCACATTCCGAAGTCCGAAGCGATTAACGCTTGGAGAACTGGAACGAACGGCGGGCCTTGGCCTTACCGTACTTCTTACGCTCGACGACGCGGCTGTCGCGGGTCAGGAAGCCACCCTTCTTCAGGACCGAGCGCAGGCCCGGTTCGAAGTAGGTGAGTGCCTTGGAGACGCCGTGACGAACGGCACCAGCCTGGCCGGAAAGACCGCCGCCGGCAACCGTTGCGATGATGTCGAACTGGCCGTCACGGGCAGCAGCGACGATCGGCTGACGCAGAATCATCTGCAGAACCGGACGTGCGAAGTATTCCGTGAATTCCTTGCCGTTGATGACGATCTTGCCGGAGCCCGGCTTGACCCATACACGAGCAACAGCGTTCTTGCGCTTGCCGGTCGCGTAGGAGCGGCCAAGCGAATCGACCTTACGGACGTGTGCCGGAGCCGAAGCTTCGGTAGCCGTGCCGAGATCCTTCAGGGAGGAGAGGTCAGCCATTCTTAGGCGCTCCTTACGTTCTTCTTGTTCAGCGAGGCCACGTCGAGAGCGACAGGCTGCTGAGCTTCATGAGGATGGTTGGAACCAGCGTATACGCGCAGGTTCTTCATCTGGCGACGACCGAGCGGGCCACGCGGAACCATGCGCTCGACTGCCTTTTCAAGAACGCGCTCCGGGAAGCGGCCTTCCATGATCTGGCGAGCGGTACGCTCCTTGATGCCGCCGGCGAAACCGGTGTGCCAGTAGTAGACCTTGTCGGAATACTTCTTGCCGGTGAATACGACCTTGTCGGCATTGATGACGATGACATTGTCGCCGTCGTCAACGTGAGGAGTGAAGGTAGCCTTGTGCTTGCCGCGCAGACGCATGGCGATAACGGAAGCGAGACGACCAACGACAAGCCCTTCGGCGTCGATGATGACCCACTTCTTCTCTACCTCTGCAGGCTTCTGGGAGAAGGTTGCCATAGTAGTTACTCTCTTTTGATCCCTTGGCCCGAAGGCGAAAGGGCGTTTCTTGTTGCTTGATTTGGGAGCCCTGGGGCGCACCAAAAAGAAAGCAGCCGGGAAAGGCTGCGTTCTGGCGGTGTGTATAGAGGTTGAGGTGGACAGCGTCAATATTGCTGCGGGCCGTGGCTGTAAAAACAAGCAAATGAAATCAATGAGTTAGGTGTGTGGTATTTTGATACCTCAACTTTCGGCATCGCGACACTAGCGCTTTGGCGCCGACGGCATCGCTTCTCCTCGAAATGACTGGCCTTTTGTGGCAGGACTGATAGCACGAAATCGACATGCAGGGAGTTTCATCATGGCCGAAGTTCTATCGTTCCGCACCGATGCCAGCAATGCCAGCGCTTCGCTCGTGCTGCGCCAGCTTTCCGATGGCATCCTGCGGCTGACGCTGAACAATCCTCCTGCCAATCACCTGTCGCTCGCGATGATGGAGACGCTGATGGGCGAACTGCAGAATGCGGCCGAGGACGACGGCGTGCGTGTGGTGATCATCGCATCATCAGGCGATGTCTTCTCGGCCGGCCATGATCTCAAGGAGTTGACCGAGCATCGCGCCGATGCCGATGATGGCGAGGCCTTCTTCGAGGAAACCTTCGCGCTCGCGGCCGACCTGATGCTTGAGATCACAAAGCTGCCGAAGCCCGTCATCGCCGAGATCGACGGCCTTGCAACCGCCGCCGGGTGCCAGCTTGTTGCTTCCTGCGATCTGGCGATCTGCACCGATACCGCGACCTTCTGCACGCCGGGCGTCAATATCGGGCTCTTCTGCGCGACGCCGATGGTGGCGCTGACGCGGTCCGCGCATCGCAAGCAGGCGATGGAGATGCTGCTGACGGGCGAGACGATCGACGCCTCGACCGCCAAGGATTTCGGCCTGGTCAACCGCATCGTGCCGAAACAATATCTGCAGCAGGTCGTCACCAAATACGCATCGGTGATTGCAAGCAAATCGCCGATGGCGCTCCAGGTCGGCAAGGAAGCCTTCTATCGCCAGGTCGAAATGCCGGTCGAGGAAGCTTACGGCTATGCCGCCGAAGTCATGGTCGACAGCATGATGACCGAGGATGCGGAAGAAGGGATCGGCGCTTTCCTCGAAAACAGGATGCCGGACTGGACGCGGGACTGAACCCGGGGAGCTCACGCCAGCTTCAGCAGCAGCCCGCCGAGCGCGATGATCGCGCCGGCGAGATAGCGCCAGGGGCTGGCTTTCTCCTTCAGGAACACGACGGAGATGATGAGCGCGAACAGGATCGACGTCTCGCGCAGCGCGGCGACGGTGGCGACGGGCGCCTTGGTCATTGCCCAGAGCGCCAGGCCGTAGGATGCGATCGATCCGGCGCCGCCGATCAATCCGCGCCACCAGTTGACTTTCACATGCATGGCCACCGCATAGGCGCCGCGCCGCGAGATCGCCCAGCTGATGAGCAGCACCGGCGGCAACAGCGACATCCACAGCGTATAGGATATGGCATTGCCCGATATCCGCGCGCCGATGCCGTCGACATAGGTGTAGGTGGCGATGACCACGGCGTTGGCGAGCGCCAGACGAATGGCGTGGCCGCTGCCGCGCTTGGCCTCGAAGGCGAGCGTCAGGATGCCGGCGCAGATGGTGATCGTGCCGATCAGCGCGCCCCCGGACAGGCTCTCGCCGAGCACGAACCCGCTCGTTGCCGCCACCAGAAGCGGAGCGCAACCACGCATTAGCGGATAGACGAGCCCGATGTCGCCGGCGCGATAGGCGCCCGCGACCAGCTGGAAATAGGCGAACTGCAAGATCGCCGATGCGCCAATATAGGGCAGGGCATCGGTATTCGGAAACGGCAACAGCGGCAGGAACGGCAGGGCCGCGATCGCTCCGCCCGCCGAAATCAGGCTGGCATCGAGCGCCTTGTCCGTCCCGGCCTTGATCAAGGCGTTCCAGGTGGCGTGAAGAAGCGCGCCGAACAGGACCAGCAGGATGACGGTGAAGGACAAAACAACTACCTGATGGTGTGGCGAGAGGACGGAATAAATCTTGTTACGCCGTCATCAGGAAAATGCAACAGCGACCATGGTGGCGGAGGTATGCGGCGTCCTCTCTGCTTAATCGATTATGCAACCGCCGGACGATCATATCGCCTGCCGCTTCCTGAGACACGTACGCCAGAAGTTTCAAACCGTTTTTGCTCATTCAACTATGAGGTGTTTCTAAAATGAACGTGAACGAATGGGGACATAAACAGTATATACAGTGAACATCGATGGGGATTTGCACGTTAACCCGGATGGGTGATGCAAATAGATCACAGAAAGCCGCACGTCGGCGCGGCGCGTCACTTAAAATTGGTGGGTTTTATGCCCGTCCGCTGGGCACTCGCTCAACCGCTGTGGCGGGTCTCAGAGCGAGTAATCCGGAATGATGAATGTCCCGTCCAGGTTGTCGATATTCTGGCAATTCAGAACCCGGCATTTCGGGTTGTCTTTCGTCGGAATAGTGGTCCATTCGGCGTATTCGTTGGCGTCGCACATCCGGCTGTTGCGCACATATCGGTCGTAGAGCGTCATGCCCCGAACGCGGGTGGAGGGGTAGCGCAAGATGACCGCTCCCTCGTTATGGATGGCGGCGCGCGCCCGATCGCAGCTGATCGTCTGCGAATTGTAGCGCGATATCGCCAGAGCCGGCGTCGCGGCAATGAGCGCGGCGATGAACACAAGCACTTTTCTCACGGCGATCTCCTCCTTCGGCATCAGGCGCACCTATTATATATAACAGACACCCCCCGGTGTCATTCAGTTGGAGACAAGGCCAGATGGATCACGATCACTATAGCGACGACTACATCCTCGATATCCTGCGCTCGGTGAAGACGATAGCGCTCACCGGCGCGTCGCCCAATCCCGCCAGGCCGAGCAATGGCGTCATGGGCTATCTCCTGTCGCGCGGCTATGAGGTCGTGCCGGTCAATCCCGGCCAGGTCGGCAAGCGCATCCAGGGGCAGGAGGTCTTCGGCCGTCTCGCTGATGTGCCCGTGCCGGTCGACATGGTCGACGTCTTCCGCGCTTCCAATTATCTGTCGGAGGTGGTGGATGAGGCGCTGGCGATGAACCCGCGACCGAAGGTGATCTGGGCGCAGCTCGGCGTTCGAGACGATGCCGCGGCCGCCAAGGCCGAGGCGGCCGGCATCAAGGTTGTGATGGACCGCTGCCCGGCGATCGAGTACCCCCGCCTCATCGGCTGAGAAGGGCAAATTTTTCGCCAAACGCGTCTCGGTTGAAACGGATGGCGATTAACTTTTGGCGATCGTTCGCTATGCTCCGCCCAGCGAAGTCAAAGCAGCAAAGTCAAATCAGAACGGGAGCACTTCATGACCGCGAATGATCCGGGTTTCAATACGTTGGCCGTGCATGCGGGCGCAAAGCCCGATCCGTCGACCGGCGCCCGTGCCACGCCGATCTACCAGACGACGGCCTACGTCTTCAACGATGCCGATCACGCCGCAGCACTGTTCGGGCTTCAGGAATTCGGCAACATCTACACCCGCATCATGAACCCCACCCAGGCGGTGCTCGAAGAGCGTGTCGCAGCACTTGAGGGCGGCACGGCCGCGCTCGCCGTCGCTTCCGGCCACGCAGCGCAGGTGATCGTCTTCCACACGCTGCTGCGCCCTGGCGAAAACTTCGTCGCCGCCAGGCGCCTCTATGGCGGCTCCATCAACCAGTTCGGCCATGCCTTCGATAATTTCGGCTGGCAGGTGCGCTGGGGTGATCCCGCCGATCCGGCGAGCTTCGAGAGCCAGATCGACGAGAACACCCGGGCGATCTTCATCGAAAGCCTCGCCAATCCCGGCGGCACCTTCGTCGATATCGCGGCGATCGCCGATGTCGCGCACCGGCACGGCCTGCCGCTGATCGTCGACAACACCATGGCCAGCCCCTATCTCATCCGTCCGATCGAGCACGGCGCCGATATCGTCGTGCATTCGCTGACCAAGTTCCTCGGCGGCCACGGCAATTCCATGGGCGGCATCATCGTCGATGGCGGCACCTTCGACTGGTCGAAGTCAGGCAACTATCCCATGCTCTCGAGCCCACGGCCGGAATATAATGGCGTCGTCCTGCACTCGACCTTCGGCAACTTCGCCTTCGCCATCGCCTGCCGCGTTCTCGGTCTGCGCGATCTCGGCCCGGCCATCTCGCCCTTCAACGCCTTCCTGATCCTGACCGGCATCGAGACGCTGCCGCTGCGCATGCAGCGCCACAGCGAAAACGCCGCGACGGTCGCCAAATGGCTGAAGGCGCACAGCAAGATCGCCTGGGTCAACTATGCCGGCCTGGAGGACGATCCGAACCACGCGCTGCAGCAACGTTATTCGCCAAAGGGGGCGGGCTCCGTCTTCACCTTCGGCGTCAAGGGCGGCTACGAGGCCGGCAAGTCGCTGGTCGAGGGCTTGCAGCTCTTCTCGCATCTCGCAAACATCGGCGACACCCGCTCGCTGGTCATCCACCCGGCCTCGACGACCCACCGCCAGCTGACCGACGAGCAAAAGACCGCCGCCGGCGCCGGCCCGGATGTCGTGCGCCTGTCGGTTGGTATCGAGGACGTCAAGGACATCATCGCCGATCTCGAACAGTCGTTGGCGAGGGTTTGAAGCGCAATGGCAAACCATCTCCAACTCGATATCACGGGCGTCGAACCTGAGGTCGGCGCCCCGGCGGAGGGTCGGCTGATCTCGGGCGATCCGCAATTCCGGACATGGAATCTGGAGGAGGCCGATGGCGGTCTCTATGCCGGCATATGGGAGGGCACGCCGGGCAAGTGGCGCATCCTCTATGATGAGTGGGAGTATTTCAACGTACTGTCAGGCCACTCGATCGTCACCGAAGACGGTGGCGAGCCGGTCCACCTGCGCACCGGCGACCGGATGATCCTGAGACCCGGCTTCAAGGGAACCTGGGAAGTCGTTGAAACGACGCGCAAGGATTACGTCATCATACTTTGATGGCCTTGTCACCATCCGGTGATATTTGTGGCGCGGCCTTTAGTCCTGATGCTTTCGAGCCTCGGCAAACGCCGCGGCAAAGCCCGGCGATGCGATGAGGTCCATGGTCCGCCGCAAATTTTCAGAGGCCTCTTTGCCGAACGCCGCATCGAAGCGCGCCTGTGCGTCGCGCCACAAGCCGTTCGTATCGCTCCATAACTGATTGCCCCTGTCGGTAAGCCGCACGCGCTTGACGCGGCGGTCGTGCTTGTCGGCCACCAGTTCGACCAGCCCGTCGCGCTGCAGCGGCTTCAGCGTGTGGCCGAGCGCGGAGAGATCCATCACCATCGCCTCCGCGAGCGTCTTCAGCGGCGTTTCGCGGCCCAGCCTGATCTGCGTCAGCAGCGTGTACTGCGTGATCTTCAGGCCGCTCGGCGCCAGCACGTCTTCATAAAGCTGGCCCAATTGCCGTGAGGCGCGCTTGAGCGCGCTGTTGCTGCAATAATTCCATGCCCCGTCCGGGGCGCTGCTCTCTGCCATCGCTTGTTCTCCACCGCTGATGTCTTCCGATTGCTGGCGATCCGTCAACCGCTAAAAACGTCAGATCTTTTTCCAAGGCTCTTGCGCACGCCAATTCGTCGCTTAAATATAGTGGTATATACCAGTAAATTTAAGCGCCCTCCCTTGATCAAACAGGGTCGGTTCAAACAAGGAAGGAATGCTGCAATGTCTACTCTCGGAACCGCACTCGTCACCGGCGCCTCGTCCGGCATTGGCGCCACCTATGCCGATCGCCTGGCCAAGCGCGGATACGATCTCGTTCTCGTTGCCCGCGATGCCGCGCGCCTGCAGGCGTTGGCCGATCGTCTGACCGAGGAGACCGGCGTGAAGGTGAGCGTCCTGCCGGCCGACCTGACCGATCGCGCCGACGTCAGGAACGTCGAAAAGCGCCTGCGCGAGGACACCGATATCAGCCTGCTCGTCAACAATGCCGGCATCGGGCCCAAGGGCAAGCTCCTGGACGATGACATCGATTATCTCGAGACGATGATCGAGTTGAACGTCGTCGCCGCCAACCGGCTGGCCATTGCCGCCGCGCAGGCTTTCGCCGGGCGGGGCAGGGGTGCCATCGTCAACATCGCATCGGTGGTCGCCTATATTCCGGAGCGTTTCAACGGCACATACAGCGCCACCAAGGCCTTCGTCCTCAATCTCACCCAGGCCATCCATTCCGAAGTCGCGGAAAAGGGCGTCAGGGTTCAGGCGGTCATGCCGGGTCTGACCCGCACGGAAATCTTCGAGCGCGTCGGCCGCTCGTTCGATGATCTGCCGCCATCGATGGTGATGGACGTGAACGACATGGTGGATGCAGCCCTTTCAGGCTTCGATCAGGGCGAACTGATCACCATCCCCTCCTTGCCCGATCGCGGCGATCTCGACACGGCGACCGCGGCGCGTTTCGCGCTCGGGCCCAACCTCTCGCGTGACAAGCCCGCCGCACGCTACGGTGTCGTGAACGCAGGCTAGCCGCGTTCGTCGCTCGGCGCGTAGTCGGCACGCACGATGCCGTGGCGCTGCAGCTTGTCGTAGAAGGTCTTTCGCGGGATGCCGAGTTCCGCGATCGTCCTGCGCACATCGCCGTCATTGGCGTCGAGCACGTCCCGGATGATGCTCGCCTCGTAGCGGTCCAGCCGATCGGGCAGGGGCAGGCCCTCGCCGAGATCGGCGGGCTTCGGGTCGGATGCGCCGCCGACGAACTGCTCGACGCCAAGCACGAAACGCTCGGCGAAATGCGAGAGTTCACGGACGTTGCCGGGCCAGTCGTGGCTTTGCAAATGGCGGTGCACGGCGGAAGACGCCACCGGCATGTCGCGCCTGAAGCGCTTCGCCGCTCGCTCTGCGAAATAGCCGAAGAGCAGCGGAATGTCGTCGCGACGCTCCCTGAGCGGCGGGATCGAGATCGTCACCACGTTCAGCCGGTAATAGAGATCCTCTCGGAAATCGCCGCGCTGCCGGGGATCGCCGAGATCGACCTTGGCGGCCGCCACGACGCGCAGATCGACCGGCCGCACCTCGTTGGTCCCAAGCGGCGTCACCTCGCGCATTTCAAGCACGCGCAGCATCTGCACCTGCGTCGACGGCGCCATGCTCTCGATCTCGTCGAGAAACAGCGTGCCGCCGCTGGCGTGTTCGATGCGCCCGACACGCTTCTTCTGCGCGCCGGTAAAGGCGCCCGGCTCATGGCCGAAGAGCTCGCTTTCGATCACCGTCTCCGGCAGAGCGCCGCAGTTGAGCGCCACGAAATTCCCCGAATTACGCCGTCCCCACTGGTGCAGCAGGCTCGCGACAACCTCCTTGCCGCTCCCGGTCTCGCCGGTCACCAGCACATCGACATCGGTGTCGGCGATCTGTCGCAGTGTATGGCGCAGCCGCTCCATCGCCGGCGTCTGGCCGATCAGCGGCAGGTCGTCGCGCACCTGCTCGCTTGCCTTGCGCAAGGCCCGGTTCTCCAGCACCAGACGTCGCTTCTCCACCGCTCGGCGTACGCTTTGCACCAGCCGGTCGGCGGGGAAGGGCTTGCTGATGAAATCATAGACGCCCTGCTGGATCGCCTTCACCGCCATCGGAATATCGCCGTGACCGGTGACCAGAATGACGGGAAGATCCTCATCCTGCCGCTGCACACGGTCGAACAGTTGCAGCCCGTCGATCTGCGGCATGCGGATGTCGGAAACGATGATCCCTGGGAAATCCGGTGTCAGCGCCGCAAGCGCATCGACAGCCGACGAGAAGGCGGAAACGCTGAAGCCCGCCAGTTCGAGCGTCTGCTTGGTGGCACGCAGAAGATCCTTGTCGTCGTCGACGAGGAAGATGGATGCGGCGTCGGTCATGGCTTTGCTCTCACGAGATGCACGATGAAGCTGGTGCCCTGATCGCTGCTGGAGACCTCGATGCGCCCGCCGTAATCGGCGACGATATCCTTCGAGATCACCAGACCGAGACCGAGACCCTTCTCCTTGGAGGTGTTGAAGGGTGTAAACAGCGAGGCGAGGATGGCTGCGGGTATTCCCGGGCCGTTATCGGCCACGATCACCTCGACGTCGTCGTCCGTCGTGACGGCGGAAATCTCCACCCGGGCGTCGCTACGACCTTCCAGCGCTTCCAGCGCGTTCTGAAACAGGTTGATCAGGATCTGCTCCAGGCGAACCCGATTGCCGAGAACCTGCAATCCGGCCGGCGGCAGCTTGATGCTGAGCGCCTGCAATTGTCCGGCGAAGCGGCTCTTGAGCAGTACGACGGCGCCCTCGATCACATCGCGCAGTTCCACCGGCTCCGGTGCCGTCCGCCCCTTGCGCGCGAAAGCCTTCAACTCCTCGGTGATCGAACCGATCCGCTCGGTCAGAGCCGCGATGGCACCAAGGTTCTCCTTCACCGGTTCGGCCTGTTCGCGGTCGAGGAAAACGCGCGCATTATCGGCATAGGCGCGGATGGTGGCGACCGGCTGGTTGATCTCATGCGCGACGCCGGCCGCGACCTGGCCGAGAATCGCCAGCCGGTTCGCCTGGACCAGTTCCTGCTGCACGACCTGAAGCCTGGATCTGGTGTTCCTGTGATCGGCGATCTCCGCCTGCAGACGGTCGCGCGCGCGGCTGAGATCCTCCGTTCGCGCGACGACCCGCCGCTCGAGCTCCTCTCGCATCGACAGCTCCACGGCGATGCGCATGGCCGCGCTTTGCCGGCGTCTGAGCAGGAACGCCGCGACCGCGAGGATGGGGACCAGCACGGCGAGCGAAAGCAATCGCATCTCGCGGACGGAAGAGGCGACCGCCGCTTCCGTCGGCACCAGATACTCCAGCCGCCAGGGCGTTGTTGGAACGGGAGCGTAGAGGCGCAGGAATTCCGCCGCGCCTCTGCCCGGAAGGATTGCCGAAACAAGCGATGTGCGGGGGTCGATGACGTCGGGCCTGACGACCGGCAGTGGCGTCAGCGGGGCGTCGCCGAACTGCAGGCTTTCGCGGATGGAGGCTATCTCCTGCTCCGCCACCGGCACGGCCGTCATGAAGCGCCAGGCAGGGATGCTGGTGATCAGCACGACACCGTTTTCGTCCGTCACGTAGACCGGCCGACGGGTGTCGCGCCAGTCTGTCTCGAGCTGGTCGAATTCCAGCTTCACCACGACGACGCCAAGCGGCGCGTCGGCGCTGCCGACCCGGCGGGAAATGTAGAGCCCCGGCCGCTTGCTGACGCTGCCGAGCGCGAAATGCTCCGCCGTTCCCTGCTGCATGGCCCGCTTGAAATAGTCGCGGAACGTGTAGTCGTTGCCGACGAAGCTGATCGGTTCGCGCCAGTTGCTGGAAGCGATGGCAAGGCCATCCGTGCCGATGACGTAGAGGACGGCTGCCTGCGTGCCCGTCACCAGCCGCTCGAGCTTGCGGTTCAATATGTCGATATCGTTGGCGCTCGTGGACGCGAGGGCATTCAGGACCTGCTGGTCCTCGGCGAGGAGCAACGGCAACGCGCGAGGACGCTCCAGAACCGCCGTCAGCAATGCCACCTTCAGGCTGGCATCGGTCTGGCTCTGTGCCGCGAGCGCGTTGATGGACGAGCTGCGTCCGTAAAGTGCAGCACCGATCAGCGCGGCGGCAAGCAGGGCGGCCGATAGCGCGACGAACAGGATCCAGCCGCGCCGCGTCCTGCGATCGACGTCGTCGATGGTCTCAAATCCCGCAATGCTCTTCGTGTCTGGCATGGGGTATAGTGTGCGAATTTTCGCACATTCGTCAAATGGAATTGTGCGATAGTCCGCTCAATCCCGATCCCGCAAAGTTTTGCCTGAAGAAAAAAGCGTGTTGAATCATGGCGATATTGCGGCGTTCGGAAACTGGCACGGCCATTGCAAAGTATCCGCGAATAGCCGGAAGGCTGTTGATTGAAACGCAGTTTGCCCCGGGAGGCCGGTCAGGTTGGGGGCTTTATGGAGGACACTATGGGTGTTGCAATTCCAGCCGCCGAGCCGCGGACCAAGATCCCGTTCTACCGGCATCTCTATTTCCAGGTCGTCGTCGCCATCATCGCCGGCATGCTGATCGGCCATTTCTATCCCGAATTCGGCGCCAGCCTGAAGCCGCTCGGCGATGCCTTCATTCGCCTGGTCAAGATGATCATCGCGCCGGTCATCTTCCTCACGGTCGCTACCGGCATTGCCGGCATGTCGGATCTCAAGAAGGTTGGCCGCGTCGCCGGCAAGGCGATGATCTACTTCCTCGTCTTCTCGACGCTGGCGCTCATCGTCGGCCTCGTCGTCGGCAACCTGTTGCAGCCGGGCGCCGGCATGAACATCGATCCGGCCACGCTGGATGCCAAGGCGGTCTCGACCTACGCCACGAAGGCGCATGAAACCACGATCACCGGCTTCTTGATGAACATCATTCCGGAAACGATCGTCGGCGCTTTCGCCCAGGGCGACATTCTTCAGGTGCTGTTCTTCTCGGTCCTGTTCGGCGTCGCGCTCGGTATGGTCGGCGAGAAGGGCAAGCCGGTCACGGATTTCTTGACCGCGCTCACGGCACCGATCTTCCGCCTCGTTGCTATCCTGATGAAGGCTGCCCCGATCGGTGCCTTCGGCGCCATGGCCTTCACCATCGGCAAGTACGGCATCGGCTCGGTCGCCAACCTCGCTTTCCTGATCCTGACGTTCTACATCACCGCGCTCATCTTCGTGCTGGTGGTGCTCGGCGCGGTCGCGAAGTATAACGGCTTCTCGATCCTGTCGCTGATCCGCTACATCAAGGAAGAACTGCTGCTGGTTCTCGGCACGTCCTCCTCGGAAGCGGCCCTGCCGAACCTGATGCAGAAGATGGAACGCGCCGGCTGCAAGCGCTCGGTCGTCGGCCTGGTCATCCCGACCGGCTATTCGTTCAATCTCGACGGCACCAACATCTACATGACGCTGGCTGCGCTCTTCATCGCCCAGGCGACCGGCATCCAGCTGTCGCTGACCGACCAGGTCCTGCTGCTCCTCGTTGCGATGCTGTCGTCCAAGGGTGCCGCCGGCATCACCGGCGCGGGCTTCATCACGCTCGCCGCGACGCTGTCGGTCGTCCCCTCTGTCCCGGTCGCCGGCATGGCGCTGATCCTCGGTATCGATCGCTTCATGTCGGAATGCCGCGCCCTGACCAATCTGGTCGGCAACGCCGTCGCCACAATCGTGGTCGCCCGCTGGGAAAATGAGCTCGACCAGGAAAAGCTCGCCGCCGCCATGGCAGGCCAGCTGCCGGAAGAGCTCGATCAGCCGGCTCCGACGCTGCAGGCAGCCGAGTAAGGCAAACAAACCAAAGAACAGCCTGCCGTTAACAGGCAGCTGTGCCTCCCAAGGCGGATGGCCGCGCTCCCGAAAGGGAGCGCGGTCGTTTTATTTGGTCGTTTCTCACCGAGAGGGCCAGTTGAGATCGAGCCTGTCCAGCCCATGGAAGTGATAGACGTCCTTGACCTCGGGTGTCCTCGCGAGCTTCAGGCCGGGCAGGCGCTCGAACAGGATCGGCAGGACGATGTTGAGCTCCAGCCGCGCCAGCGGCGCACCGATGCAGAAGTGAATGCCGGCGCCGAAGGAGAGGTTGGGCGCCTCGCGACGATCGGGCCGGAAGGTCAGCGGATCGGTGAACTTCAGCGGATCGAGATTGGCGCGGCCAGGATCAGGCTCACCTTGTCGCCGCGCTTGAACGATATGCCGTCGATCTCGGCCGGCTCCAGCGCCCAGCGCTGGAAGATGTGAACAGGCGCACAGATGCGCAGCGATTCCTCGACGGTCCGCTCCATCGTCTCTTCATCCTTGAACAGCTGCGCCGGCGCATAGCCGCTGTCGAGGATCATCCGCACCGAATTGCCGATCTGATGCACCGTCGCCTCGTGCCCCGCATTGAGGAGCACGATGGTCGTCGAGACGAGCTCGTCCTCGGTCAGAAACTGGCCCTTGTGCTCGGTGTGGATCATGTGCGTCAAAAGGTCGTCGCGCGGATTGGCGCGGCGTTCGGCGATCACTGTCTTGACGTAGTCGGCGAATTCCGTCGCCGCCTGTTCCGCGCCATCCTCGTCCGCGCGGGTGCGGCCGAACAGATACATGCGGATATAGGCGTGCGACCACTTCAGAAGCTGCGGCCCCATCTCCTCCGGAATGCCGATCATCCGCGCGATCATCGTGACCGGAATGATGTCTGCGAAGGCCGAGAGCAACTCGACCTCGCCCTTGTGCTCGAATTGGTCGATGAGCCGGTTGGCGAGTTCTTCGAGCTCCGGCTTCATCTTCTCGACGTGTCGCGAAACGAAGGCGCGGTTGACGAGCGTGCGCAGGCGCGTGTGTTCCGGCGGCTCGAGCTCGAGCAGGGAGTAGCGTTCCGCGAGGTCGAAGTTGGCGACGTGCTGGTCGGGTTCGGGAAGCCCCAGATCCTCGCGGCTGGCGATATGCAGGATCTGCCGGCCGAAGCGGCGGTCGCGCAGGAGCGCGTTCACATGGTCATAACCGGTGAAGAACCACTGCTTCTGCTCTTCCCAGTAAAATGTGGGACAATGGGAGTGCAATGCCGCGTAGGCGGCATTGGGATTGCTGTAGAACAAGGGGCTGCGCGCATCGATGGAAACGCGGCGCGCGGCAGGGTCAATGGACATATAAGGCAATGTAATCATGCCCGAGGCTTAGCGGATTTGCCCGATCTCGGGAAGAGAGCACAACCTATTGTCAGCGTCCGAGTGAACCTACACGACGCAGCGCATGGATCTGGTCGTCGAGCGTCGGAACGAGCTCGCCCGTGGTGTGATCCGGCTTTTCTTCCGGCGGTGGTGGCGCTGCCGCCTCGGCTTCGCCGAAGGTGACGGTGCAGTTGCGGCCAGCCGCCTTGGCGGCGTAGAGCGCGCGGTCGGCCGCCGATACCAGCTTGTCCATATTCGCCTCGATGGGCGAGGCGAGGGCTACGCCGATGCTGACGGTGGCCGGAATGATGGCGTCGCCGGTGCTGACGGGAACGCGGCAGAACTCGGTGCGGATCGTTTCGGCGAGCGCTTCCGCCTCGGTCTGGTCGGAAACGCTCGTGAAGGCCGCGAACTCCTCGCCGCCCATGCGCCCGAACACGCCGGCTGGCGTGAACTGCTGCGCCGTGCGTGCAAACACCGTCAGCACGGCATCGCCGCTCTGGTGACCGAAGCGATCGTTGATGCGCTTGAAATTGTCGAGATCAAACAGAAGAACGGCCACCTGCCGGTTCTCGTCGAATGCCTTTGTCTGGATACGCGTGAACTGCGAAAACAGTCCGCGGCGATTGAGAACACCTGTCAGCGTGTCGGTCAGGCTGAGGAGACGCAGCTTCTGCTCCGAACGCCCCATGATGAGGCGAACCGTCAGCGCACAGGCGAGTGTCAACATCAGCGCCGTACCCATCGCCGCGATCCCCGCGATATTGGCCGCTGTCATATCGTCGGGCGACAACACCGCGATCGCGCCCGCGGCCACGAAACTGATGCAGCTCTGAAGAATGAACATGACCGCGAGCTTGGCGCGCGCCGACTCCCTGTTGAGGCCGGGCGAGCTCACCGCCATTGTCAGCGCTGTCGCGCCGGTTGCCGAAGCGAGATTGTAGAGGGCGACCCGGTTCGGATAGTCGTCGTGCACCCAGGGCAGGAACACGCCGGCCAGCCAGACGGCCGGCGGCAGCAGCACCCACCATTCGATCTTGCGTCGGTCGAGCGCCAGATATCCGGCCACCCAGGCGCTCTGGCCGAAAAGTGCTATCGTATTGCCGGTCTCGATCGACAGATAGCTCGGAATGTAGGCACGCAACGCCACCATTCCGAAGCCGATGCCGCTGAGCATGAAACCCAGGCCCCAGTAGAAATAAGTCTTGTCTCGGACATTGTGGCGCCAGGCAATGAACGCGACCAGCGCGAGCGTCAAAGCCTCGGTGCACCAAATGGCCAGTCCTGTCGTAACATTGAACACGGCAATACCCCTTGTATGACCGCATCCTCGCTAAATAAGCTGGCGACTTTCTTAATCGGAAAGCGGTAGCCCGCAGGCGCCTTCCGTTATCTGGCGATAGGCTTTCCACGAGGTAAATGAAGGCGCCCCGTGGAGCGCGAATTCAGCATTTCTTCATCTTGCTGAAGAGAAAAGCTGTGAGCCGGGAGTATGGCCGCCAACCGTTAATGACGGTTTCGAAGAATCTCCCTACAGAGGGCTCATCAAAACAGGCATGGTTTCCCGCCGTCTTAACGTTATCCCAAGGCGCGTCTTGAAGAGAAGGGTAGGGAAGTTCTATGTAGGGATAACGCATTTTCTTTGATTCCCGGCGTCGGGCCGGAAAGACGTTGACAAAGGACGCACATGAGAAACCCAGTCGATACCGCTATGGCCCTCGTGCCGATGGTTGTGGAACAGACCAATCGCGGTGAACGCTCCTACGACATTTATTCGCGCCTGCTCAAGGAACGCATCATCTTCCTGACGGGTCCGGTCGAGGATCACATGGCGACGCTCGTCTGCGCCCAGCTGCTTTTCCTCGAGGCCGAAAACCCCAAGAAGGAAATCGCGCTCTACATCAATTCGCCGGGTGGCGTCGTCACCGCCGGCATGGCGATCTACGATACGATGCAGTTCATCAAGCCTGCCGTGTCGACGCTGTGCATCGGCCAGGCCGCGTCCATGGGCTCGCTGCTTCTGGCGGCCGGTGACAAGGACATGCGTTTCGCCACGCCGAACTCGCGCATCATGGTTCACCAGCCGTCGGGCGGCTTCTCGGGCCAGGCCTCGGACATCGAACGTCATGCGCGCGACATTCTCAAAATGAAGCGCCGCCTCAACGAAGTCTACGTCAAGCACACGGGCCGGACGTACGAGGAAGTTGAAAAGACGCTCGACCGTGACCATTTCATGGATGCGGCGGAAGCCAAGGACTGGGGCGTGATCGACAAGGTCCTGACGTCTCGTGTCGAGATCGAAGGTGACACGCCTAGTCAGAACTAGGGATGGTGTTTTCTCCGCCACAGTTCTATCTCATTTGTGATCGAACTAGGGAATAAACCGAGTGGCGGGTGAACCAATCTCAAGTATTAATGCTATGTTGAATTCTTATGACATAGCATTTGGCTTCGAAGGGGAGTTCGTTGCCGCCGGGGCCATGACGGCCTAGTCTGGACCCGGTTCGTACCCTTGACGGCCTTGGCCGGCTGTAGCTCCAAGTGGGGGCAGGCCAATGAGTGGACCGCACTTTCACCTTGAAATGCGGCGTGCTGGAAGGAAAGTGATATGAGCAAAGTCAGCGGCAGCAACGGCGGCGACTCTAAGAACACCCTGTACTGCTCCTTCTGCGGAAAGAGCCAGCACGAAGTCCGGAAGCTGATTGCCGGACCGACAGTTTTCATCTGCGATGAATGCGTCGAATTGTGCATGGACATCATCCGCGAGGAAAACAAGTCCTCGATGGTCAAGTCCCGTGACGGCGTTCCCACGCCCCAGGACATCATCAAGGTCCTCGACGAATACGTCATCGGCCAGCGCCAGGCGAAGAAGATCCTGTCCGTTGCCGTGCACAACCATTACAAGCGTCTCGCGCACGCCACGAAGAACGGCGAAATCGAGCTTGCGAAGTCGAACATCATGCTGGTCGGCCCGACCGGTTGCGGCAAGACCTATCTTGCCCAGACGCTCGCCCGCATCATCGACGTTCCCTTCACGATGGCCGATGCCACGACGCTGACCGAAGCCGGCTATGTCGGTGAAGACGTCGAAAACATCATTCTGAAGCTTCTGCAGGCCGCCGACTACAACGTCGAGCGCGCGCAGCGCGGCATCGTCTACATCGACGAAGTCGACAAGATCTCGCGCAAGTCCGACAACCCGTCGATCACCCGCGACGTGTCGGGCGAAGGTGTGCAGCAGGCGCTTCTGAAGATCATGGAAGGCACGGTTGCCTCGGTTCCCCCGCAGGGTGGCCGCAAGCATCCGCAGCAGGAATTCCTGCAGGTCGACACCACGAACATCCTGTTCATCTGCGGTGGCGCCTTTGCTGGTCTCGACAAGATCATCTCGGCCCGTGGCGAAAAGACCTCGATCGGCTTCGGCGCGAGCGTTGCCGCTCCGGATGACCGTCGCGTCGGCGAAGTGCTGCGTGAACTGGAGCCGGAAGATCTCGTCAAGTTCGGCCTGATCCCCGAGTTCATCGGTCGTCTGCCGGTTCTGGCGACGCTCGAGGACCTCGATGAAGACGCGCTGATCCAGATCCTGTCGGAGCCGAAGAACGCGCTCGTCAAGCAGTATCAGCGCCTGTTCGAGATGGAAGATGTCGAACTGACCTTCCACGAGGACGCCCTTCGCGAAATCGCCCGCAAGGCGATCACCCGCAAGACCGGCGCCGCGGCCTGCGTTCGATCATGGAAAAGATCCTGCTCGACACGATGTTCGAACTGCCGACGCTCGAAGGCGTACGCGAAGTCGTCATCTCCGACGAAGTCGTCCGCGGCTCCTCGCGTCCGCTCTACATCTACGCTGATCGCCAGGAAGAAAAGGCCAACGCCTCGGCCTAAGTATCAGCGCGATACGAAGCGTGAATTCAAGGGGCTTGCCGTTGGCAGGCCCCTTTCTATTTGAAAAACCGTTCGCGGCACCTGCAAATGCCGATAAAACTTGCTGATGAAGCCCGAAACCACGTTCGTTGCCGTTGCGAATTCATCCGCCCTTGGCAATTATGGAATGATTCCGTTGGTGTGTTTCGGCGTTGTATTTTAGCCGGTTCGGAAATGGTCAGCGCCGGTCCAGCTAGGCGCGACATAGTGAGGTGTTCCGTTGTAGCATAGCTGTCATGTCCAAGCGGACACGGGCCATGTGGCAGCTTGAAAAGCATAGTCAGAACCTCCACTTGTTAATCCAAGTGAGAGTGCGGCCGGTCCCAAACGGCCGCGCCAGAAGAGCCCGGCAACGGGACGATGGAAAGGAAATAAAATGACGAAGAAAACGTCAGTTGCGAGCACCGCTTATCCAGTATTGCCCCTGCGCGACATCGTGGTCTTTCCGCACATGATCGTACCTCTCTTCGTAGGCCGCGAGAAATCGATCCGCGCGCTCGAGGAAGTCATGGGCTCGGACAAGCAGATCATGCTCGTCACGCAGATCAATGCCAGCGACGATGATCCCGAACCGTCCGCCATCCACAATGTCGGTACCGTCGCCAATGTTCTGCAGCTGCTGAAGCTTCCCGACGGAACCGTCAAGGTTCTCGTCGAAGGCCGCGCGCGCGCCGAAATCGACGCCTACACCGACCGCGAGGATTTCTACGAAGCCCTCGGTCACGTGCTCGAGGAGCCGCACGACGATCCGGTCGAACTGGAAGCGCTGAGCCGCTCGGTCGTGTCCGAGTTCGAGAGCTACGTGAAGCTCAACAAGAAGATCTCGCCCGAAGTTGTTGGCGCCGCCAGCCAGATCGACGATTATTCGAAGCTGGCCGATACGGTTGCCTCGCACCTGTCGATCAAGATCACCGAGAAGCAGGAGATGCTGGAAACCACCAGCGTCAAGGCACGCCTCGAAAAGGCGCTCGGCTTCATGGAAGGTGAGATCTCGGTCCTTCAGGTCGAGAAGCGCATCCGCTCGCGCGTCAAGCGCCAGATGGAGAAGACCCAGCGCGAATACTACCTGAATGAGCAGATGAAGGCGATCCAGAAGGAGCTCGGCGACGGCGAGGAAGGCCGCGACGAGATGGCCGAGCTGGAAGAGCGCATCTCCAAGACCAAGCTCTCCAAGGAAGGTCGCGAGAAGGCGGATGCCGAGCTGAAGAAGCTGCGTCAGATGAGCCCGATGTCGGCGGAAGCCACCGTCGTGCGCAACTATCTCGATTGGCTGCTCGGTATTCCGTGGTCGAAGAAGTCGAAGATCAAGACGGATCTCAACAACGCCGAAAAGATCCTCGAAGCCGATCACTTCGGTCTCGACAAGGTCAAGGAGCGCATCGTCGAGTATCTGGCTGTCCAGGCCCGCGCGACCAAGATCAAGGGCCCGATCCTGTGCCTCGTCGGACCTCCGGGTGTCGGCAAGACCTCGCTCGCCCAGTCGATCGCCAAGGCGACCGGCCGTGAGTATGTCCGCATGGCGCTCGGTGGCGTTCGTGACGAAGCTGAAATCCGCGGTCACCGCCGCACCTACATCGGCTCGATGCCCGGCAAGGTCATCCAGTCTATGAAGAAGGCGAAGAAGTCAAACCCGCTCTTCCTGCTCGATGAAATCGACAAGATGGGCCAGGATTTCCGCGGCGATCCGTCGTCGGCTCTGCTCGAAGTGCTCGATCCGGCACAGAACTCGACCTTCATGGACCACTACCTCGAGGTCGAATACGATCTGTCCGACGTGATGTTCATCACGACGGCGAATACGCTGAACATTCCGGCACCTCTCATGGACCGCATGGAAGTCATCCGTATCGCCGGCTACACCGAGGACGAAAAGCGCGAGATCGCCAAGCGGCACCTGCTGCCGAAGGCCATCAAGGAACATGCTCTGCAGCCGAACGAATTCTCGGTTTCGGACGATGCCCTGATGGCGATTAGCCAGCAGTACACACGCGAAGCCGGTGTCCGTTCGTTCGAGCGTGAACTGATGAAGCTCGCCCGCAAGGCGGTCACCGAGATCATCAAGGGTAAGACGAAATCGGTCGCGGTTACCGCCGAGAACATTTCGGACTATCTGGGCGTTCCGCGCTTCCGTCACGGCGAAGCCGAGGGCGAGGATCAGGTCGGTGTCGTCACCGGTCTGGCCTGGACCGAGGTTGGTGGTGAACTGCTGACGATCGAAGGCGTCATGATGCCGGGCAAGGGTCGCATGACCGTGACCGGCAACCTGAAGGACGTGATGAAGGAATCGATTTCTGCGGCGGCGTCCTACGTTCGCTCGCGTGCCGTCGATTTCGGCATCGAGCCGCCGCGCTTCGACAAGTCGGATATCCACGTCCACGTGCCGGAAGGGGCGACCCCGAAGGACGGCCCATCGGCCGGCGTCGGCATGGCAACGGCGATCGTCTCGATCATGACCGGCATCCCTGTTCGTAAGGACGTGGCGATGACCGGCGAGATCACGCTTCGTGGTCGCGTCCTGCCGATCGGCGGATTGAAGGAAAAGCTGCTCGCCGCGCTGCGCGGTGGCATCAAGACTGTTCTGATCCCGGAAGAAAACGCCAAGGACCTGGCGGAGATTCCGGACAATGTGAAGAACAATATGGAGATCATCCCTGTGTCCCGCATGGGCGAGGTGATCAAGCATGCTCTGGTCCGCAGACCGGAGGCGATCGAGTGGGATGGCACGGTGGAAACGCCTGTCATCGCAACGGTCGAAGGGCTCGACGAGACCGGCGCATCCATCGCTCATTGAGCCTTGTTTGCCACATTCGTGCCCTATTGCTTAAAAACCCTGAAAAGGCTGGCATTTTTGCCAGCCTTTTTTTGTGAAAACCGTACGGAGACGCTTGCTTTTCCTTGATTTGCAGGCTCTTTGGGGTGCGGCGGGCCTGATGCACCAACTTCCGTGCCCGGCTATAGATTTGAGTCGTTTCGAACCATTTGAAAGGGGTGGAAACATGAACAAGAATGAACTCGTGTCCGCAGTTGCCGAAAAGGCAGGACTCTCGAAGACCGATGCCGCTTCGGCCGTCGACGCTGTTTTCGAAGTTGTCCAGGCTGAGCTCAAGGGCAAGGGCGACGTTCGCCTCGCTGGTTTCGGTAGCTTCACCGTTTCCCATCGCGCAGCCACCAAGGGCCGCAATCCGTCGACCGGCGCTGAAGTCGACATTCCGGCTCGCAACGTGCCGAAGTTCACGCCCGGCAAGGGCCTGAAGGAAGCCGTCAACGGCTGATTGGATTTGCTTGGCCGCCGGGCAACGAGACCGGCAGCTCAAGTATTCGAAGGGTTCGGCGAAAGCCGGACCCTTTTCGCATTTGCGAGCCTTGCCGCGATCGCCTGTTTGAACTACGCATGGATCATTCTCAGGGCGGGGTGCAATTCCCCACCGGCGGTAAGAGCGCAAGCTTGAGCCCGCGAGCGCCTTTTCATCTCAGGTGAGAAGGGTCAGCAGATCCGGTTGAATTCCGGAGCCGACGGTCATAGTCCGGATGAAAGAGAATGAGCAGGGTACGCGGGGCGGCATCGTCCGCCGCGTCGGCACCCGCGTTCATGCGTCCTGATTTATGTTGGTCCCTTTGTTCGGATGAATGACATGAATCAGACTACCCCGATTTCCGCATCCGCATCGCGTGCGCTTGCCGGTGCAAGCTGGATGGTGCTTGCCGGCATTGCCTTTGCCGTTCTCAACATCGTCACCCAGTGGCTGACGATGACCCTGGTCTTTCCCTCCGCCTCGGTCGCCTTCTGGCAATACGCCTTCGCGCTCGTCTTTTCGCTGCCCTTTCTGTGGAAGACGGGCCTTGCGGCGATGCGCACCCAATATCCCTGGCGCCACGTCGTTCGCGTCGTGCTGGCGGCACTCGGCGTGCAGACCTGGGTCGCCGGTCTTGCGAGCGTGCCGATCTGGCAGGCCATCGCGCTGGTCATGACCTCGCCCTTCTTCATCATCCTCGGCGCCCGCCTGTTCCTGGGCGAACAGGTCGGCGCCGCCCGCTGGAGCGCCACGGCCTGTGGCTTCGCTGGCGCCATGATTATCCTGCAGCCCTGGTCGGACAGTTTCAGCTGGGCGGCCCTTTTGCCGATCGTCTCTGCATTGCTATGGGGCGCCTCGTCGCTGATCACCAAGAGCCTGACGGGAATAGAAAGGCCGGAGACGATCACCGTGTGGCTGCTGGTCCTGCTCACACCGGTCAATGGCGGCCTTGCCCTCGCGGCCGGATTCGCGATGCCAACAGGCACGGTATTGATGTTGCTCGTCGCGGCCGGTCTGCTGACTGTCATGGCGCAATATCTCCTGACGCTGGCCTACAGCGCCGCCGATGCCGCCTATGTCCAGCCCTTCGACGACCTGAAGCTGCCGCTCAACGTTCTCGCCGGCTGGGTGGTCTTCGGCTATGCGCCGGCGGGCTACTTGTGGCTCGGCGCCTGCTTGATTCTGGCGGCCTCGCTTTTCATCATGCGTCACGAGATGAAGCGCGAACGCGGCGCCGCATAGGCGTTGGATGGGCGATCACGAGAATGTCATTTGGATCGCCCCGGGCGCCTGAGACATGTCACATCGCTGTAATGCAAACCCCATAGGCGGATGGCGTTTCTTCGCAATACCAATTGAGGGTATCTCCTATGAAGGCAATTATTTCTGCGGCCGCTGCCGTTCTTCTCACGGCCGGCGTCGCCGCCGCTGCCGACGTTTCCTATCTCGATTTCCCGCAGCCGAACGACGATAGCAAGGAGTTCTTCACGGCGATCGAAATTCCGCAGGGAAGCTTCACCAAGTACGAAATCGACGCCAAGACCGGCCGCATCATCGTGGATCGCTTCCAGTCGATGCCGGTCATCTATCCGGCCAACTACGGCTCCATCACCAGCTCGCTCGGCGGTGACGGCGATCCGCTCGACGCACTCGTCTACACGCGCGAACCGGTCGTTCCGGGCGCCATCATCCGGGTTCGTGCCATCGGCGTGCTGAAGATGGTCGACGGTGGAGATCAGGACGACAAGATCGTTGCCGTTCCGGCCAGCGCCATCGATCCCACCTACGACAAGATCAAGGAAATCAGCGATCTTCCCGAGATCGAGCAGGAGCGCCTGCAGGCCTTCTTCCGCGTCTACAAGCAGCTGCCGGCAAAGCGCAAGGTTGTCGAGGTCAACGGCTTCGACAGCGCCGAGAAGGCACAGGCCGAAGTCGCCGCCTCCATCAAGGCCTTCGCCGAAAAGAAGTAATTCGGGCAAACCCCGGATAAGGAAATGGCCGGGTCGCTGCCCGGCCATTTCTGTTTTGCATGAAGGACGCGGCTGTTACCAGCGCTGGTGCACATGCGGAGCGATCAGCCGCTCGTAGATTTCGTGGCTCGCTGCCATCACCTCGTTCGTCAGCGGCGCCAGGCCGGCGGCCGCCGCATTGGCCTTTGCCTGTTCGGCGTTACGAGCGCCTGGAATGACCACCGTGACGGCGTCGCTCATCAGGATCCAGCGCAGCGCGAATGCCGCCATCGTGGCGCCGGCGGGAACCAGCTTGCGAACCTCCTCGACCGCCTGCAGGCCGACCTCGAACGGCACGCCCGCAAAGGTCTCGCCGACATCGAATGCCTCGCCGTGCCGGTTGAAGTTGCGATGGTCGTCGCTTGCGAACGTCGTCTCGCGGCTGATCTTGCCGGAAAGCAGGCCGCTTGCCAGCGGAACGCGCGCGATGACGGCGATGTTCTTGCGCCGCGCCTCCTGGAAGAACAGATGGCTCGGGCGCTGGCGGAAGAGATTGTAGATGATCTGGATGCTGACCACGCCGGGAAACTCAATCGCCTTCAGCGCCTCCTCGACCTTCTCGACGCTGACGCCATAGCCGCAGATCTTGCCGGCCTTCTGCAGCTCGTTCAGCCCGTCGAAGACATCGGGACGATAAAGCACCTCGGTGGGCGGGCAGTGCAACTGCACGAGATCGAGACTGTCGACCCTGAGGTTCTTCAGGCTGCGGTCGATGAAAGCTTCGAGATTGGCCTTGGTATAGCCATCGGCCACATGCGGATTGAGTCGCCGGCCGGCCTTGGTGGCGACCATCGGGCGCTCGCCGCCACGGCTCTCGAGCACATCGGCGATAATTTTCTCCGAGCGGCCGTCGCCATAGACGTCGGCCGTGTCGATGAAGGTTATCCCGGCATCGAGCGCCGCATTGAGCGCCGCGCGACCGTCCGCCTCGCTGACGTCGCCCCAGGCGCCGCCGATCTGCCATGCGCCGAAGCCGACATTGGTTACGGTATGCGGCAGGTGGCCGAAAGAATGCTGCTTCATTGGAATGATCCTCCTCGTTTCGCCATTGGCACTATCAGTCCGCACAAAGGCCGACAAGCGCTTGAGAGGAAGGAGATAGGGCAGGGCGGAACGTCCGCCTCTGCCGCTCCCCGTGAAGTGGCCCGACTCAGAGCCGCTTCAGGCAGAAGGAGAAGTGCGCGTGCGATTCGACGGTGAGGAATTCGAACTGCCAGCCATAGTCCTTGCAGAACTTGGTCACGGCTTCGACGACGCCGTAGACGATCGGCTTCACCGTGTTGCCGGTGCAGAAATCATGGCCGGCAATGCGGCCGGTCCGCTTGACCTTGCGGTCGCACAGCAGCAGTTCCTGCCAGGTCAGTTCGAACGAGTGATCGGTGTCGATATAGGCCCAGTCGAGAAAATCGTCCTCGAACTCCGCGAGCTTCTCCAGCGAAGTGCCCTGCATAAGGTGCAGCTGCCCGCTTTCGATCTCTTTGGCGAACTGCGTGTGGATCTGATCGAGACCCGAGCTGTAGCGGTCCATGCTCCAGGGATCGATGAGATAGAGCTGCGCCGGACGATTCTTTTCGGAGAATCTCCGCCGTGTATTCCCCGAACGCCGCGCCGATTTCCACGGCCACGCCGCCGTTTGGAATGCGATAGAGCAATTCGCCGCGATCCGGCAGCAGACGCGCGTTTTCCATATGATGGGCGCTGAGCTGCGTGCGCGGCATGGCCGCCCGCTGCGCCTGGCGATCTTCGCGTGTTTTCATGATTCCGTCTCCGCCTGAAGCACATGAGGTGCCGTTCGATTTGGCCGGAACCTAATCGTCGGAAACGCGATTAGCAACCGCGGCCAAGGGAAAGCCCAAGGTCTGTCAATCACATAAAGGGGAGAGAAAATGGTGGGCGATGAGAGACTCGAACTCCCGACATCCTCGGTGTAAACGAGGCGCTCTACCAACTGAGCTAATCGCCCTCCGCGGTGCGGATCATGTCCGCCGCGTCGATGGCCGTGATCTATGCGGATCGCGGACAAACCGCAAGAGCGTTTGTGAAGATTTTTTGATTTTTTTCGATCGACGTCCGCCGACCTCCCGGTTTCCCGACACTTGCGGCTGTGGAAAACAAAATCGACAAGGGCAGGGCGGTTCGTTGGTCGATCGCGGAGGAAGCAGTGCGCGAAAGCATACATATAAGTGGGCGATTTCGGATGTGATTTCATTCACCCACAAACAAATCGCAGGCTGTCATCGTTTTGTCTCCAAACCTGCTTGACACTCAAATGCGAACCCCGTAGTTAGCCGCTCATCGAAGCGGCAAGCTGCTTTGACACGGACGCGAAAGCCTCCGGATCGCTTGAAATGAATGCGGGTGTAGCTCAGTCGGTTAGAGTGCCGGCCTGTCACGCCGGAGGTCGCGGGTTCGAGCCCCGTCACTCGCGCCATTTCACGCAGGTGCTGAAAAGCATGGTCCGGAACGACGCGATCTGAAATGCGCGGGTGTAGCTCAGTCGGTTAGAGTGCCGGCCTGTCACGCCGGAGGTCGCGGGTTCGAGCCCCGTCACTCGCGCCATTTTCAAAAGTTCTCTTTTCGAAGACAGTCGCAGGCAGCCTGGTCGAGGATGCTCAAGTTGTGCTGTTCCGTTGCGCGGTTGTTCCGAGCCATGCGCTGAGCGCTGGTCAGGCATGCAACTCAGAATCGCTGTGGATGCTTTTGTCGCGACATCGTTGCATCTGCTTGATAAACTCCGGCGACGAGTACGCTATTGGCATTCTAAAAGTCTTGCGCCTTGGCTCCGGCTGCGCTAACCACGGCGAGATTACAACGCACGTTCGCTTGCCGGGCAAATGCCCACCCGCGCCTCCCGGCGTAACGGCAAGCAGGGATGAACCTGATGACTGGACTTCTCAGTTCCTATATTCCGATCGCGATCTTCATTGGTATTGCCGCCGTCATCGGCCTTTCGCTGTTGATCGCGCCTTTCGCCGTCGCCTACAAGGCGCCCGATCCGGAAAAGCTCTCGGCTTTTGAGTGCGGCTTCAACGCCTTCGACGATGCGCGCATGAAGTTCGATATCCGATTCTACCTGGTGTCGATTCTCTTCATCATCTTCGACCTCGAAGTCGCCTTCCTGTTTCCGTGGGCCGTTTCCTTCGGCGAGATCGGCTGGTTCGGCTTCTGGTCCATGATGGTCTTCCTTCTCGTGCTGACCATCGGCTTTATTTATGAGTGGAAAAAGGGAGCCCTGGAATGGGAGTAGCCCCAAGCGACAAGGCGCTCGTCGCGCCGCATCCGAAAGGCATCATCGACCCGGCAACGGGCAGGCCGATTGGCAGCGACAGTGCGTTCTTCAGCGAGATCAATGACGAGTTGGCCGACAAGGGCTTCCTGGTCACATCCACTCGCGATCTGATCACCTGGGCGCGCACCGGTTCGCTGATGTGGATGCAGTTCGGTCTGGCCTGCTGCGCCGTCGAAGGCCTGATGCAGGTCTCCGGTCCGCGTTACGACATGGAGCGCTTCGGTGTTGCTCCGCGCGCTTCGCCGCGCCAGTCCGACGTCATGATCGTCGCCGGTACGCTGACCAACAAGATGGCGCCGGCGCTCCGCAAGGTCTACGACCAGATGCCGGAGCCGCGCTACGTCATCTCGATGGGCTCCTGCGCGAACGGCGGTGGCTACTATCACTATTCCTACTCGGTCGTGCGTGGCTGCGATCGTGTCGTTCCTGTCGATATCTACGTGCCGGGCTGTCCCCCCACGGCAGAAGCGCTGCTCTACGGGGTGTTGCTTCTGCAGAAGAAGATACGGCGCACCGGAACGATTGAGCGCTAAGGGCGGAGGACTGTCATGAGTGAAGCCTTGAGCGAACTGTCGTCTTATCTCCGCGAGATGCGTGGCGACCTGATTGCCGATGCGTCGATCAGCTATGGCGAATTGAACGTAACCACGACGCCGGAAGCAATTCTGGCGCTGCTGACGTTCCTGCGCGACGATCCGCGCTGCGGTTTCGTCAGCATGATCGACATTTGCGGCGTCGACTGGCCGCAGCGCGAACAGCGTTTCGATGTCGTCTACCATCTCCTGTCGCCGAAGCAGAACCTGCGCATCCGCGTCAAGCTTGCCGTTGCCGATGGCGTATCGGTTCCGTCGGCAACGTCGGTCTACATGGGCGCCGAGTGGTTCGAGCGTGAAGCCTGGGACATGTACGGCATTCCGTTCTCCGGCCATGCCGACCTGCGCCGTCTGCTGACGGACTATGGCTTCGAAGGCCATCCGCTGCGCAAGGACTTCCCGACGACAGGTTATGTCGAGGTGCGTTATGACGATGCCGCCAAGCGCGTCGTCTACGAACCCGTCGAGCTGAAGCAGGAATTCCGCAATTTCGATTTCACGTCCCCGTGGGAAGGCACCGATTACGTACTTCCGGGAGACGAGAAGGCTGCGAATTGAGATGAGGCTCGACTGTCTTGAAGCCTCTCCGTTCGCCGTCTCATGCCAATTGCCAGCGCGGAGCGCGTCGCTATGACTGAACATAACGTTCGCAACTTTACGATCAACTTCGGACCGGAGCACCCGTCCGCGCACGGCGTTCTGCGTCTGGTGCTCGAGCTCGATGGCGAAATCATCGAACGCGTCGATCCGCATATCGGCCTCCTGCACCGCGGCACCGAAAAGCTGATCGAATCGAAGACCTATCTTCAGGCCGTTCCCTATTTCGATCGTCTCGACTACGTCGCGCCGATGAACCAGGAGCATGCTTTCGCGCTCGCCGTCGAAAAGATGCTGAAGCTGGAAATTCCGATTCGCGGTCAGCTGATTCGAGTTCTGTACTCCGAAATTGGCCGAATCTTGTCGCACATCATGAACGTGACGACGCAGGCCATGGACGTCGGCGCGATGACGCCGCCGGTCTGGGGCTTCGAAGAGCGCGAAAAGCTGATGGTGTTCTACGAGCGCGCCTGCGGCGCCCGCATGCACTCGGCCTATTTCCGTCCGGGTGGCGTCCACCAGGACATCCCCCAGGAACTGGTCGAGGATATCGGCAAGTGGTGCGATCCGTTCCTCAAGGTTCTCGACGATATCGAAGGCCTTTTGACCGACAACCGTATCTTCAAGCAGCGTAACGTCGATATCGGCGTCGTCTCGCTGGAGGATGCATGGTCCTGGGGCTTCTCGGGCGTCATGGTTCGCGGTTCGGGCGCTGCCTGGGACCTGCGCCGCTCGCAGCCCTACGAGTGCTACAACGATCTCGAATTCGACATCGCCATCGGCAAGAACGGCGACTGCTACGATCGCTATCTGATCCGCATGATCGAAATGCGCCAGTCCGTCCGCATCATGAAGCAGTGCGTCAATCGCCTGCTCGGCGATGCCAAGGTCGGCCCGGTCTCCTCGATCGACGGCAAGGTCGTTCCGCCGAAGCGGGGCGAGATGAAGCGTTCGATGGAAGCGCTGATCCACCACTTCAAGCTCTACACCGAAGGCTACCACGTTCCGGCCGGCGAAGTGTACGCGGCCGTCGAAGCGCCGAAGGGCGAGTTCGGCGTCTACGTCGTCGCCGACGGCAGCAACAAGCCCTACCGTTGCAAGATCCGCGCTCCGGGCTATGCCCACCTGCAGGCGATGGACTTCCTCTGCAAGGGCCACATGCTCGCCGACGTGACCGCCGTTCTCGGTTCGCTCGACATCGTCTTCGGCGAGGTCGACCGCTAATGAAGCTGCCGTCGCTCGCTACCGTCGTTCTCCTCCTGGCTTCCGGGGCATACGCCCAGCAGGCCGGTGGACTTGGCCCCAAGCTGGGCCAGGAAGACGTGGCGCCGCCGGCAAACAAGGCGTCCATGGGCGAGCTTTTGTCCAGGGGCTATCAAATCAAGGCTGCAGTGCCCAACGGTGGCAAGTTCTTCGTTGTGTTTCTGCAGAAAGACCAGTCGGCCTATGCTTGCGAGATGAAGTCTCTGACGTCGTCGCAGTGTGGCGCCCTAAACTGACAAGGCGTGAGGAAGAATGTCCGTTCGTCGACTAGCCGAAGATCAATTCCAGCCTGCCGCGTTCGCCTTCAATGACGAGAACGCGGTCTGGGCGGATAAGACGATCCAGAAATACCCTGCGGGCCGTCAGCAATCCGCGGTCATTCCGCTGTTGATGCGAGCGCAGGAACAGGACGGCTGGGTCACGCGCGCGGCGATCGAAAAGGTCGCCAACATGCTCGACATGGCCTATATCCGTGTTCTCGAGGTCGCGACCTTCTACACGCAGTTCCAGCTCGGCCCGGTCGGCACGCGCGCCCACGTCCAGGTCTGCGGCACCACGCCCTGCATGCTGCGCGGTTCGGAAGGCCTGATGTCGGTCTGCAAGAGCAAGATCCATCATCATCCGTTCGAGCGTAATGCCGAAGGCACGCTGTCCTGGGAAGAAGTCGAATGTCTCGGGGCCTGCGTCAACGCGCCCATGGTGATGATCGGCAAGGATACCTATGAAGACCTGACGCCGGAGCGGCTGGCCGAGATCATCGACACCTTCGATGCCGGCAATGGCGCAAGCATCACGCCCGGCCCGCAGATCGACCGTCATTTCTCGTCTCCGGAAGGCGGCCCGACCACGCTGACGGACGCAGAGCCGAAGAAGAAGGTCTCCGCCAAGAAGGTCGTCGCCGATGCGGCGACCGCAACGGTTGATGCGGCACCGGTTCCTCCGTCGGAAGCCGCCCGGGCCAAGAGCACGGACGCCGAGACCAATGCTGCGCTGAAGACGCCGGTAACGGCGCCCAAGGCGGCCGCGAACAACGCCAAGGCCGTCGAAGAACAGGCTGCTGCTCCGGCTGCTGACGCCGGAAAGCCGTCGCTCACCGACAAGAACCGTCCGGCCGGCATCGAGCGGCCCGCGACCCCCGACGATCTGAAGCTGATCTCGGGCGTTGGCCCGAAGATCGAAGGCACGCTGCACGAACTCGGCATCTTCACCTTCGCGCAGGTCGCGGGCTGGAAGAAGGCCGAGCGCGACTGGGTCGATGGTTACCTGAATTTCAAGGGCCGCATCGATCGTGACGACTGGGTCAAGCAGGCCAAGGCGCTCGCCAAGGGCGGCGAAGCCGAATACATTAAAGTTTTCGGCAAGAAGCCGCGGTAAGAGGTGAAGCATGTTACAAGATAAAGACCGCATCTTTACCAATATCTACGGCCTCAAGGACAAGTCCCTGAAGGGCGCGATGAGCCGCGGCCACTGGGATGGCACCAAGCAGATCCTCGAAAAGGGTCGCGACTGGATCATCAACGAGATGAAGGCCTCCGGCCTTCGCGGCCGTGGCGGCGCAGGCTTCCCGACAGGTCTCAAGTGGTCCTTCATGCCGAAGGAAAGCGACGGTCGCCCGCACTACCTCGTCGTCAACGCCGACGAGTCCGAGCCCGGCACCTGCAAGGACCGTGACATCATGCGTCACGATCCGCACACGCTGATCGAAGGCTGCGTCATCGCCAGCTTCGCCATGGGCGCCAACGCCGCCTACATCTACGTGCGCGGCGAATACGTCCGCGAGCGCGAGGCGCTGCAGGCCGCGATCGACGAGTGCTACGACTACGGCCTTCTCGGCAAGAACAACAAGCTCGGCTATCCGATGGACATCTTCGTCCACCACGGCGCCGGTGCCTATATCTGCGGCGAGGAAACCGCACTTCTCGAAAGCCTGGAAGGCAAGAAAGGCCAGCCGCGCCTGAAGCCGCCATTCCCGGCCAACATGGGTCTCTACGGCTGCCCGACCACTGTCAACAACGTCGAGTCGATCGCCGTTGCCCCGACCATCCTGCGTCGCGGCGCCGGCTGGTTCTCGTCGATCGGCCGTCCGAACAATGTCGGTACCAAGCTGTTCATGCTGTCGGGTCACGTCAACAAGCCGTGCACCGTCGAGGAAGAAATGGGCATCACCTTCCGCGAACTGGTCGACCGTCACGCCGGCGGTATCCGCGGCGGTTGGGACAACCTGCTCGCCGTCATCCCGGGCGGCGCATCGTGCCCGATCGTTCCGGCCAAGGACATCATCGATTGCCCGATGGACTTCGACGGCCTGCGCGCTGTTGGCTCTTCCTTCGGCACGGCCGCCGCCATCGTCATGGACAAGTCCACCGACGTCGTGAAGGCGATCGCCCGTATCTCGGCCTTCTTCAAGCATGAGAGCTGCGGCCAGTGCACGCCGTGCCGCGAAGGTACCGGCTGGATGTGGCGCGTCATGGAGCGCATGGCCAAGGGCAACGCCCAGAAGCGCGAAATCGACATGCTCTTCGCCGTCACCAAGCAGATCGAGGGCCACACCATCTGTGCGCTCGGCGATGCTGCCGCATGGCCGGTGCAGGGTCTGATCCGTAACTTCCGTCATGAGATCGAAGCGCGGATTGATCAATATACGGCGAGCGCCATGGATCATGGCGCGGTTCTCGAGGCTGCTGAGTAAGACGATGGCAAACGCATCCGACAGCAAGAACAAGGAAGGGGTTGCCGATTTCTCGGCGGACTTCGGCCGTCTTGCCGCCGAGATGCTGGAAAATGCCCGCGCCTTGCCGATCGCGCCGATGATGGTCAATCCGGCAGCCGCTATGGCCGCCGCGACCGCGATCGGTTTCGGCTTCTCCACGCAAATGGCCGGCGCCTTTTTCGGCGCCCTCCAGGGAGCGATGGAAGCATCGAACAAGCTGGCGGCGGTTCTCGACGAGACGCCGCCGGAAGAGCCGAAGCCCGAGATCGACGTGAAGCCGGAAAACATTCGCCCGGCCGCGCCGAAAAAGGCAGCCGGCCGCGTAAAGCTGGCGGTCGTGTCCGACACGGCCGAGCCGGTTGCGGCGAAGGCGAAAGTTGCCGCGGCCGGCAAGCCGGCGGCCCGGGGCAGGAAGGCCGATGATCTGAAGCAGATCTCCGGCATCGGCCCGAAGCTGGAGCAGGTGCTGAACGCCAGGGGCGTTCGCACGCTCGCGGTGATCGCCGCCTGGTCGGATGCCGATGTGGCCCGCCTCGACGCCGAACTCGGCTTCGACGGCCGCATCGCCCGCGATGGCTGGGTGGCGCAGGCCAAGGCGCTGACGGCGAGGGGCCGGAAGCGGACGTGATGATGTCCGGTCGCGGATCGCGACCGGAGGAGAGACAAGGCCGAGCGGCGCGGGGAGGGTCCCGGTGCCGCGAAGGTCGCAGGCCGGTTCCCGGGCCTCGGGGGGCGGAGACGAAAATTTGGACGACACCGGTGTCAGCGGGATCGAAAATCCGCCCTGGCAGTGGAAACGTTGCAGAATAGGTTTGTTTGCCGGCATCCGGTGAACGGGAAACAGGACTGAGTGACGATGGCAAAACTGAAGATTGACGGTAACGAGATCGAGGTCCCGGATCATTACACCCTCATTCAGGCGTGTGAGGAAGCCGGTGCTGAAGTTCCGCGCTTCTGCTTCCACGAGCGCCTTTCGGTTGCCGGCAACTGCCGCATGTGCCTCGTCGAGGTCAAGGGTGGCCCGCCGAAGCCGCAGGCATCTTGCGCCATGGGCGTGCGCGATATCCGCGGCGGCCCGAACGGCGAACTGCCCGAGGTCTTCACCAACACGCCGATGGTCAAGAAGGCCCGCGAAGGCGTGATGGAATTCCTGCTGATCAACCATCCGCTGGATTGCCCGATCTGCGACCAAGGTGGCGAGTGCGACCTGCAGGACCAGGCCATGGCCTTCGGTATCGCCGGCTCGCGCTACCAGGAAGACAAGCGCGCCGTCGAGGACAAGTACATCGGACCGCTCGTCAAGACGGTTATGAACCGCTGCATTCACTGCACGCGCTGCGTTCGCTTCACCACCGAGGTCGCCGGCATCGCCGAGCTTGGCCTGATCGGTCGTGGCGAGGATGCCGAGATCACCACCTATCTCGAGCAGGCGATGACCTCCGAGCTGCAGGGCAACGTCGTTGACCTGTGCCCGGTCGGCGCGCTGACCTCCAAGCCCTTTGCCTTCACGGCCCGTCCGTGGGAACTGAACAAGACCGAAACGATCGACGTCATGGACGCGCTCGGTTCGGCGATCCGCGTCGACACCCGTGGCCGCGAAGTCATGCGCGTCATGCCGCGCGTCAATGACCAGATCAACGAAGAGTGGATCTCCGACAAGAGCCGCTTCATCTGGGACGGCCTGAAGACGCAGCGCCTCGACAAGCCTTATGTTCGCAAGGACGGTCGCCTGCAGGTCGCAAGCTGGCCGGACGCGTTCGCCGCCATCAAGTCGGCCGTGGCCTCCACCTCCGGCGACAAGATCGGCGCCATCGCCGGCGACCTCGCTTCGGTCGAAGAGATGTACGCCCTGTCCGAGCTGGTGAAGTCGCTCGGTTCCGAGAACCTCGACTGTCGCCAGGATGGGACGGCACTCGATCCGTCGCTCGGCCGCGCAAGCTACATCTTCAATCCGACGATCGAAGGCATCGAACAGGCCGACGCGCTGCTGATCATCGGCGCCAACCCGCGCTTCGAAGCCGCCGTTCTCAATGCCCGCATCCGCAAGCGCTGGCGCCGCGGCAACTTCCCCGATCGGCGTGATCGGCGAAGCCGGCGAACTGCGTTACGACTACGAATATCTCGGTTCCGGCCCGGATACGCTGAAGGATCTGGTCGATGGCACGCACAGCTTCGCCAAGGTGCTGGCCGATGCCAAGAAGCCGCTGATCATCATCGGCCAGGGCGCTCTCGCACGCGCTGATGGCACTGGCGTTCTCGCCAGCGCCGCCAAGCTCGCCGGCACTGTCGGCGCGGTCGTCGATGGCTGGAACGGCTTTGCCGTTCTGCACACGGCTGCCGCCCGCGTGGGCGGTCTTGATCTCGGCTTCGTGCCGGGCGCCAAGGGTGTCGATGCGGCTGAAATGCTGACGTCGATGGACGTTCTCTTCCTGCTCGGCGCCGATGAGATGAATTTCGAAGCCAAGAAGGCGAAGTTCACCGTCTACATCGGTTCGCATGGCGACCAGGGCGCGCAGAACGCCGACGTCATCCTGCCGGCCGCCGCTTACACGGAAAAGTCGGGCACCTGGGTCAACACCGAGGGCCGCGTGCAGATCGGCAATCGCGCCGGCTTTGCTCCGGGCGATGCCCGCGAGGATTGGGCGATCATCCGCGCGCTCTCCGACGTTCTCGGCAAGAAATTGCCGTTCGATTCGTTGAGCCAGCTGCGCGCCAAGCTCTACCAGGCGTTCCCGCATTTCGCGGCCGCCGACGAGATTGCCGACAGCGACAGCGCCAAAATTGCAGCGGTGGCCAAAAAAGCCGGCAAAATGAACAAGTCCGGCTTTGCATCGCCGGTGAAAGACTTCTATTTGACGAACCCAATCGCGCGCGCATCGGCTGTCATGGCCGAGTGCTCGGCATTGGCCCGCAACAACTTCAAAGTCGCGGCAGAGTAAGGGCAGGGGACTATGGAATCGTTTCTTTCAACATATGTCTGGCCAGGCCTCCTCATGGTCGGTCAGTCGCTTCTCGTCCTCGTCTGCTTGCTCGTCTTCATCGCCTACATTCTGTTGGCCGACCGCAAGATCTGGGCGGCCGTACAGTTGCGCCGTGGACCGAATGTGGTGGGTCCCTTCGGCCTTTTCCAGTCCTTCGCCGATCTTTTGAAGTTCGTCTTCAAGGAGCCGATCATTCCGGCCGGCGCCGACAAGGCGGTCTTCCTTCTGGCGCCGCTGGTCACCGTGCTGCTGGCGCTCTCGACCTGGGCTGTCATTCCCTTCGCGGATGGATGGGTCATCGCCAACATCAACGTCGGCATCCTGTACATTTTCGCGATCTCGTCGCTTGAAGTGTACGGCGTGATCATGGGCGGCTGGGCCTCGAACTCGAAGTATCCGTTCCTTGGCGCGCTGCGCTCGGCGGCGCAGATGGTTTCCTACGAAGTTTCGATCGGTTTCGTCATCGTCACTGTCCTGCTTACGGTGGGTTCGCTCAATCTGACGGATATCGTCTATGCGCAGCAGAGTGGCATCGGTACGGGCGTCGGCCTGCCATCGTCCTTCCTGGACTGGAATTGGCTTGCACTGTTCCCGATGTTCATCATCTTCTTCATCTCGGCACTGGCTGAAACCAACCGTCCGCCCTTCGACCTTCCGGAAGCTGAATCCGAACTCGTCGCCGGCTTCATGGTCGAGTATGGTTCCTCCCTCTACATGATGTTCATGCTCGGCGAATACGCGGCCATCGTCCTGATGTGCTCGCTGACGACGATCCTGTTCCTCGGGGGCTGGCTGCCGCCGGTCGACGTCTGGTTCCTCAACTGGGTTCCCGGCATCGTCTGGTTCATGCTGAAGTCGTGCCTGGTGTTCTTCATGTTCGCGATGGTCAAGGCATTCGTCCCGCGCTACCGCTACGACCAGCTGATGCGCCTCGGCTGGAAGGTCTTCCTTCCGCTGTCGCTCGCCATGGTCATCATCGTTGCATTCGTGCTGAAGCTGACGGCAGGGGCGTGATCATGCCGGCCGTGGTTTCCAGCAATATTGGAGGTTGAAGATGGCAGGCTTGTCCAACGCTGTCAGCTCGTTGTTCCTGAAGGAATTCGTCAGCGCGTTCTGGCTGACGTTCCGCTACATTTTCAAGCAGAAGGCAACGGTGAACTATCCGTTCGAAAAGGGACCGGTCAGCCCGCGCTTCCGTGGCGAACATGCTTTGCGCCGTTATCCGAACGGTGAAGAGCGCTGCATCGCCTGCAAGCTGTGCGAGGCGATCTGTCCTGCTCAGGCGATCACCATCGAAGCCGGTCCGCGCCGCAACGATGGCACCCGCCGCACGGTCCGTTACGATATCGACATGGTGAAGTGCATCTATTGCGGCTTCTGCCAGGAGGCATGCCCGGTCGATGCGATCGTCGAAGGCCCGAATTTCGAATTTGCGACGGAAACCCGCGAAGAGCTCTATTTCGACAAGCAGAAGCTCCTCGAAAACGGCGACCGTTGGGAGCGTGAAATCGCTCGCAACCTCGCGCTCGACGCTCCGTACCGTTGATTGAAATTGAAATGCCGGGCGGTGCTTGAAGCGTCGCCCAGTCAACATGCACCAGAGCTTCGCGACAACCAATGCGAAGCTTCATCGGGCGGGGGAAGCCCCCGGCAGCCCGTGGGAAGATGAAGAAGGCACGAACATGGGTCTGCAGGCTCTATTTTTCTATATTTTCGCCTTTATCGCGATAGCGTCGGCGTTCATGGTCATCTGGTCGAAGAACCCGGTTCACTCGGTTCTGTTCCTGATCCTGGTTTTCTTCAACGCGGCCGGTCTCTTCCTGCTGCTCGGGGCTGAATTCCTCGCGATGATCCTGCTCGTCGTTTATGTCGGCGCCGTGGCGGTTCTCTTCCTCTTCGTGGTCATGATGCTCGACATCGACTTCACGGAGCTGCGTGCGGGCGTTCTGGAATACGCGCCGATCGGCGCGCTGATCGGATTGATCCTCGCGGCCGAGCTGATCGTCGTCGTCGGCGGCAGCATGATCTCGCCGGAGATCGCCAAGACGGTGGCGATGCCGATCCCCGCGATCACCGAGCGCACCAACACCGCCGCCCTCGGCGACGTGCTCTATACGAATTATGTCTACTTCTTTGAAATCGCCGCTCTCGTCCTGCTGGTGGCCATGATCGGGGCGATCGTGCTCACGCTCAAGCATCGCACGACGGTCAAGCGTCAGAACATCGCAAACCAGGTTGCCCGCAACCCGAAGACCGCCGTCGAGGTGATCTCGGTGAAGCCGGGTCAGGGGCTTTGAGGCAGGCGCGAGCTTAAGGAAACAACACTATGGTCATCGGACTTTCCCATTACCTGACGGTCAGCGCCATCCTCTTCACGCTCGGCGTCTTCGGCATCTTCCTCAACCGGAAGAACATCATCGTCATCCTGATGTCGATCGAGCTCATTCTGCTCGCCGTCAACATCAACATGGTCGCCTTCTCGTCGTTCCTGAACGACATCGTCGGCCAGGTCTTTGCATTGTTCATTCTGACCGTCGCCGCGGCTGAAGCGGCCATCGGTCTTGCAATTCTCGTCGTCTTCTACCGCAACCGCGGCTCCATCGCCGTGGAAGACGTCAATATGATGAAGGGCTGATAAGGCTATGTTTTTATATAAGGCTATCGTCTTTCTTCCCTTGATCGGCGCGATCATCGCCGGCCTTTTCGGCCGCGCGATCGGCGCCAAGGCATCGGAATACCTCACGACCGGTCTGATGATCATCACGGCGGTGCTGTCGTGGTACGTCTTCATCACCGTAGGCATGGGCGAGGTCGAAGGCGGCCCGATCAAGGTTGAAGTCCTGCGCTGGATCCAGTCCGGCGGCATCGACGTCTCCTGGTCGCTGCGCATCGACACGCTGACCTCGGTCATGCTGATCGTCGTCAACTCCGTTTCGACGCTCGTTCACCTCTACTCGATCGGGTACATGCACCACGACCCGCATCGCCCGCGTTTCTTCGCCTATCTGTCGCTGTTCACCTTCGCGATGTTGATGCTGATCACGTCCGACAACCTTGCCCAGATGTTCTTCGGCTGGGAAGGCGTGGGTCTGGCATCCTATCTGCTGATCGGCTTCTGGTACAAGAAGCCGTCGGCCAACGCCGCGGCGATGAAGGCCTTCGTCGTCAACCGCGTCGGCGACTTCGGCTTCATTCTCGGCATTGCGAGCGTCTTCGTCCTCTTCGGCGCCATCAACTTCGACACCATCTTCGCGAACGCCGCCGGCTTCGCCAAGGAGGGTGGCGCTGGCACCGACGTCGTTCTCAATCTCTTCGGCATGCAGCTCAACAAGGCTCAGGCACTGACCGGCGCCTGCCTGCTGCTGTTCATGGGCGCGATGGGCAAGTCGGCGCAGTTCCTGCTGCACACCTGGCTGCCGGACGCCATGGAAGGCCCGACGCCCGTGTCGGCCCTCATCCATGCCGCGACCATGGTCACCGCTGGCGTCTTCCTCGTCGCCCGCATGTCGCCGCTGTTCGAACTGTCGCCCGATGCGCTGACGGTCGTTACCCTCATTGGTGCGATCACCGCCTTCTTCGCGGCAACCGTCGGCCTCGTGCAGAACGATATCAAGCGCGTCATCGCCTATTCGACCTGCTCGCAGCTCGGCTACATGTTCGTCGCTCTCGGCGTCGGCGCCTATGGCGCGGCCATCTTCCACCTGTTCACGCACGCTTTCTTCAAGGCGCTGCTCTTCCTTTGCGCCGGCTCGGTCATCCATGCCGTCGATGGCGAGCAGGACATGCGTCACATGGGTGGTCTGCGTCCGCACATCAAGGTCACCTTCGTCATGATGCTGATCGGCACGCTCGCCATTACCGGCGTCGGCATTCCCTTCACGTCGTTCGGCTTTGCCGGCTTCTTCTCGAAGGACGTCATCATCGAGGCAGCCTACGCTTCGAATTCGCCGGTCGCCGGTTTCGCCTTCGCCATGCTGGTGATCGCGGCTCTGTTCACGAGCTTCTACTCCTGGCGCCTGATGTTCCTCACCTTCTTCAACAAGCCGCGCGCTTCGCATGAGGTCATGCATCACGTGCACGAATCGCCTCAGGTCATGCTCGTGCCGCTTTATCTGCTGGCTCTCGGTGCGATCTTTGCCGGCTGGTACTTCGAAGGTTACTTCTACGGCGAGGAATATGCCGAGTTCTGGAAGGGCGCGCTCTTCACGGCTGAAGGCAACGACATGCTGACCGCGTATCATGAGGTTCCCCCTCTTGTTATCCTCAGCCCGTTCATCGCCATGGTCACCGGCTTCGTGATCGCCTGGTACATGTACATCAAGTCGCCATCGACGCCGGCCGTGCTCGCACGCCAGCATCGGGTGCTCTACCAGTTCCTCTTGAACAAGTGGTACTTCGACGAGCTCTACGACTTCCTCTTCGTCCGTTCGTCAAAGGCCCTTGGCCGGTTCCTGTGGAAGAAGGGTGACGTCGGCGTCATCGACAACTACGGCCCGAACGGCATTGCCGCCCGCGTCGTCGATGTCACCAACCGCGTCGTGCGCCTGCAGAGCGGTTACCTTTATCACTACGCGTTTGCCATGCTGATCGGTGTTGCGGCGCTCGTTACCTGGATGATGCTCGGGAGTGCCCTCTGATGACCGATTGGCCTATTCTTTCCACGGTCACCTTCCTGCCGTTCGTCGGCGTGGTGCTCCTGCTTCTGATGAACGGAGACGGCCCGAACGGCCGCCGCAACGTCCTCAACATCACTCTGTTGACGACCGTCGCGACCTTCATTCTCTCGCTCTTCATCTGGATCGGCTTCGACAACGCGAACCCGGGTTTCCAGATGGTCGAGAAGCACAGCTGGCTCGGCACGGGTATCAGCTATCAGGTCGGCGTCGACGGCATCTCGATGCTGTTCGTCATCCTGTCGACCTTCCTCATGCCCTTCTGCGTGCTGGCCAGCTGGTTTGCCGTCGAGAAGCGCCTGAAGGAATACATGATCGCCTTCCTGGTGCTGGAAGTGATGATGATCGGCGTCTTCGTGTCGCTCGATATCGTTCTCTTCTACGTCTTCTTCGAAGCCGGCCTTATCCCGATGTTCCTGATCATCGGCGTCTGGGGCGGCAAGGATCGCGTTTACGCCAGCTACAAGTTCTTCCTCTACACGCTGCTCGGTTCCGTCCTGATGCTGCTCGCCATCATGGCGATGTACTGGCAGGCCGGCACGACCGACATTTCGGCGCTGCTTGCCTACAAGTTCCCGCCGCAGATGCAGACCTGGCTATGGCTTGCCTTCTTCGCCTCCTTCGCGGTGAAGATGCCGATGTGGCCCGTCCACACCTGGCTTCCCGACGCCCACGTTCAGGCGCCGACGGCCGGTTCCGTCATCCTGGCGGGCGTGCTGCTGAAGCTCGGTGGCTACGGTCTCATCCGCTTCTCGCTTGGCATGTTCCCCGTCGCCTCCGACTTCTTCGCGCCTCTGGTCTTCGCGCTGTCCGTCATCGCCATCATCTACACATCGCTGGTGGCGCTGATGCAGGACGACATCAAGAAACTGATCGCCTATTCGTCGGTTGCTCACATGGGCTTCGTGACCATGGGCATCTTCGCGGCCAACACGCAGGGTGTGCAGGGCGCGATCTTCGTGATGCTGTCGCACGGTCTCGTCTCCGGCGCGCTCTTCCTCTGCGTCGGCGTGATTTACGACCGGACCCACACGCGTGAGATCGCGGCCTATGGCGGCCTCGTCAACAACATGCCGAAATATGCCTTTGCGATGATGGTCTTCACCATGGCCAACGTCGGTCTTCCCGGCACCTCTGGTTTCGTCGGCGAATTCCTGACGCTGATCGGTGTCTTCCGGGTCAACACCTGGGTTGCGCTCTTCGCCGCCACCGGTGTCATCCTCTCGGCCGCTTACGCGCTCTGGCTCTATCGCCGGGTGATCTTCGGCACGCTGGAGAAGGAAAAGCTCAAGGCTCTCCTCGACCTGACGCCGCGTGAGCAGCTGATCCTCTACCCGCTGATTGCTCTGACGATCTTCTTCGGCGTCTATCCGGCTCCGGTCTTCGATGCGACCGCTGCCTCCGTCGATCAGCTGGTCAATAGCTATTCGGCCGCAGTCCAGGCAGCGCGTGATGTCGCGCTGTCGATGAAATGATGACGGGACTTTTGTGATATGACCTCTGAAACACTTCTCGCAAGCCTGCATCTTTCGATACCGGAACTGATCCTCGCGATCGGTGCCCTGGTCCTGCTGATGGTCGGCGTATTCTCGGGAGAGCGCTCCGGCCGCATGGTCAGCGTTCTCGCGATCATCCTGCTGGCCGTCGCGGCGCTGTGGCTGGTCTTCGCTCCGAGCGAGGGCATTGCCTATGGCGGCGTCTTCCTGGCTGACGGCTTCGGCCGCTTCATGAAGGTGACGGCGCTCGTCGGCTCGATCGTGGCGCTGTTCATGTCGCTCGGTCTCGCCAAGGAAAACCAGCTCGACAAGTTCGAGTTTCCGGTTCTGATCGTGCTCTGCACGCTCGGCATTCTGCTGATGATTTCGGCCAACGACCTGATCGCGCTCTACCTCGGCCTGGAACTGCAGTCCCTGGCGATCTATGTCATCGCCGCGATCAACCGCGACAGCGTCAAGTCCACCGAAGCCGGCCTGAAGTATTTCGTGCTTGGCGCGCTGTCGTCGGGCATGCTGCTCTACGGCATGTCGCTGGTTTACGGATTCACCGGCCAGACCCAGTTCGCCGAAATCGCGCAGGCGCTGACGGTCGAGGGTACGCGTTCGCTCGGCCTGATCTTCGGTCTGGTCTTCATTCTCGCGGGCATCGCCTTCAAGATCTCGGCCGTTCCGTTCCACATGTGGACGCCTGACGTTTACGAAGGTGCGCCGACCCCGGTCACGGCCTTCCTGGCCAGCGCGCCGAAGATCGCCGCGATGGCCATGATGACGCGTATCGTCATCAGCGCCTTCCAGCCCATCATGGCGGACTGGCAGCAGGTCGTCGTGTTCATCTCGATCGCCTCGATGCTGCTCGGCTCGTTTGCCGCGATCGGCCAGAAGAACATCAAGCGACTGATGGCCTATTCGTCGATCGGTCACATGGGCTACGCACTGGTCGGCCTTGCCGCCGGCTCGCAGACGGGCGTCTCCGGCGTCATGCTCTACATGCTGATCTACATGGTCATGACGCTGGGCTCCTTCGCGATCATCATGTCGATGCGCCGCAAGGATGGCACCGTTGTCGAAAACGTAGCCGACCTCGCGGGCCTGTCGACCACCAATCCGATGATGGCGACCGTGCTCACCATCCTGATGTTCTCGCTGGCCGGTATTCCGCCGCTTGCGGGCTTCTTCGGGAAATACTTCGTCTTCGTCGCCGCCATCGAGGCCAAGCTCTATGCGCTTGCCATCATCGGCGTGCTTGCATCGGTTGTCGGCGCTTACTACTACCTGCGCGTCATCAAGCTGATGTGGTTCGATGAAGCCACCGGCGAATTCGCCCGCGTCTCCGGCTCGCTGCGCCTCGTCTTCGGCGTTTCCGGCCTCTTCGTTCTCGCCTATGTCCTCATCGGCGGTCCGATCGGTGGTGCGGCCGAGCTCGCTGCGGCGACGCTGTTCTGATGAGCTTCGACCCACGGCGCCTGAAGTCGCTCGACGACTTCAGGCACGAGGCTCTGTCGGAGACGTTGTCCACCAATAGCGAATGCCTTGCCCGTGCCAGGGCAGGGGACACCGGTTGTCTCTGGGTGACCGCGGAAAGACAGACCGGCGGCGCGGCCGCCGCGGTCGTCCTTGGGTATCGGACCCCGGCAATCTCTACGCCTCCCTGCTTCTGATCGATCCAGCGCCGATGGAGCGCATTTCGTCGCTGCCGCTGGCGATCGCTGTCGCGGTGCACGAAGCGGTGCGAATGGTGCTGCCCGCGAGCGCCGAGCCGCTCGAGGTCAAGTGGCCGAACGACATCCTGATCGGCCGCAAGAAGACATGCGGTATCCTGATGGAAGGCGAGACCTTGCCGGATGGCCGCTATGCGCTCGTCATCGGCATCGGCATCAATGTCGCCTTCATGCCGGACAATCCGCTCTACCCCGTCACCTGCCTGCAGGAACAGGGAAGTTCCGCCTCCGCGCAGGAACTCTTCGCCCATCTGTTCGCATCCATGGCCGATGTGCTATCAGCGTGGGACGCGGCCGGGGCGTTCGCGATATAACCGCCCGTTGGCGCCAGGTCGCCTGCGGTATTGGTGAAAAAGATAACCGTGAACCTGCCGGATCGTTCGATTTCCGGCCACTTCACCGGAATTGATGATAATGGCCTGTTGCTGCTCGATACGGGGGCAGGCAGGATGATGACGATCGCCGCCGGCGACGTCTTCTTTGGATGATTGGAAAAACAAGCAGCATGGCGAAGCAGGACGAACTGGTATTTCTGCCTTTGGGCGGCGTTGGCGAGATCGGTATGAATCTCGCCCTTTACGGCTATGGCCCGTCCGCCCATCGCCAGTGGATCATGGTCGACTGCGGCGTCACCTTCCCGGGTCCGGATCTGCCGGGTGTCGATCTGGTTCTCCCCGATATTCGCTTCCTCGCCAAGGAACGCAAGAACCTGAAGGCGATCTTCATCACCCACGCGCATGAGGATCACTATGGCGCGCTGGCCGATCTGTGGCCGGGCCTCAATGTTCCCGTCTATGCATCGGGCTTCACGGCGGGGCTTCTTGAAGCCAAGCGCAACTACGAGAAGTCGACGATGGTCGAAATCCCGATCACGCCGTTCACAGCGGGCACCGTGGTCAATGTCGGCCCCTTCAGCGTCGAGGGTGTGGCCGTCAATCACTCGATCCCCGAACCGATGTCGTTGGTGATCCGTACTCCGGCCGGCAATGTCATCCACACCGGCGACTGGAAGATCGATCACGAGCCGTCGCTCGGTCCGTTGACCGACGAGACACGCTTCCGCCAGCTCGGCGACGAAGGCGTGCTGGCGCTGATGTGCGATTCGACCAACGCGCTGCGCGACGGCGTCTCGCCGTCGGAGAAGGACGTTTCAGCAAGCCTGCGCAAGATCATCGAGAATGCCGAGGGTCGTGTCGCGATCACCACCTTCTCCTCGAATGTCGGCCGTATTCGCACCGTCGCCGAAGCTGCCGAAGCCGCCGGACGCGAAGTCCTGCTGCTCGGCAGTTCACTGAAGCGGGTCGTCAACGTCTCCCGCGAACTCGGTTTGCTGGATGGCATCAAGCCGTTCATCGCCGAGGAGGAGTATGGCTACATCCCGCGTGAGAACGTCGTGGTGATCCTGACCGGCAGCCAGGGCGAGCCGCGCGCAGCCCTTGCCAAGCTCTCGCGCGACGAGATGCGCAATGTCGCGCTGACGGCCGGCGATACGGTGGTCTTTTCCTCGCGCGCCATTCCCGGCAATGAGAAGGCCATTCAGGACATCAAGAACGGGCTCGTCGAGCAGGGCGTTCACATCGTCACCGATAGCGAAGCGCTCGTTCACGTTTCCGGCCACCCGCGCCGTAACGAATTGCAGAAGATGTACGAGCTGACGCGGCCGGCCATCGTAGTTCCCGTGCATGGCGAGGCCACGCATCTGACAGCCCACAAGGTGCTCGCCGAGCAATCCGGTATCTCGATCGTTCCGCGTGTGCGCAACGGCGATATCCTGCGTCTGGCGCCCGGTCCGGTGGAGGTCATCGACGAGGCCCCGCATGGCCGCATCTTCAAGGACGGCGCGCTGATCGGCGATTTCGACGAGATGGGGATCGGCGAGCGCAAGAAGCTCTCCTACGTCGGTCACGTCGCGCTGAACGTGGTGATCGACAGCCGCTTCGACATCATCGGCGAACCCGACATGGTGGCGATCGGCCTGCCCATCTACGACGACGAGGGCGACGAGTTCGAGGACACGCTCTACGACGCCGCTCTCAGCGCCTTCGAGAGCATTCCGCGCGCGCGCCGCAAGGATCTGGATCTGTTGCAGGAATCGATGCGTCGCGCGGTTCGTTCGACCGCCAACCAGATCTGGGGCAAGAAGCCGCTGGTCACCGTCTTCGTCACCAAGGTCTGACCGATGCTCGGCCGCGTCAATCACGTCGCCCTTGCCGTCCCCGATCTCGCCGCCGCGACGGCCGCCTATCGGGACACGCTCGGCGCCGTGGTGTCGGCGGCCGAGGCATTGCCGGAGCATGGCGTGACCGTTGTCTTCGTCGAGTTGCCGAATACCAAGGTCGAACTGCTCGAGCCGCTCGGTCCGCAATCTCCTATAGCGGCCTTCCTGGAGAAGAACCCATCCGGCGGCATGCACCACATTTGCTACGAGGTGAGCGATATCATCGCCGCTCGCGACCAGATGATGGCCGCCGGGGCGAGGGTGCTCGGAAATGGCGAGCCGAAGACCGGCGCGCACGGCAAGCCCGTGCTCTTCCTGCATCCGAAGGACTTCTTCGGCACGCTGATCGAGCTCGAGCAGGTCTGAACCTGCTGCAACGGAGTGACCCAAGCGCCACCGAGATCGCGCAACTGCGTCAACGTCGCTTTGTATCGCGACCGTTCAGGCTTATAAGGGCGGTGGCCGTGTTGCTGCCGCTTGGGTGGGAGGTTTTATGCTGCAGACATTTCTACAGGGCTTCGCGGTCTACTTCATCGTATGGTGGATGACCCTCTTCGCCGTGTTGCCGATCGGCTTGCGTACGCAGGCTGAGAACGAGGATATCGTGCTCGGTACCGTACATAGCGCGCCCGCCCGTTTCCGCCCGCTCTTCACCTTCTCCCTGACGACGCTGGTCTCCGCCATCATTTACGGTCTCTGGTACGTCGCTTCGACCTATTTCGGCTGGAACCTGGACGCTCTTCCGCAGATCGGCCCATCGTTTTCGCGCGTCTGAGGGCGTTTGCCCAGTGATTGGGCAGATGCGCTGGCGAGGCCGTCATACGCATGTCATCAAGTTGCGGCATGGAGGTGCCGTAACGGAAAGAGCGCATTACGTTGCGGAAGACAGGTGCTTTCGGAACGCGGCGTGATCTCGAAAAGCCAAAAAAAAACAAGGCTAAAAGCCTTGTTTTAAGTATCGCGTGATCCTTAACCGTTACCGGGGCTGCGACAAGCGCGCCTAAGATCTGATCCTCCCAAGACTTGACCGCGAAATTGGTAGGGATTTGAACTCCCTGCCTGTTTTGTGGGCTAAAGCTAGCTCAAAGATTGTGCTTTGTCATCAGATTTTTTTGCATTTTTGCTACACTCGAGTAAATTTTTTCTGTTGATAAGAATTTCGCGCAAGTCATTATAATTTCGCCTTTTTCTTACTTTCTTCGATTTGCGGGCTCGAACTTGCTCTAAGAGAAGCCTGTGGACAGCCCTCGCGGGTTTCCTTCAAGCCGCGAAGCGGTTATGAACGCAGCCAACATTGTGATTGCCTTCGATTCCGCTATCAGGCGGCGTCTCAACAGCTCTGGAATTCGCCATGCGTCTGTCTCGCTACTTCATGCCCATCCTCAAGGAAAACCCCAAGGAGGCTGAAATCGTCTCCCACCGGTTGATGCTGCGTGCCGGCATGATCCGCCAGCAGTCGCAGGGGATCTACTCGTGGCTCCCGCTGGGCAAGCGCGTGCTAGACAAGGTCAACAACATCATCCGCGAGGAGCAGAATCGCGCCGGCGCCATCGAGCTGTCGATGCCGACCCTGCAGTCGGCCGAACTCTGGCAGGAAAGTGGACGTTACGACGCCTACGGCAAGGAGATGCTGCGCATCAAGGACCGCCAGGATCGCCCGATGCTGTACGGCCCGACCAACGAAGAGATGGTCACCGATATCTTCCGGTCTTCGGTCAAGTCCTACAAGGACTTGCCGCTGAACCTCTATCACATCCAGCTGAAGTTCCGCGACGAGATCCGTCCGCGCTTCGGCACCATGCGCTCGCGCGAGTTCATGATGAAGGATGCCTATTCCTTCGACATGACCCGCGAAGGCGCCGAGCACTCCTACAAGAAGATGTTCGCGGCTTACCTGCGCACTTTCGATCGTCTCGGCCTGCGCGCCATCCCCATGCGCGCCGACACCGGCCCGATCGGCGGCGATCTCAGCCACGAGTTCATCATCCTCGCCGACACCGGTGAATCGGAAGTCTATAGCCACAAGGACTTCGTGAATTTCGATATCCCGTCGGTCGACACCAACTTCGACGATGTGGCCGGTCTGGACACGATCTTCAAGAAGTGGACCTCGGTCTACGCCGCCACGTCCGAGATGCACGACGAAGCCGCCTTCGCCGCCATCCCCGAGGGCGATCGCCTTTCGGCGCGCGGAATTGAGGTCGGCCATATCTTCTACTTCGGCACGAAATATTCCGAGCCGATGGGCGCGAAGGTGCAGGGCCCCGATGGCAAGGAACACGCCGTCCACATGGGATCCTACGGTATTGGCCCGACCCGCCTTGTTCCCGCCATCATCGAAGCATCGCATGACGAGAACGGAATCATCTGGCCGGCCTCCGTCGCGCCTTTCGATGTCGTCGTGATCAACATGAAGGCCGGTGACGCCGCGTGCGACGCCGCCTGCGAGAAGATTTACGCAGAGCTCTCCAAGGCTGGCGTCGATGTTCTTTATGACGACACCGACGATCGCGCCGGCACCAAGTTCGCGACCGCGGACCTGATCGGCGTTCCCGTGCAGATCATCGCCGGCCCGCGCGCGGTCGCGAACGGCGAAGTTGAAGTCAAGGACCGCAAGACCGGTGCCCGCGAAACGATGACCATCGATGCGGCAATCAATAAGCTCTTGGGCTAAGAAGAAGGCGGGAGGCGAAATGGCGGACGCAGCGGTGAGCCAGCAGGGATCCAAATCCGGCTCGGCTGCGGCCAGCAGGCCATTTTCCGCTTTCGAGCGACTTGTCGCGTGGCGCTATCTGCGCGCGCGCCGCAAGGAAGCCTTCATCTCGGTGATCGCCGGCTTCTCCTTCATCGGCATCATGCTCGGCGTCGCGACGCTGATCATCGTCATGGCCGTCATGAACGGTTTCCGCACCGAGCTGATCTCGCGCATTCTCGGCATCAACGGCCACATGATCGTGCAGCCGGTCGATGGTCCCTTCACCGATTACGCGGCTCTGACCGATCGCCTGGGCGCCGTGCCCGGCATCAAGGTGGCACTGCCGCTGGTCGAAGGGCAGACGCTGGCGTCCGGCGCCGGCGGTGCCGGTACCGGCGCTCTGGTTCGCGGCATTCGCGCTGAAGACCTGGGCAAGGTGAAAACCATCTCCGACAACATCAAGTCCGGTGACCTGGTCGGCTTTGCCGCGAACCAGGGGGTTCTGATCGGTTCGCGCATGGCCGATCAGCTCGGCTTGCAGGCGGGTGATAGCATTACCCTGATATCGCCCGAAGGTGACGTGACGCCGATGGGCATCAACCCGCGCGTCAAGTCCTACAAGGTCTCGGGGATCTTCGAGATCGGCATGTCGGAATATGACGCGACGATCATCTATATGCCGCTCGAGGAAGCGCAGCTCTATTTCAACGCCGAGGGGCTGGTGCAGTCGATCGAGCTCTTTGCCGACAATCCCGAAAGTGTCGATGAGCTTCGCCCCAAGGTGGAGCAGGCGGCCGGCCGGCAGATCGCCATCACCGATTGGCGCCAGCGCAATCAGACCTTCTTCTCGGCGCTGCAGGTCGAGCGCAACGTGATGTTCATGATCCTGACGCTGATCGTCCTCGTCGCCGCGCTGAACATAATTTCCGGCCTGATCATGCTGGTGAAGGACAAGGGCAGCGATATCGCGATCCTGAGAACCATGGGCGCGACCTCGGGCTCGATCATGCGAATATTCTTCATGACCGGGGCCGCCATCGGCCTGGTCGGCACCTTCGCCGGCGTGCTGCTCGGCGTTATCGTCTGTGCCAACATCGAGATCGATCCGCGCGTTCTTCTCCTGGCTGTCGGGAACGGTGCTGTTTGACCCGCAGCTCTATTTCCTCAGCCAATTGCCGGCCAAGATGGAGTTCGGCGAAACGGTCTCCGTTATCGTCATGGCGCTGACGCTGTCTTTCTTCGCGACAATCTTTCCGGCATGGCGTGCTTCAAAGCTCGATCCCGTGCAGGCCCTGCGCTACGAATAAGGAATGCTGATTTCATGAAGCGGAATACCGTTCTCAAGCTTTCCGGCGTGGAGCGTCACTATGGCCAGGGAGATACCCGCCTTTCGATCCTGAAGAAGGCCGATCTGACGCTGAACAGCGGTGAGATCGTCGCCCTCGTCGCCCCGTCGGGCACGGGCAAGTCGACCTTGCTGCATCTGGCCGGCCTGCTCGAACATCCCGATGGCGGCGAGGTCCACATCGGCGGCCATGCCTGCAACGGCCTGTCGGACGACAAGCGTACGGCGATCCGCCGCGGCGAGATCGGCTTCGTCTACCAGTTCCACCACCTGCTTCCCGAATTCTCGGCGCTCGAAAACATCATGATGCCGCAGATGATATCGGGGCTGCCGCGCAGCGAAGCAAAGGTGCGGGCAGGGCAGCTGCTCGACTACATGCGCATCGGCCACCGTGGCGCCCATCGTCCCGGCGAACTGTCGGGTGGTGAGCAGCAGCGCGTGGCGATCGCCCGCGCCGTCGCCAACGCGCCGAGCCTCCTGCTTGCCGACGAACCGACCGGCAACCTCGATCCCGAGACGGCGAGCTATGTCTTCGAAGCCTTGGAGGCATTGGTGCGTCAATCCGGCCTCGCGGCGCTGATCGCTACTCACAACCACGAGCTGGCGGCCCGCATGGACCGCCGCGTCACCATCGCCGACGGCAAGGTCGTGGATTTTTGACCGCGATCGGCGGTGGAGAAATCATCGGCCATCCCTATCGCTGTCGTTTCACTCGGTGAACCCGCACGCCTTCTGTCCGACCTCGTCCTGCCAATCGCCGACCGCGATCGTCTTCGGCTCGACCGTTGATGCCTTGCCTTTCGCCATCACCTTGCCCGTCAGGATGTTGTAGTCGCACTGGCCGGTATCGTCCGTGTCGAGCGTGTCGTAATAGCTGTAGGTGTAGCCGGCGACGACGAACTGTTCGTCGCGATAGGCGATCGTCAGCGTCTGTTCCCACCGGCTGCGCCCGATAGCCGAATTTTGTGAACTGACCGCGATCGATCCGCCCGGACGGGCCTCGATCGAGGGATCCTGCCCGAGCATGCCGTCCAGCCTGGTATTTCCCCAGATCTTGCCCGGCGCCATGGTGACGAGGCGCTGCAGGGCGTGGTTCTTGTCCCGCAGGTAAAGATAGATCCCGACGTCGTTGCTCGGTTCCGGCGGCGCGACCAGAAGCGCAAGATCGCTGCCGCCGTCGCCGTTCCAATCGCCGGTCGCGGCCGCGATGATCGCGGCGGGTTCGATCTGATCTGCCCAGGCAGAGTTGGCGCTGGATGTGAGCGCAAGAATTAAGACAAATTTAAACATGCTTTTCTCCGGAGCTGCGCGAGCAGGAAAGCGGAAAAGAATCCTGTTGACAATAGAACAATAGCGGAACAAATTAGAAACATAACAGCACAGGAGAGCCAAATGACTGATATGATCCGCGATATCGCAGCATTCACCTCCATCGCAATGTTCATTGCGAGCTTCTCTTTGATCTGCATGGCAATCTAAGAATAACGGGGACCGCATGGCTGTCATGCGGTCCGTTCGCGCCCGCCTCTCTGGACATCGTCCTCCCCAAATCCGACAATGCAGCCGATTCATCAGGATGCGCGGAAAGGCATAGCATGGCGGGCACGGAAAATGGCGCGAGCGACTTCATCGGCGGTACGCCGGGCTTCGTTCACCTGCGTGTGCATTCCGCCTTCTCGCTGCTCGAAGGCGCGCTGCCGCTCAAGAAGATTCTCTACAAGGCATCGGGCGATAGCCAGCCGGCCATCGCCATCACCGACACCAACAACCTGTTCGTCGCGCTTGAATTCGCGCAGAAGTCGATGGACGAGGGCCTGCAGCCGATCATCGGCTGCCAGGTCTCGATCGACATGGAAGACGGCCTTGAGACGGACCGTAGGGGCGGCCAGCAGCAACTGGCGAAGCTGCCTTCCATCGTGCTCCTGTCGGCTAGCGATGCCGGCTATGAGCGGCTGGTGGATCTGGTCAGCCGTGCCTATCTCGGCGGCGAGGGCGCCGGGCAGGCGGTCCACATCAAGGCCTCCTGGCTGGACGAACTTGGCACCGAGGGCTTGATCGCGCTGTCAGGCGCATCGACTGGCCCGATCGACATGCCGCTGAAAGAGGGCCACATCGCGCCGGCGACCGCGCGGTTGCTATCGCTCAAGGACAAGTTCGGCGACCGGCTCTACATGGAGCTTCAGCGCCAGGGCACCTATGACAAGCGCCATGAGCAGCGGGTGATCGGCCTTGCTTATGAGCACGAGATCCCGCTGGTCGCGACCAACGAGGCCTTCTTCCCGACCCGCGACGATTACGACGCGCACGACGCGCTGATGGCCGTGGCGCACAATGCCATCGTCTCCGACGACACGCGGTTTCGCCTGACGCCGGATCACTATCTGAAAAGCCGCGCCGAGATGGTGAAGCTCTTCGCCGATTTGCCCGAGGCGCTTGAGAACACGGTGGAGATCGCCCGCCGCTGCTCCTTCGTCCTGAAGACCCGCAAGCCGATCCTGCCGCGCTTCACCGGCGCCACGGCAGACCCCGAGGAGGCGGAGCGTGCCGAATCGCTGGAGCTTCGCCGCCAGGCGGTCGAAGGTCTCGACATGCGCCTCGCAACGCTCGGCATGTCGCCGGGCTACGAGGAGAAGGATTACCGCGACCGCCTGGAGTTCGAGCTCAGCGTCATCGAGCGCATGAAATTCCCGGGCTACTTCCTGATCGTTGCCGACTTCATCAAGTGGGCGAAGATGCAGGATATTCCCGTCGGCCCCGGTCGTGGTTCCGGCGCGGGCTCGCTGGTCGCCTACGCGCTGACGATCACCGACGTCGATCCGCTGCGCTTCTCGCTGCTCTTCGAACGCTTCCTCAATCCGGAACGCGTCTCGATGCCCGACTTCGATATCGACTTCTGCCAGGATCGCCGCGAAGAGGTGATCCGCTACGTGCAGAAGAAGTACGGCCGCGAGCAGGTGGCGCAGATCATCACCTTCGGTTCGCTGCAGGCGCGCGCCGCCCTTCGCGACGTCGGCCGCGTGCTCGAAATGCCCTACGGACAGGTCGACAAGATCTGCAAGCTGGTGCCCAACAATCCGGCCAATCCGACGCCGCTGTCGAAGGCGATCGAGGAGGAGCCGAAGCTGCAGGAAGAGGCCGACAAGGAGCCCGTCGTCGCCCGCCTGCTCGATATCGCGCAGAAGATCGAGGGCCTCTACCGCCACGCTTCGACCCACGCCGCCGGTATCGTCATCGGCGACCGCCCGCTGTCGAAACTGGTGCCGATGTACCGCGATCCGCGCTCCGACATGCCGGTCACCCAGTTCAACATGAAGTGGGTCGAGCAGGCCGGTCTGGTCAAGTTCGACTTCCTCGGCCTGAAGACGCTGACGACGCTGAAGGTCGCCGTCGATTTCGTGGCCAAGCGCGGCATCAAGGTCGACCTCGCCGCGATCCCGCTGGATGACAAGCTGACCTACGAGATGCTCTCGCGCGGCGAAACGGTCGGCGTGTTCCAGGTGGAAAGCGCCGGCATGCGCAAGGCGCTGATCGGCATGCGGCCGGACTGCATCGAGGACATCATCGCGCTCGTGGCGCTTTATCGTCCGGGTCCCATGGAGAACATCCCGACCTACAACGCCCGCAAGCATGGCGAGGAAGAGCTCGAATCGATCCACCCGACCATCGATTACCTGCTGAAGGAAACGCAGGGCGTGATCGTCTACCAGGAGCAGGTCATGCAGATCGCTCAGGTACTGTCGGGCTATTCGCTCGGCGAGGCCGATCTTCTGCGCCGCGCCATGGGCAAGAAGATCAAGGCGGAGATGGACCAGCAGCGCGAGCGCTTCGTCGTCGGCGCCGTCAAGAACGGCGTGTCGAAGCCGCAGGCAGACAATATCTTCGAGCTTCTGGCGAAATTCGCCAACTACGGCTTCAACAAATCGCACGCCGCAGCCTACGCCATCGTTTCCTACCAGACGGCCTACATGAAGGCGCATTATCCGGTCGAGTTCCTCGCCGCCTCGATGACGCTCGATATGTCGAACACCGAAAAGGTCAACGACTTCCGCCAGGACGCCAAGCGCCTCGGTATCGAGGTGATCGCGCCCTCCGTGCAGACCTCGTTCCGCCACTTCCAGACCGGTGACAACCGTATCTACTACGCGCTGGCGGCGCTGAAGGGGGTCGGCAGATCGGCCGTCGATCACATCGTCGAGGTGCGCGGCGACACGCCATTCGCCAGCCTCGAGGATTTCTGCCTGCGCATCGATCCGAAGCAGGTGAACCGGCGCGTGCTGGAAAGCCTGATCTTCGCCGGCGCCTTCGATTGCTTCGATCTCGATCGCGCCCAGCTCTCGGGCGGCATAGATCGCATCATGGGCTATGCCCAAAATGCCCAGCAAGAGAAAACCAGTGGTCAGATGGGGTTCTTCGGCGCGTCGTCGGGCGCGGGCCCGGAAAAAATCTCGATGCCGCCTTTCTCGCCATGGCTGCCCTCCGAGCGCCTGCTCAAGGAATTCCAGGTCCTTGGCTTCTATCTGACGGCCCATCCGCTCGACAGCTATAGTAGCGTGCTGGAGAAGATGCGCGTCCAGACCTTCGGCGATTTCGCGGCCGCCGTGAAGCAGGGCGCCAGCAATGCGCGTCTGGCCGGAACCGTCATCTCCAAGCAGGAGCGCAAGACGCGCACCGGCAACAAGATGGGCATCGTCGTCTTTTCGGATTCATCCGGCCAGTTCGAAGCCGTACTCTTCTCGGAAATGCTGAACCAGTATCGCGACATGCTGGAGTCGGGAAAATCCTTCGTCATCACCGCCACCGGCGAGGAGCGGCCCGAAGGCATCGGCCTTCGCATCCAGACGATCCAGTCGCTGGAGGAAAAGTCCCTGCAGATGCAGAAGGCGTTGCGTGTCTATGTGCGCGATTCCGGCCCTCTGCGCGCCGTTGCCGCCCATCTCAACGCGAGAGGCGACGGTCTCGTCTCCTTCATCGTCATCAAGGAGGATGGCAAGCGCGAGATCGAGGTGGAGCTGGCGCAGAAATACCGGATCACGCCCGAGATCGCCGCCGCCATGCGCTCGGCGCCGGGCGTGATCGACGTCGAGCTGGTCTAGCCGCGCGTGAGCGTGATGAAGTCGGTACCCTGACCGGTCTCCGGACCGACGCCGGTGTCGGAGATCGTCAGCGTCGATCCCGGCGTCAGCATGGCGTCGATCCGCTGTCTCGTGTCATCGGGAATGGTGATGCGGCCAAGCGCGTTCAGGATCGGCGTGCCCGATATGACGGAGCTTTCCATGGTGCTGATGCCCAGCCGTTTCATCGTCTGGCTGGTCAACGTGTTGGGCAGCGTCACGCCCAACCACTCGGTCGTGCCGTCCTTGAGGTTCACCTCGCTCGCGCTGAAGAAATGGGTGCCGAGCGCCAGTTCCGGTTCGGCGATCGTCACCGGCGCTTCGAACACCGGCCGGAAACCCTGACGCACCATGATCACGCCGTTCGGCGGCTCGCCCTTGCCGGCGGCGGTATAGACCGCGCGCACGAGGTCGTCACTGACAAGTGACCTGGCTTGGGTGGAGGCAAGGGGATGCTGCTTCTTGAATTCGCCGATCGCCTGCACCGTCGCCGGGCCGAGATAGCCGTCGGCATTGCCGACGGCAAATCCGAGTTCGGCGAGATAGGTCTGGAGATCGATGATCGTCTCGCGCTGCGAGCGGCGCGTGATCAGGATCTTCACCGGCTGGTCGTTTGCGGGCGCCGCGATCGGCTGCACCTGCAGGCGCGGCATCGCCACCTCGTTCATCGCCACCTGCACCGGCAGTTCGCCGATACCAGGCCTGAGCTCGACATCCGATAAAAGCGGCGCCGGAGCCGGCGCTTGCGGGCGAAACAGCATCGGGTGATCGATCGGCTCCGGCGCGAGCTGTCCGTCGGTGATGATCACCGGCACGCCCATCTCGGTCATCTTGAAGAGCTGCTTTGCGAATGCGTCGGGCATGCGCACGCAGCCGTGCGAGGCGGGATAACGCGGCACCGAGTTCGACTGGTGCAGCGCGATGCCCGACCATGTCAGCCGCTGCATCAGCGGCATCGGCGCGCCCGAATAGATGTTGGACTCGTGATAGGTCTGCTTCTCGATCACCGAGAAGATGCCGCTCGGCGTCGTGTGGCCGGCCTTGCCGCTCGATATCTTCGACGTGGCGATGACATCGGCGCCGTCATAGACGGCCATCGACTGCTTGCTCTTGGAAACGAAGATCTGCAGCGCCCTCGCATCGGTGGCGAAGGCGGGATGCACCAGGGCGGTGGCCGACAGCAAGCCGAGCCCGAAGACGAGACGCGAGAACATTTGAACCCAACCGATACGCAATACTATGCGTCGGAGCGTAATGCTTGAAACTTAAGGAAGACTTGAAATGCGCGGTGCCGGGCAGGGCTTGCTATTGGTTGCGCTTGGTTCCGAACGTGTAGCCGGTCTCGACCGTGCCCTTGCCGAACTTGTCGCGCAGCTTGTCCATGGCCGCCTCGGCCGCTGCACGTCGCCCGGACTGGACGTCGATCAGGTCGGGCGGATCGGCACGCGTGGGGTCGCAGAGATCGGTCACGCCGATGCCGATCAACCGGAACTTGGTTCCATCGGTTTCTTTCCGAAGCAGTTCGATGCCGGTGCGGAAGATACGGTCGGCAAGCTGCGTTGGATCCTCCAGCTTCCGGTTGCGCGTCCGCGACTTGAAGTCCGCTGTCTTCATCTTCAGGACGACGGTCTGGCCGGCGATATCGCTCTTCTTAAGACGCCACGCGACCTTCTCGGAGAGGTTGCGCAGCACGGGAACGAGCTCGTCATATCGGGAAATGTCATCGAAGAAGGTCGTCTCGGCCGAAACGCTCTTGGCGGGATCGTTGAGATGCACGTCGCGGTCGTCAATGCCGCGTGACAGCCGCGAAAGCCGTTGTCCCATTGTGCCGTAACGGCGCATCAGATCGGTTTCGTCCATGGTCTGCAACTGGCCGATGGTGCGGATGCCGTCGGCTTCCAGCGTCGCGGCGAAGGCCTTTCCCACGCCCCAGATCGTCGTCACCGGACGCGGCGCCAGAAACGAAACCGCTTCCTCGCGGCCGATAACCGAGAATCCGCGCGGCTTCTGCAGGTCGGAGGCCACCTTCGCCAGGAACTTGCAGTAGGAGAGCCCGATCGAAACCGTGATGCCGATCTCCTTCTCGACGCGGCGGGCGAACTTTGCCAGCGTGCGCGCCGGCGGGTCGTTGTGCAGCCGCTCAGTGCCGCCGAGTTCCAGAAACGCCTCGTCGATCGACAGCGGCTGCACCAAGGGTGTCAGTTCCTGCATCATCGCCCGCACCTCGCGGCCGACCTTGACGTATTTCTCCATGTCTGGAGGGATCACCACGGCCTGCGGGCAGGCCTCCAGCGCCTTGAACATCGGCATGGCCGAGCGCACGCCATAGATCCGCGCCACATAGCAGGCCGTCGATACCACGCCGCGTTTTCCCCCGCCGATGATCACGGGTTTGTCGGCAAGTTCGGGATTGTCGCGCTTCTCCACCGAGGCATAGAAGGCATCGCAGTCGATATGCGCCAGCGTCAGGCCGTAGAGCTCGTCGTGGCGCACAAGGCGAGGGCTGCCGCAGGCCGCACAGCGTCGCCCCTCGGCCTTCTGCTCGGCAAGGCAGTCGCGACAGAAGCCCGGTGTCTTGGCAGGGTTGGCGGTCATCGATGGGAACAAAGGTTGAACATCGCGACACTACGCTCTAAGTTCGAGAGTCTCAAGAGGATGTCGGCGCTTATGCGCTGGTTTTGTCCAGCGTCGTCGCGGTCGAGAAATGTTGCCGCATCAGCTGGGCGGCATGCGTCCAGTCGGAAGCTTGTACGATCGTCCCGGTAGGCGGTGGCGCGAATGGCTTGAAATCGGCATTCGCCATCATGTTGAGCAGCAGGCAGTCCGGCACATGGTCGGCAACGGAAAGGAGGTTGCGTTGGATATCGTCGATAAAGGCGACGGGCAGCTCCCGGCGGTCGTGCAGCGCCGCCACGATCGGCCCCTTGGGCTGTTCCGAGGCGATCATGTCGAAGCACAGGTCGAACCGGTCGAGAAGCCTGCGGCGGATGTCGTGGTGACGCGGCGGCATGGCGGTGAGAAAGACGATGTCGGCATCGGCGGCCAGCGCATGCAGCGTCTCGACCGCCCGCTCCGCCGGCTCCTGCCACAGGTCCTGGGTCTCGAAGAACATCTCGTGAAAGCGGTCGAATGCGTCCCGATCCATTTCCGCGCCGTCGAGAAGCGACACGATATTGCCGTGCAGCCGGAAGGAGCGTGGCAGCAGATCGTAATCGTGCGAGCGAAGGAAACGGGTGAGGGGTGTGAGAAACTCCAGCACCACCTCGTCGATGTCGCAGACGATCAGCGGCCGATCACCGAGGCGAACCTGAGAGGGGTCGGTGACCACGCTCATGATCAGTATTCGCCCGAGCCGAGGCCGGCCGGCGAAAAATGCTGCCAGGCCGCATTCAGCACCTCCGGCGGCGTGCCGGTTGCCTGGCAAAACGCCAGCGCCGTCGGTTCGTGCTGCATCAGGAAGTCCATCATGCCTGAGAGAAACCCCGGATCATTGATCGCGTTGCGCACCTGCGCCGGCTCGACGCCGGTCAGCGCCAGGAAGCGGCCGAACAGATCGGGTTCGTTTGCCAGCCACGCGAGAACAGCGATGGCCGTCTCTTGCGGATCGGCGGCGCGTTGCTTTGAAGTCTTGAAGTTGCTCTGCATTTCTTGCGGTAAATTACCTATTTTTCAACCAAATACCGATAGCGTGCCGCAATCGGTTTCATGGCGGCCGGTGCGCTCGCGGGCTTTGATCCGCACGGCGAAACGGTTTTCATGACGGACTTAGGATCGCGTTCGATGCCCAAACAGGTGATGATTGTAGAGGATAACGAGCTCAACATGAAGCTCTTTCGCGACCTCATCGAAGCGTCCGGCTACAGGACCATCCAGACCCGCAACGGTATGGAGGCGCTGGATCTTGCCCGCAAGCATCGCCCCGATCTGATCCTCATGGACATCCAGCTGCCCGAGGTTTCCGGGCTCGAAGTCACCAAGTGGCTGAAAGAGGACGACGAACTCCACGTCATTCCCGTCATCGCCGTCACCGCCTTCGCGATGAAGGGTGACGAGGAGCGTATTCGCCAGGGCGGCTGCGAGGCCTATGTCTCCAAGCCGATCTCCGTTCCGAAGTTCATCGAGACGATCAAGACCTACCTGGGCGACGCCTGATAGATCGGAAAGAAGCTTATGACCGCGCGCATTCTCGTCGTTGATGATATCCCGGCAAACGTGAAGCTGCTCGAAGCGCGGCTGATCGCCGAGTATTTCGACGTGCTGACGGCGGCCGATGGTTATCAGGCTCTGGCGATCTGCGAACGCAATCAGGTCGATCTCATCCTGCTCGATATCATGATGCCGGGCATGGACGGCTTCGAGGTCTGCGAGCGGTTGAAATCCAACCCTAAGACATCTCACATTCCCGTTGTCATGGTGACCGCGCTCGATCAGCCTGCGGACCGTGTGCGTGGCCTGAAGGCGGGCGCCGACGATTTCCTGACCAAGCCCGTCAACGACCTGCAGCTGATCGCGCGCGTCAAGAGCCTGTTGCGGCTGAAGACGCTGAGCGACGAATTGCGCATTCGCGCCCAGACGGCGCACACGATGGGCATCGACGAATTACTGCGCGCCGATCAGCGCGGCGAGGAGGGCGGCCAGATCATGCTGGTCGATGGCCGTGCCAATTCGCAGGAGCGGATCATCAAGGCGCTGAAGCCGATCGGCAACGTCTTCGCCATTTCCGATGCCCAGGCCGCCGTGTTCGAGGCATCCGAGAATCAGTTCGACCTGGTGATCGTCAATTCCAATATCGACGATTACGATCCGCTCAGGCTTTGCTCGCAGCTCCGCTCGCTGGAGCGTACCCGTTTCCTGCCGCTCCTGATCATCACCGAGCAGGGCGATGACGAGATGGTGGTGCGTGCGCTCGATCTCGGCGTCAACGACTACATCGTCCGCCCCGTCGATCCGAACGAGCTGGTGGCCCGCAGCCTGACGCAGATCCGCCGCAAGAACTACAATGATCGCCTGCGCGCCAATATGCAGCAGACGATAGAGCTTGCGGTCACCGATCCATTGACGGGCTTGAGCAACCGTCGCTATCTCGACAATCACATCAGCACGCTCTTCAACCGCTCGATGGCGCGCGGTCGTCCGTTGTCGGTGCTGATCGCCGATATCGACCGCTTCAAGCAGATCAACGACACCCACGGCCACGATGCCGGCGACGATATTCTGCGCGAGTTCGCCAACCGCGTCCGCTCCACGGTTCGCGGCGCCGATTTGGCCTGCCGCTACGGTGGCGAGGAATTCGTCGTCGTCATGCCCGACACCTCGCCGGAGATCGCCGCGTCCGTGGCCGAGCGCCTGCGTGGCGTCATAGAAAGCGTACCCTTCGTGGTGAAGGGCACGGGTGAGGAGCTGCAGGTGACGGCATCCTTCGGTATCGCCTCCCGCACGCCGCAGGTCATCACACCTGGCCATCTGCTGAAGCAGGCCGATGTCGCGCTCTACGAAGCCAAGAACGCGGGCCGCAACCGAGTCGTCGCCGCGGCCTGATCCCGCGTGTCGGCTCATACCGCGTTGATCATCCACAGAAAGTTGAATGGAGGCGGTTTGGGCCGCGCTCGCCGATTAGCCGCAAGTAGTAGTGCGGGGTTTTGAGCTTGGTGCCGCCCGCCGAGGCTGCTTTGCATCAGAAAAGACGCGGGCGGCGTCAGAAGAAAATGTGAGGTTCCGTCACTTTGCTTGGTTTCGTCGGCGGATTTCGCTGATTTACAGGCTGTTTCGCCGGTTCGCGAAGGGGAGGACTACTGCCCTATATTGTCTGTCTATTCTTGCTGCCGGATATTATTCTAGCGCAAGATGGTCCAAAATCATGCGAAACGGCGTCCCAAATCGGGACTTTTAACCATAAAATCAAGCTAATAAATCTCATCATTAAGAATTTGTTGATTTTCTTTCAGTTTCGCGCAAATGATCAATACATAGAAATAAAGCACTCCCTATACGGGGTGCGCCGATACCCCATGATGCTCAGGTCCGCCGCATCTCCTGGGTCGTGGGGTCGGTCGGTCGGCATGCAACATCTGCGGTTCCTCGTGCCGCGTTGCCTGTTGACCGACCCCCTTTCGCAAAACGCCGTCCTCTCCGTTTAAACGGGCAGGGCGGCGTTTTCATTTGTCGCTTTCGCATGTCGCCGGCAGCGGCGCGTAACGCGGGCAACAAAAAAGCGCGCAGCCTGGCGGCGCGCGCTTTTAAGCGGTCTACAGGATCAAGAAATTACTTGATCTTGGTTTCCTTGAACTCGACGTGCTTGCGAGCAATCGGGTCGTACTTGGTCTTCGTCATCTTGTCCGTCATCGTACGGCTGTTCTTCGTCGTGACGTAGAAGGAACCTGTGTCGGCTGTCGACAGCAGCTTGATCTTGATTGTTGTAGCCTTGGCCATGGTCGTCCTGCCTTTAATGAAATGAAAGCCGTCGGAATCCGTATAGGTGCCTTGGCTAATTCTGGCGCGAAACTACGAATCTAGCTCGAAAAGTCAACCCCGCTTTCGAATGAAAAGCAGTCTGCCCGCCGAAAGCAAGGCATAAACTCCAAAGAAACCAGCAATCGCCCAGGCAAAGCCGTTGTTTCCGGCGACGTCGATGGCCGCGCCGATGACTTGCGGACCCGCAACGGTGCCGACGGCGTAACAGAACACGAAGGCGGCGTTGGCGGCGGCAAGATCGGAACCGGTCAGGCGCGAGCCGAGATGGCTCAATCCGACCGTATAGAGGCCCGCCACGCAGCCGCCCCAGAAGAGCAGCACGAACGCCATCAGGAACCAGCTGTGGGACAGCACGGGCAGCATCAGCGAGCCGATCAGGCCCATGAAGGCCATGGCCGCCAGCAAAGGCCTCTTGTCGTTCATCTTGTCGGACAGCATGCCCAGCGGGATCTGGAAGATCATGTTGCCAACGCCCATCACGGTCAGCAGAAGAGCCGCCTGCGTCTCGGTAAAGGCGGCGCGCACCGCGTAGATCGGAAACAGCGCCAGCCCGCCTGCTTCCACCGCGCCGAAAATGAAGACGGCGGCGGTGGCGCTGGGCACTAGGAATACGTAGCGCATGAAATGCAGTTCCGGCTTCTCCTCCAGCACGGGGCTCTCATTGCGCGCGATGAAGATCGGCACGGCCGCCATCAGAATGGCGACGGCGGCGACCACGAAGGGGAGGACGCCGTCACTGCCGAGCACGGAAAAGAGCAGCGGGCCGGCCGCGAAGCCGACCGAAAGCACTGTCGAATAGATGCCGAGCACGAAGCCGCGTTTGGATGGTGGCGCCGCGGCGTTGATCCAGAACTCGGAAAGAATGAACAGGGTGGTCGTGGCGCCATGAAAGGCGAAGCGCAGCGGAAACCACATCCAGAAGTCCTGCGCATAGTAGAAGCTGACGCCGCTGAGCGCCGAGACCACCACCGCCCAGAGCATCGTCTGGGCCACGCCATAGGAATGGGCGAGCTTTGTCGTGATCGGCGCGGCCACCATCGCCGCCACACCCGCCATCGCCGTGTTGAGGCCGATCAGCGTCGAGGAGACGCCGCGCTTCTCCAGGATGATGCTGAGCAACGGCAATCCCAACCCGATCGCTATGCCGACCGCCGAGATCGAGCAAACGGCGGCGACCAGAGACGGCCAATGGATTTCCTCGAGATCGCCCGGTGTGCCGTTTCGCGGCTGAGACATATATGCACCCCTACAGAACTGCTGCGCACGAATGCGACCTGAAAGCCGCACGTGCCCCCATGGTCATACCAGCCTTATATGACAGGCCAGACCCAGATGACGGGTGTGCTTTACTAGATGAACGAGGTTGGCTGCAATGATCTGATTGCGGTGGACGAGATTCAGTCAAATAAGCCTACCATTGCGCGCGTTGATATCGTGCTTCAAACGGACTCCACGACATATCCGGCGCTGCTACACGCCAATTATGTCGTGACGGTGAAGGTTCAAGGAAAGTCTTCAGCCTTGGTGACGCCGACCAGGGATTTCATACTGGTCATGCTCGTCGCCGTGGCCCCCGAAGCCATGCATCTTCAGCGCCCATTGCAGTCCGATGACCCCGCCCTTGACCGGCTGGATGATCAGGAGCGTCGCGAGCAGCGTCAGCGGCGTCCAGATGGTGAAGGTGAGCCAGAGCGGCATCGGCCATACGAGATCGGTCATCATGTAGCCGCCAATGATCACGTGGCCGACGATGACGATGGTGATGTAGGGCGGCAGATCGTCAGCGCGATGGTGGTGCATGGCTTCGCCACAGGCCGCGCAGTTGTCCACCGGTTTCAGGAAGGCCCGAAACAGCTTGCCGCTGCCACAAGCCGGACAGCGACCGAGAAGGCCGCGCTTGATCGATTGACCGAGCGGACGCTTGGTTGCGTCGATGTCGCCGTATTGGATCGCCTGGCTGTCTGAGGTGGTCGTCATGACTGCACTTCCTTCCCGGCGTCCCTACACGCCCTACCGACGCCCTCGCGGGGGTCTTGTTCCGGCCTGCTTGCGCGCGCGGCTTGCGTCGCGTCGGCCGCCCTTGTGGAATGAACGTACCGCGGTGGGCATCTTGCGCCCCTCGCTCACCATCTCGAACCGAAGCGCTCCGGCGAGCGGAATTGCTTCCACCAGCTTGACCCTGACGCTGTCCCCCAGGCGGTAACCGAGACCGGTCTTTTCGCCCGACAGCGCCTGGTGTGCCTCATCATAGATGAAGTAGTCCATTCCCAGCGTAGATATAGGAATGAAACCGTCCGCTCCATAGTCCGGAAGAGCGACAAATAGTCCCGATTTCGTCACACCTCCCACGCGCCCGTCGAATTCCTCGCCGATGCGGCCTGCGAGGTGGTGGGCGATGAGGCGGTCGACCGTCTCGCGTTCGGCGGCCATGGCGCGACGCTCGAAGGTGGAGATCTCGGCCGCGATATCGTCTAGAGCCGCTTCCTCGTCGGGCGTGATCCCGCCTTCGCCGAAACCGAGGGAGCCGACGAGCGCGCGATGCACGATCAGGTCGGCATAGCGGCGGATCGGCGAGGTGAAGTGTGCGTACTTCATCAGGTTCAGGCCGAAGTGCCCGATATTCTCGGGGCTGTAGATCGCCTGGCTCTGCGAGCGCAGAACCATCTCGTTGACCATCGTCTGGTGCGGCGTGTCCTCGGCCTTGGCGAGGATGCCGTTGAAGTTGTTGGCGCGCATGTTGCCGCCCTTGGCGAGCGAAATGCCGAGCGTCGCCAGGAACTCGCGCAGGATTTCCTGCTTGGAGAGCGACGGGCCGTCATGCACGCGATAGATCAGCGGCTGCTTCTTCTTTTCCAGCGTCTCGGCGGCCGCGACGTTGGCCTGGATCATCATCTCTTCGATGAGCTTGTGCGCATCGAGGCGCGGCGGCACGACGACGCGATCGACGGTACCGTCGGGCTTCAGCTGGATCTTGCGCTCGGGCATGTCGAGTTCCAGCGGCTGCCGGCGGTCGCGGCCGCGTTTCATCACCTCGTAGGCATGCCACAGCGGCTTCAGGATCGGTTCCAGCAGCGGTCCGGCCTTATCGTCGGGATTGCCGTCGATCGCGGCCTGCGCCTGCTGGTAGGAGAGCTTGGCGGCGCTCTTCATCATCACGCGATGGAAGGTATGCCCCGCCTTGCGGCCTTCCTTCGAGAAGGTCATGCGCACGGCCAGCGCCGGGCGGTCCTGTCCCTCGCGCAGCGAGCAGAGATCGTTCGAAATCCGCTCCGGCAGCATCGGCACGACGCGGTCGGGGAAGTAGACGGAATTGCCGCGCTTCAGCGCCTCGCGGTCGAGCGGCGAGTTCGGGCGGACATAGTAGGAGACATCGGCGATCGCCACGGTGACGATCACGCCGCCTTCATTGTCGGGCGAGGGGTCGTGCTCGGCATAGACGGCGTCGTCATGGTCCTTGGCATCGGCCGGGTCGATGGTGATGAGCGGCACGTCGCGCCAGTCCTCGCGGTGCGACATGGTCGCGGGCCTGGCGTCATCCGCCTCGGCAACCACGGCCGGCGGGAAGATATAGGGGATGCCATGAGCGTGGATGGCGATCATCGATATCGCTTTTTCCGAAGCGACCGAGCCGACGACCGAAAGAACCTTGGCGCGCGGCAGCCCGAAGCTGCGCAGGCGCGCGACTTCGACCTCGACCAGGTCGCCGTCCTTGGCGTCGCCCTTGTCATCGGGGTCGATCAGCATTTCCTCGCCGCGCCGCTCGATCGGCAACAGCCGCCCGCCGCCACCGGGCGCATCCTTGAAGACGCCGAGCAGCGCGCGCGGCGCTTGTCGAGGATCTTGATGATGCGGGCCGTATAGGCCGGACCGCCGCGATCGGTCGCGGCGAAGATCTTCGCGAGAATGCGGTCGCCCATGCCGGCGACCGGCGCCTTGCCCTTGCCGTTGCGGCCGGCGGGCGAGGAGGACTGCCGGATGGAGACGGCAGGCGCCACCCCCATTTCGTCCGACCACTCCGCCGGACGGCCGATCAGCCCGCCGTCCTTGTCACGGGTGGTGATGTCGAGCACCGTGACCGGCGGCAGCGCACCGGGACGGATCAACGACTTGCGCGTCTTCTGCAGCATGCCTTCCTGCTCGAGATCGCGCAGCAGGTGCTTGAGCTCGACCCGGCTGTCGCCCTTCAGCCCGAAGGCCTTGGCGAGCTCGCGCTTGGATGCCTTCTGCGGATGATCGGCGATGAAGCGCAGGATCACCTCGCGCGAAGGAAGCGCGCCGTGCTGGATGTTGAGTGGCTCGACGGCGGGCGCCCTGCTGGAGCGTCCCGTCTTGTCGGGACGCTTGCCCATGCCCTTTGGTTCCCGCGGGATTCTGGTCACTCTTCGCTCTTTTTCTTCTTCGCGGGCGCCGCAGCTTTCTTGGCGGGCGCCTTGGCTTTGGCCTTCGGCTTGGCGGCCGTCTTTGCCGGCTTCGCGTCATCGCTCGCCGCGGCCTTGGCTTTCGGCTTCGCCTTGCTCTTGGCCGCCGGCGCCTTGCCGGCCTTGGCGGTGATCAGCGCCACGGCTTCCTCGACGGTCAGTGCCTGCGGATCGGTGCCCTTGGGCAGCGTCGCATTGACCTTGCCCCAGTTGACGTAGGGGCCGTACTTGCCGTCGCGCACGGTGATCGCGCCACCGCCATCGGGATGCTCGCCGAGCTCCTTCAGGGCAGCCGCTGCCGTGCGCCCACGCCCGCCGGGACCCTTCGCGGCCTTCTCGGCGATCACGGTGACCGCGCGATTGAGGCCGATGCTGAAGACGTCCTCGACGGTCTCGAGATTGGCGTAGCCGCCGTCATGCAACAGGAAGGGGCCATAACGGCCGATGCCGGCCGAGATCATCTTGCCCGATTCCGGATGCTTGCCGATATCGCGCGGCAGCGAAATCAGCGCCATCGCCTTTTCATAATCGATATCCTCGGGCTTCCAGCCCTTCGGCAGCGAGGAGCGCTTGGCCTCCTTGCCGTCGCCGCGCTGGACATAAGGCCCGAAGCGGCCGGAGCGCAGTGTGAGTTCCTCGCCGGTGACAGGATCGGTGCCGAGCGCCTTCGGCTCGTTGAGTGCAGCACCCTCGGCTTCGGCGCCGCCTTCGGAAGAAAGCTGGCGCGTGTAATTGCACTCGGGATAGTTCGAGCAGCCGACGAAGGCGCCGTATTTGCCGAGCTTCAGCGACAGGTTGCCCGTGCCGCAGACCTGGCAGATCCTGGGATCGCTGCCGTCCTCGCGCTTCGGGAACACCAGAGGCGCGAGCGATTCGTTCAGCGAGATCGAGCACGTTGGTGACGCGCAGTTCCTTGGTGTCTTCGATCTGCGCGAAGAAATCCTTCCAGAAATCGCGCAGCACCTGCTTCCAGTTCAGCTCACCGGCGGAAATCCGGTCGAGCTTCTCTTCCAGATCAGCCGTGAAGTCGTATTCGACATACTTGGTGAAGAAGCCTTCGAGGAAGGCCGTCACCAGCCGGCCCTTGAGTGCGGGATCAGCTTGCGCTTGTCGATGATCACGTATTCGCGGTCGCGAAGGGTCGCGAGCGTCGCCGCGTAGGTGGACGGGCGGCCGATGCCGAGCTCTTCCATCTTCTTGATCAGTGACGCCTCAGAATAACGCGGCGGCGGTTCGGTGAAGTGCTGGCTCGAATTGATCTTCTGCTTGGCGAGGTTTTCGCGCGCATTGATCTCCGGCAGGCGACCATCCTCGTCGCCGTCGTCGCTCTGCTCGCCGTCTTCCTTCTGGTCCGTATAGGCGGCGATGAAGCCGTCGAAGCGGATGACGGAGCCGACCGCGCGCAATCCGGCCTTGTCGCCGTTGTTGTCGGCGATGATCTCGGCGGTCGTACGCTCGATCTCGGCCGACGCCATCTGGCTCGCGATACCGCGCTTCCAGATCAGGTCGTAAAGCTTGATCTGGTCGGCGTCGAGATACTGTCGAACCTTGTCCGGCGAGCGGTTGAAGTCCGTCGGACGGATCGCTTCGTGCGCTTCCTGGGCGTTCTTCGCCTTGGTCGAATAGAAGCGGGCCTTTTCCGGCAGGTAGCGCTTGCCGAACTGGTCGACGATGGCACTGCGCGCCGCGTCGATCGCCTCGGGCGCCATCTGCACGCCATCGGTACGCATATAGGTGATCAGACCGACGGTCTCGCCGCCGATGTCGAAGCCTTCATAGAGCTTTTGCGCCACCTGCATGGTGCGCGATGCCGAGAATCCGAGCTTGGAGGAGGCGGCCTGTTGCAGCGTCGAGGTTGTGAAGGGTGGTCCCGGGTTGCGCTTGACCGGCTTGGCCTCGACGGTGTCGACGACATAGGACGCGCCTTCCAGCAGCGCCTTCAGCTTGCCGGCCTCGTCGCCGTTGCCGATCGCGCGCGGCTGCAACCGCTTGCCATTCGCCGCAACCAGCTTGGCTTCGAACTCGTCACCGCGTGGTGTCTTCAGCAGCGCCGAAATGTTCCAGTATTCCTCGGAGACGAAACGCTCGATCTCGGACTCGCGGTCGCAGACCAGTCGCAGCGCCACCGACTGTACCCGTCCCGCCGAGCGGGCGCCGGGCAGCTTGCGCCAGAGCACCGGAGAAAGATTGAAGCCGACGAGATAGTCCAGCGCGCGGCGCGCCAGGTAGGCGTCGACCAGCGGCACGTCGATATCGCGCGGCTCCGCCATCGCGTCGAGCACGGCCTTCTTGGTGATCGCGTTGAACACGACGCGCTTGACGGTCTTGCCGCCGAGCACACGCTTCTTGTTCAGCATATCGAGCACATGCCAGGAGATCGCTTCGCCTTCGCGATCAGGGTCGGTCGCCAGGAACAGGCCGTCGGAGGACTTCACCGCGTCGGCGATGTCCTTCATACGCTTGGCCGAGGCCCCATCGACCTCCCACAGCATTTCGAAATCCTGGTCGGGCAGCACGGAGCCGTCCTTGGCGGGGAGATCGCGGACGTGGCCAAAAGAGGCGAGCACCTTGTATCCGGGTCCCAGATACTTGTTGATCGTCTTGGCCTTCGAGGGCGATTCCACCACTACAACATTCATGATGATTCTCTAAAAATGGATGCCAGCCGGCCTATCTCAGGGCAGAGGACCTGCCGTGCCACGCGCGCCGGTTCTCCGACATGGACAGGGAATTCGTTTCGGTCAAGTGCTTTGAACGCATTTTTACGCATTGCAACGCCTTGCAACCAAAAGACGATGCAAGACATATTGCAATTTCTGATTATTACGATATCGTTTTTCGCGTGTGGTTCAGGCTGCGACGATCAACCCTTCCCAATCGGGGCGCGAGTGCATTCATGACGGCTAAGTACGCAAAGAGGGATACCGGCCGATCCGGCTCCCGCGAGAACATTGCCTTCATCCGCCAGATGCTCGCCGAGTTGCGGCAGGTGGCGGAAAAGGAAAAGGCCGATATGCTCTGCTATCTGATCGAGATGGCATATGTCGAAGCCGGCGACCTCCACGCTCGTATGTAAGTCGTCATACCTCCATTGCAATGGACACCATCCCGCCGGGGTGCCGGTGCAACCGCCCGGCGATGTCGAGTTCCAGGAGGACGAGATAGACGGCCGAGGCGCTGAGACCCGTATGCCGGATGATATCGTCGATCTCGACTGGCGTCGGCCCGAGCGCATCGACGATGCGCGCCCTGTCGGTCTCATCGGGCGGCAGCAGCGACGAGGCGCCGCCGCGTTCCGGCTCTTCGGCAAGTGGTGCGGCAAACAGGTCGAGCTGGGATAGCGGCGCAAGGGCGCTGATGACATCATCAGGCGCCGTGACGATCATCGCGCCGTCCTTCAGCAACCCGTTGGTGCCATGGCATCTTGGATCGAGCGGCGAGCCGGGCACCGCGAATACCAGCCGACCGAATTCGCCTGCCAGCCGCGCCGTGATCAGCGAGCCCGATCGTGTTGCCGCTTCCACCACCACCGTCCCAAGTGAAATGCCGGCGATCAGTCTGTTGCGTCTCGGAAAGTCACGTGCCCGCGGCTCCCAGCCGAACGGCATTTCGCTGACGGCCAGGCCGTTGCCGTTCCAGATTTCCTCGAGCAGTCCGGCATTCTCGGGAGGGTAGGGCTGGTCCAGCCCGCCGGCCATGGCGGCGATCGTGCCGGTGTCGAGGCTGGCGCGGTGGGCGGCCGTGTCGATGCCACGTGCAAGGCCGGAGATAACAGCGTAGCCGACGCGCCCGCATTCCCTGGCGATCATCGCCGCGAACTTCGCGCCTGATATCGAGGCGTTGCGCGAGCCGACGATGCCGACGGCCGGCTGCACGGTCGACGCGAGATTGCCTTTTACTGCCAGCAGAGGCGGCGCTCCATCGATCTGTTTCAGCGCCTGCGGATAGTCCGGTTCCCCGATGCCGACAAAGCGTGCGCCGAACCTGTGGGCCGCATCGAGTTCTTTCAGTGCTTCGCTCTCGGTGGCGATCCGGATCGCCCGTGTCGCGCCGCCCCGTGTGGAAAGGCCGGGCAGGGCGGCAAGGGCTGCTTCCGCCGAACCGAAGTGGTTGATGAGATCGCGAAACGTGGCCGGGCCGACATTGTCGGAGCGGATGAGGCGCAACCAGGCAATCCTTTGCCTGTCCGTCAGCGCAATTCCCTTTGGCCTTGCGCTGCGTGCGTCCATCTATCCTATCCCTTTGCCCCGATCTTGCTTTCCGTGCCGCTCAACAGGCGGCTGATGTTGGCCTTGTGCTTCCAGTAGGAGATCACGGTCATGATCGCCATGATTGCTGCAACCTTCTCTGCACCCAGTATCCACAATGCAACCGGAATGACAAGCATTGCAACCAGCGCGGAAAGAGAAGAATAGCGGGTGACGAAGGCAACGCCGAGCCACACCGCCGCGAAGGCCAGAACCATCAGCGGCGCGACGCCGAGAAGCGTGCCGATATAGGTGGCGACGCCCTTGCCGCCCTTGAAGCCGATCCAGACGGGAAAGAGGTGGCCGATGAAGGCGAAGAAGCCGGCAATGGCGGCGGCTTCCGGTCCGTAGACATAGAGCACGATCCACGCCGCCGCCGATGCCTTCAGCGCGTCAAGCAGCAGCGTCGCCGCCGCCAGCTTCTTGTTGCCGGTCCGAAGGACATTGGTGGCGCCGATATTGCCGGAGCCGATGCTGCGCACGTCGCCGAGCCCGGCTGCGCGCGTCAAAATCAGTCCGAACGGAATGGAGCCCAGCAGATAGCCGATGGCGGCCGCCGCCAGCGCGATTTGCCAGGTTATCTGCCACGTCATGAGATCAGCGCCCATGTTCCCCCACTTGCCTTCTTATCCCCATCTGTCTTCTTATAATCTATGCACGCAGTTCATGACGTATGCACGCACTGGCCGGCGACATAGGTCGCGACCGCGCGTCCGCTGAAGCGCGCGTCTTCGAACGGCGTGTTCTTCGAGCGCGAGAGAAGTATGTCCTTGGCGACAATCCAAGGCTCTTCGAGATCGATCAGCACGATATCCGCCTTGGCGCCGGGCTTCAGCGTACCGGCATCGAGGCCGAAGATCTGTGCCGGCCGCGTCGACATGGCGTCGATCAGGCGCATCAGCGTCACATGCCCGCTGTGGTGCAGGCGAAGTGCCGCCGCCAGCATGGTCTCGAGCCCGACGGCACCATCGGCAGCCTCGCCGAAGGGCAGGCGCTTGGTGTCGACGTCCTGCGGGTCGTGCGAGGAGACGATGATGTCGATCGCCCCGCGCGCTAGCGCATCCACCATCGCCACGCGATCGTCTTCCGAGCGCAGCGGCGGATAGAGCTTGAAGAAGGTGCGGTACTCGCCGATGTCGTTTTCGTTGAGTGCCAGATTGTTGATCGAAATGCCGCAGGTAACGGTCGCGCCACGGCTCTTGGCGAGTTCGATCGCCTCGACGGATTCGGGCACCGAGATCATCGCCGCGTGATACTTGCCGCGCGTCAGCTTGGCGATGCGAAGGTCGCGCTCCAGCGGGATCAGTTCGGTCTCGCGCGGGATGCCGCTGAGGCCGAGCCAGCTTGCGAACAGCCCCTCGTTCATCACGCCGCCGGCGGCCAGATGCTGGTCGCGCGTCTCGCAGGAGATCACCGCGCCGAATTCGCGCGCATAGGTCATCACCCGGCGGAGAACCTGCGCGTCGTGGATGCTGGAGCGGCCGTCGGTGAACGCCACCGCGCCGGCTTCCATCAGCATGCCGATCTCGCTCATCTCCTCGCCGGCGAGACCCTTGGTGATCGCCGCTGCCGGATAGACATTGACCAGCGCCTTGTCGCGGGCGGTCTTCTTCACGAATTCGACCAGCGCGATGTCGTCGATCACGGGGTCGGTATCGGGCATCATGATGATCGAGGTCACGCCGCCCGCGGCCGCCGCCCGGCTGGCGGATTCGATCGTCTCGCGATGCTCGGCACCAGGTTCGCCGATATGGACGCGCGCGTCCACGAGGCCGGGCGCTGCGACAAGACCGTTGCAGTCGCGCACTGTGGCGCCTGCCGGCACGGCCTCGTTCAGCGCATCCTTGCCGGAGGCGACGATCACACCGTCCTTGACGATGATCGCACCGACCTCGTCGAGATTGCGCGATGGGTCGATGATGCGAACGTTCTTGAAGACGATCGAGTTGCTCATGCGCCGGCTCCTTCGCTGCGGGGACCCTGGTTCTGCGAGATCAGCAGCGTTTCCATGACAGCCATGCGTACGGCGACACCCATTTCGACCTGTTCGGCGATCACGCTCTGCGGCCCGTCCGCCACTTCGGAAGCGATTTCCACCCGCGGTTCATCGGCCCCGGGTGCATGACCAGCGCATCCTCCTTCGCCGCCTTCAGCGTCTCCGCGTCCAGCCCATAGAAATGGAAGTATTCACGCACCGACGGCACGAAGGCGCCGGACATTCGCTCGCGCTGCAGCCGGAGCATCATGACGACGTCGGCGTCCTTCAGCCCTTCCTTCATCGAGTGGAAGACCTCGACGCCCATGTCGGCGATCCCAGCCGGAAGCAGCGTGGCCGGCGCCACGACGCGAACTCTGGCGCCCATGGCGTTGAGGAGCAGGATGTTGGAGCGCGCCACGCGCGAGTGCAGCACGTCGCCGCAGATCGCGACGATGATGCGCGACAGCTTGCCCTTGGCGCGGCGGATCGTCAGCGCGTCGAGCAGCGCCTGCGTCGGATGCTCATGCTGGCCGTCGCCGGCGTTGACCACCGAGCAGGAAACCTTCTGCGCGAGAAGTGCCGCGGCGCCAGCGCTGGAGTGCCGGATAACCAGCACGTCGGGGCGCATCGCGTTCAGCGTCATCGCCGTATCGATCAGCGTTTCGCCCTTCTTCACCGAGGAATTGCCGACCGACATGTTCATCACGTCGGCGCCGAGGCGCTTGCCGGCGAGCTCGAAGGAGGCCTGCGTGCGGGTGGATGCCTCGAAAAACAGATTGATCTGCGTCAAACCTCTAAGGGTCGACGTCTTCTTCTCTCGCTGTCGACTGATCTTGACGGCCTCGTCGGCCTTGTCGAGGAGAAAGGTGATATCCTGCTCGGTGAGCCCTTTGATACCGATGAGGTGGCGGTGGGGAAAGAAGACCATGAACCTGCCTCTATGCTGTCGTCAGCGGCTCTATAAAGAGTGCGTGCGGCGGCGGCAAGCATGCGCTGTGGGCAAAGCGCGCTCTCCCCCTGCAATTTTGTCGCAATTGGGCTAAAGCAGAAGCACTGCCAAACTTCCGGTTTCCCTTTGCCCGCCTCATACTCTAGAAGCGATTCATGACATCCGCTGAAGAAAAACTCGCCGAACTCAACCAGCCGAGCCTGTGGTCCGGCATCAACGCCTACAGGTCCGATCCCTTGATCGTCGACCTCACTGGCGCGTTGCCGCGCGGCATTCGCGATGATCTCGACAATATGGGCCGCTACGTCACCTCGCCGGAAGCGCAGGAGCTGGCGCGCATGGCGAACCAGGGCGTGCCGCAGCTACGCACCCATGGCCCGCGCGGCGAACGGCTCGATGTCGTGGAGTTTCACCCGGCCTGGCATGCGCTGATGCGGCGCTCCATGTCCGTCGGTCTTCATTCTTCCGTGTGGGATCCACAGGCCGATGCCGAGGCGAAGGATCAGGCGCACAAGATCCGTGCCGCTCGCTTCTATCTCTCGTCGCAGCTCGAGACCGGCCATCTTTGCCCGATCACCATGACGAGCGCGTCCGTGGCCGCGCTCTCCGCGTCGCCAGCCGTCCAGAAGGACTGGGCGCCGAAGATCCTGTCGCGCAAATACGATTCGTCAAACAAGCCGGCCATGCAGAAATCCGCCGTGACCATCGGCATGGGCATGACCGAAAAGCAGGGCGGCACCGATGTCCGCTCCAACACCACCTCGGCCGAAAAGGTCAGCGAGGGCATCTACCGGCTGTCGGGCCACAAATGGTTCATGTCCGCGCCGATGAGCGACGCCTTCATCATGCTGGCGCAGACCAAGGAAGGCATGGGCTGCTTCCTGGTGCCGCGCCTGCTTGAGGACGGATCGGCCAACGGCCTGCAGTTCCAGCGCCTGAAGGACAAGGTCGGCAACCGCTCGAACGCCTCGTCCGAGGTGGAGTTCAGCGATACATTCGGCTTCCTGCTCGGCGGCCCGGATGCCGGCGTTCGCACCATTCTTGACATGGTCACGCTGACGCGCCTCGATTGCGCTCTGGCATCATCAGGCATCATGCGCGCCTCGCTGGCCGAGGCCGTGCACCACGCGCGCGGCCGCAACGTCTTCGGAAAGACGCTGGTCAGCCAGCCGATCATGACCCGCGTGCTTGCCGACATGGCGCTCGACGTCGCCGCCGCCACGGCTCTTTCCTTCCGCCTCGCCGACGCCTTCGACCGCGCGCGCGGCAGCGCCGAAGAGGCCGCCTATGCCCGCGTCATGACGCCGGTTGCCAAATACTGGTGCTGCAAGATCGCGCCGGCGCTGATCTATGAAGCGATGGAGTGCATCGGTGGCAGCGGCTATATCGAGGAACGCCCGATCGCCCGCCACTACCGCGAAGCGCCTGTCAATGCGATCTGGGAAGGCTCGGGCAACGTCATGGCGCTCGACGTGCTGCGCATATTGAACCGCGGCAAGGATCTTTTCGAGACCGTCTTCGCAGGCCTTGCGAGGGATCTCGGCCCGGCCGGCAAGAAGACCATCGACGTGCTCCGCGCCGCCATGGCGCTCTGCGAGCGCGACGAGGGCGCCGCCCGCCTGCTCGTCGAGCAGCTGGCGCTCGCAGCCGGTGCCGCCGAACTTTATCGCCTGGGGGCAGGGCGCATCGCCGATGCCTTCATCGAAACCCGTCTCGCCGGCGGCTGGCGCTCCACCTACGGCATGCTCGATAGCCGCTTCGACGCCAGCTATATCGTCGATCTCCTCTATCCGCCGGCAAGCTGATGACGACAACGCTGCGCCAAGCCCGGCTCGACGATCTCGAACAGATCTACAACATCTCGCTGGTCACCGGCGACGCGGGCAAGGACGCGACGTCACTGCATGGTGACGGCAAGCTCATCGGCCACATCTATTCCGCGCCCTACGTGACGCTCAGCCCGGACACCGCCTTCGTGGCCGAGGATGCGCAAGGCGTCGCCGGCTATATCGTCGGTGTCCATGATACCCTTGCATTTCAGGCGGAGCTCGAGCGCGACTGGTGGCCGACGCTGCGCAGCGCCTATCCCGACCCTGAAGGCGATCCTGAGCTCTGGAACGCCGACGAGAAACGCATCTCAGCCATCCATCATCCCTCGTCGGCGCCGTCGGCCATCATCGAGGCGTTTCCGGCTCACATCCATATGAACCTGCTGTCGCGTCTGCGCGGGCAGGGGATGGGAACCAAGCTGCTCGACCTGTGGCTTTCGCAAGCGCGAGACGCGGGTGTGAAGTCCGTGCATCTTGGCGCCAGCGCAACGAACGCCGCCGGCATCGGCTTCTGGGGCTCGCGCGGCTTCACCCGCCTCGGGCCGCCGCTCGTCGAACCGTCAGAGCGCACAGTCTGGTTCGGCCAGACGCTCTGATCGATGTCGCCATGCGGCGACATTCGGCTGCCCGCCGCGAGTGGCCTGAAAACAATCCACAATCTTTCAAGGGGTTCGCCGTTGCCGGTTGGAGGCGGTGTTGTTACTCACCGGTGAGTGACACCTGAAATCCGAGTCCCCGATGCTGAATGATCCCATGCCTTTGACCCCCATCGCGAGCGCGCCGCAAGCCGAACCGGAAAAGCGTGTGCGTGACCGTGGCGCGACGGAAAAGGCGATCCTCAACGCCGCCAAGGCACTGCTTGCGGAAGAGGGGTTCCAGAACTTCGGCATCAACGCCGTGGCCCGCAAGGCCGGCTGCGACAAACAGCTGATCTATCGCTACTATGGGGGCCTCAACGGTCTGGTCGACGCGATCGGCGCCGATCTCGGCTCCTGGGTGAAGGACCGCATTCCCGAGGACACCGGCGGCATGTTCCTGCTGACCTACGGCGACCTTATGGAACGTCTTTCGCTGCTATTCCTGCAGGCGCTTCGGGACGACCCGCTGATGCGCCGCATCGTCGCCTGGGAGGTGTCCGAAAACACCGAGCAGGTCCGCCGTCTCTCTGAAGCCCGTTCCAAGGCGCTGGCCACATGGCTTGAGCGGATGCGCGGCTCGCTTGCGCCGCCCAAGGGTGTCGACGCCATCGCCGTCAATGCGATCCTCATCGCCGCCATCCAGCACATCGTTCTCTCGGCTTCGGCGGGCGGGCAGTGCGCCGGTTTGTCGTTGAAGGCGGCGAAGGATTGGGAGAAGGCGGAAGCGGCGCTGAAACGCATCGTTCGCGGCGTTTACGGCTGATCGGGAGTGAAGTTTCCCACAGCCTCCCGCATCGCTGTTAACCTTAACAAATGGTTTACGTTGCGCCAGAGTGTTTAAGAAGTCAGGTTACCGGGCAGTTTCAAAGTTTGAGTTGTCCGGAACCATGCGAACGAAAATCGCGAGAATCCTGTTCCTCGTTGCCGCGATGATGTTCTTTGCCGTGCTCGCGCTCGATATCGCGGTACCGGCCCTGGTATTGGGCTTGATGGCATGTTCGACATGGCTGGTCTCGGCTGAGCGGCCATTCGCAAAGCGACAAAGAGGGGCGACCGCATGAAGTGGTTCCTGATCTTCTGGGCCGGTCCGATCGTGTTTCTGGCAGGCTGGTACTGGCTATCCTACTACGACATGAGCTTCGGCATCTTCATGCTTACGCGTCAGGCCCATGATCTGACCTTCCAGGTCTACGCCAATATTCTCGGTATTCCGGCCGAAACCATCCCGCCGCTGGTGGCGCGTGCCATCGTCGTCGACAGCCTGGTCGTCTTCGCCATTTTGCTGTTCCGCAGACGCGGGAAGATCATCGCCTGGTGGCGGGCGCGTCAGGCGTCCAGGTCGTCCGGCGCGGTCCTTCCAAGCAAGGACAGCCTGTCCAGAGCGCCTTGAAGAATGAAACTCGCGGCCGCCGAATCGATACGTTCGGCCCGCTTGGCGCGTGAAACATCCATCTCCAGCAGCGCCCGCTCGGCGGCAACCGTCGACAGACGCTCATCCCAGTAGACGAAGGGCAGGGCCGTCTTCTGCTCCATGTTGCGCACGAATGCGCGCGTGGCCTGCACCCGCGGGCCAGTCGATCCGTCCATATTCACAGGCAGGCCGATGATGAAGGCCGCGACCTTTTCCTTCTCGGCGAAGCTCAAGAGCACTGCGGCATCGATGGTGAACTTCTCGCGTTTGATGACCGGGCGCGGCGTCGAGAAGCGCCGGCCGAGGTCAGACATCGACAGCCCGATCGTCTTGGTGCCGAGGTCGAGACCGGCGATTGCCTGTCCCGGCTGAAGGGTCGCCGCCAGTTCCTCGATCGTCAACACCGTCATCGTCGTTTCATCCCGTCAAAAGAAATTGAGGCCTCGACCGCTTTTCTTCGCGGCGGTATCGGTTATCTCCATACCCATCGATGCAGGCTTTTGCATCAGATAATAAAGGACAGCTTTCATGAAGATCACTTGGCTCGGCCACTCGGCCTTTCGTATCGAGATCGCAAAGGCAACCATCCTTCTCGACCCGTTCCTGACCCATAACGGTTCCTTCGCCGGCCAGGATATCAAGGATGTCACCGCCGGCGTCACCCACATCCTCTTGACCCACGGCCATGGCGACCATGTCGGCGACACCATCGCCATCGCCAGGGAAACCGGCGCCGTCGTCCTCGCCAACGCCGATCTCGCCGCCTGGCTCGGCTCCAAGGGCGTCTCGAAGATCGAGATGGGCAACACCGGCGGCACGGTTCCGCTCGGCGGCTTCTCCGCTACCTTCACCAACGCGTTGCACTCCTCCGCGCAGATCACCGAGGACGGCGTCTCCCACGCGCTAGGCAATGCCAACGGCCTGATGCTGCACTTCGACGACGAAGCCTCGATCTTCGCCATGGGCGACACCGATATCTTCTCCGACATGGCGCTGATCAACGAGTTGCACCAGCCCGATATCGGCCTCGTCCCCGTCGGCGACCGCTTCACCATGGGGGGCGCGGTGGCGGCGCTCGCCTGCCAGCGCTACTTCAACTTCAAGACGGCGCTCCCCTGCCATTACGGCACCTTCCCGATCATCGACCAGACGCCGGAAAAGTTCGTTGCCGGCATGGAAGGCGCAAAGACCGAGGTCAAGGCGATCAAGCCGAGCGAGAGCGTCGTCCTCTGACGCAATCGCGCTTCCACCCGTCTTGAAAGGGCGGAAATCTGAATGAACGAAACGCCATGCCCGTTGCACACGACGGGCATGGCCTTTATAGCGGGTGGGAAAATCCCATCCGGAGAATATGATGTCCGTCGACCTAGCCACCGTTAAGCGCGTTGCGCGCCTTGCCCGTATTGCCGTCTCCGAAGATGAGGCAAACCGCATGGTCGGCGAGTTGAATGGGATCCTGGGCTTCGTCGAGCAGCTCTCCGAAGTCAATGTCGAAGGCGTCGAAGCGATGACCTCTGTCACGCCGATGCTGATGAAGAAGCGCACCGACGACGTCACCGACGGCAACAAGGCCGCCGATATCGTCTCCAACGCGCCTGTCACCGATCAGAATTTCTTCCTGGTGCCCAAAGTCGTCGAATAAGGCCTTTCGCCGCTTTCCGACCTCGTTGCCATTCAAGATTTGAAGCGAACCATCATGAGCGAACTCACCAGCCTGACCATTGCCGAAGCCCGCACCAAGCTGCGCGCCAAGGAGATCAAAGCGACCGAACTCACCGAAGCCTATATCTCGGCGATCGAGGCGGCCAACGACAAGCTCAACGCCTATATCAAGGTGACGCCTGAAAAGGCGCTGCAGATGGCCGAAGCCTCCGACGCCCGTCTCGCCGGCGGCAAGGGCGGCGAGCTCGAAGGCATTCCGCTCGGCATCAAGGATCTCTTCGCCACCGAAGGCATCCACACCCAGGCCTGCAGCCACATCCTCGATGGTTTCAAGCCGCATTACGAGATCGACCGTCACGCAGAACCTGTGGGACGACGGCGCCGTCATGCTCGGCAAGCTGAACATGGATGAGTTCGCCATGGGCTCCTCAAACGAGACCTCGCATTATGGCGCGGTCATCAACCCCTGGCGCGCCGAAGGCTCGAACCAGCAGCTCGTTCCGGGCGGCTCCTCGGGCGGTTCGGCCGCTGCCGTTGCAGCCCATCTCTGCGCCGGCGCCACCGCCACCGACACCGGCGGCTCGATCCGCCAGCCGGCCGCCTTCACCGGCACTGTCGGCATCAAGCCGACCTACGGCCGTTGCTCGCGCTGGGGTACCGTTGCCTTCGCCTCGTCGCTCGACCAGGCCGGCCCGATCGCCCGCGACGTCCGCGACGCCGCCATCCTCCTGAAGTCGATGGCCTCGGTCGATGCCAAGGACACCACCTCGGTCGATCTGCCGGTTCCCGATTACGAAGCCGTGCTCGGCCAGTCGCTCAAGGGCATGAAGATCGGCATTCCGAACGAATACCGCGTCGCCGGCATGCCGGAAGAAATCGAAACGCTCTGGCAGCAGGGCATCGCCTGGCTGACGGATGCGGGTGCCGAGATCGTCAACATCTCGCTGCCGCACACCAAATACGCGCTGCCGGCCTATTACATCGTCGCGCCCGCCGAGGCGTCTTCGAACCTCGCGCGCTACGACGGCGTGCGCTACGGCCTGCGCGTCGACGGCAAGGACATTGCCGACATGTACGAGAAGACCCGCGCCGCCGGCTTCGGGAAGGAAGTCAAGCGCCGCATCATGATCGGCACCTATGTTCTCTCGGCCGGTTACTACGACGCCTATTACATCCAGGCCCAGAAGGTCCGCACGCTGATCAAGCGCGACTTCGACCTCGCCTTCCACGCCGGCGTCGACGCTATCCTGACGCCCGCCACCCCGTCGTCCGCCTTCGGCGTCGCCGACGAGGACCTGGCATCGGATCCGGTCAAGATGTACCTCAATGACATCTTCACCGTCACCGTCAACATGGCCGGCCTTCCCGGCATCGCGGTCCCCGCCGGCCTCGACCACAAGGGCCTGCCGCTCGGCCTGCAGCTGATCGGCAAGCCGTTCGAGGAAGAGACCCTCTTCAAGACGGCTCACGTCATCGAACAGGCCGCCGGCCGCTTCACCCCCGCCAAGTGGTGGTAAGTGGACTGAAAATCAGGGACATGACCATCGCCGACCACATGCTGGTCGGCGAAGTCGGTTTTGCGGCCTGGGAGTCCTGCGCACTTTAGATGCGTCGAGTGGAGGAAAGAAATGGCATCGCAGATTGCAACGCTCGTCGAGGCCTTCGACCGTCTGGCCGCCGCGGATTTCGTGATGGGAGCGGAATGGGAGGCCGTGCACAATCTCTGCCAGGCCCGTGAAGGCGAACAGCCTTTCGATTGGGGCCACGCACTCTGTCACCGCATCGAAGGCGATGAGTGGAATGCCGGCTACTGGTATCGGTAGGCGGGCAAGACAGCTGCGACAGGTTCGTTCGGCGATGAGTGGGCCGCCATGCGCCCGGCATTGCTGGCCAAGTGAAAACGGCGCCCCGATGGCGCCGTTTCCCTTTCACCGGTTATCCAATTGCGAGCGTACCAGCCGCAGCCCGCGCTCGGTGATCCGATATGGCTGTCCGGTCTGAGATCTGATCGCCTTCAGCCGTTTGAGCCTTCGGAAAAGCTCGAGGTCGAAGCCGGGGTAGAGCCAGCCGTCGCGGGTGAGGCAGTTGACGGTTTCGATCTTGTGTCTGTCGTCGCGTTCGATTTCGATGCGGCCGCCCTGGGCCAGCAGGTGCAGGATGCGCTGTTCCGCGCGTGAAATGTCCATGAGATGTTGATCCGGTATCGCGCCATCCAAAGGCGCACAAAAACGATCTGGCGTCCGGATGGGACGTCAGGGTTTCGTTCTCGTCGGGCCCATGCGCGCAAGAAAACTTGAGGGCAGGGCCTCTACCGGGTCTCTGATTGCGAGCTCAACATCGGGATTTGATAGGCCGAGCCCGTCTCCGCGTCAAGCAAGCTCGTCTGCTGCAATGCGGGACAAATCTTGCCTGACGTGAGGTAAAGGTTTGATATGGCCTGATTCAGTGCTTTAATTTCCTCGGTGTTTCGGAGGTTCTGATTGATCACGATCGCAATGCACATGAGGGAGAAGCCGGGCCCCTGAGCGAGATCGGCCTGCGCGCCTGGCAAAGGGCGATGGCGCCGATCGGCGAAGCGGATGCGATGGCGCCCGCCGCCCGCAATGCCTTCCTCAATTTCGCCGAGACCCGCTGGCTGACCATCACCGTCATCGAGTGGAACGGCCACACGGCCGGCTGGGCCGCGCGCGAAAATCTCGATGAGACGATTTCCGACTTCTGGATCGATCCGTCTTTCACCGGCCATGGCCTCGGTTCGGCGCTGTTGCGGTCGATCGAGAAGGAGGTGGCGGAGCAGGGGCTTGATAGCGTGATGATGCAGACCCACGCCGAGAACAATGAGGCAATCACCTTTTTCAAGAAGAATGGCTACGCCATCCACTGGTTGTCGGTCGCCTACAATCCCAAGCTCGATCGGGACGTCCCTTCGGTTGGGCTGTCGAAGCCGGTGTCGTCGCATGGCGATGGCCCGTATGGCGCCTTCTAGATCAGCCCAAGCATTCTGGCCGTGATGCCGGAGACGAGCGCGACCACGGCGAGCAGATGAAGGACGCAGATCGCCATCAGCTCGGAGCGAAACGGCTCCTTGCGGGTCTTGTGGCGCAGCAGTTGCTGCGCGCTGACGGCGCCGGGGCTGCCGGCAAGGAAGGCAAGCGTCAGAAGCGTCTTTTCGCTGATGCGCCACTGGCCATAACGCGCCGCCTGCTTGTCGACGAAGTAGATCGCGAACACCAGCCCGTTCCACGCGGCAAACAGTCCGATGATTTTGGCGAGATCGGTGAGGAGCATCCGCGAAGTTTAGCGGCGGCCCGTTAACAACCGAAAAATGCCAGCTGTCCGCGCCGCAATGGCCGAGACCATGCCGAAAGCCTTGCACCGGAAGGTCATTTCCGTTACCTCACCAGTTGAATAAGATAGCCTCAAAAGAGCATTTCCATGACCCTTGTCGACGTTCGCACGCCTGATCCGAAACGCTTCATTCCCGGCGCCACTGGCGATTGGGAAGTCATCATCGGCATGGAAGTCCATGCGCAGGTGCTGTCCAATTCGAAGCTGTTCTCCGGCGCCTCGACCGAGTTCGGCAAGCCGCAGAATTCCAACGTATCGCTCGTCGATGCCGCCATGCCCGGCATGCTTCCCGTTATCAACGAGGAATGCGTTGCCCAGGCGGTCCGCACCGGTCTCGGCCTGAAGGCGCAGATCAACAAGCGCTCGATCTTCGACCGCAAGAACTATTTCTATCCCGACCTGCCGCAGGGCTATCAGATCTCGCAGTTCAAGGATCCGATCGTCGGCGAGGGCAAGATCGTGATCTCGCTCGGTCCGGACCGTCAGGGCCAGTTCGAGGATATCGAGATCGGCATCGAACGTCTGCACCTGGAGCAGGACGCAGGCAAGTCGCTGCACGACCAGCACGCCACCATGTCCTATGTCGACCTCAACCGTTCCGGCGTCGCCCTGATGGAAATCGTCTCCAAGCCGGACATGCGCTCGTCGGATGAAGCCAAGGCCTACATGACCAAGCTGCGCTCGATCGTGCGCTATCTCGGCACCTGCGACGGCAACATGGACGAAGGCTCGATGCGCGCCGACGTCAACGTCTCCGTGCGCCGCCCGGGCGAAGCCTTCGGCACGCGCTGCGAGATCAAGAACGTCAACTCCATTCGTTTCATCGGCCAGGCGATCGAATACGAAGCCCGCCGCCAGATCGCTATTCTTGAAGACGGCGGCGTGATCGATCAGGAAACCCGCCTGTTCGACGCCGGCAAGGGCGAGACGCGCTCGATGCGCTCGAAGGAAGACGCGCACGATTATCGCTATTTCCCCGATCCCGACCTGCTGCCGCTCGAGTTCGACGACGCCTATGTCTCGGCACTTGCAGCCGATCTGCCGGAACTGCCCGACGACAAGAAGGAGCGCTTCGTGCGCGAACTCGGTCTGTCGATCTACGACGCCTCCGTGCTCGTGTCGGAAAAGGCGATCGCCGATTACTTCGAAGCCGTTGCCGAGGGCCGCGATGGCAAGATGGCCGCCAACTGGGTCATCAACGACCTCTTGGGCGCCTTGAACAAACTCGGCAAGGATATTGAATCGACTCCGGTTTCCGCCGCTCAGCTCGGCTCGATCATCGACCTGATCAAGGCCGAGACCATTTCCGGCAAGATCGCCAAGGACGTGTTCGAAATCGTGCTGACCGAAGGCGGCGACCCGGCCGAGATCGTCGAGAGCCGTGGCATGAAGCAGGTCACCGACACCGGCGCCATCGAAAAGGCCGTGGACGAGATCATCGCCGCCAACCCGGATCAGGTCGCCAAGGTTCAGGCCAAGCCTGCTCTCGCCGGCTGGTTCGTCGGCCAGGTGATGAAGTCGACCGGCGGCAAGGCCAACCCGCAGGCCGTCCAGGCGCTGGTCAAGACCAAGCTCGGCATCGTCGAGGAATAGGTCATCCGGCATCGCCGAAAAGTGTGAAGCGGTTTTCGGATAGCCGATGCCGGAAGGAAGAAAATGGTCTACTTCGTCCGCACCGCCAGCGAGCGCGATCTCGACAAGGTTCGCGCTCTCCTGGTCGAAACCTTCCATGCGACCTACGACGCGCTGCTTGGCTTGGCCAAGGTCGATGAGCTGGTCGCGACGCTCTTCTCGCCCGCGGCGTTGAAGACGCGCATGGCAAACAAGAACGCCGAATTCCTGGTGGCCGATGACGGCAAGGAAATCGGCGGCGTCGGCTATGCGGCCATGTCCGGCGAGATGACCAAGACGGTCATGCTGCATCTGCTTTACGTGCGCCCCTCGCTGCAGCGCGAGGGCATCGGCCGCGATATCTTTGCCGAGCTCGAAACCTGCTTTCCGGCGGCCGAAATCATGCGGCTCGAGGTCGAACCGCGCAACGAGGCGGCGATCGGCTTCTATCACCAGCTCGGTTTCGCCGATGTCGGCCGGTCCGAAAACAACGGCCCCGGCCAATCCGGCATCCCGGCGCTGATCCTCGAAAAGCCGCTCGCGAGCTATTGAAGCGTTGTCCATGACCAAGCAGATCATCATTCGCGAAGCCCGCCGGGACGATCTGAAGGTATTGATCGCCATGTTCGCCGCCGACGACATTGGCGGCCACGGTGATACGGTTTGCGAAGACGCGCTGCCTGACTACGAGCGCGCCTTCGAGATTATCGCCGCCTCTCCCGATCAGACGCTGTTCGTCGCCGAGCTGGCTGGCGAGGTCATCGGCACTTTCCAGATCGCGATCGCGACGACGCTCACCGGTCGCGGAACGTCCTTCATGATCATCGAAGCCGTGCAGACGCGCGGCGACATGCGCGGCCAGGGCATCGGCGCCCGGATGGTCGAGTTCTGCATCGAAAAGGCCACCGCGCTTGGGTTGGCGCGTGTGCAGCTCGTCTCCAACGCCAAGCGCAAGGATGCCCATCGCTTCTATGAGCGGCTCGGCTTCGAACCGTCCCATCTCGGCTTCAAGATGGCGCTGAAATGAACTGTTTTGGCTGCGGAATCGCTGGACAACCGGCGCTGCTGGCGGCATAAGCAAAAGATCGAATTCTGGTCCCGTCTGCTCCCAAGGCAGGCACAAGGAAAAGACATGAAAACTCTCCTCCTGCAAATCTTCACCTGGTGGAACGGTCAGACGATCGGCACCCGCTTCGCGACCTGGCGCTTCGGCAAGCGCGTCGGCGAAGATGAATTGGGCAACGTCTACTACGAAGGCGGCACCACGTCCTTCGGGCTGCCGCGCCGTTGGGTGATCTACAAGGGCTACGCGGACGCATCGGCGATCCCGCCGGGCTGGCATGGCTGGATGCACTACCGCACGGACGTTCCGCCGTCCAAGGAGACCTATGTCGCCAAGGATTGGCAGGTCGCGCATCGCGCCAACCCGACCGGTTCGCCGCAGGCTTATCGTCCGCCGGGCTCGCTCGTCGTTGCCGGCGAACGCCCGCGCGTGACCGGCGACTACGACGCATGGACGCCCGGCAGCTGATAGGCTGTCCGGCCCCGCTTTTGGCCACAATTGACCTATACCCGCAGAATGGCCGCAGACACTGCGGCCTTCTATTTTTGAAATGCGGTGGAGACGGAAAGATATGAAGCTTCTCACGCGGAACCCTGTCCTGCGTGCCGCCGGGATCGCTCTGGCGCTTGGCTCGTCCTTTCTGCCGCAGACGGTTCTGGCCGCCCGCATCGACAATCCTGTCGCCGTCTTTTCCGGCCTCGACAAGATCACCGGCCGCATCACCACCTTCGACGTTTACGTCAATGAAACGGTCCAGTTCGGCGCCCTGCAGGTCACGCCGAAGGCTTGCTATTCGCGCGACCAGACCGAAGCCCAGAAGATCGACGGCTTCGTCGAGGTCGACGAGATCACGCTGGATCGCAAGATCCGCCGCATCTTCACCGGCTGGATGTTCGCCGACAGCCCCGGCCTCAACGCCGTCGAGCATCCGATCTACGACGTGTGGCTGAAGGACTGCAAGGCGACATCGGATGTGCCCGCGCCCGACAAGTCCGCCAAGTAAGGCCGCCAAGTAATACAGCAGTTTTCTAGAATTCGAGATGCGGCGAGATCCATCGCCGCGGCGAGCATATGCTCGTATTCGTCCTTCGCAACGTCGATCGCGCCGAAGGTCTTCAGGTGTTCGGTCGTGAACTGGGTGTCGAGCAGGACGAAACCCTTCTCCTTCAGCCGTTCCACCAGATGCACGAGACAGATTTTCGAGGCGTCCGTGCGCCGCGAGAACATGCTCTCGCCGAAAAAGGCGGCGCCGAGCGATACGCCGTAAAGCCCGCCCACCAATTCATCGCCGTCCCATGCCTCGACGGTATGCGCGTGCCCCATGCGGAAGAGCGAGGCGTAGAGTGATCTGATCGTCTGGTTGATCCAGGTGCTCGGCCGTCCCGACGTCTCCTCGGCGCAGGCGGCGATCACGGCCTCGAAATCATGATCGAAGCGGATCTCGAACGGTTTGCGCCGGATGGTCTTGGCGAGGCTTTTGGAAACGTGGAAATCATTGAGCGGCAGCACGCCGCGAAGGTCGGGTTCGACCCAGAAGATCTCGGGATCGTCAGCCGATCTCGGCCATCGGGAAGAGCCCGATGGAATAGGCGCGCAGGAGAATTTCCGGTGTGATGCCTGGAGATTTCCTGCGCGACCCTGCCATTGCGGTTAAGCCGGCTTGCTGGCCAGATAGTTTTCCAGCCAGTGGATGTCGTAGTCGCCGTTGGCGATATCCTGGTTGTCGACCAGATCCTGGAAGAGCGGCAGCGTCGTCTTGATGCCGTCGACCACGAACTCGTCAAGCGCGCGGCGCAGACGCATCATGCATTCGACGCGGGTGCGGCCGTGCACGATGAGCTTGCCGATCAGGCTGTCGTAATAGGGCGGGATCTTGTAGCCCTGATAGACGCCCGAGTCGATGCGAACGCCGAGACCGCCAGGTGCGTGGAAATGCGTGATCGTGCCGGGCGAGGGCACGAAGGTGCGCGCGTCCTCGGCGTTGATACGGCATTCGATGGCGTGGCCATGGAAGTGGATCTCATCCTGCGTGACCGACAGACCGCCGCCGGAAGCGACGCGGATCTGCTCGTGCACGAGGTCGATGCCGGTGATCGCTTCGGTGATCGGGTGCTCGACCTGAAGACGGGTGTTCATTTCGATGAAGTAGAACTCGCCGTTTTCGTAGAGGAACTCGATCGTGCCGGCGCCGCGATACTTCAGCTTCCTCATGGCGTCGGCGCAGACCTGGCCGATCTTCATGCGCTGTTCGACGTTGAGGGCAGGCGAGTTGGCTTCTTCCCAGACCTTCTGGTGGCGGCGCTGCAGCGAGCAGTCACGTTCACCGAGATGGATGGCATTGCCTTCGCCGTCACCGAACACCTGGATTTCGATGTGCCGCGGCTTGCCGAGGTACTTTTCCATATAGACGGCTTCGTTGCCGAAAGCGGCGGCCGCCTCGGTACGGGCCGTCGACCAGGCCTCGATCAGATCGTCGGGGCTCTTGGCGACCTTCATGCCACGACCGCCACCACCGGCGGTCGCCTTGATCAGCACCGGATAACCGATTTCGGCTGCCGTCTTCAGCGCGTCTTCCTCGGTCTTCACTTCGCCGTCGGAGCCTGGAACGACGGGGATGCCGAGTTCCTGCGCCGTCGTCTTGGCGGTGATCTTGTCGCCCATGATGCGGATGTGTTCCGCGGTCGGGCCGATGAAGGTGATGCCGTGCGCTTCGAGGATTTCGGCGAACTTTGCGTTCTCCGACAGGAAGCCGTAGCCTGGGTGGACCGCGTCGGCGCCGGTGATCTCGCAGGCAGCGACGATCTGATGAATGTTCAGATAGCTGTCGCGCGACGGCGGCGGGCCGATGCAAACGCTTTCGTCGGCCAGGCGCACATGCATGGCGTCGGCATCGGCGGTCGAGTGAACGACGACGCAGGGAATGCCGAGCTCTTTACACGCGCGAAGCACGCGAAGGGCGATTTCCCGCGGTTGGCGATGAGGATTTTCGAGACCATGACGTCCGCCTTATTCGACGACCACGAGAGCTTGGCCGTATTCGACCGGCGCGCCGTCTTCGACAAGAATTTCAACGACCTTGCCCGACTTCGGGGCAGGGATCTGGTTCATCGTCTTCATTGCTTCGATGATGAGCAGCGTCTGGCCTTCCTTGACCGTCGCGCCCACTTCGATGAAGGCGCGCGCGCCCGGAGCCGGCGCCATGTAGGCGGTGCCTACCATCGGCGCGGTGACCGTGTTGGCCGGGTTGCGTGCCGGAGCGGCGGCGGCAGGTGCTGCGCCAGCAGCCGGCGCGGCAATCGCCGCCGGAGCGGCCGCGTAGGCGGGGGCAGCCATCGGCGCCTGGACATACTGCGTGTTGCCGGCGCGCGAAACGCGGATGCGCAGATCGTCCTGCTCGACTTCAATCTCGGTCAGATCCGTGTCGTTGAGGATGTTCGCGAGATCGCGGATCAGTGCCTGGTCGATACCGTTCTTTTTTTCAGCCATGAGTTTTGCCCTGTCTTTTTATGCGGTGACGTTCTTCAGCGCGTGGAGCGCCAGAATGTAGCTGTATGGTCCGAAGCCGCAGATGACGCCCTTTACGGCGGGCGCGATCATCGACTTGTGGCGAAATTCTTCCCGCGCATGCACGTTGGAGATATGGAGCTCTACAACGGGAATGGAAATGGCGCGGATCGCATCATGAAGCGCAACCGATGTGTGCGTATAGGCGGCGGCGTTGATCGCAACGCCGATTGCCTTGTCGTCGGCCTCGTGCAGCCATTCGACGATCTGGCCTTCATGGTTGCTTTGGCGGAAATCGATATCGAAGCCAAGCTCTCGCCCGGCAGACCTGCAGTCCGCCTCGATGTCCTGAAGCGTCTTGCCGCCGTAAATGCCTGGCTCTCTTTTGCCGAGCATGTTCAGGTTTGGCCCGTTCAGGACGAAAATGGTTTGCGTCATCGAGTGTTCCGTCAAATGTGCGAGGGCAACCTATAGACTCACCAAAGGCTTAATGAAAGCCCTTTGGATAAGGCATCAGGAATCACGCCATATTGTCCACATGGCTGAAGCACCCGGATTCCGGCAATTTGATGGGGGCCGGCTCAGCAGCTGGTCTTGCCGCAGGTCCGCATGTTCTTGACCTTGGTCTCGAGGTCTTCGTAACCGACCGCGCCCTGCACCAGCTCGTTGCCGATCACGTAGGATGGCGTGCCCGTGATGCCGAGGCTCTGCGCCAGCGAATAGGTTTCCTGCACGGAGGCGTCGGTCGGGTCCTTCGCCATCTCGGCGCGGATTTCCTTTTCGCTGACACCCAGCGACTGCGCGACCTCTATGGCGCTTGCTTCGTTGGCGCGGCCATCGCTGCCAAGAAGGGCGATATGGAACTGGCTGTACTTTTCAGGTGCCAGCTTGCGGAAGGCCGCCGAAACCTTGTGGGCGGCAACCGATTCAGGGCCGAGAATCGGGAATTCCTTGAGCACGAAGCGGATGTTCGGATCCTTTTTCAGGATGGTCTGCATGTCGGACAGGGCACGGCGGCAATAGCTGCAATTGTAATCGAAGAACTCGACGATCGTGACATCGCCCTTCGGGTTGCCGAGCGCCATGTCGTACTTGGAATCGAAGATCGCCGCCTTGTTTTCCGAGATCGTCGCGTTGGCTTTGACCAGACGTGCGGCTTCCTGCTTTTTCTGCAGCGCGTCCTGGACATCGAGCATGATCTCCGGGTTCTCGATGAGATACTGCTTGATGAAGTCGCCGAACTCCTTCTTCTGCGCGTCGTCGAGTGCAGCGGCCGGCTGGGCGGAGACAACGGAGGCGGTCAGCGCGAGCGCCATGAAGATTTTCGGGAGAATGGCCATGATATCCTCGTCTTTGCGGGTGATGTCGGTCGTCCAATGCTTCGGGTATCACAGTCCCGCGACCGGAATGCAATGCGAAGCAGCAAAAATACGGCGCATCCGGGCCTATTGAAACAGGAATTCTCGCGGTTGTTATGTGGTCGCGGGATTGTGAAGAACTTACTAATGCGGCATTTGTCGGGCCGCAATTCGAGCCGAAAGAGAAGTACCCTTGTTTTCCATTTCCAAACGCAGTGCAGTCGAGCCGTTTCACGCAATGGATGTTCTGGCGGAAGCGACACGGCGGCGCGCGAGCGGCCTGCCTGTGATTTCCATGGCCGTCGGCCAGCCGTCTCATCCGGCACCACGCGCGGCTCTCGACGCGGCGAAAGCCGCACTTGACGACGGCAGGATCGGCTACACCGATGCGCTCGGCATCGTTGATCTGAAGCAGGCGCTTGCAACGCACTACGGCGAGCGGCACGACCTTGAAATCGATCCCGCGCGCATCGCGATCACGACGGGCTCTTCCGCCGGCTTCAACCTCGCATTCCTGTCGCTCTTCGATGCCGGTGATGCGGTGGCGATCGCCAGGCCCGGCTATCCCGCATACCGCAACATTCTCGCGGCCCTCGGTCTCAGGGTTGTCGAGGTGCCCGTTGCCGCCGAAACGCAGTTCACGCTGACGCCCGAAAGCCTCGAGGCGGCCCAGAAGGAAAGCGGTATCCGCCTGAAGGGCGTTCTTCTCGCAAGCCCGGCAAACCCGACCGGCACCGTGACGGGTCGCAAGGCGCTTGCCGAACTCGCGGACTATTGCTCGTCCAATTCGATCGCCTTCATTTCTGACGAGATCTATCACGGCCTGACCTTCGCGGGCGAGGAGACGAGCGCGCTCGCGGTGACCGACGACGCCATCGTCATCAACTCGTTCTCGAAATATTATTGCATGACCGGTTGGCGCATCGGCTGGATGGTGCTTCCCGATCGCCTCGTGCGGCCGGTCGAGCGGGTCGCCCAAAGCCTCTATATCTCCGCGCCGGAACTGTCGCAGATCGCCGCCGCCGCGCCCTCGGCGCCGAGGATGAACTCGATGTCTACAAGGCAAGCTATGCCGCCAACCGCGACTTCCTGATGCGGCGCCTGCCGGAAATGGGACTGCCGATCGCTTCGCCGATGGATGGCGCCTTCTACGCCTATGTGGACGTCACGCGCTTCACCAACGACAGCATGGAATTCGTCAGGCGCATGCTGACCGAGATCGATGTCGCCGCGACGCCGGGCCTCGATTTCGATCCGCTGGAGGGACATCGCGCGATGCGCATGTCCTACGCCGGCTCCGAAGCCGAGATCGCCGAGGCGGTCGACCGCATGGCGGACTGGCTTAACTAAAGCGAGATGATTTCAAGGCGCTGGAGGGGTTTCCGGACTCATTCCGTGAGCGCCTTGAGAGGGGCAAGCGGCTGACCAAGCCGGTCAGGAGGCCGGCTTGCAGTTCTCGCGATCGAGCCGCGAGACCATCGCGAGCAAGGTTTCGGAGACCGGCGTCGGAACGGAGGTCAGCCTGCCAAGCGCCACGACCATGCCAACCAGCGGCGTGATCTCCAGCGCCTTTCCGGCAAGGAGGTCCTGCAGCATCGAGGTTCGCACGGGCCCGATCTGGCTGGCCTGCTCGAGGCGCTCCTCCACCGACATGCCCACATTGGCGCCGAGCGCCTCGCCAACCGCCTTGACCTCCTTCATCACCTTGCCGATCTGGTCGCTGACGGCAACGTCGGCCATGAGATCGGACATGGAGGAGCGCGTCAGCGCGCTGATCGGATTGAACGAAGCATTGCCCATCAGCTTGCTCCAGATGTCGTTGCGGATATCCGGTGACAGCGTGACGCTGAGATCGGCCTTCCGCAGCAGGGCCTGAATAGCCTCAAGGTCGCCCGTGATCTCGCCCGAGGGCTCGCCGAGGATGAAGCGGCCCTTGTTGCTGAGCCTGATTTTGCCCGGTTCGCTGACTTCGGCGCCCTGATGTGCGACGCAACCGATAACTCGCTGTGGTCCGACAAGGCTCCAGAGCGCCCCGCCGGGATCGAGTTCCTCGAATTGCAGCTCGGCGAACTCGGGATGGTCGTCGCGGTGGAAATACCACCACGGAATGCCGTTGAGGATCATGACGACGCGCGTGTCGTCCTTGAGCAATCCGCCCATCCCCTCGGCGGCGGCGCTGAGCTGATGGCCCTTGAGCCCGGTGATGACGAGGTCCTGCGGCGGAAGATCGGCCGGATTGTCCGTCGCCGCTACCTTGACATTGATCGGCGTCTGGGAACCGGCCTCATGCAGCGTCAGCCCGTCGCGGCGGATCGCGTCGAGATGCGCTCCGCGCGCCACGACCGACACCGTCACGTCGCGTCCAATCGACGCCGCTATTTTTGTGGCGATCATCCCGCCAAGGGCGCCGGCACCAAAAATGCAGATGGTCTTGATGGTCATGAAATCCTATCTCCGCAATCACTTGACCGCGGTAGAGATAGGCCATCCGGCCTCGAAGGCGAATGATTTTTTGGTGCTCAGCGATTGCCGGGCAGCAACTCGGTGCGACGCAATTCGTCGATTGCGGTCACAGCATCCTCGGCCGACCAGCCGGCCTTGAGCGCCGCGGAAATCATCCGCAATTCGGCTTCCGCTTCGATCTGCAGGAAGAGCGGCTCCAGCGCTTCCTGTGCGGTCACGATATGGTCTTTCGGAGGGGCTATCGACTGGCTGGAAGCGAGCATAGGCATCTGCGCGGTACTCCTCTCTTTATGGGCAGGCGGACTTTCATTTGAAAAGGAATTTTGACTGGCTTGAATCGATCTAATGCGCCAACCTCAAAAAAGGTTCCGGATAAATTTTAGAAAAGCCTGCATCTTGTTCTTTCGCCCCGCCTCTGCCTTCTTGCGCCCATAGGCTGATGCGCGATTCGGGTCCCGATAATGCGGTGGAGCCCATGGAAGAATGCGCACGAAGGAGATTGCGATGACGAACGCCAAGCCCGGAATTTCCGAGATGCGGCCCAGAATTTCGGTGATCGGCGTTGGTGGCGGCGGCGGAAACGCCATCAACAACATGATCGCGGAAAGCCTCGAAGGCGTGGAATTCATTGCCGCCAACACCGACGCGCAGGTGCTTGCGACATCCAAGGCCTCGCGCCGTATCCAGCTCGGCGCGCATGTGACAGAAGGCCTCGGCGCCGGCTCGCTGCCCGAGATCGGCCGCGCGGCTGCTGAAGAATCGATCGACGAGATCATGGATCACCTGGCCGGCTCGCACATGTGCTTCGTCACCGCCGGCATGGGCGGCGGCACCGGCACGGGTGCCGCACCCGTCATCGCGCAGGCGGCCCGCAACGCCGGCATCCTGACGGTCGGCGTCGTCACCAAGCCCTTCACCTTCGAAGGCAACCGCCGCATGAAGACGGCCGAAGCCGGCATCGAGGCGCTGCGCCAGGCTGCCGATACCGTGATCGTCATCCCGAACCAGAACCTCTTCCGCATCGCCGATGCGAAGACCACCTTCGCCGACGCCTTCATGACCGCCGACCGCGTGCTGTTTGCCGGCGTCGGCTGCATCACCGACCTGATCGTCAAGGAAGGCCTCATCAACCTCGATTTCGCCGACGTGAAGTCTGTCATGCGCGGCATGGGCCGCGCCATGATGGGCACCGGCGAAGCCTCGGGCGAAGAGCGCGCGATGAAGGCCGCCGAAGCCGCGATCGCCAACCCGCTGCTCGACGACATCTCGATGCGCGGCGCCAAGGGCGTGCTGATCTCGATCTCCGGCGGTTCCGACATGACGCTGTTCGAAGTCGATGAAGCCGCAAGCCGTATCCGCGACGAAGTGCAGGACGATGCCGATATCGTCGTCGGCGCGATCTTCGACCGCAATCTGGATGGCAAGTTCCGCGTCTCCGTCGTCGCCACCGGCCTTGATGGCATGGGCGCCGGCGTGGCCCCCGTCCAGCAGGGCGCGACGCTTGCCCAGGGCCTGCCGCCGCGTACCCTGCAGTAAGCCGAAACGAAAATCCTGGTCGATCCGGCCGCGTGCTCCAGCGAGCGCGCGGCTTTTTGCATCCGCAGGTTCGACGTTCCGCGCCCTTGTGGAAAAGTGCCGGGCTGCACCCTAGATCAGAAGGTGCCCCCAAGACGCGCCCAAGGAGATCCCCAAAGGACACCCAAGGGCGCTTTCAATTTCAGACGAACATTTCAGGAAAACACCATGCCTCAAGACAAAAATCCCGTCTGGTTCATCACCGGCTGCTCGACAGGCTTCGGCCGCGAGTTGGCGAAACTCACCATCGCCCGCGGTTGGCCGACTGTTGTCAGCGCCCGCGACAAGGCTCGCGTCGCCGATCTCGTTTCCGGCCATGAGGAGAACGCGCTCGCCGTCGACCTCGACGTGACCGACACCTCCCAGATCACCGCCGCCGTGAAGGCTGCCGAGGAACGCTTCGGACGGATCGACGTCCTCGTCAACAATGCCGGCTATGGCTATCAGTCGACGATCGAGGAGGGCAGCGACCGCGAGATCCGCGATCAGTTCGAGGCCAATGTCTTCGGCCTGTTCGCCATGACGCGCGCGGTTCTTCCCGGCATGCGCACGCGCAGACGCGGCCATGTCATCAACATCACGTCGGTGGCCGGCTTCATCGGCTTCCCCGCGTCCGGCTACTACTCGGCCAGCAAGCATGCGGTCGAGGGCATGTCGGATGCGCTGGCCGCCGAAGGCGCGCCGCTCGGCATCAAGGTCACCTGCGTCGAACCCGGCCCGTTCCGTACCGACTGGGCCGGCCGTTCGCTGCGGCAGACCGAGAGCAAGATCGCCGATTACGCCGAGACAGCCGCCGCGCGCATGCGCCAGACGGCCGGATACAGCGGCCAGCAACCCGGCGATCCCGTGCGCGCCGGCGAAGCGATCATCAAGATCACCGAGGTTGAGAATGCGCCGCGCCACCTCGTGCTCGGCGAGTTCGGCTATGGCGCGGTCACGGCCAAGCTGAAGGAGCGCCTGGCACTGATCGAAGCGTGGAAAGACACCAGCCTTGGCGCCGATTTCCCGAAGGCTTGAGCTCGCGTCCTGCAATGAGCAGGGCGCCGTGGAGGAGTATGTGATGGTGAAGCTCGTCTATGGCCTTGAAGGCCTGCTGGTCCTGACCGGCCTGATCTGGATGGGACAGGGCAGCGGCTATTTTCCGTATCCGGCCGAGAGCTTCATGATCGACCAGACGCCCTGGATCTATTGGGGCGCTCTCGCCGTTGCCGTCGGCCTCATTCTCATTGTGCTGACGAAAAGCATACGAGGCCGGCGCTAACAGGCGCCCGAAACAAATTCGCCGGCTGGAGGGACAAGAAAACCCCGCCAGCCGGCGACAGTCGATCGCTTGAAAGCATTCAGGCGCGGCGCAGGCGCGCTTCGGGCAACTCCGGCCGGGTGCCGTCGGGCGCGCGCAGGCCACGATGCTTGCTGACGAAAACCCACTCGACATTGCCGGGCTCGAAAGGCCGGCGCGGATTGCGCAGCGCCAGGCGGCGCTCGGACAGGCTGCGGGGCAGGGTGTCGATCATGTCGTTCATGAACGTGTCGAGACACTCTTTCCAGCGGGGGAAACGGCGACGTCGACGCCGCCATAGCGATGAAAATCGGGGTGTTTGCGGGAGTAGCATGCGCCGATCATCCAGGCATGCTGCTGTTTCAGAAAACGCTCTTTAATGGTCATTCGCAGTCTTTTTCATTCCTTGGCGCCAGCGACTCCCTAGCCGTCGAAACGAGCGATGTTGATCGGCCGTTCCGCTGTCCAGGTGCCATCCGCACGCTGATATTTTGTTTGCAAACCGGCTGCCGATCAAACGATCGATAAGCGACCTGGGGCCGCTGCCGGTGCCTCTACACGAGTAGGAAAAGGTGGCCGATTGGACGTCGTCGAAGCCTGAGCCTGGACGCCACCATATTCGGCGACGTGCTACCTAGTCGACATTGATTGTTCCTTCAAGGATTTTCCGGAAACAATTTTGCATGGCTGCCCGTCGCGACGAAAAAACGGTAGCAGCGCCCTCATCGGCTCGCGTCATGGGGGTGAATTTTTGCCCGTGGCTGACTTGAGGCTGTATAGGCAGCCGAGGTCAGGGGGTGCGACGCCGAATGCGCTTGCGCGGCAAGGGAACGCTTCATAGGCTCGCTGCGTTGATGGATTCTGTTCAACGCTTTTCAGTAGGAATCACATGCGCGCTCAATCGAAGCCGTTCGTTGTTGAAATCAAGACATCCCGCCGTGCCGATCGCAGCAAGGAAAAATCCATCTGGGGCAATCTCGACCTCTCCGCCGTCGCGCAGGAAGTGGCCGATGACGTGCCATTGCAAGGCGCTGCGACATTCGCCGAACCGAAGGCTGCTCGATAGCAATCGGAAGCGCGCAGCCCTGATGTGATCGGCCGCGCACCTTCCCTTATCGAATTCCGCGACAGTCGAGCCGGTCAGACCGGATCGCAGGTCATTCCATTGCGCCGGGCATTGGCGATGCAGTCGCTTCGATTGTGATAGCCTTCCGTCGAGGCGCCGACGATATTTCCGTTAGGCGCCCTGCGCCGCCAGTGCCACTGGCCATTCGTTTGGTAGATCTCCCAGGTATCGCCATTGCTTGCCTTGCACGTCGCCATGTCTCTCTCCCTTGCGTTTTGACGCACAAGGGCTAGGCTATTCCATAGCTTGTTTCCACGAACCGGCTGCACCCCGGAGATAGCGGTTGTGGTAGACGCAGTTGCATCCGCGAGGCGACGCCAGGCAAAATTGACGAACCATCTGGCCTCTTGGGCGTTGTTTGAAAACACGCTGAAGGAGAAGATCGATGCCCATGAACGATGATGGAAAGAAGCCGCTGTCGCGCAGCGAGGACTATCGCGACTTCGAAGAGCGCAATATCGACGACGGCTGGCCCTATGCGGATACACCGGGATCATCGTCCGCAGCGCCTGAAAATGGCGCCTACGGTGAAACGCCCGCGAATTTCGACAGAAGCGACAATCCAGGCTTCCGCATAGACGGCATAGACCGCGATGGCAACGAGAACCGGCTGAAGGATCTGCTGCGAGCCGACACGATCGACCGCGATGACAGCGACGATCTCGAAGCGCGGGTCACCGAAAACATCGAGAATGTCCCCGAAGTCGACATCGACAGCATCGAGGTCCACGCCGACGGCCACGTCGTCACCGTCGAAGGCTCCGTCGAGACCATCGGCATCGCCCGCAAGGTCGAACTCGCCGCATCCTCGGTCGATGGCGTCCGCCATGTGAGAACCAAGCTGCACACGACGGGCGTGGATGCGCGTTGAGGCCAAGTCACGCTACGAAAAGCAGACCACACCTTGAAAAAGAAAGGCCGCCCGCTTGGACAAGCGGACGGCCTTTTTATTTGGCCTGGCGTTCTCTAACGCCGATCAGCTGCAGCCGCTGGTCGCGCCGCACGTGTCGCACTTCTCGCAGGTGCCGTTGCGCACCATCGTGAAGTTCTGGCACTCCGAGCAAATGTTGCCGGTGTAGCCCTGCATGATCGACCGGGCGCGGCGCTCGGATTCGATCTTCTTGGCTTCCGTCTTGGCCGAAGCGGCGTCAGCCGCGGCCTTGTCGGAGAACAGGGCGGTTGCCTGCTGCTGCGCCTCGGTCGTGACTTCTTCCAGCACTTCCTCGGCGATCTCTTCGGCCAATTCCCTCGCGCGCTCTTCGTAATCGCGCTTGAAGGCGACGATTTCGGAGGTCGAGATCGCGACCGTCGGCTCGATCTTGCGGGCGGCGGCACCCGCGAAAGACGTCACCGTCGCGCCGGACGAGGCGCGGGCAGGGGCGGCTGTTGCCGAGCCCTTCGGCTCGCCGGATGCCTGGCGTTCGCTGTTCGAAACGATCGTCGGCTTGTAGCCGCGGTCCAGCCGGTCGAGACGAGGTTCGTCTTGCCTTCCTGGATGCCCTTGCCAAGCGCCGTGTTCGAGAAGTCCGACGTATCGACATGCGCCAGATCGTGGCGGCCGAGGTAGGAGACGGCGAGTTCGCGGAACACGTAGTCGAGGATCGACGTGGCGTTCTTGATCGCGTCGTTGCCGATGACCATGCCTGCCGGCTCGAACTTGGTGAAGGTGAAGGCCTCCACATATTCCTCGAGCGGCACGCCGTACTGCAGACCGAGCGAGATGGCGATGGCGAAGTTGTTCATCATCGCACGGAAGGCCGCGCCTTCCTTGTGCATGTCGATGAAGATCTCGCCGAGGCGACCGTCACCGAATTCGCCGGTGCGCAGGTATACCTTGTGTCCGCCGACGGCGGCCTTCTGGGTGTAGCCCTGGCGGCGGTTCGGCAGCTTCTCGCGTTCGCGGGTCACGCGCTCGACCACACGCTCGATGATCTTTTCGGTGATGGTGACGGCCTGGGCGGCGACCGGCTGCTGCAGCAGATCCTCCAGTGCGTCCTCATCGCTCTCGTCTTCGATCAGCGAGGCGTTCAGCGGCTGCGACAGCTTGGAGCCGTCGCGGTAGAGAGCGTTTGCCTTCAGGCCGAGTTTCCAGGAGAGCATGTAGGCGCTCTTGCAATCGTCGACCGTCGCGTCGTTCGGCATGTTGATCGTCTTGGAGATCGCACCCGAGATGAACGGCTGGGCGGCAGCCATCATGCGGATGTGGCTGTCGACCGAGAGATAACGCTTGCCGATCTTGCCGCACGGATTGGCGCAATCGAAGACGGCGAGGTGCTCGTTCTTCAGGAACGGTGCGCCTTCCAGCGTCATCGCGCCGCAGACGTGAACGTTGGCAGCCTCGATGTCCTTCTTCGAGAAGCCGATGTGCTCGAGCAGGTTGAAGCCCATGTCGCCGAGCTGTTCGTCGGAAACCTTCAGCGTCGTCTTCAAGAAGTCGGTGCCGAGCGTCCACTGGTTGAAGACGAACTTGATGTCGAATGCCGACTTCAGCGCGCCGTTCAGCGCTTCGATCGTCTCGTCGGTGAAGCCCTTGGCTTTCAGCGAGCCGGGGTTGATTGCCGGAGCCTGGTTCAGGTTGCCGTGGCCGACAGCGTAAGCTTCGATCTCGGCGATCTGGCTCTCGGAGTAGCCGAGCGTGCGCAGCGCCTCCGGAACGGCGCGGTTGATGATCTTGAAGTAGCCGCCGCCGGCGAGCTTCTTGAACTTCACCAGCGCGAAGTCAGGCTCGATACCCGTCGTGTCGCAATCCATGACGAGGCCGATCGTGCCTGTCGGCGCGATGACGGTTGCCTGGGCGTTGCGGTAGCCGTGCTTTTCGCCGAGCTCGAGAGCCTTGTCCCAGGCGCTCTTGGCGTGAGCCGCCAGGTCCTGGTCCGGGTTCTCGGAGTGGATGAGCGCGACCGGGTTGATCGACAGGCCTTCATAGCCAGACGTCTCGCCGTAAGCGGCGCGGCGATGGTTGCGGATGACCCGCAGCATGGCTTCGCGGTTCGGCTTGAACATCGGGAAAGGTCCGAGTTCGGCCGAGATCTCTGCCGAAGTGGCGTAGGAGATGCCGGTCATGATCGCGGTCAGCGAGCCTGCGATGGCGCGGGCTTCGTCGCTGTCATAGGGAATGCCCGACGACATCAGCAGGCCGCCGATGTTGGCGTAGCCGAGGCCGATCGTGCGGTATTCGTAGGAGCGCTCGGCGATCTGCTTCGACGGGAACTGCGCCATCATCACGGAGACTTCAAGCACGACCGTCCACAGGCGAACGGCATGCTCGTAATCGGCGATGTTGATGCGCTTGGTGGCCGCATCCTTGAACTGGATGAGGTTCAGCGAGGCAAGGTTGCAGGCCGTGTCGTCGAGGAACATGTATTCCGAGCACGGGTTGGATGCACGGATCGGGCCGGCGGCCGGGCTGGTGTGCCAGTCGTTCATCGTCGTGTTGAAGTGCAGGCCCGGATCGGCCGAGGCCCATGCGGCGTAGGAGATCGATTCCCACAGGTCGCGTGCCTTCAGCGTCTTCATGACCTTGCCGTCCTTGCGGGCGGTCAGGTTCCAGTCGCCGTCGTTTTCGACTGCGCGTAGGAAGTCGTCCTTGATCGAGACCGAGTTGTTGGAGTTCTGGCCCGAAACCGTGAGGTAGGCTTCCGAATCCCAGTCGGTGTCGTAGGTCTTGAACTCGAGGTCCTTGTAGCCCTGGCGAGCGAACTGGATGACGCGGCCGATATAGTTTTCCGGAACCTGGTCCTTCTTGGCAGCGCGCACTTCGCGCTTCAGGGCAGGGTTCTTGTTCGGGTCGTAGCAATCGTCATTGTCGCCTTCGCAATTGACGCAGGCCTTCATGATCGCCTTCAGGTGGCGATTGACGATCTTGGAACCGGTGACGAGGGCAGCAACCTTCTGCTCTTCCTTGACCTTCCAGTTGATGTATTCCTCGATATCCGGATGGTCGATGTCGACCACGACCATCTTGGCCGCGCGACGCGTCGTGCCGCCAGACTTGATGGCGCCGGCGGCGCGGTCACCGATCTTCAGGAAGCTCATCAAGCCGGAGGAACGGCCACCGCCGGAAAGGCGTTCGCCTTCGCCTCGCAGATACGAGAAGTTGGAGCCGGTGCCGGAGCCGTACTTGAAGAGGCGGGCTTCGCGAACCCACAGGTCCATGATGCCGCCTTCGTTGACCAGATCGTCCTCGACGGACTGGATGAAGCAGGCGTGCGGCTGCGGATGCTCATAGGCCGATTTCGACTTCGTCAGCTTGCCGGTGAAGGGGTCGACATAGAAGTGGCCCTGGCCGGGGCCGTCGATGCCATAGGCCCAATGCATGCCGGTGTTGAACCACTGCGGTGAGTTGGGGGCGACGCGCTGAGTCGCGAGCATGTAGGCGAGTTCGTCGCGGAAGGCGGCCGCGTCTTCCTCGGAAGAGAAGTAGCCACCCTTCCAGCCCCAGTAGGTCCAGGTGCCGGCCAGACGGTCGAAGACCTGGCGCGCATCGGTTTCGGAACCGTACTGCTGATCCTTCGGGAGGTCCTTCAGAGCCGCCTCATCGGCAACCGAGCGCCACAGGAAGGAAGGAACGTCGTTTTCCTCGACCTTCTTGAGGCGGGCAGGGACGCCGGCCTTGCGGAAATACTTCTGCGCCAGAATGTCGGCCGCGACCTGCGAAAACTGCGCGGGAACATCGATGTTCTCGAGGCGGAATACGATCGACCCGTCAGGGTTCTTGATCTCGCTGGTTGCCTTGCGGAATTCGATAGCCGCGTAAGCGCCCTGATCTGCCTTCGTAAATCGGCGTTCTATGCGCATTTGCCTTAACCTCTAGCTCGCGCGCCCCGTCCCCGTTGACCAAGGCGCAAGTTTCCACCTCCGGCGGCGCCGAAAGGAGCGCAGCCAGTTCTCGTTTCCGTATCGTCACAGGAGTGTCATCCGGAGATGGGTCATCCTGTATCTTGTGGTGATGGTGGCTGCAATCACTAAATATAGTATTAACAGCCTTTTTCCGCCAGCCCCGGATGTCGCTTTTTCAGGCGGCAAAAATCGCGCAGAACATACTCATGGCGGCTCACCCCTCATGGATCAACGCCCTGATTCAATGCTCGATTTCTGGTGAGAACCGGCCTCGTCATGTCCGGTTCAGCTGCCGCCGCAACATCGAACTTCATTAACTTGAAAAGAGGCGATTCCGTCAAGGGCTTGTTCTTAACGAAGTGTTCACCACAAGATATTGTGGAGTGGCCTGTGGAGACTGGGGAAAAACCAGTTGGGCAAGAATTTCAATGGCTTGCTACGAGATGCGCAAGGCAAATGCCAAAGCCGGATAAATTTCGCCATATTTTGTCATTTGCCGGTGGCTTTTCGCGCCCAAATGAGCCTTGTGATTCGCAAGGCCGAACACGGCTTTAAAGTGCGTCGATGGCGATGGTCACCGTGGCGCTTCCGATCGCTTCTCCGCTCTCGTCGCGAATGGTGAAACTTGCCTGTGTTTGCAGCAATTGCGTGGCATCGTCGCGGCTGGCGCGATCTATGAAAACCTCGTCGGAGTTCCGGGCAAACGTCTTCAGGAACTTGTTTTCGTCGCCCTGCCAGTAATCCGTGGTGGGGACACTCTGCGCGACATTCAGTCCGTTCCGGTCGGTCACGAAGATTTCCACAATCGTTCCTTGCGAATCATCCTGCTTGGATTTGAGGTAGCGCGAGACCGGGTTGTTGAGGAGACGGGTAACCATCTGCCATTGCCCGCTCTTGATTTCCGAGCGGTAGCTGTTGTCGAGCACCTGGATATCAGTCGCGCTGACATCGCCGAACTTCAAATTCTGCGACTTGATCGCGGCCAGAACCATCGGTTTGTTGATCATCGGCTTGACGAGCGCATCCACGTATTCGCGCACGACGGATATATAGGCGGGTTCGGCAGAGACCGCGCGCGGTTGCGCGTTCAAGCACAGCCCGAAAGCCGCGATCACGCCGATAAACCGCCAACGCCGCATGGTCTTTCCAGTGTCGCGCCCGCGACCGCCCCTACCCAATCAACAGGCGGCGCCCTTGCCGCCTGAAGCCATATGATCATACGGCGGACGGCGAGGGCCGGACAGCGAATTTGGTGATGTTAGTAAACAAAGATTGGAACAATTTATGGTTGCTTCAGTCTTTGTGCAAGCAAGGCGCTGGAAAATCAGCCCTTGGTGCTCTTGGCGATCGGTTCCTGATAGCTGAAACCCATATCCCACGGGAAGTAGATCCAGGTATCCTGGCTCACCTCGGTGACGAACGTATCGATGACAGGCACACCCTGTGGTTTTGCGTAGACGCAGGCGAAATGTGCCTTCGGAAGCAGCGTGCGGACCTCGGAGGCCGTCTTGCCGGTATCCGTCAAATCGTCGACGACGAGCACGCTTTCGCCGCCATCTTCAAGCAGTTCCGCTGCGATCCCCTTGAGCAGCATCATCTCGCCCTGGTTCACGTAATCGTGGTAGGACGCGACGCAGACGGTCTCGATCAGGCGGATGTTCAGCTCGCGCGAAATGATGGCGGCCGGCACGAGGCCGCCGCGGGTGATGCACACGATCGCCTTGAACTCGCGGTTCAGGCCGGCGAGACGCCAGGCCAGCGCGCGCGCGTCGCGGTGAAATTGATCCCAGGAAACAGGAAAGGCTTTATCGGGAAGGGACATTGGCTCGCTCCGAGGCATGAATGATGACACGCCGTTTGCCGGCGGCCGGACGCTCTTCCGTTTCCTTCGTCAAACGCAAATCGCGCAGCCGAGACTGCGCGATGGAAGGACCGAAGCCGGAGCTCGTCGTCGGTCGTGGCAATTAGCGGAATTTGGTTGCAAAACGCAAGCCCCCGCTGTCGGAGCCGCCTGCTAGCGCGAAAGCAGCGTCATCGCCGTCATGGAATGCAGCAGCGATTTCGTCGTGCCGCCGAAGATCATCTGCCAGAGCCGCGAATGCGTGTAGGCGCCCATGACCAGCAGGTCGATGCTGCTGTCGGACAGGCGGTTCTCGATAACGGCCGACGTGCTCTTGTCCGAGGTTGTCGCCGTCGCAAGGGTGACGTTGACGCCGTGGCGTGCAAGGGTCGCGGCGATTTCCGCACCCGCAACCTCTGCCGATTGCAGCGCGTTGTCGACCGGATCGACGGAGAAGACCTCCACTTCGTCCGCGGCCTTCAGGAAGGGCAGGGCGTCGAACGTGGCGCGCGCGGCCTCCTTCGAGCCGTTCCAGGCGACGAGCACCCGCTTGATCGGCTTCGGCTGGCGTATGATGAAGGGGATCATCAGAACCGGTCGTCCGCTTTCGAGCAGGAAATTATCGACATCGACGTGACTGTCCGACGGTATTGCCGGATCGGCCTGCGAGGCGACCAGCAGATCGGCGCTGCGGGCGCTCTCGATCAGCGGCGCCGAGCCATAGCCGCTCGAGGAGGCAAAGCTGCGCCACTCGAACGAGACGCCCTCGACCTCCGCCTTGCGGCGAACGATCGTCTCGATCTTGACTTTTTCGGCATGCGCCATCTCGTGCAGCGCCTGCATCGCGACGGGATCGGGAATCTCCATGGGCGCAACGAGCGGCACGACGGAGACCGTTTCGGCATGGAGCCCGATCACATGGGCATCGTGTTCAGCCGCCAGCGCGAAGGCCAGATCGGCGACGGCGGCGCAATTGTCTGAAGTATCGAGAATCGCAAGAATCGTTTTGTAAGACATGTGTATCTCCTTGCTCGGATGAAAAACTCCGTAAGAGAAGCAATGCGCTTGGCCGGCATTTGTTTCCTTGACCGAGATCAAGCCGCATAGGCCGGTGTCGAAATAAATTAGGCCTCCGCCGAATGGTTTTCCAGGATATCCCGCTCGCGGCGAATACCTTCGATCATCGCAGCGACGTCGGCGCCCGCGGCATCGATCACCGCCTGCGAGCGGCCACGAACGACGATCTCGGTCGAGAACTTCTGGCCGACATAACGCGGATAGGAACCGATGCTGGTGTCCGGATGCGCCTTCTGGATCGCCGCCAGCGGCGTCCCGATATCGCCTTCGCCATAGGGGCAGGAGATCGCCAGCGACAGCACCGGCGTTCCGGTCCGCAGGGTCGGGATCACCGCGTCCACCATCGCCTGAAATACCTGTGGCACGCCGGCCATCACATAGACGTTGCCGATGACGAAGCCGGGCGCTGTGGAGACGGGGTTGGGAATGTGCGTCGCGCCAACAGGCATGCGCGCCATCCGCTGGCGGGCCTCGGTGAACTCCATGTCGCGGCGCTTGTACATCTCGCCGAGCAGCGCCATCGCCTTCTCGTCATGATGGCAGGCAACACCGAAGGCCTTGGAAACGGCATCAGCGGTGATATCGTCATGGGTCGGCCCGATGCCGCCGGAGGTGAACACATAGTCGTATTTTGTCCGGAGCGCGTTCAGCGCCTCGACGATCGCCTCCTCCTCGTCGGCGACGATGCGGACTTCCTTGAGGTCGATGCCTGAAAGCAGCAGCATATCGGCGAGGTGGCCGATGTTCTTGTCCTTGGTACGGCCGGATAAAAGTTCGTCGCCGATTGCCAGAATGGCTGCGGTCACAATCTGTTGGGTCATTGCAGGTCTCTGTCTTCATCTTTGGCGTCGAGCTTATACCAAATAGGGCAAACGGGAAGCCTGCGCCCATGCATACGCAAATGTGAACGCAAGCCAAAAGCGTGCGATAAGATTGAACAGTCCGTCTTCCGTGGCGCCACTGGCCGCCGCCAGGCTCTTGCGCTAGCTATCGCCTAGACAAAATGCGTCGTGGGCGTTCTTTATGATCCGCGAATTCATCAAACGAATTTTGGTCGGTGCGCCAATCGCAGCACCCGCCGCAACCCGGAGAGAGGAAACTGCTGAGATGGCTAAGGTTCTGGTTCTTTACTATTCTGCGTACGGCCACATCGAGACGATGGCATATGCCGTTGCCGAGGGCGCGAAATCCGCCGGTGCCGACGTGACCGTCAAGCGCGTGCCCGAGCTGGTGTCGGAAGAGGTCGCCAAGGCATCGCATTTCAAGCTCGACCAGAAGGCACCGATCGCCACCGTGGACGAACTCGCCGAATACGACGCGATCATCGTTGGCGCCGGCACCCGCTTCGGCACCGTCGCATCGCAGATGCGCAACTTCTGGGATCAGACGGGTGGCCTCTGGTTCGCCGGCAAGCTGGTCGGCAAGATCGGTTCGGCCTTCACCTCGTCCGCCACGCAGCACGGCGGCCAGGAATCCACCATCCTCGGCTTCATCCCGACCTTCCTCCATCAGGGCATGGTCGTTGCCGGACTTCCCTATGCTTTCCAGGGCCAGATGGGCGTTGACGAGATCAAGGGCGGCTCGCCCTATGGTGCGTCCACGATTACCGACGGCGACGGTTCGCGCCAGCCCTCGGCGATCGAGCTCGACGCCGCCAAGTTCCAGGGCGCGCATGTCGCCAAGCTTGCGGCCAAGCTCGCCTGAGCCAGAAACGCCTGAAACAGTGAAGGCGCGGCCTCGGGCCGCGCCTTTTCATGTGTGGCGTCGAAACGCCGTCATAATATCAAACTGTCGCTGCTGATTGCTGCTGTCGTCTAATCTTAGAATCCGCTGAATTTTGCCGTGTAGACGAACAGCGGTACCGCGAATGCTGCCAATGCGATCAAGAATGCCGTGCCTGTTTTAAACAGTCTCAGGCGCCGTGTTCTGGCGCCATCCCAATCGTAAACCATCGTCTTACTCCCACCACAAGACAAGCTTTACAAATACACGCCCTAAAGCCGTAGCTTTGCTGACGGGCGGCATACAAACACATTCTAACGTTGCAAGAAAGAGATATTATTAAGTAGTTAAGCGGAGTCTCATATATGCATCGCAGCCGCTCGTCGTATCTTCGGCTATTCTTGGGCGGCGGAGGAGTTGGTGCGGGCGGCGGGGATCGAACCCGCATAGCCAAGGCCGAGAGATTTTAAGTCTCTTGCGTCTACCAGTTTCGCCACGCCCGCGCAGGCTTCTCATTCAACGACTGCGGCGATTCAGTCAAGGGCATGCGTGCGCTGGCAGGCGTCAAGATGCTTCGCTCTCGCGGCGCGAACCCTGTTGAAAATCGATCCGGCAAAGACACCGATCGTGCCGCCCACGGCTTTCACGCCGGCGTCCTGAAGGCGCGCATGGCGGGTGGGTGAGAGATATTGCAGGTATTCGATGAACAAGGCACCGGCGATCAGCAGCACGGCGACCATGATCCAGTGCCGGGGATAGGCCAGTGCGAAGGCGAGGCCGACGACCAGATAGGCGAGCGCCCTGTCGATGTTGACTGACGTAATCGTATGGGGACGAAGGCCGATCGGCGAAACCGTTACGAAGATGATGGCGGCGAGGAGGAGCCAGGCGATCGGCTTGGAAAGTTTGTCTGCTGTCATAAAACTCACAATAATCATCTCGTCGGGCGGTTTCTCCGCACGATTGCGTTATCTCGATGGCGCAGCAGGCGTTATGCCGGCGCTTGTCCGAGCGCGCGTGCCACCAGCGCCCTACCGAACCGTTGTGGTTGAAAATGGGCTTCTTTCGATTGTCTGCCTATGGCATAGCGTTGGGCGCAATAACAAGGGACCGTGACCGTGACCAGACAGAATGTCGAAGCTGCCGAGGAGGCTCTGCGTGGCCTTTTTCCGGCAACGCCGCTGCAACTCAACGAGCATTTGTCCGCTCGCTACGGCGCCGATATCTGGCTGAAACGCGAGGATCTGTCGCCCGTCCGTTCCTACAAGATCCGCGGAGCCTTCAATTTCTTCCGCAAGCGCATCGAGGAAGGCGCCTCGGGCAAGACCTTCGTCTGCGCGTCGGCCGGCAATCATGCGCAGGGCTTTGCCTTCGTCTGCCGCCATTTCGGCGTTCCGGGCGTCGTCTTCATGCCGGTGACGACACCGCAGCAGAAGATCGACAAGACCCGCATCTTCGGCGGCGAGTTCATCACCATCAAGCTGACAGGCGACTTCTTCGACCAGTGCTACAAGGCCGCACGCGACCACGTCGAGATGATCGACGGTGTCATGGTGCCGCCGTTCGATCATGAGGATATCATCGAGGGTCAGTCGACGGTGGCCTCCGAGATCATGCAGCAGTTGCCCGAGGGTACGGTGCCCGATCTCGTCGTCCTGCCTGTCGGCGGCGGTGGCCTGGCGGCCGGCGTCAGTGGTTATCTGAAGGACACCGTTGCGAGCACCGGTTTCTTCTTCGTCGAGCCGCTTGGCGCGCCAAGCCTCAAGCGCAGCATCGAGGCCGGCGAGGTGGTGACGCTCTCCAAGGTCGACAACTTCGTCGATGGCGCGGCCGTTGCCCGCATCGGCGACCTGAATTTCGCGGCGCTGAAGGACTTCCCGAGCGATCAGGTCATGCTGATGCCCGAAAATGCGATCTGCGTGACGATCAACGAGATGCTGAACGTCGAGGGTGTGGTGCTGGAGCCGGCCGGCGCCCTGTCGCTGACGGCCATCGCCACGATGGATCCCGAAGCGATCCGCGGCAAGACGGTGGTCGCGATCGTTTCCGGCGGCAATTTCGATTTCGAGCGGCTTCCCGACGTGAAGGAAAGGGCCATGCGTTACGCGGGCCTGAAGAAATACTTCATTCTCAGGCTTCCGCAGCGCCCGGGCGCGCTCCGCGACTTCCTCAACCTGCTCGGCCCCGACGACGATATCGCCCGCTTCGAATATCTGAAAAAGACCGCCCGCAACTTTGGCTCCGTCCTGATCGGCATCGAAACCAAGGCGCCGGAAAACTTCGCGGCGCTGTTCGCGAATTTCGAGGCGTCCGGCATCGGTTTCGAGGACATCACCGAAAACGAGATCCTCGCCAACCTCATCATTTAACTTTGACGGTAGCGGCCCTATCTAACCCTGACGGCATCGCCCATCACAATAAAGGCGTATCAATGGCTTCGATATTTTCCAGCATTTTCTCCATGTTCTCGGGCGGCGGGAAGCCGCCGGGCGCGGCTTCTTCCAGCGTCGCTTCCGATCCGCAGCCCTATGCCGATTGCACGATTTACGCCGAACCTCTGAAGGAAGGCGGCCAATACCGTCTGGCCGGCCGCATCGAGAAGACGGTCGGCGACGAGTTGCTGGTGCGCAATTTCATCCGCGCCGATATGTTTTCGTCGACGGATGATGCCATCGAATGCACCGTGCGCAAGGCGCAGCAGATCATCGATCAGAACGGACCGTCCCTGTTCAGCGACGGAGCCAAGGTTCGCCAGGTCTGATCACCGAAGGCTGGCGGGCGGCGACAGTTGCGTGTCGCGCAGCCGCGCCGCCATTCCCTCATGCTATTTTAAAACATTGCGGCGATCCTGCGGTCACCAGATCGAGCAGGAATATCCAGTGCCACAAAATGCCCGCAGCATCGCCGTTTCCAATGTCGCCGACAGCATGGTCGGCGTCGCGCGGCATGGCGGTACCGGGCTGGCGCAGCCGCATCGCGGGAGGTCTCGGCGTTGATCGCGAACGTCAATCTGATCCTCTTCATCGCCGAAGCCATCGGCTATTTCACGCTGATGGTGACGCTGCTGCATTTTCGCGCCCGCATCGGTCTCGGCATTTTCCTGACCGCGCTCGGCGTCATGCACTTCATGGAGACCTATCTCGCGGCGGTCTTTTATATCGAGCTGCCGTTCGGCATCGTCTCGCCGGGATCGTCGGTGTTCTTCACCGGCAAGCTGATGATGATCCTGATGCTCTATCTTCAGGAAGATGCCGCCGTCGTCCGCCAGCCGATCTACGGGCTCTTCATCGGCAACCTGCTGACGGTCGCGATCGCCTGGATCGTGCAATGGCACGCGCCGCTACAGCTTACGCCGGAGACCGTCCCGAGCGACGCGTTTCTGAAGGAAATGGGTTGGCTGATGCTCTGGGGCACGGCCATCCTCTATCTCGACGCGATCGGCATCATCCTGCTTTATGAGCGGCTGGGCCGCTATCTGCGGCACCGTCCCGTGCTGCGCTTCATGATCTGCGGCTTCGTGATGCTGACCTTCGACCAGATCGCCTTCTTCGGCGCGCTGCACTATTCGGTCGGCGTGCCGGTCGCCGCTTTCTGGGGTGGGTGGAAGGCGAAGATGCTCGCCGTGTGCATCTACACGGTGCTCTTCGCGATTTACGAGAAATGGATCGGTCACGCCGTCACCACGTCAAGCGTGCGTCCGATCGGCGATATCTTCAGCGACCTGACTTTCCGCGAACGCTACAACGATCTTCTGAGCCGCACCGGCCGCGACGTGCTGACCGGACTTTACGACCGCACCCGAATGGAACTGGAGGCGCCGGTCATGATCCGCGAATCGCTGCGCCAGGGACAGTCGGCGACGGTCATGATCCTCGACGCCGATCACTTCAAGAACGTCAACGACGTGTTCGGCCACCTGCAGGGCGACGATGTCCTGCGCGCCATCGCCGCGCGGCTCGGCACGATCCTGCGGGCAGGCGACCGGGTGTTCCGCTTCGGCGGCGAGGAATTCGTGGCGATCTGCCCCTTGACCGATCAAGCCGAGGGCTTGCGCCTTGCCGAAAGGTTGCGCTGGACGATCGAAAACAGCGTTTCCACGCCCGATGGCAAGCCGGTTACGATCAGCATCGGCGTGGCGACGACCACCGAGGACGGCGATGTCTTCACCGCCATCCTGTCGTCCGCCGACGAGCGGCTTTATCAGGCGAAGAAGAACGGCCGCAACTGCGTCTTCGGCCGGAGCGGTGTCCACGAGTTCACGGTCGCCGGCTGATCGCAATTTTCCGCAAATAAAAAGACGGCCGGCAAGCCGACCGCCTTCATGAACCGGCTGCCGCTGATATCAGGCGGCGAGCGCGAGTTCTTCGGCGCGTGCCTTGGCCGCGCCCACAGCCTTCTCGGCGGCCTCGGGGCCAAAGGCCAGGCCTTCGACATAGATGGTCTCGACATCGGTGATGCCCATGAAGCCCAGAACGGTCTTCAGATAAGGTACGGCATGGTTCATGCCGGCGGCCGGACCCTGCGAGTAGACGCCGCCGGAGGCGAGAACGACATAGACCTTCTTGCCGGTGGCAAGGCCGACCGGACCGTTTTCGGTGTATTTGAAGGTCATGCCGGCGCGGGCGACGTTGTCGATCCAGCTCTTCAGCGACGAATAGATGTTGAAGTTGATGAGGCCGGTGCCGATGACGATGGTGTCGGCGGCGAGCAGTTCGTTGACCAGTTCGTCGGAGATCTTCGCGGCTTCGTTTTCCTCGACCGTGCGGGCGTCCGCGGGCTTGCGGATGGCGCCGGTGAACAGGTCGTTGATGTGGGCGAGCGGGTTGGCGGCGAGGTCGCGGCGAACGACGACGCTACCGGCCTTCTGCGCCTGGAGCTTGCCAGCCAGGTCCACGGCGATATCGGTCGAAAGCGAGTCAGCACGCGGGCTGGATGTCAGAAGCAGAATGGACGACATGATTGATAATCCTTTGGTCTTTGCGTTTCCGGGTCGATTTGGGGATGATCGAACCGCGTCTTCGGGAGAAGAAATAGGTCTGGCGGCCTATCGAAAAAACTGGGATAATGTCGATCAAGACTATCGATCGATTGGATGGATGTGATGTTGCCGAACCCGACACTGGACCAGTTGCAGGTTTTCCTGACCGTTGCCGAAACCGGCAGCTTCTCGGCCGCCTCCCGCGTGCTCAATCGCGCCCAGTCGGTGGTCAGCTACACCATCGCCAATCTGGAATCGCAGCTCGAGATGCAGCTGTTCGAACGTTCCGGCGCCCGTCAGCCGAAGCTTACCGAAGCAGGCAAGGCCATGCTCGAGGACGCCCGTCGGCTGATGACCGACCTGCAGGTGATGCGGGCGAGGGTGAAAAGCCTGAAGGAAGGCCTGGAGGCCGAGGTCGACGTGGCGATCAGCGTCATGGTGCCGTCGCAGGCGGTCGTCGCCGTGCTCAGGGAATTCCGCGATCGCTTTCCCTCCGTCACGCTCAATCTCAGCGCCGGTGAACTCGGCATGGTCATGGACGCCGTTCTGTCGGGCAAGGCGACGATTGGCATCGGCGGAGCGCTCCTGAAGCAGGACGATTCGATCGCCGTCGAAAAGATTGGTCATTCCTTCATGATCCCGGTCGCCGCGCGCTCCCACCCGCTGGCGGATATCGAAGGGCCGTTGACGCTCGCCGATGTTCGCGAGGAGGTGCAGCTCGTCGTCACCGACGCCTCGGGGCTCACCAAGGGGCGCGATTTCAACGTCTTGTCCTACAAGACCTGGCGCGTCAGCGACATCGCCACCAAGCATGCGCTGATCCGTGGCGGTCTGGGCTGGGGCGGTCTGCCGGCCTCCATCATCCGGGAAGATCTTGCCAATGGCACGCTCGTCCATCTCGACCTGCCGGCCTATGAGCAGGGCGAATACCCGATCTACGCGATGCGCCGGATCGCCAATCCGCCGGGGCCGGCCGCCACATGGCTGATCGAAGCCTTCCAGTCGCGGCTGTCGGCCTGCCCGAACCATGCCGATTTCACGGCGTCGCTGAACGAGATCAAGGCTCCCGACCTGCCGCTCGCGGCGGAGTAGGCGAGGCGCTCGGCCTCGCCTGTCTCAGGTTCTAGAGAACCAGTCGGAACTTGGCGAAACCATCCGTTCCTTCGCCTGCGTCCTCGATCTTGGCTCCCTTGACGTCGGCGATGAACTGTTTCGCCTTCGGCCCGCTCTGGAAGGTCGCGGTCGCACCCGTCACGGGCTTGAAGGTCCAGTTTCCGTCGGCGGCGGGATTGATCGTTCCCTGTTCGTACACATAGCGCACGATCACGTCGCGGTTCGTATCGGGTGCCTGGAACACCACCTTGTCGGCCGCGATCTCGGGGAACTTGCCCCCACCGCCGGCGCGGTAGTTATTGGTCACGACCACGAACCTCTGCTTCGGATCGATCGGCTTGCCTTCGAACGCAAGGTTCTGGATGCGGTTGGAACCGGCGTTGATCGCGTTGCCGTCATTGTCGTATTTGCGCGGCTGCGCCAGATCGATCTGGTAGGTGACGCCGTCGATCACGTCGAAATTGTAGGAGGGGAAATCGGCGTTCAGAAGCTCGGCGTCCTTCGTTCCTTCCTTGATCTCGTTGAACATCCCTGCCGACATCTCCAGCCAGTTCTTCACCTGCTCGCCGGTGATGACGACGGCCTGAACGGTGTTCGGATAGAGATAGAGGTCGGCGATGTTCTTGATGGCGAGATCGCCGGCCGGAACATCCGTATAATAATCGACGCCGCCACGACCGCCGGCTTTGAAGGGAGCCGCCGCCGAGAGCACCGGCAGATCCTTGTATTCCGTGTCGGCGAGCATCTGCTTGATGTACCAGCTCTGCGCCTGGCTGACGATCTGCACCGAGGGATCGTCGGCCACCAGCGCGAAGTAGGAATAGAGCGGCGCCGATGTCTTGCCGACGGGGGTGCGGACGTAAGCGAGCGTCGCCTCGTGCTCGGCCTTGGCGGCGTCGATAACCTCCCTCTTGTCGCCGACATCCGCCACGACCTTCTTCTTGTCGTCGCGGTGATAGATCGGGCGGGCCTCCGAGGTGAAGTCGACGATCTTCCAGCTCTTGCCGTCTTTTTCGAGCAGAAGGTCGATCAGGCCGAGATGCGAGCCCCAGAAGCCTGCCATGACGGCGGGCTTTCCATGCAGCGTTCCCTTGACCGGATCGGCGTTCGAAATGCCGTCCCAGGTCTTCGGCCCGGGGAAGACGAGGTGCTGGTGGCCGGTAAAGATCGCATCGATCCCGTCGACGGCGGCCAGATGCAACGAGGCGTTCTCCATCTTGTCGGTGGGGGCGCTGCCGTCGATGCCCGAATGCGAGAGCGCGATGACGATATCGGCGCCGGCTTCCTTCATGACAGGCACCCAGGCCTTGGCCGCCTCGACGATATCGCGCGTCTGCGCCTTGCCCTCGAGGTTCTTGATGTCCCAGAGCATGATCTGCGGCGGAACGAAGCCGATGAAGCCGATCTTCACGGGGCTCTCGTTGCCGGCCCCGTCCTTGATCATCTTTTCGACGATGACGTAGGGCTTGAAGAAGAGCTCGTCGTTTTTCGGATCGGAGGCGAGCTGGCCCTTGGTCAGGTTGGCGCAGATGAACGGGAAGTTGGCACCACCAAGCACCTTGAACATGAAATCGAGGCCGTAGTTGAACTCGTGATTCCCCAGCGTGCCGACGGTGTAGCCGAGCGTGTTCATCGCCTTGATCACGGGATGGACGTCGCCGTCCTTCAGGCCGCGCTGATAGGCCATGTAGTCGCCCATCGGGTTGCCCTGCAAGAGGTCGCCATTGTCGATCAGCAGCGAGTTCGCCGCCTCGGCGCGGATCGTGTCGATGATCGTCGCGGTGCGCGCCAGTCCCATCGTGTCGTTCGGCTTGTCGGCGTAGTAGTCGTAAGGGAAGACGTTGACGTGAATATCCGTCGTTTCCATCAGCCTGAGATGCGCCTGGTTGGCGGCGGCGCGCGCGGTGAAGGGATGCAGCAGAACCAGCGCGGAGGTGGCGGCGATGCCGGTGAGAAGCGAACGACGGCTCATGGGTGGAAGTTCAAAACTGGAAGACATGAAAACTCCTTCGAAAATTCACGCGACGCCCGCCCGGCGGCGAGAGTAGGATGATTTTCGAAGGAGTAAACCCCGTAAATGACAGGGGAATATCGGTTCCGCTCTACGCGTGGCCGATATTGCTCATCGCGCCAGTACCGGCTTTACCTCCTTGTGGAAGAACCGGAAGTAGGATGCGACCTGGGCGCGGGCGTTGGAGTTCGGGTCGAACTGGATGCCGACGCGGCCATTGTGCGTCCAGCGGATGATGCCGTGGAGAACGCCGAGATCGTCGGCGAGAATCTGCACCCGGCTGCCGGAAGCTGCATGCAGCGGTGCGCGAACTTCCACCGCCACGCCCGAGATGGACATGTTGAGAATGCGCGCATCGACTTCCTTGGTCAGGTAACGAACCTTGCCGAAGAGCCTGCAGGGTTTGCGCTCGGCCTTGCGGGTAATAATGTTGAGATTGTGCATGACGCGTCTCCCAAATTGAACTGGAGACAGCATACGTCGCGTAGATTGAAATCGATTTATACAATTCACTAAAATTGCACGGTCGTTTTTTACATCCGCGTTGCTTCCCGGCGCGCCACGATATGCTCGCGCCAGATCGTGAAAATGCCGGAGGCGACGACGATGACGGAGCCGATGATCGTGTTTAGGCTCAGCGTCTCTCCGTAGATCGTCACGCCGATGATCGAGGCGTAGACGAGCTGCAGATAGGTGAGCGGCTGCACGGCGGCGGCGTCGAGCATGTCATAGGCTCGGATCAGGAAGTAGTGGCTCGCGATGCTGGTCATGCAGACCAGCGCCATCCAGATCCAGTCCGTGGGCGCCATCCAGGTCCAGTAGAACGGCCCGACGAGCGTCATCGCGATGGCGCCGACGACACCGGTATAGAAGAAGCTCGTCATCGACGAATCGTCGCGGCTGACCAGTCGGGTGGCGATGACGTAGAAAGAAAAGAGGAAGCAGGATAGCACCGCCAGCAGCAGCGTGACGTCGAAGAAGCCGCTGTCGGGCTTCAGGATCAGAAGCACGCCGATCAACCCCGCGCCGATCGCCGTCCACCGCCGCCAGCCCACACGTTCGCCGAGCAGCGGGATGGCGAGAAGCGCGATCAGGATCGGTGTCGCCGAGAAGATCGCCTGCGAGCGCGCCAGTCCAATGACAGCGAAGCAGCTGATCACCACGACCACCTGGGCGGCGAGCAGCAATCCGCGGATCACCTGCAAGACCGGCCGCTTGGTGCGCGCCGTGGCGACAATGCCGCCGCGCATCTTCGCGGCCAGAAGGACGGTGAAGAGACCGAATGCCCAATAGCGGATCATCGTCACGAAGACGGGCGGATAGGCCCCGCCCAGATGTTTCGAGATGCCGTCCTGAATGGAAAAGATGGTGATCGCCAGAAGAACGAAAATATAGCCCCGGGTCTTCGATTTCATGGCGTCTTCTTATTGCACGGGCTCTCGCCCCATTCCGGAAACCCGCGCGCGGGTGATTCCGCTCTTCCGCTACAAGCCCACATTGGGCCGGTCGATCACCTCGCGCAAGGCGAAGCTTGAATTGATCTTGACGACATGGGGCAGGGCCGAAAGCCAGTCGCGATGGATGCGCTCATAGTCCTCCAGATCGCGGGCCGCGACGCGCAGGATATAATCGTATTCCCCAGACATCAGGTAGCAGACGAGCACGTTCGGGCAGCGTTTCACGGCGGTCTCGAATTCCGAAAGCGTCTTGGCGAACTGGCCCGAGAGCGAGATATGCACGATGGCGATCATCTTGTAGTCGAGCGCCTTGGGCGAGACATGCGCGTGATAGCCGAGGATGACACCGCTGCGGTCGAGTATGTCGAGCCGCCGGGAGCAGGCCGATGCCGACAGTCCCACCTTGGTGGCCAGGTCCGCGTTGGTGATCCGTGCGTTCGATTGAAGTGCTTTCAAAATGGCATGATCGATGGCATCTAGTTCCGACATTCGAAGAACTTTCGATTATTGCGTCCGAAACGCATCTTTCTTCGAAAAATGCCCTTCATGCAAATCCTCTTTGCAAGGACATTTCGCGCGCGGGGTGATTGGATTTCGCTTGTGAACGCTTCGCGGGACGAGGCTTGAAAAACAAACGAGGAGGAGCGCCCCGATGCGCGTCGGTTGTCCGAAGGAAATCAAGAATCACGAATATCGCGTCGGCCTGACGCCAGCCGCCGTTCGCGAATACGTCGCGCATGGCCACGAGGTCTGGATCGAGACGAAGGCGGGCTCCGGCATCGGCGCCGACGATGCTGCCTATGCCGCGGCAGGCGCGAAGATCGCTTCTTCCGCCAAGGACATCTTCGAAAAGTGCGACATGATCGTGAAGGTCAAGGAGCCGCAGCCGTCCGAATGGGCGCAGCTGCGCGACGGCCAGATCCTCTACACCTATCTGCATCTGGCGCCGGACCCCGAGCAGACCAAGGGCCTGCTGTCGTCGGGCGTGACCGGCGTCGCCTACGAGACGGTCACCGACGACCGTGGCGGCCTGCCGCTTTTGGCACCGATGTCCGAGGTTGCCGGTCGTCTTTCCATCCAGGCGGGTGCTACGGCGCTGCAGAAGGCCAATGGCGGCCTCGGCATTCTCCTGGGCGGCGTGCCCGGCGTGCTGCCGGCCAAGGTCACCATTATCGGTGGCGGCGTGGTCGGTCTGCACGCGGCGCGTATGGCCGCCGGCCTTGGCGCGGATGTCACCATCCTCGACAAGTCGCTGCCGCGCCTGCGCCAGCTCGACGATCTTTTCGGCGGCCGCATCCATACCCGCTATTCCAGCATTCAGGCTCTGGAGGATGAAGTCTTCTCCGCCGATCTCGTCATCGGCGCGGTGCTGATCCCGGGTGCCGCCGCGCCCAAGCTCGTCACCGGCGAAATGCTCTCGGGCATGAAGAAGGGCTCTGTTATCGTCGATGTCGCCATCGATCAGGGCGGCTGCTTCGAGACATCGCATGCGACGACCCACTCCGATCCGACCTACGAGGTCGACGGTGTCGTCCATTATTGCGTCGCCAACATGCCGGGCGCGGTCCCGGTCACCTCGGCGCAGGCGTTGAACAATGCGACGCTCGTTCACGGCCTGGCGCTCGCCGATCGCGGTCTGCGCGCCATCGCGGAAGACCGGCATCTCAGAAACGGTCTCAACGTCCACAAGGGGCGCGTCACCAATAAAGCCGTTGCCGAGGCGCTGGGCTACGAGCCTTACGCCGCGGAAGCCGTGCTCAACGTGGCGTAAGGTCCATCGCGCTGCGTCAACTGAAGCCGGTTGCGCTCTCCGCAGCCGGCTTTTTTCCGTGATTCAACCGTCGATCCGGCACTGATAGCAATTGTTGCGCGCCGAGCGAACATGCACATAGGCCACTTCGGGCCTGCGCAGGAGCTCCGTCGCATAGGCAGGGATATCGGCGACCTCCGTCACGGCGCCGGTGCCGTAGACGATGCGGTCGTTGGCACCATAGCCACGCAGGATGAAGTTGGGGCTCGTCGTCAGGACAGGTGGCAGCACTTCCTCGGCCTCATAGCGCTCACAGCGCTTTTGGTGCAGGAACACAGGTCCCGTCTCCGCGTAGGGCTGCAGCTGCGGGAAGGGACGGTAGGCGAAGACGTAAAGCGCGTCGCCCGAATCGATGTTTTTCAGGCAATGGCGGCAGGGGTGTCCCGGCCCATCGGAAATCATTGTCTCCGGCGAGTGACCATAGGCATCGTTCCCGCCGTTCCAGATCGTCTCGGCGTCGGCGGTCGGCATCGCGGTGAAAGATAAAGCGGTCATGGCAAGTCTCCTTTTGAGCTTGCCATGAATGCGCTTCAACCCGAGTGGAAACCACCCGATCCTTGCGCGCGCCAGCTAGCTTCTCTTCGCCAGCTCAAGCAGTTCCTTGTCGCTGAGCGGCCGCACGATCGCGGTGCCCGTGGACACCGGAGAAAATCCGAACATCTGGTAGAGCTGCAACGCCCGGGGATGGTCGAGATTGTTGGTCGTCGTGGTCACGCGCAAAGGGTTCTGCGTCCAGATCGCGTAGAGCGCCTGCAGCAGGAACCACTTGCCGATCCCAAGACCCAGCGCATGCTCCATCAGCCCGAAATGGCTGAGCTCGATCGTATCCTCGTCGACGGTCAGATACTCGTAGAACCCGGCCGGCGCCCCGTTCACGTAGAGCACGCAGATCGTGTTGCGCTTGTCGTAGAGCGTGGCGGCCAGTTCCTCGTCGTTCATCCTCAGGCGATCCACCCACTGCCATCGCGCGCCGACCTGGCGATAGAGATAGCGGTAGAACGGCAGCGGAATTTCCGGCGCGCGCATGATGGCGGTCTGGATATTGACCGGCACCGGCAGGCTCGTCTTCGGCGCCGCCGTCATCTCGAGGCGGGTCACATGGGCCTTCAGCGAAGAGGGTGCTTTTGCCATGGTCAAGCTTTGATCGCTTCCGCGAGACCGGTCGCGACGGGCGTGTCCTGCCGGCTGCCCCACTCGCTCCACGAGCCGTCATATAGCGCGTTGTCGTCATGCCCCACGCTTTCCAGCGCCAGCATGATCACGGCGGCGGTCACGCCCGAGCCGCAGCTCGTCACGACAGGCTTGGAGAGGTCGATTCCCGCATCTGATATCATCGTCTTCAGCGTTGCCACGTCCTTGAAACGGCCGTTGGCCGAGAGGCTGGTTGCCGGCAGGCTGCGGGCGCCGGGCATGTGGCCCGAACGCATGCCGGCGCGCGGCTCGGCTTCCTCGCCGGTGAAGCGGCCGGCGCCGCGCGCATCGGCGATCTGCGCCGAACCGTCATCGACGATCTCGCGCATGGTCTCGAAGGGGATGACCTTGTCGGCCCGGAATTTCGGCTTGAAAACCGCCGGCGTCGGAGTGGCTGTTCCAGTCTCGAGCGCACGTCCCTCGGCCTTCCAGCCGTCAAGGCCGCCATCCAGAACGTAAACGTCCTTGGCGCCCATGGTCCGCAGCATCCACCAGACACGCGGCGCCGAGAAGAAGCCCATGCCGTCATAAACGACGATCGTGTCCGTCTCTGAAATGCCGAGCTTGCCGACTTCGGCGGCGAAGAACTCCGGCGAGGGCAGCGAGTGCGGCAGACCGGTCGCGTGGTCGGCTATCGCGTCCTGATCGAAGAACACGGCGCCGGGAAGGTGGCCCGCCGCATATTCGTCCTTGGCGTCGCGCTTGTGCGCCGGCAGATACCAGGAGGCGTCCACCACCTTGAAACCTGAAGTCCCCAGCTGCTTTTCGACCCAATCGGCCGAAACGACGAAGCGGCTCGTGGTTTCGCTCATGCTGCTCTCTCCAATCAATGCTTACGCGTCGTCGCCGGGAGCGCCGAAACGGATACGGAAGCGGCGGTTCTCCTTGCCCTTCTTCTCGATCTTGGCGATGTGAATCCGTCCTACTTCCCGCGTCTTGGACACATGTGTGCCGCCGCAGGGCTGGCTGTCAATCGCTGAGTTCTCGCCGATGCAGACGAGGCTGACGCGACCGAGCCCGATCGGCGGGCGTACGTTCTTGGATTTGACGATCCCGGGATTGGCCGCCAGTTCCTCGTCCGTGATCCATTGCAGGTAAACGGGGTGGTCTTCATCGACCAGCGCCATCAGCTTGGCCGTCACCTCGTCCTTGTCGATCGTATCGGTCATGTCGAAGTCGACACGGCTCTCCTCCTCGCCGACGGCCGCGCCGGTGATCGGATAGGAACAGACGACGGACAGCAGATGACAGGCGGTGTGCATGCGCATCAGCTTGTGGCGACGCTCCCAATCGACATGAAGTACAAGCTTCTCGCCGACCTCGGGGCTTGCCTGCCCCTCATCAAGCGGAACATGGATGATGATGTCCTTGGCCGCGCCGTGCTTTGTCTGCCCCAGCGTGATCCGGCTGCCATCCGCGCGCTCGAGGAAGCCGGTATCACCCGGCTGGCCGCCCGATGTGGCGTAAAGGCAGGTCTGATCGAGCTCGATGCCCCCGTCTTCGTGGATGGCGGTGACGACGGCCTCGCAGGTCGAGAGATAGAAGTCGTCACGGTAGAGGGCATTAACGGGCATCGGGCCTCACGCTGCGGGTTCGTATGGGATCTTGATATCGACGGGCGAGGTCATCCATGCCGGCAGCGGCAGCGACTTCGATGTCAGGAAATCGGGATTGAAGAGCTTCGACTGGTAGCGGTTGCCGTAGTCGCAGAGAATGGTCACCACCGTGTGACCCGGGCCGAGATCCCTGGCGAGCCGCACCGCGCCCGCGATATTGATGGCCGACGAGCCGCCGAGGCAAAGCCCCTCATGCTCGACGAGATCGAAAACATAGGGCAGGGCTTCCGCATCCGAGATATTGTAGGCGAAGTCGGGCGTGAACCCTTCCAGATTGGCGGTGATGCGCCCCTGGCCGATGCCCTCGGTGATCGAGTTGCCCGACGACTTCAGCTCGCCGTTCTTGTAGAACTCGTAGAGTGCCGCCCCATCCGGGTCGGCGATGCCGATCTTGACGTCCTTGTTGAAGCCCTTCAGCCCGATCGCCGTGCCGGCGAGCGTCCCGCCCGAGCCCACGGAGCAGATGAAGCCGTCGATCTTGCCTGACGTATCCGCCCAAATTTCCTTGGCCGTCGTCTCGATGTGCGCCTGCCGGTTGGCGACATTGTCGAACTGGTTGGCCCAGATGGCGCCGTTCGGCTCGGTCTTCGCCAGCTGTTCGGCCAGTCGTCCGGAAACCTTCACGTAATTGTTGGGGTTCTTGTAGGGCACGGCCGGCACTTCGACGAGCTCGGCGCCGAGCAGCTTCAGCGCGTCCTTCTTTTCCTGGCTCTGCGTCTCGGGAATGACGATCACGGTGCGGTAGCCCAGTGCCTTGGCAACGACGGTCAGGCCGATGCCGGTGTTGCCGGCGGTGCCCTCGACGATCACGCCGCCCGGCCGCAGCAAGCCCTTCTTCTCCGCGTCACGAATGATGTAAAGCGCCGCGCGATCCTTGACCGATTGCCCCGGATTGAGAAATTCCGCCTTGCCGAGAATGGTGCAACCGGTCGCTTCCGACGCCCCCTTGAGCTTGATCAGGGGAGTGTTGCCGATGGCTTCTAGGACGGAAGGGTGCACGGTCATGGAATCTGCCTCTTTGAAACACTTAGTTTAGGAACGGTCTTTTCCCTTCACAAGGCTGGGTTGGCAAGAAATCCTATTCCTCGCCCCAGACTGCCACGGTAAAATTAGACTTCCGCCCCCCCGATCGGCCTGCGATGCCGCGATTGGGGGCCGTCTGTGATCTGAACATTGACTTTCATCGTATGGACGATGACAAAGCAATCACTGAAAGCGGAAACGACCGAAACCATCATGGTTCACGAGCATATCGACACGGTCGATGCATTGATGGCGTACTATGTTGCCGGTTCCCTTCCCGAGCCGGCGCGGGTGCTCGTCGAATCGCATCTGGAGATGAAGCCGGATCGTCGGATGCTGGTACGGGATTTGGAGTTCCTGGCCGGTGAGGCCCTGGAGCAGACCTCCGAAACAAGGCTGGACGATCGCGATGTCAGATTGGCGCGCATCTTCGCATCCGCCACGCCCACCGAGCCGAAGTCGCCGCCGATCGCCAGTGCAAAGCCGGGGACTTTCCCGCGCGCCCTTCGCCGCCTCGTCGGCTTCGATGTCGACACGGTGCCGTGGAAAACCAAGCTTCCCGGTTTCAAGGAGTATTCGGTCGATATCGACGGCTGCGAGGTCAGCGTCATGTGGATCAAGCCCGGCCGAGCGCTGCCCGCCCACACCCACAAGGGTATGGAGCTGACGCTCATCATCGACGGCGCCTTCAACGACACGCGCGGCCGTTTCGGCCCCGGTGACATCTCGGTTGCCGATGAGACGATCGATCACCGTCCGGTGGCCGAAAAAGATCGTCCCTGCATTGCATTTTCCGTTCTTGACGCCCCCATCAAACTGACCGGGTCCTTCCGCCAGCTGATTGGCGACCTGATCGGCTGAAAGCAGCCACAATAGCGTGATAGAGCCATTATCCCGGGAGGTTGAGAGGAACTTCCGGGCCCGTTTCGACGTTTTTCGATACAACCGGAGGATTCACGCCATGAACGATTTTGTAGCCCGCCCCGAACATGGAATTGCCTGGATCTCAGGCGCAAGCTCCGGCATCGGCCGTGCCCTCGCGCTGAAAATGGCAAGCGAAGGCTACAAGGTCGCCGTGACCGCCCGCGATCACGAAAAGCTCGCCGAATTGCAATCGGAGGCGAATGGCCTGGCGGGCAGCATCATCGTGCTGGATGGCGACGTCACCAATCCCGAGGACATGGAGCATGTGCTCGCATCGATCGAATACGAGCACGGCGCGCTGGCGCTCGCTGTCTTCAACGCAGGCGTCTATCTGCCCGTGCATGCGGAAGAATTGCGCCGTGAGGATTTCGAGCGCAGCTTCGCGGTCAATCTGCAGGGCGTGGTCAATTGCCTCGTCCCGGCGGTGCGCCACATGAAGCACAAGGGGCAGGGGCAGATCGCCATCGTCTCTTCGGTCACCGGTTACGGCGGCCTGCCCACGGGGGCGGCCTATGGCGCCACCAAGGCCGCGCTGATCAACATGGCCGAGAGCCTGAAATTCGATCTCGACAAGATGGGCATCCGCATCCAGCTCATCAATCCTGGTTTCGTCGACACGCCCGCCACCCGCAAGAACGAATTCCCGATGCCGTCGCTTATCCCGGTCGATGAGGCAGCCGCCGAGATCTATGCGGGCCTGAAGTCGAAAAGTTTCGAGATTACCTTCCCCAAGCGCTTCACCTACACGCTGAAGGCTCTCAACCTGCTTCCCTACAGCCTGTATTTCTGGCTGGTCAATCGTGCCACCGGCTGGCAGGAGCGCCCACGCGCCGACGGTCGCCGCCCGGTGACCCCAAGCCCCGCGGAGTAGTCGCGGCTGTCACACGCTGAGGTGAAAGGCACGCTTGACTGCACGCGAGCAGGTGACGATCAGGCTGGTGAGAGGGAATAGACGAGGCGGATGGCGACCGGGACAGGAGGTCGACTGTCTGGTCCCGCCATCCGCTCTCGTCAGCTCCGCGAAAAGACGACCTGGCGGACGTCTATGTTTCGGGCGCGGAAACCTGCTTCACAATAAAATAAATAGAACTCCCAGAGACGCTTGAAGCGCTCGTCGGATCCCAGTGGGCGAACTCGTTCCCACACGGACCAAAACCGCTCCCGCCATTCGGCCAGAGTACGGGCGTAGTCTAACCCAAAACCGAAGTCTCGTACCAGTGACAAATTCACTTTTCGCCCAAGTTCCGCTAAATGCTCGCGGGTCGGTAGCATGCCGCCGGGAAAAACGTACTTCTGGATGAAGTCTGGGTTGCTCCTGTACTGTTCGAAGGACTCGGGCCGAATCGTTATGATCTGCAGGCCGGCCTTGCCGCCGGGCTTCAGGCATTGCTCGAGCTTGGAGAAATAGGCGGGCCAGTATTTCTCGCCCACGGCCTCGAACATCTCGATCGAAACGATCTTGTCGTAGACGCCGGTTTCGTCGCGATAATCCTGAAAGCGAAAATCGACCTTGTCGCCGAGACCTGCCTTGCGGATGCGCTCCTCCGCGAATGCCAGCTGCTCGCGGCTGATCGTCAGGCCCGTGACCCGGCAGTTCAGTTCGCTGGCTGCGAATTCGGCGAACCCGCCCCAGCCGCAGCCGATCTCCAGCACGTGGTCACCCGGCTTGATCCCGGTCGCCTCGGCGAGAGCCCGATACTTGGCGTTCTGTGCCGACTGCAGGTCGTTGGCGCCGGTGGAGTAAAGCGCCGACGAGTAGGTCATCGTCGGATCGAGCCATTGCTTGTAGAAGTCGTTGCCGAGATCGTAATGCGCCGAGATGTTTCGCTTCGACCCCTTGCGGGTATTTGTATTCATCCAGTGGCGGACGCGCTCGACGAGACGGGGCAGGCCGCGCTTGCCGTTGGCGTAATCCTGGATCGCCTCGTCGTTGACGATGAACAGCTCGAGGAAGGCCGCGATATCGGGGCTGTCCCAATCGCCATCCATGTAGCTCTCGGCCACGCCGATCGTGCCGTTGGAAAGCGCCCGGTAGCAGATATTCCAGTTCTTCAGGTGGATTTCCGCGTGCTGACCGGGCGTGCCGCCGGTCACCAGCACCACGCGACCGTCGGGAAACGCGATCGTCAGCGAGCCATGCTGCATGCGAAGCAATGCCCTCAGCGCCAGCTTCGCGCGCAGGGGCAACCCCTTCGAAACCTGTCCGATATTCTGCTGCGTCAGCTGGATCGCGTTGCGTTGAGAATCGGTCAAGTCGCTAGCATCACTCATGGTTTTCTCCTCCGGCAAGATATGGCCGGTTCAGGACGACGATGCGCTGAAAAACTCCGCCCCCCGGCGATTGCTTTGAACGCTATCGTAAAAATTGGAAAAGCCAAACAAATTTCCAGTCCCGTGTTGCGCGCGAACGACGTATATATCGAAGCGCGCTTATGTTATTCCGCTGCCTCCGCCGTTTCGCGTGGCGCGACCACGCTGACGGGCGTGGGTGGCGCGGGCTTTGCGATATACTTCGCGCCCTTCAGCCACAGTTTCAGCGCTTCCCAATGAATGCCGCCGACGATCCGGATCGGCAGGAACGGGATGGCGGCCGTCAGCCACGCAAGGTTTCTCGTCGTGATGGCCAGCTGTTGTCCGGAGAAGGTCGCCGCGAGCAGCGGGCCATCGGCGTCGGTCTCGAGAATACGCCAGCGGATCTCCTTGCCCGGCGGCAGCATGCGGAAATTGTAGCGCATGCCCATCTCGATGAAGGGCGAGACGTGAAAGATCTTCTCGCAGCTCTGCCGAACACCGCTCTCGCTGACTTCGCCTGAGCCGACAGGGCAGACATAGGTGTGCCGTTCTCCGAACGTGTTGCGAACCTCGTAGATCATCGCGATCAGCTCATCATGCCCGTCATAGGCATGGTAGACGGAGAGCGGGTTGAAGACGTAGCCGAGGATGCGGGGATAGCAGACCAGCACGATGCGGCGGGCGGCAATCCCCGCCCGCGCCAGCAGCTCGTCGGCATGTGCCCGGGCGCCCAGCCTGCCGCCATGGTCGCTCTCGTGAAACGACACGGCATTGCGCCCGTTCACCGAAAACAGCACGGAGAGCCGATCCGCCTCATCCAGCCGATCGAGATCGATCGCCATCGAGAATACGCGGTAGCGAAAGCGGTGGCCGAAGGGCTTCATTCGCTGGTGCATGACGTCGCCGACATAGAGCGCGGCCGCGGCCTCGGGCGGCGGCCCGTTGTCGCGCATGCTCATGCCACGTCCTTCGCGTTCCTGCGTCATGCGACGGCGTCCAGCTCCGGTTCGATGTCGTTTGTCTTGAGCGTGCTCCACGGCAGCGTCGCGCCGAGCGCCTTGGCGGCCGCAAGGCCCGAGGTCAGTCCATCCTCGTGGAAACCATAGCCCGTCCAGGCGCCGGCGAAGTAGCAGCCATTGCGTCCCTGTATGTTCACGAGCGCGCGCTGCGCCTGCACGCTGTCGGCGCAGAACTGCGGATGCTCGTAGCTGAACTCGGCGAAGACCTTGCGCGGGTCCGGCTCGCGATCGGGGTTGAGCGTAACGAACAGCGGGAACCGCTCGTCGATCGCCTGCAGCTTGTTCATCCAGTAGGTCACGGCGACATCGGCGTTGCCATCGGCCGAGCTGGAGCGCAGATAGTTCCACGAGGCCCAGACCTTGCGGCGCTGCGGCATCAGCGTCGGATCGCGATGGAGCACGACCCTGTTCGGCTGATAGGGCACCGCCGCCAGCAGCCGCTTTTCCTCATCGGTCGCGTCGGCAAGCATGCGTCGCGTCTGATCGCTGTGCGCGGCAAGGATCACCTTGTCGAAATGGCGTTGTTCGCCAGCTTCGTCGATGATCGTGACGCCATTCTCGGTTCGAAGCACCGCGCGCACGCCGAGCCCGAGCTTCAACCGGTCACCCAGAGGCTCAAGCAATCTGTCGAGATAGTTTCGACTGCCGCCGGTCACCGTGCGCCACTGGTGCTGCCTGGAATAGATCAGCCGGTGATTGTCGAAGAAATTGACGAAGTGCTCGGCCGGAAACTGCATCATCTTCGCCGCCGGCGTGGACCAGATCGCCGCCGCCATCGGCACCAGATAGTTGTTGGTGAACCCCGGCGAAAAGCCGCGCCAGTCGAGATAATCACCGATCGACCGTGCGGCCAGATGGCCGGCGGCGCGGTCGACGAGGCATGTCTTGTTGAAGCGCAGGATCTCGCGGATCATCAACAGGAAGGACGGGCGCACCAGATTGCGCTTCTGCGCGAAGATCGAAGACAGGCCGGCGCCGCTCCACTCCAGCTTGCCGTGGTCGAGCGAGAGCGAAAAGCTCATGTCGCTGGCATGGGTGGCGACGCCGAGCCGCGCGAACAGCGCCGTCAGGTTCGGGTAGTTCGGCTCGTTGTAGACGATGAAGCCGGTATCGACGGGAATGCGCATTCCGTCGTAATCGACATCGACGGTGGCCGTATGGCCGCCGGCGCGCGCTTCCTTCTCGTAGAGCGTCACGTCATGCAGCGGATTGAGCGCCCATGCAGCCGATGCCCCGGAGACGCCGGAGCCGATGATCGCGATTTTCAGGCGACTGTGCGGATGGTGAAAATGCGCGTTCATGCGGCGTCCTTTACGGCGTTGTAGGCTTTCAACGCCCGGTCGCGGGCGGTCGCGTGGTCGACGATCGGCTTGGGATAGGTCTCGCCGAGCCGGATGTCCGCCTTGTCGAGCACGCTCTGAGGTGCTGCGAACGGCTTGTGGATGTATTTGGTGTCGAGCGCCGCGAGCTCTGGAACGAACTCGCGGACATAAGCGCCATCCCGATCGAACTTCTCGCCCTGCAGCACCGGATTGAAGATGCGGAAGAAAGGGGCGGCATCGGCGCCGCATCCCGCCACCCATTGCCAGCTGGCGGCATTGCTCGCCGGGTCGGCATCGACGAGCGTGTCGCGAAACCAGGCTTCGCCGCGACGCCAGTCGATCATCAGGTCCTTGATCAGGAAAGAGGCGACGATCATCCGCACCCGATTGTGCATGAAGCCATGCTTCCAGAGCTGGCGCATGCCGGCGTCGACGATCGGATAGCCGGTCATACCCTTGGTCCAGGCACGAAAATGCGTCTTGCTGTTGCTCCATTCGAACCCGTCGAAACGGTCGTTCCAATTGGCGTAGGGTAGTTTCGGGAAGTGAAACAGCAGATGGTAGGAGAATTCGCGCCAGGCGAGTTCCTTGCGGAAATGAACCAGATCGTCCGCCGGCACATCCAGCCCGCGCGTCTCCTCCCAAATCCGGGCAGGCGATATCACGCCGAGCGCCAGATATGGCGACATCATCGAGGTCGACTGCCTGGCGGGAAAGTCGCGGTCGGCCTTGTAGCCCTTAAGGCTTTCATCGAGAAAATCCGAAAGTCGCTCGCGCGCCGCCTCTTCGCCGGCAGTCCAGACTTCGTCGAAATCCTTGGCCCAGTCCGGTTTCGTGGGCAGAAGCTTCCAGGATGTCAGCTTCTCGCTTGCGGCGAGCTCCGGCGCGAATTCGACCTTCCTGGGCGCATCGACGGGGTGAGGCGGCTCGCCGACGCCCTCAAGCGCTTGCCAGAACGGCGTATACACACGGTAAGGCGTCCCGCCGCCTGTCTTCAGCCGCGACGGCTCATGCAGCAATTGGCCGGCGAAGCTCTGCGCATCCAGGCCCAACTGCTCAAGCTCCCGCTTGATGCGCGTATCGATGGCGATGCCGGGCGGATCGTAGCGGCGGTTCCACATGACCGTGTCCGCACCCGTCTTCTTGATCACGGCGCCGAGCACATCCAGCGCATCGCCGCTCACAAGATTGAGCGTGCCGCCAAGCGCTTCGATCGATGCGGTGAGCGACGCCAGCGAGTGATGCAGCCACCACGCCTGCGCGCCGCCAAGAGGTCCGGTGCCGGAAGAGGAGGGCTCGCGGATATAGAGGGGAATGATCGGGCGTCCGGTGCGGCAGGCAGCATGCAGCGCATGATTGTCGTCGAGGCGAAGATCCTTGCGAAACCAGAGGATAAGCGGCTTTGCGGCGTCGTCGGACAATGAATGTGGTCCCCTGTTTCTCTCTTGTCTCTGTTACGAAGCTACGGGGAGTGTGGATCAAAAGTTTCAGCCTGCATAAAGATTTAACACTGAAATCCGCGAATTGTCCGACAGGATCGGCGGGCGCGCGTCTCGCGGGTCGATCGTCGCCCTCAGGCGGTATCAGCATAGCGAATTTTCCCCTCGTTCGCGCATGCAGGGATGCTCGTTCCTTTAATCTACTAAAAATATAGAGAATACTGCTCCATCAGATGCCGGCCGGAAAAAAACGCGGCCGCACAGGAGCAGACGACGATGAGTATCATCAGGCATTTCGACCGCCTTTGCGCTATCCGCGACCAGCTGGAAGCCAGGCTCGAGCTCCATGAAGCGCGATATTGCTTCGGCAGCGAGGATGTCGACGACGGCACGGGCGCCGATCTGCGCGAGCGCATCATGCAGATGACGGACGAGATTTCGGCGCTCATGCACAGCCCGCGCTATTCCGATTTCTAGGAGGGCGCGATGACCGCGACATTGATCATCCCCGGGCTATATGGATCCGACCACGGCCATTGGCAGCGTTTCTGGCTCCACGACCGCCCCGAGAGCGTTCTGGTCGAGCAGGACGATTGGGACGATCCGTTGGTCGATCGCTGGGCCGAGCGGCTCGAAGCAGCGCTCATCGAGCACGGCGAGGCCTATATCGTCGCCCACAGTCTCGGCTGCCTGCTCGCCGCGAAGTTCGCCGACCGACCATCGGCGCGCCGGATCAAGGGTGCGCTGCTCGTCGCCCCATGCGACCTGCGCCCCACCGAACGCCGGCACCCGGACGCGGCCATCCGCTTCGGGCCGATGCCGACAAGGGCGCTGCCATTTCCAAGCATCACCGTCGGCAGCCTGAACGACCATTACATGGAACTCGACCGTCTGACGCTTTACGCGCGTCTCTGGAAGACGGATCTCAGGAACATCGGTCTGGCGGGCCACATCAATATCGCCAGCGGCTTCGGCCGCTGGACCGGCGGCTACGCCCTGTTCGACAATCTCCGGGAGAAGGCGAAGGCGCCGAGGCGATACGCACCCGATCACACCCCGCACACCTCGCTTGGCTGATCGCCATTGCCGTTCGATGTAATCGTCCGCGCACATATCCCCCGAACGGTGAAGCGCGACCGGTGTCGTAATGTTGTAATGTAGCCCTCATCGATAGCATGTGACGGATGGGAGGCCGGATATGTGGTATAATGTTGCCTTGGCCATGACGCTCGTGGCGCTTACCCTGACCAGTTGTCAGACCGTGGTGAGAACCACGCCGACGCAAATGTCTACGGTGAGGATGACCTGTGATCCCGCCACCAACCGTTGCCAGACCCCGGAATTCGGTCTCAAGGAGAAGGCCCGGGAGGGCGAGAGAATCTCATGGACGATGCAGCCGGCGGAGGGCTGGCGGTTGACGGGCAACCCGAAGACGACCTTCGCGGGCAAGGGCATCTATGGCGTGGCCGTCACGGCGTGGGACCCCAATTCGCTCACCTGCCAGTGGCACGCGGAGGGTGATTCCAAGCTCTTCGCCAGCGGCGGATGGGTCGCCGGATACTGCTATGCCGACGCCGAGCTGATACCGCCGCCGAAACCGGTGAAGGTTCGCCCGACGAAGAAGAAAAAGTAGCGTTCCTGATCCGGTGACCACCGCGGCAAGCGCTGTCGGTGGTCACGATCCGGCAGGGCCGTACGGAAAGCGGCCCCGTTGCCATTGACAAGGACGCCTGTCCGGGCGGAAACCGTTGCAGCAACAACCCCCAGAGGCGCGCTGTCGGCAGCGGGCCGGACAGTCTTCCCATGAATGTTTCAGCAGTTCACCAGGATAGCGTTCTGCGCCATCCCGGCTATCTCAATTTCGCGGCGTCCCGCGTCTTTTCCTCGCTCTCGTTCCAGTGCGTCGCTATCGCCATGGGCTGGATGATCTATGACCAGACCCGTAGCGCCTTCGCGCTGGCCATGGTCGGGCTGTGCCAGTTCCTGCCGATGGTGGTGCTGACCTTCGTGGTCGGCCACGTCGCCGACCGCTTCGACCGAAGGCGCATCGGCCTCGTCTGCCAGCTGATCCTGGCAATCGTGTCGGCCGCACTTGCGGTCGCCACCTGGCAGAACTGGCTGACGCCTTCAGGCATCCTGACGGCGGTGACGATCATGGGCGCAACCGTCGCCTTCGAGCGCCCGACGATGGCAGCACTTCTCCCCAGCATCATGCCGCCATCGCTGCTTCAGCGCGCTGTGGCGACATCGACCTCGATGATGCAGACGGCGCTGATCGTCGGCCCGTCGCTGGGTGGCCTGCTTTACGGCGTCGATGCCGTCGCCCCCTTCGCCGTCGCCGCTGTCCTGTTTGCCGTTGCAAGCGTCAACGTCATCTCGATCCGCATGAAATGGACGCCAAGCAGGCGCGAACCGGTCACGCTTTCTTCCGTTTTCGCTGGCGTGTCCTTCATCAAGAGCAAGCCCGTGATGCTCGGCACGATCTCGCTCGACCTGTTCGCCGTTCTTCTCGGTGGCGCTACCGCGCTGCTGCCCATCTTCGCCAGCGATATCCTGCAAGCCGGGCCCTGGGGGCTCGGAATGCTGCGCGCGGCGCCGGCCGTCGGCGCGCTCACCATGTCGATCTTGCTCGCAAGACGCTCACTCACCAGCAAGGTCGGGGCGAAGATGCTGGTTGCCGTGGCCGTATTCGGCGTGGCGACGATCGTGTTTGCCCTGTCGACCAGCATCGCGCTGTCGATCGCGGCGCTTTTCGTGGTGGGAGCGGCCGACACGGTCAGCGTCGTGGTGCGCAGCTCGCTCGTGCAGCTGCTGACACCGGATTCGATGCGTGGCCGCGTGAACGCCGTCAATTCACTCTTCATCGGCACCTCGAACCAGCTGGGCGAATTTGAATCGGGCATGCTCGCGGGCATGATGGGCCCCGTCGCCGCCGGCGTCATCGGCGGCGTCGGAACCATCGTCGTGGTGCTCATGTGGACCCGATTGTTTCCGGATCTTCGCAAGGTCGACACGCTGCAGGGGTAGGGTGCCCGGCCGCGTACATGGTCGCCCGGCGTGAAGCAGGAAGTTCGGGCAGCAAGAAATTTACGTGGCGTTTGCTGGCCGCGTGCTAGCTTAATGTCCAAGACAGTTTTGAGGAGAGGTCCACATGAAGCGAATTTCAACCATCCTGGCCGCCGTCACGCTGATCGGCCTTTCGGCGCTCACGGCGGGATGCACCAGCGTTCCGACCTCGTCCGGGTCGGCATCCGGCTATGTGCAGGGCGATTCCATGAACCGTGCCTGCTCCGATGGCTTCAGGCCCAGCGACGGGCGTTCCTGCAGCTACTGATATCGCCCTCTTGCACTTTGTCCCGGCGGCTCGACCATCCGCTGGGATGAGGCGCCGGCGTTGGCGCCGGGTGTGAGGTGTATCGTCTTGATTTCGGAAAAGAAAAAGGCCTGCATTTTTCAATGCAGACCTTTTGGAAACTGGCTCCCCGGGCCGGATTCGAACCGGCGACCTGTCGATTAACAGTCGAATGCTCTACCGCTGAGCTACCAGGGATCACCGCTCGCCGCGGTGTGAGTGGGCTAATACAAATGCTTGCTCGATTTGCCAAGCGGTTTTTTCAAAAAAATGACATCTCCTTGCAATCATTCAGGTTATCCCCACATGGTGGTGATGACCGAGAGCCCGAAAAACAACGCCAAACGCTTTGGTATCGATCACGTCACCGGCCACATCGTCATGGGGTCGACCCGCATTCCGTTGCCGAAGTCGCGCATATCGCGGCTTTTGATCGGCGGACTTCTGGTTTTGGGCGGATGTCTGGGCTTTCTTCCGATCCTCGGCTTCTGGATGATTCCGCTCGGCGTGCTGGTGCTGTCGCACGATCTGCATGTCGCGCGGCGCATGAGACGACGCTTTTCGGTGTGGTGGCAGAGGAGGCGGAATTCCGCCTCCTGATATCATCGCTTCAGGCGAAGATGCCGGCGATCCAGTAGAAGGCGGCCGCGATCAGCGCGGCGGCCGGCAGCGTCACCACCCACGCGACGACGATGTTGCCCGCAAGGCCCCAGCGCACGGCCGACACACGCCGCGCCGCGCCGACGCCGATGATCGCGCCGGTGATCGTATGCGTCGTCGAGACCGGGATGCCGAGCCAGGTGGCGCCGAACAGCGTCAGCGCGCCGCCGGTTTCCGCGCAGAATCCCTGCATCGGGTTCAGCCGGGTAATTTTCGATCCCATCGTGTGAACGATGCGCCAGCCGCCGAACAGCGTGCCCAGCGCCATGGCCGACTGGCAGGAAAGCACCACCCACAACGGCACGTAAAAGCTGCCGCCGAGATAGCCCTGCGAATAGAGCAGGATGGCGATGATGCCCATGGTCTTCTGCGCGTCGTTGCCGCCATGCCCGAGGGAGTAGAGCGACGCCGAGACGAACTGCATGACGCGGAAGGTACGGTCGACCGCGAAAGGTGTCTGCCGCACGAAGACCCAGGAGACGACCAGAACGAGAAACAGCGCCAGCAGGAAGCCGATCATCGGCGACATCACGATCGCGCCTGCCGTCTTCAGCAGGCCGCTCCAGACGATCGAGCTGAAGCCGACCTTGGCGAGCCCCGCGCCGACCAGCCCGCCGACCAGAGCGTGCGAGGAACTCGACGGGATGCCGAACACCCAGGTGACGATGTTCCAGATGATCGCCCCCATCAGCGCCGCGAAGATCACCATGGGCGAGACGATGCCGGGATCGATGATGCCCGTCCCGAGCGTCTCTGCGACATGCAGCCCGAAGAACAGAAAGGCGATGAAATTGAAGAAGGCGGCCCAGGCAACGGCGAACTGCGGCCTCAGCACGCGCGTCGACACGATCGTGGCGATCGAGTTGGCGGCGTCGTGCAGGCCGTTCAGGAAGTCGAAGAACAGCGCGACCGCGATCAGCCCGGCAAGCAGCGGAAAGGCGAGGGTGGCGTCCATCAGACGTTCTCGATCACGATGCCGCTGATCTCGTTGGCAACGTCCTCGAAGCGGTCGACGACCTTCTCGAGCTCGCCATAGATCTCGCTGCCGATGATATAGGCCATCGGGTTCGATTCCCGGTGACGAAGCACGAGCGCTTTCAGGCCTCGGTCGTGGAGTTCGTCGGATCTCTCCTCAACGCGGGTGACTTCCTCGGCGATGGCGCTCAGCCGCGTTGCATTGGCGTTGATGCGCTCGAGCAGGGGGATGGCTTCGGCGACGAGACCCGCCGCTTCGACGATGGCTTCGCCCATTTCCTGCATGATCGGATCGAACTCTTTCTGCTCGAACAGCCGGATCGTCTTCACCGTCTTGTGCATCATGTCGATCGCGTCATCCATGGACTGGATGAGATCCTTGATGTCGACACGGTCGAACGGCGTGATGAAGCTGCGCCGCACGGCGAGCATCACCTCGCGGGTGATATTGTCGGCCTCGTCCTCGAGCGTGACGATGCGCTCGCAGTGCCGTTCGGTGTCGTTGCCCTTGAGCAATTCGTTCAGCGCTTCGGCCGCCCCCACGATGGTGCGCGAATGCTGGGCGAAAAGGTCGAAGAAACGATCTTCGCGCGGCAGAAGTTTTCGAAACCAGCTGAGCATGCCATCCATCCCATGTGAACTGTTTATGCGTTGCTCATAAAATAGCGCAACCTGCAATAAAAGTGTCACAATCGACCCGTGGCGATTCTTTTGCGGTTTTCCCCGACGCAGGAACGCTGCTGCGATCGACGGAACACCGAGCGCGCGAATGCGTTTATCCTTCAAGCGTTTGAGACGCGAGTCGCATTAACAGTTCGAAGGTGTACGATGAGAAAGCTTGCAATCATGATCGTGGCGCTGACCACCGCAATCAGTGGAGTAGGGCCTGCATTCGCCGAGAACTGGGGCGACTCGCGTTCCGTTCAAAGCCGCGGAACGTTTGGCGATTCCGGGGTACGCAACAGCCATATGGGCAATCGTTGCGCATACTACCGGTGCGGATACAGATATAGCGACCGTGGTCGTGATTATTATCGACGCGACTACAATCGCTACGACGACAGATACTATCGCCGTCATAACAACAACGCTGGCGCCATTATCGGTGGTCTGGCGGCGGGCGCCTTGATCGGCGGAATTATCGCCTCGCAGCCCCGCGCTCCCCGCTATGTCGGCAACGACCATGTCAGCTATTGCTACAACCGATATCGCTCGTATCGCGCGTCGGACAATACCTACCAGCCAAACTATGGCCCACGCCGTCAATGTGTTGGCCCCTGATCGAGCCAAGGCTGGTATCGGAATGACATGAACCTGATCGCCCGAGACGGCGGTCAGGTTTTTTGATGCATGCAGCACAGGCCGCGCCACTGCGAGCGCCGCACATGCTGATATCATCATGTATTCGGTGAAATTTTGGAGGCCTCGCCCGGAATTGAACCGGGGTACAAGGATTTGCAGTCCTCTGCGTCACCACTCCGCCACGAGGCCTCACGACGCTTACATTTAAAAGCGTGGGCGGCATTTAGAATGAATAGAAAACAAGCGCAAGGGGGTTGTTCAAAAACCTGAGGGATTTCAGGCGTCAAAATTCACCATGGGACTTTGCCCGTCGAAAACCGTCCGAAGAACAGCGCCAAACCCCATCTATGGGCCACACTCTGCATCGATCAGTTGGCGCGCTGCAGCGAGACCAGCGGTGACACTCCATAGGTCGCCACACCAGGAACGCTTGCGCGCACAAGCGGTATCATCACGACGATCGCCAATAGTCCCCCGATGAAGAGGCCACCCAAAAGAGCTGATTTCGCCATGATACCCCGCTGGCCTGGTTCCTATGCGTTGAAGTCATCGCTAATAAAGCTGACGAGCACCTGAACGTCCTGGTTGCGGGAACCTATGTTTAAATCTCAGCCTGTCTCTTTTCCCCACAATCCGCAGCACATGAGCGCGATCAACACGGCGACGATGAGCAGGTCGAATAGCGTCAAATATTCAGCTATGGCTGACATGATCTTCTCCTCCTATTCCTCCGGTTGCAATATTATCACAATCTCATGAATGTTTCCACGGATTGTTCCTGGTCATGAGATGCAACCGGCGGCGCGATCCGAATTCTTGCCGCCGTCGCTCAGTAAGCCTTGAAAGCCGGTTCCCCTGCGATTAAGACACGGATCAGCTAGAAGCGCTTTTCAATGGGCGAGAGGACACTATGAATTTCGAGACGGCACGCGCCAACATGGTCGACAACCAGATCCGCACCACGGATGTCACCTCGCACTCCGTGCAGGTCGCTTTCCTTGCCGTGCCGCGTGAGGCTTTCGTCCCGGAAAAGTCCAAGGCGATCTCCTACATCGACGCCGACGTCGAGATCTGTCCGGCGGCATCGGGCAAGCCGGCGCGTTTCCTCATGCAGCCGTCGCCGCTCGCCAAGCTGCTGCAACTCGCCGCCGTGACCAAGGATGACGTCGTTCTCGATGTCGGCTGCGGCACCGGTTATGTCTCCGCGCTCTTCTCCAAGCTCGCCGGCTCCGTCGTGGCGCTTGAAGAGGACGAGGCGCTGGCCGCCGAGGCAACGGCAAACCTTGCCGATTACGCCAATGTGTCCGTGGTCAAGGGATCGCTCGAAGCCGGCAGCGCCAAGGGCGCGCCCTACGATCTGATCTTCGTCAACGGCGCGGTGGAAGAAGTTCCCGCGGCGCTCTTCGCGCAGCTGCGCGAAGGCGGTCGCCTTGTCGCCATCAAGGGATATGGCGGTTCGGCGCGGGCGACGGTGTTCGTGAGCGAGCGCGGCGCGGTCTCCGAAAACGTCTTCTTCAACGCCTCCGTCAAGCCGCTGCCTGGCTTCGCCAAGGCACGCGAATTCGTGTTCTAAGCGACACGCGACGTGGGTTGTCGATGATGCGGGCGCCACTGGCGCCCGTTTCCGTTTCAGGCCGGCCTTCGAAGGAACCGTTGACCTTTCAGAAAACTGTGCAAAGCGGCAGTCATTTGATTCGCGATGATTTTTTTCCCCGATCGGCTATCCTACAGTCCGGGTGATTCGGATGCCGACACCTCGCAATCCGATCGTTGTTCGGGAATAACGGGGATAGATATGGCTCAGCCAAGCGTAGCGCGTGAACCGTCCATGGAAGAAATCCTGGCGTCGATCCGCCAGATCATCGAAAGCAATGAGCCGGGCGCGGGCAGGGCACTCTCCGCATCGCTGCCGCCTGTTTATGGTGATGATGAAGACGATCACGGCTCCGACATTCATCTGACGGTCGATCAGGCCTATGCCGGCGTGGAATTCCCCGATCCCGCGCCGCAGCAGGCCGATCCGCGTTTCGTCGCCGCCAATTCCGCAGGCTCGGCGCCCGCTCAGGAAGCACCGCGCGCCGCCATGTCGCTGGCCGATGTCGCGGCTCGCGTTCGTGCCGCCTCCGAGCGCAACACCCTGCAGCCGCCGCGCGAACCGCCTCTCGAATTCCGCCAGCAGCTGGCCCCGGCGCCCGTTGCGCCAACCGCCTTGGCATCGAGCCCCGTCGCATCGGCGCCCGTGATGGACGCTCAGCCGCAGCAGCAGGCCGTTGAAGAGCCGGTGATGCACCAGGTCGCTCCGGCGCCGCAACCTGAGCCCGTGCTGGCCGAAGAGCCTGCCGCGATGCCGTTCGAAATGCCGTCACAGTCGCAGCCCGTGGAAGCCGAAGCCGTTCAGCCCGCCCAGGCGCCGGTTCAGGAACAGGTCGCCATCGCGCCGCCCATGTCCGCAGCACCCATCGCGGCACAGCCGGTTGCCGCGCCGCTGTCGGATCGCCTTCTGCCGAGCCTTATCGAGGAGACCCAGCAGTCGCTGCTGTCGCAGGATGCCGGCCTGCAGATCGCCCGCTCCTTCGAGGAACTGGCTGCAGCCATTGACGGCGCCGAGCGTCGCTCGCTGGATGAGATCGCCGAAGACATGCTGCGCCCGATGCTGCGCGACTGGCTCGACGACAACCTGCCGACGCTGGTCGAGCGCCTCGTGCGCGAAGAGATCGAGCGCGTGGCGCGCGGCCCGCGCCGCTGACCGGATTCCGCGACCCTTTCAAAGAGCCGCTCCGGTCTCCGGGGCGGCTTTTTTATTGACTTGCTGGCGGGCATCCTATTTACAACCCGCATCCAGAAAACCTCCAGATTTGGTCCAAAAATGCTCGAAAAGACCTACGATTCCGCAGCCGTTGAACCGAAGATCGCCGCGAAATGGGACGAGGCGGACGCTTTCCGCGCGGGCGCCAACGCCAAGCCGGGCGCCGACAGCTTCACCATCGTGATCCCGCCGCCGAACGTGACGGGTTCGCTGCACATGGGCCACGCGCTGAACAATACGCTGCAGGACATCATGGTCCGCTTCGAGCGCATGCGCGGCAAGGACGTGCTGTGGCAGCCGGGCATGGACCATGCCGGCATCGCCACGCAGATGGTCGTCGAACGCAAGCTGATGGAGCAGCAGCTTCCGGGCCGCCGCGACATGGGCCGCGAAGCCTTCATCGACAAGGTCTGGGAGTGGAAGAACGAGTCGGGCGGCCTGATCTTCAACCAGCTGAAGCGCCTCGGCGCCTCCTGTGACTGGTCGCGCGAGCGCTTCACCATGGACGAAGGCCTGTCCGAGGCCGTCCTCGAAGTCTTCGTCAGCCTCTACAAGGAAGGCCTGATCTACAAGGACAAGCGCCTGGTCAACTGGGACCCCAAGCTCCTGACCGCGATTTCGGACCTCGAGGTCGAGCAGCATGAAGTCAAGGGCAACCTCTGGCACCTGCGCTACCCGCTGGAAAAGGGCGTCGCCTACCAGCACCCGATCGCCTTCGACGAAGACGGCAAGCCGACGGAATTCGAAACGCGCGACTATCTGGTCGTTGCCACCACGCGTCCGGAAACGATGCTTGGCGACACCGGCGTTGCCGTCAATCCCGATGACGAGCGCTACAAGGGCATCGTCGGCAAGCATGTCGTCCTGCCGATCGTCGGCCGCCGTATCCCGATCGTCGCTGACGCCTACGCCGACCCGACCACGGGCACCGGCGCCGTCAAGCTGACGCCTGCCCACGATTTCAACGACTTCGACGTCGGCAAGCGCGCCGGCCTGCGCGCGATCAACATCATGAATGTCGATGGCACGATCACCATCAAGGAGAACGAGGACTTCCTCGAAGGTCTCGACAATCCGGCGGCCCTTCACGGCGCCTGGGATCGCCTCGAGGGTCAGGATCGCTTCACCGCCCGCAAGATAATCGTGGAGATCTTCGAAGAGGCCGGCCTGCTCGACCAGATCGAGCCGCACAAGCACATGGTTCCGCATGGCGACCGTGGCGGCGTTCCGATCGAGCCGCGTCTCACCGAGCAGTGGTACGTCGATGCCCACACGCTGGCGCAGCCGGCGATCGCCTCGGTTCGCGAGGGCCGCACCAACTTCGTTCCGAAAAACTGGGACAAGACCTATTATGAGTGGATGGACAACATCCAACCCTGGTGCATCTCGCGCCAGCTCTGGTGGGGTCACCAGATCCCCGCCTGGTATGGTCCCGATGGCCAGGTCTTCGTCGAAAAGACCGAAGAGGAGGCCCTGCAGGCCGCCATCCAGCACTACATCGCCCATGAAGGCCCGTGGAAGGCCTGGGTCGAGGAAAAGCTCGAGAATTTTAAGCCGGGCGAGATCCTGATACGCGACGAAGACGTGCTCGACACCTGGTTCTCGTCGGCGCTCTGGCCGTTCTCGACGCTCGGCTGGCCTGAGCAGACGCCGGAACTTGCGCGCTACTATCCGACCAACGTTCTGGTCACCGGCTTCGACATCATCTTCTTCTGGGTCGCCCGCATGATGATGATGGGGCTGCACTTCATGAAGGACGAGGATGGCGTTCCGGTCGAACCGTTCAACACCGTCTACGTTCACGCGCTGGTTCGCGACAAGAACGGCCAGAAGATGTCGAAGTCGAAGGGCAACGTCATCGATCCGCTGGAACTGATCGACGAGTACGGCGCCGACGCGCTGCGTTTCACGCTGGCGATCATGGCGGCGCAGGGCCGCGATGTGAAGCTCGATCCGGCCCGCATCGCCGGCTACCGTAATTTCGGCACCAAGCTCTGGAACGCCACGCGCTTCGCCGAGATGAACGGCGTCGTCAACGATCCGCATTTCATTCCCGAGGCGGCCGAGCTCACGGTCAACCGCTGGATCTTGACGGAACTGGCCCGCACCGAGCGCGACGTCACCGAGGCGATCGAAGCCTACCGCTTCAACGATGCCGCCGGCGTGCTCTATCGCTTCGTCTGGAACCAGGTCTGCGACTGGTATCTCGAACTCTTGAAGCCGATCTTCGGCGGCACCGACGAGGGCGCCAAGAAGGAGGCGCAGTCCTGCGTCGCCTACGTGCTCGAAGAGATCTACAAGCTGCTGCATCCGTTCATGCCCTTCATGACCGAAGAGCTTTGGGCGCATACGGCAGGCGAGGGCCGCGAGCGCGATGGTCTGGTCTGCCACGCCGAATGGCCGTCGCCGTCCTACGCCGACGATACGGCGGCCGACGAGATCAACTGGCTGATCGATCTGGTCTCCAACATCCGCTCGGTTCGCTCCGAAATGAACGTGCCGCCCTCGGCGGTCGCGCCACTCGTCTTCGTCAACGCCAACAGCCTGACGCGTGACCGCCTGTCGCGTCACGACGCGGCGATCAAGCGCCTGGCGCGTGTCGACGGCATTTCTCTCGCCGAACAGGCGCCCAAGGGAGCAGCCCAGATCGTGGCCGGTGAGGCGACGGTCTGCCTGCCGCTCGGCGCGCTGATCGATCTCGGCGCCGAAAAGGCCCGCCTTGAAAAGGCGATCGCCAAGACCGAGGCCGAAATGGCGAGGATCAACGGCAAGCTCTCGAACGAGAAGTTCGTCGCCAACGCCAACCCGGAGGTCGTCGCGGCCGAACGGGAGCGCCTGGAGGAACTGACGGTGCAGCTCGCGAGCCTCAAGATCGCGCTGTCGCGTGTAGCCGAGGCGGAGTAAAATCAACTTTTAATAGTATTTCATTCCAAGGCGTCTGATGGTGAATCAGGCGCCTTTTTTCGAAAAATTAACCGTAACGAGGCCCGGCTCCGCCATAACTTGGCCGATGGGACGCCTTTTTTCGGCTTTTCCACGAAGTTTTTTCTAAAAATAGAACTGTTGTCAGAAGGTAACATAATTGTGCTCGTATAGAACGATTGCTCTATCACCTGATTGATTCCAGCGATTTTTGAGACGTATTTTCTAATATGGGGAAATTTTGACGTGCCCGTCAATTTTTTACGTAAAGCATCCATTAGCTCACTTTTCAATCGCGCCCGGTCACGAAGTTGCCATTTTAACCTCTCGCCGTCACAGTCCCACCATCGCAATTGCCTCAGTGGGGGAGACACCTTGGCATCTCGTAAGGTTTTGGCAGTAACCCTGCCGCTTGTTATGTTGTCGGCGCTCGCCCAGCCTGCCTTCGCGGGCGGTCTGGATCGTGGCGGCTATAATATCGATCAGTTGTTCGATGCATCGCAGTTCTCTATTCAGTCCGGCGTGATCTACGTCATGCCGCAGCGCAAGCTGAAGAATGTGCAGGACGTTCCCACAAGTGGTGGCAATCTCAATTCACGCCCCAACTATGCCGATGACACGACCGACTACGCCGTCCCCTATTTGGGTCTGAAAGGCGGCGCGGGTAATGTCGATTGCTTGGTGGATTATTCCGAGCCTTTCGGCGCGCATACCAACCCGGGCGTAAACTGGGCCGGCGCGAACAACAACGTCGAGACGAAGGTTGATAGCCGAAACTATGGCGCCACCTGCTCCTATAAATTCGATGTCGGCCCCGGCCAGCTGCGCGTGATCGGCGGAGCCTTCTATCAGGAAATCGAGGGCTTCCAGGAAAAGCTCGTCGCTGTCATTCCCGCGCCGGCCTCTGCGCTGTATAGCGGCGTTGGACGCCTTGATCTCTCGGACGAGAGCTGGGGATGGCGCGCGGGCGTGGCCTACGAGATCCCGGAATATGCGTTGCGCGCAAGTCTCGTCTATAACAGCCGCGTCAAGTACGACAATCTGACCGGCACGGTGAACCTGACGCAGTTGCCTATCACGGGCGGCAACCCGTTCCTGGGTCGCAACACCCCCGTGGTCGGCTCCGCCGAAGCGCCTGAATCTCTCGAGCTGAAGGTTCAAAGCGGTATCGCACCCGATTGGCTGGCTTTCGGCTCGGTCAAGTGGACGAACTGGAGCGTTCTGCAGTCCATCCCCTTCTGCCCGACAAATGGTTTGCCATGTCCGAAGGGCGGCCTGACCTCGCTTGATCTCGGCTATCGCGACGGCTGGACCGTCAGCGGCGGCATCGGACACAAGTTCAATGATCAATGGAGCGGCGCGGTTAGCGTCACGTGGGATCGTGGCACCAGCGATGGCTACGGCGCACAGACCGACAGTTGGCTGCTTGGCGTCGGCGCGGCCTACAGCCCGACAGAGAATATCGAATGGCGCCTTGCGGGCTCGCTCGGCGTGCTCACCAGCGGGGAATCGGGAACCTTCACGCGCGACGGCGTCACTTACGGCGACGATGTCACATATTCCTTCGGAAACGATCTGGTGGCGGCCATCTCCACCAGCATCAAGGTCAAGTTCTGACCCGCCAAGATCAGTGCAAGTGAAAGCCCGGCGAAATGTCGGGCTTTTCTTTGTCCGGGCGCCATTAAGCATGCTCTGCTGGCGTGTCAATTTGTGACGATTCAGCAACAGTTTTTTTTGAGTGTTCGCGTATGATGAGCTCCAATACGAATTGTCCATTTCCCGCCACAAACTAGGCGCAGCGGTAATGTCGGGCGAGGGAATGACAGGCATAGGGTGCGCGTAAAAGAGTAAGATGGGTCGTTTTTCAGTGAATGCGGAAGAGACGGGCATGACGTGCGGCGAAGTTGCCGCCGCTTTGATCGTTTCGCCTGCTGTGCAAGGTGTTTCAGCCGGAAAACGTCGTTCGACCGCAGCGTTCTCAAGCCTTTCATTTTCCTCACGTTCGACGGTGTTGCCGCTATCGGGACCGGCTTTGGGTAACGACGTCTCGCGTTTTGTCACAATTGGTGACTACGACATTTCTGAAGGCGAAATGCCGCTCTATGGGCTCGCCGGAATGAGGTTGATGGCATCGTCGCCAGTTCGCGCCGGGAAGCGGGCGGATGAGGTCGATGCGAAGGTGATGAAGGCTCTCTTGCGAGGGCAAAAGGCTGGATGCGACGCGGGCAAGCGGGTCTTGGAACCCACCGCGGGATCGCTCGCCGAAGGAAGTTTATCTGCGGGCCTTATGGACAGGATGTCCGGTACGGCGCGTATGGGTGGAAACGAAAGAAATCGAGTGAAATGCTGACGTTCGAGTTCAGACCTTTCAGATTGATGCTTATGGGGCTTTCCGTCGCCTGTCTCGCGGCGCTCAGCTCTCCCGCCGGCGCGTTCGACATCAAGTCGGGCGTCAACAAGGAATCCGGTCCTTTCGATCTCTTCAAGTTCGGTTTCAAGGCCTACAAGAACGGCCAGAAGGAAGAGGCGGTCGAGGCCTACAAATACGCGGCCGAAAAGGGCCACACCGGCTCGCGCTGGGCGCTCGCCAACATGTATGCCGACGGTGACGGCGTCGCGCAGGACGATTTCGCCGCCTTCAAGATCTATAGCGAGATCGCCCAGCAGGGCGTCGAGCCCGGATCGGAGGATACCGGCTTTTTCGTCAACGCGCTGCTGTCGCTCGCCAGCTATTACAAGAGCGGCATCCCTGGTAGCCCCGTGAAGGTCGATCTCAATCAGGCACGCCAGATCTATTTCCAGGTCGCCTCGACGTTCGGCGTTCCGGAAGCGCAGTTCCAGCTGGCGCAGATGATGCTTGCCGGCGATGGCGGCAGCACCAGTTCGCAGCAGGCCAAGAAGTGGCTGAACCAGGCCCGCAAGAGCGGTCATCCCGGCGCCATGTCCGTGTTCGGCAATATCCTGTTCCAGGAAGGCCAGTCGGCCAACGGTCTGGCGCTGATGACGGCGGCGCTCGACCGCTGCAAGCCGAAGGACTGCAAATGGATGGAATCGCTGCAGGAGCAGGCCTTCTCCGTGGCCAGTGAAAGCGACCGCCGCAACGCCATCGCGCTCTCTCACAAGATCGCCAGCAGCAACACCGACTGATCGATCGACCGCCGGATCGCCAGGACCGGGCTCGGTCGCCGCGCCTTCTAATCAGGCCGCGAAATCGAAATAGGCGACCACAGGCACGTGGTCGGACGGCTTTTCCCACGCACGCACATGCTTTTCGATCGCCGTCGAGGTCATCCGGTCGGCGGCCTCCGGCGACAGCATCAGGTGATCGATGCGAATGCCGTTGTTCTTCGGCCAGGCGCCGGCCTGATAATCCCAGAACGTATAGGCGGGCACCGCATCCGTCGTGGCGCGCACCGCGTCTGTCAGCCCCAGGCTTTCGAGCCTGCGGAACGCCTCCCGCGTCTGCGGCAGGAACAGCGCGTCGTTCTCCCACACCTTGGGATCGAAGCAATCATGTGGCTCGGGGATGACGTTGTAGTCGCCCGCAAGGATCAGGATCTCCTCGTAAGCCAGCCGTTCGGCCGCGAATGCGCGCAGCCGCTCCATCCAGGCGAGCTTGTAGCTGTATTTCTCGGTCTCGACGGGATTGCCGTTCGGCAGATAGAGGCAGCAGACGCGGGCAACACGATTTCCGGGAAGCGAAAACACCGCCTCCAGAAAACGCGCCTGCTCGTCCAGCGGATCGCCCGGCAGGCCGCGCGTCACTTCGTCCGGCTTGGTCTTGGAAAGAATGGCGACGCCGTTGAAGCCTTTCTGCCCATGGGTCTCCACATGGTAGCCGAGAGCCTCGATCTCCAGCCGCGGAAAGCCTTCGTCGACTGTCTTGATCTCCTGCAGGCAGGCGATGTCGGGGTTCGAATCCTTCAGCCACTGCGTGAGGTTGTCGATACGCGCCTTGACGCCGTTGATGTTCCAGGTCGCGATCTTCATTCTTTGGTCCCGTTCCGCTTTGACGTCTTCTTCTAGCGTGCACCATGAGCAAGCCACAAGACGTTAAACCGGCCGGAAGACAATCTTCGGCCGGTTCGGTGTGGATAGCAGGAGAGGGTGGTCAGATCGAGAAGCTGGTGCCGCAGCCGCAGCTGGCGACCGCGTTCGGGTTCCTGATCTGGAAGGACTGGCCGAGCAGGTTATCGACGAAATCGATCTCCGAGCCCGCCATGTAGATCAGCGACATGCTGTCGATCAGCACCTTCGCGTCGTTCTTCTCGACGATGACATCGTCGTCCTGAATGCCGTCGGTCAGGTCGAACTTGTAGGAAAAACCCGAACAGCCGCCGCCCTCGACGGAAACGCGCAGCGCGCTCTTGCCGGGATCGCTGCCGACGATGGTGGCGATTCGCTTCGCGGCCGCGTCGGAAAGGGTTACACTTGCTTCGGTCATGTCTGCTCCTGCCGGGGTCAAGATCCGGAGAGAATAGTGGTCCAGCCATCAATATAAACAGCTGTTTTTCAATGCTATCGCGCCTTATATCATGAAAGCGCCGCCCGCGGCAAAGTCGGCGATACGTCGTCTCTTTGCCGTTTATGCTCTCTATAGGTATGAAGAGCGTATGGCGGCGTCAATGGGCGTGCGCCAGGGACATGGCGAGTGACGGTGAAGAATGACGATCGACAGGCGTGCATTAGGCTTCGGTAACAGCGACAGGGCAATCTACGCGGCTGACCCGTGGACGACGCGCGGGCGGCTCTATCCCGAGAACTCCAGCCCGACGCGCTCGGACTTCCAGCGCGACCGCGACCGTATCGTCCACACGACAGCCTTCCGGCGCCTCAAGCACAAGACCCAGGTCTTCATCGCCCAGGATGGCGATCACTATCGCACGCGGCTGACGCACACGATCGAGGTGGCCCAGATCGCCCGCGCGCTCGCCAGGGCGCTGAAGCTCGACGAGGATCTGGCGGAGGGCGTCGCGCTCGTGCACGATTTCGGCCACACGCCCTTCGGCCACACCGGCGAGGACGCGCTGCACGAGGTGCTGCTGCCCTATGGCGGCTTCGACCACAATGCCCAGTCGCTGCGCATCGTCACCAAGCTCGAACGCCGCTATGCCGATTTCGACGGCATCAACCTGACCTGGGAAAGCCTGGAGGGGCTGGTCAAGCACAACGGCCCGCTGCTCACCAAGGACGGGACCGGCACGCGCGGCCCGGTGCCGCAGCCGATCCTCGATTACTGCGAGATCCACGACCTGCAGCTCGACACCTTCGCCAGCCTGGAGGCGCAGGTGGCCGCGATCGCAGACGATATCGCCTACAACACCCACGATATCGATGACGGCCTGCGCTCTGGCTATCTCACCTTCGACATGCTGGAGGATATCCCGTTCCTGGCCGGCCTGATGGCCGAGGTGAGGGAGCGCTACCCCACTCTGGAGCCGAGCCGCTTCACCCACGAAATCATGCGCCGCCAGATCACCCGCATGGTCGAGGACGTGATCTCCGTCGCCCAAGAGCGCCTCTCCGAGATCCGCCCCGAGAGCGCCGACGACGTCAGGCACGCCAGCCGCGTGATCGCGACGTTTTCTGAGGGCATGGCCGAGACGGACAGGCAGATCAAGGCGATGCTCTTCAAGCGCATCTACCGCCATCCCGACATCATGCGCATCCGCTCAGGCGCCGCGCAGATCGTCACCGACCTGTTTTCGGCCTACATGGCCAACCCGAAGGAGATGCAGAGCCACTACTGGGTGGATCACATCGCGGGGCTGGCCGAAGCGCCGAAGGCGCGCCATGTTGGCGATTATCTCGCCGGCATGACCGACACCTACGCCATCAGTGCCCACAGGCGCTTGTTTGACCAGACTCCGGATTTGCGCTAGGCAGCGGTCGCCCGGCAAAGGCCGGGTGGATGCCAGTGGCACAGCCTATGCATGGAAGAGTGCGATGAACCTTTTTACCGATTTCGAAGCCAGGATTAAAACCGCCCTTGAACAGATCGATCTGGTCAAGGAAAAGCGATCCGAGCTGGATTTCGGACGCATCGCCGTAGAGCCGCCGCGCGATGCGAGCCATGGCGATGTCGCGACCAACGCGGCGATGGTGCTTGCCAAGCCGCTCGGCACAAATCCGCGCGCGCTGGCCGAAATCATCACCGCGAAATTGAAGGAAGATCCCGACGTCGCCGACGTATCGGTCGCGGGCCCTGGCTTCATCAACATCAGGATCGCCGTCGGCTACTGGCAGCGCCTGCTTGCATCGATGATCTCAAGCGGCACCGATTACGGTCGCTCGACGATGGGTGAGGGCCGCAAGGTCAACGTCGAATACGTTTCGGCCAACCCCACCGGTCCGATGCATGTCGGCCATTGCCGTGGCGCCGTCGTCGGCGACGCGCTGGCCAACCTCTTGTCCTTCGCCGGCTTCGACGTCACCAAGGAATACTACATCAACGATGCCGGCTCGCAGATCGACGTGCTGGCGCGCTCCGTGTTCCTGCGCTATCGCGAGGCGCTCGGCGAAAAGATCGGCGAGATCCCGTCCGGTCTCTATCCGGGCGATTACCTGGTGCCAGTCGGCGAGTCACTGGCGCGTGACTACGGCGTCAAGCTGCACAACATGCCCGAGGATCAGTGGATGCCGCTGGTCAAGGATCGCACGATCGATGCGATGATGGCGATGATCCGCGAGGATCTCGATGCCTTGAACGTCCATCACGACGTGTTCTTCTCCGAGCGCACGCTGCACGCCAATGGTGCCGCCGCCATCCGCACCGCCATCAACGACCTGACCTTCAAGGGCCACGTCTACAAGGGCACGCTGCCGCCGCCGAAGGGCCAGTTGCCGGAAGATTGGGAAGACCGCGAACAGACGCTGTTCCGCTCGACCGAGGTCGGCGACGACATGGACCGTCCGCTGATCAAGTCCGACGGCTCCTACACCTACTTCGCCGCCGACGTGGCCTATTTCAAGAACAAGTTCGATCGCGGCTTCAGCGAGATGATCTATGTGCTCGGCGCCGACCATGGCGGCTACGTCAAGCGCCTGGAAGCGGTCGCGCGCGGCGTGTCGGAAGGCAAGGCCAAGCTTACCGTTCTGCTGTGCCAGCTCGTCAAGCTGTTCCGCGATGGCGAACCGGTGAAGATGTCGAAGCGTTCGGGCGACTTCGTGACGCTGCGCGATGTGGTCGAGGAAGTCGGCCGCGATTCGGTGCGGTTCATGATGCTGTACCGGAAGAGTTCCGAGCCGTTGGACTTCGATTTCGCCAAAGTAACGGAGCAGTCGAAAGATAATCCGGTCTTTTACGTACAGTACGCGCATGCCCGCTGCATGTCGGTCTTCAGGCAGGCCAAGGAGGCGTTTCCGGATATCGACGTATCTCCCGAAACCCTTGCGAAAGCGGTGTCTGGGATAGCGGATCCCGCGGAATTACAATTGGTTGCGAAGGTTGCCGAGTTCCCTCGGCTGGTCGAGGCGGCGGCTCAGTCGCAAGAGCCGCATCGTGTCGTATTCTATCTCTACGATCTCGCCAGTTCTTTCCATGCGCATTGGAATAAAGGCAAGGATCAGGTAGACTTACGATTTATTAACGATAAGAGCCGAGAGTCTAGTATTACCAGACTAGGGCTGGTGTACGCCGTTGCGTCCGTTTTGAAGTCGGGTCTTGCCATCGCAGGAACGGCTGCGCCGGAAGAGATGCGGTAGCGTCACCATTTACCCACAATGCGCTGGCACGAAACCTTTGCATTTGCGAGTGGATGAGTATGGCAGATAAACAGCGGGCGTATGACACGCGTAACGATGCGAACCTCTTTGCTGACGACGATCCCCTTGCGGAGCTTGCGCGTATCGTCGGTTTTGAGCCCCGTGTAGCGGCGAACACCGTCGAGGCGGCTCCAAGGCAGGAGCCGGCCTTCAATCTCGAGGACGAACTGCTGCGCGAGTTCGAGCGTTACGACGCTCCGACCGCGCCGGCCGTCGTCGATCATCCGGTCGAAACGGCCTACGCTCAGCCTGAGCCGGTTGTTTATGCCGAGCCTGAGCCCGTCACCTACGACGAGCCAGAGCCGCAATACGTGCAGCAAGCGCCCCGCTATGAGGCCGAACCTGTTCAGTACGAAGCGCCAGTTGTTTCGCAACGGGTCGAAGCCGACAGCCTGCCGGTTTTCGAGCAGCCGGATGCGCGCGCGGTTCTCTCGTCCGCCGATTGGGCGGCAACCGTGTCGAGGCCCGTCGAGCCCGTCTCCGGCGGCGCTCGTGACCTGATCGAGGAGCTCGAGCTTTCCATCAGCGCCGCGCCGACGCCTGTGCAGCCTGCGAAGGCGCCACAGTGGTCGGCGGCAAGCATCCGCTTGCCGATCGCCAATTTCCATCCCGCTCGCCGCGAAGAGCCGGTCGTCGCAGCACCCGTTGCCGCCCCGGCACCGGTGATCGCCGCCGAGCCGGTGCCCACCGCTCCCGTACCCGCCGCGCCGCGCCGCGAAGCCGCGTTCGAAGCGCCGGCCGCCGCAAGCTTCCCGGCAGAGATCGATCGCCATGAACCGGCACTCGTCGTCGAGCAGCCTGTCGTGGAAGCGTTCGTCGAGCCTGTGGTCGATCACAGCGCCTTCGATCTGGCCGCCGCCGCCAAGGACGGCGACGTCAAGGCCGATGCCGCGCTGACGGAAGTCGCCGCCGAGGCCGACGACATCAACTTCGATATCGATGACCTTCTCGCCGATGTCCAGCAGTACCCGGTTGTCGCGCGTGAAGCCGCGCCGGTAGCGGTTCAGCCGGTCGTTCCGGCTCCGGTCGCGCCAGCCCCTGTCGTCTCGTCGCCAGTCGCCGCGCGTGCCTATATCCCCGCGCCGCCCGTCGCGGTCGCTCCGGTTGCGGCAGCGCCCGTGGCGCCTCGCCATGTGCCCGAGCCGCAGATGGTCGCCGCCAAGGCCGTGCCCGATGCGGAAGACCCCTTCGCCGGCCACGACTTCGAGCTGGATCTCGAAGGTATCGAGCTCGAATTGGCCGACCTCGATTTCGTCGAGCCCGTCGTGGCCGAGGAGATCGTGCAGCCGAAGCCGCAGCCTGCGCCGGCACCCGTGGCCTACCAGCCGGCGGTCCGCCAGCCGGAGCAAGCCGCGCGCCCGGCGCCCGCGCCGTACCAGCCATCCGCTCCCGCGCCGGCCTATCAGGCCCCCGTCTATCAGCAGGCCCCCGCCTATCAGCCGGCGCCCGCCTACCGTTCGCCCGAGCCGGCAGCTCCCGCGGCGGCGTCCTACCGGGCGCCGGCGCCCGCCGCCGACATGACGGAAGAACTGCCTTTCGATCCGTCGATGATCTCCGACGCGGAGTATCAGACGGAAGCCGTCGAGATGCATGTTCCGACGCTCCCGCCGGTCGAAAAGCACGAGCCGGTCCCGGCGATGTCGGATTTCGATTTCGACGTCGATCCGGAGATCGCCAATCTTCTGGCGCCTGCAAAGCCGGTAGATGCGCCCGCCAGACCGGCCCAGGACATGCGCGTGCGCGGCCAGGCCGCCGTTGCTCCGGCCGCGTCCGTCGCCCGCCCGCAGCCATCGCAGCCGCAGGCACAGAGCTTCGATGAATTCGAGCGCGCGCTCGAGGAAGACTTCCGCCGCAGCGTCAACGAGCCCGTGCAGCAGCGCCGTGATACGGTGTCCGAGGTTCAGATCCAGTCGGCAAGCGACGCCGAGGATATGAGCCGCGCCCGCTCGATGAAGCGCATGCTGGCGGCGGCGGCCGTCATCGTCATCTTCGGCGGCGTCGCCTACGCCGGCTACTCCTTCCTGGCGCGCGACGGCGGCATCAGCATCGCCACCGGCGAGCCGCCGGTCATCGTCGCCGACAAGGACCCGGTCAAGGTCGTTCCCGAAAACCCGGGTGGCAAGACCGTCCCGAACCAGGACAAGGCCGTCTATGACAGCGTTGGTGGCGCAGCCGCCGAGGCGCCGAAGCAGAAATCGCTGGTTTCCAGCGACGAGCAGCCGGTCGATGTCGTTCAGCGCACGCTGACGCCCGAAACGCTGCCCGAAGACAACGACGCGCCGATGCCTTCGATGTCGACGCCCGTCGGCGACACCCAGGATCCGCGTCTGCTGCCGAACAACGACGCGACCGACACGGCCGCGGCCGATCCGGCGGATGCCGATCGTTCGCCGTCGGTCTCGGCGCGCAAGGTCCGCACCATGATCGTCCGGCCCGATGGTACCCTCGTCGCCCGCGAAGAGCCGGCGCCGGAGCCCACGACACCTTCGCTGCCGAAGCCAACCTCCGTGCAGACGCAGAAGATCACGGCAGGCGCCGCGTCGTCCGACGCCCCGACAATCGAACAGCTGGCGTCGGCCGACATTCGCTCGACGCCGGTCGAAGGCACCACGCCGACCGCGAAGCAGGCTTCCGAGAACGTGCTTGCCAAGGCCGCCTCGGCATCGCCTGACAACGTCAGCCCGCCGGTTCGCGCCGTGACCAGCACCAAGAGCGATACCGCGCCGGCATCGCGTCCGGGCGCTGCTGCTCTTGCCCCGGCAACCGCCGCGGCCCAGGCTCCGAAGGAAGTCGCGGCCGTTCCGCCGGCGGCGGCTCAAGCCCCGCCCACGACGGCTGCTCCTGGAAGCTACGGTGTCCAGATCGCATCCTTGCCGTCTGAAGCCGAAGCGCAGAAGTCCTATGCCAGCCTGTCGAAGAAGTTCGGCGGCGTACTGAGCGGCATGCCTTACGAGATCCGCAAGGCCGAGGTCGCGGGCAAGGGCACCTACTACCGCCTGCGTATCACCGCCGGTTCCAAGGACGAAGCCGCGGCGATCTGCGAGAAGTATCGCGCGGCCGGTGGCTCCTGCCTGATTTCGAAGTAAGTCTCGAAACTGGATTGCTTGAGAGCGGCGGGGCATACCCGCCGCTCTTTTCGTTTGTGCCGTTCTTTTTTGTGAATGGCAGTTGACGCTGCTCGCATTTCGCCATGGCGTCTCTATGATTCGGGTATGACCGAATCAAAAGCGATGATCCTTGGCTGTAGCGGCCTTTCCCTGACGCCCGAAGAAAAGGCCTTCTACGCGGGCGAACGCCCCTGGGGCTTCATCCTGTTCGGCCGCAATATTTCCGAGCCGCAGCAGATAACAGACCTCGTGGCCGAGATGCGCGAAAGCGTCGGCTGGCACGCGCCGGTACTGATCGATCAGGAGGGCGGTCGCGTCCAGCGCATTCGCCCGCCGATCCTGCCGCACTATCCCTCCGGCCAGCAGCTCGGCGACCTCTATCGGGCGGATCCGGAAAAGGGCAGGCGCGCGGCCTGGCTGATGTCGCGCCTGCATGCCTTCGATCTCTCGAAATTCGGTATCAACGTCGATTGCCTGCCTGTGCTGGATGTCCCTGTCGAAGGCAGCAGCAACGTCATCGGCAACCGTGCCTATGGCATGGACCCGAAGACCGTGACCGATATGGGCATCGTCGCCTCCGAGGGCCTGAAGGCGGGCGGCGTTCTCTCCGTCATGAAGCACATGCCCGGCCACGGCCGCGGCTTTGCCGATTCTCATCACGAGCTCCCGGTCGTCCGCGTCTCGCGCGAAGAGCTGGAGGCCCACGATTTTCCGCCTTTCATCGCCATGAAGGACGAATTGATGGCGATGACCTGCCATCTCGTTTTCACCGCGATCGACGCCGATAATCCGGCCACGACCTCGCGCAAGGTCATCGACGGGATCATCCGCGAGCATATCGGCTTCAAAGGCCTGTTGCTTTCCGATGATAGTTCGATGAACGCGCTGAGCGGCACGCTTGGCGAACGGGCGGCGAATATCATTGCGGGCGGCTGCGATATCGTGCTGCATTGCAACGGTCATATGGATGAGATGCTTGAGGTCGTCGCCAACGTGCCGCTGCTCAAAGGTGCTGCGCTCGAGCGCGCCAGGCGCGTGGAGCAGGGGTTCCCGACGGCCGATGGTGCCGACGAGGCCGCGATCCGCGCCGAATTCGATGCGATGCTTGCGACGGCCTGACCGCGAAAGGGACGAGACGACGTGACGACGACAAAGGTTCAGGAACGCCCGCAGACATCGGCAACGCCGATGGACAAGCTGTGGCAGGATGGCGGCGCCGACCGTGCCTCTACCGATCCGGCCCTGTTGATCGACGTCGCCGGCTTCGAAGGCCCGCTCGACCTGTTGCTTCATCTCGCCCGCACGCAGAAGGTCGATCTGTCCCGCATCTCGGTGCTGGCGCTCGCCGAGCAATATCTGCTGTTCATCGACAGCGCCCGCCGTATTCGCATCGAGCTCGCGGCGGACTATCTGGTGATGGCGGCATGGCTCGCCTATCTGAAGTCGCGCCTGCTCATTCCGCAGCAGATCAAGGACGACGGCCCCTCCGGCGAGGAGATGGCGGCATCGCTGGCCTTTCGCCTGAAGCGCCTCGAAGCCATGCGCGAGGCGGCGGGCGGTCTCGTCAACCGCAATCGTCTCGGCCGCGACGTGCTGGCCCGTGGCGCTCCCGAACATATCCCAGATCGCCACCAGTCCGCCTACGACGCCAGCCTCTACGATCTCCTGACCGCCTATGCGTCGCTGCGCCAGCGTCAGGCTGTCACGCAGGTCACGATCGCGCGCCGCACCGTCTGGTCGCTCACCGAGGCTCGTGAACTGCTCACCCGCCTGATCGGCGAGGTCGGTGACTGGACGGCGCTCGAACAGCATATATTGACCTACATGGTCTCGCCCGAGGACCGGGTGACGGCGATCGCCAGCGCCTTTGCCGCGTCGCTTGAACTCGCGCGCGAAGGCAAGATCGAGATACGCCAGGGCGGCGTGTTCGAGCCGATCTACATGCGGCGCGGGCCAAACCATGGCACGATGCAGGTCGTTGAACAGGAGCTGCCGGCTTGACCGATCTGGAAGACGCCAACCTGGAAGACGACGAGCGCGGCAGCGGCCGGGCCGAGGATGACATCGTCGGCGACGAGCTGGAAGCGGCGCGCATCGCCGAGGCGCTCGTCTTCGCTTCCGCCCAGCCCGTCTCGGAAGCCTTCATCGCCGATCGCCTCCCCAAGGTGTTCGACGTGCGCGCCATCATGCTGCGGCTGCAGGAAGAATACGCCCATCGCGGCGTCAATCTGGTCAGGGTCGACGATGCCTGGGCGTTTCGCACCGCCGCCGACCTCTCCTTCGTCATCCGCCGCGACGAAAACGAGGTGCGCAAGCTGTCGCGCGCCGCACTCGAGGTTCTCGCGATCATCGCCTATCACCAGCCGGTGACGCGCGCCGAGATCGAGGATATCCGAGGCGTTCAGACCTCGCGCGGCACGCTCGATGTGTTGATGGAGGCCGGGTGGGTGCGTTTTCGCGGCCGCCGCCGCACGCCGGGACGTCCCGTCACGCTCGGCACCACCCGCGACTTCCTCGATCACTTCGGGCTTGAGGAACTGCGCGATCTGCCGGGGCTCGAGGAATTGAAGGGGGCAGGGCTGCTCTCCGGTCGCATCCCGGCCAACTTCAATATTCCGTCGCCATCGATGAACGATGAGCTGACCGAGGACGAAGATCCGATCACGCAGCTGGATCTCGAGGAACTGGGCCTTCTGGCGCCCGGTGGCGCGCCCGAGGAATAGTCGGCGCCGTGTCTTTGTTTCGCCACGCCGAGCGAAAACAATTGTCTTCACGACTTTTCGACCGAGGACTATCTTGTCACGATGGTCGATACCGTGACATTAAGCGTCTATCTACGGGGAATTAGATGTTGGATTTGATGTCGGGTATTCTTACATCAATAGAACATCACAACAGGAGTTAGCGTAATGGGTTCTTTTAGCATGTGGCACTGGCTGATCGTTCTGGTCATCGTGCTGTTGCTTTTCGGTCGCGGCAAGATTCCGGAGCTGATGGGCGATGTCGCCAAGGGCATCAAGAGCTTCAAGAAGGGCATGACCGACGAGGATGCCTCCGAGGCCTCGAACACGACCACCGCAGGCAAGACCGTCGATCACAAGGCCGACGAAACGAAGTAACCACGTCCGGGCAGCGCCGCCCCCGCGTTTCCCGTTCAGGAGCCTTGAATGTTCGATATTGGCTGGACCGAGCTGCTTGTCATCGCGGTCGTATTGATTGTCGTGGTGGGTCCCAAGGATCTGCCTCCGATGCTTCGTGCTTTCGGCAAGATGACGCAGCGTGCCCGCAAAGTCGCCGGCGAATTCCGTGCGCAGTTCGACGAGGCGCTGCGCGAAGCCGATATGGACGACGTGCGCCAGACGCTGAACGACGCCCAGAAGCTCAATCCTGTCAACACGCTGCGCGAGGCGATGAACCCGCTTCGCCAGATGGGCAACGAGATCAAGGCCGATCTCCAGCGCTCGACATCGGTCGATAGCAACACGGAAGCGCCGCTCGGCCTGATGCCGGCGCCAGAAGTCGCACCGACCGGAACGCCATCCGTCATGCCTGCGCCCACTCCCGTGCCGGCTGCCTCGGCGGCCGTGCCCGAGGCCACGGCAAAGCCGGCCCGCAAGCCACGCGCCAAGGCCGCCGATAAGGCCGATGCCGTTGCCGCCGTCGCGGTTACGGCCGAAAAGCCGAAGCGTGCTGCTGCCAAGGCGGCGCCGGCTCCGGCAAGTGCTCCTGCAGCACCTGCCAAGGCTGCCCCCGCCAGCAAGACGGCCGCCGCCAAGCCGGTAGCCGCCGCGACAGCCGCGCCGAAGAAGCCGGCGGCGAAGAAAAAGAAAGATGAAGCATGAGCGGTGATATCGAAGACAAGCCGCAGCCGTTGATCGAGCACCTGATGGAGCTGCGCACGCGGCTCATGTGGTCGATCGGCGCCTTCTTCGCCGCTTTCATCGTCTGCTTCATTTTCGCCAAGAATCTCTTCAATGCTCTGGTCGTCCCCTACAAATGGGCGGTCCAGTGGGCGAACCTGGATGTCTCCAAGGCGCAGTTGATCTACACGGCGCCGCAGGAATTCTTCTTCACGCAGGTGAAGGTGGCAATGTTCGGCGGCCTCGTCATCGCCTTCCCGATTATCGCCGCGCAGATCTACAAATTCGTGGCCCCGGGTCTCTACAAGAACGAGCGCTCGGCCTTCCTGCCGTTCCTGATCGCCTCGCCGATCCTGTTTTTGATGGGGGCGGGGCTCGTCTACTTCTTCTTCACGCCGATGGTCATGTGGTTCTTCCTGACCATGCAGCAGGCGCCGGGCGAGGGGGATGTCGCCATCTCGCTGCTGCCGAAGGTCTCGGAATATCTCAGCCTCATCATGACGCTGGTCTTCTCCTTCGGTCTGGTCTTCCAGCTTCCCGTCATCACCACGCTGCTTGCCCGCGTCGGCCTGCTGACGTCGGACTGGCTGCGCGAAAAGCGCAAGTTCGCGATCGTCATGGCCTTCGTCGTCGCCGCGGTCCTGACGCCGCCCGATCCGATGTCCCAGATCGGTCTTGCGCTGCCGACCATCATTCTCTACGAGATTGCCATCTACGCGGCGCGACTCGTGGAACGCCAGCGTGCTCGCGATGCGGCCACCGAGGCTGAAGGGTCCCAGGACGTTGCCAAGACGGACAACGTCTAGCGTCACCGCAATTCCTCGATGAGCGCTTTCCAATATCCGGTCGAGGCCCGGTCAGGCTTCGGCCGGGTCATCCTTTTTGCAACGACCTGGAACGACGATGCTCGATATCAAATGGATCCGTGAGAATCCCGAAGCCCTCGACGCGGCACTTGCCAAGCGTGGTGCCGAGCCCCTGTCCGAAAGCCTGATCGCGCTGGACGAAAAGCGCCGCACGGCCGTTCAGAAGGTCCAGGACATGCTGTCCCGCCGCAACGCCGCCTCCAAGGAGATCGGTGCTGCCATGGCGCAGAAGAACACCGAGCTGGCCGAGAAGCTGAAGGCCGAGGTCGCCGACCTCAAGGTCTTGCTGCCGGCCGCCGAGGAAGACGACCGCGCCTTTTCCGAAGAGCTGAACGACGCCCTCTCGCGCATCCCCAACGTCCCCCATGACGACGTCCCCGTCGGCAAGGACGAGGCCGACAACGTCGTCACCCGCGTGACCGGCGAAAAGCCGCGCTGGAACCACACGCCGAAGGAACACTTCGAGATCGGCGAAGCCCTCGGCTACATGAGTTTCGAGACCGCCGCCAAGCTCTCCGGCTCGCGCTTCACCGTCTTGACGGGCCCGCTGGCGAGGCTGGAGCGGGCGCTCGGCCAGTTCATGATCGACCTGCACACCAGCGAACATGGGTACACCGAAGTCAGCTCGCCGCTGCTGGTGCGCCCCGAAGCGCTGTTCGGCACCGGCAACCTGCCGAAGTTCGAGGAAGACCTCTTCAAGACGACGGACGGGCGCTATCTCATCCCGACGGCGGAAGTCACGCTCACCAACCTCGTGCGCGAGGAAATCCTCGAGCAGGAGAAGCTGCCGCTGCGCTTCACCGCGCTGACGCCGTCCTTCCGTTCGGAAGCAGGCTCGGCCGGCCGCGACACGCGCGGCATGCTGCGCCAGCATCAGTTCTGGAAGTGCGAGCTGGTCTCGATCACCGACGCCGAAAGCTCGATCGCCGAGCATGAGCGCATGACGGCTTGCGCCGAGGAAGTGCTGAAGCGCCTCGGCCTGCATTTCCGCACGCTGACGCTCTGCACCGGCGACATGGGCTTCGGCTCGCGCAAGACCTACGACCTCGAGGTCTGGCTGCCCGGTCAGAACACCTACCGCGAAATCTCGTCCTGCTCGGTCTGCGGCGATTTCCAGGCGCGGCGCATGAACACGCGCTATCGCGGCAAGGAAGACAAGACCAACCGCTTCGTTCACACGCTGAACGGCTCCGGTACCGCCGTCGGCCGCTGCCTGATCGCGGTTCTGGAAAACTATCTGAACGAGGATGGCTCGGTGACCGTCCCCGACGTGCTGGTGCCCTACATGGGCGGCCTGACGAAGATCGAACGGGCGGCCTGAGACCATGCGCATTCTGCTTACCAACGACGACGGCATTCACGCGGAAGGCCTTGCGGCGCTGGAGCGGATTGCGCGCACGCTGTCCGACGACGTCTGGATCGTCGCGCCCGAGACCGACCAGAGCGGTCTCGCCCATTCGCTGAGCCTGTCGGAGCCGCTGCGCCTGCGCAAGATCTCCGACAAGCACTATGCGCTGCGCGGCACGCCGACCGATTGCGTCATCATGGGCATCAAGCAGGTGATGGAGATCAAGCCCGATCTCGTTTTGTCCGGCGTCAACGCCGGTTCGAACGTCGCCGACGACGTCACCTATTCGGGCACGATCGCCGGTGCCATCGAAGGCACGATGCAGGGCGTACGCTCCTTTGCGTTGAGCCAGGCTTACATTCGCGAGGGGGATCACCGCGTCCTTCCCTGGGAGGTCTGCGAGACCCATGCCCCGGCGCTGCTGCGCAAGCTGATGGCGGTCGATCTGCCTGAAGGGACCTTCCTCAATCTGAACTTCCCGAACTGCGCGCCTGAAGAGGTCGAGGGCACGGAAGTGACCGCGCAGGGCAAGCTCGCCTTCAATCTGGAGGTCGATGCTCGTGCCGACGGTCGCGGTTTCCCCTACTATTGGTTGAAGTTCGGCGAGCGCGCCGGCGCTTTCGTCGAGGGCACCGACGTCAACGCGCTCAAGAATAGAAAGATCTCGGTAACACCTTTGAAACTGGATCTGACCGATTATTCCGTACAGGACCGCGTGACGCGGGCGCTTTCGGGTACGGAGTAAATCGCATTGGCGGCACGTCTGGTGGAGAAGGAAGAGTTTGCGGCGCTCGTTCTGAGGCTGCGGGCCGAAGGCGTGTCAGACCTTGATTTGCTGACGGCGGTCGAGCAGGCGCCGCGCTCCCTCTTCGTGCCGCCGCAGTTCGCCGAACAGGCCTATTCGAGCCGCACGATCCCGATCGAATGCGGCTCCTTCCTCGAGGGCGTCGATTTCGCCGTCCGCGTCCTGCACCAGTTGAGGGTCAAGCCCGGCCAGCGGGTGCTGGAAGTGGGGACAGGCAGTGGTTTCATGACGGCTGTGATCGCCCGCATGGCCGAGCGCGTGCTTACCATTGACCGCTACAAGACGCTGACCTCCAACGCCCAGAAGCGCTTCGAGGCACTGGGTATCCGCAACGTCATCGTTCGCCAGGCTGATGGCAGCGGCGGCCTGCAGGGCGAGGGCACCTTCGACCGCATTCTGGTGACCGCCGCCTTCGAAAGCATGCCGCGCTTCTATGCCGATCAGCTGGTCTCCGGCGGCTCGATGATCGCTCCGCTGATCATCTCCGAGACCGAGTGCCGTCTCGTTCGCCTGACCAAGACCGGCAGCCGCTTCGAGCGCGAGGAGTTATTCAACTCCCCATACTTGCCGATCGTTCCCCGCGTGGCGTCGCAGCTCTGATCGCGGCTGTCGCTATGGTTAGCGATTTGTCAAAAAACGCAGGTCAATCCCTCCGCCTTAACCGGTTGGTAATGCTAACGCGCTTTAATCATACCCACAAATGGTTGCGTTATTCAGTGGGTCGAGTGTCATGCGTTTCAGCGTTTCGCCTAAGTTCGGGAAGTCTGCCGGTAATGCCCTGATCGTGGCTCTCCTGGCGAGTGCTGCATCAGGCTGCAGTTCCGATGTGACACGTTTCGGCGGTCTGTTTTCTTCGTCCGGTCAGGATCAGATAACGACGAATTCCATTCCCCGGCGCAGCATGAGCGGCCTCCAGGCCGATCCGGTGCCGCAGGCGGATATGCAGGGCGGCGCGATGCAGCCGAGCTATGCGAATAACAACAATTCGATGAACCAGCCGTATCCGAGCCAGCAGCCGGCCTATGGGTCGAGTGCACGCATGGCATCGGCTCCGGTTTCGGTTCAGCGTTCCGAGCTTGCCGCGCCAGGCGCGGTGTCGCAGGCGCCGATGTCGCCGGCACGCGAAAAGCAGGTCGCCCTTGCGCAGCCTTTCCCGGGCAGCGACGCGCCGCAGCGTACCCAGACGATCGCGCCGCCGAAGCGCGACACCGACACCGTCGTCACCGGGTCGATCCCGAGGACGTCGGGCTGGTCCGCGACCAATGCGCCTTCCGTGACCATGCGTCCGGGCGAAAGCATCGCCATTCTCGCCAACCGCTACGGCGTTCCCGAAAAGGAAGTGCTGCGTGCCAATGGCCTGAAGACCGCAGCGGCCGCCAAGCCCGGCCAGATCATTCTGATCCCGACCTTCAACGGCGGCAACGCCGCCAAGGCATCCACCCAGTCGCGTGATCTCGCGAAGGGCGGTCAGGCGCCGCAGCCGACCAAGAGCCAGGAACAGAACCTCGCGCTCATCCCGACCGGCTCGAACGCCTCGCGTGACAAGTCGATGGCGGGCGCCGATCAGTCCGGCAAGGCACCTGTCGGCGCCGGCCCGAAGGGCGCGGGTGGCACCTACGTCGTCAAGTCGGGCGACTCTCTTGCCAAGATCGCCAAGGCGACCGGAAACAGCGTCGACGACATCAAGGCGGCCAACGACCTGACCGCCGGCTCGATCCGCATCGGCCAGGAGTTGAACATTCCGAACGCCAGCGCCGCCGCTACCGATACCATCAAGACCGCGTCGATCCAGCCAAAGGCGGAACCCAAGCCCGCCGCCCAGCCGGCGGTTGCCCCTGAAACGGCCACCGCCCAGCCTGCCTCCTACAAGGCGCCCGCCGCGACCGAAAGCGTCAGCGACGTCGCCAAGAAGGAAGTGGCGTCCGCCGCACCCGAGGCCACCGGCATCGGCAAGTATCGCTGGCCGGCCCGAGGCGCGGTCATCGCCGCCTATGGCGCCAACGTCAACGGCAGCCGCAACGACGGCATCGACATCTCTGTCCCGCAGGGCACCCCGATCAAGGCGGCTGAAAACGGCGTGGTCATCTACGCCGGCAATGGCCTCAAGGAACTCGGCAACACGGTTCTCGTCCGCCACGACGATGGCACCGTCACCGTCTACGGCAACGCCGATACGCTGAGCGTGACGCGCGGCCAGAAGATCCAGCGCGGCCAGACGGTCGCCGTCTCGGGCATGAGCGGCAACAACGTCAAGCAGCCGCAGGTTCACTTCGAGGTCCGCAAGGACGCGACGCCGGTGAACCCGATGACGTTCCTCGAGTAGGTCACGACTTTCCTCGAATAGATATTGCGTATCGAGGACAACGCAAAAGCCCGGCCGAAGCCGGGCTTTTGTCGTTATGGTAAGCGGCAAGCTGAGCTTAGCAGCGGTCGAGCGCGATCCGCTTTCGGCCGGCGAGGTCCTGGATATACTGCCAGGCGACGCGGCCCGAGCGGGCGCCGCGCGTCGTTGCCCATTCCAGCGCTTCGGCATGCAGCACCTCGCGGTCCAGCGGCAGCTTGAAGTGCGCGGCATAGCCGTCGACCATCGTCAGATAGTCTTCCTGGCTGCACTTGTGGAAGCCGAGCCAGAGCCCGAAGCGGTCCGACAGCGAGACCTTCTCCTCCACCGCCTCCGACGGGTTGATCGCCGTCGACTGTTCGTTCTCCATCATGTGGCGCGGCAGGAGATGTCGCCGGTTCGAGGTCGCGTAGAACAGCACATTGTCGGGCCGGCCCTCGACGCCGCCGTCGAGCGCCGCCTTCAGCGACTTGTAGGCGGTGTCGTCATGGTCGAAGGAGAGGTCGTCGCAGAAGACGATGACCCGGTGCGGCGTGTCCTTCAGCAGGTCGAGCAGCACCGGCAGGCTGGCGATATCCTCGCGGTGCACCTCGACGAGTTTCAGCGAGACGCCGGTTTCGCGTCTAACATCTTCGTGAACGGCTTTCACCAGCGACGACTTGCCCATGCCGCGCGCGCCCCACAGGAGTACGTTGTTGGCGGCATAGCCTTCGGCGAAGCGCACCGTGTTTTCATGCAGGATGTCACGCACCCGATCGACGCCGCGGATCAGCGCCAGCGCCACGCGGTTTGGCCGCGAAACAGGCTGCAAATGCTGGCGCGCAGGGGCCCAGACGAAGCAATCCGCCGCGTTCCAGTCGTTGATTTCAGGCGGCGGTCCCGCGAGCCGTTCGACGGCATCGGCAAGGCGGCGAAGCTCGCCGAGAATGATGCTGTTGACGTCTTCGGCCATGGTGTTTCCTCCTTCGCGCGCACGCGGCTGTGCGCCAATCGCTTTTCGTAGCCGGGTAGCATGGCCTTTTACATGCGGAAAGGTTATGAGGCAGCGGAATCGGTACGGTTTTCGGCTGTTTCAGTTGCAATCGCAAAGACCATAATTATAGTCCGGCCACCGAGAAAAAAGGCGACGTTCCGCCTCCGGAAAAGTTTGAGGAGTTTAGCATGTTCATCACCCCGGCATTCGCCCAGGCCACCGACAGCGCGGCGTCGCCGTTCGGTTCCGGCTTCGAAATGATCATCCTGTTCGTGCCGCTGATGGTCGTCTGGTATTTCCTGCTCATCCGTCCGCAGCGCGCCCAGGCCAAGAAGCGCGACGAAGCATTGAAGGCGATCCGTCGTGGCGACCAGGTCGTGACCTCCGGCGGCCTCGTCGGCAAGGTGACCAAGGTGATTGACGAGCGGGAAATCGAAGTCGAGATTGCCGATGGCGTCCGCGTCCGTATCGTGCGTACCGGCGTCTCCGAAATCCGCGTGAAGGGCGAGCCCGTAAAGGCCGACGCCGCGTAGTCATCACGCATATCCACGAACCGGATCGCCCGGATCTGACATAGTCGAGAGAAAATGCTTCATTTTTCCCGCTGGAAGACCGTTCTGATCTGGTTTGTGGTGCTGGTGGCCGTGGTGATCGCGGCCCCCAATTTTCTGCCGCTGGGGCAGTCCGGCTCGATTTCGTCCTGGCTGTCCAAGCACCGCGTCGTGCTCGGCTCCGATCTCAGGGGCGGTACGCACCTCGTCTTCCAGGTCGATCGCGCCGATGTCGCGCGCCAGAAGCTGGTGGCGACGGTGGGCGAGATCAGTCGCCGGTTGCGTCAGGCCAATATCCGCTACACCGGCCTCACCGGCAACGACCAGACCGTGACGGTCAAGATCACCGACCCCAAGCAGATCGACGCCGCCGTCGCCGCGCTGAAGGAACCGGCCGCCGGCACCGGGAACGGCCTGCTCGGCGGCTCGGCGCAGGATGTCACGCTCACGCAGGCCGCCAGCGGCGATCTCACGATCCAGATCGCCAATGCCGCCATCGACGGCGCCATTTCGGCGGCCCAGACCCAATCGATCGATATCGTCAGCCGCCGCATTTCCGGCCTCGGCAACCCGGATTTCGCGATCAAGCCCGAGGGCGCAGATCGGCTGGATGTGCAGGTCTTCGGCGAGGTCGATGCCGAGCGTCTGAAGAATATCCTCAACGAACCCGCCAAGCTCTCCGTGCGCATGCTCGACGCAACCATGTCCGGACAGGACGCGGTCAATGGTCGCTGGCCGGCGAGCTCGGAGGTTCTCTATTCGCTGGATGATCCGCCGGTTCCCTACCTCGTCGATCGCACCGACTTCATCACCGGCGCTAACATTGTCGATGTCCAGTCGGTGGCCGATACGCAGGCCGATACGGTGTCGATCAGCTACGTGCTCGACGCCGAAGGCACGAAACGTCTGGCGGAGAAGACGCAGCAGAACACCGGCGGCTACCTCGCGATCATCTTTGACGATCAGGTCATGGCGTCGCTTCCCATCACCGCGCCGATCCTTGACGGCAAGGGCGCGATCCCGGTCAGCTACACCGAAGAGGGCGCCAACGATCTGGCGCTCATGCTGCGCGCCGGCGCCCTGCCGGCCACGCTGACCGCGGTCGAGGAGCGCACGGTCAGCGCGGCGCTTGGCGCGGAATCGGCGCGGGCAGGGCTCGTCGCCGGCATTGTCGCGGCCATTCTCGTCATCGGCCTGATGTTCGGCTTCTATCGCGGCCTCGGACTGATCGCGGCCCTGTCGCTGCTCTTGAACCTCGTCCTCATCCTCGCGGTGATGAGCCTCATCGGCGCTACGCTCACCTTGCCGGGGATTGCCGGCATCGTCCTGATCATCGGCATGGCGGTCGATGCCAATGTCCTGATCTACGAGCGCATCCGCGACGAGGCGAAAACCGGCAGGCCGTTTTTCGAGGCGATCGACTACGGCTTCTCTCGGGCGATCATGACGATCCTCGACGCCAACGTCACCATCGTCATCGCCGCCGTCATCCTCTATTTCCTCGGCAACGACGCCGTGCGCGGCTTTGCCGTCACGCTTGCCGCCGGCATCCTGACCACCATTTTCACGGCCGTCACGCTCACCCGCTGGATCGTCGTCACCTGGCTGCATCGCCGGCATCCGAAGCATCTGCCGAAGGATGTCCACACCGGCATCTTCGATCGCGCCAACATCCGCTTCATGGGCATCCGCCGCTACGTGTTCACCGCCTCGGCCGCACTTTGCGTCGCCGCCATGGTGGGCTTCGCCGCGGTCGGAATGCATCTCGGCATCGATTTCGCCGGCGGTTCGATCGTCGAGGTCAAGGCCAAGCAGGGCGCGGCCGACATCGGCGATATCCGCGCCCGCCTCGGCGATTTGCCGATCGGAGACATCGAGGCCCGCAGGCTCGCGGATCCCTCGGGCGCACTGGTGCAGCTGGAGGCGCAGGGCGGCGGCGAGAATGCCGAACAGTCGGCGGTCACGCTGGTGCGCGACGAACTCGGCACCGATTATGATTTCCGCCGCGTCGAAGTGGTGGGGCCCGCCATATCGGGCGAGCTTACCCGCGCCGCCTCGCTCGGCGTGCTCGCGTCGCTCATCGTCATCCTCGTCTATATCTGGATGCGCTTCGAGTGGCAGTTCGCCGTCGGCGCCATCGTCGCCACGCTGCACGACATCATCCTGATCCTCGGGCTTTTCGTGCTGACAGGCATCGAGTTCAACCTGACGAGCGTCGCGGCCCTTCTGACCATCATCGGCTATTCGCTCAACGATACCGTCGTGGTCTACGACCGCATGCGCGAAAACCTGAAGCGCTACCGCAAGATGCCGCTGCCGATCCTGATCGACGCGTCGATCAACCAGACGCTGTCGCGCACCGTGCTGACCGCGGCCACCACCATGCTGGCGCTGCTCGCGCTGGCGCTGTTCGGCGGCGAGGTCATCCGTTCCTTCGCCTTCATCATGCTGGCTGGCGTTGCCATCGGCACGTTTTCCTCCATCTACATTGCTGCACCGGTGCTGATCGTCTTCAAGCTTCGCCCGGATGCGCTCAACAACGACAACGACAAGAAAGTACCGGAACCGGCCGCCCAGCCCGGCAAGCCGGCAGTGTGAGAATATGGCAAGAGGCATAGAAATACGCGAAGCGCATTTTCCCGGTCGCGCTCCGATCGATACCTACGGGAACGGCGGCTTCCGCTTCGCCGACATGTCGCATCGCGGTTCGATCCTCTGCCTGCCGTCGGGCATCCATGGCTGGAAGATGGACGCGACCATGCCGCTGTCGATCGAGAACCTGCAGCGCGTGCTCGACGAGGCGTCCGAGATCGAGTTCCTGCTGCTCGGCACCGGCGTCGACATGCGCCCGATCCCGGCGGACCTCAAGGCGGCGCTGAAGGCTGCCGGTATTTCTTCGGATTCGATGAGCACCGGGGCGGCGGTGCGCACCTTCAACATCATGCTGATGGAATCACGTGCCGTCGCGGCGGCGCTGATCGCGGTCTGACGAATGGCCGATCAATCCTCGACGAACCAGGACATCTGCCTGGCGATGCTGCGCGACAGCGATCGCGACCGTTATCTTGCCTGCCTGCTGTCTCCGCAAGACAAGCGCGGCGCGCTGGCGGCACTTTACGCCTTCAACGCCGAACTCGCCCGTATCCGCGACCTCGTGCATGAGCCGCTTCCGGGTGAAGTCCGCATGCAATACTGGCGCGACCTGCTTCAGGGAACCGCCCACGGTTCCACCGAGGCCAATCCGGTGGCCGCGGCACTTCTGTCGGCCATCGAGACCCACTGCCTGCCGCGCCAAACGCTTCTCGACATGATAGACGCCCGCGTCTTCGATCTTTACGACGATCCGATGGAATCGCGCGGCGCGCTCGAAGGCTATGCCGGCGAGACGGCCTCGGCGCTGATCCAGCTGGCGAGCCTGATCCTGTCACCGGACGATGCGCCGAAGTCGGCCGAAGCGGCCGGCCATGCCGGCGTCGCCCAGGCGATGGCGGGTTTGCTGCTTTTGATGCCGCTCCATCGCCACCGGGGGCAGATCTACATCCCGCTTGAAATCCTGTCGGCGACCGGCCTCGATCGCGACAGCTTCCTTGACGGCGGGGAAAAGACGCGCGTTTCGGCCGCCATCGAGGCCTTTGCCGGGCTTGGGCGGGACCATCTCGCCAAGGCACGCAAGATCGCCATCCCGCAGCCGCTCCTTCCGGCCTTTCTGCCCGCGGCCTTGGCCGGGCCGGTGCTGTCGAAAGCGCAGCATGTGGGGGCGGGGCTGTTCGAGAAAACGGTGCAGCAACCGCAATGGCGCCGCCAGATCGGCATGACGATCGCGCTGATGCGCGGGAAAATCTGACGCTTGTCCAAACTCGCGCAAGCCTCGCGCGTTATAGCTGTCATGATCGCCTGCCTTGGATGGCCTGTTTTGGATGGAGTGTAACGTGAGCATTTTCGCCTGGGTCGTTCTTTTCTCGCTTCTTGCTCTCCTGGCCCTTGTCGCCGTGCGCATGTCGTCGAAGCACGAGGCGCAGGGTCTGGATGACGCGGGCTTCGCCATCATCGAGTTCAACCGCGCCTTTCCGACCGAGGCGATCCGCTCGCTGCAGGCGACCGCGAACGGCGAGGTGGTGTTCGTTCGCCTGCACGACAACAAGACCGGCTTCATGCGCAACATGCAGCGCCACTACTCCTGCCAGGTCATCCAGCCCGGCCGGGTGCGCGTCCAGAGTTCCGACACCGGCAAGGGGCTGACGCTCGAGTTCCTCGATGCGCGGCACCAGAACGGCACCTTCGAATTCGCGTCGCCGAAGGAGGCGTCGGAAGTAGCCCTCTGGCTGCTTGGAAACTACGTCGCCGAGCCCGATCGCGAGCTGCCGCTTACCGATCCGACAGCCGCCAATCACCGATAAAAACACCTTTCGACTTTCAATCGAAACCGTGTCCGGCCACCCGCCAGACTTGCGGCGACGCCCGGTCGTACCTACGTCTATCGTGTCATATTGCCTGGTGCCCCAAATTGGAGCATCTTTCGCGCGCTCAGCGAAACGGTATGACTTTCGACAACTCATTGGAGGTAGGTATGCTTGCGATAAACGATGTTGCCCCTGATTTCGAAGCGCAGACCACCGAAGGAACCATCAATTTTCACGATTGGATTGGTAGTTCCTGGGCGGTCCTGTTCTCGCATCCCAAGGATTTCACGCCCGTGTGCACCACGGAGCTGGGCTATATGGCGAAAATCAAGCCGGAATTCGACCGGCGCGGCGTGAAGATCATCGGCCTCTCGGTCGATCCGCTGGAGCGTCACGACGGCTGGATGGACGACATCGAGGAAACGCAGGGCACGCGACCGAACTACCCGATGATCGCCGACGTCGATTTCAACGTATCGAAGCTCTACCACATGCTGCCGGCAGCTGTGTCTGGCGATCCGACGGTGCGCACCGCGCCGACAATCAGACGGTTCGTAACGTCTTCGTGATCGGGCCCGACAAGAAGATCAAGCTGATCCTCGTCTACCCGATGACGACAGGCCGCAACTTCGACGAAGTCATCCGCGTGATCGATTCCCTGCAGCTCACGGCAAAGCACAAGGTCGCGACGCCAGCCAACTGGCAGAACGGCGGCGACGTCATCATCGCCGGTTCGGTCTCCGACGAGGATGCGAAAAAGCAGTATCCAGACGGATGGGCGGCGCCGAAGCCCTATATCCGCATCGTGCCGCAGCCGAAGGGATAATATAGACCGCGCGCAGGAGACGCAGATGATCTTCCGTCAGCTTTTCGACCCCGCATCCAGCACCTACTCCTACCTGATGGCGAGCAGGCGCGGCGGGGAGGCGCTGATCATCGATCCCGTGCTGGAAAAGGTCGATCGGTACCTGCAGCTCATCCACGAGCTTGACCTGAAACTGGTCAAGGCCGTGGACACGCATCTTCATGCCGATCACATCACGGGTCTTGGCGCATTGCGCGACAAGACCCACTGCACGACTGTCATGGGCGAACAGACCAAGGCTGATGTCGTTTCGATGCGCCTGTCCGATAACGACAAGCTGACGATCGAAGGCCTGTCGCTCGATGTCATCTACACGCCGGGCCATACGGACGATAGCTATAGCTTCGTGCTGCCCGACCGCGTCTTCACCGGCGACACGCTGCTGATCCGGGGCACCGGCCGCACGGATTTCCAGAACGGCGATCCGCGCGCCCAGTTCAGATCCATCTTCGGCCGCCTTCTGAAGCTTCCCGACACGACGCTGGTCTACCCCGCCCACGACTACAAGGGCGACACTGTCTCCACGATCGGCGAGGAGAAGGCCTTCAACCCGCGCCTGCAGGTGCGCTCGGCCGACGAATATGCCGATCTCATGAACAACCTGAAGCTCTCCAACCCGAAGATGATGGACGTGGCCGTGCCGGCCAACATGAAGATAGGCATGGATCATCACGACGTCGACAGTCGCGGATGGTCGTTGAGCGTCCGGCAGGTCTTCGATCTCATGGGCAGGCCCGATGTCGCGCTGATCGATCTGCGCGAGGACAGCGAACGCCAGCGTCACGGCGTCATCCCGACATCGCTGCATTTTCCCTATCCGGCCCTCGCTGAAAGCATCGGCGCCGGCGGCGTTCTGCATGAATTCGGCGTATCGACCACCAAGCGGCTGGTCTTCTACTGCGCCTTCGGTGAACGTTCCGCCATGGCGGTACAGGCCGCGCACGACGCCGGCATCGCATCCGCCTGCCACATCGAGGGCGGCATCGATGCCTGGAAGAAGGCCAACGGGCCGGTCACCCACTGACCTGTCTTATTTTATGGGCAGAGCCGCCTGATCCCTATTCGGATCAGGCCGTATCGCCAAGCCACGTCGCGCAGTCGCTCAGCGCCCGCTTGGCGATAAGCTGCCGCTTCATGATCGTCTTGTCCTTGCCGCGGAAGCGCTTCACGCCCTCCGGCTTGACGATCGAGCCCGGCTCGAGTTCCGGGAACAGCCCGAAATTGATGTTCATCGGCTGGAAGGAGCGCTTGCCCGGTTCCTCGTCGTTGCTGAGATGCCCGCCGGTGATATGGCCGAGCAGCGAACCGAGCGCGGTCGTTGCCGGCGGCAGCGAGACTGCTTCGCCCTTGCGCTCGGCGGCCGCGAACCGGCCCGCGAGCAAGCCGACGCTGGCGCTCTCGACATAGCCCTCGCAGCCGGTGATCTGGCCCGCGAAGCGCAGGCCCGGTCGCGACTTGAGCGTCAGCGAACCGTCAAGCAGCGTCGGCGAATTGATGTAGGTGTTGCGGTGCAGGCCGCCGAGACGTGCGAATTCGGCGTTCTGCAGCCCCGGGATCATCTTGAGGATCTCAGTCTGCGCGCCGTATTTCAGCTTCGTCTGGAAGCCGACCATGTTGTAGAGCGTACCGAGCGCATTGTCCTGGCGCAGCTGCACGACGGCATAGGCCTTCACCGTCGGGTTATGCGCGTTGGTCAGACCCATCGGCTTCATCGGCCCATGGCGCAGCGTCTCGCGGCCGCGCTCGGCCATGATCTCGATCGGCAGGCAGCCGTCGAAATAGGGCGTGCCTTCCCACTCCTTGAAACCAACCGTGTCGCCGGCGATCAGGGCGTCGACGAAGGCATTGTACTGCGCCTCATCCATCGGGCAGTTGATGTAATCCTTGCCGGTGCCGCCGGGGCCGACCTTGTCGTAGCGCGACTGATACCAGCAGATATCCATGTCGATGCTCTCGCGATAGACGATCGGCGCGATGGCGTCGAAGAAGGCGAGTGCATCGGCGCCGGTTTCGGCCTGGATGGCGCTGGCAAGCGACGGCGCCGTCAGCGGGCCGGTGGCGACGATCGCCAGGTCCCACTCCTTCGGCGGAAGACCGGTGATCTCCTCGCGCACGACCGTTATCAGCGGATGATCGTGCACCGCCCGGGTGACGGCTTCCGAGAACCCGTCACGATCCACCGCCAGCGCGCCGCCGGCCGGTACCTGGTGCTTGTCGGCGCAAGCCATGATCAGCGATCCCGCCATGCGCATCTCCGCGTGGATGACGCCGACGGCATTGGCGGTCGCATCGTCCGAGCGGAACGAGTTGGAACAGACGAGCTCGGCCAGATGGTCCGTCTTGTGCGCATCTGTGCCGCGCACGCCGCGCATCTCGTGCAGGATGACGGGAACGCCGGCGTTTGCGATCTGCCACGCGGCTTCGGAGCCCGCGAGCCCGCCGCCGACGACGTGGATGGGAGAATGAGAAGAGGTCTGGGTCATGGGCGGCTGATTATCACGCCGCGCCATGACAGCAAACTGGATATTGGCAGGAAACCGGATATTTGAGCAGCAACTGCCGCCCAACGGTGGCCCTCACGTTTCCCTAGAGATCGAGCTCCAGCCGCGTCTCTCCCTTTGCCGGAACCGCGCAACAGATCAGTGCTTCATCCTTGGCCACTTCGGCCGTCGGTTGCCTCGTATAGGCGACCGCGCCCGACAGCACCTTTGTCCGGCAACTGCCGCAATTGCCGAGCCGGCAGCTGAATTCCGGCTGCAGCCCGCGTGCCTCGGCAAGCTCCAGCAAGGTGCCGGCCTCAGGCTCCCACCGGGCTTCCTTGGCCGATTGCATGAAATAGACAGGCACCGGCACATCGGCCGCCGCCTGAACCTCCGCCGAAGGAGCCTCGACCGACGCGCCGCCGGACCGCGAGAGCGACGCGACGCCGAAAGCTTCCGCATGGATCCTGCCATCGGAGACATTAAGACCACGCAGCCCGTCATAGACCGACTGCATGAAGCCCGGAGGGCCGCAGAGGTAGAAGTCGTAATCGTTGAACGGCAGCGCGGCACTCAGGAGCGCCATGTCGATCCGCCCCTGCGCGTCGTAGTCCTGCCCCTCGACCGCGCCCGAGATATCGCCGAGCACGCGAACCAGCCTGACCACCCCGCCGGAAGCAGCGACAAGTGCTGTAATCTCGTCGTCGAAGGCGCGCTCGGCCTTGCTGCGCGCGGCGTAGAAAAGCCAAACCGGCCGTATCCGGCGCTTGCGCAATCCCTCGTAGACGACATGCCTCAGCATGGCGAGCAGGGGCGTGATGCCGATACCGGCCGCCAGCATGACCGCCGGCCGTTGCTCCAGCGCATCGATGCCGAACGTACCACCGGGCGCACGCGCTTCGATGATATCGCCGACGCCAATGTTATCGTGCAGGTGACGCGAGACGACACCCTCCCGCTTCACGCTTATGCGGTAACGGTTGTCGGAAGGAGCCACGGAGAGCGTATAGGTCCGGATCAGCGGCCGATCCTCGCCGGCAACAGCCACGCGGATCGGCAGATACTGGCCGGCATCGTGCGCGATCAGTCCGCCGCCATCGACGGGCTCCAGGTGGAACGAGCGGATGCCCGCACTCTCATCGACGATCGCTCCCACCCGCAACGGCCGCCAGCGCTGCGCCATCTCGGCGGCACGGATGCGCCCGGCGGCGGCTTCCCAGTCGCCCGTCATCAGTGCGTTCGGCGATTGCCCGTCGGCGCGCGATTGCCAGCGCAGCGGCAGCGCATCGGCCCGGTAGACGACACGACGGGGGCGGAAGCGCCAGAGCCGTTCGGCACCCTGAAAGGCCGCGATCTCCGGCGGATCCAGAATGACCTCGGCGTCACCGGACAGTTGCAGCAGGTCGCCGCTGTCGAAATCGACGAACACAAGCCCCGCGCGGCCATTGAGCAGAATGTTGCCGAGCGTGTTGAAGAACAGATTGCCGGCGAAGTCCGGGATCGTCAGAACCCCGTCTTCGCCGATCCGCACGAAACCCGGCTTGCCGCCCCTGTGCGAAACGTCCACCTGCCGCCCGCCATCGCCATGTTCGGAATAGGAGGCGACGAAGAACGCATCCGACTTCGCGATCAGCGCCATCGCCCGCGCGTCCAGCGCGTCCGCGACCACCGGCGGCACGGCCGAGGATAAGCCCGGCTCGCGGCTGAAGCCGAAATCCCGCAGCTGGATGTATTGCGGGCAGTTGCCATAGGACTGCACGACGCCGACATCGAAACGATCCGCCGCGTTGCGCGTGATATTGCCGTTCAGCCGGTTGCGACGGCGCGTCTGCAGCTCGATACCCAGCATGCCGATCGGGTCGCCGTCCTCCATCCCCCGGTCGGCCGGATCGTCGTGTTCGCGCTTGAGCTTGACGCTGAGTGTATAGGGATCGGGGCTACCCAGGAAACCCGGATAGTTCGCCCGCAGCGTCGCCCACGGATTGCCATCGGCATCGACGGAGCCGAGTACGATGAAGGGAAGCTGCGGGTAGAACTGGCGGTGCTGGTCGATCAGATGGTCGCGCACAATGCGCGCGCCCAAATCCTTCATGTGCTCCGCGACGCCGGCCCTCTCCTGCAGGGCAATCTCCCCGTCATGCCACGGGGAAGGCTTTTCGGTCTGCTTCAAGACAAGCATGACATTCTCCTTCGTGGATATTGAGGACCGGCGGCGGCGCTTGGCCTGTGTCAGGCCGCGTCGGCAATACCGATCGCCGTCTTCTCGAACGGGTGAAAGCGCGGCAGCGCTTCGACACGCTTCAGCCAGGCGGTCACGTTGCCGTAGCCGAAGCGATCGACGTTCCCCTCGGGCGAGCGGGCGATGTAGCTGTAGAGCGCGACGTCGGCGATGGTCGGCCGATCCGCCGCGATCCATGTCTTGCCGGCCAGTTCCGCATCGATGAGCGCAAGAATGCTGTGGGCGCGCGCGATCACCTCCTTGGTGTCGAAGGGTGCGCCGAACACCGTCACCAGCCGAGCGGCGGCGGGGCCGTAGGCGATCTCGCCAGCGGCCACCGAAAGCCAGCGCTGGACCGCGGCCGCGCCGGCGGCATCATCAGGCAGCCAGTCCGGCGCGCGGGTCTTGGCGAGATAGACCAGGATCGCATTCGAATCCGCCAGGATCAGCCCGTTGTCGTCGAGAACGGGGACCTGTCCGAAGGGGTTGAGTGCAAGGAATGCGGGCTGCTTGTGCTCGCCGCCGACGAGGTCGACATCGACGATGTCGGCATCGATTCCGGTAAGTGCGATGAACAGCCGGGCGCGATGGGAATGGCCGGAAAGCGGGAACGAGTAGAGCTTCATGGAACTGGTCTCCGTTGATAATGACGGAAGAATAATTGTTCCTGTTATTGTGTGGAATTTCGATTATAGGAAAGAGACTGTTTCTTCCGGCGTAATAAAGGCGACGATATGGATCGGCTTCAATGCATGAAGGTCTTGGTGCGGGTTTCCGAGACGGCAAGCTTCGCGGAAGCGGCGCGGCAGCTGCACATGAGCCCGCCCGCCGTCACCCGCGCCGTGGCCTTTCTGGAGGACGCCACCGGCGCGCGTCTGTTCGTGCGGTCGACGAGATCGGTCAAGCTCAGCGAAGCCGGCCGGCGTTATGCCGATGACTGCAAGCGTATCCTGGCTGAGATCGACGAAGCCGAGGCCTCGGCCGGCGGCTCGCACGCGACGCCCTCGGGCACGCTGACGATCACCGCGCCCGTGCAGTTCGGGCAGTTGCATATCATGCCGCTGATGACGGAGTTTCTCGACATCCATAAAGGCCTGACCGGCCGCGTGCTGTTGTTCGACCGGATCGTCAGTCTGGTGGAGGAGGGGATCGATGTCGCGATCCGCATCGGCCGCCTGCAGGATTCCGACCAGACGGCGATCAAGGTGGGAAATGTGCGCCGCGTCGTCTGTGGCGCGCCCTCCTATTTCGAGCGTCACGGCGAACCGCGGACACCTGCCGATCTTGCCAACCATGCCACGATCGTCGCCACCGGTTCGTCTGCGTCGATCGACTGGCATTTCGCCCCCGATGGCGCCGCCGCCACGCTGCATCCGCGCCTCTATTGCAACACGGTCGACGCCGCCATCGCAGCCTCCGTCACCGGCTGGGGACTGTCGCGGCCGCTATCCTATCAGGTCAGCCGGCACATTGCCTCGGGTCGGTTGCGCCTGACGCTTGAAGATCACGAGGAAGCGCCGCTCCCGATCCATGTGGTCCATGCCGAGGCAAGGCACGTCTCGGCCAAGACGCGGGCTTTCGTGGATTTCGCGGTGGAGAAACTGCGGGCGCTGGAGATGTAGGCGGCGAACGTAACCCAAACGCGAAAACGGCGCCGTGAAGGCGCCGTTTTGGGGACTTCCTGCGTTCCGCTATTAGCGGAAGGCGCGCGAAGCGATGTTGTGGATCTGGTAACGGCTTACGCCGATGTCTGCGAGAGCCTGGTTGGAGAGGCTGCCGAGTTCGCTGACGGTACGGCGGTAGCTGAGCCAGCTCTTTGCGATGCGGATCGGGTTCATGGTGTAGTTCCTCAAAATCAGTTCAGTGAGCGGCGCGATTGCCGTCTCTGTTGTTGACCTTGATATAGGTGATCCCTGTCATATTGTGCAGTGCAATTATTAGGCGCCTGCCATGCAATTGTGCACGGCTATGCACAGATAAAACGCAAGCGTTACTTTTTGAGCAGGAAAAACGCGCGGCTTTGGCGCAACTCTGGCGTTAACGAGACACCGAGACAAAAGAAAACGCCCGTTGCCTGATGGCAGCGGGCGTCTTGGTGAGGCGATCGGCCTGGGAGGAAGCGAATCGCCCTGAGATCAGCGAGGATATTAACGAACGGCTTCGCGAGCGACGCGCTGGATGTCGGCGCGGTCGATGCCGAGGTCGTGCAATTCGCGGTTGGTCATGCGGCCGAGTTCGGTCACGGTCTGACGATACTTGCGCCAGTTGTTGAAAGAGCGAGAAATGTTCATGTCGGTCCCCTTTCCGAGGGCTTGCGTCTGCCAGCTGCCGCCTATCGGCGCTGACCTCTGTCTGATGAGCTGTATATATATTGCACCGCGAAGAGCTAACAGAGACAAGAATTCAACGCACATATGCGCCGGCTGCATTTCTCAAGCTGTAAATCGCACGATTCCGCCATGTTCTGGTCAATGAATAGGCAAAATGAACGATAGCCGGGCATTGGGCCGCCTGGACTTGCCGGACGGAACGAAGACGCCCGCCGGATGCGTTATCCGGCGGGCGTCCATTCGTCTGACCGGCAACTGGGAGGAGGACGTTGTCGGTCGATCGGGCTGTTTTTGGGAGGATAGGTCCACATCCCGATCATTTAGGCGGAAATCATATCCGAAAGCGTCCGGTAATCCGGTCCGGGTACATCCCGGGTTGCACTCATGCTCAATGATTTTGAGTGATATAGTGCGATGCAGTAAATCGGTCGTCTCCATGCGCAATATGCATGGCATCTCGGATGATAGCGGCAAAGTCTTGCCGGGCGATTAATGCAGCCGCGGCATGATCCGTGAAGGAAATCGCCAGGGAGCCGTTTCCTCAAACGCCAAACCACGTCTATAAGGTTGAAAATCAGGTGCGCCAGAGGGCGCGCGGTTTGCGGGGTAGGGCATGTATCGCGGACGTCTGGAGAGGGATTTGTCGCTATGGGTCGGCAAGGGGTTGATCACCGAGCAGACCGCGGACGCGCTGCTGCAGGACTATGATCGGCGCCCGGCAAGCTTCAGCCTCGGCAACGTGCTGATGATACTCGCCGCCATCCTGCTCGCCGCCGCCATCCTTCTGGTGGTCGCCTCGAACTGGGAGGCGATACCGCGTCTCGTCAGGATGTTCTTCATCCTCGCCTTGATCTGGTCGGTCCATCTCGGCGCCGGCGCCGCGCTTGTGCGCGGCCAGATCGCTGCCGCCAACGCCCTGCTGGTGATCGGCACGCTCTCCTTCGGCGGCGCCATTTCGCTGGTCGGGCAGATGTATCATCTCTCGGGCGACGAGCAGACGGTCATGTATGTGTGGTTCGCCATGGCGGTGGTTTCGGCCATGCTGTTCCGCTCGGGGGCGGTGTCGGGCGTGGCGGGCTTCCTGTCATGGGGCAGCTTCGCGATCTATCTCGGCAACTCCGACATGCGCGTGATGACGATCGATTCATGGGCGGCTCCCGTCATGGCGGCGATTGTCATAGCATTGGTCCGCTATACCGGCGCCGGCCGCGTTCGCCATCTTGCCTATCTCCTGCTGCTGGGCTGGCTCGCCTGGCTCTACACGCTGAACTCCGGCCTGTGGCTGGCACTCATCTACGTCGTTGGCGGCATGGCCGTCTTCGTTCTGGTCAGCCTGCCGGTGGCGAGGCTGTCCTCGCTGATCGAGGGAGCCGGCGCAGCGCCCGCCTTTTATTCCTTCCTGCTTGCCGTCATCGGCCTGCTCCTGCTGCATGTCGAGCTCGACGCCAGCAAATGGGTTCTTTTGCTTGGGATCGTCACGCTGGCCGCATCCGTTCTGGCGATCGCCCTGCAGGGGCGTGACAACGGCGCCGTCCGCTATCTGGCCTACACGGTCTTCGCCGTCGAAATTCTCTATCTCGGATCGGTCACCGTCGGCTCCATTCTCGGCACGTCGGGGCTCTTCCTCTGCGCGGGCCTGTTCGTCGCGGCGGTGGCGTGGATCGTCATCCGTCTCGAAAGACGATTTGCCGGCAAGGCGCGGGGGGCGGTCCAATGAGCTTATTCTCCTTCAAGGGCTATTCGAAACGCCGCTGCGTCACGGCAGCCGTCACGGTGGCGCTGCTGCAGACGGCGGTGCTCGGCTATATCGTTCAGAGCCGCGCCTCGCTGTTGCGCAATGGAACGCAGGTGCTCCTGAAGACCGCGCCGGTCGATCCGCGCGACTTCCTGCGCGGCGATTACGTGGTGCTGAACTACGACATATCCTCCGTGCCCGTCTCCTCGATATCAGGCGGCATGCCGAAGGAGGCGGCGCAGCGCAGCCTCTGGGTGCGGCTGAAGCCGGGAGAGGGCGGTTTCTGGCAGGTCGCCGAATCATCCTTCGATAAGCTCCCGCAAGCCGACGGTTCCGTCGTGCTGCAAAGCCAGCCCTTCTACAGTTATGGCGAGACCTCGCAGGCCGATACCATCCGCGTCGAATATGGCATCGAGCGCTATTATGTTCCCGAGGGGGCCGGACTTGCGCTCGAAGAGGCGCGCCGGGACGGTCAGGTGTCGATCACAGCAAGCATTGGCGCCAATGGCGTGGCGCAGATCAAAAGCCTCCTGGTGGACGGCAAGCCGGCCTATGAGGAGCCGCTTTACTGAGTTTGACCCGCCGACGGCTGAAGTCCGCGCGGCAGGGGCTAAAATCGCTGTCATTTGGCCTTCATTTTTCCTTTGCCTCCTCCAAATCGGGTGTTATAGAGACGCCGCACTCCGGAAGGCCTCATGTGCAGGCATATGCATGCGGTTTTTGAGAACGCGGGTATGGTGAAATTGGTAGACACGCCAGATTTAGGTTCTGGTGCCGCAAGGCGTGGGAGTTCAAGTCTCTCTACCCGCACCAAAGCTGGCTTGCAGGCGAGGGACCGGATAGGTGCCCCTCGATTGCCCGGAGCCAAGCGCCGTTCCGCTCACGCAGAACGAAGAAGAATTGAGAACAGGCCACGCCCGGCACTTTCCGGCGTCGTGCTCATCGAAACGAACGGCGTCTGGGCACGGCCGCCACGAATTGAAGGTAGGAACACATGCAGGTTATCGAAACGCTCGCTGAAGGGCTGAAGCGCGAAATCAAGGTCGTAATCCCGGCCAAGGACATGGAAACCAAGATGAACGAGCGTCTTGCCGACGTGAAGGACAAGGTCCGGATCAACGGCTTCCGTCCGGGCAAGGTTCCGGCCGCTCACCTCAAGAAGGTTTACGGCAAGTCCATCATGGCCGACCTCGTCAACGAGATCGTCCGCGAACAGCCGACCTCGATTCTGGCCGAGCGCGGCGAAAAGTCCGCCACGCAGCCTGAAATCGCGATGACGGAAGACAAGGACGAAGCCGAACTGATCCTGTCTGCTCAGAAGGATTTCGAGTTCACGCTCTCCTACGAAGTTCTGCCCCCGATCGAGCTGAAGTCCGTCAAGGGCGTCAAGATCACCCGCGAAGTCGTTGATATCTCCGACGAGGAAGTCAACGAGCAGGTTCTCAAGGTTGCCGAAAGCGCCCGTTCCTACGAGACCAAGAAGGGCAAGGCCGCCGACGGCGACCGCATCACCATGGACTACGTCGGCAAGGTCGACGGCGTTGCCTTCGACGGCGGCACCGACCAGGGCGCCGAACTCGTTCTCGGCTCCGGCCGTTTCATCCCGGGCTTCGAAGAGCAGCTCGTCGGCACCAAGGCTGGCGACGAAAAGACCATCACGGTCACCTTCCCGGCTGACTACCCGGCCAAGAACCTCGCTGGCGCTGAAGCCACCTTCGACGTCACAGTCAAGGACGTTGCCGCTCCCGCCGACGTCGAAATCAACGACGAACTGGCCAAGAAGCTCGGCCTGGAATCGGCTGACCGCCTGAAGGAAATCGTTCGCGGCCAGATCGAATCGCAGTACGGCTCGATGACCCGCCAGAAGGTCAAGCGTCAGATCCTCGACCAGCTCGACGAAATGTACAAGTTCGAGACCCCGGCCTCGCTCGTCGAAGCCGAGTACAACGGCATCTGGAACCAGGTCGCCAACGACCTCGCACAGTCCGGCAAGACCTTCGAAGACGAAGACACGACGGAAGAGCAGGCTCGCGAAGAGTACAAGAAGCTCGCTGAGCGCCGCGTCCGCCTCGGCCTCGTTCTCTCCGAAATCGGCGAAAAGGCCGGCGTCGAAGTCAGCGAAGACGAAATGCAGCGCGCCATCTACGAGCAGCTGCGTCAGTATCCGGGCCAGGAAAAGCAGATCCTCGAATTCTTCCGCAGCCAGCCGGGTGCGGCCGCTTCGATCCGCGCGCCGATCTTCGAAGAGAAGGTCATCGACCATCTGCTGACCGAACTCGACGTCACCGACAAGAAGGTCACCAAGGAAGAGCTGCTCGCCGACGAAGAAGGCGAAGGCTCCGAGAAGGACGCCAAGAAGGCCGCTCCGAAGAAGAAGGCTGCTGCCAAGGCTGAAGCCGCTGAAGGCGAAGAAGCCGCACCGAAGAAGAAGGCCGCTCCGAAGAAGAAGGCTTCCGAGGAAGGCGCCGAGTAATCTCCGGCCAATCTGGATTTTGATGAACCCCGCCTCGTGCGGGGTTTTTCATTTTGGGCGGTGTTTCGGGGGCAAGCTTTGCGCGGGTGAGGGTGCTTGCGCTGTCGGAAGGGCCGCGATCAGCCCGCCCTGTGGGCATGCGTGAGCTCGTTGACCTTCTTGATATGCGAGACCGCCGCCTGTCCGCCCGCCGTCTTGGTGAAGAGTTCCAGCGTCTCGTCCTCGTGGTCACCAACCGGTGTCAATGCCTGGTCCATATAGGTCCTGGCGCCCTTGTCGCGTGAAATCATGAAGGCGGTGACCGCCAGCCGCGCGATCGTGCCGCCGAGCTTCAGGTGCTTGGCGATCGTCTCGCCGACGAAGCGCGGCCAGAAGACCATGGCGCTCTCGCGCGGCAAATCCGGCCGGCGCTCCGAGGGATGCTTCAACCGCAACAGCCCGCTCTGCAGCGGATGCACGTTTTCCAGCGGCACGGTGGTCGCGAACGACACCAGCACCTTGACCAGCCGCGCCAGCGGTACCCCTGTCGCCACCGCCCGGCGCAGCAGCGTCTTCATATGCTCAGGCGAATAGTAGAGCGACCAGGCTTCCTGATAGATGCTCTCCCACTCCTGCTTGCTCATCTTCGGATGTTCGGTGCAGACGTGCTCGACGTCGTAGATGTTGAGATCCGGATCCATCGCCACGCCCTTGCGGAACAGCGTCTGGTGATCTTCAGAGCCGGGCAGTGGGGTGAGCACGAAGAACTCGATCACGTCGAGCGGCAACTCGTGCTGGATGATCGCGATATCGCGGCGGATGGTATCTGGTGTATCGGCCGGAAAGCCGAGGATATAGCCGGCCAACGTCATGATGCCCTGCGCCTTCCAGGCGAGCAGCATCTTGCGATATTCGGTGATCTTGTTCTGGTTTTTCTTGGCCGCCGTCAGATTGTCGGGGTTGACGTTCTCCAGCCCGATGAACACGCGGGTGACGCCGGCGCGCTTCGATTTCTCGATGAAGTTGGGGATCTTGTGGCAGAGCGTGTCGACCTGGATCATCAGGCCGAGCGGAATGCCATCCTTTTCACGCAGCTCGATCAGCCGGTCGAATATCGCTTCCCAATCCCTGTTGCGGGCAAAGTTGTCGTCGGTGATGAAGAACTTGTGGATGCCCTGCGCCCAGTTCATCCGCACCAGCTTCTCGACATCGTCGGCGGTACGGAAGCGCGACTTGCGGCCCTGCACGTTGATGATGGTGCAGAAGGAGCACTGGTAGGGACAGCCGCGCCCGGCGTCGAAGCTGGTGCTCAGTCCAAGCGTCTGCGCGACATTGGTCTTCGGCAGGAACGGAACGGCGGCACCTTCGATGCTCGGCAGGTCGTTCATGAAATTGTAGAGCGGCGCCAGCGTTCCCGATGCCGCGTCCTGCAGCACCTTGTCGAGCCGCCCCTCGACTTCGCCCGCGAACATCGAGATGCCCATCTCGCGGCATTCGTCGAGCCCCACGGCGTGGCCGTCGAGCATCGACAGACAGCCGGAGACATGAAAGCCGCCCATCGAGACGGGAATGCCGGCTTCGCGGAAAGGCCGGGCGATATCGAGCGCGCGCGGATACTGGTTCGATTGCACGCCGACCAGCGCGACCATGCCGAAATTGTCGTTTGTTTTCAGCTGCCGCAGCAATGCTGAGGTGTTCACCCGGTATTGGTCTCGTCGATGACGGTGATCTCGATGCCGACACCCGGCCCGAGCACCCGGCGCTCGGCGCAATCGGCGGCAATTCCATAGAGCGCCGCAAGCGAGTTGGATGGGATCATCGCCCGCCACCAGCGGATGACATAGCCGTCGTCGTCATAGTGCGACGGCTTGATGAGGATGAGCTGGAAATTCCGGTCAGTCGTCTCGGATTGTTCGCGCACGGTCACTCGCTGATTAGAGAGCCCCCCAAGTGGCGTGAACGCTATCAGACGCAGCCGATTATACAAGCTGCGCCTATTACGAGCTTGTCAGGCGCCGCAATGCCTTCGGGGAGCCCGCGAACCCAGCCCGATGTCCCTGGCGGCGCTTGCGGACCACGGCGACAGCGCATGGCCCGCGAGCGAAAAGCTCAGAGCTCCGACTTGATGTCACCCATCCGGTTCCAGGCATCGAGGCCTGCGATCTTGTAGGCTTCGGCGAGAGTCGGATAGTTGAACGTGTTCTCGACGAAATACTCGACCGTTCCCTTGAGGTTCAATACGGCCTGGCCGATATGCACCAGCTCGGTCGCACCTTCGCCGACGATGTGGACGCCGAGAAGGCGGCGCGTCTTGAGCGAGAAGATCAGCTTCAGGAGGCCGGTATCGAGGCCCATGATATGGCCGCGCGAGGTCTCGCGGAAACGCGCGATGCCGCATTCATAGGGAATGCCGCGTTCCTTCATCTCTTCTTCCGTCAGGCCGCAGGTGGAGATTTCCGGCACGGCGTAGATGCCGTAGGGGAAGTATTTCGGCGGCTCCTTGGCGACCGCGCCAACGGCGACGCGCGCCGCGATACGGCCCTGTTCCATCGAGGTGGAAGCCAGGCTCGGGAAACCGACGACGTCACCCGCCGCGTAAATGCCGGGCACGGATGTCTCGAACGTCTCGGGATTGACCTTCAGCCGGCCACGGCTGTCGGCCTCCAGGCCCGCCGCCTTCAGGTTCAGCGCATCGGTGGCGCCCATGCGACCGGCCGCGAACAGAACCATGTCCGTCACCAGTCGGCGACCATTGTCGAGAATGAGCTCGACCTTGCCGTCATCGAGCTTCGTGACCTTTTCCGCCTTGGTGCCGAGCATGATCTTCATGTTGCGGTCGCGAAGCTGGTAGGTGAAGTCCTCGACGATTTCCTTGTCGATGAAGTCGAGCATGGTCGACTTCGGATCGATCAGCGTGACGGCGGTGTCGAGCGCGCTGAAGATCGTGGCATATTCGATGCCGATGACGCCGGCGCCGATGACGACCATGGAGCGCGGCAGTTCCTCGATATCGAGCAGCTCGTCGCTGTCGAGAACCGTCTTGTTGTCGAAGGGGATATAGTCGGGCCGGAACGGCTTGGTGCCCACGGCAAGCAGGATGCTGCCCGCAGAGACGCGCATCACTTCGCCGTCGTCCTTGACGATTTCAAGCGTCGAGGCATCCACGAAGCTCGCCTTGCCGCGCAGGTGCTGCACGCGGTTGCGGGCGAACTGGTGCTCGAGCACCTCGACTTCGTGGTCGAGCGTGATCAGCAGGCGTCGGCGCAGATCCTCGGCGCTGATCTCCTGCTTGACCCGGTAGGCCTTGCCGTAGAAACCGCGCTCGCGCCAGCCGGAGAGATTGAGCGCCGTCTCGCGCAACGTCTTCGACGGGATGGTGCCGGTGTGCACGGAGACGCCGCCGACGCGCTTGCCCTGTTCAATGACGAGCACCTTCTTGCCGAGCTTGGCGGCCTGAATAGCACCGCGGCGACCGGCCGGGCCGCTCCCCACAACAACGAGATCGTATTGAAACATTGAGCCTGGTCCCGATTGGAAAGCTGGAATCATTTTGCGACGCAAAATGGCGCGTTCACAGGTATCCGGTCAATGTTGCAGATTGATTTACGGCCGAATATTAGGAATGGGCGAGGCAAACTTGGGGCGGGATACATCGGCCGATGAAGTCCTTCGCCGACGATGAGAAAGAGCAGGTCCGTCCACAATAGCCGGCTTTGGCGGAGCGAGGAAAATTCGCCCCACGTTTTCAGATCAGCCGCAGCCCCTTGAGGCTGGCATGGCCATCCTTGCCGACGATGATATGGTCGTGCACCGTGATCCCAAGCGGCTTGGCGGTATCGATGATCATCTTGGTCATGTCGATATCGGCGCGCGACGGTGTCGGGTCGCCGGACGGGTGGTTGTGCACCAGAATGATCGCGGTGGCCGAAAGCTCCAGCGCGCGGCGCACCACTTCGCGCGGATACACCGGCGTATGATCGACCGTGCCGTGCCCCTGCACTTCGTCGGCGATCAGCGCGTTGCGCTTGTCGAGGAAGAGAATCCGGAACTGCTCGCGCGTTTCGTGCGCCATGGCGGCGTGGCAATATTCGATCACGGACGACCAGGACGACAGCACCTGCTTGCCGCGCAGTTCGCTCTTCAGCGTCCGATGCGCGATCGCCGAGATCAGCTTCAGATCGAGCGCCACCGCCTCGCCGACGCCCTTCACCTCCTGAAGCAGCGCGATTGGCGCGCCGAAGACGGCGGCGAGCGATCCGAAGCGCTCGAGCAGCGCCTTGGCGATCGGTTTCGTATCGCGGCGCGGGATCAGCCGGAACAGCATCAGTTCCAGCATCTCGTAATCGGCAAGCGCCGTATCGCCATGATCGCGGAAGCGCTGGCGCAGCCTTTCGCGATGGCCGTGATAGTGCTCTTCCTTGGCAGGCGAGGGCCGGAGTGCTGCGGGCTTGCCGGCCTGCTCGGCGAAATAGGACCGCTCGTCCATGCCATCGTCCTCATCCGCCGCGAAAGGCAGCTCCAGGTCTTCGGAATGGGAAACCGGTCCTTTTGCCATCAGCGGCTCATTTTGTGAGGGGTGGCAGGCCCGGGCGGTCCAGTCCGCCGGGCGACAGCGTGAAGATCTCGCAGCCATCGGCGGTGACGCCGACCGTGTGCTCGTATTGCGCCGACAGCGACCGGTCGCGGGTGACGGCGGTCCAGCCATCGGCCAGCACCTTCACATGCGGGCGGCCGAGGTTGATCATCGGCTCGATCGTGAAGATCATGCCCTCGCGCAGTTCCGGTCCCTCGCTGGCGCGGCCGTAATGCAAGATATTCGGGCTGTCGTGAAACAGCGCGCCGACCCCATGGCCACAGAAATCGCGCACCACCGAGCAGCGCTCGGCTTCCGCATAGGTCTGTATCGCCTCGCCGATGGCGCCGGTGCGCGCACCGGGGCGCACGGCCGATATCCCGCGCATCAGCGATTCATAGGTTACCTCGAGCAGCCGCTCGGCGGCGCGCTTGACCGTGCCGACCGTGTACATCCGGCTGGAATCGCCGTGCCAGCCATCGACCACATAGGTGACGTCGATATTGACGATGTCGCCCTCGCGCAGAGGCTTGGCATCCGGAATGCCGTGGCACACGACATGGTTGATCGAGGTGCAGGTGGATTTGGTGTAGCCGCGGTAATTGAGCGTCGCGGGAACCGCGCCGTTCTCAAGCCCGAAATCGAAGACGAAACGATCGATCGCATCGGTCGTGACACCCGGCTTGACGATATCGGCGAGCGCATCGAGACACCGGGCGGTGACCTGGCACGCCTTGCGCATGCCTGCGAAGGCATCGGCGCCGTAGAGCCTGATGGCGCCGGTATTCTTGGATGGCGCGGAGGAGGCTTCGATATAGTTTACCATTGCGGGGGCCTTAGCGGAAATTGTCGTCATACATAATGCAGCTATGCCGGGTTCGTCCATTGCGATCAATGGGGGAGGCCGATTTAAGGTATCACGCCCTCATCGCACGGGAACCCGATGCAGCCGCCCGGCACCAGCAAGCCGGAAAACGAAAACGGCGCCCTTGCGGAGCGCCGTTTCGCAGTCCTGCCGAGGCAGAAACCGAAATCAGTTGGCCGAGATGTTGACGGCCTTCGGGCCCTTGCCCATGCGATCCGGCTCGGTGTCGAAGGTAACCTGCTGGCCTTCGCGGAGCGACTGGATGCCGGAAGCCTGGAGAGCGGAGATGTGAACGAATACGTCCTTCGCACCGCCATCAGGAGTGATGAAACCAAAACCCTTGTCCTGGTTGAAGAATTTTACGACGCCTTTGGTGGCCATTGGGATAGGTCCTTTTCCCTGTAGTCTGTCTGGTATCCATCCCCCCGAAAGGAAATGGACGGCTTTCACTTTCGCGCTCCCTCATCTTAACTCAGCGCGCGAAGGGTCAGTCGAGTAGTTCACGAACGGGGAAAGAACGTCTACGCACGTGAGGTCCCCCCACGCCACCCTCCCGCGGGGAGGGCTCAGCCACATCAGTCCAGTCACCGGCATGCAAATGCCCGAGTACACAATTGGTGCCAGCAAACGGAGCAAAATGCAAGCGACATTATTCTGACACCAGCCGCTCCAAAGCGGGAATGGCCAAAGATTCAAGCACTTGACGATTGGTAACCACGAGCCGCCACCGCTGGCCCATTCCTGGAATGCGTCTCGCAACGGCACGCTTTCATGGCCGATCTATGCGAATGCCCAGGCGCTGGGCGGCTGCCCGGTAAAGGCGAGCCGGATTCCCGGTAAAGGTGAGTGGGATCAGCGCGCGGCGCCGGCGCCGAGCTTCTGCTGCACCATGTCGGCGCTTCCGCGTACATAGGAGACCGTGGGCTTGCCGGCGGCGTCTGCGACCGCGTAGGCGATGATCGTCACGTCTTCCTCATAGGTCGAGACATAGAGCACCTGGGCGGGGTTGACGTAGATCGTATGATTATGGGTGTTCTTGAAGCCGACGAATGCCATGAAAGTCTCCTGCGTGTCTCGCGGTCAGATATGCCACGCGGGCGTTGACGCAAGTTTAACGCGATGTCGGCGGGCAGGGCGGTGGCGCCGGGGGCGCCGGGGGCGGTGGCGATCGCGATCGCATCAGGGTGTGGCCTGCGCTTCCTCCTGCGGGTGCCCGAGGAACGGTGGCGCTTTCTCGGCGATAAGGGCAAGTGTCTCATCAAGGCAGGCGAGCGCCGGGGCGTCGCCGACAAGGCAATCACGGGCGATCGACACCGTGTTGCCGCGCAGGCCCGGCGTCAGGAGGTCAAGGAGCCGGAACATCGCGCCGTGCTCCCCATCGCGGGCGTCGGCGCAGACCATCCCGGCCCAGCCGAGATAGTCGGTGAAGCAGGGTGTGTATTCCGAGGGCAGCGTATGGACGCAGGCGAGCTTGCTTCCCTTGACGGCGATGCGCTGGCAGGCGCGAGCGCGGCGGCAGCGGTTGATCGGGCAGGTTAAGACCGGCATGGACAGCATCTCCGATGTCCTCGCCGCCAGCGCAACGATCAACTCGAGACCGAGGCGGTCCTTAAGGTCCTTGCCGGGATTATCATGAGGGTGCTGCGGCATTGCGGTCCTCTTCGGCTCCGGCGCGCGGCGATGCCGTCACGCGGCTGGTTTCACCCGTGGCTTGCTGGTTCAGGCTTCACTCGGACGGGGCGCTGGAAATCACCTCGATAGAGTAAAAAATATGGTGCCTTCCAGCACCCCGTTCGGCGGTTTATGAACGCAACTCCGGTCTCTCTGCCTTTCCGCCCAACTTCGCGGCGGAACCATGTGTGCCTCACAGGCACGTCCGGGCTCAACTCGGGCCCGTCTTGCGACAGGACCCGCCGTCACCGGAGGGAGACCATTTTCTGCGAACCCCGGATGAGAGAGCTTGCGTCCTCCTCAAACACCCGGCGCCGACCCCACCTCGCCGGCACGCCTGCCGGTGTATCCGTGGTGGGATGAGAGGATGATGGCATGGGTGGGGGAGGGTGGGGAAAATAAAATATGTTGGCTGTTTTAGATGAGTACAACCACCTCTTGTGTCACGTCGAGAGTGTTGGAAGTCCACCGTAATTACAAGCTGGGCCGCTGCTGTAACCGAATAGCGACACCAACATTAGAATTGGATAGAATAAAGCCGCAAATAAATAAGGAAGGCAGACCTTGCGGCTGTCTTCCTTAAATATCTTCAGCGATTTCACGGTGTAGCAATCAACCGCAATATCATTGCGACTTCAACGAGAATTGCTCCGTCAAGTCTTCTATTAACTCGTCACTTATTTCAAATGGGCCTCGTCGTTCACTTGGCCGATTACTTAAATTGCGTGCCGCAACGTGTATTTGTTCCTCAAGCCAAGTTTTACCCGCTGCTACGAAGTCATTGGCATCCTTTACACCATTGCAATTTTTTGACAATGTCGCCTCCATCAAAGGTTGCTATGGACTCACTAAATTGTAGCGCTCAGACAGCTATCCCCATAACGATTTATTTTCAGTTGAGTTCACGAATTATCAACATATTTTGCATCGGAGACTTCCATGGATGTGGGTGCAAAGCCTGAGCTCGTAATTGGGCTGGTAGGCCCTATTGGCGTTGATTTAGACTATGTGCAAAACGTTATCGTTCGCGAGCTGAAGCATTTGGAGTATGAATCCGTCCCGCTTCGAATAACCGATCTAATGATGGCTATCGAGACTGGTCTGAAAGTTGATAACAGTACCTATAGTTCCAAATATCATTCGTTGATTGCTTACGCAGACAAAGTCTGCGAGATCGCAGATAGCTCTGCGGCGTTGGCAGCTCTTGCAGTCGCTCGAATTCGCGCAGAAAGAAGCCTCATTACGGGCAGCGTTGAAAAACCTGCGTTGGGCCACGCATATATCATTCGCCAATTCAAAAGGCCGCAAGAAATCGAACTAATGCGTCAGACTTACGGGCGCAAATTTATACAGATTTCGGTCTCAGCTTCTGAAAGAGAGAGGCGTGCCGATATATCGAGTAAAATAAAGGATTTCAACGAAGCGACACGTGACAAGGACGAATGCGAAAAGGAAGCAATTGACCTCATAAAAAAAGATTTTGATGAAGGAATTGGTAGCTTTGGTCAAAAGATATCAAACATCTTTCATCTCGGTGATGTCTTTGTTTATGGAATGAATAAGCAAAACATTGACGAAACACTCAAGCGTTTTTTTGAGGCGTTTTTCGGATATAACGGTCACTCTCCGACGAAGATGGAATATGGAATGTATACGGCCGCTGCGGCGTCGTTGCGTTCTATTGATTTATCACGGCAGGTCGGGGCGTCCATATTCACTGACGCTGGTGAAATTTTATCGATGGGCTGCAACGAGGTTCCCAAAGCCTTTGGGGGAACATATTGGGCGGAGGATGGTGAGGGAGCGCAACGTGACTTCGAGAAAGGTCGAGACGCAAACCAGTCGCGTAAACTACAAATTTTGTATGACTTGGTCGATCGTATGAGTCGGGCGGGATTTTTGTCGAAGGAACTTTCGTCGAAGACCAACGCTATAGAGCAGTTGCGGGAAATTATGGACGCCGAAGATATTCGTGAGTCCCAGATAATGGACATCATTGAGTTCGGGCGTATGATTCATGCGGAAATGTCTGCGATCACGGATGCCGCTAGGCTAGGGGTATCCGTTAAAAAAGCGACGATGTTTTGCACGACATTTCCATGTCACATGTGTGCAAAACATATTGTTTCGTCTGGTATTAAGTCGCTTGTATATCTTGAGCCGTATCCAAAAAGCTATGCGGTTGAGTTGAATTCCGATGCGATCACTTTTGACGATGAACTGGCAGACAAGAAAGTTCTCTTTCGTCCATTTGTTGGTATATCGCCGAGACGTTACCGTGACATATTTGAAAAGCGCTCACGTAAACTTGGAAATGGTCGGAGACGGGATTGGTACTATAGTTCTCCAGCGCCGATGATTGAGGACAGGAGTGCGGCGTATATTGAGAATGAAGATTCAAGTATTATTTCTAATCTCGTTTCTCAAAAAGTCAGCAGTGAATAAACTAAAAGTATAAAATACTGATTCTGGGATTTTTATCCGGATCTTGTTTGATTTGAAGTGGTATTTTTAGAAATTTTACTTTAGGCGCTGTCGATCGATCTGTTTTTCAGGAAGCAACGAAATGCTGTTTCTGGTAGTTCGAGCGCTTTAAGCACATAGTAAGTTCGCGACGATGTTATAGGTGCGCAACTCTGATGGCGCCTCTACCGCCCCGGCCGCCCCGTCTTGCCCTTCGTCCGCTTCTGCCGCTTCACATCACCCGCATCCTCGTAGCTGCCGACGCCGGTCTTGCCGCGCACCAGGGGGCGCGGGTCGTCGCGGTCGGGTTGGCCTTCGAGCAGGGGGGAGAAGCGCTTGGTGCTCTTGGCGGCGTCGGGCTTTTCCGGGAGCTTGCCTGACACGGGCTTTTCGGTGCGGCCGACGGTCATTTCGTCGAGGTCGTTGCGGCGGAAGGTGCGCGAGGGGATGGCGGTGTCGGTGCCTGGGCCCATGTCGTCGAGGGTGGGTTTCTGGAAGAGGGAGGTCGAGGGCGTGGCCCCCTCATCCGCCCTGCCGGGCACCCCGGGACGAGCCGGTTGTCTCGTCCCGTCCTCCGACCCCCGCTGGGTAGAAGGGACTCGCGGGTCGCCTTGGCGTTCCGCTTGATGCCTTCCATGGCCTTGGACCCTCGCGCGCCATCGGGTCGTCCATGACGGCGAGTTCGGCGGCCTTGAGGCGTTTGATTTCGTCGCGCAGGCGCGCGGCCTTTTCGAAGTCGAGGTCGGCGGCGGCGTCGCGCATCTGTTTTTCCAGCGCGTTGAGGTGGGTCTGCAGGTTGCCGCCCACGAGGTTGCCGCCGTCGGCGAAGCCCTTGCCTGACACACCGGAGATGTCGGCGCGGACGTGGTCGCGTTCGTAGACCGAGTCGAGGATATCGGAGATCTTCGCCTTCACCGATTCCGGCGTGATGCCGTGTTCGGTGTTGTAAGCCACCTGCTTTTCGCGGCGGCGGGCGGTCTCGTCCATGGCGCGCTGCATCGAGCCGGTGACGGTGTCGGCATAGAGGATGACCTTGCCGTCGACGTTACGCGCCGCGCGGCCGATGGTCTGGACCAGCGAGGTCTCGGAGCGCAGAAAGCCTTCCTTGTCGGCGTCGAGAATGGCGACGAAGCCGCATTCGGGAATGTCGAGGCCTTCGCGCAGAAGGTTGATGCCGACCAGCACGTCGAAAGCACCCAGACGAAGATCGCGGATGATCTCGATACGCTCCAGCGTGTCGATGTCCGAGTGCATGTAGCGGACGCGCACGCCCTGTTCATGCAGATATTCGGTGAGGTCCTCGGCCATGCGCTTGGTGAGCACGGTGCAGAGCGTGCGGTAACCCTTGGCGGCGGTTTCGCGGATCTCGCCGAGCACGTCGTCGACCTGGCTGCGGGCGGAGCGGACTTCGACCGGCGGGTCGATCAGGCCGGTCGGGCGGATCACCTGCTCGGCGAAGACGCCGCCGGACTGGTCGAGTTCCCAGCCGCCGGGGGTGGCGGAGACGGCGACCGTGTCGGGGCGCATCGCGTCCCATTCCTCGAAGCGCAGCGGCCGGTTGTCCATGCAGGACGGCAGGCGGAAGCCGTATTCGGCGAGCGTCGCCTTGCGCCTGAAGTCGCCCCGGTACATGCCGCCGATCTGCGGAATGGTGACGTGGCTTTCGTCGATGAAGAGCAGGGCGTTGTCGGGGATATATTCGAACAGGGTCGGCGGCGGCTCGCCGGGGCTGCGGCCGGTGAGATAGCGCGAATAGTTCTCGATGCCGGCGCAGGAGCCGGTGGCCTCAAGCATCTCGACATCGTAGCGGGTGCGCTGTTCCAGGCGTTGGGCTTCGAGCAGGCGGCCGGCCTTTTCGAGTTCGGCGAGGCGCAGGCGCAGCTCTTCCTTGATCGCCTTGATGGCGCCGTTCAGCGTCGGGCGCGGAGTGACATAGTGGCTGTTGGCGTAGATCTTCACGCTCTTCAGGTCGCCGGTCTTCTGGCCGGTGAGCGGGTCGAATTCGGTGATGGCGTCGATCTCGTCGCCGAACATGGAGATGCGCCAGGCCGCGTCTTCCAAGTGGGCCGGGAAGATTTCGATCGTGTCGCCGCGAACACGGAAGGAGCCGCGGACGAAATTGATGTCCTGGCGCTTGTATTGCTGCGCCACGAGGTCGGCCAGCAGCTGGCGTTGGTCGAGGCGGTCGCCGACCTCCATCTGGAAGGTCATGGCGGTGTAGGTCTCGACCGAACCGATACCGTAGATGCAGGAGACGGAGGCAACGATGATGCAATCGTCGCGCTCGAGCAGCGATCGGGTGGCGGAGTGGCGCATGCGGTCGATCTGCTCGTTGATCGAACTTTCCTTCTCGATGAAGGTATCGGAGCGCGGCACATAGGCTTCCGGCTGGTAGTAGTCGTAATAGGAGACGAAATATTCCACCGCGTTGTCGGGGAAGAAGTTCTTGAATTCGCTGTAGAGCTGGGCCGCCAGCGTCTTGTTCGGCGCCAGGATGACGGCCGGGCGCTGGGTGGCCTCGATCACCTTGGCCATGGTGAAGGTCTTGCCGGAGCCGGTGACGCCGAGCAGCACCTGGCTGCGGTCGCCATTGTCGAGGCCCTCGACGAGATCCTTGATTGCCGTCGGCTGGTCACCGGACGGTGAGTATTCCGAGTTCATGCGGATCTCGATGCCGCCTTCGGATTTCGGCGGCCGGGCCGGGCGATGCGGCGTCCACATCTTGCCGTCCTTGAAAAGCGGATTGCCGCTCTCGATCAGCGCCGAAAGCGCCTCCACCGTGGCGGTGACCGCCGTGCCGGCCTTCAGTGCGGCGGCGTCTTCAAGCGAGACGTCGAGGCCGGAGACCGGGTTGAGGCCGGCGGCCGCACGCGTCTTCGGGTCGGTCGAGCCGCCCATCGAGGTGCCACGCGCGGATTTGGACGCGGCGATCTCCACCTTCTTGCGGTGCTTGCCGGCCTTGGACGCGATCTGCCGCTGCGTCTCGACGCCCGATGCCTCGGCATCGGCCTCCAGCTGCTTCACCCAATCGGCGACGGAACCCTCTAGGGGCGCGCCTTCGAACGCGGATTGGGGAGCTTCCTCGAAACCATCGGGGGCGGGGGAGTTTTTCGGAGATTTGGCCATGGCCGGAATATGGAGAGAGTCAGCGAGAAATGGAAGAGGCAAAGAGTACAAAAGGGAAACGGATTTGTCCGCGTCCGGCCCCTGAACGCCTGCGGTCACGAAATGGCCCGGTGATATTGCATCGCGGCAAAAATGCGGTCTATAACGGGCGCACTCACCACGGACCCGGTGAAACTCCGGGTGGCTCTTCTGGCCGCCGATCCGCCAGACAACGCAAAACCTGCACGCCATTTTTCGACCGCCCGTCCGGGCGCGTTGGGCCACGCTTTGCGAGATATCATCAACATGCACGTATCCTCGATCCGCCGGGATTGGTTTTCCAATCCGACACGCGAAATGCTTGCCGGCGCCGTCGCCACCTTCGCGCTGATCCCCGAGGTCATCGCCTTCTCCTTCGTCGCCGGCGTCGATCCGCAGGTCGGCCTGTTCGCCTCCTTCGTCATCGGCATCGTCATCGCCTTCACCGGCGGCCGCCCGGCGATGATCTCGGCCGCCGCCGGCTCCGTGGCGCTGGTCGCGGCGCCGCTGGTCAGCTCCCACGGGCTGCCCTATCTCTTCGCCGCCGGCCTGCTCGCCGGCATCATCCAGATCGTCTTCGGCCTGCTGCGGCTCGGCGTCCTGATGCGCTTCGTGTCGAAATCGGTGCGCACCGGCTTCGTCAACGCGCTGGCGATCCTGATTTTCGGGGCGCAGCTGCCGCACATCATCGGTGGCGACTGGATCGCCTATGCCATGCTGGCCGCCGGCCTGGCGGTGATCTACATCGCGCCGCGCATCACCACCGCCATCCCGTCGCCGCTGATCTGCATCCTGCTGTTGACCGTCGCCTCCGTCGGCCTGCAGCTGCCGGTCCTGACCGTTGCCGATCTCGGCAAGCTGCCGGATCCGCTGCCGGTCTTCGCCTGGCCGCAGGTGCCACTGACCCTGGAGACACTTCGCATCATCGCCGGCCCGGCACTGGCCATCGCCATGGTCGGCCTGCTGGAATCGATGATGACGGCGAGTGTCGTCGACGATCTCACCGACACCACCAGCGACAAGAACCGCGAATGTGCCGGCCTCGGCATCGCCAACACCGCCGCCAGCCTGTTCGGCGGCATCGCCGGCTGCGGCATGATCGGCCAGACGGTCAGCAACGTGAAATATGGCGGCCGCGGCCGTCTCTCGACGCTGTTCGCCGGCGCGCTGCTGCTGATCCTCATGGTGCTGCTCAAGCCGTGGGTGTCGCAGGTGCCGGTCGCGGCGTTGGTCGCGATCATGGTCATGGTGTCGATCGACACCTTCGACTGGTCGTCGGTCAAGACCATGGTGGTGCATCCGAAGACGTCCAGCATCGTCATGCTGGCGACCGTCGTCGTCACCGTCTTCACCGCCAACCTGGCGCTCGGAGTCACCGTCGGCGTCCTCCTGAGCGGCGTCTTCTTCACCTTCAAGGTCGCCAGGCTCCTGTCGATCCGCAAGCAGACGGACGAGGCAGGCGAGCGCATCGTCTACCATGTCGCCGGCCAGGTCTTCTTCGCGTCCGCCGACGTCTTCATCGACGCCTTCGACATCGCCGATGCCGAGGGCATGGCGGTGACGATCGACCTCACCCACGCGCATTTCTGGGACATCACTGCCGTCGCGGCGCTGGACCGGGTGGTGCAGCGCTTCAAGGCGCACGACGTTGCCGTCGAGGTGATCGGCCTCAACGAGGCGAGCGCGACGCTGATCGGCCGCCTCGACAATGCGCCGAGCCTGAAGGAAGTCTGAGCGCATCGCGCCGGGACCGACAAGGCGGTCCCGGCCGCAAATTTCCGCTGCAAGGCGGACTGTAACAAAAGCTTCGGCGCCGACGTATACCGGTCGCGTCAGGAAAATCAGGCATAAACGGCATGTCTGGACGAGGGCCATCCTCACCTGCGCCAGCCGGCGATCGTGCCCGGGCTGCAGGTCCTGGCCAAGGCACGGCGGCCCATTTCAGGGTGTCGCGACGGTGCGCGGAAGAGAACCGGCAGGCCGAGCGGATCGACCGGTGCCGATCATGCGCGGGTTCACAGCCCGTCGCCGGGTCGGATCGATCAAAGCCGAAGGTAAAGACCATGATCATCAACAGACGGACTTTCTCGACAGCGCTGCTCGCCGGTGCTGCCGCTTCCCTTGTCTCCACACGCGGCATGGCCGCGATGGCGCAGCCCGCCAAGGCACGCAATATCGTGCTGGCGCACGGGCTGTTCGCCGACGGTTCCTGCTGGACGGAGGTGATCGCTCGCCTGCAGGCGGCCGGTTTCAACGCCACCGCCGTGCAGAATCCGCTGACCACCTTGCCGGAGGCCGTCGCCTCGGTCGAGAAGGTGCTGGATCGCCAGGATGGTCCGACCGTTCTCGTCGGGCACTCCTTCTCCGGAATGCTGGTCACCGAGGCCGGCGTGCATCCCAAGGTTTCGGCGCTGGTCTATGTCGCCGCCCGCGCTCCCGATGCGGGCGAGGACTATGCGGCGCTGGCAAAGACCTATCCAACCCCGCCGGCTTCCGCCGGGATCGTGTTCGATGGCGATGAGGGACGATTGACCGAGGCGGCCTTCCTGCGCGATTTCGCCGGCGATATCCCCGAGGCGAAGGCCAGGGTGCTCCATGCCGTGCAGCAGCCGTTCAACAAGGCGTTGCTGACGGGCAAGACCACGCAGGCGGCATGGCGCTCGAAGCCGAGCTGGTATGCGGTATCGACGGAGGATCGGACGATCAACCCGGATCTGGAGCGCTTCATGGCCAAGCGCATGGGCGCGCGGACCATCGAGCTCAAATCCAGCCACCTGTCGATGATCTCGCATCCCGACGAGATCACCCGGATGATCGTCGAGGCGGCCGGCGGCCGCTGAGCTGACGCCGCATGAGTGAACGTCGCGGTCCGATCAGGACCGCGACGAGAACAGCGAGGCGACGGTGGATTTCGGCTTGTCCGGCAGGCTGGAGACGACTTCCAGCTGCTGGATGTCGCCGCGCTTGAAGGCGGCGAGGAAGCGCTTGTAATCCTTGAAGGAGATGCAGCCGTTGGAATCGCCCTTGGCGCCGAGCATGTAGGTGTGGGCGAGCAGGCCGACACGGTCGAACACCTTGCCCGCGCCGCCGATTGGATTGAGCCGGATCGCGGCCACGCCGTGGAACAGGCTTTCGCGCATGCTCAGCGTATAGATATGCGGCGGCGTCGGACCGCGCATCTTCTCGCGGATGTAGCTTGGATTGTCGCGCATCTTTCCAAGACCGGAATGCGCCTCGAGGCGTTCTCCGTTCGGCAGGTAGACCATGCCCGCCGAGATGTCGTAGACGGCGACGCCGGCGCGGGCGACTGCCTGGCGCTTCGGCACAACCGGGATTTCACCCTGATCGTCGGTGAGATCGGGCCGCGCGTAGGCGAGGACCGGTTCGGCCGGCCGTGTCGCGCCGTCCTTTGCAGGCGCGCGCTTCAGCATTCCGTCCGGGCGGGCCATCGGCAGCGGCGCGGACGTATCGCCTTCATTGAGGACGAGGCCGAATGCCTGGCTGCTGTTGGCGCTCACCGCCGCGCCGGTATTGGTGGCGACGCTCGCGACTTCGGCGGCAGCGGGCTTGGCGGGCGCGGCCGCGACGCTGGCCCTCGGCTGGGCTTCAGTCTTCGCGGACGCCGCCAGCGCCAGCAGGGCAGGGGCTTCGAGCGCCGCGACTTCGGCCTTCGACGGAATGATGATGCGATCTTGCGAGGATGCGCTGGCAACGGTTTCTTCCGCTGGCGGGTTCGTCGTCACGGACGGCTGGGCGACCGCAACCGGGGCCGCAAAGGTGACGGTGGTCACCTTCTGCACGGGCACGGCGTCGGCGATGACGGGGGTGGTGGTGCCGGCGAATGCCGCCTTGATCGCGCCCGGCGTCAGGGCCCGACGGTTCTCGGCCGCCGTGTAAGCCTGCAGGCGCGAGAACTTGGAGACGCGGATGTTGCGTTCCTTGACAGCGGCGGGGCGCTCCTTGAAGGCGGCGGACACCGCGACGTGCTGCACCAGCGCGATGTCGTTGGCGGCGCTCTTGTAGGGCGGCGGCGCGGCTGCGGGCACGGTGGCGATCGATGTCACGACCCATGCCGAGGCGGCAAAACTTGCGCCGATGAGACCCGCCCCCGAGATGAGGCGGAATAAGCGACTGAAACGAGAAATGGGCGTACCTACTGGCCTGGTATTGGCAAACACATCGACCGCAAACGCCATGACACTCGTCTTTCACAACTCGTTACTGAGGCCGGCGGTACACGGAAACGGATACTTCTTCGCCGGGGCCGGTAATGGGGCATCGGGGCCAAAATGCGGCCTCTCCATGCTTTCCGGTTGACTTGGAGAATGACGAATTATGGTAACCAAACCCTTTACGGCGGCGTCGCCCGTTGTGAAATTCTTCACCTTGTCCGCTAACCATGTTGTTCTTGTTCGCTTTTTTCTAATGTGACGCGCACGGGTCGATCTGTGTGGGGCTATGTCACCGATTTCATGTAAATATTAGCGGGAAAATATATTGCGATTGTGCTATGAAGTGGCATCGAGGGCTTCCGAGGGGTGACGCCGATGTCTTCGGCACAAGCAGCACCTGGCAACGACGTTTCGCCGGCCTTGCTGGTCGATGCGATGTTCGCCGTCCGCAAGACCGCCGCCATCAAGGCGGCGATCGAACTCGACCTCTTCACCGTCATCGGAACGGGCCAGACGGCCAGGGCGGCGGCGTCCGGGATGCGATGCGCCGAGCGCGGCGTTCGCATTCTGTGCGACTATCTCGTCGTCGCGGGTTTCCTGACCAAGAGTGGCGACGTCTACGCGCTGACACCGTCGAGCGCCGCGTTCCTCGATCGCCACTCGCCGGCCTATATGGGCTCCGCGATCGATTTCATCGCGGCGCCGCAGATGCTCGCGCTCTTTCTGACCGACCCCGCCGCCTGCGTGCGCAATGGCGGCGCCGAAGGATTGGCGAACCTCTCGCCGGATAATCCCGTGTGGGTGCGCTTTGCCCGCGCCATGGGCGCCTTTACCGGCGGGGCGGGCAGGACGCTTGCCGCCGACGTCGCGGCATGGCCGTCACCGCCGTCAAAGGTGCTCGATATCGCTGCCGGCCCCGGCTACTTCGGCATCGAGATCGCCAGGGCCATTCCGCGGGCGCGGATCGTCGCGCTCGACTGGAAGCCGGTGCTGGAGCTGACGCGGGAGAATGCGACGGCATCAGGCGTTGCCGATCGGTTCAGCTTCATCGCCGGCAGCGCCTTCGATGTCGACTGGGGCAGCGACTACGATCTCATCATGCTGCCGAACTTCCTGCATCACTTCGATATCGCCGGCTGCGCGGAACTGCTGAAGAAGGCGCGCCCAAGCCTAAGCGCCACCGGCAAGCTGATCGCCGTCGAGTTCGTCCCCAACGAGGACCGCGTCTCGCCCGACTTCCCCGCCGCCTTCGCCTTCGAAATGCTGGCGACGACACCGAAGGGCGACGCCTACACGGCGTCAGACCTGCGCGAGATGGCGTCGATGGCGGGCTTCCGCGACATCGCGATCAGCCCGCTGCCGCCATCGCCGGCAAGCGTGATTGTGTTTGAGTAGATTGACGTCACCGATCGGTGATGCCGTTCAAGCCTTCTCCAGCACGTAGCTGCCCGGCGCTTCCTCGAGCGCATTGAGGGCGTCGCCCCCTGGCTTGCGAGCCGGTACCCGCTTGCCGTCCTTGGCCTCGATCCAGGCCTGCCAGTGCGGCCACCAGGAGCCGGCCGCTTCCTCGGCGTCGATGAGCCAGTCCTCGTATTCGCCCTTGGCCGGTCCGCCGGTCCAATACTGGTATTTCTTCTTGTCCGGCGGGTTGACCACGCCGGCGATGTGGCCGGAGCCGGCGAGCACGAAATCGACCTTGCCGCCGAAGAACTGGCTGCCGAGGAACACCGATTTCGCCGGCGCGATGTGATCCTCGCGGGTGGCGAGGTTGTAGATCGGGATCCTGACGCTCTTCAGCGATACGGCCTGGCCGTCGAGCACCATCTCGCCCTTGGTCAAAGCGTTCCTGAGATAGCAGTTACGCAGGTAGAACGCGTGATTGGCCGCCGCCATCCGCGTCGAGTCGGCGTTCCAGAACAGGAGGTCGAAGGGCATCGGCTCCTGGCCCTTGAGGTAGTTGTTGACGAAATAGGGCCAGATGAGCTCGGAGGCGCGCAGCATGTTGAAGGCCGTCGCCATCTTCGAGCCGTCGAGATAGCCGGTCACATCCATATAGTTCTCGAGCCGCGTCAGTTGCTCTTCGTCGACGAACACCTTGAGGTCGCCGGCATGGGTGAAATCGACCTGGGTGGTGAACAGCGTCGCGGAGCGGATGCGCTTGTTCTTTTCCTTGGCATGCAGCGCCAGCGTCGCGGCCAGCAGCGTGCCGCCGACGCAATAGCCGATGGCGTTGACGTCCTTCTCGCCGGTCGCCTTCTCGATGGTCTCGAGCGCGAAATCGATCCCTTCGCGCGCATAGGCCGCCCAGTCCTTGGCCGCATGACGCGCATCCGGATTGACCCAGGAGATGACGAACACCGTCTGCCCCTGGTCGACGCACCACTTGATGAAGCTCTTCTGCGGATTGAGATCGAGGATGTAGAACTTGTTGATCCAGGGCGGGCAGATGAGCAGAGGGCGCTTCAGCACCGTCTCGGTCGTCGGCTCGTACTGGATGATCTGGCAGATCTCGTTCTGGGCGATCACCTTGCCCGGCGTCAGCGCCATGTCGCGGCCGACGGCGAACTTGGTCATGTCGGTCTGCCGCAGCTTCAGGTCGCCGTGGCCGGCCACGATGTCTTCGGTCAGCATCTTCATGCCCCGGACCAGGTTTTCACCGCTGCTCGCGATCGTCTCGCGATAAAGCTGCGGATTGGTGGCGACGAAATTGGTCGGCGAGATCGCCGCCGTGATCTGCCTGACGTAGAAGTTGGCCTTCTGCCGCGTGTGCTCGTCCAGACCCTCGGTTTCGGTGACCAGCTTCTCCGCCCAGTCCGCGGTGATGAAATAGGCCTGCTTCAGGAACTCGAAGAAGGGGTTCTTCTCCCAATCCTGGTCCGCGAAGCGCTTGTCCTTGCGATCGGGCTCCGGCTCGGCCGATTCGCCCTGCATGCGCTGCATCGAGCGCATCCACACGCCGAAAAAGCTGGTCATCAGCTTGGTCTGCGCATCGAAGGCGCGGCGCGGGTCGGAGATCCAGTATTCGCTGACCTTGGAGAGCGTCTTGACCATGTCGGTGACGGGGTCGGCGGTGTTCGTCCGGATCTCGCCGCTTTCGCGCGGAGCAAGCCAGGCGGACGCCGCTTTTCCCAGGTTTTCCAGGGCGCGGGCGAAGTTCAGCGCCATCGTCTCCGGGTCCTTCAGCATGTAAGGATCGAAATCCTTCGCCTCGAAGCCCGGGCCCTGGCCCTTCTCGCCCTTGTCCTGGTTGCTGTCGGTCACGCGGTTCCTCCGGCGGCAGCATCTGTCTCCAAATCAAGTTGTATCCGCTCGGATCAAGAAAACAAGTTCCGCTGACGGGCCTTCATGCTATTGCTTTGTGCAGGCTGCGAATTTAACAAGTCGAAGCAGCTTAAGGATTTGGAACCTCCGGCATGACCAACACAGGCATTCGTACCATCGCAAACGTCACCCGCATCGCCCTGATCGGCGCCGCCGCGCCATGGCGCTTGCCGGATGCATGCGAACGCCGGAAGAGAAGGCCGAGATCGCCGCGAGGCGAGCGGCCCCGACGGCCGTGGTCATGAACGCCACCAAGGGCGAGGCGCCGACCGAAAGCGGCCTGTCGCACTATAGCGATGGCTATCCGGGCTTCGGCGCGCCGCTGACGGCCGCCAACGTTCAGATGAACGACGAGGAAGCCGCCGGCCTGCAGCAGAAGCTGACGGCGCTGAGCAACCGCCGCAAGGCGGGAACCATCACGGAAGCCGAGTACCAGCGCCGCGTTGCGGAATACCGCAAGCTCGCCGCCGACCACGGCCCTGAAACGCTGTCCGAAATCACCAAATAAGGCCTTGCCTTCTCTGGCGTTTGCAAGCAAAGCCTTCCGTCAGGTGCGGAAGATGAAATTTTCCCGATAAAGCGTCAGCCTGTCGGCGGTCCGTCAAAGAATCGCCGTGCGCTGAAAGTCTGATGAATACGGCCTTGGCGATTCTGAAGTTCGTGTCGCAAGCAGCCGGAAGTTAGGACGAACTTCGATTTGCGGTCATGGTGGCCGCGTTTCCGTGGGGAAAGAAATGGAAGAGTTTCACAAAGTCCGGCGTTTGCCGCCTTATGTTTTCGAACAGGTCAACCGTTTGAAAGCAAGCGCGCGAGCGGGCGGAGCCGATATCATCGATCTCGGCATGGGAAACCCTGACCTGCCGACCCCCAAGGCGATCGTCGACAAGCTCTGCGAAGTGGTCCAGGACCCGCGAACGCATCGCTATTCCTCGTCCAAGGGCATTCCCGGCCTGCGCCGCGCCCAGGCCGCCTATTACGCACGCCGCTTCGGCGTGAAGCTGAACCCGGATACGCAGGTGGTCGCAACCCTGGGCTCCAAGGAAGGCTTCGCCAACATGGCGCAGGCGATCACCGCGCCCGGCGACGTCATCCTCTGCCCGAACCCGACCTATCCGATCCATGCCTTCGGCTTCCTGATGGCAGGCGGTGTGATCCGCTCGCTACCGGTCGAGCCGGATGACAGCTTCTTCCCGCCGCTGGAACGCGCCGTGAAGCACTCGATCCCGAAGCCGCTGGCGTTGATCGTCAACTACCCGTCGAACCCGACGGCCTACGTCGCCACGCTCGACTTCTACAAGGACGTCATCGCGTTTGCCAAGAAGCACGACATCATCGTGCTCTCCGACCTGGCGTATTCGGAAATCTACTTCGACGACAACAACCCGCCGCCATCGGTGCTGCAGGTGCCCGGCGCCATTGATGTCTGCGTCGAGTTCACCTCGATGTCGAAGACCTTCTCCATGCCCGGCTGGCGCATGGGCTTCGCGGTTGGCAACGAGCGGCTCATCGCGGCGCTGACGCGTGTGAAATCCTACCTCGACTACGGCGCCTTCACGCCGATCCAGGTGGCCGCCACGCACGCGCTGAACGGCGACGGCTCGGATATCGCCGAAGTCCGCAACGTCTACAAGCGCCGCCGCGACGTCATGGTCGACAGCTTCGGCAAGGCCGGTTTCGAGGTTCCGCCGCCGGCGGCCACCATGTTCGCCTGGGCGAAGATCCCGGAAAAGTTCCGCCATCTCGGCAGCCTCGAGTTCTCCAAGCTGCTGGTCGAGAAGGCCGACGTCGCCGTGGCGCCGGGGATCGGCTTTGGTGAAATGGGCGACGATTACGTGCGTCTGGCGCTCGTCGAAAACGAGCATCGCATCCGTCAGGCGGCGCGCAACATCAAGAAGTTCATGTCCACCGCCGATGAGACGATGCACAACGTCGTCTCGTTGAACGCTCACCGCTGATACAATCAGTTCTTTCGGCAGCCGCTCCGGCGGCTGCCCTTCATGACATATTTCAGGATCGATCCATGGCAGATGCCCTTAAAATCGGCGTTGCGGGCTTGGGTACCGTTGGTGCCTCTCTCGTTCGCATCATTCAGCAGCGCAGCGACCAGCTTGCCGCGACGTGCGGCCGGCCGATCCTGATTACCGGCGTGTCCGCCCGCGACAAGACCAAGGACCGCGGCATCGATGTCGGCGGCATCGAGTGGTTCGACACGCCAGAGGAACTCGCGACCAAGGGCGATATCGACGTCTTCGTCGAACTCGTCGGCGGCGCCGAAGGGCCGGCCAGGATCGGCGTCCAGGCGGCACTCAACCGTGGTCTCCATGTGGTGACGGCCAACAAGGCGCTGCTTGCCTATCACGGCGTCGAGCTTGCCAGGATCGCCGAGGAGAAGGGCGCGCTGCTCAACTTCGAAGCGGCCGTCGCAGGTGGCATCCCCGTCATCAAGGCGCTGCGTGAATCGCTGACGGGCAACACGATCTCGCGCGTCTACGGCATCATGAACGGCACCTGCAACTACATCCTCACCAAGATGGAGAAGGAAGGCCTGTCGTTCGCCGACTGCCTGAAGGAAGCGCAGCGCCTGGGTTACGCCGAGGCCGATCCCGCCTTCGACATCGAGGGCAACGACACCGCCCACAAGCTCTCGATCCTGACGACGCTCGCCTTCGGCAACCAGATCTCCGTCGACGACATCTATCTCGAGGGCATCACCAACATCTCGATCGAGGACATCCATGCGGCCGCCGAACTCGGCTATCGCATCAAGTTGCTCGGCGTTGCCCAGCGCACCGATACCGGCATCGAGCAGCGCGTGCACCCGACCATGGTGCCCGTCGACAGCGTCATCGCCCAGGTCGATGGCGTCACCAACGCCGTGGCGATCGAATCCGACGTGCTCGGCGAACTGCTGATGGTCGGCCCCGGCGCCGGCGGCAATGCCACGGCCTCGTCGGTGCTCGGCGACATCGCCGACATCGCCAAGAGCCGCCCGGGCGCCCAGCAGGTGCCGGTGCTCGGCCACCCCGCCAGGTCGCTCAAACCTTACCGCAAGGCGCAGATCCAGAGCCACGAGGGCGGCTATTTCATCCGTCTGACGGTTCTCGACCGCACCGGCGTCTTCGCCAGCGTCGCCACCCGCATGGCCGAAAACCACATCTCGCTCGAATCCATCGTGCAGCGCTCCAAGCAGCACCTCGCACCGTCGCACCACCAGACGATCATCCTCGTGACCCACGCGACCACCGAGGAATCGGTGCGCAAGGCGGTCGCGGCGATCAAGGTCGAAGGCTATCTGGTCGGCGAACCGCAGGTGATCCGCATCGAGCGTCCGAAGGAGGACTGAGGTCTATCTTACCGACTGCGGCGCGGTTTCTCCTTCTCACCTCATTCCTGTGCTTGTCACAGGAATCCAGCGGGCCCAAGTCCTTGGGCCTGAAAGAGTCTTCTCACGGCGCAGACGCGCCGTGGCTGGATCCCCGCCACAAGGGCGAGAATGAGGGGAGAGTGTGGGTCACCGTGCGGTGATCTATCCTGTGGGAAGCGGAGCACTGATCTGCCTGCCATCTTTCGTTTGCGCTCCAGGATCGTTAGAACCACGTAACGACGGCAAACACGTAAGACACTCGGACGACACAATGGATATCCCGGCCGATCCGGTACAGCGCGCCTTTCTGGGTGTCGAGAAATCCGTTCTCGACAATCGCTGGATCTCGCGGCTGGACCAGGCCGGGCAGAACCGGGCGCTCGCCATGTCGCAGACGCACGGCCTGCCGGATCTGATCGCCCGCGTGCTCGCCGGCCGCGGCGTCACCGTCGACGAGGCGGTCGAGTTCCTCGATCCGACGCTGCGCTCGCTGATGCCCGATCCCTACAAGCTGACCGACTGCGAGAAGGCGGCCAGACGCATCGCCGACGCCATCAATGCCCGCCAGCAGGTCGCGATCTTCGGTGACTACGACGTCGACGGCGCATCCTCCTCGGCGCTGATGTATCGCTTCCTCAGCCATTTCGGCGTGACATCCGAAATCTACATCCCCGACCGCGTCTTCGAGGGCTATGGCCCGAACCCCGCCGCCATGGACCAGCTGATCGACAACGGCGCCCGCCTGATCGTCACCGTCGACTGCGGCTCCACCAGCCACGAGGCGCTGGCGGCGGCAGCCAGGCGCCATGTCGACGTCGTCGTCATCGATCACCACCAGGTGACACATGACCTGCCTGAGTGTCATGCGCTGGTCAATCCGAACCGCGAGGACGATCTGTCGGGGCAGGGGCATCTGTGCGCCGCCGGCGTCGTCTTCCTCGTGCTGGTCGCGACGCTCCGGCTGCTGCGCGAGGCCGGCCATCCGAAGGCGCGCGGCATCGACCTCCTGCAATGGCTGGATATCGTGGCGCTCGCCACCGTCTGCGACGTCGTTCCGCTGAAGGGCCTGAACCGCGCCTATGTCGTCAAGGGCCTGATCGCCGCCCGCCATCAGGGCAATGCCGGTCTTTCGGCGCTGTTTCGCAAGGCGGGCCTTGCCGGGCCGGTGACCCCATATCACTTCGGCTTCCTCATCGGCCCCCGGATCAATGCCGGCGGCCGCATCAGCGACGCGGCGCTCGGTAGCCGGCTATTGACGCTGGATGATGCCGGCGAAGCCGAGGCCATCGCCGAACGTCTCGACGAGCTCAACCGCGACCGCCAGGTGATGGAAGCCAGCATGCTGCAGGAAGCCGAGGCCGAGGCCTATGCCGAATATGGCGACGGCAGCGGCGCCTCCGTCATCGTCACCGCGCATGAAAAATGGCATCCCGGCATCGTCGGATTGATCGCGGCGCGGCTGAAGGAAAAGTTCAAGCGTCCGGCTTTCGCCATCGCCTTCGATTTGAACGGCAAGGGCACCGGCTCCGGCCGTTCCATCAACGGCTTCGACATGGGCAAGATGGTGCGCGCGGCGGTCGACGAGGGGTTGCTGGTCAAGGGCGGCGGCCATGCGATGGCGGCGGGCCTCACCGTCGAGCGCGACAAGCTCGGCCGCCTGCGGGGCTTCTTTTCGGAACGCGCCGAAAAGACCGTTGCGGCGCTGGTGGCCAACGAGACGCTGAAGATCGACGGCGCGATCGGCGCCAGCGGTGCGACGATTGATTTGATTGATCGCCTGGAAACGGCGGGTCCCTACGGCTCCGGCCATTCGCAGCCGATCTTCGCCATCCCCGCCCACCGCGTCCGCGACTCGAGGATCGTCGGCGAAAAGCATGTGAAGGTGACGCTCGAAGCCATGGATGGCGCTCGCCTCGACGGCATCGCGTTTCGCGCCGCCGATACGCAGCTCGGTAACCTGCTCCTGAACTCGCGCGGCGCCAACCTGCATGTGGCGGGCTCGCTCGGCGACAACCACTATCAGGGCTCGCGCCGCGTCCAGCTGCGGGTCATCGACGGCGCCATCGCTCGCTGAGCAAACTGGACGCAGCCTGGGATTTCGTGCCGGCGAGCCGGCCATGCCGCGGCATCCGCGCGAAATTGGCTTGCAGCGACGCTGGTCTTCCGCGCAAGGCACGCTACCATGCGGTCACGTCCGGCGAGGGCTGCCGATTGTCCGGTATTTCCACCGCCTGACATCTATTCGCAATGGAGCATCGATATGGCGCATTCCCTGAACAAGTCCTCCGCGGCAACCGGCACCTCCGGCGCTAACCAGCCGCAACTCGACACCGAGGAGGTCTGGCAGGCCCGCGCAGATCTGGCGGCCTGCTTTCGCATGGCGGCGCGCCATGGGCTGGAGGAGGGGATCTGCAACCATTTCTCGGCGCTGGTGCCCGGCTATGACGACCTCTTCATCGTCAATCCCTATGGCTACGCCTTCCGCGAGTTGACGGCCTCGAAGCTTCTGATCTGCGATTTTCACGGCAACGTCGTCTCGGGAGAAGGCGAGCCGGAGGCGACTGCGTTCTATATCCATGCCCGCATCCACGCCCGCGTTCCGCGCGCCCGCGTCGCCTTCCATACCCACATGCCCTATGCGACGGCGCTGTCGATGACCGAGGGCGAGCCGTTGATCTTCGCCGGCCAGACGGCGCTCAAATTCTACGGCCGCACCGCCTATGACCGCGATTACAACGGCCTGGCGCTGGACGAGCGCGAGGGCGACCGCATCGCCAATGCGATCGGCGATGCCGACATCGTCTTCATGAAGCATCACGGCGTCATGGTGCTGGCGCCCAACATCGCCGAAGCCTGGGACGATCTCTACTATCTCGAGCGCGCCTGCCAGGTGCAGACGCTGGCGCTGTCCACCGGCCGCCAGGTCTTGCCCGTAGATCCCGATATCGCCGAAGCCGCCTACCGGCAGATGCGCGAGGGCGATCCGGAATCGGCGCGGCTGCATCTGGAGGCGATCAAGCGCATGCTCGACGCGGAAGAACCGCAATATCGCGACTGAGGGCGGGTGCGCGTGGAAGATCGCATCTGCGTCAACATGGCTGATGTCGGATGAGGTAATTTTGAGATAGCTGTTCCTGACCGGCAGATAGTGTCGGATAACAGCTCGGAAGTACCCAAAATGTGGGATTGGTTCCCTATAATATTCTTTCCGCTCAAGATTCTCGTGTTGGGCGTGGCCATGTTCTTCGCCATCAAGTGGCATCACGATCAAGCGAAGAAGAAATGACGACACCTGAAGACAGCAAGCGCTTGCCCACGAGATAAGCAAGCGGCCAAAGGCGAACGACTGCTTCAGGCCAACCGTACATTGCGATCAGACAAGTTTTGCATAAGGTGGCGTGACGACGGTAACACGCTGGATTGCTTCGATGATGGTTCTGGGCGTTGGAAGGGTTCGATTGAGACCGGCTTCACCTGATGATGCCGAGGCGCGGTTTGCGCTGGGAACGGATGCCGAGATCGTCAAGATGTTCGGTGTCAGTTCGGCAGATGTGTTGCCAATGACAAGACACGCCGCCGAGCAATGGGCCCTAGCTCAGACGCAAAGTCCCCATGTCTGGATAATAGAGGTCGAAAAGCGGCTGATTGGAGAGATCAAGCTGCACAGCATCAATGACCAGGATCGTCGTGCGTCCATGGCCATCGGAATATATGACCCGTCATTTCTCGGAAAAGGCATCGGCACCGAAGCTATTCGCCTGCTCTTGCAACATGCTTTCCGTGAGCTGAAACTCCATCGCATTGGGATACGCGTGCTTGCCTACAACGAACGTGCGATCCGAGCCTACGCGAAATGTGGGTTCATCGTCGAAGGACGAGAGCGGGAGACCGCTTTCGTAGATGGCAAATGGCATGACGACCTTATGATGGGGCTGCTTTCAACAGAATTTCCAGCGTAGTCGTTTCTGACAAAGTGTCCACTTAGCGCCTGCTGTCGGACGGCGTCTCACTGCCATGAGCGGGCACCCCCGCGCTGAAATCCGGCATCGTCACAAACGGTAGTGAAGGCGGACGCAGCCGCGGGCGATCGGCGCGGCGCTGATCAGCTCAGGGCTGGCCCTGAAGCCGGTCAGCGGAAAGAGCGGCTGGCCGGAGCCGAGCAGTTCCGGGATCACGTAGATTTCGATCTCGTCCAGCGCGCCGCGTTCCATGAACGCCATCTGCAGCCTTCCGCCGCCCAGCATCCAGACATCGCCGTCGTCGAGCGCGCGCAGCTCGCCTATCAACGCGTCGATGTCGCCGCGAACCTCCAGCGGCCCTTTCGGATCGTCGATTGGGCGGGAGGTGACAACGATGACCCGCTGATCGCCATAGGCCCAGGGCGACGGCTCGCTGGCGATGAAGTCATAGGTCGCGCGCCCCATGACGACCGTACGGATGCGTTTGAGAAAGAGCGCATAGTCGTGCTCCCCGAGGTCCATGCCGTCATATTGATAGAGCCAGTCGAGCGACCCTTCGCCGGAGACGATAAGCCCGTCGAGGCTCGCCGCGATGTATCCGAGAATTCTGGCCATGGTCTCCTCCTTGATAAATAAACGAACATATGTTTATATACGATCATGCCAAGACACAAGATGATTTCCGACGAGCAGGTGCTCGACGATCTGTTCGACACGATTGTCCGGACCGGCCCCGACGGCCTGACATTCGCGCTGGCGGCCGAGGCCTGCGGGCTGTCGCCATCGACCCTGGTGCAGCGCTATCGCAGCCGCGTCGATCTCGTCGAGGCGGTCCTGCTCAGGGCCTGGGACCGCTTGCAAATCGAAACCGAGACGGCCGACGCGCAAGAGGAGCTGAACCCCAAAGGGGCCATCAGCCTGTTGATGCGGCTGATGCCGCCAGGGGAGGCGGATCGCGATGCGGCCGACGGGTTGCTGCTGTTGAGGGAAGATATCCGCAATCCCACCCTGCGCGCCCGGGGCGTGGCTTGGGGACAATCGCTTGCCGATGCGCTCGGCCGCCGTCTCTCCGGCGATCGGGATGAAGGACAAAGGCTCGGTTGGCAAATGGCCGCCATCTGGCAGGGCGCACACACCTGGTGGGCCTTCAACCGCAACGGCACGGCGGAGCAGGCCATCAGGCGCATGCTGGAAGAGTGGCTGGCATCCATCCGGCTGTCGCCCGGCTGATGTTTCGGGACGACGTCAGCCCGTCACCTCGGTCTCGCTCCAGATAAGGGGACGATTGTCGGCGGATCGGACCTCGAGCCGCGCGACCGGCGCGCGCTTCTCCCTGTCCACGAGCGAAGAACGAACCTCCCCGTCGGCGAACAGATGGTCTTCACCCCACTGGCGCAATGCGACGATCACGGGAAACAGACCGCGTCCCTTATCCGTCAGGACATAGTCTCGGTAGGCGGTTCCATCCGAGGCCGGCACGGTTTCGAGGATCCCTCGCTTCACCAGGTCGCGTAGTCGCGTCGACAACACGCCCTTGCTGATGCCCAGCCCGGTCTGGAACTCGCCGAAGCGGCGCTTGCCATCGAACGCATCGCGGATGATCAGCAACGACCACCAGTCGCCGATCGCATCAAGTGCCCGCGCCACCGGGCAACCGGCATTCCACAGGCTGACGCGCTTTACCATCGATACCAGGTCTCCCCTCGTAATCTGGTTCTATCTTAGAACTGGATTTGCAGCGAACCAAGTGATTTCAACGGCGCACTGAACTGAAATCGCGAGGAAGACCCGATGAGCGAGAAAACCGCGGATGCCCCGAACGGGGCTCCGGCCCGTGGATTGTCGAGAATTCAAACGCTGATCGTCGCGACGGCAGCGGGAATGAGCGTCGCCAATATCTATTACGCGCAGCCGCTGCTCGACCTCATGGCGCGTGATATCGGCATCTCGCCTTCCGGCATCGGCCTTGTCGTCACGCTGACGCAGGTCGGGTACGGGCTGGGCCTCATCTTCATCGTGCCGCTCGGCGATCTCGTCGACCGGCGAAAGCTCATCGTCGTCCAGGGGCTGCTTTCGGCGATCGCGCTTGTCGTCGTCGCGACGGCTGGCGCGAAAGCGATGCTGCTCGCTGGGATGGGCGTGGTCGGATTGCTGGCGGTTCTCGTTCAGATCCTGATTGCCCAGGCCGCGGCGCTGGCGACGCCGGCTCAACGCGGCGGCGTGGTCGGCACTGTCACCAGCGGCGTGGTGACGGGCATCCTCGCGGCGCGATCCGTTGCCGGCGCGATTGCCGATTTCGGCGGATGGCGGGCGGTCTATATGATATCGGCACTGCTCATGGTCGCGATGATCGGCATGCTTGTGCGGACGCTGCCAGGCCAGACGGCGGCGCGGCATCCGGACACCTATCTCGGCGCTCTCCTCTCCGTGCCATCCACCTTCCTGCGTGAACCGGTCCTGCTCTTTCGGGGCATGCTGGCGCTGCTGATCTTCGCATCCTTCAGCACCTTCTGGACCGCGCTGGTGCTTCCGCTCAGCGCGCCGCCATTTTCTTATTCCCCGACTTTGATAGGCCTGTTCGGTCTGGTCGGAGTGGCGGGCGCGATCGGAGCGACATGCGCGGGAAGGCTGGCGGACAAGGGCTACGGCCGGTGGACAACAGGGGCGTCGCTGGCGCTCCTGCTGGCCTCCTGGGGAATGATCGCTTTCCTGCCGCGCTCCATTTCGTTGATGCTCGTCGGCGTGTTTCTGCTCGATCTCGCGGTTCAGGCCGTCCACGTCACCAATCTCGGCGTCGTGGTCAGCCTGCACCCGCACAGGAGCGGTCGGCTGATCGGAGGCTACATGATCTTTTACTCGGTCGGCAGCGCTGCCGGCGCGATCGCCGCCACGGCGACCTATGCGCGGTACGGCTGGCCGGGAATCTGCGTCCTGGGAGCCGCTTTCAGCGGTATCGCGCTGGCGATGTGGATCGCCAGCCGCTTTCTGGCGAGCACCGCTGGAGCGCGCCGTCTCGCCGAATCCCCCCGTGAATGACGACGTTGGGCCGACGGCTGAACACTCGACGGGAGACGGCAGGGCGATAGGATGTGGGAGAGGGTACGCGACCGGATGTCCGGTTGCGCATCGGGCGCGTTTTCCGCCGTATTCACAATAATGTAATGAAATCAACCACGATGGCACGCCCTAGGGGAGTCGAACCCCTCTTCCCAGAATGAAAATCTGGTGTCCTAACCGATAGACGAAGGGCGCTTCCTTCGTGGTGGCGCCCTTATAATCAGGCACTCGGATTCCCGCAAGCGGCAAAACGCAGAAAAATGGCCATGTGCTGATCTTTTCCCTATCGCTTTGATAGTTAACGGATATTTTCAGCGTTTGCTCATGCTTCGATCGTGTCCGGACCGTCGGTTTCGGCTTCTTCTCAAGCGCGGACCTCGAACACCATGTTGAACGGCGTTTCGGTGGCGCGGTGGAAATGCCCGAAGCCGGCATCGAGCGCCACCTTGCGCAATCGGGTTTCGCCGGCCTGCGCGCCGAGCGCCAGTCCGACCTCCTGCGACATGGAGGCGGGCGTGCAGATCATCGTCGAGGCGCCGTAATAGACGCGTCCGACCGGGTTGAGATTGTCCTTGAGGTGATCATGCGCGAAGGGCTCGACGATCATCCAGGTGCCGCCGGGCGCAAGCGTCTCCTTCACATGCTTTCCCGCACCCACGGGATCGCCCATGTCGTGCAGGCAATCGAACATCGCGACGAGATCGTAGCGCCCGGCCGGGAAGGTCGAGGCCGACGCCTGCTCGAAGCTGACGCGGTCGGAAACGCCGGCCTCCCTGGCGGCGGCGCGGGCGCGTTCGATCGACGGCATGTGATAGTCGTAGCCGACGAAACGCGAGGCGGGATAGGCCTGCGCCATCAGGATGGTCGAACTGCCGTGGCCGCAGCCGACATCGGCCACCATCGCCCCGGCCTTCAGCTTGTCCTCGACGCCATCGAGCGCCGGAATCCATTCGGTGACGAGGCTGTTGTTGTAGCCGGTGCGGAAGAAGCGCTCGGTGCCGCGAAACAGGCAGTTGCTGTGCTCGTGCCAGCCCAGCCCATTGCCGGTGCGGAAGGCATCGGCCACCTTGGGTTCGTCGGTCCACATCGCCTGCACCAGCTGGAACGCGCCGGTGAAGAAGGCGGGGCTGTCCTCCTCGGCGAAAACCAGCGCCTGCTCCGGCGTCAGCCGGAAGCGGTCGGTCTTTTCGTCGTAGGTGAGATAATCGGCGGCGGCGAGGGCCGAAAGCCATTCGCGCAGATAGCGTTCCTTGACCGCTGTCCTTTTCGAAAGCTCCGCCGCCGTCACCGGCTCGCCGTCGGCCATCGCCTTGAACAGTCCGACGTCGTCGCCGAGCACCACCAGGGAGCCGGATACGGCGGCGCCGATATCGCCGACCAATCGGCCGACGAGGGCATCCACTTTTTGCATGTCGGGTTGGCGCATGTCATCCTCCATAAAAATGCAGGGAAGAACCAGCGGCGCGATTATACACCCGCTGACGCTCACGTGAAAGGACGGCGCGGGGCAGGGCGCGGCCTGCGGGTCCATCCGTCCCCGCACCACCCCAGCGAGGTGTCGAGGAATATTCGCGCAGCCACCAAAAAAGCCGCGTTGACAAGAAAATGCGCCGGGATAAGAGTGGCTTAGCCTGCATGTTAGGCTTTGGAGGAATGACCATGATCAAGCATCTGACAATTCTTGCCTCTGTTTCCCTGCTCGGCGCGCTCGCCTTCGCCACGCCCTCGTCGGCGCTCTCGATGAAGGAGTGCAGCGCCAAGTACAAGTCGGCGCAGGCGGATGGTTCCGCCAAGGACATCAAGTGGAACGACTTCCGCAAGGCGCAGTGCGGCCCGGATGCGACCGCCGAGCCCGACGTCTCGATGGCGACCGGCGAAGAGCCCGCGAAGCCGACGATGACCGCTCCCAAGGGCGTGACCTTCCCGACGGCGATTTCTCCCCAATACGCCAAGGAAACACCCGGCAAGGGCCGCATGCACACCTGCGTCGATTCCTACCGCACCAACAAGGACGCCAATACGCTGAACGGCCTGAAATGGATCCAGAAGGGCGGCGGCTACTACAGCCTCTGCAATGCCAAGCTGAAGACCTGATTTCGGCTCCGAGCATCCCGGGACGGCATCCGCCGTCCCGCCTGGCTGCCACGGCGAGGCGGGGAAGGGCGTCGCCTGGACGGGCTTCCGGCGCCAGCCACCCTTTCCGTCGTCATGCACGGTCTTGTGCCGAGCATCTGCCGGTCTCTCCATCTGCTCGACGGGATGGATAGCTGGCACCTTGCGGCCCGATCTGGCGCCTTTGTTTCGTTCGATCGGCTTGACCGGCACCGTTGTATTTCCGGCGGTGTGCTTGGATCATCGGCACGTTGGCCGAGGATGACGCCGAGAGGCGCCTTCGTTCCCAGGTGCCCACCCCGCGCATGAATGAAAAACCCGCCGCGGCGCTGCCGGGCGGGTTTGTTGATGTTCGGCGGTTGTCGCAGTCCTAGTGCAGGATCTGGCTGAGGAAGAGCTTGGTACGCTCGTGCTGCGGATTGTCGAAGAACTCGGCCGGCGAGTTCTGCTCCACGATCTGGCCCTGGTCCATGAAGATGACGCGGTTGGCGACCTGGCGGGCAAAGCCCATTTCGTGGGTCACGCACAGCATCGTCATGCCCTCTTCGGCAAGGCCGACCATGGTGTCGAGCACTTCCTTGATCATTTCCGGGTCGAGCGCCGAGGTCGGCTCGTCGAACAGCATGATCTTCGGGTTCATGCACAGCGAGCGGGCGATCGCCACGCGCTGCTGCTGGCCGCCGGAGAGCTGGCCCGGATACTTGTTGGCCTGCTCCGGGATCTTGACGCGCTTGAGGAAGTGCATGGCGATCTCCTCGGCCTGCTTCTTCGGCATCTTGCGCACCCAGATCGGCGCCAGCGTGCAGTTTTCGAGGATGGTCAGGTGCGGGAAGAGGTTGAAGTGCTGGAACACCATGCCGACTTCGCGGCGCACTTCGTCGATCTTCTTCAGGTCGTTGGTCAGTTCCGTGCCGTCGACGATGATCTGGCCCTTCTGGTGTTCTTCCAGGCGGTTGATGCAGCGGATCATCGTCGACTTGCCGGAGCCCGACGGGCCGGCGATGACGATGCGCTCGCCGCGCATGACCTTCAGATTGATGTCGCGCAGCACGTGGAAGTCACCGTACCACTTGTTCATGCCGATGATCTCGATGGCAACATCGGTTGCCGACACGGTCATCTTCTTGGGTTGGGCTTCAGCCATGATTTTTTTCCCTTGATCTTATCGTTTGTGGCCGGTGTCGAGATGGCGTTCCATGAACACCGAATAGCGAGACATGCCGAAGCAGAAAATCCAGAAGACGAAGCCAGCAAAGATCAGGCCTGTCAACGGTGTGACCGCCGATGCCCAGTTGCCATCGGAGAAGTTCAGGCGAACGATGCCGAGCAGGTCGAACATGCTGATGATCGAAACCAGCGACGTATCCTTGAACATGCCGATGAAGGTGTTGACGATGCCGGGGATGACGAGCTTGATCGCCTGCGGCAAGATGATCAGCCGCGTCTTCTGCCAATAGCCGAGCCCGAGTGAATCGGCGCCTTCGTATTGACCCTTCGGAATGGCCTGCAGACCGCCGCGGATGACCTCCGCCATGTAGGCCGAGGCGAAGATCGACACGCCGATGATGGCACGGATCAGCTTGTCGACATTCCAGCCCTGCGGCAGGAACAGCGGCAGCATGACGCTCGCCATGAACAGGACGGTGATCAGCGGGATGCCACGGACGACTTCGATGAAGATGACGCAGACCATCTTCACCACGGGCATCTTCGAGCGCCGCCCGAGGGCGAGCGCGATGCCGAACGGCAGCGACACGGCAATGCCGACGAAGGAGACGACGAGCGTCACGAGCAGGCCGCCCCAGAGCGGTGTCTCGACGATCTCGAGGCCGAAGCCGCCGTAAAGCAGCCAGATCGAGACGAGCGGCAGGGCGACGAAGAGCAGAAGGGCGTTCAGCCCCTTGCGCGGCATCGACGGGATCAGCATCGGCGTCAGCAGCGCGGCGAACATGATGAACACCAGTGTCGGGCGCCAGCGCTCGTTGAGCGTATAGCGGCCGTAAACGAACTGATCGAGCTTGGCGTTGACGAAGGCCCAGCAGGCGCCGCTCCAGCCGTCCGGCTGCGTGCCGCCCTGGACCGTCGTGGCGCAGAACGTGCGATCCGTTCCCGTCCAGACCGCCTGGATGAACAGCCAGTTGATCATCTGCGGCAGCACCCAGGCCAGTGCCGCGACGGCAATCACCGTCAGCACGACGTCTTTCGGTGTGGCCAGAAGATTGCGCCGGATCCAGGCGACTGCGCCGCGCTGGCTCGCCGGAGCCGGTTGCGGCTCCAGAATGGCATTGCGGACGAAGGAAATGTTCGAGCCGGACATCTTATCTCTCCACCAGTGCCATCTTGGCATTGAACCAGTTCATGAACAGCGAGGTAAGCACGCTGAGTCCGAGATAGACGACGATCCACACGACGACGACCTCGATCGACTGGCCGGTCTGGTTGAGCGTCGTGCCACCGACGGCAACGAGATCCGAGAAGCCGACGGCGATCGCCAGCGACGAGTTCTTGGTCAGGTTCAGGTACTGGCTGGTGAGCGGCGGGATGATGATGCGGAAGGCCTGCGGCACGACGACGAGGCGCGTCACCGAGGACGGATGCAGGCCGAGCGCCCCGGCCGCTTCCGACTGTCCCTTCGGAACGCCCCTGATGCCGGCACGCACGATCTCGGCGATGAAGGCCGCCGTGTAGAAGGACAGCGCCAGGAACAGCGACATGAATTCCGGCCCGACGACGGAGCCGCCGGTCAGGTTGAACTTGCCGGCCACGGGGACGTCGAAGGCGATCGGCAGACCGGTCGCCAGGAAGACGAGGATCGGCAGCCCGGCGATCAGGGCGATCGACACCCAGATCGTATGGAACTGCTTGCCGCTGGCGGCCTGTCGCTTGTGCGCCCAGCGCGCCGTGATCACGGTGGCGACGATGCCGATCAAGAGGGCCGCGAGGACGAACCACATGCCTGTTTCGAACATCGGCTTCGGGAAGGCGAGGCCGCGATTGTTCAGGAACATGTTGAAGGGCAGGTTCAGGGATTCGCGCGGCTGCGGCAGCACCGCTAGAACGCCCGAATACCAGAAGAAGATGACCAGCAGCGGCGGAATGTTGCGGAACACCTCGACATAGACGGTGCACAGCTTGGCGATCAGCCAGTTGTGCGACAGGCGCCCTATGCCGACGACGAAGCCGATGATCGTCGCGGTGATGATGCCGGTGATGGCAACCAGGATGGTGTTGAGAATGCCGACGACCAGCGCGCGACCATAGGTCGGATCGCTCGAATAGGCGATCAGCGATTGGCCGATTTCGAAGCCGGCGCGTCCATTGAGAAATGCGAAACCCGATGCCGTGTTGCTGCGTTGCAGGTTGAGCGCCGTATTGTGAGCGACCCACGCAACGAAACCAACGAGCAGAACCACGGTCAGAAGCTGGAAGAATATTCCTCTTAATTTCGGGTCGTAAAGTGCCGACTGGAACGTCCAGCGGCTCTCCGGCAAAGGTGTCGTGTGCACAGCCTCTTGCGTCATGCCGAGCCTAATCCCCTGTGTGCCCGTTTTTGGGCTTTTTTCTTGGAATATGGAAAGGCGGTTTCCCGCCTTTCCGGCATTTGTAACGAAAGCTTAGCGGACCGGAGGCGCGTACTGGACGCCGCCCTTGTTCCACAGAGCGTTGAGACCGCGTGCGATCTTGAGCGGGCTGCCCTGGCCGATGTTGCGCTCGAACACTTCGCCGTAGTTGCCCACGCCCTTGATGACGTTGGCGGCCCAGTCGTTGGTCAGGCCCAGATCGGTGCCGATCTTGGTGTCGGTTTCGGAACCGAGGAAGCGCTTGATATCAGGGTTCGGCGAGTTCTTCATCTCGTCGACATTGGCCTGGGTGATGCCGAATTCCTCGGCGTTGATCAGCGCGTAAGCCGTCCAGGAAACGATGTCGAACCACTGGTCGTCGCCCTGGCGAACGGCCGGGCCGAGCGGCTCCTTGGAGATGATCTCGGGCAGGATCATGTGCTCGTCGGGGTTCTTCAGCGTCAGACGCAGCGAATAGAGGCCGGACTGGTCGGTGGTGTAGACGTCGCAACGGCCCGAATCATAGGCGGCATTGACTTCCTCGAGCTTTTCGAAAACCACCGGATTGTACTGCAGGTTGTTGGCCTTGAAGTAGTCGGCGAGGTTCAGCTCGGTCGTGGTGCCGGACTGTACGCAGATGGCCGCGCCCGAAAGCTCGAGAGCCGACTTCACGTTCAGGCTCTTGCGAACCATGAAGCCCTGGCCGTCGTAATAGGTGATCGGGCGGAAGTTGAAGCCGAGAGCGGTATCGCGGTTGATCGTCCAGGTCGTGTTGCGCGACAGAACGTCCACTTCGCCCGACTGCAAGGCCGGAAAGCGGTCCTTGGCGGAGAGGGGCGTATACTTGACCTTGGTCGGATCGCCGAAGACGGCGGACGCGACGGCCTTGCAGAAATCGACGTCGAAACCGGCCCAGTTGCCGGAAGCGTCAGGCTGCGCGAAACCCAGGAGACCCGAGTTGACGCCGCACTGAACGAAACCCTTTGCCTTCACGTCCGCGAGCGTCGCCGCCGAAGCTGCCGAAGCGCCAAGTGCGAAGACTGCTGCGCCAATGGCGACCGACAGAAGCTTAATCTTCATTTTTCCCAACCTTTTTTCCGTTATCTTTTGTTTATTGTGGGAGCGTCGGCAGAAGCATGCAGACCCCCCAAGCAACCCGACATCCTCCCGGCGCGAGTGGGTCTATCACAGTCGGAAATGGCACCACGGTCAAGTCTCGCGCCACAAGATTGCGTGATATTTCGGCAATTTGCTGGGGGTGGCTCACAAAATGAGCAAATGATTATCCAAAAGGCAGCGTTTGGCGAAAAAAATCGCGTAAACTTACTGATATATCTGGATAATTACCGTACCGCCCGGTTCTCCCGGTTTGCTTCACGCTACGTCAACGGGGTTGACCGCGCCTCGGGAGAGGTACAAGAGTTCGGTAAAGAGCGTTCTTTCCAAAGGCTTAATTAGACATGACAGACAAAGACGGCCTGCTTCAAAACGCCGGCATCAACACGCGCCTTTCGCATCTCGGCAATGATCCTTTCGACTATCATGGCTTCGTCAATCCGCCCGTCGTGCACGCCTCGACCGTGCTGTTCCCGACTGCCAGGGCGATGGAACAGCGGGCGCAGAAATATACCTACGGCACACGCGGCACACCGACCACCGACGCTCTCTGCGAGGCGATCGACGCGCTCGAGGGGTCGGCCGGAACGATCCTCGTTCCCTCGGGTCTGGCGGCCGTCACCGTTCCCTTCCTGGCTTTCCTGTCGTCGGGCGATCATGCGCTGGTCGTCGATTCGGTCTATGGCCCGACCCGCCATTTCTGCGACACGATGCTGAAGCGCCTGGGCGTTGCCGTCGAATATTACGATCCGGCGATCGGCGCCGGCATCGAGACGCTGATCAAGCCGAACACCAGGCTGGTGCACACCGAGGCGCCGGGTTCCAACACCTTCGAGATGCAGGATATTCCCGCGATCGCCGCGATCGCCCATAAGCATGGCGCGATAGTGACGATGGACAATACCTGGGCGACGCCGGTCTACTTCCGCCCGCTCGATTATGGTGTCGATATCTCGATCCACGCAGCGACGAAATATCCGTCCGGCCATTCCGATATTCTGATGGGCACGGTTTCGGCCAATGCCAGGTACTGGGAGCAGCTGCACGAGGCCAATATCACGCTCGGCATCTGCGGCGCGCCTGACGATGCCTACCAGATACTGCGCGGCCTGCGCACCATGGGCGTGCGCCTCGAGCGACACTACGAGAGCGCGCTCACCATCGCCAAATGGCTGGAAGGCCGCGAGGAAGTGGCCGCGGTGCTGCATCCGGCGCTGCCGAGTTTCCCGGGCCACGAGCTCTGGAAGCGCGACTTCAAGGGCGCCAGCGGCATCTTCTCCTTCGTGCTGAAGGCCGACGGCCCGGCCGCCTTCAAGCCGAAGGCGCATGCCTTCCTCGATGCGCTGAGGATCTTTGGCCTCGGCTGGTCCTGGGGTGGTTTCGAAAGCCTGGCGGTCCACGTCAACCTGAACGATCGCCGCGTCACCAAGGCGCCGACCGAAGGGCCGGTGATCCGCCTTCAGATCGGCCTGGAGGACGTCGCCGATATCAAGCTCGACATCGAGCGCGGCTTTGCCGCCGCCAAGGCGGTCTGATCAGTCCTTGGCGCGGTAAGCGTAGATCCAGTCGAGCTCCGCCGCGAGACTTTGCGGCGACTTCAGCGACAGCACGATATCACGCCCGATCCGGAACGGACCGCGGGCGTGATAGACGAACTGGTTGAACGCGCCGCGCTGGCGCAGCCGGTTCACGCGCGGCACGCGATGCGCTTCGAAGAGCGGCAGCGCCTCGGCGGCAGGACGTTTGTCCAGCAACGACGCCAGCTCATAGGCGTCCTCGATCGCCATCGCGGCACCCTGCGCGGCAAACGGCATCATCGCATGCGCCGCATCCCCGATCAGCACCGTGTCGCGGCCGTTCTGCCACTTGCCGCGCGTCGCCTCGTAAAGCGGCCAGAAGGTCATCGCGCCGGATTTTTCCAACAGCTGCAGCAGCGCCGGGTTCCAGCGCGAGAAGCGCGAAAGCAATTGCTGCCGTTGCGTCTGCGTCGGCTGCGCCAGCCATTCGCGCGCGCCGGCATGGCCGGTCGTGATCGCCACCATGTTGAAGCTGTCGGTTTCGCGCAGCGGATAGGCCACCAGATGCGCCGATGGCCCGAGAAAGGCCGAGACGCTCTCGCGGTCGAGAATGCCTTGCGCATCTGCCGCCGAAACCGTGAAGCGATAGGCGATATTGCCGGAAAAACGCGAGGAGGGGCTGTCGGCGATGAGGTCGCGCGTCTTCGACCAGACGCCATCCGCCCCTATGATCACGCCGCCCGCGCGGGTGATCCCGGCAACGTCGCCGCCTTCGATGCGTGCGCCAAGATGAAGCGTGCAGAGCGGGTTTGCTCGAACGGCTTCAAGCAGCGCGGCTTGCAGGCTGGCGCGATGCAGCACGCCGTAGGGTGCCTCCCAGCGCGCCCGCGCGGCGGTGCCCATCGGCACGGTCGCCAGTTCGCGCATTGACGGACCTGATATGAGACGAATGCTGCTCGGCTCGAGCCAGATCGGCGCCAACAGGTCGAGAACCCCGAGCTTGTCGAGGATGCGCGAGGCGTTGGGCGATATCTGCAGCCCTGCGCCCACCTCGGTCAGATCGGGCGCCTGTTCGAAGATCTCGGAGCGAATGCCATGCCTGGCGAGTGCCAGCGCCGCCGTTAGCCCAGCGACGCCCGCTCCGATGATGGCGGCATGTTCGACCGACATGGTCGATCCAATCTGTGTCTTGGTGATTTAAGCGACCTGGAAGTGGAAGACGCAGCCAGCGGGGTTCGTCTGGGTGGCTTTCAACGCGCCGTTGAAGCGATAGAGCGTCGAGCAGTAGGAGCAGACCTTCTCGTTTTCGTCGCCCATGTCGATGAAGATATGCGGGTGGTCGTAGGGAATGGAGGCGCCTGTGCACATGAATTCCTTCACGCCGACTTCGATGACGCGGTGTCCGCCGTCGTTCTGGAAGTGGGGGATATTGTGACCGGCCATGAGGATCTCCGAATGCCTTTGAAAACGTGGCCACCTTATAGTGCGTCGCCGCAAATGTGTCGAGCCAAAGGAGAGAGGCGCCCGATCGTTTTTGGAAGGCGCTTTCTGGCCGTGCTTTTTGATCGGCGCGGGGGTTCCCGTTCGCGGCCCGATAAAATATGGTCCCGGCAAAACAGGACTGCCCCGATGAACTTGAATACGCCTGCCTTTTCCAGCTTCGAGCACGACGGCCTCAACCTTTCCTATTTCGACGAGGGAAATCCCGAGGGACCGCCGGTGCTGCTCATCCACGGTTTCGCCTCGACCGCCAGCGTCAACTGGGTCTATCCGGGCTGGCTGAAAACGCTGGGCGAGGCCGGATACCGCGTGATCGCCATGGACAACAGGGGCCACGGCGCAGGCGACAAGCCGCATGATTCCGAAGCCTATCGGCCGTGGATCATGGCGGCCGATTCCATCGCGCTGCTCGATCATCTCGGCATCCGGCAAGCCAATCTGATCGGCTACTCGATGGGCGCGCGCATTTCGGTTTTCGCCACGCTCAAGTGGCCCGATCGCGTCCGTTCGCTGGTGCTCGGTGGCCTCGGCATCGGCATGACCGACGGTGTCGGCGATTGGGATCCGATCGCCGATGCGCTGCTGGCGCCGTCGATCGATGGTGTCACCCATGCGCGCGGCCGCATGTTCCGCGCCTTCGCCGAGCAGACGAAAAGCGACCGCCAGGCGCTCGCCGCCTGCATCAGGGGCTCGCGCGATCTGGTCGAAAGAGCCGATATGGCGAAGATCGAGGCGCCGACGCTGGTCGCGGTCGGAACCAAGGACGACATCGCCGGCTCCCCCAGGAACTGGCGGCCCTCATGCCCGATGCCCGCGCGCTCGACATACCGGGCCGCGACCATATGCTTGCCGTCGGCGACAAGGTCTTCAAGGCGGCCGTCCTGGACTTCTACGCGGATCTCGCCGACCGGTGACATCCGGGTTGGCATCCGGGAGGGGCGCGCAAGGCCGATCGTTCACCAAGGGACGCAAATAGCAAAAAGCTGTTTCCGTCGCCCCATTTATATCAGCCGTTTTTTGCCCTATATAGAGTAACGCCTGGGCGAAACAGCAAGTCGGAATACAGGGAGACCTTCATGGTCGCGAAGTCAGATATCCGTGCTCTGGAGACCCAGAGCTCGCTCAAGGCGATGGACCCGATCTGGGATAGCCTGCGCGAGGAAGCGCGCCTTGCCGCCGAAGCCGATCCGGTGCTGGCGGCGTTTCTCTATTCGACCGTGCTCAACCATCGCTCGCTCGAGGAATGCGTGATCTACCGCATCTGCGAGCGTCTCGACCATCCCGACATGCAGGCGATCCTCCTGCGCCAGACCTTCGACCAGATGCTGGCCGACTGGCCGGAATGGGGCGCCATCCTGCGCGTCGATATTCAGGCCATCTACGATCGCGATCCGGCATGCCTGCGCTTCATGGAAGCGCTGCTCTACTTCAAGGGCTTCCACGCGCTGCAGACCCATCGTCTGGCGCACTGGCTGCTCAATCGCGGCCGCCGTGATCTGGCGCTCTATCTGCAGAGCCGCTCATCGAGCGTTTTCCAGACCGACATCAATCCGGCGGCGCGCATCGGCCGCGGCATCTTCCTCGATCACGCGACGGGCCTCGTCGTCGGCGAAACCGCCGTCATCGGCGACAATGTCTCGATCCTGCATGGCGTCACGCTCGGCGGGACCGGCAAGGAGGGGGCTGACCGCCATCCGAAGATCGCCAGCGGCGTGCTGATCGGCGCGGGCGCCAAGATCCTCGGCAATATCGAGATCGGTCAATGCTCGCGCATCGCCGCCGGCTCCGTCGTCCTGAAGCCGGTACCGCCGAAGACGACGGTCGCGGGCGTGCCCGCCAGGGTGGTCGGCACGGCCGGCTGTTCGGAACCATCCAGGCTCATGGATCAGGTGATCCTGGACCAGGTGATCGGCGCCGACATCTAGGCGCTTTCGCGTCGCCCAAAGCGACAACATGGGCACAAGAACGGCGGGGAAAGCGGCCCGAGGGCTGTCTCCGCGCCTTTACAGGCCCATCTTTCCCATGCAAAAAAAGCGGCCATTGAGACCGCTCAGGAGATGCAGAGTGAAGCCCGAAGAAATCAAGAAACTCGACGCCTATTTCAAACGCACGTTCAACCCGGAAATGATCGTCAAGGCACGTCCGCGCAAGAACGATTCCGCTGAAGTCTACATGGGCGAGGAATTTCTGGGCGTCGTCCACATCGATGACGAGGACGGCGACCGCTCCTACAACTTCTCGATGGCGATCCTCGACGTCGATCTCTGATCCGGTCGCGAGGTCCGTCTCGCGACGATTGTGCCTGGGCGCGGCGTCGCGGCCCGGCCGAAATTGCCGGTCCGCTCTGGACCACCCTGCCTGCCGCCCCATCTTGGCTTTGAGCATGTGCTCGAACACCATCAAGGGGAAACCGGACATGGGTATTTTCGACAAGATCAAGCACGCAATCTGGGGTGAGGCGAAAGCCGCCGAGGCAACGCCGGCCGCCGCGCCGAAGATCGAGCCAGCGCAGGCGCCGATATCGCCATCCGCTGCCCCGAGTCCGTCCCCGACCCCTGCGCCGACCTCTCCGGCCACCTCGGCCCCGTCGACATCGGTCGATATCGTCATGGTGCTCGACGCCGCCGTCAAGAAGAGTGGCCAGAAGCTTCAGTGGCGCCGTTCCATCGTCGATCTCATGAAGGCGGTCGGCATGGACGCCAGCCTGGCCGAGCGCAAGGAACTGGCGGCCGAACTCGGATACACCGGCGACCAGAACGACACGGCGACGATGAACGTGTTCCTGCACAAGGCGCTTTTGAAGAAGCTGTCGGAGAATGGCGGAAAGGTCCCGGCCGATCTGCTCGATTGAGGGCAGGGCAATGCTATCGGCGGCCCGCAACCGGATTTTTGTCTGAAGCCTGTGGTTGCGGCCGCCTGATATATTTTAGAGAAATCAATTAAAGATGTACGTTGCTCTGAGAGCGGGGTTAATTTGCGCCGATGGGTGCAATCAGTGATTGTTTTGCATCGCACAAAGTCGCTTGACTTCGTGTGCGGTGCAGCTAACCTTCGCCATCGAGGCAGGGCAAGGAGGCCCGCGCACGCCAAGGAGGAAAGTCATGCTGAATTTCGAGGATACGGATCGCAAGAGCAAGGAAGCCATGGACGCGGTGCTGAAAAGCTACTCCGAGACCGCCAAGGGCCTGCAGGCGATCGCGACGGAAGCCACCAAATATTCCAAGAAATCGTTCCAGGACGCGGTCACGCATTTCGAGACCTTGTCAGGCGCCCGCAGCTTCGAAGCCGTCTTCGAGTTGCAGACCGGCTATGCGAAGTCCGCCTACGAGAACTTTGTTTCCGAAGCGACGAAGCTCACGGAAATGTACGCCGACATCGCCAAGAGCGCCTACAAGCCATACGAGGCGCCGGTCGCGGCCGCCACCAAGGCGACGAAGCCGGCACCGGTGGCGACGCAGAGCGCGGCGTAAGCCAGGCGCGCTTGCGTCATATCACCTGAAAAACCCACTTGAAAAACAAGGACCGGCTACGCATCTGCAGCCGGTCTTTTCGTTTTGCCGTCGGGCAGTCTCAAATCCGCGCGCTATTTTTGTGTCTTTGCGCTTGGCGCGGGCGAATTGTGATTGCAGTGTGAAGCAAGGGGCTTAAAATCGCTCTATTATGAACTAAGTTAGTAGTCAGACATTCGGCGGGTAAAGCACCTCTCCCATGCTCCGCCGGGTTGATCGAGGAACGAATGAAAATGATCGCAAAGCCGATCCGGATGCAAGATGACAGCGAAAGGAACGGGGACAACGGAAATCGCGGCACCTCGGTCATAACGCGCACCAAACCGAAGACCAAGAAGCCCAACCTGTACCGCGTGCTTATTCTGAACGACGACTACACGCCCATGGAATTCGTCATCCACATCCTGGAGCGGTTTTTTCAGAAGGATCGTGAAAGTGCCACCCGCATCATGCTGCATGTCCACAACCACGGCGTCGGCGAATGCGGAACATTTACATACGAGGTAGCGGAAACCAAGGTGAGCCAGGTGATGGACTTCGCCCGACAGCACCAGCATCCGCTGCAATGCGTCATGGAAAAGAAGTGAGGATCTGAACGTGCCAACATTTTCGCCTAGTCTTGAGAAGGCGCTCCATCAGGCACTGACCTTTGCCAACGAGCGGCATCACGAATATGCGACGCTCGAGCATCTGCTGCTCGCCCTGATCGACGACGCCGATGCGGCAGCCGTCATGGGTGCCTGCAACGTCGACCTCGTCGCGCTGAAGAAGACGCTCGTCGAATACGTCGACAATGAACTCTCCAACCTGATCACCGGATACGATGAAGATAGCAAGCCGACCTCCGGCTTCCAGCGTGTCATTCAGCGTGCCGTGATCCACGTGCAGTCGTCCGGTCGCGAGGAAGTGACCGGCGCGAACGTGCTCGTCGCGATCTTCGCCGAGCGCGAAAGCCATGCCGCGTACTTCCTGCAGGAGCAGGAAATGACCCGCTACGACGCGGTCAACTACATCTCGCACGGCATCGGCAAGCGCGCCGGCTCCTCGGAGAACCGCACGCCGCGTGGCGCCGAGGAAGGCGAAGCCGAGAGCAAGCCGAATGCGGCGCGCGGCGCCGAGGAAGAAGGCGGCGCCAAGAAGCAGCAGGACGCCCTGAAGGCTTACTGCGTCAACCTCAACGAGAAGGCCAAGACCGGCAAGATCGATCCGCTGATCGGTCGTCACGCCGAGGTCAACCGCACCATCCAGATCCTGTGCCGCCGTTCGAAGAACAATCCGCTCTATGTCGGTGATCCCGGCGTCGGCAAGACGGCGATCGCCGAGGGCCTCGCCAAGCGGATCATGGAAGGCAAGGTTCCCGAAGCACTGGCCGACGCGACGATCTTCTCGCTCGACATGGGCACGCTGCTCGCCGGCACGCGTTATCGCGGTGATTTCGAGGAACGCCTGAAGCAGGTCGTCAAGGAACTTGAGGAGTATCCGGGCGCCGTTCTGTTCATCGACGAGATCCACACGGTCATCGGCGCCGGCGCCACCTCTGGCGGCGCTATGGATGCATCGAACCTCCTGAAGCCGGCTCTGTCTTCTGGCGCGATCCGCTGCATCGGCTCGACCACCTACAAGGAATATCGCCAGTTCTTCGAGAAGGACCGCGCTCTGGTGCGCCGCTTCCAGAAGATCGATGTGGCCGAACCGTCCATCGACGACGCCATCGCGATCATGAAGGGGCTGAAGCCTTACTTCGAGGAATATCACCACCTGCGTTACTCGAACGACGCCATCAAGACGGCGGTCGAGCTGTCGGCGCGCTACATCTCCGACCGCAAGCTGCCGGACAAGGCGATCGACGTGATCGACGAAACCGGTGCGGCGCAGATGCTGCTGCCGCCGTCCAAGCGCCGCAAGCTGATCACCGAGAAGGAAATCGAGGCGACCATCGCCACGATGGCCCGCATCCCGCCGAAGAGCGTGTCGAAGGACGACGAAGCCGTTCTCGCCAATCTGGAGCAGGAACTGCGTTCGGTCGTCTATGGCCAGGATCTCGCGATCGAAGCGCTCTCGACCTCGATCAAGCTGGCGCGCGCCGGCCTGCGTGAACCGAACAAGCCGATCGGCTCCTACGTGTTCTCCGGCCCGACGGGTGTCGGCAAGACGGAAGTGGCAAAGCAGCTGGCCTCGTCGTTGGGTGTCGAGCTTCTGCGCTTCGACATGTCCGAGTACATGGAGCGGCACACGGTTTCGCGTCTGCTCGGTGCACCTCCCGGCTATGTCGGCTTCGACCAGGGCGGTTTGCTCACCGATGGCGTCGACCAGCATCCGCATTGCGTGGTTCTGCTCGACGAAATCGAGAAGGCCCATCCCGACATCTACAACATCCTGTTGCAGGTGATGGACCATGGCACGCTGACCGACCATAACGGCAAGAAGATCGACTTCCGCAACGTCATCCTGATCATGACGACCAATGCGGGCGCGTCGGAAATGGCGAAGGCCGCCTTCGGCTTCGGTTCGTCCAAGCGGACGGGCGAGGACGAGGAAGCGCTGAACCGCATCTTCACGCCGGAATTCCGCAACCGTCTGGACGCGGTCATCCCGTTCGCGCCGCTGCCGACCGTGGTCATCCACAAGGTCGTGCAGAAGTTCATCATGCAGCTCGAAGCCCAGCTGTCCGAACGCAACGTCACTTTCGACCTTCACGAGGATGCGATTTCGTGGCTGGCCGAGAAGGGCTACGACGAAAAGATGGGCGCCCGTCCTCTGGCGCGCGTCATCCAGGACGTCATCAAGAAGCCGCTGGCCAACGAGATCCTCTTTGGCAAGCTGAAGAAGGGCGGCGTCGTCAACGTCACCGTTGGCCCGAAGGAAGACGGCAAGCCGGGCATCATTCTGGAAGCCGTATCGGACACCGCGCCGATCAAGCCGAAGCCGGAAGCCGAAGTCGTGCACCCCGAGGCGGACGACGAGGATGACGGCGAGCTGAAGACGAAGGCCAAGGCCAAGAAGGCCACGGTCAAGAAGTCGAAGGCGGCGGTTGCCGAGCCGGAGGTAAAGAGCGCGCCGAAGAAAAGCGGCGCGGTACCGAGGGTGCCGAAGAAGTAAGGCGAATAGAAAAGGCGGCTCCCAGGCCGCCTTTTTCATGTCCGTTGCCTGCGGGGCGCGGCATCGACTTAGGCGAATGTTAAAAGCGATCGGCTATATCGGGTGACAGCAAGGAGCCTGATCCATGGTGTTTCTGCCCGCCGAGCGCATCATCGTCACTGTCATCGCGGCACTTGCGGTGCTTGACGGCATCCTGCTGTGGGCGAAGGACGTCGGGATCGATGTCGTCGGCTATGCCGGCATGGTTGGCTGCGGCCTCGGCGCGATGGCACTCGGACAATTCTATCGCCACGTCAGGCGCAACCAGTCCATTGCCGCAACGGCCACGGCCGCCGGTCTCTTCATCCTCTTCACCATCGTCGGATCGATCTTCAACTATCTGCTGTTTCCGATTGCACGTGAGCCCGTCGATCTCGCGCTGGCGCGTTTCGATGCGTTCTTCGGCTTCGACTGGCCGCGTTTCGTCGAATGGGCGTCGCAGTATCCACGCATCGGGATGGCGCTTCAGGCGGTCTATGCGACGTCGCTGCCGCAGCTACTGGTCGTCATTTTCGTTCTTGGATTTTCCGGCAGGCTGCGGCTTCTGCAGCATTTTCTTCTGACCGGTGTCATCGGGGCTCTGCTGTCCATCCTCTGGTGGTTCTTCTTCCCGTCATTCGGCGCATCGTCGATATACACCCTCCCTCAGAGCGTGCTCGATGCGGTGCCCTTGGCGGTTGGACCGGATTACGGCGCCGAACTGGTGGAGCTTGGCCGGAGCGGTGCGACCTATATTTCGCCGAAGAACGTGCTCGGCGTCATCGGCTTTCCCTCGTTCCACACGGTCATGGCCGCGATGTCAGCGGCGTTCATGATCCGCATCCGTTGGGTCGGCCCGATCTTTCTCGTCCTGAACGCAGTGATGATGCCGGCCATCGTCATTCAGGGCGGGCACAATCTGGTGGACGTCATTGGCGGACTGGTGGTCTTCGCGATTGCCTATGGCCTTGCGGCCGTCGCCTTGCGTCAGGCGGAAAGCGGTTCGGCTGAGGCGCGAACCGCTTCATCATCGATCAAAGCGCCGCTTTGATCTTCTCCGCATTCGCAGCCAGCACGGCGCCATCTTCCATCTGGCCGGAATGCGGCTTCAGCGCGATGCCTTCGTGGCGCGGGATGACGTGGAAGTGCAGGTGGAAGACGGTCTGGCCGGCGGCCGGTTCGTTGAACTGGCAGACGAACACGCCGTCGGCGTCGAAGGCTTCCTTCACCGCATTGGCGATCGTCTGGACGACGGGAATGGTCTTGGCGAGCACGGCGGGATCGGCGTCGAGGAGATTGCGCGAGGCGGCCTTGGGCACGACAAGCACATGGCCAGGCGCCTGCGGCATCACATCCATGAAGGCCAGCGTGTGTTCGTCCTCGTAGATCTTGACCGAGGGGATCTCGCCACGCAGGATCTTGGCGAAGATGTTGTTGGTGTCGTAGGCCGCGCTCGTCATCTTGTCTCTCCTGATGGTCTCGTCTTGGCGTAGCCCGGCAAAGCCGAGGGCGTCAATCCTCCTGAAGCCGCTCGCCGCGACGGAACGGGCTGTGCTCGCTCAAAATCTCGTTCATGTGCTCGACGTCGTCGCGCTCGCGGGCGAGATAATCGCCGATCGCCCTCCGCAGGCCGGCATGGGCGACGTAGTGGGCCGAGTGCGTTGTCACCGGCAGGTAACCGCGTGCCAGCTTGTGCTCTCCCTGCGCTCCTGCTTCCACCCGTTTCAGCCCCTTTGCGAGCGCGAAGTCGATCGCCTGGTGATAGCAGACCTCGAAATGCAGGAAGGGATGATCCTCGATGCAGCCCCAGTGCCGGCCGTAAAGGGCTTCCGAACCGATGAAGTTGATGGCGCCGGCGATGTAGCGGCCATTGTGCCTGGCCATGACCAGCAGGATATCCTCGGGCATGCGCTCGCCGATCAGCGAATAGAACTCCCGCGTCAGATAGGGGCGTCCCCATTTGCGGCTGCCGGTATCCATGTAGAAGGCGAAGAACTGGTCCCAGATATCCTCGGTCAGGTCGCTGCCGGTCAGCCAGTCGATGCTGATACCGTTTTCGAGCGCGGCGCGGCGTTCCTTGCGCAGCGCCTTGCGTTTGCGCGAGGCGAGCGTCTCCAGGAATTCATCGTGGTTGGCATAACCCTCGTTGATGAAGTGGAACTGCTGGTCGGTGCGGTGCAGATAGTCCTCGCTCTCCAGGATCGCCATCTCGTCGTCGGGAACGAAGGTGATGTGCGCGGAGGAGACGCCGAGGCGGCGCACGACCTCTTTGAGGCTTTCCGCCACCGCATCCTGCACGGCGAGGCGCGGATAATCCTCGGCGACCAGAAGGCGCGGACCGGTGGCCGGGGTAAACGGGATCGAGCATTGCAGCTTCGGATAATAGCGGCCGCCGGCGCGCTCGAAGGCGTCGGCCCAGCCATGGTCGAAGACATATTCGCCCCGGCTGTGGTTCTTGAGATAGCCGGGCAGGGCGCCGACGAGGCGCCCGTCCTCCGTCTCGAGCAGCATGTGATGGCCGAGCCAGCCGGTCTCCGCAGTTGCCGATCCCGATTCCTCGAGCGACGACAGGAAGGCATGCGAGACGAAAGGGTTGTAGGCGATCGATGTGCCTGATCGGGAGGCCCCGGCGAGCTTGGACCAGCTCTCCGGGGAAATCGCGGTGAAAGACCGCTCTATGCGGATTGAAAGTTCATCAGTCATGGAGCGAATGCGAGACCGTTTCAATGATTTGGGGGCATTGTCAGTCTGCGCACGATCTTGTTGAAAAAGCGAGCGTCAAACCGACGCGCGCGGGTCGAAGCCCTCGAAGGTCATCTGGTCGGCGTGCTCGAAGCTGTGCTTGCGCGCCTTCTCGTCGCGAACCGTCCAGGTAATGACGACGGTCCCCTTTTCACGCTCCGCCTTGATGAACGGGTTGGGCAGGTCCGCGTAAAAATAGGAAATGAAGTCGAGACCGAGTTTCATAGCCTTTTCATGGGCTTCAAACTCCTCGGGCTTGTTTCCGCCGGCCGTCAGCCCGATCGGGTAGGGCGCGTTCAGCGCCTTCAGTTCCTTCAAGAGCCAATGATCGAAGCTCATCAGCGCCACCTGGCCCTCATAGCCCTCGAGCTCCTCCAGCACCGCTTCGACGAAGCCTTCGTCGTCTGTCTCGCGGCCCTTGAGCTCGATCACGAGCGGCACTCTTCCCTTCACAAGTTCGAGAAGTTGCCTCAGCGTCGGGATCTTGTCGGCCGTTCCGCCGACGGAAAGCAATCCAAGTTCCTGCGATGTGCGTTCGCGCACGTCGCCCTTCAGATTGCACAGGCGCTCGAGATTCTCATCGTGAAAGACGACGGGAACGCCGTCAGATGCGTAGTGCAGATCGCACTCGATCGCGAAGCCTGCCTCGACCGCGCGGGCGAAAGCCGAAAGCGTGTTTTCCCAGACGAGCTTGTTCTGGTCGTGATAGCCGCGGTGCGCGACCGGACGTTCCTTGAGCCATGCTGCGGAGGTCATTATGCGATTTCCATGATGGCATCGATTTCGACGGCGGCGTTCATCGGCAGCGCCGCCATGCCGACGGCGGCCCGCGCGTGCTTGCCGGCATCGCCGAGAACATTGGCGATGAGGTTCGACGCACCGTTGATCACGAGGTGCTGCTCGACGAATTCTGGGACCGATGCCACGAAGCCGTTCAGCTTGATCACGCGCTTGATGCGGCCAAGATCGCCGCCGAGTGCAGCACTTGCCTGCGCCAGGATGTTGATGGCGCACAGTTCAGCGGCGCGCTGACCCTGGGGGACGTCGACATTGCGGCCGAGATGGCCGGTAAATGCGAGCTTGCCGTCTTCGAGCGGCAACTGGCCGGAAATGTGCAGGACGTTGCCCGAGATGACGTAGGGAACGTAGTTTGCGGCGGGTGCGGCGGCCTGGGGCAGGGATATCCCCATCTCTTTGAGCCGTGCGGCGATCTGATCGGACATTTTCCTCTCCGCTTTTGTTGTGATTAGTTCTAAAATTATGCATCTGGGCTTGAATCAATTTTGTGACACGATCGAGCCTCGATTTAGCCGGATGTGTTCTTATAACATCGTTGGTGAGTCCAACAGGAGATTATCAATGGTCCGATCGAGTCTTGCCGCGCTCTTCCTTGCAGGCGTTTCGGCAACCGCTCACGCGGCGGCACCTTCTGTCGGCGCAGGGATGGCCACGGGCCTGATCGCGCACCGGGCCATCTACGATCTGGAACTCAAGGATGCGTCGGAACGCTCTGGCATATCGGGTATGTCCGGCCGCATGGTCTACGAATTCAACGGTGATTATTGCACCGGCTATACGACGAAATTCCGCTTCGTGACGCAGATCGACACCGGCGATGCCGTGCGCGTCAGCGACCAGCAGACCAATACCTTCGAGAATCTGAAGGACGGGAAGTTCACCTTCGACACAAAGTCCTTCACCGACAACCAGCTCGACAAGGAGGTCACCGGCGCGGCCGAGGATCAGGGCGAGGCTACCAAGGTCGATCTCAAGCAGCCGGCGAGCAAGAACCTGCAGCTGGAAGCCAGCCGTTTCCCCACCGAACACATGATGGATGTCATCAAGAACGCCAAGGCCGGCAATCGTCTGTTCGAGGCGCGCGTGTTCGATGGTTCCGATGATGGCGACAAGGCGCTGGCGACGACGACGGTCGTTGGCAAGCCAGTGACGCCTGTCAACGACGAGGCCGATTCCAGCAATGCCGGCGCCTTCTCGAAGGCCACCTTCTGGCCGGTCACGATCTCTTATTTCAACGAGAACACCAAAACCGACGCTCTCCCGGTCTATCGCATGTCGTTCAAACTCTACGAGAACGGCATCACCCGCGATCTGACCATGGATTATGGCGATTTCGTCCTGACCGGAAAGCTCTCCAAGCTAGAGCTTCTCGATGCGAAAACCTTGCCTGTAAGTAATTGCACGCGTTGAACGATTTCGCCGCATCGGCGTGATAGCGTATGCAAAGCCGCGCGCTCTGTGCTAGAGATCGCTCGACAGTGAGCGTGGATGGCGAACGGAGTGCGTATTTTGCCAGGCTTTAGGGTATCGATCGTGGCCGTGACGGCCTTGGCCGCCGCGTTGATGGTGGCGACATTCGCAGGTTCGATCTCCGCGGCCGACTGCGGCTCGACAGCCTCGGCCGGCATCGACTGGGGTGGTTGCAACAAGAAGAACCTGATGTTGGAGGGCGGCGATTTCCAGAAGGGAAATCTCGCCGACACCGATTTCACGCTTACCAATCTCAGCGACTCCAATCTCGCCTCCGCCAACCTGGAAAAGGCGACCCTGGTTCGGACCTGGTTCACCGGCTCCGACCTCACCAAGGCCAATTTCTCCAAAGTCGAGGCCTATCGCTCCGGCTTCGAGGGCGTCAACGCCGAGGGCGCCAACTTCACGGGAGCGGAGTTGCAGCGCGCCAATTTCAATCGCGCCGTGCTGAAGGGCGTCAATTTCGAAAAGGCCGAACTTGGCCGCGTGACCTTCAAGGGCGCGGACGTGACGGGCGTCAACTTCGCGCTGACCAACCTCTCGCGGGCCGATCTCACCGGCGCCACCTTCACGGGACCGATCTCCTTCGATCGCGCCTTCATGTTCCTGACGAGGATCAGCGGACTGGATCTGTCCCAGGCCACCGGTCTCGATGCGGCGCAGGTTGCGCTGGCCTGCGGCGATTCGAACACCAAGCTGCCGTCTGGCATGGCGACGCCGACGAGCTGGCCCTGCGAAGCCGATTGACCCGCGCGAGGGCCGTGAATGGTCCCGCGCGTGCCTATATGACGGCGCTCATCGGTTATTTTACCGACGAGACTTGATTTTCCAGGGCGGGGAGGGTATGGCCCCCGCATTCCACACGTAAGGCATGGGATTTGTCCGGGAGAAATCCGGACGGTTCCGCCCGGTGGCATCCTCGAAGAGGGTGCTGTTCGCCTTGCGGAGGTTCAACCGGAAAAGGATAACAAGGCATGGCATTGCCCGATTTTTCTATGCGCCAGCTGCTTGAAGCAGGCGTCCACTTCGGCCACCAGACTCACCGCTGGAACCCGAAGATGAAGCCGTACATTTTCGGCGATCGCAACAACATCCACATCATCGACCTCGCACAGACGGTTCCGCTTCTGTCGCGCGCTCTGCAGGCTGTTTCCGACACCGTAGCCCGTGGCGGCCGCGTTCTGTTCGTCGGCACCAAGCGCCAGGCTTCCGAGCTCATCGCTGACTCGGCCAAGCGTTCCGCTCAGTACTACGTCAACTCGCGTTGGCTCGGCGGCATGATGACCAACTGGAAGACGATTTCGAACTCGATCCAGCGTCTGCGCAAGCTCGACGAGATCCTGTCTTCGGAACAGTCCGGCTACAACAAGAAAGAGCGCCTGAACCTCGAGCGCGAGCGCGAAAAGCTCGACAAGGCTCTCGGTGGTATCAAGGACATGGGCGGCACGCCGGACCTGATGTTCATCATCGACACCAACAAGGAAAAGATCGCGATCGACGAAGCCAAGCGCCTCGGCATCCCGGTTGTCGCCATCATCGACTCGAACTGCGACCCGGACCTGATCGACTATCCGATCCCCGGCAACGACGACGCTTCGCGCGCCATCGCCCTCTACTGCGACCTGATCTCGCGCGCTGCCATCGACGGTATCGCTCGCCAGCAGAGCTCGTCGGGCCGTGACCTCGGTGCATCGATCGAAGCTCCGGCTGAGCCGGCGCTCGAAGGCGAAGCCGAAGCCTGATAAAAGAAGCAGGCGGATCGACAGGTCCGCCATGCTTTCCAGAGATTGGGAAAAGGCCGCTCGCGACTTTGATGAAGTTGGGCGGCCTTGACCATTTCAGGCGAGGGAATTCAGTCTCTCGCCGTTTGAGTTTCGTTATGACGCGTCATTCATCACGCTGTCATACATACAGGTACATTTCGTGCCTCAATCCGGTGCCGCACCGCTCTAGCGGGCCACCGTTTGAACCGACAAGAGGAAGCTTATGACCGAGATTACGGCTGCACTGGTGAAGGAACTGCGCGAGAAGTCCGGCGCAGGCATGATGGACTGCAAGAAGGCGCTGCTGGAAAACAACGGCGACATCGAAGCATCGATCGACTGGCTCCGCGCAAAGGGCATCTCGAAGGCCGACAAGAAGGCTGGTCGCGCTGCTGCTGAAGGCCTGATCGCCATCGCTGGCGCCGGCCACAAGGCTGTCGTTGTCGAGCTCAACTCGGAAACCGACTTCGTTGCCCGTAACGACGCCTTCCAGGATCTGGTTCGCGGTATCGCCAGCGTTGCTCTGACGACCGATGGTTCGGTTGAAGCCATCTCGGCTGCGACCTACCCGGCATCCGGCAAGCCGGTCGCCGACACCATCAAGGACGCGATCGCCACGATCGGCGAAAACATGACGCTGCGCCGCGCCGCCAAGCTCGAAGTCGAGCACGGCGTTGTCGCGACCTACATCCACAACGCTGCCGGCGACGGCATCGGCAAGCTCGGCGTTCTGGTTGCCCTGAAGTCGGAAGGCGACAAGGCCGTCCTGACCTCGATCGGCCGCCAGGTCGCCATGCACATCGCCGCGACCAACCCGCTGGCGATCCGCGCCGAGGAAGTCGATCCTGCTGTCGCCGAGCGCGAACGCAACGTCTTCATCGAGCAGGCTCGCAGATCCGGCAAGCCGGAAGCCATCATCGAAAAGATGGTCGACGGCCGCATGCGCAAGTTCTTCGAGGAAGTCGCTCTTCTCTCGCAGGCATTCGTCATCAACCCCGACCTGACGGTCGGCGCTGCTGTCGAAGCCGCTGCCAAGGAAGCCGGCGCCAAGATCGAAGTCGTCGGCATGGCCCGTCTTCTCCTCGGCGAAGGCGTCGAGAAGGAAGAGAGCGATTTCGCCGCTGAAGTGGCTGCTGTCGCCAAGGGCTGATCGTCCTATATATGTGAAAACAGAAGGGCATCGCGTGACAACGCGATGCCCTTCGTGTATCCGGCACTCAGCGGTAATATACGAGGAGCCAAGATGTCGTCAGAGCCTGTCTACAAACGTGTTCTACTCAAGGCTTCCGGCGAAGCCCTCATGGGCAGCCAGGGATTTGGAGATCGATGTAGCGGTGGCCGACCGCATTGCGGCCGATATCGCCGAAGCGCGGCAGATGGGTGTTGAAGTCGGCGTCGTCGTCGGCGGCGGCAACATCTTCCGCGGCGTGGCCGTCGCCTCCAAGGGCGGTGACCGGGTTACCGGCGACCACATGGGTATGCTCGCGACCGTCATCAACGCGCTGGCGCTGGCGACCTCGCTGCGCAAGCTCAACATCGATACGGTCGTGCTGTCGGCGATTGCCATGCCGGAGATCTGCGAGAGCTTCTCGCAGCGCGCCACCCTCTATCATCTGTCGCTCGGCCGCGTGGTGATCTTCGCCGGCGGCACCGGCAACCCATTCTTCACGACCGACTCGGCCGCGGCGCTGCGCGCCGCCGAAATGGGCGCCGAGGCGATCTTCAAGGGCACGCAGGTCGACGGTATCTACTCCGCCGACCCGAAGAAGATACCCGACGCAACGCGCTTCGACCAGCTGACCCACAAGGAAGTGCTCGACAAGGGCCTTGCCGTCATGGACGTTGCGGCGGTCGCCCTGGCACGCGAAAACTCCATTCCGATCATCGTCTTCTCGATCCACGAGAAGGGCGGTTTTGCTGAAATCCTCAGGGGCGGTGGTCTGAAGACCATCGTCACCGACAACTGACAGAGTGGCGGCGCCCAACGAGCGCCGCAGCTTCTACCGAGACGGGAGCACTGCTATGAGTGAAGGCATCGACATCAACGAAATCAAGCGCCGCATGGATGGCGCGATCAATGCGTTCAAGAGCGATATCGCATCGCTGCGCACCGGCCGCGCATCGGCGAACATCCTCGACCCGGTGACGGTCGAAGCCTATGGTTCGCGCGTGCCGCTGAACCAGGTCGCCAACGTGACCGTGCCGGAGCCGCGCATGCTCGGCATTTCGGTCTGGGACAAGTCGATGGTCGGTGCCGTCGATCGCGCGATCCGCGAAGCCAATCTCGGCCTGAACCCGATCGTAGACGGCCAGAACCTGCGTATTCCGCTGCCCGAACTCAACGAGGAGCGCCGTAAGTCGCTCGTCAAGGTAGCGCACGACTATGCCGAAAAGAGCAAGGTTGCGATTCGCCATGTTCGCCGCGACGGCATGGACGGCCTTAAGAAAGCCGAAAAGGACGGTGTCATAGGCCAGGACCTGAGCCGCTCGCAGTCGGATCGTGTGCAGAAGATGACAGACGACACGATTTCTGAGATCGACCGCTTGCTTGGCGAGAAGGAAAAGGAAATCATGCAGGTCTAAGGCGCAAAGCGCCTGCGCCTTGGACTGTAGAAACCGGACGGGAAATGTTGGAAAGAACATTCGTGACTGTGCCAGAACACGTTGCCATCATCATGGATGGCAACGGTCGATGGGCAAAGCAGCGGGGGTTGCCGCGCACCATGGGGCACCGCAAGGGCGTCGACGCCGTGCGCGAGACCGTGCGCGCGGCGGGCGACATTGGCGTCAAGTATCTGACCCTCTTTGCCTTTTCGTCGGAGAACTGGCGCCGTCCGGAAACCGAGGTATCCGACCTTCTGGGCCTGCTCAAGGCGTTCATTCGCCGCGACCTCGCCGAACTGCACCGCCAGAACGTGCGCGTGAAGATCATCGGCGATCGCCACAGCCTGCAGAACGACATTCTCGATCTGCTGATCGACGCCGAAGAGACCACCAAGGCCAACACGGCCCTGACGCTGATCATCGCCTTCAACTACGGCTCGCGCGATGAGATCGCCCGCGCCATGGCGAGCCTCGCGCATGACGTCGAGCAAGGTCGCCTGCGCTCGCAGGATATCACGCCGGCGCTCATCACCGCCCGGCTGGATACATCAGGCATCCCCGATCCCGATCTCATCATTCGCACCAGCGGCGAGGAGCGCCTGTCGAACTTCCTGCTCTGGCAGGCCGCCTATTCAGAATTCATCTTCATTCCGGACTACTGGCCGGATTTCAGCCGCGAGACGTTCCACGCGGCGCTGGAGACCTTCGCCTCCCGCAATCGCCGCTTTGGCGGTCTTGTCGCCGAAGCCGCGGCGGCGGTGGGAACCTGATGCAACGCGAACTGCAGCTTCGTGTCGTTTCGGGCATCGTTCTCGCGCTCATCGTGCTGGTCGCGACCTGGTACGGCGGTCTCGCCTTCAGTGTGCTGTCGGCGGTCATCGGACTTCTGATCTATCGTGAGTGGTCGAAGATAACCAGGCTTGCCGCCAACGAGCCGGTCGCCAACGCGGTCGGCTGGATCGGGCAGGCGGCGATCGCCGTCGCGGTCGTCTCGGGCACCGTCGGCTACTCGCTGATCCTTCTGTTGTTGTTTTTGGCCATCGCGGTCGGCTTCGTCGTCATGCGTGGCGTATCGCGCTGGTTCCCGGTGGGGACCGTCTACGCCGGGCTGACCGGGATCGCGCTGGCGAACATTCGTGGCGCCGATCCTGCCGGTCTGCACGCGATGCTGTTCGTGTTCGCCGTCGTCTGGGCGACCGACGTTTTGGCGTATTTTGTCGGTCGCGCCATCGGTGGGCCGAAGCTGGCGCCAAAAATCTCGCCTGGAAAGACCTGGTCGGGCGCGATCGGGGGCGCTGTTTGCGCGGTCGCCGCCGGTATGCTGGTGGCCTATGTGGAATTTCCCAATGCGGTTCCGCTCGCCGGCTTCGTCGCGCTGGTGCTCTCCGTCTTCAGCCAGTCCGGCGATCTCTTTGAATCCTTCATCAAGCGCCGCTTCGGCGTCAAGGATTCAAGCCGTCTCATTCCAGGGCACGGCGGGGTCATGGACAGGGTTGACGGGCTCATTTTCGCCTGCTTTGCGGCGTTCTTGCTAGCCGGGCTTTTTTCGCTGATAAAGGGCGAACAAATGGCGTCGCTGGGCGCGGCCCTGTTCGGCGCATAAGGTCGATACAGGCCGACGGAAGGATCATATGGAAGGCTTGACCGGAATTTTTGGGTTTCTGACGGGATATATCGTTCCTTTCGTGCTCGTGCTTTCTCTTCTGGTGTTCATTCACGAGATGGGGCACTACCTCGTCGGTCGCTGGAGTGGCATCCGTATCCTGGCGTTTTCGGTCGGTTTTGGCCCTGAACTCATCGGCTACACAGACAAGCATGGAACGCGCTGGAAGCTCTCGCTGATCCCGCTCGGTGGCTATGTCAGGTTCTTCGGCGACGAGGACGCGTCGAGCAAGCCGGACGAGGGGCAACTCGCGCAAATGTCGGACGCGGAGCGGGCGCAGTCCTTTGCCGGCGCCAAGCTCTGGAAGCGCGCGGCAACCGTGGCCGCCGGCCCGATCGCCAACTTCATCCTGGCGATCGCGATCTTCACAGTGCTGTTTTCGATCTACGGCCGCTCGGTCGCCGATCCCGTCGTGGCGGAAGTCAAGCCGGGCAGCGTTGCCGCCGAGGCTGGCGTCGTGCCGGGTGATCTGCTGATCGCGATCGACGGCGCGAAGGTGCAGACCTTCGACGACGTGCGCCGCTACGTTAGCATCCGCCCGATGCAGAGAATCGTCGTGACGATCGAGCGCGACGGCGAGAAGATCGACGTTCCGATGGTGCCTGCGCGCACCGACATGACCGACCAGTTCGGTAACAAAATCGAGATCGGTCTGATCGGCATCGTGACCAACCAGGAAGTCGGAAACTTCCGCCAGCAGACCTACACGCCGGTTGAAGCGCTGCAGGAAGGCACGCTGCAGACATGGCATATCGTCACCGGAACCTTCAAATATATCGGCAATCTGGTCTCCGGTTACATGAAGCCCGACCAGCTCGGCGGCCCGATCCGCGTGGCGCAGGCCTCGGGTCAGATGGCGACGCTGGGCGTTGCAGCTTTGCTTCAGCTGGCGGCTGTCTTGTCGGTTTCGATAGGATTACTCAACCTGATGCCGGTTCCGGTACTTGATGGCGGCCATCTGATGTTCTATGCGATTGAAGCTGTGAGGGGAAAGCCGTTGGGATCGTCGGCCCAGGAGATTGCGTTTCGCGTCGGACTGGCCATGGTTCTGAGCCTGATGGTTTTCGCCACATGGAACGATATTAGTGCTCTGATCGGCTGATTGCGGGATGAGGGAAAATTACAATTTATTTACGATGTTTCAAAGCTGTAGTGGCGAAAGCGTCACGGTTTGAAATGAAGTAAACAGAAATTAACTAGCTCCCTTGCTTGTATATCAAAAGCGGGTAAAACGACACACGTGACCGGAATCGGGGGACGCCTGGTGATGGGGACGAGAAAAAAGGTAATGGGTGAAATGAAGGCTGGTTCAAGATTTTTGAACGCAGTATCGGCGGTTGCGCTGTCTGCAGGTATTGTTGCGTCGGGGGCGAGTGCAACAGTGTTCATCTCGGCTTCTGCTGCCGAGGCCGCAGTCATTCAACGTGTCGACGTTCGCGGTGCCAACCGCGTCGGCGCCGAGGCGGTGCGGTCCAACCTCACGATCCAGCCCGGCAAGAGCTTCTCCAATACCGACATCGACGACTCCGTAAAGCAGCTCTACGACACCGGCTATTTCTCCGACGTCAAGATCTCGGTTTCCGGCGGCACGCTGGTTGTGACCGTTGAGGAAGCTCAGCTGATCAACCAGGTCGTGTTCAACGGCAACCGCAAGATCAAGGACGACAAGCTCGCGGCGGTCGTCAAGACGCAGTCTTCTGGTGCCTATAACGAGACCCAGATCCAGGCCGACATCCAGGCCATCAAGGACGCCTACGCGGCGACCGGCCGCAGCGAAGTCGACGTGACGACGCAGGTCGTGCCGCTCGGCCAGGGCCGCGTCAACCTCGCATTCGTCGTCAATGAAGGCGACCGCACGAAGATCGATTCGATCAACTTCGTCGGCAACAACGCCTACAGCTCCGGCCGTCTCGCATCGGTCATCGCCACCAAGCGCAGCAACTTCCTGTCGTTCCTGACCCGCAAGGACGTCTACAACGCGGACAAGCTGAAGGCCGACGAAGAAGCGCTTCGCCAGTTCTACTACAATCGTGGCTACGCCGACTTCCGCATCGTGTCTTCGGACGCGGCCTTCGACGAGGCGACCAACAAATACACGCTGACCTTCAACATCGAGGAAGGCCCGCGCTACGACTTCGGCGCCGTGTCCGTTCAGTCGACGGTTCAGGGTATCGATGGCGCCCAGCTTCAGGGTCTCGTTCGCACCCGCGAAGGCCAGGTTTACAACGCCAAGGAAGTTCAGCAGTCGATGGAAGCGATTTCGGATCAGGTGGCTTCGGCCGGCTATCCGTTCGCCCGCGTCACGCCGCGCGGCAACCGCGACCTGAACAACAACACGATCGGTGTCGAGTACCTCGTCGACCAGGGCGAGAAGGCCTACGTCGAGCGTATCGAAATCCGCGGCAACAGCCGCACGCGCGACTACGTCATCCGTCGCGAGTTCGACATGAGCGAAGGCGACGCCTTCAATCAGCAGATGATCACCAAGGCCAAGCGTCGTCTCGAGGCTCTGGGCTACTTCTCGACCGTCAACATCTCGACCCAGCCCGGCAGCTCGCCGGACCGCGTCGTCGTTGTCGTCGACGTTCAGGACCAGGCAACCGGCTCGTTCGGTATCGGCGCGGGTTACGCTGCCGGTGGCGACGGCCTGCTGCTCGAAGCCTCGATCGAGGAAAAGAACTTCCTCGGTCGTGGCCAGTACATCAAGGTTTCGGCCGGTGGTGGTGAAGAAGGTTCGCGCAGCTACGGCCTGAACTTCACCGAGCCTTACTTCCTCGGCTACCGTCTCGCTGTCGGCTTCGACATCAACCACAGCCAGACGTCGAGCAACGACAACTACGATTACGAAGAAAACAACGTCGTTCTGCGTGCGACGGCGCCGATCACCGAGGATCTGGCGACGACGTTCCGCTATAACTACAAGCAGATGAAGTACGATCCGTCGAACTCGCTGTCTGATCTGTCGACGCCGTATCAGGATCTCGTCAACAACAGCCCGTGGGTGAAGTCGTCTGTGTCGCAGACGCTGACCTACAACACGCTCGACGACATGATCCTGCCGCGTGAAGGTATCTACGCCAGCGTAACGCAGGAAATCGCCGGTCTTGGCGGTGACTCGCAATTCTATAAGCTGTACGGCAAGGCGCGCTACTACCGCCTGCTCGCCGACGACGCCGACATCATCGGCTCGGTCGCCGGTTCGGCTGGCTACGTCGTAGGATTCGGCAAGGATCTGAACGTCTTCGACCAGTTCACGCTGACGAACGGCGACATCCGCGGCTTCGAGAACAAGGGTATCGGCCCACGCGTTGGCGGTGGTCCGGATGATCCGCTCGGCGGCACGACCTACTTCACCGTTTCGGCCGAAGCAACGTTCCCGCTTCCGGCTTTCCCGCGCGACTTCGGTCTGCGTGGTGCGGTATTCGCGGATGCCGGTACGCTCTTCGGCAACAAGGTCAATGTCAGCGGTTCCGAGTTCGTGAACGGCGAAGATGCGTCGTTGCGCGCCTCCGTCGGTGTCGGCATCGTCTGGAACTCGCCGTTCGGCGCCCTGCGCGTCGATTACGCGATCCCGGTCCTCAAGGAAGACTACGACAAGGTTCAGAACTTCAAGTTTGGCATCAACAACCAATTCTGATATCGGCAGTCCGGAACCGTAAAATCGAATTCCGTTCTGGAGATTTGCCGATGGAGCAAACCTATTTCTTTCCGCCCCATGTCGGCATGAAGCTCTCTGAGCTCGCGCAATTTCTTGGGGCGGAACTTGCCGACCCCAAGCATGCCGACATCGTGATCCGCTCCGTTTCGCCCGTCAACCGGGCGAAGGCGGGGGATCTCTGTTATGTCATTTCCAAGAGAAGCAAGGACGAACTCGTGACATGCGAGGCGTCCGCCATCTTGTGCAGCGCCGCGTTGCAGTCGATCATACCGGCGCATGTGCCTGTTCTCGTTTCGAAAAACGCCCATGCCGCATTCGCCATGGCCGGCGGGCTGCTCTACCCGACAGCGCTGCGTCCGCAGAAGATGATGTCCGAGAACGCATTGGTCTCCGATCGCGCCGCGGTCGATCCGACGGCGAAACTCGAGGCGAATGTTGAAGTCGAACCGTTCGCCGTGATCGGCGCCAGGGCGGAGATCGGCGAGGGAACCCGGATCGGGGCCGGCGCCATCATCGGACCTGATGTCAAGATCGGCCGTAACTGCACCATCGCCGGCGGCGCCAAGGTTCTCTGCGCGCTGGTCGGCAATAACGTCATCATCCACAATGGCGCCAGCATCGGCCAGGACGGATTCGGCTACGCGCCGGGTCCGCGCGGCATGATCAAGATCGTTCAGATCGGCCGCGTGATCCTGCAGGACAGCGTCGAGATCGGCGCCAATACGACGATCGACCGCGGCACCATGGACGATACGGTCATCGGCGAGGGAACGAAGATCGACAACCTCGTGCAGATTGGTCACAATGTGCGCATCGGCCGTCATTGCGCCGTCGTCTCGCAGGTCGGCATCGCCGGGAGCGCCGTGATCGGCGACGGCGTGCAGATCGGTGGTCACAGCGGCATTCGCGGCCATATAACCATTCACGACGGTGCCCAGATAGCCGCCATGAGCGGCGTCATCGCCGACATCCCTGCGCGGGAACGCTATGCAGGGATACCAGCGCGGCCGGCCAACGATTTCCTGCGGGAAGTCGCAAGCGTGCTGGCTCGATCTTCGGGCGCCAAGAAAACGGGAGAAAAGAATGACTGAAGAAGTCAAAAAGTCGCTTTCTTCGGCAGACATCATCGAAATCATGAAGTTGCTGCCGCATCGCTATCCGTTCCTGCTGGTCGACAAGATCATCGAGATCGACGGTGATGATCGCGCCATCGGCATCAAGAACGTGACGGCCAACGAGCCGCATTTCACCGGACACTTCCCGGAGCAGCCGATCATGCCCGGCGTCTTGCTGGTCGAGGGCATGGCGCAGACGGCGGGCGCGATCTGCGCCAAGAAGCAGGGCGAGAGCGGCAACCTGGTCTACTTCATGACCATCGACAACGCCCGTTTTCGCAAGCCGGTGGTTCCCGGCGACCGGGTGGAGTATCATGTCGTCAAGCAGAAGCAGCGCGGCAACATCTGGAAGTTCCACTGTGATGCGAAGGTCGATGGAGCGCTGGTCGCCGAAGCCGATATCGGTGCGATGATCGTGCGCAAGGATCAGGCATGAGCAAGATCGCAGCCAGCGCCACCATTCACCCGATGGCTGTCGTCGAAGACGGCGCCGTGATCGGCGAGAACGTCAAGATCGGCCCATTCTGCCACGTCGGCCCGCGCGTCGTGCTCGGTGACAACACCGAAATGCTCCCGCATTCGATCGTGACCGGCATCACCACGCTCGGCAAGGGGTGCCGGATCTTCCCGATGGCCGTCATCGGCGGCGATCCGCAGAGCGTTCATCACGGTGGTGAAGACACGACGCTGACGGTCGGTGATAACTGCACGATGCGCGAAGGTGTCACGATCAACACCGGGACCGCCGATTTCGGCGGCAAGACCATCGTCGGCAGCAACAATCTGTTTCTCGCCAACTCGCATATCGCGCATGATTGCCGCGTCGGCGACCACGTCATCATGTCCAACAACGTGATGCTCGCGGGCCATGTGACAATCGAGGACCGCGTCATTCTTGGCGGCGGTTCCGCCGTGCACCAGTTCACCCGCGTCGGCCGCCACGCTTTCGTCGGTGGTCTCTCGGCGGTGAGCTATGACGTCATCCCATACGGCATGCTGAATGGAAATCCGGGTCTCCTGGGCGGCCTCAATGTCGTCGGCATGACGCGCGCCGGCGTCGATCGCGCCACGATCCATATCGTGCGCCGTGCCTACAAGGCGATCTTCGAAACCGAAGGCAATCTGCGTGACAATGCCGCCGCCATCCGCGCGGAATTCGCCGATTGCGAACAGGTCGTCCAGATCCTCGATTTCATCGCCGCCGAAAGCGACCGCGCGCTCTCTTCTCCGACCCGGGGACAGAAGGGATAAACCTTGTCTCCAGCAAGTGACACGGCAAGAGGCCGCCTGGCGATCATCGCCGGCAGCGGCTTTCTGCCGTCCTATGTCGCCGAGGCCGCCAAGAGCGCGGGCGAAGACCCGCTGATCATTGCGCTGAAGAACGAAACCGACCGCTCGTGGGAAGGGTTCGAGCACGCCATTGTCGGCGTCGGCGACTTCGCGGCCATCGACCGTATGCTCGACAGCAATCGCATCGACCGCGTCGTCATGTCCGGCGCCGTGCGCAGACGGCCGGAGTGGCGAGAGGTTCGCCCGACGCTGAAGACGCTTGCAAGCATTCCCTCGACCATTCGCACGCTGCTTTCGGGCGGTGACGATACCGTGTTGCGCATGGTGATCGGGCTGATCGAGAAGAACGGCCGCCGCGTCATCGGCGTGCAGGAGATCGCACCGGATCTTCTCGCCGCCGTCGGTCCGCTCGATGCCATCAAGCCGTCGGCCGAGGACGTCAAGGACATCGCCAGGGCGGGTGCCGCGGCCGACGCGCTCGGCCGGCTGGATGTGGGGCAGGGCGCCGTTTCCGTCGGCGGGCGCATCGTGGCGCTCGAGGGCGTCGAGGGAACCGATGGCATGTTGCAGCGTGTTGCCGATCTGCGCGCCGCCGGCCGTATCTCGAAGCGGCGCCGTGGTGTCCTCGTCAAGCTCTGCAAGCCGCAGCAGGATCTGCGCGCCGATCTGCCGTCGATCGGCATCTCGACCATCGAGAATGCCAGCAAGGCCGGCCTGGCGGGTGTTGCGATCGAGGCCGGGCGCGCGCTGATCCTGGATCGCCCGGCAGTCATATCGGCGGCAAAGGAAGCCGGTATCTTCGTCTGCGGTCTGGATCGTGGATTGCCATCCTGGGGGCTTGAATGAGCGTGCGTGCATTGAAGGTCGCGATCATCGCGGGCGAAGTCTCCGGTGATCTTCTGGCGGCCGATCTCATCGCCGCGCTGAAGCAGCAATATGCGGGTCCGGTGGAACTCGTCGGCGTTGGCGGCGAGGCGCTGCAGGCCCAGGGACTGATGTCTCTGTTCGATTTCTCCGAGCTGTCGATCATGGGCATCACCCAGGTGCTCGCCAAGCTCCCGACGCTGGTCAAGCGCATCCGCCAGACCGCGGCCGCCGTGATCGCGGCCAAGCCGGACGTGCTCGTCATCGTCGATAGCCCCGATTTCACCCACCGCGTCGCCAAGCGCGTGCGCACGGCGCTGCCCGATCTGCCCGTGGTGAACTACGTCTGTCCGAGTGTCTGGGCGTGGAAGGAATATCGCGCGCAGCGCATGCTGCCCTATATCGACCATGTGCTCGCCGTGCTGCCTTTCGAGCCCGAGGTGATGCGCAAGCTCGGCGGCCCGCCGACCACTTATGTCGGCCATCGCCTGACAGCCGACGTCGATGTGCTCGCGACCCGCAAGGCGAGGGCGGCAAGCAAGCCGCGCCCCGCGGATGAACCGAAGACGATCATGCTCCTTCCGGGCTCGCGCGGCTCGGAGATCTCAAGGCTCTTGCCCTATTTCGGTGACGCTGTGGCCGAGCTCTCCGCCCGCAACCAGGGCATCCGCTTCGTGCTGCCGACGGCGCCGCGCCGCGAGGCCATGGTTCGCGAGATCATGAAGGACTGGCCGGTAAAACCCGACGTGGTCACCGGCAAGGACGACAAGTGGCGGGCCTTCGCCGAGGCGGACGCCGCGATGGCGGCATCCGGCACGGTGATCCTGGAACTGGCGCTCGCCGGCGTCCCCACCGTTTCGGCCTACAAGACGGATTGGATCATCAAGCTGATGACCGGCAAGATCAAGATCTGGACGGCGGCGATCCCGAACCTAATCGCGGATTACGCGGTCGTGCCCGAATATATCAACGAGGTCGTGCGCGGCGCGAGTTTCACGCGCTGGGCCGAGAAACTCTCTTCCGACACCCTGCCGCGCCGCTCGATGATGGAGGGCTACGATCTCGTCTGGGAGCGGATGCAGACCGAAAAGCCACCTGGCGTCCATGCCGCCGAGATTGTGCTGGATGTGCTTGGAAACAAAAAACCCGGTCAGTTCTGACCGGGTTTCTTTTTAAGCTTCGATGCGCTGATATTAGCGCTTGGAAACCGGAACGTAGTCGCGCTGCGCTTCGCCGATGTAGAGCTGGCGCGGACGGCCGATACGCTGCTGCGGATCTTCGATCATTTCGTTCCACTGTGCGATCCAGCCGACGGTGCGCGCGAGCGCGAACAGAACGGTGAACATGGTCGTGGGGAAGCCGAGAGCCTTCAGCGTGATACCCGAATAGAAGTCGATGTTCGGATAGAGCTTCTTCTCGATGAAATAGGAATCGGTCAGCGCGATGCGCTCGAGTTCCATGGCGACGTCGAGCAGCGGATCGTCCTTGATGCCGAGCTCGCCGAGCACTTCATGCGTCGTCTTCTGCATGATCTTGGCGCGCGGGTCGTAGTTCTTGTAGACGCGGTGGCCAAAGCCCATCAGGCGGAACGGATCGTTCTTGTCCTTGGCGCGGGCGATGTACTCGGGAATGCGGTCGACCGTGCCGATTTCCTGCAGCATGTTGAGCGCTGCTTCGTTGGCGCCGCCGTGGGCAGGGCCCCAGAGGCAAGCAATGCCGGCCGCGATGCAGGCGAACGGGTTTGCGCCCGAGGAGCCGGCGAGACGAACGGTCGAGGTCGATGCGTTCTGTTCGTGGTCGGCATGCAGGATGAAGATGCGATCCATGGCGCGGGCAAGCACCGGATTGACCACATATTCCTCGCAAGGAACGGCAAAGCACATGCGCAGGAAGTTCGACGCGTAGTCGAGGTCGTTCTTCGGATAAACGAAGGGCTGGCCGATATGGTACTTGTAGGCCATGGCGGCGATCGTCGGCATCTTGGCGATCATGCGCAGGGAAGCGACCATGCGCTGGTGCGGATCGGTGATGTCCGTGGAATCGTGATAGAAGGCCGACAGCGCGCCGACGCAGCCGCACATGACGGCCATCGGGTGTGCGTCGCGGCGGAAGCCGGTGAAGAAGCGGCTCATCTGCTCGTGCACCATGGTGTGGTGCGTCACGCGATAGTCGAAGTCCTTCTTCTGCGCCGCCGTCGGCAGTTCGCCGTAGAGCAGCAGATAGCAGACTTCGAGGAAATCACCCTGTTCGGCCAGCTGCTCGATCGGGTAGCCGCGGTGCAGCAGAACGCCCTCGTCGCCGTCGATATAGGTGATTTTCGATTCACAGGATGCGGTCGAGGTGAAACCAGGATCGTAAGTGAAGGAAGCCGTGTTCTTGTAAAGGGCGCCGATATCGATGACATCGGGGCCAATCGTGCCGCTCTTGACAGAGAGCTCGACGGTTTTGTCACCGAGTTTCAGTGTTGCGCTTTGATCCGTCATTATGATCCTCCAAACTGGCGGGTGGCGCCATAAAAGCGCCATAGGGTTAAGCGTCGTCTGCGATAGCTATATGATCGCGCGCCTAATGCCAAGTTACCGTGACGCCATTTTGTGCATCGCAGTATCAACTTTTGAGCACTGCTGAAATGCCGTCTCCGCATAGCGGAAGTCGATGATAATCCTGACATTTTCGATGGTTTTATTTCGCATTTGAATTCAAACGATTATAGTTGCGTTTCGGTTCCGAGAGCGGCATTCTGACTGCAGGTCAGGGTGGCTTTCGGGTGTTTTTGCATGCCGGAGTTGAATGCCAGTAACGCGGTTTTGAAAGCACCCGAAGCGGCGCAAATTGCCAATTTGCCGGACGCGGCCGGGCGAAATGCCCGTGCCATAGTCACACGTCCGCCCTTGACGCAGTCCTCGTCAGGCTTTCTTGGTCGCGCAAACCGCCGAATCGCCCGCCAGATGGTGGTCGCCAGACAGGCGTTCGCCGCCGAATTCGACCATGGCCGGTTCTTCCTGGCGTCGCCGGTTCTGCTCGGGGCCGGCGCCATCGCATGGTTCAGGCTTTCGAGCGACCCTCCGCCGACGCGATTGCTTGCCTGGGCGGCCGCCTTTGTGCTCGTATTCCTGCTTTCCGGCGTCGGGCGCGTGGCAACCCGCCGCATGGCTCTGGCCGGTCTGCTCGTCGTGCTCGGCATGTTTGCCGCGCAGATCGAGACGTGGCGCGCGGCCACCGTGGTTCTGGACGCGCCGGTGACAACGACCGTGACCGGCCGCGTGGAACGGCGTGAGGGCGACGACAACGGCCGCTGGCGCTATATTCTCAGGGTAACGCGAACGGAGACGCCGGCTCTCAAGCGGCCACCGGAACAAATCTCGCTTGTTGCCCGCGCCGGCGAACCCGTCGCGGTCGGCGGCTGGCTGACCGGCCGCGTGCGCCTGACGCCGCCGGCGGGGCCGGCGCTGCCGGGACTGAGCGATTTCGCATTTTCCGCCTATTTTGACGGCATCGGCGCCAACGGTTTTTTCTACGGCACGCCGCAACTCCTCCCGTCGCCGGTGGATAGCGTCGAGCTCTCCGCGAAAGATCGCGCCATGGCCTGGCTCTACGGCCTGCGCAGCCGCATCGGCGACCGCATCCGTGGCATCCTGTCCGGTGATACCGGCGCCTTCGCCGCCTCTCTGGTCACCGACGAGAGACGGGCCATCTCCAACGAGACGACCGAGGCGCTGCGTCAATCCGGTCTCGCGCATATCGTCGCGATCTCGGGGCTCAACATGGCGCTGTCGGCCGGCATCTGCTTCGTCGGGCTGCGCCTGTTCTTCGGTCTCTTTCCCGGCTTCGCCCAGGCCTATCCGACCAAGAAGTTCGCCGCCGGCAGCGCGCTTCTGGCGCTGACCGCCTATTACATGATCTCCGGCTTCGCCGTCTCCGCCGAGCGCGCCTTCATCATGATGGCGATCATGCTGGTCGCGGCGCTGTTCGACCGTCCGTCGATCAGTCTGCGCAATATCGCTCTCTCCGCGCTGCTGATCATATTGCTGTCGCCATCGGAAGTGCTTGGCCCCAGCTTCCAGATGTCTTACGCCGCGACCCTGGCGCTGGTCGCCGGCTTTGCCGTCTGGACCAGAAGACGACCTCGCGAGAGCGTCTTTTTCACGCATCCGGCGATGAAACCGGTCATGTTCGCGCTTCGCTTCTTTGGCGGCATCGCGCTCACCTCCATGATCGGCGGCTTCTCGACCGCATTGTTTTCGATCGAGCATTTCAACAGGCTGAGCGGCTACGGGCTGCCGGCCAATCTGTTGGCCATGCCGGTCATCTCCTTCATCGTCATGCCCTTTGGAATGGCCGCCATGTTGGCGACGCCATTCGGCCTCGATGCGCCCTTTTGGATCGTCGCTGGCTTCGGGCTGGATCTGGTGATCGCTATCGCCAGGATGGTGTCGGGCTGGGGCGGTAGCGTCGATACGGGCAGGATTCCCGAATGGTATTTCGTGATCGCCGTCGTCGGCTTTCTAATCTGGGGGCTGATGCTGACGCGCCTGCGCTGGATCGGCGCCGTGGGTGCCGCGGTTGCAACCCTTGTCCTCGTCATGCTGCCGGCCGAGCCGGCGCCCGAGCTTGTCGTGTCCGAGGATGGAAGCCTCGTGGCATCGCTCAAGAGCGACAGCCTGGCCAGCAATCGCGAACGCCCGCCCGACTTCATTCTGGGGCAATGGCAGCGCGCGCTTGCCATTGAAAATCAAACGCCGCCGGACATGCTCGATGGCGAGGCGCTGTCCATCCCGAAAAAGGGCGAGCCAAGGCCGAGATTGACACCGAGACAACAACGCGAAGCCCGCGGCATGATGCGCGGCGCAGCGGATTCGACGAACAATAATGGCTTCCAGTGCCTGAAGACGGCGTGGTGCGTGACCACGCTCGACAGCGGCTACATCATCGCGACGCTGGAAAACGCCGCTTATCTCGGTCCCGCCTGCGACGTCGCCGATATCGTCGTCACACCCGTCCGTCTCCGCGAGGTGACATGCCGCTCCGGCGCCATGCTCCTGACCGGAGAAACCTTGCGGCGCTCGGGAGCCGTCGAAATCCGTATCGACGAGCAAGGCTCGCCCGTCGTCAAAACCGCTTACGGCAGTCTCGATCGCCCCTGGATGCGTCATCGCGCCTATGACTGGCGCAATGACAGCTTCGCGGGCGACCCGTCACCGATTAGTGATATCGGCGGATGAGGCCGACGAGCTTGCCCTGGACCTTGACGCGGTCCGGTCCGAATATGCGGGTTTCGTAAGCCGGGTTGGCTGCCTCGAGCGCGATCGAGGCGCCCTTGCGGCGGAAGCGCTTCAGCGTTGCCTCTTCGTCATCCACGAGCGCCACGACGATGTCACCGGGATTGGCGGTGTTGCCGTTGCGGATGATGACGGTGTCGCCGTCGAAAATGCCGGCCTCGATCATCGAATCGCCCTTGACCTCGAGTGCGTAGTGCTCACCCGAGCCGAGCATGTCGGCGGGAACGGTGATGTCGTGAGTGTTGTTCTGGATCGCCGAGATCGGCACGCCGGCTGCGATCCGGCCCATGACGGGAACGGAAGCCGAGTTTCCGTTGTCGGCGCTCGGCGCCGGCTTCGGGGCAGGGGCGGCGGCCACCGGCTGCGGCTTGCCGAGGCTGCCCTCGATGACGCTCGGCGAAAAGCCGCGGCGTGGCTGCAGGCTCGGATTATAGGCTTCCGGCAGCTTGATGACCTCGAGCGCGCGCGCCCTGTTTGGTAGCCGGCGAATGAAGCCGCGTTCCTCCAGCGCCGTGATCAGCCGGTGGATGCCGGACTTCGACGCGAGATCGAGTGCATCCTTCATCTCGTCGAAGGAGGGCGGAACGCCCGACTCTTTCATTCGCTCGTGAATGAACAGAAGCAGTTCCTGTTGCTTGCGCGTGAGCATCGAATTGAACCCCAGAGTCGTGAAACAAATCCAGAACGGACACTATATGTTCCATATGTGTTCCGCAAGTGCCTAAATTTTCGTAAAACTTGGCTCTGAATCGTCGCGATTTTGCGCTTCATTCGATTTAACCGCGCTCGCCTCTTGCATTGTGGCGAAAGCCAGCGCACATCTCTGCCGATTTCGGGAGGATTTGCCTATGAGTGAACCCCATCCTCTGGACCACGTCGTCCTGCCTGTCGTCAACATCGAGATGGCGCGCGAGCGTTTGGGCAAGCTCGGCTTCACGGTCGCTGCCGATGCGCTGCATCCCTTCGGAACCGCGAACGCCTGCGTTTTCTTCGCCGACAAGACCTATCTCGAGCCGCTCGGCATCGCCAGTATCGAGGCCTATGAGGCCGCCATCGCCGACGGGAACGTGTTTGCGGCGCGCGACCGCGCCTTTCGCTTTCGGTGCGGCGACGACGGCTTGTCGGCGATCGTGTTCGGCACGCCGGACGCCGATCGTGATCACGCGCGATTTATGACCGATGGCATGAGCGGCGGTGATATGCTGCAATTCGCCAGGTCGATGAGGATGCCGGACGGGTCGGAGGTGACGGCGGCGTTCCGCCTGGCCTTCGCGGCCGATCTGCGCGCGCCCGATTTCTTCCTCTTCGCCTGCCAGCGGGTCAATCCGCTGCCAAGCGACCGCAAGGCCTTGGAGACGCACGCCAACGGCGTATCGGGGATCGCGTCGATCGTGCTCTCGTCGTCCGATCCCAAGGCGTTCGCGCCGCTGTTGCAGCTGGCGTCCGATGCGGCCGCGTCACGCCAGGAGGCCTTCGGTGTCAGTCTCGACGCGGGCAATGTCCGTATCAATATCCTGTCGCCGGATGGGCTGGACGCCTATTACGATCTGTCCCAGTCGACAGCCGATCGCGGTTTGCGCGGCTCGGCGATTGTTTTCGCCGTTGCCGATCTCGCCGTGACAGAGGCGCATTTGGCTGCTAACGGGATCACCTACACACGCAAGAACAATCGAATTCTGGTGAAGGCCGCGCCCGGCCAGGGTGCACTCTTCGCCTTCGAGGAGAAACGATGACTGAAACCAATTCCGAAGTGGCCGTGGGCGAAGGCGCCGGCCGTGTTGTGTTTTCCAACAGCGCCCGCCTGTCTCTGATCGCCGGCCCGTGCCAGATCGAAAGCCGCGAGCATGCCTTCATGGTCGCCGGCACGTTGAAGGAACTCTGCGACAAGCTTGGCATCGGCCTCGTCTACAAGTCGTCCTTCGACAAGGCAAACCGCACGTCGCTGTCGGCGCAGCGCGGCATCGGGCTTGAAGCGGGGCTCGAAATCTTCGCCGATCTCAAGAAGGAGTTCGGCTTCCCGGTCCTCACCGACGTCCACAGCGAAGAGCAGTGCGCCGACGTGGCCACCGTGGTCGATGTCCTGCAGATCCCGGCCTTCCTTAGCCGGCAGACGGATCTCCTGGTTGCCGCTGCCAAGACCGGCCGCGCCATCAACGTCAAGAAGGGTCAGTTCCTGGCGCCGTGGGACATGAAGAACGTGCTTGCCAAGCTGAATGCCAGCGGCAACCCGAACATCATGCTGTGCGAGCGCGGCGCCTCCTTCGGCTACAACACGCTGGTCTCCGACATGCGCTCGCTGCCGATCATGGAAGCGATGGGCGCGCCGGTCGTTTTCGATGCGACCCATTCGGTGCAGCAGCCAGGCGGGCAGGGCGGCTCGAGCGGCGGCCAGCGCGAATTCGTCGAGACGCTGGCGCGCGCGGCGGTCGCCGTCGGTGTGGCCGGCGTGTTCGTCGAGACGCATGAAGACCCCGACAACGCCCCATCGGATGGCCCGAACATGGTCTATCTCAAGGACATGCCGCGCCTGCTTGAAAAGCTGCTGGCCTTCGACGCCATCGCCAAGGGCTGACGTTCAAACGACTGACACGTTCGTGTATTAGGCCAGCCACGAACAATGCGGCGAAGCATGCGCAAAAGGGCCCCGAACTGCCATTGTAATTTGCGCATCTTCGATTTAGACGAATTTCAAACGATTTATCCACCCTCCAGCAGAGAAGAGCCGATGACCGCTATTACCGACATTATCGCCCGCGAGATCCTCGACAGCCGTGGCAACCCGACCGTCGAAGTCGATGTCTATCTCGAAGATGGCAGCATGGGCCGCGCCGCCGTTCCGTCGGGCGCCTCGACAGGCGCGCATGAAGCCGTCGAGCTTCGCGACGGTGGCAAGCGTTACCTCGGCAAGGGTGTCGAAAAGGCCGTCGAAGCCGCCAACACGGAAATCTTCGACGCCATCGGCGGCATCGATGCCGAAAACCAGATCCAGATCGACAACATCATGATCGAGCTGGACGGCACGCCGAACAAGTCGCGCCTCGGCGCCAACGCCATTCTCGGCGTTTCGCTCGCTGTCGCCAAGGCGGCCGCTGAAGCTGCCGGCCTGCCGCTCTACCGTTACGTTGGTGGCGCTTCCGCCCACCTGCTGCCGGTCCCGATGATGAACATCATCAACGGCGGCGCGCATGCCGACAACCCGATCGACTTCCAGGAATTCATGATCCTGCCGGTTGGTGCTGATTCCATCCGCGAAGCCGTCCGTATGGGCTCGGAAGTCTTCCACACGCTGCGCAAGGAACTCGCTGCCCAGGGTCACAACACCAACGTCGGCGACGAAGGCGGTTTCGCACCGGGCCTGAAGAGCGCTCCTGAAGCTCTCGACTTCATCATGAAGTCGATCGAGAAAGCCGGCTACAAGCCTGGCGAGGACATCCATCTCGGTCTAGACTGCGCCGCGACCGAATTCTTCAAGGACGGCAAGTACGTTCTCGAAGGCGAAGGCCGCACGCTGGAGCCGGGCGCCATGGCCGAGTACCTCGCGCAGCTCGCTGCCCAGTACCCGATCATCTCGATCGAGGACGGCATGGCTGAAGACGATTGGGATGGCTGGAAGACGCTCACGGATCTGGCCGGCAAGAAGGTTCAGCTGGTCGGCGACGATCTCTTCGTCACCAACTCGGCTCGCCTGCGCGACGGCATCAAGATGGGCGTCGCCAACTCCATCCTCGTCAAGGTCAACCAGATCGGCTCGCTGACGGAAACGCTCGACGCCGTCAACACCGCGCACAAGGCAGCCTACACCGCCGTCATGTCGCACCGTTCGGGCGAAACCGAAGATTCTGACGATCGCCGATCTCGCCGTTGCCACCAACTGCGGTCAGATCAAGACCGGCTCGCTGTCGCGCTCGGATCGTCTGGCCAAGTACAACCAGCTGATCCGCATCGAAGAAGGCCTCGGCCCTCAGGCGCAGTACGCCGGCCGTTCGATCATCCGCGGCTAAGCTGCTGATTTCAGGCATTTGGAACCCGCGCTCTCGTGAACTGATCCCCGAAATTGGATAACCAACTTTCGGGGATCAGTTCATAACGGCGCGGGTTTTTTATTGCGCCGCGTTCATAGTCAACGGACGGTTAATCTCTGCCCGCTAGGCTTGTCGATAACGGTAATGCGTTTCGAGAATGCGTGTATGTGGACCAAGCATCATAAGAAGAAAAAGATCGGCCGTTTCGTCATCCCGGCGATGACGGTCGCGTTTCTCTGCTACTTTGGCTATCATGCCATCCATGGCGATTACGGTCTGCGCGCGACCGAGGCGTTCGAGCGCCAGCGCATCGCCAAGGAGAGGGAGCTGGCCGTGCTTAAAAATAAGCGCGAGCACCTTGAAAAGCAGGTGGCGCTCCTAAGTGATGGTTCCATGGACAGGGACATGCTGGACGAGAAGGCGCGTCTTCAGCTGAACTTCTCGCGTGCCGACGAAGTCGTCATTTTCAACAATTATACAAATTAACCGAATTCCGGTTAATCGAAATAAATTGATAACTATCAATAGCTTACGGCAGAATATGAGCCATGCATTTATGGCATTGCTGTGGCGAAATTTCTTCCCTATGGTGCGCACCACCCAAGAACCGATAAACCCATAGGGAGGGTTGAATGGCTCCGCGAAAAAACGCGACCGTTTCCAGCCGTAAGACAAGCGCAAAGCCAGCCGCGAAGGCATCGAATGGTGGCCCGGTGGCCGATTTCGATCGTGACGAAGAGCTCAAGGCCTATCGCGAAATGCTGCTCATCCGCCGTTTCGAAGAGAAGGCGGGCCAGCTTTACGGCATGGGCTTCATCGGCGGCTTCTGTCACCTTTATATCGGCCAGGAAGCTGTCGTCGTCGGCATGCAGATGGCGCAGAAGGAAGGCGACCAGGTCATCACCGCTTACCGCGACCACGGTCACATGCTGGCAACCGGCATGACCGCGCGCGGCGTCATGGCCGAGCTGACGGGCCGCGTCGACGGCTACTCCCGTGGCAAGGGCGGCTCGATGCACATGTTCTCCAAGGAGAAGCATTTCTACGGCGGCCACGGCATCGTCGGCGCCCAGGTGTCGCTCGGCACCGGTCTTGCCTTCGCCAACAAATATCGCGGCAATGACAGCGTCTCGATCGCCTATTTCGGCGACGGCGCCGCCAACCAGGGCCAGGTCTACGAGAGCTTCAACATGGCTGCTCTCTGGAAGCTCCCGATCATCTACATCATCGAGAACAACCGTTACGCCATGGGCACCTCCACGGCGCGCGCCACGGCGCAGTCGAACTACTCGCTGCGCGGTTCCGGCTTCGGCATCCCCGGCGTCCAGGTCGACGGCATGGACGTTCGCGCCGTCAAGGCTGCGGCAGACGAGGCGCTCGAGCATTGCCGTTCCGGCAAGGGTCCGATCATTCTCGAAATGCTGACCTATCGCTATCGCGGTCACTCCATGTCCGACCCGGCCAAGTATCGCTCCAAGGAAGAAGTGCAGAAGATGCGCTCCGAGCAGGATCCGATCGAGCAGGTCAAGGCACGCCTCATCGAGCGTGGCTGGGCGAGCGAAGACGATCTCAAGGCTGTCGATAAGGACGTTCGCGACATCGTCGCCGACAGCGCCGACTTCGCCCAGGCCGCACCGGAGCCGGATGTATCCGAGCTCTACACCGACATTCTGCTGTAATCGGGGAGGGTAGACCCATGCCAATCGATATTCTCATGCCCGCCCTCTCTCCGACGATGGAAGAAGGCACGCTGTCCAAGTGGCTGAAGCAGGAAGGTGACAAGGTCACCTCCGGCGACGTCATCGCCGAAATCGAAACCGACAAGGCGACGATGGAAGTCGAAGCCGTCGACGAAGGCGTCATCGGCAAGCTTCTGGTTGCCGCCGGCACCGAAGGTGTCAAGGTGAACGCCAAGATCGCGGTTCTCCTGCAGGACGGCGAATCCGCATCCGACATCTCGGCTGCATCTGCCGCTGCCGCACCGGCCGCCACTGAGGCGCCGAAGGCCGCTGAAGCGCCCGCCGCCGCCGCTGCTCCGGTTCCCGCCGAGCCCAAGGCCCAGGTTCCGAACGATCCGGAAATCCCCGCCGGCACCGAAATGGTCTCCATGACCGTTCGCGAAGCGCTGCGCGACGCCATGGCCGAGGAAATGCGCGCCGACGACAACGTCTTCGTCATGGGCGAGGAAGTGGCCGAATACCAGGGCGCCTACAAGGTCACCCAGGGTCTGCTGCAGGAATTCGGCGCTCGCCGCGTCATCGACACCCCGATCACCGAGCACGGCTTCGCCGGCGTCGGCGTCGGTGCCGCGATGGCCGGCCTGAAGCCGATCGTCGAGTTCATGACCTTCAACTTCGCCATGCAGGCGATCGACCAGATCATCAACTCCGCTGCCAAGACGCTCTACATGTCCGGCGGCCAGATGGGCGCTCCGATCGTGTTTCGTGGCCCGAACGGTGCCGCTGCCCGTGTCGGCGCCCAGCACAGCCAGGACTACGCTTCGTGGTACAGCCAGATCCCGGCCTCAAGGTCGTCATGCCCTACACGGCATCCGACGCCAAGGGCCTGCTCAAGGCCGCGATCCGCGATCCGAACCCGGTCGTCTTCCTTGAAAACGAAATCCTCTACGGTCAGCATTTCGATGTGCCGAAGATGGATGACTTCGTTCTCCCGATCGGCAAGGCACGCATCCACCGTCCGGGCAAGGACGTCACGATCGTCTCCTTCGGCATCGGCATGACCTACGCCACCAAGGCCGTCGCCGAACTCGAGAAGATCGGCATCGACGCCGAACTGATCGACCTGCGCACCCTGCGTCCGATGGACCTGCCGACCGTGATCGAATCGGTCAAGAAGACCGGCCGTCTCGTCACCGTCGAGGAAGGCTACCCGCAGAACTCTGTCGGCACCGAAATCGCCACCCGCGTCATGCAGCAGGCCTTCGATTATCTCGATGCGCCGGTTCTCACGATCGCCGGCAAGGACGTTCCGATGCCTTACGCCGCCAACCTCGAAAAGCTTGCGCTTCCGAGTGTCGCCGAAGTCGTCGATGCCGTGAAGGCTGTTTGCTACAAGTAACAAGGGAAGGGTATTTCGATGCCTATCAACATCACGATGCCTGCCCTGTCTCCGACCATGGAAGAGGGCAACCTCGCCAAGTGGCTGGTCAAGGAAGGCGATACGGTTAAGTCCGGCGATGTCATCGCCGAGATCGAAACCGACAAGGCGACGATGGAAGTCGAAGCGGTCGACGAAGGTGTCGTCGCCAAGCTCGTCGTTCCCGCCGGCACCGAAGGCGTCAAGGTCAATGCCTTGATCGCCGTTCTGGCCGCCGATGGCGAAGACGTCGCTGCCGCCGCAAGCGGCGCAGGCTCCGCTGCGCCGGCACCGAAGGCTGCCGAAACGCCGAAGGCCGAGGCGAAGACCGAAGCCGCTCCGGCTCCGGCCGCAGCCCCTGCTTCTGCCCCGGCACCGGCTGCGGCACCTGCCGCTGCGTCGACAAGCGGCAACCGCACCTTCTCCTCGCCGCTCGCGCGTCGTCTGGCGAAGGAAGCCGGTATCGATCTCGCAGCCGTTGCAGGCTCCGGCCCGCATGGCCGCGTCGTCAAGAGCGACGTCGAAGCCGCCGTTGCCGGTGGTGGCGCCAAGGCTGCATCTGCCGCTGCTCCGCAGGCTGCCGCATCGGCTCCTGCCGCAGCGCCGAAGGGCGCATCCGACGAGACCGTTCTCAAGCTGTTCGAACCGGGTTCCTACGAACTCGTGCCGCATGACGGCATGCGCAAGGTCATTGCCAAGCGCCTTGTCGAATCCAAGCAGACCGTGCCGCACTTCTACGTCAGCGTCGATTGCGAGCTCGATGCGCTGCTGGCGCTGCGCGCCCAGCTCAACGACGCCGCTCCCCGCAAGGATAGCGCGCCGGCCTACAAGCTGTCGGTCAACGACATGGTCATCAAGGCCATGGCGCTTGCGCTGCGCGACGTTCCGGATGCCAACGTGTCCTGGACCGAATCCAACATGGTCAAGCACAAGCACGCCGATGTCGGCGTTGCTGTCTCGATCCCCGGCGGCCTGATCACCCCGATCATCCGCAAGGCCGAGGAAAAGACCCTGTCGGCCATCTCCAACGAGATGCGCGATCTCGGCAAGCGTGCCAAGGACCGCAAGCTGAAGCCCGAGGAATATCAGGGCGGCACCACGTCGGTCTCCAACATGGGCATGATGGGCGTCAAGCACTTCGCAGCCGTGATCAATCCGCCGCACGCAACGATACTCGCGGTCGGCGCGGGCGAGCAGCGCCCTGTCGTGAAGAACGGCGAGCTCGCTGTCGCCACCGTGATGACGGTCACGCTCTCGACCGACCATCGCTGCGTCGATGGCGCGTTGGGCGCGGAGCTCTTGCAGGCGTTCAAGGGCTACATCGAAAACCCGATGGGCATGCTCGTCTGATAAAGCGGCGGAGGCGGAAATGACGAAGACCGTTCTTTGCTATGGTGATAGTCTGACCTGGGGTTATGATGCCGCTTCCGTCGGCCGTCATGACTACAAGGATCGTTGGCCGAGTGCGCTGCAAGTGGCGCTCGGCAACGAGGTCAGGGTCATCGCCGAGGGATTGAACGGCCGCACGACCGCCTTCGACGACCATCTCGCCGATTGCGACCGCAACGGCGCCCGCGTCTTGCCGACCATTCTGCAGACGCATGCGCCGCTCGATCTCGTCATTCTGCTGCTCGGCACCAACGACATGAAGAATGTCGTGGCCGGATCGGCCTTCGCCGCATGCCAGGGCATCGCCCGGCTGGTGCGGCTGATCCGCAACCACGCCTGGCCGTTCGATTTCGAGGTGCCGGACATCCTGATCGTCGCGCCGCCGAGGATCTGCGAGACGGCCAACGTGCCCTTCGCGGCCTCCTTCGTCGGCGGCATCGAGGAATCGGCGATGCTGGCGACGCTCTACCGGGATCTCGCCGACGAGCTCGGCTGCGGTTTCTTCGACGCCAATTCGGTCGCCAGGACGACGCCGCTCGACGGTATCCATCTCGACGCCGAGAACACCCGCGCTCTCGGGCGCGGCATGGAATCGACCGTGCGGATGATGTTGGGGCTTTGACCGTGGCGTCTTTCGTGACGCTCCGTCCCGCCACGCGGGATGACGCGGCCGAACTGGCGATCCTCTCGGACATCGCCTCGCATGGTTTCGCCTCCTGGCTTTGGCTGGGCGAGCTTGATGGCACCGGCAGCGACACGCCGATGGAGCTTGGCCGGCTGAAGATGCGTCGGGACGACGGCTACGGCACATGGCGCCATGCGGTGCTGGCCGAGGCTTACGGGGAAACGGCGGGCGCGGCGATCGGCTACGCGCTGGGCGAGGACGTAAAGAAGATGGAAGTCGATCGCGTGGCTTTGCAGCCGGTGATCGATCTGCAGAAGATGGTTGTTGGCAGCTGGTTCATCGCAACGCTCGGCGTCTACCGCCATCTGCGCGGCATCGGGATCGGCAGGGACATACTGAAGGATCAGATCGACAGGGCAGGGTCGCTGCCGGTCAGTCTGATCACCGCAAGTGACAATGAAGCGGCTTTGTCGCTTTACAAGAAGAATGGATTTTCGGAAGCGGCGCGCCAGAAGGCGATGTCTCTTTTCGAAAGCAGCAGGAAACACGAGTGGGTGCTTCTCACCCGCGACGCCCGATAACAAAGGCAGGAAAAAATGGCTGAGAATTACGACGTCATCATCATCGGCTCCGGTCCCGGCGGCTATGTGGCCGCTGTGCGCGCCAGCCAGCTCGGTCTCAAGACCGCGATCGTCGAACGCGAGCACCTGGGCGGCATCTGCCTGAACTGGGGCTGCATCCCGACCAAGGCGCTGCTGCGCTCGGCCGAGATCCTCGACCACGCCAACCACGCCAAGGACTACGGCCTCGTGCTTGAGGGCAAGATGAGCGCTGACGTGAAAGCCGTCGTCGCCCGCTCGCGCGGTGTCTCCGCCCGCTTGAACGGCGGCGTCGGCTTCCTGATGAAGAAGAACAAGGTCGATGTGATCTGGGGCGAAGCCAAGATCACAAAGCCGGGCGAGATCGTCGTGGGCAAGTCCTCCAAGCCCGTCGTCGAGCCGCAGAACCCGGTTCCGAAGAACATCAAGGGCGAGGGCACCTACACCGCCAAGCACATCATCATCGCAACCGGCGCCCGCCCGCGCGCGCTGCCGGGCATCGAGCCGGATGGCAAGCTGATCTGGACCTATTTCGAAGCGATGAAGCCGGCTGCCCTGCCGAAGTCGCTGATCGTCATGGGCTCGGGCGCCATCGGCATCGAGTTCGCGAGCTTCTACCGCTCGATGGGCGTCGACGTCACGGTCGTCGAAGTCATGCCGACGATCATGCCGGTCGAGGACGTCGAAGTCACCGCGATCGCGCGCAAGCAGCTCGAGAAGCGCGGCATGAAGATCCTCACCAGCGCCAAGATCACCAAGGTCGAAAAGGCCGCTGATAGCCTCACCGCGCACGTCGAGACGGCTGACGGCAAGGTCCAGCAGATCACCGCCGACCGCATGATCTCGGCCGTTGGCGTCCAGGGCAACATCGAAAACCTCGGCCTCGAAGCCGTCGGCGTCAAGACCGACCGCGGCTGTGTCGTCATCGACGGCTACGGCAAGACCAACGTATCGGGCATCTATGCCATCGGCGACGTCGCCGGCCCGCCGATGCTCGCCCACAAGGCCGAGCACGAAGGCGTCGTCTGCGTCGACAAGATCGCCGGCCTGCCGAATGTTCACGCCACCGACAAGAGCAAGGTCCCGGGCTGCACCTACTGCAACCCGCAGGTCGCCTCCGTCGGCCTGACGGAAGCCAAGGCCAAGGAAGCCGGCCGCGACATCCGCGTCGGTCGCTTCTCCTTCGCCGCCAACGGCAAGGCGATCGCGCTCGGCGAGGACCAGGGCCTCTGCAAGGTGATCTTCGACAAGAAGACCGGCGAGCTGCTCGGCGCGCATATGGTCGGCGCCGAAGTCACCGAACTCATCCAGGGCTTCGTCGTCGCCATGAACCTGGAAACGACCGAAGAAGAACTGATGCACACCATCTTCCCGCATCCGACGGTTTCCGAAACCATGAAGGAAGCGGTTCTGGATGCTTATGGTCGCGTCCTCAACGCTTGATAATTTTCTTCGCGGCTCTCTATGACGGATTGAACCACGTTCAATCACGGACTGGAAAAAGCGAAAGGAAATCATCATGTCTATGGGTACGCAGGCACTCGTCATCTTCCTCCTGATCGGTCTGGTCGCCGGGTTCCTCGCCAGCCTGATCGTTGGCGGAGGCGGATTGATACGGTGCCTGCTCAGCGGCATCATCGGCGCGTTCGTCGGAGGCTTTCTCTTCAACGCGCTGGGGATCAACCTGGGCATAGACAATGCGCTCGTCGTGCAGATCATTCATGCCACGGTCGGCGCCATCATCGTGGTGCTGATCGCAAGGGCGATAGCTTGAGGGGATAGGACTGGATGGAAGGTGTGGGCTGGATTACGGCGATCATCGTCGGCGGCTTGGCGGGCTGGCTCGCGGGCATCTTGATGGGCATACGCTTCGGCGTTTTGATGAACATCGTCATTGGCATCGTCGGTGCCGTCATCGGCAGCGCGATCTTCACCCGTGCCGGGATCTATGTCGCCAGCGGTTGGCTGGGTTACCTTGTGACGGGTTTCATCGGCTCTTGTATCTTGCTATTTCTGGCAAAACTCGTCAGACGCTGACGAAGGAGGCCGCTTCCGGCGGTTTGAAGGCAGGTTATTGATGGTAACTATTCTCGACAGGATCAATCCAAACGCTGAAAAGCGCGTGCGGCACCCGGAAAAGGCGCATCGGCCGGATACCGAGGTCATGCGCAAGCCGGACTGGATCCGCGTCAAGGCGCCGACCTCCAAGGGCTACGCCGAAACCCGCTCGATCGTGAAGGAGCACAAGCTCGTCACCGTCTGCGAGGAAGCCGGCTGCCCGAATATCGGCGAGTGCTGGGACAAGAAGCACGCCACCTTCATGATCATGGGCGAGATCTGTACGCGCGCCTGTTCCTTCTGCAACGTCGCGACCGGCAAGCCGAACGCGCTCGACATGGCCGAGCCCGACAGCGTGGCGAAGGCGGTCAAGGAGATGGGCCTCAGCCACGTGGTCATCACCTCGGTTGACCGCGACGATCTGGAAGACGGCGGCGCCGAGCACTTCGAGAAGGTGATCTGGGCGATCCGTGCCGCATCGCCGACGACGACGATCGAAATCCTGACGCCCGACTTCCTGAAGAAGCCCGGTGCCCTGGAACGCGTCGTCGCCGCCAAGCCCGACGTCTTCAACCACAACATGGAAACCGTGCCGGGCAACTATCTCACGGTCCGCCCGGGCGCGCGCTACTTCCACTCCGTTCGCCTGCTGCAGCGGGTGAAGGAACTGGATCCGACCATGTTCACCAAGTCGGGCATCATGGTGGGCCTCGGCGAGGAGCGCAACGAAGTGCTGCAGCTGATGGACGATCTGCGCGTCGCCGACGTCGACTTCCTGACGATCGGCCAGTACCTGCAGCCGACCCGCAAGCACCACGCCGTCATGAGCTACGTCACGCCCGAGGAGTTCAAGTCCTACGAAACGGTCGCCTACACCAAGGGCTTCCTGATGGTGGCTTCCAGCCCGCTGACCCGCTCCTCGCACCACGCCGGCGACGACTTCGCCCGCCTGCGCGCGGCGCGTGAGAAGAAGCTGCTGGTGGCCGCGGAGTAGAGCGGTTCTCTTGTGTCGCTTGCTGTGCCATGATTGGCAGCAGGCAATGCAACGGAGGAACACGTCATGCCCGTGTTAACAGTGACGGTGCCGGATGAGATGAAGGCCTGGCTGGAAAAGCAGGCTGCTGCCGGCCGCTATGCCGATGCCTCCGACTACGTCCGCGATCTCGTTCGCCGCGATCAGGAGCGTGCGATTAAGATAGCCCATATGCAGGCTCTCGTCGATGAAGGGCTGGCGAGCGGCGTATCCGACGAAAGCATGGATGACATTCTGCGGTCGCTCAACGAAGCGGCGGAATAGGTCTCATGAGCTACCGGCTGTCGCGTCAGGCCGCTCATGATATTCGTAATATTCACGCGACGGGCCTTCGGCTTTTTGGAAAAGCGCAAGCCGACAGCTATCACCGTCATTTGGGCGATATCTTCGAAATACTCGCGGACAACCCGAAACTCGCGCGGCTTCGCCAAGAAATTACGCCTCCCGTAGGATACATCCTTGCGGCGCTCACTTGATCGTCTACCATGAGTTGGGTGATGGTGGCATTCTCATCATCCGCGTGCGCCATGGCCACGAGAACTGGCAGGCATAATCTCGGTCCAGCCTTCCATACCCGTCGAGGCGGCCTGATCTTCCCCGCAATCAGACAAGAGGCCATAGTGTTGCAACAACCGAAGCATCGGCTGAACGTCACTGGCCTTGATGAGGCGGCCGAACTCCTGAAGCGTGCCGACCGCATCGTCATCTTCGGCTCATCAGGTGGCGGCAAGAGCACGCTGGCGCAGAAGCTGGCGCGGCTCCTCGGTGTTCGCTACGTCTCCATGGACCGCGAGGTGTTCTGGCTTTCAGGATGGGTCTCGAGGCCGAGGCCGGAGCAACGCGAGATCATCGCCAGGATCGTCGCTGAAGACCGCTGGATCATCGATGGCAACAACCCGAGAACGCTCGATCTCAGGCTGCCGCGCGCCGATGTGATCCTGTGGGTGCGGGTGTCGCGCTGGCTCTGCCTTTGGAGCATCTTCAAGCGCGGCATCGTCCATCGCGGCAGGACACGGCCCGACATGGCGCCCGGATGCACGGAAAAGTGGCCGGACCGGGAGTTCATCTCCTATGTCTGGAATTTCGAGCGGGACGACGTGCCCGAATTCATGGAAGGCATCCGCCTGCATGGGCCTGACGTCCCGCTCGTCGAATTGGGGAGCAGGGCGCAGATGGGACAGCTGCTTCAGCGCCTCGAAGCCATCGGCTAGGTTGATGGCCTGGTTCGGTCTTTGCTTGCGGGAGGGAAAGACATGCCGAATTTCGTCACCGATATCTCCAGTGCCGCGGACCTCGTCAGCCGCGCCGACCGCATTCTCGTGATCGGCTGCTCTGGCGGCGGCAAGACCACGCTGTCGAGACGGCTTGGGGAGCGGCTCGGCGTGCGGCATATTTCGATGGACCGCGACTTCTATTGGCTGCCGGGCTGGGTGAAGCGACCCAAGGCCGAGGAGCGCGAGATGATCGCGGCGGCCGTTGCCGAAGAGCGGTGGCTGATGGACGGCACCGGCGCCTCGACCTTCGATCTCAGGATGCCGCGCACCGATGTGGTGCTCTGGGTGCGGCTGCCGCGCTGGCGTTGTCTGCTCGGTGTCACCACAAGGTGGTTTCGCTGGCGGGGCAAGGCGCGGCCGGAGATGGCGCCGGGTTGCCCGGAAAAGCTGGATGGCGAGTTCCTGACCTACATCTGGAACTTCGAGCAACGCTGGGCGCCGCTCATCATCGCGGGGATCGAGCGACACAAGCCCGATGTGCCCGTCCTTCAGTTGAAATCGCACCGGGAAATGCGCCGCCTTCTTGATCTTCTTGGCGCGCCCGCTTAACTGCGGCTCATGCCTCAGTTCGAAACGCACCGCCCCGTCCCGCATTCCGCAGACCAGATGTTCGATCTCGTTGCCGATGTCGAGAAATACCCGCAATTCCTGCCGCTATGCGAAGGGCTTGCGATCCGCAGCCGCAAGGAGCGCGATGGCAAGGTTCTGCTCATCGCCGACATGACGGTCGGTTACAAGGCGATCCGCGAGACCTTCACGACGCAGGTGCTGCTCAACAAGGCCGAGCGCGTCATCGACGTCAAATACATCGACGGCCCCTTCAAGTATCTCGACAATCGCTGGCGCTTCGAAGACACCCCGTCGGGCTCCAACGTGCACTTCTTCATCGACTACGAGTTCAAGAGCCGCATCCTCGGCGCCCTCATGGGCTCGATGTTCGACCGCGCCTTTCGAATGTTCACCGAAGCCTTCGAAACGCGCGCAGGCAAGATCTACAGCTGATCCGGCTTACTGCGGCCCGAGCTGCCGGATCATCGCCAGCGCCGTCCTGACGGTGGCGAGACGAACCGCGCCACGACCGATATCGCCATAAAGCATCTTGTTGTGAATGAGGTCACCGTTGCGTGACTTGGCGGCGAGATGCACGAGGCCAACAGGCTTTTCCGCCGATCCGCCGCCTGGCCCGGCAATGCCCGTGACCGCGACCGCGATCGATGCCCGCGAGCGGAAGAGGGCGCCATGCACCATCTGCCGCGCCGTCTCCTCTGACACCGCGCCGAAACGCGCAAGCGTCGCTTCCTGGACGCCCAGCATCTCCATCTTCGCGGTGTTCGTATAGGTGACGAAGCCGCGGTCGACGACCGCTGACGAACCGGCGATTTCCGTGAGCGCGCCGGCGATCAGCCCGCCGGTGCATGATTCCGCCGTCGACACCATCAACCCCGCCGCCCCGAATGTCCTGACAATGGCTTCGGCCTCGGACAGGATATCAGCGGGAAACAGGCTCATTGGGCGATTTCCTGATAGACGACGGTGGCGGTGGCGATGGCGGCGATCCCCTCGCGGCGGCCGACGAAGCCGATGGTCTCGTTGGTCGTCGCCTTGACCGAGCAGCGGTCGATCGAGATGCCGAGGAATTCCGAAAGCATGGCGCGCATCGTGTCGCGGTGCGGCCCGACCTTCGGTGCCTCGGCGATCAGCGTCACGTCGGCGTTCATGATGGTGCCGCCGCGCTCACGCACGATCTTGGCCGCATGCTCGATGAAGATGCGCGACGGCGCGCCCTTCCATTGCTGGTCTGACGGCGGGAAGTGGTCACCGATATCGCCGGCGCCACAGGTGGCAAGCAGCGCGTCCGTCAGCGCATGCAGCGCGACGTCGGCGTCTGAGTGGCCCTTGAGCTTCTGGTCGTGCGGAATGAACACGCCGCAGAGCGTAACACCATCGCCGGCCTCCAGCTGGTGCACGTCGTAGCCGTTGCCGGTGCGCACATCGGGAAGGCGTGTGCTGGAAAGTCTCTGATCGGCCATTGCGATATCGCGCCTCACTGTCAGTTTTACATTGTCGGCCATGCCCTCGACGATCGTCACGGGATGGCCGGCCCATTCGGCGATCGCCGCATCGTCGGTGAAATCGGTGCGATCGGCGGCGGCCGCCTTCTCATGCGCGGCAAGGATGATGCCGAAGTCGAAGGATTGCGGTGTCTGCGCGGCATAGAGCTGCGCGCGGGGGACAGTCTCGACCACGATGCCGGATTGATCGGCACGCTTCAGCGTATCGGCGACCGGCATGGCCGGCAGCACGGCAGGCGCGGCCTCAGCAAGGGTGGCCGCGACGCGGTTGAGCAGATCATGATCGAAGAACGGCCGCACGGCGTCGTGGATCATCACGTGAGTGATACCCTTGTCCTTCAGATGCCAAAGCCCCGCGAGTACCGACTGTTGGCGCGTCGAGCCACCATGCACTGTCGCGATCGGCAGCCCGGACGTGACACCAGCGGTTGCCTTCGCAAACAGCGCCTCATCATCGGCGTGAATCACGGCGACGATCTCGGTCGTTTGAGGCCATGTCGCGAAAATTTCGAGCGTGTGGGCAATGACGGGCCGGCCACCGATCCGGCGATATTGCTTTGGGCCTTCAACGGATGCGCCGGCGCGCTCGCCCCGGCCTGCGGCCACCACGATAATTCCGATTGATATCGGTTGCTTTTGATGCATTTGCGGCATAAATCCCCAAAAAGCAGAATTTCTGGGGGTGCTCTAACGGCTCGGCGCACCGAATTCCAGCATTTGCCCGAAAAATATCAATTCGGGCACTTCCCCCTTGGCAAGTCTTTTAAATCTGTCTAAAAATAGTGCACCTGCTTAGCGTGCCTGAAAGATAATCAGTTGTCTGACATACACCTCGCATCTCCTTTGTGCATCGGAACCGTTGCGGTGCGCAACCGTATCGTGCTGGCGCCCATGTCCGGCGTCACCGATATGCCGTTCCGTCAATTGGCCTGGCGCCATGGCGCGGGACTGGTGGTGACCGAGATGGTGGCAAGCCGCGAGCTCGTCAACGACACCGAACAATCCTGGGTGCGGCTGAAGACCGCGGGCTTCAATCCGCACATGGTGCAGCTTGCCGGTCGCGAAGCGCACTGGATGGCGGAGGGCGCGAAGATCGCCGCCGCGCACGGTGCCGATATCATCGATATCAACATGGGCTGCCCGGCCAAGAAGGTGATCGGCGGCTATTCCGGCTCGGCGCTGATGCGCGATCCGGATCACGCGCTCGGCCTTATCGAGGCGACGGTCAAGGCGGTCGATGTTCCCGTCACGCTCAAGATGCGGCTTGGCTGGGACGAAAATTCGATCAACGCCCCCGAAATCGCAAAGCGTGCCCAGGAGGCCGGCGTCCAGCTGGTGACGATCCACGGCCGTACGCGCATGCAGTTTTACGAGGGACGCGCCGATTGGGACGCGATCCGCGCCGTGCGCGATGTCCTCACCATCCCACTGGTCGCCAATGGTGACGTCGAAACGGTCGAGGATGCCCATGAAATCCTGCGCCGCTCGGGCGCCGATGCCGTGATGATCGGCCGTGGCTGCCAGGGACGCCCGTGGCATGCGGGCGTGCTCGCCGGCGCCGATGCGCCTCAGCCATGGGAGATCGCCGATATCGCGGTCGAACATTATCGCATGATGCTCGATTTTTACGGCGAAACGGTCGGCGTTCGTCATGCTCGCAAGCATCTTGGCTGGTATATGGAGCGCTTCGCACCCTCGGTATCGGCAAACGACAAGGCGGCGATCATGACCACGCGCGATCCTCGCGAGGTTTCGCAACGATTCCACGATGCCCTGGTCGCGGCGGCAGACAATACAGATGCCCGGGAGGCTGCATGACAAACGACGCGTCGCTATCATCTGCCCATGCCGGCAGTGCCGTCGCCATGGCCGTTCTCAACGCCATCCAGAACCCCGTCATCATGGTCGATGATGCCGGGCTTGTGGCCTTTGCCAACTGGGAGGCGGAAGCCTTCTTCGGGGCCAGCGCCTCGCATCTGGCGCGTTACAAGATCTCGACCTTCATTCCCTTCGGCAGCCCGCTACTGGCCCTGATCGACCAGGTACGCGAGCGCCGCGCGCCGATCAACGAGTATCGTGTCGATCTGAGTTCGCCGAGGCTCGGCCAGGACAAGCTCGTCGACATCTACGTCGCGCCGGTGACGAGCGAGCCGGGCTCCGTCGTCATCGTCTTCCAGGAACGCTCGATGGCCGACAAGATCGACCGGCAGCTGACGCACCGCGCCGCCGCCCGTTCGGTCACCGGTCTCGCCTCGATGCTGGCGCACGAGATCAAGAACCCGCTCTCGGGCATTCGCGGCGCCGCCCAGCTGCTCGAACACTCGGCGACCGACGATGACCGCGCGCTGACAAGGCTGATCTGCGACGAGACCGACCGGATCGTTTCGCTGGTCGACCGCATGGAGGTCTTCTCCGACGAGCGCCCCGTCGACCGTGTGCCCGTGAACATCCATTCCGTGCTCGATCATGTGAAGGCGGTGGCCAGGGCAGGCTTTGCGCGTCACATCAAGATCACCGAGAACTACGACCCGTCGCTGCCATCGGTTTACGCCAACCGCGACCAGCTGGTGCAGGTCTTCCTCAATCTCGTCAAGAACGCTGCCGAGGCGATCGGCGACCGGCCGGATGGCGAGGTCGTGCTGACGACCGCCTATCGTCCCGGCATCCGCCTTTCGGTCGCAGGAACCCGCGAGAAGGTCTCGCTGCCGCTGGAATTCTGCGTGCAGGACAACGGTCCGGGCGTGCCGGCGGACCTGCTGCCGCATCTGTTCGACCCGTTCATCACCACCAAGACCAATGGCAGCGGCCTCGGCCTCGCGCTGGTCGCCAAGATCATCGGTGATCATGGCGGCATCATCGAATGCGACAGCCAGACCAACAAAACCACATTCCGCGTGCTCATGCCTGCCTCCAAGGACGCATCGCTTGAGGACGCAACCATAACCTCCACAGGACCCTCTCGATGACAGCAACGATCCTCGTCGCGGATGATGATGCGGCAATTCGTACGGTGCTTAATCAGGCCTTGAGCCGCGCCGGATATGACGTGCGTATCACCTCGAACGCGGCCACCCTGTGGCGCTGGGTTTCGGCCGGCGAGGGCGACCTCGTGGTCACCGACGTCGTCATGCCCGACGAGAATGCCTTCGACCTGCTTCCGCGCATCAAGAAGGCCCGTCCGGATCTCCCCGTGCTGGTCATGAGCGCGCAGAATACGTTCATGACGGCGATCAAGGCCTCGGAGAAGGGCGCCTACGATTATCTCCCCAAGCCCTTCGATCTGACCGAGCTGATCGGCATCATCGGCCGCGCGCTGTCGGAGCCGAAGCGCAAGCCGGCGAAGGTCGAGGACGACGTGCAGGACGGCATGCCGCTGGTTGGCCGCTCGGCCGCCATGCAGGAAATCTATCGCGTCCTGGCGCGCCTGATGCTGACCGACCTGACGCTGATGATCACCGGCAGATCCGGCACCGGCAAGGAGCTCGTCGCCCGCGCGCTGCACGATTACGGCAAGCGCCGCAACGGCCCCTTCGTCGCCATCAACATGGCCGCGATCCCGCGCGACCTGATCGAATCCGAGCTGTTCGGCCATGAGAAGGGTGCCTTCACCGGTGCGCAGACCCGCTCCACCGGCCGCTTCGAGCAGGCCGAGGGCGGCACGCTGTTCCTCGACGAGATCGGCGACATGCCGATGGATGCGCAGACGCGCCTGCTGCGCGTGCTGCAGCAGGGCGAATACACCACCGTCGGCGGCCGCACCCCGATCCGCACCGACGTGCGCATCGTTGCCGCCACCAACAAGGATCTGAAGCAGGCGATCAACCAGGGCCTCTTCCGCGAGGATCTGTACTACCGCCTCAACGTCGTGCCGCTGCGCCTGCCGCCGCTGCGCGATCGCGCCGAGGACATCCCGGATCTCGTCCGTCACTTCATCCAGCAGGCGGAGAAGGAAGGCCTCGGCACCAAGCGTTTTGATCAGGAAGCGCTCGATCTGATGAAGGCTTATGCCTGGCCGGGCAACGTGCGCGAGCTGGAGAACCTGATCCGCCGCCTCATGGCACTTTATCCACAGGATGTGATCACCCGCGAGATCATCGAGTCCGAACTCCGTTCCGACGTGCCCGACAGCCCGATCGAGAAGGGTCCGATCCGCAATGGCAACATGACCATTGCCCAGGCCGTAGAGGAAAACATGCGGTCCTATTTCGCGACTTTCGGCGACAATCTGCCGCCTCCGGGCCTTTATGACCGCGTTTTGACCGAGATGGAGTATCCTCTCATCCTGGCAGCGCTGACGGCCACGCGCGGCAACCAGATCAAGGCAGCCGATCTGCTCGGTCTCAACCGCAATACGCTGCGCAAGAAGATCCGCGAACTCGGCGTATCGGTCTACAGAAGCTCTCGCACCGCTTGAAGCCGCATGGCTTGACCCTGCATGGCTTGACAATGTGACGCGATGCGTTGCATTTTCGCCACATTGCGTTGCCAATAAGTCACGCAAGGGGTTTGTGTTCCTGCGGTCAGTTCTGCGTCCGATGATCCGGCTCGACGATGCACGAGCGGGAGATCGAGCGCGGTCTTCATAACTGACCCATGGACGGCGGTGAAATACGTTTCACCGCGTGGAGAGTTAAACGAATGAACGAGGATGCGTTGCCGCCGGCGGCGGATGGCGAAGCAGTTACCACGGTAACGGATCGCCGCGCGCTGTTTGCTCTGCCCGGTCTGGTCCTTGCCGGGGGCGCGCTTCTCTGCGCCACGATGACGCTCTTCGTGCTGCTCGGCCTGACGCCGATCGCGCCGACGTCGCCCGTCGTCATCACCTCGGTCGTCGTCAATTCCTTCTTCGTGCTCGGTCTGATGGCGCTGATCGGCCGCGAGGTCTCGCGACTGTTGAAGGCGCGCAAGCGCGGTCGCGCCGCCGCACGGCTGCATATCCGCATTGTCGTCCTGTTCTCGATCGTGGCGATCACGCCCGCCATCCTCGTCGCTCTCTTCGCCAGTATCACGCTGAACGCCGGTCTCGACCGCTGGTTCGCGCTGAGGACGCAATCGATCGTCAGTTCCTCCCGCAATATCGGGCAGGCCTACATGATGGAGAATGCGAGCTATCTGCAGGGCCAGACGGTCTCCATGGCAAACGACCTGGAGCGCAATCGCCAGCTGTTCAATCTGGATCGAACGGGCTTCGCCGAACTGATGACACGCCAGGCGAGGGGACGCGGCCTGCTCGGCGCCTTCCTGGTCCAGGCTGACGGTACTGTGATCACGCAGGCCGATATCAAGACCGAGAAACCGCTGCCGGCGATCCCGCAGGACGCGCTCAATAAGGCCTCGGCCGGCCAGCCGACACTGATCCCGCCAGGCGTTACGAGATCTTGTCGGCGCCATCATCCGGCTGGAATCCATCGACGGCGCCTTCCTCTATACGGTACGCGCGGTGGACCCGAAGGTCATGACCGCGATGCGGATGATGGAGGAGAACGCCACCGAATATAAGTCGATGGAGGCGGGGCGCTTCTCGCTGCAGATCGCCTTTGCTATCCTCTACGTCGGTTTCGCGCTGATCGTATTGCTCGCGGCCATCTGGACCGCGATCGCCGTCGCCGACCGTATCGTCCGGCCGATCCGCCTGCTGATCACTGCCGCGGATAGCGTCGCATCAGGCAACATGGACATCGTCGTGCCCGTGCACGCCGTCGATGGCGACGTCGCCAACCTGTCGCGCACCTTCAACAAGATGATCTCCGAGATCCGCACCCAGCGCGACGAGATCCTCGAAGCCAAGGACGAGGTGGACGACCGCCGCCGCTTCATCGAAGCCGTGCTGTCGGGCGTCACCGCCGCCGTCATCGGCGTCGAGCATGATCGCCGCGTCACTATCGTCAACAGTTCGGCCGAGACGCTGATGGCGCTTGACGCGGGTGACATGCTCGGCAAGCAGCTCTCCGAAATCGCCCCCGAGGTGGACCAGGTTCTGACCGAGGCGGCCTCGCGCTATCGCGGCGATTTCCGCAAGCAGATCGCGCTCGTGCGCGCCGGCACCGTGCGCACGCTGAGCGTCCAGGTGACGCGCGAGGAAGTGCGCGACATGAGCGAATCCTACGTCATCACGCTCGACGACATCACCGATCTCGTCATCGCACAGCGCTCAACCGCCTGGGGCGACGTGGCGCGCCGTATCGCTCACGAGATCAAGAACCCGCTCACCCCCATCCAGCTGTCGGCCGAACGCATCCAGCGTCGCTACGGCAAGCAGATCAACCAGGATGATCGCGGCGTCTTCGATCAGTGCACCGAAACGATCATCCGTCAGGTCGGCGATATCGGCCGCATGGTCGACGAGTTCTCCTCTTTCGCGCGCATGCCCAAGCCCACCAAGGAGCCGAGCGATCTGCGCAAGATCCTGCACGACGCGGTCTTCCTGCGCGAGATGGGCAACAGCCATGTCGAGTTCCTGCAGGAGTTCGGCGATGCGCCGCTCGAAGGACAGTTCGACAGCCGCATGCTGGGCCAGGCCTTCGGCAACCTCATCAAGAACGCGGTTGAAGCGATCGAGGGCGTGCCGGCCGGTGAACGCGAGGAACGCAAGGTGCTGGTGCGCGCATCGCTCGATCAGCCGCGTGACCGGTTCACCGTCGATATCATCGACAATGGCCGCGGTCTGCCTGTCGAGAACCGGCACAGCATTCTGGAGCCGTATATGACGATGCGCGAGAAGGGGACCGGTCTCGGCCTCGCCATCGTGAAGAAGATTATTGAAGAACATGGCGGGCAGCTCGAACTGCATGACGCACCCGCTGATTTTGACCAGGGAAGAGGGGCCATGATCCGCGTGCATCTGCCGCGCCTGGAGCAGACGCCCGCCGCCTCGGCCGCAAGTGACAAGGAAAATGCATATGGCCTCTGACATTCTGGTCGTCGACGACGAACACGACATCCGCGAGATCGTCTCCGGCATTCTCTCCGACGAGGGCCACGAGACCCGCACCGCCCATGACAGCGACAGCGCCCTGGCCGCGATTTCCGACCGCGCGCCGCGGCTGATCTTCCTCGATATCTGGATGCAGGGCAGCAAGCTCGATGGTCTGGCGCTGCTGGATGAGGTCAAGGCGCGCCATCCCGACATTCCCGTCGTCATGATCTCCGGCCACGGCAACGTCGAGACCGCCGTCTCCGCCATCAAGCGCGGCGCCTTCGATTTCATCGAGAAGCCCTTCAAGGCCGATCGCCTGATCCTGATCGCCGAGCGTGCGCTGGAAAACTCCAAGCTCAAGCGCGAAGTTTCCGAATTGAAGCGCAAGGCCGGCGATCCGGTCGAGCTGATCGGCACGTCCGTTGCCGTCTCGCAGCTGCGCCAGACGATCGAGAAGGTCTCGCCGACCAACAGCCGCATCATGATCCTCGGCTCCTCCGGCTCCGGCAAGGAGCTGGTCGCGCGGATGATCCACAAGAAGTCGTCGCGCGCGAGTGGCCCGTTCGTGGCCATCAACGCCGCCAACATCACGCCCGACCGCATGGAAGTGGCGCTCTTCGGGACCGAGGGTTCGCCCGGTCAGGCCCGCAAGATCGGCGCGCTCGAGGAAGCCCATCGCGGCATTCTCTATCTTGATGAAGTCGGCGAAATGCCGCGCGAGACGCAGAACAAGATCCTGCGCGTGCTCGTCGATCAGCAGTTCGAGCGCGTCGGCGGCTCAAAGCGGGTGAAGGTCGACGTGCGCATCGTCTCGTCCACCGCCTATAATCTGGAAAGCCGCATCGCCGAAGGCTGGTTCCGCGAGGATCTCTATCACCGCCTTGCCGTGGTGCCGGTCAAGGTGCCGTCCTTGGCCGAGCGTCGCGAGGATATCCCGTTCCTCGTCGATCAGTTGATGCGCCAGATCTCCGAACAGGCCGGCATTCGCCCGCGCCGCATCGGCGACGACGCCATGGCGGTGCTGCAGGCGCACGACTGGCCGGGCAATATCCGCCAGCTGCGCAACAACATCGAACGCCTGATGATTCTCGCCCGGTCCGACGGCCCGGATGCGCCGATCACCGCCGAGATGCTGCCGACCGACCTTGGCGACATGCTGCCCAAGGTATCGGCGAAGAACGACTACCACATCATGACGCTGCCGCTGCGCGAAGCGCGCGAGATGTTCGAGAAGGATTATCTCATCGCGCAGATCAATCGATTCGGCGGCAATATCTCGCGCACCGCCGAGTTTGTCGGCATGGAGCGCTCGGCATTGCACCGCAAGTTGAAGTCGCTCGGCGTCTGACGACAGGTGTGATCGGTAGCCGGCGTGCGTTTGTGGTCGGCGGGCAGGGTGCTGGCGGCGCTTGGCGGCGATCCGGCGTCCATAAAATTAGACGGGCCTTTTTCGCCGTTGCGGAAAAGATTGCGATTTGATACCAAGGGCTTTCCGGGCAGCAGGGATGAGGGTTGTCGGCTGCCTGATGGAAAAATAAGAAGTATTTTACCGGCACGTGAAGGCCGGCAATAAAGAAAGAATCGGCGCGATGGCGGAACGTTCTCAAAACCTGCAGGACTTATTTCTCAATACTGTTCGCAAGCAAAAGATTTCCCTGACTATATTTCTGATTAACGGTGTGAAGCTGACCGGCGTTGTTACGTCGTTCGACAACTTCTGCGTTCTGCTGCGCCGTGACGGCCATTCGCAACTCGTGTATAAGCACGCGATCTCGACCATCATGCCCGGCCAGCCGATGCAGATGTTCGAAAGCGAAGAATCCGCTTCCTGACAGGACAGACGTCATCTCGACACGCGATACCAAGAATGATTCGATCATCCCGGAAGCCATGAAGCACCGGGATGACATGCGCGCGACCGTCGTCGTGCCCGTGCTCAAGCAGGCACGCGGCAGCCGCGGCGGTGCCGACACCGTCACCACGACCCGTACGCCGGAAAGCCGCCTCGAAGAGGCGACGGGCCTGGCGCAGGCGATCGATCTCGATGTGGTCAAGGGTACCATCGTCACCGTCAGCGAGCCGCGTCCGGCGACGCTGATGGGCACCGGCAAGATCCAGGAGATCAAGGACAGCCTTGACGAGACCGATTCCGGCCTCGTCATCGTCGATCATCCGCTGACGCCGGTTCAGCAGCGCAATCTCGAAAAGGAATGGAACGCCAAGGTCATCGACCGCACGGGCCTCATTCTTGAAATCTTCGGCCGCCGCGCCTCCACCAAGGAAGGCACGCTGCAGGTCGATCTCGCGCATCTCAACTACCAGAAGGGCCGGCTGGTTCGCAGCTGGACCCACCTTGAGCGCCAGCGCGGTGGCGGTGGCTTCATGGGTGGTCCGGGTGAGACCCAGATCGAAGCCGACCGCCGCATGCTGCAGGACCGCATCATCAAGCTCGAGCGCGAGCTGGAACAGGTGGTCCGTACCCGCCAGCTCCATCGCGCCAAGCGCCGCAAGGTGCCGCATCCGATCGTGGCGCTGGTCGGCTACACCAACGCCGGCAAGTCGACGCTGTTCAACCGCATCACCGGCGCCGGCGTTCTCGCCGAAGACATGCTGTTTGCGACGCTCGATCCGACGCTGCGCCGCATGAAGCTGCCGCATGGCCGCACCGTCATCCTGTCGGATACCGTCGGCTTCATCTCCGACCTCCCGACCCACCTTGTCGCCGCCTTCCGCGCGACGCTGGAAGAAGTGCTGGAGGCGGACCTCGTTCTGCATGTCCGCGACATGGCCGACGACGACAACCAGGCGCAGAGCGCCGACGTGCTCCGCATCCTGAAGGATCTCGGCATCGATGAGGCCGAGGGCGAGAAGCGCATCATCGAGGTCTGGAACAAGATCGACCGCCTCGAGCCGGAAAACCACGAAGCGATCGTCCAGAAGGCCGAAGGCGCCCGCAATGTCGTGGCGGTCTCCGCCGTGACGGGCGAGGGCGTCGATGCGCTGATGGAAGAAATCAGCCGCAGGCTGTCCGGCGTGTTGACGGAGACGACCGTCGTGCTCCCGGTCGACAAGCTGGCCTTGCTGCCATGGCTTTACGATCACGCCATCGTCGACAGCCGCGAAGACAATGAGGACGGATCGGTGACGCTCGATCTCAGGCTGTCTGAAACGGAAGCCGTCGAACTCGAGCGCCGGCTTGGCAATACGGCAAGGCCGAAGGAAGACTGGGAGCGCTGATCAGGCGCCCCGTTATTCAGTCGTCGCGCGCGGCTAGACCAGCGTACCCTGATCCTTCGCCGCGACTTTTTCCTCCGACACGAGCCGATCGAGGTCGATCCGTCCAACCGGATCAAGCAACTCGCCTGTGACCAGCGTGGTGATCAGGTTACGCACCAGCGGCAGCTTGGTCGCCGGGCCAATCATGATGTCGCGGCTGAAAGGCAGCACTGAACTGTCCGATTGATAGAAGGGCGTCAGGATACGGCTGAGCAGCTGATAGAAGTGGATATGCATCTGCCGCTGCTGCAGATGGCGCACGATCGCCTCGCCAACCGTTGCCTCACGGGAGAGCGCGGAAGCGAGTGACGCTGCGTCGAGCAGCGCCATATTAGCGCCCTGGCCAAGCTGAGGGCTCGTTGCGTGCCAGGCGTCGCCGATCTTCACGACGTTCTTGCCGGCAACCGGCGTGCGGGTCAGATGCCGGTAGCGCGCGTGCACCGGCTCGGCCGCGGCGGCTAGCGCCTCCGCCTCAGGCCAGAAGGAACGCACCGCATCGATCCAGGCCTCGCGCCCGGCAGCCCGCCATGCCTCGAAATCCTTGTTGCGGATGCTCCAGAAGAACGTCGCCATCGGAGCCGCGCCATCGCGTGCCGTGCCGACAGGCAGCACACCGGCCATCTGGCTTGCTCTCTTGTAGCGTTGCTCGAGCTCGTCCTTACGGAAAACGTCGTGCTCCGGCCAGGGAACCGTCGCCCATAGCGCGCCGTAGCCGAGCTCGGTGGCGGCCTTCGCGGCGACCGGCGAGTTGGCGCCCATGGCGTCGATAGCGAGATCGGCGGTCGCCGTCCGGGCGCCGGTCGCAAGCACGAGACGCGGCGCGCTACCTGGCTCGATGTCAGTGACCCGCGATGATGTCTCGAACCGCACACCGGCATTGATCGCCGCTGCGAGCAGAAGATCGAACAGTGCGACACGCTGGATGGCGATACCGTAGGCGCCCGGGCGATAGCCGACGTCGAGCACGGTGCGGCCATTGCCGGACAGGCGCCCATGCATCCGGCTGATGCGGGCGCCGCGCGCCTCGACTTGCCCAAGCAGGCCCATGCGCGAGAGCACCGCAGCCCCTGTCGGCTGCAGCACGAATCCGGAGCCAACCGGCTGCGGCGCGTTCATCTGGTCATAGACGGTCACGCGGGCGCCGCGGCCTGCCAGAAGGGCGGCCAACGAAAGACCGCCAACGCCGGCGCCTGCGATCGCGATGTCGAGCGTTTCAAGCTTCATGACGTGCCCAGTCAGCCCAGCTGCCGCTCAATGGCCTTGGCGGCCTGCCAGAGTTCTTCCATCCGCTCCAGCGTCGCGGCCTCCAGCGTTTCACCTTCCGCTTCAAGAGACGTTTCTATATGACTGAAACGGCATCTGAATTTCGTGTTCGTCCCACGCAAGGATTGCTCCGGATCGGCCTTCACATGCCGGCCGATATTGACCACGGCGAAGATCAGGTCGCCGAGTTCGTCGCTGACCTTGGCGTGGTCGCCCGAGGCCAACGCCTCCCTCAATTCCGCGATTTCCTCCTCGATCTTGTCGAGAATGGGCTCCGGCGCCGACCAGTCGAAGCCGACCTTGGCGGCGCGTTCCTGCAGCTTCAGCGCTTCCGTCAGCGCCGGAAAGCTGCGCTGCACGGAGCCAAGAAAACCTGCCTTGAAATCCTCTGAAATCCCGCGCGCGGCCCGTCGCTCGGCGCGCTCGCGCTTTTCCGCCTGCTTGATGTCGTCCCACTGCTTTTTCACCGCGTCGGGCGTATCCGCCTCGGAGCGGGCGAAGACATGCGGATGGCGGCGGATCATCTTTCGCGTGATCGCTTCGACCACGTCGCCGAACGAAAACGCGCCGGCCTCCTCGGCCATGCGGGCATGGAACACGACCTGCAGCAACAGGTCGCCCAATTCGTCGCAGAGGTCGTCCATATCGTTGCGCTCGATCGCGTCGGAGACCTCGTAGGCCTCCTCGATCGTGTAGGGCGTGATCGTCTCGAAGGTCTGGACGATGTCCCAGGGGCAACCGGTCTCGGGATTGCGAAGGGCGGCCATGATCTCGATCAGGCGGGAAATGTCTTTGGAGGCTTCCATCGTGTTCTGGTCGCTCGCGTCAGTTCAACGGGATGTCGTTGTCGCCCTTGGACGACTGGTAGCTTTCGGAAAGCGCGTCGTAGCGCCCCTTGATCCGCGCCGTCTGCGCTTTGAGTTCGGCCTTTCTGGCATCACTCTCGGTCTCGACTAGATCGGCGATGGCGAAGCTGTTCCAGAAGGCGTTGCTGCGACGGTAGCCGCCGGGCTCGAGCCCGAACACTTCCTTCAGGATCTTCAAATCGTGCGGGATCGCGAAGGCGTCGCGGGAATCCTCGTGGCTGAAGAAATAGTAGAAATTGTCGAACCCGGCCCAGGTGATCGCCGACATGCACATGGTGCAGGGCTCATGCGTCGAGAGGAAGATCAGGTCCTTGGTGGATGGCTTTTCGGCCAGCTCGTAGAAGCGCTTCAGCGTGTGCACTTCGCCGTGCCAGAGTGGGTTTTCCAGCTCGTTGTTGGTCTCGGCGACGACGAGCGAAAGGTCCGATTTGCGCAGGATGGCCGCGCCGAAGACCTTGTTGCCGAGGCCGACGCCGCGTTCGGTCAAGGGAAGGATATTCGCCTCCATGACATCGAGCAGGCGGGCGGCAATGGTGGTGTCGGTCATGGCGTTCTCCTTGTTGCCGGCACCTTATCGCCGGTACCGCGCGAGGCAAACGAGGATTCTTGGGAGCACCCGAATTTGTCACAGGCTTTGTGCCGCATTGCAGCGCGATTCATCGTGCCACGCGCGCCGCATCGGTGAGTTTTGCTCAAATCATTGACATGCCGGGTAAAACAATACGCGGCCATACCGGGTTTGGAATTTCTGTTTCTTCATTTGGCTGGTCGGGTGGTGCATATTCCGGCAACTTCGAAATGGATTGATGATGCCTTCCAAGAGTGAGCAACTGTCGGTTTTTCCTGCCTTCGTTCGTGTCGAAGGCAAGATCGCGGCTGTCTTCGGCAATGGCGATGAAGCCTTCGCCAAGGTGCGCCTTCTGTCGAACACCAAGGCCCGGATCGTCGCCTATGCGGATCGTCCCGAGGCCGATTATCACGCCCACCTGATCGCCAACCGCATCGAGACCGTGCGCGCGCCCTTCGCGCCCGAACAGGTCGAGGACGCAACGCTAATCTTCGCCGCAACAGGCGATGGCGCCGCCGATCGCGCCATCGTCGATGCCGCGCGCGCCGCCAGGGTCCCGGCCAATGCCGTCGATCAGCCTGACTACTGCGATTTCTACACCCCGGCACTCGTCAATCGCGCGCCCGTCGCGGTTGCGATCGGCACGGAAGGAGCAGGGCCCGTTCTCGCGCAGATGATCCGCGCCCAGGTCGACCAGTTGCTGGCGCCGTCGCTCGGTCGCCTTGCCGAATTGGCGGTCAGCTATCGCGGTCGCGTCGAGCATGCTCTTGAGAAGGGCGCTACGCGCCGTCTGTTCTGGCGCCGCTTCTTCTCCGGTGCCGTGGCCGATGCTGTTTCCAACGAAAACATGCCGCAGGCACAACACCTCGCCGACGAACTGTTGCACTCCGCCGATAAGGCCGAGGGCCGTATCTGGCTGGTCGGCGCCGGCCCGGGTGCCGCCGATCTGCTGACGCTGCGCGCCCAGCGCGTGATGATGGAAGCCGATGTCATCGTCTATGACGCATTGGTGCCACAGGAAATCGTCGACATGGGTCGCCGCGATGCGGAGCGCCTCTCGGTCGGCAAGCGCAAGGGGTGTCATTCCAAGTCGCAGGAAGAGATCAACGACCTGCTCGTCTATCTCGGTCGCCAGGGCAAGCGCGTCGTCCGCCTGAAGTCTGGCGATCCGCTGGTCTATGGCCGCGCCGGCGAGGAAATGGCCGCACTCCGCGCCGCCGGTATCGCCTACGAGGTCGTTCCAGGCATTACGTCTGCTTTCGCCGCCGCCGCCGATTTCGAGCTGCCGCTGACGCTGCGCGGCGTCGCCTCGTCGCTGGTCTTCACGACGGGCCACGACCTGACCGGCGACGTGCTTCCCGATTGGGCAAGCCTTGCCGTCTCAGGCGCCACGATCGCCGTCTACATGGGCCGCACGGTTGCCGCATCGGTTGCCGAGCGGCTGATGCGTGCCGGCATCGCGCCGGAAACCACGGTCGCCGTCATCGAGAACGCCAGCCGCGCCGATCGCCGGCTGCTTCATGGCACGCTGCGCGATCTGCCCGATCTGCAGAACCGCGATGAACTCACCGGACCTGTCATGGTCATCATCGGCGACGCCGTCGCCGGCGCCAATTTCGAACTGTCCGAACCGCTCGTGCGTGCACGCGCCCGGTCCGATGAACTGCTAAGGAGCTGACTATGGGAGACAAGGTTCTGACCGCCAACAGGCTGACCGACGGCATCGCCGTCTGGCTCGATGCCAACGGCACCTGGGTGACGTCGCTGCAGGATGCGCTGGTCGCGCGCCACGCCGAGGCCGTCGCCGCGCTGGAGGCGATCGGCAAGAAGTCCTATGCCGATAATCTGGTCGTCGATGTCGCCGTGGTTGACGTGCAGGAGACCGATGGTGTTCTCTGGCCTCTGCGCCTTCGCGAGCGCATTCGTGCACAGGGTCCGACCATGGAATACGCGCCGGGCTACAAGCCCGCCGATCCAGCATTCATTGCAGTCTGAGGAATACCATGTACCGTTACGACGAATTTGACCACGCCTTTGTCGCCGAGCGCGTCGCGCAGTTCCGCGATCAGGTTGAGCGCCGTCTGTCCGGCGAGCTGGCCGAGGACGCGTTCAAGCCGCTGCGCCTGATGAACGGCGTCTATCTTCAGCTGCATGCCTACATGCTGCGCATCGCCATTCCCTACGGCACGCTGAACTCCAAGCAGATGCGCATGCTGGCCCATGTCGCGCGCACCTATGACCGCGGCTACGGCCACTTCACCACCCGCCAGAACCTGCAGTTCAACTGGCCGAAACTGTCCGATATGCCCGACGTGCTGGCCGAGCTTGCCACCGTCGAGATGCATGCGATCCAGACCTCGGGCAACTGCATCAGAAACGTCACCGCCGACCACTTCGCCGGTGCCGCCGCCGATGAAGTCGCCGATCCGCGCCCCTATGCCGAAATCCTGCGCCAGTGGTCTTCCGTTCATCCGGAGTTCTCCTTCCTGCCGCGCAAGTTCAAGATTGCCGTGACCGGAGCCGAGCGCGACCGCGCCGCGATCCAGGTCCACGACATCGGCCTGCACCTGAAGAAGAACGACAAGGGCGAGATCGGCTTTGCCGTCTATGTCGGCGGCGGCCAGGGCCGTACGCCGATGATCGCCAAGCTTATCAAGGACTTCCTGCCGGAAGAGGACCTGCTGTCCTACACGACCGCCGTCATGCGCGTGTATAACCTGCACGGCCGCCGCGACAACAAGTACAAGGCCCGCATCAAGATCCTCGTCCACGAAACAGGCGCCGAAGAGCTGGCCCGCCAGGTCGAGGTCGAGTTCGCGGCGTTGAAGGACACCGAGCTGAAGCTCCCGGAAGTCGATGTTGCCGCTATCACCGCCTATTTCGCGCCGCCGGCTTTGCCTGAGCGTGCCGAAGGCTGGGAAAATCTCGCCCGCTGGAAGAAGGCCGATCCGGCGTTCTCGCGCTGGGTCCACCAGAACGTCCAGCCGCACAAGAATCCCGATTACGGCATGGTCACGATCTCGCTGAAGCCGATCGGCGGCATCCCGGGCGACGCTTCCGACAGCCAGATGGACGCGGTTGCCGATATCGCCGAGGAATACGCCTTCGACGAAATCCGCGTCAGCCACGAGCAGAACCTGATCCTTCCGCATGTGGCGCTGGCCGACCTCGAAGCCGTCTATCGCGGTCTGGTCGCAATTGGTCTCGCAGAAGCCAATGCCGGCCTGATCACCGACATCATTGCCTGTCCCGGCTTGGACTACTGCGCGCTCGCCAATGCGCGCTCGATCCCTGTCGCGCAGGAAATCTCCAGGCGTTTCGGCAACCCCGAGCGCCAGGCCGAGATCGGCGAGCTGAAGATCAAGATCTCCGGCTGCATCAACGCCTGCGGCCACCACCATGTCGGCCATATCGGTCTGCTGGGTGTCGAGAAGAAGGGCGCCGAGCTCTACCAGATCACGCTCGGCGGTTCCGGCGACGAACACACCTCGATCGGCGAAATCATCGGCCGCGGCTTCGAGCCGGAGAAGGTGACGGATGCGATCGAGAAGATCGTCGACACCTATCTCGGCCTACGCAACGATCCGTCCGAGATTTTCCTCGATGCCTACCGTCGCGTCGGTCCGCAACCTTTCAAGGATGCGCTCTACGGTGATTCCAAGGCGGAGGCCGCGTAATGACCAGGATCTGGAGAGAAACCGGCTTCGTCGAGAACGACCCTTGGGTCATCGAGACCGAGGAAGTGAAGGCGGGTGAGGGGCATAAGCCTCTGCTCAGCCTCGAGGAACTGGCGGTCAAGGCCGAGGAGAGCAACGAAGTCGGCTTCGGCGTGCTGATCAAGCCCGCCGACGACGTGCGCAAGCTCGAGCCCTATCTCTATCGCCTCGAACTGGTGGCGGTGGCTTTTCCGGCCTTCAACGACGGCCGCGCCTTCAGCCATGCATCGCTGCTACGTGAGCGTCTCGGCTATACCAACGAGCTGCGCGCCGTCGGCGATGTGTTGATCGACCAGGTGCCGCACATGCTGCGCTGTGGCATCGACAGCTTCGCGGTCACCAACGAGACTGCGATAAAGCGTCTCACCGAAAAGCGTCTGCCGGAGATTCCGCATTATTATCAGCCGACTGCGCGTGACGCGGAGCCGGGCAAGAGCTATAGTTGGCGCCGTCAGGCGAAGCCGGCGGCATAAGGCCGGCTCGCCGTTTCAGAATTTGCGGAACGGTGCAATGAAGACTTTCGAAATCGCGGTGATCGGTGGCGGACTGGCCGGAATGATCGCCGCAATCGCCCTTGGACGCGGCGGGCGCAACGTTGCACTCGTTGCGCCGCCGGCACCAAGGGAAGACCGCCGGACCACGGCGCTGATGGATCAGTCGATCCGCTTCATCGACCGGCTGACGCTCTGGGAGCGCCTGCGGCCGTCTTCCGCGCCGCTATCGACCATGCGCATCATCGACGGCACCAACCGCCTGTTGCGCGCGCCGACCGCGACCTTTCGCGCCGCCGAAGTCGGGCTCGAAGCCTTCGGCTACAATTTTCCCAACAAGGCATTGATGGATGTGCTGGAAGCGGCCGCCGCCGCCGAGGGCAACATCACCCGTTTCACCGCCTTCGCCGATGTGATCGATGTCACCGACGACGCCGTCTCCATCTCGCTCGACAATGGCGAGACGCTCACCGCCGATTTCGCGATCGGTGCCGATGGCCGCAAGTCGAAGCTGCGCGAGACGGTTGGTATCGACGTCAAGAAATGGTCCTATCCGCAGTCGGCCATGGTGCTGAATTTTGAGCATTCCCTGCCGCACGAAAACATCTCCACCGAATTCCACACCGAAAGCGGTCCCTTCACGCAAGTGCCGCTCCCCGGCAAGCGCTCGAGCCTGGTCTGGGTGCAGAGCCCTTCGGATGCTGAAGCGCGCCGGGAGCTTTCGCTGGCCGAGCTTGGCAATGTCGTCGAGGAGCGCATGCAATCGCTGCTGGGCAAGGTGACTGTCGAAGACGGTGCGCAGATCTGGCCGCTGTCGGGCATGATGGCACACCGCTCCGGCAAGGGCAGGGTGGCGCTGATCGGCGAGGCGTCCCACGTCTTCCCGCCCATCGGCGCTCAGGGGCTGAATCTGAGCCTGCGCGATGTCATGGCGCTGACCGATATCCTCTGCGACCGGCCGGAACTGCCGATCTCGAAGGATGCGGGCAGCCAGTTCGATCGCAAGCGCCGCGTCGATATCATGACGCGCACGGCGAGCGTCGACGTCCTGAACCGCTCGCTTCTATCCGATTTCCTGCCGATGCAGGTGCTGCGCGCCGCCGGCCTGCATGTCCTGGCCGCCATCCCGCCGTTCCGCAGCATGGTGATGCGCGAGGGTGTCGAACCGGGGCGCGGTCTGCGCGCGATCCCGGATGCGATCAAGGAACACCTACGTCGGAAGAAAGCCTGACTTCATCGCCATCAGGAGACGCAGCGGCCACTGCGGCTTGTCTGCGGACAAGCCAAGGCCTAGCCGATTTTCATCAGGATTGGAAAGGTCTGCTGGAACCAGATCGCGGCGTCGGTGACGAATCCGAAGATGAAGGCGAGGCCGGTGAGGATGAGGAACACGCCCATTATCTTCTCGACCGTGCCGACGTGACGGCGGAAGCGGGTGAGGAAGTTCATGAAGGCGCCGGAAAAGGCGGCGGCGATCCAGAACGGAACGGCAAGGCCTAGCGAATAGACCGCAAGCAGGCTGGCGCCCGAGCCGACCGTCTCGCGCGAGGCCGCGACACCAAGGATGGTGCCGAGCACGGGGCCGATGCACGGCGTCCAGCCGAAGGCGAAGGCAAGCCCCATCACATAGGCGCCCGTCAGCGTCGCCGGTTTGCCGTTGCCCTGGAAGCGTGCTTCCCGCGACAACAGGCCGATCCGGAAGACGCCCAGGAAATTCAGGCCCATGACGATGATGACCAGCCCGCCGATCTTGGAGAGGAGGTCGAGATGCTGGCGCAGCGCCATGCCGATGCTCGACGCGCCCGCGCCGAGCGCCACGAAGACGGTTGCGATCCAAGCGTGAAGAACAGCGCCGAAAACAGCACGCTGCGGCGCTTATCCGGCGCGATGGTCACCGGTCCGCCGCCGCGAAACTGATCGACGGATATGCCGGCCATGTAACAGAGATAGGGGGGGACCAGCGGCAAGACGCAGGGCGAAAGAAACGACAGTGCACCGGCAAGCAAGGCACTAAACAGGGAAATATCGGCAATCGACACGCGGTTCTCCGGCGCAGGGCATTCGTGTGCAGTCCTAGCGCAGCCGATGGCCCGCCGCCAATCACCTTTTTGCGCCTCACCTCTGGGGAGCTTGGCCGAACCGATACAACCTGTGTTAATTGTCTGGCAATTCGGACGGTCTACTGTCATCCCATGCGGATCAGCGTCATCACCAACTGGGCCTATGCAGCGACGGTTGTTCTGACCGTCCTCTCCGGGTCTGCCTTCATCCTTTCCGCCACCAGCGCGAACCGCGAGCGGATCGCGGTCGAGGAACATCTGGCGCTGAGCGATCTCGCCGACGGCCTGGCGCTGGGCGCCGAGGAACGCACCGATGAAGCGCGCCTTTATGTCATGCGCGACGATATCGGCTATCTCAGCGCCTTCCAGGGCAAGGAAGCCGAGGAGCGCCTGCGCGAACGCTCGATCAAGGGCATCCGCGAGTTGGGCGCCGCGCCTATCGAACTGCAGGCGCTCGATGACGTGCAGAAGAACGCCGACGTTCTCGACAGGATCGAGCAGGAGGCCATCGCCCTCTATCGCAAGGGCGATCAGGCAGGCGCCCGCCAGGCCCTGTTCGGCCCGGAACACGAGCGTATCCAGACGGCCCTGCTCAGCGCCGTCACGCGCTTCCGCGACCTGGTGAACGCGCGCACCCAGGCGGTGATGCAGGACACGCAGAAGCGCAGCGACTGGTGGGGCTTTGTCGCCAAGACGCTTCTGGCTGTCACCGCCGCCGTGTTTCTCAGCGTTCTCTATTTTATTCTCAAGCGTCGCATCGCCATGCCGTTGATGCGGATGACCGGCATCGTCACCCGCCTTGCCAGGCAGGACTACGCCGTCGACGTGCCGCTCGATCGCCGCCGCGACGAAATCGGTGAGATGAACGAGGCGATCCACATATTCCGCGAAAACGGCCTGGAACGCGATCGCCTGGATGCCGAACGCCGGCGCGATCAGCAGACGAAGGACCTGATCCTGCAGATGATGCACCGCCTGCAGGCCTGTCAGGCGCAGGATGAGTTGGCCGAAGTCGTGGCGCTCTTCGCCCCGCAGATCTTTCCGGATCTCGCCGGCAACCTCTACATCATGAACGAGAGCCGCTCGACATTGTCGCGCATCTCCTCCTGGCACGAGCCCCGGCGATCCGAGCCGGTGTTTCCCGCCACGGCCTGCTGGGGCCTGCGGCGCGGCCGCCCGCATGCGAGTTCACGCGAGCACGGCGACATCAGTTGCCAGCATCTCGACCATCAGGATGCAATGGGGCTTTGTGTACCGCTGACGGCGCAGGGCGATGTCGTCGGCTTGCTCTATTTCGAGGAGCGACCGCAGGGCCACATTCAGGCGGAGGCATCGCGTCTCTATCTCGAGCTGATCGCCGAGAATATCGGCCTGGCGGCCGCCAACCTGCAGCTGCGCGACAAGCTGACCAACCTTTCCATTCGCGACGCGCTGACGGGGCTTTACAACAGGCGCTCGCTTGACGAGGACGTGAACCATCACGCCCGCGACCGCGAGATGGAGCAGCTTTGCTGCATGATGATCGACATAGATCACTTCAAGCGCTTCAACGACGAGTTCGGCCACGATGCCGGCGACGAGGTGATGCGCTACGTCGCCCAGACCATTGTCGATACGATTGGCGAGGCCGGTCGCGCATACCGGTTTGGCGGCGAGGAGTTCACCGTCCTGTTGCCTGGTATAAGCGACACCGAAGGCTTCGACATCGCCGAGCGCCTGAGGTCCAATATTCGCGGCCTGCCGCTTTCGCATCGCGGCCGCATTCTCGGGCCGATCTCGGTATCGATCGGCGTCGGCTCGCTGGCGGAACGCGCCGCCGTCTCGACATTGCTCACCCGCGCCGACGCAGCGCTGCTGGAAGCCAAAGCGCAGGGACGGAACATGACCGTCATGGCATCCGTGCTTCTACCGGATAGCAAAAGACGCGGTTCCGCCTGAGTGAGGGCCGAAGTAAGGGTAGTGCTTTCTATTTCTGCGTCGACCCAAGCCGCACCAGCACCTCGTCGGGAATGCCGTAGCGCTGGACGACGTCGCGGCTGTTGCGCAGGCCGCAGATCTCACGCTGGACGAAGAGACCCCATACCGCGTCCACGGCCTTACTGAGGCGCGCGTCGCGGTCTTCCTGGTGATGGCGCGAGGCGTCCCAGCCCTTCAGACTGGCCAATGCCTCTTCCGCCTTCAGCCCGCTGCGACCGAGCGAACTCGCGCGTTCGGCTCTCAACTCGTATTCGAGAACATTGAACCCGCCTTCGATCGAGAACGGTTGCCTCAGCGATTGCGGCGGACGAACGGTCATGACATGCCCTCAATGTTCGCGCGGACAAGCGATCGGCGCGCGTCGCTCGATTGACGAATGCCACGGCAGAGTAGGATTGATCGGCGCGCTGGTAAAGGCGGCGACGGCCGAGGCATCCCATATGCCTCGGCCTTGATCGCCTGTCTCGACGGGCACGTCAGCCAGCCCAGCTTATCTGGGCCGTCTACTTGGCAGCGGCGTTGCCAACCCGGTTGCCCGCATTTTGCGTCGCATCCACGGTGTTGGCGGCGTCCTTGCCCATGCCGCGGATCGTATTGCCGCAGGAACTGAGGGCTAGCATGACGCAAAGAACAGCCGCGATCTTCGTGGTTAAGGAGGAAGTCATGTCACAATCCTTTTCGTGGAACCTGTGACAGAACGCACGGCAGGCCAGCTGGTTGCATTCTGTGTTCACCGCGCATGCGGCTCGCTCTATGGCTGCTCACGCATGCCGGGGGTCGCTTCCCGCTGGTCGGCATCTTCCAGATCCGTCTTCACGATGAATGCATCCGTATGCTGTCTCGCGGCTTCGCGGAGCGCCTCGAGATTCGGCACGTCATCGCCGTCTATCTGGTCGCCGCCATGACTGATCTCATGCTCCGCCTGCGACCAATGCTCTTCATGCCGTCCCTCAGGCTTGCCCTCGCGCTCCCAGATGGCGTGGGCGCGGTCGCGAATGTCTTTCTCACGGTCTGACATGGTGCTCTCCAATGTTTGCATCGCTAGAACTGGCGGCAACGTCAAATGTTCCGGAGAATCGCCCGGTCAGCGACAACGGACAACTGGCAGCCTCTAGCGGATGGCGATCATCGATTTCGGCAGGCCCATGAAACGTTCCCAATGGATGGTGGCGTCGGGGAAATAGCGCTTCATCTCGGTTACCGTCAGGAGTTGCGTCGACTGCACCTCGTCGAACGTCCGGCCCTGCGGGCACCCCCAACCATGCCCGAACGGCCACCACTGCGCGGTCTTGAAATCAGGCGCCATCGGCATGGACTGCATGTCGGGCAACAGCCAGTGCGGCTTGATCGGGAAATACCGATAGGGCGTCTGGATGAGGTAGCGCGGCGCCATTTTGCTTGCGACCTGCGCGAGTTTCAAAAATGACTGATGCCCGCCCACATGCTCGATGAGGCTGTTGGAAAAGACGAGGTCGAATCGTTCGTCTTGCGGAATCACGTCTGCTTCGCAGGCATTGCCTCGGATCGTTCTGATCCGGCCGCTCTGTTCGTCGATATCAAGGTTGACGATCGTGACCTGTGGCGGCTGGAATGGTGCGTCGTGCCACCAGCTTCTCGTTCCGCCGAGATCCAGGATTCTCATATTGGGCAGATCCGGCATGAGCTCCAGAATCATCTCCCAGCGTTTGATCCTGATGCGCGCTGACACGGACCGGTCGCCGTTGACGAACACGTTTCGAGCTGCTGCAGCATCCATTTCGCACCCCCAAACACGTCGACGGACGCGACGACGATAGCCGGAAGCGACGCGAACATCGCCTTAGCCAATCGCATTAAGGACGTAGGGAGATCGCGCGAGGGTGTTGGAACCGCAAAACGCAAGCAGGAGGGACATCCCGCTTAGTAGCAGTTAAAACCAAATGACATCATAAGCTATTGATTTTACGTGGTGAGAGCGATGGGGCTCGAACCCATGACCTACTGATTAAAAGTCAGTTGCTCTACCAGCTGAGCTACGCTCTCCCGTGTTCCGAAGTATCCGTGAAGGACCCCGGCTGGAAGTGCGCGGAACATATGCAGACGACCCATTGCGGTCAACTGAAAAATCCACCTTTCCTGTGCATTAGGCACATTTCTTGCGCGGGACGGCGAAGCAGACGGTGGTCATGGCCGCGGGAAAGTCTGCTTTTTATGGATTGACGGTGCAAGCGTAAGATCGCGGTGAAGACCGCCGTCAGTGACAGCATTTATGGCTGGATTGTAAGCATGCAATGCGCGAGTGATGATAAAGTTCCCTAAAAATATTTAAGAAAATCAATCGGTTCAATCGCGTTTGCGACTTAACAAATCGATCCTGGACCCTAAATCTTCTTTATACAAGGAGATGACAATGACCAATGTGATCGAACACACCAATACACGTAAGGTACTGCGTGGCCGTGCCTACAGTCTGACGGAGTTCTCGCGCAAATACCGGCTGGGTGACGATGAAGCCATTCGCCTGTTCGAGAAGTTCGGCCCTTCTGCCACCGAGCTCGATCTGCTGATGGCCGCCAAGCGTCGTCCGCCGGTCTCGCTGGAATCACTTGGCGCCTGATAGGCGCCATCCGCCTGCGAATTGTTGCGACAAGCGCGCGGGCCGCCAGCGCCCGTGGGTTGGGAATCTCAAGCGACGTCGGAATTGCGCCGTTCGCGCGCGACAAACTCGAGTTTCATTACCAAGATTTCATTTCCATTTGACGTTGCTGCGTGCCAATGCGGTCAACTTGCTAATCCTGCGTTCAGCTTCGGACCGTTATTCCCGAAGCTGACAGTCGTATTGGCTGTATCTGACCGAGGCCGCCCGCATGAACGATATGACCAAGCCAAACGAACCCAAGAGCACGGGCCAACCGACAAGCACGGCAACCGCCGATCTCGCCGCTGTGCTTGCCGCGTCGCGGCAGAAGCAGAAGGGCCGGTGGCTGAAGCGCTCGCTCGTGTCGCTGGTCGTGCTCGCGGTGGTGGCCGGCGGTGGCCTCTATCTCTATTCGCGCCAGGGCGCCGGCGAGGTGAGCTACACCACGCAACCGGTCAAGAGCGGCGACCTGACCGTCCTCGTGACGGCGACCGGATCGGTGCAGCCGACCGAACAGGTCGATATATCCAGCGAGCTCTCTGGTACCGTTCGCGATGTCAATGTCGACTATAACAGCGAGGTGAAGGCTGGCGACGTGCTGGCCGTGCTCGACACGATCAAGGTCGAGGCGGACGTCAAGAGCACGCAGGCGAAACTCGATCTCGGCCAAGGCGAACGTCGTCAAGGCCACCGCCGATCTCGAATCCGCCAAGAGTTCCTACGACCGCTACCGCAACCTCGTCCAGAGCAACGTGACCACGCAGCAGAGCCTCGAGGACGCGCGCTACAAGTACGATTCGGCTGTTGCCACGAAAGAGATTAACGAAGCGGCGGTGCTGTCGGCGGAAGCCGATCTGCAGCTCGCCCAGGTCAATCTCGCCAAGTCCAAGATCATCTCGCCGATCAATGGCGTGATCCTGACGCGCTCGGTCGATCCGGGCGCGACAGTTGCCGCCTCGCTGTCGGCGCCCGTGCTCTTCGTCATCGGCGGCGACCTCAGGAAGATGGAATTGCAGGTTGATGTCGATGAGGCCGATGTCGGCCAGATTGCCGTCGGCCAGAAAGCCACCTTCACCGTCGATGCCTATCCCGATCGCACATTCCCGGCCGAGATCAAGCAGATCCGCTTCGCCTCGGAGACGACGAACAACGTCGTCACCTACAAGGCCATCCTCTCCGTCGACAACGCCGATCTGTTGCTGCGCCCGGGCATGACGGCGACAGCCGACGTTACGGTGGAGGCGGTCAAGAGCACGCTGATGGTGCCGAATGCCGCCTTGCGCTACGCGCCGCCGGCCACGGAAGCAAGGCGGAACCGTGGCCTGTTCGGCATATTCGCTCCGCCGCGCATGGGCCGACGCGGCGGCAACCAGGGCGGCGGCGAGACGCTGACCGGCGCCAAGCGTCGCGTCTGGGTACTGAAAGCCGGCAATCCGGCGCCCGTTGTCATCCAGGTCGGTTCCTCGGACGGGCAGTTCACCCAGGTGGTCTCCGGCGATCTCAAGGAAAGAGACGCGATCATCACCGATCTCGACCGAGCGGTCGAGATAAAAGGCGCGCCATGACAACGCCGCCTCTCATCGAGTTCAGCAGGGTGTCGAAGATCTACGGTCGCGGCGAAGCCTCGATCCGCGCGCTCGATCATGTCGATCTGGCGATCCGCGAACATGAGTTCGTCGCGATCATGGGACCGTCTGGCTCCGGCAAGTCCACGGCCATGAACATTCTCGGCTGCCTCGATGTTCCAAGCGCCGGCGACTATCTGTTTCAGGGTATTTCGACCACCGGTTTCGATCGCGCGCAATTGACTATGCTGCGCCGGCATATGCTGGGTTTCGTCTTCCAGGGCTTCAACCTTTTGCCGCGCACCTCGGCGGTCGAGAATGTCGAGCTGCCGCTGATCTATCGCGGCATGCCGGCAGCGGATCGGCATCGTCTGGCGACGGAAGCGCTCGGGCTGGTGGGGCTCGGCGGCCGCGAGCATCACAAGACCCAGGAACTGTCGGGTGGCCAACAGCAGCGCGTCGCCATCGCCCGCGCCATCGTCACCCGACCATCCCTGCTTCTCGCCGACGAACCGACGGGCAATCTCGACACCAAGACCAGTATCGAGATCATGGACCTGATGACGCGGCTGAACCGCGAGCAGGGCATCACCATCGTCATGGTCACGCACGAACCCGATATCGCGGCCTATGCCCAGCGGCTGCTGCGCTTCGTCGATGGCAAGCTGGAAACCGAAACCGCGCATCAGGGAAGGGCGGGTCATGTTTCTTGAGACGGTCAAGCTCGCGCTGCGCGCCATCAGCCGCAACATGCTGCGGTCGTTCCTGACCGTGCTTGGCGTCGTCATCGGCGTCGCCGCCGTCATCGCACTGGTGACGATCGGCAATGGCACGACGGCACAGGTCACCTCCGAGCTGTCGCGGCTTGGCACAAACATGCTCTTTGCCCGCCCCGGCCAGTTCGGTCCCGGCCGCGCGAGTGCCGAGGCGCGGCGCTTCACCGTCGCCGACGTGGATGCCATCAGCGAGCAGGTCGGCGGCCTCAGGGCCGTGGCGCCGCTCAACCAGACGACGGCGACCGTGATCTATGGCGGGCAGAGCCATTCGACGACGGTGATGGGCACCACCAACGATTATTTCACCGCGCAGGACTGGGACATCGCATCCGGCCGCAGCTTCGACGCCGCCGAGGAGCGCGGCCGCGCGCGCTGCGTTCTCGGAGAGACCGTCCGGTCGCAGCTCTTCGGTTCGGCCGATCCGATCGGCCAGCAGGTGCGCGTCGGCAAGGTTTCCTGCGGCGTCATCGGCGTGTTGGCCAAGCGCGGGCAGTCCGGCATGGGCAACGACCAGGACGATGTCGTCATCGTTCCGATCAAGGTCTACCAGCGCCGCATCGGCGGCAAGGCCAATGCCAATGTCTCGATGATCCTGATCTCGGCGCGTGACGGTGTCGCGACGTCCAAGGTTCAGTCGGATACGGAAAACCTGCTGCGCGAACGCCGCAAGATCATTCCCGGCCGCGAGGACGATTTCAGCGTCAACGACATGACCCAGATCGCCGCCGCCATGACCGGAACGACGACGCTGCTGACCAGCCTGCTTGGCGCCGTCGCCGCCATCAGCCTGCTCGTGGGCGGTATCGGCATCATGAACATCATGCTGGTCTCGGTGACCGAGCGCACGCGCGAAATCGGCATCCGCCTGGCGATAGGCGCGCTGGAGCGGCAGGTGTTGATGCAGTTCCTCGTCGAGGCGGTGGCCTTGTCGATATTCGGCGGTATGAGCGGCATTCTGCTGGGATTGGGGCTTGGCTTCGGCGCGGTTTCCCTGCTCAAGGTACCGTTCGTGGTGAGCCCGACGATGATCGCCGTCGCTTTCGTCTTCTCCGCCGCGATCGGCATGATCTTCGGCTACTTCCCGGCGAGGCGCGCCGCGCAGCTCAATCCGATCGATGCGCTGAGGCACGAATAAACCCTTGTGAACGAACGGACGTACCTCTCGGTCTGATATATCATGGCAACCTGCCATTGAATCCGTTGGTGCCTACGTTATGATATATCAGCTCGAATCACGGATCCGCGATGCCGAACTCCTCACAGAGCCATCTTGCCTACCTGGCGCTGGAACATGCCATCGTGACCCTGGCGTTGACGCCTGGTGCGCTCGTCAATGAAAAGCAGCTGATCGATCTCTCGGGACACGGTCGCACGCCGGTGCGCGAAGCGATACAGAAGCTCGCCTGGCAGGGGTTGATCGTGGTGAAGCCACGCGTCGGGCTGCAGATCGCCGAGATCGGGGCGACCGACCACGCCCATGTCATGCAGGTTCGCCGTGAGCTCGAGCCGATCGCCGCGGCCCTCGTCGCCGAACACGCGACCGAAGGGCAGCGCAACCAGCTTGTCGAATGCGCGCGTGCGATGAATAACTGCGCCGTCAGCGGCGATCTCGCGGGTTTCTTCGCGGCGGACAAGGCATTCGACGAGATACTGGAAGAGTCGTGCCCGAATGCCTTCATCACCTCGGCGCTCGGCCCCGTGCAGACCCATTCGCGCCGGCTCTGGTATTCGAAGGCAAGCCCCGAGCGCATGGATCGGTCGATCTCCCTTCATGTCGCCGTCATTCGCGCGATCCAGCAGGGCAAGGCCGGTGAAGCGCGCAAGGCGATGACCGCGTTGATCGATTATCTCGGCCACAAGTGAAAACGGCCCCGTTTCCGGAGCCGTTGTTCATGCGACAGACGATTAATCGGAGCGGTCAGCCGACGAAGGCGCGCTCGATGACGAACTGTGCGGGCTTGCTGTTGGCGCCCTCTTCGAGACCCGCCTTCTCCAGCAGTTCCTTGGTATCCTTCAGCATCGCCGACGAGCCGCAGATCATGCCGCGGTCGATCTCCGGATCGAGCTTGGGAACGCCGAGATCGGTGAACAGCTTGCCGGACGAGATCAGGTCGGTGATGCGGCCGCGATACGCGAAATCCTCGCGCGTCACCGTCGCATAGTGCAGCAGCTTGTCGCCGACCACTTCCTGCAAAAGCTCGTCGTTCTGGATCTCATGAACCAGATCGAAGCCGTACTTCAGTTCGGCCACGTCGCGCGTGGTGTGGGTCAGGATAACCTGGTCGAACTTCTCGTAGGTCTCGGGATCGCGGATCAGGCTCGCGAAGGGCGCGATGCCGGTACCCGTCGAAAACATATAGAGACGACGTCCCGGCGTCAGCGCGTCGAGCACCAGCGTGCCGGTCGGCTTCTTGCGCATCAGAACCTGATCGCCCGGCTTGATCGCCTGAAGATGCGAGGTGAGAGGACCATCGGGAACCTTGATCGAGAAGAATTCGAGTTCCTCGGCCCAGGCGGGGCTGGCGATCGAATAGGCACGGAAGATCGGCTTGCCCTCGATCATGAGACCGATCATCGCGAACTCGCCCGAGCGGAAGCGGAACCCCTCGGGACGCGTCATCGTGAAGCGGAACAGATGGTCCGTGTAGTGCGTGACGCTGAGAACGGTTTCGGCGAAGACGCCGGCAGGGATTGGGGCTGCGAATTCTTCGGTCTTTGCAGGGGCGTTCATTGCGGTATCGGATCCCGTAGTTCGTCGATCATCAATTCGATGCGAGCCAGATATTACAAATAGGCCACGGATTAAAGGTATACCATTCCCTCCGCGGCGACATGCATGAAATATGCATGTTCTCGTCAGGTTTGGGAAACGCGATGTGCATCGTTCGCTTTTGCTCTGGCGAAGCCGGACAAAGGATGCATATTAAGCCGAAATCGCGCCTCGGGGGTGCGGATTGCTTATGGCAACTCGGGGAAACATGAAGATTTTCAACTACAAGCGCGTACCCTACGCGGAAATGCGCGCATTTTCCGTCCACATTTTGACGGCCTCCGGTTCCTTTCTTGCCTTCCTCGGTGTTGTCGCCGCCGCCGAGCAGCGTTTCGTCGACATGTTCTGGTGGCTGGGGTTGGCGCTTCTGGTCGATGGCATCGACGGACCGATCGCCCGTAAGGTCAAGGTCAAGGAGGTGCTGCCGAACTGGTCGGGCGATACGCTCGACAATATCATCGATTACGTCACCTACGTGCTGCTGCCTGCATTCGCGCTCTATCAGAGTGGCATGATCGGCGAGCCATGGTCGTTTGTCGCCGCCGGCATGATCGTCGTGTCGAGTGCTATCTATTACGCCGACATGGGCATGAAGACGGAGGAGTATTTCTTCTCCGGTTTCCCCGTGGTCTGGAACATGATCGTCTTCACGCTGTTCGTCATGGATGCGAGCGCCACGACGGCACTCGCGGTCGTCACCGTCTCGGTGATCTTGACCTTCCTGCCGATCAATTTTCTGCATCCGGTGCGCGTCAAGCGCCTGCGTCCGCTCAATCTCGGCGTCTTCCTCCTGTGGTCGGCGATCGGCGTCTACGCGCTGTTGATGCATTTCGTCGTGCCGCAATGGGCTCTCGTTCTTTTCGTTGCGAGCGGTATCTATCTGTATTGCATCGGTGCCGTCCTGCAGTTCCTGCCGGCGCTGGGGCGCCGCGCTTAGGAGAAGACGAATGACGAAGACGCAGGCCGTCGTGCTGAACGGAACCGGTGGTCCCGAGGTTCTCGAATATGTCGATATCGACCTGCCGCCGCCAAAGGCCGGCGAAGTGCGGATACGGCACGCCGCGATCGGCCTGAACTTCATCGACGTCTATTTCCGCACCGGCCTCTACAAGGCCCCGCACATGCCCTTCGTGCCGGGCAAGGAAGCGGCGGGAACGGTGAAGGCGGTCGGCCCCGGCGTTTCGGATTTCAAGGTTGGCGACCGCGTCGCCTATGCCGGCTCCGACGGCGCTTACAGCCTTGAGCGCAACATCGAGACCAGGCATCTGGTCACGGTGCCCGATGGCATCGCGCTTGAAACAGCCGCGGCGATGATGCTGAAAGGCATGACGGCGCAGTATCTGTTGAACCGCACCTTCAAGGTCGGCCCCGATACCACGCTGCTCTTCCACGCCGCCGCCGGCGGTGTCGGCCTGATCGCCGGCCAATGGGCCAAGGCGCTCGGCGCGACGGTTATCGGCACGGTCGGATCGGCCGCCAAGGCGCAGCTCGCGCGCGAGCATGGCTACGACCACGTCATCAACTACGCCACCGAGGATTTCGTCGCCAGGGTGGCCGAAATCACCGGCGGCAAGGGCGTCGATGTTGTCTACGATTCCATCGGCCGCGATACCTTTCCCCAATCGCTCGATTGCCTCAAGCGCCTGGGCATGTTCGTGTCCTTCGGGCAGTCGTCCGGGCCGATCGAGGATTTCACCCTGGCGTTGCTTGCGCAGAAGGGCTCGCTCTTCGCCACCCGGCCGACGCTTTTCACCTATATCGCCACGCGCGATGAGCTAACTGATTGTGCAAACGCATTATTTGATGTTGTTTTGAGCAACAAAGTGCGTATCAATGTCAATCAGACCTATCCGTTGCGCGAGGTTGGGCGAGCCCATACGGAACTGGAAGCTAGAAAAACGACCGGAACGACGCTGCTGATCCCAGAATGATCCCGAAGGGGCAGGTCGGCAGTGGGAAATGAGGGGAAAGTGTCGTCATCGACTGTGCCGGCATCAGGCGCGTTATTGTCGGTCCAGAAGCTGACAAAGCTCTTCGGCAGCTTTGCTGCCTGCAACCAGATAGACCTCGATATCGCTCCCGGCGAAATCCACGCACTGCTGGGCGAAAACGGCGCCGGCAAATCCACGCTGGTGAAGATGCTGTTCGGCGTCCTGGAACCGAGCGAGGGCGAGATCCTGTGGCAGGGGCGTCCCGTGGCGATTGGCTCGCCGGGCGCGGCGCGCAAGCTCGGCATTGGCATGGTGTTCCAGCACTTTTCGCTGTTCGAGGCGCTCACCGTCGCCGAAAACATCGCGCTCTCGCTTGATGACGGCATCCCGATCGGCAAGATCGCCGAGGAGGCGAGGGCGCTGTCTCATGCCTATGGACTGCCGCTCGACCCGCACGCCCATGTGGCCGATCTGTCCGTCGGCGAGCGCCAGCGTATCGAGATCGTCCGCGCGCTGCTGCAGAACCCGAAGCTGATCATTCTTGACGAGCCGACCTCGGTGCTGACGCCGCAGGAGGCCGACAAGCTGTTCGAGACGCTCTTCAAGCTCAAGGCCGAGGGGCGCTCGGTGCTTTATATCAGCCACCGCCTGGAAGAGGTGCAGCGCATCTGCGACCGCGCCACGGTTTTGCGCCACGGCAAGGTTACCGGCGCCTGCGTACCCGCCGACGAAACACCGGCATCGCTGGCCCGCATGATGGTCGGAAACGACGTGGCTTCGGTCACCCACCCGGACCGGGGTTCCAGGGGGCCGGTTCAGCTTGCCGTCTCCGGCCTCTCCGTCGCCCCGCGCACGCCCTTCGCCATGCCGCTGAAGGACGTGTCGCTGACCGTCTGTTCGGGCCAGATCCTGGCGATCGCCGGCGTCGCCGGAAACGGCCAGGGCGAGTTGTTCGATGCGCTGTCGGGCGAATATCCGGTATCGACCCCCGATGCCGTCGTCATCCGCAACAAGCCGGTCGGAACGCTAGGGATCACCGCCCGCCGCCTGCTCGGCGCCGGCTTCGTGCCCGAGGAACGGCACGGCCACGCGGCGGTATCGGCAATGAAGCTCTCCGACAACCTCGTGCTCGCCCGCAGCAAATCCGACCGCAAGGCGTTTCTGTCGGGCGGCTTCCTCAAGATCATCCGCCGCGGCGCCGTCAAGAACGCGACGAAGCGTATTTCCGAGCAGATGGACGTACGCAAGAGCGGCGAGGACCCTGCCGCCGGCTCGCTGTCGGGCGGCAACCTGCAGAAGTTCATCGTCGGCCGCGAGCTCGACCGCCAGCCGGCCGTCCTCGTGGTCAACCAGCCGACCTGGGGCGTGGACGCGGGCGCCGCAAGCCGCATCCGTCAGGCCCTCGTCGATCTCGCCCGCAATGGTTCGGCGGTGGTCGTGATCAGCCAGGATCTGGACGAGATCTTCGAGGTCGCGACCGAGATCGCCGTGATTTCCGAGGGACGGCTGTCCTCGCCGTTTCCGGCCGGCGAGCTGACGCGCGAGAAGATCGGCCTGCTCATGGGCGGCCTGCATGAGAGCAAGACCGCGCCGGAGACAACGCATGCGCATTGAACTCGAAAAGCGCCCGCAGGCGTCGAAGCTCTACGGTCTCGTCTCGCCGCTCCTGGCGCTGGTGCTGACGCTGGTGACCGGCGCCATCATGTTCAAGATCCTCGGCAAGGACCCGGTCGAGGCGCTCGATGCCTTTTTCCTGGAACCGCTGCTGGAGGTCTGGTCGCTGCATGAACTGGCGATCAAGGCGGCACCTCTGATCATCATCGCCGTCGGACTGGCAGTCAGCTACCGCTCCAACAACTGGAATATCGGCGCCGAGGGCCAGTTCACCATGGGCGCGATCGCGGGCTCGATCCTGCCGATCCTGTTTACCGGGTGGCAATCGCCGTTGGTGCTGCCGCTGATGCTGGTCATGGGCGCGCTTGGCGGCGCGCTTTTCGCCGGTATTCCGGCTCTGCTAAAGGCGTATTTCAACACCAACGAAATCCTCACCAGCCTGATGCTGGTCTATATCGCTCAGCTGTTTCTGGACTGGCTGATCCGCGGTCCCTGGCGCGATCCCGCCGGCTTCAATTTCCCCAAGAGCGTGTCCTTTCCCCCCGAAGCGGTGCTCCCGGCCATCTGGGAAGCGTCCGGCCGCGCCCACTGGGCCTTCGTCTTTGCGATCATCGCCGCGATCCTCGCCTGGTTCATGCTGAAATACACGCTCAAGGGCTTCGAGATCGTCGTGCTCGGCCAGTCCGAGCGGGCAGGGCGTTTCGCCGGATTCTCGTCGAAGAAGATGATCTGGTTCAGCTTCCTGTTCTCCGGCGCCCTTGCGGGCCTTGCCGGCATCTCCGAAGTCTCGGGCTCGATCGGCCACCTGCAGCCGGCGATCTCGCCCGGCTACGGTTTCACGGCGATCATCGTCGCCTTCCTCGGACGCCTCAATCCGCTCGGCATCATCGCATCCGGGCTGGTGCTGGCGCTGACCTATCTCGGCGGCGAGGCGGCGCAGCTGTCCATCGGCGTTTCCGACAAGGTCACCCGTGTATTCCAGGGGCTGCTCTTATTCTTCGTTTTGTCCTGCGACACGCTGATCTTCTACAAGATCCGCATCGTCTGGTCGCGCGTCAGGGGAGGTGTGGCATGAGCATTTTCGAAGCGATCCTGCTCACTGTCATCACGGCCTCCACGCCGCTCGTCATCGCCGCCCTCGGCGAGCTTGTGACAGAACGCTCCGGCGTGCTGAACCTCGGGGTCGAGGGCATGATGATCATGGGCGCCGTCGCGGCCTTCGCTGGGGCGCAGATGTCGGGCTCGCCCTATGTCGGGCTTCTGGCCGGCATCGCCATGGGCGCGCTGTTCTCGCTGCTCTTCGCCTTCCTGACGCTGACACTGGTCGCCAACCAGGTGGCGACGGGCCTGGCGCTCACCATCCTTGGTCTCGGCCTGTCCGGCATGCTCGGCGAGGGCTATGTCAGCGTCCCCGGCGTTCGCCTGGCGCCGATCGTCGTGCCCTATCTCTCCGACCTTCCCTTCGTCGGCTCGGTGCTCTTCAAGCAGGACCTGACCTTCTACCTGTCGCTCGCTCTGCTCTTCGGCGTCAGCTGGTTCCTCTTCCGCAGCCGCCCCGGCCTGAAGCTGCGCGCCATCGGTGACAGCCACGGCTCGGCGCATGCCCTCGGCATCGGCGTCATCCGCACGCGCTATCTCGCCGTGATGTTCGGCGGTGCCTGCGCGGGGCTTGCCGGCGCGCAGCTGTCGCTGGTCTACACGCCGCAATGGGTGGAGAACATGTCGTCCGGTCGCGGCTGGATCACGCTGGCGCTGGTGGTCTTCGCCTCCTGGCGTCCGTGGCGGGTATTCGCCGGCGGCTACCTGTTCGGCGCGGTCACGATCCTGCAGCTGCACGCCCAGGCTTTCGGCATCGGCATTCCGGCGCAGTTCCTGTCGATGCTGCCCTATGCGGCGACTATTGTGGTTCTCGTCATCATTTCTCATAATCGGCGCACGACGCTGATCAACACACCGGCGTCACTGGGAAAACCATTCGTCCCGGAACGATAGAACAACAACAAACGAACAATGAACTTCCAAACCACAGGGGTTATCATGAAAAGACTAGCATTCGCATTCGCCGCTTCGGCGGCGGCCATTATGAGCTTCGGCTCGACCGCTGAGGCCGCGGACAAGACCAAGGTCTGCTTCGTCTACGTCGGCTCGCGTACCGACGGCGGCTACTCGCAGGCGCACGATCTCGGCCGCCAGCAGATCCAGAAGGAATTCGGCGACAAGATCGATACGCCTTTCCTGGAAAACGTTCCTGAAGGCCCGGATGCCGAGCGCGCCATCGAGCGTCTCGCCCGCTCCGGCTGCAAGCTGATCTTCACCACGTCGTTCGGCTTCATGGACGCCACCGTCAAGGTCGCCGCCAAGTTCCCGGATGTGAAGTTCGAGCATGGCACCGGCTACAAGAGCGGCCCGAATCTGGGCAACTACAATTCGCGCTTCTACGAAGGCCGCTACATCCTCGGCCAGATCGCCGCCAAGACCTCGAAGAACAAGGGCGCCGCTTACATCGCCTCGTTCCCCATTCCTGAAGTGGTGATGGGCATCAACGCCTTCGAACAGGGCGCCAAGTCGGTCGATCCCGCCTTCAAGCTGAAGGTCATCTGGGTCAACACCTGGTTCGACCCGGGCAAGGAAGCCGATGCCGCCAAGGCCATGGTCGACCAGGGCGTCGACGTGCTGACGCAGCACACCGACACGACGGCGCCGATGCAGGTTGCCGAAGAGCGCGGCATCCACGCATTCGGCCAGGCCTCCGACATGATCGCGGCCGGTCCGAAGGCGCAGTTGACGGCGATTGTCGACACCTGGGGCAACTATTACTCCAAGCGCGTGCGCGCGCTGCTCGACGGCACCTGGAAGCCCGAGCAGAGCTGGGACGGCCTGAAGGACGGCATCCTGGAAATGGCGCCCTACACCAACATGCCTGACGACGTGAAGAAGATGGCCGAGGAAACCGAGGCCAAGATCAAGTCCGGCGAACTGCACCCCTTCACCGGCCCGATCAACAAGCAGGACGGTACGCCGTGGCTGAAGGCCGGCGAGAAGGCCGACGACGCCACGCTGCTCGGCATGAACTTCTACGTCGAGGGCGTGGACGACAAGCTGCCGAAGTGAGCTTTTCCTGCTGTTAGCAGGTGCGAAAGGGCGCTCGTTTCGGGCGCCCTTTTTGCTGCAGTGCATACCAGAAAGTGCATTTACAAAAGTAATACTATATGATTTTCCTAGTGCGTGCCGCGGGAGGCGGCTTTTGGAGGAAATCATGAAATTCAAGACAGCACTCATGAGTGCCACGGTTTTTGCTGCCTGCATGTTCGGTTCGGCACAGGCCGCCGAACTGGTTGTCGGCTTCTCGCAGATCGGTTCGGAATCGGGCTGGCGCGCTGCTGAAACGACCGTCACCAAGGAAGAGGCCAAGAAGCGCGGCATCGACCTGAAGTTCGCCGACGCTCAGCAGAAGCAGGAAAACCAGATCAAGGCGATCCGCTCCTTCATCGCCCAGGGCGTCAATGCCATCCTGCTCGCACCGGTTGTCGAAACCGGCTGGGACGCGGTTCTGAAGGAAGCCAAGGAAGCGGATATCCCGGTCATCCTGCTCGACCGCACGATCAAGGCGCCTGAAGACCTCTACCTGACCGCTGTCACCTCCGACCAGGTGCACGAAGGCAAGGTTGCCGGCGACTGGCTCGTGAAGACGGTTGCGGACAAGAAGTGCAACATCGTCGAGCTTCAGGGCACCACCGGCTCCTCGCCGGCGATCGCCCGCAAGAAGGGCTTCGAGGACGCCATCGCTGGCAAGTCGAACTTCAAGATCGTTCGCAGCCAGACCGGCGACTTCACCCGCACCAAGGGCAAGGAAGTCATGGAAAGCTTCCTGAAGGCCGAGAACGGTGGCAAGGATATCTGCGCCCTCTACGCCCATAACGACGACATGGCCGTCGGCGGCATCCAGGCGATCAAGGAAGCCGGCCTGAAGCCGGGCAAGGACATCCTCGTCGTTTCGATCGACTCCGTTCCTGACATCTTCAAGGCGATGGAAGCCGGTGAAGCCAACGCCACCGTCGAACTGACGCCGAACATGGCGGGTCCTGCCTTCGACGCGCTCGATGCCTATCTCAAGGACAAGAAGGCTCCGCCGAAGTGGATCCAGACGGAATCGAAGCTCTACACCCAGGCTGATGATCCGAAGAAGGTCTACGAGTCCAAGAAGGGCCTTGGCTATTGATCTGACATAGGAACCGCACCGGTCCGTCATGGACCGGTGCGGAACTGCCGCGAACGCTGCCAGACATCATGTCGGGTTGCTATCAGGCCGTGTCGGTCAATATCAGGAAAAATCCACTTGATGATTCACAATTTCGAGAACGTCCTAGCCGCAACCGGCATATCGAAATTCTTCCCCGGAGCCGTAGCCCTCGACAAGGTCGATTTCACCCTTCGCAAGGGCGAGGTGCACGCGCTGCTCGGTGAAAACGGCGCCGGCAAATCGACGCTGATCAAGTGCATCACCGGCGCTTATCTCAGGGACGAAGGCAGCCTCACGCTTGACGGCGTCGAGATCGATCCGGCCGATACGCTGGCCGCCCAGAAGCTCGGGATCGGAACGGTCTACCAGGAGGTCAACCTCCTTCCCAATCTCAGCGTTGCCGAAAACCTCTTTCTCGGACGCCAGCCGAAGCGCTTCGGGATGATCGACGTGTCCGCCATGAACCGTCAGGCGCGCGAATTGCTGCGCCAGTACGGCATGGAGATCGACGTCTCCGCCCAGCTCGACCGCTTCTCCGTCGCCGTGCAGCAGGTCGTTGCCATCGCCCGCGCCGTCGATCTCTCGGGCAAGGTGCTGATCCTCGACGAGCCGACGGCCAGCCTCGACGCGCAGGAAGTGGCCATGCTCTTCGGCATCATGCGTGACTTGAAGAAACGCGGCCTCGGCATTGTCTTCATTACTCATTTTCTGGAACAGGTCTACGATATCAGCGACCGCATCACGGTGTTGCGCAACGGCAAGCTGGTCGGCACCCGCGACAAGGCCGAATTGCCGCGGCAAGGCCTGATCTCGATGATGCTCGGTCACGAACTGGCGCATGCCGAGGCCGCCGTGAAGGAGCGCAGCGTCGCCGCCGGCCCCGTCAAATACAGCTTCGAGGGATACGGCAAGCGCGGCAAGGTCAAGCCGTTCGATCTCGACGTCCGCGTCGGCGAGGTCGTCGGCGTCGCCGGTTTGCTTGGCTCCGGACGGACGGAGACCGCCGAACTTCTCTTCGGCATCGAGAACGCCGATAGCGGTACCGCCAAGATCGATGGCAAGCCGATCGCGCTCTCCAATCCGCGCGCCGCGATCCGCGCCGGCTTCGGCTTCTGCCCCGAGGACCGCAAGACCGATGGCATCATCGGCGATCTCTCGATCCGCGAGAACATCGCGCTGGCGCTGCAGGCCCGCCGGGGATGGGCGCGGCCGCTGTCGCGCGGTGAGCAGAACACGCTCGCCGATCAGTACATCAAGGCGCTCGATATTCGCACCACCGACCGCGAAAAGCCGATCCGACTGCTGTCGGGCGGCAACCAGCAGAAGGCGATCCTGGCCCGCTGGCTGGCCACCAATCCCGACTTCCTGATCCTCGATGAACCGACGCGAGGCATCGATGTGGGCGCCCATGCCGAGATCATCCGGCTGATCGAGGAACTGTGCGAAAAAGGCATGTCCCTGATCGTCATTTCATCGGAATTAGAAGAGCTTATCGCTTATAGTTCACGTATCTTGGTATTGCGGGACCGCGAGCATGTGGCGCAGTTGACGGGTGAGAACGTCAGCACCTCGCGCATCGTGCAGGCAATCGCCGCCGTGCAGAAAAAGACGGAGGACGCATGACGTCGTCACAGAAGGCGCTGCTGATCCGCCTGGCACCGCAACTGATAGCTTTGGCAGTAATATTGCTGTTGAACTTCATTATGTTCCCGCAGTTTTTTAATGTCACCATTCAAAACGGTAGGCTCTATGGCAGTTTGATCGACGTCCTCAATCGCGGCGCGCCCGTCGCATTGCTGGCGATCGGTATGACGCTCGTCATCGCCACCAAGGGCATCGACCTGTCCGTCGGCGCGGTCATCGCCATCTGCGGCGCCGTCGCCGCGTCGTCGATCGTATCCGGCAATTCGCTCGCCTGGACATTGGTGCTCACGCTCTTGGTCGGTCTGGCATGCGGGGTCTGGAACGGCTTCCTCGTGGCCGTCCTGAACATTCAGCCGATCATCGCCACGCTGGTGCTGATGGTCGCCGGCCGCGGTATCGCGCAGCTCATCACCGAAGGCGTGATCATGACCTTCAACGATGATGGCCTGACCTTCTTCGGCAGCGGCTCCTTCGCATTCATGCCGATGCCCGTCGTCATCTGGCTGGCGGTCGGCCTTCTTGTCACGCTCCTCGTCCGCCGCACGGCGCTCGGCATGCTGATCGAGGCAACTGGCATCAACCGCCGCGCAAGCACGCTGTCCGGCGTTCGCACGCCGGTGCTCCTGATGGCGGTCTACATGCTGAGCGGATTGTGCGCGGCGATCGCCGGCATCATCGTCGCGGCCGATATCAAGGGCGCCGACGCCAACAATGCCGGCCTCTGGCTCGAGCTCGACGCCATCCTGGCGGTCGTCGTCGGCGGCAATTCGCTGCTCGGTGGCCGTTTCAGCATCGTCGGCTCCCTGATCGGCGCGATGATCATCCAGTCGGTCAACACCGGCATCCTGCTCTCGGGCTTCCCGCCGGAGTTCAACCTGATCATCAAGGCGGTGATCGTTCTCGTGATCCTGGTGATTCAGTCTCCGGCCGTGCAATCGGCAGCCGTCTTCATGGGGCGTCGCTCCAGCCCGAGAGGGGTAATGCAGAAATGAATTCGAAATACCTGCCGCTGCTCGCGACCATCGTGATCTTCATCCTCTCCTACGCCGTCTGCGCGATGCAGTATCCGAGCATGCTGTCGACACGCGTGATCGGCAATCTCCTGACCGACAACGCCTTCCTTGGTATCGCCGCGGTCGGCATGACCTTCGTGATCATCTCCGGCGGCATCGATCTCTCGATCGGCTCGGTCATCGCCTTCACCGGCGTGTTCCTCGCCGTCATCCTGCAGAACACCGGCATCCATCCGCTGGCCGCCTTCGCGCTGGTCCTCGTCATCACCACCGCTTTCGGGGCTGCGATGGGCGCCGTCATCCACTATCTGCAGATGCCGGCCTTCATCGTCACGCTGGCCGGCATGTTCCTGGCGCGCGGTATGGCCTTCGTGCTCTCCATCGACAGCATCCCGATCAGCCACGACTATTACAGCACGCTCTCCGGCCTCTATTACAAGCTGCCCGGCGGCGGACGACTGACGCTGGTAGGGGCGGTCATGCTTCTGGTCTTCGCGGTCGGCATCTTCATCGCGCACCGCACCCGGTTCGGCACCAACGTTTACGCGCTTGGCGGCGGTGCGCACACGGCGCAGTTGATGGGTGTGCCGGTTGGTCGCACCACAATTCAGATTTACGCGCTGTCCGGCTTCCTTGCCGGCCTGTCGGGAATCGTTTTTCCCTCTATACGTCCGCCGGCTACTCGTTGGCGGCTGTCGGTGTCGAGCTCGATGCCATAGCGGCGGTCGTCATTGGGGGCACTTTGCTGACGGGTGGAGCCGGATTTGTAGCGGGGACCTTCATCGGCCTCCTGATACAGGGGTTGATTCAGACCTACATCACCTTCGATGGAACACTCTCCAGTTGGTGGACGAAGATACTGATCGGCCTGCTGCTTTTTGCATTCATCCTGATGCAGAAAGCCATCCTGTTCCTCTCTAGTCTGAACAAGAGGTATGCCTGACGGGGGCTGTTGGCTTGCGCAATCGAATTCTGGACACCGGGAAGACACAACGGCGATCTCGCACCAGCCACGCGCAGGTGGTGGATGAACTTGGCCGCGCCATCGTGGCCGGAACCTATCCTGTCGGAACCATTCTCCCGGGTGACATAGAGCTCGCGCAACGCTTCAAGGTGTCCCGCACGGTTCTTCGCGAAACGATGAAGACGCTGGCCGCCAAGGGCATGATCGTCGCCAAGGCACGCGTCGGTACCCGGGTTACCGAAAAGAGCCAGTGGAACATGTTCGACAGCGAGGTGATCGCCTGGCACTTCGACGACGACGTGACCGAGGAATTCCTGCTGCAGCTCTATGATATCCGGCTGGCCGTCGAACCCTTCGCGGCCGGTCTCGCGGCGGAGCGGGCAACGGCTGAGGAGGTCGCGCTGCTGACCGATCTCGCCAAGGACATGGCCGCACCCGATCACACGACGGAAAGCCTGGCGATGGCGGACCTGCAGTTTCACATGGCGATCGCCGACGCCGCCCACAATCCCTTCATGCATACGTTGGGAAGCCTCATCGAGGCGGCGCTCGTCGGCATGTTCCGGATCAGCACACCGCCGTCGCAGAACGGCTTCTCGAACATCGCCGAAACGCATATGCGCATCGTCAACGCGATCGCGGCGGGCGACGTGCCGGCGGCGCGCACCGCCATGGAAGCGGTCATCGTCGAGGGGCGCGATCACGTCCATGACGCCTATGCCGGAATGACCAGGGTTTCCGCCTGATCCTTTTTTGATCTTTGTTCCGTCAGCGACTTGCTGCTATGAGGCGGCAACGCGCCTGTAACGGATTCTTGGGAGCAGACCATGGAACGCACTTGTCTTGCCGTCATTCTCGCCGCGGGTGACAGCACGCGAATGAAATCGTCGAAGTCGAAGGTTCTCCACCCGGTGGCCAATCGTCCGATGATCGCCCATGTCGTCGAAGCCGTGGCCAAGACCGCTATCGGCGCCGTGGCGCTCGTTGTCGGCCGCGATGCCGACGAGGTCGCCAAGGCCGCCGCGGTCGGTGGCGTCGAGATCGAGGCCTATCTGCAGAAGGAACGGCTCGGCACCGGCCATGCGGTGCTCGCGGCGCGCGATGCCATTGCCCGCGGCTATGACGATGTGATCGTAACTTACGGCGACGTTCCCCTGCAGACCGAAGCGCCGCTCAAGGCGGCACGCCAGGCGCTGGCCGATGGCAGCGATATCGTCGTCATCGGTTTCCACACCGACAAGCCGACGGGCTACGGCCGCCTGCTGGTCAAGGACGGCGAACTGATCGCCATCCGCGAGGAAAAGGACGCGACCGATGCCGAGCGCGCCGTCACCTGGTGCAACAGCGGCCTGATGGCGATCAACGGCCGCAAGGCGCTGGAATTGCTGGCGCTGATCGGCAATAACAATGCCAAGGGCGAGTATTATCTGACCGATCTCGTCGAGATCGCCCGCTCGCAGGGTGGCCGCGTCACCGCGGTCGATGCCCCCGAGGTCGAAATGACCGGCACCAACAACCGCGCCGAACTTGCCGTCATCGAGCGCCTCTGGCAGGAGCGCCGCCGTCACGAACTGATGCTGTCGGGCGTCAGCATGATCGCGCCCGAAACCGTCTTCCTGTCCTACGACACGGTCATCGGCCAGGATGCCCTGATCGAGCCGAACGTGGTCTTCGGCCCCGGCGTGGTGATCGACGGTGGTGCCGTCATCCACGCCTTCTCGCATATCGAGGGCGCGCATGTCAGCGCCGGCGCGACGGTCGGTCCCTTCGCGCGGCTGCGGCCGGGCGCGGATCTCGCCGAGGGATCGAAGGTCGGCAATTTCTGCGAGGTGAAGAACGGCAAGGTGGGCGAGGGCGCCAAGGTCAACCATCTGACCTATATCGGCGACGCCCGCATCGGCGCCGGCGCCAATATCGGCGCGGGCACGATCACCTGCAACTATGACGGCGTCAACAAGAGCGAGACCGTGATCGGCGCGCATGCCTTCGTCGGATCGAACTCCTCGCTGGTCGCGCCCGTCAGCATCGGCGACAACGCCTACATCGCCTCGGGCAGCGTCATCACCAATGACGTGCCGGCCGACGCGCTGGCGTTCGGGCGCGCGCGCCAGGAAATCAAGCCCGGCCGCGCCGCCATCCTGCGCGAACTGGCGCTCGCGAAGAAGGCCGCGAAGAAGGCGAAAGGCTGATTGTCTTCGTAACGCGCGGTCACCGAAAGTGACCGCCGAGCCGATTGAGAAAAAAGCGAAAATTGTTACGACTGCCTGCAATTGATTGCTGGCCCTGAGGATTTCTTTATGTGTGGTATTGTTGGTATCGTTGGTAACAGCCCTGTGGCGGTGCGTCTGGTCGATGCGCTGAAGCGGCTTGAATATCGCGGTTATGATTCGGCTGGCGTTGCTACCATTCACGACGGCGCCATGGACCGCCGTCGCGCCGAAGGCAAACTCTTCAATCTCGAAAAGCGCCTCGATGCCGAGCCGCTGGCCGGCACGATCGGTATCGCTCACACCCGCTGGGCGACGCACGGCGTCCCCAACGAAACCAACGCCCACCCGCATTTCGTCAAGGGCGTCGCCGTCGTTCATAACGGTATCATCGAGAACTTTTCCGAGCTGCGCGACGAACTGACCGCCGAGGGCGCCGTGTTCGAAACGCAGACCGACACCGAAGTCGTGGCGCATCTTGTCGCGAAATATCTCGGCGAAGGCCTTGAGCCGCGCGCGGCCATGATGAAGATGCTGAACCGCGTGACCGGCGCCTACGCGCTGGCCGTCATGCTGCAGAAGGACCCCGGCACGATCATGGCGGCGCGCTCCGGCCCGCCGCTCGCAATCGGATACGGCAAGGGCGAGATGTTCCTGGGCTCCGATGCCATCGCGCTGTCGCCTTTCACAAGCGAGATCACCTACCTCGTCGACGGCGACTGGGCGGTTCTGACGAAGGATGGCGCGACCATCCTCGATTTCGCCGGCAACGAAGTTTCGCGTCCGCGCCAGATCTCGCAGACGACGGCCTATGTCGTCGACAAGGGCAACCATCGCCACTTCATGGAAAAGGAAATCTACGAGCAGCCCGAGGTCATTTCTCACGCGCTCAGCCAGTATGTGGATTTCGCCAGCAACACGCTGAGCGCCAACACGGCGGCGATCGATTTCAAATCGGTGAGCGGTCTGGCGATTTCCGCCTGCGGCACCGCCTATCTCGCGGGTCTCGTCGGGAAATACTGGTTCGAGCGCTATGCGCGCCTGCCTGTCGAGATCGACGTCGCCTCGGAGTTCCGCTACCGCGAGATGCCTCTGTCGCCGACCCAGGCGGCACTCTTCATCTCGCAGTCGGGCGAAACCGCCGATACGCTGGCCTCGCTGCGTTACTGCAAGGACAACGGCCTGAAGATCGGCGCCGTCGTCAACGTCAGGGAATCAACGATCGCCCGTGAATCGGATGCGATCTTCCCGATCATGGCCGGCCCCGAAATCGGCGTCGCCTCCACCAAGGCCTTCACCTGCCAGCTCGCCGTGCTGGCATCGCTGGCGCTCGGCGCGGGCAAGGCGAGGGGAACGATCAGCCCGGATCAGGAAAGGGAGATGGTGCGCCATCTCGCCGAAATGCCACGCATCATGAGCCGCGTGCTCAACGCCATCCAGCCGCAGATGGAAACGCTGTCGCGCGAGCTGTCGAAGTGCAAGGACGTGCTCTATCTCGGCCGCGGCACCAGCTATCCGCTCGCCATGGAAGGCGCGCTGAAGCTCAAGGAAATCTCCTACATCCACGCCGAAGGCTATGCCGCGGGCGAGTTGAAGCATGGCCCGATCGCGCTGATCGACGAGAACATGCCTGTCATCGTCATCGCCCCCTATGATCGATTCTTCGAAAAGACCGTGTCCAACATGCAGGAAGTGGCTGCCCGAGGCGGCCGGATCATCTTCATCACCGATGAAGCGGGTGCCGCCCACTCCAAGCTTCCGACCATGGCGACGATCGTTCTTCCAAACGTCGACGAGATCATCGCGCCGATGATCTTCTCGCTGCCGATCCAGCTCCTGGCCTATCACACGGCGGTCTTCATGGGCACCGATGTCGATCAGCCGCGCAATCTGGCAAAGTCGGTCACTGTCGAGTGAGGCCGGCCGACCTAGGCTTGTGCGGCGCGGCGAATTCTGTCAGTTTTTCTCATGGAAAGCATGGGGGCACTGATTTCCGATCGCAGCTAAACTCAACGGAGTTCGTCGGCATACGATGACGGAAAAACTGCCTCGATTGTCGGTCGCGACCCGCATCAGAAACAATTTTCTGGCGGGCATCATCATCTGCGCGCCGATCGCCATCACGCTCTGGCTGACATGGTCGGTGGTGCGCTGGGCCGATAGCTGGGTGAAGCCCTATCTTCCGGCGCGTTACGATCCCGACAACTACCTGAACTTCGCCATGCCGGGCTCCGGCCTGCTGATCGGCCTGATCATCATCACGCTCATCGGCTTTCTCGGCAAGAACCTGATCGGCCAGCAGATCGTGATGTTCAGCGAGTCTCTCGTGCGCCGCGTGCCGTTGGTCCGCGTCATCTACAAGAGCGTCAAGCAGATCTTCGAGACGGTGCTGAAGGAACGCAGCAACTCGTTCAAGAAGGTCGGGCTGATCGAATATCCAAGCCCGGGCCTTTGGGCGATGGTGTTCATCGCGACCGATGCGAAGGGCGAGATCGCCTCGAAGTTCAACGCCATGGGCCACGACATGGTCAGCGTCTTCCTGCCGCCGACCCCGGTGCCGACGGCGGGCTTCCTGATCTTCGTGCCGCGCGAAAAGATCGTGCTTCTCGACATGTCGCCGGAGGATGCGGCGAAGCTCCTGATCTCGGGCGGCCTCGTGACGCCGGAAGAACTCGCCTCGCAGATCGCAGCACCCGAAGCCGTGCGCAAGCCGTTGCCGGCGCCGGTCGAGATGTAGGCCGATCAGCCGCCGGCCTTTTCCCACTTCTTCAGTAACCGGTCACGCTTCAGCTTCGACAGACGCTGCAGCCAGAAAATGCCGTCGAGCTGGTCGATCTCGTGTTGGATGCAGATGGCGAGGAAGCCTTTTGCGTCCTCCTCATGCATCTTCCCCTCGATATCATGGTAGCGAAACCGGATCGCGTCCGGCCTGATCACCTCGTCGGTCGCTCCGGGCATCGAGACGCTCCCCTCCGTGTTGCGGCTGGTCTCCTCGGATGCGTTGATGATCTCCGGATTGATGTAGACCCGTACCCCATCCTCTCGGGCAAGCTCGATGACCGTCACGCGCTCGAACACCCCGATATGCGCCGCGGTGATGCCGACACCCGGCGCCGCGCGCATCGTATCGAGGAGATCGCCGACAAGTGTGCGCAACGCTTCGTCGAAGACCGTCACCGGCGCGCAGCGGGTTTTAAGACCTGTGTGAGGGAAGCGTAAAATGGCGCGGACGGTCACGAAAATCTCTCCTGATTTGAGACCCGCCGAAACTATCTTCCGGCTGGCGAATTGTCATCCGTATGAACGGTTTAACGCTGGACGTTCCCATGTCTTTAAGCTAGCAGGGATGGACTTCCGGTGTATCGAAGAACTCTAAACTTCGAGAGAGATGCAAGGGGCGGCAAAGATGACGAACGACGCAGAAGAGCTCGTCCGCACGCGTCCTGAGGACAACGAAGCCGACCTCTACGACGAGAACGGAAACGTCCGCGGCGACTTCCTGGCGCTAGTCGGCGCGGCCATCGCCGACCGCGATACGATCTTCCTCAGACAGCATGTGGCGCGCCTGCACGATCGGAGCTGGGCGATCTGCTGGAATCGATCCAGCCTGATCAACGCCTGGCGCTCGTCCAGCTGCTCGGCGACCAGTTCGACATGACGGCGCTGACAGAGGTCGACGAGGCGATCCGCCGCGAGATCGTCGACCAGATGCCGAACGACCAGATCGCGGCCGCGATCGGCGAGCTCGATTCGGACGACGCCGTCTATATTCTCGAGGATCTCGACCAGGAAGATCGCGACGAGATCCTGGCGCAACTGCCGTTCACCGAGCGCGTTCGCCTGCGCCGGGCACTCGATTATCCCGAAAGTTCCGCCGGGCGCCGCATGCAGACGGAGTTCGTCGCCGTGCCGCCGTTCTGGACGGTCGGCCAGACGATCGACTACATGCGCGATGAGGAGAACCTGCCTGAATCTTTCTCGCAGATCTTCGTCATCGATCCGACATTCAGGCTGCTCGGCGCAATCGACCTCGACAAGATCCTGCGCACCAAGCGGCAGAGCAAGATCGAAACGATCATGCGCGAGACCAACCACCCGATTCCGGCCGAAATGGACCAGGAAGAGGCCGCGCAGCTCTTCGAGCAATACGACCTTCTCTCCGCCGCCGTCGTTGATGAGAACGACCGGCTGGTCGGCGTGCTGACGATCGACGACGTCGTCGACGTTATCCACGAAGAGGCCGACGAGGATATCAAGCGCCTCGGCGGTGTCGGCGACGAAGAACTGTCGGACAACGTCTCTTCGACCGTCAGATCGCGTTTCCTTTGGCTGGCGATCAATCTGGGCACCGCGCTCATCTCGGCCAGCGTCATCGGCTTGTTCGACGAATCGATCGAGAAGATGATCGCGCTTGCCGTGTTGATGCCGATCGTCGCTTCCATGGGCGGCAACGCCGGCACGCAGACGATGACCGTGACCGTGCGCGCGCTGGCGACCGGCGATCTCGACATCTACAATGCCGGGCGCGTCATTCGAAGGGAGGCCGCCGTCGGTCTGGCCAATGGCGTCATGTTCTCGACGATCATGGGCACCGTCGCGGCCACATGGTTCGGCGATTATCAACTCGGCTTCGTCATCGGCGCGGCGATGATCATCAACCTCTTCGCCGCCGCGCTCGCCGGCATTCTTCTGCCGTTGCTGCTCGACAAGATTGGTGCCGATCCCGCCATCGCCTCGTCGGTTTTCGTGACCATGGTCACTGACTGTACCGGCTTCTTTGCCTTTCTGGGGATCGCCACCTGGTGGTTCGGCATATAGGCCGCTCGCAAGCGGGTTGCACAAATTGACTATTACGTAAAAGTCAATATTATGGGTTCCTGAAAATCGAGGGATCCATGCCGGTTAGCAAGTATTACAGCATCACGGAGTTGACGCGCGAATTCGGAGTTTCGACGCGCACGCTTCGCTTTTATGAAGACGAAGGTCTCATCCATCCGGAGCGTCGCGGTCGCACGCGGCTGTTTCGCCCAACCGACCGGCGCCTGATCCAGGAAATCCTGCGCGGTCGCCGTATCGGCTTCACCATCGCCGAAATTCGCGAAATCATCCAGGTCTACAAGGAGCCGCCGGGCGAGCTTGGGCAGCTCAAGCTGCTGATGAAGCGCGTCGACGAGAAGCGCGACGATCTGCGCCAGAAGCGTAAGGACATCGACGATACCTTGGCCGAATTGGACAACATCGAGGAGGCCTGCCTTGGCCGCCTCGCCGAGATCGGTGTCGGCACCTGATCAGGCACTGCGCCCCTTATTGGGGCGCGGCGCTGCATTCGCTGGCAAGGCTGAGGATACGACCGTCATCTGGCTTGATCTCGCCGGATTGAAACGGCGTGAAGAGCTGCTGTTCCTGAAGTTTGTCGAGCGTGCACTGGCAGAAGCTGCGGCAAAGCGCTTGGCCCTGCTCAACGGTGCAGGATGTGTTGCACTGCTGCAGGTAGGTCTCCGCGGGATCCGGCTTGGCCGGCGGCACGACGTAAGCCATGGCGAAGGCGATCGAGATCAGCACCGGCTGATGGATCAGGTAGAAGGAGAGGCTGCGACGGCCGATCTTGGCAAGCAGGCTTGACCCCGTTCCCATGGCGGCCAGTTTCGCTGGCAGTTCCGTTCTGATCGCGAGCGCCGCGCTCGTGAACCCGAGCAGAAATGGCACGATCCAGGGGAACAGCGGGACATAGTCGTTGGAGCGCTGCGGCATCTCCGCGAAGCCGATCCAGGCAAGATAGCGCGGGTTGAAGAACGGCCAGCGCAGGATACCCGGCGATACAAAGGTATCGGCGATCCACGCGGCCGTCGCCACCACCGTGAGGACGATGATCACGGGCAGAGGCAGCCGCAAGAGCAGCATGCCGATCACGCTCAGCACGGCGATGGAGTGCAGGATCCCGAAGAAAATCCATTCTCCCGGTGTCAGGAAGTAGGTCGCGACAGAGATGGCGGCGGCCGCCGCGACAATCATCCCCAGCCGTTTCCAGAACGATTTCCAGCGTGTCTCTGGCGTATTGGCGAGCACGAGGCTGACGCCGACGATAAACACGAAGGTGGAGGCGATGGAGCGGGCGTAGAGCTTCATCCAGCCGGTCGTGGCCGTGCCCGGCGGAAGGTAGCCGACGAGTTCGATATCCCAGCCGAAGTGATAGGTCGCCATGGCGATCAGTGCCGCGCCGCGCAGCGTATCGAGCAGGCCGATGCGCGGCAGTTTAGGCCTTACGGCGGTGTCCGTCGTTGGAACAGTCATTCACAGTCCCCCATGTGAGTCGTTTCCGTCGGCTGACGGTCTAGTGCGGGGAATAGGAGAAAGGTGGAGATTTGATGACGGGTCACGATCCATGATCGCCAATCGTGCCTCCGAGAAGAACTGCCGCCGCGCGAGAACCACGATGACAATGGTGGTCGTCACCATGAAGACGTAGGGATTGATGAACCAGCCGAGATAGCCGATCGACAGGAAGATCGCCCGGAGCCCCTCGTTGAAATGACCGCCGGCGATGATGTTCATGCGGATGACGCGCTCGGCGGCCCGCTCCGCCGCGAGAACGTCGTTTTCGCTATCGCGCATCATCGGGATGGCGCCGAAGAGAATGGTACAGTAGTTGAACAGCCGGTAGGACCAGCCGAACTTGAAGAAGGCATAGCCGAACAGGACGGCTAGCCCGCCTACCTTCATCTCAAACCCCACACGGCCACTCTGCAAGACCAGCGGTACGTCGGCCAACACCGCATCGACCTTGTCCGCCGCCCCGAGCAACGCAAAGCAGCTGCCGATCGCGAAGATCGAGGTGGAGGCGAAAAAGGCCGTGCCGTTCTGCAGGCCCGCCATGATCTGCGTATCGATCATCTTCAGGTCGCGGCGCAGCGAATTGTAAATCCACTCGCGCCGACGCTCGATCATCGCATGCGTCAGGCTGGTGCGGCCGAAGAGACTGGCGCTCCGCAGCAGCCGGGCGTAACCGAACCACATGAGTGCGAAGAAGCACAGGGCGATGTAATCTGCTGTCGTCATCATTATATTGATTCAGTCCTTCTCCACGCGCCCACTCTATAGATGCAAGCGCTGACCGCAACAACGCACGGATAGGGAACCTTTCACAGGATGATGTCGCACGCGTGAAATGCTATGTCGGTGAACCGAACGGATCGCAGGCCGCGCTGGCGTAGCCTGAACAAGCAAATTCTCAACAGGACGCACCCATGTTCCTTTCTGTTTTCGACGTATTCAAGATCGGCGTCGGCCCTTCCAGTTCCCACACCATGGGGCCGATGACGGCGGCCAACCGCTTTCTCGATCTGATTCTGTCGGATGAATGGCCGCGCCCGTCCTCGGGCGCCAATGTCGCGGCGATCAAGGTCAGCCTGCATGGTTCGCTCGCCCATACCGGTATAGGCCACGGGACGGGCAGGGCCGTCATCCTCGGTCTGATGGGCGAGCAGCCCGATAGCGTGGATCCCGACCAGATGGACGGTATCATCGACAAGGTCGAGCGCTCCGGCCGCATTACTCCGCAAGGGCATCCCGCTTACCAGTTCCAGCCGAAGACCGATCTGGTGTTCGACAAGAAGCAGCCGCTTCCGGGTCACGCCAACGGCATGTCCTTCTCCGCCTTCGACAAGGACGGCAGAATGCTCATCCGCCGCATCTATTATTCCGTCGGCGGCGGCTTCGTCGTCACCGATACGGAACTTGAGACGATGCGCGCCAAGAAGAAGGCGCCGTCGGACGGCATCAAGGTGCCCTATCCCTTCTCGACCGCCAAGCAGATGCTCGAGATGGCGGCGCGCTCCGGAGTCTCCATCGCGCAGATGAAGCGCGCCAACGAGGAAAGCCAGCGCAGCCGCGAGGAACTGGATGAGGGCCTCGACCGGATCTGGGAAGCGATGCGCTCCTGCATCGAACGCGGCCTCAAGGTCGACGGCATCATGCCCGGCGGCCTCAATGTTCGCCGCCGCGCCCGTTCCATCCACGACAAGCTGCAGGAAGAGTGGCGCAGCAACCGCATCAATCCCTTGCTCGCCAACGACTGGCTGAGCGTCTACGCCATGGCCGTCAACGAGGAGAACGCCGCCGGCGGCCGCGTGGTCACCGCGCCGACGAACGGTGCGGCCGGCGTCATCCCGGCGACGATCCGCTATTACGAGCACTTCCATGACGATTGGGATCAGAACGGCATCCGCGACTACCTGCTGACGGCGGCTGCGGTCGGCGGCATCATCAAGCACAATGCCTCGATCTCGGGCGCCGAAGTCGGCTGTCAGGGCGAAGTCGGATCGGCGGCCGCCATGGCTGCAGCCGGTCTCGCAGCCGTCATGGGCGGTACGCCGGAGCAGATCGAGAACGCCGCCGAAATCGCGCTCGAACATCATCTCGGCATGAGCTGCGATCCCGTGGCTGGCCTCGTCCAGGTTCCCTGCATCGAACGCAACGCGCTTGGCGCCGTGAAGGCCGTGACCGCCGCATCGCTCGCGATCAAGGGTGACGGTCGCCACTTCGTCCCGCTCGACGCCTGCATCGAGACCATGCGCCAGACCGGCTACGACATGAGCGAGAAGTACAAGGAAACCTCCACCGGCGGCCTCGCGGTCAACGTCGTGGAGTGTTGATCGGACAGACCGGCTATCGCGGTCTGGACGGTGCATCACACTGTGATTGGAAAACCGGCGGCTACCGGCCGCCGGCACGCGCAAGTCGCTTGACGCTGCCGCGCAAAAGGATTTGAACGGCGGTATGGCATTGCATCTAATCAAACTCTGCGTCGGCGCCGACTCGATCGACGACCTGCGCGAATGGGTGGCCGAGCGTTCCTTGAGGGCGATCGCCGCCGGCATGGAACCGCATTCCGTTCATACGACCCGGATGGTCCCGAAGCGCGTTGAAGAACTGCTCGACGGCGGTTCGCTCTACTGGGTGATCAAGGGGCAGGTTCAGGCGCGGCAGAAGCTGCTCGATATCCAGGCTTTTACCGATGGCGAAGGCATCGGCCGCTGCCATCTGGTGCTCGGGCCCGAGGTCATCGAAACGGCCGTGCAGCCGAAGCGCGCATTTCAAGGCTGGCGCTATTATCCGGAAGATGATCGCCCGCGCGATCTCGATACGCTCGGCGAGGGCGTCGCCGAAATGCCGGCGGACTTGCGCCGCGAACTATCGGAACTCGGCCTTCTCTGACGCAACGAATGACGACAGAGAGGCCGGGTCCATCGGCTCAGCGCAGACGCATCGTCACCGGCGCCCGGCCTTCCGGGTTGGTGACGTGAAGATGAATGCGCGCTTCCGGCTGCGAGTAGCGCCAGGCGCGCGCGCCGTGCGACAGCAGCAGGTTGATCAAGTCCTTGGTCTTGGCCGTGGTTGTTTTCGGCCGCGGCATGCCGATCTCGGCAAGCCGCATGGCCGCTTCGTGAAGCGGATGCAGAACCGAGCGTGGATTCTTGCCAGTCAATCGACCTTCGGCCGGAAATTCCGGAACATTCTCGTTGATCGCCATAATTATCCCCGTACGCAATACAAATCAGGTCTAGGAAGGCCGGCCCTGTCGCGAACACCGATCAAGGCCGACTTCCGGGGCCGCCGCCTGAATTGATAGGCGGCGGTATCGATCATTACTGGGCGGAGGCCCAGCACTTCACGCCTGCACGCTTCAGCGTGTTGCAGGCATTGACGGCTTGCTTCTGGTCGTCGAAGCCACCGAAACGTGCGCGATAGCTGCCGGCGTTGGCGACAGCGAAAGGCTTTGCGGAGCTCAGCGCCTTGCCGCCCTTGTTCTTGGCGCCGTCAAGCAGTTCCATCGCGGCTTCGCGGCTGGCGGACACGCCGACCTGCACGACCCAGCCGGAGGGCAGCGATTCCTTCACCGATGCCGTCGTGATGCTATCGACCGAGGTGTCACCCTGTTCCGGCGGAATATAGGCTGCGGTCGGCGTCGGCACGGGCGCTACTGCCGCCTGCCGGATCGGCTGTGTCTTCACCCGCGTCGGCTGCGGCATTTCCTGCAGCAGTGGATTTTCGGACTTGGAGGAAGCCGGCGCGGCATAAGCCGCCTGCGCCGAGGCAACTTCGGTGCGGCTGACGGGTGCCGGACGTGTCTGCGGCAGCGCGGCGGCGGAAGCGACCTCCTGCTTGGCGACGGTCACCGGAATGACGGTTTCAGGAGAAATCTTCGGCGCCTGGGCGACAAGCGCCGACGAACCGCCGCGTGTCGAAGCCTTCGGCAGATACGACGCGATCAGGTTGCGCATCTGGGTATCGCGGGCAGGCGTGGAGGCACCACCCAGAACGACACCGACGATCGACTTGCCATCGACCTGGACCGAGCTGACGAGATTGAAGCCGGCGGCGCGCGTATAGCCCGTCTTGATACCGTCGACGCCGCGAACCGAACCGACCAGGCGGTTATGGCTGCGGATGATGCGGGTGCCGAACTTGAAGCTCTGCGTGGAGAAATAGCCATAATATTGGGGGAAGTGCTGACGCAGCGCGATGCCGAGCCGAGCCTGATCGCGCGCAGTGGTCATCTGCGCGGTATTGGGCAAGCCATTGGCATTGCGGTAGGTGGTACGCGTCATGCCGAGCGCACGCGCCTTGGCCGTCATCATCTGGGCGAAACGGTCTTCCGAACCGCCGAGCAACTCGCCGAGCGCCGTGGAGGCGTCGTTGGCGGACAGGGTGACGAGACCGAGAATTGCCTGCTCGACCGAAATGGAAGTGCCCGGGCGAACGCCGAGCTTGGTCGGCGCCTGGCCGGATGCAAAAGCGGAGAAGGGGACGGCGCTATCGAGACGGATGCGGCCCTGATCGAGCGCTTCGAACGTAAGATAAAGCGTCATCATCTTGGTGAGCGATGCCGGATACTGCAAGCGATCGGCGTTTTCGCTGTAGAGGACATTGCCTGTATTGGCATCGACGACGATGCCCGCATACTTCGAATTGGCTGCTTGCGCGTCGGCATTGACCAGGTCCAGGCCGAGCGTACCAACTGCCATTGACAGCGCAACGATTGCCTTGATCAGGAAATTGCTGGAGCGGGATGGGGAAGCGGAGGAGGCTGACCTTGACACTATTTCACTCTTTGCTTGGCTTGCACTTTAGAAAGAATCGAGACCGCGCTTCTCCCGCACGATCAAGCTCATCGAAGGTAGCCTTTCGGGGTTACCAATCCGTTTATGATTAATCGTTTGTTTCACCGTTCGGGACCATTCGACCGAGATGTCACGGAACGGTTCACAAGGCGCGTTTCCACAAATTGGGCAATAGCGGCATCAATATGTTCCCACTGTGCCAATTGCCGGCTGGAGAAGCGATAAAGCACACTTAAGTCGCGCCCGACCCTGATATCGCGCTGGCAGTCACCGCTCGTGGACAATTCCGGGGTCGCCGGCAAAAGGCAGCGCACCACGTAGTCGGGACGGCCCTGGCGCGGCGCGGTGAGCAGCACTTCCTCGCCATATCCGGAATCGGCCCGAAACCTGCGCAGCGTCATGCCATTGGCGTAAGGCTGCGGCGTAGGGTCGACCAGATGCGAATAGATCGGCTCGAATCGCCCGGACATGTCGCGCGACATGGTCGCCTGCGTGACTTGCAGGAAAATCAGATCAGATGACTTGGCGGTATCGTCGAAGCGATCGCGGTTCTCGCTGGAATAGCCCTGCATCTGCGGCCACGTTAGGTAGAGGTCCGCGCGCTCGGCGGAGCCGCTGTGACGCTGGCTCGGGAAACGAATCGTATTTTCCTGCAGCTGCAGCGTATCCTGACCGATCGTCAGCGTGACCTGAGCCGTGCTGTCGGTGTTTCCGGCAAGCGAAACGCGGGCGCCGAACCATCGCCCGCCAATGCTGATGGCAACGGTCAGTGCCGCCAGAAGGGTGACGACAAGGGTTGTGCGAATAAGAAAGCCGCTCGACAGGAGAGGGGATTCCTCGACCTCCGTGGAGCTTTGAAGGGCCTGGCGCATGACGGCTTTCGAATATCTGACCGTCGCAGGAAAAACGTGAGCCGCCGGTATCGCTGAACTGTGTCGCGATCATCAAGCTTGTATGGTTAATTAAGCGTTAAGGGTGGCGGCGCGATGGCTGCGATGCCCATAAAAAACGAGCCGCTCCTGGGACAGCAGGAGCGGCTCCTAAGACGCCGGTTTAGACGAGTATGCGGGACGGAACCAGGCGTCTCGATCGAGTGTCGGATTGCTCCGGCGAAAGAGATTACTTGATGCTGCCGACCGCGACGGCACGCCCGTCCTGGATCTTCACCCACTGGGCCGGATCGTCGACCGACTGGCGCTTCAGGTAGGTGTATTCGGTGTCAGCCCAAAGCATGACCTTGTTGCGCATGTTGTCGAGGACGAAATCGCCTCGATCGGTGCGCACCGTCAGGACGGCATGACCGTCGCCAGTCGGCTGGAGAACAACCGTTACGAGGAGATCGGACGGAGAAAACCCGGCTTTGATAAGGTTCTTGCGCTTTTCAAGCACGTAGTCTTCGCAGTCAGCAGCTGTCTGCGGGTAGGCCCAGCGCTCCTCGACGCCGTAGATTTCCTTGTCGGTCATCGGCGTGAACGTCGTATTGGCATCGTAGTTGACCTGCAGAATGGTCTTCCAGTTGCTTTCCGTCAGCACCATCGGGCCCTGGTCGCCGGCCGCGTTCTTGCAGTCCTCTGGAATTTCCTTGCAGAACTGGTAGGCGCCGATCGGCGGGCTGGTGTTGCCCAGCAGCGTCATGGTCTGGTAGCCGGCCTGTCCGGCGCTTGCCATCGACATGACCATTGCCGCAGCGGCGAGGCCGCTCTTGATGAACTTCGTGATCGTCATTTGTATGTCCCCGTTTCGTGAGGAGGACATTGCCAGACGTGTTTTTATTCGGCGCAAAATTCAGAAGCAAAATTAAAGACTTAGTTGATTCAAAAGCGCGTCGAATTCGGCTAAAATCAATATCGAATTTTACGGGAATTCGAAGAAAGTCTTCACCATTTTTGATTCAAGTTTTAGCTTTTGCGAAAAGCCCTCCATGTCGCCGGGTGGCTCGTTTCGGGGCAAAAGATTAACGCGCTCGGCTGTGGCGCGATTTCGGTAATATTGCGTTCATCATGTCGTCCTTGGGTAATCAACGCTTTGCTGGGTGCCGATAGGCCGGATTCCACGCGGATTGGCGCATTTTGAGCCGCTTTTTCGCGTGCTGAGACAAAAATTATTTTTGAGAAATTTCGAGAAATTTTTTGGTCGCAGCGATAATTGCGCTCGCCATACCGTCATGAGCGGGCGAATGGGCGGCATTTTCGACGACGACAAGCTCGCTTCCCGGCCAAGCGCGCGCCAGTTCCCACGCCGTGGTCAAGGGCGCTTCGAGGTCAAGCCGGCCCTGAACGAGAACGCCGGGGATGGAAGCGAGCCTTCCGGCGTCCCGTAATAGTACACCTTCCTCGAGCCATGCCGCATGACTGAAGTAATGCGTTACGATCCGGGCGCGGGTCAGCAGGTATGCCGGATCGCGCCAGCGTCGGGGGTAGCCGTCGGCATTGACGAGCAAGATGGAGGCCGCCTCCCAATCGTGCCAGTCCCGAGCCGCCTTGAGGCGCACCTCGAGATCCGGCGCATTGAGCAATGCCCTATAGCCCTCGATCACACCCTTGGCTCTCATATCACCGGGCAGGGATCCGTTGAGCCGATGCCATTCGGCTGGAAACAGCGCTGCCATGCCCTGTGTCAGCCAGTCGATTTCCAGGCGGCGCGTGGTCGTCACGCCAGCGAGCACCATTGCCGAGACGCGGGTCGGATGGGTCTGCGCGTAGGCGAGCGCAAGCGTGGATCCCCAGGATGTCCCGAACAGGACCCAGTCCGTCACCGCAAGGTGATGACGGAGCTTCTCGATATCCTCGATGAGGTCCCAGGTCGTGTTGGCGGAAAGATCCGTGCCCATATCGGCGGCATCGGGAAGACTGCGGCCGCAATTCCTCTGGTCGAACAGGACGATGCGATAGGCCGAAGGGTCGAAATAGCGTGCCGCCGAGGGCGAGGAGCCGGAACCCGGCCCGCCATGCAGATGGAGCGCCGGCCGGCCCTGCGGATTGCCATAGCTTTCCCAATGGATCAGGTGGCCGTCCCCGACATCGAGAAGGCCGCGGTCGTAAGCTTCGATCTCGGGAAAAAGAATCGCCATCCGGACGCCTCCTGAAAGGCGCCTCAATCCATCAGCTTCGTGAAGCCGGTATGACGATGATCAGAGAAATTCCCGCAGCGTGTCGCGGGATTGCAGCGACAGGAACTCGATCGCCACGCCTTCGACGAAGTGGCGCACCACGCGGCCGCGCATATTGCCGAGACGCAGCGGCGTGCCGATGGCAGGACGAACCTCGACGTCGACGGCGGCACCCGAAAGCGAAAGGTCCATGATCCGGCACGTATACTGCGTGCCGTCCTCGAGCGTGATTTCCGTCTGGGTCTCGCGCGGCATGAGGCGGTCGTGGCGGCGGTCTTCCGGCAGGCCGAGCTCATGCTTGTTGGCGAGCCACGTCAGCTGTGCCGCAAGCTTCTCGCGCTTGCGCTCGGTGGCGTGGATCGACATGGTGAAGCCGCGATTGTCGATCGTCTGGACATAGCCTTCGACGCGACCGAGGTGATCGATATAGGCGACGACGCGCTCGTTCACACGCGGGCGGCCCTGACAGGTCACATACATGTCGCCGGGCGACATATCGATGACCAGGCACTCGAATTCCTCGTAATTTGCCAGCATAAGGCGGCCCTGCATGTTGATGGGCACGCGCTGGAATGCACCTTGTTCAAGGCGAGGCGCAGTTTTTTGCGTCTGAGCTTGCTGGAAAGCGTGCATTAAAGGGCTTCTTTTACAAATAGCTTGGCGCCAAGCTTTACTCGCAATCCATTAACAGAAGGTTGTTCAGGAGGGGGTGTTTTACCGCTCAGCGGTAGTGCCGAAATGGAGCATCTCGTTTCGCGGGATCGTCGATCAGGCTCGACATCAAACGGCGCACCGTATCGGCGATCGAGCGGCTGCGGCTTGTCGCGGCTTGCGGTTCCTTCGCGCCTTGCGTGGTGTTCGCCAGCGGGTAGAGCTGCTCGTGCAGCAGCCGGCTGCGGTCGAGCGCCAGAAACTGCAGCGGAACGACTTCCAGCCAGCTGGCGGTCGTGGCCGGCGCGATGGCGCCGAGCAGCTTGCCGCACTCGCCGTCTGCATCGCGCAGGGGCAGAAGAATGATCTCGAAGGCGGCGCGATGGCCGGCGGTGCTGTATCCGGTTGCGTTCAACAGGGCCGGAATACCATGCTCCATGACGCCGATGGCGGTCTTCTCCATGTCCTCGTGGCCATGCGCCCAGAGTTCCGACAGGCAGCTGCCGCCGAGGTCGTGGCCGAAGAGGTCGCAGATCCGCGTGCCGGCGAGACGAAAGGTGACGCGGCCTGCGCCGGATGTCTCGAGCATGAAGAGGCTTGAAAGAAGATGTCTGATGTCGCGAGGCTCCACCTGCGTCCGCAGGGGAGCGATCTCGCTGCCGCGTAGCTTGTTCCAGTAGTCGAAGATCTGGATAGTGGTGTTGAGGCGCATTGGACTGCCGATCTGTTTCATTTCGGTTCAAACGGCGACCATCATGGCCACCTTGCCCCATGCCATGCGGATTTCATGCCAGATCCGGCCAGTTAAGGTTAAGGAAGGGTTTCGATTGTCTGCCGGCCCCCGCCGTGCCAGTATCTTTTCATTGCTTCCGGTATTGGAAGTTCAGCATGAATTGCTCGGGCGCGAAGTCATTCTCGGGGGACGCTCGGCAAGCCGTTCGGTAGATTGCCGGACGGCTTTTTTTGACCTGTCGTCCTGTAAGCCAGTGCACGCGAAGTGAACGAGGAATGCAATGGACGATACGAACGAGCCGCATCAGCCGACCGAGCCCGCCGCCAAGCCGCCGCGCACGCCCATTTTCAATCTTCCGGGTGCCATTGTCGCAACGATCGGTCTGTTGGCCGTGATCTACGCCGGGCAGACGCTTCTGCTCTCCGACAGCGGTGTCGATGCGCTGTTCTTCGATTTCGGCTTCATCCCGCTGCGCTACATCACGCCTCTGTCCGAGCAGGGGCCGCAATTGTTCTGGACGCCGCTCACCTATTCGCTGCTGCACGGAAGTATCGAGCACATCCTGTTTAACGGCCTCTGGCTGATGGCGTTCGGCGCCCCCGTCGCCCGCCGCATCGGCTGGGTTCGCTACACGGTTTTCTGGGTGCTTGCCGCGGTCGCGTCGGCAGCGCTTCAAGCCGTGCTGAACTGGGGTGACGCCGCGGTGCTGATCGGCGCGTCCGGCGTGGTCTCCGCGCTGATGGGCGCCGCCTGCCGCTTCGCCTTTCCGTCCGAACGCCGCGCGACGGTTCCAGCCCACCTCAATCCCCGGCTGTCGATTGCCGAGGCGTTGCGCAGCCGTACCGTCGTCATGTTCATGCTCTTCTGGTTCGCCGGCAATCTCCTGATTGCGGTCGGCGTTCCACTGATCGGTGACACCGGTCAGCCGATCGCGTGGGAAGCCCATATCGGCGGCTTCGTCTTCGGCTTCCTGCTGTTTTCGCTGTTCGATCGCCCGCCGCCCGAACTTCCGTCTGTTTCGGAGGAAGCGGATATATTGCAATCCTGACCGTTGAAGTGCACCATTCGAACTGATCCGCGTTGGGAGGAGAGACCGCCGCGGATGCCTGTGATCAGCTGAAGTGTCTCACTTTCGACATAGGAGGTTCAAATGTCCAATACAGTCAAAGCCATACTCGATGCCAAGGGCAGGGATGTCGTCACCGCCGGCCCGAACACCACCGTTTCCGAGGCCGCGGCGATTCTCAGCAAGAAGAAAATCGGCGCCATCGTCATCGTCGGCATGGAAAACAAGATCGCGGGGATTTTCACCGAGCGCGACGTGGTTCACGCGATCGCCAAGTCCGGCCCCGCCTGTCTTGATAGTTCGGTGGCATCGGTGATGACGGCGAAGGTTTACCGCTGCAACGAGGCGACGACCGTCAACGAGCTGATGGAACTGATGACCAGCCGTCGCTTCCGCCACGTGCCGGTCGAAAGCGCCGGCAAGCTGGCCGGCATCATCTCGATCGGTGACGTGGTCAAGACCCGCATCGCCGAGGTCGAGCGTGAAGCCGAGGATATCAAGGCCTATATCGCAGGCTGACAAGGGCGCGCCGGCTCGCTCAGCTGGAGCCGGCAAATAGCTCCTGCATGCGCCTCAACTCGGGAAGCCGCGCTGTGGCTTCCTGATAACCGCGCTCGATGGCTTCGCCGGCGCGGTGAAACTCCGAAAGGCCGATATCGCTCAATCTTGGTTGAAGCGAGATGTCGGGCGGGTCGCCCGCGAGACGCGCGCGCGCGATGCGATCCTGGATGATGTTGAATGCCTGCACCATGACCCCGGTCATGCCGAGCTTGGCATAAGGCGCGTGCTCCTGCTTCTGCACTTCCGATGGCGTCAGGCTGGCGCTGTGGCGAACCACGGCCGAGCGGCCATAGATGTCGTAGTTCAGGTTGACGGCGACGACCAGCGGCTGCTCGTAGGCACGGCACACCGAGACGGGCACGGGATTGACGAGAGCGCCATCGACCAGCGTGCGGTGATTGCTGCGCACGGGTTCGAAAATGCCGGGCAGGGCATAGGAGGCCCTGAGCGCCGTGATCAGCGAGCCGTTGGCGATCCACACCTCGTGGCCGCTGTTGACCTCGGCTGAAACCGCGACGAACGGCCGGTCGAGATCCTCGACATTCAGCCCTTCCAGATGCTCCTGCATGCGTTTGGTAAGCCGCATGCCGCCGAACAGGCCGCTGCCGCCGATCGTAAGGTCGAGCAGGCTTGCGATCCGGCGCATGGTCAAGGAACGGGCGAAACTCTCGAGTTCGTCGAGCTTGCCGGCAAGATAGCAGCCGCCGACCAGCGCGCCAATCGACGTGCCGGCGATCATGCCGATCTCAATTCCCGCTTCGTCGAGCGCCCTGAGCACGCCGATATGCGCCCAGCCGCGCGCAGCGCCGCCGCCCAGCGCGAGCGCCAGCTTCGGTTTCTGCTGTGCGGGAACGGGGAGCTTGATATCGGAGGGCGTGGCTATGCCGGCGTCGGAACCGACGGTTTCGGAGCCTTGACGGATCAAACTCCAGCTCACCATGGCAAACCTCCCCCTGGCACGACACCCACGCAAATATTAGTGCGCCGCCACCCTTTCGAATTGGTATATGGCCGCCTCTCTTGACCCAAAAAGAGACGGCTGGCCGTCGTTACGGCTCTTTTCCGTAGACTTCGTGGGGATCGAACTGGCGCTCGTCGTCGGCGATCGCAAGCATCGGTTTGCCGTCTTCCAGGCTGACGGTCCGATAGAAGCAGGATCGCCGGCCAGTGTGGCAGGTCGCATCGTGGCCCGCAACTTCGACCTTTAGCCAAATTGCGTCCTGGTCGCAGTCGGTGCGGATTTCCTTCACCGTCTGGATGTTGCCCGAAGTCTCGCCCTTCAGCCATAGCTTGCCGCGCGAGCGGCTGAAATAGTGGGCCTGGCCGGTCTGGATGGTGAGCGCTAGCGCCTTCGCATTCATATGCGCCACCATCAGCAATTCGCCGTCATGGGCGTCGGTCACGATCGCAGTGATTAGGCCGCGATCGTCGAACCGCGGCGTGAAATCACCGGCATCCTCAAGCTCGGACTTGTCTTCGGACGGCGCATTGAAGGCAAATGGCATCATCGCGGCTTTCTGAAATGAAGCCGGTCAGCGGCTCCGCACCATGGATATGAATCGGGCTTGGTCAGCCGGCTCAGTTTTAAATGTGCCGGTGAAGGTTGTCGTCAATGTGGTCGAGCCCTGTTTCTGAACGCCGCGCATCGCCATGCACATATGTTCTGCCTCGATCATCACCGCGACGCCGCGCGGGGCAAGCGTTTCGTCGATCGAACGGGCGATCTGGGCGGTCATGGTTTCCTGCGTTTGCAGGCGGCGGCCGTAGATTTCGACGACGCGCGCGATCTTCGACAGACCGAGAACCTTGCCGTCGGGCATGTAGGCCACGTGCGCCTTGCCGATGATCGGAACCATGTGATGTTCGCAATGCGAAAAGAACGGAATATCCTTCACCAGCACCATGTCGTCGTAACCGGCGACCTCCTCGAAGGTCCGGCCAAGCACCTCTCCGGCATCCATCTCGTAGCCGGCGAAGAGCTCGCGATACGCTTTCGCGACACGCGCCGGCGTATCCAGCAGTCCCTCGCGCGAAGGGTCGTCGCCGGCCCAGCGGAGCAGCGTGCGCACCGCCTCTTCGGCTTCCTTCTGGGTTGGGCGATTGGATTCTGGCGTGGTCTGCGGAAAGTTCTTTACGATGGCGTCCATCTGCAACTGTCTCCTGATCCGCAAGGCGGACCGTATTTCGGACTAGCCACTGGCAATCCCACTCGGGAATAGTGCACCTTTGGCAGGCTCCGGGGCTTTCAGGGCGAAAATCTGCGGCCCTTCCGGCACGGTTTCCCATTCAAACTTACACGAGGCCATTGCATTTCGATGGCCTTCGAACGACATACATATAGGAAAATGGCATCGCTATGTAAGTCTTCCAGCGCGACACGGTGTGTTTTTGTTTGTGCTACAATAAACGATCAGCCGCCTATCCGCATGAAATATGGAGCGGAATACCCGATGGACGACATCTACAACAGCAAAATTCTCGAATTCGCCGGCAATATACCGCTGATCGGCTCTCTTGAGGAGGCAGATGCCAGCGCCCAGGCGCATTCCAAGCTTTGTGGCTCGAAAGTCAGGATTTGGCTGAAGATGGATGGCGATACGGTTTCGGCCTTCGCCCATGACGTCAAGGCCTGCGCGCTCGGTCAGGCCTCGTCCTCGATCATGGCCCGCCATGTCGTCGGCGCGACGGCGCAGGAGCTGCGCCAGGCCCGTTCGGACATGCTCGCCATGCTGAAAGAGGAGGGCGAGGGCCCCTCCGGGCGCTTCGAGGACATGCGCTATCTGAGGCCCGTCCGCGACTACAAGGCCCGTCACGCCTCCACGATGCTGACCTTCGACGCCGTGGTCGACGCGATCGGACAGGTCGAGGCCAAGCGTGCCGAGATGGTGGAGGCTTGAACCATGTGCCAGTTCTGCTTGCCGAACGATCACGACGACGAGGATGAAGGCGGCGCCGCCGCGCCAACCCAGGCAAGGCCGATTGTGCCGTCGCGCAATTACACCGGACCCTTCCGCAAGACGCCTGACCGGCTGTTCGGAATGGGCTTTATCCGGCTCTACCAGCTGACGCTGTCCGGCTTCATCGGCAATTCCTGCCGCCATATCCCAACGTGCTCGGAATACGGTTACGAGGCCATCGCCCGCCATGGTCTGTGGAGCGGCGGATGGATGACGCTGTTTCGCGTCGGCCGTTGCGGCCCCGGCGGCACCAGCGGGCTCGACCGCGTTCCGGAAACGCTCGGTTCGCGTTTCCATTGGTGGACGCCGTGGCGTTATCTGGCGCTCGGCCGCAAGCCGGCGTGATCACCTGCGTCGCACTCCTGCATAGCATCGTTCTGGCGCCGGGCCGCAGGGTCGTCATGTCTGATCTGCGCGACATGGCCTCGTCGCTCGGCTATCGAAATCCGCGCACACTGGTTTCGACGGGCAATATCGTCTTCGAAACGCAGCCGTCACCGATCGGTGATATCGAGCTGCGGCTGGAGCAGGCGTTCAAAGCGCGCTTCGGAAAGCCGGTCGATATCCTTGTTCGAACGGGAGAGGATTGGCGCAAGATCGCCGCCACCAACCCGTTTCCCGAGGGCGATGGCAGCCAGGTGATCCTGCGCGTCATGCGAAAGCCGCTCGACCACGCGGTTCTCGATAGGTTACGGCCGCATGCGCAGCCGAACCAGCGCCTTGCCGTGATCGGCGGCGATCTCTGGATCGATTTTGCCGGCAAGCCCAGCGAATGGAAACTGCTCTCCGCGCTCACGACGAAGCGTATGGGCGTCGGCACACTGCGCAACTGGAACACCGTTCGCGGGCTCGCCGAAATGGTCGGCTAACCCGTCTTTTCCTTTACTGCGACGGCAAATCCCGGTATCAGGCGGCGGCGTGTTCGTGATCCGAAACGCATCATTGCAACCACCCGCATTCGTTGGCGGGACTGGACAAGGAGAAGTCTAAAATGTCCCAATCCGTTTCCCTGACATTCCCCGATGGTTCCGTGCGCAGCTACGACGCTGGCGCAACCGGCAAGGATGTCGCTGAATCCATTTCCAAGTCGCTTGCCAAGAAGGCCGTCGCCATCGCGATCGACGGCACCGTGCGCGACCTTTCCGATCCCGTCGTCGACGGCGCGATCGAGATCATCACCCGCGCCGATCCGCGTGCGCTGGAGCTTATTCGCCACGATGCCGCCCACGTCATGGCCGAAGCCGTGCAGGAGCTCTGGCCCGGCACGCAGGTCACGATCGGTCCGGTGATCGAGAACGGCTTCTATTACGATTTCGCCAAGAACGACCCCTTCACGCTCGACGATCTTCCTAAGATCGAAAAGAAGATGAAGGAGATCATTTCGCGCAACGCTGCCTTCACCAAGCAGATCTGGTCGCGCGAGAAGGCCAGGGAAGTCTTCGCCGCCAAGGGCGAGAGCTACAAGGTCGAGCTCGTCGATGCGATCCCGGAAGGGCAGGACCTGAAGATCTACAATCAGGGCGAATGGTTCGACCTCTGCCGCGGGCCGCACATGGCCTCCACCGGCCAGGTCGGCACGGCCTTCAAGCTGATGAAGGTTGCCGGCGCCTACTGGCGTGGCGACAGCAACAACGCCATGCTCTCGCGCATCTACGGTACGGCCTGGGCCGAGCAGGCGGATCTCGACAACTACCTGCACATGCTGGCGGAAGCCGAAAAGCGCGATCACCGCAAGCTGGGGCGCGAGATGGATCTGTTCCATTTCCAGGAAGAGGGCCCCGGCGTCGTCTTCTGGCACGGCAAGGGCTGGCGGATGTTCCAGGCGCTGACCTCCTACATGCGTCGCCGCCTTGCCGGCACCTATGAAGAGGTCAACGCCCCGCAGGTTCTCGATGCCTCGCTCTGGGAGACCTCTGGTCACTGGGGCTGGTATCAGGAAAACATGTTCGCGGTGAAGTCGGCCTATGCCTTCACGCATCCGGAGGACAAGGAAGCCGACAACCGCGTCTTCGCGCTGAAGCCGATGAACTGCCCGGGTCACGTGCAGATTTTCAAGCATGGCCTGAAGTCCTACCGCGAGCTGCCGATCCGTCTGGCCGAGTTCGGCACGGTGCACCGCTACGAGGCCTCCGGCGCGCTCCATGGCCTGATGCGCGTTCGCGGCTTCACCCAGGACGACGCGCACGTCTTCTGCACGGAAGAGCAGATGGCGGCCGAATGCCTGCGCATCAACGACCTCATCCTGTCGGTCTATGAAGACTTCGGCTTCAAGGAAATCGTCGTCAAACTCTCGACCCGTCCTGAAAAGCGCGTGGGATCCGACGCTCTCTGGGACCGCGCCGAAGCCGTGATGACCGAGGTGCTGAAGACCATCGAGGAACAGTCCGAAGGCCGCATCAAGACCGGCATCCTGCCGGGCGAGGGCGCGTTCTACGGTCCGAAGTTCGAATATACGCTGAAGGACGCCATTGGCCGTGAATGGCAGTGCGGCACCACGCAGGTCGACTTCAACCTGCCGGAACGCTTTGGCGCCTTCTATATCGACAGCAACTCCGAAAAGACGCAGCCGGTGATGATCCACCGCGCCATCTGCGGCTCGATGGAGCGCTTCCTCGGTATCCTGATCGAGAACTTCGCCGGACACCTGCCGCTGTGGATGTCGCCGCTGCAGATCGTCGTCGCGACGATCACGTCGGAAGCCGACGCCTACGGCGAGGAAGTTGCCGAGGCGTTGCGCGAGGCCGGGCTCCATGTCGAGACCGACTTCCGCAACGAGAAGATCAACTACAAGGTCCGCGAACACTCGGTCACCAAGGTGCCCGTCATCATCGTTTGCGGCAAGAAGGAAGCCGAAGAGCGCACGGTCAACATCCGCCGTCTCGGCAGCCAGGAGCAGAGCTCGATGTCGCTCGACGACGCGATCGCGGCGCTGACGCACGAGGCGACGCCGCCGGATGTGCTGCGCAAGGCTGCTGCCAGGAAGGCGAAGGCCGCCTGAGGCTTTTCTGATCTTCGACTGAAAACGAAAACGCCCGGTCCGCAATGGCCGGGCGCTTTGCATTGATGAGGATATCGATTGCCTCAGTCAGGAATCGACGCCACTGTCCGCCGTACCGCTCTGGAGTTGTTCGAACGAGGGCATTGCTTGCGAGTTATGCGGCTGTTCCGTTTCGTTTTGCTGCTCCGGCGGCAGCTGCTGCAATGTCGTCGCCGCCGGTCCCTGGTCCGGCTGCACGTCCTTCATGAGAACTTCGACGTCCATGTTCTTGCCTGCCGCGACCTTGAATTCGCGCTGATAGATCTTGTCCTTGTTGCGCGCGACGGCGGAGTATTCGCCCTCGGCAAGCACCATGGTCGGAAAGGCGCTGACGCTTTCGCCAACGGCGTCGCCGGCGGCCGTCAGGATCGACCAGGCGGTATCCGCGATCGCTTCGCCGCCCTTGTCGGAGACGAGTTTGAAGGTGATCTGCGCCGCCTTGTGCTGGATCGTCGCTTCCGTGAGCTTGCCCGCTTCCACCTGGATGTCGGCACGTACCGATGCGTTGGTCTCGCCATATTCGGAAACGACATGATAGGTGCCGGCGTTGAGCCTTACCACCGTATTCGGCGGCACATCAGCCATCACGAGACCACGCTCGCCATCCTCGCGTACATCGCCGGAATAGATCGAGAAGCTCAGCTGATCGGGCCGGATCTTCACATCCGATCCGGAGACCGCGTTGAGCAGCAGACCGCCGGCCTCAAGAACCATGGTCTGCTTTTCAAGCGCGCCGTCCTCTGGAACCGAAAGCTTGCGTGTCACGCCGGCACGACCGAACGACACGTTGACGAAATAGTCGCCCGGCGCGAGCTGGAAGTCGGCCGAACCGCCCTGGGAACTGGCGATCAGCGGCAGCTTGCCGTCGCTCCCGGCAACAGGGCTGAACACATACCAGGAGAGGCCATCCTTGACGGCATCGCCCGACGCCGTGAGCTTTGCCTCGAGCGCGACCGGACGCAGCTGCGTGCCCTGCGGCGCTCCTCCGGGCGCGATGAAGGCATTGAGCTTGGGCATCTTCGCGGTCGTGTCGAGCTGCTTGAACTCCTTGAAGGCGTCCTGCGCGCCGGCGACGACGGGCATCAAGGCAAGGAGAGCGGCGGCAACACTCCAGCGGGCGTATGGCAAAATGCCGAGCATGTGTTTTGCGAACCAATTGACAACTGAAATGACAGAGGCCACTTCAAGACCAACCCGATGGCAAATTCAAGACCCATCGCCGATACCGCAATGAAAATGAGAGTTTCTTGTCCATGAGATCCGATATCAAGCTGATCGACTATCTCGGCGTCCGCCGCTCCATTCCCGCCTTCCAGATGTCCGAGCCGGGCCCCGAAAAGCCCGAGATCGAGGAGATACTGCGCCTTGCCTCGCGTGTGCCGGATCACGGCAAGCTGGCACCTTGGCGCTTCATCGTCTATCGCGGCGAGGAACGGACCCGCATTGGCGAGGAGCTTCTGAAGCTTGCCCTGGAAAAGAAGCCCGATCTGTCCGACGAGATGATTCAGGTGGAGCGCAGCCGCTTCACGCGCGCGCCCGTCGTCGTCGCGGTCGTCAGCAAGGCCGGCCCGCACGTCAAGATCCCGGAATGGGAGCAGCTGATGTCGGCCGGCGCCGTCTGCCTCAACATGATCTTCGCGGCCAATGCCCATGGCTGGGTCGCCAACTGGCTGACCGAGTGGTTCGCCTATGACGAACGCGCCTATCCGCTGCTGGGCGTCGAGCCCGGCGAGAAGGTCGCCGGCTTCATCCACATGGGCTCGACGACGTTCCCGCCCGTCGAGCGCCCGCGCCCCGAGCTTTCCGAGACGGTCACCTGGGTCGGCGGGGAAGGTTGATGTTCTACACGACGGATCAGAACCGGCATGGCCTTGCGCACGATCCCTTCAAGGCGATCGTGTCGCCAAGGCCGATCGGCTGGATCGGCAGTAAGGGCGGGGACGGCACGCTGAACCTGGCGCCTTATTCGTTCTTCAACGCCATATCGGACCGTCCGAAGCTGGTCATGTTCTCGTCGAGCGGTCGCAAGGACAGCTATCGAAACGCCAGCGAAACCGGCGAATTCACCTGCAACTTCGTCAGCCGTAACCTGATCGACAAGATGAACATGTCCTCGGCCGCCGTCGCCTATGACGTCGACGAGTTTGCATTGTCCGGACTGACGCCGAAGAAGGGGAGCTCGTCGATGCTCCCTATGTGGCCGAAGCTTTCGCGGTCCTGGAATGCAAGGTAACCGAGATCATCGAGCCGAAGTCACTCAGCGGCGAGCCGTCGGACAGCGTCATGATCTTCGGGCAGGTCGTCGGTATCCATATCGATGAAGCGATCCTGCGCGACGGCCGTATCGACATGGGTCTGGCGAGACCCGTCGCCCGTCTGGGCTACATGGATTACAGCGAGAGCAGCGATGTATTCGAGCTCTTCCGGCCCAAGGCCTGAAAAGCCCCGCAGCCCTGAAGAAGGGTTAAAGTATATGGTGAACCAATCATAAACTTTTTGCCGCTACCGTCATCCTCAACACTTGGGGTGTGAGAGAATCGCACTTGAGGATCGGGGTTCGCAGTGATCGTAGAGGCATTTCTTCGTTGGGTTGAGACTGCCAAGACCGGAGACCGGGCGAGGGCGGCAAGCGCGCTCGGCCGCGCCTACCTGCAGTCGGAAATGTCGCGGGAAGAGCGCAAGGCCGCGGAAATGGCCATGACCTTCCTGCTCGACGACCCGTCACCGAAGGTTCGGCTCGCCATGGCGGAAGCCATCGCGTGGTCGCCGGATGCGCCGCGCGCCATCGTCTTGTCCCTGGCCGGTGACCAGGCGGAGATCGCCTGCCATGCCATCACCTGCTCGCCGCTACTATCGGACACGGATCTCGTCGATCTTGCCGCGCGCGGCAGCGCCGTCACGCGCATGCTGATTGCCGCACGCTCCAGCATATCGCGTTCGGTTTCCGCCGCCCTGGCGGAGATCGGCGGCGAGGAAGATGTTCTGTGTCTGCTCGAAAACGAAGGCGCCGAGATCGCGCCGCAGGCTCTGGAAGCGCATTGCCGAGCGACTGGGCGACGACTGCGAGGTGCGCAACCTCCTGCTCGACCGTCCCGACCTGCCGGCCGATGCCCGCCAGTTGCTGACGCAGCATGTGAGCGACGCCCTGATCAATCTGCCGCTGGCGCAGGCGGCGATCGGCGCCGGCCGTCTTCAGCGTGTTGCGCGCGAGGCGACCGAAACCGCGATCGTCGCCCTTGCCGGTGAAATCACGCCGGGCGAGGTCGCCGACCTGGTCGAGCATCTGCGTGTCAGCGGACGCCTCACGCCGTCTTTCCTCATGCACGCGCTGTGCTCCGGCAAGGTCGAGTTCTTCGCCGGCGCCATCGTTAATCTGACCGGCTGCGACGAGCGGCGGGTGCGCTCGATCCTGGCGACCGGCCGCATGCACGCCGTGCGCGCGCTTTACGAGACGGCCGGTCTCGCCCGCGACATCAGCGTGATCTTCGTCGAAGCCACCTTGCTGTGGCGCGAGGCGTCGAAATCCACATCGGGCACCATGCTTGCGAATGTCTGCGGCCGGCTGCTGCAGAGCTTCAGAGGCCGCAACGCCACCCATGGCGCCGTGCAGGAGTTGCTGGAGATGGTCGAGAAGCTGCATGTCGCCGAGCAGCGACAGTCCGCACGCGGATATGCCCATATGACGGCACTGGCCGCGGCCTAGCTAGTCTAGCTCTGATTGCTCAAGCGCCTGATGACCCAGGAATAGCTTCCTGATAGGAAATGCACGGGCGTTGCGAGCGCGGATTTCATGGAATGGCCGGAGGGCAGGTATGCGCGTACCTCTGCCGCCATTCTGGACCCCAGGCCGGAAATACCGGTCTGCGACCTTTCCTCGACCACGGCGGATGCGGGCGCAGGCGCTGCGGCGACGACACTCGGTTCCGGCGGCCGCGGGGGCTCGCAGACGGCGATGACCGTCGGGTAGTTGATGTTGGAATAACGCGTCAGTTGCCGCTCGGAATCGCCGTCGCACATCGCCACCGTTTCCCAGCGCTTCTCGACCGTCGCAACGTAATTGCATTGCGTGACCGCGTCGTTGCATCCGAGGATGGTCATGGCGATGAGGACGGCTTGCATGGGGGCGCTTTCGATATTGAACCGCTCCCCTTAGACGCAGCAATTTCAGCCAAATGAAGGCCGCTTTCCGGCATCCATGCGGAACAATGTTTGCTATCCGGAAAGGCGGCGCCCTGATCAGCCTTCGGCGACCCTGGGCGGCGGCGGCGCCTGTTCGTCGATCAGCACCTGAGGGCCGATATCCGGCTTTTCGGCCGTGCGGACCTCGTGCATCCATTCGCGCCAGATCGCAACCAGAAGCGCCATCAGCACCGGGCCGATGAACACCCCGAGGAAGCCCAACGTCTTCACGCCGCCGATCAGCCCGAAGAAGGTTGGCAGGAAGGGGAGCTTGATCGGGCCGCCGACCAGTTTGGGGCGCAGTGTCTTGTCGACGATGAAGAGTTCGACGGTACCCCAGACGAACAGGACGACGCCGGCCAGGGGCGAGCCGCTGGCGACAAGGTAGATCGAGACCAGCGTGAACGACAGCGGCGCGCCGCCGGGGATCAATGCCATGATGCCGGTGATGACGCCGAGCGTCACGGGCGAGGGCACTCCGGCCATCCAATAGGCGACGCCGAGCACGATGCCTTCGCCAATGGCGATCAGCGTCATGCCCATGACGGTCGAGCTGATCGTGGCCGGGACCACGCGCGAGATCCGCTCCCAGCGGTTGGGCAGGATACGCTCGCCGAGCATGTCGATCTGGCGCGAGAACGCCGCGCCGTCACGATAGACGAAGAACAGCGCGATCAGCATGAACAGCAGCGTCAGAAGCAGATGGAAGGCACCGCCGCCGGCCGCGAGCACGGCGCGGTAGATGTTTGCAATATGGGCGCCGCTGACCGCCTGGATCAGTTCGCCCATGGCGCCCGGCGTGCCGATATACTTGACCCACATCTCGTCGAGGTTCGGACCGACGAACGGAAGTGCTGCGATCCATGTCGGCGTGGGCGCGCCGGCGCGGTTCGCGTGGATCAGCCAGGCGACCCATTCGCGCACTTCGCCCGTCGTGTAGGTGACGGCAAGCACTATCGGCGTGATGAGAAAGGTGATGATCAGTATCAGCGCGATGGTTGCGGCGATCGTCGTGTTGCCGCCGACCTTCTGCAGCAGCTTGCGATAGAGCGGCCAGCTTGCAAATCCGATGACCAGAGCGGCCAGCACCGGCACGAGGAAGCCGTAGAAAAAATAAACGCCAGCGGCCACGACAAGCATCAAAAGCCAGCGCGCCGCGGAGATCGAAGGAATGAGCGGCGTACGTGCATGAGACGATGGGCCAATCCATCTCGACTCACGCTGCATGTTGTTGTTTGGAAGGCTCACGTCGTCCTTTTCCCCTATTTCACCTACCGATATGGGCCATGCGTCCTCTGCACGCAAGCTCCATCGCCGATTTATGCCGGACAACGCCCCCGTCGTCCGTCGATCGGTCGTCCCGCAGACCTCATAATCTCACATAGCGCAATCATTAAGACAGAATTCCTTCGATATGGTTTTCATACAGCGCGAGCGCCGAATGCTGACGACATCGTGATCTCGTGTGCGCGCCGAGCGCCGGGAGCGAAAGCCGAGACAAGTATGCCTGGAGCTGATAGTGGCGGCGCTGCGACCCAAGAAGGAGAAGAGGCATGACGACGTTTTCGGCACAGGTGGCGTGGCAGCGCGGTGAGGACAACTTTATCGACGGGCGCTACAGCCGCGGCCACAGCTGGTCCTTCGACGGCGGCATCACGGTGCCGGCTTCCGCATCTCCTCACAATGTGCCTTTGCCCTATGCGGTGGCGGAGAATGTCGATCCGGAGGAAGCCTATGTGGCGGCGCTCTCCAGCTGCCACATGCTGTTCTATCTTTGGATCGCGTCGAAAAAGCGCATCGGCATCGACAGCTATGTCGATGATGCTCTCGGCGTGATGGAAAAGGTCGACGGACGAATGATGGTCAGCCGCGTCGAGCTGCGGCCGAAGGTCGGTTACACCGACGAAGTCCCAAGCCGTGAACTCGAGGAGCAGATGCACCATCAGGCGCACGAGCTCTGCTTCCTCGCCAATTCGGTAAAGACCGTGATCGAAATCAGGCTCGGCCGAGCCTGATCTTCCGTCGGACCTCGGCGTCAGATGTCGAGGTTTTCCGCGAACGCGGCGCGATCTTGGATGAACCGGAAGCGGGCTTCCGGCTTCGTGCCCATGAGATCGTCGACCGCCGTGCGCGTGCCCTCGAAATCCACCTCGTCGATCAGCACGCGCAGCATGGTGCGCTTGCTTGGGTCCATGGTGGTTTCCTTGAGCTGCGCCGGCAGCATTTCGCCGAGACCTTTGAAGCGGCTGATCTCGACCTTCGTCTTGCCCTTGAACTCCGTCTCCATCAGCTCGGCACGGTGACGGTCGTCACGCGCATAGGCCGATTTCGCGCCCTGCGTGATCTTGTAGAGCGGCGGAACGGCGAGGAACAGGTGACCGCCGCGAACGAGCTCGGGCATCTCCTGATAGAAGAAGGTGATGAGCAGCGAGGCGATATGCGCGCCGTCGACGTCGGCATCGGTCATGACGATGATGCGCTCGTAGCGAAGGTCTTCCTCGCGGTACTTCGAGCGCGTGCCGCAGCCAAGCGCCTGAACGAGGTCGGAGAGCTGCTGGTTGGCGCCAAGCTTTTCGCGACCGGCGCTGGCGACGTTCAGGATCTTGCCGCGCAGCGGCAGGATCGCCTGATTGGCGCGGTTGCGCGCCTGCTTGGCGGAGCCACCGGCCGAATCCCCTTCGACGATGAAGAGTTCGGCGCCCTGGGCGGTGTTCTGCGAGCAATCGGCAAGCTTGCCGGGCAGGCGCAGCTTGCGCACGGCGGTCTTGCGGTTGACTTCCTTTTCCTTGCGGCGGCGCAGGCGCTCCTCGGCGCGCTCGATCACCCAGTCGAGCAGCTTGGCTGTCTCGTTCGGATTGTCGGCGAGGTAGTGGTCGAAGGGATCGCGCAGCGCGTTTTCAACGATGCGCTGGGCTTCGACCGTGGCAAGCTTGTCCTTCGTCTGGCCGACGAATTCCGGCTCGCGGATGAAGACCGAGAGCATGCCGACGGCCGAGATCATCACGTCATCGGTGGTGATTTGCGCGGCGCGCTTGTTCTGCGTCAGCTCGCCATAGGCCTTGAGGCCCTTGGTCAGCGCGATGCGCAGGCCGGCCTCGTGGGTGCCGCCTTCGGGCGTCGGAATGGTGTTGCAGTAGGAGTGAACCTGCGGGTCGCCGCCGTACCAGGTGATCGCCCATTCGAGCGAGCCATGGCCGCTGGTTTTTTCCGTCTTGCCGGCGAAGATCTCGCGGGTGACGGTGAACTCCTTGCCCATCGTCGCCTGCAGATAATCCTTCAGGCCGCCGGGGAAGTGGAAGACCGCCTTGTCGGGGATCTCGCCGCCTTCTGCGACGACACCAGGATCGCAGCTCCAGCGGATCTCGACGCCGCCGAACAGATAGGCCTTCGAGCGCGCCATGCGGAAGACGCGGCCGGCATCGAACTTGGCGTGATCGCCGAAGATCTGCGGGTCCGGATGGAAGCGCACGCGCGTACCACGGCGGTTGTGAACGTCGCCCAGTTCCTCAAGGCCACCCTGCGGAATGCCGCGCGAAAAGCGCTGGCGATAGAGCTTGCGATTGCGCGCGACCTCGACTTCGAGAACATCCGACAGCGCGTTGACGACGGAGACGCCGACGCCGTGCAGACCGCCCGATGTCTCGTAGGCCTTGCCGTCGAACTTGCCGCCGGCATGCAGCTTGGTCATGATGACTTCGAGCGTCGACTTGCCAGGAACCTGCGGGTGGTTCTCAACCGGAATACCGCGCCCGTTGTCGCTGACGGTCAGGAAGCCCATCGCGTCGAGATGCACTTCGATGAAATTGGCGTGGCCGGCGACCGCTTCGTCCATCGAGTTGTCGATGACTTCCGCGAAGAGGTGGTGAAGGGCCTTTTCGTCGGTGCCGCCGATATACATGCCCGGCCGCATGCGGACCGGCTCGAGACCTTCCAGAACGCGGATCGACGAGGCGCCGTAGTCCTCGGACGTCGAGCTCGCCGGCGGCGCCTGCCGTGGCGCGGCACTGGCGGCAGCGCTCGGCGCAGCCGGAGCGGCAGCGGGTGCCGTCTTGGCCGGCTGCGGCGCATCCTCCTGCTTCTTGGTCAGGGGCATTCCGGAAAAGAGGTCGTTGCTATCGTCCATGGAGCCGTTCAGATCTTCATCTTGTCGTGGGCTGGCCGCTTGCGCTTGAGCCCGACCCAAAATCACCGCAATTCATGTCACGTTTGCAGATCAGGCAGAGTCTGCCAGAAAGCACCTCGATACGCGACGCCGCCTCGTCGGGCGGACTTTCTTCAAGAAATGATTTGCGTCCTGGGTCGCCGAATGGCAAGCGGCCAGACGCCTCAGGGAACCTTGCGCATGCGAATGTCCACAAGTCATTGCATAACTATCACAGCAATTGCGGCCTTTTTCATGTTCGCATACGCCGATATCAGCGCAGCCGACACCTTGCCGCCGTTCAAGGACGACCTGTTTTCGACGCAGACGACGCTTCAGACCGGCAATGACGGCGCCTTCGATGTCATCGATTACGACGAGATGCGCGACATCAACGGTCGCGACCAGATCCCGGAAAAACGCACGCAGCAGAAATACGTCTCGCTCGGCATCCGCAAGCTGCAGAACAACGAGACGCTGTCGCTCGACGGCGTCAAGCTCGACGTTGCGAGGGTAGGGCCGAGCGCTGGCGCCGCCTTTACGGTCATCTTCGTCCACGGCCGAAACGGCGACCGCCGCCTCGGCGTCAACGATTACACCTTCGGCGGCAATTTCAACCGGCTGAAAAACCTCGTCGCCGGCAATGGTGGCGTCTATTACGCGCCCTCGGTCAGGACCTTCGACAGCGATGGCGTGACCGCCGTCGCCGGCCTGATCCGCTATGCCAGCGCCCAGGCGCCGGGCCGGCCGATCATCCTTACCTGCGCGTCCATGGGGAGCCAGATCTGCTGGGGTGCGACGCGTGATGCCGAAACGGTCAAGCGGCTCAAGGGAATGGTCATCATGAGCGGCGTCGCCGATCCCGATTTTGCGAAGAGCGCCTTCTACAAGGCCAGGCGGCCGCTCTGGTTCGCCCACGGCAGCCGCGATCCGACCTACGCCGCCGCCGACCAGCAGGTGCTCTTCGAAACGCTGATCAAATCGGGCTATCCGACGCATTTCACCCTGTACCAGACGGGAAATCACGGCACGCCGATCCGCATGATCGACTGGCGCCGGACGCTGAACTGGATATTGGCCTCCAAAAATTGAGGGGCCAGCCATAGTTTAGGCAACGCGGCCGACAAATTTTAAGCATTTGCGCCGCAAAACGCCGCAATTTCCCTTACGTAAGCGTCCGAAACCTTTTCATTGCCGCATGCTTTTGCTAAGGCCGTCCTGACCGAGAAATGGGGAAGGCCGGCATGACACCTGACGTGCGCCCGCTTGTGGCGGGAAACTGGAAAATGAACGGCACGCGTGCCTCGCTGGATCAGATCAAGGCGATTGCGTCGGGCGTGCAGGGTCCTCTTTCCAACAAGGTGGAAGCGCTGATTTGCCCGCCGGCGACGTTGCTCTACGTCGCGACGGCGCTCTGCACCGATAGCCCGCTCGCCATCGGCGCGCAGGATTGCCACCAGAACCCCGAAGGCGCCCATACCGGCGATATCTCGGCCGAAATGATCGCCGATTGCTTCGGCACCTATGTCATCGTCGGCCATTCCGAACGTCGTACCGATCACGCAGAGACGGACCATCTGGTGCGCGCCAAGGCGGAAGCCGCCGCCGCCGCCGATCTCACTGCGATCGTCTGCATCGGCGAGACCGCTGCCGAGCGCCAGGCGGGCCAGACGCTGGATATCATCAAGCGGCAGCTGTCGGCCTCCGTGCCGGAGAACGCCACGCCCGAAACCACCGTGATCGCCTACGAGCCCGTCTGGGCGATTGGTACCGGTGTGACGCCAACCGTCGAGGACGTCGAGAAGGCGCATGCCTTCATGCGCGCCGAGCTGGTCGCACGCTTCGGCGACAACGGCCGCAAGTTCCGCATCCTCTATGGAGGCTCGGTCAAGCCCGGCAACGCCCGGGAACTGATGGGCGTCGCCAATGTCGACGGCGCGCTGATCGGCGGTGCGAGCTTGAAAGCAACCGATTTCCTCGCCATCTACGGCGCATACGAGGCGTTGCTCTCTTGAGATGCGTGTATATTCCGGGCCGAAGGGCTTGGAATAGCGGATCACCTCATGTAAAGAGCGCCAGAATTTTACTTTATGCCCGCTTCGCGCCGGCAGGACTGGACCCATGCAGACCGTATTGATTGTCATTCATCTCATGATCGTGCTGGCGCTTGTCGGCGTTGTGCTTATCCAGCGCTCCGAAGGCGGTGGCCTCGGTATCGGCGGCGGTTCGGGCTTCATGTCGGCGCGCGGCACGGCCAATGCGCTGACCCGCACGACCGCGATCCTCGCAGCACTCTTCTTCATCACCTCGCTCGGCCTCGGCGTCTTGAACCGCTACGAAAGCCGTCCGACGGATATCCTGAACCGCATTCCGGCAACGAGCGGGCAGGGCAACGGCATTCTCGATTCGCTTGGCGGTCAGCAGAACGGCGCCGCCGCTCCGGCTGCACCCGCGGCTCCCGCCGGCAACGGCGTTCCGACCGGCGGCGACGCACCTGCTGCTCCGGCCGCTCAGGCTCCTGCCGCGACCGCTCCGGCTGCTCCTGCAGCCACCGCACCGGCTCCCGCCGCGACGACGCCAGCCCCGGCAGCGACTGAAACCGCTCCGGCAGCACCGCAGGCCACCACGCCTGCCGCTCCGGCCCCGGCGACTGCTCCGAGCGGGCAGTAAGCCACACAACGCATAAACCGCCGGCAGGCCCCAGGGTCTGCCGGTTTTCTTTTGTCTTGAAGTCACCGACAGCGATCGCGCGGCAAGCGCGGGAAGAATGCTGTTAAATTAGAGCCCTAAAATTCAGGACATGAATTTTAGGGCTGGTGGAATCGTTTTTGAAAAGGTAAGCGGTAGCTCCCATGGCGCGATACGTATTCATCACTGGCGGCGTGGTTTCCTCTCTCGGTAAAGGAATTGCGGCCGCCGCTCTCGGAGCGTTGCTGCAGGCCCGTGGTTACCGGGTGCGGCTGCGCAAACTCGACCCCTATTTGAACGTGGATCCGGGCACCATGAGCCCGACCCAGCACGGCGAAGTCTTCGTCACCGACGATGGCGCGGAAACCGATCTCGATCTCGGCCACTACGAGCGCTTCACCGGCCGCTCGGCCTCCAAGACCGACAACATCACCACCGGCCGCATCTACAAGAACATCATCGACAAGGAACGCCGCGGCGACTATCTCGGCGCGACCGTTCAGGTGATCCCGCACGTCACCAACGAGATCAAGGATTTCGTGATCGAGGGCAATGACGAGTATGATTTCGTCATCTGCGAAATCGGCGGCACCGTCGGCGATATCGAAGCGATGCCCTTCATGGAAGCCATCCGCCAGCTCGGCAACGACCTGCCGCGCGGCACGGCGGTTTATGTTCACCTGACGCTGATGCCCTATATCCCGGCAGCCGGCGAGCTGAAGACCAAGCCGACCCAGCACTCCGTCAAGGAACTGCAGGCGCTCGGCATTCACCCCGACATCCTGCTCGTTCGTGCCGATCGCGAAATCCCGGAAGCCGAGCGCCGCAAGCTCTCGCTGTTCTGTAACGTCCGCGAGAGCGCCGTCATCCAGGCGCTCGACGTCGCCAACATCTACGACGTGCCGATCGCCTACCACAAGGAAGGCCTCGACAACGAAGTTCTGGCGGCCTTCGGCATCGAACCGGCGCCCAAGCCGCGTCTCGATTCCTGGGAAGAGGTCTGCAATCGCATCCGCACGCCCGAGGGCGAGGTCACGATCGCGATCGTCGGCAAGTACACCGGCCTCAAGGACGCCTACAAGTCGCTGATCGAAGCGCTGCACCATGGCGGCATCGCCAACCGTGTGAAGGTCAATCTCGAGTGGATCAGATCGGAAGTCTTCGAAAAGGAAGACCCGGCGCCCTACCTCGAAAAGGTCCACGGCATTCTGGTGCCTGGCGGCTTCGGCGAGCGTGGCTCGGAAGGCAAGATCCTCGCCGCCCAGTTTGCTCGCGAACGCAACGTTCCCTATTTCGGCATCTGCTTCGGCATGCAGATGGCGGTCGTCGAAGCGGCCCGTCATCTGGCCGGCATCGAAAAGGCCTCGTCGACCGAGTTCGGCAAGACCGACGAGCCGGTGGTCGGCCTGATGACCGAATGGGTCAAGGGCAACGAGTTGCAGAAGCGCAACGCGGCCGGCGACCTCGGCGGCACCATGCGCCTCGGCGCCTACAAGGCCGCGCTCAAGAAGGACACCAAGATCGCCGAGATCTACGGCTCGACCGACATCTCCGAGCGCCACCGCCACCGCTACGAAGTCAACATCGACTACAAGGACCGCCTGGAAAACTGCGGCCTCGTCTTCTCCGGCATGTCGCCGGATGGCGTGCTGCCGGAGACCGTCGAATATCCGGATCACCCCTGGTTCATCGGCGTCCAGTACCACCCCGAACTGAAGTCCCGCCCGCTCGAACCGCACCCGCTGTTCAAGAGCTTCATCGAAGCGGCGACCGAGCAGAGCCGGTTGGTTTAAGACATAGTCGCAAGACGATTGGGAAGGCCGCTTTCGAGAGCGGCCTTTTTGCTTTTGGGGATAGGGATGTAAGCGAGTTGGCTGACGCTGATGCGGGCAGCACCGGGTGCTAAAAATTCCCCTCATTCTCGCCCTTGTGGCGGGATCCAGCCGCCGCGCGTCCGCGCGGCGAAAAGACTCTTTCCAGCCCAAGGACTTGGGCTGACTGGATTTCTGTGACGAGCACAGAAATGAGGGCGGAGAGGTGTCTTCGGCCGTCATTCCCAAATCTGCGCCTCGCCGCCTCAGGCCGCGCGCTGTCCCCGCGCGGGAGCTCCGGATTGCGTCCCCTGATCGCGGATCGCTCCGCGCCGATTGAGCTTGAAGTGGTTGACCAGCTCGGCGAGCAACGCCGCACCCGATGCGAGTTCCGAGCTGATGCCGGTCGTGCGTTCCACCATGCCGGCGTTCTGCTGCGTCATCCGGTCGATCTGCGAGACCGCGTTGTTGATCTCCGAAAGGCCGGTCGATTGCTCGGCGGCGGCGGTCGCCAGCGCGGTCATGTTGGTGTCGATCGATTCGACGAAGGTCTCGATCTCGTTCAGCGCCGTGCCGGTCGCGTCGACGAGACGAACGCCTTCATTTACTTCCTTGCCGGAATTCTCGATCAGGCCCTTGATCTCCTTGGCGGCCTTGGCCGAGCGCTGCGCCAGTTCGCGCACTTCCTGGGCAACGACGGCGAAACCCTTGCCGGCTTCGCCCGCACGCGCCGCCTCGACCCCGGCATTGAGCGCCAGAAGGTTGGTCTGGAAGGCGATCTCGTCGATGACGCCGATGATCTGGCCGATCTCCTTCGAGGCCGAGGCGATCCGCTGCATGGCGGTGATCGTCTCGCGCACCACGGCGGCGGACGTCGAGGCAGAGGCGCGCGCGCTCTGCACCAGCTTGCGCGTCGCCTGCGTGTTCTCGGTCGAGGACTTGACCGTCGCCGTCACCGTTTCAAGCGCCGCAGAGGTTTCTTCCAGCGAGACCGCCTGTTCCCTGGTCCGCGCCGAGAGCTGTTCGGCGGCGTCGCGCATTTCCTGGCTGTTGCCGTTCAGCGCGTTGGTCTGCTGCAGCACCTTCACCAGCGTCGCCTGGAACGCGCCGATCGAGGTGTTGAAATCGCGGCGCAACGTCTCGAATTCGCCGACGAATGGCTCGTCGATCGTCTGCCGGATATTGCACTCGGAGAGGCGGGCAAGCCCGGCGCCGAGATCGTTGACGACCTTCATCCGCTCGGTCACATCGGTCGCGAACTTCACGACCTTGAAGACGCGGCCGGAGGCATCGAGGATCGGATTGTAGGAAGCCTGGATATAGATCTCGCGCCCGCCCTTGCCGATCCGCTTGAATTGGTCGGCCGCGAACTTGCCGGCGGCGAGGTTTGCCCAGAAGGCCTTGTAGGCCGGACTACGGCTGTAATCGTCTTCGCAGAACATCGCATGATGCTTGCCGACGATCTCGGCGAGTGAATAGCCGAGCGTCGAGAGAAAGTTCTCGTTGGCGGTGATGATGTTGCCTTCAGGCGTGAACTCGATCACAGCCTGCGCGCGCGACAGCGCCTCGAGCTTGCCCTTGTCCTCGGCTGCCTGCTTCTTGGCGGCGGTGATATCGGTCGCGAACTTCATCACCTTGTAGGGCTTGCTGCCGCGATAGATCGGATTGTACGTCGCCTCGATCCAGATCTCGCGGCCGCCCTTGGCGATGCGCCTGTACTGGCGCTGGTCGAACTTGCCTTCGCCGAGACGAGCCCAGAAATCAGCATACTCCTTCGAGTTCGCCTCGGACGGATCGACGAACATCCTGTGATGCTTGCCGACGATCTCGCCGAGCTCATAGCCGACCGCCTTGCAGAAATTCTCGTTGGCCGTCAGAATCTTTCCGTTGAGGTCGAATTCGATGATTGCCTGCGACTTGTTTAGCGCGTCCAGCACCGCGCTGCTGGAAGAGCCGATGCTTGATAGAAATCCGACCATTGGACAAACCCCGATATGCCAAGCGTGCCAAACCGCACGCCGGGCGAATCTATGGGATTTGAGTAAATATTCGCTAAATCTCTATTAGTGTTGAGTTTTTCGGATTATGCGACCTTTGGTAGAGGGCCGGTGTAGATCGAGCGGGGACGGATCAATCGGCCGTTGAGTGCCTGCTCGCGGGCATGGGCGATCCAGCCGATCGTGCGCCCGATGGCGAAGACGCCGGTAAATGCCTGCCGCGGAAAACCGAGTGCCTCGAGAAGCAGCGCCGTGTAGAACTCGACATTGACGTCGAGCGGCCGATCCGGCTTTCGCGCCTTGAGGAGGGCAAGCGCGGCCCGCTCGACCGCCCCGGCGAGCGCAATGCGTTCACGATTGACCTGATCCGCGCGAACCAGGGGCGCAAGGGCGTTCTTCAGCGCATCGGCTCTCGGATCGCGAACGCGATAGATTCGGTGCCCGAACCCCATCAGCCTGTCTCCACGATCGAGCGCCACCGTCAGCCAAGCCTGGGCGTCGCCCCCTGTTTCAATCGCATCCAGCATGTCGAGCACCGGGCCGGGCGCGCCGCCGTGAAGAGGTCCTTTCAACGCACCGATGGCGGCCAGTACCGAGGATGTCAGACCCGCCTGGGTCGAGGCGACGACGCGCGAGGCAAAGGTCGAGGCGTTCAGTCCATGGTCCGAGATGGTCACCAGATAGGCGTCCAACGCCGCCATCTGCTCCGCGCTCGGCATCTGGTCGGTCGTCATCCGCAATATGTCCGCTGACTGCGACAGCGCCGCATCTGGAGCCACCGGCCGCTGGCCGGCCTGCAGCCTGAGGATGGCGGGCAGGAACACGGCGGGAGCTGCCATCAAGTGCAGAGCCGTATCCAAGTCCTGACCGTCGGCCAGGCGCGCGATCATGGCACGCATCGCATCGACAGGCGGCAGCGCCAGAAGTGTTTCGTCCAGCTGTGTGACGTATGAATACACGTCGATCCTCGCGCTGGCGAGCAGCGGCCGCAATGTCGTCGCGTCGACCGGATCTTCCATCAGGCCGTCGAGCAGCAGCGTCGCGACACTCTCATAGGTCCCGCCGGGAACGAGATCGTCCAGCGAGACGCCGCGTATCACCAGGCGTCCGCGTTCACCATCCACATCGGAAAGTCGGGTCTCCGCTGCAATCACGTCTTCCAAGCCATTGTTCATTGCGTTTCTCCTTTACGCCAGGAAAGATCGGACCTAGATAGATTGACGTCAATCTTGATGAAATAGATCAATGTAAGAGGGTCTCATGACGTGGCTGACGGCGGAGCAGGCTTTGGAACGGCTCGGCACCAAGCCGCAGACGCTCTACGCCAATGTCAGCCGCGGTCGGATTGCGCGCGCCCGGATGAGGCTGATAGCCGTCGAAGCCTTTATCATTCCGAGGACGTCGCGCGTCTGGCCAAGCGCCATGCCGGCAGACGAAAGGCGGAAACCATTGCCGCCGAGACGATCGATTGGGGCGAGCCGGTCCTGCCGACCGCGATATCGACGATCACCGATGGCCGGCTCTACTATCGAGGTCACGATGCGGTCGGTTTGTCCGAGCGGGCAACGTTCGAGCAGGTGTCGGCCTTGTTGTGGGAGAGTTCGGCGGCCATATGCCCGCCAATCGACGTATCTCCAGGCGAGCCGTCACGGATAGCTGGCGCTTTCGCATTGCTTGCCAGGCGAGCTGCTGCGGACCTGCCGGCGTTGGGCCGCGCGCCGTCCGCGTTGAAGTCCGAAGCTGGTCAGGTGCTTGTCACGGTAGCCGCGGCGCTCGCCCCGAGCCAAATGCTCGACTTGCCGCTGCACGAGCGCCTCGCACGCAGCTGGGCTCGGCCGGAGGCGGCGGAGCCGATCGGGCGGGCACTTGTGCTGGCCGCCGAACACGAGTTGAACGTCTCGGCATTCGCTGCACGCGTCACCGCGTCGTCGGGCGCTTCACTGGCTGCCGCGACCTTGTCGGGTCTTTCAACGCTGACCGGCCCTCGCCACGGCGGCGCCTGGCAGGGTGCCGTGCGACTGATGGAGTTGTCGCGAGAGGTGGGCGCGCGCGAGGCGATCCGAATGATGTTGGCGACGGAAGGCGTGGTGCGGGCCTTTGGTCATCAGCTCTATCCGGAAGGCGATCCCCGCGCGGCGGCGATCATGCATTCGTTCGAGATGCCGAAGCTCTACTTGGAAATTGCCGCTCTTGGCGCGGATTTGCTGGGCGAGCCTGCGAATATCGATTTCGCGCTGGCTGCCCTGGCCGGGCACTTCGACCTCCCCGACGATGCCCCGCTTGTCATCTTCGCTCTCGCGCGCACTGCCGGCTGGCTCGCGCATGCCATCGAACAGGTGACCAGCGGAAATATGATCCGCCCGCGTGCCCGCTACATCGGTCCTGCGCCGCAAACGTTATGATCAAACAGGCGGTAGCATCGACTATCTGGCCACCTGTGGCGCATTGCGGTGTCGGGCGAGGCGGAGTTAAACTGCATCAATCAGTCGGAAAGCAAAAGTCGCCACTGGGGGATATCATGGAGACATTATCGGGCGGTCGCTCTTGTCTGGTCGCGGCCATCGCCGCGACGATCCTGCTCTGGGCGGATATCGCACCGGCTCAGTCGGCTGGCTGCGCGCTCGAGCGCGTCGCGGGCTCGTCGCGCCAGATCATGCGCTGCGCCGATGGTGTGACTGTCACCGCCGAAGGTGGCGCGCGCTTCAGGCTTGTCGACAGCAATGGCGACGGTCGCCCCGATTCGGTGTCGCTGCGCGAAAAGGCGGTGCTCGTCGATGTCGATCGCGCCAGGCGCGGCAATGGCTTCCAGGTGGTGACGCCACAGGCGATCGCCGCCGTGCGCGGTACGCGCTGGGCCGTCGACGTCAAGAACGGCACCACCTCGGTCTTCGTGGTGCGCGGCCGTGTCGCCGTCGGCAGACCGTCGGCAAGGCCGACGGTCGTGCTGGCGCCGGGCGAGGGCGTGGACGTGTCGAGCGGCAGCGCTGCGCTCACCGTACGGCGCTGGCCGCAGGCGCGCGCGGCGGCGCTTCTCGCGCGGTTGGGCCAGTAGTTGCCCATGCAGGCCAGACGGCTTCTGATGACGATATCGATGATCGCGGCCGCCCTTTGGGCCGGCGCGCTCGGCTATCTCCACATGCAGGGCAATGCCGGCTTTCTCGACCGCATGGAAGCATCGCTGGCCGACCTCAGGAGCCATCTTCTCGGGCCGGGCAGCGCGCCCTCCGTCGTCAGTATCGTCGCGATCGATGACCGGACGGCGAGTGCCAATGGATACCCCTTGAGCAGGGCAACACTTGCGCGCCTGGTGGAAACCATCGGCGCGCTCAAGCCGAAGGTCATCGCGCTTGACCTGCTGCTCGTCGATCCGGGCCCCGAGGAGGGTGATCGGGCGCTGGCCGATGCGCTGAAGAGCGTGCCGAGCGTCGTCGCCGCGGCCGGTGTCTTTCCCTCGAGTGTCCAGTCGGTGACATCGAGCGCCGAAGACCCGCTGGCGACCATTCCCGTAGCGGATCGGATGATGCTGCCGATCGCCCGCTTCGCCGATTCCGCCGCCATCGGCGTCGTCAACGTGTCGACCGACCAGGGTGGTACGCCGCGCTATGTTCCGCTGATCTCGCGCGGCGCGCAGCGGGTGGATGCCTCGTTTCCGTTACGCGTCGCATCGCTGGCGCTTGGCGTCAATCCGGCGTTCACGCCCGCGACCCTGACTTTGGGCGACAGACGTCTTCCCACCGATGTCGGGCAGCGCCTGCCGCTGACCTTCTACGGCCCGCGCGGAACGATCCCCACTTTCAGCGCAGCCGATGCGCTGGCCGGCGGGATCGATGCCGAGGCGATCGAGGGCAGGGTGGTCGTGATCGGCTCGACCGTGACTGGCGGCGGCGATGTCTTTCCGACGCCGTTCGATCCGGTTCTGCCCGGCGTCGAGGTGATGTCAACGGCCATCACCCGGTTGATCTCAGGCGACAACATCGTGCGTGACGGCAATGTGCGCTCCTTCGACGCGCTGCTCGGCATCATGCTGCCGGTACTCGTTATCAGCTTGCTCGGCTGGCGGCGCAGCGCCGCGGCATATAGCGCCATCGCGGCCGTTGTGCTGGCGTGGCTGGTGTTCAACGTCGTCGCCTTTTCGCATGGCTACTGGTTCAGCGCCGCGCTGCCGATCGCCGCGACGCTACCGCCGGTGTTGTTGTTCGGTGCGATGGAACTGTGGCTGGATCGCCGCCGCGCCACGCATTTCGCGGCGCAAAGCGATCTGCTCCAGCAGATCGAGGCGCCCGGCCTCGGCGAATGGCTTGCGCGTGATCCATCCTTTCTGTCGCGCCCGGTGCGTCAGGAAGCCTCGGCGGTGTTCGTCGACCTGTCTGGCTTCACCGGATTGAGCGAGGCGATCGGCGCGGCGCGGGTGCAACAGGTGCTGAGCGGCTTCTTCGAGTTCGTCGATGACGAGGCGCGCACCCATGGCGGCGCGATCACCAGCTTCATGGGTGATGGCGCGATGATCCTCTTCGGGCTCCCGCGTCCAGCCGACGACGACGCCTTGCGTGCGGCTGCCTGCGCAGTCGGGCTTGGTAACCGCCTGAGGGCGTGGCTTTCAGCCGATCCGGGGCTCTCCGGGCGCAAGATCGGCTTCAAGATCGGCGCCCACTGCGGCCCCGTCGTTGCGTCGCGTCTTGGCACCGGTGCGCGCCAGCAGATCACCGCGACCGGCGATACCGTCAACGTCGCGAGCCGCCTCATGGAAGTGGCGGCAAGTCGCGGTTTCGAGCTCGCGCTCAGCGCCGCGTTGATGAGCGCGGCGAGGGCGGGGGCAGCGCCCAGCCAGCAGGGTGATCTCGGAGGCCCGGTCTCCGCCAGGATCCGGGGCCGCGCCGAAAGCATCGATGTCTTTCTGTGGCGCGGACATCCGCTTTGACATTTGTCGTGTGACGCAGTAGGAACAGCCCAACTTTTCAACCGGCAAGTTCCGGACGGCGCACCGTGCGCCCGATTATTCCGAAAGACAGACAAAATGACAGAGATAAGCGGCGTCGTTCCGGCGATCGGCAAGGCGTTGGCGAAGCGCGGTTACTCCGAGCTCACCCCCGTTCAGCAATCCATGCTCGATCCGGCCCTTGCCGCATCCGACGCGCTGGTGTCGGCGCAGACCGGCTCCGGCAAGACGGTTGCCTTCGGCCTCGCCATGGCGCCGACCCTGCTTGGCGACGACGATCGCTTCGAGCCGGCTGCAACCCCGCTGGCGCTCGTCATCGCCCCGACCCGCGAGCTTGCGCTGCAGGTCAAGCGCGAGCTGGAATGGCTCTATGAGCTGACCGGCGCCGTCATCGTCAGTTGCGTCGGCGGCATGGATATCCGCAGCGAGCGCCGTGCGCTCGAGCGTGGCGCCCACATCGTCGTCGGCACGCCCGGCCGTCTCTGTGATCACATCCGCCGCCGCGCGCTCGACATGTCCGATCTGAAGGCCGTCGTGCTCGACGAAGCCGACGAGATGCTCGACCTGGGCTTCCGCGAAGACCTCGAATTCATTCTCGATGCGTCGCCGGACGATCGGCGCACGCTGATGTTCTCGGCGACCGTGCCGGCCGCGATCGCCAAGCTCGCCAAGAGCTACCAGAAGAACGCCGTGCGCATCGCCACCACGACGGAAGAAAAGCAGCACGTCGATATCGAATATCGCGCGCTGGCCGTCGCCCCGAGCGACCGCGAAAACGCCATCATCAACGTCCTGCGATACTACGAGGCGACCAACGCCATCGTCTTCTGCTCGACCCGCGCCGCCGTCAACCATCTGACCGCCCGCTTCCATAACCGCAATTTCGACGTCGTCGCGCTCTCGGGAGAACTGACGCAGAACGAGCGCAGCCACGCGCTGCAGGCAATGCGCGATGGCCGCGCCCGCGTCTGCATCGCCACCGACGTCGCCGCCCGCGGCATCGACCTGCCGGGCCTCGATCTCGTCATCCATGCCGACCTGCCGACCAATCCGGAAACCCTGCTGCACCGCTCGGGCCGCACCGGCCGCGCCGGCCGCAAGGGTGTCAGCGCGCTGATCGTGCCGCTGAATGCCCGCCGCAAGGCCGAGCGTCTGCTCGACAATGCCGGCATCGCCGCCACCTGGGCGCTGCCGCCGTCGGCCGAGGAAGTGATCGCCCGCGACGAGGAACGTCTGCTCGCCGATCCGATCTTCGAGGAAGCGCCGCGCGAGGAAGAGCAGGACATCGTCAAGCGCCTGCTCGACGCGCATGGCGCCGAAAAGCTCGCCAACGCTTTCGTCAACCTCTATCGCGCCAAGCAATCGGCGCCGGAGGATCTGATGGAGATCAGCCTGCAGGCCGGCCCGCGCAAGCCGCGCGACAATGCCGATGGCCCGCGCGACACAGGCCCACGCGGCCCGCGCGACGATTTCGGCCCCAGCGTCTGGTTCTCGTTGTCTGTCGGCCGCAAGCAGAACGCCGAGCCGCGTTGGCTGATCCCGATGATCTGCCGCAACGGCAACCTGACCAAGCGCGAGATCGGCGCCATCAAGATGCAGTCGGAAGAGACCTTCGTCGAGATCGCCGCCGGCAGCGCCGATGCCTTCCTCGCGGCAACCGGTCCGAACAAGACGATGGAGCGCGGCATCCGCGTCAGCCGTCTGCCCGGCATGCCGGAATTCGGTCGCCAGGAGTACGACAAGCCGGATTTCAACAAATCGGGTCCGAAGCCCTACGCCGCCAAGAAGAGCTATGACGACCGTCCGCGCGACGGTGGCTTCAAGAAGGGACCGCGCAGCGATGCGGCACCGGCTGGCGAACGCGACAGCAAGCCGTGGAGCAAGCCCGGCAAGCCCAAGTTCGAAGGCAAGCCCAAGTTCGAGGGTAAGCCGAAATACGAAGGCAAGCCGAAGTTCGACGGCAACGGCCCGAAGCCGAAATTCTCCAAGAAGAAGGGCTGAGGCCTATAATCGCGACGGCGAGGATCGCATGCGCCGCCGGTCGTTCCAATGGTCCCGGTATCGGGGCGTTGTTCGAGCTGGCAGCCACGTCTTGCCGTCTTTGATGTCTAGCAATCGCGAAACACGGTTTTCGCGATTGCCGATCCGGACCGGGCGGCGCCATGCATGATAAAACCGAACGCATGACATCCGTTTCCGCTGAAGATGGTCCCCAGCCGCAAAGGCGCACATCGTCCTTCGACGCCAGCGCCTTCATCGCCAGGAACCTCCGGCTTCTGCCGGTGCCGGGTCTCGAAGATATCCAGCTCTACACAGCGCATTCCGGAAGCCGGCTGTCACGCCTCGGTGGCGCCAACCCCGAGGCGCCGGCGCCTTACTGGGCGTATGGCTGGGGCGGCGGCGCGGTGCTGGCGCGTTATATCGCCGAAAATCCGCATCTTGTGCGCGGCCGCCGCGTTCTCGATCTGGGCACCGGGTCCGGCCTCGTCGCGATCGCCGCCGCCAAGGCAGGCGCGACATCCGTGGTAGCAACCGACATCGACGGCAATGCCATCGCCGCCGCCCGCCTCAATGCGAGCGCCAACGGCGTCGCGATCGATCTTATCCATGCCGATCTCCTCGACGGTCCGCCACCTGCGGTCGATATCGTTTTGGCCGGTGATCTTTTCTATGACGAAGCACTGGCAAAGCGCGCGCTGGCCTTTCTCGAAACCTGCCGTGCCGGCGGCATCGACGTCCTGATCGGCGATCCCTATCGCGTGCCGCTGCCAACGCAGAGGCTGCACTGCATCGCCGAGTATTCCGTGTCCGATTTCGGTCTTTGCAGCGACGGAGGCGAAGTGCGGGCCGGCGTGTTCAGCTTGGCCAGTTTCTGACGGCTAGCCAATTCCAGTCGCTCCAGTATCAGCCTGCCGCCACCTGCAGGTCCAACAGAACCCTCATGGCCTCTTCCGCGTCCGCCGTTGGCACGAAGACGTGGTCGTGATGATAGGCAGCCACCATGTTGCAGGAGATGTTGTGATTGGCGAGCGCGGTAGCGACGGCCGCCGTTAGCCCGACACCTTCAAGTGACGAAAACACGGTGAGCGTGATCCGTCGCATGGTGAGTGTGGTGTCGAAGCCCAGTCGCAGAGCGTCGCCATGTGCGAGTATCAAGGACACGCCCTCGGATTCGCGAAACCAGCCGAGCGAGATTGGTGCAGCCAACATCGCGAGCTGCTCGTCTTCGGTCGTGCAGAACACATAGTCCGCAGCGTCAAGGCTTGGCGTCATGCCGCGCAGCATGGCTTTCGTATCGCGAACTGGCGCGGTGGTCATGATCAGGCTTCCAGGCTATGAGTGACGATGCGTGTAGTGTGAAACAAGCGCGGTACCCGCACAAGTCACCGCGATAACCAAGATCGGTAAGCGGTGGCCTCCGACCGAGCGTTCAGACGAGCAGCTCCGGACGGATCAACATAACCTCGCATGCCCCTCCGGCCGCGAGCTCCGGCGCATGCGGCGGCCTTATGATCAGGCAGTCTGATTCCGCGAAGATCTTCATCATCGACGAATCCTGCTTGCCGAATGGCTCGACCTTCAAGGCGCCAGATGGCGAACACACCGCTCTTGCCCTGACGTAATCCTGCCGCTGGTCGTTCGCCTTCATGCCGACGGCGGCTTCCGCCATGGCGCTCCGCTTGACCGGAGGCAGAGACGCGAGCTTGCGGATCAGCGGCTCGAGAAACAGCAGGCCGCAGACGAGGCTGGAAACCGGGTTGCCTGGCAGGCCGAGCACATGCGTATCGCCGAAACTGCCGACCATCAGCGGCTTTCCCGGGCGCATGGCGATCCGCCAGAAATCGAGCTTCATGCCCGCATCGAGCAAGGTCGCCTGCACGAGATCGTGGTCTCCGACGGATGCGCCGCCCAGCGCAACGATCACGTCCACCTTGGCTTTTCTTGCTCGCTCGACGGCAGCCGTGATCGCCGCCTTGTCATCGGCGACGATGCCGAGATCGAGCACCTCGGCGCCGGCCTTGCGCGCGAGTGCCGCAATGCCGAACGTGCTGGAAGCAATGATCTGCGAGGGGCCCGGCTGCTGGCCCGGCGTCACCAGTTCGTCGCCGGTCGCAAGCAGCGCGACGAGAGGCTTGCGCCGAACGTCGAGCGTCGCATGGTTCATGCCGGCGGCAACGGTCAGTCGCGAAAAGTCGACTACTGTGCCGGCCATCAGCACCGGCGCGCCCTCGACAAAATCCTGCCCGCGCGGACGCACATGCTGGCCCGGCCGCACCGCATAGGTGGTGCGGATGCCGCTTTCGGTCTTTTCCGCATCTTCCTGCAGCAACACGCTGTCGGCGCCCTCTGGAACCGGCGCACCGGTGAAGATCCGCACGGTCTCGCCTGCTCCGACCGTGCCGCCGAAGGCATGGCCGGCCGACGACGTCCCGATCAACAGGAGTTCGCTGCCGGGCTGAAGGGCATCCTCGCCGCGCAGCGCATAGCCATCCATCGCCGATGAATTGAAGGGCGGCTGTGTCAGCCGTGCCGCGACGTCGGTGGCGAGAACACGACCATCCGCTTCAGTCAATGAAACGGTCTCGACCGCCATGACGGACTTTGCCCGCGACAGCAGGCGTTCCTGCGCATCTGCAACGGGCAGAAGGCTCATCTCGCATGCTCCGGATGCTTGAAGTCGCCCGACTTCCCGCCCGATTTCTCAAGCAGTCGGATGCCGCCGATCTCCATTGCCTTGTCTGCCGCCTTGGCCATGTCGTAGATCGTCAGGCAGGCAACCGAGACGGCTGTCAGCGCTTCCATCTCGACGCCGGTCTTTCCCGTGAGCTTGGCGGTCGCGGTGACGCGCAGGCCGGGCAGTGCGCTGTCCTCGCTGATGTCGACGGAAACTTTCGTCAGCATCAGCGGATGGCAGAGCGGGATGAGATTGCTGGTCTGCTTGGCGGCCATGATGCCGGCCAGCCGCGCCGTGCCGATCACATCGCCCTTCTTGGCGTTGCCCTCGAGGATCAGCCGAAGTGTCGCGGGTGCCATTTTCACGTGGCCTTCGGCCGTGGCGATGCGGGTGGTGTCGGCCTTGTCGCCGACATCGACCATATGCGCTTCGCCGGCCGCGTCGATATGGGTCAGACCGGCCTTCTCTCCACTCATCTTATTCGGCCGCCAGCGAGGCCTGGCCGAAGAGCAGCGCCTGCGTCGCCGCCGTCACATCGTCCTTGCGCATCAGGCTCTCGCCGACGAGGAAGGTGTTGATGCCGAAAGCCTGCAGCCGCTTGCAATCCTCATGCGTGAAGATGCCGCTCTCGCCGACCAAAAGCCTGTCATCCGGCACCATGGCCGATAGCTCCTCGCTGACGGTGAGGCTGACCTCGAAGGTTCTGAGATTGCGGTTGTTGATCCCGACCAGCGGCGACGAGAGCTTCAGCGCCCGTTCCATCTCGTCTGCGTCATGCACTTCGACGAGCACGTCCATGCCAAGCCCGAAGGCTTCGTCCTGCAGGCGTTCCGCATCGCTGTCCGTGAGCGAGGCCATGATCAGCAGAATGCAATCGGCGCCCCAGGCGCGGGCTTCCTGCACCTGATAGGTCTCGAACATGAAATCCTTGCGCAGCGCCGGCAGCTTGCAGGCCGCCCGCGCCGCCACCAGAAACTCGGGCGCGCCCTGGAAGCTCGGCGTATCGGTGAGCACGGAAAGACAGGCTGCGCCGCCGAGCTCGTAGGCTTCGGCCAGAGCCGGCGGATCGAAGTCCGGCCGGATCAGGCCCTTGGAGGGGCTTGCCTTCTTGATCTCGGCGATCAGGCCGAACTCGCCCGCATCACGCTTGGCGATCAGCGCCTTGTGGAAACCGCGCGGCGGGGTCTGGTCCTGCTGTAGCGCCTTCAGATCGGCGAGCGAAACCCTGGCTTTCGCCGCGGCGATCTCTTCGCGCTTGTAGAGTTCGATCTTCTGCAGAATGTCATTCATGTCCGTATCCTAGTCCAGGTCGTTGGATACGGCGACAAGTTTGTCGAGCGCACCCGCGGTCGCGCCGCTGTCGAGCGACTGGGCGGCGAGCCGCATGCCGTCATGCAGCGTTTCCGCCTTGCCGGCGATGACGAGCGATGCGGCGGCATTGGCCAGCGCGATATCGCGGTAGGCGTTCTTCGCGCCGCTGAGCACGTCGCGCAGCGCAGCCGCGTTGACGACGCCGTCGCCGCCCTTGATGGCCTCGAGTTCGACCGTGTCGACACCGAAATCGGCCGGCGACAGTTCGAAGCTGCGGATCTTGCCACCCTCGAGCGCCGCCACGCTGGTCTTGCCCGTTGTGGTGATCTCGTCGAGGCCGTTGCCGTGCACGACCCACACGCTCTCGGAGCCGAGATCGCGCATCACCTCGGCGATCGGCATGACGAGCTGCGGCGAATAGACACCAAGCAGCTGACGCCGTACGCCGGCCGGATTGGAGAGCGGGCCCAGAACGTTGAAGATCGTGCGCGTGCCGAGTTCGACGCGCGACGGGCCGACATGGCGCATCGCCGAATGGTGCTGCTGCGCGAACATGAAGCCGACACCGGCCTCACGGATGCAGCGCGAGATGATCTCGGGCGTTACGTCGAGCTTGACGCCCAGCGCCGCCAGGCTGTCGGCAGCACCCGATTTGGAGCTCAGAGCGCGGTTGCCGTGCTTGGCGACGGGCACGCCGGCGCCGGCGACGATCAAGGCCGCCAGCGTCGAGATGTTGTAGGTGCCGCTGGCGTCGCCGCCCGTGCCGACGATGTCGATGGCGTCGGCGGGTGCTTCCACCGTCAGCATCTTCGAACGCATGGTCGTGACGGCGCCGACGATCTCGTCGACGGTCTCGCCGCGAACCCGAAGCGCCATCAGGAAGCCGCCGATCTGCGAAGGCGTTGCCTGGCCGGACATCAGGATGTCGAAGGCCTCGCGGGCCTCCTCGCGCGTGAGAGGTTCGCGGCTTGCGGCCTTCGCCAGGAGGGGCTTCAGATCGGTCATGCGTTCAATGTCCCCTTAGCGTGATGCTGCCTGTTCGGCGAGCTGCTGGTTGACCGAGACGCCATACTGCGTCTGCAGCAGCGAGACCATCTGATCCAGGATATCGTCACCGGCGGCGTTGGCGATGGCGTTGATCTGCTGGTCCTGGTTTGCGAGCACGTCGCCGGTCGGCTCGGTGTTCACCTCGGTCACCTTCATCAGGATCTGTGTCGTCGGATCGGCGCCGACAGCGGCCGCGATCGTGTCGATCGGACCGGAGAAGGCGGCGTTGACACCAGGCGTTCCGAGAACCACGTCGTCCATCCCGCGGGTGATGCCGCTCTTGGTTTCGACGGAGATGCCGAGCGGCGCGGCGATATCGGCAAGCGCGGTGCCCTTCTGGGCTTGCTGCTTGAGCTCGTCCGCCTTCTTGGCGAGTTCGATCTTCTGCTGCTCGGCCGTCCAGTCGGCGACGGCCTTGTCGCGCACTTCGGCAAGCGGGCGGTCGCGCTCGGGCGTGACCTCACCCAGAGCGAACCAGAGATAGCCATCCGTGCCGATCGACAGCGACGGGACGTCCGCGCCCGCTTCGGCGCGGAATACGGCGCTCAGCACCTGCTGCTGTTCCGGAATGTCCTTGACGGCGTCGCCCGCCTTGTCAAGGCCGGTTGCATCGACGGCGTCGATGGTGACAGCCTTGAGCTTCAGCTGCGTGGCGATCTGGTCGAGCGTCGAGCCCGAGCTGCGCATTTCCTCGATCTGATCGTGAACGGTGATCATCTGCTGCGATGCGTTGGCGACGGCGAGCTGATTGCGCAGGTCTTCCTTGACCTCGTCGAAGGTCTTCGCGCTCTCGGGCTTGATGTTGGTGACGCGCAGGATCACCGGGCCGAAGCTGCCTTCGACGACCGGCGACGTGCCGCCGCTGCGGGAGACGGCGAAGGCCGCGTCGGCCAGCGACTGGTCGGGAATGTTGTCCTTGGTGAATTCGCCGAGCATCACGTCGTTGGCGGTCTTGCCCTGGTCGGTCACCAGCTGGTCGAAGGTCGTGCCGGTTTTCAGCGCGTTGGCGGCCGCGTCGGCGAGATCCTTGTTCTGGAAGGTCAGCTGCTCGATCGTGCGGCTCTCCGGCGTGCGGTAGGTGTCCTTGCGCTTCTCGAAATCCTCGCGGATCTGATCGTCGGTCACCGTTCCAGCGTCGGCGATGTCGGCCGGCTGCAGTTTCAGATAGGTGAACTTGCGGTACTCGGGCGCGCGATACCGCGGCTTGGCGCCTTCGAACCATTTCGCCAGTACGTCGTCGGCCGGCGCCTTGATAGGCTCGATATTGGCGTTGGTGAGCAGCAGATACTCGATGCCCCGGCTTTCCTGACGGTAGAGCTTAAGGGAATCGACGAGCGTCTTCGGCGGCGTGAAGCCGTTCGAGATCGCATCGACGATCTGGCTGCGGACGGCGACCTTGCTGCGCTCGTTGATATAGTCGTCCTCGCGGATGCCGGCATTGCGCAGGCGCGAGGTGAACAGCGAACGGTCGAACTGGCCGTTGACGGCCTTGAACGCCGGGTCGTCGCCGATCAGCTTGGCCAGGCGGTCTTCGGAGAGGCCGAGATTCATGTCCGCCGCGAGCTGGTCGAGCGAAGCGCCGGCAACCAGCTGCGAAATCACCTGCTGTTCGACGCCGAAGGCGCGCGCCTGCTCGGGCGTCAGGCGCATACCGAACTGCTGGCTGAGGTTCGAGACCTGGCGCTGATAGGCGAGGCGATACTCGTTGACGCCGACCTCCTGGTCGCCAACCTTGACCACGGTCGTGCTGGTGCTGCCGGTAAGCAGGGAGCTCGACACGCCCCAGATGCCGAAAGAGGCGACAAGGAGCAGCAACAGGAGCTTGGCGGCCCAGGTCCGGGCGGCTCTACGGAGAAGATCGAACATCGAAACGCAAACCTCGCAATATATTCGCCCGTTCGCGGGCAAAGCATTGGACGTTCCTTAGAGCAAACGCATCAGGAATTGAAGGGTTATCGCGCGAAAACATCCGCGCTATATCAGCCCCGTTTCGCGGCGCCGACCAACGACAAAAGATGCTCGCTTGCGGAACCTTTGGCGGCGCTATTTCGTTGAACAGCATTCCCAGGAAACAGGAGCAAACAATGGCCGACATGAAAACCGCCTCCGCACAGTCCACAGCCGCGCGCGTCAAGGCGGAAATCGCAACGGACGATCTGTCCGCGCAGGTGGCCGCATTGCGGGAAGATCTGGCGCGTTTGTCCGAGAGCGTCGTTGCGCTGGGGCAGGGCGCCAAGACCGCCGTTGCCGATGAAGCCTCGGTCCTGACGGAACGCGTTCGCGACAAGGTCCGCGAGGAGCCGATCCTCGCGATCGCGGTGACCGCCGGCGTGGCATACTTGTTTGGCCTGATGAGCCGCCGATAGAATATCTCGACGGAGACCGGATGGGCCGAGCCGCAAAGCTCGGCCTTTTTGCATGATATTAGCGCGAGATTTCTTGCGTGCCGTGCCGCCGGGCGGCGCGCCTTTCGATAGGCGTGCTCCGTGGACGTTGGAATAGCACTAGCGATGCGAAGTCTCACGGAAATGTGAAATACAACCGAGGGGGGATTTTTATAGAATTACTCGACACATTGTCGAGTGCCGATCCATTGCATACCAATCAATGAGGGAGTGCCATCGACATGATTCTTCATTTCCGCCGCAACGTTGTTTCCGTATAGCTTCCCGGCTCAAATTAAATCAACCTTTGGAAGTATTTGGTAAATCGTATAGAGTTGAATTAATGCGAAATATAAAAGTGAAATCCGTGCGCCGGACTTATCTTTGTGATGGCGAATAATACTTCGAATAACTTCGATGCGTCGACAATAGATATTTGGTTGTCTTGTTTCTATTGAAGTATGTTTCATCCTTTTCAAGGATGTATCGCCAACTATGGAACATATAAATGATCGTCGTTGCGGTGCTTGCGGTTAGGTTGCGCGACTGATCGCGTTAGGCGAGTGTCGTTCAAAAACCTCATTCGCGGGCAAAATTTCCGTTTTGATCAGCAATCCCTTGCTCAACCTGCAATCTATGTCATGGTACAGCCTTGGACATGAGGGGTAACAGAGATGATCAATCTTCAGTCAGCTCGCAGTGACACCAACCAAGACCAGCGTTTGCTCGATTGCCGCGCCGACGTCGAACCCGCACTCCACCAGATTATCAGGGAAGCGCAGAAGAACGGCTGGGCGGCGGCCGAGGTGGCCATGGCGATCGCCGACGCCGCCGATGATTACATTCTTCTTCTGGCGAACCGCAAAACCACCGCGCACTGACCGTCCTTTTCCTTCGCTCATCCAGCGTCTTCGCGCGTGCTCTTGCCTGATTCTGCGAGAACACGACGCCAGGACGCGGCGGGGCTGGTTGACGGTGGCGACGAAGCAGCTATAAAGCCTTCGAAACCCGATTTGGTGACACCAAACGTGTGCGGATTCCGCAACTCGTCACCGGATTGACCCGTGGATGGGTGGCCGAGTGGTTTAAGGCAACGGTCTTGAAAACCGTCGTGCGGGGAACCGTACCGTGGGTTCGATCCCACCCCATCCGCCATTTCTACGTGTTTACAGCGGATGATAATGACGCCAGCGATGGCGCGTGTGTCGAAGCGCGCGGGCAGCGCATCGGTTCCAAAGCCGCGTCGCTGACCGTTCGCCTGCGCGAACCTCCGGCCTTAAGGTGGCCGTCAGCCTCGTCGTTCAAGGTTTTCCGGTCCTTTGAGCACCGAGGTTCCCGTGAAAAGCTTTGTTATCGGCCGTAAGAGGATGTTTCGGGGCGTAGTCGCTGGCGTGTTGCTGGCGGGGGCGTTGTTTGGCGGATATATCGGCTATCTGCAGCTGAACGGCAATTTTCACCGCGTGATCTCGGGTCAACTCTATCGATCCGCGCAGCTGTCTCCGGCGGAGCTGGAGCGCCATGTCCGCGACCACGGCATCAAGACCATCATCAATCTGCGCGGCGAGAATGTGAACGCGCAGTGGTACAACGCCGAGGTCGCCACCGCCGAGCAACTCGGTGTCGAGCATATCGATTTCGGCATGTCCTCCGGGAAGGTGCTGACTCCGGAACGCGCCGATCAGCTGGTCGCGATCATGAAGGCCGCGCCCAAGCCGATCCTCATTCACTGCCAAAGCGGCGCCGATCGCACTGGTCTGGTCTCGGTACTGTACAGCCAGCAGGTCGCCGGTGTGGACGAGGACGTCGCTGAACGCCAACTCTCCGTGCGTTACGGACATGTCGCCATCCCGCACATCTCGTCGGTTTATGCGATGGATGTGAGCTGGGATCGCCTGGAGACGCATTACGGTCTCAAGGGCTAGCGGATCGGCCGCCGCGAGTTGCGTCCCGCGCCAATGGCTCTTTCAGGCCTATGTCAGAAAAGAAGGGCATCCCGTCGAGGATTGGCGGGATACGAGCCATCGTTCTCCTTGACGGTATCCCGCACGAGCACCGCGGAGACATCGAGTTGAACGACAGCAATTCCAGACGAGCACCACGTTTCTTCCGGCCGGAAGTCGGCAGCGTGACGCTCTGCCTGTTGACGACCGCCTACCTGTTGATCGCCGCCAATCAGACCTTCTGGTCGAAAGCCTTCGGATATTTTGCCGGAGATCGGTTCGGCTTCACGATTTTCGTGGTCGGCATCGCCGCGGCGAGCATGGGCGTCGTCACCTTCTTTTCCGCCAAATACGTCACCAAGCCTGTCTTGATCTTCCTCGTGATGGTCGCCTCCGCGGCATCCTGGTTCACCGATTCATTCGGTGTCATCGTCGACAAGGAAATGATCCGCAACGCCGTCGTCTCGACCAATGCCGAGGCCGGACGTCTCATCACCGCGCGCTTTGTGCTGCATCTTCTGCTCAGCGGCATCGTGCCGTCGCTGCTGATCGTCTGGGTTCGTATCCGGCATCGCCCGATCCTCAGGAAGCTCGGACATAACACGGCGGTCATCCTCGCATGCACGGCGGTTTTCGCCGTGATCGGCTTGGGTGATTACCGTGCTTTCGCCGGCATCGGCCGCGCGCATAAGGATTTGCTCGATACCTTCAATCCCTTTGTGCCGATCACCAGCGCCGTACGTTTCGCCATTTCGTCCGGCAAGGATGCGAATGTCGTGGCGCAGCCGCTAGGCACGGATGCAAGGCGCGTCAACACCGCCGCAACAGGCAAGCCCCGCGTGACGATCATCGTGCTGGGCGAGACCGCGCGCGCGCAGGATTTCTCGCTGGCCGGATATGAACGGGACACCAACCCGGAACTCGCCAAACGGAACGTCGTCTACTTCCCGAATACGAGCAGCTGCGGAACGGCCACCGCGATCTCCGTCCCGTGCATGTTCTCGATCTATCCGAGAAACGACTATACGCATCGCAAGGGCCTCGAGACGGAAAACGTCCTCGACGTGCTCGGCCGCGCCAAGGTGTCGGTATCGTGGCTCGACAACGACACCGGCAGCTATGGGGTGACGGATAGGGTCTCTTACGAATTCCTTCCCGATTCCGCCGATCCCCGTTTTTGCAGGGACGGCGAGTGCCTGGACGACATCCTGCTGGACAGGGTCGATGGCTGGCTGGACAAGGTCAAGGGCGACAGCGTGCTGGTGCTTCACCAGCTCGGCAGTCACGGCCCCGCCTATTACGCCCGCTACCCCGAGGAATTTCGCCGTTTCACACCGGATTGCCGCGCCAACGATTTCGTGGCCTGCTCGCCGGAGGAAATACGCAATGCCTATGACAATACGATCCTTTACACGGATCACGTCGTCTCCACGGTCATCGACAAGCTGAAGAAGCGCTCCGCGACGCTGGCCGCATCGGCGATCTACATGTCAGATCACGGCGAATCGCTTGGCGAAAACGGCCTGTACCTGCACGGAACGCCGTATGTTCTGGCCCCGGCGCAGCAGACAAAGGTGCCGTTCCTGGTCTGGATGTCGGACGACCTGCAGGCGTCGGCCGGCTACGACATGGCATGCCTCGCGACAAATGCGAAAAAGACGACCTCGCACGACAACTTCTTCCATAGCGTTCTGGGGATCACCGACGTTTCCACGAAGGTCTACGATCCCGCGCTCGACGTCTTTTCAAGCTGCCGGAAGGGCAACATGCGGGTCGCCAGCGTGGCGACCGGCGTGAACTGAGACGCTGGTTGCAAATCGCGACCGCGATCATGCGCCTGGGTCGCGTCGGCGCGCTCGGCCCCTCTAACATGGCAATAGTATAGATCCGCGTCCGTCGCGCAAGTATAGCGACGCCCGGCGGTCACGCTGTCGCAATAATGTCACTTATCTTTCAGGTAGTTGTCAGCCGCTCGCGGCATAGCTTGGCCTCTCGGATAATTCCTGGAGATACTTGTGCGAGCATTGAAACGACTTCGCGTTCCGCGCCCCGTAAAGGTTATCGGCGGCCTTGTTCTGTTGGCCGCCCTGACGTTTGGTGGCTATGCCGGCTATCTCCAGTTCACCGGAAACTTTCATACCGTCATTGCCGGTCAATTCTACCGCTCCGCCCAGCCGTCGCCGGCGCAGCTCGAGCGTTACATCCGCGATTACGGGATCAAGACGGTCATCAATCTCCGCGGCAACGCGGGCTATGCGAAATGGTGGGCCGAGGAGGTCGCGGTAGCGGAACGTCTCGGCGTGAAGCATGTCGATTTCGGCATGTCCGCCTCGAAGATACTGTCCGCTGAACGGGCCGACGAGCTTCTCGCCATCATGCGCGACGCTCCCAAGCCGATATTGGTCCATTGCCTCTCCGGCGCCGACCGGACCGGATTGGCTTCGGTCATGTACAGCCAGCAGATCGCGAACATGAAGGAGGACGTCGCCGAGCGTCAGCTCTCCTTCGCGTTCGGACACGTGGGTATCCCGGTTCTCTCGTCGGCATACGCGATGGATAAGACCTGGAAGAACCTCGAAAGGCACTTCGGCGTTGGTGAAGGCGAGGGCACCGCGTCTGTGCGCGACGTGCAGGCTGAAACCATCGGCACCGATCGCGGGGCCGGCTAAGGCATGCGCCGATCCCGCGCCCGGAATACAGGCAAGCAAAAGGCAAGCATCCATGAATGTGCTATTGGTCGAAGATAACCCCGTCCTTGGCGACGCCGTTTGCGACCATGTCTCGGCGAACGGACACGATGTCGAATGGTGTCAGACGCTTGCGGATGCAACAGCTGCCGCCGACCGCGGGGATCACGCGCTGGTCCTGCTCGATCTTCGCCTTCCCGACGGCAATGGCCTTTCGCTGCTTCGCCGTCTGAGGAGCAGAAGCAACGACGTCCCGATCATCATCCTGACCGCCCACGACCAGGTCTCCGATCGAGATCGAGGGCTTCAGCTGCGGTGCGACAGATTATCTGGTCAAGCCGTTCGGCCTGTCGGATCTCGATAACAGGATGCACGCGGTGTGTTCGAAACACCGCGGCAATTGCCTGAAAACGTAACGCTCACGAGGACTTGCGGGATACGCAGCCGGAAAACAGATCGAGCTTCTGGTCGTAGGCTTTTGTCGTCACGTTCATCATCCCCAGCACGCTGTGAAAGAGATTGTCGTGAGACATCGGCTGTGTCCGGGACTGCGCGACGCAGGCCATGTCGACCATCATCGATTTCTGGAAGTCCTGATCGAGCCAGACGAAGAAGGGCACGCGCGTCTGCTCTTCGGGGGCAAACATGTAAGGCGTACCGTGCAGGTAGAGACCTTTCTCACCAAGCGATTCGCCATGGTCCGACATGTAGACCATGCTCGTCGCCATCGTTCCACTCCGGCTCTTCAGCCTGTCGATGACCGTCGACAGGAAGTAGTCGGTGTAGAGGATGGTGTTGTCATAGGTGTTTACGATCTCGCTGTCCTTGCAGTTGCCGAGCTCTGAAGTCATGCACTCAGGCTTGAATTTCCGAAATGCTTCCGGATACCGGATATAGTAGGCCGGTCCGTGGCTACCCATCTGGTGAAGCACCAGCACGCTGTCCTTCTTCACGTTGCTCAGCCATTCGTCGATCTTGTCGAGGAAAACCCCGTCCTGGCATTCGCCGCCGCTGCAGAAGCGCGCGTCGGTCGATTTGGCCAGATCGACAAAGGTAACCCGGTCGGCCACGCCCTTGCTGCCGGTATTGTTGTCGAACCATGCAACGTCGACGCCCGCGCGAGACAGGACGTCCAGCAGGCCCTCGTTCGCCAGTCCCTTGTAGTGATCGTAATTGCTGCGCGTGAACTGCGAAAACATGCAGGAATCGACGTTGCCGTTGCCGTGCCGCAACTCGTCGTGTTCGGGAAGTAGACGATATCCTGTTTCTTCAACTCGGGATTGGTCTCGCGCTCGTAGCCGCCGAGCGAGAAATTCTGCGCGCGCGCCGTTTCGCCGGCGACGATGATCGTGACCCTCGGCTTGGTCGTTGGTCCGCGGGTGTCGAGACCTTTGCGTCCAGCCCGAGCGGCGTCACCACGATCGCCGCCTCCTGTCCGGCCTGAACGAAATACTTGGCCGTGCTGACGATCGCAACGACGGGGTTGAGTGTCTTCACCAGGTCGCGATGCGTGCGGATGGCGGTCGTGTAGGCCTTGGAATAGACGAGGGCTGCGACGGAAAAGACCGCAAGACAGGCGATGACGGTCACGCTGTTCCAGAGCAGCTTCTGCATGATTGGTCGATGCACGACACGCACCCACAGGACGAGGGCCACCGGAACAACTCCGAACAGCAAGGCGTGGAGAAGCAGGCCAGGCGTAATCAGATGCTGGGCTTCGGAGGGCGTCGTCTGCATCGCGTTGCGGATCATGTCCGTATCGATGACGACGCCGAAGGAGTCCGTGAACCAGGCGGCCATCGCGGCTGCGATGATCAGGAAGATCAGCACCGGCTTGATCACGTATTTGGCCGAGAACAGCGTGGTCGCGGCGATGAACAGCGTGATGATCGCGATGTACAGTGCGATGACCGCGCCCGGTTCGAAGCCGAGATAGGCGTGAACCTTCTTCCAGAAGGTGAAATTGGTGAACAGAGCGAGATAGAGACCGACGATCGCGGAAAGGGTGACGCTGCCGATTGTTGGACGGGTCAGCAGGAATTTACGGACGTGTTTTTTTTCTGTCATGCCGATACTCTATGGTCTTTCTGCACACCGAATGGGCGAGAGCCGACCGCGCTTCATCACCGCAAAGGTCGTAAGTGCGGCAGAACCCTGACACCAACCTGAACGACTTTCCGGGCAAGCTCCCGCGGAAGACGCTGTTACGCGCTCGGGCGTCACGGCAGAGGTAGGGCTGGAAGCGATAGTCGCCGGCAGCAAGATCGGTCTGCGCTGGCGCTGTCATCCCGGATCGAATGCGAGCCTCCGCCGGACAGTAAGGTCTACGCAAGCAACCGGGCACAAAAGTATCCTCGAATATCTGCACATCAGTGAAGCGGCGGCGCAGCACGCCACCGCCGTCGCTGCTGTCGGTCAATGGAGTTGATGCTTTGAACAATGCTGCCGCCAGGATCCTCGAGGCTGAAGAAGAAGGGCATGTGATCGCCGGCAAGGCGGTGATCGTGCGCGCCGTCTATGAAGGCAAGGACGTCACACCCTATTGGGAGATGTTGATGGCACGGGTGTCGGCGAACCTCGCCGACGCGGGCGCCTTCATGGATCTCTCGATCATTCTCCAGGTGCTCGGCAGGTCCGATGAGGCCGCCATCGCCCAAAATGGGGCGCTGGAGACAAGCCGCGACTACCGGATTCGCAACGGCATGGGCACGGGGATTCGCGTGCTGGTGATCGTCACGCGCGGCGACTTCATGGCCAACACGCCGATCGAATTCCTGCTGGAGAGCTCCGACACCAGTATCCTGCTTCACTATGTCGACGAGACGACCGCAGCTCTCGACAACGTCCCCGAACACGACGTCGCCTTCGTGGCGGTCGGCGAATCGCCCGACAATCGCCCGGTGCTCGAAAATCTCGAACGCATGCTGGAGACCTGGAAGGGTCCGATCCTCAACAATGCGCCACGCGCGATCATCGATCTGTCGCGTGAGGGTGTCTCGGAAGCGTTTCGGGACGAGCCCAGCATTTTAGCCCCGCTCACAAGTCGGATCGCGCGCGCGGAGTTGCGTGATCTCGCGAATGGAACGCGTGGGCTCGACACGGTCGACGGCCTCTCCACCTTTCCGGTCATTGTCCGCCCGACAGGCACGCATGCCGGTCACGGCATGGAAAAGATCGCAAGCGAAGACGAGCTGGCTGGCTATCTGGAAGGGCGCGACGAGACCGATTTCTATATCGCCCCCTTCATCGATTACAGCAGCGAGGATGGCAAGTTTCGCAAGCAGCGCATCGCGGTGATCGATGGCAAGCCCTATGCGAGCCATCTCGCGATCTCGGATCACTGGATGGTGCATTATCTCAGCGCCGGCATGGCCGAGCACGGCGAGCGGCGTCTGGAAGAGGCGTCGTGGATGGAGAATTTCGACGAGGATTTCGCGATGCGTCACGCGAAAGCCTTCGATGCGCTGAGCCGCCGCTTCGGTCTCGACTATTTCGCGGTCGACTGCGCGGAGCTCTCCGACGGGCGTCTGCTGCTCTTTGAAGCCGACGTCGCCATGATCGTGCACTCGATGGATTCCGAAACGGTCTTTCCCTACAAGAAAAAGCCGATGGCGGCACTGTTCGCGGCGTTTGAAAACGCCCTTGCGAAGCGCGTGGTGCGAGACGCCAAGGCCGGTCCCCTGTTGGTCGTCAAGACGCTCTGATCACAAAACCCCAGCATTCCCAGCATATGGAGACGACATGATCGCCGCCACCAAGATGACCGATGACGCGTCGGACGACCATGGGCTTCTCGGCGATCGGACGAGTGCTGGTCATGCCCTGTCGCTGCTGCTTTCGGCGGGCGGCGACGGGCGCATCCAGCTCGACCCGGAAACGGGCCGCAATCGCTACGGGACGCGAACGATCCCCTCCGGAAGCGAGATCTCGTTTGCTTCCACGACCGCCAGCAACGTGTCATCACAGGGTTTTGCGGCTGCCGACGGTCAACTGAAGCGTCTGTTCGGTGTCGATGGATCGCATGCCGTCGCGATGGACCAATGGTTCGCTGACATCCGCGATCGTATCGGTCGCCATCTCGGCTGCCCCGGCAGCGGCGTCGTTCTTGCGGCATCCGGCACCGACGTGGAGCTTCTCGCTCTCGGCCTGACGCTGGCGCTGTCGAAGCGGCCGGTGACGAACATCCTGATCGCGCCGGAGGAAACCGGCAGCGGTATCCCGAGGGCCGCGGCAGGAAGGCATTTCGCCGAGGCGACGGCGCTCGGATATCGTGCTGCCGCGGGCGAGATGCTCGACGGCATATCTGCCGACCGCGTCGAGGTGCGGACAGTGGCGATCCGCAACGACGCGGGACAGGCGCGCAGCGCCGACGACATCGATCGCGACGTCATTGCGCTGGCGGAAGATGCGTTGAAACGCGACCGCGACGTCCTCCTGCATGTTCTCGATACGTCGAAAACTGGTCTGACGGCGGTCACGCGCGCCGCCGCGCGCCACGTCGCGGGGCTGGCGCCGGGCCGCGTCCGTGTTCTGGTCGATGCCTGCCAGTTCCGCTGCGGTAGCGCCGACCTTCGCCGCGATATCGCCGACGGTTTCCTCGTCGCCGTGACCGGCTCGAAATTCCTGGCCGGCCCACCCTTCGCCGGTGCTCTTGCTCTTCCGCCCGCGCTGGCCGACGAATTGGCCGTGACGGCGCCGCTCGCGGCCGGCCTTTCGCACTACACGGCTCTTCACGACTGGTCGGCGCTGATGCGCGGCCGGACCGAACTGGAGTTCGGCTCGCACTTCAATCTCGGCCTCGGCTTGCGGTGGATCGCCGCGCTCGAACAGCTCGATCCGCTGACAGCAGTCGGAGCCGACCTGCAGCGCAAGATCAGGCAAGCATTCGCCGACCTCGTGCGCCTGCGCGCCGCTCGTCTCGACGGTGCTCTGATCCACGCCGACGACGAGGGCGACCACATTGTCGACCGCGCGATCGTCCCGCTGACGATCACCACCGGCTCCGACGCTTTCGCATCGCTCGCGTACACGCAGCGCCTGCATCGGTCGCTCCGCGAGGATGTCGCCGGACCGGTCTGCCACGTCGGGCAGGCGGTCAATCTGGGGAGCCGCACGATCCTGCGGATCGCCGCCTCGGCTACCGACATCAACGCCGTATCGGCGAGATTGGTCGAGGGCGCCAGCATGGATCGGGCAATGCAACCGATCGCCGACGATCTCGATAGGCTGTTCGACAAGTGGGCCATCCTGTCCCGATCCGTTCGAGGGATGTGATGTCTCGTATGCAGCAACCAGATGTGTCGACAGGCCCGGATGCTCTCGAGCGCAAGACGAGCCTCGATCCCACCGACTGGCAGGCGTTTCGCCAGGCCGCGCACCGCATGCTCGACGATACGATCGACCATATCGCCAATGTCGGGCAAAAGCCGGTCTGGCAGCCGATGCCGCCGGAAACGCGAGCGAAATTCACGCGCTCGCTGCCGCTGGATCCGCGCGCGCTCGATGACGTCCTTGGCGACGTGCGTGAGCACATCTTTCCTTACGCAACGGGCAATCTGCATCCGCTTTTCATGGGATGGGTCCACGGCGCCGGCACGCCGGTCGGGATGGTGGCCGAGATGGTCGCCGCCGGACTGAACATGAACTGCGGCGGCCGCGATCATGTCGGCATCGAGGTCGAGAAGCAGATCACGCGCTGGATGGCTGAAGCGCTCGGCTATCCGCGATCGGCAAGCGGCCTGTTCGTCACCGGCTCGTCCATGGCCAACTTCCTGGCGCTGATCGTTGCCAGAACCGAAGCGCTGGGCGAGGGCGTTCGGCGGGATGGTGTGGGTGCAACCGGCGAGCAACTCGTCGCCTATACATCGTCGCAGGCGCATGTCTGCATCGCCCAGGCGATGGAGCTATCGGGCATCGGTTCCGCGAACCTGCGCTCCGTCGCCGTCGACGAAGCCGGCCGCATGAGCATGCAGGCGCTGAGGGCCGCCATCGCAAAAGACCGCGCGCAGGGTTTTCGCCCCTTCCTCGTGGTGGGGACGGCGGGAACCGTCAATGCCGGCGCCATCGATCCTCTGGAGGAGATCGCCGGGATCGCCGAAGCGGAGAAAATCTGGTTTCACGTCGATGGCGCGATAGGCGCCTTGGGCGTGCTGGCGCCCGCATTGAAAAACCTGTTCGCAGGCATCGAGCGCTCGGCTTCCGTGGCGCTTGATTTCCACAAGTGGGGCCACGTTCCATATGATGCCGGCTTCCTGCTGGTGCGCGACAGCGACGCTCACAAGCGAGCCTTCGCGCAGCCGGCCGCCTATCTGCAGCGCTCGGGCAGGGGGCTTGCGGCCGGCGATACCTGGCCCTGCGACCTCGGACCCGACCTGTCCCGTGGCTTCCGGGCGCTGAAGACCTGGATGACGATCGAGACGCTCGGCGCGGAGCGCATGGGCGACGCGATGGCCCATACGTGCGAGCTCGCTCGCTATCTTGCCGCACGCCTTGACCGTGACCCGCGTTTCGAGATCAGGGCGCCGGTTGCGCTCAATATCGTCTGCTTCGGCATTGGCGGAGCCAATGACGATTTCATCCGGGAACTCGTGCTCGATCTGCACGAATCAGGCCTCGCGGCTCCATCGTGGACCACGGTGGACGGCGAACTTGCAGTGCGCTGCGCGATCGTCAACCACCGGACGACGAAGGCTGATATCGACAGCTTCGTCACAATTCTCTCGCAGCGTCTCGGTTAGCCTTTTCATCGGCCCGGCCTTGCATTGTGGCGTTATTGACACAGGTCGCCAATCAATCCTCCGCCCGCCGAAATGAAATAGGGCTGTTACAAACGGCGGCGAATATCGCCGGGTTGATAACCTGGGGACCATTCATGCGTCGCGCATTCCGCCTGTCCACATACGCATTCGTCGCAGCCGCCTGTCTCTACGCCCCGGCGCAAGCCGAGGATCTGCAGTTTTCCGTATACGGCGGCTACCAGACAGCGCCGCACAGCGGCGTCGACGTGTCCGATGGAACCAGCTTCAACGCCGGCTGGGAAGGCAAGTCCTTCAGCACGCCGCCCTACTATGGCGCACGCGCCATCTGGTGGCTCGAGAACTTCAACTATCCCAACCTCGGCCTGTCGATCGATTACACCCACGCCAAGGTCTACGCCGACGAGAAGACGCTCGCCACGTCGGGCTGGTCCAAGTTCGAATTCACCGACGGTTTGAACCTTGTGACCGCGAACGCGCTCTATCGCTTCCCGCAGGAGGGCAAGCGCTGGACGCCCTATGTCGGCGCCGGTGTCGGCCTCAACATCCCGCATGTCGAAGTGACGCGCCCATCCGGCACGACGTTCGGCTACGAAGTCGGCGGCGTCACGTTCCAGGCCCAGGCCGGCGTCGACTTCCGCATCACCGACCGCTGGTCGACCTTCCTTGAGTACAAGGGAAACTATTCGCTTGTGAACGTGCCGATCGACAGCGGCGACAAGCTCAAGACAAACATCATCACCAATGCCGTTAACCTCGGTGTTTCATTCCGTTTCTGACGGCCGGATTCCGGCGGGTTGAGACGGCTTGGATGTGTCGGATCGCTTCGTTAATTTAGCGATTCATTAACCATATTGATTAGAATTGTCTCTATCTGGGCGAAAGCTTTCGCAAATTCGCCGTGAAAGCCGCATGATTAAAGTCTCGTTAGGTTGATGACGGTACGGCTAGTTTGCCTGAAAAGGCGGACTTTGAGCCATAACGGTCTTGAGCGGCGTGGAACATATGAGACGAGACTTCCGGGCGGCGGCATTTGCGACACCTATGCGGTGGGTGGGCTTGTCGCTTATCAGTGTGATGGTGACCGCATGCGGAACGGCGCCCACGACGACGGCCAAGCGCACGCACGGCAAGGAATATTTTTCCGAGAAGGAATACGGCGTCAAGGCGAGCCCGCGCGTTGCCAATGGCAACAACATCCCCAAGGGCGGCGGGCGTTACCTTGTCGGCAATCCCTACGTCGTCAAGGGCAAGACCTATTACCCGAAGGAAGACTTCTCCTATAACAAGGTCGGCATCGCCTCCTGGTACGGCTCGGCCTTCCATGGGCGCCTGACAGCCAACGGCGAAGTCTACGACCAGATGTCCATTTCCGCCGCCCATCCGACTTTCCCGTTGCCGAGCTATGCACGCGTCACCAATGTCGAAAATGGCTCGTCGATCATAGTGCGCGTCAACGATCGCGGCCCGTATCACGAAGGCCGCATTATCGATCTCTCGAACAAGACCGCCGATATGCTCGATCTCCGGCGTAGCGGCACCGGCAATGTGCGCGTGCAGTATGTCGGCAAGGCCCGCATGGATGGCTACGACATGCCGTATCTGATGGCCTCCTACGTGCCGAAGGGCAGCCGTATCCCGGGCGTGTCGCCGGGCGAGGGGCAGATCGCCAGCGGCGTCATGGTGGCGTCCAACAGCAAGCGCATCACGCGCGACGAAATCCAGAGTTTCGGCGGCTTCACTCCGCCGGCGGAAGACAGCGTTCCCGTTCCGCAGTCCGCCACCTCCTACGCCGGATCGACCCCGAGCGAGCCCTATGCCGCCGCGGTTCCCACACCTTTGCGCACGCCGTCTTTCGACAATGCCGCTTCCCCATCGTTCGATGAGGTCGTTGTTCTGCCTGAAGTCGGTCCCTATCCCTACGAGCGGCCTTATGGCTGGCAGCAGGGATCGATGGCCATGGGCTACCAGGAAGAGGGCGCGAAGACTGTCGCGGTCGGTCTCGCCTTCGATGCGGTAATGGTCCGCAATGACGGCTTGACCGAAGAAAGCATCCTGGCATCATTCAAGCGTCAGCAGGCATCGAAGTCTGCGTTGAAGTAAATGTTTCCCAGGTCTCTCGGGATCGGATCGATGAGGGTTTCGATGCTGAAACATGTGCTTCGTCTTTGTGTGTGCCTGTTGCCGCTGGCGCAGGCCGTTTCGACCGATGCCGTCGCGGCGGGCGATGCCAATCAGGGCTTCGCCACCAAGGCCGCGCAGGCCTATATGGTCGAGGCGTCGACCGGTACGGTCCTGCTTGCCAAGAACGAAAATCAGACATTCTCGCCGGCCTCGCTCGCCAAGCTGATGACCGCCGAGCTCGTCTTCGACGCGCTGGCGAGCAACCAGCTGACGCTTGATACCCTGTATCCCGTATCCGAATACGCCTGGCGCACCGGCGGCGCGCCGTCGCGCACCGCCACCATGTTCGCCGCGCTGAAATCCAACGTCCGCGTCGAGGACCTCCTGCGCGGGATCGCCATTCAGGGTGCCAACGACAGCTGCATCATTCTCGCCGAAGGCATGAGCGGCGGCGAGGCGGCTTTCGCCGAAAGCATGACACGGCGCGCGAAGACGCTTGGGATGCAGCATTCGCTGTTCGCCAATTCCACCGGGCTTCCCGACGGCAAGAGCAAGACGACGGCCTTCGACATGGTGGCGCTGGCGGAGCGGCTGCAACAGGGCTACCCGGCCTATTATCCCTACTTCGCCCAGCCGGATTTCCAGTGGAACAAGATCTTCCAACGAAACCGCAACCCGCTGCTTGGCTTCGGGATCGGCGTCGACGGTCTGGCGACCGGCTTTGCCGCAGGCGAGGGCTACTCGATCGTCGCGTCGGCCGAGCGCAACGGTCGCCGCCTGTTCATGGCGCTCGGTGGTATCGCATCCGACAAGGAGCGCACCGAGGAAGCCAGGCGCGTGCTCGAATGGGGCCTCAGCGCCTTTGAAATCCGCCAGCTTTTCGCCGACAACGAGGTCATCGGCACCGCCAGCGTCTATGGCGGCGCATCGCGCAGCGTCGAACTCGTCGCGAAAAGCCCGATCAGCGTCTACATCCCGGTCACCAATCCCGACCGGCTGGCGGCCCGCATCGTCTACCGCTGGCCGTTGCCGGCCCCGGTCGAAGCGGACCGCGAAGTCGGCACGCTGCGGCTTTTCGCGGGCAGCAGACTGCTGCGCGAAGTGCCGCTCTACACCAAGACGTCGATCGAGGAGGGCTCGCTCAGCAGCCGCGCCGTCGACGCCGTGCTGGAACTGGGCGAAACGCTGCTGTTTTCCTGGCTCTGGGATAAGCCGGCCGAGCCCACATGATCGCCATAGTCGCGTTTCACCCTGTGACAAAGCTCGGAGATCGACGCGAATCGGTTCCGCTCGCCGTCATCTTCGGTTAGACGTACTGGCGTGGCGCAGCGGCGCCGATTGAGTGCAGGCCAAGATCGCAGGAAGATATTGTTGTCATCCGCTACCGGATTGTTCGTTACGTTTGAAGGCGGTGAGGGGGCTGGAAAGTCCACCCAGATCCGCAGGCTGGCCGATGCCTTGCGCGCCAGGGGCCATGATGTCGTGGTCACGCGCGAGCCGGGCGGTTCGCCGGGCGCCGAGGCCGTGCGGCATGTGCTTTTGTCGGGTGCTGCCGAATCCTTTGGAACCCGCATGGAGGCAGTCCTTTTCGCGGCCGCCCGCAACGATCACGTCGAAGAGATTATCCGTCCGGCACTTGCCGAGGGCAAGGTCGTGCTCTGTGACCGCTTCATGGATTCCTCGCGTGTCTATCAGGGCGTCACGGGCAATCTCGAGCCCGACTTCATCGAAACGCTGCAACGCGTGGCGATCAACGGCGTCGTTCCCGACTGCACGCTGATGCTCGACCTGCCGGCCAAGGCAGGCCTCGAGCGCGCCAGGCGCCGCGGTGCTGCCGGCGATGTGGCGCCCGATCGATTCTGAGAAGGAAGAGATCCAAACACACGAGAAGCGCCGCGAAGCCTTCCTCGACATAGCCTCGCGCGAGCCCGAGCGCTGCCACGTCGTCAACGCAATGCAGACCGAGGAGGCGATCGCGGCGGAGATCGTCTCGATCGTCAGCCAGTTGCTGGCGCCGACGGATGCGCCGAAGGTCGCCGAGCCGGCGATGAGTGATATCGATGAGTGAGGAGCACCCGAGCCTTCTCGACGGCGCCATCTGGCCGCCGGAAAACACCAGGCTGTTCGGTCACGAAGACGCGGAAGCCTTCCTGGCGCAGTCCTACCGATCGGGCAAGGGGCACCATGCGCTGCTGATGGAAGGGCCGTCGGGGATCGGCAAGGCGACGCTCGCCTTCCGCTTCGCCAATCATGTCCTGTCGCATCCGGATCCGGAGAGCGCGCCGGAGTTTCTGGCCGATCCGGACCCGAATTCGTCCGTCAGCCGCCAGATCAATTCCGGCGCCTCGCACAACCTGCTGCATCTCGCTCGTCCGGTCGACGAGAAGACCGGCAAGGTAAAATCGGCGATCACCGTCGACGAGGTGCGCCGGGCCGGACGCTTCTTCTCGCAGACCTCGGGCACGGGCAACTGGCGCATCGTCATCATCGATCCCGCCGACGACATGAACCGAAGTGCCGCCAACGCCATCCTGAAGATCCTCGAGGAGCCGCCGAAGCGCGCGTTGTTCCTGCTGATCTCGCATGCGCCGGGCAAGCTCCTGCCGACCATCCGCTCCCGCTGCCTGCCGCTCAAGTTGTCGCCGCTCGGTGACGACGCGCTGCGCTCCGCTCTCGGCCATCTCGGCGTGGACGCGAACGAGCCGTCGCTGCTGGCCTCGGCCAATGGCAGCGTCGGCGAAGCGCTGAAGCTGGTGAACTACGGCGGCGGCGAAATCATTGCCGCCTATAACGAGGCGCTGACCCTGCAGGGGCCATCGGCGCGAAAGGCCATGCACCGTCTCGCCGACGCATTATCGGGCAAGGAAAGCGACACGATCTTCGAGTTCTTCGCAAGCCATCTCGGCGACGACCTGATGGGCAGGGCGAAGGCTGCGGCGATGGCGGGGCAGGTGGCCCAGGCCGAACGTCTGTCGCGCCTGCACAGCGATATCGTCGAGCGCCTGACGGTCTCCGATGCCTACAATCTCGACCGCAAGCAGACCATTCTCGGCATTCTCGGCGATATCAAGCAGCCCGGACCTTGATCGGAAGGCCGTGATCACCCGGATCGTGATCAGGTGGCCAGGAGCTTGTAGGCGACGATCGAGAGCGTCGCCGCCAGCACCAGGCGGATGGTTCGCTCGTGCAGCTTCGGCGCCAGCAGGCTGCCGGCGATGATGCCGGGGATCGAGCCGATGAGCAGCGCCGCAAGCATGGTCCAGTCGATCTCGCCGATCATCCAGTAGCCCATGCCGCCGATCAGCGTCAGCGGAACAGCATGGACGATGTCGGAGCCGACGATCTCGCGCACGTCGAGGCGCGGATAAAGCACGAGCAGGATGGTTACCCCCAGCGCGCCGGCACCCACCGACGTCAACGTCACCAGGATACCGAGAGCCAGCCCGAGCACGACGGTCAGAATGGCGAGCGTTGCCGGCCGCAGCGGCCGCCGCTCGCCCATCGAGCGCTGCGCAAGCGCCATCACTTGCTTGCGAAACACCAGCATGAAGGCCGTCATGACGAGCAGCCAGCCAAGCGCCGTCGTGATCGTATGCGCGACTTCGATGCTCTTGCGGTCGACGCCTGAAAGAAGCCACAGCATGACAAGGGCGGCCGGCACGCTGCCGGCGGCAAGACAGCCGACGATCCGCCAGTTGATGCGTCCATGCATGCCGTGGACGGCGGTGCCGGCGCTCTTGGTGACGGCCGCGTAAAGCAGGTCCGTTCCGACGGCGGTCGCCGGATGGACGCCGAACAACAAGACGAGCAGGGGCGTCATCAGCGAGCCGCCGCCGACACCGGTGATGCCGACCAGCGCTCCCACGAAAAAACCGGAGAGCGAATAAAGCGGATCGAAGTTGGAGAGCATCAGATCGCCGGCCCCAAGCCTACGCGGAGCAAGCCTGCGCTGAAAACGGCGGTGCGGCGGGCGTCTGTTGTCACGTTTGCTGAACCCTGTTCGATGGTTCCCTTGGGTAGAATGCGGAAAAAAACGAGTCAAGCACGCGGCCGTCACGAAGATTGCTTCGGCACGCGTTGGAGGCGTACCATTCCAAACTTACTGTTTCGCTTCGCCGCCACATGCGCTAAGGAGCGGCGTATAGATTTCAAAGAATAAGCCGCACGAGAATGGCCGCCATGACAGACAAGACACCCTTCTACATCACCACCGCGATTTCCTACCCGAACGGCAAGCCGCATATCGGCCACGCCTACGAGCTGATCGCGACGGATGCCATGGCGCGCTACCAGCGCCTCGATGGCAAGGACGTGTTCTTCCTGACCGGCACCGACGAGCACGGCCAGAAGATGCAGCAGACGGCGCGCGCCGAAGGCATCACCGCGCAGGAACTCGCCGACCGCAATTCCGGCGAATTCCAGGCGATGGCCAAGCTCCTCAACGCCTCGAACGACGACTTCATCCGCACCACGCAGGAGCGTCACCACGAGACGTCGAAGAACATCTGGAACCGGATGGCCGACGCCGGCGACATCTACAAGGACAGCTATGCCGGCTGGTACTCGGTGCGCGATGAGGCCTACTACCAGGAAAACGAGACCGAGCTGCGCGCCGACGGCGTGCGCTACGGACCGCAGGGCACGCCCGTCGAGTGGGTGGAGGAGGCAAGCTACTTCTTCAAGCTCTCCGAATACCAGGACAAGCTGCTGGCGCTCTACGAAGCCGAGCCGGATTTCATCGGTCCGGCCGAGCGACGCAACGAGGTGATCTCGTTCGTCAAGTCGGGGCTGAAGGATCTGTCGATCTCGCGCACCACCTTCGACTGGGGCATCAAGGTGCCGAACGATCCGGAACACGTCATGTACGTCTGGGTCGACGCGCTGACCAACTATCTGACCGCCACGGGTTACCTCGAGGACAAGAACGGCCCGCGCGCCAAGTATTGGCCGGCCGACGTACACATCATCGGCAAGGACATCATCCGTTTCCACGCCGTCTACTGGCCTGCCTTCCTGATGTCGGCCAAGCTGCCGCTGCCAAAGCGCGTCTTCGCGCATGGCTTCGTGCTGGCCAAGGGCGGCGAGAAGATGTCGAAGTCGCTCGGCAACGTGCTCGATCCGTTCGAACTGATCGAGCATTTCGGGCTCGACGCGATCCGCTACTTCCTGATGCGCGAAATCTCCTTCGGCCATGACGGCAATTGCAGCGAAGAGGCGATCGGCACCCGCATCAACGCCGACCTGGCCAACGGCATCGGCAACCTCGCCAGCCGCTCGCTGTCGATGATCGTCAAGAACTGCGACGGCAAGATCCCCGTCTGCGGTCCGTTGACCGACGAGGACAAGGCGATGCTGGCCGCAGCCGACGCGCTGCTCGCCTCGACGCGCGAGGACATGGAAAAGCAGCTCATCCATCGCGCGCTGACGTCGATCATATCCGTCGTGTCCGAGACCGACCGCTATTTCGCCGGCCAGCAGCCCTGGGCGTTGAAGAAGACCGATCCTGCTCGTATGGAGACCGTGCTTTACGTCACGGCCGAAGTCGTGCGCCAGATCGCCATCCTGCTGCAGCCCTTCGTTCCGGGCTCCGCCGAAAAGATGCTCGACCTCGTGGGAGCCTCCGCCGACAAGCGCGACTTCACGGCGCTCGGTGAAGCCGGACGCCTGGTGTCGGGCACGCCGCTCGAAGCGCCGACGCCGGTCTTCCCGCGCTACGTCGCGCCGCAGGCGTGAGGCCAGGATGCTGATCGATACCCATTGCCATCTGGATTTCGCCGACTTCGAGGAGGAGCGCGACGAGATCGTCAAGCGTGCGCACGACAGTGGCGTCAAGCAGATGGTGACGATCTCCACCCGCGTCCGCAAGCTGGAAAATCTGCTCGCGATCACCGGGAAGTATCCGTCCGTCTACTGCTCCGTCGGCACGCATCCCAACAATGCCGACGAAGAGCTGGACATTCAGGCCGAAGACCTGATCCGTCTGGCCAATGCGCATGAGAAGGTGGTCGCGATCGGCGAGGCGGGTCTCGACTACTTCTACGACACGCAAAAGCCCGAGGACCAGAAGACCGGTTTCCTGCGCCACATCGAGGCAGCCCGAGAAACCAGGCTGCCGCTGGTCATTCACAGCCGCAGCGCCGACGAGGACATGGCCGCGATCCTGACCGAGGAGACGGGGAAGGGCGCCTTCCCCTTCATCCTCCACTGCTTCTCGGCCGGTGCCGATCTGGCGCGCACGGGCGTGGAGCTCGGCGGCTACGTGTCCTTCTCCGGCATCCTGACCTTCCCGAAGTCGCAGGAGCTGCGCGACATCGCCGCCACCATCCCGCACGACCGCCTGCTGGTCGAAACGGACGCGCCTTATCTCGCGCCGAAGCGGTGGCGCGGCAAGCGCAACGAGCCGTCCTACGTGGTCAACACGGCCGAGGTGCTCGCCGAGACGCTTGGCCTCAGCTACGCCGAGATGGCGACGATCACGACGGACAACGCCTTCCGCTGCTTCTCCAAGATGCCGAGGATCTGACACGGTGGGCTACAGGCGGCGGTTCACCATTCTCGGCTGCTCGTCCTCTCCAGGCGTTCCGCGCATCACCGGCGACTGGGGCGCCTGCAATCCCGACAATCCGAAGAACCGGCGCACCCGCGCCTCCTTCATGATCCAGCAATATGACGACAACGGCGGCGTCACCACCGTGGTCATCGATACCGGGCCGGATTTTCGCGAGCAGATGATATCAGCCAGGGTCGGGCATGTGGACGCCGTCGCCTACACCCATCCACACGCCGATCATATCCACGGGCTCGACGATCTGCGCGGCTACTATTTCGGCGCCCAGCAGCGCGTACCGATCTACGCCGACGAAGCGACCATGGACCGCATTCGCCAGGGCTTCGGCTATTGCCTGGAAACGCCTCCCGGCAGCAATTATCCGCCGATCGTCGAAGCAAGGCTGATCCGCGATCTCGACACGCCTGTTCGTATCACCGGCGCCGGCGGCGCCATTTCATTGCACCCGCACCTGCAACAGCACGGCGACATCACCTCGCTCGGCTTCCGGATCGGGGATGTGGCCTATTGCAGCGATATCAGCGACTTTCCGCCCGAAAGCGTACAGAAGTTGCAGGGCCTCGACGTGCTGATCATCGATGCGCTGCAATACCGCTACCACCCGAGCCATCTGTCGCTCGAGCAGTCGCTCGAATGGATCGGCCGCCTGCAGCCCAAGCGCGCCATCCTGACCCACATGCATACGCCGCTCGACTACGACACCGTCATGGCCGAGACGCCCGATCACGTCGTTCCGGCCTATGACCAAATGAGCTTCGAGATTGAACTCGAAAGCCCGGAGCGCGGGGACTAAGCCTCACGCAATTCCGGCTTCCGAGGTGGCTTGTCAGGTCTGTGACGAACACGACGTCGTCGGCAGCGCTCAGGACCTACATGGCCGAGCGCATCGGTCGGACAGCCGAACTGGTGCGCAGCGCCAAGCGCCGAGGCGACATCCGTGCCGACGTCGATCCGGAACTGACGATCGAACTCCCGGCCGGCTTCGCCTGGAGCCGTTTGCTGACCGGCCGGCTCGAGGAGGACACTTAGCAGCTCGACAAGGTGATCCGGCAGGTCTGCCTGGGATTGCGCGGCGACGGCGATTGAGCCTGATCGACGAAGCGAAGCAATAAGCGGCTGCCACTAGATCGAGCCAGTTTCCCGCTACCGCATATATCTTTTTGTTCCATAATCTATCTTATGCGATATTTGTATATATGTAGGGTGGGTTCTATTTCCAACTGCAACATGCCAATGATTTCAACGGTCTGTTGCCACAAAGCTGACGTTTGCAGCAGCCCGCTCCCTTCTCCGGAAAGCCGCAGCGCGCATCGACCGTCTGCCGCCCGTCGTTCGCGACATCACATCCTCCCACGGCCGCACGCCATCATGCCCGAGAAACCAGGCCATCTGCTCCGCCGCCGTTTCACCGCCATAAGTTGACATGATCAGTGAAGTTTTGCAGTTACATCCGTGCGGTCCGGATGTCCGGCGTCGCACCCTATGTACGCAGCCGGAGATGCCATCATGCCCGCCGAATTCCTCGCCCTGTCGCAGATCCATTACGAGGCCGGCAAGAAGCATATTTTGCGTGGCGTCGACCTGAAGCTCGAGGCCGGTCGTGTCTACGGGCTTGTCGGGCCGAATGGTTCGGGAAAGAGCTCGCTTCTGAAGACCATCGCCCGCCAGGTCGATCCGACATCGGGCACCGTTGCGCTCCAGGGAAAGCCGGCGGCGAGCTGGAGCGGGCGCGCCTTTGCCCGCGAGATCGCCTATATGCCGCAGTTCACGCCCGCCACCGACGGCATGACGGTGCGCGAGCTCGTCGCGCTCGGTCGCTTTCCGTGGCACGGCACGCTTGGACGCTTCACGAAGGCCGACCGCGATCTGGTCGAGGATGCGATCCGGCGCACGGATCTCGAGCGCTTCGCCGATAGCCTCGTGGCCAACATGTCGGGCGGCGAGCGCCAGCGCGCCTGGATCGCCATGATGCTGGCGCAAAACGCCAGCTGCCTGCTGCTCGACGAGCCGACCTCCGCCCTCGATCTTGCCCATCAGGCCGGCGTCCTGTCGCTGCTGCGCGAACTGAGCCATGAGCGTGGCCTGACCATCGTCGTCGTCCTCCACGACATCAATCTCGCCTCGCGCTACTGCGACGAGCTGGTGGCGCTCAACGACGGCAGGATTTCGGCCCGCGGAAAGCCTGCCGATATCGTTCAGTCGGATGTGCTGAAGTCCGTCTTCGGGGTTGATATGGGCGTTTTCCCGCACCCTGTGAGCAACGAGCCGGTCAGCTATCTGCTGTAGCGTCCCGGCGTGCGCGCCGGCCTCGCCTGACAACAACACAGCCGGCCAACCATCTGACGGGACAGGACAAACCCGATCGTCACCTTAGGCGAAAACCATCCTCACGCTAGGTGAGGATGTCATTGTGTTTACGCTAGGCCAGCTTCTTCGTACCCGCCTCGCCGTCGTCATCGGGCGCGCCCGTCTGCTGCGCCATGTGCAGCCGCCGATAGGGGCCGGCGCGCCGTAGAAGGTCGCGGTGGCTGCCCTCTTCGACCACCCTGCCCTTGTCGATGACGCAGATCCGGTCGGCCTCGGTAATCGTCGCCAGCCGGTGCGCGATGACAAGCGTCGTGCGCCCCTCGGAGAGCTCGGACAGCGATTGCTGGATCGCCCGCTCGGTCTCCGTGTCCAGAGCCGACGTCGCCTCGTCGAGAATGAGGATCGGCGGGTTTTTCAGGAAGATGCGGGCAATCGCCAGGCGCTGCTTCTGGCCACCCGACAGCTTGACGCCCCGCTCGCCGATGATCGTGTCGAGGCCATCGGGCAGGCCGGCGATGACCTCGTCGAGACGGGCCCGGCGGGCCGCCTCGAGAATGTCGTCTTCGGTGGCGCCGAGCCTGCCATAGGCGATGTTTTCGCGCATCGTCCCGGCAAACAGAAACACGTCCTGCTGCACGATGCCGATGCTCGAGCGCAGCGACGCCAGCGTCATCTGGCGTATATCGACGCCGTCTATGGAAACCTCGCCGCTGCTCACCTCGTAAAAGCGCGGCAGCAGCGAGCAGACGGTCGTCTTGCCGGCACCCGATGGCCCGACAAAGGCGATCGTCTCGCCGGCCTTGATCGTCAGATCGAGCCCGTCGAGGATTGGCTTTCCGGCCCGATAGCCGAAATGCACGTTGCTGTAGCGAATGTCGCCCGTCAGCCGAGGCATGTTCCTGGCATCCGCGCGGTCGGCGATATCCGGGTCGGTATCGAGAAACGACGCGTAGCGCTGGAAGCCGGCGATCCCCTTCGGATATGTCTCGATCACCGAATTGATCTTGTCGATCGGCCGGAAGAAGACGCCGACGAGAAGCAGGAAACCCACGAAACCGCCCGTGGACAGCTCGCCCCTCGTCACGTACCAGGCCCCGACGAGCATCACCACCACCTGTACGAGACGCATCGACAGATAGGAAAGCGAGGTCGATGCCGCCATCGCCCAATAGGCGTCCAGCTTGGTCGAAAGATAACCGGCATTGTTGACCGCGAAGAGCCGGCGCTCGTGATCCTCGTTGGCGAACGCCTGAACCACACGGATGCCGCCAACCGTCTCCTCGATGCGGGCGTTGAAATCCGCGACGCGGCCATAGAGCGCGTGCCAGGTCCTGGTCATCCGGCCGCCATAGCGCGTCGTCACCACGGCCGCCAGCGGCACGATCAGCGCGGTGACGATCGCCAGCGGCGGATGCACCCACCACATGAGAATGAAGGCGCCGGCCAGCGTCATGATCGCAATGAAGATGTCTTCGGGGCCGTGATGGGCCACCTCGCCGATCTCTTCCAGATCCTTGGTCAGCCGCGCCACGAGATGGCCGGTCTTCTGATTGTCGAAATAGGAGAAGGAAAGCTTCTGCAGATGATCGAACGCCTTCGCCCGCATCTCCGTCTCGATCTTCAGGCCAAGCATGTGGCCCCAATAGGTCACGATCAGCTGCAATCCGGCGTTGACGACATAGATGGCGAGCAGCCCGATGACGGCCAGTCCGATCAGCCCGAGCTGCCCCGTCGGCAGCAGCCGGTCGATGAACAGCGTGACGGCTACGGGAAACGCAAGCTCCAGCAGGCCCGCCGTCACGGCGCTGCCGAAATCGAGCACGAACAGCCCCCGGTGCGGCCTGTAATAGCCGGCGAAGCGTTTCAGCAGCGACGATGTGCTCATCCGCGAGCCCTTCCCAATCAATATAATATGCCGCGGCGCGCCATCGGGCGCAGAATGCAACTGTGTGGAAAACAGCGCGTCCCGGCAAAAGCCAGCCGCTTCAAGGATTTGCCCGATATCCAAATCCAGCGTCAAAAAGTCAAGTTACTTCTTGGTGAGACCGCCTCCCGAGGTTGTGGCTGGCAGGACCGGCGCATCGGATCCGTCGAATATTCGGTCATGTCGGAACGTGGCCAAAAATTTGAGCATCCATGTCCGCTTTTTCGGCATGAATTTTACCGCCCGATAAAAATTTGACCAAACGATAAATAAATTCGGTCGCGCCCTGCCGCATGGTGTTGATTTCATTGATCTTCATCAATCTGGCACGCCGCCTGCATTGAAGATGCCGAACCAGATCCTGGCCGCGAGGCCTCAAGAGGAGAGCAGATATGGAAGTCGGTGTTTTCATCCCGATCGGAAACAATGGTTGGCTGCTGTCGGAAAACGCGCCGCAGTACAAGCCGAGCTTCGAGCTCAACAAGGAGATCACCCTCAAGGCCGAGAAATACGGCTTCGATTTCGTGCTGTCGATGATCAAGCTGCGTGGCTTCGGCGGCAAGACCGAGTTCTGGGATCACAATCTCAGATCCTTCACGCTGATGTCGGGACTGGCCGCCGTCACCACGCGCATCCGGCTTTTCGCCACCGCCGCCACCCTCGTCATGCCGCCGGCCATCGTCGCGCGCATGGCGTCCACCATCGACAGCATCTCCAACGGCCGCTTCGGCCTCAATCTGGTCACCGGCTGGCAGCGGCCGGAATATTCGCAGATGGGCATGTGGCCGGGCGACGAGTATTTTTCCAGGCGCTACGATTATCTCGGCGAATATGCCACCGTGCTGCGTGAACTCTGGGAAACCGGCAGGAGCGATCTCAAGGGCGAGTTCTTCCAGATGGACGATTGCCGCCTCTCTCCACGCCCGCAGGCCGATATGAAGGTCATCTGCGCCGGTTCGTCGAATGCCGGCATGGAATTCTCCGCGCGATATGCCGACTACAATTTCTGCTTCGGCGTCGGCGTCAATACGCCCAAGGCCTTCGCGCCCGCCGCCGAACGCCTGAAGGCCGCCACCGCCAGGACCGGCCGTGACGTCTCCTCCTTCGTGCTCTTCATGGTGATCGCCGACGAGACGGACGAAGCCGCCCGCGCCAAGTGGGAGCATTACAAGGCCGGTGCCGATCAGGAGGCGATCTCCTGGCTCGGCGTTCAGGGCGCGGCCGACACCAAATCCGGCGCCGACACCAATATCCGCCAGATGGCCGACCCCGTCTCCGCCGTCAATATCAACATGGGAACGCTTGTCGGCTCGTATGAGACCGTGGCGAAGTTGCTCGACGAAGTGCCAACCGTCCCCGGCACCGGCGGCGTGCTCCTGACCTTCGACGACTTCGTCAAGGGCGTCGAGGATTTCGGCACCCGCATCCAGCCGCTGATGGCATGCCGCCGGCATGTCAAGCCGATGCTGGAGGCAGCCGAATGAGCGTCGCACCGGCAGGATACCAGCCGCCGCGCGAGCGCACGCGGAGCGTCACCCTCCCCGCCCGCCCCGAGCCGATCACGCTGAGGCCGAGCGAAACCGCCGTCGTCGTCGTCGATATGCAGAACGCCTATTCGACGGAAGGTGGCTATGTCGACCTCGCCGGCTTCGACATCTCGGGCGCCAAGGGCACGATCGCGAACATCAAGAAGACGCTCGACGCCGCCCGCGCTGCAAGCGTCCAGGTCATCTATTTCCAGAACGGCTGGGACAAGGACTACGTCGAGGCCGGCGGACCGGGCTCGCCCAACTATCACAAGTCGAATGCCCTCAAGACCATGCGCCAGCGGCCGGAGCTGCAGGGCCAGCTGCTGGCCAAGGGCACCTGGGACTACGCGATCGTCGACGAGCTGCAGCCGCAACCGGGCGATATCCTGGTGCCGAAGACCCGCTACAGCGGCTTCTTCAACACCAACATGGACAGCGTGCTGCGCGCCCGCGGCATCCGCAATCTCGTCTTCGTCGGCATCGCCACCAACGTCTGCGTCGAGAGTTCGCTGCGCGATGCTTTCCACCTCGAGTATTTCGGCGTGATGCTGGAGGACGCGACCCATCACCTCGGGCCCGATTTCATCCAGCAGGCGACCGTCTACAACGTCGAGAAATTCTTCGGCTGGGTCGCCACCGTCAACGATTTCTGCGGCGTCATCTCTCAAGCAGCGCCAACCGAAGCCTGATCAGGAACAGAAGAGGACACATCATGCCAAAATCGATCATCGTCCCCGAGGGAACGCAGAAGCCGATCGCCCCCTATTCGCCAGGCACGCTTGCCGACGGCATCGTCTATGTCTCCGGCACGCTGCCCTTCGACAAGAACAACGATGTCGTCCATGTCGGCGACGCCGGCGCCCAGACCCGCCATGTGCTGGAGATCATCAAGTCGGTGATCGAAACGGCGGGAGGTACGATGGAAGACGTGACCATGAACCACATCTTCGTCACCGACTGGGCCAACTACCAGGCCGTCAACGCCGTCTATGCCGAGTATTTCCCCGGCGACAAGCCGGCCCGCTACTGCGTCCAGTGCGGCCTGGTGAAGCCGGACGCTCTGGTCGAGATCGCGACCGTCGCCCATATCGGCAAGAAATGACCGGGATGCATTTCGACATTCATGGCCAGACCCATGCCGGCGCTCGCACCATCATCCTGTCATCGGGCCTCGGCGGCGCGGCCGGCTACTGGGCGCCGCAGATCGAGGCGCTGTCAGCTGACTTCCGCGTCGTCACATACGATCATCGCGGCACCGGCCGTACCGGCGGCGAGATGCCCGAGGCGGGCGGCATCGCCGCCATGGCCGACGACGTGCTGGAGATCGCGCTGGCTCTCGGCCTCGAGCGCTTCGACTTCATGGGGCATGCGCTTGGCGGGCTGATCGGGCTGGACCTCGCGCTCCGCCGGCCCGACATGATCGGCCAGCTCGTCCTCGTCAACGCCTGGAGCAAGGCCGATCCGCACTCCGATCGTTGCTTCGATGTCAGGATTGAACTGTTGGAGCGGTCGGGGGTCGAGATGTTCGTCAAGGCGCAGCCGCTCTTCCTCTATCCCTCGGTCTGGATGTCCGAAAATGCCGAGCGTCTTGATGCCGAGGAGCGGCACGCCATTGCCCATTTCCAGGGCAAGGCCAATATCCTGCGTCGTATCGCGGCGCTCCGGGCCTTCGATCTCGATCACCGGCTGTCCGACATCGCCGCCCACACGCTCGTCATGGCCACCCGCGACGACCTCCTCGTCCCCTGCACCCGATCGGTCCGCCTCGCCGAGGGACTGCCGCACGCCGAACTGGCTCTGACGGACTTCGGCGCGCATGCCGTCAACGTGACGGAGCCCGAGACCTTCAACGACACCGTGCTGCGCTTCCTTCGTGACGCGAGATCCGAAATCCGCTAGGACCCAGATATGCAAGCATCAGCCAAAATGATCCCAGAAGCGCCAGCGACAATCGCGGATGCTGTTCCCGACCAGCGCAAGCAGGAATACCGCAACGCCATGGCCCGCCTCGGCGCCGCCGTCAACGTCGTCACCTCGGACGGTCCTGCGGGCCTCGCGGGCTTTGCCGCAACCGCCGTCTGCAGCGTCAGCGACGATCCGCCCACCCTGCTCGTCTGCATCAATCGCGGCTCCTCCGCCTACCCCGCCGTCAGCGCCAACCGCGTAGTTTGCGTCAACACCCTGTCGCACGCCCATGAAGAGCTGAGCCGGCGCTTCGGCGGCAAGACGCCCGTCCGGGAGCGGTTCGAAGGCGCCAGCTGGTCGTCCCTCGCGACCGGGGCGCCGGCGCTCGACGACGCACTGATCTCGCTCGATTGCAAGGTGAAGTCGGTCTCCGATGGCGGCACCCACGACATCCTGATCTGCGAGGTGGTCGCCATCAGGGAAAGCGAAGGCGGCCGGGCGCTTATCTACTTCGATCGCCGCTATCACACGATCTGATCCGGCTTATGGAACAAGAGCTTAGGTCAGCGCGTTCCCTGCCGGAATTCCGGGTCGTCCCGTAGCGTAACCTGCCGTTGCGTCACGAGCATGATCGGCCCGGATGAACAGCTCGGAGACGTCGATGCCCTGGATCGCCTTTATCGTTCATTTCTTCGCCGCAGCCATCATGACCAACGGCATTCCGCATTTCGTCAACGGCGTCTGCGGCCGCCCGTTTCGCACGCCATTCGCGCGCGGGTCGGGCGCCGGGGAAAGCTCGGCGGAACTGAATGTCGTCTGGGGCTGGACGAATTTCGTCATCGCCTTCCTGCTGTTTGCCAATGTCGGGCCGCTCTATATCGGCACGCCCATCGACACCATTTTCATCGCCGCCGGCGTGCTCGTCGCGGGCCTGCTCCTGTCGCGAATTTTCGCACGCGGCCGGCTCTGATTGCCCTTTCCTTGCGCGCTGAAAGCCCTACTATCCAAGGGGTGGCGGCCATGCGCCGCGGATAGTGGGAGATATGCCGATGCGCGCCTTCTTCGCAGTCCTCATCCTCGGTCTCACCGCCATCGTCACGCTGTCTCCGGCGCGCGCGCAAGACCCTCTGGACACCACGCGGTCGATGATCGAGGCGCAGATCAAGGCATTCCTGCAGGACGATTCCGAAAAGGCCTATTCCTATGCCGCCCCCGGCATCAAGGCCGCCTATCCCGACAAGAACCTCTTCTTCGCCATGGTCAAGAAGAGCTACGAGCCGGTCTATCACCCCGGAAACTACGCCTTCGGCCGCAGCCGCTCGATCGACAACGGCGCGATGATCTACCACGAGGTGCTGATCTCCGGCCGCGACGGCAAGGACTGGACGGCGATCTACCAGGTCATCCGTCAGCCGGATGGCGGCTACAAGATCGGCGGCGTCCAGATCCTGCCGGACACTGAGAGCAAGGGTATCTGAGTTCAGACGGGTTCGAGATCGCCCCTAGCCCACTCCGCTTCCGTCTCCGCCATGAAATCGGCGAAGCGGCCTTCGGCGATCGCCTTGCGGATGCCCTGCATCAGTTCCTGGTAATAGGAGAGGTTGTTCCAAGAGAGCAGCATGCCGCCCAGCGCCTCGTTGGAGCGCACGAGGTGGTGCAGGTAGGCACGCGAGTAATCACGCGTCGCCGGGCAGTTCGACTGCTCGTCGAGCGGGCGCATATCCTCGGCATGGCGCGCATTGCGGATGTTGACCTTGCCGCGGCGGGTAAAGGCCAGGCCGTGACGGCCGGAGCGGGTCGGCATCACGCAGTCGAACATGTCGATGCCGCGCGCCACCGAGCGGAGGATATCCTCGGGCGTGCCGACGCCCATGAGATAGCGCGGCTTCTCGGTCGGCAGGACCGGCAGCGTCTCCTCGAGCATCTTCAGCATGACAGCCTGCGGCTCACCGACGGCAAGGCCGCCGACCGCGTAGCCCTTGAGGTCGAGATCGGCGAGCGCTGCTGCGGAGCGCACGCGCAGCGCCGGAATATCGCCGCCCTGCACGATGCCGAACATCGCCTTGCCCGGCTGGTTGCCGAAAGCCACCTTGCAGCGTTCGGCCCAGCGCAGCGACATCTCCATGGCGCGCTCGATCTCGCGCGGCTCGGCCGGCAGCGCCACGCACTCGTCGAGCTGCATCTGGATATCGCTGTCGAGCAGCCCCTGGATCTCGATGGAGCGCTCCGGCGACATGTGGTGCAGGCTGCCGTCGACATGGCTCTTGAAGGTCACGCCCTGCTCGTCGAGCTTGCGCAGGCCCGAGAGCGACATGACCTGGAAGCCGCCGCTGTCGGTGAGGATCGGCCCATCCCAGCGGATCAGCTTGTGCAGACCGCCAAGCCTGGCGACGCGCTCGGCAGTGGGGCGTAGCATCAGGTGATAGGTATTGCCAAGGATGATGTCGGCGCCGGCGTCGCGCACCTGGTCGAGATACATCGCCTTGACGGTACCGACGGTGCCGACGGGCATGAAGGCCGGCGTGCGGATCGTGCCGCGCGGCATGGAGACTTCGCCGAGGCGCGCGCCGCCATCGGTCTTCTTGAGGGTGAACTGGAAGTTCTCGGTCATCTAGTCTTTCCGGAAAAGAAGGCTGGAATCGCCATAGGAATAGAAGCGGTAGCCTGTCGAAATGGCATGGTCATAAGCCGCGTGCATGGTCTCCAGGCCGGCGAAGGCCGAAACCAGCATGAACAGCGTCGAGCGCGGCAGGTGGAAGTTGGTCATCAGCGCGTCGACCGCCTTGAAGCGGTAGCCCGGCGTGATGAAGATGCCAGTGGCGCCCGCCCAGCCGCGGATCTCGCCGCTGTTCTGCGCGGCACTTTCGATCAGCCTGAGCGACGTGGTGCCGACGCACACGATCCGCCCGCCCCTCGCTTTCACGGCATTCAGCCTGGCGGCTGTCTCGTCGCTGACATAGCCGCTTTCGAGATGCATCTTGTGATCGTCGGTGTCGTCGACCTTCATCGGCAGGAAGGTGCCGGCGCCGACATGCAGCGTCACGAAATGCCGCTCGATGCCGGCCTCGTCGAGTGCCGCGAAAAGCTCCGGCGTGAAATGCAGCCCGGCGGTGGGCGCGGCGACGGCGCCGTCCTCGCGGGCATAGATCGTCTGGTAGTCGGCGCGATCGCGCTCGTCCTCGGCACGCTTGGCGGCGATGTAGGGCGGCAGCGGAATATGGCCGACGGAATGGATGACCTCGTCGAGCGCAGGGCCCGACAGATCGAAGACAAGCGTCACCTCGCCGCCCTCGCCTTTCTCTTCCACGGTGCAGTCGAGCGCGCCGAGCAGGCAGCTCTCGCCGCTATCGCCGAAGGCGATCCGGTCACCGACCTTGATGCGCTTGCCCGGCTTCGCGAATGCCTTCCAGCGATTGGCGCCGACCCGCATGTGCAGCGTCGCCGAAACCTGCTGGCCGCCCGCACCCTCCCGGTGGCGGATACCTTCGAGTTGCGCCGGAATGACCTTGGTGTCGTTGAACACGAGCGCATCGCCCGGCTTCAGGAACGACGGCAGGTCGCAAACGCGGTGATCGGAGAGTTGCGCTTCGCGGTGCGGGTCGACGACCAGCAGGCGCGCGCTGTCGCGCGGCTCGGCGGGCCGCAGAGCGATCCGTTCATCGGGAAGCTCGAAATCGAAAAGGTCTACGCGCATGAAGGCAGTTCCGGGAAGGCTGGTCCAGGCAAAGCGAAACCCGCCCCGCGCTCTCGCGCAAGGGCGGGTTTCAGCAGAAATCACAATCAGACGTCGGCGGCAACCCGCATCGAGACGATCGAATCCGGATCGACGACCGGTTCGCCCTTCTTGATTTTGTCGACGTTATCCATGCCTTCGATGACCTGGCCCCAGACGGAATACTGCTTGTTCAGCCACGGAGCGTCGGTGAAGCAGATGAAGAACTGCGAGTTGGCGGAGTTCGGGTTCTGCGAACGGGCCATCGAGCAGGTGCCGCGGATGTGGCTGACGGCCGAGAACTCGGCCTTGAGGTCCGGCTTCTCGGAGCCGCCCATGCCGGCACGGCCCGGGTTGAAGCTCTCGCTGCCCTTCTTGCCGAACTTCACGTCGCCGGTCTGCGCCATGAAGTCGTTGATGACGCGGTGGAACACGACGCCGTCATAGGCCTTCTCGCGCGCGAGTTCCTTGATGCGGGCCACGTGCTCGGGCGCGACTTCGGGCAGAAGCTGGATGACGACCTTGCCCTTGGTGGTTTCCAGGATGATGGTGTTTTCCGGATCCTTGATCTCAGCCATTCTTATTCTCCTACTGGTCTTGAAACTTACTTCTTGGCGATGGTGACCTTGACCATGCGGTCGGGATCGCTGACTTCGCCGTTCTGGCCTTCGCCCTTCTTGATCTTGTCGACGTTTTCCATGCCGGAGATCACCTTGCCGACAACCGTGTACTGGCCGTTCAGGAAGGAGCCGTCGGCGAACATGATGAAGAACTGCGAGTTGGCCGAATTCGGGTCCTGCGAGCGCGCCATGCCGACCGTGCCGCGCACGAATGGCGTCTTGGAGAACTCGGCCTGAATGTCAGGCATGTCGGAACCGCCGGTGCCGACCTGGTTCTTGTCGAAGCCCTTTTCCATGTTGCCGTACTGCACGTCGCCGGTCTGCGCCATGAAGCCGTCGATGACGCGGTGGAAGGCAACGTTGTCGTAGGCGCCCTTCTTGGCCAGCGCCTCGATCTGGGCGACATGCTTCGGCGCGACGTCGGGCGCGAGTTCGATCACGACGGGTCCGCTCTTCAGCTCGATCGTCATCGTGTCGGCGGCGAAAGCGTCGCCAACGAACGAAGCGAGATAGAGCACGCCGGCAAATGCAATATAAAACAGTTTCATGTGAGCTCCGTTGCGGCGAATTCGCCTAGGATTTGCGCTTGGATTGAAGGGCTTTCAAGACGGCGGCAGGCACGAAAGCACTGACATCGCCTCCCATGCCCGCGATTTGCCGGACCAATGTGGCGGTTATGGGCCGCGAGGCCGTGCCGGCGGGCAGAAAAACGGTCTGGATATCGGGTGCCATCTGCCTGTTCATCCCGGCCATCTGCATTTCGTAATCGAGATCGGTGCCATCTCTCAGACCCCGGATCAGCAGGGCCGCGCCATGCGCTCGGGCGGCATCGACGACGAGATTGTCGAAGGACACCACCGACACATCCGACGTCCGCTCCGGCAACGCCTCGGCCAGCGACCGACGGATGAGTTCGCCCTTCTCCTCGAACGAAAAGAGCGGCGTCTTGCCCGGGTGAATGCCGATCGCCACGATCACCTTCGACGCCACGTTCAGCGCCTGCACGAGCACGTCAACATGTCCGTTCGTGATCGGGTCGAAAGACCCCGGATAGAAAGCTGTCGTCATTGGCCCCGGCCATTTGTTTCGACGCCTTTTGTCACGGATAGGCCCTTGCCGCAAGTCATTTGCCCCGGACGCCGGCGGCGCGCGCGAGGGCGCGGCGGGCGACTGAATGCCGGATGAACGCCCCATTCAAGGCCGCTTCAGCCGCGATCCTTATAACCGGATGCATCAACGCCGCCGATGCCGTCAGGGATCGGTTCACTTCTGGAAACCCAAGATGCTCATCCTCCTTGTCATCATATCAGTCGCTCTCTCCCTCGCCGCCGAATTTCTCTACGCCTACATCATGGAGATGCGCGACGGTGCGTGGGTGCGCCGGGACGTCAGGGAACATCACGAGATCGTGCGCGTTATGGGTCGCGTCTCCTTTAAACCGATTAGAGAAGACGCATAAACCGATTTAGGAAGATGAACGCCAGATGAACGAGGCATTCAAAGAGGCTTCAGATCGGCGTTGGTAAACGACTTGTCAATGTCCTGCGGAACCAAATCCAAACGGACGCGTTCTTTCAATCGAAGCGTTGCGCAAATAGGCGCTACAAGGAAGATAAATATGCCAAACAAGATTACCATGATTAACGCAGTATGGATGGTAATGATGACCGGTATGCTTGCAGCAACTGTTGCGCTTTATGATCAGAAGGTAGAAACGTCCAAAGTATACGGCCCTTACGCATCGGCCCGCACCTCCGTTGTGAGCCAATACTGAGGGGCGTGAAAGCAAAATCCTGGAGGATTGCTTATGTTCACGATCTTGACTGTGCTTACTGCCCTTATCAGCATCATGTTTATCGTATCTGTGGCATCGACCGTGACCGCCCTGCGGCGCGAAACCGAGGAAGATAAGAGACTGCATGGAAAGCATAGCGTCTTCTGATCGGCCCTGAGCAGCCCGACAGCTGAAATACGAAAGGCCGAGCGTGTCCCAGCGCTCGGCCTTTTCGTTTCTTGAACGCGACGAGCGGCCGAATTTCGATGAACGACCGGGAAGATTATTGTGTGATCCGCCTGACCATGATCACGTCGTCGATCTCGCGACCGCCTTCCATCACGCCTCCGGGGATCAGCCCCGCCTGTACGAACCCCGCGTTCCGGTAAAAGCCGATCGCGGCCGGATTTTCAGCGCTGGCGGTCAATTCAAGCTGGCGGATACCCTGCTGCCGGGCGTGGTTCACGAGATGGTCGAGCAGCTCGCGCGCCAGACCGGTACCACGCTTGTCCCGGCGCACATAGACCATCACGATCGTCGCGCGATGCGCCATCTTGCTTGCCCGCTGCCTGATCAGTCCCATGATCGCCACGGGCTCCTCGCCGTCGAAAGCAAGAAAGACGGCGTCGGCAAGCAGTCGTCGCCGCCATTCCTCGTCGGCAAGCTCCGCCCAATCCTCGAAACTGCTGGCGAAAGCGGCCGGCTCCATGCGGAGCGCCTCGAGCCGGATGCGCTTGAACGCCTCGACATCGTCCGCGCCCAAAATCCTGATCATGCCAGCCTCCGAAACGGCTTCCCGATCGATCAGATCGACGTCAGCGTCCAGTCGACGATCTCGGTGGTGACGCTCGCAAAGGCACGGTCAAGCGCCTTGACGAAGGCCTCGTTCGAGCCGCCGCCGGTCGGCACCGTCTGCGAAAACACCTTCTGCCCCCGGACCGAGCCATTGCGATCGTTGACGATCTTGGCCGAGATTTCGACGACGGCCTGGCTGCCGCCACCTGTGCGGATCTCGAAGGCGCGGATGTCGGTGATCACCTGATAGTCGATCGCCAGCCCCTGGCCGGGAACGCCGACACCGCCGACCTTGCCGGAATTCTCATAGGCCTCGACGAGCTTGGCCTGAACCATGCGCGGCAGCTTGTCGCTCCACTGCGCCTTGGCAAGATACTGGATCTCCGAAGACGAGACCTTGATGACGATCTGCTCGCTGTTCAGCGCCTGCAGCGCCGTCGGCTGCTGCACCAGGATCTGGCGCCCCTTCGCCGAAGGTCCCGCGCCGCTTGCCGGCGCCGAGAGATCATAGGTATCGTTCTTGGCCGCTGTCCCGCAGCCGGCCAGCGCAGCGGCCAGCAACGGCATGGCGATCATGCTTTTCATGAGCCACGAGCGAGACACCACTATATCCGACACAGCCATATGCTGACTTCCCCTGTTAACGCCTGGTCCGGCCGTCATACTGCTTGACCGTGTCCCCGCCGAAGATCAACCGCTGCGGGTCCTTGTCGAAATTGCTGATCGCATCGTTCAAATTCTGCACTGTCAGGCGCGCGTCGTTGACCAGCGCCTGGACGTTCTGCAGGCCGCCGCTCGAGAACTTCTGCAGATTGTCGGCTATAGGTCCGATGCGGCTGTTGAGATTGTCCGCCACCTTCTTGAAGGATTCCAGCGTGTCGCGCGCCTGCGTGAACATCGACTGCGTGCTGTCGTCGCCGAGCAGCTTGTCGACCTTCACCAGAATGCCGTCGACGCGGGTCGATGCGGCGTTCAGCTTGTTGGCCATCTCGGTGACGTTCTGGATCGTCGAATCGACGTCTCTGCGGCGCGCGTTCACGGTATCGGCGACATCCTTGATCGAGGCGACCGCCGCGCGGGCATCCTTGGTCGTCTGCGCGATATCGTCGATGGAACCCCTGACCTTGGCCGGATCGATCTGCGCCACCAGCGTGTCGACCTTGTCGAGCGTCGCCTGCGCCTTCTTGCCGAAGTCGTTGTAGGTGGTCGCCGTCTCCTCGAATTTCTGGATGGCGTCCTTCAGGCCGCCCGACGCGTCTGCCACATTGCGGCTCACCGTTTCCGCATTGGACAGGATCGTGTCGATCTTCTTGGCATCCACAGTCTTCACCAGCGATTCAATGGCCGCGAGCGTCGAGTCGACGCGGCCGGAGACGTTGCGCACGGTGTCTGACAACTGGCCCACGCTCTGCAGGAAGCTGTCGATATTGCCGGAATTCTTGGCCAGCGCGTCCGAGAAGGTCTCGGCGTTCTGCAGCGTTTTCGTCAGCGGTCCACGGGCATCCTTGACGAAGCCCTGAACCTGGCCGACGGCATCGTTGGCACGCTCGAGAATCTTGTCGGCCGTGGACAAAAGGTTGGTGACGCTCGACTGGTCGGCGACGATGACCGCGCGCTTGCCGGCCTCGGAGGCCGCCTGCAGGATGTTCTTCTCCCCGACGCGGCCGCCCGACAGCTCGACATAGGCAGCCCCCGTAAGGCCCTGGATCTCGAGGACCGCCTTGGTGGTCGGGTAGATCGGCGCATCGACACGCACTTCGGTGAAGGCGAGCGAGAACTGCGGATCATCGGCGTCGATAGACAGCGACTGTACCGAACCCACCTGGATGCCGTTGAAGCGCACCGGCGAGCCGACGCTCAACCCGTTCGCCGAGCCCGGAATGCGCACGATAAGCTCGGCCATCGGTCCGCCGCGGCCGTACTGGGCCATCCAGTAAACGAAGCCGAAGGCTGCCGCGATGACCAGAACCGTAAAGAAGCCGACGATTGTGTAGTTCGCTTTGGTTTCCATCTTATCCGCTCACTTCCCGCGGCTATCTTGCGCCAGCCTGATGTCGGCTGATGCGTGGCCATTCTGCGGCACGATCGAACGCGCGCGCTTGCCCTTGAAATAAGCCTGAACCCAGGGGTCGTCATAGGCCAGCATGTCTTCGATCGTTCCCTCGACCATCACCTTCTTCTTGCCAAGCACCGCGATACGGTCGCAAACCGAAAACAGGCTGTCGAGGTCGTGCGTCACCATGTAGACGGTCAGACCGAGCGTGTCGCGCAACTTGGCGATGAGGTCGTCGAATTCCGACGCGCCGATCGGGTCGAGGCCGGAGGTCGGCTCGTCGAGAAACACCAGTTCCGGATCGAGCGCCAGCGCGCGCGCCAATGCGGCACGCTTGATCATCCCGCCGGAGAGCTCCGAAGGATATTTGTCGGCCGCGTCCGGCGCCAGGCCCACCAGCCTGATCTTCAGATGCGCCAGTTCGTCCATCAGCGCCGGCGGCAGGTCGAGATACTCGCGCATCGGAACCTGGATGTTCTCCTTCACCGTCAGCGACGAGAACAGCGCGCCCTGCTGGAAGAGCACGCCGAGGCGCATGTCGAGCGCGTTGCGCTGCGGCTCGTCGAGCTCGTCGAAGTCCTGGCCGAGGATCTTGATCTGCCCGGAGCGGCGCGGCAGCAGGCGCAGCACCGTGCGCATCAGTACCGACTTGCCCGTCCCCGACGCACCGACGAAGCCCAGGATCTCGCCCTTGTAGATATTGAGGTTCAGATTATCGAGAACGATCTTCGACCCGAAGCCAACGGTGACGTCGCGCGCTGAAAGCACGATGTCCCGCCCTGCCTCGTCCTTGGTCGTCGTTTGCTGCTCGTCCACGCAAAATCCCTAAAAATTAATAGCTGCATAGAACATGGCGAACAGCCCGTCCATGAGAATGACCACGAAGATCGCCTTCACCACGGCCGCCGTCACGTGCTGGCCGAGCGATTCGGCGCTGCCCCCTACCTTTAAGCCTTCGACGGCGGCGACGATACCGATAACCAGCGCCATGAACGGCGCCTTGATCATCCCCGACAGCACGGTCGACAGCGTGATCGCCTCGTGCAGGCGCGCTATGAAGTTGGCGAAGGTGATGCCCGAATAGGCCCAGGCGACGACGGCGGCGCCGAACAGCGAGGCGAAATTGGCAAGCACGCTCAGAAGCGGCAGCGCCACGGTCAGCGCCACCAGTCGCGGAAAGATCAGGACGCCGATCGGGTTCAGGCCCATGACCTTCAGCGCGTCCACCTCCTCGCGCATCTTCATCGAGCCGATTTCGGCCGTGATCGCGCTGCCGGAACGGCCGGCGATCATGATCGCGGTCAAAAGCACGCCGATTTCGCGCAATTGCAGAATGCCGACGAGATCGACGACGAACACCTCGGCGCCAAAATAGCGCAGCTGGAAAGCGCCCTGCTGGGCGATGATCGCGCCGATCAGGAACGACATCAAAAGGATGATCGGCACGGCGCGAACGCCCATATGGTCGATCTGGTTGACGATCGACGCTGGCGAAACGCCGCTGCCGCGACCGAATTTCATCTGCGCGCCGCGCACCGCCGATCCGAGGATGTACATCGCCGCCGCGAGATTGTTCCACAGGTCGTACATCATCCGGCCGATCGGAGCGAAAATCCGTTCCGGCAGCGAAAGCGGCGGAACCTGCTCCACCTCCGGCTTCGGCCGTTCCTCGGAAAACGATTCGAGCAGTTCGTCGATATGCGGATTGCTGCCCTCGATCGTCATCGTGCCGCCGGCACTCTCGACCTGCTTCCTCAGCCGGCACAGCAGCCAGACGCCGGCCGTGTCGATATCGGTGATTCCCGAGAGATCGATCGTCAGGTTCCCGCCCTTGCGGGCCGAAAGCTTGTCGAAATCCTTGAGAACGAGATGTATGTTGGCGCTTCGCCAATTGCCTTCGAGATGCACGAGTGTATCCGAACCCTGTGCTTGGTCGTCCACGTGCAGTGAGGCGGCGTTACGGTTCTCGGACTTCAAAATGCTTGTGTCTCTCAAGGCTTACGGCGACATTGCCGACTCGCGAACACAGGTCCGCAGCGTTGAGCCAATATAACGATGCCGCACCAGATTTCCATGCTTGCAGGATTGCATTTATGCCACGGTCACTTGAAATTCAGACGGACTCATTTCCAATCGCGGGTACATTCACGATCTCGCGCGGCACGAAGACCAGCGCCGAGGTGATCGTCTGCACGGTCGGCGAGCACGGTTTCTCGGGCAGAGGTGAGTGCGTGCCCTATCGCCGCTACGGCGAGACGATGGAAAGCGTCGGCGCGCAGATCGAAGCCGCGCGCCCGCTGATCGAGGCAGGCCTCTCGCGCGCCGATCTGCAGCAGGCCATGCCGCCCGGCGCCGCCCGCAACGCCGTGGATTGCGCCCTATGGGACCTCGAAGCCAAGCAAACCGGCACGTCGGTCGCGGCCATGCTTGGCCTGGCCGCGCCGCATTCGCTGACCACCGCTTTCACGATCTCCCTCGGCGAGCCCGAGGTGATGGCCGAGCACGCCCGCGCCAACGCGGCGCGCGCCCTGCTCAAGGTCAAGGTCGGCACCGGAGACGACGAGAGCCGCATCCGCGCGGTTCGTGCGGCCGCGCCCGATGCCGCGATCATTCTCGACGCCAACGAAGGATGGCCGGAGGAACGCCTCGCCCACCATCTGCGGATCGCCGCCGAATGCGGCGTGGCGCTGGTCGAGCAGCCGCTGCCGGCCGGCCGGGACGAACTGCTTGCCGACATCGACCGCCCGATCCTTGTTTGCGCCGATGAGAGCGTCCACCATACCGGCGATCTCGCCAGCCTGCGCGACCGCTACGACGCCATCAACATCAAGCTCGACAAGACCGGCGGTTTGACCGAGGCCCTGGCGATGAAGCGCGAAGCCGAGCGGCTCGATTTCCGCATCATGCTCGGCTGCATGGTCGGAACGTCGCTTGCCATGGCGCCGGCCGTACTCCTTGCCCAGGATGTCGCCTTCGTCGATCTCGACGGACCGCTGCTTCTCGCCCGCGATCGCGAGCCGGGCCTGCGCTATGCCGGCTCGCTCGTCTTTCCGCCCGAATCCGCGCTCTGGGGCTGAAGATAATAGGCGACGATGATCAGTCCGAGCCCCAGCACCGCCGCAAGCGCCATGACGTAGTAGCTCGCCAGGCCGAGCAGCGCGTAGATATAGCCGGAGGCGATGGTCATCAGCCCCATGAACATGCCGTTGTAGAAGAAATACGCGCCCTGCGCCGACGATTCCTGCGCCGCCTGCACCGAGGCGATGATGCGCCGCTGCACGCCGGTATGAACGAAGGCATAGCTGAAGGCGTGCAGGCACTGCAGCAGGAAGAAGCCGACGAAGCCCCATTGCATCGGAAACAGCAGCCAGCGGCAGACACAGATGGCGGCGCCGACGCGGATCAGCGTCCAGGCGTCGAAATAGCAGCAGATCCTCTTCGACTGGAAGAACACGGTGACCTCGGCGGCGACCCCCGCGCTCCACAGCACCGCGATCTCGGTGCCGGAAAATCCGAGATCACGCCAATAGATCGTGGCGAAGACATAAAGCAGCGCGTGGCTCGATTGCTGGATGGCGACGCCGATGAGCAGCACCAGCAAATGCGGCTGCCGAAGCGAACTGCCGGTTGCCTGCTGCAGATCGACAGGCGTACCGCGCCGCCGCGTCGGCCCGATGCGCGGACAGTAGACCGCCATCACCATGGTCATCAGGAAGCCGAAGATCATCACGGGCAGAACCATCTGCCCGCCCCAGTTTCCGATCAGCCGGCCGCCGACCAGCGTCGAGGCGATGAAGGCGATCGAGCCCCAGACCCGCATCGAGCCGTAGTCGAAACCCCAGCGCCGCACGCCCGAGATGACGATCGATCTCGACCACGGGCACATAGGGAGAAAAGGTCGCGCCCTGGATCGTGTAGACGATCAGCACCGGCCAGAAGGTGTCGGTCCAGTAGAGCGCGATCGCCGTCAGGAGCGACAGGCCGCCGGAAAACACCAGCACGTCGGCGCGTTCCTTCATCCTGTCGGCATACATCGCGACGACGGGCGCCACGAGAACGCGCACCACCATCGGCACGGCCAGGATGATGCCGATTTCACGATCGCTGAAATCGTGCATCGCCAGCCAGATGGGGAAAAACGGCAGCGCGACACCGTTCACGAGCAGTGGCGCGCAGTAGGACAAAGCGCTCAGCAGCCGGAAATGGGCTGGCGCGGCCTCGGTGAAGGAGGCTTTCGTGGCGGGAATCATCGGTGTGACCTGAAAGGAACCTTTGCGTTGCCTAACATGTCACCGTAAGCGCGACCAAGGCGAGAAAAGGTCGCCCCAAACCGATTTCAAAAATAAGCCGAAGCTGTCGCGAAACGGCAACGGCAGCACCCGCACAATTCCGTTTCGCAACAGCGAGATATCAGGGCGCTAAGCTGCCTGCTGCGCCGGCTCGCGCTTGCGATGATCTTCGAGCGCCAGCGGCGCCGGAGCTAGGGCGCCACCCATGGTGCGCCATTCGATGAGTTCGAAGGTGCCGTCTTCGTGTTCGGCGATCGCCGTGCAGCTCTCGACCCAGTCGCCGGTGTTGATGTAGCGCACGCCGTCCATGTCTTCCATGACGGCATGGTGGATGTGGCCGCAGATCACGCCGTCGGCGCCGCTCTTGCGGGCTTCCTCGGCCACGACCTTCTGAAACTCGCCGATGAAGTTGACCGCGTGCTTGACCTGCAGCTTCGCCCAGGCCGAGAACGACCAGTACGGCATGCCGAGCTTGCGGCGGACAGCGGCGAGCCCGATATTGATCATGATCGCCATGTCGTAGGCCCAGTCGCCGAGATAGGCGAGCAGGCGGGCATTGCGCACGACGACGTCGAATTCGTCGCCGTGCAGCACCAGATACTTCTTGCCGTCGGCCGCTTCGTGCATCATCCGCTCGGCCACTTCGATGCCGCCGAAGTGCATGCCGGGGAAGTCGCGCAGGAATTCGTCGTGATTGCCGGGGATATAGATGATGCGCGTCCCCTTGCGCGCCTTGCGCAGCAGCTTCTGGATCACGTCGTTGCATTCCTGCGGCCAGTACCAGCTGCGCTTCAGGCGCCAGCCGTCGACGATGTCTCCCACGAGAAAGATCGTGTCGGCTTCATGGTACTTCAGAAAGTCGATCAGGAAGTCGGCTTTCGCGGCTTTCGAGCCGAGATGCACGTCGGAAATAAAGAGCGTACGGAAGTGGCGGGTATCCATATTGTCCTTCACAAGCATCCTGCCCGTGCCCCATGCTTCATCTGTGCCCCTGAAAACCAGACTCGTGTTTCAGGATGATGACACGAACGTGATCGGCGGCCCTTGCTGACCAATCGGCGGCATCACGCGGGCGCGGTTCGACATTTGCGCAATTTTTGAGAACAGGAACCGAAATTCCCGCTGTTACCGCCTTTCGATTGATGTATTGAAAGCGCTCCAATGAAAGCATGTGCGGCAGCCCGGAGCATTACGATGGATCACAGCGACAAACCGAAGACGGACAACAAGGCGGCAGGCGGCAGCCTCGATGAACAGGCGTTGTTCTTCCACCGTTATCCCCGTCCCGGCAAGATCGAGATCCAGGCCATCAAGCCGCTCGGCAACCAGCGCGATCTGGCGCTCGCCTATTCGCCGGGCGTCGCCGCCCCCTGTCTTGCCATCCGCGACAATCCGGAAACGGCCGCCGACTATACGTCGCGCGCCAACCTGGTTGCCGTGATCTCCAACGGCACCGCCGTTCTCGGCCTCGGCAATATCGGCCCGCTGGCCTCCAAGCCGGTCATGGAAGGCAAGGCCGTCCTCTTCAAGAAGTTCGCCAACATCGACGTCTTCGACATCGAGGTCGACGCATCGACCGTCGACCATATGGTCTCGACCGTCGCCTCGCTGGAGCCCACCTTCGGCGGCATCAATCTCGAGGACATCAAGGCGCCGGAATGTTTCGAGATCGAGCGCCAGCTGCGCGAGAAGATGAAGATCCCGGTTTTCCATGACGACCAGCATGGCACCGCCATCATCGTCGCCGCCGCGATCCTGAATGGCCTGGAGCTCGCCGGCAAGAAGATCGAGGAGGTGAAGATCGTCGCCTCTGGCGCCGGTGCCGCGGCCCTTGCCTGCCTCAATCTGCTGGTCACCCTCGGCGCCAAGCGCGAAAACATCTGGGTTCACGACCTCGAAGGCCTCGTCTACGAAGGCCGCGTCGAGCTCATGGACGAATGGAAGAGCGTCTATGCGCAGAAGAGCGACACGCGTACGCTCGCCGAAAACATCGGCGGCGCCGACGTCTTCCTCGGCCTGTCCGCCGCCGGCGTCCTGAAGCCCGAGCTCCTGGCGCAGATGGCGGATAAGCCGCTCATCATGGCGCTCGCCAACCCGAACCCCGAAATCATGCCCGATCTCGCCCGCGCCGCCCGCCCCGACGCGATGATCTGCACCGGCCGCTCGGACTTCCCCAACCAGGTCAACAACGTCCTCTGCTTCCCCTACATCTTCCGCGGCGCGCTCGATTGCGGCGCCGTCACGATCAACGAGGAAATGAAGATGGCCGCCGTGCGCGCCATCGCGGCACTCGCGCGCGAGGAGCCGTCCGATGTCGCCGCCCGCGCCTATTCGGATGAAACGCCGATCTTCGGCCCCAACTACCTGATCCCCTCGCCCTTCGATCCGCGGCTCATCCTGCGCATCGCCCCCGCCGTCGCCAAGGCTGCGGCCGACAGTGGCGTGGCACTGCGCCCGATCGCCGATTTCGATGCCTATCTCGACCAGCTGAACCGCTTCGTCTTCCGCTCCGGCTTCGTCATGAAGCCGATTTTCGCGGCGGCTAAGAATGCCGACAAGAAGCGCGTCATCTTCTCCGAAGGCGAAGACGAGCGCGTGCTGCGTGCCGCCCAGGTCCTCCTCGAGGAAGGCATCGCCAAGCCGATCCTGATCGGCCGTCCGCAGGTCATCGAAACACGCCTGCAGCGCTACGGCCTGCGCATCCGTCCGCTGGCGGATTTCGACGTTATCAATCCCGAGGACGATCCGCGCTTCCGCGAATATGTCGAGCTCTATTTGTCGCTGGTCGGCCGCCGCGGCGTCATCCCGGAAGCCGCCCGCACCATCGTTCGCACCAACACGACCGTCATCGGCGCGCTGGCGCTGAAGCGTGGCGAGGCGGACGCGCTGATCTGCGGTCTCGAAGGCCGCTATGAGAAGCACCTGCGCGATGTCCGCCTGATCGTCGGCAAGCGCCCGAATGTCCGCGATTTCTCGGCGCTCAGCCTGCTGATCTCGCAGCGTGGCGCCACCTTCTTCACCGACACCTATGTCACGTTCAACCCGACGGCCGAGGAAGTGGCGGAATCCGCCGTGCTCGCCGCCGAGGAAATCAAGCGCTTCGGCATCACGCCGCGCGCCGCCCTGGTCTCGCATTCGAACTTCGGCTCGCGTGAATCCGAGAGCGCCACCAAGATGCGCGACGCCCTGCAGCTCGTGCGCGAGACCGCGCCCGATCTCGAGGTCGATGGCGAGATGCATGGCGAGAGCGCGATTTCCGAAACGCTGCGCAAGCGCGTCATGCCCAACACGACGCTGCACGACGAAGCCAACCTCCTGGTCTTCCCGAACCTCGATGCGGCCAACATCACCCTTGGCGTCGTCAAGTCGATGATCGATGGCCTGCATGTCGGCCCGATCCTGCTCGGCGCGGCCATGCCCGCCCATATCCTGGCGCCGTCGGTCACCTCGCGCGGCGTCGTCAACATGGCCGCGCTCGCGGTCGTCGAGGCCTCGCAACCCGCCTGATCTGGCCGCCTGATTTGGCCCGCGCGGATGTGTACCGGCGTGATTTGCCTTGAACGCCGGAAATGCGTTAGGCTTTGAGCGGCAGCTTGTTAAGACAAGCAGGTTATATCGAAGGGCGGGCCATGGTCCGCCCTTCGCCATTCGGTATTTGCTCACTGACGGGACGATGCCTTGATCCGCCTCAATATGGCCGCAGCATTTCTGATTGCCCTATCCGCCCCCGCCTATGCGCAGATGGCGCCGATCTGCGGCCAATTGCGCGCTCGTCTCGCCACCGTACCCGAGACGATCGGCGGCAACTCGCCCGAGGTCCGCAGGTTCGCCAGCGCCATCGCCGAGCAGAACATCGAGCTTCGCAAATTGCGCAGCGACCTGCGCCGCAACGGCTGCAGCAGCGGCAGCATGGTGATCATCGGCGGCGACAATGCCGGCTATTGCGGCGAGCTCGATCAGGCCGAAGCGAAGATGCTCGACAACATCGCCAACCTGCAGATGCGCCGAGACCAGCTGCGCGCGCAAAGCCCCGACGCCCGCCTGCGCAACGAGCTGTTCGCGGCCCTCGATGAAAACAACTGCAATGCGCCGATGCAGCAGTATGACGAACCGCAATATGCGAGCCCGCCCAGCATCGACGATCAGGCGATGCGCGATGACACCTTCATTCCGCTCGGTGGCGAGCGGCAGCGCTCCTACACGTTCTCGCCGAGTGGCCAGCCGCTCTCCAATCTGAATACCGTCTGCGTGCGCACCTGCGACGGCGGATTCTTCCCGCTCCGCTCGAACGCCACCTCCTTCGATTTCGCCCGCGACGCCAGCACCTGCCAGCAGATGTGCCCCGGCATCCAGACGGAGCTCTTTTATCGCGACGTCTCCAGTGGCGAGACGGACAGCATGATCTCGGCCTCGTCAGGCGCTCCCTATAGCGCCATGCCGTATGCCTTCGCCTACAAGAACCGCAAGCCCGGCGAGACGTCGTCCTGCAGCTGCAATCTGCCCGCCTATTACGAACAGATGCGCCGCAACCAGCAGGTCGGCGAGCCTCCGCCACAGCAGAGTTCGATCACATCGATCGAAACCCCGAAACCCGCCATCGCCAAGCCCGAGAGCAACGCGACGCCGCAACAGCCGGCGCCACCGCCCCAGCCGCAGGTCCCCGATCGTCCCTACGATCCGACAGCCGGCAAGGTGCGCCAGGTCGGCCCACAGTTCCTTGCCGGCGACCGGGGTACGATCGACCTCAAGAACCCCGCCATGCCGGGCGCGCAGCAGCAACAGCCGCCGGCACCCGCGCCGAAGCGGTAGGGGCATCGCCGGCTACACGCCCCCGCCCCAGCGATCCGCAAACACCAGCTCGTCCAGCGGCAACCGCTGCCGCCATCCCTTCGCGGCGAGTTCCGGCTCCTCGTAAAGCCGGTCGACATAGCCAACGCAGAGCCAGGCGACGATCTCGATCCGCTCAGGCACGCCGAGCGCGCGCTTCAGATCCCTTTCGTGGAAGATGCTGACCCAGCCGACGCCGACGCCTTCGGCACGCGCCGCAAGCCACAGGTTCTGGATGGCGCAGACGGTGGAGTAGGAATCCATTCGCATGTTGTGCGTCCGCCCCAGCACCACCTCGCCGCAGCGATCCGGATCGCAGGTCACGCAGATGCCGACGGGCGCGGTGCGAATGCCCTCCAGCTTCAAGGCGCGGTAGGCCTGCTGACGCTCGCCGGAAAACATCTCCGCGGCCTCGGCATTGGCCTTGGCGAAAGCCTCCCACACGGCCGATCGCACGGCCTCGTCGCGCACCACGATGAAATTCCACGGCTGCATGAAGCCGACCGAAGGCGCGTGATGGGCAGCCGAGAGAAGCCGCCCGATGACGTCATCCGGTACCGGATCAGGCAGAAACTCCGATCGCACGTCTCGTCTGGTCTCTATGGCTCTATAAACGGCGTCGCGCTCGCTCGCCGAAAAGGCACCGGCGCTCGTGAGAGAGCCAGATTGGTCTGGTCGCATCGTCAATCCCCAACAACACAACCGGCCGCTGTCCAGGCGGTCAGTCTATGGATGTCGGGCCGGTCTTCTGACTTGGCTTCATCCGTCTGCGGCACCTTCCCGGCAAATCGCCAGTGGCATCAAGCGGCAGACGTCGGCCTTACAGCGTTGGGCACGTTCCGGTCTTGCACCGAATTCCCGATTCTCCCGCAAGCGCGCGGGCACCCGACGCGCCACCTATGCCGACAAACCGCGCCGGATGCAATCGCTCAAGCTTCGACCGGGAAATATCGGACATAAGCGAACGCGTCACCGTCAGGTGACCAGTTCGGAACATTGATCGACCCCTGCCCGCCGAAGAGCGTAAACAGCGTCGTCAGGTTGCTGCCATCCATATCCATGATCCGCATCCGCACATGCTTGTCGCGCGGGTGATCGAAGACATCGGGATCGTAGGAGATGAGCACGACCTTGTCGTTCCTGGGCGATGGATGCGCGAACCAGTTGCCGTAATCGTCGTGCGTCACCTGCTCGACGCCGGTTCCATCAGGGCGGATGCGCCAGATCTGCATCAGGCCGGTGCGGCTGGAATTGAAGTAGATCCAGCGTCCGTCGGCCGAGTAATCCGGCCCGTCATTGCGCCCCTCGCCATGCGTCAGCCGCCGTTCCTCGCCGCCTGTGACGTCGATCGTGTAGATGTCGAAGACGTCGTCGCGAATGCCGCAATAGGCGAGTTCCTTCCCGTCGGGCGACCAGCCGTGCCAGTAGGAGGGATGATTGGTGGTCACCAATTGTGGCGTGCCGCCATCGATCGGCAGCGTGTAGATCGCCGATTTGCCGAACTCAATCTTGTCGGAAATGACGATCCTCGTGCCATCGGGCGAAATCCCGTGGTCGTTGTTGCAGGCCGTCGCGAAACCGGTATCGACCTTCTCCACCTTCGCCGATCCGTCGAGCGCCAGCCGGTAGAGCAAGCCTTCGTCGTTGAGCAGCAGATAGCTTCCGTCCGGGGCGTAATTGGGCGCTTCCACCAGCCTCTCGGTCTGCCAGATCACACGGGTCTCGCCCGTCCTGATGTTGTGGATCTCGACGGAACTGCGCATGCAAACCTCCTCTTACGCGAACACCTTAAAGACCTACGACAGCTAAATCGGGCGCGCAAGGATCGCGCAGTCGCGGCGTCGCCCGGCCCTGCCGCCGTGTCCATCTGGCCCGGGACAACCGGGCGTCGAGAAGTTTGTGATCAAAAAAACGTTAAGGCCGGGAAACAACCATGGTTCATCTGGCGTTCATGACAAAGATGTGACAGTTCGATGACATTATCATGACGCTGGAGTTCCGACATTGATCGCGCAAGTTTTAAGGTCCGGAGCGGCAATGCGCGAGGCGGTGCTCTATGGTGGCGTCGGCTCCCAAACCCGTCCATCCATCCTGCGCGGCTCGATCGCGGTCGCCCTGACTGCGGTGATGGCGCTGCTCGCGACGTTCTCTGTCGAAGTGATCTCGCGCGGCGGCGTCACCGATGTCGGCGCCTTCCTGACGTCGATGGCCCGTCCGGGAATGACGACGGTCGTCATGTTGACGGTCGTCATGCTGTGCGTCGATGCGGCGCTCGGGCGACGTTTCCTGTCGGCGCTGGTGGTCCTGCCGCTCGTGCTGGTGCCGGCGCTGATATCCAACCAGAAACAGCACTATCTCTCCGATCCGCTCTATCCCTCGGACATGCTGTTCGGCCGCCAGATCCTCGAACTGCTTCCCGTCATGGTACGCGACCGGCCGATGACGGCGGTGGCGGTGGCCGTCGGCATTCTGCTCTCGGTCACCGGTCTCCTGCTTGCCTGGCGCCATGCCTGGCGCCGCCTGCCGAAGATGACAAGCCGCAATCGCATCCGTAATCTCTGCCTGACGGTTCCCGTCATCGCCGCCTTCGGCTCGCTGATGGATTACTCGCAGTATTCCTATATTCGCGACCGCCTGCAGGTCGTGCCGATGATGTGGGATCAGAAGGAGAACTACCGCAGCAACGGCTTCATCCTCGCCTTCATCTTCAACATACCCATGGCCGACGTCGCCTCGCCCGCGGGCTTTGGAACGCAGGCGCTCGACGCGATCCCGTCGCGCAATTACGGTTACATCAAGGGGCCGAGCGACAAGCCCGACGTGATCATGCTGATGAGCAGAATCCTTCTGGGATCCGACGCGCCTGAAGACGCTGGAGTTCCAGCAGGACCCGATGCCGACCATTCGCGCCGCGCAGTCCGGCCACGTCTTCTCGCCGGAATTCGGCGGCATGACCTCGAATGTCGAATTCGAGGCGCTGACCGGCTTCTCCAACGCCTTCCTGCCCTATGGCAGCATCCCCTACCAGCAATATATCCGCAACGACGTCCCCTCGCTCGCCACCTTCTTCCGTGGCGAAGGCTATGCCGCCCGTGCGCTCCACCCGTTCAGCGGCTGGTTCTGGAACCGCAACGAGGTCTACAAGAATTTCGGCTTCGAGGAGTTTCGCACCGAGGAAACCATGCCGGCCATGGAAAAGCGCGGTATCTTCGCTTCCGACGACAGCCTGATGCGGGAGATCATGCAGGAGGCCGACGGGCTCGATCAGCCCTTCTTCTTCTTCGGCGTCACCTTGCAGGGACACGGACCCTACGAGGCCAACCGCTATGCCAGCAACACGGTCGACATCGCCGGCAGTCTGACCGACGCCGACCGCACGACGCTCGGCACCTATACCCAGGGCATCAAGGAGGCCGACGACAGCTTCAGGATGCTGACCGAATGGGCGTCCAGGCGTGATCGCGAGACCATCATCGTGCTCTGGGGCGATCATCTGCCGCCCCTTGGAAGCGTCTATACCAACACCGGCTACATGCCCGATCAGGTCGCGACCCGTCGCGCCTCCGTCGATGTCATGAAGCAGGAACACGAGACGCCGCTGGTCATCTGGTCGAACAGGAAGGGCGTCAAGCAGGATGTCGGCACCATCAGCCCGTCGCAGCTGCCCTATCACCTGCTGAAATTCGCCGGCTACGAGCACCCCTTCTACACCGGCTTTCTCGGCCGCGTGCAGAAGAAATACCCGGTCGTCGACCGCTACCAGCTGATCGCCCGCGACAACGCCGCCTCCCCCGACTGGATCCGCGACGCCAAGACCGTCGATCCGCTGGTCCGCGACTACCGCTACCTGCAATACGACGTCATGTTCGGCAAGGGGCAGAGCATCGAACGCTTCTTCCCGCAGCACGCCTGGCTGAAGGCCGAGGGCACCTGAGTCTGGCATTCGCGCATCTTGCTGCATTGCATTCCTGGCGCAGAACGGAATACTCCCCGCCAACACAAGTTGATCGGGAGTCGCGCCATGAACAATCTCTCCAGTCTGGTCCACCTGCATTTCGACAAATCCGCCAACGAACTCGGCGACATCGAAAAGCGCGTGCTGGCGAAGGCGCATGCGCGCAAGGTCATTTCGACGGATATCAACGCCGCCCTTAGCGCCGAATCCTCATTCGGCGAGCGGATGGCGGACAACATCGCCCGCATCGGCGGCTCCTGGGCCTTCATCACCACCTTCCTGGTCTTTCTGGCCGTCTGGTGCGTGGTCAACACCATCATTCTCGCCACCGGTGCCTTCGACCCCTACCCCTTCATCTTCCTCAATCTCGTCCTCTCCATGGTCGCCGCCATCCAGGCGCCGATCATCATGATGTCGCAGAACAGGCAGGCCGAGCGCGACCGCTTCGAGGCCGCCAAGGACTACGAGGTCAACCTGAAGGCCGAGCTGGAAGTGCTGTCGCTGCATCAGAAGATCGACATGCAGGTGATGACCGAAATCGCCGCCCTGCGCGAGGATATCGCCAAGCTCACCCGCAAGCTCGGCGATTGACATCCGGGTGAGCGAAAATTTAGCCGGCCACAGGCACGGCGCGTCATTTCCGTACACTCCGATATCTCGCGGGTACACGCATGTGGTTTATTAGGTAAGTAAAAATTAAGACGGACAAATGTATCCTTCGGTTGTCTTCGCTGCGGCGAGGATCATCGCAAGGAGTGCAGTGCATGAGGAATGCCCGACGTCTTCTCGCCAATCGGCAGGGCGCTGCCGCGATCGAGTTCGCCATCGTTGCCCCGGTCTTCCTGCTCGTTCTTCTCACCCTGATCGCCTACGGCATCTACCTGAGCGCCGCCCATGCGCTGCAGCAGCTGACGGCGGACGCGGCGCGCACGGCGGTGGCCGGCCTGTCGGAGCAGGAACGCGCCCAGCTCGTCAATAATTACATCGCGCTGTCGACCCTCAACGATCCCCTGATCGATCGCAAGAAGCTTCAGGTCACCGTCGCCACCGACCCCACGAACGCCAACCAGTTCACGGTCACGACGGAGTATGATGCCAGCGCGCTACCGATCTGGAATCTCTATACATTTCCACTTCCCGACACGAAGATCCGCCGCTTCGCCACCATCCGCATGGGGGGTATATGAAAGCAGGCGTAAGGCGATATCTGGCGGGCCTCTGCGCCCGCCGGGATGGCAATATCGCGATCATGGCCGCGCTCAGCGCGCCTTTGATCATCTCGACGCTGGCGCTCGGCATAGATTTCGGCGCGATGACGCTGCAACAGCGCCGCCTGCAGCAATTGAGCGACATCGGCGCCATCGTCGCGGCCTCCGACATCAACAACGCCGCCGGCAATCTGGTGACAAACTTCCAGCAAAACGGCCTGAACGTCGCCGTAAAGTCAGGCGTCGCTTACGCAACATCATCCGGAACGAAACTGTTGAACGCCGCCCAGCTCGGCACTTTCGATGCCGTCGTCCAGTACACGCCAGGGATTTATCTCGCCGATCCCAACGTGCCGCTGGAACAGCGCTTCGTGGCCGGCACCCAGCCCTACGATGCCGTCAAGGTTGCGATCCAGCAGAAGGCGCAGTTGACCTTCGCCGCCGCCATCATCCCGCCCCCGACGCTGAGCGCCACGGGAACGGCATCCGCCTCCAAGCTCGCCGCCTTCTCGGTCGGCTCGCGCCACGCAAGCCTTAACGGCGGCCTGCTCAACGCCGTTCTCGGTGGCTTGCTCGGCACGACGGTGTCGCTGAAGGCGGTGGATTACGACGCGCTCGCCTCCGCCAACATCGACCTCCTGTCCTATCTCGATCTTCTCGCGACAAGGCTCAATCTCACCGCCGGCACCTATGAGGAACTGCTGGCGACCGACATCTCCTATCCGCGCCTGCTCGACACGCTGGCCGCCACGCAAGGGCTGACGCCATCGGTCAACAAGGCGATCACCTCGCTGTCGAAGGGGCTCGGCACCACGCAGATCAAGGTCAAGCTGCAGAACCTCATCAGCCTCGGTTCCGTCGGCGAGCGGATGATCGGCTCCGGATCGCACCTGCTGCTCGAAGCCAGCGCGCTCGACATCATCTCGGCAAGCGCCTTCGCCGCCAACCAGGGAAAGCAGGTCGGGGTCAATCTCGCCGGTACCGTTCCGGGGCTGACCAGCGTCACGCTGAAGATCGCGATCGGCGAACGCCCCAAGGGGATCGCCTCGAATGCCATCGGCACGACGGGATCGGCCGTCAGGACGGCGCAGATCCGCATTGCCATCGAAGCCGGCGTGACCGGGCTCAGCGCCATCGCCGGCATCAAGTTGCGCGTGCCGCTCTATGTCGAGGCCGCTTACGCGGAAGCCAAGCTCGCGAACTTCGCCTGCCTCGGCGGCGGTCCGAAAAGCGCCAGCATCGGCGTCGACGTCGTGCCTGGCGTCGCCGAAATCGCGCTCGGCGACGTCGACCCGACCGCCATGGCCAATTTCGGAACCAAGCCGCGCGTCACATCAGCCACCATCATCGACGCGCTGCTCCTCAAGGTGAACGCGCTCGCCGACATCAACCTGACCAATACCAGCAAGACACGCCTGACATTCCAGCCGAACGACATCACCAACAAGACGATCAAGAACGTCTCGACCAGGGATACGCTCACCTCCGCCGTGCAGTCGCTGATCGCGGGCACCGATATCCAGATCCAGCTGCTGGTGCTGACGCTCGGGACCAACAAGGCGGTGATGCAGGCAATCGCCGATACGCTGTCGAGCGTCACCGCTCCGCTCGACGAGGTGCTCTACAACACGCTGCTGATGCTCGGCATCAAGATCGGCGAGGCCGATGTGCGCTTCACCGATGCGCGGTGCCAGCAATCCGTGCTGGTGCAATGAAAAAGCCCGGCGCGATGGCCGGGCTCATTCAAACAGTCTAAGCAGGCGATCAGCCTCAGCCGTTGACGGCCATCCGCTTCTCATCACGGCCGCTCTTCATCCGCTCGGAGAGCAGGAAGGCGAGTTCGAGCGCCTGGTCGGCATTGAGACGCGGGTCGCAATGCGTGTGGTAGCGGTCGTGCAGGTCTTCCGCCGTCACGGCGCGCGCGCCGCCGGTGCATTCGGTCACGTCCTTGCCGGTCATCTCGATGTGGATGCCGCCGGGATGCGAGCCCTCCGCGCGGTGGATCTGGAAGAAGCTTTCGACTTCCGACAGGATCCGCTCGAATGGGCGGGTCTTGTAGTGGTTGAGCGTGATCGTGTTGCCATGCATCGGATCGCAGGACCAGACGACCTTGCGGCCTTCCTTCTCGACGGCGCGGATCAGGCGCGGCAGATGCTCGGCGACCTTGTCGTGGCCGAAGCGGCAGATCAGCGTCAGACGGCCGGCCTCGTTCTGCGGGTTCAGGACGTCGATCAGGTTCAACAGATCGTCCGCCTGCAGCGTCGGGCCGCACTTCAGGCCGATCGGGTTCTTGATCCGCGGCAGTATTCCACATGCGCGTGATCGAGCTGGCGCGTACGGTCGCCGATCCAGATCATGTGGCCAGACGTGGCGTACCAGTCGCCCGAGGTCGGATCGACGCGCGTCAGCGCTTCTTCATAGCCAAGCAGCAGCGCTTCGTGGCTGGTGAAGAAATCGGTCTCGCGCAGGCTCGGCTGGTTCTCGGCGGTGATGCCGATCGCCTTCATGAAATCCATCGTCTCGCTGATGCGATCCGCCAGCTTGCGATAGCGCTCGCCCTGCGGGCTGTCCTTGATGAAGCCGAGCATCCACTGATGCACGTTCTCGAGGTTGGCATAGCCACCCATCGCGAAGGCGCGCAGAAGGTTCAGCGTCGCGGCCGACTGGCGGTACGCCATGGCCTGGCGTTCCGGATCGGAATGCGCGCTTCCTCGGTGAACTCGATGCCGTTGATGATGTCGCCACGGTAGCTCGGCAGCGACACGCCATCGAGCGTTTCGATGCCCGACGAGCGCGGCTTGGCGAACTGACCGGCGATACGGCCGACCTTGACGACCGGAAGCTGCGCGCCATAGGTCAGGACGACGGCCATCTGCAGGAACGCGCGGAAGAAGTCGCGGATATTGTCCGCGCCGTGTTCCGCGAAGCTTTCGGCGCAATCGCCACCCTGCAAGAGGAAGCCGTTACCTTCGGCCACATTGGCAAGATGCTTTTTGAGACGACGCGCCTCGCCTGCGAAAACGAGCGGAGGATACGACGCCAGCTGGGCTTCCGTCGCCGCAACTGCTGCCTGATCCGGATAGTCCGGAACCTGCTGGATCGGTTTTTGCCGCCAACTGTTCGGAGTCCAATTCTGTGCCATCTCGTTCACCTGTTTCAGTATCCGGTACCGGCCGGATATCCCGTCTTTGAAATATGGGCGGCTTATAGCCGTTTAGCGTCATCTTGCATAGCGGGGTTCGGCGCGCTTTTGTCCGCCTCGCCGCGCCATTAGATGACGCCCTATAAAGGTATTCGCGGCCGCGTTTTCAAATGCCCGGCACGACCTTAACGTTCGATATACCAAGACGCTTTGTATCTAATTTATGCTTTGACGTTAAGGATCACGCTGTTTTCAGACAGCCGAGCATGACGCTCCCGCTTTTCAATCATGACTTTTCCCCTCCTCGGATATTTCCAATGCGTATGTTTGATCGCCTGCTGGCGGATCGTTCGGGCAATTTCGGCCTGATCACCGCCATCCTCATGGTGCCCCTGATCGGCGCGGCCGGCCTGTCGATCGACTTCTCGCAGGCGCTCACCATGCGCACACAGCTTCAGGGCGCGGCCGATGCCGCCGCCGTCGGCGCCGTCGCGCAAATGTCGCCGGCCATGAAGAAAGCGCAGACGATGACCGGCGACGGTACGATCGCGATCGGCAAGACCGACGCTCAGGAACTCTTCCGCTCGCAACTGTCGGGCGAAGCCACCAGCTTTCCGATCGACGTCAGCGTCGATGTCGTAAAGACCGGCAGCGTGCTGACGTCATCCGTCACCTTCCAGACACGGGTGCCGACCTCCTTCATGCAGATCCTCGGCCAGACCAGCATGCCGATCTCGGGCACGGCCACCGCTCGCTACGAAACGCCGTCCTACATGGATTTCTACATGCTGCTCGACAACACGCCCTCCATGGGCGTCGGCGCGACGCAGACCGACATCGACAAGATGCTCAAGGCCACGAAGAATGGCTCCGACGGCACCTGCGCATTCGCCTGTCACATTGTGTCGACATCCGGTGTCGAGGACAAGAACAGCTACTACAACATCGCCCGCAATAACAAGATAACGATCCGCATCGACGTGGTCGCCCAGGCCGTCAAGGCGCTGATGGCGAAGGCAACCGACACGCAGACGATGAACAACCAGTTCCGCGTCGCGGCCTACACGTTCGGCAAGACCGCGCAGGACGCCAAGCTGTTCAAGGTCGCCGAGATCAACACCGACCTCGGCAAGGTCGCGACGGCGACCAATGCGATCCAGCTGATGAGCATCCCCTATCAGAACTACGACGACGACCAGCAAACGAGCTTCGACAACGCGCTCGCCGGCATCAAGGACGAGATCAAGGGCACCATCGGCAAGGGCACGAGCGACGCCGACCGTCAGAAGATCGTATTCTTCGTGGCCGACGGCGTTGCCGACAGCCGCAAGCCGTCAGGTTGCACCAGCCCGAAAGGCGCCAATGGCAACCGCTGCATCGAGCCCATCGACGTCAAGAGCTGCAAGGCGCTCAAGGACAAGGGCATCAAGATCGCCGTCCTCTACACGCGCTATCTGCCGCTTCCGGAAAACCCCTTCTACAACGACTGGGTGAAACCCTTCGAAGGCAAGATCTCGACGAAGATGGAGGAATGCGCCAGCCCCGGTCTCTATTTCGCCGTCAGCCCCACCGAAGGCATCGCCGAAGCCATGCAGGCGCTGTTCATGAAGATCGTCAGCACGCCCCGCATCACCAGCTGATAGGTTTACCAGCTGACGCGCGTCAGACCCGCACGCCGTCCTTGAGCCGGTAGCTCGGCGCATACATGGTGACGAGCTCCTCGGCGGCGGTCGGGTGAAGGGCCATGGTCCGGTCGAAATCGTCCTTGGTGCAGCCGGCCTTCAGCGTGATGCCGAGGAGCTGCGCCATTTCGCCGGCATCGTGGCCGAGAATGTGGGCGCCAACGACCTTGCGGCTCGCCGCATCGACGATCAGCTTCATGATCATCTTCTCGGCACGCCCCGACAGCGTCGCCTTCATCGGCCGGAACTGCGCGCGATAGACCTCGACGTCGCTGTAGCGCTTGCCGGCCTCTTCCTCGCTCAGCCCCACCGTGCCGATCTCGGGCTGCGAGAAGACCGCGGTCGCGATCGTCTCGTGATCCGGCTTCGTCGCGTTGTTCTTGTATTCCGTCTCGATGAAGCACATCGCCTCGTGGATCGCCACCGGCGTCAACTGTACCCGGTCGGTGACATCGCCCAGCGCGTAGATGTTGTCGACGCTGGTGCGCGAATAGGCGTCGACGACGATGGCGCCCTGCGCGTTCGTTTCGACGCCGGCCGCCTCGAGCCCGAGCCCCAGCGAGTTCGGCACGCGGCCGATGGCGAGCATCACCACGTCGGCGTCGATCGTTCCGTTGTTGAGCGTCTCGACGATCAGCCCGTCCTTGCCCTTCGCCACGCTCTTCAGCATGTCGTGGCACTGGATCTTGATCCCCTTGGCGACCATCGCCTCGTGCAGGCCGTGCCGCAGGTCCTGGTCGAAGCGCGACAGGATTTCCGCTCCGCGATAGACGAGCGTCGTCTCGACGCCGAGCCCATGGAAGATATTGGCGAATTCGACGGCGATATAACCGCCGCCGACAATGACGATCGAGCGCGGCAATTCCTCCAGATGAAACGCTTCGTTGGAGGTGATGCAGAGATTGTGACCGGGCAGCGCGGGGTGCAGGTTCGGCGTACCCCCGGTCGCGATCACGATCGTCTTCGCCGTCACCGTCTTGCCGCTACTGACGAGCCGCACGGTATGTCGGTCGACGAGTTCCGCGCGCGTCTCGAGGATCTCCGCGTTGGCGCCCGACAGGCCCTTCTTGTAGAGCCCTTCGAGCCGGGCGATTTCCGCGTCCTTTGCGGCGATGAGCTTCTTCCAGTCGAACGTGCTTTCGCCGACGGTCCAGCCGGATCCGGCCGCGTCCTCGAAATGCTCGCGATATTGCGAGGCGTAGACGAAGAGCTTCTTCGGCACGCATCCGCGAATGACGCAGGTGCCGCCGTATCGATATTCCTCGGCGATCGCCACCTTCTTTCCAAGCGCCGCGCCACCCGCGCGCTGCGCACGCCGCCCGAGCCGCCACCGATGACAAAGAGGTCGTAATCATAGGCTGTCATGGGGATCTCCGGCAGGAATCGTCAGGAAGGAACTTTGATATAGTACCGATATCGCCAAAAACAAAAGCCCCGGCGAACCGGGGCTCAGACTGCTGACAAACCCCGTCATTTTTTGGCGGGGTTTATTTTGTTCTGAGTTGCGCGCTGGATCGGCTGTTTTGAACGAGGCTTTCGGATGGTCGCTTTCTCATGCGGGGCTCGGTTGGCTGGCCTTGGTGAGGGCCATTGCGATCTTCTTGATGTTCTGGGCGGTTGCGGCCATCAGGCACTGGCATTGGACCCGGACGAGACTTCGGAACCGCGCGTAGCGGTGGCCATGCAGTTGTTTGGCGTCGGCGAAGGATCGCTCGACCGTCTCCTTGCGCCGTTTATAGACCGCCTTGCCCCAGGGCTTGAGCCGGTTGGCATCGGTGCGCTCGCGCGCATCGGCCCAGACATGGCGGGTGATGGTGCGTACCGCCTTGCCGTTCGATGTGCACGACGCCAGTAGCGGGCAATCGCGGCAGATCGCCGGATCGGATGTATAGTGGCGATAGCCGTTGCGGTCGGTGGTGGCGTAGGTAAGCAACTGGCCTTCGGGGCAACGATAGCCATCCACCTCGGCGTCATGGACGAACTTCGACTTGCGCATCATGCCGGCTTTCGGCGGGGTCGGATTGCGGTAGCCGGTGACGCCGAGGATGGCGCGATCCTCCAGGCCGTTGGCGATGCCCGAAGTCGCATAGCCGGCATCCAGGCCCACCGCCTTGACGTCGAAAGAGAAGCGCTCGCGCTGGCGGTCCAGCCGGTCGAGGTAGACGATGCTGTCATGCACGTTGGCCGGCGTCGCATGGGTGTCGGTGATGATCGCATGACGGCCATCGACGGTGCGATGATCGAGATAGAAGAAGCCCTTGGGCTTGCCGTCGCGCACCATGTAGCCGCTGTCGGGATCGGTGCGGCTGACCTTGGTCTGCTTGATCTCGGGCTCGCGCTCCTTCTCCTTCAAGGGCTTCTGGCCATGCAGCGCCCGCTCGGCCTCGATCGCCCTGTCGAGATCGGCCCAGTAGTCGGAACGCGACTTGGCGACCATCTCGAGATCGTACTTGCCCTTGTTGGCATTGGCCTTCAGATGCGTGCTGTCGGTATAAAGAACGGTGCCGTCGACCAGGCCATGGCCGATCGCCTGTTCGACGATGTGGTCGAAGATGTCCTGGGCGACCGACGTATCGTTGAAGCGCCGCCGCCGGTTCTGGCTGAGCGTCGAGGCATCGAACACCCCGTCCGTCAGCTTCATCCGCAGAAACCAGCGATAGGCGACATTGACCTCGATCTCGCGCACCAGCTGACGCTCCGAGCGGATACCGAACAGGTAGCCGATGAACAGCGCCTTGAACATCAAGGTCGGATCGAGCGGCGGCCGGCCGTTGTCGGCGCAATAAAGCCCGGCAACGCGATCATGGATAAAGGTGAAGTCGATCACCGCATCGATCTTGCGAAGCAGGTGATCCTTGGGCACCAGACTGTCGAGCGTCACCATCTCGAGAGCCGTCTGTTCGGGAGCAGGTTTCTTCAGCATGTCCCAGTGAATCACAAACCCCCAGCCAGAGCCAGGGGTTTGTCAGCAGTCTGAGCCCCGGCGAACCGGGGCTTCGTATTGAGCGATGCTGCGAACCTTACGGCTTGGCGGCGGGCTTGGCGCCGGCGGCGGGAGCCGCTTCGGCGGCCGGAGCCGGCTTGATAACCTTGGCAAGCTCGGTGCTGGTCGTCTTCTGCAGGTCGCGCGAGATGCCCTGCGCCCAGATGTCGGCGGCCTTGACGGTTTCGCGCGAGGCGATCGGGCCGTCCTTCAGCAGCTTCTGGCCGACCGGCGAGCTGTAGAAGGCGGCGATCGCATTGAGTTCCTCGATCGAGAACGCCTTGGCGTAGGTCAGAGCCGCTTCCTTTTCGAGGTCGGCGCGACGCGGCGCCAGAGCCAGCGCCTGCTTGTCGACTTCGGCGGTGATCTGGTCCTGATAGTTCGGCAGATCCTGGATCAGGTCGGCCTTCAGGCGCTCCGCGAGACCCGGCAGGATGTTGTCGAACTGGGTGGTGGCGCCGATCGCGTCGATGGCCGCGCGGGCTGCCTTCAGCTGTTCCGGCGACGCTTCCTGCGCATGGGCGACCGAGCCCAGGACGACACCCGAGAGAATGACGGTCGCAGCAGCAAAACGGCCAAAACCTGCAAATTTATTCATGAGTTCCTTGCTCCTGTTACCTTGTTGCCCGCAGTTCGCGCGCGCCCGCCGGGCCGGCGATGATCGCCAGCGCGGCCATATTGAGAAAGAGGCCGTGTTCCACGACACCAGGGATCGCATTCAACTGAGTTGAGAGCGCCTCTGCATCAGGAATACGGCCAAAAGATGCATCGATAATATAGTGCCCGCCATCCGTGGTGAAATTGCCGTCGCCGGATTGGCGCAGCGTCAACCCACCCGAAAGGCCAAGTCTCGTGGCCGTCTTTTCGATCGCGATGCGCGTCGAAACGAGGCCGAACATGTTGACTTCGATCGGCAGCGCGAAGGCGCCCAGCGTATCGACCAGCTTGCTCTCGTCGGCGATCACGATCATGCGGCCGGACGCGGCGGCAACGATCTTTTCGCGCAGCAAGGCGCCGCCGCCACCCTTGATCAATGCGAGCGCCGCGTCGACTTCGTCGGCGCCGTCGATCGTCAGATCCAGTTCCGGCAGTTCGTCGAGCGACTTCAAGGGAACGCCGAGCTCGACGCAAAGCCGCGCCGTGCGCTCCGATGTCGGAACGCCCTCGACCTTGAACCCGTCCGCGACCTTCTCGGCGAGCAACCGCACGAATTCCTCGGCCGTGCTTCCGGTTCCGATCCCGAGACGCATCCCATGCTCGACATGGGCGAGTGCCGCCGCGGCGGCCTTGATCTTCATTTCGCGGGCATCCATGCGCCGCTCACTCCCAGTTTGCTTTGCCCGGTGTTGGGCGACCCAGCGTTAGGCTGGTTGCGTTGTTTACACGGCCCGCCAGTCAAACGAAAGCCAAAATAACATCGCGGTTTGGAAATCCAAACCACATGCCGAAAGCCCGCTTCGCCGGGCCAAAGCGTTGCTTTTGCGGCCTTCATCGCTTAACTCGGATGCATCCCAACACTGAACAGGCGAAAACTCCATTGACCCCTGCCCTTGTCGTCTTCGATCTCGACGGAACACTCCTCGACACCCATATCGACCTCGTCGATAGCCTCAATCACACGATCGCCGCGCTCGACCTCGCGCCGGTCACCTATGACGACCTGACGCATCTGGTCGGCCATGGCGCCAAGGTGATGATCGAGAGGGCCTGCAAGCTGCAGGGGCATTCGCTGGAACCCGAGCAACTGCCCGGCCTGCTCGAACGCTTCATCGCTCATTATACAGAAAACATGCCGGGCGCGACCGTGCCCTATCCCGGGCTGATCGATGCGATGGATCATTTGAAGAGCAAGGGGTACAGGCTCGCCGTCTGCACCAACAAGCTGGAGGGCCTCGCCCGCACGCTGCTGGAGCGGCTGCAGCTGACGCATTATTTCGACGCGATCACCGGCGGCGACACCTTCGCGGTCCGCAAGCCCGATGCCGGCCATCTCCTCGGCACGGTCGAAATGGCAGGCGGCGACCCGCGACGCACGATCATGGTGGGCGACAGCGCCAACGATATCCTCGTCGCGCGCAATGCCGGCATCCCCTCGATCGCCGTGCCCTTCGGCTATTCCGACGTGCCGATCGAAAGCCTGCGGCCGACCCACATCATCGCCGCGTTCAGCGAGCTCACGCCCGACCTCGTGGAAGACCTGATCGGCGCGGCCGAAGTCCGCAACGCCGGCTAACATTTCGCGGCCAAAACGGGTTGTTTTGAGCGAAAACATCATCTCACGATTGCCGCGATGACGCCGCGTCACTCCCTGGTTTAGCGAATCGCGAACCTGATCAATTAGCGATCAAACGAAGTCGCGACCCCGTGATTTCATGTGAAAAAACGTGCTCGCGACTGTCAGATCCGCTTCACAATCCGGCCTCAATTGAGGCGCGAACTGGCTCTTGCCGAGGGTAATGTTCGCCACTTTGTGTGCAATGATGGATTGAGGAGATCTGATATGCGCATTCAATTCGCAGCCGCTGCCGCGGTGCTTGCCCTCGGACTTTCCGGTGCGGCCCTTGCCCAGCCGATGTATTCCAACGACTACAACAATGACAGCGACGGCTTTGCTCCCGTCAGGGTTGCCCCGCCGAAGCCGGTTCACTACACCCAGCACAAGGCGCCGCAGTATTCCAGCGACTACACCAACGACAGCGACGGCTTCGCCCCCGTTCGCACCTCGCCGCCGGTCGACAAGATGGCGACGGCAAGCATCAAGCCACTCCCCGCATGCGACTACACGCCGAGAGGCCATGGCCTGCACACGGCAGGCGGTGACGGCGGCGCCTCGCACACCGATGCCTGCCGCGACGTCGGCGACAAGTAGACCGGCGAAAAGCGAAAGGGCCGGCTTGCAACCGGCCCTTCTCGACAGCGGCGGCGCCTGACGGCCCGCTCAGCCGTTGACCGTCTCGCCGAAGACCGATCTCGAACGATTCTGCGCAGCAGCACGTCCACGTCGTCCATCGTCACCGGCAGGCCGAGGTCGACGAGGCTGGTGACCCCATAGGCCGAAATCCCGCAGGGAACGATTCCCCCCGAAATGATCGAGATCGGGTTCGACATTGAGCGACAGCCCGTGAAACGTCACCCATTTGCGCAGGCGGATGCCGAGAGCGGCGATCTTGTCCTCCGCCATGCTTCCATCCGGCAGGGGCAGCCTGTCGGGACGACAGACCCACACGCCGACACGATCCTCGCGACGCTCGCCGCGCACGTTCATCCCGCCCAGCGTACGGATGATCACCTCCTCCAGTGCCGCCACGAAGGCGCGGACATCCTGGCGGCGGCGTTTCAGGTCGAGCATCACATAGGCGACCCGCTGGCCGGGCCCATGATAGGTGTACTCTCCGCCACGACCAGTCGCATGAACCGGGAAGCGGTCGGGCTGCACCAGATCGCGTGCATCGGCGCTGGTTCCGGCCGTATAGAGCGGCGGGTGCTCCACCAGCCACACCAGCTCGTCGCCGCCCTCGGCGATATCGGCCACTTCCTTCTCCATGATATCCACAGCCTCCTGATAGGGCACCAGCCCATCGGATATCCGCCAGCGCGCCGGGCGCGAACCGGCGTGTGGAAACATGGAAAAATCGAGATCCGTGCGTAACATAGCCATTCCTTGCGACCCGCACTGCCTGTGAGAGCGGGCTTTTCAGAGCGTCTATATGGCTCCGATTTGCCGCCTTTACAAACGCTGTCACCTTGTTTGAAAAAATCTGTCACATGGCCCTTGTGTCCCGAAAAACCTTTTGCTACATGCTGCGTCGCCGGCACAAACCGGCACCTACCACGATGCGGTCGTGGCGGAATTGGTAGACGCGCAGCGTTGAGGTCGCTGTGGGGCAACCCGTGGAAGTTCGAGTCTTCTCGACCGCACCATCTCTCTCCCGAGGAGTGAGACCAGCCAGTACGACTGGCTCCCGGCGACGCGAAATGTCGCGCACGGCATCTCTTAATGAGAGATTTTATTGTCTATAACGGCTGTCTCCCAGCCCAATGAAATTTCTCGACGATGTCCGATAAGACCGACTGGCACAATCCCCTGCAAGGCATGGCGCTGATGATCGGTGCCATGATCGTCCTTCCCGCCATGGACGCCATCGCCAAGTACATGGCGACATTCGAGGGCATGTCGCCCGGCCAGGTCACGTTCTACCGATTCTTTTTCCAGCTCGTCTGCACGCTGCCGATTCTTTTCGTCATGTTCGGCTGGAACGCGCTGCGGGCCAAGCGACCGTGGATGAACCTGCTGCGCGGCGCGCTGCATGGGGCGGCGAGCCTCCTTTTTTTCATCGCCGTCAAATACATGCCGCTCGCCGACGTCTTCGCGATCTATTTCGTCGAGCCCTTCATGCTCGCCGCCCTGTCGGCCTTCTTTCTCGGCGACAAGGTTGGCTGGCGGCGCTGGACGGCGATCGTGGTCGGCTTCGGCGGCGCGATGATCGTCATCCAGCCGAGCTATGAAGTCTTCGGCCTCAAGGCGCTGCTCCCCGTTCTGTGCGCCTTCCTGTTCTCGCTCTATCTTTTCCTCAACCGCGCCATCGGCAACGCCGATCTCGCCGCTCACGATGCAGACCATGGCCGGCATCGGCGGCACGCTCTTCATGTCCGTCGCGCTGATCGTCGGAAACGGCCTGGGCGTCAGCGATTTCGAAGTCTCGCTCCCGGCATCCCTTCTCGGCCTCGTGCTGCTGCTGATTCTCGGCTCGCTCTCGGGCTACGTGCACATGATCGTCGTCAGGGCCTTCCGAATGGCGCCGCTCTCGCTTTTGGCGCCGTTCCAGTATTTCGAGATCATCTCCGCCACTGTCCTCGGCTACGCCCTGTTCGGCGATTTCCCGAACTTCTCCAAATGGGTGGGAATCATGATCATCGTCGCCTCCGGCCTCTTCATCATCTGGCGCGAACGGGTGCAGGCGCGAGCCGCCAAACAGGCCTGAACCGTAAACGCCTTGTTAACTCCGCCTATTGAGAGAACATCAATTCGCTGGCGCTAGAAGAATCTTCGGTCTCATGATGAGGCCTGGAGAGAAAAGATGAGCGAAATTCGACTCGCTTTTCCGGCATGTGTCATCGCCGGAAAGCATCGACTTGGCGTGGAGGACATCGATCTTCTGCGCAGACACAGTTTTCCCGAGGGCGTCAGGAGCGCCGACGACGTTGTCGTCATGCTGGCCCTGAACAATTCCTGCCCCGAAAAATGCCCCGAATGGAACACCTATTTCGTGGAGCAACTCGCGGCCTTCATCGTCCATTATAACTACCCACAAGGCTCTCTCGACGAAATCAACGTCGCATGGCTGATGCGCATGATCGCCGCCGACGGCGTCGTCCATTCGGCCGTCGAGCTGGAACTCGTGCTGCACGTCATCGAGATCTCCGCCTACGTCCCCGACGAGCTGCGCGCCTTCGCGCTAGACCAGCTGCGCCTGGCGCTGTCCGACAGCCGCGGCGCCTATCATCACGGCCGCGCCATCGCGCGCCGCGGAATCACGAGACAGGATGTGGATTACATCATGCGCGTGCTGCGGGCGCTCAGCGACGGCGGTGCCATAACGGTACAGGCGCTCACCTGGGCGGTGCTGATGCGCATAGGCGAGGAAACGCTTCCCGCCTCCAACCATCCGCGCTGGTCGCAGATCGTCTCGGCGCTCGTGCTGGTCGATTACGCCGAGGCGCCACGGCGCACCCGCTGGCTCCGGCTCGTCGATAGCGGCGAAGCCGCCGTCGCCTGATCGAACACAGCTCGATCCGTGCCCTCTTCTCCGTGATTGTGCGTTCCCGTCTTTATGCTTAAGACTCGAAGCGCACGTCACGGGTGGAGTCTTCATGTTCACGAAAATTCTGATCGCCAATCGCGGCGAGATCGCTTGCCGCGTCATCAAGACGGCGCGCCGCATGGGGATAGCGACCGTCGCTGTCTACTCCGACGCCGATCGTGACGCGCTCCATGTCGAGATGGCCGACGAAGCCGTCCACATCGGCCCGGCCGCCGCCGCCGAGAGCTATCTCGTGGCCGAGAAAGTCATCGAGGCATGCAAGGCGACCGGCGCCCAGGCCGTCCACCCCGGCTACGGCTTCCTCTCCGAGCGCGCCTCCTTCTGCGAAGCTCTGGAGAAGGAAGGCATCGTCTTCATCGGCCCGAAGCCCAAGGCGATCAACGCCATGGGCGACAAGATCGAATCGAAGAAGTTCGCCAGCGCCGCCAATGTCTCCACCGTCCCCGGCTATCTCGGCGTCATCGAAAACACCGAGCACGCGGAGACGATCGCCGCCGAGATCGGCTATCCCGTGATGATCAAGGCCTCGGCCGGCGGCGGCGGCAAGGGCATGCGCATCGCCTGGAACGAGGCCGAGGTCCGCGACGGCTTCGACCGCGCCCGCTCGGAGGCGAAGAGCTCCTTCGGCGATGATCGCGTCTTCGTCGAGAAATACGTGGTCGATCCCCGCCATATCGAGATCCAGCTTCTCGCCGACGCGCACGGGAACGTCGTCTATCTCGGCGAACGCGAATGCTCCATCCAGCGCCGAAACCAGAAGGTCGCGGAAGAGGCGCCCTCGCCCTTCGTCGACGAGGCCACGCGCGCGGCCATGGGCGCGCAGTCGGTGGCGCTTGCCAGGGCCGTGGACTACCAGAGCGCCGGCACCGTCGAGTTCATCGTCGATCGCGATCGCAATTTCTACTTCCTCGAAATGAACACCCGCCTGCAGGTCGAACACGCTGTTACCGAACTCGTCACCGGCATCGATCTCGTCGAGCAGATGATCCGCATAGCTGCCGGCGAGAAACTCCCATTCGCGCAGCAGGACATCGAACTCAACGGCTGGGCCGTCGAAAGCCGCATCTACGCCGAGGATCCCTACCGCAATTTCCTGCCCTCGATCGGCCGCCTGACCCGCTACCGGCCGCCATCCGAAGGCAAGGCCGGCAACGCGGTCGTGCGCAACGACACCGGCGTCTTCGAAGGCGCCGAGATCTCGATGTATTACGATCCGATGATCGCCAAGCTCTGCACCTGGGCGCCGACGCGCGCCGAGGCGGTCGAGGCCATGGGCGAAGCGCTGGATGGCTTCGTGGTCGACGGCATCGAGCACAACGTCCCGTTCCTGTCGGCCCTGATGAAACACCCCCGCTGGCGCGAGGCCCGGCTGTCGACCGGCTTCATCGCCGAGGAATATCCTGATGGCTTCGCGCCCATGATGCCCGATGAGCGCCAGCGCGCGACGCTTGCCGCCATCGCGTTGTCCGCCGCGCTGATCGAAGCCAATCGCCGCGAAACCTTCGCCGACCGGCTGCGCGGCGCGTCCGATCCGCTGCGCGATCACTGGAGCGTCCGGCTCGGCGACGATTATATCGACGTCCGCCTGCTCGATGGTCTCGTGACCGTCCCCTTCGAAATGGACATGGATGTCGCCGGCGAGACCTTGAGCGTCGTCACCGACTGGAGACCGGGCGAGCCGGTCTGGCGCGGCAAGGTCGGCAGGCAGCCGGTCACGGCGCAGCTGCGCCCGATCCTCAACGGCCTCAGGCTGGATTGGCAGGGCCTGTCGGTGAAGTCCAGGGTGCTGACGCCGCGTCACGCCGAACTCGACCGTCTGATGCCGGTCAAGCTGCCGCCGGATACGTCCAAGCTGCTGCTCTGCCCGATGCCGGGTCTGGTCGTCTCGATCGCGGTCACCGAGGGACAGGACGTCAAGGCCGGAGAGACGCTCGCGGTCGTCGAAGCCATGAAGATGGAAAACGTGCTGCGCGCCGAGCGCGACCTTGTGGTCGGCGTCATCAACGCCAGGCCGGGCGAAAGCCTGGCCGTCGATGCCGTCATCATGGAGTTTGCCTGACCTGTTCCGGCACACCGCCCCGTCGCGATCCGCTCCGCATTTGTTAACGCGTGACCGCTAATATTTAACCCATCCGGAGGCCTGCCGGATGGAGTAAGCGATGAGTGTCATGCAATCCGCGCTGCTGCTGCTGTCCATCAATCTCGGCATGCTGTGGCTCCTGATGCGAATGCCCCTGGGGATGAGGACGCTGCATGTCAGCCGCGCCTTCGACTGCACGCCGGAAGCGCTCTGGAACGCCATGAACCCGATGGGCGCGCACGCCAGCTGGCACCATTCGGTGATATCGAGCCGGCAGGTGGAGGCTGGCGGCAACATCGTCGAACAGATCTATCGCCATACCGACAGAAACGACGCTCCCCTTCGCCGGCTGCTTTCGATCGAGCCCCTGGCGGCGATCACCGCCAACGCCCACGGTTTTCAATCATCCGTCATCGACGACAGCACGCTCGATGCGTCCTTCTGGAGGGATTATCGCGAGCGCCGGATCATCAGGCCGGTGGCGGGCGGCGCGGTTCTGGAAATCGACCAGACGGATCGCTATCGCGGCCTCGCCTTCCTGATCTTCCGCTACGTCGCCCTCCGCCGCGAAATGCAGGCGCTGGACGGCTGGCTGAAGACCGGCACGTCAGAGCCGCAGGGTTATTTCGAGCACCCGCTGGTGCAGGTGGCGCTTGCCATCCTGTCGACGCTGCTCCTCTGGCCCTTCATCGGCCTGACGACGCGCGGCCTGATGATCTCGACCTTCCTGACAGTCGTGATCGCCCTGCACGAACTCGGCCACATGGCCGCCTACCGCATGTTCGGCCACACGTCTGCGCGCATGATCTTCATTCCCTTCCTCGGCGGCATCGCCATCGGCAGCCGGCCCTATCGCTCCCTGTTCGAGGTCGCGACCTGCGCGCTGATGGGATCGGGCATGTCTGCATTCCTGGTGCCGATCCTCATCCTTGGCCACGGCTTCACGCAAAACGGCATACTGCCGGCCGCGGCTGACCCGCCGATCCTGGTGTTCCTGCTGATCCTCGGCGCCTTCAATCTGCTCAACCTTCTGCCGATGCAGCGCTTCGATGGCGGCCAGGTGTTGCGGCAGATCTTCAGAACCCACCGTTCGCAGATCCTCGCGAGTTTTCTCGTCACGCTCTGCATCCTGTCGATCGGCGCGGCGATAGGGCTTCCGGCGCGCTATCTCGTCGTCGGCCTGCTGATTTTCACCCTCGTCAGCGTCATCGGCGGCGGCTCCTTCAAGCCGCGCCAGAAGCTCGACGAGATGAACGGCGGCGAACGCTTGCTCGTCTCCTTCGGCCTCTACGCCGCCATCGCCATGCACGGCTATGCCGTGATCACCGCGATCGACCGGCTGTTTTGACGCAGATGGTATAAAGACCGGCGCAAGCCGCTCATCCGACAAGGATTTTACCAGGCGGCGAGGCTTTTTCCTTGAGCCCCGCTCCCCAGGCGTGCAAAAGTCCGCCCGATCAAATCAGCATATTGGAGACGACCATGGACGTTCGCGCCGCTGTTGCCGTACAGGCAGGAAAACCACTCGAAGTGATGACCGTGCAGCTCGAAGGCCCCAAGGCCGGCGAGTTGCTGATCGAGGTGAAGGCCACGGGCATCTGCCACACCGACGACTTCACGCTCTCGGGCGCCGACCCGGAAGGCCTGTTCCCGGCGATCCTCGGCCATGAAGGCGCCGGCATCGTCGTCGACGTCGGCCCCGGCGTCACCTCGCTGAAGAAGGGCGACCACGTCATTCCGCTCTACACGCCGGAATGCCGCGAATGCTACTCCTGCACCTCGCGCAAGACCAACCTCTGCACCTCGATCCGCTCGACGCAGGGGCAAGGCGTCATGCCTGACGGCACGAGCCGCTTCTCGATCGGCAAGGACAAGATCCACCATTACATGGGCTGCTCGACCTTCGCGAACTTCACCGTTCTGCCCGAGATCGCCCTCGCCAAGATCAACCCCGACGCCCCCTTCGACAAGGTCTGCTACATCGGCTGCGGCGTGACGACGGGCATCGGCGCCGTCATCAACACCGCCAAGGTCGAGATCGGCTCCACCGCCATCGTCTTCGGCCTCGGCGGTATCGGCCTCAACGTCCTTCAGGGCCTGCGCCTCGCCGGCGCCGACATGATCATCGGCGTCGACATCAACCCTGACCGCAAGGCCTGGGGCGAGAAGTTCGGCATGACCCACTTCGTCAACCCGAAGGAAGTCGGCGACGACATCGTGCCCTATCTGGTCAACATGACGAAGCGCCACGGCGACCTGATCGGCGGCGCCGACTACACCTTCGACTGCACCGGCAACACCAAGGTCATGCGCCAGGCGCTCGAATCCTCGCATCGCGGCTGGGGCAAGTCGGTCATCATCGGCGTCGCCGGCGCCGGCCAGGAAATCTCGACCCGTCCGTTCCAGCTGGTCACCGGCCGCAACTGGATGGGCACCGCCTTTGGCGGCGCGCGTGGCCGCACCGACGTGCCGAAGATCGTCGACTGGTACATGGAAGGCAAGATCCAGATCGATCCGATGATCACCCACACCATGCCGCTCGAAGACATCAACAAGGGCTTCGACCTCATGCACAAGGGTGAATCGATCCGCGGCGTGGTGGTCTATTGATCACCCAGCCAAACTACACGGTCGATGCGCGGAGGCTCGATGAGCTCTCCGCCGTCGAGCTGTACGCTCTGCTGAAAATGCGCGTCGACGTCTTCGTCGTCGAGCAGAACTGCCCCTATCCCGAACTCGACGGCAAGGACGCGGACGCCCTGCATCTGCGCCTGCTGCAGGATGGCGATCTGATCGCCGCCGCCCGCATCTTCGCACCGGCGGACAAGGACGCACCCGCCAAGATCGGCCGCGTCGTCGTCTCGCCTGATCATCGCGGCAAACGCCTCGGCGACGCCGTCATGCGCGAGGCCATTTCCGTCTGTGAAAATCGCTATCCGCAAGCGCCGATCTACCTCTCCGCCCAAAGCCACCTCGCCCGCTTCTACGGCGGCTTCGGCTTCGAGACGACGTCGGAGGAATATCTCGAGGACGGCATCCCGCACGTCGACATGGTCAGAGCCTGACGAGCCGGACCAGCGGATCCCACCATGCGGATCTCGCTGGTTTTCATCAGGCCGGTTTGTTAGATTTGTATCCGACATCCAACCCTGCCCAACAGGGCGCGGGGAGCGCCAAGACACACCCACCACGCAATGCGGCACGACTTTGAAATGGCCGGCGGCTTTTTCACAAATCGGTCCTGATTTGGGAGCCATCGGCAGCTGAGGAGGAGAAGCTGAGCATGGCATATCAGGTATCAATCCACCCCGCGCTCGATGGCGGGGTCAAGAAAGGCCAGTCGAATTTCGGTGGTGGCACGCTTGTCTGCGCCTGCGCCAGCCGCCCGGTCAAACTCGCGGTCAAGGGCACGGTCGCGCACAACCATGCCTGCGGCTGCACCAAGTGCTGGAAGCCCAAGGGCGCCGCCTTCTCGGTGGTCGCGGTCGCCTCGACCGACAACGTCACCGTTCTCGAAAACGGCGACAAGCTCGCCGTCGTCGACAAGGACGCGCTGATCCAGCGCCACGCCTGCAAGGAGTGCGGCGTCCACATGTACGGCCCCGTCGAGCGCGACCACGCCTTCAAGGGACTGTCCTTCGTCCATCCGGAACGCTTCCAGGAGCCTGGCTGGCCCGAACCGACCTTCGCCGCCTTCGTCTCCTCGATCATCGAGAGCGGCACCCCGCCCTCGGCCATGGCCGGCGTTCGCGGTCGGTTGAACGAACTCGGCCTTGCGCCCTACGACTGCCTGAACCCGACGCTCATGGATGTGCTCGCGACCTTCGCCGCGAAGAAGGCCGGCACGCTGAAGGAGGCGTGAGGATCGTACTTACTGTGAAACCTGCTGCGCGCCGACCGCGCGCAGCGCCTGCGTACGCGAATCCATGTATTTTTAGGAAGCGCCGACTGTGTCGATTTGATAAACTGCTTCCAACGACAAACCAAGGGATCACGTATGTCCGCAACATCCGCCTTGTCTCTGACAGAACAGCAGCAGAATCTCATCGATCGTTTAGTCGAGACCGGCCGTTTTGACGGCGCGAACGACGTTGTGTCGACAGGGCTTCGCTTGGTCGAAGAACGTGAACGGCAGGCGGCAGCATTTATTGCCGGAATCGAGGCCGAGATCGAAAAAGGGCTAGCCAGTGGCCCTTCGGAGCCGATGGAGCCGATGAAAGATCTCCTCGTCAAGTTCCGCACCGGAAAGATATGAGCAGCGGCACGATACGTCGTCGACGGCTGTTCCTTCTGGATGCTCTTGATGCCTGGAACTTCATTGCCAAGGATAGTGAATCTCGCGCGGACGATTTCGCATTGAGACTTGAAGCTCGAGCCGCAGATATTTGCCGACAATCCGTTTCTTGGCGTAACCCGTTTTCCGAAGTTCCCAAACCTCCGGCTTTTTACTTTCAGACAATATATCGTGGTCTATGAACCCATTTCCGACGGATCGGGCATAGAACTGCTCCGCCTCTTACATGCCGCGCGAGACTATCATCGCTTTTTTGAAGACTGACACCACGGACACCGACAAACACCCATGCACCATATCTACGTTGACGCAGACGCCTGCCCGGTCAAGCCAGAGGTTCTCAAGGTCGCCGAACGCCTCGGCATCGAGGTGACCTTCGTCGCCAACTCCGGCCTGCGCCCCTCGCGCGATCCGATGGTGCACAATGTCATAGTCTCCAGCGCCTTCGACGCCGCCGACAACTGGATCGCCGAGCATGCGGGCCCGGGCGACGTCGTGGTCACCGCCGACGTACCGCTTGCGGTGCGCTGCGTCGCGACGGGCGCCTTCGTCACCGGCCCCACCGGCCGCGTCTTCGACGACACCAATATCGGTATGGCGAGCGCCATGCGCGATCTCGGCGCGCATCTGCGCGAGACCGGCGAAAGCAAGGGCTACAACGCCGCCTTCGGCCCGAAGGACCGCTCCCGATTCCTCGAAACATTCGATCGGCTGTGCCGCCGCGCCAAGGCCGTCACGCCACCACCAGGAGAGTAGAATGAACATCCTATCCCAGGCGACCGCCTTCGGCGGCATGCAGGGCGTCTTCACGCACACGTCGGATGCGCTGAAGTGCGACATGACCTTCGCCGTCTTCGTGCCCCCGCAGGCGATCGAAAAGCCCTGCCCGGTGCTGTGGTATCTCTCCGGCCTCACCTGCACCCACGCCAACGTCATGGAAAAGGGCGAGTATCGCCGCATGGCGGCCGAGCTCGGCCTGATCATCGTCTGCCCTGATGTCAGCCCGCGCGGCAACGACGTGCCGGACGAACTGACCAACTGGCAGATGGGCAAGGGCGCCGGTTTCTACCTGGACGCCACCGAAAAGCCCTGGGCCGAGAATTACCAGATGTACACCTACATCACCGAGGAACTGCCCGCCTTTATCCGCCCGCACTTCCGCATGGACATGGATCGCCAGGGCATCTTCGGCCATTCCATGGGCGGCCACGGCGCCATGACCATCGCGCTCAGGAACCCCGGCCGCTTCAAGAGCTGCTCGGCCTTCGCCCCGATCGTCGAGCCCTCGACCGCCAACTGGTCCGCCCCCGCCTTCGAAAAATATCTCGGGGCCGACCGCGCCGCATGGCGCCAGTACGATGCCTGCGCCCTGGTCAGGGATGGCGCCCGCTTCCCCGAATTCCTGATCGACCAGGGCAAGGCCGACGGCTTCCTGGAAAACGGCCTGCGCCCCTGGCTGTTCGAAGAGGCGATCGAGGGCACCGACATCAAGCTGACGCTGCGCATGCACGAGCGCTACGATCACTCCTACTACTTCATCTCGACCTTCATGGACGATCACCTGAAGTGGCATGCCGAACGTCTCGGCTGAGACGTCCCCGGACACACGATCGGCCCCGAAAGGGGCCGATCGGTCGATGCGCTCGTCGTTTGCGCCTCCATATGTCGCCTGATCGAACCGCGCCGCGTGACAGATCCGCCGCCGTCCGATCAAACCTCGCGCTTGTTACCTGCGCTTGTCGATCGCAAAGGCGCCGGCGCCCGCGAACACCAGGAACAGGAAGATGAAGCAGTAAAGAATTGCTGCTTCGCCGCCGTTCTCGGCCGGGTAGAAGCCGCTCGGCGCATGCGCCATGAAGTAGGCGACCGCCATCTGGCCCGACAGGATAAAGGCAACAGGGCGGGTAAGGAATCCGACGAGGATCGCCAGACCGCCGAAGACCTCGAGCAGCGCAGCTGCCAGAAGCATGGGCGGAAGGGAATCGCCGAGACCCGGCTGGGGGATCGGGAAGGCGAAAAGCTTCATCGTGCCGTGCTCGATGAAGAGCAAGGCGGTGATGATGCGGAGCGCGGCCAGCGCATAGGGCTGGTACGCGTTAAGGCGTTCGAAACTGGGCATAAGTCTCTCCTTAGGTCATAAGACAGAGGAGCGTTAGCGATACGCTCGAAGACAAAAAAGCCACCCTCACAGCAACTCCAATCACATCCACTTGATTTTCATCGTTTTTCCACGACTTAATCACCCTAGAGCGGAATATTGTCGTGCTTCTTCCAGGGATTGGTAAGATCCTTGTTGCGCAGCATCTTCAACCCGCGCGCCAAGCGCCGCCGCGTCGAATGCGGCATGATCACCTCGTCGACATAGCCACGCTCCGCCGCCACGAACGGAGACAGGAAGCGCTCCTCGTACATTCTGGTATGTTCGGCGATCTTTTCGGGATCGGCGATGTCCTTGCGGAAGATGATCTCGACCGCGCCCTTGGCGCCCATCACGGCGATCTGCGCCGTAGGCCACGCATAGTTGAGATCGCCGCGCAGATGCTTCGACGCCATCACGTCGTAGGCGCCGCCGAAGGCCTTGCGGGTGATCACGGTCAGTTTCGGCACGGTCGCTTCGGCATAGGCGAAGAGCAGCTTCGCCCCGTGCTTGATCAGCCCGCCATACTCCTGCGCCGTCCCCGGCAGGAAGCCCGGCACGTCCACGAAGGTGACGATCGGGATGTTGAAGCAGTCGCAGAAGCGGACGAAGCGCGCCGCCTTGCGTGAGGCATCGCTGTCGAGAACGCCGGCCAGCACCATCGGCTGGTTGGCGACGAAGCCGACCGTCGAGCCCTCGATCCGGCCGAAGCCGCAGACGATGTTCCTGGCGAAACTCGCCTGAATCTCGAAGAAATCGCCCTCGTCCGCCGTCTTCAGGATCAGTTCCTTGATGTCGTAGGGCTTGTTGGCATTGGCTGGCACCAGCGTATCCAGCGACATGTCGGTATCTGTCACCGACTGGTAACATTCGATCTCGGGAACCGCGGACGTGTTCGACTGCGGCAGCAGATCGATCAGCCGGCGCACCTGCGAGAGCGCCTCGACATCGTTGTCATAGGCGCCGTCGGCGATCGAGGATTTCGTCGTGTGCACCGAGGCGCCGCCCAACTCCTCGGCGGTCACCGTCTCGTTGGTCACGGTCTTGACCACATCGGGACCTGTCACGAACATGTAGGAGGTGTCGCGCACCATGAAGATGAAATCGGTCATGGCGGGCGAATAGACGTCGCCGCCGGCGCAAGGCCCCATGATGACGGAGATCTGCGGGATCACGCCCGAGGCGAGCACGTTGCGCTGGAACACCTCGGCATAGCCGCCGAGCGCCGCCACGCCTTCCTGGATGCGCGCGCCGCCGGCGTCGTAGATGCCGATGATCGGCGCGCGGTTCTTCAGCGCCATGTCCTGGACCTTGATGATCTTCTCGGCATGCGCCTCCGACAGCGAGCCGCCGAACACCGTGAAATCCTTGGCGAAGACGAAGACGGTGCGGCCGTTGACCGTACCCCATCCGGTGACCACGCCGTCGCCGGCGATCCGGCTCTTCTCCATGCCGAAATCGTTCGACCGGTGCTCGACGAACATGCCGAACTCCTCGAAGGAGCCCTCGTCGAGAATGAGGTCGATGCGCTCGCGCGCCGTCAGCTTGCCGCGCTTGTGCTGCGCCTCGATGCGTGTCTCCCCGCCACCCTTGCGGGCGATATCGCGGCGGCGTTCGAGCTCTTCGAGAATTTCCTTCAAGGCGACCTCCCGTTACGGCGCGATTATTCCGAACCCGGGCTGAGCGTGAAGATCGACCGGATACGCGCCGCGATGTTTTCAGCAAGAATTTCGTCGGACGCATCCGAAAGGTTCGAGCGGCTGAGCACCTCGAACTGCGAGACGGCGATGACGGTGCCGTCGTCGACCGACGCCGCATCGACGGTGATCTTCGCCGAGCTCTGGCTCTTGTCGTACCCCTGCTCCTTGGCGACGGAAACGACGCGGATGGTCAGCACGACGCGCGGATAGACCTCCTTGCGCACCGTGGCGTTGATCGCCTTGTTGACCCGATCGCCCACGCCGGCAAGCACTGCGGGCGGCACTTTCGGCCCGGAGACGACCACGGCGCTGCGCACGTCATAAACCGGACCCGGCGCCTCCTTCGGCATCAGCGAGCCGCAGGAAGCCAGCGCCAGGCTCGAAACGAGTGCGACAAGCGAAAATAAGATTTTGGAAACAACCGACTGAAACATATTCATGACGAAAAACCGCGTCCACCCCACTAAGAGTCGCGATCTTCGCCATAAAGACGGTCATGGCAATCTATTTCAGCCCTTCAGTGCCAAAAAAGCACGGGTGGCGGCGAGAAAATCGATGAAACGCAACGCGCGCCGCTCTTGCGCCTCTTCGTCGCTGCCCCAGTGCTCGATCGTCCAGTCCTCTTCGAGATGCGCGAGCGACCAGACTTCGTTTTCATCGAGCTCGCCTTCGGCAAACGCCAGCGCCAAAAGCGCCGAGCCCGTCAGCGTCGTGATCGTGTGCAGCACCGCGAGCGCGATCGCGTTGTCGTGCTTGCGCAGCGCCGCCGAAAACGCAGCGATGGCGCTTTGCGGCTGCTGCTGGTGGACGATGCCCTCGGCCAGGATGAAGCGTGCGCCGAGCGCGTTCGACGCCCAGTCGAGCACCGGGTCCCAGAGCGCGGTCTGCCGCGCCACCAGCTCTTCCGGACCCTCGGCGCGGTAACACAGCATGTCGGTGCCGGAAAAGCGCAGTATGTCCTCGAACACCGCCTGCGTGTCGGTCGCAACGCCGTCGATGGCCGTGTTGATCAGCTTGGTGACGGGCATGGAGGCCGGATCGATCTCGTCGCCCTGCGCCGTCCACTCGCCCGCCATCAGCTCGGCGAGCTTGCGCGTCGGCGCAGCCAGGAGATTGCGGGCCGGCGTGCGCACCGGCTTGCCGTCGAGCGCGACCACGAAGCCGGCGTCGGTGCCCTGGGCCTCGCTGACCGAGACGTCCTTGTAGAAGCGCTTGGGCAGCGGCTTCTTCATCTGGATCTGCGCGCGGCGGATCGGATCGGGATGGCTCAGCCCCTCGGACAGGTCGTTCAACAGATCACGCATGGCTCACCTCAGGAAAAATGCTTCAGTATGTCGGCCGGATGGTAGGCGATCATATCGGCGCCGGCCGCGACCAGCTCGTCGACGCTGGCATAGCCCCAGGACACGCCGATCGCCGTGGCACCGGCCGCCTTCGCCATCTGCATATCGTAGATCGCATCGCCGATGACAATGGTGTCGGCGGGATTCATCCCCGTTTCGCTGCAGCATTCCGTCACCATGGCCGGATGCGGTTTCGACGGGCAATCGTCGGCGGTGCGCGAGACGATGAAATCGCCTGCAAAACCGTGCGTCTCGAGAATGTGCACCAGTCCCCGACGCGACTTTCCCGTCACCGCGCCGATCAACACCTCGTCCTTCTCGGCCAGCGTCCGGATCAACTCGCCGATACCGTCGAACAGCGGCACGTCGACGCCGGCTTCGGCGCGCACATCGGCGTAGATCGCCTTGTAGTGCGCGGTCATCGCCACCGCCTCGTCGTCCACATGCGGCTTGCCCTGCATGCGCGCGATGGCGATATCGAGCGTCAGCCCGATGATCGCCTTGGTCTGCGAGATATCGGGCCGGTCATGGCCGAAATGCACGAAGGTGCGCGCCATCACCTCATGGATCAGCGCGGCGCTATCGACAAGCGTGCCGTCGCAATCGAACAATGCCAGTTTCATTCCCGAATTCATTTCAAGCGTCATTCCCAAGTTTATTCGAAGTCTTCCCGGTCCGCTTCCGCCAGATCGAGGCCGAGCAGGTTCCAGGTCTGGACCATGTGCGGCGGCAGCGGCGCGGTCACCCGCAGGCGCCCGCCGCTCGGATGCGGAACGTCGATCTTGCGGGCGTGCAGATGCAGCCGCTTCTGGATACCGCCGGGGAAATCCCAGTTGTGGTCGTCGTCGAAATACTTGGGATCGCCAATGATCGGGTGCCCGATATGCAGCGCGTGGACGCGCAGCTGGTGCGTGCGGCCGGTATAGGGCTCCATCTCCAGCCAGGCGAGGTTCTGGGCCGCCGTCTCGCGCACCTTGTAATAGGAGATCGCGTGGTCGGCGCCCTCCTCGCCGTGCTTGCAGACACGCATACGGTCACCGTCGGGCGTCTGTTCCTTCACCAGCCAGGTCGAGATCTTGTCCTCGTGCTTGCGCGGCACGCCCTTGACCAGCGACCAGTAGGTCTTCTTGGTGTCGCGCTCGCGAAACGCCGCCGTCAGCTTCTGCGCCGCACCGCGCGTGCGGGCGATGACCAGCACGCCAGAGGTGTCGCGGTCGAGGCGGTGAACCAGCCTCGGCTTTTCGCCCTTCGGGCTCGTCCAGGCCTCCAGCATCTTGTCGATGTTGCGCGTCACGCCGGAACCGCCCTGCACGGCAAGGCCGGCCGGTTTGTTGAGCACGATCACCTTGTCGTCCTCATGCAAAACCATGCGCTGCAACAGTTCGTAGTCGCCGCCATGCTTGAGATCGTGGCTGGCGATCGGCCCGCTCTTCTTGGCGTCGACATCGAGCGGCGGCACCCGCACCACCTGCCCCGGCTGCACGCGCGCATCGGTCTTCACGCGGCCGCCATCGACACGCACCTGGCCGGAACGCATCAGCTTCTGCAGCGGACCGAATCCGAGGCCGGGATAGTGGATCTTGAACCAACGATCGAGGCGCATGCCCGCCTCGTCGGCTTCGACGGTAATATGTTCAATGCCAGCCATGTCTGTACTTTCGGAAAGAGTTGCCGGCACCAGGCGCGGCCTTTGCCGCTGGCTTTAGAGCATTTTACGCAAAAACGGAAACCTGAATCTCAGAAGACGTCAGATCAGCCCATGTCTGACCTCAGATCAACGCGCGCATCATCGCAAGCCCGGCGAAAACCGCCGCCATCGACAGCCCCACGCTCGCCACCATATAGACCGCCGCCGACGCCATCGCCCCGCGCTCGATCAGCGAAATCGCATCCAGCGAAAAGGCGGAGAATGTCGTGAAGCCGCCGAGAAACCCGGTGATCAACAGCAGCCGCAATTCGTTCGAGGCATTGAACCGCCGCGCGATCAGCTCGGCGAAAACCCCGATCACGAAACAACCGACAACATTGACGGCAAGCGTCCCCCACGGAAAGCCCGGCCCCATCAGCCGCAACGACCACTGGCCGACATAATAGCGAAGCACCGAACCGATGGCGCCGCCGACGGCGACGAGAAGAGCCTGGATCATGCCGCTTGTGTAGCGCAGGCCGGAAGCGTTGCCAATCGACAGTGATCGCTACAATTCACCCCGACACCTCAATAGCTGCACGGCCGGTCGTTGTTGAATCCCAGCGCGCAGGCCGAGTTCATTGGCATGTCGCCATTGCGGCTCGGCGCGGTCGACGTGCAGGCCGTGGCGATGAAGGCGGTTGCAAGCAGCGCTCCGACAAGCGCAAGCGCGTGAAAACGGTGCATCTGAACTCCTCCTTTGAAGGATTTGACGATCATGTTTTCGAGTAACGCGGAAAGTAACGAGGCCATGAGAAAGATCTAGCGGCGCACTACATTTGAAATATATCGCAAAAAGCAGAAGCACGGCACAAGAACCATCACATTCGCTCATATTTTAGCGATATTCTTAGCGGCACGGGAAGGTGCGCCGTCCTAAATCTGTCACATGTCAGTTCTCGTTGGTTCCATTTCGGCAAGTACGGCGGCAGCGGCGTTTGAAGCGCTGCGCATCGCCCCGCGCGTATCCGCGAGCACCGCCGCCAAGGACGCCCGCAAGGTGGCCGAACGGCAGCGCCACGCCGATGCCGACGAAGGCCCCGATGAAACGGCCGCCGTCATCAACTCGACCGAAGTCGCGCTCGACCTGATGACCATGGGCCAGCGTCAGCCGCAGGCCGCCCTGCAGCAGGCTCTCAAGCTCTACGAGGAAGACTGAGACCACCGGTCGCGATCCCTGCGGGAGCCGATCGGCAGATGCACGCGACAAAAAATTGCTCGCCGGCGACATTCCCCCTTGCCAAGCCGCACCATCGCCAGATAATTGCGCTCAACCTTGTTGGGAGAAGCCGGCTCGTCGCAGCCGGTGCCGAAGGAGCAACCGCCCCGGAAACTCTCAGGCAAAAGGACCAGCAAGGGGCAGACGGAACTCTGGAGAGACGCGTTTAAAAAAACGTGCGCCGAAGGGATAACAATCTCAGGCAAACAGACAGAGGGGGCTCGAAACAAGGCGCAACCGCGCCCGAATATTGAGCCCGCGCATGGAACCCACGCGCAAACACCGGAGGCGTCCTTGGACGATACTGCTGCCCTGAAGAAAACCCCGCTGCATGACCTGCATCTGTCGCTCGGCGCCCGCATGGTACCCTTCGCGGGCTATGACATGCCGGTGCAATATCCAGCCGGCGTCATGAAGGAACATCTGCAGACCCGCGCGGCCGCCGGTCTCTTCGATGTGTCCCACATGGGCCAGGTCGTCATCAAGGCGAAGTCGGGCAAGTATGAGGACGCAGCGCTCGCGCTCGAAAGCCTCGTTCCGGTCGATATCCTCGGGCTTGCCGAAGGACGCCAGCGCTACGGCTTCTTCACCGACGACAACGGCGGCATCCTCGACGACCTGATGATCACCCATCTCGACGACCACCTCTTCGTCGTCGTCAACGCCGCCTGCAAGGATGCCGACGTCGCGCACCTCCAAAAACACCTTTCCGACACTTGCGACATCACGGTGCTCGACCGCGCGCTGATCGCGCTGCAGGGTCCGCGCGCCGTCGAAGCCTTGGCCGAACTCTGGGCCGATGTCGCCGCCATGAAGTTCATGGACGTCCGCCATTGCCGCCTGCACGACGTCTCCTGTCTTGTCTCGCGCTCCGGCTACAGCGGCGAGGACGGCTACGAGATCTCGATCCCCTCGGAGATGGCCGTCGATGTCACCAAGCGGTTGCTCGAACATCCCGACGTCGAGCCGATCGGCCTCGGCGCCCGCGACAGCCTGCGCCTCGAAGCCGGCCTTTGCCTCTATGGCAACGACATCGACACGACCACGACCCCCGTCGAGGCAGCCCTCGTCTGGGCCATCCAGAAGGCCCGCAAATCGGGCGGCGCCCGCGCCGGCGGCTTCCCCGGCGCTGAACGCATCCTCTCCGAACTCGACCACGGCGCCACCCGCCGCCGCGTCGGCCTGAAGCCCGATGGCAAGGCGCCGGTGCGCGGCCACGCCAAGCTCTACGCCGACCAGGAAGGCAAGACCGAGATCGGCGAAGTGACCTCAGGCGGCTTCGGCCCGAGCGCCGAAGGCCCTGTTGCCATGGGCTACGTACCGGTCGCCTCTGCCGATGTCGGAACGGTCGTCTACGCCGAGGTACGCGGCAAGTACCTGCCGGTCACCGTCGCGGCCCTGCCCTTCGTCGCTCCGACGTACAAGCGATAAGACCATGAGCGCGGCGGCGATCCATATCGTTGCACTGCCTATTCAGGCGCACTGTTCGCAGGCCGCCGTCGCTGGCGTTGCGCGAGGATTACCCCCCTCTGCCCTGCCGGGCATCTCCCCCACAAGAGGGGAGATCGACCCGGAGCAAGCGCCTTGCCAAACGGTGAGCGTGGAGCGGGCCGCCGCTGTTAGCATTGCGCGTGGGGTACCCCCTCTGTCCTGCCGGACATCTCCCCCACAAGGGGGGAGATTGGCTGGACGCACCCGCTCGCTCAACCTTCATTGTTTGACCTAGACCTGGCCACTCGCCGATCTCCCCCCTTGTGGGGGAGATGTCCGGCAGGACAGAGGGGGGTATCACCCGGCAAAGCCTCCACCATCGCCTCCACTTAAACCACCCAATCACCCCATTCCCCAGAGAGGACCATCCCATGCTGAAATTCACCGAAGAACACGAATGGCTGCAGATCGAAGCCGGTGTCGCCACCGTCGGCATCACCACCTATGCCGTCGAGCAACTCGGCGATCTGGTGTTCGTGGAACTGCCTGAAGTCGGCGCCACCTTCGGCAAGAACGACAACGCGGCCACCGTCGAATCCGTCAAGGCGGCCTCGGATGTCTACTGCCCGCTCGCAGGTGAAATCACCGAAGTGAACCCGGCCATCGTCGCCGATCCGTCGCTGGTCAATTCCGATCCTCAAGGGTCTGGCTGGTTCTTCAAGCTGAAGCTTGCCAACGCCGCCGATGCCGATGGCCTGCTCGACGAAGCGGCATACAAGGAGCTCACCGCGTAATGACGACGCCGACGGAATTCCAGTTTACCGACTACCAGCCCTACGACTTCGCCAATCGTCGTCACATCGGCCCCTCGCCGGCCGAAATGACCGATATGCTCAAGGTTATCGGCTATAACAGCCTCGACGGGCTGATCGACGCGACCGTGCCGCCCTCCATCCGCCAGAAGGCGCCGCTCGTCTGGGGCGCGCCGATGACGGAGCGGGAGGCGCTCGACAAGCTGCGCGAAACCGCCAACAAGAACAAGGTCCTGACCTCGCTGATCGGCCAGGGCTATTACGGCACGATCACGCCGCCGGTCATCCAGCGCAACATCCTGGAAAACCCGGCCTGGTACACGGCCTATACCCCCTACCAGCCGGAAATCTCCCAGGGCCGCCTCGAGGCGCTCTTGAACTACCAGACGATGATCTGCGACCTGACCGGCCTCGACGTCGCCAACGCCTCGCTGCTCGACGAAGCAACGGCCGCCGCCGAAGGCATGGCGATGGCCGAGCGCGTCTCCAAGTCGAAGGCCAAGTCCTTCTTCGTCGACGCCGCCTGCCATCCGCAGACGATCGAGCTGATCAAGACCCGCGCCGAGCCGCTCGGCTGGAGCGTCGTCATCGGCAACCCGTTCACCGATCTCGACCCGGTCGACGTCTTCGGCGCCATCTTCCAGTATCCGGGCACGCACGGTCATGTGCATGATTTCACCGGCCTGATCTCGCGCCTGCACCAGACCGGCGCCATCGCCATCGTCGCCGCCGACATCCTGGCGCTCACGCTTCTGAAGTCACCCGGCGAAATGGGCGCCGACATCGCCATCGGCTCGTCGCAGCGCTTCGGCGTTCCCGTCGGCTACGGCGGCCCGCACGCGGCCTACATGTCGGTCAAGGACGCCCACAAGCGCTCCATGCCCGGCCGTCTGGTCGGCGTCTCCGTCGATGCCCGCGGCAACCGCGCCTACCGCCTGTCGCTGCAGACCCGCGAACAGCACATCCGCCGCGAAAAGGCGACGTCGAACATCTGCACCGCGCAGGTTCTGCTCGCCGTCATGGCCTCGATGTACGCCGTCTTCCATGGCCCCAAGGGCATCAAGGCGATCGCCCAGCAAGTCCACCAGAAGGCCGTGCTGATGGCCAAGGGTCTGGAAAAGCTCGGCTACACCATAGAGCCGGAAACCTTCTTCGACACCATCACCGTCGACGTCGGCCACATGCAGGGCGTCATCCTGCGCGCGGCGGTCGCCGAAGGCGTCAACCTGCGCAAGGTCGGCGCCACCAAGATCGGCATGAGCCTCGACGAGCGCACCCGCCCGGCGACGCTGGAAGCCGTCTGGCGCGCCTTCGGCGGCAACTTCGCCGTCGCCGATTTCGAGCCCAGCTATCGCCTGCCCAAGGGCCTCGCGCGTACCAGCGAGTACCTGACGCATCCGATCTTCCACATGAACCGCGCCGAAAGCGAGATGACGCGTTACATCCGTCGCCTCTCGGACCGCGATCTGGCGCTCGACCGCTCGATGATCCCGCTCGGCTCCTGCACGATGAAGCTCAACGCCACGGCCGAAATGCTGCCGATCACCTGGCCCGAGTTTTCGGATATCCATCCCTTCGTGCCGGCCGATCAGGCACTCGGCTATCGCGAGATGATCGACGACCTCACCGAAAAGCTCTGCGCCGTCACCGGCTACGACGCCTTCTCCATGCAGCCGAACTCCGGCGCGCAGGGCGAATATGCCGGCCTCTTGACGATCCGCAACTACCACATCGCCAACGGCAACGGCCATCGCGACGTCTGCCTGATTCCGACGTCCGCGCACGGCACCAACCCGGCATCCGCCCAGATGGTCGGCATGAAGGTCGTGGTCGTCAAGGTTCGCGAAAACGGTGACATCGACCTCGACGATTTCCGCGCCAAGGCCGAGCAGTATTCGGACAACCTCTCCTGCTGCATGATCACCTACCCCTCGACGCATGGCGTGTTCGAGGAAACGGTGAAGGAGATCTGCGATCTCGTGCACAGGCATGGCGGCCAGGTCTATCTCGACGGCGCCAACATGAACGCCATGGTCGGCCTGTCCCGCCCTGGTGACATCGGCTCCGACGTCAGCCACCTCAACCTGCACAAGACCTTCTGCATCCCGCATGGCGGCGGCGGACCCGGCATGGGCCCGATCGGCGTCAAGTCGCACCTCGCGCCCCACCTCCCCGGCCATCCCGAAACCGACGGCCGTTCGGGTGCGGTCTCCGCGGCAGCCTTCGGCTCGGCATCCATCCTGCCGATCTCCTGGAGCTACTGCCTGATGATGGGCGGCGAAGGCCTGACGCAGGCAACCAAGGTGGCGATCCTCAACGCCAACTACATCGCCGCCCGGCTGAAGGGCGAATACGACGTGCTCTACAAGTCCGAGGCCGGCCGCGTGGCGCATGAGTGCATCATCGACACGCGCCCGCTGGTCGACAGAGCAGGCGTGACCGTCGACGACGTCGCCAAGCGCCTGATCGACTGCGGTTTCCATGCGCCGACCATGAGCTGGCCCGTTGCCGGCACGCTGATGATCGAACCGACGGAATCGGAAACCAAGGCCGAACTCGACCGCTTCTGCGAGGCGATGCTGGCGATCCGCCAGGAAGCCCGCGACATCGAGGAAGGCCGCTCCGACAAGACCAACAACCCGCTGAAGAACGCCCCGCACACGGTCGAAGACCTTGTCGGCGAATGGGATCGCCCCTATTCGCGCGAACAGGCCTGCTTCCCCCCCGGCGCCTTCCGCGTGGACAAATACTGGTCCCCGGTCAACCGCGTCGACAACGTCTTCGGCGACCGCAACCTGATCTGCACCTGCCCGCCGCTCGAGGATTACGCCGAAGCGGCCGAGTAGGGATACGAGATCGAGACGCCCGGCTTTGTCCGGGCGTTTTGGTGTTTTTGGGGATGGTGCAGAAACGGCGCAGCGCCAACCTGTTGATATCGAGCCACAATCCGCTCTCGACCGTCATCCTCTGGCTCGTCCCGAGGATCTAAGCACGCCCACCAAAGCCGCACCGGCATGGACAAAGCCACCTGCTGCGCACCCACCGCTCCTCCCCCGCCATCATCGCCCGATGGCTCACATCCCGCGTCTTTCCGCTTGCCCCCACCCGCCCGTCGCTTTAAGCAGGCCGCCACGCGGCAATAGACAACAGGCGAGCAGTTTCATGGCAAAATCCGACGGCGATCTCACCCAACAGCCCTGGCCTCAGCCCGTGACGCTGGCGCTGGAGGAGCCCGGCCAGTACGTCACCATCGCCACCACCCAGGCCGCCTCCTGGGCGATGATCGAGGACTGGCCGACGGAAGACGGCCCCGCGCTCGACAAGGCGCTGCTGATCTGCGCCGACGTCATCAAGGGCAAGCGCAGCAACGACGACGCCCGCAAGGCCTTCATCGCCGCGGCGCTCGAGGCCGGCATCGATATCAGGAAGGATTGAGCGGACGGGCTGTCACTCGGTCGGCACCGTCAGCGGCGGCCCCAGAAACTCCACGTCCCATGTCTTGGCGAAGACATTGAGCGCCGCCGTATCCGGCCGCCCGTCGCGCATGACGTCGGCAAGCCCGAGGAAGAAGGCCCGCGCATCGAGTCCCGGCGCGATCAGGATATACTGCCGCGCCGGCCGGTCGGTCACGTTGACGAAGGCATGCGCGGCACCACCGGGGACAGTGACGACATCGCCCTCATCGGCGTAAAACCGCGCGCCATCCACCTCGAACAGATACCGCCCCTCCATCACCCGGAAGACCTCGGTCTCCTTGTGCCGATGGCGCGGCGGCCCGAAGCCGGGCGCGTTGACCGTGTCGATGAAGCAGAACGCGCCGCCTGTCGTCGATGGATCGACCCGCACGCCGAGCTCCAATCCGATCGCCGGTATCTTGATGACCTCTTCGGTCGCTTTGGAATGAGACATCTCGATGGTCATGACACGGTATCCTTGCGGGATTGAAAGAGAAACCGCCCTAGATGGCAGACACAAAGCTCTACCAAGCCCCGTCGAGCGCCGCTAGCCTCCAGCAAAACATGCACGCACAGCGCGTCAAACACGGCATCGCGAAAGCTTGATGCGCGCGAAAATTGCTATAATCTCCACTTATCGACACTCGAGCACGTCACCGTTCATCCAGACGAGGAGGATCGCATGTCGCCTGTCATCAGCATGATCGCGCGGGAAGTCGACCTCCCCGCCCCGCGCGCGGCCACAGCCGTGATCGGCCCGCCGAAACTCTTCGATCCGCCACGGCGGCCAACTGCCCTCTGGCATTCGGCGTCCTTGCACTGACGTCGCCAGCCTTCGCCGCCTATGAACGTCTCGTGCGCCATCTCCAGTCACCGCGTGAGGACATGAGACCACCAGGCCTGTTTGCGTGATCCCGTCAATCCCGACGGGAAACGACTGCGTTACCGGCAACGGACCAGAGACCCCATGTCGATTTCAGATGCCATCTACCGCCCCTTCGAGCGCCTGATCCGGCCGCTCGACATCCCCTACCAGCCGCTGCCGTCGAAAGGGCCGGTCGCCGTCCTCCTGCATTTCATCTCGATGTTCCGCGGCGTGCTGATCGCGCTGGCGCTGTCATCGATGGCGATCGAGGCGATGAACCTGGCGATCGTCTGGGGCCTGTCCGTCATCGTCGACGGCGTCACACAGAAAGGTGCCGCGCTCTTCCTCGGCGAGCAATGGCCGCTTCTCACCGTCCTCGGGCTGCTGATCTTCCCGGCCATGCCGGTCGCCTCCTTTCTCGTCAATACGCTGACCTCGCACACGCTCGGCGTCGGCATGCCCGCCGCCATCCAGTGGCAGGGGCACAAGGCGGTGGAGCGGCAGGATCTCGCCTTCTTCCATGATCTCTACGCCGGCCAGGTCGCCTCGCGGCTGCAGCAGGTGTCGTCGGCCGTGCAGCAACAGATCATCGCAGCCTTCCAGTCGATCCCGCGCTTCCTGCTGCAGATGGTCGGCTCGGTGGTCCTCCTGAGCGCGCTCTCCTGGCAGCTCGCCGTGCCCGCCGCCATCTGGATCGCGCTCAACGTCGCGCTCGCGGTCAAGATGGCGCCCGTCTTCACCGAGCGGTCGCGCAGCACCGCCAGGCAGCGCAGCCTGGTTGCCGGCGCCATCACCGATCTCTACACCAACATGCAGATGATCAAGCAGTTCGCCGCCGAAGACAGCGAGGCCGGCGCCATCCGAAGCATCATCGGCACGTCGATCAGCACCCAGCACCGCGAGCAGCGGATCTATCGCACCTCGGAGCTCATCGTCGTGGCGCTCAACATGCTCCTGTGGCTGGCGATCCTGACGATCGGCTTCACCGGCCTGATCAGGCAGTTCCTGACGATCGGGGAGTTCGTCGGCGCCGTCTATGTGCTGCAACGCCTCTCCGGTCACACCTTCACCTTCCTGCAGATGGGCCAGCAGATCTTCCAGGCGATCGGCACGATCAAGGACGCCATGCCGGTGATGACGACACCGCCGACCATCACCGACCGCGCCGATTCCGTCGATCTCGATGTCAGCCGCGGCGAAATACGCTTCGACGACGTGACCTTCGCCTACAAGGCCGGCAAAGCGGTCGTCGCCAACCTGTCGCTCACGCTGTGTCCCGGCGAGAAGGTCGGCCTGGTCGGGCTCTCCGGCGCGGGCAAGACGACGCTGGTGAGCCTGCTGCTGCGCTTCTACGACGTCGGCTCGGGCACCATCCGGATCGACGGCCAGGATATCCGCGATGTCACCCAGGCGAGCCTTCGCCGCAACATCGGCGTCATCGCGCAGGACGTCTCGATGCTGCACCGCTCCGTCGGCGACAATATCCGTTACGGCCGGCCGGAGGCGGCGCGCGACGAGATCGAACAGGCGGCAAGGACAGCGAGCGCCGACCGGTTCATCGCCGATCTGCGCGACGCCGAGGGGCGTAAGGGCTACGACGCCTATGTCGGCGATCGTGGCATCAAGCTCTCGGGCGGCCAGCGCCAGCGCGTGGCCATCGCCCGCGTCCTTTTGAAGGACGCGCCGATCCTGGTGCTCGACGAGGCGACATCGGCACTCGACAGCGAATCCGAAGCCGCCATTCAGGAAAAGCTCGATCTGGTGATGCGGGGAAAGACCGTCATCGCCATCGCCCACCGCCTCTCGACCATCGCCATGATGGACCGCATCGTCGTGCTCGACCAGGGACGCATCGTCGAGGAGGGAAGCCCCGCCGAACTGGCCGAAGGAGACGGCCTCTTCGCGCGTCTATGGAAACGCCAGACCGGCGGTTTCATCCCCGAGGAGGTCGGCTAGCTAGACCGCTCACGCGTCAGCCACCCAGCACCACGGCAATGCCGACCAGGGCCAACCCAAGGCAGGTCATGGTCACTCCCGCGTGCAGTGGCCTGCCGCCGGAAAAGCCGGCCCATGCATATCCGGTAAAGAACAGCAGGCCGGTCAGCAGCAGGTTGCTCACCCGCAAGGCGCGTTCGCCATCCGCGATCAGGAAGAAGGGGATGACCGCCGGAATGGCCGTCGCCGAAACCAGCAGAAACACCGCGAGCGCCGCGACAAGATCGTCTCTCGTCAAGGAAAGCCGGCGCGGCGTAGACCGGCCGGCAAGCGTCAGCACCGACCGATAGAGCGCCTCGGCATCGGCATCGTCGACCGAGAGCGCCGCCCCCTCGGTTGGAAACTCCTTGCGGATCACGGCAAGGGCTGCGGCTTCGTCGCGCGCCGTCCTGATCTTCGCGAACAGCTGCAACCGCCTGTTCCTGAAGAACGTCGTGCCAAGAATGCGCAGCACGGCGTCGATGAGCCCCCAGGCGATGTTGCATCCGAGTGTCGAGACGATCAGGCCCCTGACATCAAGCCCCTCTTCCTGCATCACGAGCCTGGAACCGATCGTCCAGGTCAGCGCCATGATCAGGCCGAAAAGCACTTCGGCGAGCGCGTCGCCCGGATCGAGCGTCTCGAAGATGGAGCGGATCGTCCTGAACGTCACGGCCTTGTTCCAACCGGCAACATCCACCCGTCGCCCTGCCGGCATGCGACAGCGAACTATGGTCGAAATGGCCGGTTTCTTCATTGAGCCGGATCAAGGGCCCGGATCGACGGCCCGGATCCAGGGTTATGCGGAGTGGCTCGTCTCTTTGCCGCACGCCCACGCTCGCCGCATGCACGTTGATGAAAATCAGTGCTCCGGCAACGAAATCAGCAGCATGGCCATTTTTTCATCCCCGCGCTCACCGCCTGCGCCACACTCACCCCGTCCCGTCTTCGGATACACCGGTTGCGTTACCGGCGAGGCGGGACCGGCGCTTTCGGGAAGCCCCTGACGCAGGGTGAAACGAGGGGCGTCGCGGAATGGTCCCGCCAGCGAAGAGTTGGTGTGCGGGTGCGAAGGTCGGTTCGCCGATACCACGCGCCTATGCACATGAGGGACGGCGACTGGCCGACCGTTGAGCCCGAAAGGGTTTTGCGGAACGGCGCCGGGGTGCCGCGGGCGACAGGTCCGTGGAGGCCCTCCCGGCGTCGATCAAGACGGCCCTTCGGGATGCCCGGGGAGCGAAAGCCTCAAGAACAAGAACAATCCCGCGAGCATATCTCTGAAAAGATGCCGATCACCCGGTAAAGGAACCAGGACACGATAGCAGACCGCCGAACGGGGCGCCGGAAGGTGTCAACAAAACTAAACTATTTACGAGGCAGCTTTTGGCGCCCCGTCCGATCAGATACCGTATCAACCGGGGGGGAAAGACCCTGCCGGGGGAAACGCATGCTGTTTTGCAGGTGGGAGTTTTAAAAGTGGCCAACGTCAGCGCCCGCAACCCCCTCATCCGGCTGCCGCCACCTTCTTGGATGATCAAAATATGAGATAGTTGTTTCTGCCGGGCGGGTGGCCGCCCGCCCGGCAGTTGGTTGTCGGATCGTCACCTTCTCAGCCGTCAGGGGCTGTGGGGAGCAGGATCGCAACCGGCTCTTCATCAGGCCCGTGTGGTTGCAGGAACCTTGGGGTTCGTATCCAAGACAGGGACGACGAAGATGACCGATGATAGCATGATCTGTGCCGGAATCGATGTCGGCAAAAGCCATCTCGACATCGCCATCCATCCCGGTGACGCGCGGCTGCGGGTCACCTACGACGCGGCGGGCCTGAAGCGGCTCGACGCCTTTCTTCAAGAGCATGATGTCAAAAGGGTCGGCTTCGAAGCCTCCGGTGGCTACGAATGGCGGCTGATGGTGCATCTGCGGGGCAAGAAGCGCCCGGCGGCGCGCCTGCAGCCGGCGCAATTGCGGTACTTCGCCAGAAGCCGGCTGCAGCGGGCCAAGAACGACCGGCTGGACGCCACGCTGATTGCCGTCTTCACCGCCAGCCTGAAGACGCTGCCGGCGCTGCCCGATGCCCGCTTCGACCGGCTTTCGGCCGAACTGACCTATCTGGAGCAGATCGAACAGCAGGTCGCGCTGGTGAAGACATTCGCCGAGACCGCCGTGCCTGAGATCGTCAAGCGCCGCCACGCCCGCGAAATCGCCAGGCTCGAGACCTGCCGCAATGCGCATATGCTGCGGCTCGAAAAGCTGGTGCGCGACGACCCCGATCTGGCGCGGCGGCTCGATCTTCTGGTCTCCATCAAGGGGATCGGAATGCGCAGCGCGCTGTGCCTCGTCATCCGCATGCCCGAACTCGGCCATGCCGGCCGCAACGAGGTCGCCGCCCTTGCCGGTGTCGCACCCTATGATGACGACAGCGGCAAGCATCGCGGCAGGCGCCGGATCCAGGGCGGTCGCGAACGGCTGCGCAAGAGCCTTTTCATGTGCGCCTTCACCGCCAGCCGGCACAATCCGGATCTCGCGGCCTTCTACAAGCGGTTGCGCGGCAACGGCAAGGAGCACCTGTGCGCGGTCATCGCGGTGGCCCGCAAACTCGTCATTCTCGCCAACACAATCCTCACCCGACAGACCGAATGGACGCCGAAATATGTGAGAAGATGAGACATGGTTGCTCCCCGCGGGGAGAAGAGATTCGTGGCAAGCCGCTCGCGCCAACCTCCCCTTCGCCCCAACGGGGAGAAGGTGCCCGAAGGTTTCAGGTGCAACAAAGTTGCACCGGGGATGAGGGGGCCACCGGCACAACGCCAGCCACCTCTAACCCGCAAACCCCTCACCCAAGCAACGTATACGCCGCCGAGCCAAGCGCCACGACACCAAAGACGATCAGCAGCCAACTCGTCGCCCGCATCACCTTCGTGGTGAAATTCTCCGACAACCGATCACGCGCCAGGCTGACCGCGCCGCTGAGGCAGAACCACCAGGCCAGCGAGCCCGCAAAGACGCCACCGACGATCGCGACCGAACTGAAGCGCCTCGTCTCGTCGAGCAGGCCGAAGCCGGCGAACAGCGCCCCGAAGGAGAGGATCGTCGCCGGGTTGGATATGGTGAGCAGGAAGGTCGCGACCGTGGTGGCAAGCAGGCCGCCGGCGCCGATCTCGGCCGCTTGAGCCGGGTCATGGGTCAGCCCGCGCCAACCGATAAACAGAAGCAGCAATCCGCCGCCGATCGCCAGCGGCAAGGTCGCCATCGACATGGCTTCGGCGAAAACCGCGATGCCGGTGACGGCCACCAGCGCATAGCTGGCATCCCCGATCGCCGTGCCGAAACCGCAGGAAAAGCCGGCGAGGAAGCCGCGCTCCAGCGTCCGGTTGATGCACAGCATGCCGATCGGCCCGAGCGGCGCGGTGATGATGACACCCAGGAGAGCGCCCTTGAGGAGCAGCAGAAACATCTGGCGGGTCTTAAACGCTCTGGCGCGCGCCGCAACGAAAAAGCCGCCGAAACCGGCGGCCCCTTGCGAATTGCTCAAGACGAAATGTCTCATGACAAAATACCCGAGAGAAAATACCGGGCCATAATGGAGGCACGGTTGCGGTCGACGCCGCGGTCTTTACCGCGCAGGCACCACGGCATCGCCGCGCGCCGCGAGCGCCGCCAGATCGGCGGGCTTCAGTTCGACCGATTCGCCGCAGCCGCAAGCCGACGTCTGGTTCGGATTGGTGAAGGTGAAGCCGGAGCGCAGCGTCGTCTGCTCGAAGCCCATCTCGGTGCCAAGCAGATAGAGAACCGCCGACGGCTCGATCCACACGCGCGCGCCATCGCGCTCGATCAGGTCGTCCTTGGCATTGGGTTCGGTGACGAGGTCGATGGTATACTCCATCCCCGCGCAGCCACCCTTCTTGATACCGACGCAGATCCCCTTCGCCTCCGGCCCGGAATTCTCGACGATCGCCTTCACGCGCGCGGCGGCGGTGTCGGTCATGCTCATGACTGCAAAGCCCATGGGCCCATTCTCCTTCCGCAACCGGGGTCAAGGTCCGGCGCTTGTTCTTTCCAATTTAAGCGGCGATGATCGATGCTTCAATATCGAATGCCGAGATCATTGCCTTCAAATGCTTTTTCATCGATTTGTGTACTCCACAGGATGCATTCTTCATGCTAACGGTGGTTCAAACGGCGACTTTCGCCAAATGGCTTTCACGGCAGAGAGATCGCCGCGCCGTTGCCCGGATCGCTTCGCGGCTGCTGCGCATCGAGACCGGGCATCTCGGTGACATCAAGGCGGTCGGCGATGGCGTAAGCGAACTGCGCATCGACTACGGACCGGGCTACCGGATCTATGTCACGATGGACCGCTCGACGCTGATCGTGCTGCTTAGCGGCGGCGACAAGTCGACGCAAACCCGCGATATCATCGAGGCGAAGCGCCTCGCAAGGGAATGGAAGGACGCACGATGACGACAGAGACCCTGCCCTTTGACGCCGCCGAATTTCTCGACAGCGAAGAAGCGATCGAGGAGTTCATCGCCGCCGCCTTCGAAACCCAGGACGCGGCCTTTATCGCCAAAAGCCTCGGCGTCGTGGCCAAAGCCCGCAACATGAGCGAACTGGCACGCGAGATCGGAATGAGCCGTGCAGCGCTCTACAAGGCGCTGAGCGGCCAGGGCAATCCGGAATTTGCTACCATCATGAAAGTGATGAAGGCGCTCGGCATCGGCATTGCGCCCGTCATTCCCGGCGACAGATCGGCGGCCTGAGCATCAATACCAGCCGACCGACACCTGCGCTTCTTCCGACATCCGATCCGGCGTCCACGGCGGATCGAAGGTCATCGCCACTTCGACGCCCGACACGCCTTCGACGGAACCGACGGCGTTTTCGACCCAGCCGGGCATCTCGCCGGCAACAGGGCAGCCGGGGGCTGTCAGCGTCATCATGATCTTGACCATCCGGTCGTCCTCGATGTCGATCTTGTAGATCAGCCCGAGTTCGAAGATGTCAGCGGGAATTTCAGGGTCGTAGACCGTCTTCAGCGCCATGATGACGTCGTCGCTGAGGCGCGCCAGTTCGTCGGCCGGAATGCTGGAATGCACGATGCCTTCGCGCACGTCGATCTTCTGTTCGCTATCGTCCAAACTCATGCGGACCACTCCTTAAAGCAATTCCAGGAAAAGTGCGAAGCGGTTTTCCGTCCGGAATTGCGTATACAAAACAAACCAGAGCTGTTCTTCCATTCGAAAAAAGATGGAACAGCTCTAGCCAAAGAACTTGCGCGCATACTCGAGCGCGTCGGCCAAGGCATCTACCTCGGCACGGGTATTGTACATGCCGAAGGATGCACGGCATGTGGAGGTGACGCCGAAACGTTTCAAGAGCGGCATGGCGCAATGCGTGCCGGCCCGAACAGCGACGCCGCGACGGTCGATCACGGTCGAGACGTCGTGGGCATGCAGCCCCTCGATCTCGAAGGAGAAAATACCGCCCTTGCCGGGCGCGTTGCCGATGACGCGCAGCGAATTGATGTCGCGCAGCCGCTCGGCCGCATAGGCCCCCAGATCAGCCTCGTGAAGTGCGATCGCCTCGCGGCCGATCTTGTCCATGTAGTCGAGCGCATAACCGAGCCCGATCGCCTGCACGATCGGCGGCGTGCCGGCCTCGAAGCGGTGCGGCGGGTCGTTGTAGGTGACGGCATCCTCGGTCACCTCGAAGATCATCTCGCCGCCGCCCTGAAACGGCCGCATCGCCTTCAGCCGATCCTTCTTGCCGTAGAGCACGCCGATCCCCGAGGGACCATAGAGCTTGTGGCCGGTCATCACGTACCAGTCGCAATCGATATCCTGCACATCGACAGGCATGTGGACGGCGCCCTGCGAGCCATCGATGAGGACAGGAATGCCGCGTTCATGCGCGATCCGGCAGATCTCCTTGACCGGAACGACCGTGCCCAGCGCATTCGACATATGCGTGATGGCGACCAGCTTGGTGCGCTCGGTGAGGCTCTTTTCGAAGTCCTCGATGTGGAAGGCACCCTCGTCGTCGACGGGGACCCAGACCAGCTTGGCGCCCTGCCGCTCGCGGATGAAATGCCACGGCACGATGTTGGAGTGGTGCTCCATGATCGAGATGACGATCTCGTCGCCCTCGCCGATATTCGGCATGCCCCAGCCATAGGCGACCGTGTTGATCGCCTCGGTCGAGGACTTGGTGAAGACGATGTCGTCGACCGACGGCGCGTTCAGGAAGCGGCGCACCTTTTCGCGCGCGGCTTCATAGGCTTCGGTGGCGGCGTTGGACAGGAAGTGCAGGCCGCGATGGACATTGGCGTATTCGCTGGAATAGGCGTGGCTGATCGCGTCGATCACCACCTGCGGCTTCTGGGCCGAGGCGCCGTTGTCGAGATAGACCAGCGGCTTGCCGTACACTTCCTTCGCAAGGATCGGAAAATCCTTGCGAATGGCTTCGACGTCATAGGCGGTTGCGGGCACTATCTTGTCCATCATCTCGTCCGATCAGGCGTGCTTTTCGAGCCAGGCCGAGATCACGCCTTCCAGCGCTTCGACCAGGGCCTCGTCTTCCAGTTCCTCGACGATCTCGGCAACGAAGGCGTTGACGAGCATGGCGCGCGCCTTGTTTTCCGGGATACCACGCGCCATCAGATAATAGAGATGGTTGTGGTCGATATCGGCAACCGTGGCGCCATGGCCGCATTGCACGTCGTCGGCGAAGATCTCGAGCTCCGGCTTCACCGAGAACTCGGCGTCGTCGGACATCAGCAGCGTGTTGCACGCCATCTTCGCGTCGGTCTTCTGCGCGTCCGGTGCCACCCGGATCATGCCCTGGAACACGCCCCTGGCGCGGTCGAAGACGACGTTGCGGATGATCTCGGTGGAACCGGTATGCGGCACGTTGTGGCCGAGCACCATGGTCACGTCGGTATGCGTCTCGGCGCCGAGCAGGTTGATCCCGCGCAGCGTCAGGTCAGCACCCTCGCCCGCCACCTTGATATGCAGTTCCTGGCGCACCAGCTGGCCGCCGGCATTGATGACGAACAGCTTCAGCTTGGCGTTCGCGGCAAGCTCGACGCGGATCTGGCCGAGATGCGTATCGTCGCCGCCCTGCTGCTGCAGGATGATCCAGGTCACTTCGCTGCCCTCGCCGACCGTGACGTCGCTGACATGCGAAACCAGCGCCGCGTCCGCCGTCACCGACAGGTGACGTTCGATCACGGTCGCCTGGACGGCGGCGCCGATGCTGACCGGAAGGCGCATATGCGTCTGGCCGCCAGCATGCACGAACTGGATCTCCAGCGGCTCTTCAAGCACGGCCTCGGTGGGCACGTCGATGACGTAGCCGTCGCGCACGAAGCTGCCGTTGATCCGGCCGACCGCGTCGTCCTTGTCGAGCGCGCCGAGGCGATCGGCGGCCGAACCATCCGACAGCTGGTCGGCATAGCACGAGATCGCGAGATCGCCGGCGCGCGCCTTGTGATCAGGACGTCCCTGGATGACGGACAGCACGGCCGAACCCTCGACCAGCGGATCGCGGGCGTCGGAGCCGGCGTCGCCTGCCTGTACGGGCACGGCGCGCAGCAGCGTCTTCAGGTCGGTGTAGTGCCAGGCCTCGACGCGGCGCGTTGGAAGCCCCGAAGTCTTCAGGTCGTCGAGCAGCCGGTCGCGAATGGCGATCACGGCGCCATCGCCCGGCAGCTCGCCGATCTCGTTGTTGAACGCCTCGATCAGCGCCGCTTCAGCGGCGGTCAGGCGGGTCGTCGTCTGCATGTTCATGCGACCAGTTCCTTTCCGCCTAGATCAGGCCGCCGCGCCGATGATGTCGGCATAACCGTTGGCTTCCAGATCATGCGCCAGCGTCTTGTCGCCGCTCTTGATGATCTGGCCCTTGTAGAGAACGTGAACGGTATCCGGCACGATGTAGTCAAGCAGGCGCTGGTAGTGGGTGATGACGATGGTGGCGCGGTCGGGCGAGCGCAGCGCGTTGACACCGTCGGCGACGATCTTCAGCGCGTCGATGTCGAGGCCGCTGTCGGTTTCGTCGAGGATGCAAAGCTGAGGCTCCAGCAGCGCCATCTGCAGGATCTCGGCGCGCTTCTTCTCACCGCCGGAGAAGCCGACGTTCAGGGGACGCTTCAGCATCTCGGTGTTGATCTGCAGCTTGGCGGCCGCATCCTTGACGAGGCGCATGAAATCAGGCGTCTTCAGCTCTTCCTCGCCGCGCGCCTTGCGCTGCTCGTTCATCGCGACCTTCAGGAACTGCATGGTGGCGACGCCGGGAATCTCGACCGGATACTGGAAGGCGAGGAAGATGCCCTTGGAGGCGCGCTCCGCCGGATCGAGTTCGAGAATGCTCTCGCCGTTGTAGAGAATGTCGCCCTCGGTGACCTCGTAATCGTCACGACCGGACAGGATGTAGGACAGCGTCGACTTGCCGGAGCCGTTCGGCCCCATGATCGCAGCCACTTCGCCCGCCTTCACGGTGAGGTTCAGCCCCTTGATGATCTCGGTGCCGTCTTCGGCGATGCGGGCGTGCAGGTTCTTGATTTCAAGCATTCTCTTTATCCTTCAGGTCTCAGTCGACGGTCCGCGAGCCTATTCGCTCAGCTCAAGCCGCTTTTCCATTCGCTCTATGCGGACCTTGAGGCCCGCGATTTCCGTGTCTTGAACAAGTTGGGCGCTCATAAGCCCGCCCATGTGCTGGCGCATTGCGAACATTTCGCCGCGCATGCCGGCCATTTCCTCTTTCATCGAACTGATATCCGCCCGTACCGCGCGCAAATGTTCGAGGATGAGATGTTCGACCTTCTCGTTCATATCTGCCGTCCTTCAAACGACCGCTTCTCGGATCCTCGGGCAAAGCCCGAGGACGACACCTGCCTCAGGTTAACCGACGCTACCCTCAAGCGAGATGCTGATCAGCTTCTGCGCTTCGACGGCGAATTCCATCGGCAGTTCCTGCAGGACTTCCTTGACGAAGCCGTTGACGATCAGGGCGATCGCCTCTTCTTCGGGAATGCCGCGCTGCAGGCAGTAGAACTTCTGGTCCTCGGAGATCTTCGAGGTGGTCGCCTCGTGTTCGAACTGCGCGGTCGAGTTCTTCGCCTCGATGTAGGGAACCGTGTGAGCGCCGCATTTGTCGCCGATCAGAAGGGAATCGCACTGCGTGAAGTTGCGGGCGTTCGATGCCTTGCGGTGGGCCGAGACCTGGCCGCGATAGGTGTTCTGCGAGACGCCGGCAGCAATACCCTTCGACACGATGCGGCTCGACGTGTTCTTGCCAAGATGGATCATCTTGGTGCCCGATCGATCTGCTGATGGCCGTTCGACACCGCGATCGAGTAGAACTCGCCCCTGGAATCATCGCCGCGCAGGATGCAGGACGGGTACTTCCAGGTGATCGCCGAACCGGTTTCGACCTGCGTCCACGAGATCTTCGAACGCGCGCCACGGCAATCGCCGCGCTTGGTCACGAAGTTGTAGATGCCGCCCTTGCCCTGGGCATCGCCCGGATACCAGTTCTGGACCGTCGAATACTTGATCTCGGCGTCGTCGAGAGCAACGAGCTCGACCACGGCCGCATGCAACTGGTTTTCGTCGCGCTGCGGCGCGGTGCAGCCCTCGAGATAGGAGACGTAGGCGCCCTCCTCGGCGATGATCAGCGTGCGCTCGAACTGGCCGGTGTTCTTCTCGTTGATGCGGAAGTAGGTGGACAGCTCCATCGGGCAGCGAACGCCCTTCGGAATGAACACGAAGGAACCATCGGTGAAGACGGCCGAGTTCAGCGTCGCATAGTAGTTGTCGGAGGTCGGAACGACCGAGCCGAGATACTTGCGCACGAGTTCCGGATGCTCGCGAATGGCTTCCGAGATCGACATGAAGATAACGCCGGCCTTCTTCAGCTCTTCCTTGAACGTCGTCACGACGGAAACGCTGTCGAAAACCGCATCGACGGCGATCTTCGGCCGTTCGACGCCAGCCAGAATTTCCTGTTCCTTCAGCGGAATGCCGAGCTTCTCGTAGACCTTGAGAATTTCAGGATCGACCTCGTCGAGCGACTTCGGGCCCGGCGTCGACTTCGGCGCCGCGTAGTAGTGGATGTCGTTGAAATCGATCTTCGGATAATCGACGCGAGCCCAGTTCGGCTCTTCCAGCGTCAGCCAGCGCTTGTAGGCTTCCAGACGCCATTCGAGCATCCATTCCGGCTCCTGCTTCTTGGCGGAGATGAAACGGATGATATCCTCGGACAGGCCCTTGGGTGCCTTGTCCATCTCGATGATCGTCTCGAAACCGTATTTGTACTGATCGACGTCAATCTCGCGGACGCGATCGACCGTTTCCTGGACGGCGGGCATATCGTTCTCCAATCTCGCCGGAGAAAAGGTCCGGCAGCTTGTCGTTCGGGCAATTTTGGTTGCCCCTTATGTAAGTGGCCAAAGGGGACTTTTCAGCCCGAATGGCAAGTGGAAATTTGCGTTTTCGCAAATTTATCAGGCGGTCGTGGCGCCTTATCAGGCAATCACGCCGCCTCTCCCGCCGGCTTGCGCCGCGCGGCTATCTTCGTGAATGTCGCGACGGCCCTGGCGATATCCTCGTCCGTCGTGAAAAAACCGAGCGACATCCGGAGCGCGCCGAGCTTTGGATCACGACCCATCGCCACCAGAACATGGCTCTCGCCGACCTTGCCGGACGAGCAGGCAGCACCGGCAGACAGCGCCACGCCTTCGAGATCGAATGCGATCTGCCCGGTCTCCGCCTTCAGCCCCGGCAGGGTGAAGAAGGTGGTGTTGGAGACCCGCTGTTGATCCGCGCCATAAATGACGACATCGTGCGCTGCCGCGCGCATTCCGTCTTCCAGCTGCTGCCGCAGGCTGGAGATGCGGGCATTGCGCTCGTCGAACTCTCGGACAGCGACCTCGGCCGCCGCGCCGAAGCCGATGACGGCAAGCGAATTCTCGGTCCCCGACCGGTGACCCTTTTCCTGGCCGCCACCGTGGATCAGCGCCCTCGGCATCAGCACTTCGCCGCGCGACACCAGCGCGCCGGCGCCTTTAGGACCACCGATCTTGTGCGAGGAGACGATGACGAAATCGGCGCCCAACGCATTGATATCAAGCGCGATCCGGCCAGCCGCCTGCACGGCATCGACCACGAGCAGGCCGCCATGTGCCTGAACGACCTTGGCCACCTCGCCCACCGGCTGCACCACGCCCGTCTCGTTGTTGACGAGCATGACCGCGACCATCGGCAGCCCGGTCGATTTGTCGTGGCCGGCCAGAAGGCTTTGCAGCTGATCGAGATCGACGACGCCGTTAGCGGTCACCGCAATCTCGGTCGTGCGGTACTTGCCGAACCGTCCACCCTCGCGGATCGCCGGATGCTCGATCGCCGAGTGATAGAGATGCCCGATCGCCATCGGCGTGCGGCCCATGCGGAAATCGGGCGTCAGCACCATGTTGGCGGCCTCGGTGGCGCCGCTGGTAAAAATGACATGGGCGGGATCGGCGCCGGCGAGGGCCGCTACCTGCCGGCGGGCACCTTCGATCGCGGCGCGTACCGCGCGGCCCTCGCCATGGACGGAACTCGGATTGCCGAACATATCAAGCGCCCGCAGGACCGCGTCGCGCGCTGCGGGATGCAGCGGTGCCGTCGCGTTCCAATCGAGATAGAGCCGGGCCGGCGCCATGATCTTTTCGTCCTGCGCTTGTTTCTTGCGTGGCGGACCGGTGCATTTTCCTTGAAAAGTCAGCCGGGCTTGTCCTATGACACATCCAACACTGCGTGGATTGCCATGCAAGTTTCGAATTGTTCTAAACTGCGTTTTAGAAAAGCTGACAACGTCCGTCAAGTCTGCGCAGGGCGAACGCGAGAAATAAAAGCCGGAGTACCGATGCCCGAAGTCATTTTCAACGGCCCCGCAGGCCGCCTTGAAGGCCGCTACCAGCCCTCCAAGGAAAAGAGCGCGCCGATTGCCCTCATTTTGCACCCGCACCCACAGTTCGGCGGCACGATGAACAACCAGATCGTCTACCAGCTCTTCTACATGTTCCAGAAGCGCGGGTTCACGACGTTGCGCTTCAACTTCCGGGGTATCGGCCGCAGCCAGGGTGAATTCGACCATGGCGCCGGCGAACTCTCGGACGCGGCCTCCGCGCTCGACTGGGTGCAGAGCCTGCATCCTGATTCGAAGACCTGTTGGGTCGCCGGCTATTCCTTCGGCTCGTGGATCGGCATGCAGCTCCTGATGCGCCGTCCGGAGATCGAAGGCTTCATATCGATCGCGCCGCAGCCGAACACCTACGACTTCTCCTTCCTCGCGCCCTGCCCGTCATCAGGCCTGATCATCAACGGCGACGCCGACAAGGTGGCACCGGAGAAGGACGTCAACGGCCTGGTCGAGAAGCTGAAGACCCAGAAGGGCATCCTCATCACCCACCGCACGGTGCCGGGCGCCAACCACTTCTTCAACGGCCAGGTGGAAACGCTGATGGGCGAATGCGAGGACTACCTCGACCGCCGCCTCAACGGCGAACTGGTCCCGGAGCCCGCCGCCAAGCGCATCCGCTGACGATGCGGATCGTTGTCGATACCAACGTGCTCGTCAGCGCTTGTATCGGCAACGGCCCAGCCAGCCGCGTTATTGAGCTGTGCCTGACGGGGGAATTGACGCCCGTAATCGGCGCCACGCTGTTTCTGGAATATCTCGATGTTATCGAACGCGAGCCGCTCTTCAGGGCGGCTCGTTTGAGTCTGGAGGAACGCCAGCTGCTGCTCCGTGCTTTCGTTTCCCGCAGCCAATGGCAGGAAGTATTCTACCTCTGGCGGCCCAATCTTCCCGACGAAGCCGACAACCATGTTTTCGAATTGGCCGTTGCGGCAAACAGCGCTACAATCGTCACCTATAACCAGCGAGACTTTCGCCAGCGGGAATTGCGGTTTCCCGATTTGCGCGTCGTCACGCCCGATGTCTTTCTCGAAGAGCGAAATTCATGACGATGCTGAGTTTTCAGGTTTCCAAGGATGTCGAGAGGAAAGTCGCGGACATCGCGGCCGAGAGCGGTAGAACCGTGGAGGATCTGCTGAGCGACATGACGGCGCGGATGGTGCGGGACTTCGAAGCGCGCCAGACGTTCGAAGCGATGTCGGAACGCGGACGCGGTGATGTCGACAAGGCGCTGGACCTCCTGCGTAAGCCCGACAGAAGCTAAGCGCGTCCGCTAGGCTTGGCGCATCTCGGCGGTCAGCTCGAAGGTCGGGCAGGACATGTTGTCTATGGTCAGCGGCATGCGGCCCCGCATGCCGATTTTCGTCAGAACACGTTGCGACGCGACATTGTCGGGATGCGTGAATGCGATGAACTGGTCAGCCAGCCCCTTGTCGAAAAACCAGTCCGCCAGGCCCTTCCCCAGTTCCGTCGCGTAACCCTTGCCCCACTCCTCCTGCCGAAGCGAGTAGCCGAGCTCGAACGCGCCGCGATCTCCGCCATAACGGGAAAAGCCGGCGCGGCCGATGAAGCGACCGTCGTCGAGGCTGGTGACCTTGTATTTTGTCACGCCATCGCGGGCCTGCTCGGCGAAAAAGCTCATGAAGCGCTCTTGCACCTTGGCAGCGCTCCAGGGTGCGGCACCCGAGAGGTAGCGGGTGGTCTCGATCGTCGAATGCAGCAATTGCAGCAGATGGACGTCGTATTGCCCCCACATGGACAAGACGAGCCGGGGCGTCTTCAGGATAATGGTGTCGGTCATGGCTTCCTCGCGATCACGCCGCCGGTCTCGGGCGCACAAACGCCTGTCGTCCCTGGATATGTCAGCGGCAGTCCGTTGAGCGAGCGCACCGCCAGATAGGCCCAGGCCTCCGCCTCCATGGCGCCGCCGTCGAAGCCTGCCATCTCCGCCGAGACGACCCGCGCGCCCTTTGCCGTGGCGAGATCGGCGAATTCGCGCATGATCACGGGATTGAGCCGCCCGCCGCCACAGACGACATATGTCCTGGGCGGGTGCGGCAGGTGATCGGCGAGCGTGACGATCGAGGCGGCGGTGACATGCGCCAGCGTCCTCGCGCCGTCCTCCAGCGACACCTCGCCTTTTTCAGGCGGCAGGAAATCGCCGCGGTCGAGCGAGCGCCTGATATTGCCGGAAAAGAACGGGCTCGACAGATAGCGGCGCGTAAGATCCGGCACCACCGCCCCGCGGCTGGCCGTCTCGCCGTTGCGGTCGTAGGCCCGGCCGGTATGCGCCTCGACCCACTGGTCGATCAGCATATTCCCCGGCCCGCTGTCGAAAGCCGAAAGCGCGCCGTCGGCACCTACATAGGTGAGGTTCGAAATGCCGCCGATATTGACGAACACCACGGGCGCGGCGAAACCGTCCGGCAGGTTGGCGGAGAGGGCCGCATGATAGACCGGGATCAGCGGCGCGCCCTGCCCGCCATGCACCATGTCGTTGGCCCGCATGTCGTAGACGACGTCGATGCCGGTCTCCGACGCGAGCAGCGGTCCGTCGCCTATCTGCACGGTGACGCCGGCATCCGGCCGGTGCAGCACCGTCTGCCCGTGAAAGCCGATGAGGTCGATATCGTCAGGCTTGAGGCCGTGACGCGAAAGCAAGGACTTGACCACGGCGGCATGGCAAAGCGTCAGCACCCTCTCGGCGTCCGCGAGGTCGCCCGGCCGGTCGCCGCGCTCGACCACGGCCTTGGCCGTCTGCAGCGCCTGCTTCCAGCGGCCACGCAGATCGTCGTCATAGGGCACGTAGAGGCTCGGGCCGCGACGGATGATATTTTCGCCGTCGGTCTCAAGCAGCGCCGCATCGACCCCGTCCATCGAGGTGCCGCTCATCAGGCCGATCGCTGTCAGGATTTTCCCCATTGTCCCTCGATGATCTACAAATAAAGGAGCCAATCAACCAAATGGTGACTGTGCGAGAAAACAGTGCTAAACGCGCCGCGTTGCTTCAACAATAGCCAATCCGAAAATCCTGATCCGAAAGCAAAAGGTCATGACCGAGTTCAAATCCGATTTCCTCCGCACGCTGAAAGAGCGTGGCTTCATTCATCAGATCTCCGATGAATCCGGCCTCGACGCCCTGCTCGCCAAGGAAACCGTGACCGCCTATATCGGCTATGACCCGACCGCATCGAGCCTGCATGTCGGCCACCTCACCCAGATCATGATGCTGCACTGGTTCCAAGCCACCGGCCACCGTCCGATCTCGCTGATGGGCGGCGGCACCGGCATGGTGGGCGACCCCTCCTTCAAGGACGAGGCCCGCAAGCTGATGACGGTCGATACGATCGAGGAGAACATCGCCTCGATCAAGAGCTGCTTTGCCAACTACCTCGACTACGACAAGTCGGGCAATCCGGCGCTGATGATCAACAACGCCGAGTGGCTGCGCTCGCTGAACTACCTCGAATTCCTGCGCGATGTCGGCCGTCATTTCTCGGTCAACCGCATGCTCTCCTTCGACAGCGTCAAGACGCGCCTCGACCGCGAGCACTCGCTGTCCTTCCTCGAATTCAACTACATGATCCTGCAGGCCTACGACTTCGTCGAGCTCGCCAAGCGCTACGATTGCCGGCTGCAGATGGGCGGCTCCGACCAGTGGGGCAACATCATCAACGGTATCGACCTTGGTCACCGCATGGGGACCGAGCAACTCTACGCGCTGACCTCGCCGCTGCTCACCACCTCGTCGGGCGCCAAGATGGGCAAGTCCGCTTCGGGCGCGGTGTGGCTCAACGCCGACCTGCTGCCGGTCTATGACTTCTGGCAATACTGGCGCAACACCGAAGACGCCGACGTGCCGCGCTTCCTGAAGCTCTTCACCACGCTTCCGATGGACGAGATCGCCCGCCTTTCGGCCCTTGCCGGCTCCGAGCTCAACGAGGTCAAGAAGATCCTGGCGACCGAGGTCACCACGATCCTGCACGGCCGTGAAAACGCCGAACAGGCGGCCGAAACGGCCCGCAAGACCTTCGAGGAAGGCGCGCTCGCCGACAACCTGCCCTCGATCGACGTGCCCGCGGCCGAACTCGACGCCGGCATCGGCCTGCTCGCCCTGATCGTCCGCGCCGGCCTCGCCGCCTCCAACGGCGAAGCCCGCCGCCATGTCCAGGGCGGCGCGGTCCGCATCAACGACCAGGCCATCAGCGACGAGCGCAAGCTCATCGGCGGAGGTGAAGTGACCGCCGACGGCGTGATCAAGCTGTCGCTCGGCAAGAAGAAACACATCCTGATCCGCCCGGCCGCGTAAGCGCGGGTTGTTCAGGACTTCACCAAAAGGCCGGCACGATCGCCGGCCTTTTTTGTGCTTTGCCGCGTCGCGAGGATGACGCCGAGGAGCCGAAAATGGCGCAGATTCAACGCTTTCGAGACGGAAACCACCATCTCAACCGTCATCCTCGGCCTTGTTGTACAGCCTTGATACATACCTGACAGATGTTCGGAGACATGCCTGACACTTTTCGGATTGCAATCCGGGAGGTTTTGATGGCTTGGCGGGCGAGGTCGGTTGTGGACGAGCGTTTGGAATTCTGCCGGTTGGCTGGACGTGAGGGAGCGAATGTTTCGGCGCTTTGCGAGCGCTTCGGCATCAGCCGCCAGACGGGCTATGTCTGGCTGAAGCGGTTCGCCGCCGGCGAAACGGTCGAGGACCGGTCGCGGCGGCCGCATGCAAGCCCGCGGCGCACCACTGATCTCGAGCGCTCGGTGCTTTCGGTGCGCGACGAACACCCGGCATGGGGCGCCCGCAAGATCGCAAGGCGGCTGCTCGATCTCGGCATCGCGCCGCCCTGCGCCTCGACCGTGCATGCGATCCTTGCCCGCCACGGCAGGATCGGCCCGCACACCAAGGACCACCTGGCGCCAGGCCGCTTCGAGCGCGAGGCGCCCAACCTGCTTTGGCAGATGGACTTCAAGGGACAGATCAGGCTGACCTCGGGTGCATGGTGCCATCCGCTCACCATCATCGACGACCATTCCCGCTTCGCCATCGCCATCGAGGCCTGCCTCGACCAGCAGATGCCGACCGTTCGCGGCCGCATGGAGCCTATTTTGCGCCGCTACGGCCTGCCCATGGCCATCTATACCGACAACGGCAACCCGTGGGGCACCGGCGTTCCCAACCAGTGGACGCGGCTGCGCGTCTGGTTGCTCAAGCTCGGCATCGATCTCATCCATGCAAGGCCCTATCACCCGCAGGGACGCGGCAAGAACGAGCGCTTCCACCGCAGCCTCAAGGCCGAGGTACTGAACTTCGCGACGCTCTCCGGCCAGCCCCAGGCGCAGAAGGCATTCGATCTCTGGCGCGAGATCTACAATCACCACCGCCCGCACGAGGCGATCGGCATGGCGGTTCCGGCCAGTCGCTACAGCCCCTCGCCAAGATCGTTTCCCAAGCGCCTGCCGGAGCCCGTCTACGACAGCGGCGAGATCGTCCGGCGCATCAGCACCACCAAGGGCTACATCAGCTTCAAGGGCCAGGCATGGCGCGTGCCCGGCGCCTTCAAGGGCGAATGCCTCGCCATCCGCCCCCTCGACCGCGACGGCCTCTATGGCGTCTTCTTCGGCGCAACCAAGGTCGCAAAAATCGACCTCGCAAACCCGACGTGAGTGTCAGGCATGTCTCCGAACGACTGTCACGGATGTCTCCGGGCTTTACACTCCCCGAGGATCTGAGCACGGCGCCACTTGCTCGACGCGAGTGGACACATGGCGGGCGTTTCCAACGATTGGCCTACGCAAAAGCCAATTGCTGGACCGTCACCACAAGCACCATCACCGTCGCACTCCGGGGCACGTGCTCAGATCCTCGGGACGAGCCCGAGGATGGCGTCGAGGGAGAAGGAAACACCGTAAATTCGGCAGGTTAGCGATCCTCACCCATCATCGCCTCACTGAAACTCGAAAATATTCCTGAAAACGCCGGGTGCGATGATCGACAGTGGGTTGATCGTCAGGTTCGGGGCATCGAGCTTGCCCGTCAGCTTGAAGGTGATGCCGATCAGGCCGCGGTCGGTGCCGTTGCCGAGGATGATGCCGATGATCGGCAGTTCGGCGAACAGCCGGTTCAGGCCGTAGGCGGGCATGAAGGTTCCGGTCATGTCCATATTGCCGCGAACCGTCGCGCAGCGTGCCCTGGAACACCGCGCCGACCTGATCGCCGCGCACCACGCCGTTTTCGATGCCGACGACGCCGTTTCTCGACAGAATGCGGGCGAAGCCGCGCTGGAATCGTTGCGCGGATGTGTCGATGTTGCGCTTCACGGCCGCGTTCAGGCTGCGCTGTTCCTGGCCGACAGGTGTCGAGACGATCGAATTCAGGCGCTGCTCGTTGACGATGGAGAAGCGCCGCACGTCGATCGAGCCGTCCCAGTCGTCGCCGGCGCCGAGCCGGATGGAAAGGTTGAGCAGGCCGCCGCGCATGTGCTGATAGAGATCGGCGAACCGCGAGACGGCGCCGGCATCGCCGCTGGTAACGGTGATGGCGCCGCCGCCTTGCGTCTGCGCGACCACGGCTTCGCCGCTGTCGGTGAGGCCGGACAGGTTGAGCGAGCGGATGCGGCTGCCATCAGCCATGTAGGTGGCCTGCACGTTGCGCAGCTTCTCGTCGTTGAAGCCGACGACGCTTCCAAGGCTGGCTTTCAGCGAAACGCTGCTGTCGCTCTTCGACGCCCCGTCGCCCTTGTCTCCGCTTCCCGATTTGATCCGCGCCAGAACCGGACGCACGTCGGCGCTGGCGCCGGAGACCGAGACCTCCATGCCGCCCTTGGCGCGGCGAAGCGAGATCGCGAAATTGTCGAGCGACGACAGTTTCACGCTGTCGAAATCGGCCTTCTGCAGATTGCCCTTGCTCATCGACAGCGCGCCGCTGGCTCCAAATCCGTCGCCTTTCAGGACGAAATTCTTGATCTGCAGATTGTCGTCGGGCCCGGAAATCTCGAAATCGGCCGTCGCCCCGATGCCGCTTCCCTTCGACCATCCGATCCACGGCAGATCGAGCCTCGCCTTGCCGAGATCGAGCGATACGGACTGGCGATCCTTGTCGATGCGGTCGAGCTGGACGCTGATCGGACCGTCGATGATATCGGACAGGCCAGGCAGGATCTTCTCGCGCTGATCGTTGTTGAGCGTTGCCGTCACGCTTTGCTGCGGCTGGATGTCGGAGGACTTTTCGGTCGGCTCGACCAGCTTGATCGCCGCCGCCACGCCGTCGATGTAGCCCTTGCCGTCGAGAACCACCTGTTTCGGGTCGGCCGTCAGCGTGCCGTCGAGATTGGTGATCTTGCGTCCCGATATGGCCTTGGCGACGTCCAGGTCCTGCAATTGCAGCACCGCCTTCCATTCGACCGGCGGCGGGTTTTGCGAGGCGATGAGACCGATGCGCGCCTGCACCGAAGCGGTGACGTTGCCCTTCAGATCCTCTGGCACGAAGCCCGCCCGCTGCAGCACCTGGATGGGCTTGAAGGTCAGCAGCTCGCCGATCGCGTCGGCCGCGCCCGATATCGGCAGGTTGAGCTCGGCCATCAGCGGCTTGTCGTAGGTGGACGGCAGGATGAACGTACCCTCGCCGACGTCGACGGTGCGCCCGGACGGGAAGAACGACTTGCCGCTCTTGATCGAGATCGTCGCCTTCGGACCGGCAAGCGAGAAATGCGCGTTGGTATCGCGGATTGGCGGAATGTCGCCGGTCACGTTCATGCGCGTATTGGCGATGTCGAAGGCGATCCTGATCTGGTTTTCATCCAGCTTCAGCCCCTTGCCGACGGCCTCCTCCAGCCGCCCGAAGGGAATGAAGACATCGATCGAGGCATTGGACACCACGCCGCCGTAAAGGTTGCGCTCGACCCACTCGCGCCCCTTGGTCGCCATCCAGAACGGCCAGAGCTGCTTCACCGCGGTGGTCTGCAACTGTTGCGACTGGCCGGAGAAGCTGATCTCGGGCGACTTGTCTCCGAAACGGACCCGCAGCGAACCGTAGAGCGATCCGCCCGGGCTCGACACGGTCATATTGGCGAACTGCAGCTCGCGCGCGTCGACGAAATAGCGCCCCGTCGCCTGAACATCGAAGGCAAGCGGCTGTTCGCCCGAGGTCACCGGCGCGGCCGTGCCGCCGCTGATCAGGAGATCGACGCCGAAACCCTTCGCGGCGGTGGTGTCGATCTTGTCGAGGTCGATCAGCGCGCCGTTGAAGGGCACGATCGTTGGCCCGAACTGCAGCCGCGAGCGTGCGATCTCCAGCGATTGCTTGCTGAAGTCATAGGCAAGGTTGACCTGCCCGCCCGTCAGCTCCTGCTCGTCGCCGTCCATGTAGAACTTGCCCGCCTGCAGATTGACCGCGACGGCAAGCGACGGCGTGGTCGCCTCGTCGCCGCGCACGGCTGAAACCGCCGTACCCGCCAGTGCGTCGACACCTTGGCGGATCTCGCCGATCGCGTTGCGCTTCAGCGTGAACGGCGCCAGATCGGCGCCATCGAGCTCGCCCGTCAGCCGCGACGTTCGCCCGTTGGCCTTTTCGGTCGCCAGGTGCAGCGTCGTCAAACGACCGTTGATCGCGACCTCGCCATCGAGCTGCAGCGCGTTCTGCGGGTTTCGTGAGAACACCAGGCTGTTGACGACGATGGACAGCGGCCCGTTGGCCGTGTCGGCGAGCTTGATGTCGAGGCCCTCGAGCTTGATCGACTTCGTCCCGCCGCGATCGACGAAGCCGTCGAGAACATCCAGCTGCTCGAACACCGTTTCCATCGCGGCCGGAATCTGGTCGATCCTGAGGCCGTCCAGCTTCAAGGGTTTGCCCGAAGGCAGCAGCGCGGTGTCGAGAGCGATGTCCTGCGCCTCCACCTGCGCGATGGCGATCCGTCCCCGGAACAATTGCAGGGGATCGAGCGCCATGCGCATGGCGCCCGTCGTCGACATATGCTGACCGCTCTTTTCGTCGATCACGCTGACGTCGCGCGCTTCGAGCGCCAGCCGCATGTTGGATGTGAAGCGGATGACCGTGGAGCCGACCTCGGCCCGGTAACGCGGCCCGATCGCCGAATTCAACGCCGACTGCGCCTGCCGCGACAAGGGCTCATCGAAGACGCCGCTTTCGACGGTGAAGATGATGGCGGCGACGATGAAGATAAACAAGCCGATCAGGCCGCCCGCGAGACCGGCCGTCCGACGCATGCCCGAGCGCATCGGCGGGCAATGCACGATCAGCGGATCCTCGGTCCGTGCGGAGGGAAGATCGTGCAGCGCGACGATATCTTTCTTGCGGAATCTGACCTTCTCGCCGCGGATCGCCGACATGCGCCTCGCCTGTACCCCTGTTCTGTGATTGGACCAGACTGGCTGGACGCTGATTTGTCCAATATATATCTGGCAAATCACCTCTTATCCACAAACCCGGCAAAAGAAAGGTTTCCCCATGGCGGAACTCACCATCGGCTCCATGGCGCCCGATTTCGACCTCCCGCGCGACGGCGGCGGACGCGTGAAACTGACGGATTTTCGCGGCAAGGCATTGGTTCTGTTCTTTTATCCGAAGGACGACACGAGCGGATGCACCACCGAATCGATCGCCTTCACGGCGCTCGCCGACGCGTTCGAGAAATCGGGCGCCGCCATTGTCGGAATGTCGCCGGATCTCGGCCACCTGCCATGATCGGTTCATCAAGAAGCACAAGCTTGGCGTGACGCTCGCCGCCGACGAGGACAAGACCACGCTGGAGGCCTATGGCGTCTGGAAGCAAAAGAGCATGTACGGCCGCACCTATATGGGCGTGGAGCGCACGACCTTCCTGATCCGCCCCAATGGCGAGATCGCCGCCATCTGGCAGAAGGTCAAGGTCGCCGGGCACGCCGAAGCGGTGCTGGAGGCGGTCAGGAATCTCCCCTCCTGACCGCGAAAAGAGTAAATTCCGAAAATTCACCCATGTGTTGAACAAGGCCAAATCTAAGGCTTTATTAACCTTAACAGTGTGTAATCGATCCAATTGAGGCAGGTCCGTCAGTTGGGAGATTCTCCGTGACGCACACACAGCAGAACCGCATATTCGGCAAACAAAAACAGGAACATATCCTGATCCTTGCCAGCGGCGACCGGGTCCGTCACCTGACCGTCAAGCCGTGGATGGCGGCAATCGCGTTCTGCTTCGTGGGTGTTTTCGCGATCGGCTACCTGCTCGCCACCTCCTACCTCGTGCTCCGTGACGATCTCATCGGCGCCACGATGGCGCGCCAGGCGCGCATGCAGCACGACTACGAGGATCGCATCGCCGCCTTGCGTGCCCAGGTCGATCGCGTCACCTCGCGCCAGCTGCTCGACCAGCAGGTCGTCGAAGACAAGGTCGACAAGCTGATGGAGCAGCAGCAGGCGCTGGTCTCGCGCCGCGGCAAGCTCGGCCAGCTGCTCGACCGGGCGGAAAATTCCGGCCTCGACGCCAAGACCGAAACGCCGGCATCCGCCGATGCGGCCGACGCCAAAGGCAAGCGCGCCGAACTGCCGGCCGCGATGCAACCGATCGAACGCCAGCTCGCCGGCGACGCGACACCGGCCGACGTGACGCCGGACAATTCGACGCTCGCCTACGTCCCGCCGCGCGAAACCAGCGGCGATCGTGCCGACCGCGTCTTCTCCAAGGTCACGCTATCCCTCAAGGGGATCGAGCAGCGCCAGCGCGATCGCGTCAGCCAGCTGACGACCGACGCCAGCGATGCCTCGGCCGCGATCTCCAACGTCCTGACCCGCTTCCAGATCCGCGTCCCCTCCGAGACGGCCGGTGTCAAGCCGGATGACAACAGCGCCGTCGGCGGCCCCTATGTCGAGCCAGAGATCGGCCCCGGGATCGGCAATGAATTCGACAATTCGCTGGCGCAACTGGACACCGCCCTCACCCGGCTCGAAGCCGTGCGCGAAACCGCCGTATCGCTGCCATTCCAGCATCCCGCGATCGGCAAGGAAGTCACCAGCCCCTTCGGCAACCGCCGCGATCCCTTCATGGGCCGGCTGGCGCTGCATTCCGGGATCGATTTCCGCTTCACGCCCAACGAGAAGATCCGCCCGACGGCCCCCGGCAAGGCGATTACGGCGGGATGGAGCGGCGGCTATGGCAACATGGTCGAGATCGACCACGGCAATGGCATCATCACCCGCTACGGCCACATGGCCGGGGTCCTGGTCAAGGTCGGCGACATCGTCGGCCGCGAGGACGCGGTCGGGCTGGCCGGCAGCACGGGCCGCTCCACCGGCACCCACCTGCACTACGAGGTGCGCCAGAATGGACGCGCCGTCGACCCGATCTACTTCATCAGCGCCGGCACGAAACTCGCCGGTTATATAAACTGAACGATCTCGCTAACCGTGGTTTTACCTCAACAACCCTGAGACCGCGCCGCTTCCTTGACTTCTCAACCGTTTCAGCCTATGTGGCGCTGCATTGCGGCATGCAATCACGCCGACTCAAGCCTGAGTCCGGCCGAACCGGAACGGAAACAGTTTTCCCTTTGACGACATTTGCTGATCTTGGCTTGAGCCAAAAAGTGCTTTCCGCTGTCACGGACGCGGGCTACACGGTGCCAACACCTATCCAGGCTGGCGCGATTCCGTTTGCGCTTCAGCGCCGCGATATTTGCGGCATCGCACAGACGGGCACCGGCAAGACCGCTTCCTTCGTTCTGCCGATGCTGTCGCTGCTGGAGAAGGGTCGCGCCCGCGCCCGCATGCCGCGCACGCTGATCCTCGAGCCGACCCGCGAACTCGCGGCCCAGGTCGCCGAGAATTTCGAGAAATACGGCAAGAACCACCGCCTCAACGTCGCGCTTTTGATCGGCGGCGTTTCGTTCGAGGATCAGGATCGCAAGCTCGAGCGTGGCGCCGATGTCCTCATCTGCACCCCCGGCCGCCTGCTCGACCATTTCGAGCGCGGCAAGCTGCTGATGAGCGGCGTCGAGATTTTCGTCATCGACGAAGCCGACCGCATGCTCGACATGGGCTTCATTCCCGATATCGAACGCATCGCCAAGATGATCCCGTTCACCCGCCAGACGCTGTTCTTCTCGGCCACCATGCCGCCGGAGATCCAGAAGCTGGCCGACCGCTTCCTTCAGAATCCGGAACGTGTCGAAGTCGCCAAGCCCGCCTCCGCATCCAAGACCATCACGCAGCGCTTCGTCGCCGCCCATGGCAAGGACTACGAGAAGCGCTCGACGCTGCGCGACCTCATTCGTGCCCAGGAAGAGCTGAAGAACGCCATCATCTTCTGCAACCGCAAGAAGGACGTCGCCGATCTGTTCCGTTCGCTGGAACGTCACGGCTTCTCCGTCGGCGCGCTGCATGGCGACATGGACCAGCGTTCGCGCACGACCATGCTGCAGAATTTCCGCGACGGCCAGCTCCAGCTTCTGGTGGCTTCCGACGTCGCGGCCCGTGGTCTCGACATCCCCGATGTCAGCCACGTCTTCAACTTCGATGTACCTATTCACGCCGAGGATTATGTACACCGCATCGGCCGTACCGGCCGCGCAGGCCGCGCAGGCGCTGCTTTCACCATCGTCACCAGCCGCGACCAGAAATTCACCGACGCGATCGAAAAGCTGATCGGTGAGAAGATCGTATGGCACAATGGCGATCTCTCGACGTTGCCGCCGGCCGAGCCGAGCCGTGACGACGATCGCTCGCGCCGCAAGGGCGGCCGTGAGCGGGACAAGGACCGTGGCCGTGGCAGAAATCGTTCGGGTCATAAATCTGATATCGCCGCCGAGGATAATGGCGTCGAGACGATCGAAACAGCAGCCGCACCGGTACAAGCCGCACCAGCAAGGGTCGAAAGCGTGAAGCAAGAGCGCAAGTCAGAGAACAACAGACAGAACAACAACGCGCGCGGCAACCGCCCTTACCCGGCTAACGACGACAATCGCGACCGCCGCCGCTATCGCGACCACGACGACGGCCCGACACCGGTCGGTTTCGGCGACGACATTCCCGCCTTCATGCTGATCACGGCGAACGCCAAGATCTGACGCGATGGGCAGCCCCGGTATTGATTTTCCGGGTCTCGGCGTGGGATTGGTTATCCTGCGCGACAGAAAGATCCTGCTCTACAAGCGCGTCAAGGCGCCCGAAGCCGGCCACTGGAGCATCGTGGGCGGCAAGGTCGATCATATGGAGCCCGCCGAGCAGGCCGCGAAGCGCGAGGCCGAGGAAGAAAGCGGCCTCGAAATCGGCCGCGTCAGCCTTCTCGGCCCGACCGAGGTCATCAGCGACGCCGACCGCCAGCACTGGATCTCACTTCTTTATATCGCCGAAGACTACTCGGGCGAGCCGGCATTGACCGAGCCTGACAAGCTGTCTGATTTCGGCTGGTTCACACGCAGCGAGTTGCCGCGGCCGCTCTCCGCCTTCGCCGAGGCCGCCATCGGCCGTCTCGGCAGCGAGCAATTCTAGAATTGAACTTGGAAGACGCGGCCGATCACTCCGATCTGATGGCCGCCTCGTAAGCAAGCCGCACCCAGCCCGCCATCAGGTCTGGATCGTCATAGGCGTCGTCGGGGATCGACCAGTACGGCATCTTCACCGGCTTGCCGCTCTTTCCCTCATAGGTCCACTGGCTGGCGCCGGCCTCCGCGAAGGCGGGTGAACTGACGTCGTCGGCCTTCAAAAGCATGTCGCCGCGAAACTCCAGCGCGACGATCCGGCCGAGATGATAGATCCCCTTGCCGCCGAACATGCGCTTGATGGTGACCGGGCCGAGCCCCTGAAACATCTCTTCGATTTCGGCCGCGTCCATGAGAAAGCCCGTTTCTAGAGGGTGTAGTAATCGCGGTTCATGTAGAACAGCGCCGGCTTCGCCTCGTCGAACCGCACGGCCATCACCTCGCCGAAGATGATGTGATGCGTGGTCATCTCCTTGATCTCCGTCACCCGGCAATCGAAGGAGGCGAGCGCGTCCATCAGCACGGGCGCGCCTGTGACCAGCCTGTCGAACCGGCCCGTCGAGAAACGCTCGCCGTCCTCCATCTTGGTGCGTCCGGAAAACGCGTCGGCGAGTGTCTGGTGATGCGCGCCCAGCGTATTGAGCGCGAAGATGCCGCTGCGGAAGAAGATCTCGTTCTTCGGATTGCTGTTGTTCAGGCACACGAGCACCGTCGCCGGATTGTCCGACACCGAACAGGCCGCCGTGATCGTCACCCCGCGCCGCAGATCGCCGACTGCCGTCGTCACCAACTGGACGTGACCGCCGAAGCGGCTCATCGCGTCCCTGTAAAGGCCGGGATGGATCGGTTGCTTGCTCAACAAAATTTTACTCCACGAACACACGCATTTGCGGCGCATTATGACGGCGATAGGTTATCTTTTCTACAAACCGCTGCCGAAAAGCGACCGATCCGTGCGTTTTTCTTTGACGATCCGGTTCGGACGGATAAAAGAGCAGGAATAATCGCTTGGGGCGCATCCTTCATGACTATCTCGCGTTGCTTAGGTCTTCTTCCGTTGCTGCTTGTCGCAGCGGGAGAATCCCATGCAGCCGGCGTGACGATCGGCGTCGTTGCACCGCAGACGGGCAATTTCGCCGCGCTCGGTGCCCAGATCGTGGCCGGCGCCGGGGCGAAGATCCGCGAGGATGGCGACACCATCGTCACCGTCAATGAAACCTGTGAGGATGGCAGCGGCGGCACGGTCGCCGACGCGCTGATATCGGCCAAGGTTCAGGTCGCCGTCGGCTTTCTCTGCAGCCAGACGCTCGACGGCGCGCTCCCCAAGCTGAAGGACGCCAATATCCCGGCTATCACCGTCTCCGTGCGCTCCCGCATTCTCATGGAAGATGCGCTGAAGAACGGCTGGCCGCTGTTTCGGCTCGCGCCCGCCGATGGCGCCGAGGCGGCGAAGATCATCGAGGTCATCCTGCGCGATTGGGCATCGAGCCCCATCGCGCTTGTCGAGGACGGAACGATCCACGGCCGGGAACTCACCGAAGCGGTGCGCAACGCGCTGGAGCAGAACGGCCTGAAGCCCGTTTTCACCGATACCTACCGCCCCGGCCAGGAACAGCAGATCGCGCTCGTTCGCCGGCTCAAGAGAGCGGGCGCCACCAAGGTCTTCATCGGCGGCGACCGCAGCGACGTCTCCATCATCGCCCGCGACGCAAAGGCCGACAAGATCGCGCTCGACCTGATGGGCGGTGACGCGATGCGCGCGGCCGACCAGCCTCTGCCGCTTGCGGACGGCGTCCGTGCCGTGACGCTGCCCGATTATACCGCCCGCGCCGACGCGTCGCCCGCGGGCGTGGCGCTGCGTGCAGCCGGTATCGAGCCCGAGGGCTATGTCCTGCCGTCCTATGCCGCCGTCGAGATCGCGATCAAGGCGGTGCAGGCCGCGGCCGCCGATGAGCGACCCGTCGCCCAGCATCTCGCCGGCACGCCCTTCGACACCGTACTTGGCCAGATCGCCTTCGACGCCGGCCGCGAGCTGTCGCAAAACCCTTACCAGCTGATGCAATGGCGCGCCGGGGCATTCGTGCCCTTCAACGCGCCGGCGCAATAACGCCTGCCTGATGTCGGGCGACTTCAACGGAGAGAGACAATGACCCAGCCCATCCGCATCGCGCCATCCGTTTTGGCCGCCGACTTCGCCAAGCTCGGCCAGGAGGTGCGCGACGTGACAGCGGCCGGCGCCGACTGGATCCACCTCGACGTCATGGATGGTCACTTCGTTCCCAATATTTCCTTCGGTCCCGACGTCATCAAGTCGCTGCGCTCCTATACAGACGCGACCTTCGACTGCCACCTGATGATCGCGCCCGTCGACGACTATCTCGAGGCCTTCGCCAAGGCCGGCTGCGACCGCATCACCGTTCACGCCGAGGCCGGCCCGCACCTGCACCGCTCGCTGCAGACGGTGCGTAATCTCGGCAAGAAGGTCGGCGTCACCCTCAACCCGGCAACGCCGCTCTCGGTCTTCGAAAACGTGCTGGATGATATCGACATGATCCTCATCATGTCGGTCAATCCCGGTTTCGGCGGCCAGAAGTTCATTCCCGCCATGGCCGACAAGATCGCCGCCGCCAGGTCACTGATCGGTGACCGACCGATCGATCTCCAGGTCGATGGCGGCGTCACGGTCGAGACCGCTCCCGTCATCGGCAAGGCGGGCGGCAACGTGCTCGTCGCCGGCTCTGCCATCTTCAAGGGCGGCTCCGTCGAGGCCTACAGGTCGGCCATATCGGCGCTCCGCGCGGCCGCTGAAGGCCAATCCAAATAATGCCGGGACCGACGTGTCGCTGATGGGAGAACGGCTGCAGGCGGCTTACCCGCCCTACTCCGCCGTGCTCGCCGGCGCGCCTCTCTGGGCTCTCCAGATGCTGGCCTCGGCGATGAGCACGCTTTACGTCCGCAACGGCCTGCGGACAAGCCACGTCGACGACCTCGCCATCCTCTATTTCGCGGGCGGCCTGCTTGCCTGGCCGTTCGCGCTCATGCTGGGACGCTTCTTCGCGTACCGGCGCCGCATCGAAACGCGGTTCGCCGCCTTCTTCGTCGCACTTTCGGCCTGCACGATCCTGATGACGGCATTTCTCTTCGCGATGGACTACCGCGTCTTCTACTCGCGCTGGCATGCCTCGCCCGGCTCGGTGATCTGGTTTGTGCAGTTCCTCTTCACCGGCGCGAGCTCCGTCTACCAGTTCATGGTCCTCGGTTTGCGGCTGTTCTTCCCCCTCGGCCTCGTCTGCCTGCTGGCGACGAGTTTCGCCCTTGCGAAACGCATGCGTTGAGATTGCCGCCCGTCTTTGCTACAGGGGCGCCAACATTTCTGAAAAACGCCAACATTCCCTAGAACGAAAGCAGGAAGCCATGATCCCGCGCTACTCCCGACCTGAAATGGTCGCCATCTGGTCGCCCGAAACCAAGTTCCGCATCTGGTTCGAGATCGAGGCTCATGCCTGCACCGCGCTCGCCAATCTCGGCGTCATTCCGCAGGAATCCGCGCGCACCATCTGGGAAAAGGGTTCGGTCGCCCAATTCGACGTCGCCCGCATCGACGAGATCGAGGCCGTCACCAAGCACGACGTCATCGCCTTCCTGACGCATCTCGCCGAATTCATCGGTCCCGACAGCCGCTTTGTCCACCAGGGCATGACATCTTCCGACGTGCTGGACACCACCTTCAACATCCAGCTGGTGCGCGCCGCCGACCTTCTGCTCGCCGACATGGACCGCGTGCTCGCGGCGCTGAAGACCCGCGCCTTCGAACACAAGGACACGGTCCGCATCGGCCGCAGCCACGGCATCCACGCCGAGCCGACCACGATGGGCCTGACCTTCGCGCGCTTCTACGCTGAAATGAAGCGCAACCGCGACCGTCTGGTCGCCGCCCGCGCCGAAGTCGCGACCGGTGCGATCTCCGGTGCCGTCGGCACCTTCGCCAACATCGACCCGAGCGTCGAGGAATATGTCTGCGAACAGCTCGGCCTCGCCGCCGAGCCGATCTCGACCCAGGTCATCCCGCGCGACCGCCACGCGATGTTCTTCGCGACGCTCGGCGTCATCGCCTCGTCGATCGAAAACGTCGCCATCGAAATTCGCCACATGCAGCGCACCGAAGTGCTCGAAGCCGAGGAGTTCTTCTCGCCCGGCCAGAAGGGCTCGTCCGCCATGCCGCACAAGCGCAACCCGGTGCTCACCGAAAACCTGACGGGTCTCGCCCGCCTCGTGCGCATGTCGGTTGTTCCGGCCATGGAAAATGTCGCCCTCTGGCACGAGCGCGACATCAGCCATTCGAGCGTCGAGCGCGCCATCGGCCCCGATACGACGATCACGCTGGATTTCGCGCTGAACCGTCTCGCCGGCGTCGTCGAGAAGCTGGTGATCTACCCGGAAAACATGCTGCGCAACATGAACCAGTTCAAGGGACTGGTCATGAGCCAGCGCGTGCTTCTGGCGCTGACCCAGGCCGGCGTCTCGCGCGAGGACAGCTACCGTCTGGTGCAGCGCAACGCCATGAAGGTCTGGGAAAGGGGCGCCGATTTCCTCGAGGAACTGCTTGGCGACGCGGAAGTGCGCGCGGCGCTCACGGAAGAGGAAATCCGCGAGAAGTTCGATCTCGGCTATCACACCAAGCACGTCGACACGATTTTCAGCCGCGTCTTCGCCAACGGCTGATCGGCACGGTCAATTCTTCTGCGGCGCCTTTCGGGGCGCCGCTTCGTTTGTCCTTGCGCGAACGCGCCGCCGCATCGATCTTCTTGCGCACGGCGGTGGCGGTCTTGGTGGATTTCGGCGCGGCGTCGGCCGCCGCCTGCTTCTCCGCCTGCCCGCCCTTCGCAGCTTTCGCCACCAGCCGATCGAGATGTTTGAGGTCGTCCTCGTCGAGGTTCTCGATGCCGATGAACCGGTTCTCCGCATGGCTTGTCAGGATCAGTTCGTCGAGCTTGGCCTGAATGGCGCGCGTGTCGCGCGTCTGCGCGTTCTGCAGCACGAACACCATGAGGAAGGTGATGATCGTCGTGCCGGTGTTGATGACCAGTTGCCATGTCTGGGAATAGTCGAAGAACGATCCTGTCGCGGCCCAAAGGATGACGAGCACCAAAGCAAGCACGAATGTGGCGGGCTTGCCCGCCCATTCCGACGTCTTCGCCGAAAAGCGCATGAAGATATGCTGGGTGTCGGTCATGATTGCCTCCCTCGAAGCCTGCATCAGTCAAACTTGGAGGGAGGCATTGTGTTCCTGCGCAGCCCAGGTCGCAATAAGGTGGCAGTCACACGATCGGCGGCGCCACCAGCTTGCGGTAGAGGTGCCAGGTCGAATGACCGAGGATCGGCATCACCAGCGCCAGCCCGACGAAGAGCGGGATGGTCGCGACGGCGAGCGAGACCGCAACGATCAGGCCCCAGCACAGGACCGGAACGGGATTGGCAAGCGTCGCCCGCAACGATGTTTCCATGGCGGCGACGAGGCCGATATCGCGATCGAGCAGGATCGGGAATGTGACGACGGTCGTCGCCAGCACGATCAGCGCGAGATCCGAAGCCGATCAGGTTGCCCCAGACGATCAGCTGCATGCCCTGCGGCGTGCCGAAGATCTCGGAGAAGAAGGTGGAGATCGACCGAGGAAACACGTCGCTCAACACGTTCATGTAGAGCGTCTGCGCGGCCACGAGCCAGACGACGAAGAACGCAAACAGGAGAAGCCCGCCCGTGACGATCGACGGGAAGGCCGGCGACCGCGTCACGTCCATGGCGTGCCGCCAGGAACTGTCCATTCCGGCCTCCCGTCGCCGGCTGATTTCATAGAGACCGATCGCCGCCAGGGGGCCGATCAGGGCAAAGCCGGCGATCAGCGGGAATATCATCGGAAGCAGGTTGGCGCTCGACGTCGCGACCGCGAGAAATATGCCCGCGATCGGATACATCAGGCACAGAAACACGTAATGCGATGGTTTTTCCCTGAAATCCGCCATGCCGAGCCTGATGGCGTCGAAGACGTCCGCAAGGCCAATTCTGTTGATGACCGGGCGCGAATAGACATTGTCCGCGCCGGACATGACGTGAAATGCCGTCATGGCTTTCTCCTCCTCAGCCATTGAGGCCAGCGGCGAAAGCATCGGCGGTGCCGACATCGAACGCGACCGGCAGTGGCGCAGTATAACAAAAATCGCCGGAGCTGTCCCGCTTTCCCTTGACTTTGTCGCCACGCCTTCTCACATCGGCGGCACCATGAAAGCTTCAGACGCCGATATCCTCATCATTCCCGGTTACACCAATTCCGGCCCCGACCACTGGCAGAGCCGCTGGCAGGCCAAACTCAGCACCGCGCGCCGCGTCGAGCAGGCGGAGTGGTCCAAGCCCGTGCGCGAGGACTGGGCAGCCAGAATTGCCGAGGAAGTCAATGCGTCGACCCGCCCGGTGGTGCTGGTCGCCCACTCGCTCGGCGTGCCGTCGCTTCTGCATGCGATCCCGCAGTTCAAGAAACCCGTCGCCGGCGCCTTTCTGGTGGCGCCGCCCGATGTCACCAATCCCGACATCCGCCCCAAGCATCTGATGACCTTCGGTCCCTATCCCCGCGATCCCTTGCCGTTCCCGAGCATCACCGTCGCAAGCCGCAACGATCCCTTCGGCGCCTACGAGCACGCCGACGAGATTGCCGCCAGCTGGGGCTCATTGCTGATCGATGCGGGAGAGTCCGGCCACATCAACGCCGACTCCGGCCACGGCCCGTGGCCCGAGGGCACGATGGTCTTCGCGCAGTTCCTCAGCCGCCTCAAGGGCTAGGCTGCGCGCGTTCCAACGCCGACAAGCTCAGTCGCCCTCGCCGCGAACGAAGAACACGCTCGCGAACGCGGCGAGCACGACGCATTGCATGATGAACATTGGCCAATCCTGAGCCATGGCTTTTCCTCCATGCCCCTCATATAGGGCGCAAAACACCGGGCGGTATTTTTGCGGCCGTCGCGACGATCCTGGCAAAATATCGCCGCGAGCATCGGCGTGAAGCGTTCAGCCGGAAGCGTTCGCCCGAAAGACTGGACAGACGCATAAGTTTTCTCCGTTATTAAGCCCGGATTAATTTAACATAAGCAAATTGACACACGCCAGACGAGCGAGTGCGAGCATTGACGAAGAAGACGCCTGATCAACCGGTTGGTTCGAGAAAAAGCGATGACACCATCGCCTCCGCGGATGCTTCCGATCGCGAAAACGACGCGCTTGTCGAGCGCGAAAGCCGCTGGAACTATGCGCTGGTCGGTTCCGATCTCGGCGTATGGGATCACAACCTGAAGCTTGGAACGCGCTATTATTCGCAGACCTGGAAGGCCATGCGCGGCATCGCGCCCGACGAAGAGGCGGATGGCGACTACGATACCTGGATCGCGCTGATCCATCCCGATGACCGCGCTTTCGTCATCGACGCGATCGATCGGCAGAACGCCGGCGATCCGAACTTCCGTGTCTTCGAATATCGCGAGCGGCACCGGGACGGCCACTGGATCTGGATCGAATGCCGCGGCGCCTGCGTCGAGTGGGATGAAAACGGCGCCCCTGCCCGTCTCGTCGGCACCGACACCGACATCACCGCCCGCAAGGAGGCGGAAGAGCGTCTGGCGCATATGTCGCGGCGGCTCGATCTCGCGCTCGACATTTCAGGGATCGGCGTGTTCGAGTCCGATCTCGATACCGGCACCGTCGAATGGGACGCGCGCCTGCTGTGGATCTACGGCATCAAGGACGCGACGCGCGCCTGGCACGGCGACGCCTGGAGCGAGACGCTGCATCCCGACGACCGCGACCGTGTGCATAGGACCGTGATGGAAAACATCGAGCGCCAGTCGGGATTCCAGCATGAATTCAGGATCATCCGCGGCGATGGCGCCGAGCGCGTCATCCGCGCCAAGGCGGCCTTCTTCATCGACGGCAACGGCCACCGCAAGCTGATCGGCGCCAATTGGGACGTGACCGAGGAAGTGGCGCTCAACGCCGAGCTTCAACGGGCCAAGGACCTCGCAGAGGCCCACAACCGCGAACTGGAGGCGGCCAAGGAGAGCATCGAGCATCTCGCCCTTCATGACTTCCTCACAGGGCTTCCGAACCGACGCTATCTCGATCGCAAGCTGGAGGAATATTCGACGGCGAGCAGCACCGGCGACGATACGCTCGCGGTTCTGCACATAGACCTCGACCGTTTCAAGCAGATCAACGACACGCTCGGCCACCGCGCCGGCGACGCCATGCTGAAGCATGCCGCCTCGGTCCTGACCGAAGCCGTTCGGCCGGGGGATTTCGTGGCCCGCATCGGCGGAGACGAGTTCGTGGTGCTGTGCGCGATCGATGTCACGCCGAAGAAGATTTCCAACATGGCCGAGCGCATCGTGCGCGAACTCAGCCGCCCGATCCGCTACGAGCATCACGAGTGCCGCTTCGGCGCCAGCGTCGGCATCGCCACCGACAGCGGCCCGATGCTGGATGGTAAGCAGCTCCTGCTCAACGCCGACATCGCGCTCTATCGCGCCAAGAGCGGCGGCAGGAACCGGCACGAATTCTTCTCTAAGGACGCCCGTCGCCAGGTGATCGCGAGCAAGCGGCTGGCCGACGATATCCTCATCGGTCTCGAGCGGCGCGAATTCGTGCCCTTTTATCAGCCGCAGTTCGATGCCCGCACGCTCGACGTGACGGGTGTCGAGACGCTGGCGAGATGGCAACACCGCGAACACGGCCTGCTTGCGCCCGATCGCTTTCTCGACATAGCCGAGGATATCAACGTCGTCGCGACCATCGACGGTGTCATCCTCGAGCAGGCGCTCGCCGATCGCAAAGCGTGGGAGCGCGAAGGCATCGTCATTCCGAAGATCGCCGTCAATGTCTCCTCCCGGAGACTTGACGATCCAGCTCTGGGCAAGAAGCTGCGGGCCCTGAAGATCGTGCCCGGAACCATCGCCTTCGAGCTTCTGGAATCCATTTCGCTCGATGACTGCGATGACGCTGTCATCGCCAATCTCCGCCAGTTCCGCCGGCTCGGCATCGACATCGAGATCGACGACTTCGGCACCGGCCACGCCTCGATCGTCAGCCTGCTCAGGCTAAGCCCGAAGACGCTGAAGATCGACCGCGAGTTGATCCGGATGCTGCCGACCTCCTCCGAACAGCGCAAGCTCGTCCGCTCGATCATCGAGATCGGCCGCTCCCTGAGCATTCTGGTCACCGCCGAAGGCGTCGAGACCATGGAGCACGCCCGGATTCTCGGCGACCTCGGCTGCGACGTGCTGCAGGGCTATGCGCTGGCCCGTCCGATGCCGTCAGTGCAGATCCCCTCTTTCGTGCGGGCCGCCAGCTGGCGCCAGGCGGCCGCCGCCCAAGCGCCCTCGCCGCGCAAGCCGAGCAAGCCGAGCAAGGCGACTGCCGCCAAATAAAACACTGCACAACCCCGGCATAAACCTACGGTCGTTTTGTTAAGCCGGGAAACGGGGTAGAATGCCATTCTCAGACATTCGATTCTCGCATCGGTGCTCCGGAAGACCGGAATCCGGGGAAGGAGTGACAGGCGGATTGTGAAACCCTCGCTTTTCCTTTATGGGGACGCCACGAGATCGATCCACTCGCGCTAATCCCAAGAGCGCCAACGACAAGAGAACAATCGCAATGAACCGTCGCCGCCGTATTTACGAGGGCAAGGCCAAGATTCTGTATGAGGGACCCGAGCCAGGCACGCTGATCCAGTTCTTCAAGGACGACGCCACCGCCTTCAACAAGAAGAAGCACGAAGTCATCGATGGCAAGGGCGTTCTGAACAACCGCATCTGCGAGTTCATATTCAACCATCTGAACAAGATCGGCATTCCCACGCACTTCATCCGCCGCCTCAACATGCGCGAGCAGTTGATCCGCGAAGTCGAGATGATCCCGCTTGAGATCGTCGTGCGCAATGTCGCCGCCGGCTCGCTCGCCAAGCGTCTCGGCATCGACGAGGGCACGGTGTTGCCGCGCTCGATCATCGAGTTCTACTACAAGTCCGACGCGCTCGAGGACCCGATGGTCTCCGAGGAGCATATCACCGCCTTCGGCTGGGCCAATCCCGCCGAGCTCGACGACATCATGGCGCTGGCGATCCGCGTCAACGACTTCATGACCGGCCTGTTTTTGGGCGTCGGCATCCAGCTCGTCGATTTCAAGATCGAATGCGGCCGCCTCTATGAGGGCGACATGATGCGCATCATCCTCGCCGACGAGATCTCGCCGGACAGCTGCCGTCTCTGGGACATCGACACCCAGGAAAAGATGGACAAGGACCGCTTCCGCCGCGACATGGGTGGCCTTCTCGAAGCCTATTCGGAAGTGGCGCGCCGCCTCGGCATCATCAACGAGAACGAGCCTGTGCGCGGCACCGGTCCGGTGCTCGTCAAGTAACATAGTGGCTGAGCAAGCCATTCGCTAAAAAGGCAAGGGAAGACAAAGTGATCAAGGCTCGTGTAACCGTCACGCTGAAAAACGGCGTTCTCGATCCGCAGGGCAAGGCCATCGAAGGCGCGCTCGGCGCGCTCGGATCTCGATGGCGTCGGCCATGTCCGCCAAGGCAAGGTATTCGACGTCGAAGTCGAAGGCACCGACAAGGCCAAGGCCGAAGGCGACATCAAGGCCATGTGCGAAAAACTCCTCGCCAACACCGTTATCGAGAATTATACTATTTCTCTCGACTAAAGGTTGTGGAGATTGTCCGATGGCTGAAATCAGCAGTGAACTGGTGTATGAACTTTTGAAGCGAGTGCATGCAGACATTGCTGAGCTGAAATTCGGCCAGCGCGGATTGAAGGAAGAGATGAACGCGATGCGCGGAACGATGGTGTCCATGCATCATGACATCCATAACATCTACAGCGTGCTCGACCGTCACGACCAACGCCTCGAACGCATTGAAAACCGTCTCGAACTTCGAGAACTCGCAGAAGCACAAGCAAGGTTTGAACCACACCCATGAAATCCGCCGTCGTTCAGCTTCCGGGCCTCAATCGCGATCGTGACATGATCGCCGCTCTCACCAAGATCTCCGGCAAGGCGCCGGTGACGATCTGGCAGACGGAGACCGACATTCCAGATGTCGATCTGATCGTCATTCCGGGTGGATTCTCCTATGGCGACTACCTGCGCTGCGGCGCGATCGCCGCGCGCATGCCGGTCATGCAGGCGATCATCGAGAAGGCCAACAAGGGCGTGAAGGTTCTGGGCGTCTGCAACGGCTTCCAGATCCTCGTCGAATCCGGCCTGCTGCCGGGCGCGTTGATGCGCAATTCGTCGCTGAAGTTCGTCTGCCGCGAGATCAAGCTCGAAGTGGCGAACGCCGAGACCGATTTCACCCGCGCCTATGCCAAGGGCCAGATCATCCGCTGCCCGGTCGCCCACCACGACGGCAACTACTTCGCCGACGCCGAAACGCTGGCGAAGATCGAAGGCAACGGCCAGGTGGTCTTCCGTTATGCCGAGGGCACCAACCCGAACGGTTCGATGAACGACATCGCCGCCGTCATGAACGAGGGCGGCAACGTGCTCGGCATGATGCCGCACCCCGAAAACCTGATCGAGGCAGCCCATGGCGGTTCCGACGGCCGGGCGTTGTTCGCTTCCGCGCTCGACGTAATCGCTGCTTAACCTTAAACGGGTATGAGGCCATTCATCCGGTCCACTGGAGCAAGATCGATGCGCCCTCACATGCCCCTGACACATATCTTCGCCGTTGCCGCGATCGCGGCACTGGTTGCGTCTTGCCAATCCAAGACACCGGCGCCCTCGCAGGATCGCAGCGCGCTGTCGACCATGGAACGCGTGGCGGTGGCCGCCAACACTTGCTGGTTCAAGTCGGGCGACGCGGCGTTTACCGCTTACAGGCTCGCTCCCGAACTCAACTCGTTCTCCGGCCGCCCGCGTATCCTCGTCGTTCCCAGGAACAGCCCGGAAGGTCGGCCGCTGCTGGTCGTCCAGGCGGAAGGCAACCCTTCCAAGCTCGACGCCTTTGGCCCGATGATGGATGGCCCGGCACGTCCGCGCATCGCGCAGGACGTTACGCGCTGGGCCGGCGGCAACAAGAGCTGCAGCTAAGCGGCCACCGACGCTTCCCGGCCTCAATCCCAGAAGAACGATTTTGCGACCTCCTTGTCGGCATCGGCCCTGCTGATGCCGATGTCGTGGAGCTCGGAATCCGTCAGATCCCGGAGCACGCGCCGGCTGGCCCGTTTCTTGTGCCAGATCAGAATGCTGCTCCAGACTTGGCCAAAAGTGGCCCACACATTGCGCCGGTCAAATCTCGCCCTGTCGCGGAATTGCTCCGGTTGATGGAATCCATTGTCTCTCCTGCAGTCAGGGGCTACCGACATGTCTCGATCCTATCTCTGATTGTATGCATTTGCCCTGATAAACTTGACAGGAGGATGGTGACAATATAGGAAATTGTCATCATGACAAATTGGCTCCCTGATCTCTCGCGTGGTTCCGGTCCCGTCTATCTGCGCCTTGCGGACAATATCAGAATCCGCCATCGCCAGCGGCGCATTGCCAGCTGGCAGCAAGCTGCCGCCGCAGCGCAATCTGGCTTACGATATCGGCGTGACAATCGGTACAATCGGCCGCGCCTACGCGCTGGTGCATGAGCGCGGACTGGTGGCGGGCGAAGTCGGGCGCGGCACCTATGTGCTGGACCGCGCGGAGACGGCGCCGGGAAATCAGCCCGATCCGCTGACCATCGCTCTCGGCGGCACCAGGACAATCGACGCGCCGTCGGACAAGATACGCTTCGACACGACGGCGGCACCCGATCTTGGCCAGGGAAAGGCCATCGGCCGCATACTTGCCGATATCGGCGAGCAGCAGCTTGCCGAGATCTCCTCCTATTCGCGCGTCTTTCCGCAGAACTGGTATGAGGCCGGACGTCGCTGGCTGTCGCGCAACGGCTGGGCGCCCGACACCGAAAACATCGTCCCCACGCTCGGCGCGCACGCAGCCGCCATCGCCGTGATCTCGGCGATATCATCGCCCGGTGACAAGATCGTTTTCGAAAACCTGAGCTATACGCAGGTGAGCCGCAGTGCCCGCATCCTTGGCCGGCGGACCATCACCGTTGATTCCGACGAGCATGGCGTCATTCCCGATGATTTCGAGCGGCTCTGCTCGCAACAGCATCCGAAGCTCGCCTTCCTGATGCCGACAGCCCACAACCCGACGCTTGCGACCATGCCGCATGAACGGCGTGCCAGGATAGCCGAAATCGCGCGCAAGCATGGTGTCTGGCTGATCGAGGACGACCTCTATGGCGGCATGACCGGCGACGAGAACCCGCTGCTCGCCTCGCTTGCGCCCGATCGCACCTTCCTCATCAGCGGACTGTCGAAATCGGTAGCCGCCGGCATCCGCGGCGGCTGGGTCGCCTGCCCGCCGCATTTCGCGCAGCGCATCAAGGTCACCCACAAGATGATCACCGGCGGCCTGCCCTTCATCCTTGCCGAAGCCTGCGCCCGTCTGGTGGAGAGCGGCGAGGCTCACGACATTCGCGACGCCTGTGTCACCGAGCTTGCTGGACGCGAACGGCTGGCGCGCGAAACGCTACAGGGATTCGACTTCATCTCGCATCCGCATGTGCCGTTCATCTGGCTCAAGCTGCCCGATCCCTGGCTCTCCGGCACCTTCAAGAACGCCGCCTTCCGCGACGGCGTGCTGATCGACGACGAGGACGAATTCAAGGCGGCGCGCACCGACAAGGTCTATCACCGCGTGCGCATCAGCTTCTCATCCCCCAGGGATAGAGGCGAAATGGTTGCGGGCTTGATGACAGTTCGACGCCTGCTTGAAAGTGGCGGCGCCGGATACGACGGCGAGGTCTGACGCTGTTGCCGATCGGCAGCACCGGACGAAATCCGGTTCCGTGAGCACCTGCCTGCTTTACCGAATCGATTTGCATGCTACCAATTGGCGCGAGGACGGCGATCTAGCCGGCACCAAGGGCGGCGCATGACAATGAACAGCATGGCATCGGCATCGACTGGCTGCGGACTACTCCTCGCGGCGATCCTTGCGAACACGTCGCTTATGCCGGTCTCGGCCCATGCGGATGACAAGATCTTCGACGAACTGCGCTTCGGCGCCTCAGCGTCGATCCAGGGCGGCGACAGTCGCGAAGACGGCGTGTTTCCCGAGGTGACGGTCTTCTTCGACCCGTTCAATCAGGATACGGCAACGGACTGGAAACAGGCCCTCGCCCGCCCCCGCGTGAACGTCGGCACTTCGATCGGCACGTCGGGCGAAGCGACGCAGATCTTCGGCGGCCTGTCATGGACCGTGAACTTCAACGAGAAGCTCTTCGCGGAAGCCGGATTTGGCGGCGTCTGGCACAACGGCAATCTCAACAACAGCGCCGACGGGCCAGAATCTTGGCTGTCGTTTCCTGTTCCACGAATATGTCGGCGCCGGCTACCGTATCGATGCGAACTGGAGCGTGATCGCGCAAGTCGCCCATTCCTCGCACGCCAACCTGTGCGACGGACCGAACAACGGCATGACTCGTGCCGGTCTTCAGGTCGGCTACAAGTTCTGAACCGTCCCGATATTGCCCTCGCGGGCCCGCTCTCTGTGAACAGCGGGCTTTTTTCTGTCGCGCGCCGCACCCACTTAGGCTAAAGACACCGAAATCGCGCAACGGCAGGGACTTCGCAGAGCTCATGACCATTTCCAATACCCGCCCGATCACTCCAGAATTGATCGCCGCCCACGGCTTGAAGCCGGACGAATACCAGCGGATTCTGGATCTGATCGGCAGGGAGCCGACCTTCACCGAGCTCGGCATCTTCTCGGCCATGTGGAACGAGCACTGCTCCTACAAATCCTCCAAGAAATGGCTCCGCACGCTGCCGACAAAAGGCCCGCGCGTCGTCCAGGGACCGGGCGAAAACGCCGGTGTCGTCGATATCGATGACGGCGACGTCGTCGTGTTCAAGATGGAGAGCCACAACCACCCGTCCTACATCGAGCCCTATCAGGGTGCGGCAACCGGCGTCGGTGGCATTCTGCGCGACGTCTTCACCATGGGTGCCCGCCCGATCGCCGCCATGAACGCGCTGCGTTTCGGCTCGCCCGATCACCCGAAGACGAAGCATCTCGTCTCCGGCGTCGTCTCCGGCGTCGGCGGCTACGGCAATTCCTTCGGCGTTCCGACGGTCGGCGGCGAAGTCGAGTTCGACGCGCGCTATAACGGCAACATCCTGGTCAACGCCTTCGCGGCCGGCCTTGCCAAGTCGGATGGTATCTTCCTCTCCGAAGCCAAGGGCGTCGGCCTTCCCGTCGTCTATCTCGGCGCCAAGACCGGCCGCGATGGCGTCGGCGGCGCGACCATGGCATCGGCCGAATTCGACGAATCGATCGAAGAGAAGCGCCCGACCGTTCAGGTCGGCGACCCCTTCACCGAAAAGTGCCTGCTCGAAGCCTGCCTCGAGCTGATGCAGACCGGCGCCGTCATCGCCATCCAGGACATGGGTGCGGCGGGTCTCACCTGTTCGGCCGTCGAAATGGGCGCCAAGGGCGACCTCGGCATCCTGCTCGACCTCGACACCGTCCCGGTGCGCGAGGACCAGATGACCGCCTACGAAATGATGCTGTCGGAAAGCCAGGAGCGCATGCTCATGGTTCTCGAGCCCGCCAAGGAAGAAGTCGCCAAGGCGATCTTCGTCAAGTGGGGCCTCGATTTCGCGATCGTCGGCAAGACCACCGACGACCTGCGCTTCCGCGTCATGCACCAGGGCGAACAGGTCGCCGACCTGCCGATCAAGGATCTCGGCGATCAGGCACCGGAATATGACCGCCCCTGGCGCGAGGCCGACAAGCGCGCGCCGCTCCCTGCCAATCTGGTCGCGGCGCCGGAGGATTACGGCCAGACGCTGCTCAAGCTCGTCGGCTCGCCAAACGAATCCAGCCGCCGCTGGGTCTACGAACAGTACGACACGCTGATCCAGGGCAACTCTCTGCAGCTGCCGGGTGGCGATGCCGGCGTCGTGCGCGTCGACACGCATCCGACCAAGGCGCTCGCCTTCTCCTCGGACGTGACGCCGCGCTATGTCGAGGCCGATCCGTTCGAAGGCGGCAAGCAGGCCGTGGCCGAATGCTGGCGCAACATCACCGCGACCGGCGCCGAGCCGCTGGCGGCCACCGACAACCTCAACTTCGGCAACCCGGAAAAGCCCGAGATCATGGGCCAGCTGGTGCAGGCCGTGAAGGGCATCGGCGAAGCCTGCCGCGCGCTCGATTTCCCGATCGTCTCGGGCAACGTATCGCTCTACAACGAGACCAACGGCGTCGCGATCCTTCCGACCCCCACCATCGCCGGCGTCGGCCTTCTCGGCGACTGGAAGAAGATGGCGCGCATCGGCGGTGCATCCGATGGTGACAAGGTCATCATGATCGGCACCGACGGCAGCCACCTCGGCTCCTCGATCTACCTTCGCGACATCCTCGGCAGCACCGACGGCCCGCCGCCGGAAGTCGATCTCTTCGCCGAACGCCGCAACGGCAACTTCGTGCGGTCCGTCATTCGCAACGGCCAGGCAACCGCCTGCCACGACCTTTCCTCGGGCGGCCTTGCGCTCGCTCTGGCGGAAATGGCGATGTCCTCGGGCAAGGGCCTGAAGATCAGCCTCAGCGAAGGCCGCGGCGAAACCCACGGGCTTCTCTTCGGCGAGGACCAGGCGCGCTACGTGCTCACCGTCCCTGCCGATGTCGCCGACTTCGTCTGCGCCAACGCGGAAGGCGCGGGCGTTCCGTTCCGCCGCCTCGGCACGGTCGCGGGTGACGCGCTTGTCATCGACGATCTGCTGTCGCTGCCAATTCAGCAATTGCGCCACGCCCATGAATCGTGGTTCCCTGAGTTCATGGATGGCAGCGGCACGCTCGCTGCCGCGGAATGATGCGCAAGGAGTAATCGACCATGGCCATGAAACCCGGTGACATCGAAGACATGATCAAGGCCGGCATCCCCGGCGCCAAGGTGGTCATCCGTGATCTGGCCGGCGACGGCGATCACTACGCCGCCGAAGTCGTAGCCGAGGCCTTCCGCGGCAAGAGCCGCGTGCAGCAGCACAAGATGATCTACGACGCGCTGAAGGGCAACATGGGCGGCGTTCTGCACGCACTGGCGCTGCAGACCTCGGCGCCGGAATAAATACGGCGGTCAAGGCCTGTTGAAAAATGCCCGGTTCCGCCGGGCATTTTTGATTCCCGGTCGCCAGCCAGGCGCGCAAGGCTTGATCGACACCGGACAAGGCGCGCAGCCGTTGCCGAACCTCAATCCGTAACGGATCGGCAACAGCCAGGACGTCAGACCGATAGGGCCCTTCTTTTTTTGTTCGCACCCGCTGGAATTCCGATCGTCACATGCTATCTAAGCTGAACGATTGAAACGGCGGGCCTTTAACTCGCCTGTTGAAAGGATTAGGTCCCATGAGCGGCATCAACGAATTCATCGACAACGAAATCAAGACCAACGACGTCGTCCTTTTCATGAAGGGCTCGCCGCAGTTTCCCCAGTGTGGTTTCTCCGGCCAGGTCGTGCAGATTCTTGATTACATCGGCGTCGACTACAAGAGCGTCGACGTGCTCGCTGATTCGGAAATCCGCCAGGGCATCAAGGATTACTCCAACTGGCCGACCATTCCCCAGCTTTACGTCAAGGGTGAATTCATCGGCGGCTGCGACATCGTCAAGGAAATGTTCCAGGCTGGCGAATTGCAGCAGCACTTTCAGGACAACGGCGTAACCGTTCGCGGCGCCGCTTGACCTGACCGGTCACCGGACGTCAGCCCGGTTTCCATTTCTGTATTTTGAGTCCGAGGCGCTGTGCTGAACAGCGCCTTGGCCTGTTTTTGGGAATTACATTGTGACAGATTCATCACAAGCCGCGCATGTGGGCCGCATCCCCATGCGCAAGGGTGAGTTCATCGCGCTTGCGGCCTTCCTGATGGCGATCAACTCGCTGGCGATCGACATCATGCTGCCGGCGCTGCAGCAGATCGGCGCCAGCCTCAACGTCGAGAACGAAAACAACCGCCAGTTCGTCGTCTCGAGCTACCTTCTCGGCTTCGGCGTCGCCCAGCTTGTCTACGGCCCCTTGTCGGATCGTTTCGGTCGCCGGCTGCCGCTGCTCGCCGGCATCGGCATCTATATCTGTTCCTCGCTCGGCAGCGCACTGGTCCCGACCTTCGAGGGCCTGCTCATCCTGCGCTTCATCCAGGGCCTCGGCTCCGCCGCCACCCGCGTCATCACCATCTCCATCGTTCGCGATATCTACGGCGGCCGGCAGATGGCCGAGGTCATGTCGCTGATCATGATGGTCTTCATGATCGTTCCCGTCATCGCGCCGGGAAGCGGCCAGATCATCATGCTGTTCGGCAGCTGGCACCTGATCTTCCTGTTCATCGCCGTCATGGCGGCCATCATCGCCGCATGGGCCTATATCCGCCTGCCCGAAACGCTGCGTCCGGAAAACGTTCGTCCCTTCACCGTGAAATCGGTGCTCGGCGGCTTCAAGCTGGTTCTCACCAATCGCGTCGCGCTTTGCTACACCATCGCCAGCACCTTCATCTTCGGCTCGCTGTTCGGTTTCATCAACTCGGCGCAGCAGATCTATGTCGGCATCTACGGCCTCGGCGTCTATTTCCCCCTCGCCTTCGCCGGCGTCGCGGTCTTCATGTCGATGTCGTCGTTCCTCAATTCGCGCCTTGTCGGCAAGTTCGGCATGCGCCGCCTGTCGCATGGCGCCTTGCTCGGCTTCATCACCATCAACACCATCTGGCTGCTGGCCCTGGTGTTCGGGCCGCATCCCATGCCGTTCTTCCTGTTCATCGGTTTCTTCGGTCTGGCGATGTTCCAGTTCGGCTGGATCGGCTCGAACTTCAACTCGCTGGCGATGGAGCCGCTCGGCCACGTCGCCGGCACCGCCTCGTCGGTCCTCGGCTTCATGAGCACCGTCGGCGGCGCGCTGATCGGCGCCGGCATCGGCCAGGCCTTCAACGGCACGGCGCTTCCCATGGTCGCCGGCTACTTCACGGTCTCGATCATCGGCCTCGTCTTCGTGCTGATCGCCGAGAAAGGCCAGCTGTTCCAGCCGCATAATCCGGCGGCCTGAAGCATTCGCCGGTCGAGACAGTTTCATATTTCAGGACAATTCCATGACGCCGCCCCATAAGCCGCACACCGAAAACCAGGGGTCCAGCCGCATCGGCATGGGCTTCCTCGAATTCGTCATCACCATCGCCATCATGACCGCCAGCGTCGCCATGGCGATCGACAGCATGTTGCCCGCTTTGCCCGCCATGGGCCGAGCGCTCAACGTGGTGAACGCCAACGACGCGCAGCTCGTCATCGGCGTCTTCTTCCTCGGCTTCGGCGTATCGCAGATCATCTTCGGCAGCCTGTCCGACACGTTCGGCCGCCGCAACATTCTGCTCGGCGGCCTCGCCGTCTATGTGCTGGCCATGTTCGGCGCGGCGGCGACCGGCAGCTTCGAGATGTTGCTCGTCATGCGCTTCATCCAGGGCCTCGGCGGCGCTGCCGTCCGCATCACCACCATGGCCGTCGTCCGCGACTGCTTCGGTGGCCGTGAGATGGCACGTGTCATGTCCTACGTCATGATCGTCTTCATGATCGTGCCGATCGTCGCTCCCTCGGTCGGCCAGCTGATCATCACCTACGCCAACTGGCACTGGATCTTCATCCTGCTCGGCATCGTCGGCGCCATCCTGTTCGTCTGGGCATCCCTGCGCCTGAAGGAATCGCTGCCGCGCGAAGAGCGCATCCCGCTCTCCTTCGGCAATGTGGTCGACGGCTTCAAGACGGTGCTCACCAACAGGATCACTTGCGGCTACATGATCGGCCTGACCATGTTCACCGCCGTCATCAGCGCCTATGTCATCTCCGTTCAGCAGGTCTTCGGCGAGGTCTACGGGCTTGGCGACTGGCTGCCGATCGCCTTTGCCGCCACCGCGGGCGGTATCGCGGTCGCCAACTTCGCCAACGGCTTCTTCGTGCGCAAGTTCGGCATGCGCCGCATCTCGCATGTCGCGATGATCCTCTTCACCATCATCTCGGCGATCGGCTTCGTGAAGGCGCTCGGCGGCACGCCAAGCTTCACGCTGGCCTATGCGCTCTTCACGATCCTGCTGATGATGTTCGCGGTGATCGCCACCAACTTCACGGCGATCAGCCTGGAGCCAATGGGCAATCTCGCCGGCACCGCGACCTCGATCACCGGCTTCGTCTCGACCACCTTCGGCGCCATCCTCGGCGGCGCGGTCGGCCAGCTGTTCAACGGCACCGTGCAGCCGCTCTTCGGCGGCTTCGCGCTGTTCGGCCTGATCAGCATCGTGGCCACGCTCTGGGCTGAGGGCGGCAAGCTCTTCACCCACCCGGGCGACGATCCGCAGCTCGATCCGGGCGCGGGGCATTTCTAAAACACGAAGCCCGCCGATTTGGCGGGCTTCTTCTATTTTACACCGTAAACACCTCGCGCCGCAGCAGCTCCCAGCTTTCCTTGTCCGGCGCGATCAGCAGGCCGCCGTCGACGTGCTCCGGCAGATAGGTCGAACCGTCGAAACGCGCGGCATAGCCGCCGGCCTCGACGCAGGCGAGCGTGCCGCCGAGATGGTCCCAGGGCATCAGCTTGTTATACATGAGGTAATGCACATGGCCGCCGGCGAATGCCCGGTGTTCGTGCGCGGCACAGCGGTAGTTGCAGATGAAACGGACCTTGGCGAGGTTGGCGAGCACTTCGGCCCGCTTGCCCGGCGCCAGAAAGCCGGTCGAGGCCATGCCGACCATCTGCTCGAGCGCCACGGGCGCGGCCGTGCGAAGCCGCTGCGTATCGCCGTCGGGGCGCTTCAGCCATGTGCCGGCGCCCTTTTCCGCGATGACCCAGTCGTCGCCCATCGGATCGTAGATGATGCCGGCGATGCATTCGCCATTCGCGACCACCGAGGCCATGACGCCGAAGGCGGGGATGCCGGATGCGAAATTGAAGGTGCCATCGACGGGATCGACGATGATCGACAAGGACGCATCCTTCAGTTTCCCAAGCAGCGCCGGATCGGCCGCGACCGACTCCTCACCGATGAACAACGCCTCCGGCCACAGCGTGGCGACCTCGGCCTTGATCATGCGCTCGGCTTCGAGATCGGCTTCCGTCACAAGATCGGTCGCCTCGGTCTTGGCGCGCACGTCGTCGCTGCCGAGCCGGCGGAAGCGCGGCAATATCTCCGCCTTCGCCGCCCGCCGCAAGAGATCGGCAAGCGTGGTGACATCTATCTTGGAGACCATGGTTCATCCTTCCTGGCGTTGTGACATGCCGAAAGACTATGCCGCGATTTTGCGACAACGACATGTGTCAAAACAAGAACTTAAGCGCGCGCGGAAGTTCACTTTTCCGGCGCGGCTTCGCCCGCCATCAGGCCGGCGAAGTCGAAAAGCTTGGGGTCGAGCAGGTGCGACGGGTTCACGTGCGAAAGCGCGCGCAGCATCGTGTCCTTGCGGCCCGGCATGCGGCGCTCGATATCGGCGAGCATGTCCTTCATGGCGTTGCGCTGCAGCCCGTCCTGCGAGCCGCAGAGGTCGCAGGGGATGATCGGAAACTGCATGGCGGCGGCGAATTTCGCCATGTCGTCCTCGGCGCAGTAGGCCAGCGGCCGCAGCACCATCAGGTCGCCCTCGTCGTTGAGGAGCTTCGCCGGCATCGCGGCCAGGCGGCCGCCGTGGAAGAAGTTCATGAAGAAGGTTTCGAGAATATCCTCGCGGTGGTGGCCGAGCACCAGCGCGTCGCAGCCCTCCTCGCGGGCGATCCGGTAGAGATTGCCGCGGCGCAGGCGCGAACAGAGCGAGCAGTAGGTGCCGCCGGCCGGAACCTTCTCCTTCACGATCGAATAGGTGTCGCGATATTCGATCCGGTGCCTGACGCCGATCTTCGCCAGATACTCCGGCAGGATGTGCTTCGGGAAGTTCGGCTGCCCCTGGTCGAGGTTGCAGGCGACGAGCTCGACCGGCAGCAGGCCGCGCCATTGCAGATCGAGCAGCAGGGCCAACAGGCCGTAGGAATCCTTGCCGCCGGAAAGCCCGATCAGCCAGCGCTGCTGGCCCTTCAGCATGCCGAAATCGTCGAAGGCCTGGCGCACCTGGCGCAGCAGCCGCTTGCGCAGCTTGTTGAACGACACGGAGCTTGGCGCATCGGCAAACAGCGCATGCGCGATCGCGCCCTCGATCTCGGGCGTTTCCAGCTCATCCGCGATATTGGCTGCGATATTCATTGTCTCATCCGTTCAGGCCCCAGGTCGAAACCAAATCCCGTCTAGCAGAAAGCTGCGCCATAACACAGCATCAATCGCCGAAAACCGACCATCCCGTGCGCGCCGCCAGCATTTCCAGCGCCACAGCGCCGAGCTGCGAATTGCCGACCCTGTTCAGCCCCGGCGACCACACCGCGATCGAGGCGATGCCGGGCGCCACCGCGAAGATGCCGCCGCCGACGCCGCTCTTGCCGGGAAGGCCGACGTGATAGGCGAAATCGCCGGAGCCGTCATAGTGACCGCAGGTCAGCATCAGCGCGTTGATACGCCGCGCCCGCTTCGGCGAGACGACCGAATGGCCGGTCATGGGGTTTGCGCCGCGAGCGGCAAGAAACAGCCCAGCGCGGGCCAGCTGCTCGCAGCTCATCGACAGCGCGCACTGGTGGAAATAAACGCCGAGCACGTGCTCGACCGGATGATCGATATTCTTGTAGGCGCGCATGAAATTGGCCAGCGCGAAATTGCGGTAACCCGTCTGCGTCTCCGACCTGGCGACCTTGTCGTCGATCGTCACCGTCTCGTCATCGGCCAGATAGCGCACGAAGCGCAGGACTTCGCCGATCGCCTCGCGCGGCTCGTGGCCGGCGAGCACCACGTCGGCAACGGCGATGGCGCCCGCATTGATGAAGGGATTGCGGGGGATGCCGGCTTCCTGCTCGAGCTGGACGATCGAGTTGAAGGCATTGCCCGACGGCTCGCGCCCGACCCGTTTCCATAGCCCCTCGCCGACCTTGCCGAGCGCCAGCGTCAGCATGAAGACCTTGGAGATACTCTGGATCGAAAACGGCACGGCCGCATCGCCGACGCTATAGACCTTGCCATCGACAGTCACGACCGAGAGCCCGAACTGGGCGGGATCGATCTTGGCGAGCTCGGGAATATAGTCTGCGACCTTGCCCTCGCCGATACGCGGCTGGAGCTCGGTATGGATACTGTCGAGGACTGCCTGCAAATCCGTCATCACGACCCCTCTCAAGATAACAAAAAAGCCGCCCCGAGAGGCGGCTTTTCCGTATGCGAAAACGTCGCGATTAACGCGAGTAGAATTCGACCACCAGATGCGGTTCCATGACAACAGCGTACGGTACGTCGCTGAGAGCCGGTACACGAGCGAAGGTAGCGACCATCTTGTTGTGGTCGACTTCGATGTACTCAGGAACGTCGCGTTCAGCCAGGCTGATGGATTCGAGAACCGAAACCAGCTGCTTGGACTTCTGACGAACTTCGATGACATCGCCGGCCTTGCAACGGTAGGAACCGATGTTGACGCGAACGCCGTTCACGGTCACGTGGCCGTGGTTGACGAACTGACGGGCAGCGAAGACGGTCGGAACGAACTTGGCGCGATAGACGATCGCATCCAGGCGGGATTCCAGCAGACCGATGAGGTTTTCAGAAGTGTCGCCCTTGCGGCGCGAAGCTTCGGCGAAGATCGCGCGGAACTGCTTCTCGCGCAGGTCACCGTAGTAACCCTTGAGCTTCTGCTTGGCGCGCAGCTGCACACCGAAGTCCGAAAGCTTGCCCTTGCGGCGCTGGCCGTGCTGGCCCGGGCCGTATTCGCGGCGGTTCACCGGGGACTTAGGACGGCCCCAGATGTTTTCGCCCATACGGCGGTCAATTTTATACTTGGACGATTCGCGCTTGCTCATCGTATTTCCTTTCAGAATGTTACGGCGGCCTGTTTCCAAACCGCTCGAAGGAAACACGCCCTCCTTTGGCCTCTTTTGAGGAGGCCCGACAGGATTTTCCGGTTACGCGAACTGGAAACTCCACGGGACATGTCAAATGAAACACGGGACATTGCTGCCCCGTGCTGGCGCGGTCTTTAGGGTGAAGTCACTGGAATGTCAATCACAATCCATGGATGGCACCGGCAAAACCGTATGATCTCAAGAAAGCCGGAGAGACTTACTTCATTGCTGCCTTCTGCGGCTTGAGGCCGAGCGCGTCGCTGATCGTGTAGAACAGATCCGTCTGGTCGGTCAAACCGCTGACGTTGGCGGCGCGCGGACCATAGCCGGCGATGCGCAGCTGCGAACCGGTATGCCCCTGGTCCTCGGCCTCTTCCGCGTTGCCGTAGCTCACGGCCATCACAGCGCCGTCCTTGGTCATCAGCGTTTCCGTGAAGCCTGGAGCCTTGGAGCTCGGGTCGATGATCTGGCTGGAGTGGGCATGGTCGGCGGTGACGATCACGAGCGTGTCACCCTTCTCCTTGGCGAACTTCAGTGCTTCCTGAACGGCTTCGTCGAGATCGACGGTTTCGCCGATCTGGGCGCAAGGATTGGAGGCGTGGTCCTGCTTGTCGATCGAGGCGCCCTCGACCTGCAGGAAGAAGCCCTTCTCATTGGTCTTGAGGAGGTCGATCGCCTTCGAGGTCATCTGCGCCAGCGTCGGCGTGGCGGCCGTGCGCTTCTCGTTCGGCTGGCAGACGACGGGCTCCTTGTCGATATTGCCGTTGCGGCTCGCCTGCGGGCCCTGCCAGCGAACCGGCATGTTGCCTTCGGCGAACAGGCCGAGAACCGGGGCGCTGTCACTGGCCTGCTTGACGGCGGCAAGCTCGTCGGCGTTGGTGACGATCTTGTAGCCGCGCTCTTCGGCCTGCTGGCGCAACGTCTTGCCCTTCCAGTCACCGGCCTTGGCGGTCTCGCCGAAGCTCTTGGCGCCGCCACCGAGCGTCACGTCGGCGCGCGTGCCGATGAGCTGCTCGGTGATCGAACCCTTGCCGCCGTTCTCGAGCGCGTTGCTGGCGCACTTCTCGGTCGTTGCTTCCGGGCCGTAGCACTTGCGCTGCGTGACGTGGGCGACCTGCACGGCAGGCGTCGCGTCCTGCAGTTCGGCGGTCGAAACGTTGCCCGTGGCAAGACCCGCGGCCTTGGCCTTCTCCAGCAGCGTCTCCTGCGCCTCTTCGCGGATGTCGACGCCGATCGCGCCGTTATAGCTCTTCACGCCGCTCGCCCAGGCGGTGCCCGACGCGGCCGAATCGGTCACGTAGGTCGGCTTGCCGGTCTTCTTGTCGAGCGAATAATGCGTGTACTGGCCGGTGATCGGCAGCGCATCGAGGCCCTTGAAATACTGGCCGGCGCCGACGGCATAGTTGCGCGCGACGGTGATTTCGGAATCGCCCATGCCGTCGCCGATCAGGAGGATCACATTCTTCGGGCGGCCATCGACGATCGCGGCGCGGTACGCCTCGGTGATGTCGCCGGAGATGCGGCGCGCGCCACCCGGCTTGCTCAAGTCCTCGCCTGCGCCGCGCTCCAGAAGCTTGGTCGCCGCGGCATCCTGGGCATAAGCCGGCTGAACGGCAACGGTGGCAAGCAGCGCTGTCGCGAATGCCTTGATCGCGTGTGAACGGGTGAAATTCGACATGGCCAACATCTCCTTGGGCAAAAGGTCAAAGTGTGTGCCCCCAAAGGGCATGCAAGCCTTATCCGCCCGGTAGATGAACTCGATATGACAGAAGCAACCCTATCGTGTAGAAACGCGCTCGCATGACGTGAAAACGCGCCCTGCCAGGCGATAGCGATCAGGGAATGCCTGTGGATTACTCGGCCGCCGAGCGCACGTCGTCGACATCCGGCGCATTGGCATCGCCAGGCGCCGTCTGGCAGTTCATGTCGGGGAAAGCGACGATCCGCTTGCCGGAGAAATCGGTGTGCACGACCACCGTCCCCTGCTCCTCGAAATAGCCGAGGAGACGCCGGGCGCGGCGCGCCGAATGCGTGCCGTAGGCGCGCGCGATGCGGGCATCCGACGGGCACGGCTCGCCGCAGACGGCGGCCTTGGCGAGCATCAGGAAGACGCCCTGCAGATCATCCGTCACGCCTGACGACAGCGACAGCGCCGTCGCCCAGGCTTCGGTTTCGGCGGTGTCGGGGTCGACGCCCGAGCGCGATACGGCGACGCGGCGGCGGAACTCCGGCAGCGACATCGGCGATCCCGGCACGCGGCGCATTCGAAGGCGCACGAGGAACTCCTGATAGAGCACCGAATCCGTGCGGAAACCAGAGCCCGGATCGTCGAGGATCTCGCTCAAGACGGCCGACACGCGCTCCTCGCGCTCTTCCGCCGACATCTCCGGCTGGCTGGCGCGGCCTTCGGCCGGCTGCGGCGCGGTTGCCGCCGGCGCGGAGCGGGAAAGCTCGGCCAGGATATCGGTGGTCGGGCGGGGTGCGGGAGCGGCGCGGCGCACGATAGGCCGCTGGAATTCTTCCGGATCGGGCGTGAAGATCAGGTCTTCGACATCCTGAGGAGAGTCCGGCAGCGGCATCAGCTTCGGGCTCGACGAACGCGCCGAGGTCTCGACATTGCCGATCTGGATCGGCAGCGGACGGCGCGACAGGGCCGGACCGAGAGCGACGAAGTTACCGCGCTTCAGATCGCGAAACATCTCCGCCTGGCGACGGTCCATGCCGAGCAGGTCGGCGGCGCGCGCCATGTCGATATCGAGGAAGGTGCGCCCCATGAGGAAATTCGAGGCTTCGGCGGCGACGTTCTTGGCGAGCTTCGCCAGACGCTGCGTGGCGATGACGCCGGCCAGACCGCGCTTGCGGCCGCGGCACATCAGGTTGGTCATCGCGCCGAGCGACATCTTGCGCGCATCGTCGGAGACTTCGCCGGCAACCGACGGCGCGAACATCTGCGCTTCGTCGACGACGACGAGGACCGGATACCAGAATTCGCGATCGGCATCGAACATGCCGTTGAGAAAGGCGGCGGCGGCACGCATCTGCTGCTCGATCTCGAGTCCTTCGAGCGTGAGAACGCAGGAGACGCGGTGCTGGCGAATGCGGTTGGCAATGCCGGCGAGCTCCGCCTCGGTGCGCTCGCCATCGACGACCACATGGCCGAACTTGTCGCTCAGCGTGACGAAATCGCCCTCGGGGTCGATGATGACCTGCTGCACCCACGGCGCGGATTGCTCGAGCAGGCGCCGCAGCAAATGCGACTTTCCGGAGCCGGAGTTGCCCTGAACAAGGAGACGGGTCGCCAGAAGCTCCTCGATATCGAGCGTGGCCGGATTGCCTCCCGACGCCGATCCCATATCGATACCAACCTGCAAGTCCCATTCCCCTTCTGAAATCAACGCCACTCTTTAGCAGATTCGTGGCGGAATGCTCGGCCTACCGAACAAAACCCACAGCCAATCGCGCCGTTTCAGATCAAGCCGCCTTGTCCGACACGACCGCGCTTGCATCGCCCGCTGCGCTCGGTATCAGCATCCGCGTGAAGAGCAGGCTGACGGCAAGCGGGATCAACAGGATGCCCAGCCCGACACGCAGGCCGAAGGCTTCGGCGACGAAGCCGATTGCCGGCGGGCCGACGAGAAAACCGCTGAGCGCGATGAAGGTCAGGATGGCGACGCTTGCGGCCGCCGGTCGGTCCGTCAGGCTGGCCGATGCCGTGACCGCCAGCGGGAAGCCGACCGACACGCCGACGCCGATCGCCGCGAAACCGATCAGCGCCACCGCCGTGTTCGGCGCCAAGAGCACGACCACCATACCCGTCAGCGACGCGCAGCCGCAGACCCGCGCGATGGCAACGGCGCCGAAGCGGCTCTTCATGTAATCGCCGCCGAAGCGCCCTGTTGCAACCAGGCAGGCGAAGACCGAATAGCCGAGACCGGTCAGCGCACCGGTCGCAAACAGCACGTCGCGCAGATAGACCGCCGACCAGTCGGCGATCGCGCCCTCGGTCATGGTGATGCCGAAGGTGAAGGCGCAGATGCCGAGAAGGGCGGCACTCGGCAGCTTGAACGGCGCGCTTCGCGCATGCGACGTCTCGGCCGCCGGATCGGGGCCGAGCGGCAACCGGACGCTGACGAAGAGCGCGATAGGCAGCACCAGCAGCGCGATCAGGGCGATCGACCAGTTCGCCGGCAGATGCAACGCCGCGGCACCGACGCCGAGCAGGCTGCCCACCATGATGCCGAGGCTCCAGAAGCCATGGCAGCGGCTCATGATGACAAGCCCGGTCGTCTTCTCCGCCCGGTCGGCCTCGACATTGAGGCCGAGCTCGAGCGTCGACAGCGTGACGCCAAGGATCATCAGCGTGAAGAACAGCGTCGTCATGCTGTCGGCGAAAGCCGGTAGCGAGGCGACCGCGAGAAAGGCCACGAAACCGTAGATGATCGTCGCTCGTCCGCCGATCTTCGCGACCAGACGGCCAGCGAAGGGCAAGGTCATCAGCGTGCCGATCGGCAGCCCGAGCAGCGCGATGGCAAGATCGGCCGGCCCCATGCCGAGCTTCGCCTGCACATCGGGAATGCGCGGCAGCCAGCTGCCGAAGGCGATCGGCTGCAGGAAGAAGATCAGCATCACAAGTCTTTGAAACGACATCAGACATCCCCTGTTCGCTTCAGAGCGAGAGCCCGCGAACGATTCCCCATCTGTGAGCTTGCGATATCGGCATCACGAAGGAAAGCGTCGGCGGCGCGAAAGATCGCCGCGACGAAACGATGTCACCTGACGGTGAGACCAAATCCCTGCATCAGCCGTTTCGTCGAAAAATCCGGATTGCCCGACGTAAAGACGGCGAAGTCGAAATTGTCGGGATGGACGGCATCGGCCACCTCGGGAACGAGGCTGCGCGCGCGGCGCGCGATGGCTTCCGCCGGATCCAGCCAATCCACCGGCCACGGCGCCAGCCTTCTGAAGATGTTGGCCATGAACGGATAGTGCGTGCAGGCAAGCACCACGATATCCGTCTTCCTGCCATCCTTTTCGACGAAGCACTGGGCGATCTCGCCCATGACGGCTTCATCGGAGAGCGTATCGCCGCGAATATAGGCCTCCGCCATGCGCGCCAGATTTTCCGAGCCGACGAGCCGCACATGGCACTGCTGCGCGAAGGACTGGATGAGATCGCGCGTATAGGCGCGCTTGACGGTTCCGGGTGTCGCAAGCACCGAGACGAGGCCCGAGCGCGTCCGCTCCGCCGCCGGCTTGATCGCCGGCACGGTGCCGACGAAAGTCATGCCGGGGAATGCAGCACGCAAATCGGCGCCGGCGAGCGTAAATGCAGTGTTGCAGGCGATGATGCAGACCTCGGGGTCGTGCTCGCGAAGCAACGTTGCGAACAGATCGATGACCCGCTCCTTCAGCGCCTGCTCTTCCCATCCACCGTAGGGGAAGCCGGCATCGTCGGCGACATAGATGAAACCGCGCTCGGGCATCAGCACCCGCGCCTCGCGCAGCACCGTCAGCCCGCCAATGCCTGAATCGAAGACCAGGACGGGTTTCAGCTCATGCGTCGCTGCTGTCATCTTCCTGATGTTCCTTGACGTCTGCGGGCGCACGGCTTCCGCGCGGATATTGCCGCGAGAAACGGTCGAGGGAGGAGATCACGCCGCGCATCACGCTGATTTCCTGCTCCGTGAAGGCGCGGCGGGAAAGGACCGCCCTGAGATTGTCGATCATTTTCGGCTTTTTCGCGGGCGGATGGAAATAATTGCGCGATTCCAGCGCTTCTTCCAACTGGTCGTAGAGCCCGTGCAATTGTTCCTTCGTCGATGGCGTCTGCTCGGTCGCCTGGAAGGGAACGCTGCCGAGATCCTCCATGCCCGATTTCATCCACTCGTAGGACATGAGCAGAACCGCCTGCGCGATGTTGAGCGAGGCGAAGGCGGGGTTGACCGGGAAGGTCACGATCTCGTCGGCCAGCGCCACCTCTTCGTTGGAGAGGCCCCATCGCTCGCGCCCGAAGAGGATACCGGTCCCCTCGCCCGCCGCAAACCGCGCACGCAACGTCCGCGCCGCCACGACGGGCGAACGCACCGGCTTGAAGCCGTCGCGCTCGCGCGCCGTCGTCGCATAGACGAAATTGAGATCCGATATCGCCTCTTCCAGCGTGTCGTACACCTTGGTGCCCTCGATCACGTGGTCGGCCTTCGACGCTGCGGCCTGCGCCTTCTCGTTCGGCCATCCGTCGCGCGGATTGACGAGGCGCAGTTCGGACAGTCCGAAATTCGCCATGGCCCGCGCCACCATCCCGATATTCTCGCCCATCTGCGGCTCGACCAGAATGATGACGGGACCTTCCGTCAGAAGAAGACGCTCGCTGTTCGTGCCTGCCATGAAGTCAAAATCCTTTTGCTAGGCGCGCAAATAGCCAAGACGGGCTGAAACGGCAAGGCTTATGCGGTGTTGCGCGCCTTATTCCGCGTCGTCGTCAAGGCCGGCATCGAGATCAAGATCAGGAGTTTGTGCGACGGTGCGGCCATGGCGGATGGACGTGACCTCGATAGCTTCGCCGTCGTAGGAATAGTCGAGCAGGTAGTCGCCGACCACCAGCGTTCGGTTGCCCGAAATCTGCAGGCCATGCATGTGGTTTCCGACCTCCGGAAAGGTGCGAAGCAATTCCCTCGCCTCCTTCACGGCCTGCGAGAATTTGCGGGCGGCGGTGGGGCTGTGGTGGCGCAGGTATTCGGCTTCCTGGCGGACATAATTGGCCGCATCCCTAGAAAGCCGGACAGGGATCATGCGACCTTCCCGGCGATGATCCTGTCCATTTCGGCGATCACATCGTCGAGGTCTTCGTACTCGCCCGATGCGATCTGCTCACGCCCCTTCATCGCGGCAAAAATGTCCGCGCCTTCGTTCAGGAGATAAGTCCTCAGCGCGCGAACGATGATGTAGCTTCTGGATCGGTCCGTCGCATCGGCAATGGTTTGAATAGCCGACAGCACCTCACCGGGAATGCGAAGCGTGACGGATTCGGACATGGTCGCTTTCGCCATCGTCGTCTCCTGAAGCAAGATAGAACCTGCAAGACATTGTAAGACAAATCGCATACCAGCGCAAATGCGCCCCGGTATCGCCGATCGCCATGGCTTATGCGTCCGGATACAGCCGCTCGAGCGTCAGCCCGATCATCTCGAGCCCCTGCCGCCATCCCTTGCTGGCGTGCGGATGGTGGCGCGCGGAGGGCACCGGGATATTGCGATCGACAAAGAAACACGCCGAGCGCCGCGCCGATGAAGACGTGACGCGTGCGAGGCTGGCGTCGATCAACTGGCGCGCATCGTCGTCGGTGATCGATGCCTCCCGGTTCTTCGCCATCATCCGCGCCCAGTAGGTGGCGGCGAGGAAGATCGCCAGCGTCTGACGGACCTGTCCCGGCCTGGTGACAACCGACCATGACGACCCGAGCGGCCGCGCCGCCGTCGCCAGATCCTTGTAGGCGGCATCCAGCGTCTGCGACAGGCCGATCAGCACATGGCGCGGCTCGCCGGCGGCGGCGGCATTCAGCAGCGCGGTAAGCGCCGCGAACCATTTGTCGAGCACGAGGTCGAGCGCGCCGCGGGTGCGTGCCGGAAAGACGACGAAGGCGACCAGCGTGCCCACCGCCGCGCCGAGCGCCGTCTCCTCGACGCGCAGCAAGAGGAGATCGAGCGTCAGCGACCCGATCATCCCGTAAACAAGGCAAAGCGCGATCGACACGAAGAAGGTCATCGTCGCATAGCTTGTCTGCAGGAAGTAGAAGGCCAGGAAGATGGCGAGACTCGTGATTGCCAGCGCCGGCAGCTGGTGGCCGGCAAGCAGCGTCGCGAGCAGAAGTCCGATCCCGATCCCGAACAGTGTCCCCACCGATCGCTGCAGCGCCTTCATCGCCGTATCGCCACGCGAATTCGTGTTGGTAAAGACAAGGAAGGACGCGAGCACCGCCCAGAACCAGCGCTCGCGCGAAAGGCCGAGACCGAGCGTCATGGCGATCGCCGATGCGACCGTGATCTGCAGCGCCGAGCGCATCAGCGGATTGCGAAACGAAAAATCGGGCCGCGACGCCTGAGCCGGCGCCTCGGCCACGGCGGCGATATCGGCGAGATCCGGTCCGGTTGCCCTCGTCGATGGTCGCGACGAGCTCAGCCCGCGCATTGCCGAGCCTGATCAACGCTCGTGTCGCCTCGGCCGTGGAGCTATCGTCGTCCTCGCCGGGCGAGCGCACGGAATGGCCCTCGATGATCCCATGCACCAGCTCGAAGGGCGGCAGCGCTTGCGAGCAGAGCATGATCGCGCCCTCGGCTGCCAGATGCACGTCGAACAAGCGGATCGCCAGTTCGCCCGCCGGCTCCGTGCCCGGATCGAACACGCCGCTCGCAGGCCGTGGGATGAAGCTCTCGGCCATCAGCACGACGTCCTTCAACCGCTCCTCCAGCTGATTGAGTTCCTGCCGGTCCGCCTCCGAAACGCTTTTCACCGCGGCGAGCGCCGCGATCTTGAACAGGATCTGGTTGATCCGCCCCTGCACGCTTTCGAGCGACCGCAACAGGTCGCGCCGCCAGTCGTCGGGCAGCACGACGGACCGCACCGCATGCGCGATCAGCGAGGAGACGACCGGGCCGATCGCGACGAAAGGCAGCTCGGCGATCGGCGGCTGGAAATAAGCGCCGAGGAAATACGACATGAAGGCGAACATGCCGATCGCATGACCGCGGGGGCCAAGGACACGCGCGGAAGCCGCGAGGAAGATGATCAGAAGAAAAGCGGCGTCGGAGATCAGCCGGTTCCCTTCCAGCCCGGCGGCGATGACGACGACCACGAGACTGGCGGCGCAGCCCAGAAGCCGGGTTACCAGCTGCCGCCCGCCGCCCTTGTCGCGCACCGCCACGCCGCCTTCGATGGCCAGCACGATCCCGAGCCCGTAGGACGCCGTCGGCAGCGGAAACAGCAACGAATGAATGACAAGCAGCACGCCGAACGACAGCGCCACCGACAATGTGACGCGCAACGCCATCCTCAGCCGAGACAGCGCCGGATCGTTGGCAAGCAGCCAATCGCGGAAATCAAAACCGGAAAACAAGCTGTTCGGGCCCCGGAGCGCAGGAATGGTGTTCACCGCTTACATATCGCCACAGGCCCCAAAGCAAATCAATCTTCCCGATCGCCGCCGCGACGCCTGGCGCCGCGCGTCAACAGACCGGTGTCGTTCACTGGCCCTTGGAGATCTGCACCATCGTGTTCTTCAGCGAGTTCGCCGGCTGGCCGGGATCGCCTTCGGTGAACACGTCGTCGACGACAGGCTTGCCACCCTCGTCCATCACCTCGAACCGCACCGTGGTCAGCGCCTGCTTGTCGTCGACCCCGTCCATGCACGTCTGCTTCTTGAAGGTGACCACCACTTCGGTCGCGCCGCTTTCGCCCGGCTTCGGCGTGTAGGTCATGTCCTGCAGCGGGCAGGCATCTTCGCCATTGACGATGACATCGTAATCGAACGGCGAAACACCGTCCTCGTCGGCGGCCGGATTTTGCATCGCCGCGCGGTACTTGGCAACGAAATCCTTGCTGTAGATGCGCCCGAGCCTGCTGTCGTCGAAGATATCCTGCCAGTCCTCGTCAGCGCCCGACCAGTTCTTGGCGGTGGCCTCCATGATCTCCTTGACCGGCGCCGTCGCGTCAGCGGCGAGTACGGTGGCGGTGAGGCCGAGCAGGACGGCTGAGGCAAGCGAAATCGTCTTCATGATCAAATGTCCAAGGCAATGGTTTCGCGCGGAGACTAGCCATTTTCCATCTCTTGGCAATGCCGCAAAAACACACAAATCTGCCCTGCATGCGGCTTTGCACTCCGGGCTCACAATGCTATAGCCCTCGGGATTTTATATCACCCACCCGGGACGCATGTCCCTCATAAGCTTAACGAGGCAGATATATGAAAAAGATCAAGGTCGCCAATCCCGTCGCCGATCTCGACGGCGATGAAATGACGCGCATCATCTGGCAGCTTATCAAGGACAAGCTGATCCACCCGTATCTCGACCTCGACATCGACTATTTCGACCTCTCCGTCGAAAACCGCGACGCCACCAACGACCAGGTGACCATCGACGCCGCCAACGCCATCAAGAAGCACGGTGTCGGCATCAAGTGCGCGACGATCACGCCGGACGAAGACCGCGTCAAGGAATTCAACCTCAAGCAGATGTGGAAGAGCCCGAACGGCACGATCCGCAACATCCTCGGCGGCGTCATCTTCCGCGAGCCGATCATCTGCCAGAACGTGCCGCGTCTCGTTCCCGGCTGGACCAAGCCGATCGTCGTCGGCCGTCATGCCTTCGGCGACCAGTACCGCGCCACCGACTTCAAATTCCCGGGCAAGGGCAAGCTGACCATCAAGTTCGTCGGTGAAGACGGCCAGGTCATCGAGAAGGAAGTGTTCGACGCTCCCGGCGCCGGCGTGGCCATGGCCATGTACAACCTCGACGAGTCGATCCGCGAATTCGCGCGCGCCTCGATGATGTACGGCCTGATGCGCAAGTGGCCGGTTTATCTGTCGACCAAGAACACCATCCTCAAGGCCTATGACGGCCGCTTCAAGGACATCTTCCAGGAAGTCTACGAGGCTGAATTCCAGGATCAGTTCAAGGAAATCGGCATCACCTACGAGCACCGCCTGATCGACGACATGGTCGCATCCGCTTTGAAGTGGTCCGGCGGTTACGTCTGGGCCTGCAAGAACTACGACGGCGACGTCCAGTCCGACACCGTTGCCCAGGGCTTCGGCTCGCTCGGCCTGATGACCTCGGTTCTTTTGACGCCGGACGGCAAGACCGTCGAAGCCGAAGCCGCCCACGGCACGGTGACGCGTCACTACCGCCAGCACCAGAAGGGCCAGGAAACCTCGACGAACTCGATCGCCTCGATCTTCGCCTGGACCCGTGGCCTCGCGCACCGCGCCAAGCTCGACGACAACGCCGAACTGGCGAAGTTCGCGGCGACGCTGGAAAAGGTCTGCGTCGACACCGTCGAAGCCGGCTTCATGACCAAGGACCTGGCGCTGCTGATCGGCCCGGATCAGCCCTGGCTCTCGACCACGGCTTTCCTCGACAAGATCGACGAGAACCTGCAGAAGGCCATGGCATAAGCCATACGGAATATGCGAACGATGCGGCGGGGTTTTCCCCGCCGTTTTCGTTTCAGGGATATCAGGAGGGGAAAAGACGATGACGAAGACCACGACCATCCGCCCGCTGCGGCCATCGGACCGCGGCGCCTGGGAGCCGCTCTGGGCGGGTTATCAGCGCTTCTACGAAGTCACGATCCCTGAGGAAACGACGGACCTGACCTGGGGTCGCTTCCATGACCCCGAAGAGCCGATGCACGCGCTCGGCGCCTTCGATAGCGACGGCAGGCTTGTCGGTATCGTGCACGCGATCTTTCACCGCTCCACCTGGCTTCCCAAATGGACCTGCTACCTGCAGGATCTCTATGTCGACGACATCGGGCGCGGTCTCGGCACAGGCGCAGCGTTGATCGAGGCCGTCGCCGACCTTGCGCGCGAGCATGGCGCCGGCCGGCTCTACTGGATGACGCACGAGACAAACGCCACGGCGCGAAAGCTCTACGACCGCATCGCCGAGCGCTCCGGCTTCATCCAGTATCGCAAGGCGCTCTGAGAACCGCCCGCCGCCACTACTGCCAAAATCTGACACCGGCATGCCATAGACGTTGCCTCCCGGCTGGCCCACACCAGTTATGACCGGAAAGAGGAGAACACCATGGCAGACGAACTGATCTTCTACACCAACCCGATGTCACGCGGACGGATCGCCCGCTGGATGCTGGAGGAAACCGGAGCTCCGTACACCACGGAGATCCTCGGCTTCGAAAGCAGCATGAAGGCGCCGGATTATCTTGCCATCAACCCGATGGGCAAGGTGCCGGCGATCCGCCACGGCAAGACCGTGGTCACCGAATGCGCAGCCATCTGCGCCTATCTGGCCGAAGCCTTTCCAGAAGCAGGCCTTGCGCCGACCGCGGAAGAACGCGGCAGCTACTATCGCTGGATGTTCTTCGCCGCCGGCCCTCTGGAAGCCGCAACCACCAACCGCGCGCTCGGCTTTCACACGCCCGCCGACAAGAGCCGGATGGCCGGCTATGGCAGCTATGCCGACGTGATGGACACGCTCGAAAAGGCCGTCAGCGCCTCGCCCTATATCGCCGGCAACCGCTTCACGGCGGCCGATGTCTATGTCGGGTCGCATGTGGGCTGGGGGCTCTCCTTCGGCACCTTCGAGAAGCGCCAGGCATTTGCCGATTACGTCGGTCGCGTCACCGACCGCGCCGCCTCCAAGCGGGCGCGCGCGATCGACGACGAAGCCACCGAAGCGCTGCAGAAGAGCGCCTGACCGGGCGCTTGAGGGTTCAGATCAGAGGCATGTAGATCTCGGTCACGAGTTCGGTCGGCGGCACGTCGCGCGGATTGTTGAGGTAATCCTCGAACATCAGCCCGTCGCGCAACTGCCGACCAGAGCTCGGCAGCCATTCCGAAAACAGCCACTGATAGGCCTTGTACATATCGGCATAGGGGCCCTTGTGGCGGAGCACGGCATATTCCCCGCCCTCGAGCGTGAACGGTTCGAGCGGCGCCTCGACCGTAAGCTCGCTGTCGACGGCCACGCAGGCGATGGAGCGAAGCTCTTCGGCCGGCACGAGATCGGGATCGTCGAAATAGACGCCGATCATCCGCTTATCAGGCTCCGCCAGCCCGCGCGCGTGGAGCGTGCCGAAGAGAACCTCGAACGCCTTGCTGATCTGCATGTAGGGGCCGGAATGGCGCACACCGATGAGCGCGATCGGCTCGATCTTCCGTAAGGTAACGTTGAACATGGCTTTGGTCCTTCCGTTGGGTGAGGGTTGGAACTCCTGGTGGCTTCCCTCTTTCCGGTAACGGGCCGGCGGCATGCCGTAGACCGACTTGAAGATGCGGTTGAAAGACTGGAGGTTGGGATAGCCGGATCGCCTGGCAATCTCCCCGATCCCGAGATCCGAACGGACGATGTCGCCCGCCGCGCGATGCAATCGCAGCCGCTTGACGGTCGCCGCCAGCGTCTCTCCATGAACCGCGCGATAGATCCGGTGCCAGTGATAGCTCGACATGCAGGCGATCCCGGCAAGCTTGTCCATATCCAACTCTTCATCGAGATGATCATGGATATAGGCAGAAACCCGCCTCAGGCGGCTTTCATAGAGTGCCCATGCCGTGCTGCCGTTCATGTCGAAACCTCATGCCAGTTGACCGACTGCAGACAAGCATAACGCGATTTGACAAATCCTGCTGAGTTGCCGGCGCAAAAGAAAAAGGCGGGCACCCGAAGCACCCGCCTTTCGCAATTCAATCAAAAACGGGCCGATCAGCCAGCCAGCGCGGCTGCCACGGCCTCGAGCGCCTCGTCGGCCTTCGATCCATCGGGGCCACCGGCCTGCGCCATGTCGGGACGACCGCCGCCGCCCTTGCCGCCGAGAGCGGCGGACGCGATACGGACCAGGTCGACGGCGCTGAAGCGGTCGACGAGATCAGCGGTGACCGCGACCACGGCGCTCGCCTTGCCATCGTCGGAGACGCCGATCAGCGTCACGACGCCGGAGCCGAGGCCAGCCTTGCCGTCGTCGGCCAGACCCTTCAGATCCTTCGGATCGACGCCGGAGATGGCCTTGCCGAGGAACTTGACGCCGCCGATGTCGCGTACGGCCTTTTCCGAGCCGCCCTGGCCGCCGCCCATGGCGAGCTTGCGCTTGGCGTCCGCCAACTCCTTTTCGAGCTTGCGGCGCTCGTCCATCAGCGCTTCGACGCGCGTCAGCACCTCGGCCGGCTGCACTTTGAGCGAGGTGGCGAGCGCCTTCACGCGTTCGTCCTGCTCGGCGAGATAGGCGCGCGCCGTCTCACCGGTAACGGCTTCCAGGCGGCGAACGCCGGAGCTGACCGCGCTGTCGCCGAGAATGCGCACCAGGCCGATGTCACCGGTCGCCGACACATGCGTGCCGCCGCACAATTCGACCGAGTAAGGCCGGTTGCTCTTGGCGCCATGCAGGCCCTGCCCCATGGCGACCACGCGCACTTCCTCGCCGTACTTCTCGCCGAACAGCGCCATGGCGCCCTCGGCGATCGCATCGTCCACGCTCATCAGCCGCGTCGTCACCGGCGCGTTCTGCAGGATGATCTCGTTGGCCATGTCCTCGACCTGCTTCAGCTCTTCCGCCGTCATCGGCTTGGGATGCGAAACGTCGAAGCGCAGGCGCTCTGGCGCGACCAGCGAGCCCTTCTGGGCGACATGGGTGCCGAGCACCTCGCGCAGCGCCTCGTGCAGCAGGTGGGTCGCCGAATGGTTGGCGCGGATGCGCGAGCGGCGGGCGTGATCGACCGTCATCGCGACCGCGTCGCCGGTCTTGACCGTGCCATCGACGACGGTACCGGTGTGGACGAACAGGCCCTCGCCGCGCTTTTGGGTATCCGTGATCTCGATCCTGGCATTGTCGGACGAAATGACGCCCGTATCGCCCATCTGGCCGCCGGATTCGCCATAGAACGGCGTCTGGTTGACGACGATCTGAACCTTGTCGCCCTTGGCGGCCTCGCCGACGGCGGCGCCGTCCTTGACGACCGCCTGGACGACACCCTCAGCGGTCTCTGTGTCATAGCCGAGGAATTCGGTGGCGCCGTGCTTGTCGCGCAGCTCGAACCAGATGGTCTCGGTCGCCTTGTCGCCCGAGCCGGCCCAATGCGACCGCGCTTCCGCCTTCTGGCGCTCCATCGCGTCGGTAAAGCCGGCGAGATCGACGTTGATTTCGCGGGCGCGCAGCGCGTCCTGCGTGAGGTCGAGCGGGAAGCCGTAGGTGTCGTAGAGCTTGAAGGCGGTCTCGCCGTCGAGCATGTCGCCCTTGCCGAGCGTGGTCGTGGCATCCGACAGAAGCGACAGGCCGCGCTTCAGCGTCGTGCGGAACTTGGTCTCTTCCAGCTTCAGCGTCTCGGTGATCAAGGCTTCCGCGCGCACCAGCTCCGGATAGGCGCGGCCCATCTGCTGGATCAGCGCCGGCAGGAGCTTCCACATCAGCGGCTCGCGGGCGCCGAGCAGTTCGGCATGGCGCATGGCGCGGCGCATGATGCGGCGAAGCACGTAGCCGCGGCCTTCGGCCGATGGCAGAACGCCGTCGGCGATCAGGAAGGCGGACGAGCGCAGGTGATCGGCAATGACGCGATGGCTGGCGCGCTGCTCACCGTCGGCCTTGACACCGGTCGCTTCCTCGGAAGCGGCGATCAGGGCGCGGAACAGGTCGATGTCGTAGTTGTCGTGCTTGCCCTGCAGCAGCGCTGCGATACGCTCGAGACCCATGCCGGTGTCGATCGACGGACGCGGCAGGTCGACGCGCTCCTCCTTGGTGATCTGCTCGTACTGCATGAAGACGAGGTTCCAGATCTCGATGAAACGGTCACCGTCTTCCTCCGGCGAACCTGGAGGGCCGCCCCAGATATGGTCGCCGTGGTCGTAGAATATCTCCGAACAGGGGCCGCATGGGCCGGTATCGCCCATCGCCCAGAAATTGTCGCTGGTCGGAATGCGGATGATCTTGTCGTCGGACAGGCCCGCGATCTTCTTCCAGAGATTAAACGCTTCGTCGTCGGTGTGATAGACGGTGACCAGCAGGCGCTTGGCGTCGATGCCGAACTCCTTGGTGATCAGCGTCCAGGCATGCTCGATCGCCTGCTCCTTGAAGTAATCCCCAAAGGAGAAATTGCCGAGCATTTCGAAGAAGGTATGGTGGCGCGCGGTATAGCCGACATTGTCGAGGTCGTTGTGCTTGCCGCCGGCGCGCACGCACTTCTGCGCCGTCGCCGCCGTCTTGTAGGGGCGCTGCTCGAGACCGGTGAAGACGTTCTTGAATTGCACCATGCCGGCGTTCGTGAACATCAGCGTCGGGTCGTTGCGCGGCACCAGCGGGCTCGAGGAAACGATCTCGTGGCCGTTCTTCTTGAAGTAGTCGAGGAAGGTCGACCGGATTTCGTTCACACCGCTCATGCTATGCCCTTCAGTGCTGCCCAAGGCAGGTCAGATCTTGAAAATTCAGTGGCTTTTATCGCTGACGTTAACCACTGTCCAGCAGACAAACAAAACCGGCTGCATTCTGATCAAGGAATGCAGCCGGTTTTGAAGCGTTCAGCGCGGATGAGGCTTATTCACCGTCCGCATCGTTGGCGTCGGGACCGCCATTCTGCAGCTGGTCGGCGATCAGGCCGGCGTTCTGGCGGATCGAGGTTTCGATCTCGCGCATCAGCTCCGGATTGTCGCGCAGGAACATCTTGGCGTTCTCGCGACCCTGGCCGAGACGCTGGCTGTTGTAGGAGAACCAGGCGCCCGACTTTTCGACGATCCCGGCCTTGACGCCGAGGTCGACCAGCTCGCCGGTCTTCGACACGCCTTCGCCATACATGATGTCGAATTCGACCTGCTTGAAGGGAGGCGCCATCTTGTTCTTGACGACCTTGACGCGCGTCTGGTTGCCGATCACCTCTTCGCGCTCCTTGACGGCGCCGATGCGGCGGATGTCGAGGCGCACCGAGGCGTAGAACTTCAGCGCGTTGCCACCCGTCGTCGTTTCCGGCGAACCGAACATGACGCCGATCTTCATGCGGATCTGGTTGATGAAGATGACCATGGTCTTCGACTTCGAGATCGAGGCCGTCAGCTTGCGCAGCGCCTGGCTCATCAGTCGGGCCTGCAGGCCGGGAAGGCTGTCGCCCATCTCGCCTTCGATTTCGGCGCGCGGCGTCAGCGCCGCGACCGAGTCCACGACCAGCACGTCGACGGCGCCGGAGCGCACCAGCGTGTCGGTGATTTCGAGCGCCTGCTCGCCGGTATCCGGCTGCGAGATCAGCAGATTGTGCAGATCGACGCCCAGTTTGCGAGCGTAAACCGGATCAAGCGCGTGTTCTGCGTCGACGAAGGCGCAGATGCCGCCCTTCTTCTGGGCTTCCGCGATCGTCTGCAGCGCCAGTGTCGTCTTACCCGAGCTTTCCGGCCCGTAAATCTCGATGATACGCCCTTTGGGAAGACCGCCGATCCCGAGCGCGATATCCAGTCCGAGAGAGCCCGTCGAAACGGTCTCGATCTCGACGACGCCCTCGTTCGAGCCGAGCTTCATGATAGAGCCCTTGCCGAACGACCGCTCGATCTGTGAGAGTGCCGCTTCAAGTGCCTTGCTTTTGTCCACCGATTTGTCCTCTACAAGCCGCAATGTATTCTGTGACATTCGATCCACCTTTAGGTTATTGAAGCCGCTCAAGCAATGTCGCCGCCGATGTCGATTTTGTACCGCATTTGTTCTCATCACGCAAGTGCCGTTCAAGGCATTGAAAGAAAGAGGTAAAACGGCCTGTGTTCTACATTTGTTTTATCCATGCAAAGCAAGAGCTTACAACGCTTGGACGGCGGCTCCCCGCCATGCGAAAGACCGCACGATCTCGGCCACGACCGCATTTCGGAGCGATGAGATGAGCAAGAAGATTCTCGTGCTTGGCGGCGCCCATGTCGATCGCCGCGGCCGCATATCGGGCGCGACGGCCGATGGCGCCAGCAACCCCGGCTCCTGGTTCGAGGAGGCCGGCGGCGGCGGCTTCAACGCGGCCCGCAACCTCGCCCGCCTCGGCTTCGACGTCACCATGATCTCGCCGCGTGGCGGCGACCCGACCGGAGAGATGGTGAGCGAAGCCGCCGATCTCGCCGGCGTCAACGACCGCCCCTTCATCTTTCTCGACCGCAAGACGCCGAGCTATACCGCGATCATCGAGCGCGACGGCAATCTGGTGATCGCGCTGGCCGACATGGATCTCTACCGCATGTTCGTGCCGCGCCGCCTGTCGATCCGTTCGGTGCGCGACGCGTTCGCCGCCACCGACATGATCCTCTTCGACGCGAACCTGCCGGAGGAAACCCTGGTCTCGATCACGACACGCGCCAAGGCGCTCGGCAAGCCGGTGGCGGCGATCGCCATCTCGCCGGCAAAGGCGGTGAAACTGAAGGCCTGCATGCAGGGGATCGATTATCTCTTTCTCAACGAGGCCGAAGCCACGGCGCTCACCGGCGAGCGGCCGGAAAACCCTGTCCACTGGCCGTCCCTGCTCGGTGACATCGGCCTCAGAGGCGGCGTCGTCACCCGGGGACAGCGCGAGCTGATTGCATTTTCCGCCGGTCACGTGGCGGCGCTGCAGCCGGCCGATGTCGAGCATGTCTCCGACGTGACCGGCGCCGGCGATTCCCTTGCCTCGGGCGTCATCGCGGCACTGTTGCGCGGGCTGCCGATGAGCGAGGCGATCCGCGAGGGTGCCGCCGCGGCGGCGCTGACGGTCCAGTCGCCCAACGCGGTCAACGAAAATCTCTCCGCCGATCTGCTGAAACAGGCTCTGGCTCTTGTTCCGCCGGCAAGAATTCTGCATTGAAACCCGATCAGACGAAATGGAAGCTCCGATGACGAACTCTCTATCCCCCCAGCTGCCGATCACCTATTCCAAGGAAGTGGCGAGCGCCAAGCAGCGCGGCGCGCCGATCGTGGCACTCGAATCGACGATCATCACCCACGGCATGCCCTACCCCGGGAATATCGAGATGGCCCGCAGCGTCGAATCGATCATCCGTGAGCAGGGCGCCGTCCCCGCCACCATCGCCGTCATCCACGGCACGCTCCACATCGGCCTGGAGGCCGAGGAACTCGAGCAGCTGGCCAAGGCCAAGGATGTGCTGAAAGTCTCGCGCGCCGACCTCGCCTTCGCGATCGCCGAGCGCCGCCATGGCGCCACCACGGTCGCCGCCACGATGATCGCCGCCGAACGCGCCGGCATCAAGGTCTTCGCCACCGGCGGCATCGGCGGCGTGCATCGCGGCGCGGAGGAGAGCTTCGACATCTCCGCCGACCTGGAAGAGCTCGCCCGCACCGGCGTCATCGTCGTCTGCGCCGGCGCCAAGGCGATCCTCGACGTGCCGAAGACGCTGGAAGTGCTGGAAACCGCTGGCGTGCCCGTGGTCACCTACGAGAGCGAGGAATTCCCGGCCTTCTGGTCGCGGTCATCCGGCCTGCGCAGCCCGCTGACGCTGAACAGCCCGGCGGCAATCGCCAATTTCCAGATGGTGCGCGAACAGCTCGGCATCGACGGCGGCATGCTGATCGCCAATCCGGTGCCCGAGGCCGACGAAATCCCGGCGGAAGAGATGGAAATCTACATCCAGCGCGCGCTCGACAGCGCCGAACGCGATGAAATCTCCGGCAAGGCGGTCACGCCCTATCTGCTCAGCACCATCTTCGACCTGACCGACGGCCAGAGCCTGAAGACCAATATCGCACTGGTGGAAAACAACGCCCGCCTCGCCGGCGAAATCGCGGTTGCGCTCAACGCCTGAAGATAAACAACCGGGGGCGGCGCCAGGCTGCCCTCTTCCTCTGTTACATCTTTCTTTGGTGCGGTCACGCGTCTCGTGAACCTTGTACCGCGCAGCCCCCTCATCCGCCCTTCGGGCACCTTCTCCCCATGGGGGAGAAGGGGAGATGGAGCGAGCGGCCGGCCCCGAGACTCTTCTCCCCCGCGGGAGAAGATGCCGGTAGGCAGATGAGGGGGCCAAACCGCACAACGCGTCCCGGCAAACCGCAGGAAAAACACTAGCATCCAGGCCTGCCAGCGCCCCCACCTCACCCCTCCAGCGTCTCCTTGACCACCACGGCCAGCTGCTTCAGCGAGAACGGCTTCGGCAGGAAGCCGAACTTGGAGTCCGGCGGCAGGTTGCGGGCGAATGCGTCCTCGGCGTAGCCCGACACGAAGATGAACTTCAGATCCGGATATTTCTTGCGCAGCTCGCGCAACAGCGACGGCCCGTCCATTTCAGGCATGACGACGTCCGATACGACGATATCCACCTTGCCGTCGAGCTCGTCCATGATATCGAGCGCTTCCACGCCCGATCCCGCTTCGTGCACGGTGTAGCCGCGCGTCTCCAGCATGCGCTTGCCGCCGCGACGAACCGCTTCTTCGTCCTCGACGAGCAGGATGACGGCCGATCCCGTCAGATCCTCCGGCTGCTCGGCCTTGGCGGGCACCAGCGAAACGACGTTGTCGGCGCTCGGCGTGACCGCGTCGGCTTCGGCGGCGATCGCCGGCTCGACGATATGGCGCGGCAGGAACACACGGAAGGTCGTGCCCTTGCCGACTTCCGATTCCGGCTGGATGTAGCCGCCGGATTGCTTGACGATACCGTACACCATCGCAAGCCCGAGGCCCGTGCCTTTGCCCACCTCCTTGGTGGTGAAGAAGGGCTCGAAGATCTTGTCCATGATTTCGGGCGCGATACCCGTGCCGTTATCCGACACCTCGACCAGAACCATGTCCTCGTGCGGCATGTAGGAATAGTTGAAGGCGGCGACCTCAGTGGCCGTCGCGTTCTTCGTCCGCACCGTCAGCTTGCCGCCCTCCGGCATCGCGTCGCGCGCATTGACGCAAAGGTTGATCAGCACCTGCTCGAACTGCGACAAGTCGGTCTTCACCGGCCAGAGATCGCGCCCGTATTCGACGTCGAGCTTCACGTTGGTGCCCGACAGCAGCCGGTCGACCAGCATCCTGAGATCGCCGACCACGTCGGTGAGATTGAGCACGCTCGGCCGCATCGTTCGCTTGCGCGAGAAGGCGAGCAGCTGGCGCACCAAGACGGCGGCGCGGTTGGCGTTGCGCTTGATCTCCATCAGATCCGCGAAGCCGGGATCGGCCGGCCGCGCCTGCAGCAGCAGATGGTCGGACGACAGAAGAATGGCGGTCAAAACGTTGTTGAAGTCGTGCGCGATGCCGCCGGCGAGCGTGCCCACGGCATTCATCTTCTGCGTCTGCGCCATCTGCGCCTCGAGCGCCTTCTGCTCGGTCACCTCGACGGCGTAGACGATCGCGGCCTCTTCCGGCGCTTCGTCGCTCTGGTCGATCACGGCATTGACGTAGAAGCGGAAATGCCTGCTATCGTCGGCTTGCGTCTTGGAATCGAGCGGCGGAATATCGCCCTGCCGGTCCTTCGCGGCGGCAAGCGCCCCCTGCAGCCTCGGCTTGTCGACATCCTGCACGATGGTTTCGAACAGCGCGCCGTTCTCGACGTCATCGCGCGAAACGATGCCGGAGAAGAGTTTCAGGAACGGCGCGTTGGTCCGGAGGATGCGGCCGTCGCCATCGACCGAGGCGATCGCCATCGGCGTGTTGTTGAAGAAGCGCGTGAAGCGCATCGACGCGGCCGACGCCGACTGGTCGCCATTCGTGTTGTCGCGCCGCGTCAGAACGATCGAGCGGCTTTCGCCGGGCGCACCGTCGCGCATCGAGGTAACGCTGTGCACGATCTGCACCGGAACGCCCTGGCCGTTCGATTTCTTCAGGTCGAGATCGAGCGTCACCGTCTTCTGCAGCCCGGGATCGGCCTGCACGGACTGGATCAGCGCCAGCCCCTCGCCGGCCACCATGTCGCCGATCGTCATCGAGCCGGGGATGAACTTGGTGAGATCGATCCCCAGCCATTCGGCAAGCGTCGCGTTGAGATAGAAGATCTCGCCCTTGCGGCCCGCCGAAAAGAAGCCGGCAGGCGCGTGGTCGAGATAATCGATGGCGTTCTGCAACTCCTTGAAGAAGCGCTCCTGGTCGTCGCGCTCCGACGTGATGTCGCTGATCTGCCAGATATGCAGCGGCCGGCCGCCGCTCTCCTCGCTCTGCAGGATACGCGCCTTCAGCCGGTACCAATGGGCGCCGGACCCGTTCAGCGACGGACCGAGCGCGCGCAGCAGCCGGAATTCCTCGCGTCCCTCACGGCCCTCGCGCAGCCCGTTGGAGAGCCGGTAGAGCGCCTCGTTCGATCCGCGGTGGCGCGACAGAAGCGCTTCGAGCGTCTGCACCTCCGTCGGCTTGCGGGCGCCGGTCAGCGCGCCATAGGCGGCATTGGCGTAGACGATCCGGCCCTTCTCGTCCGTGATCAGCGATCCGTCGGGATGACTGTTGAGAAAGGCGCGGGCGAGACTGTCGGACTGGCGCTGCGGCATCACCTCGATGAAGCCGATGATCGACGACACCAGGAAGAAGATGCCGACCATGGCAAGCACGCCGAGAACGCCGAGCACCATCTCGTTGTCGAGCGAGGTCTTGAACACGACGAAGGCGGCGGCGACGCCGATCAGCACCAGCGCCAGAAGCAGGATCCGCACGGCGGTTCCGGCCCGCCCTCCGCGGTCCACGAGCGGTTCGCTAAAATTGTCGGCCTGACGGGATTTCGTCATGTACTTCCTCGCATTGCCCGCCGGCCTTCATTCGTGACAAACAGACGAAGCAGGAATCAGGCGCCTTTTCCTTCTTAGCAATTTGCTGCCTCGCCAAAAACACCACACTCCATGAAGAGTGATTGAATTCACAAGCTACAGCGCCAGTTTTGCCGTTAAATGTCGTGATGAGACGATCCACAGACGTTGCATCGCACCTTTCGGTGACTGGACAAGCCGCCTCCCCCTTGTCTAGGAAGCTTAAAAGTCGTCATGTGGTTGAACGCCGCAAAGGAGTACGTGACTATGTTCGATGGCATCATGGAATCTTATGGCAGCCGCTTCATCATTGCCGCGGGCGGCGTTGCCATCGCCCTGCTGCTTCTCGTCGCGGTCCTCTGGATCATGCGCAACCGGGCATCCTCGCCCTTCGTTCGCGGCGGCCGCAACCGCCAGCCACGCCTCCAGGTTCTCGACGCAGCCGCCGTCGATGCCCGCCGCCGCCTGGTGCTGGTGCGCCGCGACGATGTCGAACACCTCATCTTGATCGGGGGCCGTCCGATGTCGTCATCGAAAGCCGCATCCTGCCGGATGGGCAGATCGAGATCACACGCGAACCGGCTCGCCCCGAAGCACCGCAGCCGGCAGCCGCCAGCGCGCCACCCGCCGAGCCAGCTGTGAGCGCCGCCATGGCCGAAGCCGCGCCATCCGTCATCGTTCCGCCGGCGCCGCGCCCGGCGCCCACGCGCGGCCTGTCGCCGATAGAAGAGTTCGCGCCGGTCTCCGACCGCCTGGAGACGCCGCCGATCGCACCGCAGCCAGCGCAGCGGCAGCAGCATGAGGTCTTCGAACCCGAGATCGAAACCGAGATCGAACCCGCGCCGCGCCCCCTCCCGGCATCGATCGCGCCGGCGTCGGTGGCCCCTGTCGCGCCGCGCCCACAACCTCCGGCCTTCTCGCGACAGGAACCCGGCCCCATCGAAACGGCGGCGGCCGTCGATATTCTCGATTCGGCGCGCCAGCGTGTCCTGACCCCGCAGAGGATCGAGCCGCAGGTGATGAGCCCGCCCTCTCCGCCGCAGCGCGTCGATCTCTATCCGCCGGCACCGCAGGCGCCCGCTCCGCAGCCGACGGCATTTCAGCCCGTCGCGCGCCCGGCGCCCTCGGCCCAGCCCAGCGATTTCCAGCGCGTTCTCGAAGAAGAGATGACGAGCAATCTGGCGGCTGAACGCCCGGTTCATGTGCAGAGCGCGCCGACGCAGAATGCTCCGGCCCGCCCCGTGCCCGGCAACATGCCGCGCCGCGATCCCGAGATGGCGCCGATCACGGGCGCCGACGCCGCCCTCCAGAACGAGGTGGCCCGCATCTTCGGCGAAATGAGCGTCAACCGCGATAAGTGATCGGCGGGCGGCCAAGGCCGTCCCCTTTTACGCAAACTAAAAAAGGCACCGCGCGAGAGCGGTGCCTTTTTTAGTTTGCGGTATATCCGGGATTATTCGTCCCTGTAGACTTTCTCGCGACGCTCGTGGCGTTCTTGCGCTTCGATGGACAGCGTTGCGATCGGGCGAGCGTCCAGACGCTTGAGGCCGATCGGTTCACCGGTTTCCTCGCAATAGCCGTAAGTGCCTTCCTCAATACGCTGCAGTGCGGCGTCGATCTTGGATATCAGCTTTCTCTGGCGGTCACGGGCGCGCAGCTCGATGGCTCTGTCCGTCTCGGACGACGCCCTGTCGGCGAGATCCGGATGGTTTGCGCTTTCCTCGGCAAGGTGCTCGAGGGTTTCGCGCGCCTCTCTGAGGATGTCGTTCTTCCAGGCCACCAGCTTCGCCCTGAAATAGGCGCGCTGGTTTCCGTTCATGAACTCTTCCTCTTCCGAGGGCACGTATTTGCTAAGATCGATCTTCTCACTCAACGCGATTCTCCTGAAGAACATCTCATCTGGCGGCTGTATATCCCGACCACGGCGTCCGATTCAAGCCCAATCCGCTAGGTAAACACATTTTTAAATCTGTCACAATTTTGAGCTAACGGACTATTTTTACATCACTATTTTTCAAGACCCGGCTTTTCGCCTGCTAGCTGAAGTAGCATTTGCCGCGCAACTTGCCCACTGGATTCCGCGCGCCGGTTGACGAAGACACCGGGCTGGCGCTACTGAAATAGATCAATCGACCGGGGACTTTCCGATGACAGCAATCGTGCCGCCGCCTTCCCGGATTTATCTTTTGAGACATGCCGAAGCGGCATTTCCCGCCCCCGGACAGAGCGATTTCGACCGCCCGCTGAGCGAGCGCGGCTATGCCGCTGCCGAGATCCTCGCCGAGAACGCGGCCGACAAAAGCTACAAGCCGGATTTGGTCGTCAGCTCCACTGCCATACGCTGCCGGCAGACGGCCGAGGCCATGCACCGCGCCATGGGTGAAAACCTCGATATCCGCTTCGTCGACGCGCTCTATAACGCGACGCCCGAGATCTATCTCGACATCCTCGGCGCGCAACAGGACATGGGAGCCGTCATGCTCGTCGGCCACAACCCCGTCATCGAACAGACGCTCGAAGCGCTGATCGGCCACCAGCTGCTGGCGCAGGCGCTCCCGAACGGCTTTCCGCCGGGCGGTCTCGCGGTACTCGATTTCGACCAGGGCCGAAACAACTGGCGCCTGATCGACTTCATGATCGACTGACGGGCGCCAGACGTCTTTTTCTTCGGCGTGCCGGTTCCTATATGGCGTCCACCAGCAATCGGAATTTCGCCTTGCCGCCAAGCATGACATCCTTCACCGACGACGCGCGCATCGCATTCGACAACCTGTCGGATCGCGCCTCGGGCCTTGTAAACCCGACGATCCGCCTCGGCGTCACCGGCCTGTCGCGAGCCGGCAAGACGGTCTTCATCTCCTCGCTGGTCCATAACCTGCTGCATGGCGGCCGCCTGCCCTTGTTCGAGGCCGTCCAGTCGGGCCGCGTCTCCGCCGTTCGCCTCGAAGAGCAGCCGGACGATAGCGTGCCGCGCTTCCAGTACGAGGACCACATCAAGGCGCTGGTCAGGGACCGCATCTGGCCCGATCTGACCCGCGCCATATCAGAGCTTCGGCTGACCATCGATTATCAGAGCGCCAGCGGCTGGGCCCGCTTCTTCTCGCCGGGCAGGCTCTCGATCGACATCGTCGACTATCCCGGTGAATGGCTGCTAGACCTGCCGCTCCTGGCCAAGGACTACCGCACTTTCAGCGAGGATACGATCGCGCTGGCCCGCTCGGGCATACGCACCGAACTCTCCCGGCCATGGCTGACACTCACCGACAATTGCGACATCGCAGCCGCCGCGGATGAGATGCGCGCCCGCGAACTCGCCACCGCCTTCGCGGATTATCTCAAGGCCTGCAAGGCCGACGAGCGCTCATTGTCGACGCTGCCACCCGGCCGCTTCCTTCTGCCCGGCGATCTCGACGGCTCGCCCGCGCTCACCTTCGCGCCGCTGGTTCTGCCGCCGACCGGAAAGCCGGAAAAGGGATCGCTCTGGGCGATGATGGAGCGGCGCTACGAGGCCTACAAGTCCGTGGTCGTCAAGCCGTTCTTCCGCGAGCATTTCTCCCGCATCGACCGCCAGATCGTCCTTGTCGATGCCCTGCAGGCGATCAATCGCGGCCCCGAGGCCGTGCAGGATCTGGAGCGCGCGCTGACGGATGTGCTCGCCTGCTTCCGCCCAGGCACGAATTCGCTGCTGTCGTCGCTGCTCGGCCGCCGCATCGACCGCGTTCTCGTCGCCGCCACCAAAGCCGACCACCTGCATCATGAGAGCCACCACCGCCTCGACGCCCTGACGCGCCGCCTCGTCGACCGCGCCATCCAGCGCATCGGCATGGCGGGCGCCGGCATCGACGTCATGGCGCTTGCCTCCGTGCGGGCAACGCGCGAGGCGACGGTCAAGCGCGACGGCCACGAACTGCCCGTCATCGTCGGAACGCCGATCGAGGGAGAGACGATTTCAGGCGAAACCTTCGACGGCATCAGGAAAACCGCGATCTTCCCCGGCGACCTGCCCGAAGACCCCTCCGCCCTGTTCGCAAGCATCGAGGCCGGAGACAGCGCTATCGGGCTGCCCGACGTGAACGTCGTCCGCTTTCGCCCGCCCAGTCTCGAGGAGACCGGCGGCGGCATAAAGCTGTCGGTGCCGCACATCCGGCTCGACAGGGCAATGCAGTTTCTGTTCGGAGATCGCCTCGCATGATCAAGCCGCCCGCCGACCAGCCCCCGCGCCGCGCGCCCGCGGCCTTCGCCTATGAGGACGAACGCGAGCAGCAGAAGCCAGAGACCAAAGCCGGCCGACCGACGGCGGAGCCCCGCAAGCCGGCCGCCTTCTCGGGCGAGATCACGCTGACATCGGACGAGGACGATCCCTTCATCAATCCGGACAAGGACCTCCCGGCCCTGCCCGTCGCCCGGCCGCGCAGGCGTGGCGCCTCCTTCGGCAAGATCGCGCTTGGCGCCTTTGGCGTGCTGTTCTCGCTCGCCTTCGGGCTCTGGACGGACAGCCTGATCCGCGACCTCTTCACCCGCGCCGACTGGCTCGGCTATGCCGCGCTCGCCGCCGTCGGCATCGGCGTCCTGGCGGTCATTGCCGTGGTTATCAGGGAAACCGCCGGCATCATGCGGCTCGCCGCTGTGCAGACGATCAAGGCCGAAGCGGAAGCGGCGATCCTCGAGACCAAGCCCGCCAAGGCGCGCGCGCTCGTCAAGAGCCTGGAGCATCTTCTGTCCAACAAGCCCGAGACCGCGCGCGGCCGCGCGACGCTGAAGGCGGCGGAGACCGATATCATCGACGCGCCGCATCTGGTGGCGCTCGCCGAACGGGAACTGCTCGCGCCGCTCGACCGGCAGGCCCGCAACCTCATCCTCAACGCCTCCAAACGCGTCTCGGTCGTCACCGCCGTCAGCCCCCGCGCCATCGTCGACCTGCTCTACGTTCTCTACGAGGCCGCGAAGCTCATCCGCGCCATGGCCGACCTCTACGGCGGCCGCCCCGGCACCTTCGGCATGTTGCGGCTGATGCGCGACGTGCTGGCCCATCTTGCCGTCACCGGCTCGATCGCCGTCGGCGACAGCCTCGTCCAGCAGGTTCTCGGCCACGGCCTGGCATCCAAGCTCTCGGCTCGCCTCGGCGAAGGCGTGATCAACGGGCTGATGACCGCCCGCATCGGAATCGCCGCCATGGACCTCTGCCGTCCGCTGGCGTTCCGCGCCCTGAAGCGCCCGGGAATCGGTGATTTCATCGGCGACCTGACCCCGTCGATGACGAAGACGGATGGCAACGGTCGGAATTAGGCCGATATCCGTAAACCATTCGCTCCAGCCAGCCGATTTTTGGAATCCGATGCGTTTCAATGGCTTACAGAAGCAAGGCATGAGCCTGGCTCGCGTTGAAAAGCCCGCAAACGCGCCGCTTTCGACCCATTAGAAACCAAGCATTAACCATTTTTCGGCAAAACTTGGCGTCAGTTAAGCGATATGGTTCGCCAAGGAAAATCCATGTACTCGCGCAAGTTTCTCTATCTCTTCGGTCTCGCGGCAATCGCTTTGTCGCCTATCGCCGACACGGCTCCGGCGGCTACCGCCGCCACGCGTGACAAGGCATTCTTCGAATCCGTCGCTGGCTCCTGGCGCGGTCCGGGCGAAATCGTCGCCGGCAAGTACAAGGGCACGAAGTTCACCTGCAACCTGATCGGCGAGCCCGTCACCGACGGTAATGGCACGGGCGTCAAGCTCGACGGCACCTGCCGCGTCGGTGTCTTCAAGCAGCCGATGACCGCGCTGATCACCCAGTCCGGAAGCAGCTACAAGGGCAAGTTCTTGGACGGCGCCGCCGGCAAGGGTCTCGACGTCGTCTCCGGCACCGTCACCGACGACACCGTCGTGGTCGGCCTCAACCGTGCCAAGCTCAACGGCGCGATGATTGCCCGCGTCCGCGACGACAAGACGATGAACGTGACTGTGTCCGTGAAGGTGGAGAGCCAGATGATCCCCGTCATCGGGCTGACGTTGTCGCGCCAGCTCGACGAGATAACGGTCGGCTCGGTCCAGTAAACGATTCAGACGAACGAAGCACTCGACGAAGCGGCCGGATGGCCGCTTCTCGCGTTTCAGGCGTTGCGCCACCAGTCGGTGCCTGGGTTGGCCACCTCGATGCCCGCGATGTCGGCGCGGGCAAGCCAGTCGCGCACGGCGACACCATTGACGATCAGGTCTGGAGCGAAGTCGGCAAGCGGCATCAGCACGAAGCCTCGATCCGTCATCCTCGGATGCGGAAGCTCCAGCCTCGGCGCGTCCTGGCTGATATCACCGTAGGTCAGGACATCGATGTCGAGCGTACGCGGCCCCCAGCGTTCGATGCGCTCCCGCTTCATGCCGCGCTCTATGTCGAGGCAGACGTCGAGCAGCGCTTCCGGCTGAAGCGACGTCGCCACTTGCGCGCAGCAATTGAAGAAAAACGACTGGTCCGTCTTGCCCCAGGGCGGCGTCCGGTAAAGCCTGGAGACCGCGACCACACGGCAATCCGCGCGCGCGTCAAGCGCCCTCAGCGCAAGAGCCATGGCGTGGACAGGATCGCCGATATTGCCGCCAAGCCCGAGCGTGGCGTTCTGAAAATCCATGTCAGACAAAATGTTCGACGCTCACCTGAACGAAATCGAGTACGCCTGGAACCGGCGCGTTCGGCTTGCGGACGGTAATCCTGGCCCGCTTGATCTGCGGGAATTTCTGACAGAGCCCCTTGGCGATATCGAGCGCCAGCGCCTCGATGAGATAGCGTCGCTTGCCCGTGACGATCTCCTCGATGACGGTGAACGCGATCCCGTAATTGACGGTATCGTCGATGGAATCCGTCTCGAGCGCATTGCCGGAGACGACATCCAGCTCGGCGTCGACGAAGAAACGCTGGCCCAGAAACTCCTCTTCATCGTGAACGCCGTGGCGGGCGAAGAAGGCGCAGTTTTGCAGGGTGATGGTGTAGGTGGTGCTCATGAGGTGCCCTTCCGCTCGAATGCGTCGCGTGCCTTCAGCATAGCATCAGTCACGGCAAGCGCGTCCCTGTTGATTGCGACATCGTGCACCCGAAAAATCGCAGCGCCCTTCAGTCTCAAAAGCACGCTGGTGGCGGCCGTGCCGGCGTCGCGCTCAGCCGCCTCGCGGCCCGTGACCGCGCCGACGAAACGCTTGCGCGACGTGCCGGCCAGGATCGGAAAGCCGAGGTGTTGAAGCTCGTCGGCGCGCGCCATCAGTTCCAGGTTTTCCTGCGTATCCTTGGCAAAGCCGAAGCCGGGATCGAGCACGATGCGGTCCCGCGCCACGCCTGCGCGTCCGGCGATCTCCAAAGACCGTTCCAGGAACAGCAACTGATCGGCGATGACGTCGTCCAGCTTGTCGCGGTCGCGGCCGGTATGCATCACGCAGAGCCCGGCGCCGGTCTTCGCGGCGATATCGGCGATCTCAGGCTCCTTCTGCAGCCCGAAGACATCGTTGACGATATGCGCGCCCGCGGCGACCGCAAGGCGGGCGGTCTCGGCGCGATAGGTATCGATGGAGATCAGCGCCTCGGTCCTGCCGCGCAACGCCTCGATCACAGGCAGCACCCGCGCCTGCTCCTCGCGCGCATCGACGCTCTCGGCGTCCGGCCGCGTGGATCCCCGCCGATATCGACAATGCCGGCACCCGCCTGGACTGCATCAAGGGCATGCGCCACGGCCTTGTCGACACTGTCGTAGCGACCGCCGTCGGAAAAGGAGTCCGGCGTCACGTTGACGATCGCCATGATGACCGCCGTCGAACCGAGCTCAATCTCGCGGCCATGCCCGACCCGCCAGAAACCGCCGCCAAGCTGTGCCACCTGCATTCATCCTATCGATCGAAAAAACAGCGTCATCATATTGCGCTAGGCGTGGCTATGCCCCAAGCTCCCGCAAACTTCAACATGAGTATTTGCAGAATGCCGTCCGTGTCGCGTTATATGCCGCTCCTCCTCGCCATTTCCGTTTCGCTGTCCGCTGGCAATCCCGCAAGCGCCGCCGTGGTGGCCACAAAGAGCTATTCGTATTTCAGCATCAAGGGCAAAACCGCCGACGAACTGGACGAGCAGCTGAGCATGCGCGGCCCCACGGCCAATGGCTCGTCGGCCCGCCACCCCGGCGCCACCAAGATCCGCTTCGGCGGCGATGCCACCTATGTCGAGGAAAACGGCCGCTGCCGCGTCGGCACCGCCCGCGTCACCGTGCATACGCAGATCATCCTGCCGCGCTGGAACAACCGTCGCGGCGCCAGCCCCGAGCTGTCGATGATCTGGGACACGCTGTCGAGCGACATCAAGCGGCACGAGGAACGCCACGCCGAGATCGCCCGGACCCAGGCGCGCAGCATGGAGCGCAAGATACTCGCGCTGCCGCCGCAACCCAATTGCGAAGCCATGCAGGAACTGGTGACCGAGGTATCGACACGCGGGATCGCCGAGCATGACAGGCTGCAGGCGCGATTCGATCAGGTCGAGGCGGTCAACTTCCAGAAGCGGATGCTGCGCCTTCTCAACAACCGCCTCAAACCATCCGGCGGCGAAAGATAGCTGATTCCCGGGCGAAAAACGACGGCTGAAACTTAGCCGCGCAATGAAAATTGTGCGAAACCGGCACGGCCCCAGCCAATGAATGGTTATTTCTCACCATAGCTTTGTGAAACACAACGCGCTAATATTCAGTCATTCGAAAGTTCAGATCGGTCAGTCTGGACTTTCGTTCTCTGGGTTCTCCTGGCGCGTTGCGAAGCCGCGGTCGATCCTCCCTCGATCGTAGGTAATGCGCCTACCTCGCCTCGCTCGTCACATCGGCAAGCGAGGCTTTTTTTGGACGGCTCTTCCTCGGGAGGATTAAGCCTGGCGCTCCGGCACGTGCACGGTCAAGCCGTCCAGCGCCGCCTTCATGCGGACCTGACAGGAGAGCCGCGAGGTCGGACGGACGTCGAAGGCGAAGTCGAGCATGTCTTCTTCCATCGCTTCGGGCGGACCGACGCGCTCGGTCCACTCCTCGTCGATGTAGACATGACAGGTCGCGCAGGCGCAGGCGCCGCCACATTCGGCCTCGATGCCCGGCACGGAGTTGCGCACGGCGTTTTCCATGACGGTCGATCCCTGATCGACATCAAGATCGAAGCGCGTACCGTCGAAAGCGACAATGGTCAGTTTAGGCATGGTGTTTTCCGGTGATCATCAATGGGATGGGTTTGGATTTTTACTTCCAACAATTACGCGAGGCAGTCAACAACGACCGCCCTTGTGCTCTTCATTCCAGATTTGGAAGCGACACGCTTGTCAGATTGCGCCACGCCGCGAGCAAAAAGACCCGTTGCTCCGCAATGGATCAACGGGTCCCATGATCGAACACTTGCCAGCGCTGTCTGACGTTAGCGGCAGAGCTTCAGAATGAAATTCTCCGCCTCGATGACGGCGACGCCGACGGCCGCCATGTTCGAGGCATCGCCGCAATTGCCCTCCAGCGCTTCGGCGGCATCGCGCACCCGGAAGGCGCCGACGGCGCCCGCGGCACCCTTCAGCTTGTGGGCGGCTGCCGCAACCGCCTTGCGGTCGCCGGAAGACATGTCCTGCAGGCAGGCGCGGGCCTGGCGCGCGAACATCTGCAGGACTTCCAATTCAAGCGTCTTGTCGCCCATCGTCTGGTTGGCCAGGTGAACAAGGTCGACCGGCCGCTGTTGCGAGGGAACCTGTCCCTTGCCATGATCTGGCGCCGCGAACGCAATACTGACTGCTGCCATATGCCAATTCTCCCGTCTTAGGTCCCGCCGTTTCAATGATGTTGCGGGGGCGCGGTGCCAATCGCGTTAAATTCGGGCGCAATGAGGGCGAATTTCTCGCCATATGGTTAACGCCGGTCAAACGCCTCTAACACATTGGATTTCAAGGCCGCCCCGGCGTTAAGTCGGGTTAATCAAGCGTTAATAACCTGGCATTTGACCGAAGGCGTTAATTGTCTCGCAGGCCCGGATGTGTCACTACGATACGACTGGGAGAGCTGGGTTGTGGATGCCTTTGCTCTCCAAGTGGATAATGGTAATGTTTTGATACCGTAAGTGTGCGAAAGCAGCTATCCACTCTGAAATGACATACTTATCCGCTCTACGAATTCGGGGCGGACAGGTTCAGAGGCAAGGTTTGTTCGGGTGACGCGGAAATCCCGGATGCGTAGTAAACCGGCTGAGATGTAACGAGGCGTAACGGAATGGCGAACAACAAGTACAACGAATCGATCGAGGACAAGGCGTTCAAGGCGCTTGATGAAGCCCTGCAGATCGACTTCGAGGACGATGATACGCCGTCTCCACAAGTCAGGAAGCAAGACGCCTCGGAGGCAAAAGTGTCCGAAAAGCCAACTGTCCGCAATCAGCGTAAAGACGATGCCAAGCAGCAGCGCCCCGCCGCAACGCCCCGCTCCGCCGAGCAGGGATCGCGCGCGCCGGCATTCGCCGCCAACGATGGCAGCAGGGTCAGCCCCGCTTCGCTTTTGAAATCGCTCGACAACGGCTCCGCCCGTCCGGCGCTGCGCAACGCCACGCTTGTTTCGCTTCTGTGGATCGTCGGCGGTCTCGGCCTGATGTCGCTCCTCTATTCGCCGCAGATCTGGCAGATCCGTTCGCTGGCCGACCTCGTCGCCCTGCCCGGCGTGATCGCCGGCCTTGTCGGCATCATCATCCCTGTTCTCCTGTTCTACGCCTTCGCCATCATGATGGCGCGCGCTCAGGACATGCGAAACGCCGCCCGCTCGATGGCGGAAGTGGCACTTCGCCTCTCCGAACCGGAAACGATCGCGTCGGAACGCATCATGACGGTCGGCCAGGCCGTGCGTCGTGAAGTCTCCGCCATGAACGAAGGCATCGAGCGCACCATCGCCCGCGCCTCCGAGCTCGAGACCCTCGTCCACTCCGAAGTCAACGCGCTGGAGCGCAGCTACGCCGACAACGAACTGCGCGTGCGCGGCCTCGTTCACGAACTCGGCTCCGAGCGCGAGGCGATCGTCAATCACGCCGAGCGTATCCGCACCTCGATCGTCGGCGTTCACGACCAGCTGCGCGAAGACCTGTCGCTGGCGACCGAAGAAATCGCCGTGCGCCTGGCGACCTCGGGCGAAGCCTTCGCCTCGATGATCGACACCCGCGCCGCCACGATCACCGAGAAGTCGGAATCCGCCATCCAGTCGCTTGGAACGCTGCTTGCCGCCAAGACGGATCTGCTGCTGCAGACCCTCACCTCCTCCGGTTTCGCGCTCGCCAACGAGTTCGATAACCGCCTGGATCTGTTGACGTCTAGCCTGAGCGACCATGGCAACACGATTCTCAGCCAGTTCGAGACGCGTGCGTCCACCATGGACAGCAACGCCGAGAAGCTGAACGCCGCGCTCAACGACCGCGCCCGCCAGCTGAACGAGATCCTGATCGCGCGCACCCGCGATATCAACGAGAGCCTGACGGGCGGCGAACGCACTATCACCAGCACGCTGGATGACGTTCTCGCCAAGCTGAACAGCACGCTCGACGAGCGCGGCACCAGCTTCCGCCACAGCCTGCAGTCCAGCGTCGACGACACCATCATGGATCTCGACCTGCGCTCCGGCTTCTTCGACGAGCGCCTGCAGGCGACCGTCGCGCAGCTTTCCACCTCCTTCGACGAACGCGTCGCCGAATTCGCCAACGCCTTCGACAAGCGCGCCGGCACGCTCGACACCAAGCTGATGGAAAGCCTGAACCGCATCAACGACACGCTGACCGGCGGCTCGGACTCGCTGAACGGCATCCTGAGCTCCAGCATCGAGCGCATCGGCTCGTCGCTGACCGACCAGTCCTTCGCGCTGACCACGGCGCTTTCGACCGGCCAGGAAGTGCTTGAAAGCACGCTTTCCGGCAAGGTCGACGAAGTCACGAGCGCGATCGGCGCCCGCACGGCCGAAATGACCTCGGCGCTCAGCCATGCCACCTCCGAAATCTCGCTGGCGCTTGCCTCCGGCACCTCGGAGCTCCACAACAACCTGTCCGCCCGCGCCACCGAATTCCGCGACACGCTGCTGTCGACGACCTCGGATCTGAGCTCGGCGGTTTCGGCCGGAACCGATCAGATCACCTCGGCCTTCGGCCGCGCCGACGAGCTGAACACCACGATCTCCAGGCGCGCCCAGGATATCACCCAGGCGCTGGATTCCGCCCATGAGCGCATCGACGACGTGATGTCGGCGCGCAGCGGTGTCTTCCTCGGCGCCCTGTCCGACAGCCAGTCGCGCTTCGAAAACACCCTCGCCAGCCGCTCCGAAGCGATCATCGAAGCCGTCACCGGCAGCCATGACCGCCTCGCCGATACGCTCGACGACAAGGCCATGTCGCTGGCCATCTCGCTCAACGAAAGCCAGAACCGCTTCGAGGAGACGCTTGGGACGCAGGTGGATGCCATCGCCGGTTCGATCGCCTCCGGCCACGATCGCCTAGCCGAGACGCTCGACGACCGCGCCATGGCGCTCGCCATCTCGCTGAACGAAGGCCACAGCCGCATCGAGGAAACGCTCGGCACCCATGCCGGCGCGATCTCGCAGTCGCTGGCGACGGGCGAGCGCAAGCTTTCCGACACCATGGCCGAACGCAGCGCCGCCTTCACCGCGTCGATGAACGAGGGCCGTGGCCTGATCGAGACCGCGCTCGACAGCCGCGCGCAGGCCATCTCGCAATCGCTCGCCGCCGGCCAGGAAAAGCTCACAGAAGCGATCGACGACCGCGCCATGGCCTTTGCCATCTCGATGGATGATAGCCAGGGCCGCCTCGCCGACACGCTGGCGCACCATGCCGATGGCATCGCGGCCTCGCTCTCCACCGGTCACGAGCGCATCAGCGAAGCCCTCGACGACAAGGCCATGGGCCTGGCGATCGCGCTCAACGAAAGCCATTCGCGCCTCGAGGACACGCTCGGCCATCATGCCGAAAGCATCGCGAGCTCGCTCGTCAGCGGCCACGATCGCATCGAGAGCACGCTTTCGCAGAACGCCAAGTCGATCAACGACACGGTTGCCGACGTCCACGACCGCCTCGCCGACACGCTCGCCGAAAAGTCGATGGCGCTGGCGATCTCGCTCGGCGATAGCCAGAACCGCTTCGACGAGGTTCTGGACGCCCGCACCAGCGCGCTCATCGATACCGTCGCCGGAGCAGAAGCCCGCGTGGCCGGCGCGTTCACCGACAAGGCCCAGGAAATCCGCGGCGCCTACACGGAAAACCAGCAGCGCCTGGAGCGCACGCTCGCCGAACACGCCTCGTCCATCTCCAGCACCATCACCGACGGAACCGACCGTATCGAAGGCGGCCTGACCTCGGCCGCCGATCGCTTCGAGGCGCTGACCGGCAACGCCACGACCAGGCTGGAAGACGGCCTTGTCTCGGCGCATGCCCGCATCCGCGCGACGCTCGACGACCGCACCCAGGCGATCAACCTGACGCTCAACGAAGCGCAGACCCAGATCGGCGAGACGCTGTCCGACCAGGCCACGACCATCGGCGCCTCGATCGCCGCGAGCGTCAGCATGCTTGAAATGTCGCTGGAAGATCGCGAAGCCTCCATTCGCCAGGCGATCGACAACAGCGCCCAGTCGCTCGAGGACCGCCTTCGCGACAGCACCGGCAACATCGCCGGTCGCTTCCAGAACGCGGCCGACGAAATCTCCCGCTCGACCGAGAGCTTCGCCTCGCACCTCGACCAGTCCATCGAGGGCATGACCGGCCGCTTCGCCGACACCGGATCGCGCGTCGAGGCCGGCCTCGCCGCGCTCGAAAACCGCATCCGCGACGGCGTCGGCGGCGTTGCCCAGCAGGTCGATGCCGCGGGCGAACGCCTGACCGGCACGCTCACCGACGGCATCTCCAGACTTGGCGCGCTGAGCGACGAGACCTCGGGCCGCATCGCATCCGCAGTTGACAACAGCATCGCCAAGTTCTCCGAGACGATCGATGGCCGCACCAGCCACCTCGCCGCCGAGATCGACAGCCGCGCGGCAAGCCTGACCTCCGACATCGACGCCCGCACCGCTGGCATCGGCGAGGCCATGGAGCGTGGCACCGCCAAGATCGACGAGCGCCTGTCGACCATGGACCGCGCGCTGAATGTCGGCCTCGACGCCGTCAACCGCACCATCGAAGGCAAGGCCGCCGGCCTCGCCGCCTCGCTGCGCAGCGCGGTGGCCGACACCACGCAGGGCATGGACGAGGAAGCCGCACGCGCCGCAGCCTCCCTCAACCAGACCGGCCAGCAGTTCGCCGAAGGTCTCGACGCCAAGAGCAGCGATTTCGCCCGCTCCATGGGCGAGCGCTCCGAGCAGATCGTCAGCCGCGTCTCCGAGGCACAGAACCGCCTCGCCGGCCAGGCCGCAGCCGTCGCCCAGACCTTCTCCGAAGCCGGCAACGCCATCATCAACAAGGTGGCCGAGGCCGAAACGCTGGTCAGCGGCCAGGTCGGCGCCATCTCCAAGGCGCTGAACGACGCGCAGACGACCTTCGCCAGCCACGGCACCGATATCCGCACGACGATATCGAGCGCCAGCGAAGAGATCGCCTCGACGATGGCCGAGGTCGATCGCGCGCTCGAAGCCCGCGGCAATGCGATCCGCAGCGGCCTCGAGGAGCGCTCGCGCGAACTCGACGGCACGCTCAACACCGTCGAGCAGGCGCTCGAGGCACGCGGCAGCTCCATCCGCGCCGCCCTCGACGACCGCACCCGCGAACTGAACTCGATGCTCGCGGGCCGCACGACCGAACTGTCGCGCATTCTCGATGAGACCGCCCGCCCGATGATCGATCGCTACGCGCAGACCGGCCGGGATGCCGCGGCGCAGATCACCTCGGCCGGCGAGCAGAGCGCCGAGCGTTTGCGCACTGAAAACAACGCGCTGATCGACGCCATCAACGCCCGCACCGAACGCGCCACCTCGGCCGTCGATGCGATCGAAAACAGCCTGCTCTCCAACGTCAACCGCCTGATCGACCGCCTGTCCGACAACAGCATGGTCATGGGCCAGATGATGAGCCGCGCCGCCGAGGAACTCAGCGCCGTGGATGGCCGGCTCGGCGACACCACCTCGCGCTTCACCGACTCGGCCTCCAAGGCCGCCGAAATGGTCGCGGCCTCCACCCGCCTTCTCGAAGGCAAGGTAGACCGCCTCTCCGACATCTCGGGCCAGACGCTGTCGCAGGTCGGCAGCATCATCGGCCGCTTCGACGAGCACTCCAAGGTTTTGACGCAGGCGTCCAACCTGCTCGGCGCCGCGCAGTCCAACCTCGTTTCGACGCTGGAAGATCGCGAATCCGCATTGCAGACGCTGTCGGTCGGCCTCGTGCAGCGCTCGGAAGACATCGAAAAGACGATGCGTGCCCTCGGCAGCATGGTCGACTCGGCATTCGATCGCGCCGAGCAGCGCTCGAACCAGGTCAGCAACAACCTGCGCCAGGGCGTCCAGTCCTCCTTCGCCGATATCAGCGCCACGCTCTCGGATGCCGAAAAGCGCGCCGCCGAAGCAGCTGACGCGATGCGCAGCAGCGTCAGCCAGGCGAGCGACGACGTCAACGCGACGCTCGACACCACGCTCGGCAATGCCGAACGCCGCTCCGGCGAACTCGCCAACCGCGTTCGCGGCGGCCTGACGGCATCGCTGTCGGAAGTCGAGCGGATGATGGGCGACGCAGGCCGTCTGTCGGATGGCGCCGCACAGCAGATGCGTGAATCGCTGCGCGAAGCCGTCGACGAAGCAGTCGCCCGCTTCTCCGGCGCCACCGAGGAAATCCGCCGCTCCGCCGGCGATATCCGCAAGGAACTCGACATGACGCGCAGCGAGCTGAAGCGCGGCGCGTTCGACCTGCCCGAGGAAGCCAAGGAGAGCGCCGCCGCCATGCGCCGCGCCGTTTCCGAGCAGATCAAGGCGCTGCAGGACATCTCGCAGATCGTCGGCCGCTCGACGCAGCAGCTCGAAGTCTCCGAGCCCGCCGCCCGCACGCTGGCCCAGCAGCCGCAGCCACAACCTGCCCCGCGCCAGGCGCCGGTACAGTCCGCGATCCAGCAGCAGCCGGCTCCCGTGCCGGCTCCGGCACCCGCGCCGCTGCCGACCCCGGCCGCCGCCGCCATCCCGCCCTCCTCGATCCCACCCTCCTCGATCGAAGGCTTCGGCCTGCGCGGTTCGCTCGGCCCGACGGCCGCAACGCCTGCAACGCCGCAGCGTGCCCCGGCCGTAACCCAGGCGCCCGCCGCTTCGCCGGCATCCGGCGGCTGGATCAGCGACCTGCTGCGTGGCGCATCGCGCGACGAGAGCGCCGAGGACGCGGTTTCCCGTCAGCAGGCGCCCCGCGCCGAGGCACCGGCACCCCAGGCGCCGCGCGCCGGCGACAACCGTAATCCGCGCCATGTGGTGGAATCGCTGAACTCGCTCTCCGTCGATATCGCCCGCGCCATCGATCACGATGCCTCGGTCGATCTGTGGCGCCGCTACCAGCGCGGCGAGCGCGACGTCTTCACGCGTCGCCTCTACACGCTGAAGGGCCAGCAGACCTTCGACGAGATCAAGCACAAGTATGACCGCGAGCCGGAATTCCGCACCGCCGTCAACCGGTACATCGCCGACTTCGAAAAGCTGCTCGCCGACGTCGCCCGCACCGACCGCGACCGGACGATCACCCAGTCCTACCTGACCTCCGACACCGGCAAGGTCTACACCATGCTCGCCCACGCGGCAGGCCGCCTGAACTAAGGCGGAACCAGAGACAAACAAAAAGGCCGCATCGGAAACGATGCGGCCTTTTTGTTCTGTTGGCTTGGGCCGAATACTCAATGCTCGCGACCACCGCCGCACGAGATAACGGCGCCGCAAGCTCACTCCGCGGCGGCATTCTCCATCATTAAATGGCAAAGGCTCGCCATTACCTCGGCAGCTTCCTTCAGCCCGGAGGCCACCACATGATCCGGCACGCCGTCATCGATCAGCGTCGCAAGTTCCGCGAGATCATAGACGATATGGCCGCGCCGCAACTCGCTTTCCGCGAGATCGATACCCAGTTCGGCATGCATGCGGTTGATCGCTCTCGCGGCCAATATGACGAGCGCACGCTTCTGCGCGGCGTCGGACCCTTCAAGGCGGCCCGAGGCTTGAGCGGTCTCGAGTGACTGTAACAGATACGGGTGCATGACATCCTCCTCACCGGCCCTTGAGCGATTGGCGAGCGGATCCTCCATCATGCCCGCGAATCGCCATCTGGTTGCATCGTGAGGAATATTCACCAAAAGCAACGACGACCGCAACCCCGGTATTTGCCAGGAAAAACAAAGGCTCTCCGCCTCCGAAGAGCCATCTGCATCCCGCGCGGAAAGCGCGCAGTGACCTGCGGCAAGGTCACGCCACCCGAAACAAAAAGGGCCGAACCCATCAGGTCCGACCCCTTCTCTTTCAATTCATATCCACCCACCGGGAAAGCCGGTGCGCGGAAACTCTTACGCCTCGGCGTCCGGCGGCGTTTCGTCACCCGCCTCAGCGGCCGGCTCTTCGCCCGGCAAAACGGCGGTCTCGTCGCCGTTCTCGGCGCCTTCCTCGACCTCGTCTTCCGGATCGCGGATGCGCTCGACCGACACGACCTTCTCGTCCTTGGCGGTCGAGAAGATGGTCACGCCCTTGGTCGCGCGGCTGGCGATGCGGATACCGCCAACCGGCACGCGGATCAGCTGACCGCCATCCGAAACCAGCATGATCTGGTCGTTGTCATCCACGGGGAAGGCAGCGACGAGTTCGCCGATCTCGCCCGTCTTCGACGTGTCGGTGGCGCGGATGCCCTTGCCGCCACGGCCGGAGATGCGGAAGTCGTAGGAGGAAGACCGCTTGCCGTAGCCCTTCTCGGAAACCGTCAGCACGTACTGTTCACGTGCCTTCAGCTCTTCGTAGCGCTCGTCGCTGAGCTGTCCCTCTTCGGTGACTTCCTCGCCAACAAGCGCGATTTCCTCGGCCTCGCCTGTCGTCAGGCGACGCTCGTTGGCGGCGCGCTTCAGATAGGCCGCGCGCTCCCACGGCTCGGCATCCACATGGCCGACGATCGTCATCGAAATGATGCGGTCGTTATCGCCGAGGTTGATCCCGCGCACGCCGATCGAGTTGCGGCCCGCGAAGACGCGGACGTCGTCGACCGCGAAGCGGATGCACTGGCCGAGCGCCGTCGTCAGCAGCACGTCGTCATGCTCGGTGCAGGTCTCGACGGAGAGGATTTCGTCGCCCTCTTCCTCGAGCTTCATCGCGATCTTGCCGTTGCGGTTGACCTGGACGAAGTCGCTGAGCTTGTTGCGGCGCACGGTGCCGCGCGTCGTCGAGAACATCACGTCGAGCGTTGCCCAGCTGTCCTCGTCCTCCGGCAGCGGCAGGATGGTGGTGATGCGCTCGCCTGGGGCCAGCGGCAGCATGTTGATCATCGCCTTGCCGCGCGAGGTCGGCGTGCCGATCGGCAGACGATAGACCTTTTCCTTGTAGACGATGCCGCGCGACGAGAAGAACAGAACCGGCGTATGCGTGTTGAGCACGAATAGCTGGCTAACGAAATCTTCGTCACGCGTGGTCATGCCGGAGCGGCCCTTGCCGCCGCGACGCTGCGCGCGATAGGTCGTCAGCGGCACACGCTTGATGTAGCCGAGATGCGAGACGGTGACGACCATGTCCTCGCGGGCGATGAGGTCTTCATCGTCCATCTCGAGGCCGCCATCCATGATCTCGGTGCGACGCGGCGTGCCGAACTCGTCGCGAACAGCCGCGAGCTCGTCCTTGACGATCGACTGGATGCGCACACGCGACGACAGGATATCGAGGTAATCCTTGATTTCCTCGCCGATCTTGTTGAGTTCATCGCCGATTTCGTCGCGGCCAAGGGCCGTCAGACGGGCGAGACGCAGTTCGAGAATGGCCCGTGCCTGCTCTTCCGAGAGGTTGTAGGTCATGTCGTCGTTGATGCGGTGGCGCGGATCGTCGATCAGCCGGATCAGGCTTTCGACGTCATGCGCCGGCCAGCGGCGGGTCATCAGCTCTTCGCGGGCCGACTGTGGGTCCGGCGCCTGGCGGATGACGCGGATCACTTCGTCGATATTGGCGACAGCGATCGCCAGACCGACCAAGACGTGCGCGCGCTCGCGAGCCTTGCGCAGCAGGAACTTGGTACGCCGGCTAACGACATCCTCGCGGAACGAGACGAAGGCGCGCAGCATGTCGAGCAGCTGCATCTGTTCCGGCTTGCCGCCGTTGAGCGCCACCATGTTGCAGCCGAAAGAGGTCTGCAGCGGCGTGTAGCGGTAGAGCTGGTTGAGGATGACGTCCGCATTGGCGTCGCGCTTCAGCTCGACGACGACGCGGTAGCCCTGGCGGTCGGATTCATCGCGCAGGTCGGAGATGCCCTCGATACGCTTGTCGCGCACCAGTTCGGCCATCTTCTCGATCATCGTCGACTTGTTCACCTGATACGGGATCTCGGTGATGATGATCTGCTCGCGATCGCCGCGCATCGGCTCGATCGTCGCGACACCGCGCATGATCACCGAACCACGGCCCGTCTCGTAGGCCGAACGGATGCCGGAGCGGCCGAGGATCTTGGCGCCGGTCGGAAAATCGGGACCGGGAATGATCTGCATCATCTCGGGCAGTTCGATCGCCGGATCGTCGATCAGCGCGATACAGCCATTGATCACCTCGCCGAGATTGTGCGGCGGAATGTTGGTCGCCATGCCGACGGCGATACCGCCGGCGCCGTTGACGAGCAGGTTCGGGAATTTCGCGGGAACGACCACGGGCTCGGAGAGCGTACCGTCGTAGTTATCGCGGAAATCGACCGTTTCCTTGTCGAGATCGTCGAGCAGCGAATGCGCCGCCTTCTCGAGACGGCATTCGGTGTAGCGTTCGGCCGCCGGCGGATCGCCGTCGACGGAGCCGAAGTTGCCCTGGCCGTCGATGAGGGGCAGGCGAAGAGACCAGTCCTGCGCCATGCGCGCCAGCGCGTCGTAGATCGCGGTGTTGCCGTGCGGATGGTATTTACCCATCACGTCCCCGGTCACGCGGGCGCATTTGACGTATTTCTTGTTCCAGTCGATGCCGAGCTCGGACATGCCGTAGAGGATGCGCCGGTGCACGGGCTTGAGGCCGTCGCGCACGTCAGGAAGCGCGCGGCTGACGATGACGCTCATCGCGTAATCGAGATACGACCGCTGCATTTCCTCCATAATGGAGATGGGCTCGATGCCTGGCGGGAGCTTCCCGCCGCCGGGGGGTGTTTGCTCAGTCAAAATGGATCACATCTCTTCTAGAATCACTTGAAGATTTATAGCGGAAAGGCTGTTCCTAAGCCAATTTTGCCGGAGGTTTTGAACAGGCTTTTACGGTCTAATCAGGGCAAAACGAGGCTTATCGGCCCCAATCTCCGTCACGCACGCCGCGCCGTTTGCAAAATTGGTTTGCCCACCTCACAATCGCGCGAAAATCAGGCCCGGATATGGGCATACGGAGACATGATGGCAAGCGCCGACCAACTGATCAACGCCTTCACCACCCTGCTCGTGACGATCGATCCGCCCGGTCTCGCGCCGATCTTTCTCGGCCTCACCGTCGGCATGAGCAGGGCCCAGCGCAAGCAGGTGGCGCTGCGCGGCACGATCATCGCTTTCATCATCCTCGCCGTCTTCGCGCTCTTCGGATCGAGCGTGCTCGGCGTCCTCGGCATCTCGATCGGCGCCTTCCGCATCGCCGGCGGCCTGCTGCTCTTCTGGATCGCCTTCGAAATGGTGTTCGAGAAGCGCCAGGACCGCAAGGAGAAGACCGGCACGGCCGCGATCACCGTCGACCACATCCAGAACATCGCCGTCTTCCCGCTGGCCATTCCGCTGATTTCGGGCCCGGGCGCCATCTCCGCGACCATCCTGATCGCAGGCTCGATGCAGACGGCCTTCGAGCTGGCGCAGCTCATCATCGTCATCGCCGCAAGCCTGCTGCTTCTCTTCCTGGCACTCCTGATCGCCGACCGGCTCGACCGCTTCCTCGGCGTCACCGGCCGCGCCATCCTGACCCGGCTGCTCGGCGTTATCCTGGCGGCGCTGGCGACCCAGTTCGTCGTCGATGGCATCAAGTCGGCGATGAACCTCGCTCCCTCGCCCGTCTGAGCCCATCGCTCCCGGTCAAGGCCATCGCTCGAAGTCAAACCCAAGTCAAAACGCAAACGGCGCACCATCTGGCGCGCCGTTTGAAACCCTGCGGTCTGTCGTCCGATCAAAACGGAATATCGTCGTCGAGGTCGCGCGAGAAATTACCGCCACCGCCGGAAGACGAACCGCCGCCCGAGCCGCCACGGCCCGACGACTGCGAAGGCGAACCGTAATCGTCGCCATAACCGCCGCCACCGCCGAAATCACCACCACCGGCATTGCCGCCACGGCCACCGCCGTAACCACCGCCAGAACGATCACCACCGCCTTCGCCGCGTCCATCGAGCATCGTCAGCGTCGAGCCGAAGCCCTGCAGCACGACTTCCGTGGAATAACGGTCCTGGCCCTGCTGGTCCTGCCACTTGCGGGTCTGCAGCGCGCCTTCGATATAGAGCTTGGCGCCCTTCTTGACATACTGCTCGACGACCTTGCACAGGCCTTCGTTGAACACGACGACAGTGTGCCACTCGGTCTTTTCGCGACGCTCGCCGGAATTGCGGTCGCGCCAGGTCTCGGAGGTCGCGATGCGGAGGTTGGCGATCGGCCGGCCGTCCTGCGTCCGACGGATCTCGGGGTCTGCACCCACGTTTCCGATCAGAATTACCTTGTTCACGCTGCCAGCCATACTTTTCACCCTACCTGCCGCCCTGCCCGGCGGCGCTTGAAACAATCGGTGCACCTTAAACCATAGAGGCGGTGCGATGGACGTCCATAGCGGTTCATCCACAAGGAATTTTGTTCTTTATTTGTTCTATTTTATCCCTATGATCGTGTCAACCGAATCGAAAACCTTGCACCTTCAAGATATTCAGCCTCGACTCGCCCGCCGGCATCACTAAATAAGGGGCTTGTTCCAGCACAGAAGCAGAAGACGATGAGCGAACTGAAGACGATTTCAATCCGTGGCGCGCGCGAGCATAACCTGAAGGGCATCGACCTCGATCTGCCGCGCAACAAGCTGATCGTCATGACGGGCCTGTCGGGATCGGGCAAATCCTCGCTCGCCTTCGACACCATCTATGCCGAGGGCCAGCGCCGCTATGTCGAGAGCCTGTCGGCCTATGCCCGCCAGTTCCTCGAGATGATGCAGAAGCCTGATGTCGACCAGATCGACGGCCTGTCGCCGGCGATCTCCATCGAGCAGAAGACGACCTCGCGCAACCCGCGCTCGACGGTCGGTACCGTCACCGAGATCTACGACTACATGCGCCTGCTCTTCGCGCGCGTCGGCGTTCCCTATTCGCCGGCCACCGGCCTGCCGATCGAGAGCCAAACCGTAAGCCAGATGGTCGACCGCATCCTCGCCTTCGAGGAAGGCACGCGTCTCTTCATCCTCGCGCCACTCGTGCGCGGCCGCAAGGGCGAGTACAAGAAGGAACTCGCGGAGCTCATGAAGAAGGGCTTCCAGCGCGTCAAGATCGACGGCCAGTTCTACGAGATCGCCGACGCTCCCGCGCTCGACAAGAAATACAAGCACGATATCGATATCGTCGTCGACCGCATCGTCGTGCGTGCCGACGTCTCGGCGCGACTGGCCGACAGCTTGGAGACCTCGCTGAAGCTCGCCGACGGCCTCGCCATCGCCGAGTTCGCCGACAAGCCACTGCCGGTCGAGGAAACCGCCGCCGGCGGCTCCGCCAACAAGTCGCTCAACGAGACGCACGAACGCGTTCTCTTCTCGGAAAAATTCGCCTGCCCGGTCTCCGGCTTCACCATCTCCGAGATCGAACCGCGCCTCTTCTCCTTCAACAATCCGGCCGGCGCCTGCCCGACCTGCGACGGCCTCGGCGCCCAGCAGAAGATCGACGCCAACCTGATCGTGCCGGAACCCGAGCGCACGCTGCGCGACGGCGCCATCGCCCCCTGGGCCAAGTCGTCCTCGCCCTATTACAACCAGACGCTGGAAGCGCTCGGCAAGCACTTCGGCTTCAAGCTCGGCGCCCGCTGGAACGACCTCTCCGCCAAGGCGCAGGACGTGATCCTCAACGGCACCGAGGAGAAGATCGAATTCCACTACGTCGATGGCGCCCGCTCCTACACGACGCACAAGAATTTCGAAGGCATCATCACCAACCTCGAGCGCCGCTGGAAGGAAACCGACAGCGCCTGGGCGCGCGAGGAGATCGAGCGCTACATGTCGGCCGCACCCTGCCCGTCCTGCGGCGGCTTCCGTCTGAAGCCGGAAGCGCTTGCCGTGAAGGTCAACAAGCTGCATATCGGCCAGGTCACCGACATGTCGATCCGCGTCGCCCGCGACTGGTTCGAAACGCTGCCCGACAGCTTCAACGCCAAGCAGAACGAGATCGCAGTCCGCATCCTGAAGGAGATCAGGGACCGCCTGCGCTTCCTGAACGACGTCGGCCTCGAATATTTGAGCCTCTCGCGCAACTCCGGCACGCTCTCGGGCGGCGAAAGCCAGCGCATCCGCTTGGCCTCTCAGATCGGGTCGGGTCTCACCGGCGTTCTCTACGTGCTCGACGAGCCATCGATCGGCCTGCACCAGCGCGACAATGCCCGCCTGTTGGAAACGCTGAAGCACCTGCGTGACATCGGCAACACCGTGATCGTCGTCGAACACGACGAGGACGCCATCCTGCAGGCCGACGACGTCGTCGATATCGGCCCCGCCGCCGGCATCCATGGCGGCCAGGTCATCGCCCACGGCACGCCTCAGGACATCATGGCCAACCCGAAGTCACTGACCGGTAAATACCTGTCGGGCGAACTCGGCGTCATCGTTCCCGAAGAGCGCCGCAAGGTGAAGAAGGGTAAGGAAATCAAGGTCGTCGGCGCCCGCGGCAACAACCTGAAGAACGTCACGGCATCGATCCCGCTCGGCGTCTTCACGGCGGTCACCGGTGTCTCCGGCGGCGGCAAGTCCACCTTCCTGATCGAAACGCTCTACAAGTCAGCCGCCCGTCGCGTCATGGGCGCACGCGAAATCCCGGCCGATCACGATCGCATCGACGGCTTCGAGCATATCGACAAGGTCATCGACATCGACCAGTCGCCGATCGGCCGCACGCCGCGCTCCAACCCCGCCACCTATACCGGCGCCTTCACGCCGATCCGCGACTGGTTCGCCGGCCTGCCGGAAGCCAAGGCGCGCGGCTACCAGCCGGGCCGTTTCTCCTTCAACGTCAAGGGCGGCCGCTGCGAGGCCTGCCAGGGCGACGGCGTCATCAAGATCGAGATGCACTTCCTGCCTGATGTCTACGTCACCTGCGACGTCTGCCACGGCAAGCGCTACAACCGCGAAACGCTCGACGTCACCTTCAAGCAGAAGTCGATCGCCGACGTGCTCGACATGACCGTTGAGGAAGGCGTCGAGTTCTTCGCAGCCGTCCCCGCCGTGCGCGACAAGCTGCAGGCCCTCTTCGATGTCGGCCTCGGCTACATCAAGGTCGGCCAGCAGGCGAACACACTGTCGGGCGGCGAAGCCCAGCGCGTCAAGCTCGCCAAGGAACTCTCGAAGCGCTCGACCGGTCGCACGCTCTACATCCTCGACGAGCCGACGACGGGTCTCCACTTCCACGACGTGGCGAAGCTGCTGGAGATGCTGCACGAACTGGTCAACCAGGGCAATTCGGTGGTCGTCATCGAGCACAACCTCGAAGTCATCAAGACCGCCGACTGGGTCCTCGACTTCGGCCCCGAGGGCGGCGACGGCGGCGGCGAGATCGTGGCCTCAGGCACGCCCGAGACGATCGTCAAGGAAAAGCGGTCCTACACCGGCCAGTTCCTGAAGGAGCTGCTGGAGCGGCGGCCGGTGAAGAAGGTGCAGGCGGCGGAGTGAGCGATATCCTCTCCACGGTGCGTGTGCTGATCGCTGACGGCAAATTCAGGGTCTCGGCACATGCGCTGCGGGAGTTGCTGAACGACGATCTGCTGATCGAACCGTTGGTGACCGATGTCGCGTCAGCGGTGCTCGTGGAGGAGTATCCGAGCTATCACAAGGGACCCTGTGTTCTGGTTCTGCAGACGGACGAGCGGGGACGCCCCATTCATTTGCTTTGGGGCATCCCATCAGGTGCATTCGAACCGGCGGTGTTGATAACCGCATACATTCCCGATCCAGACCGCTGGAATGACGATTTCACTAGGAGGAAGCCGCAATGACGAGACAGGCGTCGCAGCTCATTCGCGAGGGGGAATATGCCGCGGAGGTCGTCGTGGAGCTTCGCGACGATGGTGGTGAATGGTCCCCGACGGTAAGCCCGGAGGATATCCGCAAGCTGGATCGCGTACGCCGCGCGCTTCGTGACCGCGATTTCGAACGTGCCGAGAAGGATCTGCGCGTCTTTCGTCTGGTGCCGCGCGAGGTCGACTATCCGAAAATCGGTTTCGGCGAAAACGAACAGGATGGATTGAAGTCATGACAAAACCCGGCACCATTCGCGTCGGCATCGGCGGCTGGACGTTCGAGCCCTGGCGCAACCACTTCTTCCCCTCCGACCTGAAGCAGAAGGACGAGCTGAACTATGCCAGCCGACAGCTGAAGGTCATCGAGGTCAACGGCACCTATTACAGCTCGCAGAAGCCCGAGACCTTCGCCAAGTGGGCCGCCGATGTGCCTGAAGGCTTCATCTTCTCGCTGAAGGCCAGCCGCTTCAGCACGAACAGAAAGATCCTCTCCGAAGCCGGTGAATCGGTCGAGCGCTTTCTCGGCCAGGGCATCGTCGAGCTCGGCCCGCATCTCGGCCCCATTCTCTGGCAGTTCGCCCCGACCAAGAAGTTCGAGCCCGAGGATTTCGAGGGCTTCCTGAAGCTCTTGCCAGAGAAGCAGGATGGCCTGCCGCTAAAACATGTCGTCGAAGTCCGCCACGACAGCTTCAAGGTGCCGGAGTTCGTGGCCCTGCTCGCGAAATACGGCGTCGCCCCTGTTGTCGCCGAGCATTTCGATTATCCGATGGTGGCGGATGTCACCGCCGATTTCGTCTACACGCGCCTGCAGAAGGGCTCGGACGACATCCGGACCTGCTATCCGCCGAAGGAGCTCAAGGCCTGGGCCAATCGCCTGGAGAGCTGGGCCGAGGGCAAGGTGCCTGATGATCTGCCGCTCATCGATAGTGATCGCAAGGTCAAGGTCGAACCGCGCGACGTCTTCGCCTTCATGATCCACGAGGGCAAGGTCAACGCCCCCTTCGGCGCCATCGCGCTGCAGGAAGAGGTCGGCAAGTAGTCAGCCTGCCAGATCGTCAGAGCGGCAGCACCTGGCTGACGAGGTCTTCCGCCGTCAGCCCCTTGCCAGCGCGGCTGCCTGCTTCGCCATGCATGTAGACGCCGGCCGCCGCCGCCTCGAAGGCCGGCAGCCCCTGCGCCATCAGCGCTCCGATGATCCCCGCCAGCACATCTCCGGATCCCGCGGTGGCGAGCCAGATCGGCGCATTGGCGTTGATCAACGCTCGCCCATCCGGCGAGGCGATCACCGTGTCGGGCCCCTTGTAGACGATGGCTGCATTGGCCCTCGCCGCCGCCGCCAGCGCCTTGTCAGCCTTGCCGAGACGCGGGTCCGCGGCGATGTCCGGAAACAATCGCGCAAACTCGCCCTCATGCGGCGTCAGAACCAGCCGCGTCTCCCCTTCGGCGAACAATGAGAACAGCGCGTTCGGATCATCGCGGAACGATGTTATGCCGTCGGCATCCAGCACCAGATGCCTTTGCGAAAGTGCGGCCACGAAACCCCGCGCCTTCTGGCCGGCCCCGAAGCCCGGCCCGAGCACGAAGCTGCGCAACCGTTCATCCTTCAGCCAATCGGCGAGCTCGGCGTCCCCATCGATGCCGTGCAGCATCACGGCGGTCAGATGCGTCGCGTTCTCCGCCATGGCATCCTCGGGCGAGACGATCGTCACCAGCCCGGCGCCGGCCTTCAATCCGGACATGGCCGACAGTCGTGCCGCACCCGTCTTGCCCTTCTCGCCCGAGAAGACGACGAGGTGGCCGCGTTTATACTTGTGCGTCTCCTGCCCCGATGACGGGAGCCACCGCCGCCACGCGTCCGGCCTGTTCTCCGCCAGCTTGCCCGATGCCTGCCCGCGCACGATCCGCGCGGGTATGCCGATATCGAGCACCTCGAGCACGCCCGAAAGCTCGCGGCCCGGCATCAACAGATGGCCCGGCTTGCGCGTCATGAAGGTGATCGTCCGCGCGGCGGAAAACGCCGCTCCCAGCACCATGCCAGTCCGGCCGTCGATGCCCGACGGCAGGTCGACGGCAAGTACCGGCAGGCCGGCATCGGCGATACGACCGATCACGGCACCGACGGCCTCGGGCACCACCCGCGCCAACCCGGCCCCGAACAGCGCGTCGATCACCACGTCACCGTCCGCGGGCCTGTAGTCCTCGATCGGCGCGCCGACACCGGACCAGTGGCTGCGCGCCCGCGCGGCATCGCCCGTCAATCGCGCGGGATCGCCCAGATGAAAAAGCGCCACCTCGACACCGCTGTCCGCAAGGCACCGCGCCGCCACGTAGCCGTCGCCACCATTGTTGCCGGGGCCGCACAGCACGACAGCCCGCCTCGCCGACGGATAGTGGCGCAGAAAAGTCGCTGCCACCCCGGCGCCCGCCCGCAACATGAGCCCAAAACTGTCGATACCCGAGGAAGCAGCGGCGGCATCGACGGCGGTCATTTCGGCGGGTGTAAGGAGAAGGTCGGCGAGCTGAGTGTCCATCCGGTCATTCAAACAGAATCCGCCTAAAAAACAACCGATTGGCGCAAAATCTGGAAGCTTATTATTTAGCCATTTGCATATATTTTAACCGCGCGCCCAAACCATAAAGAAAGCATCAGACATCGCGAATATTCCAGATTTCGATTGAATTTTAAGCTTTTCGCGCACAACCCGCGCCGATTTTGACAAAAAAATCGTTGAAATTACTGAAAATCACTCGACTTTCGGCCTGTGGCCGCCATTTCCGCGAAGATTCCACTTTCCAACTGGCACGATAACTGCATCATATCGGGGGGTGGGTATGAGCCTGCTATAACGGGAGAAGCGGAGAGTCATTTTCTCATGAAAAAGATCGAAGCGATCATTAAGCCCTTCAAGCTGGACGAAGTGAAGGAAGCCCTTCAGGAAGTTGGCCTGCAGGGGATCACAGTCACGGAAGCAAAGGGCTTCGGTCGCCAGAAGGGTCACACGGAACTGTACCGTGGCGCCGAATATGTCGTCGATTTCCTGCCGAAGGTGAAGGTCGAAGTCGTCCTCGCCGATGAAAATGCGGAGGCCGTCATCGACGCGATCCGCAAGGCCGCGCAAACGGGCCGTATCGGCGATGGAAAAATTTTTGTATCCAATATCGAAGAAGTCATTCGTATCCGTACCGGCGAAACCGGTGTCGACGCGATCTGACGTTGGTCCAGGCGAGACAATCGTCCCGTCTTCTCAAATGAAGGAACCATTTTATGGCGACCGCAAGCGAAATCCTCAAGCAAATCAAGGATAACGACGTCAAGTTTGTTGACCTGCGCTTTACCGATCCCAAGGGCAAGCTGCAGCACGTCACGATGGACGTCGTTTGCGTCGATGAAGACATGTTCGCCGATGGCGTCATGTTCGACGGCTCCTCGATCGGCGGCTGGAAGGCGATCAACGAATCCGACATGGTGCTGATGCCCGACACGGAAACGGTCCACATGGACCCGTTCTTCGCGCAGTCCACCATGGTCATCCTCTGCGACATTCTCGATCCGGTCTCCGGCGAAGCCTATAACCGCGATCCGCGCGGCACCGCCAAGAAGGCCGAAGCCTATCTGAAGGCATCCGGCATCGGCGACACCGTCTTCGTCGGCCCCGAAGCCGAGTTCTTCATCTTCGACGACGTTCGCTACAAGGCCGATCCCTACAACACCGGCTTCAAGCTCGATTCCACCGAACTGCCGTCCAACGACGACACCGAATACGAGACCGGCAACCTCGGCCACCGTCCGCGCGTCAAGGGCGGCTATTTCCCGGTTCCGCCGATCGACAGCTGCCAGGACATGCGCTCCGAGATGCTGACCGTCCTGTCGGAAATGGGCGTCGTCGTCGAAAAGCACCACCACGAAGTGGCGGCCGCCCAGCACGAGCTCGGCATCAAGTTCGACACGCTCGTCCGCAACGCCGACAAGATGCAGATCTACAAGTACGTCGTGCACCAGGTCGCCAATGCCTACGGCAAGACGGCAACCTTCATGCCGAAGCCGATCTTCGGCGACAACGGCTCGGGCATGCACGTCCACATGTCGATCTGGAAGAGCGGCAAGCCGAGCTTCGCGGGCGATGAATATGCGGGCCTCTCCGAGAGCTGCCTCTACTTCATCGGCGGCATCATCAAGCACGCCAAGGCGCTGAACGCCTTCACCAACCCGTCGACGAACTCCTACAAGCGTCTCGTCCCGGGCTATGAAGCACCGGTTCTGCTCGCCTATTCGGCGCGCAACCGTTCCGCCTCGTGCCGCATTCCGTTCGGCAGCAACCCGAAGGCAAAGCGCGTCGAAGTCCGCTTCCCGGACCCGATGGCGAACCCCTACCTCGCCTTCGCCGCCATGCTGATGGCTGGCCTCGATGGCATCAAGAACAAGATCCATCCCGGCAAGGCCATGGACAAGGATCTCTACGACCTGCCGCCGAAGGAGCTGAAGAAGATCCCGACGGTTTGCGGATCGCTCCGCGAAGCGCTGGAAAGCCTGGACAAGGACCGCAAGTTCCTGACCGCCGGCGGCGTCTTCGACGACGACCAGATCGATAGCTTCATCGAGCTGAAGATGATCGAGGTCATGCGCTACGACATGACCCCGCATCCGGTCGAATACGACATGTACTACTCGGCATAAGCCCTTGGAAAGCCCCGGTTCGCCGGGGCTTTCGCCTGCCAGATGTCGCGGACGCCGCGCGCGAATGTGACACTCATGTGACGAGTTCTCGCACAAATCTTGATTTGGGTGAGACCAATCACCAAATCAGGTGATGAAAGGAAGTCGTACCATGAAAGAAAGACTAGCTAAGTTCAGTATCGGCGAAGTGGTTCGGCACAAGGTATTTCCGTTTCGCGGCGTCATCTTCGATGTCGATCCGGAATTCGCGAATACGGAAGAATGGTGGAATTCTATTCCCGCCGACGTGCGCCCCAGCAAGGACCAGCCCTTCTACCACTTGCTCGCCGAAAACGAAGACAACGAATACGTCGCCTACGTATCCGAACAGAACCTGATGAATGACGAAAGCGGAGAGCCGCTTCGCAATGAACAGGTCTACCAGATTTTCGATATGGCACCGACGGGGCAGTTCAAACCCAAGATGAGCTTCACCCACTAAGCCGCTGCATATCCATTTCAAAACCCCGCTCACCCAGCGGGGTTTTTCTTTGGATGCGATCCGGATTGCAGGCAACAAAAAACCCGGCGCGAAGCCGGGTTTCTCGAAAATCCTTAGGGCTAGACATTACCGAGCCTCTGGCATTACTGAGCCTTGGCGGCCTTCTGGGCGTCTTCAAGCTTCTTGCGCGCTTCGTCGGCCTTCTTCTGCATGCTGTCCTGCAGGCTCTTCTGGCTCTCGGCGAGCTTGGAAGCGGAAACCGCTTCGCCGTCGAATGCGCCGGTGAAGCCTTCAAGCGAAATCTTGATCGGGTTCGGCGCACGGCGGAAGTTGACCGAGGTCAGGATCAGGTCGGTGCCCTTCTTCAGGCTGGCGACCATGGCATCCGTCAGCGGAATCTGAGCGACGCAACGATCGGGCATGCACATCAGATAGTCGATCTTCTGCGGCTTGCCGCCGTCGATCTGCATGCCGATACCCGGAGGAATGAGACGTGCCGGCGGAACAGAAACCTGCAGGCTCTTGTTGTTGACCTTGCCGGAAACCGAAATGAGGCCAACGCCGGTAACGAGCTGACCGCCGGTTGCCAGAACGACGTTCTGGACGACGCAAACGTCGTTGTCCTGCTGCTTGCTGCAGGTCTTGTACCAGCCAAGGCGCGGAGCGCCCGGGGCCTGGCTTGCGGCATCGGCCGATGCATCCTGCGCGAAAGAAGACACCGGAGCCATAGAGGCGCCAAGCATCACTGCCATAACGGACAGGGCTGCCCGTGTTTTCTTTTCAGACTTGAACATCATAACGAATTCCGTCTCCTGATATCCCGTTGGGACAGCCGATATGCCATCCTCACCAACAGGGTTGTTCGCATCTGACCTCTTAAAACAATAAGGCAAATGCATGACCCCCCGACTTCGGGGTCCCTGTTACATCGCGTTGTCGGAGATTTCCAGTGTTTCTTTGGCGTTTTGCGTGTCGCCCGAAAGAATTCGCCGTGGATGGTGAATCGGGCCGCGCGCATGATAGTCTTCGCGCGAGATCGCGCCGTTTTCCGGAAAGGATTTCGACTATGCTCCGGATCGTTCTCCCCGTTGCCTTCGCTCTCGTTTGCGGCACAGCACTTGCCGAGCCCGTGACCGGCATCGCGATGCACGGCGCGCCCGCCCTGCCCCAGGATTTCAAGAACCTTCCCTACGTCAATCCGGATGTGAAGAAGGGCGGGAAGATCTCCTATGGCGTCGTCGGCACCTACGACAACCTGAACCCGTTCATCCTGAAGAGCATGCGCACGACCGCCCGCGGCATGTGGGACCCGGAATATGGCAACCTTGTCTATGAGACGCTGATGCTGCGCTCGCGCGACGAGCCATTCACGCTCTATGGCCTGCTCGCCCAATCCGTCGAGTGGGACGACGACCGAACCTATATCCAGTTCAATCTGAACCCCGCCGCCAGATGGTCGGATGGCCAGCCGGTGACGCCCGAGGATGTGATCTTCTCCTTCAATATCCTAAAGGAGAAAGGCCGCGTGCCGTTCAGCACGCGCCTCAATGCCGTCGAGAAAATGGAGAAGGTCGGCGACAACAGCGTCCGCTTCACCTTCAACGACAAGGCCGACCGCGAATTCCCGCTGATTCTCGCCGGCTCGACGCCGATTCTCCCCAGGCACGCGATCGACGCGGAGAATTTCGACCGCTCGACGCTGAAGCCGCCGATCGGCTCCGGCCCCTACAAGATCAAGTCGCTGAAACCCGGCGAAAGCATCACCTTCGAGCGCGATCCGAACTATTGGGGCAAGGATGTCCCGGCCAAGGTCGGCCTCGACAATTACGACCAGATCACCGTCCAGTATTTCCTGCAGGACACGACACTGTTCGAATCGTTCAAGAAGGGCGATATCGACGTCTATCCCGATGGCAGCCCCGGCCACTGGGCCAGCGCCTATAATTTTCCGGCGGTCACGTCAGGCGACGTCGTCAAGGACACCTTCCAGCCCAAGCTGCCTTCGGGCATGTTCGGCTTCGTCTTCAACACCCGCCGGCCGCTCTTCGCCGACGTGAAGCTGCGCGAGGGCCTGTCGCTGATCTTCGACTTCGAATGGGCCAACAAGAACCTTTTCTCCAGCGCCTATATCAGGACGCAGAGCTACTGGCAGAACTCCGGTCTTTCCAGCTTCGGCGTCCCCGCCGACGAGCGCGAACTGAAGCTGCTCGGCCCGATCAAGGATCGTATCGATCCCGCCATCCTCGATGGCACCTACAAGCTTCCGGTCACGGATGGCTCCGGGCGTGACCGCAATGTGCTGAAGCAAGCCGCCGCTATACTGAAGGAGGCCGGCTACACGATCAAGAACGGCAGGATGAGCGACGCCAACGACCGGCCGCTGGCCTTCGAGATCATGACGCAGAACACCGATCAGGAGAAACTCGCCGTCTCCTTCCAGCGATCGTTGCAGTTGCTCGGCATCAGCGTCTCCATCCGCACCGTGGATGATTCGCAGTATCAGAGCCGTACGAACACCTTCGACTACGACGTCATCGTCAAATCCTTCACCTCGTCGCTGTCTCCAGGCATCGAGCAGGTCGGCCGCTGGTCGTCGGCCTCACGCGACCGCGATGGCACCGACAATTTCGCCGGCGTCGCGGACCCGGATGTCGACAAGCTGATCCAGAACATCCTGACGTCCCGCTCCGCGGAGGACTTCACCGCCGCCGTCCGCGCGCATGACCGCATGCTCCTGTCGGGGCACTATGTGCTGCCGCTCTATCACGTCAACAACCAGTGGGTCGCTCGCAGCAAGCGCATCGGCCGTCCCGACACGGTGCCGCTTTACGGCTACCAGCTGCCGGCATGGTGGGACCAGAGCGTCCAGTAACAGGTGGTTCTCTTTTCCTGCCTGGTTGAACTGAGCGTCCTCAGAGACTAGATGGCTTCAAACCGCGGCGTCCGAAAATGGCGTCAGGGCCATCATCTCAATCAGCAGTCCCGGCCGCAACCCGGAAAGGAAAGCCAATGGAACGCATTGTCATCGACGTCGTATCGGATGTCGTCTGCCCCTGGTGCTATCTCGGCAAGGCCAGGCTAGAGCTGGCGATATCGGAGGTTCAGGACGAAGTCGGCGTCGACATCAACTGGCGCCCCTATCGGCTCAATCCCGACTATCCGCCGGAAGGCGTCGACCAGAAGGCAGCGCTCGAGAAGAAGCTCGGCGGTGCTGAGCGTGTCGCTGAGGGACACAAGATGCTGACCGAGCTCGGTCGTGAGGTCGGAATCAATTTCAATTTCGATGCCATCAAGATCGGCCCGAACACGCTCGACGCCCACCGCCTCATTCATTGGGCAATGATCGAGGATCGCGACAAGGCCGATCGCGTGGTCAATGGCCTGTTCAAGGCGAATTTCGAGGAAGGCCTGAATGTCGGCGATCACGCCGTTCTGCTCGACATCGCCGAGAAGGCCGGCCTCGACCGCGCCGTGACCACCTCCCTGCTCGCCTCGGATGCCGACAAGGTCCTCGTCGTCGAGGAAATCAGAATCGGCGCAGAAGATGGGCGTCAACGGCGTGCCCTTCTTCATCTTCGACCAGCAATACGCCGTCAGCGGCGCCCAGACGCCTGATGTCATCGCCGGCGCGCTGCGCGATATCGCCAAGGCCAAGGCCGAAGCCCGCGCCGGTATGAACTGAATTCCGCTGCTCCCTCATTCCTGTGCCCAAGCTTCGCTCGGGCGATGTCACAGGAATCCAGCCGACGCGCGTCCGCGCGGCGAAAAGACTCTTACGGCCCAAGGACTTGGGCCTGCTGGATCCCGGCAGAAGGCCGGGATGAGGAGAGTGGTGATCCGTCCTACTTCGCCAGCTCGGCAAGCTGCGTCATGATCACGGCCGCTCCCTGCAGCCGCTTTTCCGGCGTCGGCAGGTCGCGGGTCAGAAACACGCTGTGGTCGGGGCGGATCTTCGCCATCGAGCCCTGCTTGGCGATATAGCCCACCAGATTGCCGGGGTTCGGGAACTCCCTGTTGCGGAACTGGATGACCACGCCCTTCGGCCCGGCATCCACCTTCTCGACATTGGCGATACGGCAGAGCGACTTGACGTAGACGATCTTCAAGAGATGCTGGACCTCGATCGGCATCGGCCCGAAGCGGTCGATCATCTCGGCGCCGAAGGCATCGATCTCCTTGAGCTCGGTGATCTCGCCGAGGCGCCGGTAGAGCGCCATGCGCAGATGCAGGTCCGGCACGTAGCCGTCGGGGATCATCACCGACGTGCCCACCGAGATCTGCGGCGACCAGCCGGTATCCTGGATCTCGTCGACGCCCTTCACCTCGGCCACCGCCTCTTCCAGCATCTGCTGGTAGAGCTCGAAGCCGACCTCCTTGATATGGCCGGACTGCTCCTCGCCGAGCAGGTTGCCCGCACCGCGAATGTCGAGGTCGTGGCTAGCGAGCTGGAACCCGGCACCGAGCGTATCGAGCGACTGCAGCACCTTCAGCCGGCGCTCCGCCGTCGCCGTCAGCACCTTGTTGACAGGCAGCGTGAACAGCGCGAAGGCGCGCACCTTGGAGCGGCCGACGCGGCCACGCAGCTGGTAGAGCTGCGCCAGGCCGAACATGTCGGCGCGGTGCACGATCAGCGTATTGGCCGTCGGCACGTCGAGACCGGATTCGACGATCGTCGTCGACAACAGCACGTCGTAACGCCCTTCGTAGAAGGCGTTCATGATGTCCTCGAGCTCGCCCGGCGGCATCTGGCCATGCGCGATGGCAACCTTCAGTTCCGGCAGATCGGACTGCAGGAAGGCGTGAACCTCCTCGAGATCAGCCAGCCGCGGGCAGACATAAAAGCTCTGGCCACCGCGATAATGCTCGCGCATCAGCGTCTCGCGGATCACCAGCGAATCGAACGGCGAGATGAAGGTGCGCACCGCCATGCGGTCGACCGGCGGCGTGGTGATCAGCGACAGTTCGCGCACACCCGTCATCGCCAGCTGCAGCGTGCGCGGGATCGGCGTCGCCGATAGCGTGAGAACGTGAACGTCGCTCTTCAGCTCCTTCAGCCGCTCCTTGTGCTTGACACCGAAATGCTGCTCCTCATCGATGATCAGCAGGCCGAGATTGGCGAACTTGATGCCGGAGCCGAGCAGCGCATGCGTGCCGACGACGATATCGGTCTTGCCCTCGGCCACTTCCTTCTTGGTCAGCGCCAGCTCCTTCGAGCCGACGAGGCGTGAGGCCTGCGCCACGCGCACCGGCAGACCCCGGAACCGCTCGGCGAAAGTCTTGAAATGCTGGCGCGACAACAGCGTCGTCGGCACCACGACCGCGACCTGTATGCCGTTCATCGCAGCCACGAAGGCCGCGCGCAATGCCACCTCGGTCTTGCCGAAGCCGACGTCGCCACAGACGAGGCGATCCATCGGCCGTCCGGCGCCGAGATCCGAGCGCACTGCCTCGATGGCGTTGTCCTGATCTTCCGTCTCGTCATAGGGGAAGCGCGCGGCGAACTCGTCGTAGAGCCCCTCAGGCGTCGTCAGAACAGGCGCATGCCGCGTCAGCCGCTCGGCGGCGATGCGGATCAGGCCGTCCGCCATGTCGAGAAGGCGCTTCTTGAGCTTGGCCTTGCGCATCTGCCATGCGCCGCCGCCGAGCTTGTCGAGCTGTGCCTCCGTCCCCTCGCCGCCATAGCGCGACAGGAGGTCGATGTTTTCGACGGGAAGGAACAGCTTCGCCTCGTCGGCATATTGCAGCTCCAGACACGCATGCTGCGCGCCGGCCGCCTGGATGGTGCTGAGACCGATGAAGCGGCCGATGCCGTGCTCGGCGTGGACCACGACGGAGCCCTCGTCGAGACCCGCGACCTCGGAGATGAAGTCGGCCGCCCGCTTGCGGCGCTTCGAGCGGCGCACCATGCGGTCGCCGAGAATGTCCTGCTCGCCGATGACGACGAGATTGCCGACCTCGAAGCCCGTCTCCAGGCTGTAGACGCCGGCTGCCGCCTCGCCCTGTTCGAGCCTGTCGATCTCCTTCAATGCCGCGATCGGCTTCACGCGCGCCAGCCCATGCTCGGAAAGAACCTGCAGCAGCCGCTCCAGCGATCCCTCGGTCCAGGCGGTGATCAGCACCTTGGCGCCGCTCGCCCGCCTGTCGGCGATGTGCTTGACGACGACGTCGAACACGTTGACGCGCTCGGCATTGCCGCCGCCCTCGGCACTCGGCCGCGCCCAGCGCTCGCCCTGGCGGGCATCGAGATTGACGACGCGGCGCGCCTCGCCCTCATGCTCGCTGAACGGCGTGATCCGCATCGCATCGAAGGCGTCGAGCGTCGCCGAGAACGTCTTGCCGTCGAGATAGAGCTGGCCGGGCACCACGGGCTTGTAGGGCGTGCCCTGCGACATGCCCTTCACCGGCTTGCCCGAATTCAGACGCGCGTCGTAATAGTCGAAGACCAGCTTCGAGCGCTCCTCGGCGGCTTCCCGCACCGTGTGGTCGGTGACCAAGCGGAAGCCCTTGAGATAGTCGAACACCGTCTCCAGCTGGTCGTAGAACAGCGGCAGCCAGTGCTCCATCCCAGGATAGCGCCGCCCCTCCGAGATCGCCAGATAAAGAGCGTCGTCGCGGGTGGCGGCACCGAAGGTCGAGAGATAATTCTTGCGGAAGCGGCTGATCGTATCTGGTGTCAGCGTCACTTCGCTCATCGGATTGAGGTCGAGCGAGCGCACCTGCCCCGTCGTGCGCTGGCTGGCCGGATCGAAGCTGCGGATGCTCTCAAGTGTGTCGCCGAAGAAATCGAGCCGCACCGGCTCCTCAGAGCCCGGCACGAAGACATCGAGAATACCGCCGCGCACCGCGTATTCGCCGACTTCGCGCACCGTGGCGACGCGGTCGAAGCCATTGCGCTCCAGCCGTCCGGCGATGTCGTCCATCCGCACCTGATTGCCCGGCCGCGCCGAAAACGTCAGGCTCTCGATCACATCCTGCGGCGCCACCTTCTGTAGCATCGCATTGACGGTTACCAGCACGATCGCCGCATGCGGCTTCTTGCGATGCGCGATCAGCCCGCCGAGTGCGGCGAGCCTGCGCGCGGAGGTGTCTGCGCTCGGTGACACGCGGTCGTAGGGCAGACAGTCCCAGGCCGGCAGCGTCAGAACCGGAATATCGGGCGCGACGAAACCGAGCATCTGCTCCAGATCGGCCATGCGCTGCCCGTCCGAGAGCACGTAGGCAACCGGCGCACCGGCGCGGGCAAGCTCCGCCAGCAGCATCGGCTCCAGTCCGGCGGGCACATTGCCTATCGTCAGCGGCACGTTCAGCGCCGTCAGCTTCTTCGCATCAAAACCGGGGATCATCATCCATTCCTGGGCAGGCTGTCGGCGGGGTACTCGAAATCGGGCTTGTAGGCGCACAGGCGCTCGAACATCGGTGTCTGGAAACGCTCAGGCGTCGGCCATGTTCCCATGATCCAGCGCACCAGATCGTTGTCCTCTTCCGCCATGATCGTCTCGAACTCGTCGAGTTCCGCATCCGAGAGGCCGGCGATCTCGCGCTCGGCGAACTGTCCGAACACCAGATCCATCTCGCGGATGCCGCGATGCCAGCAGCGGAACAGTATCCGGCGGCGGCGGGGATCGAGATCGGCGCTCGAGAGTGTGACACCTGTCATGGCATAGCTTCCTGTTGATGCGCCTCTATAGACCCTCGAAAGCGGCTTGTCAGCCTTGCCAAGCACGCATTGTTCGTCGCATTTTGCCGGCATGCGCCCCGCCATTCTCGATCCGCTGTTCTCCTCCGTCTCCGGCCTGCCCGGCGTCGGCCCGAAGATCGCCGAACTGCTCGCCAAGCTCTTCGGCCGCGAGACGCCGGAGGATTGCCGCGTCGTCGATCTGCTCTTCCACGCGCCGCACTCGCTGATCGACCGGCGCAACCAGCCGGGCATCGCGCGCGCGCCGCAGGGAGCCATCGTGACCATCACCGGCCGCGTCGACCGCCACCAGCCGCCGCCGAACAAGAAGAGCAACATCCCCTACCGCGTCTTCCTGCATGACGAGACCGGCGAACTGACGCTCGTCTTCTTCCGTGGCCAGTCGACATGGCTGGAGAAGCAGCTGCCTCTCGACGAAGAGGTGACCGTCAGCGGCAAGATCGACTGGTTCAACGGCCGCGCCTCGATGGTGCACCCGGATTACATCGTCAAAGCCAGCGAAGCGGAAAACCTGCCGCTGGTCGAGCCGATCTATCCGCTGACGGCGGGTCTTTCGCCGAAGACGCTGCGCAAGATCATCGAAGCCGCGCTGCCGAAGACGCCCGAGTTCCCCGAATGGATCGATGCGGCGTTGGCCCAAAAGCAGGGCCTGCCCTCGACCGCCGATGCCTTCCACGGCCTGCACGAGCCGCGCGACCCCGCCGACATCGACCCGCAGGCGCCTGCCCGCCGCCGCCTTGCCTATGACGAGTTCCTGGCCGGCCAGCTGTCTCTGGCGCTGGTGCGCCAGCGATTGCGCAAGGTCGCCGGCCAGCCGGTGCATGCGACGGGCCACCTCAGCCGCCAGATCCTCGAGGCCCTGCCCTTTTCGCCGACCGGCAGCCAGACCGAGGCTATCGCGCAGATCCTGAAGGACATGGCCGGCGAAGACCGCATGCTGCGGCTGCTGCAGGGCGATGTCGGCTCCGGCAAGACGCTGGTGGCGTTGATGGCGATGGCTGCCGTCATCGAAAGCGGTGGCCAGGCCGTCTTGATGGCGCCGACCGAAATCCTCGCCCGCCAGCACCACGCGACCATCGCCAAATACACGGCCGCCGCCGGCATCCGCATCGAAGTGCTGACCGGCCGCACCAAGGGCAAGGAACGCGACGAAATCCTTGAGCGCATCGCCTCGGGCGAGGCCCAGATCGTCATCGGCACCCACGCGCTGTTCCAGGATACCGTCAACTACAAGAACCTGATGCTGGCTGTCGTCGACGAGCAGCACCGCTTCGGTGTCCACCAGCGCCTGCGCCTGACCGCCAAGGGCATCACGCCCCATATGCTGGTCATGACCGCCACGCCGATTCCGCGCACGCTGGTGCTTGCCGCCTTCGGCGACATGGACGTCTCCAAGCTCACCGAGAAACCCGCCGGCCGCAAGCCGATCCAGACGATCACCATCCCCACCGAACGCATCGGCGATATCGTCAGCCGCCTGAAGGCGGCGCTCGCCGACGGCAAGAAGGCCTACTGGATCTGCCCGCTGGTCGAGGAATCCGAAGAGAGCGACCTGATGTCGGTCGAAGAACGCCACGCCACGCTGGTCTCGGCGCTCGGGCGCGCGATCGGAAGCCAGGTCGGCCTGATCCACGGCCGCATGAGCGGCTCGGAGAAGGACGCGATCATGATGGCCTTCAAATCGGGCGAGATCCGCCTCCTTGTGGCGACCACCGTGGTCGAGGTCGGCGTCGACGTCCCCGATGCGACGATCATGGTCATCGAACATGCCGAACGTTTCGGTCTGGCACAGCTGCACCAGCTGCGCGGCCGCGTCGGGCGCGGCGACGAGGCATCGACCTGCATCCTGCTCTATCGCGGTCCGCTCGGTGAAACCGGCCACGCGCGTCTCACGATCATGCGCGACACGGAAGACGGCTTCAGGATCGCCGAAGAGGATCTGAAACTACGCGGCGAAGGCGAACTGTTGGGAACGCGGCAGTCGGGAACCCCGGGCTTCAGGATTGCAAGCCTAGAGGCACACGCCGATTTGCTGGAGATCGCCCGCAAGGATGCGGCCTATCTGATCGAGCGTGATCCGGAACTGACGTCCGAAAGGGGCAATGCGGTACGCACCCTGCTCTATCTCTTCCGCCGCGACGAAGCGATCCGCTTCCTCCACGCAGGCTGACCGCCGATATCATTGGACATCGAAATATCTAGAGAAAACGCCGCGCGACCGGTCGGCCGCGCGGCGTCGAACATCAGATCTGTGCGCCGCGTGCCTTGGTCGTGGCGTCGAACGCCTTGCGCACGTAGCTATCGCGGTCGTAGACGTCGTTGAAGTATTGGACGACGCCGTTCTTGTCCGGCCATGCCGTGAAGTAGGCAATGTAGATCGGGAACTTCTGCGGCACCTGCACGGCGTGGTTCTTGCCGGTGGCGATCTCCTCGTTCACCTTGTCGACCGTGGTGCTCAGGACGGCCGCCGCCATGACGCGCGGTTCCTCGAGACGGACGCAGCCGTGGCTGAGCGCGCGCATGTCACGCTTGAAGAAGGTCCTCTCCGGCGTGTCGTGCATGTAGATGGCATGCTTGTTCGGGAACAGGATCTTCAGCTTGCCCAACGCGTTGTCACCGCTCGGTGGCTGGCGCACCGCGACATTCGCGGTCGAACCGTACCAGTCGACGCTCGCGGACGGCACGGCCTTGCCGCCGACAGCGACTTCATAGCCCATGCGGTCGAGATAGCCCGGGTCGGCGCGCAGCTTCGGCAGCATCTCGTTGATGATGATCGACTGCGGCACGCCCCAGAACGGGTTGTACTCGACGGTCTGAACCTGGTCCTGGAAGAAGAAGGTCTGGTTGGTGGTCTTGCCGATCACCGTGCGCATCGACAACTCTTGCTTGTTGTCGTTGTAGTAATAGACCATGTAGGCGGGCTGGTTGATGAAGACGTAGCGTGGGCCGAGATCGGCCGGCAGCCAGCGGGCCTGCTCCATGGCCACGATCAGCTTCTCGATCTTCGAACCATTGCTGTCGCCGCCAGTCATGACACGCACCGTCGCCTGGCCGATGATACCATCAGGCTTCAGGCCGCGTTCCTTCTGGAACGCTTCGACGAGCGAGACGATCTCGGGCGAGTAGTCGGTACCGCCGGCATAAGCCGAAAGCGTTGCGGCATTTTCGCTCTTCAGCGCGGCCGAGCCGTACTTGCCGATCGCCTTGACGATGTTGGGGATTTCCGAAGACGTTTCGCCGGGACGCAGCGCGCCGCTGATCGCGATGGTGATCGGCTGCTCTCCGCTGCCCTCGCCCTTCAGCTTCGCAAGCTCGGCCTTCAGCGCCGAAAACTGCGGACCATTGGGCGTACGGCTCGACAGATAGGCGCCGACGTCAGGGCTCATTCGCGCCAGCTTCAGAACCGGATCGAGATTGACCGTCTTGCGGACGAAATCGTGATAGCCGGAAAGTTTGTTCGGGTCGACGCGGCCACGAACCGTGTCCTGCACATAGGCAAGAACCTTGGCCGACAGCTGCAGTTCGAACTGCGTCAGGGCGCGGTCGCGCATCGCGGGATCGGGACTGGCCGGATCGACGGCGGGAACCTCGACGGCATAGTCGGCCGGGTCGAGACCGACGGAACCGGCATTGGCGAGGAAGGCCATCGCCGACTTGGCGCGATCGTTGATCTCGGTGCCGGTCAGCCAGACCATCTCGTTCTTGCTGTCGCCGTAGTAACTCTCGAGCGCCTTGGCGACGTCGACGGGCGCGCGCACCTTCGCATCGATCAGATAGCGACGCTGCACCGACGGCGTGGCATCGCCCGGCGTACCGACGGCGGCGACAACGGCGCCCGTCACGACAGGATCGGTGAACTTGCCGGTATCGACAAGCCGCATCGGGTCCACCTTGTAGGTGTAATACTGCGGCGAAGACACCTTCGGCAGCGGTGCGCTGGTATTGACCTGCGGCGGCGGCGCCACTTCGGGAGCCGGATTGACGATCGTGCTCTGGGTACGGGCACGATCACCTCGGATCATGTCCATGAGCGTATAGGCATGCGCGGGTGCAACACCCATCGCGGCCACGCCGCAAGAAAGTGCCAGTGCGGAAACCGCACCTTTCAAGAAGAATGTCATGCTTTTTCCAGTCCCAGTCTCATGCTGTCTTCGGTGATGGGCTTCGCCCAGCTCAAAACTCTTTTACTCACCCGTCGCCGCCAGGTGACATGGCAGAAACGGGACGCCACCGCCAGCCTCGAGGAACTCGCTCTTACGTGACGCAGCAAACCCGCCGCCTTGTCACAGTTCACACAAAATTATGAAATTATTGGTTAATTTTTTACCTTATTTTCACCTGCCCACACAGTCCCCCAAAAGGTGTTGTTCGATAAAAAATAAGACGTGGCCAAAAAACCACGCATGATACGGCCAATAATATGACTATTCGGATCATATTTTTGATCCCCGCTGTTTTCTTGGGCTGGTTTGCGACCTATAAGACGGCATCTTTGCAGCCGCTTACGCGAAAGAAAGGCATGGCCATGACTTCCACCCGTATCGAAACCGATACTTTCGGCGAGATTGAAGTACAAAGCGACAAGTATTGGGGCGCGCAGGCGCAGCGCTCGCTCGGCAATTTCAAGATCGGTTGGGAGAAGCAGCCGCTGTCGATCGTGCGCGCGCTGGGGATCGTCAAGCAGGCCGCCGCCCGCGCCAACATGGCGCTCGGCAAGCTGGAACCCGCGATCGGCAACGCCATCATCGACGCCGCCCAGGAAGTCGTCGACGGCAAGCTCGACGACCACTTCCCGCTGGTCGTCTGGCAGACCGGCTCCGGCACGCAGTCGAACATGAACGCCAACGAGGTGATCTCCAACCGCGCCATCGAAAAGCTCGGCGGCGTCATGGGCTCGAAGAAGCCGGTGCACCCGAACGACCACGTCAACATGAGCCAGTCGTCGAACGACACCTACCCGACGGCCATGCACATCGCCTGCGTCGAGCAGATCGTCCATCACCTGCTGCCGGGCCTGAAGCACCTGCATGCCGCGCTCGACATGAAGGTCACCGAGTTCAGCCACATCATCAAGATCGGCCGCACGCATACGCAGGACGCCACGCCGCTGACGCTCGGCCAGGAATTCTCCGGCTATTCCGCGCAGGTCGCTTCCGCGATCGCCAATATCGAGCTGACACTGCCGGCCCTCTCCAAGCTCGCCCAGGGCGGCACCGCCGTCGGCACCGGCCTCAACGCGCCGGTAGGCTTTGCCGAGAAGGTCGCCGAAGAGATCAGCGGCATCACCGGCCTGCCCTTCGTCACCGCGCCGAACAAGTTCGAGGCGCTGGCTTCGCATGACTCGATGGTCTTCGCCCACGGCGCCATCAACGCCGCCGCCGCCGCCCTCTTCAAGATCGCAAACGACATCCGCTTCCTGGGTTCCGGCCCACGCGCGGGCCTCGGCGAACTGTCGCTGCCGGAAAACGAGCCCGGCTCGTCGATCATGCCCGGCAAGGTCAACCCGACGCAGTCGGAGGCGCTGACGCAGGTCTGCGCCCATGTCTTCGGCAACAACACCGCCCTCACCTTCGCCGGCAGTCAGGGCCATTTCGAGCTCAACGTCTACAATCCGATGATGGCCTATAACTTCCTGCAGTCGGTGCAGCTGCTCGGCGATGCCGCCGTCTCCTTCACCGACAATTGCGTGGTCGGCATCGAGGCCCGCGAGGACAACATCAGGAAGGGCGTCGAGAACTCGCTGATGCTGGTGACGGCGCTCAACGGCCGCCTCGGCTACGACATCTGCGCCAAGATCGCCAAGACCGCCCACAAGAACGGCACGACGTTGCGCGAGGAAGCCGTCGGCGGCGGCTATCTGACGAACGAAGAGTTCGACCAGTACGTCCGCCCGGAAACCATGATCGGCCCCAAGTAACGTCAAGCGAACTTACGGCAAGCAAGCCGCCTCCAAACCACTCATGACCGACAAGACACCGTCACGACCTCCGTGGCGGTGTTTTTCATGCATTCTTGAGCGTTTTTTGAAGGTTTTAGAATGATTGCAATTGGCCAAACGCCCGCATAGACCGTCTGCGATTTCCATTCAGGCCCGCACGAAAGGTCATTTTATGGCTGACGATCTCTTCCCCCTCGGCAAAGACAGCACCCAATACCGCAAGATCAGCAGCGACCATGTCTCTGTCGACAGCTTCAAGGGCCAGGATATCCTGACCGTCGAGCCCGAGGGCATCCGTCTGCTGGCCGAGACCGCGTTCGCCGACATCAACCACCTGCTGCGTCCCGGCCACCTGAAGCAGCTCGCCTCGATCCTCGACGACCCGGAAGCGACCGACAACGACCGTTTCGTCGCCTACGACCTCTTGAAGAACGCCAACATCGCCGCCGGCGGCATCCTGCCGATGTGCCAGGACACAGGCACCGCGATCATCATGGGCAAGAAGGGCCGCCGTGTCTGGACCGAGGGCGAGGATTACGCGGCACTCGCCAGGGGCGTCATGGATGCCTACGAGAAGAAGAACCTGCGCTACTCGCAGCTGGCGCCGATCAAGATGTTCGAGGAAAAGAACACCAAGAACAACCTGCCGGCCCAGATCGACATCTACGAGGAAGGCACGGACGAATACAACTTCCTCTTCGTCGCCAAGGGCGGCGGCTCGGCCAACAAGACCTTCCTTTATCAGGGAACGCCGTCGCTGCTGACGCATGACCGGATGATCGACTTCCTCAAGGAGAAGATCCTCACGCTGGGGACGGCGGCCTGTCCTCCCTACCACCTGGCGATCGTCATCGGCGGCACCTCGGCCGAAATGAACCTGAAGACCGTCAAGCTCGCCTCCACGCGTTATCTCGACGATCTCCCGACTGAGGGTTCGGAAAGCGGCCATGCCTTCCGCGACGTCGAGATGGAGAAGGAAATCCACAAGCTGACGCAGCAGATGGGCGTCGGCGCCCAGTTCGGCGGCAAGTATTTCTGTCACGACGTGCGCGTCATCCGCCTGCCCCGCCATGGCGCGTCGCTGCCGATCGGCCTCGGCGTCTCCTGTTCCGCCGACCGCCAGGCCAAGGGCAAGATAACCCGCGACGGTATCTTCGTCGAGCAACTGGAAACCGATCCGTCGAAGTATATGCCTGAGATCGACGAGACGAAGCTTTCGGAATCGATGGTTCGCATCGACCTCAACCAGCCGATGGCCGATATACTTGCCGAACTCAGCAAGCATCCGGTCAAGACCCGCCTGTCGCTGACGGGGACGATCATCGTTGCCCGCGACCTCGCGCACTCCAAGATTCGCGAGCGGCTGGAAAAGGGCGAAGGCATGCCCGATTACATGAAGAACCACCCGGTCTACTACGCCGGCCCGGCCAAGACGCCCGCCGGCTACGCTTCCGGCTCCTTCGGCCCGACCACGGCCGGCCGTATGGACTCATATGTCGACCAGTTCCAGTCCTTTGGCGGCTCGATGATCATGCTCGCCAAGGGCAACCGCTCCCGCGCGGTGCGCGAAGCATGCAAGACCCATGGCGGCTTCTATCTCGGCTCGATCGGCGGCCCCGCCGCCCGCCTCGCGCAGGATTGCATCCGCAAGGTCGAGGTGCTGGAATATCCCGAACTCGGCATGGAAGCCGTCTGGAAGATCGAGGTCGAGGACTTCCCCGCCTTCATCGTCACCGACGACAAGGGCAACGACTTCTTCCAGGAATTCAACCTCGGTTGATCGATCAGCGGGCCACGGCGGTCACGCGGCCGCCGGCCGACCGGTCTTTGCTTGTCGCGATATGATCGCTCGTGACAAGCACATCGCCGGCATCGATGCTTGCCAGTATTTCCGACGAAAACGCACCATGAAAGAAGCCCTGTTGCTGGATCAGGAAAAGAGATCCGGCGATGATTGCGGCCGCCAGCATGGCAGGGGGTGAGTTGCGGGACGTCTGCATGGCTTACTGCCTTCCATTGGCACCGATACGGTGCTTCGAAGGATAACTTGGCAGCTTGTCGTCGTTCACAAAAGAGCCGAAATAAGACACCCATTGTCAACGCAGCATTGACGACGTTAATGGCGACGAATATCTCGGCTTTATAATTTAAAGAAAAAGATACCCTCAAAACGCGTAGGCGCCCTCCGGCATCGTGCGGATTCCTATATAAAAATCATACGGATAAGAAGAGAGAAACCAAATGAAACAAAATTCACATGTAATCTCTGGTATATCCAACCTTAATCATTTCAAAACAATTGTAGCTTAAGAAATAAGAGAAGACTTTTGAGATATACCAGAGGAGTGGCCGGATGACGACGGCTGTGGCGCCAAAGACGCAAGTTCCCGATGTGGCAAGCCAGATCACTTTTGCGATGCGCTCCATGGGTGTGGCGCCCATTCCGCGGAATTACGAACTCTTCTACGAAGCTTATATCGGCTCCAATCCGGCGCTGACGCGCGATCTCGCTGCCCTTGGCAACCAGGCGTCACAGGAAGAGCTCGACGAGCTCGGCGCCCAGCACTTCAGCCATGGTGCCGGCCGCGTCTTCGACGACGCCCACACCCGCATCGCCGCCGAACTCGAATCGGTACTGCGTGTTCTCCGTCAGGAGCAGACGTCTCTCGAGAGCTACAACAGGCTGCTTGGCGAGACCTATAGCCGCATCACCTCCAAGAATGCATCGAGCGCCGACCTCATCCAGAACGCACTGCATCTGTTGACCGAGGCCACCGGAAGCACCATGGCGCACGGCGAGCGCACCGTCGAAAACGTCGTCCAGCGCTCCAACGAAATGGATCAGGTCCGCAAGGAACTCGACGAGTACAAGCGCATCGCCAACACGGATTCGCTGACGCGGCTCTCCAACCGCCGCGCCTTCGACGATCGCCTCGCCGCCGTCTTCAACAACCCGGCCATGCGCCCGGTCACGGCGCTCGTGCTCGCCGATATCGACAACTTCAAGAAGATCAACGACACCTACGGTCACCCGGTCGGTGACAAGATCCTGGCGACGGTTGCCTCGGTGATCCGCGCCAACGTGCGCCGTGACGTTTTCGTCGCCCGCACGGGTGGCGAAGAGTTCGCGCTGATCATCGAGGGCAACACCGCCGACGAAGTCATGGCCATAGCCGAGCGCATTCGCCGTACGCTGGAGGCCACGCCGTTCAAGAATTCGCGCACGCGCGTCAACTACGGGCCGGTCACGGTGTCGGTCGGCGTTTGCATGGCATCGAACACCGAGGACGCGGGCGAACTTTACCACAAGACCGACGTCGCGCTCTATGGCGCCAAGAATGCCGGCCGCAACTGCAGCATCCTCTTCGAGGACGGCATGCAGAAGGATTTCACCAAGAGCTGGCTGATCTACAAGGCCTGACCGTCGCCGCGCGGCAGGCTCTTGTCGATCGCTACCACATCGTCCTGGCCGCGCGCGCGGCCCATTCGCGATCATATGTCTCGTGATCGAACGCTTCCGTCGCCGCCTTCAGCATCAGGCCCGGCGTCGGAAGGCCTTTCGGATCGACGAAATGATCGGGATTCCACAGTTCCGAGCGGATGAGCGCCCGCGCGCACTGGAAATACACCTCATCGATCGTCACCACGATGACCGTGCGCGGATGCTTGCCATCCATCTCGAAGGACGACAGCAGCGCATCGTCGTTGGAAACCACGCCGCGTCCGTTGATCCGCATCGTCGTGTTCGAGCCCGGGATGAGGAACATCAGCGCCAGCCGTGGATCGCGCACGATGTTCGACAGCGAATCGACCCGGTTGTTGCCGCGCCAGTCGGGCATCTGCAGCATCTTGTCGTCGACGACGCGCACGACGCCGCCGAGGTCACCACGCGGCGAACAGTCCAGCCCCTCCGGTCCGACGGTCGCCAGCGCGACGAAGGGCGACGCCTCGATCATCTGCCGGTAGAGCGGCGTCAGATAATGCGTCACCTTCGCCACGGATGCTTCCGACACGCCACCGCCGTAGATCGCGGCAAGCTCCTCGACGGTCTCGATGATTTTCATGACTGTGCCATCGCCTTGTTTCTTCACGGTAATTAGCCGCCTAAGATGACGCGGGAGTGACACGCGGCATCTGGCGTTGCGATCGGGCCCGCGTCGCGCCTAGCGAGGCTTTTCCGATGTATCGCGGTTCATGCCTTTTTCGCTGAGTTCGCTCTCATAGGCGGCAAAGAGTTCCTCGCCGCGTTCGCCGAGTTCACGCAGGTAAGACCATGTGAAGATGCCTGTGTCGTGCATGTCGTCGAAGCCGATCCTGACGGCGTAATTGCCGGTCGGCGTCATCGAGATGATCGCGACGTTGCGCTTGCCGGGAACGGTAACCTTCTGGCCCGGTCCATGGCCCTGCACTTCCGCCGATGGCGACAGCACGCGCAGCATCTCGGCGCTGAGCGTAAAACTCTCGCCGTCGTTGAAGGTGACGATCAGCCGCTGCCGATCCTTCGATACCTTCAGCTCCGTTGGCCAGATGTCGCTCATGAGAATGCTCCTCTTCGTTTTGAGGAGTAGGCAATGCGCCTCTTTGAGGCAAGTTCAAATTAGCGTATGCGTGCCGCCTATTGCTTGACGTTGCCCCGCACAGTACGCACATTGGGTATGGATTGGAGGCTGTAGTGAACAGCAAGGTTGGAACGATCGCCAACGCCGCGCCCCTCGTGGCCGATGCGAAACCGATGATCGACCCGTTTAAGCGGGCCGTCACCTATCTGCGCGTCTCGGTGACCGATCGCTGCGATTTTCGTTGCACCTATTGCATGGCCGAGAACATGAACTTCCTGCCAAAGAAGGATCTTCTGACGCTGGAAGAACTGAACAGGCTCTGTTCCGCGTTCATCGCCAAGGGCGTTCGCAAGCTCAGGCTGACCGGCGGCGAACCGCTGGTGCGCAAGAACATCATGCATCTCGTGCGCGAACTCGGCAAGCGGATCGGCTCCGGCCTCGACGAACTGACGCTGACCACCAACGGTTCGCAGCTCGCCCGCTTCGCCGACGAGCTCTACGATTGCGGCGTTCGCCGCATCAACGTGTCGCTGGATACGCTTGATCCGGACAAGTTCCGGGAGATCACCCGCTGGGGCGATTTCCACAAGGTCATGGAAGGCATCGATGCCGCCCAGAAGGCGGGCCTGCACATCAAGCTCAACGCCGTCGCACTGAAGGATTTCAACGACGTCGAGATGCCCGAGATGATCCGTTTCGCGCATGGCCGCGGCATGGACCTGACCGTCATCGAGACCATGCCGATGGGAGAGATCGAGGAGGATCGCACCGATCGCTATCTGCCGCTCTCCAAGCTGCGCGCCGATCTCGAGAAGCAGTTCACGATGAGTGAAATCGGCTACCGCACGGGTGGCCCTGCCCGCTATGTCACCGTCAAGGAAACCGGCGGCCGCATGGGCTTCATCACGCCGATGACCCATAATTTCTGCGAGAGCTGCAACCGTGTCCGCCTCACCTGCACCGGCACGCTCTACATGTGCCTCGGGCAGAACGATGCCGCCGACCTGCGCTCGGCCGTGCGCGCCACCGAGGACGACGGATTGCTCTACGCCGCGATCGACGAAGCCATCTCCCGCAAGCCCAAGGGCCACGACTTCATCATCGACCGCACCCACAACCGTCCCGCCGTCAGCCGCCACATGAGCGTCACCGGCGGGTGACCGCACCATCACGGCTGTCTGAACGACTGCATTGTGCACTGCGCAATCGAATTATCGCGCGTGCTCCCAGCATTCGATTCCAATCGCCACGCTCCCGCTCTAAAAGAGCGCGGGACGGAATCGGAATCGCTTCATGCCGCGGTCAAGCAATACTCAGGGCGCGATCTACATGACGATCGCGATGGCCTTTTTCCGCGGGCGATGCCCTGTCGAAATCGGTCATATCGGAAATGAACGCAGGCCAGATCATGTTCATGCGCGGGGTCATCACCAGCGCGCTGGTGTATCTGATCGCGCGCCACATGGGTGCGTTGCGCTCCTGGCGCATCCTGCTCCAGCCCATGGTTGTCATCCGCGTGATCTGCGAAATCCTCGCCGCCGCGACCTACATCACCGCGCTCGGCATGATGCCGCTTGCCAATGCATCGGCGATCCTGCAGTCGCTGCCGCTGGTCGTCACCTTTGGCGCGGTGCTGTTCTTCGGCGAGCCCGTTGGCTGGCGGCGCATGCTGGCCATATTGGCCGGCCTGATCGGCGTCATGATCATCGTCCGCCCCGATGCCGGCGGCTTCACCTCGGCGGCGCTGCTTTGCATCGCCAGCGTGCTCGTCACCGCCGGCCGCGACCTCGCGACGCGCAGGATCGATCCCGAAATCCCCTCGCTGATGATAACGGTCATCACCGCCATGGCGGTCACCGTGTTCGGCGCTCTGCTGACACCCGTCCTCGGCGGCTGGCGGCCAGTCAGCGCGACGTCGTTCTCGCACATCGCGGTTGCCGCGGTCACGGTACTGGTGGGCTACCAGTGCATCATCGCAGCGATGCGAACCGGCGAAATCTCCTTCGTCGCGCCGCTGCGCTACACCAGCCTCATCTTCTCGGCGCTGCTCGGCTGGGTCTTCTTCTTCGAAGTCCCGGATCGCTGGACCGTGATCGGCGCCTTGATCGTTATCGCCTCCGGGCTCTACACTTTCTATCGTGAGGCCAAACGGCGCGGCGCGCCGGTCGCACAGGAATCCGAACCGAGAGTACCGGTCTGATGGCCAACCCGACAGCAAGCAGCTTTACGCTCGAGCGATCCAACATCCCAGGCGTCGTGCTTGCCGGCGGCCGCTCCTCGCGCATGGGGCGCGACAAGGCAGGTGTCGCGCTTTCGGGCCGCACGCTTCTCGATCGCGTCATCGAGCAGTTGTCGCCGCAGGTCATCTCCGTCGCCGTCAATGCCGACACCGTCCCCGATCGCTGCGACCGGCCGTTTATTCCCGATATCATTCCCGGCAAGGCCGGCCCCATGGCCGGCATCCACGCCGCCATGGCGCACGGCGCGCGCCTGCCCCGTGTCACCCATGTCGTGACCGTATCCGTAGACAGCCCCTTCTTCCCGCACGATCTCGTCGACTGGCTGGCAGCCGCCATCGACACGCCCGCGAAGATCGCCATCGCCACCTCCGAGGGGCGCAGCCATCCCGTCTTCGGCCTCTGGCCGGTCGCACTGGCAAACGACCTGGAAAGCTGGATCGCAACCGACGAGAAACGCAGCGTTCGCGACTTCCTGTTACGGCATGACGTTACGGAAGTTGCCTTCCCGCTGCGCCCGACCCGGGCAAGCCTGCTCGACCCGTTCTTCAACGTCAATACGCCCGACGATCTCGCCGAGGCGGAGCGCTGGATGAAGGTGCTGACATGAGCGGGCGGCCAAGAATCTTCGGCATTTCCGGCTGGAAGAATTCAGGCAAGACCGGGCTTGCGGTCCGGCTCGTCGAGGAGTTCACCCGCCGCGGCTACCGGATCTCGACGATCAAGCATGCCCATCATGACTTCGACATCGACAAGGTGGGCGCCGACAGCTACCGGCATCGGCAGGCGGGCGCGCATGAGGTGACGATCGTGTCGGGCACGCGCTACGCCATCATGCACGAGCTGCGCGGCGCCGCCGAACCGAGTTTCGAAGAGATCCTTTCGCGCATCACCCCCTGCGATCTCGTCCTCATCGAGGGCTACAAGCGCGAGCCCATCCCGAAGATCGAGGCCCGTCGGCTGGAGGCGGCAAACCGCGAACCGCTCGCGCCCGGCGATCCCCATATCGTCGCCATCGCCGCCGATCACCCGATCACGGACACCACCCTGCCCGTCTTCGATCTCGACGACACGCTCGCCATCGCCGACTTCATCGCGAAAACCATCGATCTCCCGCCGCTGAAGTGAGCAGCGGTTGAAACGGGAAAGGCCGCCGATCGCCCGGCGGCCTTTCGCTTGTCGATACTTGCCGGCGTCCTTAGTTGTTCGACGCGACCGGCCTTACCAGCGCCGTCACGCGGCGAATGGTGACGCGGCGGTTTTGCTGCTCGGCCGACTGCGTGTTGACCTTCAGGTAACGCTCGCCATAGCCCTGGGTAGCCAGGTTTTCCGGCGGGATGCCATAGACATCGGTCATCACATTGGCCACCGATTCCGCGCGCTGGTCGGACAGGATCAGGTTGCTCTGGTCGGAGCCCACGGCGTCGGTGTGGCCTTCGACCAGGAAGGTCTCGGTCGGGTCCTTCTTCAGCACCTCGTTGATCGCGTCGGCCACCTTGCGCAGGCTGCGCGCCTGGCTCATCGGGATCTCGGCGCTGCCGGTCGCGAACGTCACGGTATCCAGGTCGATACGGCGAACCTTGTCGCGGATACGGGCCGAATACTTGACTTCGTTGAGCGAGTAGACGCGCTCGACTGGCTCGACCGGCGGCTCGCGCAGGAAGTCGTAATAGTCGCGGCCTTCGTCGCTGCTGGTATCCATGATGTAGTCCTGCAGCGGGATGCGCAGGCGCATGGGCGGCAGCTCGGCGCCCGGATCGTCGAAGTAGTCGCGGTCCGGATTGTCGTAGAGTTCGGGCGTGTAATAGAGCACCTGCTCACGACCGCGATTGTCGAGGCGCGAACGCTGGATGATATCGCCGTAGCGATTGCGCACCGTCACGATCTGGTAGCCGTCGCGATCGATCGTCTCGCGATAGCGGTCGCGCGGCAACTGCTCGTAGATCGGCCGCTCGCCGTCACGCAGGAACCGGCGGTCGTCGTCGCCACGAACGTAAGTCTGGTTGTTGAACTGGATGATGACGCGGTTGTCGTCGCCACGCTGGCCGAAGTTGGCGCCGTCGGGACGGGCAAATTGCGGCCTACGATCGAGACGCCGACCCTGCTCGCTGGTGATCGCCTCGATCTTCAGCGGCGCCGGCTGCGCCCCACCCGGCGCCATTTGCGCGTCGGCGTCGGACTTCGGCACGCGCACCTGCTGCTCCTGCCCGCGCTGCCTGTCGCGGTCGCGGCGAGACTGCACGCCGCCGGAACGATCCGCGTCCTTGTCGCTGTCGAGAACGGCCGCGCCGTTCTGGACCGGCAGAACGACGGTCTCCGTGCTCTTGCTCGGATCGGCGGCGATTTCCTTGCGACGCTCGAGTTCCTGTGGCGTCACCTTCTCGGGCGCCGGGATAGGCTGCTCGGTCTGCGCGACGGGTGGCTGACCTGCTGGCGGCTGGCCGGCCTGGCCGGCTGGCTGCTCGGCGGGAGTGCCGTCCGGCTGAGTCGGAACGACCTGCTCGCCCTGCTGCTGGGCGGGTGCTTCGCCGGGGTTAGCCTGCGGCTGCGCCTCGCCCGGCTGCCCGGCGGGAACCGGCGCCTTGCCGGTTGCGGGCGTTTCCTGCGGCTTCGCGGCGTTGTCGGGGGCTGGCTGCTCGCCGGCCGGAGCGGTCTCGGCGGTAGGCTTTTGAGCCGGTTCGGCCTGCGGTGCTTCGGCTGCTGGCTTCTTCCGCGGCTTTTCCGGCTGCTCACCACCATCGGCGGCGGCCGGCTTGCCGTTCTTGCGCGGCGGTTTTGCCTGCTCGGGCTCCGACTGAGGCTGCGCCTGTTCGGCCTGCGGCTGCTCCGCCTGCGGAGCGGCTTGGTCCTGCTGCTGTTCACGCTTCTTGCGGCGCGGCTGTTCGGCCGGCTGCTCGGCGCTCGGCGCTACCTGTTCCTGCTGCTGTTCGGCGGCGGGCTGCTTCTGGCGGCGCGGCTTCTCGGCCGGCGCTTCCTGCTGGGCGGGTTGCTCGGCGGCGGGTTGCTCCGCTGCGGGCTGTTCGGCGGCGGGCTCGCGCTTTCTCGGCTTTTCCGCCGGCGCTTCGGCCTGCGGCGCCGGCTCGGCGGCCGGTGGCGGAGCTTCGGCGGGTGCTTCCTGCTTCGGTGCGGGTGGTGCCTCGGCCGGCGGTTCGGCAGCCTGAGGCGCTTCGGCCGGCGCCTGCTGCTGCTGTTCCTGTTCCTGCTGCTGACGCTTCTTCAGGAGCTCTTCTTCGGAGGTTGCATCCTGCGCCACCCCGTAGCTGCCCGCGGCGACCCGATTTGTCGCTCCGACCTCTTCCACGCTCGTCGCTGCCGCAAACACGTGCGCCGGCGGCAGCACAAGCGACAGGGACAGAAGCGGAAAGGCCGCGCTGGCAAACAATCTGGATTTCATTCCCATAGGGTTCCTCGTTCCTTGTTTTATTCTTCGCGTTCGCAACGACGTCTCTTTTCGGCACGCAAACAAGCCTTGCTAAACTGAGCACGCCAGGATTCGTTCCATGGTCTTATGAATTGCCGCATTAACCCGGTATGAATATGACGGTCTGCGAAGGTTCAGCTTTGCCATGGTTGCGATGCACAAGAAGCCAGTGAAAGCAGTTGCAATTCACGCAAAAAAGGTTTGATTATCGCGGCAAGGCGTTGCAAAGCAGCGTCCTGCTTCATGCCCCAAAAAACAAAAGGATGGCATGCGGCAACCAACAGAGAGGACTCACATGCATATCTCCACCCGTTTTCTCGCAGCCGCCTCGATCGCCGCGATGTCTCTTTTCGCGGGCTCGGCCATGGCCGATGACGAGAAGTATGTCATCGGTACGGACTCGACCTACCCGCCCTTCGAATATGTTGACGCCAGCGGCCAGTTCCTCGGCTTCGACATGGATATCGCCCGCGCGCTCTGCGCCCAGATGAAGGCAGACTGCACCATCGTCAGTAGCGATTGGGACGGCATCATCCCCGGCCTCAACGCCAAGAAGTTCGACATGATCATCTCGTCGATGTCGATCACGCCGGAGCGTTCGAAGCTCGTCGACTTCACCAACAAGTACTACAACACCCCGCCGGCGGTTGCCGTGCCGAAGGACTCCACCGTCACCGACGTTGCTGGCCTCAAGGGCAAGACGATCGGCGCGCAGACCTCGACCACCCACGCCAACTATGCTGAAAAGCACCTGGCCGACACGGAGCTGAAGCTCTACCCGACGGCCGACGAGTACAAGCTCGACATTTCCAGCGGTCGCGTCGATGCCGTCATCGATGACGTCGTCGTTCTGTCGCAGTGGGTTAAGTCGGATGCCGGCGCATGCTGCAAGATCCTGACGACCCTGCCGGTCGACAAGGAAATCAACGGCGTTGGCGCTGGTATCGCGGTTCGTCAGGGCGATCCGCTCCGCGAAAAGCTGAACACGGCGATCGCCGCGATCCGTGCCGACGGCACCTACAAGAAGATCCAGGACAAGTATTTCGATTTCGACGTCTACGGCGCCGAATAAGCTGTAGTCCTCGAAAGAATGCCATGGCGGGAGGCTTGCCCTTCCGCCATTTTTGTTTGACAAAGAGTGCAATATCAAGGCGGCAAAAGCCGCGAGGGGAAACTTGGCATGGGCGGATTGTCCTCCGCACTGGGTTCGCTCTGGACCTGGATTGGATCTGTGTTTGACCCGCTATGCGGACCAGTCGGCATTTTCACATGGCTCGGCCAATCGACGATTCTGGCCTGCGGCGACACCGGCTGGGGCGATGAGATCGCCGCCGGCCTGAAGGTGACGGTCGCGGTCGCCCTCGTGACGCTTCCGATCGGCTTGTTGATCGGCTTCATCGTGGCGCTTGGCCAGCAATCGGAAGAAAAGGCCGTGCGGCTCGCCGCCGGTATCTATACCACCATATTTCGCGGCCTGCCCGAACTGCTGACGCTGTTCATCATCTATTACGGCATGCAGATCCTGATCCAGTCGGTGCTCGCCTGGTTCGGCTACGACGGTCGCGTCGAGATCAACGCCTTCTTCTCCGGCGTCATCGCCCTGTCGGTCGTGTTCTCCTCCTATTGCTCGGAAGTGCTCTTGTCCGCCTTCCGCGCCATCCCCAAGGGTCAGTACGAAGCCGGCGACGCGCTCGGTCTGCATCGCGGTCGCACGATGATGCTGATCATCCTGCCGCAGTTGGTGCGCATCGCGCTCCCGGGCCTGGTCAATCTCTGGATGATCCTGCTCAAGGACACCTCCTACGTCTCGATCATCGGCCTCGCCGACGTGCTGCGCCAGACGGGCGTGGCGGTGAAGGTCACCAAGGAGGCGTTTCTGTTCTACACACTGGCCTGTGCCATCTATCTCGGGCTTGCCATCCTTTCCTCGTTCGGCCTGCGCTATATCGAACGGTGGGCGAAGCGCTCGGAGATCAGCCGATGAGCCATGCAGAGGTCCTGATCCCCCCGCAGCCGGCCCCGAAACACCTCGACAAGCCGCTGACCTTCTCCCGCGTCATGGGCTGTCTCGTGGTCGCCCTGTGGATCGTTCTCGCGATCGCGCTGGTCGGCATGATCATCAAGGGTTGGGACGTCGAGAAATTCACCCGCTACGGCCCGCGCTATCTCCACGGCCTGATGACCACGATCGTGCTGGTGACAGTATCGGTCGCATGCGGCGCCATCTTGTCGGTACCGCTCGCCTTCGCCCGCATGTCGAAGAACAAGATCATCAACGGGCTCGCCTTCTGCTATGTCTACGTCTTCCGCGGCACGCCTCTCCTCGCCCAGCTCTTCCTGATCTACTACGGCCTTGGCCAGTTCCGCCCGCAGCTCGAGGCGGTGGGGCTCTGGTGGTTCTTCCGTGACGCCTGGTATTGCGGCCTGTTCGCCATGACCATCAACACCGCCGCCTATCAGGCCGAGATCCTGCGCGGCGCCATCGAGAGCGTCCCGCGCGGCCAGCACGAAGCGGCCTCCTCGCTCGGCATTCACAAGATCATCGCCTTCCGCAAGATCGTGCTGCCGCAGGCGCTGATCGTGGCGCTGCGCCCCTATGGCAACGAGATCATTCTCCTGATCAAGGGATCGGCCGTCGTCGCCATCATCACCGTGCTCGATCTCATGGGCGAGACGCGCTACGCCTTCTCGCGCACCTTCGACTACCAGACCTATCTCTGGGCGGCGATCTTCTATCTCGCCATGGTCGAAAGCCTGAGGCACCTCTGGAACTGGATCGAGCGCCGCCTGACGCGGCACCTGAAGCGCTAAAGCCTTGGCAGCACTCCCGACGGAGAGCTGCCAAGCTATTGAAAATAAACAATGATATATGCTTTCTTGTAGCTTTTTCGCAAGCTTCGCGTAACCATGTCATGCTCTCATTTCATCTGACGCTAATAAGCGCCGGATGGGAACAGGCGAGGCATCAAATGCACAAGGACATGGAAAGACAGCTTCAGGGTTACGGCCTGACAACGGCCCAGATCCTCTATCGCATGCCGGATCATCACGCGATCCTGCAGACCTACATCTGGCAGGATTACGATCTTGCTCCCGACTTTCCCGAAATGCGCGGCTTCCTGAAATTCTGGCAGGAGACGCTGGACGGACCGCTGCACTCGGTGCGCTACATTCACCGCAAGCTGATCTCGGCCACGGAATGGCGCGCGCTGAAGGGCGAGTTCATCATCAACTGATCGGCCGCCGTCAACCTCGCCATTGCAAAACCGCGCCTCTCGCCTTAGAGGCAGGGCAACGAGAAAACGATGGTGGATTGTGATGGCCAGGAAGATCGACGAAGACGCGCTCGCGGAAGCCTATAACCGCGCATTGGCGCTGGAAAAGGCCGGCGATGTTGATGCCGCCGTGAAGGCCTATGAAGAAGTATTGGCGATCGATCCCGACGATCACGGTGGTGCTGCCGTGCGCATCGCCGCCATGGGCCGCGGCGAAACGCCGGCCAAGGCGCCCGACGCCTATGTCGAAACGCTCTTCGACCAGCACGCCGAAGTCTTCGAGGACGTCCTCGTCGAGCAGCTCGGCTACCACGTCCCCATGCTGGTGCGCCAGCGCCTGCAGGCGCTTAACCTCGGCCCATTCAAGCGCCTGCTTGATCTCGGCTGCGGAACGGGTCTCACCGGCGGCACGCTGCGCGATCTCTGCGAGGAGATGACCGGCATCGATCTCTCGGAAAACATGGTCGAGATCGCCCACGAGAAGGACCTCTACGAAACGCTGTTCGTCGCCGAGGTCGAGGACTTCCTCGACGACAATGACGAAGAGCCCTTCGACATCATCACCGCCACCGACGTCCTGCCCTATCTGGGCGGCCTCGAGCCCCTGTTCTTCGGCGCCGCCGAGAACCTGACACCGGGCGGCCTCTTCATCTTTTCCTCGGAAACCCTGCCCGAGGAGACGCTTGCCGGCCGCGCCTACATGGTCGGCCCGCACCAGCGCTTCGCCCATTCCGCGGCTTATGTCCGCGAACGCCTCGACGCCACCGGCTTCGAGCTGATCGAGATCACCGACATCAACGTCCGCATGGAAGAAGGCCAGCCGACGCCGGGACACCTGGTGATCGCGAAGCTGCGCTAAAGGCCCGCTGGCGGATAAGCGCTTGCCGCTGACATGACGACATGCTGATATCGCGCCATTCGACATCCAGGAATGGCGCGAAGGATACGTTCTCATGACACTCGTCCTGCATCAGCATCCGCTTGCCTCCTTCTGCCACAAGGTGCTGATCGCGCTCTACGAAGGCGGCACGCCCTTCGAGCGTGTGCTGGTGGATCTCGGCGATCAGGCCTCGCGCACGGCGTTTCTCGCGCTCTCGCCGCTCGGCAAGATGCCGGCGCTTGAGGACAAGGGCCGTGGCCGGACCGTTTTCGAGACCTCCATCATCATCGAATATCTCGACCGCTATCATCCCGGCGGCGCGCGGTTGATCCCCGGGGATTTCGACGCGGCGCTGGATGTGCGGCTATGGGACCGTTTTTTCGATCTCTATGTTCAGGAGCCGATGCAGCAGATCGTCAGCGAGCGCATGCGGTCCGATGGAAGCGAGGCAAGGGCAGAGGAAGCGCGTCAGGCGCTGAAGCGCGCCTATGCCGTGATCGAGGACAAGCTGGCGGCTGGCGGCTGGATCACCGGTGAAAGCTTCACCATGGCCGATTGCGCCGCCGCACCCGGCCTGTTCTACGCCGAGACACTGGTGCCTTACGGCAGCGACTTGCCGAAGCTTGCAGCCTATCACCAGCGCCTGATGCAGCGCCCGTCGGTGGCCCGGGTGCTCGAGGAAGCCATGCCATATTTCAAGTATTATCCCTACAAGGAGAACCTGCCCACCCGTTTCAGGCCGAACGACGCCGAAGGCTGAAGCGCACCCCGTCACTAATCAGTGACCACCATCCGTTCCGAGAATGGCCGATAGCAGCCGCCCCTCCAGCTCCGCCAGATCCGGGTTGCCGTGACGGCGTGGATGCGGTTGGGGAATGGCGAGGTCGAGCGACACCCTGCCCTCGTCGAGCACGATCACCCGGTCCGCCAGATGCACGGCCTCGCTGACGTCATGCGTGACCAGAACGGCGGTGAAGCCGAGCTCCCGCCAGACCCGCGCCAAGAGCTCCTGCATGCTGATCCGCGTCAACGCGTCGAGCGCGCCAAGCGGTTCGTCCAGCGCCAAGACACCTGGACGGCTCACAAGCGCACGGGCAAGCGCCACGCGCTGCCGCTGCCCGCCCGAAAGCCGCGCCGGCCACTCACCGGCCTTTTCCGCCAGCTGCACTTCGGCGAGCACGGCCTCGACCTCCCGCGCCACGATCCGCCGGTCGAGCTTGTCGCCAAGTCCGACGGCGACGTTGTCGGCGACATCAAGCCATGGCAGCAGCCTCGGCTCCTGGAAGGCGATACGCGCATTGGCTTCGACGCCGCCGGGCGCATCGAAGGCAAGCTCGCCTGATGTCGGCGCGTCCAGCCCCATGAGGATACGCAAAAGCGTGCTCTTGCCGCATCCGCTCTTGCCGATCACCGCGACGAACTGCCCGGCCGGAATGTGCAGGTTGATCCCCCCGCAGCACCCGGTTGGCGCCAAAGCTCTTCTCCAGCCCTTTCAGCGTGATCGCGGCGCCGCCGCTACGCGCCCGACGGTCCGTGTCGATCGTATATTCCGGCGCATCCGCTGCGCCCTGGAAGCGCTCATGTGCGATGAGGGTCATGGCCTGTCTCCTACTTCTGATAGACCGGGTTCCACCTGAGCGCGCGGCGCTCGAGCGAACGGGCCACGACATCGGCGAGCTTGCCGAGAAGCGCGTAGATGACGAGCGCCAGCACGACGACATCGGTCATCATGAATTCGCGGGCATTGTTGGCCATGCGACCGATCCCCGACGACGCGGCGATGGATCCTGAGACGATCAGCGTCAGCCACATGATCCCGAGCGCATAGCGCAGCCCGACGAAGATCGACGGAAGCGCGCCGGGAAGGACCACCTTGCGAAACAGCGTCCAGCTGCTCATCCCGTAGACCCGGCCCATCTCGATCAGATCGCGGTCGACATTGCGCACGCCGTGATAGGTGTTGAGATAGACGGGAAACAGCACGCCGAGCGACGTCAGGAACAGCTTGGATTCCTCGCCGATCCCGAACCACAGGATGACCAGCGGGATCATTGCCAGATGCGGAATGGTGCGCAGCATCTGCAGCGTCGTATCGGTCAGCTGCTCGGAAAGCTTCGAGACACCATTGGCGATCCCAAGCAGAAATCCGATCGAACCGCCGACGACGAGCCCGGCGAAGGCTCGCCCCGCGCTGACCAGAATGTCGTTCGGCAACTGCCCCGATAGCGTCGTCGACCAGAAGGCCATGGCCACGTCGGCCGGGGATGGCATGATCCGCGACGAGATCAAGCCCATCGAGCAGCCGGCCTGCCACGCCACGATGATGGCGAGCGGCACCAGATATGGCAGCAACTTGTCGCGCCCCGGCGCCGGCAGGCGAAAGCCCGCTCCGCCTCCGCTCCTGCCAGCTTTCCGCTCCGCCGGCGCCCGGCCGATCGGCGTATCGAATGTCGACATGGATTCTTCCTCGCCTCTGTGTCGCCGTGGTCAGGCCCGCGGCAGACATGTGTCCATTGAAACGCCGCCCGCGCCTGGCGGGCAGCGCGCATGTTCGATCAGGATCCGGAGACCACCTTGAGATTGCCGCCATGGCTGCCGCCGCCGAAGATCTGGCGCTTGCCGAAGTCGCTGTCGAACCCGTGGCGCTGCTCCTTGCGGGTGATGCCGAGTTCCGGGAACAGCAATTCGGCGACGCGATAGGCTTCCTCGAGATGCGGGTAACCGGAGCCGATCACCGTATCGATGCCGGCATCCTGGTATTCGCGCAGCCGCGCGGCCACTGTCTTCGGCGAACCGACCAGAGCCGTGCCGGCGCCGGCGCGTACCAGCCCGACGCCGGCCCAGAGGTTCGGCGACACCTCAAGCCTGTCGCGGCGGCCGCCATGCAGGGCCGCCATGCGCTTCTGCCCGACGGAATCGGACTCGTTGACGAAGCGCTGCTGCGCCTCCCGGATGGTTTCGTCGTCGAGCTTGGAGATCAGCCGATCGGCCGCCGCCCAAGCCTCCTCGTCTGTTTCGCGAACGATGAAATGCAGGCGTATGCCGAAGCTGACCTCACGGCCTTTATGCGCGGCGGCCGCGCGCACCTTCTGGACCTTCTCCGCCACCTGTGCCGGCGGCTCGCCCCAGGTCAGATACTTGTCGACCCGGCCGACCGAAAAATCGATACCGGCATCCGAGGAGCCGCCGAAGTAGAGCGGTGGACGCGGATTCTGCACGGAGGGGAAACCGAGGCGCGCATTGGCGGCCTTGATGTACTTGCCGTCATAGCTGGCGACACCCTTCTCGAGCAGTTCCTCGAACACCGTGAAGAACTCGTCGGCATGGGCGTAGCGCTCGTCATGCGCCAGCGTGATGCCGTCCCCGGCAAGCTCGCCGGGACTGCCGCCGACGACGATGTTGAGCAGCAAGCGCCCATTCGAGATGCGGTCGAGCGTCGTCGTCAGCCGGGCGTAATAGGCGGGCGATGCCGTGCCGGGACGGATGGCGACCAGGAATTGCAGCTTCTCCGTCTTCGTCGCAAGGGCCGCCGCCGTCACGAAGGATTCCTCGCAGGAGACACCGGTGGGCAGGAGCACGCCGGAATAGCCGAGACGATCGGCCGCCTGGGCGATCTGCGTGAGATAATCGAAGTCCGGCGCGCGGTTCAGATCGTTGGAACCGAGATAGGCGCCATCGCCCGATGTCGGAATGAACCAGAGAAAATTGATGGGATCGTGCTTGATGCTCATGAGAGTGATCCTTGTATGGGAGACGCGCTCAGCTGGCCGGATGCCAGATGGCGCTACCGATGGTGAGCTGCTTCGGCACGATGCCGAGATTGTAGAACTCGTCGGCCAGCGCCTGCTGGTAGGCGGCCGCCTCGTCGCTGATCGTCGAAACGCCGCCGAGATCCGCGCCCGCGCGCGTCAGCGTGACGCGGGTGATGTCGACAGGAACGCCGGTGATTTCCGAAAGCTCCTTGATCGTGTCATCGAGGCTGCCCTGCGCCGACCGGCCAACCTTCGCGAGTTCGTCGATGACATCGCTCACGACCTGGCCGTTCGCATCCGTGAAACCGGAATTGGCGAGGAAGTAGCTGTAGGACGGCACGACCCCTTCGGCCGTCGACAGGATGCGCGTCTTCGGATCGGCCTCGACGATCGCGAGATAGGGGTCCCAGATCGACCAGGCGTCGATGCTGCCATTCTTGAAGGCGGCCGCGGCATCCGCCGGCGACAGGTCGATCGGCTCGACATCTTCGATCTTGAGGCCGGCCTTGCGCAGCAGCTTGACGGTCACGTTGTGCGCGCTCGATCCGCGCTTGAACGCAACCTTCTTGCCCTTCAGGTCCTCGACCGTCTTGATGTCGGAATCCTCGGGCACGACGATCGCCGAGCCGGCGGCGCTGCCGCGATAGGTGCCGACATAATAGAGCTGACCGCCCGCCGCCTGCGCAAACAGTGGCGGCACGTCCCCCGTCGCGCCGAAATCGAGCGCGCCGGCCCCCAGCGCCTCGAGCAGCGGCGGCCCCGAGGTGAATTCGGACCAGCTTACCGCAATGCCCTTGTCGGCAAGCCGCGTCTCCAGCGCGCCTCGGCGCTTGGCGAGCGCCAGCACGCCGTTCTTCTGCCAGCCGATGCGAAACTCCGTGGCGCGGCGCGCGCCGGCCGGATGGCCGGCAGCACGGCGGTCGCTGCTGCGGCGCCCAGAAGTCCCAGTGTCTGTCGACGTGAAATCATGGCTGTCCCCTTTTCGATCGGCGTGTTCCGGCCCGATCTCCGAAGCCGCCGTGTTTACGATGAGGAAAGTTTGTTGAATTCTATAAATTATATCGACAATTATGTTTGTGATTTTCGGCCCGCTCGAAATTATCCTGACCCGATTTCGGCCGTTGAGCGGAATTTTGTTCCAAGAGGCACGACGCGCACCATTTCGGCGGCTTTCCGCCTCGCCCTATTTGGGCTACTCCTCAAGCCAGCATTCATGAAAGGATAGGCAAATGGCAAAAGTCGCATTCATCGGTCTCGGCGTCATGGGTTTTCCCATGGCAGGTCATCTGAAGGTGAAAGGCGGCCATGATGTCACTGTCTATAACCGCACCGCCGCCAAGTCGGCCGCCTGGGTCGAGAAGTTCGGCGGCAAGTCGGCCCCGACACCGGCCGAAGCGGCACGCGATGCCGATTTCGTCTTCACCTGCGTCGGTAATGACGATGATCTCCGATCGGTGACATCGGGCAAGGACGGCGTTCTGCAGACGATGCAATCAGGCGCGATCCTGATCGACAATACCACCGCCAGTGCCGACGTTGCCCGCGAACTCCATGCCGCGGCCAGGGAAAAAGGCGTCGGCTTTATCGACGCCCCCGTATCGGGCGGCCAGGCAGGTGCCGAAAATGGCGTGTTGACGGTCATGTGCGGTGCCGAGGACGCCGTCTATGAAAAGGCCAGGCCGGTCATCGACGCCTTCGCCCGCATGGTCGGGCTGATGGGCGCGCCGGGCGCCGGTCAGCTCACCAAGATGATCAACCAGATCTGCATCGCCGGCATCGTCCAGGGCCTCGCCGAGGGCATCCATTTCGGCAAGCGCGCCGGCCTCGATATCGAGAAGGTCGTCGACGTCATCTCCAAGGGTGCGGCCGGCTCCTGGCAGATGGAAAACCGCCACAAGACGATGAACGAAGGCAAGTACGACTTCGGCTTCGCCATCGACTGGATGCGCAAGGATCTCGGCATCGTGCTCGACGAGGCCCGCCACAACGGCGCCAAGCTGCCCCTCACCGCTCTCGTCGATCAGTTCTACGGCGACGTCCAGGCCATGGGCGGCAATCGCTGGGATACGTCCTCGCTGCTCGCCCGCCTGGAAAAATGACGATCCTTTTCCCGGACTGACGGCAACAAGAAAACAGACGGGCGAGAAACCTCTCGCCCGTCGTCAGTCAAATCAGCGGCTGAGGATCAGTCCTCGTTGGACTTCGAGCTGTCGAGGATCATGTAGTCGAGCGGCAGCTGCGTCGAATACTTGATCTGCTCCATCGCGAAGGCAGAGGAGACGTCGCGGATCTCGATCTTGGCGATCATCCGCTTGTAGAAGGCGTCATAGGCCGCGATGTCAGGCACCACGACGCGCAGCAGATAGTCCACGTCGCCGCTCATCCGGTAGAACTCGACGACCTCGGGGAATTCCGCCACAACTTCCGAAAAACGCCGCAGCCATTCGATCGAATGCGTTGCGGTGCGGATGGACACGAAAACCGTGACCTTGGTGTTGACCTTTTCCGGATCGAGGATGGCCACACGGCGCTTGATGACACCGTCTTCCTCCATTTTCTGGATACGGCGCCAGCAAGGGGTGGTGGAAAGGCCGACCTTCTTTGCGAGATCGGCAACCGCCAATGTTGAATCTTCCTGTAAAAGACGCAGAATCTTGCGGTCCAGACGGTCCATAACGCAGCCCCCTTCGAATTATTTTTCTTGTATAGCGCGATTCCAGCCATTTGAAAGAAATTTGTTTCAGGCTGACAGCATCGTGACGCGCGTCCGCAAGACCGGCAGCAATTCCTCCTCAAACCACGGATTGCGCCTGATCCAGCCTGAGTTGCGCCAGCTCGGATGCGGCAGCGGCAGGATCGCCGGCGATCGATTGGCGAACAGGATCTCCCGCCACATCAGGACCGTCTCGGTCACGCTGCCGCGTCGCTCGTTCCGCAAATGCCATGCCTGTGCATATTGCCCGATGACCAGCACCAGTTCGATCTGCGGCATGGCCGCAAGCACGGGCAGCCGCCACAGCGGCGCGCATTCCCGCCGGGGCGGCAGGTCGCTGCCTTTGGCGTCATAACCGGGAAAGCAGAAGCCCATCGGAACGATGGCGAAGCGGTCGCGGTCGTAGAAGGTGTCGCGATCGACCTGCAGCCATTCGCGCAAGCGGTCGCCCGATGCATCGTTGAAGGGAATGCCGCTCTCATGAACCTTCAAGCCCGGCGCCTGCCCCGCGATCAATATCCGCGCCTTGGTCGAAATCACCGCGACCGGCCGCGGCTCATGCGGCAGCTGGTGACCAGTTCCGCGCAAAGGTTCGTCGCGACAGACCCGGCAGCGCCCGATCGCGGCGCGCATCGCTTCCAGTCCATCCGTCGCGTCTACCATCCGAAGAAACCTCTGCCGCCGCCGGAGCGGCTGCCATCCTGGCTGCCGTCGCGGAAATCGCGAGGCCTCTCGAAGGAGCCAGCCCAAAGACCAGCCTTTCGCGACCGCGCCTCGGCCTCCTCGTCACCATAGGCGCCGTAAGAAACCGCCATGCCCCGCCGCACCATCAAAGCGTTTAGATCGGCGCCGCCGGCACGACACACCACGAGCAGCCGCTGGAAACGATCCCTTTGCGTGCCGGCGCAGCGCGCATCGCCGGCGGCGACGAGGCCCTGCAACATGCGCCTCGCCTCCTCGCCGCATGCCCATCGCGCACCGCCCCGCTCGCATGCCTGGGCAAGCTCGGGCGCATCGATCCCCTTCAGCCGCATCCTCTCCGCGCCGATCGCAAGGCTGTCGCCATCGGCGGCGCGGAAGCGGCCGGCAAGGGAAATCTCCGAGACATCATTGAGCTTGGCCGCGATCATCCAGATGACAGCGAGCAGCGCGAACGCCGTCACCCCGTCACGAACGGTCCTGAAACCCCACGTCACGGTTTCGCCTCCTTCAAAAACAAACCCTTGGCAAAATTGGCAAACAACTTCTTAATATTTGAGCCCTAATATTCCGACGTCTGCAGATCAAGCGTCACGTGTGGAATGAGTAACGGCGTTAGCACATCGACCGATAAGAATATCGTCGACAAGTCACGGAGTCACCGCAACAAGCCCGTCGCAAAGGCTGTACGTGTGACGCGTGAGCGCCTGCAATCGAGCCATGCGCCGAGCGGCGCCTTCGATCGCGACGTGCTGACCATCTATATCAACGCCGTGCTGCAGGGCGCCTCGATCATCCCGCTGTTCGTGATCATCATCGCGATACTCGGCATCTATTTCACCGGCGACACCCAGATCGTGCTCTGGGCCATACTGACGCTGACGGCCCATGCCGCCAACGTGTATCTGGCGCGCCGCGCCCGCAAGCACGAGATGACGCTGATCCGCACCCGCAAATGGCGCCGCCTGCTCCTGCTCGGCCAGTTCCTGATCGGCTGCTGCTGGGCCTATTTCGCCGTTCAGGACTGCGCCACCTGCGAGCCGGCCAACCTCGTGCTCTACAAGGGCGCGACGCTGTTGATCGCCCTGTCGCTGACGGCGATGTGGAATTACATGCTCACGCCGTGCGTGCTGGTGACCTTTTCGCCCGTCGTCTTCGCCCTCGTCGCCAAATCCGGCATTTCGCGCGAGATCCTCGAGATCAGCCTGACCGCGACGCTGACCACGACCGTCATCTTTTTTCACTACATCAGCGACCAGCTGTTTCGGCAGAACCTGCGCATCCTCGCCTATCAGGCTGAGAAGGACGACCTGATCGCCGAACTCGAAGTCGCCAAATCCATGTCGGACGAGGCGCGGCGCCGGGCGGAAGAGGCAAACCTCGCCAAGTCCCGCTTCCTCGCATCCATGTCGCATGAGCTGCGCACGCCGCTGAACGCCATCCTGGGCTTTTCCGAGGTGATGTCGGCCGAAGTCATGGGACCGCTGAACAACGCGACCTACAAGGAATACACGAGCGACATCCACCGCTCGGGCCAGCATCTCTTGAACCTGATCAACGAAATCCTCGACCTTTCCCGTATCGAGGCCGGAAAATACGAGCTCAGCGAGGAGGCGATCTCGCTGCTGGATATTTCCGAAGACTGCATCGGCATGGTGCAGCTGCGCGCACGCGGCAAGAACATCACCATCTCGCAGCAGTTCGAGCTCGAACTTCCCGCGGTCTGGGCCGACGAGAAATCGATGCGCCAGGTGATCCTCAACCTCTTGTCCAATGCCGTGAAGTTCACGCCGCAGGGCGGCGAGATCATGGTCAAGGTCGGCTGGACGGCCGGCGGCGGCCAGTACATCTCGATCAAGGACAACGGACCGGGCATTCCCGAGGACGAGATACCGGTCGTCCTATCCGCCTTCGGCCAGGGCTCGATCGCCATCAAGAGCGCCGAACAGGGCACCGGCCTCGGCCTGCCGATCGTTCAGGCGATCCTCGCCAAGCACGACGGCCAGTTCATCCTGAAGTCCAAGCTGCGCGAAGGCACCGAAGTCATCGCCATCCTGCCGGCAAGGCGCGTGCTGCAATCGGTTCCGGCCGTCGAGGACGCCCAGGCCGTCTCCCGCAAGCGCCGCAGCTTTGCTTGATATCCTCAGCCGAACATCAAATGCTTGCCGATCGTAAACAGCATGAAGATGCCGCAGGCCGTCAGCATGCAGAGCACGGCGAACGAGCCGAGATCCTTGGCGTGCTTGCCGACGCTCGAGATTTCCGGTGAAATGCGATCGATGACTTCCTCGATCGCGGTGTTGAGCGCTTCGATGGCGAAGACGGTGAGAAACAGGATGACGGCGATCATCAGTTCGGCAAGCGTCGCGTCCACCGCCAGGAGCAGGACAAGCGCCACGACGGCGAATAGAAGCTCCTGCCGGAACGCCGCTTCCTTGATCAGCCGCCTGAAGCCGCCGAGCGAGTAGCCGGCGGCGGCAAAAAGTGGCTGATGCCGGTGAGTTTGGTCACGGCAGGTTTCATCAGGCGTCCTCGTCGTCAGGTAGATGGCGGCAATGCCTGCCGCTTCATATCAGAAAAATGCGAATAGCGTGCGCACGCCCGTATCGCAAGCCTTCTGTCATAAACCTGTCACGAACCTGAATACAGGCGATGGGCTCAGTGCTCGTGCTTGTTTGTCACACCCGCCTGTGCAAACGTCGCCATGCCGGAATGGCAGGCCGCCGCGGCCTTGACGATACCGGCGGCAAGCGCTGCCCCCGTGCCCTCGCCGAGCCGCATGCCAAGCGCCAGAAGCGGCGTCTTGCCGAGCATCTCGATTGCCTTGAGATGGCCGGGCTCGCCGGAAACGTGACCGATCAGGCAGTGATCGAGCGCCGAAGGATTGGCCGCCTGCAGGATGGCGGCCGCCGCCGTCGCCACGTAACCGTCGATCAGCACAGGGATGCGTTCGACGCGCGCCGCCAGGATCGCCCCCGCCATCGCGGCGATCTCGCGGCCGCCGAGGCGGCGCATGATCTCCAGCGGATCGTCGAGGTGATCGCTGTGCAGCGCCACCGCCTTCTCGACGGCGGCGACCTTGCGCTCGAACATGTCCCCTTGCGAACCGGTGCCGGGGCCGACCCAGTCGCGGGCGTTGCCGCCATAGAGCGCGTAGTTGATCGAGGCTGCGATCGTCGTGTTGCCGATGCCCATCTCGCCGATGCAGAGCAGATCGGTGCCGCCGGCGATGGCCTCCATGCCGAAGGCCATGGTCGCGGCGCAGTCGCGCTCCGAAAGCGCGGGCTCCTCGGTGATGTCACCGGTCGGGTAATCGAGCGCCAGGTCGAACACCTTCAGCCCGAGATCGTAGGCCACGCAGATCTGGTTGATCGCAGCCCCGCCGGCCGCGAAATTCTCGACCATCTGCTGCGTCACCGTCGGCGGAAAGGGCGTGATGCCCTGCTTCACGACACCGTGGTTGCCGGCGAAGATCGCCACCAGCGGCCGGTTGACGGCGGGCGTGCGGCCGGTCCAGGCGGCCAGCCAGAAAGCGATTTCCTCGAGACGCCCGAGCGAGCCCGGCGGCTTGGTCAACTGGGCATCGCGCTCGCGGGCGGCGACAAGAGCCCGTGGGTCCGGCCCCGGCAGATCGCGCAGAAGTGCCCGGAAATCGTCGAACGGCAGGCCTGAAACGCTCATGGATGCGGCTTCCTTGTCTCGTCTGTAATCTTGTCTTATGGCTGCAAATCAGCTTCTTTCGCGGCCACTCTTAAATCCAGCCGCGAAGCGGAACAACTCTAAAAAGCGCCTAATATCATCCCCGGGAGCGGACGCGCATGAACATCGCAACCTATGTGGCGGATATCGCGCGCGCCACCGCGTTCCTCAGCCGCATTCCGATGCCGAAAGCCGCCTTCGCGGGATACGACGGAAAACTCGGCCGCGTCGCGCGCGCCTTTCCGGTCGCCGGCATCGTCATCGGCCTGCTGCCGGCGGCGGTTCTGTTGGTGATGCTCGCTTTGCAAGCGGACCGGCTGATGTCGGCCCTGGTGGCGCTGGCCATACAGGCGATCGTCTCCGGCGCCCTGCATGAGGACGGCCTTGCCGATTGCGCCGACGGCATCGGTGGCGGCCGCGATCGCGCCCACCGCCTGTCGATCATGAAGGACAGCCGCATCGGCACCTATGGCGCCATCGCGCTGATCCTCTCCTTCACCATTCGCGCCGCCGCCATTGCCGCGATCGCCCGCGGCGCGGTTCCGCTCGCGGCCGCCCTCGCCCTGCCCGCCGTTGGCTGCATGAGCCGCGGCGCGCTGGTCTGGCACTGGCACCGCCTGCCGCCGGCGAAAGCCGATGGCGTGGCCGCCGCCGTCGGCCAGCCGAGCGAAGGCGTCATGCAGATGGCGGTCGTCTCGGCCTGCGCGCTGGCGGCACTGCTGATCTGGCCGAGCCTGGGCCTCTTGCCGCTCATCTGCGCCCTGCTCGCCGCCGGTCTGAGCGCGATGATCTTCACCCGACTGGCCCGTCTTACCCTATCCGGCCATACCGGTGATACGCTGGGCGCCACCGCTCAAATTTCCGAGATGGCGGCGCTGTGCGCTCTTGCCATGGCTTTGTGAAACAACGATATGATTTCTCATGGTCAGCCCCTGCATCAACATCTGCTCCATTGCTTCATCCAGCGGCTTGTGCGCGGGCTGCGGCCGAACGATCGAGGAAATCGCCGGCTGGGCGGCGTTTTCAGATGAAGAGCGGCACGCGGTGATGCGCCTGCTGCCCGCCCGGATGAAAATGATTGGGCCCTCGACATCGCCCGCGACCACGGCAAGCACGGAGCTCACCGCATGAACAGGCTGACGATTGGACTTGGCGGTCTCGGCATCGGCCTTCTCATATTGCTCTTCAACAGCGACAGCCCCAGGATCCTCGGCGTCAGGACCGACGATTTCGGCCGCATGCTCTATCTCCTTCCCATCGCGCTGATGCTGGCCGCCGGCATATGGGGACGACGCATCAGCGTCGGCGAGACAATGCGCCATATGATGATCTGGCTGGTGCTGATCCTCGGCCTCGCCACCGCCTACCTCTACCGCTACGACGCACTCAGCGTCGGCAACCGCCTGCTGGCGGGGCTGATACCCGGCCGGGCCGTCGTCACAACCACGAGCGACGGCAGCAAGGAGGTCATCCTGTACAAGCTGCAGAACGGTCATTTCGAGGCCGATGTCCAGATCAACGGCCAGACCATCTCGATGCTGGTCGATACCGGCGCCAGCATGATCGCGCTCTCGCGCCAGGATGCCGAGCGCGTCGGCATCATCCCCGACAACCTGACCTATTCCATGAGCGTCACCACCGCCAACGGCCGCACCCAGGCAGCGCCTGTCACGCTGTCGGAAGTGGCGATCGGCCCCATCGTGCGCAACAACATCGCCGGCAGCGTCGCCGAGGATGGACGGCTCGACCAGAGCCTGCTCGGCATGAGCTTCCTCGGAACGCTGGGCTCGCTGCAGATGCAGCCGGACGAACTCAGGATGCGCGATTAGAGCCGCGTCAGTTGCGCAGCTTGTAACCCGTCCTGAACATCCAGCCGAGCGTTCCCAGGCAGATCGCCAGGAACAGCGAGATCATCCCGAGGCTGATCAGCGGATTGACATCGGCGATGCCGTAAAAGCTCCAGCGAAAGCCGCTGACCAGATAGAGCACCGGATTGAAGTGGCTGACCGCCTGCCAGAAGGGCGGCAGCATGTTGATCGAATAGAAGCTGCCGCCGAGGAATGTCAGCGGTGGAACGACCAGCATCGGGATCAGGTTCAGCTGCTCGAAATTGTTCGCCCACAGACCGATCATGAAGCCGAACAGGCTGAAGGTCACGGCCGTCAGCACGAAGAACAGCGCCATCATGAACGGGTGCTCGATCCTGACCTCGACGAAGAAGTTCGCCGTCAAAAGGATGATCACGCCGATCATCAGCCCCTTGGTCGCGGCTGCCCCGACATATCCGAGCAGGATCTCGGCCATCGCCACGGGTGCCGACAAAACTTCGTAGATCGTGCCGGTGAACTTCGGAAAATAGATGCCGAAGGAACCATTGCCGATGCACTGCCCAAGCAGAGTCAGCATGATCAGGCCCGGCGTGATGAAGGCGCCATAGGAAATCCCCTCGACTTCCTGGATGCGCGAACCGACGGCGGCGCCGAAGACGATGAAGTAGAGCGACGTCGAGATCACGGGCGAGACCACGCTCTGCAGCAAAGTGCGGCGGGTGCGGGCCATTTCGAAGAGATAGATGGATTTGATGGCTTCGAAGTTCATTTTGCGCCTCCCACGAGCGCCACGAAAATGTCTTCGAGCGAACTCTGCTGCGTCGACAGGTCCTTGAAATGGATGTTGTGTTCGGCAAGCCGCTTCAGGAGGGCGGCGATGCTTTCCTGATCGTTCTCGGCGTCGAAGTCGTAGGTCAGACGGTTGCCGCCGGATGTGATCGCCAGGCCGTTGCCGAGGAAGCTCTCCGGCAGCGCGTCGAGCGGCTCGGTCAGCTCCAGGATCAACTGCTTGCGTCCGAGCTTGGCCATCAGCGCCGTCTTGTCCTCGACCAGAAGCAACTCGCCGCCATTGATCACGCCGACGCGGTCGGCGATCTCCTCCGCCTCCTCGATGTAGTGTGTCGTCAGGATGATCGTGACGCCCGCCTCGCGCAGCTTTTCCACGACGTGCCACATGTCCTTGCGCAGGGCCACATCGACGCCGGCCGTCGGTTCGTCCAGGAACAGGATTTCAGGCTCGTGGCTCAACGCCTTGGCGATCAGGACGCGCCGCTTCATGCCGCCCGAGAGCTGGCGCAGCGTATTGTCCTTCTTGTCCCACAGCGACAGGTCGCGCAGGACCTTCTCGATATGCGCGGGATTGGCCTTCTTGCCGTGCAGGCCACGCGAGAAACTCACCGTGTTCCATACCGTTTCGAACTGGTCGGTGGTCAACTCCTGCGGCACGAGGCCGATCATCGACCGCGTCGCCCGGAAATCCTTCACCACATCGTGGCCGCCGACGAGCACGGTCCCGCCGCTCGGATTGGCGATGCCGCAGACGATCGAGATCATCGTCGTCTTGCCGGCGCCATTCGGACCGAGCAGCGCGAGGATCTCGCCCTTCTCCACATCGAGATCGATGCCTTTCAGGGCCTGAAAGCCGTTACTGTAGATTTTCGTAAGATTGCGGATGGAAATGATGGGGGCCATGCAGGGCTCTTGAAGACGAACGGAAGGATTTCGCCGCTATATAGCCGCTCGGCGACAATTTGACATCCCATGCACGCCGAACAGAGTATTCATTTGCTCGAAAACGACGCAATTGAAAACGCGGTTTCGCCTTCCGGCAAGCGTCCCGCCTACCAGGCACCATTGACGCTGCAGCCCGCCGGCGGCAGCGTCTTGCCCTCGAAGCGCTCTTTCAGCATCTCGCAGCCCTTGGCGCGAATGAATTCCGGCATCTTCATGTTGAGGCTGATACCGACCTCATCGAACGGATCGCTCGCATAGGCCACATACATGTACCAACGGCCGCCGAACACCGCGACGGCGGCAATGACGACGATCGCGACGAAAAACAGAATATTGGGGCGCTTGCCTTCGACCACGGCGGTCTCCTCTTATCGATGGGGAGCCCGTTTAAAGCGATTCCGCGGCTACGTCGATGCCGGACCGCCCACACGCTCAGTCGCAATAGATCTTGCCGCTCTTGCGCTCGCGCAGATCGAAATGGAAGTGGTTCCAGTGCTCCGCATTGCTGCCCGGACCGAGCACCGTGTTGAAATACTTGCAGCTGTCGGAACGCACGGCCTGCAGCAGCCGCCCCTCGCGGAAGGAGAACAGCCCCTTCTTGCGTACGTCGATTTCCTGCCCGCTCTTCAGCACGAACTTGCCGACATCGATCGCGTTGGCGCGCGAATGCTCGGACATCGGATTGTATTTCTGCCGGCTGTTGTTCATCCGGCGGCAGCTATAGCCGCCGAGCGGCTCGATCGTCTTGATGCCGGACCAGTAGCGATACCGCGCCGATGGCGCCAGCTCGTTCTTCACCCACTTGGCGAAGGCCAGCGTCACCTGGCAGTTCAGCGTCGCCGCCGGGCGCACGCCGATATTGCCGGACAGACCCTGCAGCGAAATCGGGTAAGGCACCTGGCACGCCGCCCCGTTGGAGATCGGCGGCTTGTCGGTGAAGATCACGCCCATGCGCTTCAGCTCGCGCCGGCAGGCCAGTTCCGAACTCGGCATCACGTCCGGCACCGCCGGCTGGCTCATCTGGGGCTCGCTCGCCATCCGGTCGTTCGCCATCGGATCGTTCGGCCGCAGCATCGCCACGTCCTGCGGCTCGCTCTCTTCAGGCACCCGCGACGGCGCCGCGACAGTGCTGGCGTCGTTCCATATCTGCTCCTGCCCGCCCGTCGGCTGACTTCGCGATCCTGGTGAACGCATGCTGTTCAACTGCGTGGGATTGTCCGTGCCGATACCATCGACGACAGGCTGGTCCGATTGCCCCTCGGCGATCTGCTGCTGTTGTTCCTCCGCAAGCCCGGTGACCGGCTCGGCTCCGAGTTCGGCATCCATGTTGACGCCCTCGGCCGGCACGGCAAGCGACTGCGTTCCGCCCCAGCTCGCCGGCTGGCCGCCGAACTGGCCCGCGACACCGCGCGCGCCCGCGGACGCCTGATCGCTGTTCATCGGCGGCAGCGCGGTCGATTGCCCGCGGCCGGCACGATCGGCCGTATTGAGATAATCGGCTGAGCCCTGGACCGGCTGGCTGCTGGCGGGATAGGCCTGTTCAGTGGCGGAGGACGGAATGTCGACAGGCGCCTGGCGTCGTGGCGGCGAGATGGACCCGACCTTCGTGCCGCGATCCACGCTGCCGGGCGGAACAAGCGCGTCCGTCGAGCACGTCACCAGCGCCGTCGACAACAGCACGGGCAGCACGTAACGCCGCATGGTGGAAACAAACGCCATACTCTTATCGCTTCCTGAGATCGGCAGTGACCAAGAAACTTCAGTTCAAATTTAATAAAAAGCGGTGAACGAAACCTTACCCCGGGTTGAGCGACCGAGGGCTCACCGATCACGATTGCCGGGAAGTTTGAAACAATAGCCCTGTTCGGCTGCGGGAATGCGATGATCACGGCGCGAAAGTCACCAGCCGGCGATGCGAACGGGCTTCTCGTCACGCGACTGCACGCGGCGATCAGGAATTTGAAGAAGCGGATGAAAGTATGGCGGCGCGAATACGCAAGCCGCGTCGCATCAGGCGTCAGTTGGCGTAAAGCACTTCCTTGTCGTCGGACAGTTTGATCGCGACGCGATGACCAGCCGGGCGGCCGGTTCCGTAGATCTCGTTCATGATCTTGGCGACCTCGACGGCATAGCCTTCGGTCAATCCGTTGAGAATCTGGCCGCCAAAGCATGCAGGCTCGTCGGTCTGATGATCCCAGACCATCCACATATCGAGCGGATCGCAAATGACATCGTAACGTGGTCTGGAGCTATTCATCAGTAAACGCCTTCACTACCTCACTCTCCTAGGTTGCGGCCGATTAATTGTTTCTTTGCGCCACCCGTGAAAACGAATGGATGATTTATTGTATTCCGCACCTTCCCGACGGCCACCGCCGCGATGGCATTGGCAAAGCTGCGCGCAGCGGCTTCACCCGATCCGTGGAGTTACCGCGCCTGCACGCTTCCGGTAACGATGCGATCGGTCTTCTCCAGATTCATCTGCGGCCAGTTGGACGCGGTCTCGGATGCAGGACGGCTGCCGATGGCAAGGATCGTGACCAGGCCGGCAACGACGGCGGAAAAAAGCAACCCGCTATAAGTCATCAGTTTGAACCTCAAAGATGTGGTTTCCCAGCCACTCGCGGGCAAACTGCTATGAGAGCCTAAACGAACCCATAACAAACGTGGTTAATCGGGACGATATTCCCGCTTATGAACACTCGAAACCGGACAGACGGTGAACGCGCGGCCAGATTCCAGTTCAATCGTTGTCGCCCTGTTGCGCCGCCGCATTAGCGAAACGTGCCTTGAGCGCGGCCACCTCGCCAGGATCGACGGTCAACGCGGCAACGGCGATCCATGCATCGATATAGTGTTCGGGCGCGTAGACATGGCCATAGCCAATCGGCGACGTCGTCGCAATCATCAGGTCGAACAGCAGCTGGAACATGGTCAGAACAGGAAACCATCTGAGGCTCTTGGAAACATCCGGCCCGCGCGGCGCCTGCATCCATGCGGGCTCCCGGTAGAAGGAGCGCGGATCGAAGAACGTCACCGCGTCGCTCGCATACTGCAGATAGACGATCCGCATCGGCCCCCATGGCGCAGCGCCGGGAAAATCGAGTTGGTTCTCCTGGTTGGTGAACCGGATTATCGAGCCGTCGCGGAATGTCGGCAGCCATGCCGGCGATTGCGGATTGCGTCCTGCCGTCACCGCGTTCCACATGCTGCTCTCGAAAGGCGGCCCGCTCCAGAGCGCGCCCTGGAACGGATCGGCGATGACGTCGAAGATGTCGGCGGACAGCTGCGAGTTCAGCGCGCCGAGGCTCAAGCCGTGCAGGTAGAGCTTCGGCCGCTTGTCGCGCGGCAGCGTCGTCCAGTAGCCATAGACCTCGCGAAATAGCGCCTTTGCCGACTGCGCGCCATATTCCGATTCAACCAGCAGCGACAACCAGCTCGACAGGTAGGAGTATTGGAGCGCCACGCTGGCGACGTCGCCGCGCTTGAGATATTCGAGCGTGTCCATCGCGGCGGGATCGACCCATCCGGTGCCGGTCGGCGCGATGATGACAAGCATGGATCGCTCGAAAGCCCCGTTGCGCTTCAGCTCCTCGAGCGCAAGCCTGGCGCGGGCCTCGATCGTATCGGCGTTGTTGAGACCGACATAGACGCGTATGGGTTCGCGCGCCTCGCCTTTCCAGAAGCCGCCGATATCGGAAGCGCTTGGACCGGAGGCAACGAAATGCCGCCCCTGCCGCCCGAGGCCGTCCCAGGTGACCAGCGACGCCTTGCTTCCCGTCCTGGCGGCATCCGCGGGCATCGGCACGTCGTCCTCGATCAGCGCGTCCAGCCGCTGCATCGAGGAATCGATCGCGTGCAGCGCCCCGCGCAGCAGCACGCCCTCGGCAACCGACCAGAACAGCACCACGGCGATCGCAAAACCGATCACGTTGGAGACACGCCGAGGCACGAAGCGATCGAGCCGCCGCGATGTCCATCGAACGGTCAGCAGGAACAATCGCCCGATAAGCACGGCCGCAAGGAAGACGACGAAAGCCAGCGCTCCGAGCTTGAAGGGCTCGGCGCTTTCGAGCGGCTGCATCCGCCAGAGCTCCCGGATCGAATTCTGCCAGCCGGCCGCCTGCCACAGGAAGACGACCGCAACGATCAACCCGCAGATCAGAACTGCGATCCGCTGCGACAGGAGCGGCCCGCGATACGGGAGTTCGAGATACTTCCAGAGACTGACGGCGGCCACGCCGATGAGATAACCCACAGCCGCGCAAACACCCGACAGAACGCCCTGGACGATGTAGGATCGCGGCATCAGCGTCGGCGTCAGCGACGCGGCGAAGAAAGCGAAGGCGAGCGCCAGCCCGACGACCGAAAGCGAGCGAAAAAGACCACCGAGCAGACGCCTCATACGCTTCCCCATCCCCGTACGGACAAGCCCGCCCTCGGCCACGACAGGAACCGGACAGACGCCGCGAAGCTTACTATCGGAACGCGAAAACTCAAGCGTTTCCACCCCACCGAAAGCATCCACTCGCCGGTCCGCTCACGAAGCCGCACTTTGTCGGCACGCTGCGATTTCGGTTTTCAGGCCGATACGCTAGGGTCCGTCGGAATCGACCAGAAAACCCGCCGTCAAAAGGAGCGCCGATGACCGAAGAACAAAAGCCGAGAGGCACGCTGACCCTCAGGACCATGGCGATGCCCGCCGATGCCAACCCGGCCGGCGACATCTTCGGCGGATGGGTCATGGCGCAGATGGACCTTGCATCGGGCATCTCGGCCGCCGAACGCGCCAAGGCGCGCGTCGTCACCGCCGCCGTCAAGGAGATGGCCTTCGCCCTGCCCGTGAAGATCGGCGATACGCTGTCCATCTATACCGACATCGAACGCGTCGGCCGCACCTCGATCACCCTCTGTGTCGAGGCCTGGGCGACCCGAGCCCGCTACAACAAGATGGAAAAAGTCACCGCCGGCACCTTCATCATGGTGGCGCTCGACGAGAATGGTCAGCCGACGCCCGTGCCGGCCGAATAGGTCACAAACGAGGAAAGGCAACTTTTTGGTTGCCTTTCCAATCGAACCGGGGCGATAAAAGGCAACCGGGAGGTTGCCAATATGTCAGATCGCATCGAGAAGACCATCGAACTGAATGCCCCTGTCAGCAGAGTCTGGCAGGCCATCACCGATCATCGCGAATTCGGCGAGTGGTTCCGCGTCAGGATCGACGCCCCCTTCGTCTCGGGTGAGGTCGCAACCGGCCAGATCACCTATCCCGGCTACGAGCATGTTCGCTGGACCGCCACGATCAAGTGCATGGACGAGCCGACGCTGTTTTCCTTCACCTGGATCCCCTACGCGGTCGATCCCGATACCGATTACTCCAGCGAAACGCCGACGCTGGTCGAATTCCGCCTCGAGCCGACATCGAAGGGCACGCGCCTGACGATCACCGAATCCGGCTTCGACAAGGTCCCCGAATATCGCCGCGCCGAAGCACTGCGGATGAACGAGGGCGGCTGGGCGGAGCAGGTGAAGAACATCAAGGCCCATGTCGAGCGCTGATCGAATGCCGAACGGTGAAAGCATGCCGCAGGTCGATGCCGAGACCAGCGGCCGGGACGCCGCGGCACTTTTTCGGCCCTCGGCGACCCCACTCGCCTGTCCCTGCTGACGGCGCTGAGCGACGGCCGCACATCCTCGATCTCCAGTCTCTCCGGCGGCACGGAGCTGACACGCCAGGCGGTCACCAAGCATCTGATCGTGCTCGAAAAAGCCGGCCTCGTCGAAAGCATCAAGGTCGGCCGCGAAAGCCATTACAGTTTCCGGCGCGACGGCATCGATATCATGCGCGGCTATCTCGACGGCGTCTCCCGGCAGTGGGACGATGCGCTGGAACGCCTGCGCGCCTTCGTCGAGCGCTGAGGGCCCGGACGAACCGGCGCGCCGGTTCAAGCCTGCAGGAACTGCGATCCCTTGTCGAAGCTGACGCCGGGAAATATCTTCGCCGTCAGATCGTCCACCGTCACGTCGAACTGTCGGTAGAGCATGGCGGCCGCAAGCTCGCGCACGTCGGCCGTCGGCGCCAGATCGCGCTCGTCGAGAAGCTGCTGGTCGCCAAGGCCCGGCCAGCGGCCGAGAATGCGACCGCCACTGATCGCGCCGCCCGCCAGAACCGCGCAGCCGCCCGTGCCGTGGTCGGTCCCTCCGGACCCGTTCTCCCGCACCGTCCGCCCGAACTCGGTCATCGCCAGCACCACAGTCTTCGACCAGATATCCGGCCCCAGCGTCGACTTCAGCGTGGTGATCGCCTCCGTCAGATCCTGCACCGGACGCTTGAATTGTCCGATCTGGCCGACATGCGTGTCCCAGCCGGTGATGGAGAAGCTGGCGATCCGGTAATCGCCCTTCAGCATGTTGCCCGCAAGTGCCGCCACATCCGCCACCTTCTGGCCGCGTGGCCCGCCGGGCTCGGCCACCATCGAGGCGCTGTTGGCCCGCGTCGCCTCCTCGATTGCCTTGGCGAAAGCCGGGTCGCCGGCATAAAGCCGTTTAAGGAACTGCGTCTCGTCGCGGGCCGGCCCGAGATTGGAATCCGACGCCCACACATCGACATTGTTGGGCCCGGTCAGGATCAGCTCCGTCGAGGTGTTGACATCGATCGCCTTGCGCGCGTCCGATCGCGGAATGACGGCAAGCGCGCGGTTCAGCCACCCCGTCTTTTCCTCCGAGACATGCTCGCCGCCCGATTCAAGCATATCCTGCCCGTCGAAATGGCTGCGTTGGTCGCGATAGGGCGTCGATACCGCATGCACGAAGGCGAGCTCACGACCGCGCCACAATGGCATCAGACCCGCCGCCGAAGGATGCAGGCCGAAATTCCCGTCGAGATCGATAAGCCCGGTCTCCGGCGTCAGTGCCAACGTCGGCCGGGACGCGGCGAAACCGGCATCGCCATAGGGCTGCACCAGCGCCAGCCCGTCCATCGCCCCGCGCAGCACAATGGTGACGAAGCGCTTGTCTCCGGGCATCGACGCGAAGGTGACGGGCGTCAGGACAGGGGCCGCCGCGAGGCAGCAGGCGGAAGCAAGGAAGCCGCGGCGCGATAGCGTGAAATCGGTCATTTCGAAGCTCCTATCGACGGTTGAACTCGGGCGACGCAAGCGCAAGCATCAGGCCGGTTGCCTTGTTGGGCGCCTGACTGACGACGCGGATCGTGTCGTCGCGCGCGGCATCGCCAAGCGTTGCCTTCAGGAATTCGCGGGGATCGAGCCCCTGCCCGAACTGCGCCGTCGCCCGCCGCGCCCAGCCGAGCCGCTCGGCAAGCTGGCTGGCCGTGATCCAGGCCGAGAAGCTCTCCTCGAAGCCGGCCGGGCTTGGCGGCAACCAAATCGGCTGCCCCATGCGCCTCAGCGCCCCCTGCCCGAGCGCCCTTGCCGTCCGTATCGCCTTGCGGCGCTTGCCCCTGTTGTCGTCGCCAGGATCGGTCGTCGGCGGCCCGCCGCCGACGACGGTCTCTCCGTCCTTCATAGCGCCCTTGGAGCCGCCGCTCATATCGCCACCCATGTCAGCAGCGCCCGGAGCGACGGCATCGTCCTGCTGGTTATCCCTGAAGAAGGCCGCGACCGTTCCGTCCCCGACACCGGCATTCAGCGCCCGGAGACCGGCAACGACGAAATCGAACGGCTGACGCGCCTTCGCGCCGTCGTTCGCCCAGGCCGCCGGATGGTCGAGCATGGCGCCGTAGACTGCCCTGAGATCACCGTCGGTCTTCTTCCAGGCGCCGGCCATCTCGGCGAGCAGTCCCTGATCCGGCTGATCGGCAATGAAATGCACCGCCAGCTTGCGACAGATATGCGCCGCCGTCTTCGGATTGGCGGCGAGATCGTCGAGCATGGCGAGATAATCGCCCGCTCGCCGCTTGTCGCCGCCATAGCTGACACCGAGAACTTCGTGACGGCCGGGCTCGGCGATGTTGGGACGAAACGCCATGTCCATCTCCTGCCGGTCGACCGTCAGCCCCGTCAAAACCATGGCGGCGGCCCGCACGTCGGCCTGCGTGTAGCCGCTGCCGGCCCCGAGCGTATGCAGTTCCAGCAATTCGCGCCCGAGGTTTTCGTTGAGCCCCTTCTTCTGCCGCATCCCGCCCTTGGAATCCGGCCCGAGCGACTGCGCCTGATCGAGATAGATCAGCATCGCCGGATGCTCGGTGGCACCGCGCAAAAGATCGGCGAAGCGCCCGCCGATACGCGGCCGGATCGCTTCGGCCTCGTAAAGCGGCACCAGCAGCCGCATCGGCAGGCTCTTGTTGGCGCTGGTGGAAAAGTGATTGGTCCAGAAGGTGGAAAGACGCTCCTCAAAACCGTTGGGCGACATGACAGCCTGCAGCAGCCGCGCATTGGCATCCAGCTGGAAGCTGCGCTGCGCCTGCTTCTGCAACACCTTGCGCCGCGCCCGGCGCGTCTGGTCGTCGTCGCCGCTTTGTCCGAGATCACGCAGGTTGGATTGCAGCTCGGCGATCACTTGATGCCGTTGCTCGATACCGCCGACGGGAAAGGCGACTGGCGCTCGCGCATCCGCGGTCGCCTGCCCCCCGCTCAACTGACGAAGCAGGTCGTCCTTGTTTCGCGGCGGCGCCTCGCCTGGCCGAAATCCATAACCGAAGCGGATGGCCGCCATCGTCGGAAAGGAAAGACTCATGACCTGTCACCTCCATATCCCCGGATGGTGACAGGCTGTCGTCAAAACCGTCGGAAATTGAGGCGGAGCCGCGACATGGACAATTTGTAATTCAAGGACTTACCGATCCCATCAGGCGGGATCGCAATCATCCGCGAAAGATGAAGGACGCCCCGACCGCGATCAGCGCAAAGCCGATGACGTGGTTCCAGGTCAGGCTTTCGCCCAGCCAGAACACCGAGAAGCCGGAGAACACCAGAAGCGTGATCACCTCCTGCATCGTCTTCAGTTGCGCCGTCGTATAGACCGCCGAACCGATCCGGTTGGCCGGCACCGCCAGGCAGTATTCGAAGAAGGCGATCGCCCAGCTGACGACGATGGCGACGAAAATCGCCGTCCCCTTGTGCTTGAGATGCCCGTACCAGGCGAATGTCATGAACACGTTGGAGGCAAGCAGCATGACGATCGGCCAGATGGCCGCGGGGCTGAGGGCAAATGGCATGTGAGATTCCCGAGTGTTGAAGCTGGCGCCAGCATGTACCGCCGAACGAAAGGGCTTCAAGAGGCTGGGCTGCCCGCGCCGCGACATTTCAGGCTGCGCGACAGTTGAGACATCGCCGGGAACCAATCACGCTCCCTAGATCAAACATTCAAGCACGGCGACCCAGGGAATGTCCCGGCCGGAACTGTTCATCCGGTCCCTGAGATAACCGGTGCTCGTGAGCTTCAAACGCTTTGGCTTGGAGTGACAAAAGGCCCGCCTAGGACGCCACATGAATGGCGGGCGCCTCTTGCGCCGGCGTGCCTTCCAGCATCACCCGGTTGCGCCCGGCATCCTTGGCCGCGTAGAGGGCAGCGTCGGCGCGGCCGATCGTTTCGGTCAGCGACACGTCGCTTGATGCCACGCAGGCGACGCCGAAGCTCGCGGTGATCTTTCCCACGCCGGCGATATCGGGCTGTCCGGCGGCGGAGAAGGCGAGCCGGATCGCATTCGCGACCTTGCCGCCGTCGGCAAGTGCCGCGCCCGGCAGAAACGCCACGAACTCCTCGCCGCCGAAACGCGCGGCGAACGCGCCCTCAGGCAGGCGCGCCTTCAAGAGTTCGGCAAGGCCGGCGATCACACTGTCGCCAGCGGCGTGGCCGAACGTGTCGTTGATCCGCTTGAAGTGGTCGATGTCACAGAGAAGAATGGCGCCCTTCAGCGCACCGCGGGCTCTCAGCCTGCTGGTCGTTTCCTCGAAGCCGCGCCGGTTGAGCAGACCCGTGAGGGAATCGCTCTCGGCGGCATCTCGGTAGCGCTCGACCGTGTCGAGCGTCGTCGCGGCCAGCGCCGAAAGCGCAAACAGCAGCGCGATGACGGAAGCCCCCGCCTGCATGACAAACGCGTAAGTGGAAGTACCGAAGCTCTCCAAGTCGCCCCCAGGCGAGAATATCACCAAGAGGATGACATTGCGGACGATCGCCTCGACCACGATCAGCGAAGCGACGCCGAGCAGGATGCGGTCGATCGTCCGCCGGGCGCTGCCGAGCGACGAGCCGATCGCGAATATAAGCAAGGCCGAGCACGCGATGTCGCTGATGAGAAGCTCGGCCGGCAGGCTTTCGAGCACCAGAACCGAATAGGCCAGCGCCGCGTAGATTACGGCGCAGACGCCCAAGCGCAAAACCATGCGCGACGGCTGGCGAAAGCGCTTCAGGAGGGCACCGCTATAGAAAAAGAAGGCGGAGAGAAAAAGCGCGTCGGCGCTGAGCGCCTGAACGGGAATCGGCAGCCATGCGAAAAACATCGGCACCGAGAAGGCGACGGCAGCGGATAGAAAGCCCGCCGCCCACAACCCGGCTTCGCGCGATCCGAACCTTGAAACGACGAGGAAGGTGCAGCCGAAGGTCAACATCATGACCGGGAGCATAAAGGCAAAATTCACTGCGGCACCCATCGAACGAGCATGACGAAAAACGGCATGCAAACAGCGCGTCGATCAAAAGCGCTAGCCACTCAACGTTAACAAAAACCTACCGGAGGTAGAATACACATCGATCGAAACGGGTGCAAGGGGCGGCACCTGCATCGAAACAGCGTTCGAACACGGCCGCCCCATGCCGCTCACGCGCCAGCGGCGCGGTGCGGCCCTCCGGCATCCTCCGAGCCGAAGCGCACATTCCTTTTCTCGTCACCGAACAGCGGGATAGAGCTGTGACAGGTAGCATCTCGAAACGCCGGCAAATCGCCCTTGTTCCATCACATTCGTCGTGATCGCATCGTGTCCGCGACCATGCTGACGGACGCCACACGCAACCCGATCAGGACCGACCACCAGAGAGCGAGCGTTTCATTCTGGCGCGAAAACTCCCTCCAAGCCACTGCTTTTAAATAGCTATTGCGATTATTAGCAAAATATGAGATATAAATGATAGGTTGCATATGCAACCATAAAAAGCAAGCACAGATAGATTGCACCCATGCCGGCAATGCGCCCGCCAGTCTCTGGCGGCGATGATACCGCTTGCGAAAAACCGATGATTTTAGACATCAGCAAGACATCAACAGATCAACCGTCGGTCTGAGCCGTTCCAGCTATGCGCATGAAGACATCCCAGGCCGACCAGCCCCGAGGAGGAGGAGCCATGCCTTTCGATCTGACCCAACCGCTTTCATGGGAAAGCGCTGCGGGAGACGCCGCCGTGATGCTCGACGAGCTTCAGCCGAACATCGTCAAGGCCCATACCCGCGAATTCCTGACCATCCTGTTCCTGAAGTTTTCCGACCCCGCCGGCGGTCGCGCGCTGCTAAAGGCGCTGTCGCAGCCGCCGACAGGCACGCCGCTCCTGAAGTCGGCGAGAACCCACCTGCAGGAGGTCAAGGCCTTCAAGGCGACGGGCACCAAGGGCACGCCTTATGTCAGCGTCGGTCTCACCGGCGACGGCTACGCGGCGCTGAATATCCCTGCCCCCAAGATCCCGCCGGACGCCTCGTTCCGATCCGGCATGAAGAATGCCGGCCTGAACGATCCGGCGCCGGCGACCTGGGAGCCGCACTACCGTAACGCCATCCACGCCGTCATCCTCGTCGGCGACCAGATGTCCGGCCCACGCAACAAGGCGCTGACGGCGGTCCGCCACCTGATCCAGGCCGCCCATGGTGTTCAGATTCTCGGCGAGGAAAAGGGCCACGGACTGCACAACAGCAATGGCGACGGTATCGAGCACTTCGGCTATGTCGACGGCCGCAGCCAGCCACTGTTCCTGACCGAGGATATCGACGACGAGCGCCTGACGTCCGACGGCGCCACCAACTGGGATCCCGGCTTCGCGCTGAACCGCGTGATCGTGCCGGATACAGCCGCCCCCGATCCCTCCAGGCACTTTGGCAGCTACTTCGTGTTCCGCAAGCTTGAGCAGAACGTCAAGCAGTTCAAGAAGCAGGAAAAGGCGTTGGCCAAGCGGCTGCATCTGAAGGGCGAGGATGCCGAGCGGGCCGGCGCCATGCTGGTCGGCCGCTTCGAGGACGGCACGCCGCTGACCACCCAATTCGCCGACGGCAACCACCACCCGGTTCCCAACGACTTCGATTATGACAGCGATCCGAATGGCGCCAAGTGTCCGTTCTTCGCTCATATCCGCAAGGTCAACCCGCGCGGCTCCGGCGGCTTCGAACAAGTGGACGTCGAACGCCTGCATATCATGGCGCGCCGCGCCAGACCTATGGCGTGCGCACCGACCAGCCCAACGACGGCCGCATCGAAAACAAGCCGAGCAAGGATGTCGGCCTGCTGTTCATGGCCTTCAACGCCGATATCGCCGAACAGTTCGAGTTCGCACAATCGACCTGGGCCAACAACCCCGGCTTCCCGCGTGTTCCCCCAGGCGCCGGCGCACCGGGCCTAGACCTCGTGATCGGCCAAAGCCCCAACCCGCGCCCGGACATCCACTGCCCGGTCGAATGGGGCGGCTCGACCACCGCGACCACGACCGCGACACCGCAGGCGGTGACGATGAAAGGCGGCGAGTATTTCTTCATGCCGTCGTTGGCGTTTTGTCGGAGTTTGTAGGGGGTGTCGGTCAAGGGCGGCGGCGTGACCGCCGCTCTGTCGGCATGATGTAGGTTTCACATCAGCAATTCACGAAAAATCATCACAACAATTTTCCCCGCGCCGAAACCCCGCCCTACAATGTCGGCGTCCCGTCATCGGATACCCCGGCAGGCGTGCCGGCGAGGCGGGATCGGCGCGGAGCGTGAGGGTAGGACGCAAAACTTCACGGTCCGGGTCCGCGGAAAATGATCTCCCTCCGGTGACGGCGGGTTCTGTCGCAAGACGGGCCTGAGTTGAACCCGGACGTGCCTGTGAGGCACACATGGTTCCGCCGCGAAGTTGGGCGGAAAGGCAGAGAGATCGGAGTCGCGGATAAAAACCGCCGAACGGGGCGCTGGGAAGCGCCATATCTTACTTACTCCATCGAGGTGATTTCCAGCGCCCCGTCCGAGTGAAGTGCATGGTTGAAACCACGGGCTTTCGGGCGGCGTGGGGTTTTTGGTGTGCCGTGGAGACCTTGTGCCTACCCCCTCAAGCGCTGACCGCATCCTCCGCCACACCCGAGAAATCCACCGCCGCGAAAGCCGCCGCGATCACCTCCGGCCCGGCCCCGGCCTTCACCGCATCGGTCGACAAGATCTGCCGGTAGCGCCGCGCGCCCGGCAGGCCGGTGAACAGCCCCACCATATGCCGCGCCACCTGCTGCAGCCGGCCGCCATCGGCGATATGCCGCGCCGCGTAGTCCATCATCCGGTCGCGCAGCAGCTCGCAGTCGAAGGCCTGAGCCTCCGCCCCGAAGAAGCGGTGATCGACATCGGCAAGCACGCCGGCATTCTGATAAGCCGCCCGCCCGAGCATCACGCCATCGACATGCCGCAGATGCTCTTCGGCCTGATCCAGCGTCTGGATGCCGCCATTGATGCCGATGAACACATCCGGCCGCGCCTGCTTTGTGCGGTAGACGATGTCGTAATCGAGCGGCGGGATTTCGCGGTTTTCCTTCGGCGACAAGCCCTTGAGCCAGGCCTTGCGCGCATGGATCCAGATCGCGTCGGCGCCGGCATCGAGCACCCGGTCGAGAAGATCGGGCAGCGCCTTCTCCGGCTCCTGCTCGTCCACCCCGATCCGGCACTTCACGGTAACCGGCGCCGAGGACACCTTTTTCATCGCCCGAATGCAATCCGCCACGACATCGGGCGTCAGCATCAGGCAGGCCCCGAAGGTGCCCGATTGCACCCGATCCGAGGGACAGCCGACATTGAGGTTGATCTCGTCGTAACCATAAGGCGCCGCGATCTCCACCGCCTTCACCAGCTTCTCCGGATCGGAGCCGCCCAGCTGCAGCGCCACCGGATGCTCGGCGGCATCGAAAGACAGCAACCGCTCGCGCGGCCCATGGATGATCGCGTCGGCGACGACCATTTCCGTGTAGAGCAGCGCGTTGCGGCTGATCTGCCGGTGGAAGTAGCGGCAATGCCTGTCGGTCCAGTCGATCATCGGCGCGACGGCGAAGACCGGCCGCTTCGTTTCGAGCGCCTGTTTGTAGAAATGCGATGTGGTCATGCCGCGCTCATAGCGCAAAGCACATGAAAACGCCAGTTTCCCCGCGCAGGGCAGCAATGTCGGAACGTGATCACAACCGCGTATGACAAAGATCCCTCCCCACCCTCCCCACAAGGGAAGGGCTTGACTCGGCCGCTCTGTCGAACCTCAAATTGAGGCAGGCAGCTGCCACGGGTCCTCCCCCCTTGGGGGCGCGAAGCGCGGGCCGAGACCGTTGGCTCGGCCCCGGCAGGCCGGCAGGCCAGAGAGGGTGTTGGCTCACAAGCGATTGAGGTCTTCCACGCTTCCCCCCGCTTCGCTTTTGCGGCTAAGATGACCGGACTCACGGAAACAGCAAGAGCATCCTCCATCCATGTCAACGTCCCTCTCCTCTTCCGCCCCGGCCGCCGGCACCGTCATTCCGCTTCCCGCGCCCGTCCTCATCCCCGTCGAAGGCACGTCCGATCGATTTCCGGTCCGCCGCGTTTATTGCGTCGGCCGCAACTATGCCGACCATGCCATCGAGATGGGTCATGATCCGAGCCGCGAGCCACCCTTCTTTTTCCAGAAGAACGCCAACAATCTCTTGTCCGACGGCAAGGATTTCCCCTACCCGCCGCTGTCGAACGACGTCCATTTCGAGGTCGAATGCGTGCTGGCGCTGAAGGCCGGCGGCAAGGATATCGCGCTCGAGAACGCGCTCGATTGCGTCTACGGCTATGCCGTCGGCATCGATTTCACCCGCCGCGACCTGCAGGCGGACGCCAAGAAGCTCGGCCGCCCGTGGGAGCTGGCGAAGGCCTTCGAACATTCCGCCCCGGTCTCGGCGATCGTCCCGGCGGCAAAGCTCGGCCATCCCGACGCCGGCCGCGTGTGGCTCGATCTCAATAACAAGCGCGTGCAGGATGGCGATCTCAACCAGATGATCTGGAAGGTGCCTGAAATCATCGCCGAACTGTCGAAGCTGTTCGAACTCGCGCCCGGCGATGTGATCATGACCGGCACGCCGGCGGGCGTCGGTGCCGTCAAGCGCGGCGACCATATCGATTGCGCCATCGACGGCATCGCCAAGCTGTCGATCGACGTCGCCTAAGGAGGAATGACCATGCCGATCTATGCGCTCTCGGGCCACGAACCGGATCTGCCGCCATCAGGCACATACTGGATCGCGCCCGATGCGCATGTGATCGGCAAGGTCACGCTTGGGCCCGATGTCGGCGTCTGGTTCGGCGCGGTGCTGCGCGGCGACAACGAGCCGATCACGGTCGGAGCGGCCACGAATATCCAGGAAGGCGCCATGCTGCACACCGATCCCGGTCATCCCGTCACGATCGGCGAAGGCTGCACCATCGGTCATCATGCCATCGTCCATGGCTGCTCAATCGGAAACAATTCGCTGATCGGAATGGGCGCCACGGTGCTGAACGGCGCCAGGATCGGCAACAACTGCCTCGTCGGCGCCAATGCGCTGGTGACCGAGGGAAAGGAATTTCCCGACAATTCCCTGATCGTCGGCTCGCCCGCCCGCGCCATCCGCACCCTCGACGAGAAGGCGATCGAAGGGCTGAGGCGCTCGGCGGAAAAATACGTCGCCAACTGGCAGCGTTTCGCCCGCGATCTGAAGCGGCTGGATTAATGGATCAAGCCGCGCAGGCCTCGCAAAGCCCGCGGATCTCGATCGTCGTCTTCTCGGCCTTGAACTTCCTGGCCTTGGTCCAGTCCGTCAGGCGATTGTCGACCTCGTGGTCGTGGAACTCCATCACCTGGCCGCAGCTCTCGCAGATGGCGAAGGCGACGATGCCGTGCTTGTGGCAGTTCTCGCCGGGATGGGCGCAGGCGACGAAGGAATTGATGCTCTCCAGCCGGTGCACGACGCCGTATTCGAGCAGCTTTTCCAAAGCCCGGTAGACCTGCAGCGGCGCACGAAAGCCGTGGTCGCGCAGCTTGTCGAGAATGGTATAGGCGCTGAGCGGGCCGTCGGCCTTTTCGAGGACGTCGAAGACAAGCGCCTGATTCTTGGTCAATGCGGGTGCGCTCATGAGCCTTGTCCTTCCGTGACCGCTTGGCCCCGCCCGAGCTTGGGCAGCAGGCTGAAAATGAAGAGAATGAGAGCCGCGACCACGATCGACGGGCCAGAAGGCGTATCGTAAGTCAGTGAGCCGAACAACCCGCCGACGACGGCAATCGCCCCGATCAGCGAGGCGAAAACCGCCATGACCTCCGGTGTCGAGGCAAAACGACGGGCGGCGGCGGCCGGAATGATCAAAAGCGATGTGATCAGCATGATGCCGACGATCTTCATGGCGATGGCGATGACGACGGCCATCAGCAGCATGAAGAACAGCCGCGCCCGCTCCGGCTTCAGCCCTTCGGCCTCGGCAAGCTCGGGATTGACGGTCGAGGCAAGCAGCGGCCGCCACAGCCACGCGATCGCACCAAGCACCAGAATGCCGCCGCCCCAGATGAAGGCGATATCGGCCTTGGAGACCGCGAGGATATCGCCGAACAGGAAGGCGATGAGGTCGATGCGCACCCACGTCATGAAGGCGACCATCACCAGTCCGATCGCCAGCGTCGCATGCGAGAGGATGCCGAGCAGCGCATCGGCCGACAGCGCCTGGCGCTTCTGCAGCAGGAGCAGCAGGATCGAGACGGCGGCCGCGACGACGAAGACCGAGAGCGTCAGGTTGAATTGCATCAGCAGCGACAGCGCCACGCCGAGCAGCGCCGAATGCGAGATCGTATCGCCGAAATAGGCCATGCGCCGCCAGATGATGAAGCAGCCGAGCGGCCCCGTGGTCAGCGCCAGGCCGATACCGGCAATGATGGCGCGGACGAAGAAATCGTCAAACATGGCGCTCTCCCGCCGGATGCTTATGCCCCTGCCCGTCATCGGCCGTATGATCGTGAGCGTGGCCACGGCAAGCATGCCCGTGCTCATGATGGGCATGATCATGCGAGTGGCCCGAACGATCATGACCAGCGTGATCATGGCCACGGTGATGACCATCCTCGGGATGGCAATGATCCGTCACCGAGCCATCCGCATGCAGAACGCGGCCGTCGGGGAGATGCGTATGATCGTGATCGTGACTATAGACGGCAAGCGACTGCGCCGCGCGGCTGCCGAAGAGGCTTACATACTCGGCACTCTGCGTCACCGCCTGCGGCGTGCCCCGGCAGCAGACATGGCCGTTGAGGCAGATGACGGTATCGGTCGCCGCCATCACCACATGCAGGTCGTGCGAAATCAGCAGGATGCCGCATCCCGTCGTGTTGCGGATCGTCTTGATCAGGTCGTAGATCGCGATCTCGCCGGAAAAATCCACGCCCTGCACCGGTTCGTCGAGAACGAGCAGATCGGGCTTGCGGGCCATGGCGCGCGCCATCAGCGCCCGCTGGAACTCTCCGCCGGAGAGATGCTGCACCTCGGCGTCGCGCATATGGGCGAGACCGACGGCACCGAGCGCCTCGTTCATGTCGCTGTCCGACAGCGGTCCCGTCAGCGTCATCAGCCGGCGAACGGTGAGCGGCAGCGTCCAGTCGATAGCGAGCTTCTGCGGGACGTAGCCGACCTTCAGGCCGGATGCGCGCGTGACCTTGCCCTCGTCGGGCCTGATCACGCCGATCGCGGTCTTCACCGTCGTCGACTTGCCGGACCCGTTGGGGCCGATCAGCGTCACGATCTCGCCGCGCGAGACCGAAAAGTCGACGCCGCGAACCAGCCAGCGGCCGCTTCTGCGGACACCGACATTGGAAAGCGAGACAAGTGGCCTCGCCTCGGAAGTTGCGGGTAATGGCATCGTTTTTCCGAAAGTGCTGTTGGGGGTTGCTATCGCACATGTTATAGCATAACGCAATTGATGTAATAACATTACACACGCAAATCAAGCGGAGCAGATACATGAAGCTTTCAAGCGCCCTTGGCCTGGCACTCCCGGCCCTCCTCCTTGCCGGCACGGCGCACGGCGCGGACGCACCCGTCGTCGTCACCTCGATCAAACCGGTGCACTCGCTCGTCTCCGCCATCATGCAGGGCGTCGGCACGCCGGAGCTGATCGTCGATGGCGCCGCCTCCCCGCACACCTATTCGATGAAGCCGTCCAATGCGCGCGCGCTGCAGAACGCCAAGGTCGTCTTCTGGATCGGCCCCGGCCTCGAGGTCTTCCTGGCAAAGCCGCTGGAAACGCTCGGGACCGATGCCAGCATTGTCGAACTCGACAGCGCGCCGGGCCTGACCAGGCTCAAGTTCCGCGAAGGCGGCGCCTTCGAGGCTCATGACGATGGCGACGACGATGACGGCGATAAGAGCGGAACCGACCATGATCACGGCCATGGCGCCTTCGACACCCATCTCTGGCTAGACCCCGTCAATGCCAAGGCGATGGCCGCCGAGATCACCACAACGCTCGTCGCCGCCGATCCCGCCAATGCCCTTGCCTACCAGGGCAATGCCGAGGCGCTGAACGCCAGGCTCGATGCGCTCGACAAGGAAATTTCAGGCATCGTGTCACCGGTGAAGGACAAACCCTTCATCGTCTTCCACGACGCCTATCAGTATTTCGAGCACCGCTATCATGTGCGCGTCGCGGGCTCGATCACCGTGAGCCCGGAAACCATTCCCGGTGCGGAGCGGATCGCCGAGATCCACAAGAAGGTAGTCGACCTCGGCGCCACCTGCGTTTTCGCCGAACCGCAGTTTCAGCCGCGCCTCGTCGACGTCGTGCTCGAGGGTACAAGGGCAAGGGCGGGCGTGCTCGATCCCGAAGCCGGTACGCTCGACGCCGGTCCGGATCTCTATTTCACGCTGATGCGCGCGATCGCCAATAATCTGAAGGATTGCCTGTCACGCGAAAGCTGAGACCGGCCCACTGCATAGGAAAAGGGCGGCCGAAGCCGCCCTTTCCCGATCAATATCCGATCAAGCCCATCGGCCGATCAACGGCCGCTGATGATGTTAGAGATCACATTGCCGGCAATGCTAATCATCAGATAGTCGTTGTCGACCCGGACCCAGCGATAGCCGCGCGGCGGCGCCGAAAGGCGGTAGCGGCGATAATCACGAACGTCCTGCATCCGGCGGCGCTCTGCAGCGCTCATGCGCTGGCCACGGTTCCATTTATACTTGGTGACCCTGACCTCGCGCTCCACGATGACGGGACGACGGTAATCCTGCCCGACGGCCGGTCGGCGGTGATCCTGCGTGGCGGCTGGTCGGCGGTGATCCTGCGCACTCGCCTGGGTCGCGGCCATCAGCGGCGCGGCCAGGAAAGAAGCGGAAAGAAGAACGGCGAACATCTTTTTCATTGGGGGTTCCTCGTTTTGAACACACCCCATACCTAGCCCCGAAATAATGAACCGAAACTGAAAATTTGATTAAATTTCCGTAATCCTCACAATGTCTTATTAAAATATCCTAATGTTCGTATAGAACGAACGCCATCGCAATCACATCAAGGAAACGCCCGTCGATACGGACTGCCTGCCTGCCAATTCCTTCGCGAGCGAAACCGACACGCTCATAGAGACGAATGGCGCGGACGTTATCGGCGTGAACGTTGAGCTCGATACGAACCAGTCCCTTTGCCAATGCATCGTCGATCGTGACCCTGATCAGCCGCTCCCCGAGCCCCTGCCCGCGAAAGCCCGGAAGAATGCCCATTCCGAGCGCGCCGCCATGCGCATGAACCGGCTGAGAGTGCCGGCGAATGTCGCACCAGCCGACGACCGCGCCTTCCGAGCTCGCCACGAACTGCGAGTGTCCATGGGCGATCATGTCCCGAACGAAGTCACGCGTGCTCTCGAGCGGCGGTGCCTCCAGAAAGGTCAGGTAGCGGCGCTCGCGGGCAACCGTGTCGAGCGCGTGGTGAAAGCTCTCGATGTGCCGATCCGCGATCGGCTCGATGATGATCTCGCTCATGCCACTCCGCTTAAAGCTCCTCGTAGTTGAACCAGTCGAAATCGGCCGTCTTTGCTCGACCCGACGTGTCGAAGGCGAAGACGCCGGCGAATGCGCCGGTAAACGAGCCATGTTCGCCGCGCCCGCCTTCGTCGGAAACCACGCCGGCGTCGAGCACCGGCCCGATTGCCCGCCAAGCGCCCATGCCCTCCGTCTGCCAGAAGAATTGCAGGTCGTTGTCGCGGATTTCCATGGAGAGCTGGACACGGCCGCTGGCGGGAAGCGCCTCGCCGCTGCCGGCGGGAAAGCTCAGCCGGCCGTTCGGATAGTCGCCTTCGCAGGACAGGATCGTCACGCAACGTCCGAGCGTTTCGTGCAGCGTCACCGCCACTGCATGGAACTTGTGCCTGTTGTAATAATGCGTCAGCCCCGCCACCTGCTGGTAGGTCTCGGGATCGAATTCGACGACCGTCTCGGCCCGGAAGCTGTGATGCTCCTGCCGCCGCGCCACCAGCGCCTGCTCGAACCAGGAGCCGATGCTCTCGCGGGCGATCAGCCTCAGATGGCCGGGCCGTTCCGTGAGGTTGAATATCCGCTCCGGCCTCGGCGTGCGCAGCCACTGAAAGGCGGAGGGAAGCGCGTAACCGTCGAAGCTGTATTCGCTACGCGTCGGCTTCTCGACCGGCACCGCGCCATCAAGTCCCGGAACGGTGACATCCGGAACCACCGTGCCGTTTTCGAGATAGAGCCAGCCGTCGTCCTTCCACACGCATTTCTGCAGGCTGGTTTCGCGTCCCAGCGTGCAGCGTCGCTTCGGCGGCATCGGTCGGCCGCAGAGATGGGTGTGATAGACCTGACCGTCGGGCGTTTCGACATATTGCCCATGCCCTGCCCGCTGCAGAATGGCTTCCGGATGATCCTTCGAGGTGATGAGGTGCGTGTTCGGGTGCATCTCGTAGGGACCGCCGATTGCCCGCGACCGCGCCATCGTCACCGCGTGATTGTAGCCGGTGCCGCCCTCGGCGGTCGTCAGATAATAATAGCCGTTGCGCTTGAAGAGATGCGGCCCCTCGACGAGCCCGAGCGCACTGCCGGCGAAGATGTTCCTGATCGGCCCCTTCAGCGATTTCGTCTCCGCATCCCACTCCTGCAGCAGGATGCCGTCGAAGGCCGGAGACTTCGGCGCGCCGCCGAAGCTCTCGGTGCGGTGGTTCCACTGCATGTTGAGAAACCACTTGCGGCCGTCCTCATCATGAAACAGCGACGGATCGAAGCCCGAGGAGTTCACATAGATAGGCTCCGACCATTCGCCTTCGATCGTTGGCGAGGTCACGATGTAATTATGCGCATCCTTGAAGTTGCCGTCGAAGCGCTTCACGTCGGTATAGACAAGCCAGAACAGCCCGTCGGCACGGGAGAGACAGGGCGCCCAGATGCCGCAGCTGTCGGGATTGCCCCGCATGTCGAGCTGCGATCTGCGCTCGAGCGGCCGCCGTACCAGCGTCCAGTTCACCAGATCGCGCGAGTGGTGGATCTGCACGCCGGGATACCATTCGAAGGTCGAGGTCGCGATGTAGTAATCGTCGCCGACACGGCAGATCGACGGGTCCGGATTGAAGCCCGGCAGGATTGGATTGCGGATCATGGTGACGTCTCCTCCCACAGGCGTGCATTTTGCGGCACGTACATCACATCGGATATGAAAAACGCCCGGAAGATCGTTCCGGGCGCGTCTGCTTATTCGCGTTCGGCGGACTTCGCCCAGAGATTGATGTCGGCCTCGCGGGCGTAACCATCGATCTCCTTCAGCTCCTCGGCGGTGAACTCGAGATTGTCGAGCGCCTTGACGCAATCGACGATCTGCGACGAGCGGCTGGCGCCGATCAGCGCCGAGGTCACGCGGTCACCGCGCAGCACCCAGGCGATCGCCATCTGCGCCAGCGTCTGGCCGCGGCGTTCGGCGATCTCGTTGAGCTTGCGGATGTTGTCGATGATCTGCGGGCGGATGAAATCCTTCTTGAGGAAGTGGTTCTGCGCCGCGCGGCTGTCCTCGGGGATCCCGCCGAGATATTTCGTCGTCAGCATGCCCTGCGCCAGCGGCGAGAACACGATCGAGCCCATGCCGACCTCATCGAGCGTATCGAGCAGCTTGTCGTCCTCGACCCAGCGGTTGAGCATGGAATAGCTCGGCTGGTGGATCAGGCACGGCGTGCCGAGATCCTTGAGGATGGCGGCGGCTTCGCGGGTGCGCTGCGAATTGTAGGACGAGATGCCGACATAGAGCGCGCGGCCGGAGCGCACGATATGGTCGAGCGCGCCACAGGTCTCTTCCAGCGGGGTATCCGGGTCAAAGCGGTGCGAATAGAAGATATCGACATAGTCGAGACCCATGCGCTTCAGGCTCTGGTCGCAGGAGGCGATCAGATACTTGCGACTGCCCCACTCGCCGTAAGGACCCGGCCACATGTCGTAGCCGGCCTTGGACGAAATGATCAGCTCGTCGCGCAGTCCGGAAAATTCGGTGCGCATGATCTCGCCGAAAGCGGTCTCGGCGCTGCCGGGAGGCGGGCCGTAATTGTTGGCGAGATCGAAATGGGTGATGCCGAGATCAAACGCCGTGCGGCACATGTCGATCTTGCGGTCATGCGGCGTGTCGCCGCCGAAATTGTGCCAGAGGCCGAGCGAAACGGCCGGAAGCTTCAGGCCGGAACGGTCCGTGCGGTTGTACTTCATCTTCGAATAGCGGTCGGAAGCCGGTTGCCAGCTCATATGTCCTCGTCCCTCATGTAGAAATGGCGCGGGTTGGTCGCCCGCGCCGGACCATAGACCTTTAGGCACGTACTTCAAGAGTGCCCGTCACGTCATAAGCGCCAATCACTTCAAGAGAGCCAATCACTTCAGAAGCGCTTGGGCCTCTTCGATGCCGAGTGCGGCCGGCTGCGTGCAGGTCGTCGTCAGCTCGATGAAGCGACCTTCGTCACCCGACTTCAGGATCGATGTCATGACATCGACGCCATGCAGCGTGCGATCGAGCGAGCAGCGCGCATCGCGCCCCTCGATGATCGCCATCGCCATGTCGGCCAGACCCGCCGTGCGGTAGTTGGCGCGCGGTCCCTGCGGGCTCTCCTGGTTGAAGATGCCGAAGGGATGCTCCCAGTCGTCGAGCGGCTTGATGTCCTTGTCGCGGCCGCTGGCCTCGACGACGCCGCCGAAAAAGTTCGGATCCGGCACGTAGAGCGAACCATCGGTACCGTAGAGTTCCATATTGGCGTGGCGATGCGACCAGACGTCCCAGCTGGCGGTCAGCGTGACTGTCGCGCCGTTGACGAATTCCAGGATCGCCTGGATCGTCGTCGGCGTTCTGACCGGGATAACCTCGCCGTTGCGCGGTTCGCTGGTGATCGTGCGGGTCGGCGAAGCCATGGAGGTCATCGCGCCGACGCGCTTCACCGGTCCGATCAGGTTGATCAGGTTGGCGATGTAGTAGGGGCCGAGATCGAGGATAGGGCCGCCGCCGGGCAGGAAGAAGAAATCCGGGTTCGGATGCCACATCTCCATGCCCGGGCTCATGACGTAGCATGCGCCCGAGGTGACGCGACCGATGCCGCCCTCGTCGATATACTTGCGGGCGAGCTGATGCGCGCCGCCGAGGAAGGTGTCTGGCGCGCAACCGACGGAGAGGTTCTTCTCCTTGGCGATACGGCGCAGTTCCTCACCCTGCTCGAGGGTGAGAACCAGCGGTTTTTCCGAATAGACGTGCTTGCCGGACAGAAGGATCGCCTTCGACACCGGGAAATGCGCATCCGGGATGGTCAGGTTGACGACGACGTCGACCTCCTCATTGGCGAGCAGTTCCTCGATCGTCTGCGCCTTGACGCCATATTCGGCGGCACGCGCCTCGGCCGCCGACCTGTTGAGATCGGCGCAGGCGACGATCTTGAGCCCCTTGAAGAGCGGCGCCAGCGAAAAGTAGGTGGTGGAGATGTTGCCGCATCCGATGATGCCGACGCCAAGTTCCTTGGTCATGATAGTCCTCAGTAGGTCTTGAAGGATGCGATCGAGCGGGTGATCAGGCGATCGATATCGGCAGGATTGTCATGCTCGACGACGTAGTGCCTGGTCTTGGTGCCCTTCAGCGCCGCGACGAGCTTCGCCCAATCGAGCGTGCCATGGCCGACATCCGCCCAGCCGTCCTCGTTCTTGTTTTCGCCAGCTGGCGCGATGTCCTTGACGTGCGCCGAGGTGATGCGCGAACCGAGCTTCTCGATCCATGCGAAAGGATCTGCGCCGCCGCGAACGACCCAGGCGATATCCGCTTCCCACGAAATGTCTGGCGCGCCTTCGAAGATGCGCTCGATCGGCAGCGAACCGTCTGAAAGCTTGACGAATTCGAAGTCGTGATTGTGCCAGCCGAACTCGTAGCCCGCATCCTTGTAGGGCTTGCTCATTTCCTGCAGGCGCTTGCCGAAGGCCAGCCAGCCGGCGCCATCGGTCGGACGTTCATCGGCGGCAAGATGCGGTGCGTAGATGGAATCCATGCCGAGGATCTTGGCGATGTTCAAAGACTTCTGCACTTCGCCATCGAGGAAATCGGGGCTGAAGTGACCGCTCGCCATCGTGAGACCGTTCTTGTCGAGTTCGGCACGCAGGCCCTTGAGGCCGGCATCGTCGAGATCGGCATAGATACCGCCGAAGCCTTCGACTTCCTGATAGCCGGCCTTGCCGAGCTTTTCGAAGATCGCCGAATAGGGCTGGAAGTTGCGGGCGCTATAAAGCTGGAAGCTCAGTTTCGTCATAGTATCCTCCTTGGGCCTCGTGCCCATTCATTTCAATCAGGATCAATCCACGGACTGGCAGGACTGCAGGTCGTAGAAACGGAAGTCCGGCAAAGCGCCATCAGCAAGCGGCGCGGCCGGGGTGAAGGTGATGCGGCGCGTCTCGCCCGCCGCCAGATCGAAGGCATTGTCGGAATACTTGCCGTCGGCCTCGGTCTCGATCATCACGAAGAGCGCAAGTCCCTTGGCGGTGACGTTGAGGCAGACAGAGCCGTCCTCCTCGACATATTCGTGCGTGACCATCAGGCCCGCGGGCTCGAGCTCCAGCGCCTTGTAGGTGCCATCAACGTAATGCCCCTCGCCGCCCATGCCGTTCGACGCCGTGAAGCGCCAGGCGAGCAGCGTACCCGAGGGGATCTCGGAGACCTCGATGCTGGCAGCCGTCACCGCCGCGTCAGGGCTGCAGACCGCCTGCACATCCTTGAGGTGCTTGCGCTCGCCCTTCATGTCGATGATCGAGATCGACAGGTCGATACTGACGTCGGCAAGCGTGTCGTTGACCAGCGAGAAGCGGATCTGCTTGCCGTCGTCGGACGGAATGGCGGCGACCGCGACCGGTTGGAAGAAGCGCTTGACCAGATAGTGCATCGCCTTCCAGCGACCGCCGTAATCGAGGCTCGACCACGAGGCCACCGGCCATGTGTCGTTGAGCTGCCAGTAGATCGTGCCCATGCAGTGCGGCTTCAGCGACCGCCAGTATTCCACCGCCGTCTTGATCGCGAGACCCTGCTGGATCTGGCTGAGATAGACGAAGTTCGGGAAATCCTTCGGGAAGCGGAAATAGCGGAACATCGTGCCGGCGATGCGCTCGTTGCCGCCGGCGTTCTTCTGGTGAAGCTCCATGACCGGCGACGCGACGTTCATGTCCTTGGCCTCGGCATAGGTCCTGATGACGGGCAGCGAGGTATAGGACTGGAAGCCGAACTCCGAGCAGAAGCGCGGGCGCACCGAGCGATAATTGTCGAACGACTTGTTCTCGTGCCAGACGGACCAGTAGTGCATGTCGCCGGAACCGTCGGCATGCCAGGCATCGCCGAAATCGAGATAGCCCGACGCCGGGCTCGACGGCCACCAGATCGCATCCGGCGCCGCCTTCTTCATCGCCTGCTCGATCACCCGGTTGAGGCGGTCGTAGGAGACGAGATAGCGGTCGCGGTCCTTGCGCGATTCCTCGAACCAGGTGAGCGCGCCCACCAGCTCGTTATCGCCGCACCAGAGCGCGATCGACGGATGCGAGTTCAGCCGGCGAACCTGGTAGTCGACTTCGAGCGCGACATTGTCGAGGAAGTCCTCGGTCGAGGGATAGAGGTTGCAGGCGAACATGAAGTCCTGCCAGACCATGAGGCCGAGACGGTCGCAGAGGTCGTAGAAATGATCGTGCTCGTAGAACCCGCCGCCCCAGACGCGGATCATGTTCATGTTGGCGGACTTGGCCGATTGCAGCAGGTCCTCGGTCTTCTCGGGCGAAGACAACGAAAACAGCGCGTCGGCGGGAATCCAGTTGGCGCCGCGGCAGAAGATCTCGCGACCGTTGACCTTCATCGCGAAGCGGGCGCCGGCGGCATCAGGCGTGGTGATGAGCTCGACCGTGCGCAGACCGATCTGCTTGGTGACGGCATCGGAAGGCAGATCGACGGTCAGCGCATAAAGCGCCTGCTCGCCGCTTCCCGCCGGCCACCAGAGGCGCGGCTTGGCGATCTCGAACACATGGTTGACGACGGTCTCGCCAGCGCTGACGCCGACATCGAGACGCACCCGCTCGCCATCGAGCGAGAAATGCACGGGAACGATGCCGGGGTTCTTGGCAAACAGCGTCGCCGAGACCTTGAGATCGACGGAACCGTCGAGATTATGCACCTGTTGGGTGGTGACATGCTCGATGCGGGCGGTGTCGAGCCGACGCAGCGCGATCGTGCCGTAAAGCCCGAGCGGCGCGATCGCGATGTTCCAGTCCCAGCCGAAATGGCACTGCGGCTTGCGCAGCATGTTGCCGTTGGGGATCGGCGAATTGCCGGTCGAATAGGGAATGTAGAAAGGCTGCTTGCCCTGCCGGTCGGCGCCCGCCGCGATGCTCGAATGCAGCACGATGCGGATGACGTTCTCGCCGGATTTCAGATGACTGCTGACATCCGGGCGATAGCGGCGGAAGCTGTTGTCGGCGACAAGCGCCGGCGAGCCGTTGATGAAGACCGCAGCCACGGTGTCGAGATAATCGATATCGAGATACCAGTCGCCATCGGGCTCGGAGACCGTGAAGCTGCGCTCGATCGACCAGTCGCGATGCGCCACCCACTGCACGACCTCTTCGTTGCGGCCGAAATAGGGATCGGGGATGAGCCTGGCGGCATGCAGCGCCGAATGCACGTCGCCGGGAAGCGTGATCGGCGCGGTGATTTCACCATCCGTGGAGGTGAGCTTCCACGAGCCTGAGAGGTCGAGGTTGAACCCGTTGGTGGGCAAGGATGTCATAGCACTGTCCGATCAGGCCGCTCTTGGGAGAACCCGTCACCGGGCTGCGGCCGAATGTGGTATTGGAAGAACGGGCGGAACCGCTTGGGACGGCGCCGCCCGCAGCGTAGTCGTCTAGAGGCGCAGTTCCGTCTCGGCGTCGAAGATCGACGCCAGCGACATGTCGAAGCCGAGCTTGACGGCGGTGCCAGGATTGAAGCGGCGGGCGCCGTTGATGCGCACCGACATCGTATGTCCGGCATGCTTCAGCCACAGCAGGTTGTCGGCGCCCATCGGCTCCTCGATATCGACGGTCGCGTCGTGCACCTCGGCGCCGAGGTTCTCGTTGACCTTGATGTGCTCCGGCCGCACGCCGAGCGTCACTTTGCGGCCCGCCTGCAGCGGCCCGCTCGCCTCATAGGCATCGACGTTGAAATCGACACCGTTGGCGGTGAACACGGTGGCATCGCCCCGCTTGGCGATCTCGCCGCGCAGGAAGTTCATCGACGGCGAGCCGATGAAGCCGGCGACGAACAGGCTGCCCGGCTTGTTGTAGATCGTCGTCGGATCGGCAAGCTGCTGGATCTCGCCGTTCTTCATGATCGCGATGCGGTCGGCGAGCGTCAGCGCCTCGATCTGGTCGTGTGTGACGTAGATCATCGTGTTCTTCAGCGACTGGTGCAGCCGCTTGATCTCGACGCGCAGCTCCGAACGCAGCTTGGCGTCGAGGTTGGAGAGCGGCTCGTCGAACAGGAACACATCGACATCGCGCACCAAGGCACGGCCGATCGCCACGCGCTGCCGCTGGCCGCCGGATAGTTCCGCCGGCTTGCGCTTCAGGAGCGGCTGGATCTGCAGGATCTCCGAGGCGCGGGCCACGCGCTTCTCGATATCGGCCTGCGGAATCTTGGCCACCTGCAGGCCGAAAGAGAGGTTTTTCTCCACGGTCATCTGCGGATAGAGCGCGTAGGACTGGAACACCATGCCGATGCCGCGGTCCTTGGGTTCTTCCCAGGTGACGTTCCGGCCCTTGATGTGGATCTGTCCCTCGCTGATGTCGAGCAGGCCGGCAATGCAGTTGAGCAGGGTCGACTTGCCGCAGCCGGAAGAGCCGAGCAGCACCAGGAACTCGCCGTCATTGATCTCGAGGTTGAGATCCTTGAGCACGCTGACGGCGCCGAAGTTCAGCGAAAGGTCTTTGATGGAAACGCTTGAATTCATGGATCAGCCTTTCACTGCGCCTGCGGCGATACCGCGGACGAACAGACGTCCCGACACGAAATACACGATGAGCGGCACCAGACCCGTCAGGATCGTTGCGGCCATGTTGACGTTGTATTCCTTCACGCCCTGGACGGAATTGACGATGTTGTTGAGCTGCACGGTCATCGGATAGTATTCCGGCCGGGTGAAGACGACGCCGAACAGGAAGTCGTTCCAGATGCCGGTGACCTGCAGGATCATGGCGACGACGAAGATCGGCAGCGACATCGGCACCATGATCTTCAGAAAGATCTGCCAGAAGCCGGCGCCATCGACGCGGGCGGCCTTGAACAGCTCCTGCGGCAGCGATGCGAAATAGTTGCGGAAGAGCAGCGTCAGGATCGGCATGCCGAAGATCGAGTGCACGATGATCAGCCCCGTCAGCGTGCCGTAGATCCCCATTTCCCTGAGCACGATGACGATGGGATAGATCATCACCTGGTAGGGAATGAAGGCGCCGATGACGAGGATCGAGAAGAACAGTTCCGATCCCTTGAAGCGCCAGTTGGCGAGCGCATAGCCGTTGACCGACGCAATCGCGATCGAGACGATGACGGATGGTACTGTGATCCGGACCGAGTTCCAGAACCCGCGCGAGAGACCGTCGCAGTTGAGGCCCGTGCAGGCTGTCGCCCAGGCCTTCACCCAAGGCTCGAAGGTGATTTCCATCGGCGGCGAGAAGATGTTGCCCATGCGGATTTCGGGCATCCCCTTCAGCGACGTGACGATCATCACGTAGAGCGGCAGCAGGTAGTAGGCGGCGGCGACGAACAGCGTGCCGTAGAGCATGATGTTGCGTGGCGAGAGCACCCGCTTCGGCTTCGAACCATTCGGTCCGTCGAAGGACTTGACCGGCGAAAGGGCGACCTCGGCGGTCTTGAGAGCGATGGTATCAGGCACGTTTACGCCCTCCCCCGAATTCCAGATAAGCCCATGGAATGATGATGATCGCGACCGTGATCAGCATCATGGTCGAGGCGGCGAAGCCCTGCCCCAGGTTCTGCGCCTGGAACATGTAGTCGTAGACATACTTGGCCGGCACTTCCGACGAGATACCGGGTCCGCCGGACGTCTGCGCCACCACGAGGTCGTAGACCTTGACGATGCCGGAGGCGATGATGACGAGCGTGGTGATGAAGACGGGACGCATCATCGGGATGACGATGAAGAGATAGGTCTTCCACATCGGAATGCCGTCCACACGCGAGGCCTTCCAGATGTCCTCGTCGATCCCGCGCAGGCCGGCGAGCATCAGGCACATGACGAGGCCCGTTCCCTGCCAGAGCGCTGCGATCAGCACGCCGTAGATCACGATGCTCGGCGTATAGAGCGGATCGAAGGTGAAGCTCGTCCAGCCGAGCGAACGCACCACCGACTGCACGCCGAATTCCGGATTGAGCACCCATTGCCAGACAAGGCCGGTGACGATGAAGGACAGCGCGAAGGGATAGAGAAAGATCGTCCGGAACGCATTCTCGAACCGGATCTTCTGATCCATCAGCGCGGCCAGCGTAAAGCCGATCACCAGGCTGAAGATCAGGGAAAAGATGCCGTAAAGGGCGAGGTTCTCGATGGACACGATCCATCGCGGCGCGGCCCAGAGCCGCTTGTACTGGTCGAAACCAACGAAGCTCATCCTTGGCAGGAGCTTCGAGTTGGTGAAGGAATAGAACACCGTCCAGAGCGTTCCGCCGAGAAAGATGACCACGGCGGTAAGGATCATCGGGATGGATGCGATTTTGGAATTCAGATTGCGCAGCAACTGATTTGGCCGGCCGGCTTTCGCTGGACCCGTCATTGTGTTTCCTCCTGACACGCACTTGCTTCTGTGACCGAGAGCAGCGGCCGTTGCCGGACACCGCTCCCGTCTCTTGCCCCGGATGGTTCCAGCCGCATTCTCGCGGCGGGAACGCATCGGGAAAGCACTGCCGCGAGCCCGCCGCCATCAGCGGCTAGGGCACATCCGGCTCTCCGTTCCTGGGCGGAAAGCCGGATCGCGGCAGCACGAGCAGACGATCAGTCGGCGGAGCCGATGATTTCAGCGAAACGCTTCTGCGCGTCTTCAGGCGTCATCGAGGCATTGGAGAAGAACTCCGAGAAGAGGTCTTCCTTCTGCTTCTGGCTGTCGGCCGAAAGCAGCTGGTCGGTGCCTTCGACCACATTGCCCTTGGCAAGGATGTCGAGACCCTTCTTCATGCAGTCGTTGGCGGCCGCGAGATCGACGTCACCGCGAACCGGCAGCGAGCCCTTCTTCAGGTTGAAGGCAACCTGGGTCTTGGGATCGAGAAGCGTCTTGGCGAGAACGTCCTGGGCCTTCGTCTTTTCAGCATCCTTGAGCACCGGGAAGTAGAACGCATCACCACCGGTGGAGATGATTTCGTTCACGCCCAGCCCCGGAAGGCAGGTGTAATCGGTACCGGCCTTCTGGCCAGCCAGAGCGAATTCGCCCTGCGCCCAGTCACCCATGATCTGACCGCCGGCCTTGCCGGTGATGACGAGGTTGGTTGCCTGGTTCCAATCCTGGACATTGCTGCCCTTGGACATCTTGCGGGCGTCGTCGGCCGCCTTGAAGACCTTGGCGATCTCCGGACCGGCCGCGGTATCCGCATCCTTGTCCTTGAACACCTTCAGGAACGTGTCCTTGCCGGCGATCGCCACCATCAGCGTATCGAAGGCGCCTGCAGCCTGCCACGGCTGGCCGCCGACGGCGAGCGGCACGATGCCGGCCTTTTCAAGCGCAGGAGCCGCCGCGACGAATTCATTCCAGTTCTTCGGCACTTCGATGCCGGCCTTCTTGAAGGCGGCATTGGAAAGCCACAGCCACTGCCAGGAATGGATGTTCACAGGTGCGCAATAGATCTTGCCGTCGATCGTGCAGCTGTCGAGCAGGCTCGCGGGACGGACGATGTCCTTCCAGCGCTCGGCGGTCGCGACATCGGTCAGGTCGCGCATCAGGCCGGACTGCACCAGTTCCTCGGCTTGGCGGCCGTGGTTGAACTGGGTGGCGCCCATCGGATCGCCGCCTGTGATACGGCTGACCATGATCGGACGCGCCGTACCGCCGGAACCGGCGATAGCGCCGTCGACCCACTTGTTGCCGGTCGCGTCGAATGCCTTGGCGAGTTCCGCCACGGCGGCGGCTTCGCCACCCGAGGTCCACCAGTGCGTGACTTCGAGATCGGTGGCCTGTGCCGCACCGAGCGGCAGGGCGACGGATGCGCACAGCGCTGCCGCCATCAAACGAATATTCATGAGTTCTCCTCCCTCACTGAAACGTTGCCGGAAAAACTTAGTTCAATCGATATTGCCGCGCAACAGCCACCCCTTAAAATTTTCTTTTCGACCCTGCTTTGCTACCATTGCCTGTCTTTAAAGACCCTTTCCCGCAAGGCGCCGCAAGACCAACATCCGGCGATGTGCAATCGCACACACGCGCTATCACAATGTTTAATAACGATATATTCTACTGGTATCGTCACATGACTTCCGATTTTCGTTCGCAAGTGCAAAAAATTCGTGCAAAAACCATCGATTCAACCATTGAGAGCACGAGAGCCGGAACGATCGGAAAAATCGCTCGACATTTCTACTGCAACGTTACAGATTTTAAGGCCCGTGGGAGGGAACGACATTTGTGTATTCGTGCTTACAGCGCTGCGAAAAGCATCTATAAGCGAACCAAATCGCGTAGGACGGCCTAGAGGGATGAAAAACAAAGCGAATTTCGGGGCGACGGTGACCGAGCCATCTCGGGAGAGACCGACACTGAAGACGATTGCCTTCATGACCGGCCTCGGCATCACCACGGTTTCCCGAGCATTGAAGGATGCGCCCGATATCGGCGCGGAGACCAAGGAACGCGTGCGCATGGTGGCCAGCCAGCTCGGCTACCAGCCGAACCGCGCCGGCGTGCGTCTCAGGACCGGCAAGACCAACGTCATCGCTCTGGTTCTCAGCATCGACGAGGAGATCATGGGCTTCTCGAGCCAGCTGGTCTTCGGCATCTCCGAGGTGCTGACCGGCACGCCCTACCACATCGTCGTCACCCCCCACTCGCACAGCAAGGACCCGATGCTGCCCGTCCGCTACATCCTGGAGACAGGTTCGGCCGACGGCGTCATCATCTCCCGCATCGAGCCCGACGATCCCCGTGTGCGGCTGCTTAGCGAGCGCAACATGCCCTTCGCGACGCACGGACGCACCGATGCCGGGCTGATGCATCCCTTCCACGATTTCGACAACGAGGCTTTTGCCCACCAGGCGGTCGCCAAACTGGTCGCGCGCGGCCGCAGGCGCATCGCCCTCCTACAGCCTCCGAGCAAGCTCACCTATTACACGCACACCCGCATCGGCTTCCAGACAGGCCTCCACGACTATGGCGCCGAGGAAGTGCCGCTGCGCGTCACCATCGACACGCCACTGGACGAGATCCGCAACGCCGTCGAAACCATGATGCGCTCAGGCAACGCGCCCGATGGCATCGTCTGTCTCGCCGGCAGCGCCGCCATCGCCGTCAACGCCGGCATCGAAGCCGCCGGCAAGCGCCTCGGCCGGGACGTCGACATGGCCTCGAAGGAATCGGCTCCGATCCTCAACTGGATCCGTCCGGAGATCATCACCGCCTATGAAGACGTCCGCCATGCCGGGCGCGAGATGGCCAAGGCCGTCATCGCCCGCATCGACGGCGTCGAGCCCGAGTTGCTGCAGAGCATCAGCCAGCCCGTGTGGAAGGCGTAAGCCAGGCATTACTGGGTGGCGGCCCGCCCGTATCGACGCACCACATCAAGCAAAACAGCCGGGCATGGACCCGGCTGTTTTGCGTCAAGTCACGTCTTGTCCGCCGTTTAGAACGTCGCGGCGCCACTGCCCCACGGACCGTGGTGGAAGTCCTTGCCGTCGAGACGATCGAAGCCGTGGGCGCCGAAGAAGTCGCGCTGTGCCTGGATCAGGTTGGCGGTGCCGCGGCCCTGGCGGTAAGCGTCGAAGTAGGTGAGCGCCGAGGTGAGCGCCGGAACCGGCAGACCGGCCTGAAGAGCCGCACCAACGACGCGGCGAAGCGCCGGCAGCGATTCCTTGACCATATCCGAGAAGGCGGGCGTCACGATCAGGTTGGCCGCATCCGGCGCCTTGGTGAAGGCGGAGGTGATCTCGTCGAGGAACTGCGAGCGGATGATGCAGCCGTCACGCCAGATCCTGGCAATGGTTGGCATCGGCAGCGACCACTTGAACTCGCGCGAGGCTTCCGCCATCACCGCGAAGCCCTGTGCGTAGGCGCCGATCTTGGCGGCGAAGAGCGCCAGTTCCAGATCCTTGACGAGTTCGGGGCCGTAGGCGACCGGGAATTTGTACTCCGGCTTGCCGAAGATCGTCTCGGCGGCTTCGCGCTCGGTCTTCATCGACGACAGGCTGCGGGCGGCAACAGCCGCTTCGATCGCCGTTGCCGGAATGCCCATGTTTTGCGCTTCGATCGCCGACCACTTGCCGGTGCCCTTCTGGCCGGCCTTGTCGAGGATCATGTCCACCATCGCGCCGCCGGAGATCGGATCGGTGGCGGCCAGCACCTTCTCGGAGATCTCGATGAGATAGGAGTTCAGGCGGCCCTTGTTCCAGTCGCCGAAGATGCCGGAGATTTCCTTGGCGTTCTTGCCGAGGCCGTCGCGCAGGATGCCGTAGATTTCGGCGATCATCTGCATGTCGGCATATTCGATGCCATTGTGGATCGTCTTGACGAAGTGGCCGGCGCCGTCATTGCCGAGCCAGGCAACACAGGGGTCACCCTTGTACTTGGCGGCGATCGAGGTCAACACCGGCTCGACGCGCTTCCAGCTATCCTCCGTGCCGCCGACCATGATCGACGGGCCGTGGCGCGCACCTTCCTCGCCACCGGAAACACCCATGCCGATGAAGGTCAGGTCGGTGTCCTTGAGGCGGTCGAAGCGGGCGATCGTGTCGCGGAAGTTGGCGTTGCCGGCATCGATCATGATGTCGCCCTTGGAGAGATGCGGACGCAGCAGCTCCATCTGCTGATCGACCGGCTCACCGGCCTTGATCATGATGATGATCGGGCGTGGCGGGCGGATCGCTTCGACGAACTCCTCGATCGTCTTGCATGGAATGATCTGCTTCTTCAGATCGCCGGCGCTCTCGTAGAACTCGTCGGTCTTGTCGGGCGTACGGTTGAACACCGCAATCTTGTTGCCCTTTTCCGCGATGTTCAGAGCGAGGTTGGAACCCATGACCGCAAGGCCGATCAGCCCGATTTCTGCCTTTTCCACGTTAACTCTCCGGTTAGAGCATGTCGCGCAAAAGTGTGAAGCGGCTTTGCGACAACGACATGCGGTAAAACAAAGATCTAGAGCGCAACGGGTGAATCTGGAAGATCGCGAGGCGCTTTAGTCAAATTGGACCGGTGTTGTGGCACTCTCTGGCTCATCCGGCAAGTTCGATCCGCCCCGGATCGGTCGCGTATTGTTTCTGTCGCGAGCCGAACCCATATTGCCGACGAGGCCGCTCGCTCGGTGGCTTTGATGCCGCTGGCATCGTTGCGACAGTGAGACAGGTCGGAAAACGACGTTAAGCCGCCCACGAACAGCGAAGGAGGAGCAAGCCCATGGCGACAATGCCGGCAAGAATCATTCATCGGTCGATCGAGCGAAACTGGCGGGACGTCTGGGCCTTCGCCGGCGCGCCCGAGAATATGCCGCTCTGGGCGTCTGGCCTCGCCTCCGGCCTTGAAAAAAGCGGCGACGACTGGATTGCCAAGGGTGTGCTTGGAACCGTGCGTGTCAGCTTCGCCCCGCATAACGAGTTCGGCGTTCTCGACCACACCGTCACGATCGCCAACGGCTTGCGCGTCTACAACGCACTCAGGATCATCACGAATGGCGACGGCTGCGAGGTGATGTTCACTTTGCTGCGGCTGCCGGATATGACCGACGAGCAGTTCGAGGCCGACGCGGCGCATGTGGCGCGCGATCTCGAGGCGCTGAAGAAGCTGATGGAAATCTAGAGGGGGGGACCGATGACATCAACGAAAACCGAGCTCCGCATCGACTATGTCGAATTCAACGTCGCCGATATCGAGCGCTCCAAGGCGTTCTACGGCAAGGCTTTCGGCTGGCGCTTCACCGACTATGGGCCCAGTTACTGCGAATTCGACGACGGACGTCTGAAGGGCGGCTTCACCAACGTCGAGGCACCTCGCCCCGGCGGCCCTCTCGTCATCCTCTATGCCGACGACCTGTCGGCGGCCTTGCAGGCGGTTGAAGGCGCCGGCGGCAAGATCGTTCGCCCGATCTTCGGCTTTCCGGGCGGCAGCCGTTTTCATTTCGCCGATCCCGATGGATACGAACTGGCGGTCTGGACGAAGGCCTGATCAGGCGGCGAGATTGGCCGCCGACGATCCGGCATCCTGCGAGACGACCAGCGCACCGATGATATAGCCGGACAGAATCACGCAGCGGCGACATGCGATATCGCGTTCTCTGCACGACGTTGTCCTCGCGCCGTTCATAGGTGTGATCGCATGTTTCGCCCGCGAAACAAGCGTCGAGCATCCCCTTCATGCAATCCACGAACCGCTTCTCGCCGAGAACCTCCTTCACATGCCGCCCGACCATCTCGAACGGCTTGCGCTTGGCGTAGGCGGAACTGGCGGCATTGGCGTAGAGGTAGCGATAGTCCTTGGTCAGCACCGCCACCCGATCCGGCAGCGATTCGAGGATAGCCGAGTTCAGGAAATTGCCGTTGTCGGTGTTGGGCACGTAGGCCGCGGGCGCGGACACGCGTTCGCGATCCATGCGCTCCAGCGGCGGCATCTGCCAGCGCGGCACCGTCGAACCCAGATACTGCTCCATCATGTAGGAGAGTAGCTTCACATGCTCGCGCACCGATCTCGCTGTCTTCGGCATACTGATCGATCAGGCAGCCGACGAACTGCATCTGCATGTGCGCATAGAACAGATTGGTGGCGCGGTATCCGAGAATCGTTTCGATAAGCGCGTCGATCGACCCGTCGAGGCTGCTCACCCGCGCATCGTCACCAAGCCTTATAGCCTCATCAATTTGCGAACACCGCAACGAGAATGCCTGAAAAAGCCCGAGCACCACGCCTCCCATGCCCATTCAGTGAGGGAATTGCTATGTTATACCGGATCATGAGCAGGCGACCATCGCCCCCTCATCCCGACTGTCAGAAATCGGTAACATGACGTCACTTCATGTTCAATGATGAAGACATCCTGTTTTTCAATGACAAGATGTAATGGCCGGCATTCTAGATCAGCTGGCGCTTGATCTCCCACCGGTCATGATACCAGAGCCACTGTTCCGGATATTCACGGACCCAGCTTTCCACCTTGTCGTTGAGCAGCTGCGCCGTGGCTGTCAGGTCGAGATTGCCGTTCGCATCGCGCGGCAATTCCACCTTCGGCTCGATTTCCAGCCGGTAGCGGTTGCCGGGGAGACGGATGCAGCGGGCCGGGTAGACCTCGCAGTTGAACTGGCGCACCAGCTTTCCGAGCAACGGATTGGTCTTCACCGGCCGGCCGAAGAATTCGGTCTTCAATCCGCGCCCGAATTTCTGGTCGACAAGCACGCCGACCCCCTGCTCCGCTTCCAGCTGGCGGGCGAGCGCGAAGGACGATCCGGCATGCGACGGCACCAGCTTGCCCATGCGCGCGCTGCGGAAATCGAACACCTTCTGCGCCACGTAGGGATTGTTTGGCGGCCGGAAGAGAACGCTGACATAGAGCCCGAAGGCGGCGCCCGCCACGGGCAGCAGCTCGAAATTGCCGGTGTGCCCGGTAAAGACGATGAAGGGACGCGGGTTTTCCAGAAGATCGAGGAAGATCGGGATGCCCGACACCTCCACCCTGCCCGGCTCGCTCTTCTCGGGATCGAAATCGAACAGACGGTCGAGAAACACGTATTCCGCCGCAAGCCGGCCCATATTGGCCCAGCTGCCAAGCGCGATCTGGTTGATCTCCTCGTCACTCTTTTCAGGAAAGGCGTTGCGAAGATTGGCCAGAATCAGCTTGTGGCGCTTCATCTTCGGGCCGATCTTGCGCATCAGCCAGTCGATGAAGTTGATCGCTCCGTCGGCCGGAAAGATCTTCAGGAAGTTCAGGAAGCCGAACATCACCTGCGCGATCAGCCACTGGCGAAAATGGTCCAGTTTCAGGACGATCCGGGTAATGAACAGCTCCAAGGGATCAATCCATCTTCAGGATGATCTTGCCGAAGATCTGGCGCGATTCCATGCGCTCGAGCGCCCGGTCGATATCGTCGAAGCCGACCTCGGTGTCGATGACGGGATGCACGAGACCGCGCCCCATCTTCTGCATGGCGTCGGCCATGTTTTCCATGCGGCAGCCGAAGGAGCCGAGCAGCTTCAGTTGCTGTTGGAACAACATCATCAGGTTCATGTCGGTGGACACGCCCGATGTCGAGCCGCAGGTGACGAGGCGCCCGCCGCGCTTCAGGCAGAGCATCGAGCCCGCCCAGGTATCCTTGCCCACATGTTCGAAGACGACGTCGACGCCCTTCTTCTTGGTGAGCTTGCGCACCACGCCCTCGAAACGGTCGGTGCGGTAGTTGATGACGTGATCGGCGCCGAGCGCCTTGGCCTTCTCGATCTTGTCGTCGGAGCCGACTGTCGTGATGACGGTACAGCCGATCTTCTTGGCAAGCTGGATCGCAGCCGTGCCGATACCGGAGCCGCCGGCATGCACGAGGATCGTTTCGCCCGGCTCAAGCTTGGCGTTGTCGAACAGCATATGCTCGACAGTACCGAAGGTAACCGGTGCAACGGCCGCACCGACGGCATCGACGCCGGGAGGTGCGGGAACCAGCAGGCGAGCCGGAAGGTTGACCTTCTCCTGCGCGAAGCCGTCGAGATGGAAGCCGTGAACGCCCGAGACGTGTTCGCAGAGATTGTCGCGACCCTCGCGGCACGGACGGCAGAGACCACAGGTGCGCGCGCCGTAGACGGCGACCAGCTGGCCCGGAAGCACGTTGGACACGCCAGGACCGATCGCCTCGACGACACCGGATGCTTCCGCACCGATGACGAGCGGCATCTTGCGCTTGGCGAACGCCATGCCGCGCCAGCCCCAGACATCGATATGGTTGAGCGCGACCGCCTTGACGCGCAGCGTCACTTCGCCGGCGCCGGGCGCATCGGGTTCAGGCAGATCGGTGATCTCGAGCTTGCGGTCGTCGATCAGTTGCAGAGCGCGCATAATGGATTTTCCTTTGGTCAGATACCTCATTCCTGTGCTCGTCACAGGAGATCCAGCCACGCGAAGTCTTTCGCGTGAAAAGACTCGTCCGCGCTGCGGACGCAGCGCTGCTGGATCCCTGTGACAAGCACAGGGATGAGGAGCAAGGCGGTTCTCTAAGCCGGTTCCAGCGCCATGACAAGGCTGGCGTTCTGGCCGCCGAAGCCGAAGGAGTTGGAAAGCACGGCATTCACCTGCGCATCCCGCTTCACATTCGGCACCACGTCGAGAACGATGGCCGGATCCGGGTTGGTGTAGTTGATGGTCGGCGGCAGCGTGCCGGTGCGCATCGTCTGCAGCGAGAACACCGCTTCCACGGCACCAGCCGCCGTCAGCGTATGGCCGATCATCGACTTGTTCGACGACAGCGGGATGGAGGCCATGCGGTCGCCGAAGACAGCAAGCATCGAGCCATATTCCATCTTGTCGTTTTCGGGCGTCGACGTGCCGTGGGCATTGATGTAGCCGATATCACCTTCGTCCATGCCGGCATCGGCAAGAGCTGCGCGGATCGTCGCGATCGCCGGGCCGCCATCCGGCGAAGACCGGGTACGGTGGAAGCTGTCGGCCTTTTCGCCGGCGCCCTTCATGATGCCAAGCACCTTGGCGCCGCGCGCAATCGCCGATTCCAGCGATTCCAGCACCAGCGTCGCCGCACCTTCGGCGATGACGAAGCCGTCGCGATCCTTGCTGAACGGCTTGGAGGCCTTGGTCGGGTTGTCGTTCTGCGTCGACAGCGCCGAGAGCAGCGAGAAGCGGATCAGCGCCTCGGCGCTCACCGAGCCATCGGTCGCAACAGCAAGCGCACGGTTCGTGCGACCCTGGCGGATCGCCTCGATGCCGAGCTGGATCGCGGTCGCGCCCGAGGCACAGGCCGTCGACAGCGTCACCGGAAGACCGCGCGTACCGAAACGATCGGCCAGACGCTCCGAGATCGCGCCGAACAGCGCCGCCTCGTGGAACGCCGGATCGGGACGCTGGCGCATCGCCGTCAGGAAGCGGTCGTAGGCGTCGCCCGGCTGCGAGGGCGGCGGCGAACGATCGCCGAGTTCGAAGCGGGCAATCCACTCCGGCTCGATCGGCGGTGCTGCGAGAAACAGCGGACCGTTGAAATCGCCGGATATGTCGGCGTCGGCCAGTGCCTCGATCGTCGTCTCGCGCGCGAATGCGTAAGAGCGCTCGACGGCGTTCGGTGCCGGAACGTCGATGAAATCGACGGTGCCGGCGATGCGCGTCGAAAGACCGTCGGTCGGGAAGCGATTGATGTCGTGGATACCGGACTTGCCCGATATCAGCGCCGACCAGTTGTCCTTGAGGCCCTGCCCCAGCGAGGTCATGATGCCGACGCCGGTCACAGCCACGATCGGGCGGCCGAGATGATCCTTGTAAGCTTGATCCGTCATGTGCCTGCTCCTCACGCGTCCGCCGACAGAACGGCGACGCCTTCGCCACGCTGATGCCCGACCGTCGTGACGACAGCGGCCTTCGTGCCTGATGTCATTGCTTTTTCATGGGCGCCGTCGAATGCCGGAACCTTGGCCTCGCCGTCGATGGCAAGGGCGGCCAGCGCCAGCCCGAGGGTGAAATGCGCCTCCAGCCCATGGCCGGTCACGCCGCCGAAACCACGAATGGCAGCGCCCGGCAGCTGATGCTCCAGAACCGCCTTCTCGCGCGAGGCGAGCTCGGGCATGCCCGAGGAGCCGGAAAAGATCGCCGTGCTTTCAGCCGCCAGGCCCCGGGCCGGCTCGAGCAGCCGCTCGAGGCGCTTTTCGAGATTGCCGGCGCCGCGATTGCCGCGATCGCCCTCGATGGAGGAGATCGTCGAATAGATATGGGCACCGCGCGCTTCGGCATGCGCCCGCGATTCGAGCACCAGGAACGCACCGAGCGAGCCGCTGGTGATGCCGCCATCCTTGCGCGACCACAAGGGCTGCCAGTCGCCGCGCGAATGCGAGCCGATCGCCTCGAAGAGCAGAACCATGTCGAGACGCTCGGCCGAAAACGCGCCGCCAACCAGCGCATGCGAGGATCGCCCGACTTGATGCGGTAGAACGCGGTCTCGACGGCGGAGATGCCGGCCGATTCCTCACCCATGAAGGTGCGCGAGGAGCCGGTGACCTTGTGGACGATCGAGATATTGCCGGCGAGCAGGTTGGAGAGCTGCGCCAGGAAGAGCGTCGGACGAAGCTCGGTCGTGAGCTTCTCGTTCAAGAGAACTTCGCGGTCGTTGCGCTTCAGTCCTTCATCGACGATCAGCGTATCGACATTGATGTCGCGCTCGCCGCCGCCGGCCGCCACGATCATGTCCATCGTGCCGCAGGCTTCGACATTGTCCTTGAGGCCGGCGTCGTCGAGCGCAAGGCCCGCCGCGAACACGCCGATGCGCTGCCAGTTTTCCATCTGCCGCTGATCGCCGCGCTTGGCGATCTGCAGCGACCAGTCCACCTCGGGCAGCGGATGGATCGGATAGGGCTTGAACTTCTCGGTCTCGACAACCGTCTTCGGCGCGTCGGCTGCGTTGAGCAGCGCGATATGCGGCTCTTTGCCGACGCCCTGACAGGTTACGATACCGACGCCCGTGATGACGACATCATTCTGAGCCTTGCTCATCCATTCACTCCCTGCGCGGCGATTGCATCCATCAGGCCGATTTCGCTGGCGCGTTTCTTGACGATGTCACCAAGCGGTATTTCGCTGAAAGGCATGGTGCGCAGCTTCAGCTGCGCGTCGCATACCTTCTTGCCGCCACTGGTGATCTTCGCCTTGGTGACCGCGAAGCCCGAGCCGTCGTGCTCCAGAAACGCCTCGATATCGAGGACCGCCTCCGGTTCGACGAAAGTGCGCATCTTCGCGCCGTCGACCGACATCAGGAACGGCATCGCCGCGAAATCGGTCGCCGCCAACACCAGCATGCCGGATGCCTGCGCCATGGTTTCAATGAGAAGCACGCCCGGGACAAGGGGCATGCCGGGAAAATGACCTTCGAACACCGGGCTCTTGGCCGGCACGACGGAACGTGCCTTGAGTGTCTTGGTCTGAAGGTCGACCGCCTCGACGCGATCGATCATCTGGAAGTATTCCAGGAGCATCGGATCCTCCGGCCGCACAGGCAACATGCCGTCGGCTAGAGCGCCGTGCGTACGGATGGACGCACAAAGGACGCTCTATCATTTTCTAATCGACAGGACCGAGCCTTGCGAAAATCGGAGCCGATTTCGCAAAGCGCGACCCTGTGGGCCTACTTAGTAACAAAACCGCCCGGCCGCCATGGTGAATGGCGACAGGGCGGAGAAAAAAATTGTGCGTATCGATCAGGCCTTGGCGGCGCGCAGTTCGTCGATCTTGGCGCAGAGGTTCTTCAGCACGAAGTATTCCGACGTGGAGACCTTGCCCTCGTTGACTTCCTGCGTCCACTTTTCGAGCGGGATCTTGATGCCGAATTCCTTGTCGATGGCGAACACGATATCGAGGAAGTCGAGGCTGTCGATACCGAGGTCGTCGATCGTATGGCTTTCCGGCGTGATCGTGTCACGATCGATCTCGCTGGTTTCTGCAATGATGTCGGCAACTTTATCGAATGTAGCGGTCACGCCTGTACCTCTTGGAAATGATAGTTTTCCCCCTCATAGGCAAATCCATTTCAAAAGCCAATGCTTTCGTCCAGCCCGACGCGCAATTTGCGACGGCACTGTTGCTTAAACAGCATGGAAGGAAAGGCAGCCGGCAACCGTTTCCGCGACCTTTCGTCCCGCTCGGCTGGTGACGACGACCCTCGTGTCGACTTGCCCCATCATGTCGAAGAACCGCGCGGCATTGCCGGGAGGAGAATGGTAATCAATGCGAATATTGGTATCGACGCTGATCTACAGAAGAAACAGGAAGACCACCAGAACGACGAAGGCAAGGACCGAGCAGCTGGCGTAAAAGACGGACACGGCACTGTCGATATCCTCGATCACGGCGGTCTCCCTGCCGCCGCCATTGATCATCGGCTCCATGACCACCACACCGGAATAGACGCGCGGCCCCGCGAGCTGCACGTTGAGCGCGCCCGCCATCGCCGCTTCCGGGCGTCCCGAGTTCGGCGAGCGATGCATGCCGCCGTCGCGCATCGCGATCTTGAACGCCTCGCGGCAGGCATCGCCGCCGCGTCTAAGCCACGCACCCGCCGCGATCAGCGCGATCGACAACCGCGCCGCCGGCCAGTTTGCGAGATCGTCGAGCTTCGCCGACGCCCAGCCGAAGTCGACATAGCGTTCCGACTTGTGGCCGATCATCGAATCCGCGGTATTGAGCATCTTGTAGGCAAGCAGCCCCGGCAGGCCGAACACCAGATACCACAGCGCAGGCGCGACGACGCCGTCGGAAAAGTTCTCGGCAAGGCTCTCGATCGCCGCCCGGCAGACGGCCGGCTCGTCCAGCGTTTCCGGGTCACGCCCGACGATCATCGACACGGCCTTCCGCCCGCCATCGAGCCCCCCTGCCGAAGACCGGTCGCGACCGCCTCGACGTGATCAGCAAGGCTCTTCTGCGCCAGGAATACCGTGACGATGAGAACCTCGAGCAGAATGCCGGCGAGCCCGAAAAGCGTGAAGAAGAGATGCAGCGCAACGCCGGCGACGATGGCGACCAGAAGCAGGGCGGCGATGACGAGCATGCCGTTGCGCCTGCGGCTTTCGCCCGCCAGTTCCGTACGGTTGAACAGCGTCTCCATCCGCGAAATCGCCTTGCCGAACAGGACGATCGGATGCGGCAGCCGCGCCCAGAGCACATCGGGATCACCGACGATCCTGTCGAGCATCAGGGCAAGCACCAGCACGAGAAGGTTCAGTTCAAAAATCATCGATCGAAGCTCAACAGGGCATCGGCGAGCCTGAGATCGCCATTGGTATCCGCGGTCACGCCGAAGCGCAGCCAGGAAGGGGCATAATCGAACTTGCGGACCAGAATATGATGCACGCACAGATGTGCCTGCAACGCATCCGCCGCCTCGTCTTCGACCAGCAAGAAGAGCGCGGTGCCGCCGCGAATGCGAAGCCCGCCCTTGGTCAGAACGTCACGCATCGCCTCGCTGCGCTTAGCGATCGCGCGCCGCAGCGGCTCTGTATCCGTGCGCAACAGGGACGCGGCGATCGACAGCGCCGGCCCGGAAACGGCCCAGGGGCCGAGCAGGCTCTCGATCCGATCGAGAATTTCCCTCGCCGCGATGACGAAGCCGAGCCGCAGACCGGCAAGACCGAAGAACTTGCCGAAGGAGCGAAAGACGATGAGGTTGGGATGATCCGCGACATGGCCGCCGACACTCGCGTCGGCAACCGTATCGCCGAACGCCTCGTCGACCACGAGAAGCCCTCGCCGCGCCGCCAGCCGGCGCGCAAGATCAAGCAGCATGGAGGGCTGGTAGATCCGGCCATCGGGATTGTTGGGATTGACGATGACCACAAGCGCGTGATGGTCGCCGACCCCGTCGATCCCATCAAGCCGATCGACAGCCGCTCCCGCCATCACGAAGGCCCGCTCATATTCACCGTAGGTCGGCCCGAGAATGGCGACGCGTCTGCCCGCCGCGATCAAGCGCGGTAGAAGCTGGATGACCGACTGGGTGCCGGGCACCGGCAACGGCAGGCTGTCGCCACTTCCATAATAATGCCGCGCCGCCTCGCGCGTCGCGTGCACGAGATGCTGATCCGGCAAGCGGTGCCAGGCGCGTATGGGGATATCAGGCAGGACCGCCGGAAACGGACTGATACCGGTGGAAAGATCGAGCCAGTCCTCGGGCTTGCCGCCATAAAGAGCCGCGGCGGCCGTTATGCCACCGCCATGGATGATCGGCGCATTCATCGTGCCGGTCCACCCGCGCCACCTGCCGGCCCAGACAGCTGAGCCGCCACATCGATGAGATGCATGTAGGACCCGGCCACCTGCCAGCGCTGCAGGCCAGCCGTGCCGAGATCGTTGTTCAACGCGTCGGTCACCTTGAAAAGCCGGTCCGCCTCGCCCTCTGACACCACCGACGAATAGTGAAACTCGTGCGCCGTCATCGGCTGCGCGAAGAACGAGCCGTTGATGGGATAGACCCGCCGATAACCCAGGTGACGCTTGCGCTCCTCGTAGCTGGTGACCAGCGGCAGCAGCCCGAGCATCTCGTGGCGCTCGCCGCTGGCGTCCACCAGCCCGTCGCCCATCACCATGTAACCGCCGCACTCCCCATAGATCCGCACCCCGCTTTCGGCCGCCTGGCGCATGGCCGCCCGAAAGGTCGAGGCGGCGGCGATCCGTCCGGCATGCAGTTCAGGATAACCGCCGGGGAGATAGATGGCGTCGGCGGTCCGCTCCGGCGGCTCGTCGGCAAGCGGCGAGAAAAACGAGATATCAGCGCCGCGACGCCGCCAGCCTAGCAGCATGTGCTCGTAGCAAAAGGCAAAGGCTATATCGCGCGCCACCGCGATCCGGCTGCCGAGTGGCGGCAAACGGTCGATATTGGCGGTCGATGGCCGTGCGAATCCCTGTCTCGCGACCCGCATCAGGAAGTCGAAATTGCAGTTCTGCGAGACCGCCTGCGCCGCATGCTCGACGAATTTCTCCAGCGCCTCATGTTCGCCCGCCTGCACCAGACCGAGATGCCGCTCCGGCAGCGCGATCTCGGCGTCGCGGCGGACGACCGCGATCACAGGCATGCGGCTCGCCTCGAGCGCCTGGCGCAGCATCATCTCATGCCGGTCGCCGCCAACCTTGTTCAAGATGACGCCGGCGATCCGCACATCGGCGCGAAAGCCCGCGAAGCCGGCCACGAGTGCGGCGACGGATTGCGACATGTGCGAGGCGTCAACGACGAGAACGACCGAAAGACCAAGCATCGCCGCCAGATCCGCCGCCGTACCCTTGCCATCAGCCGCCCCGTCGAAGAGGCCCATCATCGCCTCGATGACCAAGAGCCGGTCACCCGAGCGATGCAGCGTCGCATTGGCGGCGATCAGTTCGGGACGCATCGCCCAGGGATCGAAATTGAGACAGGCGACACCGCTGGCAGCGGCGTGAAAGGCAGGATCGATATAGTCAGGCCCCGCCTTCCCGGGCGCGACCTCCACCCCACGCTTGCGAAGCGCCCTGAGGAGCCCAAGCGTCACCGTCGTCTTTCCCGACCCGGAGGACGGGGCTGCAATCAACAGACCACTCATGCCGTCTCCTTACTGCCGGACCTCCGGAACGGATCGGGATGCAACCGTCGTCCGGCCAGCGCACCCAGCCAATCGAGAGAACCACGCAACCGCACCACCTCGCCGACCACCACGATCGCCGGCGGCTCGATGCCTGACGACAGCGCCGCGGCCGGCGCCTCGCCGAGCGTCGTTTCCAGAACCTCTTGCGCGCTCGTCGAAGCATTGCAGACGAAGGCGACCGGTTCGTTGCGGGAGCGCCCGCGGCAATCAGGTTGGCACTGATCTCGGCAATATGCTTCATCGCCATATACATGACGATGACGGGCGAGCCCTTGCCTATAGCATCCCAGTTTATCGCGTCCGGCACCAGCCCCGATGAATTGTGGCCGGTCAAAAACGTCACAGCATGATTGATGTCGCGGTGGGTAACCGGGATGCCCGCATAGGCGAGCCCACCGATCCCCGCCGATATCCCCGGCACGATGCGAAACGGCACGTTATACTCGACCAGCGTCAGCGCCTCCTCGCCCCCACGCCCGAAGACGAAGGGATCGCCGCCCTTCAGCCTGAGGACGCGATTGCCCGCCTGCGCGAGCTCGACGAGACGAAGCGAGATGTCGCGCTGCTTGGCGGACGGCTTGCCGCCGCGCTTTCCCGCATATTCGAGAACGGCGCCCGGCCGCGCAAGCTTCAGGCACTCGGCATCGACCAGCGCGTCGTGCACGACGACATCGGCTTCCATCAGCCCCTTGACTGCGAGCATCGTCAAAAGGCCCGGGTCGCCGGGCCCCGCGCCGACGAGCCAGACACTGCCGCGATCCATCGCCGGGAGGTGAGAAAGTACCGTTTCGATCATGACGATGATCTATGCCCGGCGGCGGACGACGTCAACGCCGCAAACGCGGCGAAAATGCAGGTCACGATCACGCCAAATGAAGCCCACCAAGCGGACTCAAAATATGAGGATATCGGCGCAAGCGGCTGAATGGATTCGCCAATGTGCTTGCGCCGAAACAACAATGACGATTGCCGACTAAGCGTCGAGCAACGTGTCGCGGATCAGGTCAATGACCTCTTGCGACTGGATGCCGGTGCAGGCGATCTGGCTCGGCAGGCCGTCCCAGTCGCCCGGCGGGAAGCGACGGCCGTCCTGCTTGACGATCGTCTGGCCATCGGCGATGCCGCCACACACCACGCGCATGGCGCCCGATATGGTGGTGAAGAGCTCCGGCGCCACCACGTAGACGCAGGCGCAACTGTCATGCACCATCATCCCGTCCTCGACGGCATGCTTGTAGAAGTCGATGTAGAACTGCGAGAGCTTGTCGAGCAGCTGCACCGCCTTGTCGCCCCTGGCCGCCATCTCGCCGAGATAGCCACGGCTCATCGTGGTGATCGCGGTGACATCGAGACCGATGACGACCACCTGCCACGGGGCGGTGAGCACGATATCGGCGGCCTCGGGATCGCCATGGATATTGGCTTCGGCGACAGGCGTCACATTGCCAGGCACATAGAAGTTGCCGCCCATGATGACGACCTGCTTCACAAGGCCGGCAATCTCAGGATCTTCCTTCAGCGCAAGTGCAAGATTTGTCATCCGCCCGACAGCCACCAGCGTCACCTCGCCAGGATTGGCGCGCACGGTGTCGATGATGAACTTGTAGGCCGGACGCGGATCGAGCGGCACGTCGACGACTTCGGGCACGTCGATGTTGCCGAGCCCGTCATCGCCATGCACGAAGGTCGGCCAGGCGCCTTCCTTGCGCGACGGATCGATGGTCACGCTCGCACCCTTGGCGACGGGTGCCGGAATGTTCCATTCGCGCTTGAGGAACAGTGCATTGCGCGTCGTCGTCTCGATCGAGGCGTTGCCGAACACGGTCGTGATGCCGATCAGATCGATGTCGGCATGACGGTGCAGGAAAAGCAGCGCCATCGCATCGTCAACACCCGGATCCGTATCGTAAATCACCTTATGCATAATCGTCCCTCTTGCATGGTCTCTGGCATGTATTGGCGGCCACCATAGCGAGCGCTACTCTTTCCGCAACAGGGCGCGTGCGATCGCGGCGGTCGCATGTGCAGATTTGATTTTCTCAAGCACAAGCTCGGCTTCGGGCCCGATCGCCGCGAGTGCGGCGGATTCCGCGACACCATGGCAACCCACCCGCGCGAAGACGACGTCGGACGGGTTTGCGATCCTCGGCGTCTCCTTCTCGAGCGTCGCGGCGTCGAAGAACAGCATCGGGATGGCCAGCCGCGCGGCGACCACCGCCATCGCCGGTTCATCGCGGCGCGAGATCGATGGACACCAGCCCGGCGACCTGCTCAGGCACGATGCCGGCCATCTCCAAGGCCGAGAAGACCAGCGCCATGACCTCGTCGGGCGAGGTGCCCCGCTCGCAGCCGAGGCCGAGCACGTAGCGGCGGGTGATATCGAACTCGAGTGCGGTCATGGGATGGAAATGCCGGTTGCCTGTGTCGCCCAAGCCATTGCAGCACCGGCCGGTAAATGCAACATGCGCGCCGACACAGTGCATTAGCATTCCCACAGGTTCCTCCATTGTACGACCTTGCCCCTCACCTCGTTCTTCTCCTTGCCGCGGCTGCCTTCTTTGCCGGTTTCGTCGATGCGATTGCCGGCGGCGGCGGCCTGATCACCGTCCCCGCGATGCTGATCGCCGGCATCCCGCCGCTTCAGACGCTGGGCACCAACAAGGTGCAATCCCTGTTCGGCGCCGGATCGGCGACGATCGCCTATGCCCGCAAGGGGCATGTCAATCTGCGTCAACAGCTGCCGATGGCGCTGATGGCCGTCATGGGCGGCTCGCTTGGCGCGGCGCTCGCAACCATCGTCCCCGGCGACGTGCTGCGTGCGATCATGCCGGTCCTGCTCGTGGTGATCGCGCTCTATTTCGCGCTGAAGCCCAATCTCGACGATGTCGACAAGCACCGCCGCATCACGCCCTTCGTCTTCGGACTGACACTCGTGCCGGCGATCGGCTTCTACGACGGCGTGTTCGGTCCGGGCACCGGCTCGTTCTTCATGCTGGGATTCGTCTCGCTGGCCGGTTTCGGCATGCTCAAGGCCACCGCCCACACCAAGCTCCTGAACTTCGGCTCGAACCTCGGCGCCCTGATCGTCTTCGCCTCCTTCGGCGCCACGCTCTGGAAACTCGGCCTGATGATGGGTGTCTGCCAGTTTCTCGGCGCGCAGCTCGGTTCACGGCTTGCCATGCGCATCGGCGCCAGGCTGATCAAGCCGCTGCTCGTCATCGTCTGCATCGCGTTCACGATCAAGCTCCTGTCCGACCCAGCCAATCCGCTACGCGTCTGGCTGGGGGTCTGAGGTTCAGAAAAGCGCGAGAAGCAGCGCTCCTGAGGCGATCAGGCTGACGCCGAGCCAGTTCATCATGTTGAGCTTCTCGCCGAGAAAAACCACGCCGAAGATGGCGACGAGCACGATCGACAGCTTGTCGATCGGGGCGACCCGCGCCGCGTCGCCGATCTTCAAGGCGCGGAAATAGGCAAGCCACGACGCGCCGGTCGCCGCGCCCGACAGGCAGAGAAACAGCCAGGTCTTTGCCGATATGCTGGAGAAGGGCTGCCACTGCCCGCTTGCCAGCACGATCGCGCTGATGATCGCGAGGATCACCACGGTGCGGATCAGCGTCGCGAAATCGGAATTGACGCCCGCCACGCCGATCTTCGCGAAGATCGCCGTCAGCGCCGCGAAGGCAGCCGACAGGACGGCCCAGAAGACCCAGCTTTGCGTCATCAGAACTCCACGCCCGCCTGTCCCTTGATGCCCGAGCGGAACGGATGCTTGATCAGCTCCATCTCGGTTACCAGATCGGCGATCTCGATCAGCTCATCCTTGGCATTGCGCCCGGTGAGAACGACGTGAGTCATATAGGGCTTTTCCGTTTTCAGGAACGCCACGACATCGTTGATATCGATATAGTCGTAGCGCAGCGCGATATTGATCTCGTCGAGCAGCACCATCGAATTGCGCTCGTCGCGGATCAGTTCCTTCGCCTTCTCCCAGGCAGCGCCGGCGGCCGCGACGTCACGGGCGCGGTCCTGCGTTTCCCAGGTGAAGCCCTCGCCCATCGTGTGGAACTGGCAGACATCGGAGAAATGCTTCTCGATCAGGTCGCGCTCGCCTGTCCACATCGCACCCTTGATGAACTGCACCACGGCCGATGGCTTGCCATGCGCGATATGGCGGAAAATCATGCCGAAGGCGGAGGACGACTTGCCCTTGCCCTTGCCGGTGTGGACGATGATCAGGCCCTTCTCGCCCGTCTTCGTCGCCATGATCTTGTCGCGCGCGGCCTTTTTCTTGGCCATCTTCTCGCTGTGGCGGGCATCGTCGTGGCCAGTGGCCTCCGTCGTGGTCTCGGTCGTTTCCTCGGTCATGTCGCTATTCCCCGGATGCAAGCTTCAATCGATCGGCGGCATCGCCGCCGCCTGATCTGTCGTGTGTGTTGTCTGTCGCGGTAAGATCGAACCGCGCGGAATTGCTGCGCGGCGTCCAGAGCCGCCGCTCGATCGCCTCCAGCAGCCGTTCCTTCATTTCCTCGTAGGCGGCCGGGTTCTTCCCGAGCATGAAATCGCGCACCTTCTGATCCACGACGAATGCCTGATAGACCGCCTCGAAATGATGGTTGCCGACCGCGCCCGTGGTCGCCGCGAAGGCGAAGAGATAATCGACCGTGGCGGCGATCTCGAACGCGCCCTTGTAGCCATGGCGCATGACGCCATCGATCCACTTCGGATTGACGACGCGGCCGCGCACCACGCGGGCGATCTCCTCTTCCAGCGACCGTATGACCGGCTTCTCCGGCATGGAGTGATCATTGTGATAGATCGACGGCCTGATGCCGCCGAGCGTCTCCGCCGCCGCCGCCATGCCGCCTTCGAACTGGTAGTAATCGTCGCTGTCGAGCAGGTCGTGCTCGCGATTGTCCTGGTTCTGCACGACAGCCTGAATGGAGCGCAGCCGCTCCTCGAAGACGCCGCGCTCGGCCCGGCCCTCTTCGCCGGCGCCATAGGCGTAACTGCCCCAGACCAGATAGGCCTCCGCCAGATCGGCGCGCCGCTCCCAGCCCTTCTCATCGATCAGCGCCTGCAGCCCCGCGCCATAAGCACCCGGCTTCGACCCGAAAATCCGATACCCCGCCCGCCGCCTTGCCTGCGCCGCGTCGAGCCCGGCCTCTTCCAGCCGTGTCGCCTCGCCCCGCATGCGTGCCGCGATCGGGTTATCCTGCTCGTCCTCATCCAGCGCGCCGACAGCCCGGATCGCCTTGTCGAACAAAGCGATCTGCTCGGGAAAGGCATCGCGGAAAAAGCCTGAAATGCGCAGCGTCACATCCACGCGCGGCCTTCTCAGCATGGCCTGTGGAATGATCTCATAGCCTGTCACTCGCCGCGATGTCATGTCCCACACCGGCTTGACGCCGATCAGCGCCAGCGCCTGGGCGATATCGTCGCCGCCGGTGCGCATGTTCGATGTCCCCCAGGCCGTCAGCCCGAACGACACCGGCCATTCGCCGTGATCCTGCACATAGCGACGCACCAGAAGCTCCGCCGATTTCTTCCCCAATTCGTAGGCCGCCGGCGTCGGCACCGCGCGGCTGTCCACGGAGTAGAAGTTCCGCCCCGTCGGCAAAACATCCGGCCGCCCCCGCGTCGGCGCGCCGGAGGGACCGGGAGGTACGAAGCGACCGTCGAGGCCGCGGAGCAAGCCTTCGATCTCGGCGTCGCCGCAGGCGAGGATGGCGGGTTTCAGGCGGGTTTCGATCTCGTCGAGGACGGCTCTGGTCTGGGACCAGAGGGGTGGGCATGGCAGTTCGCCGGACACGAATTTGGCGGCGAGCAGTTCAATACGCTCAACAGCGTCGCCCTGGGTGCGCCAAGGATCGGACGAGACGTCCGCGAGGATCTCGGGGCGTGGCCCGGTCCATGCGGCGGCCATGTCGCAGTTCAGGGGGTCGAAGGAAGCGCCGGCGGGTGGGATACCCCCCTCTGCCCTGCCGGGCATCTCCCCCACAGGTGGGGAGATTGGCTGGGCTTGCCCGCTCGCTCGAACCTCACCGTTTGGTTGGGGAGCAGACCACGAGTCGATCTCCCCCCCTTGTGGGGGAGATGTCCGGCAGGACAGAGGGGGGGTATCACGCCCGCAAGGCTCCCCACCACATCACCAACACTCCCAAACACATCCCCAGCTATCGCCCGCTGCAAACTCCGGTCACCACCCTCACCCAGCCCGCGCGGCACCCGCGCCAGCGCCACCGTCAGATCCGTCAGCAACCGCCCCTCAGGCGACACCCCGAAGACATGCAGCCCGTCGCGTATCTGCATCTCCTTGAGATCACAGAGATAGGCGTCGAGCTTCTTCAGCGCCTCGGTCTCGCTTTCTCCCTTCGATATCCCCGCATCCTGATCGAGCCCGATATCGGCGACCAGATCGAGGATCTGCTTGCTGAGCAGCCGGATACGCCGTGGATCGCCGCCCGACGCCTCGTAATATTCGTCGACAAGCGCCTCCAGATCCTTCAGCGGCCCGTAGCTCTCGGCGCGCGTCAGTGGTGGCGTCAGATGGTCGATGATGACGGCGGCCGTGCGGCGCTTGGCCTGCGTTCCCTCGCCGGGATCATTGACGATGAAGGGGTAGAGATGCGGCAGCGGCCCGAGGATCGCCTCCGGATAGCAGCTTTCCGAAAGCGCCAGCGCCTTGCCGGGCAGCCATTCGAGATTGCCGTGCTTGCCCATGTGGATCACCGCATGCGCGCCGAATTCGTGGCGCAGGAAGGCGTAGAAGGCTAGGTAGCCGTGCGGCGGCACAAGATCCGGCGAATGGTAGCTTTCCTTCGGATCGATATTGTAACCGCGCGCCGGCTGGATGCCGACGAGCACATCGCCGAAGCGCGTGAACGGCAGCGCGAAGACGCCATCCACGACATAGGGATCGGCCTCCGGCCCGCCCCAGCGCGCGCCGATCTCGTCTTGAATCTTTTTCGGAAGAGTTGCGAGGAAATCCCTGTAACGACTCATTGAAAGCGTCTCGCGGACGACCTTGCCGTCGCGACCGGAATTGGTGGGCCCGTCCATGATGTGGCGCATCAGCGCATCGCCACTCTCGGGGATGTCACCAACGGGATAGCCGGCCTTGCGCATCGCCGACAGCACCTCGATCGTGCCGGCCGGCGTATCCAGACCGACGCCGTTTCCGAGCCTGCCGTCGCGGTTCGGATAGTTCGCCATCACAAGCGCTACCCGCCGCTCCACCGGTCTGGCATGGCGAAGCCGCGCCCAGTTGGCGGCCAGACGCGCGGTGTAAGCCATGCGTCCCAGATCCGGCTCGCTGGCAACGATATTGGCCTCGACCAGCGCATCATAGCGCGCCGCCGACTTGAACGAGACCGCTCGCGAGAGAACTCGGCCATCGACCTCGGGCAGCGCCACGTTCATGCCGAGATCACGCGCCGACAGCCCTTGCGAGGAACTCTCCCACACCTCCTTCGAGGACGCCGAAAAGATCGCCTGCAGCACCACGGCATCGCTGGCTTCCAGCACAGTCGGCTGCCGTTCCGCACCCGGCGCGGACACGGCGAAGCCGGTGGTGTTGATGACGACGTCGGGCCTGGTGATCGCGAAGACGCTTTCGAGGATGCCCTTCGAGACGGGATCCTTGAGGCTGTAGGCGAAGACCGGCAGCGGCCGGATTCCTTGAGCGATCAGAGCCTCGATCAGCGCCTCGACGGGCCGGGTTTCACCGCTCTGCACCAGGGCGCGGTAGAAGGAGATGGCGATGGTGGGACGGTCTGTAGCCGCTGGCGTCTCGCCCGTAGCGCCCCCCTCTGCCCTGCCGGGCATCTCCCCCACAAGGGGGGAGATCGACTCGTTGTTATCTCCCAGCCAAACAGTTGAGACTGGAGCGAGCGGGCGCTCCCAGCCAATCTCCCCACCTGTGGGGGAGATGTCCGGCAGGACAGAGGGGGGTAAGCCACCCGCCGACAGCAGCCGCCACTCCTCGACCCCGACAACACCCCGCCCCGGCCACCAGACCCCGGCCTTCATCAGGGGGGCCGCCGCCTCCGGCTTCTCCGCCCCGGACAGCATCGCCTCGGCATAATCAAGAAACGCATGCGTATTCGCGTCACCGCCCTCGATCAGATAGGCCCAGAGCGCATTCAGATCCTCGAGCGGTACATTCGAAAACGGCGTCAAGCCCGCGTCCGGTTTCGGATCTCCCGGCAGCACCGCGATCAGCGCGCCGTGTCGGGCCGCCGCCGCATGCAGCGCCTCCAGCGCGTAATGGAAATAGCTGGCGCCGCCCAGCGCCCTGACGATGATCAGCTTGGCATGCCGCGCCGTGCGCTCGACATAGGCATCGACGGACATCGGATGCTTGAAGTTCATCAGGCTGGCGATGCGCAGCGACCGCGCGCCGGAACGCCGGCCCTGCGCGACCGCCACCGCCGCCAGTTCCGTGTCGGCGGCGGAGAGGAACAGGATGTCGGCGGGAGACTGACCAAGATCGATCGCCTCCTCGCCGTCGCTGATCGTTCCCTGCTGGGCTAGAAGAAGGTGCATGGCGTTAGGTCTTTACGGGAAATATTGGTCGCAGGCGTAGAGTGCGCGGCCCCCTCATCCGCCCTACGGGCACCTTCTCCCCGCTGGGGAGAAGAGGAAACGAGACGTTGCGGCATATCCCTTCTCCCCCACGGGGAGAAGGTGCCGGCAGGCGGATGAGGGGGCCACACCGCACCAGTCAAACCATCCTCAAATCGACAACCGCCCATGCCAACCATCAACCTTAAACCAGACCCTCGATCGCCTCACGCACCGCGCCCTCGTCCATCTCGTGCAGGCCGATGACCACCAGCCGCGTGCGGCGCGTCTCGCCGGATGCCCAGGCGCGGTCGAAATAGTGGTCGATGCGGCTGCCGACCGCCTGCAGCTGCAGGCGCATCGGCTTGCCGGGGACATCGACGAAGCCCTTGAGGCGCAGAACGTCGTGTTCGGCGATGATGCCCTTCAGGCTCTCGACGAAGGCGACGGGATCGGCGACCGGGCCGAGATCGACGACGAAGCTGTCGAATTCGTCGTGGTCGTGCGGCGTACCGTCCTCGTGCTCGAGTTCGTGGTGGGACTTGCGGTTGCCGATATCCTCCTCGGTGCCGATGCCGAGCCCGAGCAACACGCTCGTCGGCACCACGCCGTTTTTGGCCTCGATGATCACCGGTTTGCGCGCGGTGCGCGAGGCAACCTCTTCACGCACACGAGCAAGGCCGGCGCCGTCGATCAGGTCGGTCTTGTTGAGGACGATCATGTCGGCGCAAGTGAGCTGGTCCTCGAACAGCTCCTCGATCGGGCTTTCGTGATCGAGCGTGTCGTCCTCGACACGGCGGGCTTCGACGGCATCGTGATCGTCGGCGAAACGGCCGGCGGCGACGGCGGCGCTGTCGACCACGGTGATCACGCCATCGACGGTCACCTGCGTGCGGATGTCAGGCCAGTTGAAGGCGGCGACCAGCGGCTGCGGCAGGGCAAGACCGGAGGTTTCGATGACGATATGATCAGGCCGGTTTTCGCGCTCCAGGAGCTTACTCATCGTCGGAATGAAGTCGTCGGCGACCGTGCAGCAGATGCAGCCATTGGTGAGCTCGATGATATCGTCCTCTGTGCAGTTTTCCGCCCCGCAGCCCTTCAGCACCTCGCCGTCGACGCCGAGGTCGCCGAACTCGTTGATGATGAGCGCGATCTTCTTGCCATTGGTGTTGGAAAGCAGGTTGCGGATCATCGTCGTCTTGCCGGCGCCGAGAAAGCCGGTGATGACGGTGGCGGGGATCTTCTGCTGGCTCATAAAATTCAACCCTTCATTTTCAGCGGCAGTCCCGCCGCGATAAAATACACGTCCGCGGCGACCGCCGCGATCATCTGGTGCAGCCGGCCGGCATGGTCGCGAAACTCACGCGCCATGCGATTGTCCGGCACGATGCCGAGGCCGACTTCATTGGAAACGATGACGAGGCGCGCCTTGGCGCGCGGCACGTGGGCGGCAAGCGCCGCGAATTCCGCCGCCATGTCGCGCTCCTCCATCATCAGATTGGTGACCCACAGCGTCAGGCAGTCGACAAGCACCGCCCGCCCCCCGCCGTCGATCGCGGCCAGCTGGCCGACAAGATCGAGCGGCTCCTCATGCGTGGTCCACAGGTCGCCGCGATCGGCCTTGTGCTGGTCGATCCGCGCGCGCATCTCCTCGTCCCAGGCACGCCCGGTGGCGACGTAGTGGCGCTCGAGGCCGCTGTCGATGACGCGTTGTTCGGCGAAGCGAGACTTGCCGGAGCGCGCGCCGCCGAGGATGAGGGTGGAGGAAGCCGTGGTCATGCCGGAACGGCTTCCATTGTCGAGCGCCGCGACCCGCCAAGATCGCCCTCATTCCTGTGCCCAAGCTTGGCTCGGGCGATGTCACAGGAATCCAGTGCGCCCAAGTCCTTGGGCGCGAGAGACCACCGACCCAGCAGAAAAGAGTCATTCACCGCGCGGACGCACGGTGGCTGGATTCCTGTGACGAGCACAGGAATGAGGGAGCTTATATCGAACATCGCGAGCGTCCGGCCTGACGCCGACGCCAAAATCTCATTGTCTGCCATGACAACCTCCGTGCTGGCATCGGGCAAAGCGCCCCGGGTTGGGCTTTGCGCCCGGCACGAGTGGCAGGTCTCCTGGCTCGCGGGTCCAGGCGACGATCGGGAGAGCAGCAAGTGGCTCTCCCGATCGTGCCATCGGATCTTCCTCGCCTTCCCGGCTGCAATCATGAAAAGGCGGACGATTCGTAGATAGGGAGGCGTCCAACCCCGGTTGATCATGGCTTGCATCGCCAGTGGCTTTTCCGCCGCCTTCAGCCCCTTGTCCGCCTGCACCACGCAGGCATCAGGCAAGAGCGCATCCGACGCCGGACGGAAGACCCTGACCGCTCTACAGTCGCGGGGTCGGCTGTGATGAAGGCGCCCTGGTTGGGTCCACCCCGTCACATTCCCTTTTCATCCGCATCGCTTTTGGCGATCCGGAACCATCCGTTATCGATCCATCGTTAGGCAAGCGCGGCCGCGAAGTCAATCGACCGCCAAACGCCGCCACCAGCCAAATTGGCGAGACGCATTCCAAAGACGATCATCTCTACCAGATTTATCGTCTATAATCATGGACTTAATGTCAAAAAAAACTTGTTGTGCCGGCCGGGTTTTCGCCGCATTTGCAGCGCAAGCGGCCAGCACCGCTTTATCCCCATTCCCGCACAACCTTGAACGGGCCGCCGCCCGCCCAATTTTCCCACCATGCGCCTGAAAATCAATCTCCGACAGCTCGGCCCGATTCACACGCTTCTCGATGTCGGGCGCATGCGCGCGCTCTTGCGGCGCAGCGAAATGGGCATGGTGCTTGCCGGCGCGTTGGTCGGCGTCACCTCGGGCCTCGCGGTGACCGCGATGAGCCTGATTTCGCGTGAAATGCACAGCCTGATCTTCGGCATCAGCGACGTCGAACGCCTGAGTTCGTCCGAGATCAACGACAAATTCCTGCTGATGGCGGCCCCGGTCGCCGGCGGCGTCCTGCTCGGCCTCCTGATGTACGTGCTGGCCAAGACCCGCAAGAAGCCGATGGTCGACCCGATCGAGGCCAACGCGCTGCATGGCGGCCGCCTGTCGCTGACCGACAGTATCATCGTCGCGATCCAGAATCTGATCTCCAACGGCTTCGGCGCCTCGGTGGGCCTGGAGGCCGGCTATACCCAGCTGGCCTCGGGCATCGCCTCAAAGCTCGGTTACAAGCTCCAACTGCGCCGCGCCGACCTTCGCGTGCTCGTCGGTTGCGGCGCGGCGGGCGCCATCGCGGCCGCGTTCAATGCGCCGCTCACGGGCGCCTTCTATGCGTTCGAGCTGATCATCGGCACCTACACGATCGTCTCGCTGACACCGGTCGTCGTCTCGGCGCTCGTCTCCACGCTGATCGCCCGCTGGCTGGGCGGCAGCGATTTCATCATCGATATCGGCGATTTCGGCACCGTCATGCCCGCCGATTACATACCCGCCATCCTGCTCGGCGCTTTCTGCGCCGGCATCGGCATCCTGATCATGCAGGGCGTCGCCTTCGTCGAGGAGCTTGCCCGCCGCAGCTCGATCGCGCTCCCGTTTCGCCCCGCGCTCGGCGGCATCGTCGTCGGCCTGCTCGCACTGGTGACCCCCCAGGTACTGTCGGCCGGACACGGTGCCCTGCAACTCAATCTCGCCCGCGATGTTGCCATTCCGGCGCTGGTGGGTCTGTTTCTGCTGAAGGCGTTTGCGTCGGCGATCTCGATCGGTTCCGGGTTCAGAGGCGGTCTTTTCTTCGCCTCGCTGTTCATGGGCGCGCTGCTCGGCAAGTTCTTCGCCTACTCGGCCCCCTATTTCGCCCAGGCGTCGCTGACGCCGATCATCTATGCCGTCGTCGGCATGAGCTCGCTTGCCGTTGCCGTCATCGGCGGGCCGCTGACCATGACCTTCCTGGCGCTCGAGATCACCGGCGACTTTCCGATCACCGTGCTGGTTCTCGCCGCCGTCATCACCTCCTCGCTGGTCGTACGCAGCACCTTCGGCTACTCCTTCGCCACATGGCGCTTCCACCTGCGTGGCGAAAGTATCCGCAGCGCCCACGATGTCGGCTGGATTCGCAATCTGACGGTGAACAAGCTGATGCGCGCCGACGTCAAGACGGCCAAGGTTGGCACCAGCATCGAAGCCTTCAAGGAAAGCTTCCCGATCGGCTCGGCGCAGCGCGTCATCCTGGTCGAAGACAGCGGCAAATATGCTGGCCTCGTGCTCGTTCCCGATATCTACGCCAACCTCACCGACACCGCCGACGAGAGCAAGGGCCTGGACGAATTCGTGCGCTACCGCAACGACTTCCTGACGCCGCAGATGAACGCCAAGCAGGCCGCCGCGATCTTCGACAAGACCGAGAGCGAAGCGCTCGCCGTCGTCAACAATCTCGTCGAACGCACCGTGGTCGGCCAGCTCAGCGAAGCCCACACGCTACGTCGCTACAGCGAAGAACTGGACCGCCGCCGCCGCGAGGTCTCGGGCGAAATCTAGTCTTGCGGGCTGAGCAGGCTATCCAGCCAGCGCTTGTCCAGATGGGTTTCGAGCTCGGCGGCAACCTCGTCGAGCGCCTGCTCGACGCCGGCACGATAATTATGGCTCTGGCCGGTCAGGCCGAAGCTTGCGAGCAGCCTGGCCCGGTAGCCGTCACTCGCGAACAACCCATGCAGATAAGTGCCGGCGATCCGCCCATCGCCCGAGATCGCTCCGTCGGGCTCGCCGTCGACGATCGCGAAGGGCCGCACCCGATCGGCGCCTTCGGTCGTTCCGAGATGTATCTGATAGCCCGAAAGAGGCTCGCCGGTCTCGGCCGAAACCGCCACGCTATTGCGGACCGTCTTCTCGGCGTCCATGACGGTCTCGACCTCGAGCAGCCCGAGCCCCTCGATCTCGTGCACGCTCCCTTCGACCCCAAGCGGATCACGGACCATCCGGCCCAGCATCTGATAGCCGCCGCAAATGCCGATGACCCGTCCGCCGCGCCTGACATGCGCGGCGAGATCATTGTCCCAGCCCTGCGCCCTGAAATCGGCGAGATCGGAAATGGTGGATTTGGAACCCGGAAGGACGATCAGCTGCGCATCGACAGGCAACCGTTCGCCGGCGCGCACGAAAACCAGTTCCACATCCGTCTCCGCCAGCAGTGGATCGAGATCGTCGAAGTTCGCAATCCGCGGCAACACCGGAACGGCGATCTTGAGCGCCCCCGCCTTGCCCCGCGCCAGCCGCTCCAGCGCCACCGAATCCTCGGCCGGCAACCGCGCCGTCGCCTTCAGCCACGGCACCACCCCGAAGCAGGGCCAGCCGGTGAACCGACCGATCGCGGCGATCCCGTCGTCGAACAGCGACACGTCGCCGCGAAACTTGTTGATGATATAGCCCGAGATCATGGCGCGATCCTCGTCGGACAGGATCGTGTGCGCGCCGACGAGAGAGGCGATCACGCCGCCGCGATCGATATCTCCGACGAGAACGACAGGCACGCCGGCCCGCGTCGCGAACCCCATATTGGCGATATCGCCGGGCCGCAGGTTGATCTCGGCCGGTGACCCCGCTCCCTCCACGATGACGAGATCGGCGCCGCGAGCGATCCTGTGAAAGCTTTCGGTGACGTAGTCGAGCAGCTGCGGCTTGAGCCTCTGGTAGTCGCGCCCCTTGGCCTGCCCCCAGACCTTGCCCTGCACGATGATCTGGCTGCCGACATCCGATTGCGGCTTCAAGAGCACCGGGTTCATATGTACGGATGACGGTACCCGCGCGGCCATCGACTGCAGCCACTGCGCCCGCCCGATCTCGCCGCCATCATCGGCGACGGCGGCGTTGTTCGACATGTTCTGCGGCTTGAACGGGCGCACTTGAAGACCGCGATTGGCCGCCAGCCGGCACAGGCCGGCGACGAGCACCGTCTTTCCGACATCCGAGCCGGTTCCTTGCAGCATGATGGCTTTGGTCATTGGCGCGGCGCTCCGAAAAACTGGGAGACGGCGTACAACGGCGCTTCGGTACCGGTCAATCGCAACCCGCCGATCGCAAGCGCCCTAAATGCGAAAGCCGCGCAGACCTGAGGTCGCGCGGCTTGCCGAAATACGCTGGCGCTTTGCCCATACGCGGCGAAGCTCACGCTCCCCGGGACGCAATACCTGATCCGGGAAAGCAGCGGTTGTCCCCCGCCACGCCGCTATTCTTAGCGCCACATCGTTACCGGATGGTTAGTGAGCACTTAACCAAATATGAATTGTGGCGGTTTTGACGATTTTGTTTCGGCAACGATATGAGCCGGCGGGACAGGTTGCCGCAAGCAAGCGATTGCATAAACGCGCCGAACACGGATCGCCACCACCGGCGATGCACGACAGACTGACGACATGGAGAATGACGATGACCTCAGCCCCGTTTCCCGATCCCGAGACGATCGCGGCCAGGCTTTCCGCGCTGGGCGAGCAGGACAAGTCCTATGTTGCGCTTGTCATGGAAAATCCCGCGCAGGACGACAGCCTGCTCGACGGCATTCACCGTTACCTCGACCATGCCTCGCGCGCGCCGTTCCTGAATTCGCTGAAGCTCGAGGCATTCGGAAAATGGATTGGAGACGCAGCGCCGCCGCGTCTCCAGATTCGGTTGATGGAGGCTTCCAAGTCCAGCCAGCATCCTGCTTATAGCGCCTTCCGCAAGGGCCTGACGGCATCCGGCGGGCTGGACAAAGCCTATCCGCAGGCGAAAATCTGAGCCGGCTTACCGCTTGGCCGCGTGATCGACGCTGCGACCGGCATCCTGCGTGGCGTTGACGGCGTTCGCCGTGTCGCGACCGACGCCACGGATGGTATTGGCGCACGAGGCCAGGGTGAACAGAAGCATGATGGCAGCACCAATCTTTACCGTGGTGGTCATTGTCGGAAATCCCTTGTTAAAAACCGCTCTCCGCAGACAGTCGCGCGACTGCTGCGCGGTGATAACGCACTGAACCCAAAAAGGTTTCAGGCCGGCTTCCGTTTTTTTGACCGCCATTAGCCGGCCACAGGTCACGGGGCCCGGAAGGCTTCAGGCGGCGATCGCCTTGGCCTTTTCGCTGAATGCGAGCCGGATACTTTCGGCCACCGTTTTCATCGGCGCGGTCAGCTGCGAGATGGTCAACAGGCGGATATCGAAGGAGCCGAGCTCGGGCAGCCCGTCCTGCGCGCCGAGGATGACCATGTCCTCACCGACATAGGAGCGCGGCAGCGGCGCGATCGCCAGATCGGAGACCACGGCGGCGCGCTGCGCCATCGTGTGACCGCTGAGAAACGCCACGCGAAAATCCCGCTTCATCCGTTCGAGCTGCGCAAGCGCCTCGAGCCGCCAGATGCACCCCTCTTCCCAGATGGAGATCGGCAGCGGCTCGCGCCGATGCGCTGTGCCGCACTTGGCGCCGGCCCACACCAGCCGCTCGCGATAGACGATCTCGCCATCGGTCGGCAGCGGGCGCGTGGCGCAGTTGATCAGCGCCAGATCGAGCCTCTGCTCCTCCATGCGCTTTCTAAGCCCGAGGCTCATGTCTATGGTCACATCGACCATGATGCCTGGAAAACTCTCGCTGAAGTTCTTCAGGATACCCGGCAGGATGCGCTCGCCGATATCCTCCGGCGCTCCCAGCCGCACGACGCCGCTGAGCTCGGGCATGATGAAGCGCGATACCGCCTCATTCGACAGAGCCAACATGTTGCGCGCGTAGGACAGAAGAACCTCGCCATGCTGGGTCAGCGAAACGGAGCGCGCGTCGCGCAGAAACAGCGTGGCGCCGAGTTGCTCCTCTAGTTTCTTGATCTGCATCGAGACGGCCGATGGCGTTCGGAAAACAGCCTCGGCCGCGGTCGAAAAATTGCCGGTCTCCGCGATCGCCACGAAAGTGCGCAACACATCGTTGTCGAGGAGCGGAATGGGACGGCGAAGCGGAGCTGTCATCATCTCATCTTTCAATTTTCCTGATACATAACACAATATCATTTTGTTTGATTGAAAGTCAATCGCGGTTCAATCTGGTTGTCATCGGAGCACTTCGGAAGGAGACAAACCGATGACCATCGCGATCCTGATAGACACACTGCGCAATTTCATCGGCCGTCGCCGGGTTCTCAAAACGCGGCGCGCCGCCATCGAACAGATCGCGCGCCAGCCCGTCCACCTAGCAGCCGACGTGGACATGCCGCGCCGATACGCGCCAGCAGGCATCACCGTCGTCATCATCACCGCCATCGGCTGCCCGATCCGGATTGTCGGCCAATCATTCAAAATCCTTGATGATAGCCATAAACTCTATTCGTTTGATTGATGGACCATGTGGGATCATATCAGTGACAACGAATTCACAACCGAGAGACGTCGGTCGATACGCGAAAGGACATTCGACATGACCACGATCACCTTCAGAGACAACAAGCTGCCCGGTGCGGCGCATCATGATCACTCCCTGTCCGCCTACGCCCACAAGCTTGCCCGCGCATGGCATCAGTGGCAGGCTGCGCGCGAAATCGAAGCCATGCCGATCGACATGCGCAAGGATTTCGGCTGGCCGTCGGCCGATAATGTGGACGACCACAAGGCGATGTAATGGATGCGACATACCTCCCCGCGCGAAAGCGGCGCCTGCCTCCAAGCAGCGCCGCTTTCGTCGTTTCAGGACCTTCCGGATTTAATCTTGAATTTCAGGAACATGTATTTCGCAGGCGGCGTTTGGCGAACATTTGTTCTTGTCAAAAGCCAATTGATCGCCGTCAATTATAGCCATGTCGCAATTTTGCTCTTTGCGGCCGCATTTTTCCATGAGAATGTCGCTTTCTGAATATCGAAGCGGCGCAATCCAAGCACCAATAGCGCATTGGCCCTCCATCATGGATTTCTCACATGAGCAAGATGTCGCATAAGAAACGCTCCATCGTCTTCTTCATGGTTCCGCAGTTTACGATGCTGCCCTTTTCGGCCGCGATCGATACGCTGCGTATCGCCAACCGCATGCTGGGCTACCAGGCCTATACCTGGCGCCTGACCTCGGTGGATGGCGAAAAGGTCTACTCCTCCTGCGGCATCGGCGTCGAGGCCAACACGTCGCTGGCCGACGAGCGCCGCAATCTCGGCGGCGAGAACCGCCCGAGCATGGTGCTGGTCTGTTCCGGCATCGACGTCGAGGAATTCAACAACAAGTCCGTCAATGCGTGGTTGCGCGAATCCTACAATCGCGGCGTCGCCGTCGGCAGTCTCTGTACGGGCGCGCATGTGCTTGCTCAGGCCGGTCTCCTGAATGGCAAGCGCTGCGCGATCCACTGGGAAAACCTGCCGGGCTTCTCCGAGGCCTTCCCGCAGGCAGAGGTCTATGCCGATCTCTACGAGGTGGACAGCAATCTCTACACCTGCGCCGGCGGCACCGCTTCGCTCGACATGATGCTAAACCTGATCGGCGAGGATTTCGGCGAGACGCTGGTCAACCGCGTCTGCGAGCAGCATCTGACCGACCGCGTGCGCAGCCCGCACGACCGCCAGCGCCTGCCGCTGCGAGCGCGCCTCGGCGTCCAGAACGGCAAGGTGCTGTCGATCATCGAATTGATGGAAGGCAATCTCGCCGAGCCGCTGTCGCTGCTGGAGATCGCCGATGGCGCCGGCCTGTCGCGCCGCCAGATCGAGCGTCTGTTCCGCCAGGAAATGGGTCGCTCCCCTGCCCGCTACTATCTCGAGATCAGGCTCGACCGCGCCCGTCACTTGCTGGTGCAATCGTCGATGCCGGTCGTCGAAGTGGCCGTCGCCTGCGGCTTCGTCTCCGCCTCGCACTTCTCCAAGTGTTATCGCGAACTTTATCACCGCTCACCGCAGCAGGAACGCGCCGAGCGTAAGATGACGATGGCGACCGCACGCCACGCGATCGCCGCCTGAGCCTTACGCTTCGCCGACAATCGTTTCACGACGGCGGCCGCGAAACGCTGTCGTGAACGCGTCGTTACTGCGCCGCCGTCGTCACCACGCGCGCATCGGAGTAAACCTGATTGCGCCCGGAACGCTTGGCCATGTAGAGATACTGGTCCGCGGCGTTGAGATAGTTTTCGAACGTCTCGTAACCGCAGATTTCGGCCACGCCGATCGAGACGGTGACCGAGATGTCCTCCTCGTCCTCGGCAACGATCTTCAGCGATTGGATATCCTCGCGCACACGATCGCAAAGGGCTGTGGTGGCAGCCGAGTCCAGTCCGGCGAACAGCATGGCGAACTCCTCGCCGCCGACGCGCGACAAGAGATTGTCGCTGCCGATGAACTCGCTCTGCAGCCGCGCGGCGACCGCCTTCAGCACCCTGTCGCCGATTTCGTGGCCGCGGGTATCGTTCAGCTGCTTGAAATGATCGATATCGAGAACGGCGACCGAGGCGGGCCGGGCGCCGCGCAGGCATTCCGTGACGATTCTGCGGTCCTTGATCGTAGAAGTAGCGCCTGTTGTAGAGCCCGGTGAGATAGTCGCTCGCCGCCGCCGCCCGCAGTTGCCTGATCTGCGTCAGCGTCTCGATATTGTTCGAGATGCGGCATTGCAGTTCTTCCGGCACGAAGGGGCGGTAGACGAAATCGCTGGCGCCGGCCTTCAGGAAGCTGGCCGACAGCAACCTGTCACCCGACGAGGATATGCCGATCACCCGGATGCGCTCGGTGCTGTAGCGGTTGCGGATCCGTCGTGTCAGTTCGTATCCGTCCATGTCGGGCATATGATGGTCGGTCAGAACGAGTTCGATGTCGGGGTGCCGTTCCAGCACCTCCAGCGCCTCGATCCCCGTCCCCGCCTGGCACACCTTGAACTGCTGGGCTTCCAGAAGTTCGACGAGCGCGCTTCGGGCGGAAACCACGTCATCGACGACCAGAACCCGGGTTCTGCGGTTCGAGATCGCGCGGCGCACGGCGGCGATCAGGTTGTCGAGCGCGAACTCGTTATCCTTGACGACGTAGTCGACGACGTTACGCGATGTGATCCGGTTGCGCACGTCGACATTGAACGACGCCGTGAAGACGACGGCGGGGATATCCTGCGCAAGGATCTGGTCAAGCGCCTCGCCATCCCTGGAGCCAGGCAGATTAAGGCCAACGACCGCCATGGTGAAACCGTCCGACGCATCCTTGAGCGCCGCGTCGAGCGCCTCCTGAGACGCGCAATGCGTCACCGTCAGCCCGAGTTCCGTCTCGAAACGGTGTGACAGCACGGACGAGAACATTCGCGGATCCTCGACCAAAAGCAATGTGCGGCCTTCGCGCTGCGATGCCTGCTTCTCACGCAGAATATCTGATTTCATGACAGTCACTTGCCTCTATGCGGCGTTGCCTTGCGAACGAACTCCACCCCGCGCGGCCGCGCGAACGTCGGCGGTGCGAGGCTGGAGATTGAACGGTGGGTATGGAGCGATCCCCGTCACCTCGGTGCATGGGTTGCACCCCGGTGCATGGATTGCACCCCGGTGCATGGATTGCACCCCGGTGCATGGATTGGCGAACCCAGCCGAATTCAGGCGCTCTTGCGCATCGGCTGCATCGATTGAATCTGAAGAAGCGTGTCGAGGTTCTGGTTGACCCGGCAATAGAACTCTTCGTCGATGAACGGCCGCAGCATGAAGTCGTTGCCGCCGGCTTTCAGGAAGCGTGCCGACAGCAGGCGGTTGGAGGATGACGACACGCCGATGATCCGCAACTGGTGTGAGCCGATGCTGCCGCGAATGCGGCGCGTCAGTTCGAAGCCATCGATATCGGGCATGTTATAATCGGTGATCATCAAACCGATGTCCCGGTTGGCCTTGAGGATTTCGAGCGCCTTGGCGCCGCTGTCGGCCGTGCTCACACGGAAATTGTAACGCTTCAGGCGGCTCGACAGAAGCGCGCGCGCCGTAGGGCTGTCATCGACGATCAGCACATGGTGACGATGATTGGTCAGGAAGCGGCAAATGGATTCGGCCAGCAGATCGACGGCGAAGACGTTGTCCTTGAGGATGTAGTCGACGATATCCTTCGACAGCAGCTTGTCGCGCATGCCTTCATGGAAGGTGCCGGTGAAGACGATCGTCGGAATGCTGAGGTCGACGAGATACTCGAGCGCCTCGCCGTTCTCGGCGCCCGGCAGGTTGATGTTTGAAATTGCGAGGGTGATTTCCTGGGACGACTTGTCGTAGCAGAGCTGAAGATCCTCGAAGTTCCGGCAGATCTCGACGTCGATATTGAAGAGCTCCTTCAAACGCTTGCCGATCATCGACGTAAAGACGTTTGAATCCTCCGCCAGAACAATACGAACATCATTAAACGCGTCACCGGAATACTGCATCCCGGAAATCCCTAAAAACGCCATGTCAAAACCCCGAACTGAAATATGTCTCCCTGCGTCAAAGCGGTACATCGGGCGGTTTGAATAAGTATTAAACGAAAAGCTTACTTGCGGCACAAACGGCAGCAAGCACACGCGCTGGCGCTTTTCTTCGCAACATGATTAAAGGACGGTTGGCAGCCCGCTATTCTATCGCCTAGTGACCAGCCGAAGCACGGCGTCAGCGGTCCACGGTCTTGCCGCGCAACTGGCTAACACGACCCGTCTCCTGGTCGATCTTCTCGTCGCCGGCAGGGTCGTCACCCAAGGCCTCCGGGTCCAGAACCTCCTCGTCGTCAGGCGCAACCGGCTCGGGCTGGCGGTGGAACACGACATCGCTCTGCGGCAGCGGTATCTCGATCCCCTCCTCGCGGAACCGCTTCAGGATGGCGATGCGCAAATCGTTGCGCACCCTCAATCCGTCGCCCAGGTCGCCGAGCATGAAGCGCAGCTCGAAATCCAGTGAATAGGGTCCGAAGCGCAGGAACTCGACATGTGGTTCGGGGTTGCGCAGCACGATTGGCAGCGTATTCACCAGGTCGAGCAGAATATCCATGACCTTCTGCGGATCGGAACCGTAGCTGACCGAAACCGGGATCTCAGACCGCCCGATCTTGTTGCGGTGCGTCCAGTTGCCGACATTGGCGTTGATCAGGTCCGAATTCGGAACGATGATCGTCTGCTTGCGGAAGGTCTCGATCTCCGTCGCGCGCACGGAGATGCGCTTGACGATCCCTTCCACCGTGCCCGTCACGACGTGGTCGCCGACCTTGAATGGCCGCTCGACGAGCAGGATCAGCCCGGACACGAAGTTCGACACGATGTTCTGCAGGCCGAAACCGATACCGACCGACAGAGCCGAGGCAACCAGGGCGAAGCTCGACAGATTGATGCCGGCCGCCGACACGCCGATCAGCACCGCGACGCCGACGCCGAGATAGCCGATGCCGGTCTTGACCGAGTTGCGCACGCCAAGATCCACATGGCTGCGGGCCATGACATTGTTGTCGAGCCAGCGCTGCACCCAGCGCGTCAGCAGGTAGCAGCCGGCGAAGAGCAGGATGCCGGTGAGTATCCCGACCAGCGATATGCTGATGCCGCCGAGCCGGACTTCCGTGAAGAGCCGATAGGCGATCAGCTGCAGGTCCTGGATGCGGAAGCCCCACAAGAGCAGGATCAACGGAATGCCGGTCGCCAAAGCCACGCCGTAGATGCAGAAACCGGCCAGCAGGCCGACCTGATCGACGGCGACGGGACCGAGCTTGAAGCGCGACGCCAGATAGCGGCCCGGCCGCGTGTCGCCAAAGGTCTCGGTGCGCGAAATCGCCTTGCCCGAAAGCAGCCCGATATAGGTTGTCACACCGATCGCGCCGGTGAAGATCAGCTGCGAGGCGATGAACCGCGCCAGACCGACATAGCCGGTAACGGCGGCGAAGATCAGGACCGCGCCAAGCACGCGCAGCACGATGGCAAGCCCCTTCGGCCAATGCCGCCCGGGCGCATCCGGGTCGCGGCTCTTGGCCATCATCGGTCGCCCGAACGATGCCGCGATGAGGATCAGGCCGATGATCAGCGCAGCGATCCAGCTCCGGACGACGGTCAGCACCAGCGGCGAACCCATCGATCTCGCTGATGCTGCCGAAGAAGAAATCGAGCGCGTGCACGACCGCCATCGCCATCAGGCAGGCGCTGATCGAGCGTGCGCCGCGATTGGACAGCCTGACGAGACGCCATTGAGGATCGCGCGGCGCGAACACGGCGTTGGTGAAGCGTCGAACGAAATAGATGACGCCGATCGTTGAAAACAGCGCGGCGACGACGGGGGCGATGTCGGGCCTGAGAACGTTGAAACTGTCGAGAAAGAGATAGGACGTGACCAGAAGCGTCGCCAGCGACAGCGTCCTGATCAGCGTCGACCAGAAGGCGATCGACAACCGGCTGATATAGGAGGGCTGCTCATCGCTCTCCTTGCGCTGCAGATAATGCCCGAACAGCCGGTAGCTGCCGGAAAGAAGGATCAGGGCCGTCGCGAGCGACATGAAGATCGCCGCGGCGAAGGCGAATGCCTTGAATTTCAGCACGAAGCCCAGCCAGCTCGTCAGCGCCTGCTGGAACGCCCCCACCTCCTGAACGAAGGCGGTCCCGGCATCGCCGAGCACGGACGCGGAAATTTCGCTGCGTCGCAGAAGCGTCGCGGCGAAAAGCTTGCGGCGCATTTCCGCGATCTGGTTGCTCATCCTGCCGATCGAGGCGGTCAGGCTCTCGGCGTCGCCCTGCAGGACGTTGAGTTGCGCGCGCTCCGCCGTCAATGCGTTTCGCTCGTTGGTGACGATCTCCGCCTCGGGCGGTTGCCCCGCCTTTGGCGGGTCGCCAAGCTCGGTCAGACGGGCCTTGATCTGGTCGAGGCGCGGCGTGATACCGCCGGCGATACCGGCAACGCCGCGATTGAGCTCATCGGCCTTGCCGGCAAGCGCGACCAGCCCGTCATCGTCGTCGACGCTCTGCTTGACGCTCGCCTGAAGTGCCGCGAAATCGGACTTTGCCGTGGCCATGTTCTTGGCGGCCTGATCGCCCGGCCCGCTCTGTGCGGCGGCGCTCTGCTCGGCGGCGGCGGGCGGTGCGCTCTGCGCAGGCGCGGCGGGCGCCGGTGTCTGCGCTTGGAGTGACCCAGCGCCGGCCACGGCCAGCGAGACGAACAAAAGGCTCTGGAGCAGAAAACGTGTCAGCCGCAAGGTATCCCCGCCAGGTTCGATAGTGAGAAAGAGCGCCCGCTTTTCATAAGAAAGAAAGGCGACAGAAAGGCGACGCGGCGCGAAGCAATCGTGTGTGCCAACCGCGTTCGCCAATCATGCATGATCGACGCGCAGCCCTCGCTAGCACATCGCGGCCCGCGCGGCGACGTGGAAATCGGCCACACCCCAAATCACGGTTCACGGCCTATCGCCGACGCTTGTGCCCGGACACCTCGGCGCCGGCATCGGCGGGCAGTTGCAGAAAGCGCAGCGACGAGACCACACCGATCGCACCGATGACGATAAAGGCCCAGCGAAAATCGACAAGCCCTGGATCGCCAAGCCCGCGCAGCGCCGCCGAAACGTTGAGAACGGCAGCCGCGATCGCGACACCGAGCAACATCGACACCTGCTGCAACATGCTCGACAACGTCGAAGCCGAGCTTCGCTGCGCGCCGCTGATATCGGCGAAAGCGAGCGTGTTCAGCGCCGTGAACTCCATGGAGCGCGACAGACCGGCGATGAACAGCAGGGCATAGATCACCACGCGCGGCGTCTCCGGCGCGAGAAAGCCGCAGCCGACGATCGACAGCGACGCGATCAGCCCGTTGAAGCACAGCACCGTCCGGAAGCCCAGCCGCGCAAGCAACGGCGTCGTCACGGTCTTCATGCTCAGATTGCCGAGGAAGTAGATCAGCAGATAGGCACCCGCTTCGATCGAGCTGAGCCCGAAGCCGAGCTGGAACAAAAGCGGCAGCAGAAATGGCGTGGCGTTGACGGCGACGCGGCTCGCGGTCCCGGCCGACAGCGTGGCGATGGCGAAGGTCTGCACCTTGAACGACGACAGATCGAGCAGCGGATTGTCGACGCGCATGAAATGCCGATACGCCATGACGGATAGCACGATACCGGCAACCAGCATGGCGCCGACGGGAACGATTCCGCCATGCCATTTCACCGACAGTTCGAGCGCCGCCAGAAGAAGCGTCAGCCCGGCACCGCTGAGGATGAAGCCGCGCAGGTCGAGCCGTCCGGCATTCTCCTCGCGCTGTTCCGGCACGAAACGCCAGACAAGCGCCATGCCGAGCGCGCCGATCGGCAGATTGATCAGGAAGTTCCAGTGCCAGCTTGCATAGGTGGTGATGACGCTGCCGAGCAGCGGTCCGATGACCGGCGCCGTCAGAGCCGGCCATGTAATCAGCGCGATGGCCTGCACCAGTTCGGATTTGCGTGCATTCTTCAAGACGATGATCCGGCCCACCGGCGTCATCAGCGCGCTGCCGGCGCCCTGGAGCGCGCGGGCAAGCACGAATTCGGTGAGGCTGCCGGAAAGGCCGCAGAGCAGCGAGGCGAAGGTGAACACGCCGATCGACGCCATGAAGACGCGGCGCGCGCCGTAGCGGTCGCCGAGCCAGCCCGACAGCGGAATGAACGTCGCCATGGTCAGCATGTAGACGGTGATGCCGATGCTCATCGACACCGTGGGAACACCGAAGCTCGCCGCCATCTGCGGCAGCGAGGTGGTGACGATCGTGCCGTCGAGGATCTGCATGAAGAAGGATACGGCGACGACAAGCGCCACAATTTTCGAACGGCGCGCGCTGCCCGCGTCACCATCCGCCTCGACCGTCTCAACTGCTGTCATCACTCTGCCAATGTGAAATCTGGATCAAACGGCCGGCAACAGCACATGCGACGTGGGGCGTCGGTCGAACCCGATCGTAGATAGGCCCATCCCACGAAGCGGGAAAGAGAAAAACGACCAGGGCGGGCAATTTCCATGCGCCAGCGCCTGCTGTTACCGTGGCGACGGGGGATCAGCCGAGGATATTGCTGATCGCCCGCAGGAACACTCCGGCGCCGACCGGGATCAACGCCTCCGGAAAATCATAGTCGGGATTGTGCAATTGCGGATGCGTTTCGCCTGACCCGAGAAAGAACATGGCCGACGGCGCGACGGTTCGAAACAGCCCGAAATCCTCCGAGCCCTTCATCGGCAGCAGGCGGCTGTCGCTCCGGTGACTGACGCCCTCGTCATCCAGCGCCCGCCGCAGCACATCGACGGCCTCCGGCGAATTGAAGCACTGGCGGAACACATCCTCGTAGGTGATCTCGATCCCGAGCCCGGCGGCATCCGCCTCGCTCCTCGCCAGCATCTCGGCGGCCTGAACCAGCCCGGCCATCCGCTCGTCGGTGAGCGTCCTGAGCGTCGCCCATATCTCGGCCCGTCCGGGGCTGATACCGAAGGCGGGCTCGCCGAGCCGGGCATGGGTGACAGTCACCAGCGCGAAATCCGGACCGACGGGCGCGACACTCCCGAGCGCGGTCAATCCGCCAAGCAGGCTGGCGAGCGCGAACGTCGGCGCAACGCCATCCTCCGGGCAGGAGGCATGGGAGGTCTTGCCGCTGAGAACGATCTTCATCCCGCGCGAGGCGCAGTTGACCGGACCTTCGCGCAAAAGGACATGCCCCAGCGGCACGCCGGGAAGATTATGCAGCGAAAGCGCCATGTCGGGCTTCAGCGTCGGGAACTCGGGATCGGCGAGCACCGCGGCCGCACCCGCGCCATTTTCCTCGGCCGGCTGGAACAGGAGAATCACCCTGCCCTTGTTCGGCCGCTTCTGCCCGAGCGCGGTCGCGACCGCCATCAGGATCGCCATGTGGCCGTCGTGACCGCAAAGATGTCCCTTGCCGGGAATGGTCGACCGGTATTCCTCGTTCGATATCTCCTCGATCGGCAGCCCATCCAGCTCGCAGCGGATGAGCACCGTCGGGCCCGGAATAGCCCCGTCATAGACTGCGGCGACGCCATGCCCTCCAAGGTTCGACACGATTCGATCGGGCTTTGCCAGCAGCAGCGCTTCCTGCACCCGGCGCGCGGTCTCGACCTCTTCGCCCGACACCTCGGGATAGCGGTGAAGCTCCCGGCGAAACGCGGTGATATGGGAAAGCTCTTCCTGTGTCAGAAACATCGGCGTCATCCTGCAAATCAAGTTGCATGCTATGTGCGCCTGATATGGGTAGCAAGCTGCTTGATGGAACGGGCAAATCATTCGGCACAGCTCGAAGCGCCGCCGAACTTTCTCTTTTCGGCTCGGCTGTATTTGTATATGTAATGGCATATTCACAGGAGAAAAGCATGGAAGCGGATGAAGCCGACCGGTACCGGGCGCCTGCCTTGGACAAGGGGCTTGATATCCTCGAGCTTCTGGCAAGCGTCGAAGAGGGTCTCACACAGGCGGAAATCGCCAAGCGCCTCGACCGCAGCCCCAACGAATTCTACCGCATGCTCGACCGTCTCGTGCGTCGCGGATATGTCACCAAGCTCGAGGGCGACCGGTTCACGCTGACGCTCAAGCTCTTCGGCCTCTCGCAGCTTCACGCCCCTGCCCGTCGCCTCGCCTCCTTCGCCATGCCGCTGATGCGCGACCTCGCGCAGCGCACCCGCCAGGCGAACCACCTCGTGGTCTTCGATCGCGGTTCCGCCGTCGTCATCGCCCAGCACGAGGCGCCGAACTACTGGGGCATCTCGATCCGCGTCGGCTCGCATATGAGCCTGCTCGAAACAGGCTCGGGCCACGTCCTTCTCGCCTTCCGCACCGACGAGGAACGCGAGATGATGATCGCGGAACATGCCCGCGACCCGAAGACCAAGCGGCCGGGACCAGAGCTTTATGAGCGCCTGACCGAAATCCGAAAACGCGGTTACGAGATGATGCCGAGCGCCCAGACGGCCGGCGTCCACAACCTCTCCGCCCCGATCCTCGGCCCCGATGGCCGCGTCATCGCAGCCCTCACCTGCCCCTATATAGGACTCGTCAACGCATCCGACGCGCCCGATATCGAGCAGACGATCGTCATGCTGCAGCAGGCCGCGCGCGACCTCTCGCTGCTTGCGGGATCGGATGTGAAAATCTCGGGGTGACGCGACGAACAGTATCGTCGCGCCTGTTGCCGTCTATACGGCGATCCGAGCCGGCACCTCGGCCATGTACTCTTCCAGCATGGCGGCTTGCTCGCGCGTCAGGCGCAGGCCCTCCTTGGTTCGTCTCCAGAGCACGTCATCGGCATGTGTCGCCCATTCGTGCTCGATCAGGTAGCGAACCTCCGCTTCATAAAGGTCGCTCCCGAACAGGCGTCCGAGATCCTCGATGCCGCGCGCCTGCCCGAGAAGCACCGCGGCCTTCGTGCCGTAGCGGCGAACGAGGCGGCGAGCATGTGTTTCGGCAAGAAACGGATAGCCGCTCTTCAGCTTGCGAACTTCCGCCTCATAGCCCGTCGCCGGAAAATCGCCGCCGGGCAGATGGCTTTTGGCCGTCCAGGGGCTTCCCTTGATCCCGATCGCCGCGCCGATCTTTTCAAGCGCATGCTCGGACAGCCGGCGATAGGTGGTGAGCTTGCCGCCGAACACGTTGAGCAACGGCGCCTGTGCGCCCTCGCCTTCGAGCTTCAGCACGTAATCGCGCGTCGCCTCCTGCGCCTTGGAGGCGCCGTCGTCGAACAACGGACGCACGGCCGAATAGGTCCAGACGATATCCTCGGGCCGCACCGGCTCGTTGAAATACTCGCTGGCGGCCTTGCAGAGATAGGTCGTCTCCTCGTCGGAGATCCTGACATCCCGGGGATCGGCCTTGTAATCGCGATCGGTGGTGCCGATCAGCGTGAAATCCTGCTCGTAGGGGATCGCGAAGATGATGCGATTGTCGGGGTTCTGGAAGAAATAGGCCCGGGGATCGCTGAACTTCTTCTTCACGACGATGTGGCTGCCCTGTACCAGGCGCACATGCCGCGCCTCGTTCTGACCGAAGGCGGCGCGAATGACGTGATCGACCCACGGCCCCGCCGCGTTGACCAGCATCCGCGCCTGGAAATGACGCGTCTCGCCGGTCACCGTATCCACGCTCTCGATCGCCCAGACGCCGTTCTCGCGGCGCGCGGAGACGACCTTGGTGCGCGGCATGATCAGCGCCCCCTTGTCGGCGGCGTCGCGGGCGTTCATGACCACCATGCGCGCGTCATCGACCCAGCCGTCGGAATATTCGAACGCCTTGGAGAACAGCGATTTCAGCGGCTTGCCCGCCGGATCGCGGCGCATGTCGAGCACCTTGGTCGGCGGCAGAAGCTTGCGACCGCCGAGGTGATCGTAGAGGAACAGCCCGAGCCGGATCAGCCACGCCGGTCGGATCCCGCCCTTGTGATAGGGCAAAACGAAGCGCATCGGCCAGATGATATGCGGCGCCATCGCCCACAGGATCTCGCGCTCCATCAGCGATTCCCGCACTAGGCGAAACTCGTAATGCTCGAGATAGCGCAAGCCGCCATGGATGAGCTTGGTGGCGCCCGAGGAGGTGCCGGAGGCGAAATCGTTCATCTCGGCCAGCGCCACGGAATAGCCGCGCCCGACCGCGTCACGCGCGATCCCGCATCCATTGATACCGCCACCGATAACGAAAAGATCGTGTACCTGACCGCTCACGCGTCCCATGCCCCCAGAAATTGCCGCAACGCAAACAAGATAGCGCAATTGCGAAAGTCAATACAGTTAAAGCGAAAGACATTCGAATGTCAAACGAATGCCTTGCACACTTATGCCCGGCGCCGATGTCGGACGTGTGACAGCGCGGCAGGGCTACGTTCCAGATTGGCAAGGAATTTCAATTGGGCTCGGCGACCCGGAAATAGGCGCGCGGCGGCGCGCCGAGCATGCGCTTGAACATGGTGGTAAACGCCGCGACGCTTTCATATCCGAGATCGAACGCCACCGATGTTACCGCTTCGCCCGCGGCCAGTCGCGGCAGCGCCGTGAACAGGGCCGCCTGCTGCCGCCAGGTCGAAAGGCTGATGCCGGTCTCGCGGCGGAAGGCCCGGGTGAACGCCCGCCGGCTCATGTTGAGCCGCTCGGCCCAATCGTCGATCAGGAGTCGCGCGGTCGGGTTCGCCAGAAACGCCCGGCACAGCCCGGCAAGCCTCGCATCACCAGGAATGGGCAGGCCGAGCGACCGGTCCGGAAGCCGCGAGATCTCCTCGAGCAGCAGCGCGACGACCAGCCTCTGGCGCCGCGAACTCTTAATGTCTCCATCCGGGGACACTGCCTCGATGATCAGCGCACGCGCGAGATCGGTCAGCCCGACGACGCGAATGGCCTCGGGAAGAGCGACCAGCGCATCCGAACTTATATAGGCCGAGAGCATGGTCACCTCGCCCAGCATGTCCACCGAGTGATCCAGCCCCGCCGGTATCCACAGCGCATGTTCCGGCGGCACCATCCAGCGCCCCTGCCGCGACGACACCATCAGCACACCGGTCCGGGCATAGACGAACTGCGCGCGGCTATGGCGATGCGCCGCCACGTGATAGCCCGACGGGTACTGCGACGGGATCGTGTGAACCGGCTCGGCCGCCGCCTCTATGGCCGCCAGCCGCTCGACATGCAGCCTCGCCAGTTCCGCCGACGTTATATTTTGCAGCGCTTTCATAAGCCTTGGCCCGATCGCGAAAGAATGAGACCAAAACACGAAAGCGGGACTGCCGCAAGGAGACTATGCGGATAGTAGGTTCGACGGAGGAACATCGTGACGACAGGTATAGAAACGGCGGACAAACACGCCGCGGAACAGACGGTATTCAGCATCATCATGGCGGTCAGCTTCAGCCATCTGCTGAACGATACGATGCAGTCGCTGATCCCGGCCCTTTATCCGATGATCAAGACCGGCTACGGTCTCGACTTCACCCAGATCGGCCTGCTCGGCCTCGTCTTCCAGGTCACGGCATCGCTGCTGCAGCCGCTGATCGGCATTTACACCGACAAGCGTCCGCTGCCCTATTCGCTGGCGGCGGGCATGGGCTTCACGCTGATCGGCCTGCTGCTTCTCGCCTATGCGCACGCCTATTGGGTGCTGCTGCTCGGCGCCGGCGTCGTCGGCCTCGGCTCGGCGGTCTTCCATCCGGAATCCTCGCGCGTCGCCCGCCTCGCCTCGGGCGGACGCCACGGGCTGGCGCAGTCGCTGTTCCAGGTCGGCGGCAACTTCGGCTCGGCCATCGGCCCGCTGGCGGCCGCCTTCATCGTGCTGCCGCGCGGACAGACCAGTGTCGCGTGGTTCTCGGTTGCCGCGCTGACGGGCATGATCATCCTGTGGCGCGTCGGCGTCTGGTACTCCAACCACCGCCGCACCACCGCCGGCCGCAAGGTCAAGCACCAGGCAGTGGTGCTGCCGCGCGCCAAGGTGATCCTTTCGATCGCCGTCCTCGCCATGCTGGTCTTCTCGAAATACGTCTACATGACCAGTCTTTCGAGCTACTACACCTTCTACATGATCGAGCGCTTCCAGGTGTCGGTCCAGGAGGCGCAGATCCTTCTGTTCGTCTTCCTCGGCGCGGTCGCCATCGGCACGGTCGCCGGCGGCCCGATCGTCGACTGGTTCGGCACCAAGTTCACGATCTGGTTCTCGATCCTCGGCGCCCTGCCCTTCACCCTGGCGCTGCCCTATGCCGGCTACACCTGGACGATCGTGCTAACCTTCGTGATCGGCATCATCCTGGCGTCCGCCTTCTCGGCCATCGTCGTCTTTGCGCAAGAACTGGTCCCCGGACGCGTGGGCATGATCGCCGGCCTGTTCTTCGGCTTCGCCTTCGGCGTCGGCGGCATCGGCGCCGCGGGCCTCGGCATGGTGGCGGACCGCATGGGCATCGTCTTCGTCTATCAGCTTTGCTCATATCTGCCGCTGCTCGGGCTTCTCACCGTCTTCCTTCCCGATCTCGGCAAGGGCCGGCGTCACGCAACGGCAACGAAATAGCCGCGCCAAGCCCACGAGGCGGCATCAAAACCACAAAAGGCCGAAGCACCCGCGCTTCGGCCTTTTGTCTTCAAACTTCACACGATGCCCCGGCGCGCCCTGGTTGCGGACAATAAAAAAGGCCGGGGCGAAACCGCACCGACCTTCCTATTCGCATCTCACACCAGTGCCAGTACATCCGTGGTCAAAAGCATAAAAGCGATACCGGCAACTGCGAGCGTCCGCTGTGTGGAACACTGACCAGCAATGCCGATGAACCCCATATGGGAGGTCAATATGGCGAATTCAAGTCCGGGAGTGAAATAGCTGACAAATGGGGACCCCGGTAAACGGATGAGACGGCCGCTTGTAAGCAGCAAACGAAACCACCTCAAAATCCGCCCTAAGCCATTGAAATGATTGGCGACCCCTGCAGGATCTCGAACCTGCGACCACCTGCTTAGAAGGCAGGTGCTCTATCCAGCTGAGCTAAGGGGCCACACTGCCGATGCGCCGCCGGCGCATCGAAGGCATGGGGCTCTGGAAACGATCTATACCGATCAGTGCGTCCAGGGCTGCGTGCGCGTATAGCGGAAATTATCCGGATACGCCACCGTCTGACGCTGCGGATCTTTCGGCGCGATCACCCGGTACTCGATGCCGTTGCGCTTGGCATAGGCTTCGGCCAGTTCCTGCGTTTCGAAATTGAGCTTCACCTGCTGGCGCATGTCCGACGACGAGGTGTAGCCCATGATCGGGTCGATCGTGCGCGGCGTTTCCTGATCGAACTCCAGCACCCACAGGTGAGTCTTGGCCTTGCCGGACTGCATGGCGGTCTTTGCTGGACGATAGATCTTGGCAGACATAGCTGCACGCCTCCGAATTATGGCTTTCGCAATCAATGGACTGGCCCCTTGCGGGGCATCTTCATGCACGATCGCACGGATAGATGAATTTTGCTTAGCGACGAATCCCTCCCTTTTCAAGCGAAAAGCCACGCCCGCTGCATGCCAACGGTCCACAGCTTCGACACGGCCCGAACACCTTGCCCGGTGCCATCAGGCAGCCAGCAAACAGGCCGGGCCTTGCGTCGTGCGACCAAGGCGCCTGCGTGACGCGGCAACCGAGACCTTGCTGAATGAACCGGCAGGCGCCCATCCTTGTGAAAAGGCCATTTTAGTTATTGCGGCGCATGATCGAACCGTGTATTGCGCTCCTCGTCGGCACGGAGTGTAGCGCAGTCTGGTAGCGCATCTGGTTTGGGACCAGAGGGTCGGGAGTTCGAATCTCTCCACTCCGACCACTTTTCTTCGCGGATCTCGCGCTTCATCCCATAAAATATGCAGATCGGCGCCTCTGAACGCCATCGTCGCTTCGGTTATTCCGATGCGGTTCAGCGCAACCTTGTGCACGCTCCAATCTGGATATCGTCAAGGACAGCGCTGGATCACCAGGCCGACGGCCACCGGAGCGTCGATCAGACCGCCGTCAGATGCTCGAAAAGGATCGAGACGCCAAACCCGATCAAGACCAGGCCGGCCACGCCCTCAGCGATGCGCCCGAAACGCGCGCCGATCAGGCGCCCGACCAGCATTCCACTCGAAGAGAGCAGGAACGTCGCCGCACCGATTGCGATCGCAACGACGAGGATGTTCACCTGCATGAATGCGAGCGATACACCGACCGCCATCGCGTCGAGGCTCGTGCCGATGGCGGTTGCCACGAGGATCAGGAAGGAAGAGCTCTTGACCCCGGCCGCATCATCCTCGCCTCCCCTTGCGGCGGCGTACAGCATGTTCAGGCCGACGAAGCCGAGCAGTGCGAAGGCGATCCAATGATCGACGGCCGAAATGTAGGATGCCGCGGCAAAGCCCGCCGCCCAACCGATCAGCGGCGTGATCGCCTCGACGACGCCGAACACGATGCCAGTTCGCAGCGCCTCACTAACGCGCGGGCGGCCAAGAGCGGCGCCCCGTCCGACGGACACGGCAAACGCGTCCATCGACATGCTGAAGGCGAGCAGGATGATTGCCCAGTATGACATGAAAATTCCTCGCGGACGTACAGGCCGGGCGTCCCAAGCTCTGTCCGATCCGAGCTGGCGTCGCCACGGTCTTGTCGAGCCGGTTAAATCCGGCCAAACGCGCCACGTGCTGCTGCACGAGTATGTTGACGCGCTTCCGCTGGGTGGCGGTGACTACTCCCCGATGCGCTGGAGATAATCGAGCAGGTTGATCGAGTCAACCTTCGCGGCAAATTTATTCCGGGAATTTTCCGTAATAACAATGAGTTGCAACTGCAACACCGCCAGCTCGAATGCGTCTGCGAAGCGTTCTCAATGGAGCATGCTCAAAGGTCAGGAGATGACCACGCGGCCGGTGATAAAACCCAGAACCAGAATGGCCAGGATCGCCAAACGACAGAGAACGCTTACCGTCGCGGCGCTAGGCCATGCGAAGACAACAAGCTTGCCGCCGTCGCCCTTACCGCGCGACGTCTCGTGCCGAAGGCTACGAACCTTCATCCTCGTCGACAGTTGACCAACCGAAATCATTCTCGCCAACACCTTTCAGCTAGCATCAGGCCAGCTACCATGAAGGCAACATCGCATTATTGAGAATGACTTGCAATAGCGGATGAGTCCGATTTGGTCGACCTTCGCCCGATCACGGATATTTCAACGCCTCACCATTGAAGCTCAAGCTAGTTGAGATCCTACATTGCTGTCATCAATGACGATTGGAGTCTTCAATGGGTGATCAACAGACAAACGGAATGTCCTGCCCTCGGTGCGGCGTCGGCCTTCTGATGACGGATCGGCAAGGAATCGAGATCGATTACTGCCCGACCTGCCGGGGAGTTTGGCTGGACCGTGGCGAGCTCGACAAGATCATCGAGCGGAGCGCCGCGCCGCAGGCTGCAGCCGGAAGCGACTATCAGGATAACTATCAAGGAAACCACCAGGGCAACTACCAGGGTGGTCACGGCGGCCATGGAGGCTATTCAAGCCATGGCGGCCACAACAGTCACGGACAGCGCGGCGGCCACGGTGGCAGATCGTTCCTGTCGAGAATCTTCGACTGACCGACATTTTCTAGCGTGAAGCTCCGTCTCCCTCAGGCTACTCCCCAAGTGACGGAGCCAACGCAGAAGGAGGTCCGCGGTTCAGCACGACCGCGGGCCTCACGACTTAGTTCGGAAGATGCGTCCATTTGGACCGCACATCTGCCGCGTTCATCGACAGGTGAACATGCGCATCGACGTGATCGACCCATTCCAGCGGGATGAGGTGGTGATGCTGTCCATCGGACGAGTCGGATTTCGTCAGCTTGATACGGTCACTGCCATCGAGGTGATCGACGGTTCCGACATGCTGACCATCCGCCGACCTGACTTCCATATGATCTTTGATTTCATTTGCAGCGATCATTTCCGTTCTCCATGTTTGCGGGACGACCATCCTCAAACCTGCAGAACCAGCGTTAGTTCCCTCTGGAATTAAAGCCGCTGACGCTTTTGCCACTGCATCCGGCGCTCTCATGCATATCCAGCCCGCTCCGCGGCACCCCGTTCCGGCATGCGGCATCGCGGCAATCCAGTGATACACTGCCGTCGGCCGCCCCTTGTTGGGACAAGGGGCGGCCGATTTTTTATGAAGCGCGGCTATTCCTGATGCCGCTCCTTACTGCTCGCTGACACCCTCTTCCGGAAGGTTCAGGTTGGCGAGCGCCTGGATGACGTAGCAATCGCGGATGGAGCCCTCATGTCGGTGGGTGGCGATGCGATCGAGTTCGGCCTCGAGCTTTCTCAAGCGTTCGATCTTGTGCCTCACCGTGGCGAGCTGACTTGCGGCGATCCGGTCGATCTCCGAACAGGGCATATCGGGATGCTGGCTCATCTCGATCAGGTCGCGGATCGCTTCGATCGTCATGCCAAGTTCGCGCGCATGCCTGATGAACGACAGCCGTTCGCGCTCCTGCTTCGTGTAACGCCGCTGGTTTCCCTCGGACCGCTCCGCGTGAGACAGAAGCCCCATCTGCTCGTAGTACCGAATGGTCGGAATCTTAACGCCTGTTCTCCGTGATAGGTCGCCGATCGTCAGCATCCTGCATCTCCATATCTCTAGTCGATGGAGAGCGTATGCCTCAGGCTTCCTGACGGGCACCTGACCACATTCTTTATTTCCAGACGCGAAGGAATGCTTCCGTGGCAACCGCGATGGTGAGAATTGCCATCGCCCAACCGCTCCAGAGCGCTTCCTCGGTGTTATGTCCGATGTAGTTGCACGTCACGGAGAACGCGAGATACATCACGGCGATCGCCGCTCCGACGATGACGGCAACCAAAGCGGCCTTAAGCAACATTTTTCGCCTCTGCATTCATGAATAGCAAACTAGCGATCTTTCCGATCAGGCAAAAATCAACATTGTTTGATGCACGGGCCGCTCGGGCCAGTTCCAAAAGGACTTGAAGCTCAAGCTCCTTGAGGTCGTACGGTCCGTGCGATTTGCCCATCGGGAGGAATCAAAATGAAGCGGCGGGACGTGTTGCTGTTGCAACCGCTTCAATCCCGCTGATCGTTGCGCCGGCAACCTTCGCCACCGCCACCGGTGACGCTCGGACAAAACCGGATGCCGGTCGGCAAGACACGAGATCAAGAAGGGACAAAGTCCTTTGAAGACGAGGCAAAAACCTCCTCCCAGGACGCGTCTTCAAGGGCCAATGGTGGTGATCTTGGCTTCCTCGCCGAGGATCCGATCCCACCAGAGTTTATCAAGGCCGCCGCCAGCGCGGCGCCAGGAGAAGTCGTTGCCTCCCCGCGGAGGCTGTGGTGGGATCCACTTGCTGAATTCGAGGAGCGACGCGGCAACCCCGTACCCGTGTACGACAAGGTTCCGTGAGAGATTCGACATTCGCACGAAGGTTCGGTAGCAAGGGAAGTCGCAAGTATCCTAAAAGCCAAGGCCGAGATCGAAGTTCTTGACAATGGGGCTTCTCAGCCTGAGGCGGAATCGGGTACCAATTACCTCGGAACAATCACGATCGCGAACGCCGCGCGGTCTTCTCTGACGTCGGCCGAGAAACGGAAAGACATTGAATGACTGAGCGCAAACCGCGGTCGTGGAAACGTTTCGGCGCCTTGAGCGCAACGATTGTCGGGCTGGGGCTGGCATTGAGCGGTTGCGTTCAGCTTGCCCTCGACGACCTTGGCGCCGCCTCCCCGGAAATTTCGCAAAAGACGCTCGTCGACATAAAGAAGAAGGGCATGACCGTGCAGGCGCCGGTCCTCGTGCGTCTTTTCAAGGAGGAAAGCGAGCTGGAAGTCTGGAAACAGGACGCATCCGGCCGTTACGCCCTGCTGAAGACCTACCCGATATGCCGGTGGTCCGGAAAGCTGGGGCCGAAGAAGAACGATGGCGACCGCCAGGCGCCCGAAGGCTTCTATTCCGTCACGAAAGGAATGCTGAACCCGCAGTCGCAATATTATCTCTCGTTCAATCTCGGCTATCCGAACCGCCTGGAAGCGGCGCTTGGCTACACCGGAACCGCGTTGATGGTTCATGGCGCCTGCTCGTCGTCAGGCTGCTACGCCATGACGGACCAGGGCGTCGGCGAGATCTACGCTCTGGTCAAGGCATCCCTGGAGGCCGGACAGAGCGCGTTCCAGGTTCAGGCCTTTCCGTTCAGGATGACGGCCCAGAACATGGCTTCCCATCGGGAAGATCCGAATTTCGAGTTCTGGCGAACCATGAAAGCGGGCTACGACTCGTTCGAGGCGACGCGCACGCAGCCTAAGATTTCCACCTGCGGCGGGAAGTACGTCGTAAACGCGGAATTCGAAGGCGGCGAGCCAAAGAACCCGCTGGCGGCCTGCCCGGCGCGGATCGACACGCTGAACCCCGCTATCGCCGCCAAATTCAAGGTCGAAGACACGCAGCTTTCAGCGCTCGTCGAAAAGGACGGCCCGTTGCATGCCAATGCCTACGTGGATGGCGGCATGCATCCAAGTTTCCGGGTGCTTCTGAAGCAGAACGGGGCGGAGAAGCTCGCAGCCCGGATCTCGACGATCAAGTACCCCGTCAGCCGCCCGGAAGCGGCGCTGGCCGATCCCTATGACGGCGCCAAGTAATCAGTTTAGTTGCAAGTAGCCCAGGCTACTTGACGGCGGCCGCGATGCTGTTTTCGTCGTGAGCTGAGATGGCGACCCACCGTCCGGAATCCTGTTCCGACTGCCTCTTGAGGAAGGTGTAGTTCGTCTCGGACCAGAGCTTCACGTCGGTTGCGAGATTGTCCAACAGATAGTCGCCCTTGTCGGTTCTGACCGTCAGCACGGCGTGGCCTTCGCCATCAGGCTTTTTCAGCACGGTAATCAACAGATTGGATGCCGGAACGCCCATTCCCAAAAGTATCCGCTGCTTCTCGATAGCGTAATCCTCGCAATCGCCTTCGCCATCGGGAAAGGCCCAGACCTCGACCTTGCCGTAGTGGTCCTCGTCGGTCTTCGGCGCCACGCGCGCATTCACCTCGGCGTTGACCCTGATCAGGTCACCCCACTGCGCCTCGGTCAGCGTCAGCGGTGCAAGATCGGTTGAACGGCGGCTGCATTCTTCGGCATTGGCCTTGCAGAACTCGAAGTGACCGATTGGTTGCGACGTGAACGTCCCCGTCTTCATCACCGTATCGAGATCACCCGAGCCCGCGAAAGCAGTTCCGGCACAGCCAACCAACGAAAAAACAACAGCAAAACCCAAACGCAACACGAGCAACCCTCATCGACCCCGCCACCAGGGTTAACAAACGGTAAACCCCACCGAAGGTCAAGGATCGCCATTCGAATAGTTAATTGATGGTTAACGCAACCGGCCGGATGGCCCGTATTCTCGCCTCCGAGTTCCTCCAGGTGCCTCGAGTCGGCTACCCCTCTGAAACGACTGTTCAGCGCCCTCCTTGCGGAGGACGCTGACAGGCCGGGATCGATATGGAGCTCAGGACCGCGGACGCGCGGCGGTTGTCTTATTAGGCAGCCTTGTCGACCGAGCCGCCGCTGATCATCTCCTGCTCGACGGCGTCGATCGTCGGACGGTCGCTTTCGGAGATGGTCTTGCGGCCATACTCCAGGGCGACCTGAGGTACCGATCCGTTCATGTAGGCAAGCAGCGTCTGCTTGACGATGACATAAAGCCGGTGCTGCTTCGTTCTCACGGTCTTGATCTGCGCGGTGATCGGAGCACACAGGGAGTAGGACAGCAGAATCCCCAGGAACGTACCGACGAGCGCGGCGCCGATCAGATGCCCGAGAACCTCCGGCGGTTCGTTGATCGCGGCCATGGCCTTGATAACCCCGAGAACGGCGGCGACGATGCCGATGGCCGGAAAGGAGTCGCCCATGGTCGTCAGGGCGTGATAGGGCTTGAGCCGGTCGTTGAGGATCGTATTGAGTTCCTCGTCCATCAGCGCCTCGATCTCGTGCGATCGAGCATTTCCGATGATGATAAGGCGAACATAGTCGCAGATGAAATTGACCAGCGACTTGTTCTTGAGCAGCGTCGGAGCGGCTTGGAAGATCGGCGACTCCGCAGGGTTGTCGATATGCGCTTCGATTTCGTTACGGCTCTTGGTCCTCAGGTCGCGCATGAGGGAGTAGAGGACACTCAGGACGTCCAGGTATTCCCGCTCCTTCGGGACCGCGTATTTGAAAGCCTCGCCGATCGACTTGAGCGAATCCTTGATGACTTTCATGGAGTTCGCCATCACGAAGCCGCCGATGCCGGCGCCCCCGATGATGACAAGTTCGAATGGCTGGAACAGGGCTCCGACTTTGCCGCCCATGGCCATGAAGCTGCCGATAATGCACCCTGTGGTGATCACCAGTCCGATAATGATGTTCATATTCTAAGCTCGTCCGTTGGCCGCACCGACAGCTGACTGAATGTCTGGCCTGGTGCCGCGAATATCGATCAATGTGATTCGAGATGAGGCGACTCGAATCGGGGGGCGGAACAGTGACGTCTGGTTGGTCGGCCGCAGCCTCGGGTGCAAGGCCTCGACCCTGAACCCGACAACGACAGGCCGGTTTGCCTGCAAGCTATAGGTCACGACACAGTTGTGAAGCGAACAGTGATCGCCGTGGCCGGAACGCATACTGGTGTCGGCACGAGAAAGGTCGACGCCCGCGGTGGGAACGGTGAACTCGACGGTACTGGCGAAAGTCTCGATGGTGTCGGCCTGCGAATGACCGACCAAATTGCAGACAAGAATCGTCGCGAGAAAAAGCACCACCGCGGCAACTCTTCTGTTCGACGTTCTACGCATATTGTTTCCAGACTTTTCGATCGTCCGATTGATTGCACCGTGAACTTGTCCGGGGCTTGTGCCGAGGCTGGCACGGGCATCATTCTAAGCTAGGAATGGGATTGTTCGCTGGAACGCGTCGTCCGGCACACAGCGCCATGCGGCGCGGAACGCGCACACCAAATATATTCTTGGGAACGGAGGTAGTTCGTCGCGCCCGAGCGCTAGACTAGGAGGCGTCGCGGATCATGGTCTTGGCCTGCGTGTCGGCGACGATACGAAGCGCACGGATCATCTCGGCCGCATCGAGAAGCGCCCTCGCCCAATCGCTTCGGGTGAAGCGTTCCGCTCTCGTCGCCACGTTCATCAGAACGATGATTTCATCCGAAGGCGTTCCGCTTCCGGGTATGCCGACGAATTCGCGCTGGTCGCGGATGCACACGATCGCGCGATGGAGCAGCCTCCTGACCTCCGGCGGGCCAAGCCTTTCGACATCGTTGGCCGCGCGAAGCAACTCGGATACAAAAGCAGACTTGTCGTTCATACCCGTCTCCTAGATGCCCGGCAGATCATGGATCGACATGCGCGTCTGCTTGTCTGGCCCTGTCGGCCCTTCGCTGAAACCTGGCACGCAACACGAAGGGAAGAAAGAACGCACCGATGATCAACGCCCCTCCGAGGAAGCCAAGCCAGGGCGAAATGCCGCCAAGCCAGAGGACGATCGTCGGCATTGCCCAGAACAGACAAAATGACGCGGCGATTATCAGTACGGCGGCAACAGCGGAACGGCCATCTTCTCTCGTCATCGGCATTATCTCACCACCACGTTGTGTTAAGGCTAATAGCGCAACATTCCTGACCGGAAGCTGATAGCCCGACATAATCGCCCTTCTGTCGGAACTGTCAGCAAGTCGTCAGGGTCGCCGTGCTCAATGCGGCGAGAAAACGGGGTGCGAATGAAGATATTGCTCGTAGAAGATCATGACGCTCTGGGAAGCCTCGTTCAAGAACATCTGAACCAGTCCGGGTTCATAATCGATCGAGTGCAGGATGGCCCGGAAGCCTTGGAGGCTTTGCGGACCGTCGAATACGATGGGATGATCCTCGACCTCGGCCTGCCGACGCTCGATGGCCTCGATGTACTGAAACGCCAGAGAATGCAGAAGGGTCGGTCGCTGCCCGTCATCATTCTCACAGCCCGCGACCAGATCAGCGACAGACTGACCGGCCTGAATTCCGGCGCCGACGATTATCTCGTCAAACCCTTCGATATCCTTGAGCTCGAAGCGCGGCTGCGCGCCGTTCTCCGCCGGCCCGGAGCGCGGATCGACGAGGTGCTGACGGTCGGCAATGTCTCGGTCGACGTCGCGCGGTGGGACGTCCGGATCGATGGCAACTCCGTCGAGCTCGCCCGACGTGAATTCGTCCTGCTGGAAGAACTGGCACGCGTCTATCCCGGCGTGATGGCCAAGGACCGGCTCGAGGATCGACTTTACTCATTCGACGAAATCGTAACGCCAAATGCCACCGAGGCGGTCGTGTCGCGCCTTCGCCGCAAATTGATCGCCGCCCACGCCACTGCTCGGATCGCCACCGTGCGAGGCATCGGATATCGCCTGCTGCCCGGAGAAGACGTTGAGGTGGACTAAAAGCCTTCGTGGCAGACTTGCCGCGGCGATGGCGGTGGTGTTCACCATTGGCGCGGCGGACGTCGTTATATACATCTGGGACGTCGACCAGGACTTGCGCACCCATATAATGGACAAGCAGATCGACGCGATTCTGGCGACTGTCGGAACGGATGCCGGCATTGAAGCTATCGGCCGCCTTTCAACCCGCTTCGGAGAGGCGGACTGGCGCTTCGCGGTATATGATCCAACCGGCGCCCTCCTCCTGTCTCGCCCGGACGACGGCCGCCCACCTCCACTCCTGAGTGGTGGCAAAGAGCTGAAGGAAGCACGCTCCTCTGTCATCTCCCGCCCCCTGGGTCCCAATACGCTTGTCGTACGCAAGGACGATTGGCAGGAACGGCAGGAACTGCAAACGCTGCTGCGGATGGAACTCGCGGGAAGCACCTTTGTTATCGCCGCCTTGGGCGCGCTCTCGTTTCTCGTTGTGCTGACGCTCGCGGCCTGGGTGCTTCGGTCCGTGAACAAGGCCGCGGCTCTCGCCAGGCATATTGACGCGGACGATCCCGGCAAGCGAATACCGGTCGACGACCTCCCGATGGAAATACGACCGCTCGCCGTTGCAGCCAATGGCGCGCTCGAAAGGCTCGCCCGCGCCTATGCATCGGAACGCCGCTTCACCGCCGAGGCGGCCCACGAACTGCGCACGCCGCTGGCCGTATTGAGTTTGCGCCTTCAGAAAGCTCGCGCCGACAACAGCGTGGACTGGGAATCCATCGATCGCGAAATGGGGCAAATGACTCATCTCGTTGGCCAGCTCACCGCCTTGGCCCGCGCGGAGAGCCACGCGGCGCTTCCGCCTGATCGCGAAGTGCTTTCCATGTCTCGGGTCGTCCGCGAAGCCGTGGCGGACATGATGCTTCTGTTCGAGAATGCCGAAAGAGAAGTTCACGTCGAGGTCGCCGACGGGCTCTACACGCGCGGCAACAGCGGGCAAATGAGACAGGCTGTTCAAAACCTTCTGGAGAACGCCCTGGTGCATGGCACCGGTCACACGACGATTACGTTGAGTGAAGTCTCGACCAGTTTGCTGCTTGAAGTATCCGACGAAGGTTCGGCGCCTGCCTTGAACGAGGTGGAAGAGCTGTTCGACCGGTTTCACAAGCGACGGCAGACGGGGCCCGGCTCTGGACTTGGATTGGCGATCGTTCGACAGATCGCTCGAAATTCGGGGGGCGACGTTGCCATAGCGACCCTGGACAGGTTCACCGTCGTGATGACCTTGCCCTCGATCAAGGCGAGCACCGGCAGATGATGGTGACCACGCTCGATGCCCTGTTGCCGATCCCGGTCCCAGCCGGTTGGCCGGATGCCGCGGACCGCCGCAACGAAGAATCGCGTCAGCGCCCGATGGTCCAAAAACCACTTGTAGCTCAACCTGCTAGAGGCCCTAAATCACGGGTCACGGAGCCCCTGATGAAACATGTCGTCTTGCATCCGTTTTGCCGTTGGCCGCGATCCTGATGCTGTTCAAGCCAACCGGTCCCGGCATCGGCAGACGTGACGATCCCCGCCACTCTCGGATGCGAGAAGCCGGGGAACGCCAATGTTCAAATCGCGGCCCCAAAGTCCTGGCCGACAGGCAAGACTAACAACTGAGAAGCGTAATGAAGCGCACAATTGCTTTCGCAATTCTGATAACAACAATGATGACATCGGTCGTATTCAGCGTAATCGGCGTCCTCGCAGTATGGAACCCGTTCACGAATGCCTGACCAACAGACTATTGACCACCCTAAGAACCGCGTTGGCATTCGCCTTCTCATCATGGCATCCATCGTTGCCTCGGCTCTGGCCATCGACCAGATCGTCAAGTTCGTCATGGTCGAATTCGTGATGCAACCTCCACGCATTATCGAGGTCACGTCGTTCTTTGACCTTGTTCTCGTCTTCAACAGTGGCATCAGTTTCGGCATGTTCAGCGGACAGATCGGGCTCTATCCGGTCGTGTTCGCCTTTGCAAAGACGGCAATCGCCACCGCCCTGATCGTATGGGGCTGCATGACGAACTCAAGGCGTGAAAGACTTGCACTGGCCGTGATGGCCGGGGGTGCCGCCGGAAACATCGTCGACAGGTTCCGCGATGGCGCGGTCACCGACTATCTCTCGCTGCATGCTGGTGCATGGGCGTGGCCATCGTTCAATCTGGCCGACGTCTTCGTGGTGACGGGTGCCATCGCGCTGGTGGCTTGCTCCATGGTCAAGCAGCGGCCGAAAGCGGACATTTAGGGAGACTGGAATGAAACTCGACGAAGAAGCAGAGCGGGCACGTCAAAAGACCGTCAAGCGAAGAAATGTGATCGTGCTGGTCATACTGTCGGGCTTCGCCCTGGCGGTGTTTACGGTCACGTTCTTCCATATTCCCCAGGAAGGTCGCTCCGCGTCACGTGCCTTGGGCGAAATCCAGGGCCAGTGATCCGCTCCAATCCGCATGAGCGGCAGGACCGGCGTCGTCGGGTTGAACTCCTGCGCGGGTTCTCACCGTCGGTGACTGTACCATCTCGCCTAGCAAATCCCCGCATAAGTCATCATCATGCCTGACGACGTTGATGCGGGGCCCCTCCTAAGAAGAGGCCCCGCGCAAGCTTGACCGCCGATCGTGTCCGATCACGCGGCGATCTTGCACGCCATGCCCGTCAAGGGCCTGTGCTTGTCACGCATGGAACTCGTGACCGGCATGTTGCTCGCCTTCGGCCTCGACCTGGATCGTCGAATGAACGATGCCGAACTTTTCGCTGAGCATGGTCTCGACAGCCTTGCGCGCGATGGCATGGTTTTCGCCGTCCTTGACGGAGATGTGCGAGGTGAAGCTGATCTGGTCGTTCGAAGTCGACCACAGGTGCACGTCGTGTACGTCGACGATGCCGGGAACGTCCTTGATCGCTTTGCGGATCTCGTTCAGGCTCATTCCGGACGGAACACCCTCCAGGAGAACGTTCGTCGTATCCCGCAGGAGAATCCATGTCCGTGGCAGCACCCAGACGCCGATCGCCACCGCGACCAGCGGATCGACCCATGTCCAGCCCGTGAACTTGATTGCGAGAGCACCGGCGACGACGCCGACGGAGCCGAGCATGTCCGCCCAGACTTCGAGATAGGCGCCCTTGACGTTGAAGCTGGCATCGCGCCCGGAGGCAAGCAGTCTCATCGAAATGAGATTGACGATCAGACCCAGCACCGCGATGATCATCATCCCCGTGGATCTGACCTGCTGCGGCTCGCGGAACCGTCCTATGGCTTCGACGAAGACATAGATCGCCACCACGAAGAGCAGCATCGCGTTGAACGTCGCGGCGAGGATCTCAAGTCGCCTGTATCCGAAAGTCCGCCGCTCGTCGGCCGGACGGTTTCCGACCTTGATGGCCAGAAGAGCGATCGCGAGCGCCGCGACGTCGGTCATCATGTGCGCGGCGTCGGACAAGAGTGCAAGGCTGTTGTAGACAATCCCGCCAACGACTTCCGCCACGAGGAAGGTCGCCGTCAGTACAAGAGCCAGGGTCAGCATCTTTGAATTGGCGCCAGCCGTGTGGTCGTGGGCGTGGCCTTCTCCCGCATCGTGAGAATGCGACATTCAGTAGTCCTCCGTTAAGTATCCGGCGCGCTCGGCGGCGGCGGGGTATCGAGAAGTGTGTCGATGCGCTTGCGCTCTTTTTGAAAGGTGAGAAGCCGATCATCCTTGAGGGATGCGTCGGTTGGCAGGCGGATTTTGAGTGGGTCGACTCGCCGTCCGTTCACCAGCAATTCATAATGCAGGTGCGAACCGGTCACCATCCCGGTAGCACCTATGTAGCCGATGACCTGGCCCTGCTTCACCTTGCCCCCGGCGACGACATTCTTGGCGATCGCGCTCTGGTGGCTGTAGGAGGAGACATATCCGTTCGCGTGGCGGATCAGGGTCTGGTTGCCATATCCGCCCGTATCCCATCCCGCCTTGATGACGTCGCCGTCTCCCGCGGCAATGATCGGCGTTCCCGTCGGCGCGGGGTAGTCGACCCCGGTATGCATGCGCACGAATCCGAGAACCGGATGTCGACGCATGCCAAAGCTCGAATTCGGCGGAACACTCGGGACCGGACTGCGAAGCAGGAATTGACGCAGGCTTTTTCCATTCTCGTCGAAGTAGCCGATGCTGCCGTCTACAGGATCGCGAAACTTGTAGAACCGAGCCTCGCGATCACCGAAACGCACGCTGAAATAGAGAAGCTCCGAGTTCTCCTCGGCATTCCCATCCTTCCCCGATGAATAAAACGCTTCCAAGCTGTCCGACGATTTCAGTGGCGCCTGCAGGTCGAAGGACGACGCCATGATACCGACGATCGTCTTGGCCATGCCGAGCGTCATGCCGTAGTTGAGCGCGCTCCTGTAAATGCCGTCATAGACCTTTGGCCGGTCCAGAGGAGCCGCCCGTCCGATCGTCACGCCCCCTTCGCCGACGGCACCGAACCGCTCAGGCTCGGCCCCGGTGACGAACCTGCCGGCATCGTCGACGGCGATGCTGGCCTGGTGCCGCTGCGACCGGTACAGGCTCGCCCGCACGACCTTCAGATCCTGTCCACGCTGGATGACGCCCATGCGGACCGTATCACCGACATCGACGTTCTGGCCCGCGCCGGCAGCAAGCAGGTTTCCGACCATTCCCGCCTGCCCGGCCGGATAGCCGGCGGATTTCAGGGCCTCGGTTACGGTGGTTTTTCCGCCGACATTGATCACGTCCTCGGCGAACTGTTCCGTGTTGGCCGTGATCGCCGCAACCGTCGAATAGGAGACATTCTGCTCGAGCACCTTCGCGGTGCTGCCCATGGGCGGCAGATCGTCGTTATCGGAGAAGCGCTCGGGATCGACATAGACCGCCGAGACGGTCGCCCCTTCCAGAAGCGCCATGCCATCGGAGCGGACGGAGGCCTCGATCTCCTCGAAGCTCATTCCCGGCGCCACCGGCCACTTGCCGGAAGCCGAGTAGCTGCCTGTCTTCAAGGCTATCTCGGTCTCGACCTTCGCGCCGTAAAGCGCTCCCTCCTCGGACGGTTCAGCCTCGCCTCCCGAGACCCCCGAGAGAACCGCCGTCGGGTCGAACTTGGGATAATTCGTTCCCGAGGCGCCACCGGCGGCCAACTGCATCTGGACGTGGGTATAAGGCTGACTTCTGACGACCTCGCGATCGCCTTCCTTGACGATCGAAGAGAGCTCCATGACCCTGCGATCGGAAGCGCGCGCGGCCTTCAGCGTCCCGACGATTCTGGCCCCGCGCAGCACGCTTTCGTCGGCATGGCTCGCTTCCGTGGGCAGGCTGACGGCTTCCGCGGGTGTCGCTAGCTGCTGTCTGCCGTCCATTGCCGCGAATAGCGCGACCCCCATCAACAGGGTCGACGTCGCTCCCGTGAGCGCGATGCCCGTCAGCCACCGGCTCGACACCTGTCTGCGGTCGGGCTGGCGTCGCCCGTCCGCGGGGATCGCGGCAGCGTTTCCGAGAGATCTTTGGATCGCTTCTTTGTTCACCACATGCCGTCTCAATTACGGGATTGTACCGGCTTCGGGCACGGTCCGCGCAAAGGTTAATCTCGAACTGCCCGCCTACTGGCGGACAATGACGCGCGCCTTGATCGGAACGCGCGTATACAAATCGATCACGTCCTGGTTCAAAAGTCGAACACATCCTGACGATACGGCCTTGCCGATCGACCGCCAATCATTGGTACCGTGGAGGCGATAGAGCGTGTCCTTGCCGTCGGAGAAAATGTAGAGAGCGCGAGCGCCGAGCGGATTGTCGATGCCGCCTTCCATTCCCCCGTTCTCGATCGAATATTTCGCGAGTTCGGGCTGGCGAGCGACCATCTCATTCGGCGGCTTCCAGCGCGGCCACTTTTGACGCCACTGTATCACTCCCTCACCTGCCCATGCGAAACCTTCGCGGCCGATACCGACACCGTAACGCATCGCGGTGCCACCCGGCTCAACGACGTATAGGAATCTGGCCGGGGTATCAACGATTACCGTTCCAGGCGCCTCTCCCGTCGGGTCCATGACGCGTTGCCGGTAGAACCTGGGGTCGATCTTGTCATAGGGAACGGCGGCCATCGTCTGATTTTCATCGACGGCCTCCGCGTACATCGACGCGAGATCGGCCGGGCTCGGTGGTCCGACGGGACGGCTGGCTCGCGGTTGTTCGAAAGGGATCGGCACCGTCTTCGGCAGCCCGCCGGTCGCACAACCTGCAAGCTGCGTCGCCCCGATCATGGCGGAGAAAGCCATCAAGCGGCGGCGTGTCAAAACGACCGATTTGGCCATGCGGGGTCATTCTCCGTGGAATTCAATGTGCGCGGAACCGAAAGACGTAGAAGGCTCCGGCGCCCAGATGGGCGCCGGAGCCGTTATCCGACAAGTCGATGTCAGCCGTCCTTCGGCACCTTAAGCAGGCGCAAGGCGTTCATCGTGACGAGCACCGTGGCACCGGTATCGGCGAGAATTGCCGGCCACAAGCCCGTGAGGCCGATGACGGTCGTGACCAGGAAAACAGCCTTCAGCGCGAGCGACATGAAGATGTTCTGGTAGATGTTTCGCATCGTCCGCTTGGACAGATCGATCATCCTGAAAATGTCCGACACGCGACCATGAAGAATGGCGGCATCGGCCGTTTCAAGCGCCACGTCGGTGCCCCCGCCCATGGCGATACCAACGTTTGCCGCGGCCAGAGCCGGAGCGTCGTTGATACCATCGCCAACCTTGGCGACCACGAGGCCGAGCTTCTGCATCTCGCCGACGATCTTCTGCTTGTCTTCCGGCAGGAGCTGGGCCTTCACCGAAATGCCCAGTTGCTTGCCGATCGCCGAAGCGGTCCGGTTGTTGTCGCCGGTCAGCATGACGGTCTTCACGCCGATCTGTTCCAACTGCTTCAAACCATCACGAGCATCGGCCCGCGGTTCGTCACGCATGGCGATCGCGCCGGCGAGCTTTCCGCCCACGATGAGGACCGACACGGTCTTGCCTTCGTCGTTGAGCTTGGTGATCGTCGCCTGCTGCTCATCCGAGAGGCCGACACGGTCCGCGGCAGCCGCCGGCGAGCCGAAGAATACGTCGTGGCTTTCGACCGTTGCCGTAACCCCCTTGCCGCCGATCGCCTTCGCATCGATCGCAGCAGGAATGTTGACTTGATCCTCCTCGGCCTTCTTCAGAATGGCGATGGCGAGCGGATGGCTTGAGCCGGTCTCGAGCGCGGCCGACATTCTGAGCACCTCGGAAGGAGCCATGCCGAAATCGAGGATGTCGGTAACCTTCGGCTTGCCTTCGGTAAGCGTACCCGTCTTGTCGAGGGCGACCGCGGTGATCTTGCCAAGGGTCTCGAGCACGGCTCCGCCCTTCATCAGCAGTCCGCGACGTGCACCCGACGACAGCGATGCAGCGATCGCGGCAGGCGTCGAAATGACCAGGGCGCACGGGCACCCGATCAGAAGCAGCGCCAGTCCCTTGTAGATCCACTCGTTCCAGTCACCGCCAGCAAGGAGAGGCGGCAGGGTCGCGACCAGAGCAGCCACGACGACGACACCAGGGGTGTAATAGAAAGAGAAGCGGTCGATGAACCGTTCGGTCGGAGCCTTGGATTCCTGAGCCTCTTCCACCAGCTTGACGACGCGAGCGATCGTGTTGTCGGCGGCAGCGGCCGTAACCCGAACGCGCAGGGCGGCATCACCGTTGACGGTGCCCGCGAATACCTTGTCGTCCACGCCCTTTCTCACCGGCACGCTCTCACCGGTCACGGGCGCTTCGTCGATCGAACTCTCGCCGGCAATGATCACGCCGTCGGCGGACACGCGGTCACCGGGGCGGACCAGGATGATCGCGTCCACCTCGACATCCTCGGCCGGAACTTCGCGCGTGCGTCCGTTCTCTTCGACCAGCGCCATCTTTGGCACGAGGTTGGCCAGCGACTGGATGCTCGCACGGGCCTTGCCCGCCGCGACACCCTCGAGAAGTTCGCCTACGAGGAACAGGAAGACAACCGCGGCGGCTTCCTCGCTCGCGTCGATGATGACCGCTCCAGCAGCGGCGATCGTCATCAGCATTTCGATGGAGAACGGCGTACCCGCGCGGGCAGCCATGAACGCGCGGCGAGCGATCGGCATCAGGCCGACGAGCATCGCCACGACGAAGGCGTAGGAACCGGTCTGCGGGAACAGGTGGCCAATGCCATAGGCCGCGACCAGCGCCGCGCCCGCCATGATCGTCAGGCGACCCTTGCGGCTTTTCCACCATGGTCCATTCGTCGGTCCATGGTCATGGCCATGCAGCCCTGAGGTTTCACTGCCATGGGAATGCCCGTCACGGCTCCCGCCGGCCTTGGCCGGTTGCGCCGCTTCGATCGAATAGCCGAGACCACGCACCTGCTTTTCGATCGCGGGAACGTCGATGGCATCCTTGTGGCGAACGGTCATCGTACCCGCGGTGACGGAGACGGACACCGTGTCGACGCCGCTGAGACGGCGGACGGCGGTATCGATCTTCGCCGCGCAGGACGCGCAGTCCATGCCGCCGATGCGAAAGCGTGTCATGCCCTGATCCGGGCCAACGTTGCCGTCCGCCTTTTCATGATCATGGTCGTGACCGGAATGGTCGTGGCCGGAATGGTCGTGGCCAGAGTGATCATGGCCGGAATGGTCGTGTCCGGCGTGATCGTGGTCATGCTTGTGATCGGAGTGGTCGTGATCGTGGCCGCAAGACGCGTGGTCGTGGCCGGCATGATCATGGCCAGCGTGATCGTGGTCACCATGCTTGTGACCAGCATGATCGTGGTCATGGCCGCAGGACGCGTGGTCGTGACCCGCGTGATCGTGGTCCTTATGGTCATGACCCGAGTGATCGTGACCCTTGTGGTCGTGGCCGGAATGATCGTGGCCCTTGTGGTCGTGGCCAGAGTGGTCATGGTCCTTGTGATCATGGCCGGCGTGATCATGGCCGGCGTGGTCATGGCCTGCGTGATCGTGTTTCTCGTGCTTGTGCTCGGCCTTGGCGGCGGCCGCCGGCTTGGCTGGCGTCGAAATACGGGAAACCGGATAGCCGAGGCCACTGACCTTCTTTTCGATTTTCGCGAGATCGGCAGAGAGAAGATGACTAATGGTCATCGTCCCCGCGGTCACGGAAACCGATACATCCTCGATGCCTGTTGAGCGCCTTACGGCGGTGTCGATTTTGGATGCGCAAGAGGCGCAATCCATACCGCTCACCCGGTACTTGGTCTTGATGATTTCATTCATTGCGGTAAACCTCGATAGCTTCGAGATATGTACCTACAACCTCATGTCACTATAGGTTCAAGTGGAAAAAAACGGCTTGGAAAGAAACTCGTAATCGATGGTTTTCGCGAGCATTCCAATCCGCTTCGACAAGGTCGGCGCTTGAAATATCCTATCCAGGGGGATAGGTTGTGGACATGGAAGAACATCGGCACGAAACTCATCCCGACATCGTCAATCGGCTCAAGCGGGCCGAAGGACATCTGAAAAGCGTGATCGCCATGATCGAGGGCGGACGGCCATGCCTCGACATCGCTCAGCAACTCCACGCCGTGGAGAAGGCGATCATCAACGCCAAGCGAACATTGATCCAGGATCACCTCGATCATTGCCTCGAGGACACGATCGGGGTTCTCCCCCGCGATCAGCGCCAGTCGATCGACGAGTTCAAGGCCATCACCAAGTACCTTTGAGCATAACGGGATCGAACATGCTGAACGTCCTCGCAAACCGCACCTACCGTCATCTGTTTCTCGCCCAGGTCATCGCGCTGGTCGGGACCGGGCTCGCCACGGTGGCGCTCGGCCTCCTGGCCTACAGTCTCGCCGGCGCCGATGCGGGCGCGGTTCTCGGGACGGCCCTGGCGATCAAGATGATCGCCTATGTCGGCGTTGCGCCGGTCGCGGCCGCCTTCGCCGAGCGGCTGCCCAGGCGCACGATGCTGGTGTCTCTCGACCTCATCCGGGCGGCGGTGGCGCTACTGCTGCCCTTTGTCACCGAGGTCTGGCAGGTCTATGTCCTCATTTTCGTGCTTCAGTCGGCATCGGCGGCCTTCACGCCGACCTTTCAGGCCACCATCCCCGACGTGCTTCCCGAAGAAAAGGAGTATACGCGGGCGCTCTCGCTCTCGCGTCTCGCCTACGATCTGGAGAGTGTCGTCAGTCCGATGCTGGCGGCGGCCTTGCTGACGGTCATCAGTTTCCACAGCCTCTTCGCCGGAACCGTCATCGGCTTCCTCGCCTCGGCCGCGCTCGTCGTCTCCGTTGTCCTTCCCTCCCCCAAGGCCAGCGAGCGGCGCGGCATCTACGACAGGACGACCCGGGGCCTGCGCATCTATCTGGCGACGCCTCGCCTCAGGGGTCTGCTCGCCATCAACCTTGCCGTCGCGGCGGCAAGCGCGATGGTGATCGTCAACACCGTGGTTCTGGTACAGGCGGAGTTCTCCCTGACGCAGAGGGCGACGGCATTGGCGCTGGCGGCCTTCGGCGGCGGCTCCATGCTCGCGGCGCTGGCTCTTCCGCGATTGCTCGATCGCCTGCCCGACCGACAGGCAATGCTTTGCGGCGCGGCGATCCTCGTCCTTGGGGTCGGCCTTGGAATGTTCGTGGGGAGCTACGCGATGCTGCTCCCCTTGTGGTTCGCCCTCGGCATCGGCTACTCGCTGGCCCAGACCCCGTCCGGCCGACTGCTGCGCCGGTCGTCCCGGCCCGAGGACCGGCCGGCGCTTTTCGCCGCGCAGTTCGCGCTCTCCCACGCCTGCTGGCTGATCACCTATCCGATCGCGGGCTGGCTCGGCGCGCGCGCCGGTCTTCCCTTCACCTTCGCATCGCTCTCACTGCTCGGCGCGGTCGCCGTGCTGATCGCCGTCCGGGTGTGGCCGGCGGACGATCCGCAGGAACTGGAACACACCCACGGCGATCTGGACGCCAACCATCCGCACATCGCTGGTGCCGAACGCTTCGTCGGCGGCCACCGTCATTCTCATGCCTATGTGATCGACAACGACCACACGCAATGGCCGCGCGCGGGATGAGTATCTTGGCGCCCATGCCAGGCCGGCCTCGATAGACCCCGCTTCCACACTTTATATACGGGCATAAACAGGCCGGCATCGAAGCAGCGGCGCCCCGTCCAGCCCGGCCCCGCGAACCGTGCTCTAGAAGACCACCCGATGTGGATGCGTGAAGATCTCGAAATCCTCTCCGCGCGCGACGGCGATCATGGTGATCCCCGCCTCCTCGGCCGTGCGAATGGCATAGGCGGTCGGCGCCGAGATCGCGATCAGGATCGGGCTGCCGAGAAACCCGGCCTTCTGGATCATCTCGATCGAAAGCCGGCTGGTCACCGTCACCGCGCCGCTGCCGCCGGAGACACCCGATGCGACGACGGCGCCGCAGAGCTTGTCGAGCGCGTTGTGCCGGCCGACGTCCTCGCGCAACGCCACCAGCCCGCTGCCCGGCACGAAGAACCCGGCGCCATGCACCGCGCGGGTCTTGTGGTTGAGTTGCTGCTGATCCGCGAGGCTCGCCACCGCGCGCGCGATGTCGTGAGGCGTGACCGTGAGATCGCGGGACAGGACGGGACGCACACTGCGGACGGCCTGCTCCAGCGATTCGATACCGCACAGGCCGCAGCCGACCGGACCCATCATGTGTCGCCGGCGCGCGCGCAGCTTCTCCTCGACGTCTTCAACCAGCGCGATCTGCACGTCGATGCCCATCTCGTCCTGAACGATCTCGATCGCCTCGATCTGCGAGACGGCGTCGATCAAACCCTCGGTAAGGCTGAAGCCGACCGCGAAATCGACCAGATCGGCGGGCGTCGCCATCATCACCGCATGCGAGCTGCCGCCATAGGAGAAAGCGATCGCCACCTCCTCGGGAACGCTGCGCGTCGCCGGTGCGGCAACCCCACCATGAAAGGCGATGGTGTGCACGGCCTCGTGGCTCGCTCGGTTATCGACGAAACTGATATTCACCCTGCTCTTCCCTGAACGACGCGGCCCAGCCCGCGAATGCGCCTGCCAATCTCCACTATAGGCCCGGACCGACACGTCTGTCCCCGTGAAAGAACGGTGCTTCTCACGCAAAACGCCAGGTCTTTCGACCTGGCGCCGCGAAGACGTGGCTGTGTTTTCAAGCCGCGGAGGATTGCCGCTTCGGCAACTTCCAGCCGGGACGGACGAAGTGGCAGGTATAGCCGTTCGGAATCCGTTCCAGATAGTCCTGATGCTCGGGCTCCGCCTCCCAGAAATCGCCGACCGGGGCAAGCTCCGTGACGACCTTTCCCGGCCAGAGACCAGATGCGTCCACATCGGCGATCGTATCCTCGGCCACGCGCTTCTGCTCATCACTCGCGTAGAAGATGGCCGAGCGGTAGCTGGGGCCGAGATCGTTGCCCTGGCGATTGGGCGTCGACGGATCGTGGATCTGGAAGAAGAATTCCAGGATGTCGCGATAGCTGGTCTTGGCGGGATCGAAGAGGATCTCGATCGCCTCGGCGTGGTTCCCGTGATTGCGGTAGGTCGCGTTGGCAACCTCACCGCCGGTGTAGCCCACTCGCGTCGTCTCGACACCCGGCAGGCGTCTGATCAGATCCTGCATTCCCCAGAAACAACCGCCTGCGAGCACTGCGCGTTCGATAGTCATCGAATATCTCCATTCCCTGACGTTCGTTACGAAATCTTCATCGGCTGACAGCCTGGAAGCTTGCGCCCAACCTGCCCGAGCCGCCCGGAAGGCAGCTCCGCCGTGTGCCCTACAGATAGGGATTCCCGGCCGTGTTTGCCAGTGCGACATTATCGGGGCCGAAATGCCTGGCAATGTCATATCAGTACCCAGACAATCAGCGATACCTGATGAGCGGCAATGTCCAACCAATTGATTTTACTTTGACGGCCTCAGCCTCTAGGGAAGCATCAGTGGTTGCGTCGTGCGGACGCGATGACCAAGCGTGAGCTGCATCACGTTACGTGAACCGCAGGGACGTCTTATTCTTCATATCCACTTTTCCATATCCACCAGGCAATTTGAAAAACGAGATCACAATGACCGACGAACCAATCGTAAGAGACAGCAACGGCGCGCAGCTCAGCGACGGTGATTCCGTCACGCTCATCAAGGACCTGAAGGTCAAGGGCACATCGGAGACCATCAAGCGCGGAACGTTGGTGAAGAACATCCGGCTCAACGGAAACCCAGGCGAAGTGGAATGCAACACCAAGCAGGTCAAGGGCCTGGTGCTGAAGACGGAGTTCGTCAAAAAGGCGTAGGTCGCCGCGACATCCGTGCCGGATCGAAACACCGGACCCGGATCAACGTGGCGACGAACGCCGGCGCCACCCGCTATGAGCGCCTTGCCCGGCGCTCATCACTGCGCACTCTGGCTCGTCCTGGCGACAATGCCGGACGGGCCTTTTTCATGAGGAAACGGGAAACGGCCGCCCTGCCGGTGGCTACATGTATTTCGTGATGCTCGGGCTGACCACCCTGTCGCCCGGCTTGATGCCGAGCTTGGCCGTGGCGCCGGCGTTGAGCTCCAGCACGTACTTCACCTCGGTCACGGAATCGATGATGTCGCGGGAATAGGGCACCGCATTCTGCTTGATGCCACGCACGATACCCGCCCGATCGACGAACAGCATGTCGAGCGGCAGCACCGTGTTTTCCATCCACATCTGCACACGTCGCGACGTCCCGAAGTCGAAGATCATGCCGGCATCCGCGGCCATCTCCTTGCGGTACATCAGGCCGCGCTGTCGCTGCTCGTTGGTATCGGCGATCTCGACGGTAAAGTTGTATTTCTGCCCGGATGCCGTCTGGATGACCAGTTGCTCCTTATCGAACTTGACGACGGACTGGGCGAGCGCCGGCAGCGCCAGCATGAAAAAAAGCGCCAAAAAGGCGCTTCTGATCCGGTATGAAACCATGGTCATCAGTGCGCCCTGCTCACGGGGGTCGGCGCGTCCGGATGGATTTCGGCCGCCATCAGCCCCTTGTCGCCATCGCCGAAGCGCACGAGCACAACCTGGCCGGGACGAAGCTCGGTAAGGCCGAAGCGACGCAGCGTTTCCATGTGCACGAAGATATCCTCGGTCCCCTCGCCGCGCGTCAGGAAGCCGAAGCCCTTGGTGCGGTTGAACCACTTGACCAGCGCGCGCTCCAGACCGCTCGTCGCCGTGACCTGCACATGCGTGCGCACCGGCGGCAGCTGCGACGGATGAACCGCCGTCGACTGGTCCATGGAGAGGATCTTGAACGCCTGGTATCCGCGATCCCGGCGCTGGATGAGAGCGACGATGCGGGTGCCTTCGAGGATGGTCTGGTAGCCGTCGCGGCGCAGGCAGGTCACGTGCAGCAGGACGTCCTGCATGCCGTTGTCCGGGACGATGAAACCGAAGCCTTTCGCGACGTCGAACCACTTCACGACGCCGGTGATTTCGATGAGGTCGACCGCATCACCCGCGAGTTGATCGAGGTCAGTGAATTCCGTCGATGAAATCCTGTCAGCCATTTCGCCAGCCCCTCAATACGCGTCACACTGTTACGGTTAACTGATTCTTGAGATCAAGATTAACATGTTGGTAACGGATTAGCGCAAGCCCTACTTTTCGTTTATTCGCAACTGCCAATCTTACCCCCTAGTCTTGCCTGAACCTGACGTTCCGCCACAGAAGAGGCACGCCAGTATTTAGAGAGGAAACAGAATGCGTTATCTCCACACCATGGTCCGCGTGAAGGATCTGGATGCATCGCTCCATTTCTACGCGACGCTTTTCGGGCTCGAGGAAACCCGCCGCATCGACAACGAAAAGGGTCGGTTTACCCTCGTTTTCCTCGCCGCCCCCGGCGACAAGGCCGACGCCACCGCCAAGGGCGCGCCATGCCTGGAACTGACCTACAACTGGGACCCCGAGGACTACACCGGCGGACGCAACTTCGGCCACCTCGCCTACGAGGTCGACGACATCTACGCGACCTGCCAGAAGCTGATGGACAACGGCATCACCATCAACCGCCCGCCGCGCGACGGACACATGGCCTTCGTACGCTCTCCCGACGGCATCTCGATCGAGATTCTGCAGAAGGGCGGCAGCCTACAGGCGGCCGAGCCATGGGCATCGATGGGCAACACCGGCGCCTGGTAAGCCGAGGCTTTTGCGAGGCTTGCGGCTTTTTCGATTTCCGGCCACTGCGTCCGGATCGTCCTTGCCGCGCAACTTTGCTGCGGGCAATCTCCAGATGACTCGAGGCGGATCGTGCGTTCTGCGCTCCCCTCGCCTTGATATTTGGAGAATGCTCGCTTGCTCGCTGTTGAAATGCGCACGCCCGTCAGGGCGGCACTTCTGATCGCCGCCTCCGCATGGGCGCTGTCGGGCTGCGTGTCCAACAAGCCCGCCGTCGATGCGCTCGCCTCCGCCGCCGCCGAATCCGTACCCGCGCAAGAGCAGCAGGCGGCGGCAAGCGCCGCGCCGATGGCCGCTTCCGCGCAACAGCAGGCCGGCTACCGCGACCCCAGGATGACCAATGTCTCCGGGATGACGAACGTCTCCGGAATGGAGAATGCCCCTGGCGCGCAAGCCGCCGGAATGGCGCAGGCACCGGGCCAGCCGACATCGGCGATGCCGGAGCAGACGGCCCCCGCCAATATCGGCGGCCTCGCGATGCAATCGACCGGCATCAACGCCCAGGCGATGAGCATCTTCTCGGTCAAGCAGAGGATCCAGAACAACCCGACATCGACCACGCTGCAGCCGTCGGGCGGCATCGGCGCCACGCGCTCGAGCGTCTATTCCAGCCAGATGCCGGTCGACCCGGCGCCACAGCAGCCGACACTCGCACCGCAGCAGTCCTCGCAAAACACCAGCACCACGATCGACCCGGTGCAAACAGCCTTTTTGGCGACGAGCGCCCTTCCCGGCCAGAGCATGAATGCGCTCTACAGCGCGCCCAGGCAGAATCTGCTCACCAGCCTCTCCGGCCTGCTGCAGAAGGCGTCCCTCCCCGGCGCGACCCGCGTCGCGCCGAACGGATTGCGGCTGCAGAACGACAAGGTCGAGGTCGGCTGTTTCAAGCCGGATCTCTTGAAGGTGATCAAGGCGGTCGAAGGCCGTTTCGGCAGGCCGGCGACCATCACGTCGGGCTATCGCGACCCCGAGCGCAACCGCATGGTCGGCGGCGCCGAGGAATCGATGCACATGAGCTGCGAGGCGGCCGATTTTCAGATCGATGGCGTGTCGAAGTGGGATATCGCCAACTATATCCGCTCGCTTCCCGACCGCGGCGGCGTCGGCACCTATTGCCACACCGACTCCATCCATCTCGACACGGGCCGCAACCGCGACTGGAACTGGGGTTGCGGCCGCAAGCCGGCAACCGCCACGCTCGCCCGCGCCCTCTGATATCATCCTCGCATTTCGCTCATCGCCGCCCGGTGCCGCCACGGCAACGGGTGGCGCGCGCGTTTAGACGTTTGATTTCAAGGCAATAGCGAGGTTTTTCCACACGCTGACATTTCTTGTCATTTTTTTGCAAAAATCCCTTCTTGCCGCTTGCGGGAATCCGAGTGCCTGATTATAAGGGCGCCACCACGAAGGAAGCGCCCTTCGTCTATCGGTTAGGACACCAGATTTTCATTCTGGGAAGAGGGGTTCGACTCCCCTAGGGCGTGCCATCGTGGTTGATTTCATTAGATTTTTTGATTTTCGACCGGAGTGATCCTGAACAACTGGATCGCTCGGTCGCGATGCCATTTGGCACAAACCGGCCATCCGTCTATTTCGGCTATCAGGCCCAAAGCGCATTTCCAGGCCAAAGCCCAACGGCGCGACCCGTCAGACTTTCCCGGCAGCCACTTCCTCAACGATGGCGTCGATATCGGAGAGCACGTCGCGCAGATAGGCAATCTCGGCGCGTAGCCGATGCCCGCCATGCTTGAGCGCAGCGCGCTTCGTTATGCCGATATAGGGAAAGGCCCACTCTTCTATGCGAGTTGCCTCGGCAAGCTGCGCCTCCAGCGCCGCAAGCCGCTGTTCGAGCAGGCCCGGAAGTTTCCGGGCGCTGCCTGGATCAAGCCGCACCAGCGCCAAATCGAATGGATCGTGCTTGTACCAGATGTCGGACAAACCGGCATGGCGCAGATCAGCCAATATTCTGCGACCCTCGTCCGTAATATCGTAGATCTGCCTGACCGGACGGTTACCGTCTTTTTCCTCGCCGACCTGTTTGAGAAGCCCTTCCCCGGCGAGACGCGTCATCGCCCCATAGACAGCGCCGACCGAAATGTCGGTCCAAAGAGAAACATGCCTCTGCTCAGCCTCGAGGCGCAGCCGATGGCCATGCATCGGGCCAACCAGATCAAAGGACGACAGGATAAACAAACGAATTGACGACATGCTGCTCTCCATATACTCCTGCGAGAGTAATCTCGTGGAACTATAACTCACCATGGCTTATGAAAGGATAAACGCTGTGAAAGAAAGCGGTAACACGATCCTCGTTACAGGAGGCGGCTCTGGCATCGGAAGGGCACTCGCTCAGCGCTGGCATGATGCAGGCAATCAGGTCATCGTCACCGGTCGGCGTCGCGATATGCTGGAGGAAACGATACGCGGCCGGCACGACATGGTGTTGCGGGAGCTTGATATTGACGAGCCCGACGCAATTGAGATAGCCTGCGGAGAGATCACGGCTTCGTTCCCGGACCTCAACGTGCTCGTCAACAACGCAGGCATCTATAGCGCCGAAAACCCGAGGCGGAAGCGCGATCTGAAAGATGCCGAGAGCATGATCGTCACGAATGTGCTCGGCCCGATCAGGCTCACGAATGCGCTCATTGATCACCTCGCGGCGCGCAAGGATGCGGCGATCCTCAACATTTCCTCTGGCACCGCGTTTGTGCCCTATCCGGCGTCGCCCACCTACAGCGCGACGAAAGCGGCAATCCATTCCTACACCGCCGCGATCCGTCCCTTGCTGAAGGGTCGCGTCGAAGTGATCGAGATCGTGCCGCCGCAGGTGCAGACCGAGCTTACACCTGGACAGTCGGAGGACCCGAACTCGATGCCGCTCGCAGAATTCGCCGACGAGGTCATGGCTCTGCTCCACGGCACATCTCCGTCGCCAGCCGAAGTATGCGTGGAACGTGTCCGCATGTTTCGCAACGCTGAACGCGAGGGCCGGTTCGACGACGTACTGGATATGATGGTCCAATATACGCCGGGTGTTTGAAAGGATGGATATTGCGATCCGGCTTCGAACACCGCTACCCGAAACAGTATGGGCACTGTCCGCAATTGGGTCAAAGCCGTCGACCAACCGCGCGCCCATCAAACCCCGCTGATCAACTCGATCTTCGACCCATCGCTGAACCGTGACAGCCGGAACGCCTTGGGGTCGACGATCGGCGCCCTGCCCGTCACGATATCGGCCATCAGCCGCCCGGCGGCCGGGCCGATGCCGAAGCCGTGGCCGGAAAAGCCGGTCGCGATGTGAAAGCCGGGAATGGCCTCGACATCGGAGATGACAGGCACGGCATCGGGCGTCACGTCGATATAGCCTGCCCAGCGCTGCGCGATCTCGGCCTTTTCGAAGACGGGAAACGCGGCCTTCAGGTCCGCCAGCGCCTTGTCCTGCTTGCGCTTGGAGGGAATGGGGTCGAGCACCCTGTTATATTCGAAGGGGCTCGCCTCATCGAGCGACCACTGGCGCGGGATGCGGGCTTCGTCGAGGAAACGCAGGCCAAGCCGGAAGGCGAGCGCCTTCCACTCGGACCTGAGCGCCGGCAGAAAATCCCTGGCATGACGAAACGACGCCGGCACGATGTCGACGATATTGTCGTAGCCCGACGCAACCGTATATCCGCCGTCCTGGCGCTTGCGGATGGCGAAGTCGTTGGCCCAGATCGTCTGCTCCGGCCCACCCTCGAGCGGCTTCGTCCTGAGCACACTGTTCATCACCTTCAACTGCGGAAGATCGATCCCGAAGCGCCCCGAAAACAGGCTGGACCAGGCCCCGCCGGCCAGCACCACGGCCTGGCAGGCGATCGGCCCGCGTTCCGTCACCACGCCGCGTACGGCGCCGGCGGCCAGTTCGATCCCGCGCACCGCGCATGCGGTGAGGATCGTGGCGCCCTTGTCGCGCGCGGCTTCGGCGATCGCAGGTGCTGCCTTCTGCGGCTCGGCGCGGCCGTCGGCCGGTGTGTAGAGCGCGCCGGCCATGGGTAACCTCGATCCGGGAAAGAGATCGCGGAACTCGCGCGCCCTCAGCATCCTGGTGTCGATCTGGTAGTCGCGGAGGTTGGCGCGCCAGCGGTCGTGATCCGACAGCTCCTTCTCGTTGGCGCAGGTAAAGATGATGCCGGCGCGCTTGAAGCCAGTATCGCGGCCAGTGCGGGCGTCGAGCGTATCCCACAGACGCAGCGCTTCGGCCATGAGCGGCACCTCGCGCGGATCGCGCATCGAGATGCGCACCCAGCCCCAGTTGCGGCTGGACTGCTCCTGCCCGATCCCGCCCTTCTCGCACAAGACGACCTTCAGCCCACGCTCGGCGAGCTCCAGCGCCGTCGAGCAGCCGACGATCCCGCCGCCGATCACCACGACATCGCAGGCATCGGGAAGCGTTTCATCACCGTGAACGGGAACGACATGGGGACCGGGCATAAGGGATCTCGCGGATGGTAGTTGTCTTGCGAGATGGTCTAGCGCCCGCAACACGCGCTAGAAACAGCAAATCCGCCACAAGCGCGAATTTGCCGCGGATAAGAACAACTTACGACGAGCGAGGGGCAGAGCAACGCCCGCCGCGACCGCCAAACGCCCCCCAGTTATTTCAATGGAAACGCAAACACGTCCACCGGTTCGCCAAGCCCGCGCAGCGGAAACGCGCCCAGGCTGTCCATCTCGTCTTCCTGGCCCGCCATCTCCACGAAAGCCCTGGAGAGAAGCACCGGCCGCTTGATCTCCTTCGTCAGGCTCTCCAGCCGCGAAGCGACATTCACCGCCGGACCGATCACGGTAAAATCGAGCCGCCGGCGCGATCCGATATTGCCGTACATCACCTCTCCGACGTGCACGCCGATCCCATAACGAAGAACCTCGCGGCCCTTGCGCTTGTTCTCGGCGTTCAGCTCGACCATCAGCGCTTCCGCGGTCTTGATCGCCTGCAGCAGGTTTTCGCAGGCCTCGGGGTTGCTGAGCGGGAAGATCGCCAGCATGCCGTCGCCCATGAATTTCAGGATCTCGCCGCCATGCTTCTCGATCGGCTCCGACATCGCGTCGAAATAGCCGTTGAGGAGCTCGATCACGTCGTCACGCGGCCAGTGGTCGGAAATCGTCGTGAAATCGCGAAGGTCGCAGATCAGGATGGCGGCCTCCACGGTCGCGCCGCTGCCGCGCGTCGTCGCCCCGGCCAGGATCTGCTCGCTGGCATGCGGTCCCACATAGGTCTGCAACAGCGTGCGCGCCATGATGTTCTTCAGCCGGATTTCGGTCACCAGCGTCAGCGCCGGCAGCAGGTCCTTGAGATAATTGACATGCTCTTCCAGAAACCCGCCGGGACGATCGCTTGCGAAGGTCACGATATGGCGCTTGCCCAGCGTATGCTCCATCGGCCAGGCGATATATTCGGTCACGCCCTCGCGCTTGAGGTCGTCATAGAATTCGACGTGCCCGTCGCCGGGACGCAGCGCCTCGATATCCTTGCGCACCTCGGTCGCGCCGCTGAAGATTTCGTTGACGGGGCTTCGCAGGAACTGCGGCGTGTTTTCGGTGCCGTAGTCGAAGGTGGTGATCTTCGCCTCGGTCATCCCCGTCCTCCAGAGAAGCCGCGCGCCCAGCCATTGCGGATGATGCGTCCGGAAATGCATCGTGGCGCGGCTGACGGGAATGCCCTCGTCGCGCAGCCGGTCGCAGAGCTGGACCAGCAGATTGTCGATATAGCGCTCGTTGCGCGTCTCGTTGACCAGCCAGTCGAGGCTGGTCGTCCGGTGCCTCGGCCACTGGCCGACGCTCAGCTCGGAAGGCTCTGGAGCCGGGTTTGATAAGGATTGCATCGCCCTACACTCCGCGAGAGATCGCGGCCTTCTCAACATGAAAACAAAAAATCATTCCTACGCCAGCTAAATGGGGTGGCCGATCGTGGAATGGAATGCCTGCTTGGCAACATCTGGCGGAAAAAGTTTTATTCGGCCCGATTGATCAGCCCAGCAGCCGCCGCGTCTGCTCGATCGTTTGCGCACTCGGCCGTGTCGGCCGATACTCCAGTCCAAGAGCGCCGCGATAGCCCTGCGCCACGAGCCAGTCGGCGCGCGCTTTCAGATCGATCGAGCCGCTGCCCGGCTCGTTGCGGCCGGGATGATCGGCGACATGAACGTGGAAGACCTTGTCGATATCGCCACCGATCACCGTGGCCGTCTCCTCGCCCATGACGGCGGAGTGGTAGATATCGTAGATGATCCCGATCTCCTTCCTCCCCGTCTCCCTGGCGATATCGAGCCCTTCCCGGGTCGAACCGAGGAAATAGCCGACATGATCGATCAGCGTGTTCAAGGGCTCGACGCCGAGGCGAACGCCGCTGTCGGCGAGCGTTTCGCCGGCGCGCATCAGCGTTTCGGTGAGCGCCGCCCGCTGCTCCTCGCGGGTCTTGCCGGCGAGGTCGTCGCCCGCCTGCGCGATCAACGTCTTCGCGCCAAGCCGCCGCGCCACCTCGATCGACCGTTTCAGCCCCTCGAGAAACGCCGCCTGGTTGGCGCGGTCCGTCAGCGCGATCATCGGCTCCGCGACAAAGCTCGCGAGCTCGATCCCGGTCTCGTTCAGCGCCCATTCGAGGCTGCCGATGTCCTTGTTGGTCCACCGCCAGAATTCGACGGCCTCGACACCGTGACGATGGGCGAGCCTGATACGATCGGCAAAAGTCTCGGCTTCATCGGCGAAAAGCCATTCGATACAGGCAGACAGCTTCATGACATCCCACTTCGTTTCGGCAAGGCAAACGACACGTGCCGCTCGATGATCGCGATCGAACGGCAGGTAAGTGCCTGACTGTAAGCGCGCCGGCCCATCGGCGCCAGCACTAGACTTCCTAGCGTGAAATTACAAACCACAGCGATAGTTTTCACGCAAAATACACGCATCGTGTTTATTTTGGATTGTATCGGCAAAATCCCAAACTAGGATATTGCCAGCGCCGATCTGCGCATACCACCTGGAGACACCAATGCAGCTCGCGCCGCAGCACCGAATCTATGTCTGCTTCTTCCTGTTCGCCGTATCGATGGGCGCCCTGCTTGCGCGCCTGCCGGACCTGCAGCAGGCGCTCGGCGTCGATCGCTCGCAACTGGGGCTGACGCTGATCGGCGCGGCCGTGGGGGCGCTGACGGCGCTGACCTTCGCCTCCCCCATCATCGAGCGTCTCGGCGCCCGCACGACGGCCTTCATCACCGTGCTCGGCACATCGGCGCTGATCGCGACGGTGCCGTGGATGGCAAGCGCGCCGCTGGTCTTCTGCATCCTCATTCTCGAGGGATTGCTGGCCGGCTCGCTGGAAATCAACCTCAATGTCGAGATCGACCGTATCGAGGCGCAGCTCGGCCGCGGTGTGATGAACCGGGCGCACGGCTTCTGGAGCCTCGGCTTCTTCCTCACCGCGCTCGTTGCATCGGGCATTCGCCAGGCGGGCGTGCCGATGTATATCCATCTCGGCCTGACCTTCACCTTCGTTCTCATCGTCGGAACATGGGTGATCTCGGGCATGCGCAACGCGCCGGCGCGCGTCACGCACCACGAGGAAGCGAAGGCGCCGTTGATCGCGCTGCCGACGATGAGCCTGCTGCCGCTGTGCGGCATCGGTGTCGCCGCCTTCCTGATCGAGGGCGCCGGCATCGACTGGTCGGCGATCTACATGCGCGACGTCTTCAATTCAGAACCCTTTATCGGCGGACTGGGCCTCACCTCGTTCACCTTCTTCATGGCGGCCACCCGCCTGCTCGTCGACCTGCAGGTCGATCGTTTTGGCGCGCGCGCGGTGGCGACGGTGCTGCTGGTGCTCGCGGCGGCCGGCGTCATTGCCGTCTGGGCCGCCCCGCATCCCTTCGTGGCGCTGCTCGGCTTCGGCCTGATGGGCGCCGGCTGCAGCGCCGTCTATCCGCTCAGCGTCTCGGCGGCCGCGCAGCGCACCGACCGCCCCTCCCACGTCAACGTCGCGGCCGTCGCGCAGATGTCCTTCGTGGTCTTCTTCCTGGCGCCACCTCTGCTCGGCTTCATCGCCGACCATGCGGGCATGCGCATCGCCTATCTCATCTGCCTGCCGCTGATCATCTACGCGCTGCTGTCGATCAAATCGCTGCCCAGCCGCAGACGCGCCGACCAGCCGACCGATGCGAGCGCGGGAAGCGCGGCCTAAATAACGACGGCAAACTCGAAAAAAGAATTTTCGCGACCGCCGATGGCGTTCGCGAGGGCACCGCGAATCGTTGAGCCGGCAAATCATGCACTGCGCAAAAAATCCCGATCTGAATCGGTCTGGAACATGCTTTTCAGCATGACCCGGCACGCGCGACCGTTGTGATTCGCGCGGCTGAACCAAGATCAAAAAACGTCGGATAAAGTGCAGGCCCCGCCTCACCGGCGGCACTCGCCTGAGCGAGTGTTGCATCTGCAATACTTTGATTTCTTTGAGAGAATGGTGGGTGATGTAGGGCTCGAACCTACGACCCGCTGATTAAGAGTCAGCTGCTCTACCAACTGAGCTAATCACCCGTCCGCGCTGTGTTGCGTGGTGTGAGAGGGCGTATAAACAGGATCGTTCAGCTTGTCTAGCGCCCTTCCGAAAATTCTTTCGACAAACGCGATTTTTTTGTGCGTTGCCGAAATCCAATGAAATCAAAGGTCCAGTGTACCGGTCGCGAGCCTCACCGCCTGGCCGCCGATCCGGGCGTTCGAGATCGCCCCGCCTTCGACATCCATATGCAGGTGGATAAAGGACGGGCGCCCCATCTCCACGCCCTGCTCGATCATGACGTCGTGATGACCATCCGGCAGCCGGTCAAAATGGTGGATGGCACCTGACAGTGCCGCCGCCGCCGATCCCGTCGCCGGGTCCTCGACGATCCCCATGCCGCTCGCGAACATCCGCGTATGGAATTTCGCGACGTGGTTCACGCCACCACGGCAGTAGATATAGGCGGAGGCCAGCGCCCCGTCGACGAAAGGCACGGTCGCTTCCCAAAGCTGGGGGTCGAAGTCCAGCCGCTCGGCCACGCCGATGTCGCGCACCGGCACCAGAAGGAACGGCACGCCCGCCGACCACAGCGAGGGAACGTGATTCTCGAAACCGATCTCGCTCGTCTTCAGCGACAGCGCCTTGCCGATGCCGATCCGGTCGAGCGGCATGGCGATCTGCTGCGATTTGCGCGGCAGGTCGAATTCCGCGAAGCTCGCCTCACCCTCATTCAGCCGCACCGCGCAGCGCACCGGCCCGATGTTTTCCTCCAGCACCGAGACCAGATCGATGGTCGAACCGCCATGGATGCGCTCCGCGAGCGCGATCGCGGTTCCAACCGTCGGATGCCCGGCGAAGGGCAGCTCCCGGCCCGGCGTGAAGATGCGGATCTTGGCGACATGGGCGGGATTGCCGGATGCCTGCACGAAGACCGTCTCGGAAAGGTTCAATTCCTTGGCGATCGATTGCATCGCCTCGTCGCTCAGATCGTCGCCATCGAAGATGACCGCCAGCGGGTTGCCCGTCAGCTTGCGATTGGTGAACACGTCATAGACGCTGTAGCTGCGCGCCACATCGGCCTCCTTGTATCGATCCTCGTTGCGCCAACCTGCCCGACCGCTTGAGCGAGCGCAAGGCGTTAGGTGAGCGAAGACTTATGGAAGTACCAGTCGATGACGGGCAGCATCGCGAAGTTATAGGAATAGGCTTCCGGATCAGCCGAACGGATGGCGACGGCGCCCGCGATTTCCTTGTCCTCGGCAACCTGCATGTGCGCGTGGATCCTCTCGACGATCTCGTCGGCCGTCAGGTCGAATCGGTACATCTTGAGCACGGTGACGGTGCGTCGGTGATAGGTCGCGAAATATCCGTCGCCCGCCTTTGCGTCGCGAAGGTCGAAACCGGTTTCCTCCAGCACCTCGCGGCGCATGTTGTATTCCAGGTCGCAGCGCCCGTCGAAAATATCATCCGGCTCCAGCGACCCGGCCGCGAAATAGACCTGCCCGGGATTGGCCGTATGCGCGCCCATGCGGATCGCCACCAGCGCGCCGTCGCTGCTTTCGATGACGGGATAGGCGAAGAGATGGATACCACCCTGCCGCTCCGGTTGCCGCCGCCAATACATGAAGGTGGAAAAGGGAATGACATGCCCCTCGCCCGCAAGCCCTTCCGCCGTCAGCGCCAGCCGCTGCTGGAAAACCATCCGGCCATCGAACAGATGCGGATTGGCCTCCGTTTCGCTGACCCAGTTCTCGGTGATCGCATCGCCATTCGCGCTGTAAAACGGATGGTCATCAGGCAGAACCCTGAGATCGACCCCCGCGATCGGAAACACCGTGCGCGGCTCCGGCCAGCCGGCGAAATCCTCTGAAAAGTCCATCTCAAATCCCCTCATGTCAAATCGAGTTCCATGACGACGGGGCAATGGTCCGACGCCTTCGGCCGATCCCAGCCGGTGCGGGGATAACGCTCGACCTCCTGGCCCGGCGGAAACACCGTGCGAAAGGGCTGGCCGCTGCGAATGATCTCCGGCAGCCGCCCCGCATTGGTCTTAGCCAGCGCCGGCGACAGCCAGATGTAATCGAGCTGGCACAGCCACTGCTCCTCCGGCCCACGCGCGTGATAGAGCGTCCAGCGGTCGAGCGGATCGCGGCGGCGCACCACGTTCTCCGCGAATCCGTCGCGGCTGAATTCGTCGAGCGCGCTTTCGCTTTCGTCCTCGTGTTTGAACGAATACCCCGTCCGCCGCCGCCCGATCACATCGACGCGCTCCTGATAGTCGTTCATGTCGCCGCAGATGACGAAGCGCTTGTCGTCTGTGTTTCCCGCGCCGAACCGGCCTTCGATGATCCGGCGCACGGCACTCGCCTCGGCGCGGCGGATCGGCATCGTGTAGCGCCGCCCGTCCAGGCCCTCGCGCGGCCCGCCCATCGACTTGAAATGCACGACGTAGAGCGTCACCGGCACGCCGCCGATCCTGAGATCGAGCTCCAGACAATCGCGCTTGAAGATCTTGTCGTCGATACGGGCGTTCTGGGCGAGATCGTCGTTGAAGAGATTAAGATCGCGATAGGTGGTCATCGCATGGCTCTTGATCTCGACAAGCTCGATCTTCTGTCCGTCGCGCGTTTCCTCGCGCATCAGGACGGCGACGTCGATGCCGCGACTGTCATTGCCCTCGACCAGATATTTCTGCCGGTAGCCGTTGCCGACCATGCGGAAGAGATAGCCGTATTCGAAGGCCTGCAGCGCCTCCATGTTGTCGATCTCCTGCAGGCAGAGGATATCGGCATCCGCGTCGGCGATCGCCAGCGCCGTCATCTGCCTGGTGTCGTCGGTGGACGCGATCACCCGCGCCTGCTCCAGCTGCTGGTAGACGCCCTCGCTTCTGACGTCGAAGAGCTTGATCACCCGGTCCTGGCGCAGCTGGTTTCGAAATCCTGTGAAGTCGAACCGCGTCATGAGGTTTTCGACGTTGAAGGTGGCAATGCGTAAAGACATCAGGCACTTCCGGTTGGCTTTGCACCAACACTAGAGAGCAAATGCCGCTTCGAAAAGCCCGCTTCACCGATCATAGCCGCCATGCACCCCGGATCATCGCCCGGACGTCATCGCCGACGGCAAGCTTCGACCGGCTGAAGGCCCTGAGGATCTGCCCATCCGCCAGCCTGAGCCGGGCCGCATAACGCTCGCCTTCGTAGAGCACGGATTCGACCGTCCCCGCGATCCCTTCCCCGCCGAGAACGACATCCTCCTGCCGCACCAGAACATCCGATCGCGACGCCGAACCGCCACCACCCACAAACAACGGCTCGACCGCCGCCCAATCGAGTTGCCTGACGTCACCATCAGGAGACCTCAGCGAAACGATCGCCCCCCGACCGATCAACCCGCCGACGACGCGCCCCTCCGGCCGCGCATAGATCTCATCCGGCGGCGCCACCTGCAGCAGCTGCCCTTCCGACATCACCGCGACGTCGGTCGCCAGCGCCATCGCCTCGCTCTGGTCATGCGTGACATAGACCATCGTCGCGCCCGAACGCTGGTGGAACTCGCGAAATGTCTCCTCCATCTCCTGCTTCAGGTGACGGTCGAGATTGGCGAGCGGTTCGTCGAGCAGCACCACGTCGGGCGATGTGACGAGGCAGCGCGCCAAAGCCACGCGCTGCCGCTGTCCGCCCGAGAGATCGGCGGGCCGCCGCTCCGCATAGGCCTCGAGCCTGACGGTCGCGAGCGCCTCGCCCACCTTTCTGCGATAGGCCTCGCCAGAGATGCCGCGCACCTTCAGCGGATAGCCGACATTGTCGGCGACGCTCATATGCGGCCACAGCGCGTAGGACTGGAACACCATCGCCATGTTGCGCCTTTCCGGCGGCAGCGATTGCGAGGCGTCGGCGAGCAGCCGTTCGCCGAGATGCAGCGAGCCGTCCGTCGGCGTCTCGAAGCCGGCGATCATGCGCAGCACCGTCGTCTTCCCACAGCCGGATGGCCCGAGCAGCGCCAGGAAGCCGCCTTCGCGCACGTCGATCGAAAGGTTCGAGACGGCGGCGCGTCCGGTGCCGAAATCCTTGGCGACACGATTGAGGATCAGTTTCGCCACGGCACCACTCCCTTCGGCAGCCGCTTTGCCATCAGTTCCAGAAGCAGCATCATGAAAACGACCATGAGAACGACGAGCACCGACAGCGCCGAGGCGAGATCGGAACTGCCGCTGTCATCGAGATTGTAGATGGCGACGCCAAGCGTCTGCGTCCCCGCCGACCAGAGCAGCGCCGAGATGGTCAGCTCGTTGCAGGCGATCAGGAAGACGAGGATGACCGAGGCGCCGGCCGCCGGCGCGATCAGCGGCACGATGATATCCTTCAGCCGCCGGAAGAACCCCGCCCCCGACAGCCGCGCCGCCTCTTCCAGCGCCGGATCGAGCTGGTGGAAGGCGCTGACGACAGGCTTGAGGCTGACGGCGAAGAAGCTCGAGAGATAGGCGATCAGGATGATCCACACGGTCCCGTAAATCGTCACGTTGATCAGCGGAATGGGTGCCGCGAAGACGAGGATGAACGACACCGCGACGACGATCCCCGGCAGCGAATACGGGATCTCGATGACGCTGGCGACGATACGCCCCAGCAGGTCCCTGCGCCGCGTCAGCGCATAGGCGGCAAGCACGGTCACCATAAGGAGACACAAGGCGGTGCCCGCCGCCAGCGACAGCGAATTGACGAAGGCCGTCCGCGTCACCGCCTGCGTGAAGAGGATCTCGGAGAAGGCCTGGAACGTCATCGTCTTGAAGGTCAAGGGCACGCCATAGGCCGGCACCAGGGCACCGGCGAGCAGCGCGAAGAAGGGTGCCGCCAGCATGAAGAAGATCAGTATCCAGAGCACCGGCGCGAACAGGAGCTTCCAATATCCGAGCTCGAACGTGGCCGTCGCGCCCGAGAGACCGAGCACGCGGTAATCGCGCCCGCGCAGCGCCCGGTCCTGGATGGCGAGCCCGGCCACCGAGATGATCGCGATGATCGCCGACAGCAGCGCGACGTCGCCGAAGGTGCGGCTGGTGAAGGCCGAGAACTTGGTGAAGATCAGCGTCGGCAGCGTGTAGATCGAGGCCGGAATGCCGAGAATGGCGGGAATGCCGAAATTGCCGGTGCTGGAGACGAAGGAGATCGCCGCGCCCGCGATGATCCCAGGTAGCGACAGCGGCAGGATGATGTCGCGAAACACCCGGAAGCTGGAAGCGCCCGAGAGGCGCGCCGCCTCGACCCCGTCGCGCGGCAGCGACATCAGGCTGGCGCGCAGCGCCAGATAGACCAGCGGCGCATGCTGCACGCCATAAAGCAGCGCGATGCCGCCGACCGAGTAGAGCGGCTGCGGCGAGCCCAAAGGCGGCGCGATATGCAGCGCCTTCAGAAGCGGGCTCGACGGCCCCGACATCTGCACCCAGGCAAGTGCCGTCACCTGCGGCGGGATCATCATCGGCAGCACGAAGAGGAAGCTGATCAACCCCTTCGCCCTGATATCGGTGAGCGTCAGCAGAAAGGCGAAGGCGCAGCCGATCGCAAGCGAGATGATCGTGCCGAGGACGGCGGTGACCAGCGTGTAATAGGTCGCCGACCAGAGCGCCGGATCGGAGAGAACCGCGATCGCGCCGCCATTGGCGAAGGCCGCGACACCCGTCATCGCCAGCCGCGCAAGCGGCAGCACGCTGAGGATGAGAACGATCAGGACGATAAAGGAAACAGCCAGGCGGGCTGGCTGTTTCCGGGACGCACATATCCGTACATGGACGCTGTCGGCTATCAGTTCGAGCCGTAGATGCCCGAGAAGGTCTTCAGGTCGGCATCGGTGTTCTTGAGCGCGGAGGCGGCGTTGATCGGCAGGACCTTGATCGTGTCGCGTGCCGGGAAGCCTTCCGGAAGCTTCATGCCGTTACGAGCAGGGATGTAGCCGAGCTTGACGAAGCCTTCCTGGCCCTTTTCGGAGAGCACGTAATCGACGAACTTCTTGGCGGCGTCTGCATTCTTGGCGCTGGCGAGGATACCGACCGGCTCGGTCACGGCCGAAACGCCTTCCGTCGGGAAGACGAACTCGACCGGCGCGCCCTTGGCCTTTTCGCGGATCGGCATGTAGTCGACGATCATGCCATAGGCCTTCTCGCCCGAGGCGACGGCCTTGAGGATGCCGCCGTTACCGCCGGCAGCGGTTGCGCCGTTTGCGGCCAGGCCCTTGTAGAAATCCCAGCCGAGGCCATCGACGCCGGCAAGCGTCTGCGCGTGGATGAGGGCAGCACCCGAGGTCAGCGGGCTCGGCATGGTGACGAGGCCCTTGGCTTCCGGCTTCGTCAGGTCCTTCCAGCTCGTCGGCTTCAGCGATGCGGACGTGTTGTAGATGATACCGGTGGTGATCAGCTTGGTCGAATAGTAGTAGCCGTCGGCGTCATAAAGCGAGGCGTCGTAGTTGGCGGCCTCGGGCGACTTGTAGGCCATCAGCTTGCCGGCTTCCTTGAGGCGCTCGAGCGTCACGGTGTCGGCGATCAGGAGAACGTCGGCGACGGGATTGCCGGCCTCGATCTCGGCCTGCAGCTTGGCCATGATCTTCGGCGTGCCGTCGCGCACCCAATCGACCTTGATGTCGGGGTTGGCGGCCATGAAGCCATCGACGGTCGCCTGCGCATCCTCGTTCGGCTGGCTGGTGTAGAGCACCAGGTTGGCGGCGGATGCGGGAACGGCAAACAGGCTTGCGGCGAGAAGCGCCGCGGCGGAAACGATGGTCTTCATTGGATAATGCCCTCGGTGATGGAAGGCCCGTTCATTAGACATCTGGATTAACACGATTGTGACAGTTGACGTGCGCCGATCATCAATGCGTCGCCCTTGACCCGATCACCTCACCCCTATCTTCTAGCCCGCGTTTTCATTTTCGATTTCGGGACAGGAGGAAGTCTTATGGAATATCGTCAATTGGGCCGTTCGGGCCTCAGGGTTTCCAGACTCACCATGGGCACCATGACCTTCGGCGGCAAGGGCTGGGCAAAGACCGTGGGCGACCTCGGCGTCTCGGAAGCCCGCCGCCTCGTCGACATGTGCATCGACGCCGGCGTCAATCTGATCGACACGGCCGACGTCTATTCGGCGGGCGCCTCGGAAGAGATCATCGGCGAGATCCTCGGCGGCGTCAGGAAGAACGGCACGCTGATCGCCACCAAGGCCCGCTTTCCGATGGGCGAAGGCCCCAACGACGCCGGCAATTCGCGCTACCACCTCATCAGCGCCTGCGAAGCCAGCCTCAGGCGCATGAAGACCGATGTCATCGATCTCTACCAGGTGCACGAATGGGACGGCCAGACGCCGCTCGAGGAAACCCTGGAAGCGCTCGACACGCTCATCAAGCAGGGCAAGGTCCGCTACGTCGGATGCTCCAACTTCTCCGGCTGGCACATCATGAAGGCGCTGGGCATCAGCGAGCGCGAGCACCGCGAGCGCTTCGTCAGCCAGCAGATCCACTACACGCTGGAAGCCCGCGACGCCGAGTTCGAGCTGCTGCCGATCAGCCTCGACCAGGGGCTCGGCGTGCTGGTCTGGAGCCCGCTCGCCGGCGGTCTTTTGTCGGGCAAGCACCGCCGCAACCAGGCCGCCCCCGAAGGCACCCGCCAGTTCGCCGGCTGGACCGAGCCGCCGATCCGCGACGAGGACCGCCTGTGGAATATCGTGGAAACGCTGGTGTCGGTCGCCGAAAGCCGCAACGTCTCGGCGGCCCAGGTGGCGCTCGCCTGGCTGCTCGGTCGCCAGGCGGTGACGTCGGTCATCATCGGTGGACGCACGGAAGCGCAGTTCAAGGACAATCTGGCGGCGGCCGACCTGAAACTGTCGGCGGAAGAGCGCAAGCGGCTCGACGATGTCAGCCTGCCGCAGCTGCTCTATCCCTACTGGCACCAGCGCAACACCGCCAGCGACAGGCTTGGCGAGGCCGATCTATCCCTGCTCGGCCCGCACCTCAATCAATAGAACGGAAACGGTCGGCGGCTCTACGCGCCGCCGATCTCGCCCGCGATCAGCTTTCCAAGCCGCGCGATGCCTTCCTCGATCTTCTCCTCGTTGCTCGACGAGAAGCTCATGCGCAAGGTGTTCTCGCCCGAGCCATCGGCGAAGAAGGCGCGGCCCGGCACGAAGGCGACCTTGACGGTCTCGATCGATTTCGCCAGCAGCTTCGCCCCGTCCATACCCTTTGGCAGCGTCACCCAGACGAACATCCCGCCCTCGGGCTTCGTCCAGCTGACACCCTCGGGCATATGCTTTTCGAGCGCCGAAAGCATCACGTCGCGACGCTTGCTGTAGGCGGCCTTGATCTTGGCGACCTGGGCGTCGAAGCCCTTGCGCGCGACCTCGGCGATGGCGATCTGGTTGATCGTCGAGGAATGCAGATCGGCCGCCTGCTTCATCAGCACCAGCTTGCGAATGACAGGGGCGTTGGCGACGATGAAGCCGACACGCAGGCCGGGCGCCAGCGTCTTCGAGAACGAGCCGCAATAGATCGTCCTTGTCTTGTCGATATCGCCCTTCTCGGCGATCTCGAGCGACAGGATCGGCGCGATCGCCTCGCCGTCATAGCGCAGCGACTGATATGCCGCGTCCTCGATGATGGCGATGTCCATCTCGTCGGCGAGCTTGATCAGCTTTTCGCGCGCCTCGAGGTCGACGCTCTCGCCGGTCGGGTTCGAGAAGTCGGCGGAGAGATAGGCGAACTTCACCTTGCCACCGGCCTCCCTGGCCTGCGCCTGGTAGGAGGCGGGCGTGCGGTTACCGTTGGGCGTCAGCTGGTCGTAGGCCGGCTCATAGGCGTTGAACGCCTGCAGCGCGCCGAGATAGGTCGGCCACGTCACCAGCGCCGTGTCGTTGGGCGACAGGAACAGCTTGCCGAGATAATCCAGCCCCTGCTGCGAGCCGGAGACGATGAAGACGTTGTCGAGGCCGCAGGCAATGCCGAGCTTGCCCATCTCGCCCACCAGCCATTCGCGCAACGGCTTGTAGCCTTCGCTCACCGAATACTGCAGGGCCGAGTTGACCGCCGTGCTGTCGAAAATATCCGAATAGGCCTGCTTGAACTCCCTGTCGGGAAACAGCGCCGGATCGGGAATTCCGCCCGCGAAGGAAATGATATCGGGCTGATCGAGAAGCTTCAGGAGTTCGCGGATCTCCGAGGCGCGCATGCGCGACGAGCGGGTTGCAAAGATGTTGTCCCAGTTCAGCATCGGGGAGCTTCCTCGTAATTTTTTGTCTTTACTGGACAAGACCACGCAATAAATGATAAGTCAACATTACTGACCTATTTGTTTGCTACCGTGACAATTTTCAGGTCTTTTAATGCGAAAGCCGGTGAAATCGGCCTTTGCAAAGCATAGGTTGCGGCAGTAGTGTCGCGACCGAAATCCAACAGGCTTATGAAGGTGCCCGGACAATGACCGCGTCGTCGAACACTCCCGAAATCAAGATTGAATTCCATACCTCGCCGGTCTCCGACGCCGACCGCACCAAGGCACTGGAAACGCCGGGCTTCGGCAAGGTCTTCACCGATCACATGGTGCTGGCAAAATGGACAACGGACAAGGGCTGGCACGATGCCAAGGTCACGCCGCGCCGCCCGCTGGAACTCGATCCGGCAAGCGCCGTCCTGCACTACGCCCAGGAAATCTTCGAGGGCATGAAGGCCTACAAGGCCGATGACGGCCGCATCCTGCTCTTCCGCCCGGAACAGAACGCCAGCCGCTTCAACCAGTCGGCCGAGCGCATGGCCATGCCGCCGGTTCCCGAGGAACTCTTCCTAAAGGCGGTCGAGGAGCTCGTCCGTATCGACCGGAACTGGATACCGTCGGGTGACGGCAGCCTCTATCTGCGTCCCTTCATGTTCGCCAACGAGGCCTTCCTCGGCGTTCGTCCGGCGCAGGAATATATCTTCTGCGTCATCGCCTCGCCCGTCGGCGCCTATTTCAAGGGCGGCGCCAAGGCCGTATCGCTCTGGGTCGAGACCGAATACACGCGCGCTGCCGCCGGCGGCACGGGAGCCGCCAAATGCGGCGGCAACTATGCCGCGAGCCTCGTCGCGCAGGCTCAGGCCGCCAAGAAGGAATGCGATCAGGTCGTGTTCCTCGATGCGGCCGAACACCGTTGGGTCGAAGAGCTCGGCGGCATGAACGTCTTCTTCGTGATGAACGACGGCACCGTCGTCACCCCGCCGCTCGGCGGCACGATCCTGCCGGGCATCACCCGTGCCTCGGTCATCGTTCTCGCGGAAGAAAAGGGCCTCAAGGTCGAGCAGCGCCCCTACTCCTTCGCCGAGTGGCAGGCTGACGCTGCCAGCGGCAAGCTGGTCGAAGCCTTCGCCTGCGGCACCGCCGCCGTGCTCGCCGGCATCGGCCTCGTCCGCCACGCCGGCGGCGAGTTCAAGGTCGGCAACGGTGAGACAGGCAGGCTGACGACGGAGCTGCGCAACGAACTGGTCGGCCTGCAGAAGGGCGTCACCAACGACCAGCGCGGCTGGACCCGCCGTATCATGGCGTAAGCCACCGGATAGATCCGATCACCACGAAAGGCCGGCAAGGTTTGCACCTTGGCCGGCCTTTTCATTGCAGGTCGTCAGGACCGCAGAAGTGCTGCGATCTGCGCCTGACTCGGGATCTGCCCCTGCGGCGTCAGCTTGTCGACGACACCGGGGAGAACCTTGGAAAGCTGGTTGAGCAGTTCCTGCTCGCTGATCCCCGCCTGGCGCGCCAGATCGCTGATCGTCTGCGAGCCGAGCGCGCTTTCCAGATTGCCGGGCGCGATCGGCTGGTTCTGGCCGGGCTTCACCCAGGAATCGGCCACCGACCCCTGCCCGGCTTCCGCGAGCTTGCCGAGCAATCCGCCCAATCCGCCGAGCCCGCCAAGCCCGCCGGCAAGGCCACCGAGATTGCCGAGCAGCCCGCCATCGTCGGCGCCGGCATTCGCTTGCTGGTTCGGCTGCTGTGGCTGCTCCGGCTCGCTTTTGCCACCGGCGCCAAGCAACTTGCCGACGAGAAGCGCGCCGAGCGCGATCATGATCGGCTTCGAGATGTTCCCACCGGGAACGGCATCATCAAACAATCCCATGTCATTCTCCTTCGGTGTTGTTTTGAAACGAACAGCAAAAACACAACATGAGGCCCGGCCGAGCCTTGAATTCCGCCATGACAACTTTAGCTGATGCTGAAAGATGGTCGGATTGTCCGCCCATTCAAGGAGGGGAAAACAAGATGTCTGTCATCGGGTGGATTATTCTCGGACTGATCGCCGGCTTCATCGGCAGCAAGATCGTCAACAAGACCGGCTCTGGCATGCTGATGGACATCGTTCTGGGGATCGTCGGCGCCATCGTCGGCGGCGTGATCTTCAGCTTCTTCGGCGCCTCCGGCGTCACCGGCTTCAACATCTACAGCCTCGTCGTCGCCGTCATCGGCGCGGTCGTGGTGCTGTGGCTGTATCATGCGGTGAATGGTCGGCGTTCGGTGTGACAATCAAAGCTAACTGTGCCCAACCACACGCGGTGATTGACACTGGCGTGTTACTCGCTCGACTATGCTTGCAATAGTCAGGAGCAGACATCATGCCGAACGACGCCACGACGTCCTTCTACGCAGAAAACGCGGCGGTTTACGCCACACGCGACCGCGAACTTCCGACGGCGAGGCTGGATGCATTTCTCGCCGCCCTACCCGTTGGCGCGGCAATCCTTGAACTTGGCTGTGGCGGCGGTCAGGACAGCGCCTACATGCTGTCACGCGGCTTCGACGTCACGCCGACCGACGGATCACCGGAACTGGCGAGCCAGGCCGAAGCCCTTCTGGGTCGGCGCGTCGAGATCATCCGCTTCGAGCAGTTGGACAAGGATGCGTGCTATGGCGGCGTCTGGGCCGAAGCGAGCCTGCTGCACGTCGAACGAGACCTCCTGCCAGATGTGTTCGCGCGTATCCGCCGCGCGCTGAAGCCCGGCGGCCTGTTTCACGCCACCTTCAAGGCTGGCGAAGACGAGGGACACGACGGCTTCGGTCGCTACTACAACTACCTCTCGGCCAACACGCTGTCCGACCTCCTCGTGCGTTCAGGCTGGAACGACATCACTATCAGCGAGCACGACGGCAGCGGCTACGACGACAAGCCCACGCGCTGGCTTGCGGCGACGGCAAAACGATAAAGGCCGGCGCTTTCGCACCGGCCTCTCATTTTCAGCAGACGCGGCTGGCCAAGATGTCGGCCAGCCTGTCACCATCACTTAGTTGACGGCCTTGTCGACGAGCTTGTTCTTGCCGATCCAAGGCATCATGCCGCGCAGCTTGGCGCCGACTTCTTCGATCGGATGCTCGTCGTTGACGCGGCGGATACCCTTGAAGCGGGCAGCGCCGGCACGGTATTCCTGCATCCAGTCCGAGGTGAACTTGCCGGTCTGGATGTCCTTGAGGACACGCTTCATCTCGGCCTTGGTCTCTTCGGTGATGATGCGCGGGCCGGTGACGTATTCGCCCCACTCAGCGGTGTTCGAGATCGAGTAGTTCATGTTGGCGATACCGCCTTCATAGATCAGGTCGACGATGAGCTTCACTTCGTGCAGGCATTCGAAATAGGCCATTTCAGGCGCGTAGCCAGCTTCCGTCAGCGTTTCGAAGCCGGCGCGGATCAGTTCGACGAGACCGCCGCACAGAACGACCTGTTCGCCGAAGAGGTCGGTTTCGCACTCTTCGCGGAAGTTGGTTTCGATGATGCCCGAACGGCCGCCGCCGACGCCGCAGGCGTAGGAGAGAGCAAGTTCAAGAGCGTTGCCCGAAGCGTTCTGGTGAACGGCAACGAGGCAGGGAACGCCGCCGCCCTTCTGGTATTCGCCGCGAACCGTGTGGCCAGGGCCCTTCGGTGCGATCATGACGACGTCGAGCGAAGCCTTCGGCTCGATCAGGCCGAAGTGAACGTTGAGGCCGTGCGCGAATGCGATTGCCGCGCCGTCGCGGATGTTGCCGGCGATGTCGGCCTTGTAGATGTCGGCCTGCAGTTCGTCAGGCGTCGCCATCATCAGCAGGTCGCCCCACTTGGCGGCGTCAGCGACGGTCATGACCTTGAAGCCGTCGGCTTCGGCCTTCTTGATGGTCGGCGAACCGGCCTTCAGCGCGATGGCGACGTTGGCAGCACCGCTGTCCTTCAGGTTCAGCGCGTGGGCGCGACCCTGCGAGCCGTAGCCGACGATGACGACGTTCTTGGACTTGATGAGGTTGAGGTCTGCATCATGATCGTAATAGACGCGCATTTGATTGTCCTTCCCTTTGCTTGTCTTGTAGACTGTCAGTATTCGGTAAATCTGTCGTCAGACGACGGCCGGCATGTCGGCCAGCGCCTTCTCCGTCCCGTAGAGCCGGAGGAAGGCGGTCACCGCCTTTTCCGCCTGGCGCGCGGTATCCGTAACGCCCGTGGTATCGCCCAGCAGCATGCGCACATGCAGATCGGAAACGATCAGGCCGTAGAGCGTGTGATAGGCTTCGTCGGCATCGTGGAAACGCAGCAGCCCTGCCCGCTTGCCGGAATCGATCAGCGCCATGGCACGGCGGTCGATCTGTCGGCGGCCGCGCTCGAGCAAAAGCTTGCCGAGCTTCGAGCCGTCGCGCGGCGACTGGCCGATCGCCAGACGGTTCAAAGCCAGCGACACGTCGCCCGCCAGAACCTCGAGCAGATCGCGCGAGAAAATCACGAGATGGTCGTGCAGGCTGGCCGAGGTCAGCCGCTCGCCGTTGCGCTCGAAGGTGCGCACCTTGCTGGCCTGATAGGCGATCATCGCCGACAGCAGGCCGTCGCGGTCGCCAAACCATTTATACAGGCTTTCCTTGGAGCAATTGGCCGCGCGCGCGACGCCCGACGTGGTCAGCGCCTTTTCGCCGCCGTCCACGAGCAACCGCAGCGCCTGCTCCAGAACCGCGTTCTGGCGCGGCGAGAATTCGCTGGGCTCCAAGTTTTCGACAGACACGGCATTCGCTCCCGATAAGTACCGTACGGTACGGTTCGTGAGCGTTTATTGCGCAGAAGGCCCGTCCCGTCAAGAGGTCGCAACGGTCGCCAGAATAATTTTTCAGCGCGGTGCCGGTTTATTCGGCAGCGTTGAGCACTGCATCGACATCGCGCGACGGCGACATGCCGTATAGACGGCTATATTCGCGGCTGAACTGTGACGGGCTCTGGTATCCGACGCGGTGGCCGGCGGTGCCGGCATCCAGCCGCTCGATCAGCATCAGCCGACGCGCTTCGTGCAGTCGGATCTGCTTCTGATACTGCACCGGCGTCATCGCCGTGATCGACTTGAAGTGATGATGGAAGGACGAGACGCTCATGTTGACTTGCTCGGCCAGTTCCTCGATGCGCAGCGTCCTGGCGAAATTCTCGCGCAGCCAGGCGATCGCCCGGGCGATCCGGTTGCCCTGGCTGTCGGCCATCGCGATATCGATCAGCTGGTCGCCCGCCGGCCCGGTGAGGATGCGATAGAGGATTTCCTGCTCGATCAGCGGCGCCATCGCGGCGATATCCGCTGGACTATCAAGCAAGCGCAGGAGCCTGACCGCCGCATCGAGAAGCTCCGGCGTCGCCACGTTGACGACGATGCCGCGCTGGCCGGATGGCGGTGCTGCGCTACGCTGTATCGTCGAGCGGCTGAGCAGATGCAGCAGCTTCTCGCTGTTGATCGCAAGCGTGATACAGAGATGCGGAACCTCGCGACTTGCCTCGACCACCCGCCACGCGACGGGCAGATCGACGGACGTCAGGAGATAGTCGCCCGCCCCGTAGTTGATCGTATCGCTACCGAGCTGCACGCTTTTCGCGCCCTGGATAACCATGGCGAAACAAGGCCGGTAACTGCCGTGACAGGGCGCGCTCGGCGTCGTGCGGCGGCTGATCCCGAGCCCCTCGATCCCCGTCTGCACCTCCCCCTCGTCGAGCGCGAAGCGTCCCGCGATCGACGCGATCTCCTGGTAGCGGTTGAACAGCATTGTCATCAGGCGCACTTTCCGGTGAGAACGGCTTGCCTGCCGTTTGGACTGCTTATCTAGGATGGATTTGCGTGACCGCAAATACCGTCCTCCCTCACTTTTGCAGGCTCCGCCCACTTTTGCAGGATCGTGCAAGAACGCGAGAGGATCGCTCTAACGCTGCGTGCCGGCTTTGGCGCATAAGAGCACCATCCCTTTCCACCCCGCCAAAGAAGGATACTTCCCATGCCAATCGCAAGAGGCTACGCCGCTACCGATGCATCCAAGCCGCTGACGCCGTTCACCTTCGAGCGTCGGGAACCGAACGCCGACGACGTCGTCATCGACATCAAGTTCGCCGGCATCTGCCATTCCGACATTCACACCGTTCGCAACGAATGGAAGAATGCCGTCTACCCGATCGTACCGGGCCACGAAATCGCCGGCATCGTTTCGGCCGTCGGCGCCAATGTCACCAAGTTCAAGGTCGGCGACCGCGTCGGCGTTGGCTGCTTCGTCGACAGCTGCGTCGGCTGCGCCACCCGCGACGTCGATAACGAGCATTACATGCCGGGCCTCGTCCAGACCTACAACAGCGTCGAAGCCGACGGCAAGACGGCGACCCAGGGCGGCTATTCCGACTCGATCGTGGTCAAGGAAGGCTATGTCCTGTCGATCCCCGACAACCTGCCGCTCGACGCATCCGCACCGCTGCTCTGCGCCGGCATCACCCTCTATTCGCCGCTCGCGCACTGGAAGGCCGGTCCCGGCAAGAAGGTCGCGATCGTCGGCATGGGCGGCCTCGGCCATATGGGTGTGAAGATCGGTGCGGCCATGGGTGCCGATATCACCGTTCTCAGCCAGACGCTCTCGAAGAAGGAAGACGGCCTGAAGCTCGGCGCCAAGGAATACTACGCGACCTCGGACGCATCGACCTTCGAAAAGCTCGCCGGCACCTTCGACCTGATCATCTGCACCGCGGGCGTCGCCATCGACTGGAACGCCTATCTCAACCTGCTGAAGGTCGACGGCTCGATGGTCATCGTCGGCGCGCCGGAGCACGCCATCCCGGTTCACGCCTTCTCGCTGATCCCGGGCCGCAAGAGCCTGTCCGGCTCGATGATCGGCTCGATCAAGGAAACCCAGGAAATGCTGGATTTCTGCGGCAAGCACAACATCGTCTCGGAAATCGAGAAGATCAACATCCAGCAAGTCAACGAAGCCTACGAGCGCGTCCTGAAGAGCGACGTTCGCTACCGCTTCGTCATCGACATCGCCTCGCTGGCGGCCTGATCGAACCGACGACGCCGCTCCATCGGTCGAAAACCGAAGCCCCCGCCGTTCATCTGGCGGGGGCTTTTTCGTTGCCGGCAACATGAGGCGCAACGAAAGCCTGACGAGACCTTATTTTTCGTCGGCGATGGTCTCGCGCTGCGTTATCAGACGGGCGCTGTGCTGGCCGCTGAGGTAGATCCACAACCAGCTCCAGGCAACAGCGAAGCGCGACCGCGTGCCGATAAGAAAGTAGATGTGGGCAATCCCCCAGATCCACCACGCAAGGCCACCCTTGAGCTTGATCCTGCCGAAATCGGCGATGGCCGCACTCCGGCCGATCGTCGCCAGGCTTCCCTGGTGCCTGTACTTGAAGACGGGCGGCGGGCTGCCCTTCATTCGGGCGTGAATGACCTTGGCGACGAAAGCTCCCTGCTGCTTGGCGGCGGGCGCCACGCCCGGCACCGGCGCGCCGCTCTCCTGCATCACCGAGGCGGTGTCGCCGATGACGAACACATCGGGCAGGCCCGGCGCCGTCAGATCCTTCTCGACGACCGCGCGGCCCGCGCGGTCGGCCGCGATGCCCAGCCATTTCGCCGCGGGCGACGCCTGAACGCCGGCGGCCCAGTTGATCGTCCGGCTCCCGATGAACTCCTCGCCGATCTGAACGCCTTCGGCCGTGCATTCGGTGACCGGCTTTCCAAGCCGCACCTCGACGCCGAGATCGTTGAGCGCCTTCAACGCATAGTCGGACAACTCGGGCACGAAGGTCGGCAGGACGCGCGGCCCGGCCTCCACAAGGATGACCTTGGCCTTGCGGGTGTCGATATTGCGGAACTCCTTCGGCAACGTCTTGTGCGCCAGTTCGGCGATGATGCCCGCAAGCTCCACGCCGGTCGGGCCGGCGCCGATGACGATGAAGGTCAGCAAAGCATCGCGCTCGGCCGGATCGCTTGCCGTCTCGGCCCTTTCGAACGCCAGAAGCACCCGGCGGCGGATGGTCGTCGCATCCTCGAGCGTCTTCAGCCCCTGGGCCACCGGCTCCCAGTCGTCGCGACCGAAATATGCATGGGTCGCGCCCGTGGCCAGTACCAGCGTGTCGTAGCGCAACACGTTTCCATCGCGCAGCAACACCGACTTCGCACCGGTATCGACGCCCGAGACATCGCCGAGCAGCGTCGTTACTTCGGGGCGGTCGCTGTAGAGATGCCGGATCGGCCACGCGATCTCGGATGTCGACAGAATCGTTGTGGCGACCTGATAGAGCAGCGGCTGGAAGAGATGATGGTTACGCCGATCGACGAGCGTGATGCGGACACCGGCACCTTTCAGGTCGTTTACGAGTTGCAGCCCCCCAAAGCCCCCTCCAACAACGACGACGTGATGATCAGCCATAAGCTACCCTTTTGGTGATTTGCATAAGAATTGATCAATGTCATCTTCCGCATCCCCGTTTCAATCACCGTTTCGGCATAGCTAACCTGCGCTGATGAGGTTGCAACCAATGACCGCGTGGACGGAGAAGACGGGCATGCGCAGCCCGCCGCCATTCTAAACCGCCCTCGTCGCCGATGCAAAAGAGCTGGATCGGCTGGCTATTTCACCTGTTATTTGCATGATGTCCCCAGGGGTCAAAACTCGAAGAAAGCGCGTCGCAGGGACGCCGCGACCAGGGAGCATCGAATGCGGACAATCGGCCTGATCGGCGGCATGAGCTTTGAAAGCTCCGCCGTCTACTACCGCCTGATCAACGAAATGGTGCGCGACCGCCTCGGCGGCTTCGCCTCCGCCGAACTGCTGATGCACTCCGTGAATTTCGACGAGATCGTCGCGATGCAGAAGGCCGGCGACTGGGAGGCGGCCGGCAAGCGGCTCGGCGATGTCGCCGCGCGCCTGCAATCGGCCGGCGCCGACTGTGTCCTGATCTGCACCAATACCATGCATCTGGTCGCAGGACCCGTCGCGGAACGCATCACCGTGCCGCTGATCCACATCATCGACGAGACCGCGGACGCGCTGAAGCAAGCGGGATGCCGCCGCCCGCTCCTGCTCGCCACGCGCTACACGATGGAGCACGGCTTCTACACCGATCGCGCAAGAAGCCTCGGGCTCGACATCATGGTGCCCGATCAGGAGGACCGCACGACGGTTCACGACATCATCTTCAACGAGCTCTGCGCCGGGCAAATCCTCGATCGCTCGCGCGACAAGCTGTTCGAGATCATCGAGCGCGAACGCGCCAGGGGCGCCGACAGCATCATCCTCGGCTGCACCGAGATCTGCCTGATCCTCGATCCCGACCATCTGCCCCTGCCCGGCTTCGACACCACGAAGATCCACGCAAACGCCGCCGTCGACTTCGCCCTTGGCAATCGAACGCCACGGAAGTCGGTCGCCTAGCTCCCACAATTTAGTTGACTAAGTCAATCAATTGACGGACATGGTCTCTCAACAGGAGACCATGTCCATGTCCGATCCGCCCTCATCGACGCAGCGCGCGACTTCAACCGCTTCTACACCAACTTTCTCGGCGTCCTGAACAAGGCCTATCTCGACACGCCCTTCACGCTGACCGATGCCCGCGTGCTCTTCGAGATCGGCTCGCGGGAACAGGTCAGCGCCGTGGCGCTCGCCCGCGATCTTCAGCTTGATCCGGCCTATCTCAGCCGCATCCTGAAGCGCTTCAAGGCCGAGGGCCTGATCGAGACGACGCCCGACCCCGACGACCGGCGCAGCCAGCTCATCTCCGTCACCGACCAGGGACACCAGCAATTTCAGGAGCTTGGCAAACGCTCCAATGACCAGATCACCGAGCGTTTCAACAAGCTGGCAGCTGGCGAACCGCGGAGCATCGTCGCCGCCATGAAGACGATCCGATCGCTGCTCGATCCGGACGCGACGCTGCCGCCGCTGGTCATCCGCCCTCACCGCGCCGGCGACATGGGCTGGATCGTGGAGAGCCAGGCAAAGTTCTACGCCGAGGAGTATGGCTGGGACATGCGCTTCGAAGGCCTCGTCGCCGAAGTCGCGGGGCGCTTCCTCCGCGATTTCGATCCGGCGATGGACTATTGCTGGATCGCCGAGCGCGGCGGCATCAACATCGGCTCCATCCTGATCACCAACGGCGGCGACGGCGTCGCCAAGCTGCGGCTTCTCTATATCGACAGGTCGGCGCGCGGGCTTGGCCTCGGAAAGACGTTGGTCGACGAGTGCATCCGCTTCGCCAAAGCCAAGGGATACCGGCAGATCTCGCTTTGGACCAACGACATCCTGCATGCCGCGCGCGCCATCTATCTCAAGGCCGGCTTCCGCCTCGTCGCCGAGGAAAGGCACCGCATGTTCGGCCCGGAGCTGAACGGCCAGACCTGGGTACTCGATCTCTGATCTGCAGCATCGCAAAAGTTTCGCTTGATTTGGAAACGATCATTTCCTAATTAGGCATCATGACGACGACAACGCTCGACCCAAAGCCCCCGACACGCGGCCGCCCACGCGCATTCGACCTCGATGCCGCGCTCGACAGGGCGCTCGAGGTCTTTGCCGAGCGCGGTTACCAGGCGGCCTCGATCAGCGATCTGACCGAGGCCATGGGCCTGACGTCGGGCAGCGTCTACAAGGCCTTCAAGGACAAGCGCGGCGTCTTTCTCGCATCCTTCGAGCGCTATCGCACCGTTCGCCGCGTCTTGCTGGACGCGCGGCTCAAGAACGCCGGCAACGGCCGCGACAAGATCAGGGAGCTGCTGGCGTTCTACGCCGACGCTTCGCATGGGCTGTCCGGCAAGCGCGGCTGTCTGGTGGTCAGCAGCGCCAACGATCTCGCCCTCTTCGATGAGGAGGCCGCCAACCAGATCAAGACCGCGGCCGCGATCAATGAGGCACGCATCCTCGACCTCCTGCGCCTCGGCCAGGCCGACGGTTCGATCTCGCCATCGGTGGATCCCGAAAGCTGCGCCCGCACGCTGTTCTGCCTCACGCAGGGCATGCGGATCGCCGGCAAGACCGGCCGAGGCCAGGAGGAAATGGCAGCCGTCGTCGACAGCGCGATGCAGCTCGTCACCTGAGAGCATTGAGCAGAAGGGGCATTCGCCCCGCGTAAATACCAGACCATAATCCGAAAAGCCCCCATCGGAGCCTCGCATGAGCATTTCCGCCACCACTCCCGAGACCGTCGCCCAGCCGGCGATCTCGCCCTTGATGACATTCCTCTTCGCCGCCGCCTGCGGGCTCGTGGCCGCCAATCTCTATTACGGCCAGCCGCTCGCCGGGCCGATCAGCGCCTCGCTCGGCTTCAGCCCCGCCGCCACCGGCCTGATCGTCACTTTGACCCAGATCGGCTATGGTCTCGGCCTGCTGCTCCTGGTGCCGCTCGGCGACCTCGTGGAAAACCGCAAGCTGGTGCTGACCCTGGTGCTCATGTCGGCTTTGGCCCTCGTTGGCGCCGCGCTGTCCACCACGCCGACACTGTTCCTCACCGCCTCGCTCTCTATCGGCCTGGGCTCGGTCGCCGTTCAGGTTCTCGTGCCCTTCGCCGCCAACATGGCGCCGGATGCCTCGCGCGGCCGCGTCGTCGGCAATGTCATGAGCGGGCTGCTCTGCGGCATCATGCTCGCCCGTCCCGCCGCGAGCTTCCTGGCCGAGGCCACCTCCTGGCACGTCGTCTATTACGCGTCGGCCGTCGTCATGATCGTGCTTGCCGCGATCCTGCGTGTCCAGCTGCCGGTCCGCACGCCGCACACCCGGCTGAGCTATGGCGCGCTCCTGGCCTCGATGGCGCATCTCGCCTTGCGCTCGCGCGTCCTGCAGCGCCGCGCGCTCTATCAGGCCGGCATGTTCGGCGCCTTCAGCCTGTTCTGGACGACGACGCCGCTGTTGCTCGCAAGCCCCGCCTTCGGCCTGACGCAGAACGGCATCGCGCTGTTCGCTCTCGCCGGAGCCGCGGGCGCCATCGCCTCGCCGATCGCCGGCCGCCTCGCCGACCGCGACCTCGGCAAGATCGCCTCGACCATCGCCATGCTCTGCGGCATCACCGCCTTCCTGATCAGCCACTTCGCGACCGACGGCTCGGCGCTGGCGCTGGCGCTGCTGACGGCGGCCGCCATCATTCTCGATTTCGGGGTGACGACCAATCTCGTGGTCGGCCAGAGGGCGATCTACGCGATCAGCCCGGAGCACCGCAGCCGCCTCAACGGCCTGTTCATGGCGACTTTCTTCGCCGGCGGCGCGCTCGGCTCGGCCGTCGGCGGCTGGGCGTTCGCGACCGGCGGCTGGACGCTGGCCGCCTGGATCGGCCTCTGCTTCCCCAGCCTCGCCTTCCTGCTCTTCCTCACCGAAGGACGGCGCAAGCGCTGACTGGCATCAGTGAAGGCGTGACGCGTCACCCAGCGCCGCAAGGCACGGAAGCGTCACGCGCCCGATGCGTCGAACTTGACCCGGGCGGAGCGAACGGCCTCGTGGTTGTTCTCCGCCCAGTTCAAAAGCAGCGCCAGCGTCTGGTAGAGCGAGTTTCCGAGATCCGTCATCCGGTATTCGACGCTCGGCGGCTTGGTCGGGAACACCTCGCGCTCGATATAGCCATCACGCTGCAGGTCGCGCAGCGTCTGCGTCAGCATGCGCTGTGAAATGTCCGGAATCATCCGGCGCAGCTCCCCGAAGCGGTAAGGCCGCTGCGACAGCGCCTCCAGCATCAGCGTCGACCACTTGCCGCCGATCTGCTGCATCATGTCCCGCACCGGGCAATTGTTGAAGTCGAGCTTGGAAAGATCGACCGCGTGACGCACGCGCGGCTCGGCCTTGCTCTTCAGATTGACGACGGTGCCGGCCATGTCGCTGGTTCCCTTTTGGTAACTTACGGCGCAAAAACTGCCTTCTTTACAGCTGTCGGTCAATCCCTATTCTAGCCCTGGTCTCTTTTCGAGACCAGCAATCGAACCTAGAGGTTTACAGACATGAGCGAAACGATCCTCATCACCGGTGCCGCCGGGCAGCTCGGCCAGCGCGTCATCCATCACCTGCTCGAAACCTACAAGGTTCCCGCGGCCAATCTGATCGCCGCCAGCCGCGACATCTCCAAGCTGGCTGACCTCGCCGCCAGGGGCGTGCAGACCCGTAAGGCCGATTTCGACGACGCCGCCTCGCTGGAAGCAGCCTTCAAGGGCGCCGACCGCGTGCTGATCATCAGCACCGACGCGCTCGCCGTTCCCGGTCAGCGCCTGAAGCAGCACACGACCGCCGTCGCCGCCGCCGTCAAGGCCGGCGTCAAGCACATCGCCTACACCTCGATGCCTTCGCCCGACAAGTCGCTCGTCACCTTCGCGCCGGATCACCTCGGCACCGAAAACGCCGTCAAGGCGAGCGGCCTGCCCTACACCATCATCCGCAACGCCTGGTATCTCGACAATTACATGCATTCCATGCCACACAACCTCCAGGGCGGCAGCTGGTATACGGCATCGGGCGACGGCAAGGTTCCGAACATCTCGCGTGACGACTGCGCCCTTGCGGCCGCAGCGGCCCTGGCCTCCGGCACCAAGGACAGCGTCACCTACACGCTGACAGGCGCCCAGTCGCTCTCCGCCGATGAAATCGCCGCCGCCATTTCGCAAGCCGCCGGCAAGCCGCTCGCCGCCGTGAAGGTGAGCGACGACCAGCTGCGCCAGGGCCTGCTCGGCGCCGGTCTGCCCGATTTTGTCGCTGACATGCTGGTCTCGGCCGACGCCAATGTCCGCGCCGGCAATTTCGATCATGTGACCGAGGACTTCACCAGACTGACCGGCAGGACGCCGCAATCGCTGAAGGATTACTTCGTGGCCAACAAGGCAGCGCTCGTCGCCTGACAGCGCTCTGCCTGAAGCCACAACCCGCTCCGCGCCACCGGAGCGGGTTTTTGTTTGGCCAAACTGGAATTAGATCTTCTGGCCGCAAGCGCGGCAGAAGCGGCGCACGGTCTCGGCCATGCCGAACTCCAGCGCATCCGCCGTCAGCCCGTGGCCGATCGAGACTTCCGCGAGCTTCGGGATGCGCTTGACCAGCGCCGGCAGGTTGGCGACGGTCAGATCGTGCCCTGCATTGACGCCGAGCCCGATCGCCAGCGCCGCATCCGCCGTCTTGCCGAGCGCTTCGAGGATCGGCCCCACCCGCTCCGGCGCGTCGTAGCAGCCGCCGTAGGGGCCGGTGTAGAGTTCGATCCGATCGGCTCCGACCGCCTTGGCGATCGCCACCGCCTCCTCGTCCCCGTCGCCATCGGCAAACAGCGATACGCGGGTGCCCATCTTCTTCAGCCGCGCGATCACATCCGTCAGCAATGCCCGGTCCTTGCGGAAGTCCCAGCCGTGATCGGACGTCGCCTGCGAGGGATGATCCGGCACCAGCGTCACCTGCTCGGGCGCGGCCTTGGCGCAGAGCTCCAGGAACTCGTCGGTCGGATAACCCTCGATGTTGAACTCCGCATCAGGAAACTCGTCGTCGATCAAGTTGCGGATAACAGGCAGGTCGGAAAAGCGGATGTGGCGCTCGTCGGGCCGCGGATGAACCGTCAGCCCGCTCGCGCCCGATTTGAGCGCGATGCGACCCAGCGCCTCGACGCTTGGCCAGGGCAGATCGCGGCGATTGCGCAGCATGGCGATGGCGTTGAGATTGACGGAAAGCGTGGTCGGCATGGCGAGTTTCCATTCAATGAAAGAGGCTGCCCCGCTTTTAAGCCAAGGACGCCGTCACGGCCAACGAGATCGTGCATGATCGCATGCGAATTTCTGATCGATGGCTCAAAGTCGCCGCCTCGCTACCGACAAGGCCGCGAAGACGTCAAAGCGCCCGGCAGAAACGATTAAGCACGACGAATGAAAAGCCACGCCGCAACATCATTCACAAGTCGCGCTTCAATCGCGCGTACATTCGACTATTATTTACAAGTGACTATTTTTAAGACTAACAAATCAGTCATTTAACGCATAGTCTGATTGCAATGGATCACCAGATCGACGATCCGTTGCTTTGCATTCCGACCGGGAAGGCATCGTCAAAACCGTTCGACCGCGCCCGTATCCGTGTCATGCGCGCAACTGATCATGCGTAGAACAGGAGGGCTCATGTCCGAACGACATAAGCAGGCTGCATCACCGAACGCTCCGCCCCGGGCGCCTCCCGAATACAGGTTTCTGCCACGCATAGCGCGCCCGCTGAGCCTGCCCGGCGGCAAGGTCGCGATTGCCGATATGGCCAATGCCTTCGGCGTCACCCACCGGACCCTGCATTTCTATGAGGAGAAGGGGCTGATCGCTTCGGGCCGGATCGGGCTCATGCGCGTCTACGAGCATGCCGACATCAGGCGCATGGCCGTCATCAACGTCTGCCGTGAAGCGGGCATGCCGGTGGCCGTCATTCAGGATCTGATGGCCGATCTCTGCCGCTCCACCTCCCAGCAGGAAGCCGACGCGGTCTTCGCCGCCGCCCTGACATCTCGAAAACGCGAGCTGACGGCGGACATGTCGACGCTGCATCGCCAGCTTCAGCAGGTCAACGAACTGCTCGAGAACACCGCCCCCGGCGACGAGCCGCCGCTCAACGACAACCAGCACGAACGCGCGCTCACCGAACAGGAGTATCGTTGCCTCGTGCTGATGACCGAGGGGCTGTCGACGCAACGCATCGCCCGCACGATCGACATCGCCGAGGACGAAGCGAAATCGATCGAAGCCGCGATCATTCAGAAACTCGACGCCAACAACCGCTTCCAGGCCATCGCCAAGGCAGTCCTCCTCGGCATCGTTCATATTTGAGGCATGTCGCGCAAAAAACTATTCAGCGGTTTTGCGCCAACCACATGCGACGAAACAAACGCGCGACGCGCTTTGGAAGGTCTCAGCGAACGATCGTCAGCGTTTCCGCCGCGCGCGTGATCGCGGTGTAGAGCCAGCGCTCCCTTGTATCGCGAAACGCCCAGCTTTCGTCGAACAGCACGACATTGTTCCACTGCGAACCCTGCGCCTTGTGCACGGTCAGCGCATAGCCGAAATCGAACTCGTCGTAGCGCTTGCGGGTATTCCAGGGAATCTCTTCCTCGACATTTTCGAACACCTGCTTCAGGAGCTTGATCTTCGCCGCCCCGCGATCGATGTCGTCATCCTCGGGCCGGATCAGTAGATTGATCCCCGGCTTGGCCGTCTCCTTCGACGACGTCATCACCTGCCAGAGCGAGCCGTTGAGCAGCCCCTTGGCCGGATCGTTGCGCAGGCAGACCAGCTTGTCGCCCGTCTGCGGATAATCGGCCGTGAAACCCTTCAGCTCGCGCAGCCGCTGATTATAGCGCCGCCGCGTGCGGTTCGTCCCGACGAGCACCTGATCGGCGTCGAGCACCAGCGACTGGTTGACCTCGTTCTTCGAGATCACCCGCGCCGACCCGTAATCGCCATACATGATCTCCTTGCCCTCGCGCACCTGCATGGCGAGCCCGATGATCGGGTTGTCGCGCGCCTGCCTGTGGATATCGGTCAAGAGATAGTCGGGTTCCTGATTGGTGAAAAAGCCGCCGCCGGAGACCGGTGGCAACTGTCCGGGATCACCAAGCACCAGGATCGGCGTGCCGAAGCTCATCAGGTCCTTGCCCAGCGCCTCGTCCACCATCGAGCATTCGTCGACGATGATCAGCGCCGCCTTGGCGACGGGGCTCTGGCGGTTGATGGTGAACATCGGCGCGATCGAGGTCTTGCCGGTCTCCTCGTCCTCGACGGCTTCCTCGCCGCGCGGCCGGTAGATGAGCGAATGCAGCGTGCGCGCATTGCTGGCGCCGCGCGTGCGCAGCACCTGCGCCGCCTTGCCGGTAAATGCCGCAAACAGCACCTCGCCATCCACATGCTCGGCGAAATGCCGCGCAAGCGTCGTCTTGCCCGTACCGGCGTAGCCGAACAGGCGGAAAATCGGGGCCTTGCCCTCCTTCAGCCATTTGGCAACGGCTTTCAGGGCTTCGTCTTGTTGCGGAGCAAATTGCATGATCCATCGACTTGGCAGGATTCGCGCCGGATAGGCAACCGAAAATGGTGAGCGTCGGCCGGCCTTTCGCGCCCGATCGAAAAAACGACGACGTCAGGGAATAAAATCGCCCCCCGCTTTGTCTCATGTCAGGCAACGCAAACCGCGTCCGCCCAACCGAGGAGACACCCGATGAAATCCGCGAAATTCCTGATCGCTCTCACCCTCGCATCCGCGGCCGCCACCGCCGCCTTCGCCGCTCCGCCCGTCAAGACGGTCGAATCCGCCAAGGGCAACGTCCTTGCCGGCGAAAACGGTATGTCGCTCTACACCTTCAAGAAGGACACGAAGGGCGTTTCCAATTGCTACGACGATTGCGCCAAGAACTGGCCTCCTCTGATGGCCGATAGCAATGCCAAGCCGGAAGGGGCATACTCGATCGTGGACCGCAAGGACGGGATGAAGCAATGGGCCAAGGATGGCATGCCCCTCTATTTCTGGGTCAAGGACAAGAAGATGGGCGACATCACCGGTGACGGCGTCAAGGATGTATGGAATGTCGCCAAGCCGTAAGGAAAGGACGGGCTGGATCGCATGAAGCCACCCGCACCCGAAACCTTCGAGGGCCAGATCCTGGCCCTCCTCCCGTCGCTCAGGCGCTATTCCCGCAGCCTGACCCGCTCCGACAGCGATGGCGAGGACCTGCTGCAGGACTGCGTCGAAAAGGTGCTCGCCCGCCGCGCGCAGTGGCGCGGGCTGAACCTGCGCGGCTGGGTGCTGACGATCATGACCAATCTTTACCGAAACCAGCGCCGCACCGTCGCGCGCCGTGACCTGGTCGATATAGACGGCGCCGTGGACGTGGCCGCGCCCGAGACATCGACCGACCCGCTCGAGCGCTCCCGCCTGGAAGACGCGCTGAACGGCCTGTCGGAAGATCACCGCGCCGTGCTGATGCTCGTCGTCATCGAGGGCTATACCTACCAGGAAGTGGCCGGAATGCTCGACATACCCTCGGGCACCGTCATGTCGCGCCTCTCCCGCGCCCGACAGCAACTGGCCGAACACATGAAATCAGACAACGTCATTACGCTCAGGAGACCGAAATGAGCGCCGCCGACCACCCCGTGACCGAAGCGGACCTCCACGCCTACACCGACGGCCTCCTGCCGGAACCCGACCGCCCGCGCATCGAGGCATGGCTGCGCGACAACCCCGACGATGCCGCGAAAATCGCCGAGTGGCAGGCGCAGAACGCCGGCATCAAGGCGATGTTCTCGGGCTACGATAAAGGTAGCCCCGGCGATGCCGACATGATCGGCCATAGGGTCGGCGGGTCACCCGCGCTTTCGCCCTGGTCGAAGCGTCTCGGCGCGGTCGCGGCAGCCATCGTCGTCTTTGCGGCCGGCACGCTCGCCGGCCATTACGGCCCCGCTTTGTTCGAGCGCCCCCCATTGCAGCTGACGGCCCAGGAGACCTTTCCGAGGGAGGCGCGGAACGCCTTCCTGGTCTATGCCAGCGAAGTCCGCCATCCCGTCGAGGTCTTCGCCAACGAGGAAGCGCACCTCGCGACCTGGCTCGGCAGGCGGCTGGCGATCGAAAACCTCAAGGTGCCCGATCTGAAAAGCCTGAACTACAATCTGGTCGGCGGCCGCCTGCTGCCTGTCGATGGCAAGCCGGGCGCGATGTTCATGTACGAGAATCAGGCCGGCGAACGCCTCACCGTGCTGGTCGGCCGCAACGCCTCCAACAGAACGACGAGCTTCCGCTTCGCCTCGTCAGACAATGTCGAGACCTTCTACTGGATCGACGGCGAACTCGGCTACGCCGTCACCGGCGAGATCTCGCGCGAGGAACTGAGAAAGGTCGCCGAGGAGTGCTATCGCCAGTTTCCGCCGTGATGTCACCGCAAGGGGACGAAGGCGTCAGCGTTGCGGATCATTGTCGAGCGTGATCGGCTTGCCATGCGGCGTCGCCTCCGCCGCCCGCTGCCAACTCCGCTGCAAAGCCGCGATCGTCGTAGCATCGGCAACACCGCGATCGACGAGGATCGAGGACAGCGCCGCCACCCAGCAATCGAAATAATCGCTGCCATCCTCCGCCCGGCCGGGCTTGTGCAGCTCACCGGACAACGCCTCGGCCCACTCGGTCCATGAAAACAGCCCGCGCTCGTGCAGATGCACCGTCATCGCAAACGCCTCCGCCGCCCACGGCTCCGGAAACACCGGCTCGCCATCCTGGGAGCGCGGCAACTGCGGTGACTGGGCAAGCGGCGAGCGCGTATCACACTGGCTCAAGATAGCTCTCCCAAGCATCGGGTGAAGAGATGGTCGGTCATCCGGATTTCCTTGTACCGTGACGAAAATGGCCAGGACCTTTGTCTTACGATCGGGGATTTGGTACCAAGCGATCTCTTACAATTCCGACCACTTCGTCAAACGCGATCTTATCGTCCATCAACTGCTCGACAGCCTTTGCAACAAGTAGCTTTGCAGCTTCGGCTTGCTGAGGATCGCGATCGTACAAGAGCGTATAGCCATTCAATGCCAGGAAGTAGCGTGCAGCAGCCCAAGCCGTCCGCTTATTGCCTTGTCCGAAACCGTGAGCCTTTCCCACGCCATAGATCACATGCGCGGCGAGAACGGCAAAATCCGTCTCTCCATATGAAAATTGGTTTCTGGCGCGATCGATTCCGGCTTCTATCGCCCCCATGTCACGAACAAGATGAGGCTCCCCGGTCGCTCCTACAGCCCGCTTGTTGAAATGAACGACATGGTCAGCCGCCACCCAAACGGGTTCGTCGCTCACTTGGCAAGATGCTCCATAATGACGGCATCTTCCTCAAGCAGATAATCCATGAAAGCGTCAGGATCGAACGGCACGGGCTTAATCTCAACCGTGGATTTGGCGGCATCGCCCCCACTTACGGACGAAACATCGGCTCGGCTCGCGGCAGAGCCAACCCGCCCGGTGCGAGCATCTCCGCCCACAAGGACAGAGGCCCCAGCGCGCGCGGGTCGTGTCTGCAAACCAGCTATGGTGCTCTTTTTGCTCATGCTTGCAAATATAGCGACAGGCTGTCACTTGTCAAAGATGCGGAACGCGCCATCCATTCACTAAAGTCACTTCCGGTCCCAGCGATTTTTCATTGCGCCGAATTCGACTAACTCAGCCGCCGGCCGGAACCAGATAGCTCTCCCAGGCATCGATCGACACCGTCAGCGACGTATCCGCCCCCTCGCCCCAGATCTCGGCGCCGTCGAAGACGACGGTGTAAACCCATTGCGGATTCTCGCCCTTGCCATGCGCGTTATCGTCGGGAAACACGAAGGAGCCCTGCACCGCCTCGATGACGCCGACCTTGGCGCGCGCGTAACGCGGCAGCCGCGTATGCGTCGTCGGATTGAAGTTCCGCGTCCTGACCCGGTCGCCGATGGCGAACCGCGCTGGCTGATCCAGCGGCCGATCGCAAGGACCGCCCTTGGCAAGAACACCGGCGACCATATCGGCTTTCAGCACCCGCTTAGGCGCGGCGCCGTCGAATTGCCGGTGGCCGCTTTCGATCTCCTCGGCGCTGGTAAAGCCGTGTCGCTCGAGCAGCACCTCCAGCGCCCGCGTCCAGATCTCGTAATAGCTGGCGGAGAGATAGCTGGCCGGCGGAATGCTCTCTCGCGCATGCCGGCTCTCGTCGATATTCCAGGCGCCGAAAGCGCCGCAGGAGAGCGTCAGCCCCAGCGCCCGCCTCTCCCACTCCGCGTGGAAATAGGGCTCATCCTTCTCGGGCGACACGGCGCCGAAGCCCATCTGTCCGCCGAGATCGTGCGGCCCGTTCATGCCGCTGATCCCGGTGCCGCGGCAAGGCCGGCGCCGATCATCGCGTCACGGCTGACGAGATCGGCCAGCTGCTCCTCGCCCAAGTCCTCGGTGCCCTCGGGCCGCCGCGGAATGACGAGATAGCGTAGTTCCGCCGTCGAATCCCAGACACGGATCTTCTGCCCCTCGGGCAGGCTGACGCCGAATTCGGCAAGCACCCCGCGCGGATCAATCACCGCCCGGGAGCGATAGGCCGGCGCCTTGTACCAGACGGGCGGCAGCCCCAGCACCGACCATGGATAGCAGGAGCACAGCGTGCAGACGACGAGATTGTGAGTCTCCTCGGTGTTGAACACCGCGCGCATGTGCTCGCCCTGCCGGCCGGTGTAGCCGAGGCTGGCGATCGCGGCCGTCGCGTCGTGCTTCAGCCATTCGGCGAAGTCGGGATCGCTCCAGGCCCTGGCAACGACCCGGGCGCCATTCCTGGGCCCGACCTTGGTCTGGTAGGTGTCGACGATGGCGTCGATCGCGGCGGGATCGATCAGCCCCTTCTCCGTCAGCACCGTCTCCAGCGCCTTCACGCGGGCCTGCATGTCGGAATAGTGGTTGTCGTGGTGGTGGTCATGCCCATGCCCATGATGGTGATCATGATCATGTTGGTCGTCGTGATGTTCGTGGTCGTCGTGCAAGAGACTACCCTCCGCCAGTGTCCCGATATCCTTAGGCACTCGCACGGCGCACGCCAAGCCCCGGCGCGCGCGTTCTGCCTATTTCAGCATCGGCCAAAGGCTCAGCACCAGAAGCACCGCCATGGTGATGTTGAACCACTTCAACCGCACCGGATCAGAGAGCCAGTCACGCAAAGCAGAACCGAAGCCGGCCCAGGTGGACACGCTGGGCACGTTGACGAGCGCAAAGGCCAGACCGACGATCAGCACGCTGACAAAATAGATATCCTGGATCGTATAGGTCGCCATCGCCGTCACCGCCATGACCCAGGCCTTCGGATTGACCCACTGGAACGCCGCCGCCGACAGGAAGGACATCGGCTTCACCACATCCTTGCCTTCGCTGAGCGACCGCGAGGTCGCGATCTTCCAGGCGATCCAGACAAGATAGGCGCCGCCCGCGAATTTCAACGCGGTGTAGACCGCCGGCACCGTATGCAGCACCGCGCCAAGCCCGAGCCCGACGCCGATCAACAGCGAAAAGAACCCGGCGCCGATACCGATCATGTGCGGGATCGTCCGGCGAAAGCCGAAATTCACGCCAGAGGTGAACAGCATCATGTTGTTCGGCCCCGGCGTGATCGACGTGGTGAAGGCGAACAGAAGCAGTGCCAGAAACGTATCGAGCGGCATGGGGGGCAACCTCCGCGGCCCGAGATCATCGCCCCGGGCCTTGTTAATTTAGGTCAGCATAATTGACCTAAATTAGAGTTTCCAGCCATCTATTGTCATGGTGACAGGATTGAAGCGGTTGAATTCGGGATGCGTGTCATATGTCATCCATCATCGATGATGTAGACCACACACCGCCAACATAACGAGGCCCACCATGCAAGACGATCCGATCCCAACGCTGACCATGCGCGACGGCACAGAGGTGCCGGTGCTTGGCCAGGGCACCTGGAACATGGGCGAAAAGGCTTCCGAGGCCAAGCGCGAGATCGAGAGCCTGCGCGCCGGTCTCGATCTTGGCATGGCGCTGATCGACACCGCCGAGATGTATGCCGAAGGCGGCGCCGAGACGATCGTCGGCGAGGCGATCCGTGGACGCCGCGACGAGGTCTATCTGGTGAGCAAGGTCTATCCCTGGAATGCCAGCCGCAAGGGCACGATCGAGGCCTGCGAAAACAGCCTGTCGCGCATGGGCACCGACCGCATCGATCTCTATCTCCTGCACTGGCGCGGCAGCCATCCGCTGGCGGAAACCGTCGAGGCTTTCGAGACGCTGAAGGCTCAGGGCAAGATCGGCCAGTGGGGCGTCTCCAATTTCGATACCGACGACATGGAGGAACTGCTCAGCGTTCCCGCGGGCAACAATGTCGCCGCCAACCAGGTGCTCTACAATCTCGGAAGGCGCGGCATCGAGTTCGATCTCCTGCCGTGGTGCCAGGAGCGCAACATTCCCGTCATGGCCTACTCGCCGATCGAGCAGGGCCGCATCATCCACCACCCCGAGATCATCCGCATCGCCAAGGCCAACCAGGCGACGCCGGCGCAGCTGGCGCTGGCCTTCCTTCTGGAGCGTGACGGCGTGATCGCCATCCCCAAGACGTCGAATGCGGCCCGCGTCACTGAGAACCGCGACGCCGTCTCGCTCGACCTCAGCGACGAGGACCTGGCCGCCCTCGACGCCGCCTTCCCGCCTCCATCCAGAAAAAAGCCGCTGGAGATGCTCTGACCTCCAGCGGCTTCCTATCCAACGGACTCTGTGTCGGGCCTTACATCCCCTGCGGTCCACGGTTCATCGCCGCGATCCCGGTGCGGCAGACCTCGATCAGGCCGAGCGGCTTCACGATCGCCACGAACTGGTCGATCTTCGAGGACTTGCCGGTCAGTTCGAGGATGAAATGCTCGACGGTCGCATCGACGACCTTGGCATGGAAGGCATCGGCCAGGCGCAGCGTCTCGGCGCGCGTTTCGCCATCGCCGGCCACCTTGATCAGCGCCACCTCGCGCTCGATCGGCCGCTCCTGCCCAAGCTCGCGCGCGCGCACCGTCAGATCGACAACGCGGTGCACGGGAATGATGCGCTCGAGCTGCGCCTTGATCTGCTCCAGCACCTGCGGCGTCCCGCGTGTCACGATGGTGATGCGCGACAGATGCGCCTGGTGCTCGGTCTCCGACACCGTCAGGCTTTCGATATTGTAACCGCGGCCGGAAAACAGGCCGATGACACGGGCAAGAACGCCCGGCTCGTTGTCGACGAGAACCGAAAGCGTGTGGTTCTCGATGGCAGCCGTTTCCGGCGAAATGAAGTAGGCGGAGCCCGTCGGCTGTAGGTGTGCGTTCATGTCTTGGTCCGTTTCCTCAGATTATGTCAGGACGCCAGCTCGACGCTGACGGAATTCATGTGTTTTTGAGCAAGCTTGACGAGACCCTTGTCGAAGGTAAGGAAGGTCTCGCCGGCAGCGGTGAGGCTGACGTGCAGGGCGTCGGCGAAGTCCATGCCGGCTTCGAAACCGTCCAGGGCTTTCAGGATATGCTCTCGTTCGACAACGATGATGGCGTCGGTACCGAGAACTTGCCGAAGCAGCCCAACAATCTGACTGCGATCCAGCTTCAACCTGCTCCTGAGAACCCATTCGGTTTCAAGCAGGACAGTCGGCAGCACGACCAATCGAAACGTCGTCGTCAGTCGAGCTGCCTGTGCCCATTGAGCGCTGTCGTCCCGAGCCAGCAGGCGGACAAGGATATTGGTGTCAATCGTCCTTGTCTTCATTCCACTGGCGCTCCAACCGCTCCCAATCCGCAATTGCCAGTTCGTCGATCGCCTTTCGTATCGCCTCAGGAGACAGGTCGACAGGCGGCCCGTCGTATTTCGGAAGACTGTCCAGGAATTCCTGGGCCGTCATCACCTTAGGGAAGGCATCCTGTCGCTCCGTCTCCACCGGCCGCAACACGACCCCGCGCCCGCCATCGACGATCTCGAGTTCGGCACCCGGCTTCCAGCCGTGCGCATCACGAACCGCCTGCGGCAGTGGTACGCTCCCGTTCTCCGATATCCTCACTCTGGCCATGGCACCTGCTCCTCAAGGAAGGGACGCGATCAATCTAGCGCGTCCCCTCGCTTCGATCAAACCAGCTGGCGGCCCTTGGCGTCGATGGCGTTGGCGACGGCCTCGTCGGTGGCCTCATCCGGCAAAAGCATCTCGTTATGTGCCTTGCCCGACGGGATCATCGGGAAGCAGTTGGCGAGATTGGCGACGCGGCAATCGAAGATGACGGGCTTCTTGACGTCGATCATCTCCTGGATGGTTGCGTCGAGATCGCCGGGCTTTTCGCAGCGCAGGCCGACGGCGCCATAGGCTTCCGCCAGCTTGACGAAATCGGGCATCGCCTCGGTATAGGAGTTCGACAGGCGGTTGCCGTGCAAGAGCTGCTGCCACTGGCGCACCATGCCCATGTACTGGTTGTTCATGATGAAGATCTTGATCGGCGCTTCATACTGGATCGCCGCCGACATTTCCTGGATGCACATCTGGATCGACGCGTCGCCGGCGATGTCGATGACGAGGCTTTCCGGATGCGCGATCTGCACGCCCAGCGCCGCCGGCAGGCCGTAGCCCATCGTTCCCAGGCCACCCGAGGTCATCCAGCGGTTCGGCTTCTCGAAGCCATAGAACTGCGCCGCCCACATCTGGTGCTGGCCGACTTCGGTCGTGATGAAGGTGTCGCGATCCTTGGTCAGCGCATAGAGGCGCTCCAGCGCGTATTGCGGCATGATCACGTCGTTATTCTGCGTGTAGGCAAACGAGTTGCGCGCGCGCCAGCGGGCGATATCGGCCCACCAATCGGCGATCTGGCTCTTCTCCGGCTTCTTCGGCAGGGCACGCCACAGGCGAACCATGTCTTCCAGGATATTGCCGACGTCGCCACGGATGGGAACGTCGACGCGGACGTTCTTGTTGATCGACGACGGATCGATGTCGATGTGGATCTTCTTCGAGTTCGGCGAGAACGCGTTCAGGCGGCCGGTGATGCGGTCGTCGAAGCGCGCGCCGATGCAGACCATGACGTCGCAATCGTGCATCGCCATGTTCGCCTCGTAGGAGCCGTGCATGCCGAGCATCTTCAGCCAGTTCTTGCCGGATGCCGGATAGGCGCCGAGGCCCATCAGCGTCGAGGTGATCGGGAAATCGGTGAGCTCGACCAGCTCGCGCAGCAGCTTGGAAGCCTCCGGCCCGGAGTTGATGACGCCGCCGCCGGAATAGATGATCGGACGACGCGCCTTCGACATCAGCTCGATCGCCGCATGGATCTGGTTCAGATCGCCCTGAACCTTCGGCTGGTAGCTCTTCTGAATCGCGTGCGCTGCCGGCGGTGTGTAGGTGCCGGTGGCGAACTGAACGTCCTTCGGAATATCGACCAGAACGGGACCCGGACGGCCCGACTGGGCGATGCGGAAAGCTTCATGAATGATCGCCGCCAGATCGTTGACGTCCTTGACCAGCCAGTTGTGCTTGGTGCAGGGGCGCGTGATGCCGACGGTATCGGCTTCCTGGAACGCGTCGGAGCCGATCAGCGAGGTCGGCACCTGGCCGGAAAGGCAGACGAGCGGGATCGGATCCATCAGCGCGTCCTGCAGCGGCGTGACCGCATTGGTGGCGCCGGGGCCTGACGTGACGAGCATGACGCCGACCTTGCCGGTGGAGCGGGCATAACCTTCGGCCGCGTGGCCGGCGCCCTGCTCGTGACGAACGAGGATGTGCTTGATCTCGTCCTGCTGGAAGATCTCGTCATAGATCGGAAGCACGGCACCGCCGGGATAGCCGAACAGGTGTTCGACACCATTGTCCTTGAGCGCGCGGATAACGATTTCCGCGCCTGTCATCCTGTTATCGTCCGTCTGAGTGTCCGTGCCCGTCATGTTTTTGTTCCATTTTGACTGCTGGGATTTGAAGGTCTTGGCGGCGAGCCTGAATTTCAGGCATAAAAAAAGGCCCCTTGGGGAGCCTCTTGTCTAGCGCATGGGTGGCTGTCGCCGGATGGTTACACCATCCTGCCCATGCGCTGTCCCACCACAATAAGAATTGCTGCTATCTTCATGGCGGGAAGTGATAGACAGAAAATTTCGCAGCGTCAACGCTTAAAGCAATAAAAAGCCGACCCTTCAAATTTATGGGCATCCGGCGTCGCCGCAGCGCCATGGCAAAGGGTTTATTAAACGTTCGCTTATATCCTCCCCTGCAATCTCGGGGAGTAGCCCTTTGCAGAACAACGACTTGCAGACGTCAGGCAGCGCGGGCGAGCATGACCGCCGCGACGCCCTTGCGCCGGGAAACCGTTTCCTCGGCCGTGTCGTCGCGTGCAGCGGGTCGCGCGCCACCATCGCCGCCGTCGCCGAAGCCGGCGGCACCGATCTCACCGAACTCTGGTCCGTCGGACGCCTGATCTCGATAACCGTCGGCCGCAACCGCGTCGTGGCGCTCGTCTATTCCATGAACACGGGCACGCATGCCTGGGGCGAAGGCGAGGACAACTATTTCAAGATCGAGACCGAGCTGCTCGGCGAGGTCCGCGTCGACGAGGACGGCACGGAGCAATTCTCCACCGGCATCTCGCGCTATCCCTATCTCGGCGCCGTCGCGCACCGCATCCGCTCCTCCGACCTGATGCGGATCTACGATGCCGGCACGGGAACCACCGCCGTCATCGGCAAGCTGACGCAGGACGAAAGCATCGATGCGTCGATCCACGTCCCCTCCATGCTGTCGAAACACTTCGCCATCGTCGGCTCGACCGGCGTCGGCAAATCGACCGCCGTGTCGCTGCTCTTGCACAAGGCGATCGAGGCCGACCCCAAGCTGCGTGTCCTGATCCTCGACCCGCACAACGAATTCGCCGCCGCCTTTCCCAGGCATTCCGTCGTCGTCGATACGGACACGCTCGACCTGCCCTTCTGGCTGATGCGCCTGGAGGAATTCGCCGAAGTCGTCTTCCGTGGCCGCACGCCGGTGCCGGAAGAGCTCGACATGCTGCGCGACATCCTGCCGGAAGCCAAACGCGCTTTCCGCGGCAGCGACAATTCGCTGGTCCGCCGCACCACCGAGAAGAGCTCGATCACCGCCGACACGCCCGTCCCCTATCGCATGGCCGATCTCCTGGCGCTGATCGACGAGCGCATCGGCCGTCTGGAAGGTCGCGGAGAAAAGCCGTTCCTGCGGTCGCTGAAGATGCGCATCATCGCGGCGATCAACGACCCGCGCTACCACTTCATGTTCTCCAACAACACGATCTCGGATACGATCATGGAGACGGTGGCCGAGATCTTCCGCGTGCCCGGCGACAACAAGCCGATCTGCACCTTCCAGCTCTCCGGCATCCCATCCGAGGTCGTCAATTCGGTGGCGTCGGTGCTGTGCCGCATGGCATTCGAAATCGCGCTGTGGAGCGATGGCGCCATCCACATGCTGGTGGTCTGCGAAGAAGCGCACCGCTACATTCCGTCCGACCCCACGCTCGGTTTCTTCCCGACGCGCCAGGCGATTGCCCGCATCGCCAAGGAAGGCCGCAAGTACGGCGTCTCGCTCGGCATCATCACGCAGCGCCCGGGCGAACTCGACCAGACCATCCTGTCGCAGTGCTCGACGCTGTTTGCCATGCGCCTCGCCAACGATCGCGACCAGGAGATCATCCGCTCCGCCATCCCGAATTCCTCGATCTCGACGACAAGCTTCATCTCCTCGATCGGCAATGGCGAAGCCATCGCATTCGGCGAGGCGATCAGCGTGCCGATGCGCATGCGCTTCTCCCGCGTCAGCGAAGACCTGCTGCCCAAGGCCAACGGCGCGACGCCGAAATTCACCGAGGAAGATCCCGATAACGTCGATCTGCGCAAGATCGTCACCCGCATGCGCGCCGTCAGCGGCCCCGATATCTCGGCCTTCCAGCAAAGCGTCAAGAACGCCGGCCACGGCCTGTCGGGAGAAGACGACGATACGGAATACGATCAGGTCTTCAACGCCGACGTCTATCCGCCGATCATCCCGGCCCCGATCCCTAACACGCCGCCGCTCGCACCGATCGAACCATACCGCCGCGACATGCTGCCGACGGCCCCGATCTCCCGCGAACCGGTCACACCGCCGAAGCCATCGCGCGGATCCTTCGGCGTCGCCGCCGACACCTCGATCGAAAGCCGGCTGGAAGCGCTGAGGCGCGAGATGCGCGGCGAACAAAATCCCGCCCCGCGACCCGCCGACCCGCCATCACAGCAGCAGCCAGCGAGCATTCGCCGCGAACCCGGCGTATCGCTGCGCGAAAGCATCCTCAAAAAGCCGTTGAGCAGCCTCTACGACAAGGATTGAGCGGGCGGCCGGCCGCTAGACTAGCTCCGCCGTTCCCAGCTCTCGTCCATCTGGTTGCGAAACCACGTCATCTGCCGCTTCGCATATTGCCGCGTCGCCGCGGCACCCTTTTCCAGCACATCGGCGCGCGACATCGTGCCGTCGAGCATGGCGGCGACCTGCGGCACGCCGATCGCCTTCATGACCGGCATCTCCGGTGGAAGCGACAAGGCCAGAAGCGCCCTCACCTCGTCGGCCGCACCCTCAGCCAGCATCAGTTCGAAACGCCGGTTGATGCGGTCGTGCAGCACGCCGCGCTCCGGCAGAACCACGATCTTGCGCGCTCTATCGGGATCGATCACGACGGGCCCTGACTGCCCCTGCAGCTCGGCGATCGACCGTCCCGTCACCTCCAGCACCTCCAGCGCCCGGACGATCCGCTGGCCATCCTGCGGATTGAGCGCCGCCGCCACGCCTGCGTCGCGCTGCGAAAGCTCCGCGTGCAGCACCGCGCCGCCTTCCTCGATCAGCCGGGTCCGCAGCCGCGCGCGGATATCTTCCGGGATCACCGGCATGTCGGAAAGGCCACCGGTCAGCGCCTTGAAATAGAGCCCCGTCCCGCCGACGAAGACAGGCAGACGACCGTCCGCCCGCAGTCGAGGCAGAAGTGCGGTGACATCGCGCAGCCACGCGCCGGTCGAATAGGCGGTCGCGGCGGGCACATGGCCGTAGAGATGATGCGGCACGCCCTGCATCTCCTCGTCCGATGGCCGCGCGGTGAGCACCCGCAGCGTGTCGTAGACCTGCATGCTGTCGGCATTGATCACGACGCCATCGTGACGTTTCGCGAACTCGACGGCCAGCGCGGACTTGCCGCTGGCCGTCGGCCCGGTTATCAGGATCGCATCCATTGCGTTCAGAAGGTTTTCCATCATGGCTCTCGTTGCCACGCTTGTTGCCAATCCGTCAAATCCTGTTCTGACAGCCGCCATCGCCGAGAAGGCCGCCGACGCCGCCAGGGCATCCGGTCTCTACTGGCTGGCCGACGGAGTAGCCTGCGATATCGCGCTGCGCGATGGTACCGATGCGACAGCCGCCCACGCCGCGATAGCAGCCGTCATCGCCGGCGCCCCGATCGATCTCGTCATTCAGGATCAGGACACGCGCCGCAAGAAGCTTTTGATCGCCGACATGGATTCGACCATGATCGGCCAGGAATGCATCGACGAACTGGCGGCCGAGGTCGGCCTCAAGGACAAGGTGGCCGCGATCACCGCCCGCGCCATGAACGGCGAGATCGCCTTCGAGCCGGCATTGCGCGAACGCGTCGCGCTCTTGAAGGGCTTGCCGATCTCGGTCGTCGACGAGGTGATCGCCAAGCGCATCACGCTGACGCCGGGTGGAATGGAGCTGATCGCGACGATGAAGGCAAAGGGCTATTACACGGCGCTGGTCTCCGGAGGCTTCACCGTCTTCACCAGCCGCATCGCCGCCACCCTCGGCTTCGACGAAGACCGCGCCAACATCCTGCTCGAGGAAAACGGCCATCTCACCGGCTTCGTCGCCGAGCCGATCCTCGGCAAGCAGGCGAAAGTCGATGCGCTCGAGGATATCTCGAAGAAACTCGGCATCTCCCCCGAGGAGGCGATGGCCGTCGGCGACGGCGCCAACGATCTCGGCATGCTGCACATCGCCGGATCGGGCGTCGCCCTCCACGCCAAGCCGGCCGTCGCGGCCGAAGCGAAAATTCAGATCAACCACGCCGACCTCAGTGCCCTTCTCTACATCCAGGGCTATCGCAAGACGGATTTCGTGACGGTGTGACGTCGGATTGGTCACCACTTAGGCCACTCCAATCCTACTTGGCATATCCAACGTGCCAACCGACCATCAGACAGATGCAATCAGAGCTGGCAGTGAATACTTCCAGGCGATTGCAACCTGCGCTATCCTGCACGCATAGAACATTGCACTTTACAAATTTGTACGTACAATATTGTGAGGCATTCGCATGCCGCAATTTATATGGAACGAGCAAAAGAGCCGTAGCAACAAGCTGAAGCACGGCATTTCATTTGAAACGGCTGCACTCATCTGGAGCGATCCAAATTATCTGCTTGTTCCGGATGCTGTTTATGATGGCGAAGAGAGATGGCTGGCGATCGGCAGGACTGGCATAACAACCGTCTTGGTCGCAGTGCATACGTCGTATGATGATGACGGCGAGGAAACCATTCGCATTATCAGCGCCAGAAAGGCGACGGCACATGAGAGAAAGCAATACGAAAAGTCGATCGCTCACTGAGTTGCAGCAGGCCGAACTCGACGCTCTCGACGCTCTTGCCGATGAGGCAATCGACACGAGCGATATCCCGGAGATTACCGACGAGCGTTGGACGCTTGCGCGCAAGGGTCAACTCTACCGTCCGGTCAAGCAATCCGTAACGATCCGCCTGGATGCGGATATTCTTGAATGGTTTAAAAGCCACGCCCAAGGGCGCGGCTATCAGACCGAGATCAACAACGCCTTGCGCCGCTATATCGCCGAGCAACTCAAACGCAGCGGCTGACGCCGCCCTACTCCATCGGCACCGCGACGAAGCGCAGGTCGCCATTCGCCGATGCGATCATCATCTGCGCGTTGCGCCGGCCTTCCTGCTTCAGCGACTGCACCTTGGCAACGACCGTCTCCGGCGAGCGCATGAACTCCTGCGCCACCTCGACGATCACGTCGCCGGCCTTCAGGCCCTTTTCGTCCGCAAGCGAGCCCGGCTTGACCTCGGAGACGAGCACGCCATCGACGCTCTCGGCGATACCGAAGCTCTTGCGGTTATCCGCATTGAGCGCCGATAGCGACAGGCCGAGAATGTTCTTCGCATCGCCCACCTCGGGCGCCGGCTGCGCGGGTTTATCCTTGTTGTCGGGCGTCGGGTGCGCCTGATCGTCGTTCTGGTCGTCCATATCCTGATTTTCGTTGGGATCGGGATTGATCACGCCGCCATCGTTTTCCGAACTGTCCGCCGCCGCCTGATCGCTGTCTTCGAGACGGCCGAGCGTGACCTTGACCGTCTGCTCCTTGCCGTCGCGCAGCACCACGACATCGACCGCCTTGCCGACGGGGCTTTCCGCCACGACGCGCGGCAGGTCGCGCATCTCGTTGACGGCCTTGCCGTCGAATTTCAGGATGACGTCGCCGGCCTTGATCGAGCCGTCGTCGACCGGCCCGCCCTTGATGACGCCCGCGACCAGCGCGCCCCTGGCGCTGGAAAGGCCGAGGCTGTCGGCAATGTCGTCGGTCACCGGCTGGATGCGAACGCCGAGCCAGCCGCGGCGCGTCTCGCCGAATTCACGCAACTGCTGCACCACGCCCGCCGCCAGCTCCGCCGGCACCGAGAAGCCGATGCCGATCGAGCCGCCGCTCGGCGAGATGATCGCCGTGTTGATGCCGATCACCTCTCCCTTCATGTTGAAGAGCGGGCCGCCGGAATTGCCCTTGTTGATCGCCGCGTCGGTCTGGATGAAATTGTCGTAGGGGCCCGCATTGATATTGCGCCCGCGTCCCGAGATGATGCCGACGGTGACCGAACCGCCGAAGCCGAACGGGTTGCCGATCGCCATGACCCAGTCGCCGATGCGCATGACGCTGGAATCGCCGAACTGCACCGCCTTCAGTGGCTTCTTCGGCTCCACCTTCAAGACGGCGAGGTCGGTCTTGGTATCGGTGCCGATCAGCTTGGCCTTGAGCTTGGTGCCGTCGGCGAAGTTGATCTCGATGTCGTCGGCGCCGTCGATAACGTGGTTGTTGGTGACGATCAGCCCCTGCGGGTCGATCACGAAGCCGGAGCCGAGCGAACTGACATTGTGGTTGCTGCCGGGCTTGCCCTTCTGCTTGTTGAAGAAGTCGTTGAAGAACTCCTGGAAAGGCGATCCGTCGGGCGCGCGCGGCGCGGGACCGGCCCCTTCGTCGTCCTTGACGTTCTGCGATGTCGAGATGTTCACGACCGCGTCGAGCAGTCCTTCGGCGAGATCGGCAACCGAGGCCGGACCATTGGTCGGCGGTGTGCTCTGTGCCTGAGAAACCCCGGCAAAGCCGACATTGGCCAGCAGTGCCGCCCCGGCCAGAAGCGCGAGCGATCGTCTGAAGGTCGGGCGGGTCGTGGGGGCCATCAAGCATCCTCATGTGTGTCAAAAGCGCACTCTGATCATGAGCATAAGGCGTAATGATGGAGGGTGAAATCACCTTTTCGCGAAATCCCGTGCAATCTGCTCGGGGTGTCCGCGAAGTCCAGGAGAGCGGGCGCAATACCCTAAAAATAAAGGGGCCGGCAAGATGCCGGCCCCAAGAAGTCTTCGGATGATGGCGATCAGTTCGCCGGTGCGGCCGGAACCGCGGGCAGGCTCGGCTCCGCCGACGAACCCGGCTGACCGCTCGGGCTGTTGAAGTAGCGGAAGAAATCCGAGTTCGGCGACAGAACCAGCGTCGTGTCCTGCGAGGACATCGCCGTGGTATAGGCCGCCATCGAGCGGTAGAACTCGAAGAAGCCGGGGTTCTTGCTGAAGGCATCGGCGAACAGCCGGCTGCGTTCCGCTTCGCCCTCACCGCGCAGGATTTCAGAATCACGCTGCGCGGCGGCGGTGATCTCGACAACCTGTCGGTCGGCGATGGCCCGGCGGCGCTGGCCTTCTTCGGTACCCTGCGCGCGCAGGAGTTCCGCTTCGGCAAGACGCTCGGCGCGCATGCGGTCATAGGTCTTCGGCGCGACTTCACGCGTCAGATCCGTACGACGGATGCGAACGTCCTGGATGTTGAGGCCGAGTGCCTCGGCATCCCCACGCAGGTCGTCGCGCACTTCGAGCATCATCGCCACGCGCTCTTCGGAAAGAGCGGCATCGAAATCACGCAGACCGTAGACGCGGCGCAGCGATGAATCGAGCTGCGTGCGAAGACGCGCCTCGGCCGATTCGCGGTCGCCCGAAACCGTCTCGCGGAAGCGGCGGACATCCTTGATGTCGTAGATCACGAAGGCATCGACATCGAAGGTCGCGCCGCCGCGCACCTGGACGCGGATGTTGTCGAGGTCGAGACGAAGCGCCTGCTTTTCGACGATCTGGACACGGTCGGCGTCCATGAAGGTGAAGGGCAGCTTGAAGTAGATGCCCGGCTCGGTCTTCACCGACTGGATCTGACCGAAGCGGACGACGATCGCCTGCTCGCGCGCATTGACCACGAAGATCGAAGAGTAGAGCGCCATGAGCACCACGGCGAACACCACGAGGAAAATGGGAAGTTTATTCGACGTCATGGATCAACCTCCCTGCTGCGCCGGTTTACCGATTTCGTTGAGCGGCAGATAGGGCACGACCCCCTGCTTCTCGTCGATGATGACCTTCTTGGAGTTCTTCAGCACCTGCTCCATGGTTTCGAGGAACAGTCGCTTGCGGGTCACTTCGGGAGCCTTGCTGTATTGGTCACTGACGGAACTGAAGCGCTGCGCCTCACCTTCCGCTTCCTTCACGACGCGATCCTTGTATGCGGCGGCCGCTTCCCGGATCTGCGCCGCGTCACCGCGGGCCTGGCCGAGCTTCTGGTTGGCATACTGGTTCGCTTCCTCGACGAGGCGCTGCTTGTCCTGGTCGGCACGCTGCACTTCTTCGAAGGCGTCGGCGACTTCACGCGGCGGCGCGACGTCCTGAATGGTGATCGCATTGATCGAGATGCCGCTCTTGTAGCGATCCATGGTGCCCTGCACGATGGCGGCCACTTCGGTTTCGATCGGCTGACGGTTGTCGCGGAACGCGTCCTGAGCCGGACGGCGGCCGACGACTTCGCGCATGGCGCTTTCGGCGACCTGCTGCAGCGTCTCGGCCGGATTTTCGACGTTGAAGAGATAGGCCTTCGGGTCCGTCACGGTGAAGAACACCGAGAACTGGACGTTGAGGATGTTCTGGTCGCCCGACAGCATCAGGCCGTTCGACGAAGACGAGGACGTCGCGCCGACATTCTGCTGCTGGACCGTGACCTTGACGATTTCCACCGTCTCCATCGGCCATACGATGAAGTGCAGGCCGGGCGCGGAGACTTCCTGCTTCGGGCTACCGAAACGCAGTTCCACGCCGCGCTCGTCCGGCTGGACGATGTAGATGCTCTGGAAAAGCCAGAACACCAGGATGACAGCCGCGACGATCAGAAGGACGCCGGTGTTGAACCCGCCGGGCACAGCGCCGCGCAGCCGGTCCTGACCACGACGGATCATCTCTTCCAGATCGGGTGGGCCGCCTTTTCCGCCGCCACCACCGCCACCGCCGCGAGGACGATTCGGCCCCTGCCCCCATGGTCCCTGATTATTTCCACCACCGCCGCCGCCGCCCCAAGGGCCGCCGCCGCCATTCTGATTGCTCCAGGGCATCAAAACCTCGTTGTTCGTTACACTTTGCGATCGCTTAACCCACGGGGGCGACGGATATTCGCGCTCGAGACCGTTATAGGTATCGCTGCATCGGCTTTCAACGCAGCATGAGGAAGTTGGGGATGTTTATTGGAAAATAGTTTCTTTTCGCCGCTCAACGCCTGTCATAAACGACATAACGCGTGGCGTAGCTGTCTTTCTCGCCCTCGGGAACGCCGATGCTTTCGCCGGCGCGCCAGATCGCCGGGTCGATCGCGGGAAAGGCAGTATCCCCGTCCACGTCCGTTTCCACATGCGTCACGCAAAGACGATCGGCGATCGCCATCGCCTGATCGTAGATCTGCCCGCCACCGACGATGCAGATCTCGTCTTCACCCCTTTCGACCGCCAGCCGCTCGGCCAGCGCCACCGCCTCGTCGAGCGAACCGACGGTGCTGACGTCGGGATGGTCGATCGTGACGGACCGCGAGATCACCACGTTCGGCCGCCCGGGAAGAGGCTTGCCGATCGAGATCATAGGTCTTGCGCCCCATGATGACGGGCTTTCCTGTTGTCAGCGCCTTGAACCGCTTCAGATCGGTCGAGAGCCGCCACGGCATGTCGCCGTCGCGGCCGATGATGCCGTTGCGCGCTGCCGCGACCACGATCGTCTTGCGGATATCGGACATGTAACCTCTCGATCAGACCGCGATCGGCGCCTTGATGCTGGCGTCGGCCTCGTAGCCGACCAGTTCGAAATCCTCGAAGGTGAAGCCGAAGATGTCCTTCACCTCGGGATTGATGCGCATGAACGGCAGCGGCTTCGGCTTGCGCGTCAGCTGCAGCTTCGCCTGCTCGAAATGGTTATGATAGATGTGCGTGTCGCCGAGCGTATGCACGAAGTCGCCGAGCTTCAGCCCGGTCACCTGCGCGATCATCATCGTCAGCAGCGCGTAGGAGGCGATGTTGAAGGGCACGCCAAGAAACACGTCAGCCGAGCGCTGATAGAGCTGGCAAGAGAGCTTGCCGTCGGCGACATAGAACTGGAACAGGCAGTGGCACGGCGGCAGCGCCATGTTGTCGACTTCGGCTGGGTTCCAGGCCGAAACGATGTGGCGGCGCGAATTCGGGTTCTTGATCAGGCTGGAAACGAGATTTTCGATCTGGTCGATGTGCCCGCCGTCTGGCGCCGGCCAGGAGCGCCACTGCGCGCCGTAAACGGGGCCGAGATCGCCGTTCTCGTCGGCCCACTCGTCCCAGATCGAGACGCCATGCTCCTTGAGATAGGCGATATTGGTGTCGCCCTTCAGGAACCACAGCAGTTCATGGATGATCGAGCGCAGGTGCAGCTTCTTGGTGGTGAGGACGGGAAAGCCCTCCTGCAGGTCGAAGCGCATCTGGTAGCCGAACACCGAACGCGTGCCGGTTCCGGTCCGGTCGCCGCGGTCGGTTCCCGCTTCCATCACGTGGTTCAAGAGATCGAGATACTGCTTCATCGCCCGCCGCCGATTCCATTTTTCCCATATTTAAGCCGATCGGCCGTCAAAACCAATCACGCCCCATGTTTTTCCCGATGATTCCTTACGGGACCACGATGCTTTTGTGACGATGGCTCTTCCCATGCGATCAGGAAAACACTATATCAGCCGTGCCAGTCCTCGGATTGGCTATGGCGATAAATGAGCGGTGTAATAAACCTATTGGACCCGGGGGCGGTACCCGGCGCCTCCACCAAAAACCGGCGGCCTTGCATAGAGATGGCCGGCTTTTGATGGGGGCGAAACAGGATCGACAAGGGTGTAAAGATCGTCTTTTTGCTCGGCATTGTACCGCCGTTATCGGGCTAAAATTGTAGTTGCAAACGACAACTATGCGGAAGCTCGTCTCGCTGCTTAATCGCGGTGTGACACTTCAACTAAAGCCCTAGTGGTTCGCACCTCTAGGCGGGGTCCGAAGGCACCTGGCAACAGAAGCCTTCACCTTCTCCCCCAAGCTCAAATCATGTATGATTTGCTAAAGCATGACTCGGCTGCGGGCTTTTCCAAGCTGCTTGAGCATGGCATATAGGCTTGGAACAGACGTACGGACGAAAGAAAGACAGGAAAAGCATGGGGCAGGATCACATCCGCTACGACATTCTGGCACAGGACGCGCTTCGCGGCGTCATCCGCAAGGTATTGTCGGAAGTCGCGGCGACCGGCCGCCTGCCGGGCGAGCATCATTTCTTCATCACCTTTCTGACCGGCGCCCCCGGCGTTCGCATCTCGCAGGCCCTCAAGTCAAAGTATCCCGAGCAGATGACCATCGTCATCCAGCACCAGTTCTGGGAAATGAAGGTCACCGAATCGAGCTTCGAGATCGGCCTCTCCTTCTCAGACGTGCCGGAAAAGCTCTTCATCCCGTTCAATGCCATCCGCGGCTTCTACGATCCGTCGGTCAATTTCGAACTCGAATTCGACGTGCCGCTCGCCGATAGCGACGAGCTGCCGGAAGCCGAGATCACCGCCTACCCGGTGACCGCCGAGAAAATGGAAAAGACCGAGGACGCGGCCGGCAAGCCGGCCGAGGGCGACGAGAAGAAAGCCGGATCGGTCGTCTCTCTCGATGCCTTCCGCAAGAAGCAGTAAGACCAAGGGAAGCAATTGCTTCCCTTTTTCATATGGGTGTCCCGTGAGCGCCGAAATCGTCAATCTCCGCCAGTTCAAGAAGAAGCAGGCCCGCTCCGACAAGGACAGGCAGGCCGAGCAGAACCGCATCTCCTTTGGCCGCACCAAAAGCGAGAAGAAGCTCACCAGGGCGTTGAACGACAAGGCCGAACGCGCGCACGACCAGGGCCGGATCGACAAGAACGACGACGCCGAATGATTGCGCGGGCGAACGAAAAAGAGTCCGCGATCAAGCCTTTGCACCCGTGTGCGGATTCGTTTTCCGAACAATCCGCGCAATGATCCGCAAGCACTCGATCACGCTGCACGGCCATCGCACCAGCCTGTCGCTGGAAGATGAGTTCTGGGCCGAGCTCAACGCCATCGCCACCGCCCGCGCCATCCCGCTCGCCGGCCTGATTTCCGAAATCGACGATATCAGGGACGCCGACAGCAACCTGTCCTCGGCGCTGCGCCTCTACGTTCTCGCCTGGCTGAAATCGACGGCCGCCACCCCACCGGAAGGCCGAGACGGCGACAGGGAAGCGGCGGATGCCGGAGCGCGTTGAGATCGTACCCTATGACGCAGAGTGGCCGACGCACTTCCGCGAAATCGCCGCCTCCCTGAAAACCCTCCTGGGCGATCGCGTGCTCGATATCCACCACATCGGCAGCACCTCGATCCCCGGCGTCGCCGCCAAGCCGCTGATCGATATCGATGTGATACTGCCCACCGCAGCCGACGTCATCGACGCCTGCCCACTGATGGAAACGACCGGTTACGAGCCGCGTGGCAATCGCTACGATGCGGATATCTTCGCATTCATGAAGCACACTGCTGCGCCCAGGCAGCGGATCTACCTCTGCCCCGAAGGCCACGACACGCACCAGCGGCGCATACTATTCCGCGATTATCTGAGAACCCACCCGCAAGCCGCCGCCGACTATCAGGCGTTGAAGCTCGAGCTGGTCGAAGCCTTCGAATATGACGGCGACGGCTACACCGCCGCCAAGGCCGCCTTCGTCAACGATATCGTCGCCCGCGCCGGCCGGCGCTGAAGCTCACCGACAGCAGAAAGCCGAGACCGCGAGGCAAAACACTATTGCGGAAGCTGCACGCCGGGCAATCCTGGCACCGTGTTGAAGTTCAGCGAGTTCTGCGGCGGCGTGATCTGCTGTTCCTGCGCCTTGCGCGCCGCCTCGGCCGCGGCCCTGGCATCCTCTTCCGCCTTGGCCTTCGCGGCGGCTTCGGCCTGCGCCTTGGCTTGCGCCTGCGCCCGCGCATCCGCGGCCGCCTTGTCGCGCTCGGCCTGTTCTGCCGCCAGCAGCCTCAGCCGCTCCTCTTCCGCCTTGCGCTGTTCCTCGATGACGGCGGCCTTTTCGCGCTGCTGCTCGTTGAACTTGGCAAGCGACACTTCGCGGCGCAGCCGCTGCTGCTCGAGAACGTTCGACTGCAGCTTCTCGACCCGCCGGCGCTCGCGCTCGAAGGCGCGCAGCGAGAGATAGCCGGTAATGTCGGTGACATCCACCACCCGGCCCGGCGATCCGAGAACGCCGGAAAAGTCGATCCGTATCGACGGATCCGCGCCGGTGAGCGCCTCGCTCAGCGGATTGAGGCCGATACCGAGCGATGCGTTGATCCGCTCCTGCGGCAGATCGATCTGCGCGTTGCCCGTCAGCTTCGCCTGGTCCGTCGCGACCGTCACGTTCTGGACCCTCAGCACCCCGTCCGTCACATTGAACGGCACCGTCGTCGGCGGCAGCTTCGCCTCGCCGTTGTTGAGCAGCGTCTCGACGATCGGGTGCACCTTGCCGGCATTCAATTGATCGCGCATCGGATCGGTGGCCGACAGAAGCGGCGCCAGCATGCCGAGATTGAGCCCGCGCACGCTGGTATCGCCCAGACGCATCTCGCCGGAGCCGGTGAGCGAGCTGGCGATATCCTTCATCGACTTGCCGGATGCCTCCATCGACAGCGCCAGCCCGAACCTGCCCGAGGCAACCGGCGAACCGCCGTCCCGCTGCCACACGACACCGCCGAGATCGGCATCGGCAAGCGCAAGCTTGGTCTGCAGGAAGCCGGTTCCATCCGCGTTGGTGAAGGTCACATTGCCATCGACGGTGCCGCCGTCCCACCCGCCCTTCATGTCGTTCAGGCGAGATCTCGTCACCCTTGTAGGCGACGTTGGAGGTGAAGTCGGTGATCGGGTTCGGCCAACCCAGCCAGAACTGCTTGGCCGCGAGTTTCAGGTTGACGTCGATGTCCTTGAACACGGGAATGCCGAGCGGCGCCGACGAAAGGTTGCCGCTCGCGGCATCCGTCATCGGCCCGTAGACCGCGTCCCCGAGCCAGGTGGCGTCGGCCTTCGTCAATGAGAGTTCGCCCGACGCCGTCGTGCGTTCCGCCTTGCGATCAAGCGTCATGGCGCCGGTGAAATCGTTGTCCGCCGCGCGGCCCGCGATATTGCCGAAGGCGACCTTGTCGCCATCGATCGTCGCCGTCGTCGTCAGCTTGAACGGCAGACCGGCCCCCGTCTGCGGCACGCCGACGCCGTTCATGACCAGATAGGGGTCGAGATCGGCGCTCTCCAGCGACAGCGCCAGCTGGCCGTTCATGAAGCTCTGCGGCCGGATATCGACCTTGCCGCCCGCGGTAAACGAGGTGCGGTCGGTCGCGAACGTCAGGACCGCATCGGCGGGATCGGTTCCCTCCGCCTGCACCTTCAGCGTCATGCGGCCATTCGCATCCGCGTCGACGGGCAGCGGATCGAGCCCCGCCTGGCCGAACAGCACCGACGTCACATTGTTTTCGAGCGTCGCCTCGAGGCTCGTCGTGCCCTTGCCGGTCAACGCCAGCAGGTCGGACATGCGATAGTCGAGGTTCACGCGGCTGCCGTTGGTGACACCTGCGAGCGTCACCGAGAGGCCGTCGCCCTGTTCGCCGCCGAGCGTCACGGCGCCGCGCAGCGCCGTGTTGGTGTACCAGGCCGCGTTGCGCACCAGCCGGTCCATGACGGGATGCTGTGGCAGCTTCTGCTTCAGCATCGTGAAGAACGGACCGGGATCGGCGGCCTTGAAGGTGATCTCGCCCGAGCCCTTGTAGTCGAGCAGCGAACCCTCGGCGCGCCCCGTCGCCGTCAGTTCCGCGCCCGCCAGGTTCTTCACGGCGAGCTTCTCCACGCCGAGCGCGCCGTCGGCGATCGTGAAGCTCGTCTCGACATCGCCGGCATCGACGCCGAAGGCCGTGAACTTGTCGGCCTTGAGCTGCGCCCGGATCCTGTGGTCGAGAACGTTATTGCCCGCGTCCTGCCCGGTAAACAGGCCCGTCAACGCGCGCAGCGCATCGAGATCGAGCGCATCGCCGGCAAGCGCGACGTCGAGCGTCGGCGCCTGGTTCGCGACGACCTGCCGGTCGAGCCTGCCCTTCAGCGTCGCCGGGCCAACCGCGATCTCGAGATCGTCGAACGTCTGCCGTTCATGCGTCAGGTTGACGTTGGCCGAGAAACCGGCCTGCTGCAGCTGCCGGATGGCCGGATCGACCTCACCCGACAGCCACGAGGCAAGCCCGGTCGGCTGCTTGGAGGCGACGGTGATCGCGCCCTTGAAGGAGGGCTGCCCCTGCAGGGCCAGCTGACCATTGCCCTCGACGAGGGTGCGCCCCGGCAGCGTGCCGAACGCGTTGTCGATCGTCCAGCCGCTGCCGGCCGGTTCGAGATCGAGCTGCACGTCGCGAATGGTGGTATCGCCGGCAACGATCGCGGGCAGCCGCACGCTCGCCTTGCCCGGCACCTGCGGCACCGGGATCTGCGAGACGATCTGGATCAGCGCATTCAGCCGCTGCTTGGCCGACAGGCTCGGATCGCGAGACGTCTTGCCGTTGGAGCCCTGGTTGCCGATACGGTTGACGTCGATCTGCTGCCCGTCCGCCTTGAGCAGGAATTGCGGCTTCACGCCGGTATCGAGCGTTGCCTCGCCGGTGATCACGTAAGGATCGTCGAGCGCGCCGATCTCCAGGCGGTAATCGGGAATGCGGATGCTCTCGTTCGTCAGCTCGAACTTGCCCTTCAGGCGCGGCGGCGGCTGGCTCTTGTCGCTGCCCTTGGGCTTGTTGGTGCTGGCGCGTTCGATCTGCGCCGACATCGTGCCCTGGTAGTTGGGCTTGCGGTCGACGAGCTTCAGCTCGCCGTCGAGATCGACCGTCACCGGCTGTTTGTCGGGCTGCAGGCGCGTGCGCATGCGGATGATGCCGTTGTCGTCCAGCTGGTTGCTGGATATCAGGAACTTGCCGGTTTCGCCGTCGAGCGCCGCGTCGCCTTCGATCCGCCATGGCCCGGCGAGCGATTTCGCCGACATCTCGGCATTCAGTCCCGTCACAAGGCGCGTGCGCCCCGATTGATCGTCGATGAACTGGATATCGCCGCCGGTTACCCTGACATTCTCGAGGATGACGGTCTTCGCCGGAATTTCCGGCTGGCTGCCGCGCGTCCAGTCGAGCGTGCCGTCCTTGAGCAGGCGGAGCTTGACCTTGGGATTGACCACGCGCATGTCGAAGATCAGCGCCTCGCCGGAGAGGAACGGCGCGAGTTCCGCGTCCATGGAAAACTGCTCGACCTGCACGATCGGCGAGCCGTCCTGTTCCTGGCCGACGCGCACGTCGTGCATCGTCACCGAAGGGAACGGCAACAGGCGCGCATTGACGGCGCCGTAGACGACCACCTTCTTGCCGATGATACGGCTGGCCTGATCCTCGAAATTCTTGCGGAAGCCGGTCCAATCGATGAACATCGGCGCGAACAGCGCCACGAACAGCGCCACCACAACCACACCACCCAGTACGACGAGAAACCGGCCTACCAAGTCAATCATTCTCCATTCGGGCTACACCGCGGACACCAGGATAAAAACGCAATCGGGATAGAGATGCCGATTGCGTTTCGACCCTAGATCATCAACCCGAAGCGTGTGAAGCCGCTTTCAGGCAACAGACCGCGCAATTCCTTGTTACGCCCGCGCTTTCCCGGCGGCGCTCCGATTCGCTACGCTGTTCCTAATCCCTATCGGCATTCATGCCGCAAGCAAGCCAAGATCAACAGATTGTTGATTTTCAGGCAGAATGGAAAATCTTGCCCGGATTGAAGATGTTGTCGGGGTCGAGCGCATGCTTGACCTGGCGCATGAGATCGACCGCGCCGCCAAGCTCTTCCTCGAGAAACGCCATCTTGCCCTGGCCGATGCCGTGCTCGCCCGTGCAGGTACCGTCCATCGAAAGCGCCCGCTTGTTGAGCCGCGCCACGAAACCCTCGGCAACGGCGATCCCCTCCTCCGTCTTGTCGTCGAACAGGAGCAGCACGTGGAAGTTCCCGTCGCCGGCATGACCGACGATCATCGCCAGCAGGCCATGCGCCTCGATATCGGCCTGCGTCTCGCCGATGCAGTCTGCCAGGCGCGAGATCGGCACGCAGACGTCGGTGGACAGCGCCGCCATCTCCGGCGCCAGCGCCCGCGACGCCCAGTAGGCGTCGTGGCGGGCTTTCCAGAGCTTGTTGCGCTCCTCGGCGTTGACAGTCCAGGCGAACGCGCCGCCGCCGCACTCGGCCGCGATCTCGCCGAACTGCGCCGATTGCAGCGCAACTGTTTCGTCGGTGCCGTGGAACTCCACGAACAGCGTCGGCTTCTCGTCGTAGTTCAGTTTCGAATAGGCGTTGCAGGCGCGGATCTGCAGGGCGTCCAAAAGCTCGATGCGCGCGACGGGCACGCCCATCTGGATCGTCATGATCACGGCGTCGCAGGCCGCGCGCACCGTCGGAAACGCACAGACGCCGCCGCCGATCTTCTGCGGAATACCCTGCAGGCGCAGCGTCACCGAGGTGAGGATGCCGAGCGTGCCCTCGGAGCCGACGAACAGCCGCGTCAGGTCATACCCCGCCGAGGACTTGCGGGCGCGCCGCGCCGTGCGGATTTCCTCGCCATTGGCGGTGACGGCGGTCACCGAGAGCACGTTGTCCTTCATCGTGCCGTAGCGCACCGCGTTGGTGCCCGACGCACGCGTCGCCGTCATCCCGCCGATCGAGGCGTTGGCGCCGGGATCGATCGGGAAAAACAGGCCGGTATCGCGCAGATGGGTGTTGAGATCCTCGCGGGTGACGCCCGGCTCCACCGTGCAGTCGAGGTCTTCCATGTTGACCTCGATCACCCGGTTCATCCGGCTGAAATCGATCGAGATGCCGCCGTTCGGCGCATTGACCTGCCCTTCCAGAGAGGAGCCGGTGCCGAAGCCGATGACAGGAACCTTGTGCTCCGCGCAGACCTTGACCGCAGCCTTCACGTCGTCGGCGCTCTCGGCGAAGAGGACGCCATCAGGCAGTTGCGAGGGAATATAGGTCGTCGTGTGCGCATGCTGCTCGCGAAACGACTGGCCGGTCTGGAAGCGCTCGCCGAAGCTCTGCTTCAGGATGCCGAGGACGCTGGCGATGCCCGCCTCGTTGCGTCTGCCGGCCTTCGCATCTTTGAGCGCCATCTCTTTGATCTCCTTACCATCGCTGCCTGGAGGCAGGTTGGTATGAGACAAGAGATGACGCCTGTCTAGATGCAGGCCTTCGCGACGCCGGTCTTTCGCGGCCGATTTCGGAGGAAGCACGCATTTCGCGATCAACCCAGGATACAGGACGCCAACAATTCGCAATTGACCCGCGGCCCCGCCCGCGCCTATATCCACCCACACCATCGGCGCCCGCCGATTTTCCAGTACAGCCTCTGCCGCCTCCCCAGACATCGCATAGCCGGCATCAGCATTGGCAAGACATGCATCGGACAAGCCGTTGAAGAACGCCAGCCGCAAACTCCGAAACGCCAGCCTTCCTCGCTGGGCGTTGCTGCTGACACTCTCGACCGTTCTCGTCGTCGGCCTGGAATTGCTCGGCCTGCCCGCCTCGCTCCTGATCGGCCCGATGGTCGCGGCGATCGTACTCGCCGTCTCGATCGGCCAGGGATCGCTGCGCGTCCCGCGCTGGCCGCTGCTTTTCGGCCAGGCGCTGGTCGGTTTCATGATGGCCCGCTCGATCACCGTCGACATCCTTCAGACGATGGCGACCGACGCGCCGCTCTTCCTTGCCATGATCTTCGCCGTCATCGCCGCCGCCGGCCTGCTCGGCTGGCTGCTCACACGCTGGCAGGTGCTGCCGGGCACGACGGCGGTCTGGGGCTCGTCGCCGGGCGCGGCATCGGCCATGGTCATCATGTCGGAGGCCTATGGCGCCGACGCGCGCCTCGTCGCCTTCATGCAATATCTGCGCGTCGTCTTCGTCGCCGTCGCCGCCTCGGTCGTCTCCCGCCTGTGGGTAGCCGCCGATGGCGGCGAGCCGCCGCCACTGATCCTCTTTCCGCCGATCGACTGGCCGGCCCTTGCCGCGACCGTTGCGCTCACCTGCCTGTCGGCTTATTGCGCGACGCGCTTCCGCATTCCCGGCGGCACCATCATCGTCTCGCTGTTCACGGGCTCGCTGCTGCAGGGCCTCGGCCTGTTGAAGATCGAGCTGCCCATGTGGCTTCTGGCGATCAGCTATGCCTTGATCGGCTGGAGCATCGGCCTGCGCTTCACCCGGGGGATCATCGCCCACGCGGCCCGCGCCCTGCCGCGCGTGGCCGGATCGATCCTGATACTGATGTCGCTCTGTGGCTTGATGGCCTATGCGCTGCATGTCTTCGCCGGCGTCGATCCGCTGACCGCCTATCTCGCCACCAGCCCCGGCGGCGCCGATTCCGTCGCCATCATCGCCGCCTCCAGCAATGTCGACGTCCCCTTCGTGATGGCCATGCAGACCGGCCGCCTGCTCATCATCCTGCTGACCGGCCCGATGCTCGCGCGCTTCATCGCCCGGCGCTCCGGCCTAGCCGAAAATCCTGTCTAGCGGTGAGCCCGCCCCAGCCCCGCCCATTGCCCCGGCGTCATGCCATAGGCCTTCTTGAAATGCCGATTGAGATGGCTCTGGTCGGCAAAGCCGGTGGCAAGCGCCGCCTCCGCAAGCGCCTCCCCGGCACCGATCATCGCGCGCGCCTGCTGTAGCCGCCGCATCAACAGATAGCGGTGCGGACTGGTCGCGAAGGCAGCCCTGAAATGCCGTGCCAGCTGAAACCGGTCGAGCCCCGTCACGGCCTCCAGTTCGCCCGATGTCACCGCCCGCGTAGCATGCGCCTCGAGATAATCCCGCGCCAGTCGCGCGCGCCGCCAGGCAATGCTTCCAAGCGGTCGAGGCGGGGTGCCGGCATGCCGAGCCAGACCGCCGGCCACGCGTGACACGAAATCGTCGACGAAGAGTTCATCCAGCTCCCGATCCAGTTCGCCGAGCGCCGCCAGAAGCGTGCCGGCGAGACTGGGATCGCTGACCACGGGCTGATCGACGAACGGCAGGCCGATCCGCGCCGCTTCGAGACAATCGAAAAGCAGCGCCGGCTCCAGATAGAGCATGCGATATTGCAGCCCGTGATCGGTCCCCGCCCCGCCATCATGCTCTTCGTCGGGATGCAGGACGATCACCTGCCCCGGCAGGCTGAAACGCCGCTCGCCACGATAGGAAAAGGTCTGCACGCCCTTGATCGTCACCCCAAGCGCATAGGTATCGTGACGATGCGGCTCGAAGGCGTTGCCGGCGAACTGCGCCTCGATGCGCTCTATGCCGGGAAAGGCCGGCGCGGTGACGATCCCTGGTGCAATCGTACCAGCTGCAATCGCGCCGGATGCGATCACGCGCCCGGCGTCACCCGGCGCGGTGCACAAACGTTCAAGACCCTCGAGGGCGTGATGGCTTAGATCCTCGTCCAACCGACGTCGAAACCCGCATGAAAAGAGACTGGAATGTTTGATACCAAAATTGCGATCGTGCTGCGAAACAATCTTGCCTCCTGGCAGACGCTGAACGTCACGGCCTTCCTGATAAGCGGGATCACCGGCCAGAACCCCGAAATCATCGGCGACGCCTACAAGGACCGATCCGGCAATCTCTACAACCCGCTGTCGATCCAGCCGATCATCGTCCTCGCCGCCCCGCCGGAGACCATGTCCGCCATCCACCGCCGCACGCTGGAGCGCGGCGTCCCCGCCTCGCTGTTCATCGAGGAGATGTTTTCGACCGGCCACGACGCCGCCAACCGCGCCGTCTTCGCCGAATATGCGCCCGACGACGCCAGGGTGGTCGGCATCGCCATTCGCGCCGACAGGAAGATCGTCGACAAGATCACCAAGGGCGCGGTCATGCACCCGTAACGCAAAACGGCCGGGCGTCTGGCCCGGCCGTCCAATGGCGAGAGAATGGCGCGATCAGCCCCGGGGTGATCGAGCCGATCAGCCCTGGGTGATCGGCGCGATCTGGATTTCGACACGGCGGTTCTGCGAACGCCCGGCTTCCGAAGCGTTGGAGGCCACCGGCTGCGACGGGCCGAAGCCGACCGCCGACATGCGGCGCTGGTCGATGCCCTGGCCGCCGAGATAACCGGCGACGGATTCGGCGCGGCGCTGCGACAGATCCTGGTTGTACTGCAGGCCGCCGGTCGAATCGGTATGGCCGTTGACGTCGACGAGCGTGCGGTTGAACTTGCGCAGCACGACCGCGACCGAGTTCAGCGTCTGGTAGAAGCCCGGCTTCACGGCATACTGGTCGACGTCGAAGGTGATGTTCGACGGCATGTTCAGGATGATGTTGTCGCCGTTGCGGGTCACCGAGATGCCGGTGCCCTGGAGCTGCGCGCGCAGTTCCGATTCCTGCTGGTCCATGTAGTTGCCGATCGCGCCGCCGGCGAGAGCGCCGACACCGGCGCCGATCAGCGCCGCGTTACGCCGGCCGACCGGCGAACCGCCGACGGCAAGACCCGCCAGAGCGCCGACGCCGGCGCCGAGCAGCGCGCCGCCCGATGTGTTCGACATCTTTTGCTGGCCCGTATACGGATCTGTCGTCGTGCAGCCGCTGAGGTAGGTGGCGGCAACGGCCAGGAGAATGAATTTCTTGATCATGGACAGGCGTATCTCCAATTCGATGGTGATGCGAGCAGTATTAAGGAATGCGGCAAGAAGATGAAGCGCACGCCCTGCATATTGAAAAATCGATGCATTGCACAGCCTTAGAGACGAAATTCCCGAAAGTGGCCGACGCCGGCGAGGCCGGCGCTGGCGTTCGGAACACGCTTCGGGCGCCTGCGGCGACGCGTCAGAAATTCTGGAACAGCTGCCGCACCGTGTCGTAGGTGGCGTTCGCGATGTTCAGCGATTGCAGGCCGAGTTGCTGCTGCGTCTGCAGCGCGGCGAGCCGGCTCGATTGCTCTTCCATGTTGGCATCGATCAGCTTGCTCATGCCGCGCGCGAAGGCATCGCCCATCGACTGCGCGAAATCGCTCTGCAGGCTGATGCGCTTCTCCAGCGCGCCGAACGACGAGCCGATCGTCGCCATCTGCCCGAGCATCTTGTCGACCACGGTCACCATCTCGCGCACCTCCGCCGTCGTCGTCGCCGAGGATATGCCGATCTCGACCTGCCCGGCCGTATTGCCGGCGCCCGCCAGCATCACATAGTTCTTCGAGGCGCCCGCTTCGGTGGCGAAATACTGTGATGTCAGCGCCCCGTATTCGCCGGACCCGGTGCTTCGGTCGTCGATCAGGTAGCGCGCATCCTTGGACGACGTGGATCCCACGGGCGCGATGTCGACCTCGTAGCTCAGCGTCCCGATTTCCACGCTTCCATCGGCGAGCCGCGTGAACGACGCCGGGATCTCCCGCGGCCTTGCCGGATCGTCACCGTCGTCGATGGCGACCCAATTGTCGTTGTTGAAGCTCGCGGCGCCGGAAACGGCCCTCAGCTGCTGCTTCAGATAGGTGATATCGAGATTGATCTTGTCCTTGTCGACGCCGGTCTCGGTGGCGGCGACGAGCTTGGCCTTGATCTGGCTGACGAGGTCGATCGATTCGCCGACGGCGGTATAGGCCGTGTCCATCGTCGCGGCCGCCAGCCCCAGCGCGTCGCGGATCGCCGATTGCGCTCTCTGGTCGCTTTTCAGTGTCGAGCTGATCGCCCAATAGGCGCCGTTGTCGGAAGCGCGCTCGACCCGAAGGCCGGTCGATACCTGCCTTTGGGTCTGCACCAGGTTATTCCCGGTGTCGCGCAATACATAAAGCGCGGCATCCACCGCGGTGCGCCGATAAATACTCACGGATACTGAACTCCGAACACAACAATACGCAACTGGTACAAATGAACCGGTGCCGCGAACGCTCATGTCCGGGAGCGCCCGAAAGGGGCACTGCTCGGCCTTCCGGAACGCTGGAAGACCATCGGTATCGATAGCAATGATTACGGCTTATGCTTAAAAAACAGCTAAAAGTCGCAATTAATTTAGCGTGTTATGCAACCATTCGGAAAGGATGCCGGAGTGCCGACGACGACCGCGCCGAAGCGCGATCGTCAAGCCATGTTCATCGAACCGCGACGGTCATTCCGCGGCTTCCAGCTGGTTCCGAGCGGCGACGATTTTCGGCCGCTCCGCATGTTCCATCTCCTGATGCAACCGCGCTTCCTCATGCGCATGCGGCTTGGCGAAGCGGGCGATCAGCAGATAGGCGACGGGCGTGATGAACAGCGTCACCAGCGTCGCGAAGCCGAGACCGCCGACGATCACCCAGCCGAGTGCGACGCGCGCCTCGGCACCCGCTCCCTGCGCGAACACCAGCGGCACGCCGCCGAGGATGGTGGCGATCATCGTCATCATGACGGGACGCAGGCGCAGCGCGCAGGCCTTCTCGATCGACGCCCTCACCCCTTCGCCCTGATCGCGCAGCTGGTTGGCGAACTCGACGATCAGGATGCCGTTCTTGGCCATGACGCCGACCAGCAGCACGAGGCCGATCTGGCTGTAGATGTTCAGGCTCGATCCGGTGATGACAAGCGCGAAGACAGCGCAGGCGAGCCCGAGCGGCACCGTCGACATGATGATGACCGACGAGAGCATGCTCTCGAACTGCGCCGCCAGCACCAGGAAGATGATGATGATGGCGAAGCCGAAGGTGAGCGCCATGCCGTTGGCGTTTTCCTCAAGCGTCGCCGCTTCCGCGAGCGGCATCAGCCGCGCGCCCGATGGCAACAGCGGGCCGGCCAGCGTCACGGCTTCCTTCACCGCGTCGCCGAGCGAGACGCCGTCCTTCAGGCCCGCGGTGATCGCCACCGACGCCAGCTGCTGCTCGCGATTGAGCTGCGGCGCCACGGCGCCCTCTTCCAGCGATGCGATGACCGACATCGGCACGATCTTGCCGTCGCCTGTCTTCAGGAACACGTTCTCCAGATCGGTCGGATCGTCGAGCGGCCGCGTGTTCGAGGTCAGGAGCACCGGATAGGCATCGCCCTTGACGAACACGTCGACCACCGAGCGGCCTTCCAGCAGCGACTGGATGGCGGTGGACAGGCCGGTGATGTTGATGCCGAGATCCGACGCCCGCTCGCGATCGATCGAGATCGATACCTGCGCCTGCGTCGGCTCGTTGGCCAGGCGCGGCGTGTCGTATCGGCCGGTCGCGTCGAGCGCCTGCACCAGCTTCAGCGCCGACGCCGTCAGCGACTCGTAGTCGCTGCCGATCAGCGCCATCTGCAGGCCGTTGCCGGCGCCGCGAATACGCAGGCTGTTCGACTGGAAGGCGTTGCCGCGCAGCGCCGGCACCTTCAGCGCCGCGCGATTGACATCGGCGACGATCTGGCTCTGCGTGCGCTCGCGCTCGCCCCAGGGGGCCAGTGTCAGCACCATGAAGCCGCTATTGGCCTGTCCGTTCTGTCCGGAGATGGAAAAGACGTTGCGGATATCGCCGCTATCGACCAGCGGCTGCAGATACTCCTCGACCAGCTGCATCTTGTCGCGCGTGTATTCGAGGCTCGATCCCTGCGGCGCCGTCAGCCGCATCATGACCATCGCCCGATCCTCGTTGGGCGTCAGCTCGCTCTTCACGCCGTTGAAGGCGACCACGGCGGCGCCGGCGAAGATCACCGAGAACACGATGACCATGAGCGGAGCGTTCAGGCAGCGCTGCAGGCACCACTCATAGGCGCTGGAGAACCGGTCGCCGAAGCGGCCGAGCATGCCGTGATCCTCTTTCATCTCCCTGGTCAGCATCCGTGACGCCATCATCGGGCAGAGCGTCAGCGCCACCAGCGAGGACAGCCCGACCGAGAAGGCCAGCACGAAGCCGAATTCGCGGAACAGGCCGCCGACCTGGCCCGGCAGGAACGACAGCGGAATGAACACCGCCGCCAGCGTCGCCGTCGTCGCAATGACCGCGAAGAACACCTCGCGCGTCCCGAGCACGGCGGCCGCGCGCGGCCCCATGCCCTGGGCGCGCCGGCGCACGATGTTTTCGAGCACCACGATCGCATCATCGACCACCAGACCGGTCGCGAGCACGATCGCCAGCAGCGTCAGGATATTGATCGAGAAGCCGACCATGTAGATCGCCGCCAGCGTGCCGATCAGCGCCACCGGCATGCTCACCGCCGGAATGATCGTCGCCCGCCAGTCGCGCAGGAACAGATAGATGACGGCGGTGACGATGACGGCGGCCAGCACCAGCGCCAGCACCACTTCCTGGATGGCGCCCTGGATGAACACCGCGTCGTCGCTGGTGATGGCGATCTTGGTGCCCTCGGGCAGCGTCTTGGACAGCTGCGCCACCGCGGCCTTGATACCATTGGAGATATTCAGCGTATTGGATTGCGCCTGGCGGATGACGCCGAGACCGATGCCGGGAACGCCGTTCGAGCGCAGCGCCGTCTGGCCGTCGCGCGGTCCGAGTGTCACGGTCGCCACATCGCCCAGCCGCACGCGGTCCTGCAGAATGACGTTGGCGAAATCCTGCGGCGTCTGCAGGGTGGCGGTCGCGCGCACCACGATGTCCTGCGTCGGGCTCTTCAGCGAGCCGGCCGGAACGTCGAGCGCCGCGTTCGACAGTGCGGTGGTGAGATCGCCGATCGTCAGCCCGCGGCTGGCAAGCTCGCCCTGATCCACGTCGACGCGGAACACCTTTTCCTGATCGCCGTAGCTTTCGACGTCGGCGACGCCATCGACCGAAGCCAGCCGGTCGATCACCTCGTTGGTCACGAGCAGCGTCAGGTCGTCCATGTTGAGCTTGGTCGAGGTCACCGCAAGACGCATGACCGGCTGCAGAATCCGAATCCGCCTTGACGATCTGCGGCGCATCCGCGTCATCAGGCAGCCGATCGGTGATCCGTCCGATCGCGTCGCGCACGTCGTTGGCGGCGACCGCCAGATCGACCGTATCGGAAAACTCCAGCGTCACGCGGCTCTGGCCGAACTGCGAGCTCGACGAGATCGACTTCAGCCCGCTCACCCGCGCGGCCGCACCCTCGATGACCTTGGTCACCTCCTGGTCGATCGTCTGCGGCGACGCGCCGTCGAAGGTCGTGCGCACGGTCACCACCGGCCGGTCGACGTCGGGAAGCTCGCGCACCTCGATGCCGACATAGGCCGCCAGGCCCGCGACGATCATCAACGTGTTGAACACCAGCGCCAGGATAGGCCGGCGCACGAAGAGCGCCGTGAAGGTCTGCTTGCCCGAAGGCGCGTTATTGTGGTTGCCGCTCTCGCTCATCAGCTGACGGGCTCCTTGGCGGCAAGCTCGCCACCTTCGGAGCGCACCGGCCCACCCTCGCGCACCCGCTGCAGGCCCTGGGTGACGATCAGGTCGCCATCGGCGAGATTGCCTTTCACCAGAACGTAATCAGGATTGCGCTGGACGATGCTGACGCGCACCTTGGACGACTTCTGCTCGACCACCCGCCACACGAAGGAGCCTTGCGAATCCCACTGCACCGACTGCGGATCGACCGCCGGATACTGATTGCCCTCGAACCGCATGCCGACGCTGAACGACATCCCGGCCCGCAGCTCGTCGGAAGCATTGTTGATCCGCGCCCGCATCCTGAGCGTTCGGCTGGCACGGTCGACGCGGTTGTCGATCGCCTCGACGGCGCCCGAAAACACCTGCCCCGGCCGCGCGACCGACGTCGCCTCGACCGCCTGGCCGACCTTGACCGTATTGGCGAAACGCTCGGGCACCCAATAATCGACGAGGATTTCCGTGCGGTCGTCGAGCGTCACGATCGGCGTCGTCGTCGAGACGTTGTCGCCGATATTGATCGGCATGATGCCGACGATGCCGTCGATCGGCGCCAGGATGTTGCGACGGTCGAGACTGAGCTGCGCGGCCTGCAATTGCAGCCGCGCGTTCTGCTCGGCGATCTCCTGGTCGAACACGTCCATGCGCGAGACGCTGGACTTGATATTGTTATAGAGGCTGGACTTCTCGACCGCCGCTTTCAGCGCCACGTCGGCCTGTCCCTTGGCGATCACCTGCTCTTCGCTGTCGAGCTTGGCGATGACCTGCCCCTGCTTGACGCGGTCGCCCGACTTGACGAGGATTTCGCGGATGAGGCCGCTCGCCTGCGGCGTCACCACCACCGAGCGGATCGCGTCGCCGGTGCCGATCGCGCTCAGCCGGTCGTTGACGGTCCCGGGCACGACGGCCTGCGTGACGACAAGCACAGCGGCGTTGCGTCCACCCCCACTGCCGCCGCCGCCATTGCCGCCGGAGCGACGGTTGCCGGCCTGCTCGCCGGATGCGGCGGGCGCCGCCCGGTCGGCATTGTCAGTATCGATCGCCTTGCCGACAAGCGCTTCGGGAACGCCGGCATTGCGCAGCGTGTCGCGCGCGCCGGGCACAAAGAAAGCCCATGCGCTAACGCCGGCGGCGATAACGATGAGACAGATGGTAAACTGCTTCCAAAATGACATTCACGTCTCCAGAGGGACTCGAGGCTAGTCCAGGGTCGATCGAAAGAGGCGCGTACGAAGCTAACGCCGCGTAACGGCGCGAATTATCGTCTGTTTGCCGGTCAGCGGCAAGAGAATTGCCGCCCCATTACAGCATTGTAATGTCAACTGTCGGTGACCGGAGAAGGCCTGTCGTCGCACGTTGATTTCGCCCGCCCGGCAAGCAGACGCGGCGGACAACGCGCCGGCCGCCGCACGCGCCAGACACCATGCCAAGGACCCCGCCGGAGACAATGTCGGCCGAACCGGGAAATAGTGCTTTCGTTTCGCGCCATTCCGATGTTCTCTTCGGTGCCATGGGCCGAGGATGCGCCCGCGCTCCATTCATTCAACCGCAAAGAGGATGACGAGCATGCCGAAGATCGCCACCAGGGACGGAACGAAGATTTTCTACAAGGATTGGGGCACCGGCCAGCCGATCCTCTTCTCGCATGGCTGGCCTCTTTCGGGAGACGCCTGGGAAGCGCAGATGCTGTTCTTCGGCCAGAACGGCTACCGCGTCATCGCCCATGACCGCCGCGGCCACGGCAAGTCCTCCCAGAGCTGGGACGGCAACAACATGGACCAGTACGCCGACGATCTCGCCGAACTGATCGAGCATCTCGACCTCAAGAACCTGATCATGATCGGCCACTCCACCGGCGGCGGCGAAGTCGCCCATTATCTCGGCCGCCACGGCACCAAGCGCGTCGCCAAGGTGGTGCTGGTCGGCGCCGTTCCGCCGCTGATGCTGAAGACATCGGACAATCCCGAAGGCCTGCCCCGCGACGTCTTCGACGGCATCCGCAAGGGCACGGCACTCGACCGCTCGCAGTTCTTCCGCGATCTCTCCATGCCCTTCTACGGCTTCAACCGCGACGGCGCCAAGCTCAACGAAGGCCTGCGCGAGACCTTCTGGCTGATGGGCATGGCGGGCGGCATCAAGGGCGAATACGACTGCATCCATGAATTCTCCGAGGTCGACTACACCGACGACCTGCGCAAGATCGACAAGCCGACATTGTTCATCCACGGCGACGACGACCAGATCGTCCCCATCGCCGCCGCCGCGCTCAAGGCCGCGAAGATCGTCCAGGGCTCGGTGCTCACGGTCTACGAAGGCAGCGCCCACGGCCTCGCCCAGCTCGAACCGGAACGCTTCAACGCCGATGTGCTGGCGTTCATCAAGGGGTGATGGGCGCGCCGCGCGGTCGGCTGTTGGACGCTTGAGGCTCATCCGCACCGTTGAATTCGCGGAGACGTGCTCGGATCCTCGGCACAAGGCCGAGCATCTGCCAAGCCCGCGTTTTGCTCGACGCGGATGGACACTGGCCGCCAACGAGCACCACCCGCTCCCCACCACAACACTGCAACATCCCGTGGACCGGGAATGAAAGCAGAACATCTTTTCTGGTCTTTCCGATCCGAATCACTACATTACGCGCCATGAGCAACAGTTTCGACGATATGCCCTTCTTCGACGAGGAGCCGGGCGAAGCGCCGCGCAAGCAGCAGGCCCCCGCGGCTCCCGCACGAGGAGCCCCCGTTTCGGCTCCGGCATCGGGAGGTCTCGCCGCCCGCGCCATGGCCGCCCGTGGCGGCGCCCAGCGGCCGGATTATCTCGATGGCCTCAATCCCGAGCAGACCGAAGCCGTCGAGACGCTGGAGGGCCCGGTCCTCGTGCTCGCCGGCGCCGGCACCGGCAAGACGCGCGTGCTGACGACCCGCATCGCCCATATATTGAACACCAACCGCGCCTTCCCCTCGCAGATCCTGGCGGTGACCTTCACCAACAAGGCCGCCCGCGAGATGAAGGAGCGTATCGCCCATCTGGTCGGCGGCGCGGTCGAGGGCATGCCGTGGCTCGGCACCTTCCACTCGATCGGCGTCAAGCTGCTGCGCCGCCACGCCGAGCTCGTCAACCTGCGCTCCGATTTCACCATTCTCGACACCGACGACGTCGTGCGCCTCGTCAAGCAGCTGATCCAGGCCGAAGGCCTCGACGACAAGCGCTGGCCGGCCAAGCAGTTCGCCGGCATGATCGACACCTGGAAGAACAAGGGCCTCGGCCCCGCCGACATCCCCGAGGGCGACGCCCGCGCCTTCGCCAACGGCAAGGGTCGCGAACTCTACTTCGCCTACCAACAGCGCCTCTCGACGCTGAACGCCTGCGATTTCGGCGACCTCCTGATGCATCCGATCGCGATCTTCAGGAAGACGCCCGATCTGCTCAAGGAATACCACCAGCGCTTCCGCTATATCCTCGTCGACGAGTATCAGGACACCAACACCGCGCAATATATGTGGCTGCGCCTGCTCGCCCAGCGCCCCAAGGGCGAGCCGCAGAACGTCTGCTGCGTCGGCGACGACGACCAGTCGATCTATGGCTGGCGCGGCGCAGAGGTCGACAACATCCTGCGCTTCGAGAAGGATTTCCCCGGCGCCAAGGTGATCAAGCTCGAGCGCAACTACCGCTCCACCGCCCATATCCTCGGTGCCGCCGCGCACCTGATCACCCACAATGAAGGCCGCCTCGGCAAGACGCTCTTCACCGACCGCCGCGATCCCGATGATATCAAGGTGCAGGTCCACGCCTCCTGGGATTCGGAGGAGGAAGCCCGCGCCATCGGCGACGAGATCGAGCAGCTGCAGCGCAATCAGCATAAGCTGAACGACATGGCCATCCTCGTGCGCGCCTCCTTCCAGATGCGCGAGTTCGAAGACCGCTTCGTGACACTCGGCCTCAACTACCGCGTCATCGGCGGCCCGCGCTTCTACGAGCGCCTCGAAATCCGCGATGCCATGGCCTATTTCCGCCTCGTCGCCCAGCCGGCCGACGACCTCGCCTTCGAGCGCATCATCAACACGCCCAAGCGCGGCCTCGGCGACACCACCGTGCGCGCGCTGCACGATTATGCCCGCGCCCGCGACATCCCGATGCTGGCGGCAGCGGCCGACATGATCGAGACCGACGAGCTGAAACCGAAGGCCCGCAAGGCGCTGTTCGACGTGATTCAATCTTTCCGCAGATGGCAGGAAAGGCTTGAAAACACGTCACATACCGAGCTCGCCGAGCAGATCCTCGAGGAGTCCGGCTACACCGACATGTGGAAGGCTGACAAGACCGCCGACGCCCCCGCCCGCCTCGACAACCTGAAGGAACTCATCCGCTCGATGGAGAGCTTCGAGTCCATGCGAGGGTTCCTCGAGCACGTCTCGCTGGTCATGGACGCCGAGCAGAACGAGAACCTCGACGCCGTCTCGATCATGACGCTGCACTCGGCCAAGGGGCTGGAATTCGAGACCGTCTTCCTGCCCGGCTGGGAGGAAGGCCTCTTCCCGCACCAGCGCTCGCTCGACGAGACCGGCCGCGCCGGGCTCGAGGAAGAACGCCGCCTCGCCTATGTGGGCTTGACCCGCGCCAAGCGCCGCTGCCACATCTGGTTCGTCTCCAACCGCCGCATCCACGGCCTGTGGCAATCGACCATCCCCTCGCGCTTCCTCGACGAACTGCCCGACACCCATGTCGAGGTCGCCGAGGTCGAGCAGAGCTACGGCGGTTACGGCCGCGGCGGCTACGGCCAGTCGCGCTTCGACAAGGCCGAGCCCTTCGCCAACAGCTATTCCACCCCCGGCTGGAAGCGCGCCCAGCAAAACCGCAACGACGCCACCCGCGACAACTGGGGCTCCCGCTCCGGCCATTCGGTCGAGCGCATCGGCTATGGCGAAAGCGGCCCGAAGACCCGCACCATCGACGGCGAACTCGTCGCCAAGTCGACAGCGACCCAGCCCTCGAAATTCACCGTCGGCGACCGCGTCTTCCACATGAAGTTCGGCAACGGCAACATCAAGATGATCGAGGGCAACAAGCTGACGATCGAATTCGACAAGGCCGGCGAAAAGCGGGTGCTGGATGGCTTTGTCGAGGCGGTCGGCTGACGAAACGCGGCGGCGGCGATCCGCCGTCACCCATTCGTGACTTCGCATATGAGCCCGCTTCCCGCATACTCCCCACGCCCGCACCATGAACCGCGGGCCCAAATAGGAGGATGCCATGAAACGCTACTCGCTATCCCTGATCGCAATGTCCCTTGTACTGGCCGTCGTCGGCAATCCGGCGATCGCGCTCGCTTGCAACAAGATCGTCGGGACGTGATCGGCTGAAGGAATGGGTGAGCGGGTGAAAGCCCGCTCACCCATTGCCACTTAACCGCCGTTTCCGATGTATGATTGGATCACAGACTGAATTTGTGTCTTCGCTTTGAAGATGTCGGTCACCTGCACGATATCAAATCTCGCGCCTGCCTTGTCGGAATCGAAAATCGTCAGAAATTTTGTCTTCGAGTTGAAGTGAAGCCTAACAATCGGCTTTCGATTGTTGTCATCGAAGTTGATGCCGCAATACGATTTCTGATCTCGCATCACCACGCGGGAAATATCAGCTACCTCCGCGGCGATCGCGCGAACGATGTTGAAGCCATCGACTTCCTCCTGCGTCGTCTCGATCCCATCGCCGCCCTCCGTCAGTTGCGTCACAGAATCGACGTCTTTGATCGTCGGAATATTGACGTTGTCGTTGAATGCCGCCGTGAGCTTTTTCTGTATCTTCTGCCTGACCAGATCCTCAAACGCGCGCTTGATGATCGGCTTAAATTCGCTCACCACGGCAGAGGTCAGCTTGCCGTCATAAAGTCCCTTTGAGATCATTCGGACAAATTCGTCATCGGGATCGTTGAACTGCGCTTCTATACTGCTGATCGCAGCCTTCATCCGTTTCAGCGTGTTGGCCGAACTCTTGATGTCGGTAATCGAGAAGCGATCCCTGTGGAATTTCTCCAATTCCTTGAGATCGTTGTCGTCATAGTCGAAGAGATCGAACTTGAAGAACGGATTGGTGTCCAACTTGTTTGGTGCATCGAGGTCGGTGAAGAACCAGATTTGGATACCGTTGGTCAGGATGGCGATCGAGCAGTCAGTCGTTGAGAAATATCGATAGAGTTGGCTGTACTGAGCTTGTGACAGATTGGCGCTTACGGCCTTCGCCTCCAGTATATATTCGATGCGATCATTGATCCTAACCGCATAATCAACTTTCTCACCCTTTTTGAGACCGACATCCGCGGTGAACTCCGGGACAATCTGTGAGGGATCGAAAACATCGAAACCTAGAGTTCGAAGAAATGGCATGACTAGCGCGTTCTTCGTAGCCTCTTCTGTTAAGGCAATAGTCTGCGCGGAAACGGCACGCTTAGAAAGTTCTGTAACCTGTTCTTTGAAAGACATTGATTGATCCCCAGAATCGTCAGAAATCAATTATTAAATGCACGAGAAAAAAGTGCAATCCACGGGAGAATTGACGCCCCTCACCCCAGTATCGGCATCGACCCCAGCCCCAATATATCGTTGAGCAGCGCCAGCCCGATGCCGGCCGCCACGATCACCAATCCGATCAAAAACAGCCGCCGCGAGCGGTCGTATTTCGCCGCGATCAGCGAGTCCCTAGCAAGCAGGTCGGCGAAGACCTTCACCTGCAGGCCGATGCCGACGACGAGGAGCAGCATCGGCAGGATGTCGATCCGGCTCCAGTCGTTCGGGTTGGAGACCCAGCGGCTGATGAAGGTGAGACAGAAGCCCAGGATGATGCCCGCGGCGGTCAGCGAGCCGTTGCGGAAGGTGGCGTCGATCTTTTCCTCTGGCTCCGGCTCGGGCATGGCTATGGCTTTCGGCTGATCTTCTCCCGAAAGAAACGCAGAAATCCCCGAAGACGGCAAGAGCGGCCAAGATCGCCAAGCCGACATCGCCACGTCGGCAGATCGGTCATACATAGCGTAAACACAATCTTAATCCGTGCCGCCGACAGCGGTCAATCGGGTGAAATTCATCACAACATTCGCCTTTTGACGGCGGCCGCAAATCACCTTAGCCCGTCTGCAGCCGCCCGAGAAGGACGGCGGGTTCGCAAGGGAGATTCAGGTGACCAGCGTATCGTCTTTGGGCGGCAGCGCCCGTATATTTCCGGCCTCGACAAGAACGGCGATGGCATCGTTTCGGCCGAGGAACTGTCCGCCGCCAACACCACGAACAATTCAGGCGCGACGGCGACCAAGGCATCGACGGCAAACAGCACCGCCGACAGCGCCAGCATCACCCAGAAGATCGCCGCCGATATTCTCTCGCTGATGCTGCAACTGCAGCAGTCGAGCGAGGCGAGCGACACCTCCGGCAACGATGGCGCCGTGAGCGGCAACAGCCCGAAGGGCATCCTCGCCCTGATGGATAGCAACGCGGATCGCAGACCGACCGCGAGCGAGCTATTTGCCGATCCGTCGGCCGTTGAACGGCCCGGCAGCTATCCTGCTGACGCTCCGGTCCTCGCCGACCTGCAGACTGTCATTCTCGCCTATCAGAACACCTAGGGCTCCGCGCCTGCCGCTGGCGGCAGCGTGCAAAACGGCTGACCGGCTGGCGATTTGGCGCCGCCGGCAAAGCCCAAACGGCCTCGATCGAACGCAAGCTCCGGCTCGCCGGCGTCAAGGTTGAACGTGCCGGGTTCTTCCGCCTGGCGAAGAACCGCAAGCTCTCCGAAGAACTGATGAGAAAGCTGGTGCGCGAGGCGCATCTAGCCGAAGCGCGTTTCGCGATCCCGTAAGGCCAACGCGAGGCGGTAAATGACCTCGGCCTTGAAGAGATCGCCGGTCGTTTCGGCGAACACGTTGTCGTGAGCGTCACCGGCGCTTCCCGCGAAGGCTGTTTCCCGCCTCCTTGATAATCCCCGCCTATCGGCAGCCGTTCATTCTCCGGGAAGGCGGAGTTTCCGGCCATTCCGGAGGGTTCCGCGCTAACCCGCTGGCATCCTTGAGGCTGGCTTGTTGCCTCGATACGGCTTCGTTTCCCATCGGCGCGGGCCTTGGAGCTTTCAGGTTGGAGTAAGGGTTCTGTGGCTACGTCGCCCGCCGGGTGCATTGGGGAAGGTAGACTTATTATCATTACTTATAGGAGCGGATATGACAGATAACCGTCTTGTCCTTCATACCAATTTGCGTGACCAGGTGTTCGCCGACGAACACGATGCGGTCGCGGACTTTTCCTTCAACTCGACCGTGGCAAGTGTGTTCGACGACATGGTCAGCCGATCCGTCCCGTTTTACGGAGAGATGCAGCGCATGGTTTGCGAGCTGGCGCGGGACTTCGCCCAGCCGCAGTCGAAGCTCTACGACATCGGTTGCTCGACGGCCACGACACTCCTGACCCTTGATCACATTGTCGACAATCATGTCGATTTCGTCGGTATCGACAATGCGCCGGAGATGCTCAAGAAGGCCGCGGAGAAAATCGAGGAATCCGGCACGAACCGTTCGATCGACCTCGTCACCGCCGACCTTCACCGCGGCTTCACCATCGACAACGCCAGTGTCGTGACGATGCTGCTGACGCTTCAGTTCGTCCGCCCGCTCTTTCGCGAACGCGTGATGAAGACGATCTACGACGGGCTCAACGACGACGGCTGCCTGCTGCTGATCGAGAAGCTGACCAGCGAGGACACGACGTTCAACCGCCTCTTCATCGACCACTATTATGAATTCAAGCGGCGCAACGGCTACTCGTCCATCGAGATATCGAAAAAGCGCGAAGCGCTGGAAAATGTCCTCATTCCCTACCGCCTCGAGGAAAACATCCAGCTGCTGCGCGAAGCGGGTTTCAAGAGCACGGAGGTGTTCTTCCGCTGGTATAATTTCTGCGGCATTGTCGCGATCAAGTGAGACTGAATGACATGAAGAATCTGATGCTGAAGGTGGGGACCTTCTTTTTCAAGTATCGAAACCAGGCTTTCCCGCTGATCATCGTCGCCCTGTTCGTCGCCGCGCCACCGACGGTGTCGATATTCGGGAGTACGGAACTCGAGCGGTGGAAGGACGTCGTGGCGCTGGTCGTCATAGTGTCGGGCCTCGTCCTTCGCGCGACCGTCATCGGCTATGCCTACATCAAGCGCGGCGGTCTGAACAAACGCGTCTATGCCAAGGACCTTGTCACGGAAGGCATGTTCGGGGTCTGCCGCAATCCCCTCTACGTCGGCAACATGCTCGTCTACTCGGGACTTTTCCTGTTCCACGGAAATCCGCTGGTCGTCGTCGTCGGGTGCCTGGTGTTCGCCTTCATCTACCAGTCGATCATCTACGCCGAAGAGGAATTCCTCGCCGACAAGTTCGGCCAGGGCTACCGCGACTATTGCCGGAATGTCCCGAGGTGGGGCCTCAAGCTCAGCGCGTTCGCTTCCTCGACGGAGGGAATGGCGTTCAACTGGAAAAGGGTGATCGCCAAGGACTATTCGACGATGTCGTCGACGCTGATCGCGGTCGTGGCAACGGAGTTCTACAGGCTTGCCGCCGACTCGATCACCGAGCAGGAGATCTCCTACGCGGTTGTGCTAGGGGCGATTCTCGTTGCCGTTCTTGCCTTCACGGGACTGACCAGCTCGCTGAAGAAGCTCGGCGTGTTCGATGACATGACAACGGCGCACTGAGGGCCGGCGACGACGCCAAGCGGGCGCGCCGCAGCTTGCCTCTGGCAAGGTTTCGCCGCGCCCCTCTGCGCTCCCGGACATCTCCCCCTTGTGGGCGCGGGTCGAGACACGTGGCTCGGCCCCATACCACCACCCGACCCCACGGGCACGATCACCCACCCCACGAAACAAATCCGCCAACCCGCTCAACACCCTATCACCAGCGCCACACATTTCTCATCCCCGCCCCTCGCCGCCACGCCATACTCCCCTCGTCACCGCACTGGGAGCCGGGTCGCGAACCGGATGCTCAGCCGCTCGAAATCCGGCGTGTGGTGATGGTTGCCAAGGGGATCGAACGCCGTCAGGGCCGATGATCCACCGGCAAGACCGATCCGAGAGACGCTCCTGTCGGGTCGGGCGAACCGGAAACCGAGGTGATCGGGCAGGCGGACAGCCTGACATCCATACCACCGACAACAACCCGCCTGCCCTTCCCGTTTCATGACGCCGACCGTCGCGAGGCTTTGCTTCGCGCGCGGTTTTGGCGTGCCTGGTGGGTGGGATGATGGTTGGCGTTCTGCCATTTAACGCCCTCTCTGGCCTGCCGGCCATCTCCCCCACAAGGGGGGAGAAAACTCGTGGTTAGCGCTCGCCCAGACAGCAAATGTGGAGCGAGCGGCCGCCCCCAGCGTTCTCCCCCCTTGTGGGGGAGATGCCGGCAGGCAGAGAGGGTCTTCCACCCACACCCACCCCAAAAAACACCCTCTCCCCACCCATCATCTCGCAAGCGCGAAACATTTTACCGCAAAGCACAACAAAATACTTTGAATCCTATCGAAATCTCCGAATTGAGCATATATGAGACATTGCGGCTTGCTGCACGCTTCCCCCCAAGCGCCCCGCCGAGCCGCCGCCGGCCCGTTTTGACAACGGCTTTCAAAGGAAAATACCCGGCGTCCACAACAGGAGATTCATACCGTGGCCAGTATCACAACTAGCAATGCCGCGACGACGTCGTCGTCGTCCCCGGCAGCCAATTATAAATTCGCGCTTATCGCCCTGACATCGCTGTTCTTCATGTGGGGTTTCATCACCTGCCTGAACGACATCCTCGTCCCGCATCTGAAGAACGTCTTCCAGCTGAACTACACGCAATCGATGCTCATTCAGCTGTGCTTCTTCGGTGCCTATTTCATCGCCTCCCTGCCCTCAGGCGCGATCGTCAGGCGCATCGGCTACAAGTGGGGCATCGTGCTCGGCCTGGTCGTCGCCGCCATCGGCTGCGCGCTCTTCGTTCCGGCCGCCAGCTACCGCGTCTACGGCCTGTTCCTGGGCGCGCTCTTCGTGCTCGCGAGCGGCGTCACGCTGCTTCAGGTCGCCGCCAACCCCTATGTCACCGTGCTAGGCCCGCCGGATACCGCCGCCAGCCGCCTGACCATGACCCAGGCCTTCAACGCGCTCGGCACGACGCTCGCCCCGATGTTCGGCGCCCTTCTGATCCTGTCGGCGACGACGGCGGCTGTCGCCGGCGCCACACCGGAGCAGCTCGATGCGATCAAGATCGCCGAAGCCGGTGCCGTGAAGTTCCCCTACATGCTGCTTGCAGCCGCCTTTCTGGTGCTCGCCGCCGTCTTCGCGGCCCTCAAGCTGCCGCAGGTCGAGGGCGATGAGGAGATCGAGCCGATCGTCGGCGGTGGCTCGGCCTGGCAGTTCCGCCACCTCGTCCTCGGCGCGGTCGGCATCTTCGTCTATGTCGGCGCCGAGGTCAGCATCGGCAGCTTCCTCGTCAACTTCATGAGCCAGCCCGAGATCGCCGGCTTCTCCGAGGCCGACGCCGCCCATTACGTCTCCTATTTCTGGGGCGGCGCCATGGTCGGCCGCTTCATCGGCGCCGTCGCCATGCGCTATGTCGACGACGGCAAGGCGCTGGCCTTCAACGCGGCGGCCGTCATCGTCCTGTTGCTCGTCACCGTGTTTACCACCGGTCACGTCGCCATGTGGTCGATCCTCGCCATCGGCCTGTTCAACTCGATCATGTTCCCGACGATCTTCTCGCTCGGTCTCTACGGCCTCGGCAAGTTCACCAGCCAGGGCTCCGGCATCCTGTGCCTGGCCATCGTCGGCGGCGCCATTCTTCCCGTCATCCAGGGCGTTCTCGCCGATACGATCGGCATCCATCTCGCCTTCCTGATGCCGATCATATGTTACGCATATATCGTCTTCTACGGCCTGAAGGGTCATCGCCCGATGGCGCATCAGATCGCCCGTCACGCCTGACCGATAAAATCGCACCCCGCCTTGACGGCGGGGTGCTTCCACCCTTGCGTCGGCCGATCCGGCTTGGCATGTTGCCGTGCAACAATAGGTGGAGAAACTGCCGATGAAGGCCTTGTTACTGATCGACATCCAGAACGGGTTCTGCCCCGGCGGCAACCTTGCCGTTCCCGATGGCGACAAGGTGGTGCCGGTCGCCAACCGGCTGATCGCGAGCGGCCGGTATGATCTGATCGTCGCCTCGCAGGACTGGCATCCGGAAGGCCACGGCAGCTTCGCTTCCGCCCATCCCGGCAAACAGCCCTTCGAACTGCACGAACTGTCAGGCAAGCCGCAGATGATGTGGCCGGACCATTGCGTCCAGGGCACGAGGGACGCCGAGCTGCATCCCGAACTCAGGGTGCCCGAGATCGACGTGATCTTCCAGAAGGGCGAGAAACATCACGTCGACAGCTACTCCGCCTTCCGCGACAACGATCAGCACGCCATCACCGGCCTTGCCGATTACCTCAGGGAACAGGGCGTCACCGAACTCGACCTATGCGGGTTGGCGACCGACTACTGCGTCAAGTTCTCGGCGCTCGATGCGCTCGAAATGCTCCCCGGCGTCAAGCTGCGCTTCATCGAGGACGCCAGCCGCGGCATCACGCCGGAAGGCGTGGCCGCCGCGATCAGGGAGATGCGCGACAGCGGCATCGACATCGTCACCAGCGAGCAGCTGATCGGCGACTAGAGCAATTCCAGCAAAAGTGTAGCGCGGTTTTGCGTCCGGAATTGCGTAATAACAAATAGATAGAGCATTTTTGCGTTTCGAGGAAACGCGGAAAGGCTCTAATCGCCTGCATCGCGCTGCAGCTGATAGACGTCGTCGGAAAAGTCGTCGATGCGCCGCGCCAGCGCCGCCTGCGCGTCGTCGATGCCTTGCCGGTAATAGGCGGCCCCCACCTCCTTGGCGAAGAAATCAAGCACCAGCTCGGCCTTCAGAAGGCCGATCGGCTGGTCGAGCTCGCGGTCGAAATGGTGCTGGATGCGGCCAATCAGCGCCGCCTTCTCGTCCTTGGAAAATTCGATCGGCTTCATCGTCCCCTCATTGGCTTCACATCGACACGTCGCGGCTACCCCGCACCGTTCAGCGAAATCGATCGATCAATCAAGGAAATTCGCTTGCAGCCGCAGCCGCCTCCCCTTAGAGCGGTTCCAAATTCCAGGAGGATGATCGCCGATGTCACGCGCGAGTTTTACCGACGGCCTGCGCGGCGGCTTCCCCATCGCGCTGGCGTCCGCCCCGTTTGGCGCGCTGTTCGGCGCCCTGGCCGCCGACAAGGGCATGTCGCTGTTCGAGCTTACCTTCATGAGCGCGACGGTCTATGCCGGCGCCAGCCAGATGGTTGGCCTCGAGCTTTTTGGCAACGACGTCCAGGCCTGGCTGATCGTCGCCTCCATCCTCGCCGTCAACTTCCGCCACGTGCTCTATTCGGCGGCGATCGCGCCCTACATCAAGCATTTCACCAAGCTGCAGAAGTTCTTCACCTTCTTCCTGCTAGTCGATCCGCAATTCGCCGAAACGGTCAAGCGCGGCGAGGCCGGCAAGTCGGTGACCTTCGCCTGGTATCTCGGCTTCGGCCTCATCATCTATATTCCCTGGACGATCGTCAGCCTGATCGGCGGCACGCTCGGCCGCTATATCGGCGATCCGAAGTCGATCGGCCTCGATATCCTGCTGCCGGCCTATTTCCTCGGCATCGTGCTGGATTTCCGCCACCGCAACAACTTCCTCCCCGTTGCCGCGGTCAGCGCCGTCGCATCGGTCGTCGCCTATCGCTATGTCGGCTCGCCCTGGCATGTGAGCCTCGGTGCCGCCGCCGGTATCCTGCTTGCCGCCCTGTTCCCGCCGCCGCCGACCGCGCAGGAACTCGAATCCGATCTGCACGAGGTGTGACGTGACCATCGATTCCCACATGCTGCTGGTCATCCTGGCGGCCGCCGTCGCCACCTATGCGACGCGCATCGGCGGCTATATCCTGATCACCACGATGAAGCGCATCCCGCCGCGCATGGAAGCAGCCCTTGCCGCCGTGCCGGCAGCGGTCTTGACCACGCTCGTCGCCCCCGCCTTCTTCACCGGCGGCTGGGATACCAAGCTGGCGCTGGTCGTCGCCCTTGTGGTCGGCCTGCGCGTCTCGCATACATGGATGCTGGTCGCCGCCTGGGCGGTTGTCATGGCCTGGCGCCACACGATCGCCGGCTGACGCGGCGGCCGATCAGACGGCCGCCGGCCTTAGCAGTTCGATAGTCTCAATATTCCAACGGCAGCGTCGCATTCTCCAGCCACGCCTTGACCTCGTGATCATGGATCAGCGGCATCAGCGCTTCACGCGTCTTCACGTGATAGTCGTTGAACCAGTGCAGTTCGTCATGGGTCAGAAGCTCGGCAATGACGAGGCTGCGGTCGATCGGGCAGAAGGTCAGCGTCTCGAAGCTCAGCACCGGCATGTCGCCGCCCTCGACGGGCTCGGCATCGCGCACGTAGATCAGGTTCTCGATGCGGATCCCGAACGCGCCCGGCCGGTAGTAGCCCGGCTCGTTGGAAAGGATCATTCCCGGCAGAAGCTCCTGCGTCGACATCCTGGAGATCCGCTGCGGTCCCTCGTGAACCGAGAGATACGAGCCGACGCCGTGACCCGTGCCATGGCCGAAATCAGCCCCTGCCCGCCACAGCGCGATGCGCGCCAACGGATCGAGATCGCAGCCGCGCGTTCCCTTCGGGAACCGCGCCGTGCTGATCTGGATCATCCCCTTCAAGACCAGCGTGAAGAACCGCTTCTGCTCTTCCGAGACCGTCCCGACGCCCACCGTGCGGGTAATGTCGGTGGTGCCGTTGATGTATTGCGCGCCGGAATCGATCAGGAAAAGTTCACCCGCCTCGAGCTTGCGATTGCTCTCGGTCGTCACCCGGTAATGCATGATCGCCGCGTGCGGTCCCGCACCGGAGATCGTGTCGAAGGAAATGTCCTTCAGCGGGTTCTGCATGCTCTGCCCGACCTTGGCGCGCGCCGCCTCGAGCTTCTCGGCGACCTCGATCTCGGTCACCGTGCCGGGCTTTGTCCGCGCCAGCCAGCACAGGAACTCGACCATCGCCGCGCCATCCTGCAGATGCGCCGCCGCCGAGCCGTTGATCTCGACGCTGTTCTTCACCGCACGCGGCAGCTTCGCCGGATCGTTGCCCTCGACCACGACACCACCGGCCGCGCGGATGATGCTGGCGAGCCCGTGAGACGTGAGATCGGGGTCGACGAGCACCCGGCCGCCGTCCCTGGAGACCGCCGAAAGCTTTTCCTCTAGCGCCGATGGCGGCAGCTGCGCGCACATCTGCGCCAGATAGGCCTCCTGCTCGATCCCGGTCTTGCGCTTGTCGAGAAACAGGTCGGCCTTGCCGTCCGCATGGATGATGGCGCGCGCCAGCGGATGCGGCGTGTGCGGCACGTCGGCGCCGCGAATGTTGAAGATCCAGGCGACCGACGACGGATCGGCGATCAGAACCGCCTTGATGTCCTTGGCGGCGAGATCGGCCGCGATCTTGGCGATCTTCTCATCGGCGAGGACACCCGCCTGCGCCACGTTCTGGATCGCAACGGCCCCCAGCGGCTCCTGCGGCCGGTCGGCCCAGAGCCGGTCGAGCGGATTGTGGGGAAGGATGACCAGCGAACCGCCGATCGCGTCCAGCGCCTTCTCGAGCCGCTTGACCTCGGCGCCCGAATGCAGCCACGGATCGATCCCGAGCCGCACGCCCTTGGCGCCGTGATTGCCGAGCCACAGATGCGGCGGCTCGTTGACGAGATCGCCGCCCGTAAACACCGAACCGTCCACCTGCTCGGCGAGCTGCGTCACATAGCGGCCGTCGACGAACACGATCGCCTGCGTGCGCGTCACCAGCGCCATGCCGGCCGAGCCGGTAAAGCCCGTCAGCCACGCCAGTCGCTCGGAACAGGCCGGCACATATTCGCCGTTGAACTCGTCCGCCCTGGGGACAAGAAAGGCGTCAATATCGAGATCGTCGAAACTTGCACGCAGCGCGGAGGTGCGATCGCGGCCGAATTGTGGCGTGGAGGTGACTTCGAAAGACTGGTACATGCTCAAAAACCTGATGTTTGGTCCGCCATTCAATACGAATCCGGCAAGCGGAATGCCGTTATGTTATCGGAATTTCACGCGAACGGGAGAAAAACCGCGTCTCGCCGATGATCGAAAGCCGCGTAATATTTGGGCGGAAATGAGGCGCAATTCACCGGATTGGCACGCTTTATGCATTGGCTGCATGGCTCCCATGAAACAAACCGTCTGCCTCAATTTTTTCAATCGGTTATAAGGCGCCCATCGAATGGTTCGAAGCGAACCGCAAACAAAAGGATTTTTGAAATGACTGCCTCTCTGTCGCGCTCCGCTTACAGCAGCCCGTTGCAGGCTGGCGAGCGCCAGACCGTCCGTCATGTCATCGGCGCTCGTCGCCCGCTGAACGAAGGCCCGCGCACCATTCTGGGCGCCGCCGCAAGAAGCTACGCATTCTGAGCAACGCGCCGCTCCGCTCTCCTCCTCCCTCACCGGAACGGCGATCAGAATAAGTAGACGTCTGCTCGAGCACTCCTCCTCATCAAGCTCGCGGACATGATCGGGAAACCGGTCGCAAGGCGGTGCCATTGGCGCCGCCTTTTCTTTTTGTCGCGATGCAACGCGATTGAAATGCGAAAGCCCCGAAGCCATCAGGCGCTCGGGGCTTTTTTTCATGAGAACGGGATCTGGCCTCAGGGCCGATCGAGATGGATCGTCACCCAGCCATTGCGCCAGATCGTGCGCACATGCCTCAGATGCGCGCCATTATAGGCCGCCAGAACCTTCCAGCGCTGCGCCGCCAGGATGCCGGAAAGGATCACCGACCCGCCCGGCGCCAGATGCGTGACGAGCTGCGGCGCCATCTTGATCAGCGGCCGCGCCAGGATGTTGGCGATGATGAGGTCGAACGGACCATGGTTCGAAAACGCCGTCGAATGAAACCCCGGCGCCGTCTCCGTGACGATACCCGACGCGATGCCGTTGCGGCGCACGTTCTCGGCCGCGACACGGGTGGCGATCGGATCGATGTCGGTGGCCAGAACCGGAATGTTCTTCAGCTTGCGCACCGCGATCGCCAGCACGCCGCTTCCCGTGCCGAGATCGAGCGCGTTGCGGACCCGGCGCGAGCGAACGACGCGGTCGATGACCTCGAGGCAACCCGCCGTCGTGCCATGGTGACCGGTCCCGAAGGCCTGCCCGGCATCGATCTCGATGGCGATATCGCCGGAGCGCACCTTGTCGCGGTCGTGCGATCCATGCACCAGGAAGCGCCCTGCCCGCACGGGCTTCAGCCCCTCGAGCGACTTCGCCACCCAGTCGACATCGGGAATGACCTCGCGCTCGACAGCCATATCCGGAAACGCTTCGGAAAGCGCCGCCTCGACCCGGACGCGGACGTCATCCTCGTCGGCCAGCATCATGTAGACGGAGGCTTCCCATATGTCCTTCTTCTCGTCGATTTCGGTGGTGGCGATGGCGAAGTCTTCTTCGCCGAACACCTCGGACAAAAGGTCGAGCACTTCCCCGGCCAGCACTTCTGTCGTCGTCACATAGAGGCGGATTTCACTCAAGGTCGGTCTTTCCCGTTACAACGCGCCGTCGATCCACGGCGGCGGCGGCGTGTCGTATCCCGCAACGCCGTTCAGCAATCTTCGTTGGAATGCAGGTAGTCTAAAAAGCACCGGCACCGCAAGGTTCCGGATCGAAATAGCCAGTCGATTGCGCATCGCGATCAGCATCGTCAGCTGCCGTGTCTGCTTCAGCACCGTCTTGACCGCCGGCAGCCGCAGCCGGCTGTACTCGGCCTCACGCCCCTCGGAAATCAGATAGGCGAGCCAGCAGGCATCCTCGATCCCCAGATTCATGCCGCGCGCGCCGGCCGGCGAATGGATATGCGCCGCATCGCCGGCGAGAAATACGTTGCCCCTGACCATCTCCTCGACATGCCGGAAATGGATGCGAAACTCCGAGGCCCAGAGACGCTCCGCCACCGGCCCGGGATGGACGATCCTCGTCTCGAAATCCGGCAGCGTCGAAATGAACCGCAGCACATCGCGCTCGACCGGAATCCGGCCGATCATGCCGGGATCGACCAGTTGCATCTCGATGAAATGCGGATCGATTTCCTTCTTGTAGCGAAAGTCGGCGAGATAGAAGCTGCTCTCCAGCGCCTCGCCCGGAAAGCCGATGCCGACAGCCTCGCGGACCATGGAATGCGCGCCGTCCGCACCGATGAGGATATCGAACGTGGCGGTCTCGACCGTACCGTCAGGCTTGCGCAGCGTGACGACGGGCTTGAGATCACCGGATACCTTCTCGATCGCGGTCTGCCATTCGGGATCGACCTCGTAATCGTCGAGCTTGCTGAGCAGCAGTCGTTCGGTGTGCCCCTGCGCCAGCGCATAAATGGCGCTGAACCGACCCGGCACCTTGGTCGTGTCGACCGTCGCCAGCCGGCGCCCCTCGGACGTCGCGCGAAACTGCGCGATCTGCTGTGCCTCCTGCAGGATGGCATCCGTCACCCGCGACGGACCGAGCAGCGTCAGCGTCCGCGCGTTGACGCCGAGCGCCCGGCTTTCGGCAAGCGGAACGGGACCGACGTCGTTATCGACGACGCGTGGCCGAAAGCCGCGTCTGGCGAGTTCGAGGGCTACGGTGAGACCGGTGGTGCCGGCGCCTGCAATCAGAATGCTGCGATGCCCCGGCGCCATGACGTCATCCCTTTTTGGCGAGGTTCTCCAGCTTTTTTACCGCCGTATCGGAATTTTCGCCATAGGCGATCGTGCCGGCGAAGCGGCCGGTGGAATCGAGCAGGAACACCGACGCCGTGTGATCCATCGTGTAGTCGCCGTTCGGATTGTTTTCGTCGACGGGCACCTTCTTGGCGTAGACGCGGTACCCCTTGACCATCTCGGCCACCTTGTCGGGCGCGCCCGAAATGCCGACGATCCGCTTGGAGACATTCGACACGTACTGGTTCATCACCTCGGGCGTATCGCGCTCCGGATCGACGCTGACGAAATAGGCCTGCAGCTTGTCGCCGTTGGGATCGACCTTGCTCATCCAGCCATCGAGTTCGTAAAGGGTCGTCGGGCAGACCTCGGGGCAGCTGGTGAAGCCGAAGAATATGGCGGACGGCTTGCCGCGAAACGCCTGTTCGGTGATCGGCTTTCCATCCTGCGCCACAAGCGTGAACGGCACGCCGAACGGTCCGTCGGGGGCGGCCTCGTTGGTCTTCGTCACGTTCAATGTAAGCCATCCCAGAATGCCGGCCATCAGGAACACGGCAACCCAGACCGCGATACGCACTGTTTTCATCGATAGAATCCTCGCCCCGAAAATGATCCCTTTTTTCGCCTGATATCGCGTCGCATCCAACCGCGCAATTCAACAACCGCTGTTCGAGCCGTGATGAATTGCCTCACCCCTGCCGCGCAAAGACGTCAATCGGCGAAACGTCGGCCAATATTGCGGCGATCTCGCGCCATGTTAAATCAATCGTAACCTCTCCACGCGAACAATCGAAACAACTGAACGAGATCGATACAGCGACGACTCGCCCGGACTTTTGGGCGCAGGGCGCGGCGGGATCGACACGACGAGACGTTCAAGATCGGCGAGGGCATGAATGCCCGTCACACGCCGCGGGAAGCATCAGCAGCCTCGCATCCGACATCATTTTCCGCATGCGGCTTCACCGCCACGTCGCGGGCGCATTCAGCGGCGGCAGCGTCGCACGAGCCATGGCCGCTCCGGCCGGAGACAACTGGGAAGAATTTTGATCATGAATAGCACTGTCATCAATCAGGCCGGTTCTCATCTGGAGATCGTGTCCTTCCATCTCGGCGAGCAGGAATTCTGCATCGACATCATGGCGATCCGCGAAATCCGCGGCTGGGCGCCGGTGACGCCGATGCCACACACACCGCCCTACGTTCTCGGCCTGATCAACCTGCGCGGCGCCGTCATCCCCGTCATCGACATGGCCTGCCGCCTCGGCATGAAGATGACCGAGCCTTCCGAGCGCTCCGCCATCATCGTCACCGACATCGCCGGCAAGCTGGTCGGCCTTCTGGTCGAGCAGGTTTCCGACATGATGACCATCAAGAGCGAAGACCTGCAGCCGGCACCGGAGATCATTCCGGAAGAGCAGCGCGCCTTCTGCCGCGGCATCGTGGCCCTGGAAAAGACCATGGTCTGCTTCCTCAACCTCGACACCGTCATCGCCGACGAACTGGCCCGCGAAGCCGCCTGAGCCAGATCAAACGCTTCAATGCAAAACAGCCCGCGACGGCATCCGTCGCGGGCTGTTTTCATTTGAAGCAAGCAATGCCGCTCGCAAAACCTAACCCGTGACCTCGACGGAAAACGCGAAGCGCGCCGTCTTGCCCGCCGCGAGCGTCCGGCTGTAGGGACGCTCTGCAAGTTCCTTCGAGCCGCCATTCTCGGCCGCCATGCCATGCCAGGGCTCGATGCAGATGAAGGGAGCGCCGGGCTTCTGCCAGAGCGCCAGATTGGGCAGGTTGTCGAAGGTGAAGTGCAGGGTCGGTCCACCCTCGGCACGATAGCGCAGCCCCTCGCCCGCCCCCTCCGGAAAGATCATCGCGTCCTCATCGAACATCGCATGATCGAGCACCAGCCGCCCGCCCTTGAACGGCGACGGATGCCTTTCAAACGACAGCAGCCCGCCGGACAGGCGGATGAGCGCGGGCTCGGCTTCGTTATCGAGCGTGATCACATGATCGCCCCCCTCGCCCCCCGGCAGCGGCCACACGAAAGCCGGGTGGAAGCCGAGCCCGAAAGGCATCGGCCGCCGGTCGCGATTGGTCACCTCGGCGGCCACCGTCAAAGTCCGGCCCTCGATACGGTGCTCCACTTCAAGCACGAAATCGAACGGATAGGCCGCCTTCGTCGCCTCGGACGCCGAAAGTTCGTAGCGGCACATCGTATCGCTGGACGCGGCAAGCGCGAACTCGGAGCGCCGGGCAAAGCCATGCTGGTTCATCGGATAGCTATTGCCCTCGATCTCGACCTTGTCGTCGGGCGCCTTGCCGACGATCGGAAACAGGATCGGCGACCGCCCGCCCCAGAAGGCCGCGTCGCCATTCCACAACAGCGAACGGCCGTCGCCTGTACGAAGCGCCTGCATCTCGGCACCCAGCGACGATACGTCGACGCTCAGAAATTCGTTTGCTATCCGCGTGCTGCTCGCCATCCTCGGTCCTCTTGCATTTGATCTCCGGCGCGGACCTTACCCGCGCCGTCGGGCGATTGCCATATGGCGATTAAAGACGAATGCGGCATCGCCGAAAGTCGCGCGCGGAGCCCGCCTTACTGCGGCTTGCCATTCTTCCAGCTCACCGTCTGCCCGTAGAGCGACACGGTGGAGATCGCCATCTTCGCCGATCCGTTGGTGAGTTCGCGCGAATGCGCCAGATAGATCAGCGTGTCGTTCTGCTTGTCGTAGATGCGGGTGACGACGAGCTTCTTCCAGACCAGCGAGAGGCCCGACTTGAACACCTCGTCACCGCCCTTCGAGAGGTCGATATCACCGATCTCGATCGGCCCCGTCTGCAGGCAGGAAATCGCGCTGTTGGAGGGGTCCTCGAACCAGTTGCCGTTCTTGACGCGATCAATCACGCTGCGGTCGAAATAGCTCACATGGCAGGTGACGCCCTTCACCTCGGGATCGGCCACCGCATCGACGAGGATATCGTTGCCGATCCAGTCGACACCCACCTTGCCGACGGTCTCCGCCGACGCAGTGCCGGCGCAGACGCCTGCGAGAACGGCTGCGGAGAACACGAGATTGCGATATCTGGACATGGCGGTAATCCCCCTGCGGCGTTTCGATGTAGCGCGAGCTAAGATAGGCGGGGCTTGCCGCAAGGCAAGAAACCCCTGCCCGTGAATTGACCTATGAAGCGGAGCGCCACATGCCGGCGCACCATCAAGCAGGACGCCCGCGCTGCTAGCCCTTGCGGCAGGTGCAGGGCTCGTAGCCGCGCGATGTCAGCCGTCCCGGTTTCATGCCGATAAACTGAGGGATCGCATGCACGGCTGTCGCCCCCACATGCCGCGCCATGGCGATCGCCGCCTGCGCGCACACGGCGGCATCCTCGGCGGCATTGTGGTGCGCGAAGCGCAGCCCGAGGTGCTCGGCCAGGATATTCAGCCGGTGTGAGAGGAAATGCGGCCAGATCCGCTGCGACATCTTCAGGCTGCAGAGATAGGTGAGCTCCGGATAGGCCTGCCGGTATCCATCCAGGCAGGCGCGCCAGACGCTGAAGTCGAAGGAAGCATTGTGCGCAATCATCGTCGCGCCACGGAAGTCGTCGACGAACTCGTCCATCACTTCAGGGAATTCCGGCGCGTCCTCGACATGCTCGGGCCGGATGCCGTGGATGGCGATGTTCATGCCCGAAAACCGCATCTCCCGAGGACGGATCAACCGCTCCTCCACCCGCGTCACCACGCCATCCTCGATCCAGGCAAGCCCGACCGAACAGGCGCTGCCGCGCTGCTCGTTGGCGGTTTCGAAATCGATGGCGATGGTCTTCAAGGGGATGTCCGATTCTTTGGTCTGTATCAGGCATATCGACAGCCGGTCGACGAGGCAAATGACGGCAGCTATTCGCCCACAGCGCCCCGATTAGGCGACGGCGAGAGCATACGGACGAGCTAGGTTCTCCGATGGCACACCCCAAGCCTGATTGAGCTTGAAGATCATCTCGACGGTCAGCGCGCGCTTGCGATTGAGGATTTCCGACGCCCGGGAACGAGAGCCGAGAACTTCGGCGAGATCAGCCTGATCGCGCCCCGTCATCTCCATGAAAGCCTGCAGAAAATCGATCGGCGGAAGATCCAGCACTGGGAAATTCCGGTTCTCATAGGCTTCTATAAGATCGGCCAGGATATCGAAACGATCCGCGTCCGGCGTTCCTGCCGCGGGCGGGCTGTCGAAATAAGGTCCGATCTCAGCCGTCGCCCAGGCAAGATCCGCCTCGTTTCTAATGGGTCTGATAGCGCTCATCGTATCGTCTCCGGATTGATCCTGTCGTACTCGGCATGCGTGCCGACGAATTTCACCAGCACCCGCTTGTGGGCATAGGCGACATGGACGACCAGCCGATACTTGTTGCCACCGATGTCGAAGATCACCCTGTTGTCGCCAACAAAGTCGACATTCGCTCCGAACATCGTCTTGATATCGGACGGCCCCGACCATTGGGCCTTGCTGACGGTCGCGTGCCACACGCCCAGGGGAATTCTCGCCTGCGGGTGGCGCTCCCAAAAGATACGAAGCGTGGACTTGGTGATCACCTGCACATGAAGAGGATATTCCCAATTCGGGAACACGTCAACATTCCCATTCTCACCCGCTAATCAACGCCAGCCACTCGTCCTCGTCCATCGTCTGGACGCCGAGTTCTTTCGCCTTGTCGAGCTTCGATCCGGCGCCGGGGCCGGCGACGAGGATGTCGGTCTTCTTGGACACCGAGCCGGCCACCTTGGCGCCGAGGCTTTCGGCGCGCGCCTTGGCTTCGTCGCGGGTGAATTTCTCCAGGCTGCCGGTAAAGACGACGGTCTTGCCGGCGACGGGGCTGTCGGAGGCCGCGATCTGCTCGGCGGCCTGTGGCGTCACCTCCCGCAGCAGACGGTCGACGACATCGAGATTGCGCGGTTCCTTGTAGAACTCGACGATGGCGCGGGCGACGATCTCGCCGATGCCCTCGACATTGTTCAGGTCCTGCCACGCGTCACCAGCCAGTGACGAGGCCTCTTTCATCGCGGTCTCGAAAGCCTCGTAGGTGCCATAGTGGCGGGCGAGCAGCTTGGCGGTGGTCTCGCCGACATGTCGGATTCCAAGCGCGTAGATGAAGCGGTTGAGCGCGATCGAGCGACGCTCGTCGATGGCGTCGAACAGCTTCCTGACGCTCACCTTGCCGAATCCGTCGATATTCTCGAGCTTGGTCAGCGTCGACGCCTCCTGCCGCTTCTTCAGCGTGAAGATATCGGGCGCCGTGCGGATCTTCAGCGCCTCGTCCTCGCTCTCGAAGAAGAAATCGACCTGCTTGGTGCCAAAACCCTCGATGTCGAAGGCATTGCGCGAGACGAAATGCTTGAGGTGCTCGGTCGCCTGCGCGCGGCAGACGAAGCCGCCCGTGCAGCGGGTGACGGAATCGAGCTTGCCGGTCTTCTCGTTGCGCTCGCGTACAGCATGCGACCCGCAAACCGGACACGTCTTCGGAAACACATAGGCCTCCGCCCCCGCCGGCCGCTTCTCCATCACCACGTCGAGCACCTGCGGAATGACGTCACCCGCCCGCTGCACGATGACGGTGTCGCCGATGCGGATATCGTGATCGTCCTCGCGGATGCGCTCGCCGGAATTGCCGATGCCCTTGATGTAATCCTCGTTGTGCAGCGTCGCATTGGTGACGACGACGCCGCCGACGGTGACGGGCGTCAGCCGCGCCACGGGTGTCAGCGCGCCGGTGCGGCCGACCTGGATGTCGATGTTCTCGACCGTCGTGAACGCCTGCTCGGCCGGGAACTTGTGCGCGGTCGCCCAGCGCGGGCTGCGCGAGCGGAAGCCGAGGCGCTGCTGCAGGTCGAGCCGATCGACCTTGTAGACGACGCCGTCGATATCGTAGTCGAGATCGGGGCGCTGCAAGCCGATCTCGCGGTAGTGGCCGAGGATATCCTCGATATTGCAAAGCCGCTTCATCAGCGGATTGACGGGAAAACCCCATTTGCCGAAGGTTTCGACCATGCCCATCTGCGTATCCGAGGGCATTTCGGAGATCTCCCCCCAGGCATAGGCGAAGAAGCGCAGCTTGCGGCTCTCCGTCACCTTGGCGTCGAGCTGGCGCAGCGACCCCGCCGCCGTGTTGCGCGGGTTCACATAGGTCTGCTTGCCCTCGGCCTCCATCTGCGCGTTGAGGTCAAGGAAGTCGCTCTTGGCCATGTAGACCTCGCCGCGCACCTCGACGATATCGGGCGCATCCGCGGGCAGCGTCTTCGGGATCTGCTTGATCGTCCTGACATTGGCGGTGACGTTCTCGCCCGTCGTGCCGTCGCCGCGGGTCGCGGCGCTCACCAGCTTGCGGTTCTCGTAGCGGATCGACATCGACAGGCCGTCGATCTTCGGCTCGGCGGTGAACGCGATGGAGCCGTCGGGCAATTGCCCGAGGAAACGATAGACCGAGCCGATGAAATCCTGCACGTCCTCGTCGGAAAACGTGTTGTCGAGCGACAGCATCGGCCGCGAATGGGTGATCGGCGCGAAGGTCGGCAGCGGTGCCGCGCCGACACGGCGCGACGGGCTGTCGTCGCGGACGAGTTCGGGAAAGCGCTGTTCGATCGCATCGTTGCGCCGCTTCAACGCGTCGTATTCGGCGTCCGAAATCGCCGGCTGGTCCTTGCCGTGATAGAGCTCGTCATTGCCGGCGATCTCGGCCGCCAGAAAGGCAAGCTCGGCGGCGGCCTGTTCTTCGCTCAGGGTTTCGACGGGCGTTTGGTTGGCGGCGGACATGGCAGGGACTCCCTTTGAGGAGTCGTTTTCTAGAGCAATTCTCGCCGAGGAAAAAGCGCCGCATTGCAATTGTCAGCAGCTGCTTACAGATCGTGCCGATGATCGACTGGACGGATCGTCACGGCCGCCACTCCAGCCGCTACGACGTCCTATATCCCTGCATCAGGGTCGCGGCAAATCGGTGCTTACTCGCCCGCCGTCAACAGCCGTTTGGCGGCCGCCCTCGCCTCTTCCGTCACCGAAGCGCCGGCCAGCATGCGGGCGATCTCTTCGGTACGGTCGTGCGGCTCCATCGTCGCCACGCGGGTGGCGATCTTTTCGGATCCCTCGGAAGCCGGTCCCTTGGAGATCAGGAGATGCGTCGCCGCCCGTGCCGCCACCTGCGGCGCGTGGGTGACGGAGAGAACCTGAACCTTGGCCGACAGCCGCTTCAGCCGCTGGCCGATCGCATCGGCGACAGCGCCCCCGACGCCCGTGTCGATTTCGTCGAAGACCAGCGTCGGCGCCGAGCCGCGATCGGCAAGCGCCACCTTGAGCGCCAGAAGAAAGCGCGAGAGCTCGCCGCCCGACGCCACCTTCATGATCGAGCCCGGGCGCGTGCCCGGATTGGTCTGGACGTGGAATTCGACGACGTCGATCCCCTCGGCCGCAGCTTCCTCGGGATTGGAGGCGATCTCCACCATGAAGCGGGCGCGCTCGAGCTTCAGCGCCGGCAGCTCCGCCATCACGGCTTCGGCGAGCGCTTCGCCCGCCTGGTGACGCTTGGCCGAAACCACCTGCGCCGCCGCATCGTAAGCGACTTTCGCGACGCCGACCTCGGCCTCGAGCCTGGCAAGCTTCTCCTCGCCGGCATCGAGATCGGCAAGGTCGTTGCTCATGCGGATCGCCAGCGCCGGCAGCTCGGTCACCGGCACCGAATATTTGCGCGAGGCGCCGCGCAGCGCGAAAAGCCGCTCCTCGACGCGCTCCAGTTCCTTGGGATCGTATTCCGTCTTGCGCAGTGCGGCTTCGACTTCCATCTGCGCGTTTGACAGCTGGTCCAGTGCCGCGTCGAGCAGCGCCACGGTATCCTCCAGCAGCCCCGGCGCCTCATGGCTCTTGCGCTCCAGACGGCGCACCAGCGAGGCGATATGGGGCACGGGCGAGGCATTGCCGTTGAGGAATTCGGAGGCCTCGGCGATATCGCCGGCGATCTCGCTCCGCCTTCATCATCTTCTGGCGGCGTTCGGCGAGCTCGTCCTCCTCGCCGTCCTGCGGCGCGAGCTTGTCGAGCTCTTCCACCGACGAGCGGATGTAATCCGCCTCGCGCGCGGCCGCCTCGACCTTCTCGCGGTGCTTCTTCAGCGTCCGCTCGCTGTCGCGCCAGACGCGATAGAGCTGCGAAACGCCGGCCACCTCGTCGGCGATGCCGGCGAATGCGTCGAGCAGGATACGGTGGGCGTGGGTGTCGACCAGCGCGCGGTCGTCGTGCTGTCCGTGGATCTCGACCAGCATCTGTCCGGCCTGGCGCATCAGCTGCACGCTGAGCGGCTGGTCGTTGACATAGGCCTTGGTGCGGCCGTCGGCGCTCTGCACGCGGCGGAAGATCAGGTCGCCATCATCGTCGATGCCGTTGTCGCGCAACAGCGCTCGCGCCCGGTGGTCGGGGCCGACGTCGAAGACGGCGGTCACCTGCCCCTTGTCCTCGCCGTGACGGACAAGACCGCCATCGCCGCGCCCGCCAAGGGCGAGCGACAGGCTGTCGAGCAGGATGGATTTGCCGGCGCCGGTCTCACCCGTCAGAACGGAAAGACCGGCCTCGAAGGCAAGATCCAGCCGCTCGATCAGGACGATATCGCGGATCGAAAGCTGGATCAGCATCGGCTTTAGGTACCGAGGAGTTTCTTGCCGGCTTGCGAAATCCACGAGCCCTGATTCTCACGCGGCTCCGCGCCGTTGCTCTTCAGCAGCTTGTAGGAATCCGCGTACCACTGGCTGTCGGGATAGTTGCGGCCGAGAACGGCGGCGGCCGTCTGGGCCTCTTCCGCGATACCCATCGCGTAATAGGCTTCGACCAGGCGGGCGAGCGCTTCCTCGATCTGGTTCGTGTTCGGATACTTCTCGACGACGATGCGGAAGCGCGAGATGGCGGCAAGGTATTCCTTGCGCTCCATGTAGTAGCGGCCGATCTGCATTTCCTTGCCGGCCAGCTGGTCACGCGCGAAGCGGATCTTCGCCTGCGCGTCGTCGACATATTCGGAATCGGGATAGTTGTCGATCACGGCCTGCATGGCGTCGATGGTTCGCGACGCGGCGCGCTGGTCCTGGGTCACGTCGACGATCTGCTTGGAATAGCTGAGGCCGATCAGGTACTGCACGTAGGCGGCGTCCTTCGACTTCGGATACTGCGCCATGTAGCGGTTGCCCGAGGCCAGCGCTTCGTCGAGGCGGCCCTGCCGATACTTCACGAAGGTGCTCATCACCAGACCCTTGCGGGCCCATTCCGAGAACGGGTTGTCGCGGTCGATCGAATCGAACTTGCGCGCGGCTTCCGCCATGTTTCCGGCCTTCATGTTGGCCAGACCCTGACTGTAGAGAACATCAGGCGGATCGCTCTGCAGGCCGAGCTTGCTGATATCGATATCGGGGTCCGACTGGCATCCGGAAATCAAGGCACTTGCGCTCAGCACCAGGAGCGATGCGAACAAAGCACGCGCTGTCTTCATCATACTTTCAGACCCTGCATAACCCATCGGAACATCCCAAAAGCCGCCATCCCTCAACGGCAGCCACGCCTCGCAGGCGTTTCTAGCCACAAATGCATGGCCAGAGCAACGCATTGATGATGCATTAACGCATTTTTGTGGCGGCCCTGCCCATAATCGTCTGTTTTCTCCGGATAATCCCCGACTTTGCACGGCTAAATACCTGCCGCGAAAGCTCTATCGGGAATCACGGCTGCCTGCTGCACAAAGAAACCGCCTCCCGAAGGAGGCGGCCCTGGCCTAAGGAATGCGACGGAGGTCAAGCCGACCAGGGAGCAAATTCAGGAGCGTTGACGCGGATGAAATCGCGCGGCGCGACGCGCTGGCGCGGTGCCGAGGTCTCGACGACTTCATAGGCGCTGGAATCGCTGAGCAGCGCCTTCAGCGCGTTGGCGTTCATCTTGTGGCCGCCGCGATAGGAGCGATAGCAGCCGATGAAGGGAGCACCGGCAAGCGCCAGGTCGCCGACGGCGTCGAGCGTCTTGTGACGCACGAACTCGTCCTTGGCGTAGCGCAGGCCCTCGACGTTGATGACCGTGTGGTCGTCGGAGATGACGACCGAGTTTTCCAGCGACGAACCGAGCGCGTGGCCCGAAGCCCACAGACGCTCCACGTCACGCATGAAGCCGAAGGTGCGGGCGCGCGACAGTTCCGACTTGAAGGTGGCGGCGGTCATGTCGCCTTCCCACTTCTGGCGGCCGATCAGCGGCGTGTCGAAATCGATCTCGACCTCGAAGCGCATGCCGTCATAGGGGCGAAACTCGCTCCACGAACCGCCGTGCTCGATGCGAACCGGCTTGGTAATGCGAATGTAGCGGCGCTTGACGCCGAGGGATACCAGACCCACCTGCTCGATCGCTTCGATGAACGGCATCGAGCTGCCGTCCATGATCGGCATTTCGGCGCCGTCGACTTCGATGACGACGTTGTCGAGGCCAAGCGCGTAGACCGCGGCCATCACATGTTCGACCGTCGCGACGGAGCGCGCCGGGGAAAAGCCGAGAACGGTGCACAGGTCGGTATTGCCAACCTGGGAGGAAACAGCGCGAAGCTCGGTGACTTCGCCGTTGTCATGCATGCGATTGAATACGACACCAGTGTCGGCTTCTGCTGGGTTGAAGGTAATCGAAACGTCGGCACCCGAATGAACGCCGATCCCCGAAAGGGTGACCGGGCGCGATACCGTCGTTTGAAAACCCAACATGCCAATAACCATTAATCTTGCCTTTATTATCCCTGACGATCCGCCGCGACCCTTATGTCGAAACTCATTCGCCAAGTCTTATTTCCTCCGTCGCGATGCTGCGTCAACGCGCAGTCGGACGGTTTTCCAGCCCATACATACGTGTGCCCGCGCCGCAATCCAAATCACTGTTTCTTTCGCATTGTTACGAAAGCATGCATTTGAAATCACAAGGCAATCAGGCGCAAATCGGAGTGCCTGATACAACAATGCCCGGGAGCGAACTCCCGGGCTGATTCGTGGCGATTCCAGGCGTCCCTATCAGTTCGACTGGCGGCGAAGGAAGGCCGGAATTTCGAGCTGATCGTCTTCCTGCATCATCCGGGCCTGCGGTACGGCACGGCCCTGATCGTCCAGGTTTCCGCGACGCGGAGCGTAGAGGCTTGCTTCCGGAGACAGCGGGCGGCGCTGCTGCGAGGACGCTGCCGGAGCCGACGTCATCTCGGGCGCGACTTCCTCTTCGCGGCGACCGAGCGAGTTGGTGATCCGCTTCAGGAGACCCATCGGACCACGCTCTTCATGTGCATGCGACACGGGTGCCGGCTGCGAGCGGTGATCGATCTCGGCCTGAACGACCGGTGGGAAATCCTCGACCTTCGGCATGCGGACCGGCTGCTGCTGCATGACAGGAGCAGGCTGCTGCATGACCGGCGCCGGCTGATGCATCACGGGCTGCGGAGCCGGCTGGTGCATCACGGGTGCCTGCTGCTGGATCGGAGCCTGGCGGATGACCGGTGCGGCTTCCGGAGCTGCGAAGATCTTGCTCGCCGGGCGGAAGGCTTCCTGCGGAGCAGGCTGCTGGTGAACCGGGGCAGCCGCGCGCGGAGCGTGGATGTCGAGTTCGCGTTCCATTTCGGCTTCGGCCATGCGGATGGTCTGCGCGATCTGGTCGGCCTTCGGTGCCTGCTGCATGACAGGGGCAGGCTGGACTGCGGCCGGAGCCGGAGCAACGGCCGCCGAAGGACGGATAATCTGCTTCTGGACCGGCTGGAAGCCCTTGCCGGCGTCCTGGTTCATCGCGCGGTCGATGCCGGTGGCGACGACGGAAACGCGGATGATGCCTTCAAGCGATCTCGTCAAAGGTCGCGCCGAGGATGATGTTCGCATCCGGATCGACTTCCTCGCGGATACGGGTCGCGGCTTCGTCGACTTCGAACAGCGTCAGGTCGCGACCGCCGGTGATGGAGATCAGCAGGCCCTGGGCGCCCTTCATCGAGGTTTCGTCGAGCAGCGGGTTGGCGATCGCGGCTTCCGCCGCCTGCATCGCGCGGCCCTGGCCCGAAGCCTCGCCGGTACCCATCATCGCGCGGCCCATTTCGCGCATGACCGAACGGACGTCGGCGAAGTCGAGGTTGATGAGACCTTCCTTCACCATCAGGTCGGTGATGCAGGCAACGCCCGAGTAGAGAACCTGGTCGGCCATCGCGAATGCGTCGGCGAAGGTCGTCTTGTCGTTCGCGATACGGAACAGGTTCTGGTTCGGGATGACGATCAGCGTGTCGACCGACTTCTGCAGTTCCTGGATACCCGCTTCGGCCAGACGCATGCGGCGGCCACCTTCGAAGTGGAACGGCTTGGTCACGACGCCGACCGTCAGGATGCCCTTGTTGCGGGCAGCTTGGGCAACAACAGGAGCCGCACCGGTGCCGGTGCCGCCGCCCATGCCGGCGGTGACGAAGCACATGTGGGTGCCGTTCAGGTGATCGACGATTTCGTCGATGCATTCTTCAGCGGCTGCACGGCCGACTTCCGGCTGCGAACCCGCGCCGAGACCTTCGGTGACGCTGGCGCCGAGCTGGATGATGCGCTCCGCCTTGGTCATCGTCAGTGCCTGGGCATCCGTGTTGGCGACGACGAAGTCGACGCCCTGGAGGCCGGCGGAGATCATGTTGTTGACAGCGTTGCCACCGCCACCGCCGACGCCGAACACGGTGATGCGCGGCTTCAGCTCAGTGATATCTGGCGTATGCAGCTTGATAGTCATGGTACCCGTTCCTTCTCTTTATGGCCGCATCGCCACGCCGGCCAATTCACTCAATTTCTAGAAGCTTTCCTTCAGCCACTGGCCCATCCGGGCGAAGCGGCTGCTATTTCCGCCAAGCGACATGAGCAGACCGCTCTGTGACGCATGTGTTTCCTGATCCGCGACCTGCGGATAGATCATCAGGCCGACCGCCGTCGAAAACGCCGGCCCCTTGGCTGCCGTCGGCAGCCCGGAGACGCCCATCGGGCGGCCGATACGGACGTTGCGGGCAAGGATCTTGCGGGCAACGTCGGCAAGGCCGGTCAGCTGGCTTGCGCCGCCTGTCAGCACGACGCGCTTGCCGACGATCGGGCTGAAGCCCGAGCGCTGGATGCGGTCGCGAATGAGTTCCATCGTCTCCTCGATGCGGGCGCTGACGATCCGCGACACCAGTGCGCGCGGCACCTGCGTCGGCAGATCGCGGTCGTCCTCGCCGATCGGCGGGATCGAGATCAGCTCGCGTTCGTCCGAGGAATTCGGCATGGCCGAGGCATGAACCACCTTCAGACGCTCGGCGTCCTCGATGCGGGTCGACAGGCCACGCGCCAGATCGGTGGTGACATGATGACCGCCGAGACCGACGGCATCCGTGTGCACCAGCTTGCCCTCGGCGAAGACCGAGATCGTCGTCGTGCCGCCGCCCATGTCGATCGCGGCGCAACCGAGTTCGACTTCGTCGTCGACCAGGGCGGCAAGACCGGACGCGTATGGCGTCGCCACGATGCCCTCGACGGACAGATGCGCGCGGTTGACGCTGAGTTCGAGGTTCTTGAGAGCCGTGCGCTCGGCGGTCACGACATGCATGTCGACGCCGAGAACGTCACCGTACATCGACAGCGGATCGCGGATGCCGCGTTCGCCATCGAGCGAGAAACCGGTGGCCAGCGAATGCAGCACGGCGCGATCCTGGCGCAGCGACTGCTGGCAGGCCGCCGCCAGAACCTTCTTCAGATCGTTGAGTTCGACTTCCTGACCGCCGAGATCGATGGTGGCGGTGTAGATGTCGCTGGTGAGGCGTCCGGCCGTCAGGTTGACGATCAGGCTCTCGACGGTGAGGCCAGCCATGCGCTCGGCGGCGTCGACCGCCAGACGGATGACGCTCTCGAGCGCATCGAGATCCGAGATCGCGCCGGTCTTGATACCGCGCGAACGCTGATGGCCGATGCCGATGATTTCGATGTTGTGCGTGCGACCGGGGAGAATCTGGCTCTCCTCGCGCGGCGTCAGCCGGCCGATCATGCAGACGACTTTCGTCGAACCGATGTCGAGGACGGAGACGACATGCGACCGCTTCGAAGAAAGCGGCTTCAGGCGCGGCAATCCAAAATGGGACGAACCGAACAAGCTCATATATTCTGCCCCGCCTTCTTCAAATCCTTGGTGCGCTGATCAAGAACAAGCTGACGGCGCTCCATGGCTTCAGGCGTCAGTTGAATGGCCGTACGATCGGCAAGACGCAGATCGACAGCCGCGATATCGCGATCGAGAAGAGCCTGATCGCTGTTGAATTTCGAAAGGCGCGCCAGCGCCTGATCGACATCGTCTTCAGGCAACTTGACGACGACGCCATTGTCCATGTGCAGATCCCAGCGACGGCCGGAGACCCAGACATAGGCCTTCACGCGCGACTTGATGTCGGGCCACTTGGAAAACGCATCGTCGAGCGAAGCGGCAGCCACTTCGGCGCCGCGACCGACGACCAGCGGAAGCTGCGAAAACTTGTTGTCGCGAAGCGGCGCGATGACCGCCCCGCCCTTCTCGATCAGCGAAAGCTCGGTGCCATGCTGCCAGATGGCAAAGGCCTTGCGCTCCTTGAGCTTCACTTCGATGGTTTTCGGATAGACCTTGCGGACCTCGACGCTCTCGACCCAGGGAAGCTTCGCGATCTTCTGGCGCGCCGCATCCACGTCGAGCGCCACGAGCGACGTCGTGCCGTCGAGACCGATCAGCTGCAGGATGTCGATTTCGGAGGTCTCGGAATTGCCGGACACCTTCACATCCTCGACGGCGAAGCCTGCCGCGCCGTCGTCGCCTGCGCGACCACCTCGGTGTGACCGCCGAGAGACATGCCGTAAAAGCCCGTCGCAGCGAAGAAAACCAGCGCCGACACCGTACCCGTATGAGAAGGAATGTAGATGCGGCCGCTGCCGAGGCTGACCAGGAAGCGGACGACGCGGCGCAGCGGCCGCGGCAGCACGATCCGCCCGTCGCCTTCCGCATAGGAAGTCTCGGCTTGATGGCTTGGGCGCCCCATCCTTTTGACCGTTACCGAGAACAAGAAGCGTCCTCCACCATCCAACGAAGAAATTCACCAAACGAGTAGCCGGCATGACCGGCCATTTCGGGCACAAGCGATGTTGGAGTCATGCCTGGCTGGGTATTGATTTCCAGCCAGATGATTTCGCCGTCTTCGGAGAAGCGATCGTCATACCGAAAATCCGACCGACTCACTCCACGGCAACCAATTGCTTGATGCGCCCTTAATGACAATGATTGTATTTTTTGGTAAATATTCGGTGAAATTTTCGCCGGAATGACGTGTTTCGAGCCACCCGCCACATACCTGGAATCATAGTCGTAAAAGCTGTGACCCTGCGGAACGATCTCGGTAACACCCAGCACAGTGTCACCCATGACGCCGCAGGTCAGCTCGCGTCCGTGGATGTAACGCTCGACGAGAACCTCCTCGCCATACCGCCATTCGGACGAGCCGATGATCTGCGGCGGACGCGACTGATCCTCCTGAACGATGACGACACCGAAGCTCGACCCCTCGCGCACCGGTTTCACCACATAGGGCGGCTTCATCGGATGCTCGGCGGGGAAAGAAAAGCGGTTGATCACCTGCGACGCGGCGACCGGAATGCCGGCCGCGGCCGCGACGCCCTTCGCCTTGCTCTTGTCCATGGCAAGCGCGGAGGCCAGAACGCCGGAATGGGTGTAGGGAATTTCGAGATATTCGAGGATGCCCTGGATCAGCCCGTCCTCGCCGAACGGCCCATGCAGGGCGTTGAACGCCACGTCGGGCCTGAGCGCGGAGAGCTTGGCGGACACGTCGCGATCGACGTCGATACGGGTAACCTGAAAGCCTTCGGCCTCGAGAGCATCCGCGCACGCCGCCCCGGACGAAAGGCTGACAGGCCTCTCCGAGGAAAATCCGCCCATAAGGACAGCGACATGCTTGCGACTCATAGATACCCCCAAAATAATCCGTACTCTGCATTCCAAGACTTGCACCAAGCTGGCTTTCTTCCGAATCTGGCTTGCCCGGCGCACATGTATTAGAGCGCCATTATGGTTAACGAAGCGTTTACTTTCGTTAACTTCCTGGCCGGCCGGTCATGAATTGGGACGGTCGGAAACCGTTGGCGGAAGGCGAAAACCCCGCAACGCCAAGCGTTACCGCCGAAATGTCAAAGCGAAACAAAAAGTTTAAGCCCCGGCGCCAAACCGGGATCGGCCGCCGGTCGCCGCCGGACCGGAGCGGCGAGCGCTCGTCCTTCCATCGCGTCCGCCGAAGGTACAAAGGCGGGCTTCGGCGCGATCGGCCGCCAGGCTTTCCGCCCAGGAAAGGAAGCGCACTAGTTTTTGTCGGTTTGTTGCGCGATTGGCATTTGCGCCGACTTAAAATTGCGTTATGAGCCCGTGGCCTCGAAGAGGCGAATACCTGATCCCGATTGGAATAAAAATGTCAGACGCGATATCAAAAGTATCGCCGACCTCCGCTTCATCGAACAATGCGCAGCTCAACTCGCCGGCGCGCGTTCTGATCGCAAGCGTCGTCGGCACCACCATCGAATTCTTCGACTTCTACGTATACGCGACGGCCGCCGTGCTGGTCTTCCCGACGCTGTTCTTCCCGAACAGCGATCCGACCACCGCGCTGCTCGCCTCCTTCGCGACCTTCTCGATCGCCTTCTTCGCCCGCCCGCTGGGCGCCGTGGTCTTCGGCCACTTCGGCGACAGGGTCGGCCGCAAGACGACGCTGGTCGCGGCACTGCTGACGATGGGTATCTCCACCGTCATCATCGGCCTGCTGCCCTCCTATGAAACGATCGGCGTTCTGGCACCCCTGCTGCTGGCGATCTGCCGTTTCGGCCAGGGCTTCGGCCTTGGCGGCGAATGGGGCGGCGCGGTGCTGCTGGCGACCGAAAACGCGCCCGAGGGCAAGCGCAGCTGGTACGGCATGTTCCCGCAGCTCGGCGCACCGCTCGGTCTCTTCCTGTCCTCGGGCATCTTCTGGCTGCTGCTGCAGTTTATGCCGCAGGAACAGTTGCTGGCCTGGGGCTGGCGCGTTCCCTTCATCGCCTCGATCGTCCTGATCGTCATCGGCCTTTGGGTTCGCCTATCGATCACCGAAACGCCGGCTTTCCAGAAGGCCATCGACAAGCAGGAACGCGTCGCCGTTCCGGTTGCCGAACTCTTCCGCAAGCACAAGCGCAGCCTGTTCCTCGGCACCTTCGTGGCGCTCGCGACCTTCGTGCTGTTCTACATCGGCTCGGCCTATCTGCTCTCCTACAACGTCAAGGTCCTGAAGATCCCGTTCCTCGACGCGCTCGAGATCCAGATCGTCGGCTCCATCTCCTTCGGCATCTTCATCCCGATCGTCGGCAAGCTCGCCGAGCGTTTCGGCCGCCGCGAGATGCTGATCCTGACCACCGTGCTGATCGGCCTGTTCTCCTTCCTCCTGCCCGGCCTGATGTCCGGCGGCGAAGGCAGCATCCTGGTCTTCGCGATCGTCGCCATGGCGCTGATGGGCATGACCTACGGCCTGATCGGAACGGCGCTCGCCGCCCCCTTCCCGACCGCCGTGCGCTACACCGGCTCGTCGATCACCTTCAACCTCGCCGGCATCTTCGGCGCGTCTCTCGCGCCCTACATCGCCACCTGGCTGCAGGCGAACTACGGTATGCTCTATGTCGGCTTCTATCTCGGCCTTTCGGCCGTCATCACGCTGATCTGCATCCTGGCCTCGGGCCGCGACGAAGTCTGATCGAAGCGTTCATCGCCAATCGAGGGCCGCGACGGGAAACCGCCGCGGCCTTTTTCGTTCTTGTCTGTTAACGCCCCGCCTCTATTCTCGACACGGGCAACGGGCCGGGGAGAGACGCGTGCTGACAAGACGATCGCTGCTGACGCATGGCCTTGGCGCCGGCCTGTCGCTGGGCCTGCCGCCGCTCGCCCGCGCCGCCGGCATCCCCGATATCGACGTCACCTTCCTCGTCATCAACGACGTACATGCCTGCCGCATCGGCGACGGCCTCAGCCCGAACTGCCAAGACGAGGGCAAGACCGACGCCAACCTCCTGCGCCACATCAGGGCGCTCAACAACATCCACCGCCAGACCTGGCCCGGGGAGATCGACGGCAAGGCCACCGGCTTCGCGCTGTCGGGCGAGCGCATCGCCAGGCCGCAGGGCGTCATCGTCTGCGGCGATGTCACCGATGACGGCGGCGGCCAGATGGCGGAGGTCGCGGAAGGCTCGCAGCTCCTGCAGTTCTCGCATCGCTACCAGCAGGGCCCGGGCCCGGACCGTATCCACTTCCCCGTCTATGTCGGCCTCGGCAATCACGATCTCGACCAGGACGGACGTCCCCCGCAGGTGGACTGGTACCGCGACGAGCTGCGCGACTACGTGCAGATGAACCACAAGCCGAGCGTCTTCTTCAAGCCGGTCGTGCCCGTCGACAATTACGACGAGGCCTCCGACAACTACTCCTGGAACTGGGGCGGGCTGCACCTCATCCAGGCGCAGCGCTATGGCGGCGACAGCACCCGGGGAACGGCAAGCAGCCTCGACTGGATGAAGCGCGACCTCGCCGCCTACGCCAAGGACGGCCGCCCGGTCGTGATCTTCCAGCACTATGGATGGGACAGCTTCTCGCGCGAGCGCTGGGACCCCGAAAAGAGCACCTTCACCATCGAGGGCAGCGGCGCACCGCACTGGTGGGGTGAATCAGAACGTCAGCAATTGCTCGCAACCCTTGAGGGTTACAACGTAATCGGCATTTTCCACGGCCATGAGCACGATACGCCCGCGACCTACAAGGCCGGCGGCATCGACGTCTTCAAGGCGCGCGCCGCCTTCATGGGCGGCTTCGGCCTCGTGCGCATCAAGGGGAATACGATGGATGTGGCGATCGGCGACGCCACCGACGGTGTCGGCGGGGTGACCTTCACCACCGCCTTCACCAAACGTTTCGGCTAGGGCATGTCGGACGAGATCCCGACATGCGACAGGTTCTAGCGCTTACTCGCTCGTCACGCCCTGGAACGGACGCACTTCGCGGCCCGGCATGAACAGACCCAGGCGCTTGATTTCCCATTCCAGCTTGATGCCGGAATTCTCGAATACCTCGCGGCGAACCTGCTCGCCCAGATATTCGAGATCGTAGCCGGTCGCCTGGCCGTTGTTGATCATGAAGTTGCAATGCAGCGACGACATCTGCGCGCCGCCGATGACGAGCCCGCGGCATCCCGCCTCGTCGATCAGCTTCCAGGCGGAGTGGCCCTCGGGGTTCTTGAAGGTCGAGCCGCCGGTCTTCTCGCGGATCGGCTGCACCGTCTCGCGGTGGCTGCGCACCGCATCCATGTCGGCGCGGATCTTGGCGCGATCCTCGGCATAGCCCTCGAACAGCACCGAGGTGAAGATCAGGTCGCTCGAAGCCGACGAATGGCGGTATGCGTAGCCCATGTCGGCATTCGACAGCACGTGCTTGTTGCCCTTGCGGTCGATCGCGGTCACCTCGACGACGCGGTCGCGCGTCTCGCCGCCATTGGCGCCGGCGTTCATGCGCGCGGCGCCGCCGATGCTGCCGGGAATGCCGTAGTAGAAGTGGAAGCCGCCGATGCCGTTGTCCATCGCCATCGCCGCGACATGCTTGTCCGGGCAGATGGCGCCGGCGCGCACGCGGTTTTCGCCCGCCAGTTCAACCGAGCCGAAGCCCTTGGCCGAAAGGCGCAGAACCACGCCGGGGATGCCGCCGTCGCGCACCAGGATGTTGGAGCCGACGCCGACCACGGTCATCGGCACGTCCTCGGGAAGAATCGACAGGAAGGCGATCAGATCCTCTTCGTCGTGCGGCTGGAACATCAGTTCCGCGAGACCGCCGGCATGGAACCAGGTGACGCGATCCATCGGCGCATCCGGTGTAATCCTCCCGCGGATGTCCTTTACACCGTCGCCCAGCGACGCAAGAAGCTTTTGCCCATTCACCTGTTTCATGCGGATCTACCCGAAAGGCCTTCCAGTTGCTTGGGCAGCGCTGCCGCCCAGTAAGTGATACTCCCAGCCCCCAACAGAACCACGAAATCGCCTGGCTTTGCAATCTCTGCGACCATTTCAGGCAAAAGCTCGGGAGAAGCGAGGAAGCGCGCATCGCGATGCCCGCCCGATTTGATCAGCGACACCAGCGCTTCGGCGTTGGCCCCTTCGATCGGCTCTTCGCCCGCAGCATAGACCGGCGCCAGGAAAATGCTGTCCGCGTCGTTGAAGCAGGCGGCGAACTCCTCGAACAGGCTCGCCAGGCGCGAATAGCGGTGCGGCTGGTGCACGGCGATGACGCGGCCCTTGCAGGCCTCGCGCGCCGCCCTCAGCACCGCCTTGATCTCGACGGGGTGGTGACCGTAATCGTCGAAGATCTGCACGCCGTTCCATTCGCCCGTCAGCGTGAAGCGGCGCTTGACGCCGCCGAAGGAGGCGAGCCCCTTGGCGATATCCTCGCTCGACATGCCGAGACGGTTGGCGACCGCGATCGCCGCGGTCGCGTTGGAGATGTTGTGGCGGCCGGGCATCGGCATGACGAGATTGTCGAGCTTGATCACCTGGCCGGTGCGGCGGCGACGGATCTCGACGTCGAAGATCGAGCGCGCGCCGTCGATGCGCACATTCATGAAGCGCACGTCGGCCTGCGGGTTTTCGCCATAGGTCACGACCTTGCGGTCCTCGATACGGCCGACCAGCGCCTGCACTTCGGGGTGATCGAGGCACATGACGCCGAAGCCGTAGAACGGCACGTTCTCGACGAACTGGCGGAAGGCGGCGCGCACGGCGTCGAAATTGCCGTAATGGTCGAGATGCTCGGGGTCGATATTGGTGACGACGGCGACGTCGGCCGGAAGCTTCAGGAAGGTGCCGTCGGATTCGTCGGCCTCGACCACCATCCACTCGCCCTCGCCCATGCGCGCATTGGTGCCGTAGGCGTTGATGATACCGCCGTTGATGACGGTCGGGTCGAGCCCGCCGGCTTCGAGCAGCGTCGCGACCAGCGAAGTGGTCGTGGTCTTGCCGTGCGTGCCGCCGATGGCGATCGCATTGCGGAAGCGCATCAGCTCGGCCAGCATTTCGGCGCGACGCACGACGGGCAGCAGCTTCTCGCGGGCGGCGATGAGTTCCGGGTTGTCCTTCTTGATCGCCGTCGAGACGACGACGACCTCGGCATCGCCGAGATTCTCGGCCTTGTGGCCGACGAAGACCTCGATGCCCTTGTCGCGCAGGCGCTGGACGTTGGCGCTATCGGCCTGGTCGGATCCCTGGACGCGATGGCCGAGATTGTGCAGCACCTCGGCGATCCCGCTCATGCCGATACCGCCGATGCCGATGAAATGGACGAGGCCGATGGCCTTCGGCATTTTCATGCGCTTTTCCCCTTGAACTCTGCAATTGTACGTCCCGCCGCAATAGCCTCTACCATGTCGGCAAGCAAGTTCGCGGCATCAGGTTTACCCGCCTGCTTGGCGGCGGCCGCCATTCGGGCGAGTTTTTCCGGGTCGTTCATCGTGTGGGTCAGGATCGAGGCGATCTTTTCGGACGAGAGTTCGGCCTGCGCGATCACCTTGGCGCCGCCGGTCGCCGCCAGCGACGCGGCGTTCGCCGCCTGGTCGTGGTCGAGCGCATGCGGATAAGGCACCAGGATCGCCGGACGGCCGATCACCGAGATCTCCGACACCGTCGAAGCACCGGAGCGGCAGATCACCAGATGCGCCCTGGCCAGCCGTTCGGCCATGTCGGTGAAGAAGGGAGCGATCTCGGAGGAGGCGCCCATGTCGAGCTTGGCGACGCAATCGCCGACCATGCCCATGTCCTCCGGGCGGACCTGCTGGGTGATCCTGAGACGCGCGCGCAGATCGTCGTCGAGCAGGCTGATCGCCGTCGGCATCGCCTTGGAGAAATACTGGGCGCCCTGGCTGCCGCCGAAGACGACGAGATTGAAAGGCTCTCCCGCGCGCGACGGCGTATAGGGCGTCCTGGCGGCCTCGATGACAGCCGGCCGCACCGGATTGCCGGTCGTCACCGTCTTCTCCGCAAAGGCACCGCCATTCTCGGGCAGGAAGCCGCCGGCGATCGCCTTGACGCGATTGGCCAGCGCCTTGTTGGCGCGGCCCATCACGGCGTTCTGCTCGTGGACCATCGTCGGCACGCCAAGCCGCGAGGCGGCAAGCAGCGGCGGCACCGTCGGATAACCGCCGAAGCCGACGACCACGACGGGCTTCAGCCGCCCGATCAGCCGCTTGGCCGCCCGCATGCCGCTCCAAAGCGTCCACAGCGACCGCGCGACCGCGACCGGGTTCTTCGAGGCGATCGTGGCCGACGGCACGACATGGATCTCGTCGGCCGGAAACTTGCCGGCGTAGCGCTCCGCCCGGCTGTCCGTGACCAGATGCACGGAATAGCCGCGTTCCTTCATCTTGTAGGCCAGGGCCTCCGCCGGAAACACGTGGCCGCCGGTTCCCCCGGCGGCAAGCAGAACGATGCCTTTGCTCATGAACCCTTACTCCGCCGGAATGCCGTGCCCGACGCGGAACAGGCTCCGCTCCTGCGCACGCTTTTCCGGTCTGTGGCGCGTCAGCGCGAGAATGAACCCGGCCGTGACGCAGATGGCGACCATCGACGAACCGCCGTAGGAAATCAGCGGCAGGGTCATGCCCTTCGCCGGCAGCAGCTCGAGATTGACGCCCACGTTGATGATGGATTGTATGCCGATCTGCAGCACGAGGCCAGCGACGGCGAAGCGGCTGAAATCGTTGCGCTCCTTGTAGGCATGCGACAGGCCGCGCAGGACGAGCGCCGAAAACAGCAGCACCAGCGCGATACAGAAGATGATGCCGAACTCCTCGGCCGCGACCGAAAAGATGAAGTCGGTATGCGCGTCCGGGATGATGCGCTTGACGAGGCCTTCGCCCGGTCCCTGGCCGAACCAGTCGCCGCGGATGATCGCTTCGCGGGCGGTATCGATCTGGAACGTATCGCCCTCGCCGGTCATGAACTTGTCGAAACGCAGCGCCACGTGCGGGAAGACGTAGTAGGCGCTGACGAGACCGCCGACGCCGAGCGCGCCGAGCACGATGATCCACAGCCACGGCATGCCTGCCATGAAGAACATGCCGCCCCAGACGGCGGTGGTCAGGATCGTCTGCCCGAGGTCGGGCTGCGCCACCAGAAGTGCCGCGACGATCCCGAAGAGGATGATGGCGAAGAGATTGCCGGGAATCTCGGGCTGCCGCGCATGCTCGGCGAAGAGCCAGGCGCAGACGACCACGAAGGCCGGCTTCATGAATTCGGACGGCTGGATCGAAATGCCGGCCAGCGTGACCCAGCGGCGCGAACCCTTGACCTCGACGCCGAAGAACAGCGCCATCAGCATCAGGATGAGTGCGGCGATCAGAAGAATGATCGCCGTCCTGCGGACCTGACGCGGCGTCAGGAACGAAAGCCCGATCATCACCGCCAGCGACGGGATCATGAAGGCAGCCTGGCGCTTGACGAAGTGGAACGGCTCCAGCCCGATGCGCTCGGCCACCGCCGGCGACGCCGCGAAGGAGAGCATCAGGCCGATCCCCATGAGGAAGATGAACATCGCCAGGAAGAACCGGTCGATGGTCCAGAACCAATCGGCCAATGCCCCGCGTTCCGCACGACTTACCATGTCACTTCTCTCCTGTTGCCGAACCGATCAGCATGGTTATCCCGTCGAGCGCTGCCACATGGCTGACGAATGCATCGCCCCTAACTTCGAAGTTCTTGTACTGGTCGAAGCTTGCGCAAGCCGGTGCTAACATGACCGCCGATGGCCCGCTTTCGTCCTGGCCCGCATCCGCGGCCGCATGCGCGACCGCCTGGTCCAGCGTTCCGGAAATCTCGTAGGGCACGGCCTCGCCGAGCGTAGCCGCGAATTCCGCGGCCGCCTCGCCGATCAGGTAGGCCTTGGCGATGCGTGGAAAGAACGGCGCGAGCGTCGTGATCCCGCCCGCCTTCGGCAGGCCGCCGGCGATCCAGTAGATACGGTCGTAGCTCGACAGCGCGGGCGCCGCGGCATCGGCGTTGGTCGCCTTGGAATCGTTGACGAACACCACATTGCCGCGCTGGCCGACCGGCTGCATGCGGTGCTTCAGGCCCGGGAAGGACGCAAGACCCGCGCGGATATCCTCGACCGAGACGCCGGCCGCGAGGCACGCGGCGACGGCCGCCGCCGCGTTCTGGGCGTTGTGGCTGCCACGCAGCGTCGGAATACCGTCGAGATCGGCGATCGGCAGGGCGGCGCCGGAATGTGCCTGGATGAGCCGCGTGCCCTCGGCATAGATGCCGTCGGCAAGCGCGTGGCGGCGGGAGATGCGCGTCACCTTGCCGCCCGCCCGCTCGATCCGGTCGGCGATCCTCTCGCAATGGCTGTCGTCGACGCCGACGATGGCGACGTCGCTGCCGGCGACCAGCCGTTCCTTGACGTCGGCATAGTGTTGCATCGTGCCGTGACGGTCGAGATGGTCGGGCGTGAGGTTGAGCAGGATGCCGGCCGACGGGTTGAGCGTCGGCGCGAGATCGATCTGGTAGGAAGAGCACTCGACGACGTAGAATCGACCAGCCTTCGGCGGCTCGAGCGTCAGCACCGCCGTGCCGATATTGCCGCCGAGCTGCGTGTCGCGGCCGCTCGCCTTCAGGATATGGGCGATCAGCGCCGTGGTGGTCGACTTGCCGTTGGTGCCGGTGATGGCGATGAACGGCGCGTCGGGGGCGTGCGCCCGGCGCTCGCGCACGAAGAGCTCGACATCGCCGACGATATCGACGCCGGCGGCGCGCGCCAGATCGACCGTCCAGTGCGGCTTCGGATGCGTCAGCGGCACGCCCGGCGACAGCACGAACAGCGACTGCGCGTTCCAGTCGATCGTCCTGAGATCGGCGGTATGTATTCCTTCGGCCGCGGCCTTGGTCACGCTGTCGGGATTGTCGTCCCACGCGGTCACCTCGGCGCCCCCCAGGATCAGGGCGCGCGCCGTGGCGAAGCCGGAACCGCCGAGCCCGAAGAGCGCGACCTTTTTTCCTGAGAGCGTGGTGACCGGGATCATGATCGTCCTACCGCAGCTTCAGCGTCGACAGGCCGAGCATGGCAAGGCCGACGGCGATGATCCAGAAGCGGATCACGACCTGGCTTTCGGTCCAGCCCTTCTTCTCGAAATGGTGGTGGATGGGCGCCATCAGGAACACCCGTCGCCCGGTCATCTTGAAGAAGCCGACCTGGATGATGACGGACAGCGTTTCCATGACGAACAGGCCGCCGATGATCGCCATGACGATCTCGTGCTTGGTGGCGACGGCAACCGTGCCGATCGTGCCGCCGAGGGCCAGCGACCCGGTGTCGCCCATGAAGATGGCGGCGGGCGGCGCGTTGAACCACAGGAAGCCGAGGCCGGCGCCGATGACGGCGCCGAGAACGACGGACAGCTCGCCGGTGCCGGGCACGAAGTTGATCTGCAGGTAGTTCGCGAACACGGCGTTACCGGCGAGATAGGCGATGACGCCGAAGGAGGCGGCCGCGATCATGACCGGCACGATGGCGAGACCGTCGAGACCATCCGTCAGGTTCACCGCATTGCCGGCGCCGACGATGACGAAGCCGCCGAAGACCACGAACATGATGCCGAGGTTGATCAGGAAGTCCTTGAAGAACGGAAAGGCGACCGAAGACCCGAAGGTCGAACCGGCAGGACCCGAGGCGAGCGACGCCCGCATCATGAAATAGACGGCGATGCCGGCGATGACGAATTCGATGCCGAGGCGCGCCTTGCCGGAAAAGCCCTTGTGGCTCTGCTTGCTGACCTTGAGATAGTCGTCATAAAAGCCGATCGCGCCGAAGCCGAGCGTGACGAGCAGCGTCGCCACGACGTAGATGTTCGACAGATCCGCCCACAAAAGCGACGAGCCGACGATGCCGGCCAGGATCATCAGGCCGCCCATGGTCGGCGTACCCGCCTTCTTGAAGTGCGTCTGCGGACCGTCGGCGCGGATCGGCTGACCCTTGCCCTGGCGCACGCGCAGCGAATTGATGATCATCGGTCCGAACAGGAAAACGATCAGCGCGGAGGTGAAGAGAGAGGCGCCCGTGCGGAACGTAATATACCTGAACAGGTTTAGGAATTTCAGGTGTTCCGACAGTTCGACTAGCCAAATCAGCATTCAGGGCCCCTTGTTTACCCGCTCAAAATTCGCGTTGCGTGTCGGCAAATGGCGGGAACTTGTCAAGGAGCGCGGCAATAATCTTGCCGAAACCGAGGCCCAATGACGATTTTACCATCAGCACGTCGCCTACCGCGACCGAGTTCAGTACGTGGTCGATGAGTTCGTCGGTCTGGGCGCGATGCACGACCGAAACGCTCTCGGGAAGTGATTCTTTCAGCGCCAGCATCTCAGGCCCGGCGAGCCAGACATGTTCGATACCGGCGGCCAGCAGCGGTCCCGCGAGATCGGTGTGAACCTTCTGCGAATAGTCGCCCATCTCGAGCATGTCGCCGAGAACGGCGATCCGCCGTCCCGATCCCGTGGGTACGGAGCTGGCGAGCAGCGCGATCGCCGCGCGCATCGATGTCGGATTGGCGTTGTAGCTTTCGTCGATGACGGTCAGGCTGCCGTGGCCGATCGACAGCTTGTGGCGTCGCCCCCTGCCCTTTTCGGCCTGCAGCGTCGCGAGAGCTGCGATCGCCGACTGCATGTCGGCGCCGACGATCCTGGCGACGCCGAGCGCTGCCAGCGCGTTCTCGGCGATGTGCCGCCCGGGCGCGCCGATCGCCACCTCGTGCGTCTCGCCGTCGATGGTGATCCACAGTGTCGAGCTCTGGTCGCCGCCGTTGAACTCCGCCATGCGGAAATCGGCCTTGGCGTGCTGCCCGAACGAATGGATATGCTGGATGCCGCAGGCCTGCGCCGTGCGGTCGAGGAAATTGAACTGGTCGTTGTCGCGGTTGAGCACGGCATGGCCGCCTGGCACGACGCCCTCGAAGATCTCGGCCTTGGCGGTCGCGATTTCCTTGATGCTCTTGAAGTTGCCGAGATGCGCCGGCGCGATCGTGGTGACGACGGCCACATGCGGCTCGATCATCTTGACCAGCGGGCGGATTTCGTCCGGGTGGTTCATGCCGACTTCGAAGACCCCGAAATAGGTGTCGAGCGGCATGCGCGCCAAGGTCAGCGGCACGCCCCAGTGATTGTTGAAGGATGCGACCGACGCATGCACCTTGCCCGACGGCGCCAGAACCCGGCGCAGCATCTCCTTGGTCGTCGTCTTGCCGACCGACCCGGTGACGGCGATGATCTGCGCACGAGAACGAGCCCGCGCCGCAAGCCCGAGCTTGCCCAGCGCCACAAGCACGTCCTCGACGACGATCATCGGCACCGTCAGGCGGCCGAGCGCCGGCAGGCGCGCCTCGCTGACCACGAGCAAAGCCGCGCCATTGGCCATCGCCATCGACGCATAGTCATGACCATCGACACGGTCGCCCTTGATCGCGAAGAAGGCCTCACCCGGCTGGATCGTCCGGCTGTCGATCGCAATCCCGGTAATGCCCTCCGGCAAGCTGCCGAACGGGCGCCCGGCCATGGCCGTGATCATGTCCTGCGTCGTCCAAAGCCAGCTCACGATTTCAGCTCCTCCAAAGCCTTGCGCAACTCGGCGTGATCCGAAAACGGCAGCGTGACGCCACCGATCGTCTGCCCCTCCTCATGCCCCTTGCCGGCGACGATCAGCGTGTCGCCCGACGTCAGCATGGCGACCGCCTCGCGGATGGCCTGGGCGCGATCGGGGATCTCGGTGGCGCAGGGAGCCGCCACCATGATCTCGGCGCGGATCGATGCCGGCTCTTCCGAGCGCGGATTGTCGTCGGTAACGACAACGACATCGGCCAGCCGGCAGGCGATCTCGCCCATGATCGGCCGCTTGCCGCGGTCGCGGTCTCCACCGCAGCCGAAGACGACGATGACACGGCCGGTCGTGAACGGACGCACGGATTCGAGCACATTCGAAAGCGCATCGGGCTTGTGGGCGTAATCGACATAAGCGAGCGCGCCGTCCTTGGTGTGGCCGACCAGTTCGAGGCGGCCGGACGCGCCCTGCAGCTTTTCGAGCGCCGCCATGGCGACCTTGGCCGGAACGCCGGTGGACATGGCAAGACCGGCGGCGACAAGCGCGTTGGCCACCTGGAAATCGCCGGCAAGCGGAATGTCGACCTCGAAGATCTGTCCCTCGGCGTGGATTTCGGCCACCTGCTTGTGGCGGAAATGCTCGACGCGCTTCAGCGTCAGATACTCGCCCTTGCGGCCGACGGTGCGCACGATATGCCCGGCATCGATCGCCGCCTTGATCGCCTGCTCCGACCATGCGTCGTCGGAAAAGATCACGGCGGGCGCGCCCTTCGGCAGCAGCGTATCGAACAGCCGCATCTTGGCGGCCATGTAGTCCTCGATCGTCGGATGGTAATCCATGTGATCGCGGCCGAGATTGGTGAAGGCGGCCGCGGCGAGCGTCACGCCGTCGAGACGCGACTGGTCGAGGCCGTGGCTCGACGCCTCCATCGAGGCATGCGTCACGCCCTCGTCGGTCAGTTCGGCCAGCAGCGCATGCAGCGACACCGGATCGGGTGTGGTCAGCGAGCCGTAATCATTGCGGGTCGGCGAAACGACGCCCGTCGTGCCGATCATCGCGGCCGGATGGCCGGCATAGGCCCAGATCTGCCGCGTGAAGGAGGCGACCGACGTCTTGCCGGCGGTTCCTGTCACGGCGACCATGGTTTCGGGCTGCTTGCCGTAGAAATTCGCGGCGGCGAGCGACAGGAAGCGGCGCGGTTCGTTGACGACGAGGACGGGAATGGAGGCTTCGGTCGCATGCGAGGCGACCGCCACGACGGCACCGCGCGCGGCAGCGTCGGCGATGAAGCCCGCGCCGTCGGCCTTGGTGCCGGAGACGGCGACGAAAGCCATGCCGGGCGCGATCTTGCGGCTGTCGGCGGAAAGGCCGGAAATCTCCAGCGCGCCCACCGGCCCGTTCAGTTGTTCCTTCAGTTCCGGAAACGCATTTCCGGCGATGTCCCGCAGTTTCATCGAACGCACACTTCTCTTTCGAGCCGTCTAGCCCCCATGGCGGATCGGCCGCGACATTCATCCAGACTCAATAAGACACCAACATGGCCGATCCGTCGTCACCGAACTTCGGTTCCACACCGAGGATTGGCGCCGCCCGGGAGATGATGTTCTTGACCATCGGAGCGGCGGTGAACGCCGCGATGTTCTGGCCTTTCTCACCATTATGCGGCTCGTCGCAGAAGGTCAGCACCACATATTTCGGATCGTCGATCGGGAAGGCGGCGAGAAAGGCGTTGAAGTTGAGGTTGCTGGCATAGCGGCCGTTGACCACCTTGTCGGCGGTTCCGGTCTTGCCGCCGACATTGAAGCCGGGAACGTCGGCATTGCGGCCGGAGCCCTTGATGCCGTTGAGCTTGAAGAGATAGCGCACGTCGTCGCTGGTGGTCTTCTTGACCACGACTTCGGCGACATCGTCGGCCTGCTGGCGCGTGCGCGGCAGGAACGTCGGCTCGATCAGCCTGCCGCCGTTGACGAGCGCGGCGCCGGCCACCGCCGTCTGTAGCGGCGTCGTCGAGACGCCGTGGCCGAACGAGATCGTCACCGAATTGATCTTCTTCCAGACCTTGGGCTGGCTCGGCATCTTCACTTCCGGCAGCTCGGTCTGCATCTTGGTGAGAAGGCCGAGCTTCGTCAGATAATCCTTCTGCGCATCGATACCGACGATGTCGATGATGCGGGCGGTACCGACGTTGGAGGAATACTGGAACACCTCGGGCAGCGTCAGCCAGCGCTGCTGGCCATGGAAATCGTGAATGGTGAAGCCGCCGATGCGCAGCGACTGCCTAGCGTCGAAGCTGTCCGTCAGCTTGACCTTGCCGGTGTCGAGCGCCATGGCGAGCGAGAACGTCTTGAACGTCGACCCCATCTCGAACGTGCCGTTCGACATGCGGTTCAGCCAGCCCTCCTTGGCGCCCTCGAGCGGGTTGTTCGGATCGAAATCCGGGGCGGACGCCATGGCCAGCACTTCCCCGGTATTGATGTCGAGGATGACGGCGCCCGCACCCTTGGCTTCGTAGTTGGTCACGGCATTGGCGACCACGTCGCGCACGATGTTCTGGACGCGCACGTCGATCGACAGCTTGATCGGCTCGAGCGGCTGGTCGCTGGTCATGCCGACGGAGGCGAGATCGGCGAGCCCCTGGTCATCGATATACTTTTCCATGCCGGCGACGCCGCGATTGTCGATATTGACGTAGCCGAGGATATGCGCGGCGGTCGGACCACCGGGATAGAAGCGGCGCTTTTCCGGCCGGAAGCCGATGCCCGGAATGCCGAGCGCCAGGATCTGGCTCTGCTGCTTCGGCGACAGCTGGCGGCGCAGCCAGGCGAAGTGCGAATTGCGGTTGGCGAGCTTCTTGTAGGTGCCCTTCATGTCGAGATCGGGCAGCACGGTCGTCAGCTTCTCGACGGCCTCGTCGGCATCGACGATCTTGTTCGGCTCGGCGAACAGCGAGACCGTGCGGATGTCTGTGGCCAGCACCTCGCCGTTGCGGTCGAGAATATCGGGGCGCGACGCCAGCAGGCGGTCGGGCGGCAGGATGCTGGAGACGGTATCGGGGTCACGCACGGCATATTCGACCAGACGCCCGCCGATGACGAGATAGCCACAGACGAAGGCGAAAGCCAGCAGGCCCACCCGGCTCTTCGCCTGACCGCTGCGCTTCTTGCGCCAGCCCGGGATCGGCGCGTTGCCGGCCGATCCGCCAAACCGGCTGTAGACGCCGGATGAGAAGTGCGCCTGGCTCTTGGCGACCATGATGCGTGAAAGAAAGGACATCTCTACTCCACCGATCCGGTTACCAGGTCGTCTTCGGCCTCGGCGGGTTTCGCCGCCATGATCTTCGGCTTCGGCTTCGCGCCGGCCTTGGCATCGGCCACCTGCGGCACCGGAACCTGCGACTTCAGCATCGGCAGCTCCTGCGGGCGGACCAGCGAAGTCGAGAGGGTGGGCTGCAGCTGCAGCTCGCCATTGTAGTTGGCCACCAGCCGTTCCAGCCGGTTCGGCTGCGACTGCAGGGCCCAGTCGGCCTTCAACAGGTCGATCGTATCCTTCTCGAGCTTGATCTCGGTTTCGAGGCGGCGAACCTCCTCCAGCTTCAGCTCGGCGCGATGCTTGATCGTGTAGGTCACGCGGCAGCCGCCGTCATGACGCCGATCAGGATGAGGTCGAAGGTTCTCAGCATATCAGGCTCCGAGCTTTCCGAGGCTTGCGAGGTTGGGCAGTCCGAAGATCGACATGTCGGCGGCTTCCGCCGGCGCCGTGGTCCTGAGACCGGCGCGCAGCTTGGCGGAGCGGGCGCGCGGATTAAGCTCGGCCTCGGCGTCGCTCGCCGACACCATTGGCTTGCCGATCCGGTCGAAGGTCGCGGCGCGTTCGTGGGCGATGGGCATATGGCGCGAGCCGGATGCCTTGCCGGCGCGATCGGAGAAGAAGGTCTTGACGATGCGGTCTTCCAGCGAGTGGAAGGTGACGACCACGAGGCGACCGCCCGGCTTCAACGCCTGCTCGGCCGCGAACAGCGCCTGCGCCAGTTCGCCGAGTTCGTCGTTGACGAAGATGCGCAGCGCCTGGAACACCCGCGTCGCCGGATGGATCTTGTCCTTCATCTTGCGCGGCGTGACGATCTCGATCAGGCCAGCCAGATCGCGCGTCGTCTCGAACGGCTTCTCGGCGCGGCGTTTCTCGATCGCATGCGCGATGCGCGGCGACTGGCTCTCCTCACCGAGGAAATGGAAGATGCGGATGAGTTCGGCGACCTTGGCGCGATTGACCACGTCGGCGGCGGAAACGCCCGATGCCGACATGCGCATGTCGAGCGGGCCGTTCTTCTGGAACGAGAAGCCGCGATCGGCCTCGTCGATCTGCATCGACGATACGCCGATATCGAGCACGACGCCGTCAAGGCCGGCGGCCGGCGCATGATCGGCCAGCCGCGAAAACTGCGAGTGAATGAGCTTCAGACGACCGCCATGCGCGGCCACCATCGCCTGCCCGCCGGAGATCGCCGTCGGATCGCGGTCGAGCGCGATCACCTCGGCGCCACCGGACAGAATGGCCGACGTGTAACCGCCAGCGCCAAAGGTACCGTCGAGAATGACCTTGCCGGCCGCGGGCTCGAGCGCCGTCAGGACCTCATTGAGAAGAACCGGAATGTGGCGAACCGGTCCGCCACCGGCATCAGTTGAACCTTCGCCAGGATTCGCCGCCATTCCGTTCCCTCGTGTTACGAGGAACGCTTGCCCGCCAGCCTGCGCTCCTCTCGTGCTCGTTGCTGCACCGCCTGAAATTCCTTCGGCTGCCACAGCTGAAAATGATCCGCCCGACCGACGAAGGTCACCTCGTCCGAGATACCGGTGAAGTCGCGAATGAAGTCCGTGACCGTCAACCGCCCCTCGGCGTCGAGCTTCATGAAGACCCCGCCCCCGTGAATGAGCAGCGACATCTCGTTCGCTTCCGGCGAAAACGGATCTTCCGCAGCGATCTGCCGCTCGAACCTTTCGAGAAGGTCCGAACCGCCGACGCTGATCGCCGGAAACACAAAATCCTGGAAGCAGTACAAATCCTGGATGTTGCCTTGCGCCATCACCGATCGAAACGCTGCGGGCACGGAGACCCTGCCCTTGGAATCGATCCTGTTGGTCGCATGTGAAAGGAAGCGGCCCATGACACGAAACATCCGTTCCCGAAAGAGCCCGGACAGCAATTAGGCGCCCCGAACTCCATTTCTCAGACACAGCTTCGCCAGCCGGATGAACGACATTCCATCCAGCGCCTCCGGTAAGGAGTACGCCTCTACTTTGCGATTGATGGGCACTTGATTGCCCTTGCGCAGTGCAGGAATGGGATAGCATGGGACCATATGGGCGTCAATGGGAAACGCCCGTCTCACGATGAGCGCAGTATCGAAAATTTATAAGCTGTTAAGTTTAACAAAGGGTTATGAGCGGCCGATTTCCCGACCTTCGAGACGCCCCCGAAGAGCGTCGCGAACGACGTCCCAGACATCCCCGGTTGCGGAAAGAAAATTCGGGCACGCCGCGCAGGTGAAAACTCGAAAACGCAACTTTAAATGCACATTTTGTTCCCGGCTGATACGGCAACCTCACCGTCCGGCCACCTGCGTTATTGCGGCCTTTCTTTCCTACTATGGCATTAACGTAAAATAATGTATTTTAGCTATCATGCATACGCAAAGACAAAAACATATCCATTTGCAGAACAAACAAAGAAAACACGGAGAAACTCCATGGCGAGTTTTAGCTTCAAGGGAATGTTAAGCGGAATGAAAACGCCGAATACTCAGCTTCCACTGAAGAAAGTCGGCATGACTTCTGAAATTCAGTGCGCAAACTGTGGAAAACTACTGAAGCGATGGTCGGCGCTTTCGCTCAGCACCACGGTCTGCGAGGAATGTCTTCGGCAGCCGCCCACGTCTCACTGAGCCCCGAAAGGATCAGTGAAATCGTATGGACGCGGATAAAAAAGCAATCGCCAGTTGGCCTGTAAGCCGGGTTCTGTATGGCTCCGGCCGAAACCGGAACGTGGCAGCCATTCCTCTGGGACAACGTTTGCACGTTGCCTCTCGCAACCCACCCGGATGACTGGCCTGGAAACCAGCCGGACGGCTTGCGCCGTCCGCGTCATCCCTATTCGGTCTTGCTCCCGGTGGGGTTTACCTTGCCATCGCCGTTGCCGGAGACGCGGTGGGCTCTTACCCCACCCTTTCACCCTTACCTGCCGAGGCAGGCGGTTTGCTTTCTGTGGCACTTTCCCTGAGGTCGCCCTCGCCGGACGTTATCCGGCACCGTGTTTCCGTGGAGCCCGGACTTTCCTCACCCTACCGTCTTTCGACATTGGTAAAGCGCGGCTGCCCGGCCAACTGGTCCGGCTCCCTTAACCGAGACGGCCGACGAATGCCAACAAAATATCGCTCGAGCCTTATCGGAAATACGGTTTGAAATCCGTCGCGTAGCCCTGTCCGTTGATTCGACCTTCGAGCAGGAGCGTTGCGCCGAGCCGGCCGATCTCGTCCGAGCTCTTGGCCGCCGTGCCGCAACCGCCCGTCAGCACGCCGATGCGCGGCGACGCGGTATAGCCGATCATCGGATGGCCGCTCGGCGTGAACGACACGACGCAGGAGCCGCTCGATATCGAGAGCGGACGAAGCTCCGGCACCGCCCGCTGGATCAGCCGCGTCAGATGCAACTGGACGCTCGCGCGCCCATCGGTCTTGAACCACGAGCGCAGCTCCGGCTCGCGCTCCAGCCTGACATCATCGGGATCGCCGCCGATCTTCATGTAGAACTTGCCGTCGGGATAACGGATCGGCGGCAGCATGTAGAAGTCGTCGAGACCATCGGCGCCGTGCGAGATCAGCGACGGCATGCCGGCGAACCGCGCGGCGGCCGCCTCGTCGATCTCGTAGAAGGCGATGGTGCGCGCGTAGACCTTGAGATCGACAGGCCGCGGCAAGAGATTGTCGGCAATGGAAAAGCCGCCGGCGGCGAGCAGCACCTTTTCGGCCCGGTAGCTTTTCCCGTCGGACGTCTCGACGGCAACCAGACCGCCCTCCTCGCGGATTGCCACGGCGACCTCGCGAATGACCGAGGCCCCGGCCTTCTCGGCGGCGATCGACTGCGCCCTGACAAGATTGCGCGGGCTGATATGCCCGGCACCCGTCGGCTCGTGGACACCCTCGCTACCGGCGGCAAAGGCGAAGAACGGAAAGCGTTCCTTCAAGCCGTCACCGTCGAGCAGCGCCGTCTCGACGCCCAGCGACCGGGCGGCGGCCGATGTGCGCTCGACATAGGTATCCGCACCACCGCGCTCGGGACCGACCACCAGGCAGCCGGCAGGCGTATGGAAGGAAACGCCGCTCTCCCGCTCGATCTCGGCGTAGCGCCCGATCGAGCGATTGGCGAGCAAGGCCCAATCGCGGTCGGGATCGATGGTGCGGGTGATGCGCCCCTCGTCGTAATGGCTGGCGAAAACGCCGTCATGCCGCTTGCGATCGTGCGGCTCGTCGGGTCCGATGACGGCAACGCCGTCAGTCGACTTGGCGAGATGCCGTGCGGCGGCGGCACCCATCATGCCCCGGCCGACGATGATGTATCTGAAATCCGTGCTCATCACCGTTCCGATCTATCGAAAGCAGGGCGTCAGCTGCCGGCCGAAATCGGCATCGCCAAGCCGCCCTTCCGACAGCAGAACGGCACCAAGCCTTCCGAGCTCGTCCGACGACTTCGCGGCAACGAAATTGCCGCCCGTCAGCACCGCGATGCGCGGCGAGGAGGTGAAACCGGCATAGGGATAGGCGGTCGGCGTGAACGTCGCGACGCAGGGCGCCGATGTCACCGGGCATCCGGCAAGGTCGGGCATCAGCTCCAGAGCCGTGGCGACCAGCAGATCGCGCTCGGCGGGATCTCCGTCCGAGCGGAACCAGGCACCGGCATCCTCGAGCGTGTCGAAGCTGCGCGCCTCGGTATCGCCGCCGAGCTTCAGATAGGTCTTGCCGTCGGGATAGCGGACCGGCGGGAGAATATAGACATGGTCCTCGTCGCGATCGCCGAAGACGATGCTCGACGGCATGTCGCCGAAGATCGCCTTTTCGCGCTCGCCGAGCTCGTAGAAGACGACCGTTCGGGCCGCGACGCGGATATCGACGGGCGCGGGAAGAAGCCGATTGAAGTTGCTGAAACCGCCGGCCGCGACGAGGACGCGCTCGGCCGTATAAAGCCGGTCGCCGACGCTCACCTCGACATGGGAACCGGCATCCCTGACACCGGTCGCGGTCGCATCGATGACGGTGACGCCGCCCGCTTCGGCAAGCGCCGTCTGCGCGCGCACCAGCGCCCGAGGATTGACGTGGCCGGCGCGGCTCTTCTCGTAATAGCCGCTGAAGCTGTCTCGGAGAGTGAACTCGGGAAAGCGCTGGCGCAAGGCCGCCGCATCCAGCACCTCGTACTGGACGCCGAGCCCGTCGGAAACCTCGATCGCGCGCCCGAGGTAACCCTGCCCCGGTTGCGGCACGGGCCCCGCGAACAGGCATCCCGCCTCCGTGAAGAAGGAGATGCCGCTCTTCGCCTCGATCTCGGCGTAGCGATTGAGCGAGCGGGCGGCAAGCGTCGCCCAGACGATGTCGTCGTCGAAGGTGCGCGTAATGCGCGCCTCGTCGTAATGGCTCGCGAACACGCCGTGATGGCTCTTTCGCTCGACCGGTTCCCCCGGCCCGATCAGCGCCACCCCTTCGCTCATCGCGCTCAGATGGCGGGCGCGGCCGCGCCCATCATTCCGCGCCCGATCACGATTGCCTTGAAATCACATGCCATGTCTCACCTCGTTTCAAGGTCAGATAGCACGATCTCCAAGTTGAATCATATTCTTAAGTCATTCACCCAGGTGATTCCGCCACAAGCCGTTTCCGCCCGTGGCCATCTCATCCGGCGATCAGTTGATCATCGCCAGCACCTTGCCGCAATAGGCCTTGGACACCGGGTTCATGCGCGTCGCCGCGTGGCCGGCATTGTACTTGAGAATGGTATCGCAGGTCTCGCCGCCACCGAGCGTCTGCGCCGCGCCAGATACTTCATGCCGTATTTGAGGTTGGTCTCGGGATCGAAAAGCCCCTTGCTCGAACCCGAATAGCCCATCATCCGAGCCGTCGCCGGCTTGATCTGCATGAGGCCGATTTCGCCGGCGCTGCCGCGGGCATTCGGATTGTAGTTGCTTTCGATACGAACAACCGCCTGCGCGAGTTCGACCGGAACATTGTATTCCCGGGCGTACTTGACGATGATCGCCGCGTACTTGCTGCCGGGCATGTCGGGCATCGCGAAGCCGGATGTCCGGTCGGCGGTCTTCAGCGCCACGGTCTTCTGCGGCTTCTCGGCCTTGACGACCTTCTGAACCCTCTTGGTCTTTTGAACTTTCGGAGCCTTGGCCGGGGTGTTTTGAGCCGTCCGGGCTTTCTCCGTCTTTTGCGTCTTGAGTGTCTGCGTCGTCTCTGTCGCTTGCGCTCTATTGCCCCATTCGCCTGCGTTTGCGCAATTGAATCCCATCAGCAGTGTGCTGGCGCACACCACAGCAGAAATAATCTTTCTCATGTAGTCCAGATACTCCAAGCAAAAGAAAAGCTGCGTATTAATGAAATCCTAACGCAGCATAAATTCGCATAAATACTGACTGTATCAGCGACATTTCTTTTCTGTTTCAATTGACGACGGTCGACAACACACGACAAAACAACCGGCGCCGTTTAGCGACTGGGGTTAGACCATCGCATTGAGGAGATAATAGGGAAAACATGTGGCAGCGCAGCAAACCCGTAAAATCTAGGGGTATATGCCGGCAAATCGGCGCGGTCTCAGGCGCCGTAGCGCGGCAGGGCCGATAGCAGGCGATGCAGCGTGTCGATCGTCGAGAAATCGGCGATCCCATCGACCCTCTCCGGCCTGAAATGGCGCTGGAAGGCTTCGATCTCGCCGGCCATCTTGTCGGAGAATTCGCCTGTGATCTCAGTGCCGTAACCGTAGAGCGACAGCATCGACTGCAGGGCCTCCACCGGCTGCCCCTGGTCGCCGCGCTGGAAGAACCGTCCGCCGGTGATCGAAGCCGGCGCGACCCAGTGGCCGACCCCCTTGGCGTGCAGCATTTCCCAGGGGAAGTTTTCACCCGGATCGAGCTTGCGCCGAGGGGCGACATCAGAGTGTCCGAGCACTCTTTCGGGCGCGATTGACCAACGTTCGCCGCAGTCGCGACACAATTCGATCACCGCGTCCATCTGCGCCTGCGGATATGCGGGCAGCCCGCCCGGATGTCCCGCGTTGGCGATCTCGATGCCGATCGACGACGAGTTGATATCGGTCTCGCCCTGCCAGACGCTCTTGCCGGCGTGCCACGCGCGCCGCGCCTCGGCGACGAGCTGCACGACCTCGCCGTTCTCGCGCACGAAGTAATGGCACGAGACCTGGCTCTCTTCGCGACAGAGCCAGTCGAGCGCTCCGTCCGCGGTCGGCATGCCGGTATAATGGAGAATGATCATGTCGGGCTTGCGCCCGTCGACGCGCTCGCCATGGTTCGGCGACGGCCGTACGCCGGCTTTGGCGTAATCTGCCGTAAAGGCGGTCATGCGGCGCGGCGTTCCTTCTCGATCGCCTCGTAGGCGGCATTGAGCGCCGCCATCCGTTCATTGGCAATCGCATGGAACTCGGCCGGCACGCCCCGCGAGATCAGCCGGTCAGGATGATGCTCGCTGACGAGGCCGTGGTAACGGCGGCGGATGGTGGTGAAATCGTCGGACGGCGAAACGCCGAGCACCTTGTAGGGATCACGTCCGGTCGACACATGCCGTGCGGCGATCTGCTCGAAGCGCTCCTCGCTCATGTGGAAGATCTCGGCCACATGCGCCAGAAACGCCATTTCCCTCTCATGGATGAGACCGTCGGCCTTGGCGATGTGAAACAGGCCGTCGAGCACCTCTTCCAGAACCGGGCAATTGGCGGCACAGGTCACGCACAGTACGGAAAGTCGCTCCGCATAGGCATCGTAGCCCGCTACGTCCTGGCGCGCGAGATTATAGAGACGCGCGACGTTGGCGGCCTGGTCGTCGGGAAATTCGAAAATCTCGCGGAAGGCCTGGACCTCCTTCTCGCTGACGATCCCGTCTGCCTTCGCCATCTTCGCCGACAGCGCGATGATCGCGACCGAGAAGGCCACCTTGCGCCGCGTCTCTGGATCGCCTTCAAAAACCGTGCGAACAGCCTCGACCACGGCGGAAAGCGCACTTCCGCGGCGTTGCCTATGGCATTCAGCAGTTTTTCCCAGAAGGACATCGGTTTTCTCGTGCAATAAAAGGAAAAACACCTTGAACAAATAAAGGTTGCCTTTGCAAGACGGGGATTGGCCGCAGGGTTGAAAACACCTTTCACAATTCGACAATGGTCGTGCGCCGGCGAAAGATCGGCGCGGCGTAACGGACAGCCGGACGATTTCCACAACCGCATGCGAACGGCGGTCGCGGCCTGAAACGATTAGATCGACGCTTCACGACGACTTGTCCGTTTGGCCGAGCCGAAACACGCATTTTTCACAGAAACAACACTTTACACACTCCGCTCTCTGCCGCATCCATGCAGGACCGAACCAGGCTTAGACACGGATAGCGGAGGCACCAATGGCCAAGAAAAAAGTCGCAATGCTCACGGCGGGAGGCCTCGCGCCTTGCCTTTCTTCGGCCGTCGGCGGACTGATCGAACGCTACACCGATATCGCTCCCGAGCTTGAACTGATCGCCTACCGCTCCGGCTACCAGGGCGTGCTTCTCGGCGACAGCATCGGCATCACGCCTGAGATGCGCGAGAAGGCGCATCTCTTGCATCGCTACGGCGGCTCGCCGATCGGCAACAGCCGCGTCAAGCTCACCAACGCTGCCGACTGCGTCAAGCGCGGCCTCGTCAAGGAAGGCGACAACCCGCTGAGGGTCGCGGCCGAGCGCCTGGCCAATGACGGCATCAGCATTCTCCACACCATCGGCGGCGACGACACCAACACGACCGCGGCCGACCTCGCGGCCTATCTCGCCGCCAACGGCTACGATCTTACGGTGGTGGGCCTGCCGAAGACGGTCGACAACGACGTCGTTCCGATCCGCCAGTCGCTCGGCGCCTGGACGGCCGCCGAAGTCGGCGCGCATTTCTTCGACAATGTCAGCAACGAGCAGACCGCCGCGCCGCGCACCTTGATCATCCACGAGGTGATGGGCCGCCACTGCGGCTGGCTGACGGCGGCCACCGCCCGCGCCTATCTGACGCGCACCAGGAACAACCAGTATGTCGACGGCATGATGACCAATGCCGGCATGAAGAGCATCGACGCCGTCTATCTCCCCGAAACACGCTTCGACCTCGACGCGGAATCGGCGCGGTTGAAGGAGATCATGGACCGCACCGGCCACGCGACCGTCTTCGTCTCGGAAGGCGCCTGCCTGGACGCCATCGTCGCCGAGCGTGAGGCAGCGGGCGAGACGATCAAGCGCGACGCCTTCGGCCACGTGAAGATCGACACGATCAATGTCGGCGGCTGGTTCCAGAAGCAGTTCGCGAGCCTGTTGAACGCCGAGCGCTCGCTGGTGCAGAAATCCGGCTACTTCGCCCGCTCCGCCCCCGCCAACGGCGACGACCTGCGCCTGATCCAGAGCATGACGGATCTCGCCGTCGAGAGCGCCCTCAACAAGGTGTCGGGTGTCACCGGCCATGACGAAGGCCAGAACGGCAAGCTGCGCACCATCGAATTCCCCCGCATCAAGGGCGGCAAGGCTTTCGACACGTCGGTCAAGTGGTTCGGCGAAGTCATGGACGAGATTGGCCAGAAATACGAAGACGCATGATTGACGCAGGCAAGATATGATGTCTTTGCTTGTTCTCTAATGAATGAGGAGGAGATTCCATGTCGCTCGAAGCTTGGCTGGCATTTGCTGCAGCATCGGCAATCATGCTGGCTATCCCAGGGCCGACGATTCTCCTCGTCGTATCTTATGCGCTCGGCCACGGCCGCAAGACGGCCTTTGCGACCGTCAGCGGCGTGGCGCTCGGCGACTTCACCGCGATGACGGCGTCGCTCTTCGGCCTCGGCGCGCTGCTGGCGACGTCGGCGACGCTGTTCACGATCCTGAAATTCATCGGCGGCGCCTATCTCATCTGGCTTGGCATCAAGCTCTGGCGGGCGCCGGTCATTGCGGGACCGATGGCCGACAATGACAACCTGCCCGAGGAAAGATCGCTGAAGATCTTCCTCCACGCCTATGTGGTGACCGCGCTCAACCCGAAGAGCATCGTGTTCTTCGTGGCCTTCGTGCCGCAGTTCCTCGATCCGGCGCGCCCGTTCCTCGAACAGATGCTGATCATGGAGGCGACCTTCCTCGTTTTGGCGACCATCAACGCCTCCACCTACGCCCTTGCCGCGCACGCCGCGCGCGGCCTGATCTGCAAGGCCGCCGTGCAGCGCGCGGTCAATCGCACGGGCGGCACCCTGCTGATCGCAGCCGGCGCCGTGACCGCCGGATACCGCCGTATCGCTGCCTGAAGTCATCGATCACCGCGGGCGTTGAACCGAAGAAATTTTCCATGGGTTGCCGCAAAGCAACGAATAGGTTAATTGGCAATTCAGGGCTTAAGGTTTTTGGTAACTTTTAACGCTGCCGGGGCGGCGCGTTTCACGAAAGTGAGAGTATGGCAGCGGTCGCTTTTTCCGGGTTGAAGCGCAATCTCATCGTGTCCACGATGCTGTGTTTCGTTGTCGCCGGGTGCACGAGCGTCGAATACACGTCCCAGGCGGATCTGATGGCCGAACAGGTCGTCGTTCCCACCCCCAAGCCCGGTGAGGACGCGATGTTCGCGGCCATTCCCGCGGGCGAAGGCCTGCCGCAGACGCAGATGATCGCCGGTGCCGACCAGACCGCTCCGTCACTTGCCACCGCGGCCATGCCGACAGTCGACACGACGCAGCAGGCCGCGCAGTTGCAGCCTGTAGCTTACGGCCAGATCCCGCTGACGCCCGAGATGACCGCGATCCAGTCCGTGGTGCCGACGCCACGGCCGGGAACCGCACCGACGGAGCTTGCCTTCGCGGCCAGCCCGCAGAACAACGCCGTCGCGGCGCTTTCGGCGATCGACGCCCGGCCGCAGTCGATGATGGATTACGGTTTCGACACGTCGGGCCCGATGGACCCGCCGACCGCGCCGCCGATGTACAGCGACAGCGATGACGACGGCGCCCCCACCGTCCAGAAAAGCGAAATCACCAAGATCATCGAAAAATACTCGCAGATCTACAAGGTTCCGGCCTCGCTGCTTCACCGCGTCGTTCGCCGCGAAAGCCGCTACGATCCCAAGGCCTACAACAAGCGCGGCTATTTCGGCCTGATGCAGATCAAGTACAACACGGCGAGATCGATGGGTTACGACGGTGCGCCCGAAGGCCTCTTCGACGCCGAAACCAACGTCAAGTACGCCGCGAAATACCTGCAGGGCGCATGGCTGGTCTCGGACAGCAGCGAAGACGACGCCGTCAAGCTCTATGCCCGGGGCTACTATTACGATGCCAAGCGCAAGGGCATGGACGACATCGCCCAGGGCAACTACTAAGCCTCGCGACCCTATGGAGCGGGCTCGGCGGATGCCGATCTCGTCGGCGGCGGCAGCCTCTCCAATATATCCTTCAACAGCATTTCCGGCCGGTAGCGCAGCCAGCTTGGCGTCAGGCCGAGCCTGACCATGACGAGATTGGCCGACGGCACGATCGCCATGCTCTGGCCGTCATGCCCTTCCAGCCAGAAGGCGTCGGCCGGAATGCCGGTCTCCTCGCTGCTGCCGTTGCCCGGCGGGCGAAGCCAGGCCTGACCGCGTGAATAGGCGCCGCCCGAGGATGCCGTCGGCGTGCGCATCATGCTCATGAAGCTTTCCGGCAGCAGCCGCTCGCCGTTCCAGACCCCATCCTGCAACAGGAACTGCCCGAAGCGGACCCAGTCGCGCGCCGTCGCGTAGAGATAGGAACTGCCGGCGAAGGTGCCGCGCGCATCCACCTCGAAAACCGCGCTGGACATGCCGAGCGGATCGAACAGCGCGGTTCTCGGATAGTCGATCGCCTGTTTCTCGTCGTCCAGGCGATCCATCCAGATGCGCGAGATCAGCACCGAGGTGCCGCTGGAATAGTTGAACTGCGTTCCCGGATCGTCGTCCAGATCAAGGCTTGCCGGCAGCGCCGTCTGGTCGGCGTCCAGATAGAGCATGCGCGTGACGTCGGCCACCGTGCCATAGTCCTCGTTGAACCGAAGGCCGCTCTCCATGCCGAGCAACTGCCCAAGGGTGATCTGTGAACGCCTGTCGTCGCGCCATTGCGGAAAGAGCCCGGCATCGTCGGCGCCGATCTTGCCTTCAAGCATCAGCCGTCCGGCGATCGCCGCATTGACCGTCTTCGTCATCGACCAGCCGATCAGGGGCGTTTGCGGGCCGAACCCTTTTCCATAGCGCTCGGCGACGATCTTGCCGTCGTGCACGACCACGACGGCACGCATGTTCTCACCGGTCAACCCCGGGTCCGAAAGCAGCGCCGCGATACCGGCGTCGTTTTCGATCGGCAGCACCGCCCCCTCCCGTGGCGGCTTGGAGGCGATGGGCTCGGGCACCGACTGCCGCGCGGCGGCGAAATCGCCATCCGGTACAGCCGTGCAACCGAGACCATCGCGGTAGATCGCGTAGTTGGCGGCAAACAGCCCGAGCATGCGCGCCGTCACCTGCTTCTGGGCCTCATCGACGCGAACCCGGATCAGCCTGAGCAGCGGATTGCCCGGCGCCTGCACGTCTTCGGCCAGCACGGTGTTGGCATCGCGCCCCGCCAGGAAGACATTCGAGCACACGATTTTCGCCGCATAGCCATCGCCGATCCGCAGCAGCTCCGGCGGCCTGACATACAACCAGCCCGCGCCGGCGACGACGATCACGGCAATCCCGGCCGCCAACGGCTTCAAGATGCGCAGAACGCGTCCCATGAGCACCCCTCCCAACCTTTCACAGAAGGAAGAAAATTGCCGCCGGGAAAGCCGCGTCAAGTCCTCTGCCTGTCCAATTCCTGTGGGCGGCTACCGCCGTGGCCGCCCACAGGCGACGTCATCAAACTGTATTGGCGCCGCGTTAAACGCCCTGAACGCCAAATGTTGAGAGACTCACTTATGACGGAATTTGCACCGGATGCCGGCTTCCGCAAGAACCGGAAACTCAAGGCAGCTCTTCTCCGCCACAAGGCCTTTTCCAAAGACGGACTGTCCGAGCGCCTTTTCGGACTGCTCTTTTCCGGCCTCGTCTATCCGCAGATCTGGGAAGACCCCGATCTCGACATGCAGGCGATGGAACTTCAGCCCCATCACCGCATCGTCACGATCGGTTCCGGCGGCTGCAACATGCTGGCCTATCTCTCGCAGAGCCCGGCTTCGATCGACGTCGTCGATCTCAACCCGCACCACATCGCGCTCAACAGGCTGAAGCTCGCCGCCTTCAGGCACCTTCCCGCCCATGCCGATCTCGTGCGCTTCCTGGCAAGGCCGAACCAGACGACCAACAGCCAGGCCTTCGACCGCTTCCTGTCGACCAATCTGGACGAGGCGACGAGCAGTTACTGGAACGGCCGCAAGTTCGGCCGCCGCCGCGTCACCGTCTTCGACCGCAACATCTACAAGACCGGCCTGCTCGGCCGCTTCATCGGCGCGGCCCATCTTCTCGCCCGCGTCCACGGCATCGACCTCACGGACATCGCCAGGGCGAAGACGCTCGAAGAGCAGCGCCGGCTCTTCGACACAAGGATCGCCCCCCTGTTCGAAAAGCCGGTGGTGCGCTGGATCACCGGCCGCAAGAGCTCGCTCTTCGGCCTCGGCATCCCGCCGCAGCAATATGACGAGCTCGCCAGCCTCGCCCCCGACAACTCGATCGCGCCGGTCCTGCGCCATCGCCTGGAAAAGCTCACCTGCCATTTCCCGATGCAGGAAAACTACTTCGCCTGGCAGGCCTTCGCCCGCCGCTATGCCGATGAAGGCGAAGGTCCGCTGCCGACCTACCTGAAGGCCGAGCACTACGAGGCGATCCGCGCCAATGTCGATCGCGTCAGCGTCCATCACGCAAGCTTCACCGAGCTCCTGGCCGGCGAACCGGCCGCCTCGCGTGACCGCTACATCCTGCTCGACGCGCAGGACTGGATGACCGACCAGCAGCTGAACGACGTCTGGTCGGAAATAACGCGCACCGCCCGCGACGGCGCCCGCGTCATCTTCCGCACCGCGGCCGAAAAGAGCATCATCGAAGGTCGCCTGTCGTCGGCCATCCGCGACCAGTGGACCTATCTCGAGGATCGCTCGCTCGAATTGACCGCGCTCGACCGCTCGGCGATCTACGGCGGCTTCCACATCTATGTGAAAAAGCCTTGAGGCCGACGGACATGAGCCCAATGGATATGAACCAGTCGACCGCCCCCGCGCATGACCATGCCGAGCTCATGGACGGCATGTATCGTTACCAGCGGCATATCTACGACCTGACGCGCAAATACTATCTCCTCGGCCGCGACCAGACGATCCGCAATCTCGACATCGGCAAGGGCGCCACGCTGCTCGAAGTCGGCTGCGGCACCGGTCGCAACCTGGCCCTTGCCCACCGGCACTACCCGCAGGCCAGGCTCTACGGCCTCGACATCTCCCAGGAAATGCTGATCTCCGCCCGCAAGACCTTCGCCGGTCTGAAGACATCGGCCGATTTCCGTGTCGCCGACGCCACCGCCTTCGACGCCCGCGATTTCGGCGTCGACGGTTTCGACCGCGTGATGATCTCCTATGCGCTGTCGATGATCCCCGATTGGGAGCGCGCGATCGATGCCTCGCTCGCGGCACTTGCCCCCGGCGGCCAGCTGCACATCGTCGATTTCGGCCAGCAGGAAGGGCTTCCGGCCTGGTTTCGGTCGCTCCTGCGCTCCTGGCTCGCCAAGTTCCACGTCACGCCGCGCGCGACGCTGCGCGACGTCCTGCAGGCCCGGGCGGACCGCCAAAACGCCCGGCTGATCTTCAAGACGATCGGCCGCGGCTATGCCTGGCGCGCGGTAATAATTAAGGCCAGCTAATATTTGGCTTGAAACTAACCGATTTTTTACGTTGATATGGTAAACGGAGAGCGCATCTAACCGCTGGCACGTCAATTCGAAGGTCACGCTGTGGGGCAAGAAGATCATTCGGTTCACGACGGAACACCTATGCGCCGGCTCCTGCTTTGCCTATTGCCCCTGGCCCTCATGCTCGCCGGCTGCACCTCGTCCTACGACTATCTCACTACCGCCTCCATAAATCCGAAGATGCGTTTCCAGGACACCGATCCGCAGGATTTCGGTCCGAAGAAGCCGCAGATGAACGCCATTCACGGCATCGACATCTCCAAGTGGCAGGGCGACATCGATTGGCAGGCGGTGCGCAAGTCCGGGGTCGCCTTCGCCTTCATCAAGGCGACCGAGGGCAAGGATCGCATCGATCCGCGTTTCAACGAATACTGGCAGCAGGCCCGCCAGGTCGGCATTCCCTACGCTCCCTATCATTTCTACTATTTCTGCTCGTCGGCCGACGAACAGGCGGACTGGTTCATCAACAACGTGCCGAAGGAAGCCAGCCGGCTTCCGCCTGTCATCGACGTCGAGTGGAACGGTGAATCGAAGACCTGCCGTACCCGGCCCGATGCGCAGACCGTGCGCTCGGAGATGAAGCGCTTCATGGACAGGATCGAGGCCTATTACGGCAAGCGGCCGATCATCTACACCTCGGTCGATTTCCATCGCGAAAATCTCGACGGCTATTTCCAGGACTATAATTTCTGGGTCCGTTCCACGGCGAAGCACCCGGAAGTCACCTACGCCAACCGTCGCTGGACCTTCTGGCAGTACACCTCGACCGGCGTCATCCCCGGCATCAAGGGTCCCGCTGACATTAACGTGTTCTCCGGTTCAGAGAAGAACTGGAATAACTGGGTCGCGTCTGTATCCAAGGATAGGAATTCTTAGTAACGTCCCGTTTTCTTTCTTGCTTCTGTCACAATCATTTGGGACATCGACAGCAATTCAAGCACTGACGAGGATACACTCCATGCACCGCACGCCTGCAAGCCGTTCTGCGCTCGCTCTCCTCCTTGCCGCCGGTCTGGCGACCGGCGCGGCAGCGCAAACACCGGCCCCGGCCGCACCGGCGGCGCAGGCCCCGGCGACGGCAGCAGCACCCGCCGCCGCCTGCGACGGCGATCTCTCGACCTTCCTTGCCGGCGTCAAGGCTGAGGCGATCGCCGCCGGCGCCGCCGCCGAAGCCGCCGACCAGGCGCTCGCGGGTGCCGAGATCGACCCGAAGGTGCTGAGCCGCGACCGCGCCCAGGGCGTCTTCAGGCAGACCTTCCTCGAATTCTCGCAGCGCACCGTCAGCCAGGCGCGCCTCGACATCGGCCGCCAGAAGATGAAGGATCTGGCCGACGTCTTCGCCCGCGCCGAGCAGGAGTTCGGCGTACCGGCGGGCGTCATCACCGCCTTCTGGGCGATGGAGACCGATTTCGGCGCCGTGCAGGGCGATTTCAACACCCGCAACGCGCTCGTCACGCTCGCCCGCGATTGCCGCCGTCCGGAGCTTTTCCGGCCGCAGCTGATCGCGCTGATCGAGATGGTCCAGCGCGGCGACCTCGACCCGCAGACCAACACCGGCGCATGGGCCGGCGAAATCGGCCAGGTGCAGATGCTGCCGCGCGACATCATCGCCTACGGCATGGACGGCGATGGCGACGGCCATGTGCGCCTGAAGCAGAGCGGCCCCGACGCCATCCTGACCGCCGCCAAGTTCATCCAGAAACTCGGCTTCCAGAAGGGCCAGCCCTGGCTGCAGGAAGTCACCATCCCGCAGGACCTGCCCTTCGAGAAGTCGGGCCTCGGCGGCACGATGACCGCGGGCGACTGGTTCGCGCTCGGCGTCAAGCCGCGCAACGGTGACACGAGCTTCGGCACGCTGCGCGGCGATCTCGTCCTGCCGCAGGGGCGCCTCGGACCGGCCTTCATCGCCTACCCGAACTTCGCCATCTATCTCGAGTGGAACAAGTCCTTCATCTACACGACCTCGGCGGCCTATTTCGCGACCCGCCTTTCCGGCGCCGAGCCCTATCTGAAGGGCACGCCGGAACAGGGCCTCACCAACGACCAGATGAAGGAACTGCAGACCAAGCTCGACACGATGGGCCACGACGTCGGCGCCATCGACGGCATTCTTGGCTCCGGCACCCGCGTCGCCATCCAGAAGCAGCAGCAGCGGCTCGGGATGCCGGCCGACGGCTGGGCGACGCCGGCCCTGCTGAACGCGCTCTGAGCGCTGGCGAGAGAGCCAAAGACCACGACACGAGCCGGGCCAAGCGCCCGGCTTTTTCGTTTCGCGATTTCGCAAGCGTTTTCAGCGGCCTGCGCGACGCCGACAAACCGCCACAGGCGTAAACGGGCAGTCGCCCTATTTTACGTTCCGTTAAAATGTGTGAATATTTTTCCGACCGATTTTCTCGTTGAGATTCAGCGAAGTAGCTTTTGTCACCGGCAGGAGATGTGACATTTTCGCCGCATCGCAGCAAAAAAATCGCTTTCCAACCGCCACAGTCCCGACATATTATCGCCCCGTTAACGCGAGGAGACAGACATGGGACTGACACGATCCTTGAATGTCCTTTTGATCGGTGCGGCGTTTCTTTTCGTGCTGTCGATGCTTTTCATCTGACACTGGATGCCGCTTCAAACGGACTATGCCGATACTCCTAGATAGCGAAGAGTTCATGAAATAGAGAAAGCGCATGCCAACCACGGCATGCGCTTTTTCAGTTCTAAGGACTGGCAACGTCGCCTTGATCAGGCGGCAGCACCGGCGCTCTTGGCTTCGTTGCGCTTGAAGCCGAGGTTCGTCAGGACCGCCGAGACCAGCGGCGAGCGGTTCATCGTGTAGAGATGGAAATCCGAGATGCCGCGGCGGGCCAGATCCTCGATCTGCGCGGCGGCGACATCGGCCGCCACCTTGGCGCGCTCTTCCGGCTTGTCGTCGTAACCCTCGAACCGCTCATCGAGAAACGCCGGAATGACAGTGCCGCAGGCACCGGCGAAGCGCTTCAGCTGCGTGAGGTTCATGATCGGCATGATGCCGGGCACGACGGGGATGGTGATCCCGGCCGCCCTGACCTTTTCCAGGTAGCGCTCGAAATTGTCGTTGTCGAAGAAGAACTGCGTCAGCGCCCGATCGGCGCCGTTGTCGGCCTTGCGCTTCAGCATGTCGATATCGGCCGCCACGTCGCGGCTTTCCGGATGCTTTTCCGGATAGGCCGAAACCGAGATCTCGAAATCGCCGAGTTCGCGCAGCCCGGCGACCAGCTCGGAAGCGTTGGCGTATCCGCTAGGATGCGGCGTATAGGGCGCGCCGACGCCATCGGGTGTGTCGCCGCGCAGCGCCACGAAGTGCTTCACGCCGGCCTTGCGGAAGCTCTCGACGACGCTGTGCGTCTCTTCCTTGGTGGCGCCCACGCAGGTGAGGTGCGAGGCGGTGGCAAGCGGCGTGGAGCTGATGAAGCGCGACACGGTCGCCAGCGTCGGCGCCTTGGTCGTACCGCCGGCGCCGTAGGTCACCGACACGAAGTCGGGGTTCCAGTCCTGCAGCTCGCTGACCGCCTTCCACAGCTGGCCCTCGGCCTCTTCCGACTTGGGCGGAAAGAACTCGAACGAGATGCCGATCCTGTTGCGCGCGTCCTGGTTCAAAGCCATGTCAGTCTCTCCCGGCAAATGTGGGTACGGCGTGATCGCTCTCGGCGGAGGCCATCAGGCGCCTGGGGTCGCGCGCGAGCCAGATGGTGACCGTAAGCCCCTGCCCGCTCCCGTGCCCCGGATGAAGATCGACGACCTGCTCGATATCGAGCCCCGCCTTGCGCAGCCAGTCGGTCATCGACTGGTGCGAGAAGCCGAGGCGCACATGCGCGTGGTCGTCACGAAGATATTCCAGCGTGTGAGGCGCCAGATCGATGATGACGAGCCGTCCGCCCGGGCGCAGCATGCGTGCCGCTTCCCCAATGGCGATTTCCGGCTGGTCGAAGAAGTGCAGCACCTGATGGATCGTCACCAGGTCGAAATCCTGCGCCTCGAAAGGCAGGTTCAGGATATCGGCATGGCGCACCGATGCCTTGGTGATGCCCGTACGGTCGAGATTGGCGCGCGCCACGCTCAGCATGTCGCGGCTGGCATCGACGCCGATCGCGCGGCGGTAGAGCCCCGACAGAAGCTCGAGGATGCGGCCGGTGCCGGTTCCAAGATCGAGCAGCGAATCGATCGGCTGGTTGCCGAGCAGGCGGATGACGGCGGCGTCGACCTCCTCGTCGGCCGCATGCAGGCGGCGAAGCTCGTCCCACTCGGCGGCGTTGCGGCTGAAATAGGCCTGCGCCCGCTCCGAGCGCTGCCGCTTGACCGCATCGAGCCGCTCGCCGTCGCGCAGGATGACAGGATCGTTCTCGGATGCATGCGCCAGAAGATTGCGCACGAAGCTCGCCGCCTTCCCCTCCTGCCGCAGCCGGAAATAGGCCCAGGCGCCCTCCTGGTAACGATCGATGAGATCGGCTTCGCCAAGCAGCTTGAGATGACGCGAGATACGCGGTTGGGATTGGCCGAGAATTTCGGTAAGATCGGTCACGGTCACGTCGCCGGCGGCCAGCAGCGCCAGAAGACGTAAGCGCGTCGGCTCGCCCGCCGCCCGCAGCACGTCCACCAACGCATCCAAACCTAGCCTGACGGGTTCACCCATATCCGATCCAATCAACATATAAAGATATCTTTATGTGAAATGATTTGGTCGTGCAAGCGCGATTTCGATCGGTTCACGAAATTCACTAGGCAAATCGCGACATGAGGGTCCCACAAAAAAGCCCCGGCGAACCGGGGCTTTTTCACTGGTCACTCTTCTTGAGCAAACCTTAGCGCGTCAGGCGCTTGTAGGCCTGGCTGCCCGGGTTCAGCGCGTCGGGACCGAGGCGGCGAACCTTGTCTTCTTCGTAGTCCTCGAAGTTGCCTTCGAACCATTCGACATGGCCGTCGCCTTCAAACGCGAGGATATGCGTCGCCAGACGGTCGAGGAACATGCGATCGTGGCTGATGATGATGGCGCAGCCGGCGAAGGCTTCGAGCGCGCTTTCCAGCGCACCCAGCGTTTCCGTATCGAGGTCGTTGGTCGGTTCGTCGAGGAGGAGAACCGTTGCCGCCGGCCTTCAGCATCTTGGCGAGGTGAACGCGGTTGCGCTGACCACCCGAGAGATTGCCGACCTTCTGCTGCTGGTCGCCGCCCTTGAAGTTGAAGGCGCCGCAATAGGCTCTGGAGTTCATGTCGAACTTGCCGAGCTTGATGACTTCGGCGCCGCCCGAGATTTCTTCCCACACGGTCTTGTTGCCGTCGAGCGCATCGCGGCTCTGGTCGACATAGCCAAGATGAACGGTATCACCGATGCGGATCGAACCGGCATCCGGCTTTTCCTGGCCGGTGATCATCTTGAACAGCGTCGACTTGCCGGCGCCGTTGGGGCCGATGATGCCGACGATACCGCCCGGCGGCAGCTTGATCGACAGATCGTTGATCAGCGTGCGGCCTTCGAAGCCCTTGTTGATGCCTTCGAGCTCGATGACCACCTGGCCGAGACGCTCGGAAACCGGGATGATGATCTGCGCATCGCCGGGGCGGATGTTTTCGGCCGCATCGACCAGCTGTTCGTAGGCCTTGATACGGGCCTTCGACTTGGCCTGACGCGCCTTCGGGCTGGAGGCGATCCATTCCTGCTCGCGCGACAGCGCCTTCTGGCGGCCGGCTTCTTCACGGGCTTCCTGCTGCATGCGCTTGGCCTTCGCCTGCAGATAGGCGGAGTAGTTGCCCTCGTAAGGAATGCCGCGGCCGCGGTCGAGCTCGAGAATCCAGCCCGTGACGTTGTCGAGGAAGTAGCGATCGTGGGTAATCATCATCACGGCGCCCGGATAATCGCGCAGGTGCTTTTCAAGCCAGGCGATCGTTTCGGCGTCGAGGTGGTTGGTCGGTTCGTCGAGCAGCAGCAGGTCCGGCTGCGAAAGCAGCAGGCGGCAGAGCGCGATACGGCGACGCTCACCACCCGAAAGCAGCGTGACGTCGGCATCCTTCGGCGGGCAGCGCAGTGCTTCCATCGCCATCTCGACCTGCTGTTCGAGGTCCCAGAGGTTCTGGCTGTCGATGATGTCCTGGAGCTTGGCGCCTTCGTCGGCGGTCTCGTCCGAATAGTTCATCATCAGTTCGTTGTAGCGGTCGAGCACGGCCTGCTTGTCGGCCACGCCTTCCATAACGTTTTCGAAGGCGTTCTTGGACGGATCGAGATGCGGCTCCTGCTCGAGATAGCCGACGGTAGCACCTTCGGCGAGCCACGCTTCCCCGGTGAACTCCTTGTCCTGGCCGGCGATGATGCGCAGCACGGTCGACTTACCGGCGCCGTTCGGGCCGAGGATACCGATCTTGGCATCGGGGTAGAACGACAGGTTGACGTTTTCGAGGATCTTCTTGGCGCCGTAGGACTTGTTCAGTCCCGACATGTGGTAGATGAACTGACGTGCCATCGGTAATTCTGCTCCGGGGGAAATTGGTTTGCCGCTATGTAGGCGAATTGGCGCCCGGGAGCAACGCGCCTATGGCAAAATCCAATCGCTTTGTCGCATATCACCCGCCCTTTGCAGCTGAAAATCAGCCCGCGTTACCGCAAGGCGGCATGATCGATCCGGAAAAGCTGAAAATCGCTGCGCGTGGGTGGATTGATCCGCTCCAGTCCCGGCCAGCCATCCCCGCGCGCCAGCGCGGCATAAAGCGGCGCCTGCGCCGGATCAGCTTCCAGGGGAAAGCGGCAGACGGCAACATAATCGAACGGTGCGAGCGCTTCTCGGCGCAACTGCGGGTCCGAGGTCATGAACGCCTGGAACATCCGCTTCATGCCGGGTGACGCCCGATGGAACGGAATCGCACCAACCGAAAAGCCCGTTGGCGCCGCCAGGAGAAGAGGCATTGCAATCCCCTGCGGTGTCGCAACGCGCCCCGGCGGGACGGCTTGGAGCACGGAGAAATCCTGTCGCTCGCATTCGCTCGCCGTCATGTAGTCGACCTCGTCGAACTTGTGCGCAACTGGCGGCAACAGCACGAAGAAGAGACAAAGCGCGGCGGCAACAGCGGTCGTCGCGACCGCGGAAAGCCGATAGGCCTTGTCGAAAGCCGGCAACTTCATCGTCATCGTCGCAATGGCGGCGGGCAGGAAAACCGGCATCAGCGCGATCGGAAAGCGAATGTTGCGCGTCACGAAAGCGGTGAGGATGAGGGCGCCCAACGCCATCAGATAGCCGATGAGAGGTCCAAACGACCGCGTCTGCATCCTGAACCGGACCAGCGGACCGGCATAGGCGCCAACGGCAGCCGTCAATGCGAGAAGCAGCAACAGATCATATTGGCCGTTCTCGTAGAAATAGCGGATGCTCTTTTCCTGCCAAACACGGTTGAACCACAGCTCGCGCGACAGCGGGTCGATGATGCCGTACGGCCCCGAAATGCAGGATGGGAAGAGGAAGGCGGCCGCGATCAGAACGGCGCCGGCCGGAACCGCCAATGTCAGTAGCCGCATGACAGGGCCAGCACGATCACTCTGGATCGCCACACATGCGCCGAGAATGGCGGAAAATCCTGACAGCAGGAAAATATAGGGAGCCGAGAAGGCATCGCACTGCGTCGAAACGGCAGCGGCAGGCCCGAGGAAGGCGATGGCGGACACAAGCGTCACGGTCGCCATGGAGACGGACGACGCAATGATGACAGTGCGAACCCCCGCGACATTGCCGATGTAGCAAAGGACGAGCCCGCCATAGGCGATGGCGATGAAAGGCAGGCATTCAAGGCCGACCACCGTCGAGATCGCCGCGCCCGCTCCAATCATCAGCCCGCCAGCCCGATCCCATCGCACGAGCCCGGCGATGATCATCATGAGCGCAACGATCTGCATGTTATGATGATCGATGCGACCAGGTGAAAACTCCAGCACACCCATGCTCATCAGCACGGTCGCAAGCATCAGCGATACCGTGAGTGCCGTTCCCGTCAGCGAAAACCCCGCAAGCAGACGCCGTGCTGTCGCAGCCACCAGCAGACAGCAGACCGCGAGCAGCATCGGCGGCCACAGCTGAAAGGCAACGGAAAGCCCCTGCGAAGGGGCCATGAAAGGCTGCAGCAGCCAGGCAATCGCCACATAAGGGAGATCGACCAGGCGCGACCAGGGCGACACGTAGGTCGCCGGCATCGAGATGAATGGCAGCGAAAGATCGAACCAACTCCCCTGCGCGGACATCAGGTGCCGGATCTGGAGTTCGCGCAACTGATCGTCGATATCGCCGACGAACCTTATGCCATCAGCGAGATCGACCAACACGATCGCCAAGGCGGTGGCATAAACGACCAGAAACATTCGCCACAATGTCATCTCGCCTGCAGCAGCCTGATCGCTTTCACATGCAACCACATCGGACATCGGTCGTCACTCATGCTGTTTGTCACCGTCAGCCCCCATGATAGACGCCAAAAATTGAGATTATGCTACGGCCTCAAAACCCCGCAGCGTCGACGATCCCCTCGTTGCAACCGAACGATGTCTTGCCTGCTCCCTGGATGAGATCGCCGAGATCCCTGGCCTTGCCATCCGTCGTATCGGCGGAAAGGCCGATCGTCAGTTCGCTGATGACGCGGCTGCCGCCGGACCTGCGGCAGCTCATCTTCACCCGGTCGCCGGCGCCGGGACCGAAGCTCTTGTCGAACGCCGCCCTGATCGCGTCCCCGGTCAGTGACTTTCCGATATTGGCGGCGAACAGCTGCTGGACCGCCGATCCGTTCAGGTCCTCGATCAGCCTGACGGCATCGGCGAAATAGGCGTCGGCGCTCATGCCGCTGCAGGTGCCGTGCTTTATCCATTCATGCCGCTCCAGCGCCGATTGCGTCCCCGGCATGACCCTGTCGAGCGACGCCCTCGTCTCGGGTGAAAGCGTCACTTCCGGCAGCTGCTTCCAGCCGCCATTCTTGTCGGCCGATTGCTGCGCATCGGGCACGCCGCAGTAATTCTTGCGCATCGGCCAGAGGCCGTGCAGTGCGAAATTGCTGGCGTCGTAACGGTCGCCGCCCTGGCTGGCGCATTCCGGCTTGCGCTGGTTGGTCTGGCAGAAGGCCGGCTGCCAGCTCGCCGCGAGGATGAAGCGCGTGCGCCCCAAGCCCTCCTGGGCAAGCGCCCCACCGGCCATGATCGTCAGGAAGAACAATGCAACGACACGCGAAAGAGACTTGCCCATATCCATCCCCAGAAAGAACAATTCATGAACATCAAAGCATGCGGCGCCTGTTCCGGCAAGCGGCAAAACGCGACGCGCGAAAATCTCCGGCACAACCCGCCGCGCCTGTTGCATTTGACCGCTGTTCTGGTCTTCTCCCGCCACGGAGGAAATCATGTTTTCAGACACAAGGCGCCTCGACCATGCGGGCGCTTCACTGGCCTATCATTATCAGCCGGCCGAAGGCACCGAGCGCGGCATCCTGCTGGTCAGCCACGGATTGGCCGAGCATTCGAAACGCTACCAGCGCTTTGCGCAAGCGATTGCCGCACGCGGCTACCACGTCTATGCGCATGACCACCGCGGACACGGCGAGACCACCGCGCCGGACGCGCCGATCGGCCTCTTCGCAAGGCGCGATGGCGCCAGCCGCGTCATCGACGATATCGAGGCGATGCGCGACGAAGCCGCGACCGAGCACCCCGGTCTGCCGGTCATTCTCTTCGGCCATTCCATGGGCGGGCTGATCGCGCTCAATGCCGCGGTCACCTATCCGCGAAAATTCGATGCCGTCGCCGTCTGGAACTCGAATTTCAACCCCGGCCTCGCCGGCCGCGCCGCGCAGGCGATCCTCTTGACCGAGCGCGCGCTGAAAGGCTCAGACGTCCCGAGCGACCTGCTGCCGAAGCTGACCTTCGCGACCTGGGCGAAATCGGTCCCCAACCGCCGCACGGATTTCGACTGGCTGTCGCGCGACCCCGAGGAGGTCGACAAATACGTGGCCGATCCGCTGTGCGGCTTCGGCGCATCCGTTTCGCTCTGGCTGGACATTTTCGAGTTGACATTCCGGGCCCCGCGAAGGGAATATCTCGCACGCCTGCCGACCGAGACGCCGATGCATCTGGTCGGTGGCGGCCAGGACCCGGCGACGGAAAACGGCAAGGCCATCCTCTGGCTGTCGGATCATCTGAAGACGCATGGCTTCTCCCGTATCAGCACCGAAATATATCCGGACATGCGCCACGAGACCTTGAACGAGGTCGGCGCCGACGCCGCCATATCGGCATTCGCCGACTGGTGCGACCGGGTCACCACCGCCGCTTGAGCGGCATCCCCCGCCTCTACCTTGAAATCAGAGAATTCCGTCATGAGCAGCAACGCGGCAACCGGCACCGGCAACACGTCATCGGAAGTGATGATGGGGCTGATCCTGATGTTCGTTTCGGTGCTCCTGTCGCCCCTCATCGACATTTTCTCCAAGCTCGCGATCACCACGATCCCGTCCGCCGAGATCACCGCCGCGCGCTTCGCCGTGCAGGCGCTATGCATGTTGCCCATCGTTCTGTGGCGTCGCAACCTCACCGACATCACCTGGAGGCAGAGCTTTTTCCACGCCATCCGTGGCGCCATCATCACCGTCTCGATGATCTCCTTCGTCACCACGCTGAAATACATGGCGGTCGCCGATGCCATCGCCATTTTCTTCGTCGAGCCGATCATCCTGACGATCCTCAGCAGCATCTTCCTCAAGGAAAAGATCGGCTGGCGCCGCTATACCGCCTGCGGCGTCGGCTTCTTCGGCGCGATCCTGATCATCCAGCCGAGCTTCCAGGAGGTCGGTTACGTCGCGCTGCTGCCCGTCGTCAGCGCCGTCTGCATCGCCATATCGGCGATGATGAACCGGGCGCTGGCGCAGCGCGAGGACCCCTGGGTCATGCAGTTCCACATGGGCCTCTGGGGCCTGCTGATCTGCGCCATCCTTCTCCATCTCGGCCACGGCAGCGGCTCCGACGTGCTCGATCCCGTCATGCCGGATGCCCGCGCCTGGCTCTATCTGCTGGGCGTCGGCGTCACCGCCGCGATCGCCGGCATCTTCGGCGTCTACGCCTATCGCGCGGCGCCCGCCTCGACGCTGGCCCCGCTGCAATATTTCGAGATCGTCTCTGCCACCGCCTTCGCCTGGCTGGTCTTCGGCGATTTCCCGAACGCGCTGAAATGGCTCGGCATATCCATCATCATGGGCTCCGGCTTCTACATCATCTGGCGCGAGCGGAGCTTTGCATCCAGGCCCGTATCCGATACATCTGGGGAGACGCGGGCACCCTGATCTGATCGTGGGAGGAACATGACGCAGACCCAGCCTAACAAAGCGCCGCTCGCGGGCATCCGTGTCATCGAGCTCGCGCGCGTGCTTGCCGGTCCCTGGGCAGGCCAGATGCTGGCCGATCTCGGCGCCGACGTGATCAAGGTCGAAAACCCCGAGGGCGGCGACGATACAAGGCACTGGGGTCCCCCCTTCGTCGAAGGCGCCGATGGCGAGAACCTCTCGGCCGCCTACTACCATTCCGCCAATCGCGGCAAGCGCTCGATCACAGCCGATCTGCGCAGCGACGAAGGCCAGGCGCTGGTCCGCCGGCTGGTCGCGACCGCCGATGTCGTCATCGAGAACTTCAAGCTCGGCGGCCTCGTCAAATACGGGCTCGATTACGAGAGCCTGCGCAAGATCAATCCGAAGCTCGTCTACTGCTCGATCACCGGCTTCGGCCAGACGGGACCCTATGCGAGCCTCGCCGGCTACGACTACATCGTCCAGGGCATGTCGGGTTTCATGTCGATAACAGGCGAACCCGACGGACAGCCGATGAAGGCGGGCGTTGCCATCGCCGACATCTTCACGGGCATCTACGCGGTCTCGGCGATAGAGGCGGCCCTCATCCACGCGCTGAAGACCGGTGAAGGCCAGCTGGTCGACATGGCGCTTCTCGACGTGCAGTCGGCCGTGCTCGCCAACCAGAACATGAACTACCTGGTATCCGGCCGCCCGCCGACACGCCTCGGCAACGCCCACCCCAACATCTCGCCCTACGAAGTCGTCCCGACCGCCGACGGCTACCTGATCCTTGCCATCGGCAATGACGGCCAGTTCCGCCGGCTCTCAGCCATCCTTGGGCTTACAGGTATCGCCGACGACGAGCGCTTCGCCACCAACAAGGCACGCGTCGCCAATCGCGACGAGGTCCGGCGGCTGGTCTCGACCGAGACGCTCAAATGGGCGAAGGTTGATCTCTTGAAAGCCTGCGAAGCGAACGCGGTCCCGTCGGGCGCGATCAACACCATCGAGGACATGTTCAACGATCCGCAGATCGTCGCGCGCGGCCTGCGCGTCGATCTCGAAGATAGCGCCGGCACTGTCATTCCCGGCGTCCGAACGCCGGTCGTCCTGTCGCGGACGCCGCTGCGCTACGAAAGACCCAGTCCAAGACTGGGCGAGCACCAGGAGGAGGTGCTGGCCGAACTCATCCAATGGGAGGGGAAAAAATGAAACGGACGGGCGGAGAACTGATCGTCGAGGCATTGAAGGCAAACGGGGTGAAACGCCTCTCCTGCGTTCCCGGCGAGAGTTTCCTCGCCGTCCTCGACGCGCTCCACGACAGCGACATCGAGGTCGTCGTCTGCCGCCAGGAGGGTGGCGCCGCGATGATGGCCGATGCCTGGGGGCGCCTCACCGGCGAGCCCGGTATCTGCATGGTCACCCGTGGTCCCGGTGCCGCCAACGCCACCGCGGGCCTGCACATATCAAGGCAGGATTCGGTCCCGATGATCCTCTTCATCGGCCAGGTCCAGCGCGACGCCCGCGAACGCGAAGCCTTCCAGGAGGTCGAGTTCCGCCGCGCGCTGACCGAATACGCGAAATGGGTGGGCGAGATCGACGACGCGGCCCGCATTCCCGAATTCGTCACCCGCGCCTTCGCGCTCGCCACCTCCGGACGCCCCGGCCCCGTCGTCCTGTCACTGCCCGAGGACATGCTGCGCGACATGGTCGAGGCACCCCGCGCCAAGCGCTACGCCCGCGTCGAAGCCCATCCGGGCCGCAGCCAGGTCGACGACGTCTATCTCCGCCTGCTCAAGGCCGAGCGCCCCATGATCATTCTCGGCGGTTCGCGCTGGGATGCCGATGCGGTGGCCGACTTCAGGACCTTCGCCGAGCGCTTCAGACTTCCCGTCGGCTGCTCCTTCCGCCGCCAGATGCTGTTCGACAATCTGCACGAAAGCTATGCCGGCGATGTCGGCATCGGCATCAATCCCGAACTGGCGCGCGAGATCAGGGAAAGCGACCTGCTGATCCTGCTCGGCTGCCGCATGTCGGAAATGCCGTCCTCGGGCTATACGCTGATTGATATCCCCTACCCGCAGCAACAGCTCGCCCACATCCATCCCGATCCGTCGGAGCTCGGTCGCATCTACCGCCCGGATCTTGCGATTACGGCCAGCCCGCAGGATTTCGTCGCCGCGCTCGCCGATCTCGAAGCCCCCGCCGAAGCGCGATGGGCCGATCGCACCCAGCGCATGCATCAATCCTATCTCGCATGGTCGACACCGCCGCGTACAGGACCGGGCGAGGTCCATATGGGCCCGATCATGGCGTGGCTCGAGGAGAATACGCGGCCGGACACCGTTTTCACCAACGGCGCCGGCAACTACGCGACCTGGCTGCACCGCTACCACCGCTTCCGGCAGTTCAACACCCAGGCGGCGCCGACCTCGGGCTCGATGGGCTACGGCCTGCCCGCCGCCGTCGCGGCTGGGCACCTGTTTCCCGATCGCGAGGTGATCTGCTTTGCCGGCGATGGCTGCTTCCTGATGCACGGCCAGGAATTCGCCACCGCCATCCGCTACCGGCTGCCGATCATCGTGCTCGTGATCAACAACGGCATGTACGGCACGATCCGCATGCACCAGGAGCGCGAATATCCGGGCCGCGTCAGCGGCACCGGCCTTACCAACCCCGATTTCGCAGCGCTTGCCCGCGCCTATGGCGGCCATGGCGAAACCGTGGAGAAAACCGGGGACTTCGCCCCCGCCTTCGAGCGCGCGCGCCAAAGCGGCCTGCCCGCGATCATCGAGATCAAGCTCGACCCCGAGGCGATCACGCCGACGCGCACGCTTTCGGACATCGCGCAAACAAAAAGCCGGTGAGCAGTTCACATGCTCACCGGCTTTTCAAATCGCGATAGGAACGATCTTAGATCGCGGCCGTGACGATGAATTCGACCTTGTACTTCGGCGCGGCCAGCTTGGCTTCGCTGGTGGCGCGAGCCGGCGTGTTGGCCGGATCGACCCAGGCTTCCCAGGCGGCGTTCATTTCAGCGAAGTCCGAGATGTCGGAGAGGTAGATCAGCGTCTGCAGGATCTTCGACTTGTCGGAGCCGGCAGCGGCCAGCAGGCGATCGACTTCGGCAAGCGCGTCCTTGCACTGCTCGGTCACGGTTGCGCCTTCGCCAACCTGGCCGGCGAGGTAAACGGTGTTGCCGTGGATGACCGCGCCGCTCATGCGGGCGCCAACGTCGATACGCTTGATGCTCATGATATTCTCCTTGTCATGGCTGAAAAGGCGCCGCGCAAGCGCTGGCGCCGGACTGGCATTCCGCGCCTTGAATCAGGTGCGGATGTGGTGGGTCTTCTGGTAGATCGCCGTCGAGCGGGCGCCGGAGCGGCAATAGCCGAGCATCGGGCGCGGAAACTCGTCAAGCGCATCGACCATGCCGGCGACCGCCTCTTCCGTCACGCCCATCGGGCCGACGGGAACGTGGGCGATCTCGAGACCGAGTTCCTTGGCCCGCGCCGCGATATCGGCGAACGGCGTCTGGTCCATGCTTTCCTGGTCCGGACGATGGCAGACGATGGACTTGAAGCCCATGGCCTTGATCTCGTCGAGCTCATCGACCGTGATCTGGCCGGAAACCGAATATTCGTCGTCGATCTGGCGGATGTCCATCGCAAATACTCCTGAAATCGTGGGCTGAATGACTACGCCGCCCGATCAATGCCGTCAACCGCACAACACGGTTGAATCGGCCTGTTGAATTGCCTGTCAAACGAAAGCGAAGTTGAGCCCGTACTCGCAGCTTTCGCCGGGCTTCAGCATGACGAATTCGCCTGCCTCCTCGAGTTCGGCGCGCGGCACCCAGCGGTGCGAGACCGGTTCGATGCCGAGCACGTCGGCCGGCGCCGTCTGGTTGCGCCAGACCTGCAGATGCGGCAGCGTGTCGGCTTTCACGCGCACCCGCAGCGTCTTGCCGCCGACTGCAACCATCGGCCCGAGACGCACTTCCGCCAGCCCATCGCGCGTTGCGGGCGCTTCGACGCAGAAGATATCGCCGCCATCCTTGCCGAAACGCCAGGGGAAGCCGCCATTCTCAAGCATCGCGCCTTCTAACCGCGTGCCCTCGTCGAACCATTTGCCGCCGATGTTCATATGATACATCAGGAACGTCGGCACGGTCTGGTCGCTGGTGTTGACCACCCTGTCTTTCAGATGCGCCTCGCCGGTCTTGCCATCCATGAACCAGTGGCGCTCAATCCGCGCAGGCAGCCCCTCCACGGTGACGATATCGATATCGGCGCGGCATTCCGCATTGCCGTTTTCGAACTTCGTCCAAAGCACCTTGGCGGCATGGCCGGCGGCCGAGCCGTGCAGCGGAAAGACCTTGTTGTCGGACCGGCCGGGGATCGGCTCGCGATGGCGGATGTGGTCGGGCCCGCAGGTAAACAGGAAACCCTGAACCGAATGCGATATACGCGCATCGCCGTCATCGGGCACGGCTGCCTTCGGCGCGATATCGATGCCCTCGACCACGCAGCCGCCGATATCCATCAGCGACGTCTCGTCCAGCATCAGCTTCGGCCCCGTCGCGGCGGAAAATTCCATCATGATCTCGTCTCCCTCCTCTGCACGACGTTAGGGTTAGGTGTCGCGCCTGCTTTCGTCAATCTTGGCTATTGTTGCCGCCAACGAGAATTTGATTGGAACCAGCTGGCTCTCTCAAATGTTTATGAGTAAAGGGAAATTCATGCGTTTTTTTATCTTTTGTTCAGCACGATTTCATAAATTCCACACTAGCGTCAAAATTCGCGGGTGTGTGTCGCCAAGTCACTGAAGGATACGAAGACGTGAATCGCTTTCTGAAATCGGCATTATCTGGGACCGTTATCGTGCTGGCCATGTCGGCCGCGATGGACAATGCATCCGCGCAACAGTATCGCCGTCAGGGCAGCGTCGTCTTCGTCACGCCGAACGGCGAGATCCTCGACTACATGCCTCAAGGCAGCGGCTACACGCGCGACCGCAGCGGCAACCGCGTGTTGGTCGATGGCTACGGCAACATCATCGCCACGGAAGCGCGTGCGCGCGGCTATTATCCCCCGCCGCCTTCGCGCCAGGTCTACGGCCGGGACGCCTACAACAACGATCCCTATTACAGCGAAGACCCCTACGGCGACACGCGCTATTCCGAGCGCGGCGCGGTCACGGGCTCCATCCCGCGCGACGCCTCGATCGATCGCCAGCCGCTGGACAACCAGCCCTATCCTGAGAACGAGGGCAACTACGCATCGATCGAGCCTGATCAGCAGCAGCCCCAGGTCACGCAGCCGACCCGTCCGGCCGAGCCCGTCATCACGCTCAAGAACAAGTCGAAATCCGAAATCGTCGCGCTGCAGGTGTTCCTTGACCGCGCCGGCACGTCGCCGGGCGCCATCGACGGGCGCATGGGCGCCAACGTCACCAAGGCCATCTACGCCTACGAGCAGATGACCGGCGAGAAGCTCGACCCGAACAATACCGATGCGATCCTCGAGCAGCTGCGCATGTCCGGCGGCCTGCCTGTCGGGACCTACACCATCACCCCCGCCGACGCTGCCGGCCCCTACGTCGCCGAAATCCCCGAGGACTACGCCGTCAAGGCGCAGATGACCTCGCTCAGCTTCACCTCCACCAGCGAGGCGCTGGCCGAACGTTTCCACATGGACGAGGCATTCCTCAAGGAACTCAATCCCGGCGTCGATTTCACCGTTCCCGGCACGATCATCAAGGTCATCAATCCCGGCGAACCAAAGACCAGCAGCGTCGCGCGCATCGTTGCCGACAAGGCCAAGAAGCAAGTCTTCGCCTATGACGCATCGGGGAACCTGATCTCCGCCTACCCGGCATCGATCGGCTCCAACGATACGCCCTCGCCATCCGGCACCATGAAGGTCGATCGCGTCGCCTTCAATCCCGGCTATACATACAATCCGAAGATCAACTTCCAGCAGGGTGCCAACGACAAGGTCCTCAACATCCCGCCGGGCCCGAACGGCCCCGTCGGCACCATCTGGATCGCCCTGTCGAAGCCGACCTATGGTATCCACGGCACGCCCGATCCGTCGAAGATCGGCCGCACCCAGAGCCACGGCTGCGTCCGCCTGACCAACTGGGACGCGACCGAATTGGCCAAGATGGTCAAGCCCGGCGTCGTCGTCGAGTTCCTCGACTGATCCGAATTAGTTGTTGCGGCGCGCCTGTTCGCTGAAATAGACGAGCCGCAACAATTCGGATTGCGAATTGACGCCCGTCTTCGCGAACACCGACTTCAGCTGACTGCGGATCGTCTCGCGCGACCGGTTGCTCTCGATGGCGATATCGGTGATCGACGATCCGTGCAGCAACCCCTGCATGATCTTGATCTCCGCCCTGGTCAGCCCGAATTGGCCGCCGAGCCGCGGGACGTCCATCGAAACGGGCTTGGATGACGGCTCGATGATGATCGCCAGGCTCGGCGCGTCGAAGAACTGGATGCGGGCGCTCTTCTGGAGCCGGATGAGCGTCAGCCTCTCGCCATCGACCATGACGACCTGCTGCCGCTCGCCATCGCGCCACCGCGACAACAGCCTGGCGAGGCAGTCATCCGCGTCCGTTTCGGCAAGGCAGACCCTGCCCTGCAGGTCAAGACGCACAGCATGGCCCTCGGCCAGCAGCCGTTCCCCGACCTCGTTGGCCGAATCCAGCCTGCCTCCGTCGCCGACGAGCAGGACGCCGACCCCGATCGCATCGAACAATCGCCCGCCCATCTCGTCGATGCTCTTCTCACTCCGCCCGGCCTCGAAGTAACGCACCGCCCTGTGGAGGTGCGGCGCGAGCCGGGTCAGCGTGTCGGCGTAGACGCGGTTGTCATCCGGCTCGCCGCCGGCGATCGAACTCGAGATGTTGAACATCTGGCCACCGCGCTTCACCAGCGCCATCCCGATGGCGGTTTCGCCGCACTGCTTCCAGAAATCGTTGTAGAATTCGGTGCGGACGAACGCCTCGCGCGGCAGCAGTTCCTCCGACAGGAAGCCGCGCCACATCGGCATGACGCTCATCGCCGGCGACCATGGGTTCACGGCCGCGAAGTGATCGGCGTAGCTTTCCACCCATTCCTCACTGAAACCCTTGTCGATCTGCGAAGCGCCCTGCGCCCGCATCGGGTCATGGCAGAAGAGCGTCGTCCGCCCGCCGGGAACGATCTCGTTCCACCGGCCCAGAAACATGTCCCAGGTCGCCTCGCCGAAAATGACACCGTAGATGGTGTCGACCAGGCTGTCATAGGTATCTTCGGCGACGATCATTGTTCCCCGGCAAACGCCCGCACCGCAGGCGAGGATACCAGTGTAAACCTTCCGGAAACAACGAAAATTACCCTTTTCGGGTGATACCCACCTGGCCCGAAAACGGGCAGTGATGCGCATGTGCGCGATCGCATCGACACGGGGGACCGATCCTGCGCCAATGAAAATGCGCCCCAGCGGACCGGGGCGCATTTTCAATCACAAAATGAGCGCTCAGGCAGCCGAGCGGATCAGCGGGCCGGTGATGCGCGCCGCCGCGGGCAACCGCACCGGCAGCTTGCGCATGATCTCCTCGGCGAAACAGAGCGCGTTTTCGCGTGCCTTGTCGAGGTTGCTGGCGCGGGCCGGGTCGAGCGTATGCAGCGTGCCGCCGCAATCGAAGATATCGCGGAAGGCGGAGCGCTCGATGATCGCGGTGTCGAGCACCGGCACCTGCCGTTCGTTGAGCAGCGACTTGACGATACCGAGCGCCCGCGTCGTCACCATCGAGTTGACGCGCGTCAGCACGACGGAGTGACCGATGCGGATACCCGCCTTCTCGTCGAGATACTGCAGCAGCTCCAGCACCTGCGCGCCGCCGCGCGCATCCATGGCGCAGCCCTGGATCGGGATCAGCACGTGGTCGGAAAGACCGATCGCCGTTGCCAGCATCGGATTGCGGGCGCCCGGCAGGTCGACGATGAAGTAATCGGTGTTGTGCTTGTTCTCGGCGATATGCTGCGGCAGCGACGCCGAGGTCACGAAATCGATCACGGAGACGTTGGGAACGTGGCCGGAGATTTCATGCCAGCGCGAAATCCAGTGCTGCGGATCGGCGTCGAGGACGGTTACGCGGTAGCCCTTGCGGGCAAGCTCCGTGGCAAGAAGAAGAACAGCGGTGGTCTTTCCGGCTCCGCCCTTGGTGTTTGCAAACGTGATGACTGCCATGTTCGGTCCTCGAGGGGAAATATCGTGAGCCGGAATCGCTCTCTTGCGCACATCGGGATGCATCGTGCGGTTACTGCATCCTTTCCAAACATGGTTAACAATTGCTAAACAAGGCATTCGAAATCCGGGTCCGCATTTCTTGCAGCCGCCGCGCGCATTCACCCTGAACGCCCTGCCCCAGAACGAAAAAGGCCCGGGAAGCGACGTGCTTTCCGGGCTAGGTCTCAGGTCCGCATTTTCTATCAGAAGCAGTCCTTGAACAGCGCCTTGGTGTTTTCGAGCGTCATCGCGACAGGGTTTCCGCCGGCGCTCGGGTCCTCGATCGCCATGGCCGATAGTTCGTCGATCTCGATCCGGCTTGATGCCCATCGCCGAAAGGCTCTCCGGCACGCCGAGGTCGGAACGCAGCTTCAGCACGTAGTCGTAGAACCCGTCGAAGCCCCCGGCGATGCCGAGATAGGCCGCCGCGCGCGCGATCTTGTCTTCGATGACAGCGCGGTTGAACCGCAGCACCGCCGGCATAACGACGGCGTTGGTCATGCCGTGATGGGTGTTGTAGACGGCGCCGATCGGATGCGACAGCGCGTGGATGGCACCCAGCCCTTTCTGGAACGCGACCGCGCCCATGGCGCGGCCGACATCATGTTCGCGCGCGCTTCGAGATCCGTACCCTCCTTGTAGGCGCGCGGCAGGAACTCCTTCACCAGCCGCATGCCCTCAAGCGCGATGCCGGCCGACATCGGGTGATAGAAGGGCGAGGAATAGGCCTCCAGGCAATGCGCGAAGGCATCCATGCCGGTTCCGGCGGTGATGATCTTCGGCATCCCGACCGTCAGTTCCGGATCGGCGATGACGACGCCGGGCAGGAACTTCGGATGGAAGATGATCTTCTTCACATGCGTATCGGAATTGGTGATGACGCTGGCGCGCCCGACCTCCGAACCGGTACCCGCCGTGGTCGGCACGGCCACGATGGGCGCGATCCCCTCGATGGAAGCGCGCGTCCACCAGTCGCCGATATCCTCGAAATCCCAGACCGGACGCGTCTGGCCGGCCATGAAGGCCACGCACTTGCCGAGATCGAGGCCCGAGCCGCCGCCAAAGGCGATGACGCCGTCATGGCCGCCATCCTTGAACGCCTTGACGCCGGCCGCGAGGTTCTTCTCGTTCGGGTTCGGATCGACATCGGCGAAGATCGCACGACCGAGCCCGGCCTCTTCGAGGATGTCGAGCGCGTTCGACGTGATCGCCATCGAGGCCAGGCCGCGATCGGTGATCAGGAGCGGCTTCTTCATGCCGAGGCTCTTGGCGGCGTCCGCCAGCTCCTTGATGCGGCCGCGGCCGAGCTTGAATGAAGTCGGGTAGCTCCAGTTGGCTGTGATATGCGCGCTCATGCTGTGACTTTCTTCAGATGGTAGGATTTCGGACGCGTCAGGTTCTGGAAGCCGATGATCGACAGCGAGCCGCCACGGCCGGTTTCCTTAACGCCGGTCCAGCAAAGCGCCGGATCCAGATAATCGGCGCGGTTCATGAACACGGTGCCGGTTTCGATCTCGCGGCCAAGCCGCCCTGCCCGCTCCGCGTCCCTGGTCCAGAGCGAGGCCGTCAGCCCGTACTGGCTGTCGTTCATCAGTTCAAGCGCCTCGTCGTCGCTCTTCACCTTCATGATGCCGACGGCGGGACCGAAAGTCTCCTCGCGCATGAAGGCCATGGAGTGATCGACATTGACGAGGATCTGCGGCGCGAGATAGGCGTCGCCGTCATCCTGCGGGAAGAGCTTCGGATCGACCAGAGCCTTGGCGCCCTTCCCGACCGCATCGGCGATCTGCTCGCGCACGACCTTGGCGAAACGCTTGTTGGCCATCGGGCCGAGCGACGTTTCCGGATCAAGGGGATTGCCGAGCTTGTAGTTCGACACCCAGGCGACGGACTTCTCGACGAAGCTGTCATAGAGCTTTTCATGCACATAAATGCGCTCGATCCCGCAGCAGCACTGCCCGGAATTGTAGGTCGCGCCGTCCATCAGCGTATCGACCGCCGCATCGAGATCGGCGTCCTCCATGACATAGCCGGGGTCCTTGCCGCCGAGTTCGAGGCCGAGACCGGTGAAGGTTCCGGCCGCCGCGCGCTCCATCGAACGCCCGCCTTCGACCGAACCGGTGAAGTTCACGAAGTTGAAGCTGCCGGCGGCGATCAGCGCCGACGTCGTCTCATGGTCGAGAACCACGTTCTGGAACACGTCCTCGGGAACGCCGGCCTCGACGAAGGCCTGCACCAGCCGCTCGCCGACGACAAGCGTCTGCGACGCATGCTTCAGCACAACCGTATTGCCCGCCATCAGAGCCGGCGCGATCGTGTTGATCGCGGTCATGTAGGGATAGTTCCACGGCGCCACGACGAAGACGACGCCATGCGCCTCGCGCTCGATGCGGCGCTCGAACTTGTCGCTTTCTTCCACGACCAGCGGTGCCAGCGCATCGGCGGCGATCGAGGCGACGTAGTTGGAGCGCTCGTTGAAGCCCTTGTACTCGCCGCCATAGCGGATCGGTCGGCCCATCTGCCAGGCAAGCTCGGGAACGACGACGTCGGACATCTCGTTCAGCCGCGCGACACCCTTCAGCACCAGCTGGACACGGTCTTCCAGCGGCCGCCTTGCCCAGGCCTTCTGCGCCTTGCGCGCCCGCGCCACGACGTCCTTGGCCGCCTCCAGCGGCAGCGCCGGACGCTCGGCGTAAACCGATCCGTCGATCGGCGATATGCATTGAATTACAGTCATTTCCAAGCTCCAGTCATTAACAGGCCAGCGTGCGGACATGTCCCGCGACGCCGTAGGAAAGGATCGCGCGGTCGCGCGTGATGATCGTCAGGTCGTTCTCCCGCGCCGTGGCGATGAGAATGCGGTCTGCGGGATCGTTGTGAACGGGCTGCGGTAGAAACGATGACGCGACAAGCGCCTGCAGAGAAACGTCGGCGGTCTGCGCACCGATAATGTTGATAGCGTCCTCAAACCAAGCCATCGCATCCTTCGTCGTTGGCAGCCTCCCCTTGCTTATCAAAATCCCAATCTCCCACGCCGACATCGACGAAACAAACAGGCTGCGCTTCTCACGTCCACTACTAAGCGCAACGTTCGCATCTCTGCTCAGTGGCGCTCCCTCAACCAGCCAGAGAACCGCGCAGGTATCGATGAGGAAGCGTTCAGTCATCGTCGTAGACTTTACCCCAATCCGGATCGGCAGGCGCGGTCAGATCGACCCCCGGCATGATGGTCAGCGTCCCCTTCATGCACCCCCAGGCCGGGTGCACCTCGAGCAGCGTGCCATCCTCCAGTTCCATCCAGCGCTTGCCATCCTTGTAGATGACGTCGTCCTCCGTAAACATCTTGACGGGCGGCTCGTCCGGCGCGACCGGACCGGTGTTGCCGCTCTCATAGCCCGCCTGCTTCTTCTCGGCGAAGCCGGCGACGACACCACGTCGATGCGCCGCCACTTCCTCCAGCGCAACGCCGAGATAATCGGCGATCTGGTCCTGCTCGTCGGCGCTCATCTTCCGCTCGCCGCTCAGCATGCGCGACACCGCGCTCGGATCAAGCCCCATGAAGCGGGCCATGTCGCGAAGCGACGCGTCGCGTTCGGAAAGCTTCTCGTAGAACCATGCGCTGTCGATCACACCCATGTCGATCTCCTCTGGAAACGCCGGACTACATTAGCACAATGCGACCAGCGCAACAATCAGAGCGAGTGTTGCGATTATCTCATGCCCGCTCGAATCCGCGCGCCACCTCCCAGTCCGTGATCCGCCGGTCATACTCTTCCTGCTCCCACTCCGCCGCACGGGTATAGTGGTCGATAACGTCGTCGCCGAAGGCATTGCGCAGCATCTTGGACTTTGTCATGGCCGTGGTCGCGGCCCTCAGCGTGCGCGGGATCTCTCGCACCTTGCGCGCGCCATAGGCGTCGCCGACGAAGGACGCTTCCAGCTCCATCTTGTTCTCGATCCCGTCGATCCCCGCCGCCAGCAATGCGGCGAAGGCGAGATAGGGGTTGAGGTCGGAACCGCCGACGCGGCATTCGATGCGGATCGCCTTGGTGCCGTCGCCGCACAGGCGATAGCCGGCCGTGCGGTTGTCCTTGCTCCAGATCGCCTTGGTCGGCGCGAAAGTGCCGGCCATGAAGCGCTTGTAGGAATTGATGTAGGGCGCCAGGAAATAGGTGATCTCGCTGGCATGCGCGAGCAGCCCGGCGATATAGTTTTCCATCAGGCTGGACATCCCGTACTTGCCCTTGTCGTCGGCGAACAGCGGCGTCTTGCCATCCGCGCTCCACAACGACTGGTGGATATGCGACGAGCTGCCGGCGGCGTTGTAGTGCCACTTGGCGAGGAAGGTGATGGCCTTGCCCTTGGCCCAGGCGATTTCCTTGCAGCCGTTCTTGATGATCGAATGGCGGTCGGCCATGGCGAGCGCATCGGCGTAGCGCACGTTGATCTCCTCTTGGCCCGCCGAAGCTTCGCCCTTGGAGTTCTCCACGGGAATGCCGGCGCCCTGCAGCCCGGTGCGGATCGCCCGCATCACCTCTTCCTCCTTGGTGGTCTGGAAGATGTGGTAGTCCTCGTTATAGGCGCTGGCGAGCTTGAGGTTGCGATAGCCGGATGCCTGAGCGGATCTGTAGGTCTGGTCGAACAGGAAGAACTCGAGTTCCGAGGCCATGAAGGCCTTCATGCCCATGTCTTCGAGCCGCTTGACCTGCTTCTTCAGGATCGCGCGCGGCGAATGCGGCACTTCCTCGTGGGTGTGATGATCGAGCAGGTCGCAGAGCACGAGTGCCGTTCCCTCGAGCCATGGAATGCGCCGGAGCGTCGAGAGATCCGGCTTCATCGTGTAGTCGCCGTAGCCCTTTTCCCAGCTGGTCGCCTTGTAGCCGGAGACGGTCTCCATCTCCATGTCGGTGGCCACCAGATAGTTGCAGCTGTGTGTTTCCTTCCAGGCACTTTCGACGAAGTACTCGGCCTGGAAACGCTTGCCCATAAGCCGCCCCTGCATGTCGACCTGGCATGCCAGCACGGTATCGATGCGTCCGTCGGCAACGTCCTGCTTCAGATCGTCGAGAGTATAGATGCTCATATGGACCTCCCCATAAATTTAGACTGAAATCGGGCCAACGAAACGGCATGCGCCGTGCGGCGATGCCGCGCCGGACTGCGCCTGGTCTATTGTCGGTCAACCGGAATGCGGGGTCGCCGGACGCGGCCCCGCTGTTTTGCAGGAATGCCTCAGCTTTCGCCGACAGCCTTTTCGGCGGCCGCGATCTCCGCCTGGCGGCGCGCCACTTCCTCGCCGATCGGCGGTCCCTTGAAGCGGCGGCTCTCGAAGCCGAACCACACGATCGCGGTCAGCACCAGGAAGCCGACGGTGATGTAGAGCGCCCACTCGTTCGGCGGCTGCACGCCGAGAACGAAGATCAGGATCATCGCCATGATGGTCAGCACCGAGAACAGCTTGTACATGCCCTCGCCGATATTCCACGGACCCATCTTGTCCCACTTCGACGTGCCCCAGGCGAAGAGGCCGAGCGTGATCGGGATCGCGAAGGAGAAGAACAGGAAGATGACCGTGCAGGACACGACGATCGTGTAAACCGGCGTATCGCCGATCGACACCAGCGACGAGCCCCAGACGAAGAGCACCGACAAGATGGAGCCCGTCCAGATCGCCGAGACCGGCGTGCGGTACTTCGGGCTGACCTTTGCGAGCGTCTTGGAAGCAGGCAGGCCGCCGTCACGCGAGAAGGCGAAGATCATGCGCGACACGGACGTCACGGTCGCAAGGCCGCACAGCCACTGGCTGACGAGGATGGCGAAATAGAGCAGATCCTTGACGATGGGATTGACCTGCGCGTTCATCGCCCAGAAGAACACGTTCCAGCCCTGCTTGGCGGCGTCGTCCATGTTCGGCAGCATCAGCACGAACGAGCACAGCATGATGTAGCCGAACAGCGCCGACCACAGCACGGAGGAGACCATGCCGCGCGGGACCGAATGCGCCGCCTTGACCGTCTCTTCGGACGTATGCGCCGATGCATCGTAGCCGGTGATCGTGTAGATCGGCAGCAGGAGACCCAGCAGGAACACCCAGGTTCCAGAGGTCTGCGGCCAGACATTGCCGCCCGCTTCGCCGGAATAGTTGGCGAAGGTGAAGAGACGAGCGAAGTCGAAGGACGGGGCGGCGATGAGGCATACCGCCGACAGGACGATCGCCGTCGCGAAGATCAGGTAGCCCGAGAAGTCGGTGAGCTTCGCGGTCAGGCCGATACCCATGTGGTTCACAAGCGCCTGGGCGCCGGTGATGATCACCAGGAACAGGATACGGACTGTCGTCGTGTCTTCCAGGCCGAGATAGGTCGTGCCGAAAGAGCCCATGAAGAAGTAATAGGTGCCGACGTTGATGGCGCCGAGAACGGTGACGAGGCCGAGCAGGTTGAACCATGCCGTCAGCCAGCCGGTGAAGCGGTTGCCGAGAATGGACCCCCAGTGATAGAGGCCGCCGGCCGTCGGATAGGCCGAGCTGATCTGCGCCATGGCGACGGCGAATACCAGCGAAACGAAGCAACCGATCAGCCAACCGATGCCGATGGCGGCACCGCCGGCACCCGATGTCGCTTGCGCCAGCGAGTTGATGCCGCCGGACAGAATGCAGATGATCGAGAATGAAACGGCGAAATTCGAAAACGAGCTCATGCGCCGTTCGAGTTCCTGGGCATAGCCCATGGAATGCAGGATGTGCACATCCTGCTTCTTGTCGAGTTCCGAATAATCGGACATGACGTCCCCCTGTTTAGCCATCAACCGCGGAATTGCGGCTGATTATCCAGTGCCAAAGTGCCCGCGGCGTTTTCGCCTGCGGGCGGATCGCAGTTAGACTGCTCCCTGGGGTCTTATCTTTTGTCGTCAGGCGTCCAGGCTCTGCTGGAGCAGCCTTGTCAGATAGCTGGCCATGACCCCTTGGCCAGCCGGGTCTGCGATGAGGTCGTTGCGGACCTCGATCATTACATTGCGCAATCCGTTCGACAGCCCGTGCAGGACCAGCGTGTGCGTCACGCCGTCCGAGGGGCCGTAAGGCTGGTTGCGCTCAACTCGATAGTGCGTCGTCCCCGCCACCGCGGCAAGCATCGCGTCCGCCAACCGGCTATCGTCGTCATGCAGGACACCGACCTCGACGGCGCGCGTCTTGCCGTGGAAGACAGGCGTGAAACTGTGGACGGTGACGATAATCGTCTCCTGCCCCCGCGCCTTGCGATCACGAATGAGTGCGCGAATGGCGTCATGAAACGGGATATACAAGGCTTCGGTGCGCGCCGTCTTTTCTTCAGCGCTCAGGCCCGCATTTCCCGGAATGTCGTAGACCTCGCTTTTCTCAGGCATCGCGCCGGCCGATTCCGGCGGCCTGTTGCAATCGTAGATCAGGCGCGAAAACCGCTGGTGAACCAGCGTCGCATCGAGCGCCTCGGACATGGCGCTGGCGACCGCGAGAGCGCCGGGATCCCAGGCGATGTGGCTGTCGAGCGCGTCCTCGGAAAGACCGAGCGTCCCGAAGCGGGCGGGCAAGAGCCGCGATGCATGTTCGCAGACGAGAAGCACCGGGCTGGCGCCATCAGGTCTCTCGACCGCAACGCACGCCCCTTCCCCTTTTCCGAGCACTTCCAACCGAGCAAGCACCACAGTCGCTCCACCACAACTGTTAATAAAATACTTATAAGAAAAGAATTCTTCAGCTTTCCACGAGTGTCAAGCGCGTACTGAAAAAATCTTTTCATGACAGTGGTTGACATGGATTGTGACAGCGTTGTTAACTTTGAGTGGGAAAGTGGCACAAGACCAATCCCGGGGAGCAAGATCGCGTGACCGTTGCGTCGAAGACAGTTTCAGACGTAATCCACTCGCATTTCGGCGTGCTCACGCGCGCCGAGAAGCAGCTGGCTGAAAGTCTGTTGGACAACTACCCGGTCTCCGGACTGGGAAGCATCACCACGATTGCCGAGAACGCCGGCGTGTCGACGCCGACGGTCGTGCGCATGGTGCAGAAGCTCGGCTTCAAGGGTTATCCCGATTTCCAGGCGCATCTGCATCAGGAAGTCGAGGCAACGATCTCCAACCCGATCGCCAAGCACGACCGCTGGGCATCGAACGCGCCCGGAACCCATATTCTCAACCGCTTCGCCGATGCCATCATCGACAATCTGCGCCAGACGCTGACCGGCCTCGACACCGCGACCTTCGACAGCGTCGCGACCCTTCTGTCGGACCGCAAGCGCAATCTCTATTTCGTCGGCGGCCGCATCACCGGCGCGCTCGCCGAATATTTCTTCACGCATATGCAGGTCATTCGCCCCAATACGGCGCTTCTGTCGGCCAATTCGAGCAGCTGGCCGCAATATGTGCTGAACATGAACCCAGGCGACCTGCTGATCATCTTCGACATCCGGCGCTACGAGCAGGAACTCGTCAGCCTCGCCACCGCCGCCAGAAACAGCGGCGCCGAGATCATCATCTTCACCGACCAGTGGGCCTCCCCCGCGACCAAGCTGGCACGCCATACGTTTCGCGTGCAGATCGAGGCGCCGTCGGCATGGGACAGCTCGGTGGTTACTCTTTTCATCGTCGAGGCTCTGATCGAGGCCGTTCAGAATTCGACATGGGACGAGACGAAGGAGCGCATGAAAACACTGGAGGGCCTGTTCGAGCAGACCCGGCTCTTCCGCAGGCTCGGTTAGGAGGGACAATTACGACAGCGCGGATGAAACAGGTGGAAACAAGGACATGTCGCAATCGAAACATCCTTGCCAAACGCCCACGATACAAAGAAAAAATAGCGTCATCCAACTGTCACACAAGCTTCACGTAACGTCAGTAACAGCATCGTCGGACACTGAAACCCGAAGGAGAACAACAGTGATCTCTAATCTTTCTCGACTGCTCTCGCTCTCTACAGCAATTGTTGTGGCTTCAACCGCAATTGCTGCCGCAGAGCCAAGCGCTGAACTCATCGCCGCCGCCAAGAAGGAAGGCACGCTGACCACCATCGCTCTTCCGAACGACTGGTGCGGCTATGGCAACCTCATCGCTGGTTTCAAGGCGAAGTACGGCATCGAAGTCAACGAACTGAACCCGGATGCCGGTTCTGGCGATGAAATCGAAGCCATCAAGGCCAACAAGGGCAACAAGGGTCCGCAGGCTCCCGACGTTATCGACGTCGGCCTCTCCTTCGGCCCGACCGCCAAGGCCGAAGGCCTGATCCAGCCTTACAAGGTTTCGACCTGGGATCTGATCCCCGACAGCGCCAAGGATCCGGAAGGCTACTGGTATGGCGACTATTACGGCGTTCTCTCCTTCGTCGTGAACACCGACATCGTCAAGAACGTGCCGAAGGACTGGGCCGACCTGAAGAAGTCGGAATACGCCAACAGCGTTGCTCTCGCCGGTGACCCGCGCGCCTCCAACCAGGCCGTTCAGGCTGTTTACGCCGCCGGCATCGCGGCTGGTGAAAAGGACGCGACCAAGGCTGGCGAAGCCGGTCTCAACTTCTTCGGCGAACTCAACAAGGCAGGCAACCTCGTTCCTGTCATCGGCAAGTCCGCTTCGCTGGCACAGGGCTCGACCCCGATCGTCATCGCCTGGGACTACAACGGTCTTTCCTGGCGCGATACGCTGAAGGGCAACCCGCCGGTTGAAGTCGTCGTTCCGGCATCGGGCGTCAACGCCGGCGTTTACGTCCAGGCGATCTCCGCCTACGCTCCGCACCCGAACGCCGCCAAGCTCTGGATGGAATACCTCTATTCGGACGAAGGTCAGCTCGGCTGGCTGAAGGGCTATTGCCACCCGATCCGCTTCAACGATCTTGCCAAGAACAACAAGATCCCGCAGGACCTTCTCGACAAGCTGCCGCCGGCGGCCGCCTATGAAAAGGCTGTCTTCCCGACGCTCGAAGAGCAGGCTGCTGGCAAGACCGCCATCACCGGCAAGTGGGACAGCGTCGTCGGCGCCAACGTCCAGTAAGACTGCTTGAATCTGGCCTCCCCGCCGTCACCGGCGGGGAGGCTTTTGCCCCTCCGACGCCGCAAGAAGAGCTTTTTCAATGAGCACTGTTTCGACGACGCCCGCGGTGAGCACGGCCCCGCTGATCACCAAGGACCGCGTGATCGACTGGCTGGGCATCGCACCCTTCATTATTTTCGCGCTGCTTTTTCTCATTGTTCCCACGCTCTACCTTGTGGTCGGCGCCTTTCTGACGCCCGAGGGCAACTTCACGCTGAAGAATATCGGTGACCTCTTCACGCCGACGATCCTCAGCGCCTACTGGATCAGTATCCGCGTCTCGGTCGCCTCCGCGCTCGGCGGCGCGCTGATCGGCTTCTTCCTGGCCTGGGCGGTGGTGCTCGGCGGCCTGCCGACATCGGTGCGCTCGACGCTTCTCACCTTCTCCGGCGTCGCCTCGAACTTTGCCGGCATCCCGCTCGCCTTCTCGTTCCTGGCGACCCTTGGCCGTACCGGCCTGGTGACCGTTTTCCTGCGCGACTGGTTCGGCTTCAACCTCTACGGCACCGGCTTCAACCTGCTGTCCTTCTTCGGCCTGACCATCACCTACATGTATTTCCAGATCCCGCTGATGGTGCTGATCCTGACGCCGGCACTCGACGGCATGAAGAAGGAATGGCGCGAGGCGGCCGAAATCCTCGGCGCCAGCAATTTCCAGTATTGGACCAAGGTCGCCCTGCCGATCCTCTGGCCGAGCCTTCTCGGCACCACGCTGCTGCTCTTCGCCAACGCCTTCGGCGCGATCGCCACCGCCTATGCGCTGACGGGCTCCTCGCTCAACATCGTTCCCATCCTGCTCTACGCGCAGATCCGCGGCGACGTTCTTCACAACGCCAACCTCGGCTATGCGATCGCGCTCGGCATGATCGTCATCACCGGCGTGTCCAACGTCCTCTATCTCATGCTGCGCATGCGCGCTGAACGGTGGCAGAAATGAAGGCTCAAAAGCTCGGCGCCTGGATCGCCATCATCATCGGCGCGACCTATTTCATCGTGCCGCTCCTCGGAACCATCGAGTTCTCGCTGCGCATGCGGCGCGACGCCTACAGTTTCGACGCCTACCTGTCGGTCTTTTCCGACGAGCGCTTCCGCGCCACCTTCGGCTATTCGATGCTGATGGCGCTCCTGACCATCGTCTTCGGCATGCTCCTGATCGTGCCGACGGCCTATTGGGTGCGCCTGCGCATGCCGCAGATGCGCCAGGTGGTCGAGTTCATCACGCTGCTGCCGCTGGTCATCCCGGCCATCGTCATCGTCTTCGGCTATCTGAGGATGTACAACTCCTCGTCCTTCCTGCCGATGACCGCGACGACGATGGGCACCAACATCCTGCTCGTGTTCTCCTATATCACGCTCTCGCTGCCCTACATGTATCGCTCCGTCGACACCGCCATGCGCGCCATCGACGTCAGAACGCTGACCGAAGCCGCCCAGAGTCTGGGCGCCAGCTGGTGGACGATCATGTTCAAGTGCATCTTCCCGAACGTGATGAGCGGCGTTCTCTCGGGCGCCTTCATCACGCTTGCGATCGTCATGGGTGAATTCACGTTCGCGGCGCTTCTGAGCCGCCCGGCCTTCGGCCCCTACCTGCAGCTGGTCGGCGCCAACCGGGCCTACGAGCCCTCGGCGCTCGCCGTGATCGCCTTCTCCATCACCTGGCTCAGCATGGGCCTGCTCAATCTCGTTTCGCGCTTCGGCAGATCCCGTCCGGCCAAGGCTTAAGGTATTTCGACATGTCTTTTCTCTCGCTGACCAACATTCAGAAATCCTTCGGCCAGGTTCAGGTCGTCAAGAACTTCAACATGAACATCGAGAAGGGAGAATTCGTCTCCTTCCTCGGTCCGTCGGGCTGCGGCAAGACCACGGTTCTGCGCATGATCGCCGGCTTCGAAAATCCGACCGGCGGCAATCTCAGCATCGCCGGCAAGGACATCGCGCCGCTGAAGCCCAACCAGCGCAACATCGGCATGGTCTTCCAGGCCTACGCGCTTTTCCCCAACATGACGGTGCATGACAACGTCGCCTTCGGCCTGAAGATCGCCGGCAAGCCGAAGACCGAGATCGACGCCCGCGTCAAGGAGATGCTGGCGCTGATCCATCTCGGCCACCTCGCCGATCGCTACCCCTACCAGATGTCGGGCGGCCAGCAGCAGCGCGTGGCGCTCGCCCGCGCCCTCGCCGCCAAGCCGCAGGTGCTTTTGCTCGACGAGCCGCTGTCGGCGCTCGACGCCAAGATCCGCGTCTCGCTGCGCGAGGAAATCCGCCAGATCCAGCAGTCGCTCGGCATCACCACCATCTTCGTCACCCACGACCAGGAAGAGGCGCTGTCGATCTCCGATCGCATCGTCGTCATGAACGGCGGCCGCGCCGACCAGATCGGCACCCCCTTCGAGATCTACAACACGCCGGCCACGCGCTTCGTCGCATCCTTCGTCGGCACGCTGAATATCATCGAGGCCAAGGTGGTCGATCCCGCCATCAACCGCATCCAGATCGGCGACCAGGGCGTCACGCTGAAGCAGTCGGTCGCCACCTACAAGGCCGGCGACACCGTCTCGCTGGCGCTGCGCCCGGAAGCGGGTTCGCTCGCCGAGAGCACCCCGAGCGACACGAAGCTGACAGGCGAAGTCGTCTCCGCCCACTTCCTCGGCTCCGTCATCCGCACCCGCATGAACGTCGGCGGCAACATCATCTCCTTCGACATGTTCAACAGCCCCGGCGTCAGGCCGCCGGCCACCGGCGAAACGGTCACGCTGCGCTTCATGGCGGCCGATCTGCTGGTTATCAGGGACTGAGATCGGCGGCGCTGCATGCATTCAGCGCCATTTCACCGTTTCCACCCTCATTCCTGTGCTCGTCACAGGAATCCAGTCAGCCCAAGTCCTTGGGCTGGAAAGACTCCTCCGCGTCGCAGACGCGACGCTGCTGGATCCCTGTGACGAGCACAGGGATGAGGGTGTTTGGGTTTGCGCGAGTGCTCGATCTTGCCCGCTGAATTGTTCGCTTTGCCACACGCGACCGACTGGTCAGCGATCGTGTCCCCAAAACACCAGAAAACGCTTGAAATCCCCACCCCATTGCGCGACGACGGCCAGACGAAGTCATCTCGACAACGTCGGCCCGCACCATGTCGCCCAAACCAGCGGCTTGCCGCCGACGCCGGACAACAACACACCAAGCGGATAACGGCCGGCGGGCGTTTCTACCGGCTCCCCAATACGAGTATGTCAATGATTACCTGCCATCTGCGTTATGTCATCGATCCCTACAAGCTCGCCGAATTCGAGGAGTACGCCAGGCTCTGGATCCCCATCGTCAACCGCATGGGCGGCAACCACCACGGCTATTTCCTGCCCTCCGAAGGCGCCAACAACATCGCGGTCGCCTTGTTCTCCTTCCCGAGCCTCGCTGCCTACGAAGACTACCGCACGCGCATGGCCGTCGATCCCGAGTGCCAGGCGGCATATGATCTGGACAAGCGCAACCGCAGCATCATCAGCTATGAGCGCAGCTTCATGCGCCCCGTTCTCGGCTGACCGAGACGTCACCACATCAGCGAAGGCCGACCCGCTCGGCCTTGCATTGGCACCCATGACGAGGCACTGAAGAACGATGCCGGCACCTCAGATCAAGATCCTCGACGCCCTCTCCCTACCTGGCAACCCGGCCAAGCCGAACGACGACCGCTTCGGCTATAACGAGGCCTGCGCCTTCGTGGTCGATGGCGCGACGGGCCTTGGCGACCGCCAATACATGGACGCGTCGGGCAGCGACGCCGCCTGGGTCGCTGCACGCTTCGCGGATGGCTTCAGGCAACGGATCACGCGTGAGACACCGGTTTCCGATGTCGCGCGCGCTGTGTCGCAGGAGGCCAGGGCAACGTTCCTCGGCGACAATCCCGATGTGCCGCGCTACGCCTGGCCGCTTTCCGCCTTCTCGATGATCCATGCCACCGACAACGCTTTGACCTTCTACGGTCTCGGCGATTCCTGCGTCTTTCTCTTGCAGGAAGATGGATCGGCGCGCTTTCACATGGCCATTCCCGACGCCTATGTCAGGGAGCAGGCACACGCGCAAAGCCATATCGCCCGCACCGGCGGCATCACCAGGGATGGCGGCGCGCTCGCCAATGCGGAAACGCTGGCGGCCCTGCGCCGCCACCGCGAAAGCCAGAACACCGCGGGCGGCATCTGGACCTTGGGGCTCGTGCCGGAATCGGCCGATCATCTCGTGTCGGAAGAATTGAAGATCAACGGCCGCGCCCACGCCATCATCTGCAGCGACGGCCTCGCCGATCTGGTCGTGCTCTACGAAGCCTACGACGCCGCAAGTCTGGTGCGCACGGCGCTCGACAAGGGCCTCGCCCCGATGATCGAGGAACTCCGCCGCTTCGAGCGCGAGACCGATCCCGAGGGCCTACGCTATCCCCGCTTCAAGCAGAGCGACGACACGACCGCGATCCTGGTCGAACTCACCGCCTGACATCAGACCGACGAAACAGCGATTTCCGATTCAGGATCAGGCCCTTGGCGGGTGATCCTGAATCATTTTCTCCGGCAGTTGAATCAGTTCCTGAAGACGCGCCCGATCAGGCCGCGTCTTCCACTTCGTCGCGCGGCTTCGAAGGCACGTAGTTGAGCACCGGCCCGAGCCAGCGCTCGACCTCGGAGATCTCCATGCCCTTGCGGCCGGCATAATCCTCGACCTGATCGCGCTCCACCTTGGCGACGCCGAAGTAATAGGCGTCGGGATGGCCGATATAGATGCCGGACACTGACGAGCCCGGCCACATGGCGTAGCTCTCGGTGAGCTTCACGCCGGCGGCGTTCTCGGCATCGAGGAGCGCGAACAGCGTCTTCTTCTCCGTATGATCGGGCTGCGCCGGATAACCGGGCGCCGGGCGGATACCGGCATATTCCTCGGTGATCAGCTGCTCCTTGTTGAGCGCCTCGCCCTTGGCATAGCCCCAATACTCGCGGCGAACCTCTTCGTGCATCCGCTCGGCGAAGGCTTCCGCGAAACGGTCGGCCAGCGCCTTGACGAGGATCGACGAGTAATCGTCATTGGCGCGCTCGAAGCGCTCGGCGATCGCCACTTCCTCGATACCGGCGGTAACGACGAAGCCGCCGACATAATCCTGTACACCGCTGTCGACCGGCGCCACGAAGTCCGACAGCGCCACGTTCGGCCGGCCATCGCGCTTCGAGAGCTGCTGGCGCAGCGTGTAGAAGGTCGCGAGCTCTTCCTTCCGGCTGTCGTCCTTGTAGAGGCGGATATCGTCGCCGACGGTGCCGGCCGGCCAGAAGCCGATGACGGCGCGCGGCCGGAACCATTTCTCGTCGATGATCTTCTTCAGCATCGCCTGCGCATCCGCCCAGAGCGCGCGTGCCGCCTCGCCCTGCTTCTCGTCCTCGAGAATGGCGGGATAGCGGCCCTTCAGCTCCCAGGTCTGGAAGAACGGCGTCCAGTCGATATATTCGGCGAGCGTCGCCAGATCGTAGTCCTCGAACACCTTGGTCCCGAGGAAACTCGGCTTGGCAGGCGCGTGCGCCGACCAATCGACCTTCTGCGCGTTCTCGCGAGCACGCGACAGCGGCAGACGCACCTTCTCGGCCTCGCTGCGGGCGTGCGCTGCCGCAACCTTGGCGTACTCGGCGCGGATATCGGTGATGTAGCCGTCACGGTTCTCGGGCGAGAGCAGCGACGAGACCACGCCGACCGCGCGGCTGGCGTCGGTCACGTAAACCGTCTGGCCCTTGTTATAGCCGGGATGGATCTTCACGGCCGTATGGACGCGGCTGGTCGTGGCGCCGCCGATCAGAAGCGGCAGATCCAGACCCTGGCGCTCCATTTCGGCCGCCACATGCACCATCTCGTCGAGCGACGGCGTGATCAGGCCAGACAGGCCGATGACGTCGACCTTCTCGGCCACCGCCGTCTCCAGGATCTTCGTCGCCGGCACCATGACGCCGAGGTCGATGATCTCGTAATTGTTGCAGGCGAGCACGACGCCGACGATGTTCTTGCCGATATCGTGGACGTCGCCCTTGACGGTCGCCATCAGGATCTTGCCGGCCGACTTGCGGTCGTCGCCGCCGTTCAGCCGCTTCTCTTCTTCCATGTAGGGAAGGAGCACGGCCACGGCCTGCTTCATCACGCGCGCCGACTTGACGACCTGCGGCAGGAACATCTTGCCAGAGCCGAACAGGTCGCCGACCACGTTCATGCCCGCCATCAGCGGGCCCTCGATGACGTGCAGCGGACGGGCGGCGGCAAGGCGTGCCTCTTCGGTATCGGCATCGATGTATTCGGTAATGCCGTTGACCAAAGCGTGTTCAAGACGCTTCTCGACCGACCATTCGCGCCAGGAGAGATCCTGCACGCGTCCCTCGCGCGCAGCACCGCCACGGAACTTCTCGGCCACTTCGAGCAGGCGTTCGGTCGCGTCGCTGCGGCGGTTCAGCACCACGTCCTCGCAGGCCTCGCGCAGCTCGGCGTCGATCTGGTCGTAGACCGCCAGCTGGCCGGCATTGACGATGCCCATGTCCATGCCCGCCTGGATGGCGTGGTAGAGGAACACGGCGTGCATCGCCTCGCGCACCGGCTCGTTGCCGCGGAACGAGAAGGAGAGGTTCGAAACGCCGCCCGATATGTGCACCAGCGGCATCGTCTTGCGGATCGTCCGCGTCGCCTCGATGAAGTCGACGCCGTAATTGTTGTGCTCCTCGATGCCGGTCGCGACCGCGAAGACGTTCGGATCGAAGATGATGTCCTCGGGCGGGAAGCCGGCCTTTTCGGTCAAGAGCTTGTAGGCGCGCGTGCAGATCTCGACCTTGCGGTCATAGGTATCCGCCTGCCCGGTCTCGTCGAAGGCCATGACGACGACAGCCGCGCCATAGGCGTGCAGCAGCCTCGCCTGCGCGAGGAAATTCTCTTCGCCCTCTTTCAGCGAGATCGAGTTGACGATCGGCTTGCCCTGGACGCGCTTAAGACCGGATTCGATGATCGAGAACTTGGAGCTGTCGATCATGACGGGCACGCGAGCGATATCCGGCTCGGCTGCGATCAGGTTCAGGAACTCGACCATCGCCTTTTCGGAATCGATCAGGCCTTCGTCCATGTTGATGTCGATGATCTGCGCGCCGTTTTCGACCTGGTCGCGCGCGACATCGAGCGCCGCCGTGTAATCGGCATTGGTGATCAGCTTGCGGAAACGCGCCGAGCCCGTGACGTTGGTGCGCTCGCCGACGTTGACGAAGGGAATGTCCTTGGTCAGCTCGAAGGGCTCGAGGCCCGAGAGCGACATGAAGGGGCGATGCTCGGGGATCGGGCGCGGCTTGTACTTGGCGACAACTTCGGCAATCGCCTTGATATGTTCAGGCGTCGAGCCGCAGCAGCCGCCGACGATGTTGACGAGACCCTCGCGGGCGAACTCGTCGATCTGCGCCGCCATCAGCTCGGGCGTTTCGTCATACTGGCCGAACTCGTTGGGAAGGCCGGCATTCGGATAGGCGCAGATGAAGGTGTCGGCAACGCCCGACAGTTCCTGCAGGTGCGGACGCATGGCGTTGGCGCCGAGCGCGCAGTTCAGCCCGATCGTGAACGGGTTGGCGTGGCGCACCGAGTTCCAGAAGGCCGACGGCGTCTGGCCCGACAGCGTGCGACCGGAAAGGTCGGTGATCGTACCCGAGATCATGACCGGCAGGCGGATGCCCTTGGCCTCGAAGCGCTCCTCGCAGGCAAAGATCGCAGCCTTGGCGTTCAGCGTGTCGAAGATCGTCTCGATCAGGATGATATCGGCGCCGCCGTCGATCAGGCCGTCGATCTGCTCGGCATAGGCGATGCGCAGGTCGTCGAAGGTGACGGCGCGGAAGCCCGGATTGTTGACGTCAGGCGAGATCGAGGCCGTGCGGTTGGTCGGGCCGATGGCACCGGCCACGAAACGGCGGCGGCCATCCTCGCGCTCGGCGCGGATGCAGGCGCGGCGCACGACTTCGGCACCTTCCTTGTTCAGCGCATAAACCTCGCCTTCCATCGCGTAATCCGCCTGCGCGATGCGGGTGGAGGAGAAGGTGTTGGTCTCGAGAATGTCGGCGCCGGCCTTGGCGTATTTGTAATGGATCTCCTCGATCGCATCCGGCTGCGAGAGGATGAGAAGGTCGTTGTTACCCTTCTGGTGGCAGGCGCAGCCGATGAAGCGGTCGCCGCGGAAATGATCCTCGTCGAAACCCAGCCCCTGGATCTGCGTGCCCATGGCGCCGTCAAGGACCAGAATGCGTTCGCTGGCGGCTTTCCTGAGCGCCGCGAACACTTCACTGCCGTCGCGCTTTTCCCCTTCGGGGCCAAACAGATTGTTGAACACGGGCGGACTCCTTGACGTCATTATAAAGACAAGCCGCCCAAATCACATAAAGATATCTTTATGTCAATATATCAGCGACATTTTCGCCATTGCCGACGCACGGCGGATGACAGACTCGAACGCCCCCTATATAGGCAATTTCAAAGCATTGTGTATGAAATCGGAGGAGTATCATGGCACCTGCAATCGGCGACGCCGCGCTCGGCAACTGGACGACGCGCGCCTACCACCGCGACTGGCTGGTCGCCCAGGCCAACGGCCTGTTCGATTTCTTCCAGCATGACTCGATCAATCCCAAGGGTGGGTTCTACGATCTCGACGACACCGGCAAGCCGCTCGACGCCGAGGGCCAGGTGCGCGGCATCCACATCGCCGCCCGCGCCGTCCATTGCTTCTCGATCGGCACCCTGCTGGGACGGCCCGGCGCATCCGATGTCGTCGATCACGGCATGCGGTACATCTGGAACCACCACCGGGACCTAGAGAATGGCGGCTATTTCTGGTCGCTGAACAATGACGGCCCCGTCGACACCAACAAGCAGGGCTACGGCCACGCCTTCGTGCTCCTCGCCGCCTCCTCCGCCAAGACCATCGGCCACCCGCTTGCCGACGGCATGTTGGCCGACATCACAGAGGTGCTGAACACCCGCTTCTGGGAAGACAAGCACGGCGCCATCGCCGAGGAGTTCACCGCCGACTGGCAACCGCTCGACGGCGGCACCTATCGCGGCCAGAACTCCAACATGCACCTGACCGAAGCCCTGATGGCAGCCTTCGAGGCAACCGGCAACCGCGACTATCTCACCAAGGCCGAAAGCATCGCCGACCTCGTCATCCGCCGCGCCGCCGGCTCCGTCGACTGGCGCGTCGCCGAGCATTTCGACACGGAATGGAAGCTCGACAAGACCTACTATCATCCGAACGAGATGTTCCGTCCGGCCGGCACCACGCCCGGCCACTCGCTGGAATGGGCACGCCTTCTGCTGCAGCTCTGGGTGCTCGGCGGCAAGACGCTGGAATGGCTGCCGGATGCCGCCAAGGGCCTGTTCTCGCAGGCAATGGCGCTCGGCTGGGACGACGACAAGGGCAGTTTTTTCTACACGCTCGACTGGGAGGACCGCCCGGACAAGCGCCAGAAGATGTGGTGGCCCGCCTGCGAAGGCGTAGCCGCTGCCCACTACCTCAACGAACACCTGCCGAGCGACTACCACGAGGAAAGCTACCGAAAGATCTGGAACGTCATCGAGCGCCGCTTCATCGACCACAAAAACGGCGGCTGGCACGAGGAACTGACGGAAGACATGGTCCCCGCCCACACCATCTTCCCCGGCAAGGGCGACATCTACCACGCCCTGCAAGCCTGCCTCATCCCCCTCTTCCCGGCGACCGGCAGCCTGACCAAGGTCATCCCGGAAGCCGGCGGCAAGATCTGACGATGGAACGAGGCGGCGCCGCATCCACGGCGCCGCTGCATGAAGGTGACGCAATCCCGCAAGCGGATGCCTAGGGGCACATTTCATTCCCGATCGGCGGTGAGCCTGCGAGGGCCAGGACCTTCCACGGCCAGCCTGTCGTCCCAATTGACGAGTGCGCATTTGTCGATCGAAAGACAGCCGCACCCTATACAGTCAGACAAGCCGTCTCTCAGCCCTTTTAGCTGCTGAATCCGCGCGTCCAGTTCAACTGCCCATTCCGCAGACAACAACTCCCAATCCGCGCGCGACGGTGTTCGCCCGTCTGGCAGTCGTGCCAAAGCTCTGCCGATTGTCGACAACGGCAGCCCCAAGTTTTGCGCAACGCGAATAACCGCAACCCTGCGCAAAACGTCGCTCGTGTAGCGTCGCTGATTGCCAGATGTCCGGTGACTGGAGATCAGGCCCTTCGCTTCATAGAAATGCAGAGTGGACACAGCAACTCCCGCTCGCGCAGCAACCTCTCCGACAGTCAGTTCTCGTGTCATTGAAAAATCCCCTTGACCTCAAGTTTAGCTGAGGTTGTACGGATTTCAAGCTGACAACCATTGCGGCCCAAAAAGTGGCTGTAACCGCCTTGCATAGGGAGAGCACCTTGATCGCGTTCTTTCGTTACTCGACGCCCAGATACTCAGCGCGTATCAGGTTTGCTGGTGCAGTTGCGCTGCAGCTACTTGGCGCCGCCGCTTTGGCTGGCGCCCTTTGCCTTCTGGACAGCTTTTGGGAGAAGCCGACGGCGCCGTTGGTTAGCCTGATTGTCGGGTTAACCGGCACTCTGATCGGCTTCCATGGAGTAGCGCTCGTCCGGCCTCTCGCGAACCGGCGCATCGGCTTTGTGGCGGCGTCCTTGCTGATCTTTGCAACCTTCTATTGGCTTGTGTCCTCCTCGCTTCCTGATCTCTTGCTTTCAAGGTTGTTCTACGGATGCGCAGTCGGGGCTTTGGCCGCGATGGTCTTTCGATGGTGCTTCCTTGAGCCACCCGTAATGCCGCGCGTGTCGTGAGAAAAAGCCCAGAAGCCTGCCCCGCCGACGACCAATCACGACGACGGAATACGCGGTTCCTCCACCAGATAGAACTCCGCGACCGGCGTGACGTCGGAAACGAAGAAGCCGAATTTCGATTGCTCACCGGGATCGAGATGCCCCTCGTCGAAATTCAGACGATCGAAGCTCTCGAAGCGGCTTTCGAAATGCATGAAGCGGCTGGACGAGATCAGCGCCGGATCGGGATCGGCCTGCCCGAAGGATAGCCCGTCATAGAAGTCGCTCGGCTTGCCGCGGATTTCCTGCAGCTCGAAGCCGAAGCCGATCCATGCCAGACCGCTCCGGTTCACCGTCACCACCCGCAGATGAAACGAGCCCGGCACCGTCGCTTTCAGCTCGGCGGGTTTGGCGAAGCGGATCACCAGCGTCACCGGCGCAAGACTGTCGAACGCCTCTCGGATCTCGATCGGATCCTCCCGCGTGCCGGAACCTGAGATCGACAGGATGCGGAAACCGCCGAGTTCGTCGGAAAACGAGTAGCTCCCCGCATACCACCGCCCGTCATCCGCCGGCCCGGCGCCGGTCAGCGCCAGGGAGAGCAACGCCGCAAGAATGCGCAAACGACGCGTCATCGACCCTCTTCCCTGATCGAGATGTCGCCACCATACATGCAATTTCAGCGGCGTGCGATGCCATGCATTTTCACGCGCGCGAACCCCTCATCGGTGGTACGCTGACGCCTGGCTTCCAAACGAAACATGTGAATGCAACGCAGGAGCGGAACATGACGACAGTGTTCGTAAGGCATGAGGTTTCGGACTATGCGGCCTGGCGCAAGGTGTATGACGGCTTCCGGTCCGTTCAGGCGGAAAACGGCGTGATATCGGAGGCGGTCTTCCAATCCGCCGACAATCCCAACGACGTCACCGTCACCCATGAATTCGCAACACCGGAAGCCGCGAAGGCCTTCATGCAGCTGGAGGAGCTCCGCTCGGCCATGCGCACGGGCGGCATCCTTGGCGCCCCAAGCGTCTGGCTGGTCGAAAAGGCGTAAAGCCGTTCCGGCCCGGTCGGCATGACGTGCCGGCGCGTTCCCGTGAGGGTGTCACGCCAGGCGCAGCGCGTCCAGATCCTTGGCCAGCATCAGCGCCAGCGCCTCGACGACGAGATTGTGGTCGTCGCGCTGCGGCAGACCGGAAACGGTCACCGAGCCGATGCAGCCGGTGCCCTTGACATTGATCGGGAAGCTGCCGCCGTGGGGCGCGTAATCGGCATCAGACAGACCGTTATCCGCGATCGTCTTTCCCTTGGCCTTCAGGTCGAGGCCGATGGCATAGCTGCTGCGGAAATAGCGCAGCACCAGATTGCGCTTGCGGCGCACCCATTGGACGTTGTCGGGTGTGACCCCGGGAAGAGCCACATAGAAGACCGGCATCGAATGCAGGTTGATATCGATCGCGATACCCAGACCACGCTCCGAACCGAGCTCCTGCAGCAACTTGCCCAGCTGCCACGCCGTCGCCAGATCGAAACTGTCGAAGCGCAGCACCTTCTCCTGCTCGGCAATGCGCGCAAGATCGTCGTCCGGCATGGTCATGTCTGCTTCCTCTCCTTAAATGCTTTTTGCTGAGCATCGCCAGGAGAGCGAAAAAGTAAAGCGGAATCGTGGTGATCCGGCCGCGCCGGAGATGCCTGACACGACATGGGAAAATGGCCGAGGGCCGCCTTCACGGAACCGCGACCGGCCGGCCTCACCCCGCTGCCTGCATCGGCGCGAACCGGCTCATCTCGCCGGCAAAGGGCTTGGCAAGCGGCGCCGCGTAGGAGCCGCGCTTGCTGGTCGAAAGACCAAGCGACACCAGCGCCTCTGCCTGCTTGACGGCCGCCGCAACGCCGTCGACCACGGGCACGCCGTAGATCTCCCGCAGGTCGCGCGCCAGATCGGTCATACCGGCGCAGCCGAGCACGATCGCTTCCGCGCCATCCTCCCTGAGCGCCCGCTCGATCTCGGCACGAAGCTTGCCGATCGCGCCCGACGCTTCATCCTCAAGCTCCAGCACTGGAATGTCAGACGCGCGGACCTTCGCCCGGTCCCCCATGCCATAGCGGCGCACAAGATTGTCGATCAGCACCCGCGACCGCTCCAGCGTCGTCACCACGGTAAAGCGCTGCGCCAGGAAGCCGGCGGTGGCGACGGCGGATCCGCAAAGCCCGAGCACCGGCACGTCGGCGAAGCTGCGGGCTGCCTCGAGCCCCGTATCGTCGAAGCAGGCGATCACGGCCGCATCATAGGTCCCTGCCCGCTCCTTCAGCTCCATCAGCAGCCCGGGGATGGCGAGCGCCCCGTCATAATGCCCCTCGATCGACACCGGCCCCATTCTCGAGGTGGCGGCGATGATCTCGGTGCCGGAGGCGGCGACGAGCCGTGCGGCGGTCGCCGCCTTCTCGGTCATGCTTGATGTCGTGTTCGGATTGACGATGAGAATACGCATGGGATCAGCTTGTCTTTGCCTGGCGCCCGCGCAGCAGCATCATGATGCCGAGCGCGACCAGAATGATGGTGAAGGAAAACAGCGTCGTCACCGTACCGAGCGCGTAGAGCACCGGCGTCGTCACGTTGGTCGTCATCCCGTAGATCTCGAGCGGCAGCGTGTTGTAGCTGCCTGAGGTCATCAGCGTGCGGGCGAATTCGTCATAGGAGAGCGTGAAGCCGAACAGGCCGACGCCGATCAGGCTCGGCGCGATCATCGGCAGCACGACATGCACGAAGGTCTGCCACGAACTCGCCCCGAGATCGCGCGCCGCCTCTTCATAGGCCGGCGAGAAGCGGTTGAAGACGGCGAACATGATCAGCACGCCGAAGGGCAGCGTCCAAGTCAGATGCGCGCCGAAGGCCGACGAATACCAGGCCGGCTTCAGCCCGCCCTGCTGGAACACGACACCGATGCCGAGCGAGATGATGATCGACGGCACCACGAGGCTGGCGACCGTCGCGTAGAACAGCAAGGTCGCGCCACGGAAGCGACGGCGGAAGGCAAGGCCGGCCAGCAGCGACACCACGACGGTGACCACCATGACCATCAGGCCGAGCGAGAAGGAGCGGCGGAAGGAAGCCCCGAAATCGCCCACCGCCTGCTTTTCGAACAGGTTGTAGAACCAGTGGACGGAAACGCCGTTGAGCGGGAATGTCAGGCCGCCATCCGGCCCCTGGAAGGACAGGATCAGGATCGCCGACAGCGGGCCGTAGAGGAACAGCACGAACAGGATGAAGAAGGCGGCGAGCACGTAGAATTCGAGCGTGCGCTTTTCGTGGCTCATCTTAAAGCTCCTTGCGGATATCGACGACGCGCAGGATGGCCGCGACCATCATCAGCACGACGATCAGAAGCACGACGGCATTGGCGGCGGCGGCCGGATATTGCAGCAGCGACATCTGGTTCTTCATCATCAGCGCCACCGAGGCGCTCTGCCCGCCGGACATGACCTGCACCGTCGAAAAATCGGCCATGACGAGCGTGACGACGAAGATCGAACCGATGGCGATGCCGGGCTTGGCGAGCGGGATGACGACGTTCCAGAGGATCTGCCAGCCACTGGCGCCGGCATCGCGCGCCGCCTCGAACAGCGAGCGATCGATGCGCATCAGCGTGTTGAAGATCGGCGTCACCATGAACAGCGTGTAGAGGTGCACCATGGCGAGCACCACGGCGAAATCGGAATAGAGCAGCCATTCGATCGGCTGCGGGATGATCCCCATCTCAATCAGCGCCGAGTTGACCAGCCCGTTGCGGCCGAGCACGGGAATCCACGAAATCATGCGGATGATGTTTGATGTCATGAACGGCACGGTGCAGACGAGAAACAGGATCATCTGCGTCGATGTGCGGCGGATGTGGAAGGCGAGGAAATAGGCGACCCAGAAACCGATGAAGACGGTGAGCGCCCAGACGATGACGGTGAATTTCAGCGTGTTGAGATAGGTCTTCCACGTCACCCACGAGCCGAGCGTTTCGGTATAGTTCATCGTCAGGAAATCGGGATAGAGACCGGCGAAGTCGTAATCCCAGAAACTGACGACGGCGATCATTGCGATCGGCAGGATGAAGAAGAAGCCGAGGATCAGGATCAGCGGCACCGCCTGCAGATAGGAGGCGGCCCACGGCGCCAGCCGAAAGCCCGGGCTGCGCACCCGCTCGGTCGTCTCGTTTGTCTCTGCTGAAGCGATCGTCGCCATCGCTGATCCCTTTTCCAGTTGGCATTGCGTTGCGTGACGCCCCCTCTGCCCTGCCGGGCATCTCCCCCACAGGTGGGGAGATTGGCTGGGTGCAACCGCTCGCTCCACGCTCATTGCTTGCGTGGGGAGCAGGCCACGGGTCGATCTCCCCCCTTGTGGGGGGAGATGTCCGGCAGGACAGAGGGGGGTAACCCACGGCAGAACCTCCCCTCCCGCGATTGGAAGGGGAGACCCCAGATCGCCCTAAGCCGCGATGAACTCGTTCCAGCGGCGAACCATGTAGCGGTCCTCGTCCATGACGGAGTTCCAGCACGCGACGTTGCCCATGCGCTCTTCGAACGAACCACCGTCGCGCACCGCGCCGGCCTTCTCCATGACCTTGCCCTCGGGCGAAAGGATATCGCCCTGGGCGGCCTTGCCTTCGATCCAGTAGCCCCACTCGTCCGCCGTCATGAAATTCTTGGCGGTATCCATGCAGGCAGAGTAGTAGCCTTGGCGGTTGAGGTAGCCGCCGACCCAGCCGGATGTGTACCAGTTGATGTACTCGTAGGCGGCGTCGAGCTGCGCGCCCTTGAGGTGCGAGGCAAGACCGAGACCACCGCCCCATGAGCGGTAGCCTTCCTTGAGCGGCTGATACTTGCAGGCGATCCCCTTGGAGCGGACGGCGGCGACGGCGGGCGACCACATGGACTGGATGACGACCTCGCCCGACGCCATCAGGTTGACCGACTCGTCGAACGACTTCCAGAAGGCGCGGAACTGGCCGTCCTGCTTGGTCTTGATCAGGAACTCGATCGTCTTGTCGATCTCTTCCTTGGTCATGTTGCCCTTGTCGGCGTACTTGATGTTGCCCAGCGCTTCCATGATCATCGCGGCATCCATGATGCCGATCGACGGAATGTTGATGATCGAGGTCTTGCCCTTGAACTTCGGGTCCATGATATCGGCCCAGCTGGTGATATCGCGGCCGACGAGGTCGGGGCGAATGCCGAGCGTATCGGCATTGTAGATCGTCGGCATCATGGTGAAGAGTTCGGTTTCGCCCTTGGCGAAGGTCTTGGCATCGGCGCTCTCGACATAGCCGACGGTATGCGGCGCGGTACCCTGCGCGATCACGCTGTCCGGTTTCAGCTTGCCGTTCTTGAACAACGGAACGACCTTGTCGTAATATTTCAGCTTCTTCACATCCATCGGCTGGATGACGCCGGTCGGATAGACCTTCTTGAGGATCCAGTATTCGATGTCGGCGATGTCGTAGCTGTCGGGCTGGGTGACGGCACGCTGGGCGGCGGCGTCGGAATCGGTCGCCGTCATCTCGAGCGTGATGCCGAGGTCCTTCTTGCACTGTTCGGCGACGGCGTTGATGTTGGAAACGCCGGTGCCGAACTGGCGAAGCGTGATGTTCGACTGCGCCCAGATCGTCGGGAAGCCGGTAATGAGCCCGGAGCCGGCGGCAGCGCCAAGCGCTGCGGCGCCGGTCTTCAGCAGGCCGCGGCGCGACACGCCCTTGTCCATCAGACCCTTCCCGGTGGTTTTCGTTGTATCAGTCATGTCAGTTCCCTCTGGTTTTTGTGGTAATTGATAGTCATGCCGAAACGCGGCCCAGGAGAACGGCGTCCTCCAGTGCCCAACTCAGGGACACCGCATCGCCGACCGATGCGGGGTTGGCGAAATAGTCGCCATCGCTGGCGATGACCGTGAAGTCATCGCTGCCCGCGCCGACCACGGTGATCTTCACCGAGGCGCCGCGATATTCGATGTTGGAGACGATACCGTTGAAGCCGAGCGTCTTGTCGGTGGCGCTGGCGAGGCGAACACGGTCGGTGCGGATGCCGATATCGACGACCTCGCCCGCAAGCCTGCCCTCGCCCCGCACCGAAAACGTCTGCCCCTCAGGCACCTCGAGCGTCAAAACGCCGTCGCCAACGGATCTCACGCGACCCGTCAGCACGTTGTGATCGCCCATGAACCGCGCCACGAAGGCGGTGGCAGGCTCCTCGAACACCTTGCGTGGGGTCGCCGCCTGCTCGATCTTGCCGTCGTTCATGATGACGATGATATCGGCGAGCGCCATCGCCTCTTCCTGGCTGTGCGTCACATGCACGAAGGTGATCCCCAGCGTCTTCTGCAGCTTCTTGAGCTCGGCACGCATGCGGATCTTCAGGAACGGATCGAGCGCCGAGAGCGGCTCATCGAGTAGCAGCGCCTCCGGGTCGGTGATCAGCGCCCGGGCAAGCGCCACGCGCTGCTGCTGGCCGCCGGAAAGCTGCGCCGGACGCCTGTTGGCATAGGCCTCCATCTGCATCAGCTTCAGCATCTCCAGCGCCTTGGCCCGCCGCTCCTGCTTCTCCACGCCCTTCATCTTCAAGCTGAAGGCGACGTTGTCGATCAGGTCGAGATGCGGGAAGAGCGCGTAGGACTGGAACATCATCGCCGTGCCGCGCTTGGCCGGCGGAAAATCGGTGACGACGGTGTTGCCGAGGCGAATATCGCCCGATGAAATGCTCTCGTGCCCGGCAATCATCCGCAGCGTCGAGGTCTTGCCGCAGCCCGATGGTCCCAGGAAGCAGCAATAGGAGCCAGCCGGTATCTTCAGGCTGATCGCATGCACGGCGGTGGTTGCGCCATACACCTTCGAAACGGATGCTATATCGATCTCTGCCGCTTTCGACATCGTGTCTTCCCCTGTTCGAGGAAGACGATGCATTCGCCGTGCCAGTTTCCGCGAGGGGGTATCAAGCCTCTAGGAAGATTGAGTTTTCGCCCAAAACACACGAATGACCAAAAATAGACCTCCGCGTATGCCTGCACATCAAATAGGCTTTCGTCTGCAATTTACGCAAAAAATCGTATACGATTTGACGGCTCGATTGATTGCAAATTCCGTTTAACTTTCCGGCCGATTGTGGCTATCATCGACCGGCCACAGGACATCCAGCCTCATGAACCCGACCTCCAGCGCGCTTCCGACGCCCGACGAGCCGACAGAAACCGGCACGCAGCAGATCCGCGACGCCATTCGGGACGCGATCGTCGAACGTCGCCTGTCACCGGGGACCAAGCTGTCGGAAAGCGATGTCGGCAACCTCTTCAACGTCAGCCGCACACTGGCGCGCGCGGCCCTGCAGGCGCTCTCCTATGAGGGTCTCGTCAGCGTCGAAAAGAACCGCGGCGCCTTCGTGGCATACCCCTCGCCCGACGAAGCGCGCCAGATCTTCGCCGCCCGCCGGCTGATCGAGCCCGGCATCCTGCGCGAGGCAGCGGCCAGGATCACGCAGTCGCAGATTCAGCACCTGCGGCAGCTGCTGCTGGAGGAGAGCCGCTTGATCGGCGAGCGTGGACAGACGGCCCGGCGCGCCGAAATCAAGGCATCCGGCGATTTTCACCTGACGCTCGCCGCGATCTCCGGCAATACGATCATGCAGCGCTTCATGGAGGAGCTCGTGGCCCGCTCCTCCCTTGTCATCGCGCTCTACGGCCAGTCGACCATATCGAGCTGCGGCCACAACGAGCATGGCGACATCGTATCGGCGATTGAAAACAAGGATCTCGACCACGCCTGTCACCTCATGCTTCACCACATCGCGCATATCGAGGCCGACCTCGATCTGCGAGAACGCAAGGGACAGGGATTGAAGGAAGCGTTCGATCTTTAGACCGCGCGCGGGGCATCAAGGGCGCGCCCGCAAGATCGTGTAAAACCCGCGACCTCGATCGGGGCTCGGGCGAGACGCGACCGCCGTAGCGGCCGCGTCATCGAAAATCAACCGCGCGAGCGGCGTTCGTCGGGAACGGCGGCAACGGCCACGATATCGGGCGTTCCGGTCGCATGCAGGCGCTTGCGCACCAGCACGCCCATGACGCGGGCGGCGGTCGAAAACGTCATCTGGTCGAGCGGGCCTTCGCCCTCCCAGGGTTTCGTCAGTCGCTCGGTCACGGCGCCGACGATATTCATCGGCACGATGTCGTCGCACTGGCGCATGGCCTCGAAGACGCTACTGATCGGAACAACCCGGCCTTCGAACGTGACGATCGGTTCGGTCAGTTCCGTATCCCACTCTTCAAACGCATAAAGAGCATCGCGAAAGAGCTCTTGAAGGGTGAACGGGGCGTGCCCATTGTGAAGTGGCGGCAAGGCATTCGACATGTCTGTCTCCTCTTTGCAGGGATAAAGCCAATTCCTCCTCATCGGTCCGCACTAACGCCGGAAGCAGAACTCAGGTTCCCGACCGGACCGAATAACACGATCGATGTTATAGTGTAATATACGCGTGATAAAGCGCTTTTTCTGCCCCGGCCTGGCGAGCGCGGCGGCCGCAAAGATAAGCCGTTGATATTCAAAGGAATATCAACGGCAATCTTTTGGTAACTTAAATTAACGGATATGGGCGCCGCGCTACTGCGCGATCGCGAATGTAACGTTGACGCTGATGTTGTAGCTGCTTTCGCCACCCTGGATCGGCACGGCTGCATCGGCCTCCGTCTTCATCATCGCCGCCCGCATGACGGGCATCGGCTGCGGCCGCGGCCCGTTTTCGTTGATCTCGATGACGTTGCCGAGCTTGACGCCGGCGGCGGACGCAAGCGTCTTGGCCCGCGCGACGGCGTCGGCCACCGCGTTCTTGCGCGCTTCTTCCATGGCGCTGTCCGGCTTGTCGTTGGTGAACTGGATATCACCACCCTGGTTGACGCCGAGCGTCACCGACTGGTCGATGATCCCACCGAGCTTCGAGAGATCGCGCACCCGGACCGTCAGCGTGTTGGAGACCTGGTAGCCGATGAGTTCGGGCGGCAGCTGCTGCCCGTCGGTCCCCTGCGGATAGCGATATTGCGGCTGCACGGAAAAGCCCGATGTCTGCAGGTCGCGCTCGGCGATGCCGGCCTTCTTCAGCGCGGCGAGCACGTCGCTCATCGCCTTGTTGTTGCCGTCGAGCGCCTCGCGCGCGGTCTTCTCCTGCTTGACGACGGAGAAGGTCAGGACAGCCATGTCGGGCGCCATCGTCGCCCGCCCCTCGCCGATCACGCTGATGACCGCCTGGCGCGGCGCATCGGCCGCGAACGCCGGCACAGAGGCCGCGACAAGCACGGGCAGGCTGAGAAGGAGACCGGCGGCAAAGCTTTTGGTATTCGGCAATGGCATTGTTTCACTCCGCGATTGTGACTTACCGATCCCTCTTGCCGTTTGATTGTGAAGCTATTGCGGCAATGACTTGTGACCGCTCTGAAATTGCGTTAGACGCAACGAGCACCGGCGAACCATTGCGCCGCTGCCAGGCGCCGTCACAGTCGCCAGGGCCTGTAGCTCAATGGTTAGAGCCGGCGGCTCATAACCGCTTGGTTGGGGGTTCGAGTCCCTCCGGGCCCACCATCTATTTCCAAAGGCTTAGCAGGAATTTACGCAGTTCCGCTAAGCCCTTTTGCGTTTTGGGCTGCGGTTACAACAGCGTTTGCCAGACCAGGTGCTTCAGAATTCGCGGCATCGAGCGTGATGCTCGACCAATTGCAGCCGAGTGAGGCAGCGCTGTGATAATTAAAAGCTGCGCTGAATGGCTTTCAAGCCGATTGACAGAGGACGCTTTGTTCGCAATGTGGCTCGCGTCAAGGTTGGGGAATCTTTTATGCATAAAACAACTATCGCGGCATCGGCCCTCGCCGTGCTGCTAAGTTCCTGCGTCCAGTCCAGCACCATGCGGGTCTCGAGAAACCAAATGATCATCCAGACGAGCGCGGAGCCGATGTGCGGCAGTGTTGGCGCGGCTAAGGCGGCACAGAAACAGGCTGCCGTCGAGACCATCAAGGCGGGCTACGATCGCTACATCATCACGTCAGCAGCAGCGGCGAACAACGTCACCGCAACCCAGATGCCAGGAAACTACAATACCTATGGCACCATCAACTCCTATGGCGGATACGGCACGGTCAATGCGACGACAACCTATACGCCAGGGCCGATCATCTACGGCGGTTCGCACGACCAGTCCATTGGGATCGTAATGTTCAAGGATGGCGAACCAGGCAGCAGCCAGGCTATATCCGCTCGTGACATCCTTGGCCCCAAATGGGCGGTGATTGTCAAGGATGGAGTGAATCTCTGCAATTAGTGGCCTGCTCGAACAAAGCATGGCTGATAGCGCAACGGGCTCATCGTTCGATCGCGGCTAGCGCTGTAAGATGCTCGGATTGTCCGGTGGCGCGCACGATCGGGGTTGAGCCCTGCGTCACCTTTCAATGCCCGAGCACCCCTTTATGCGTCACACGCCCCCCACCGCCTCGGCCACCGCAATCTCCGCCATCTTCAGCGCCGCTTCGCGGCTCCTGGCGGCGGCGATGAAGCGGCCGTTGTGGCAGAAGCTGGCGCCTTCAACGCCGCTTACGGCTTCGAGGTCGCCGTTGGTGAGGCCCGCCCAGGCGGCCGGCAGGTCGGCGCGCAGCGTAAAGCCCTCCTCCTCGCGGCGGATGCCGGTCACGCACCAGTCCTTGTCGCGCGGGTGGACGACGAAGAGCAGGTGGTCGGCGCCGGCCTTGACGATGGCGGGGCGGAAGGGCATGCCCATCGGTAGTTCCAGCACACGGCTTTCGCCGGCAGCGATGATCGCCTTGTGCACCAGCGCCTCCGCCCTGCGCTTCGCAGCACTCTTTGATATCCGCGCCTCGACGAAGCTGCGCGCGATGGCGAGTGTTTCGTGAAAGGCGCGGTCGTCGGCGCCGGGATCGGTCTCGTCGAAGACCGGCTTCAGCGTTTCCAGGAGTGCCGGCAGCGTCAGCCCGGCAAGCGGCCCGGAGGGGCTGAGCGCGCCATTGTCGGTAAGATCGATCGGCAGCACGAAGCTGCCGTCGAAAGAGGCGTGGATATCGTCGATATCGGCCTCGGGAATATCGGATGCGGCCAGATAATCGCGCCCGTAGTGCTTCCAGATCAGGCCGAACGAGCTGTAGGGCTGGCCGTCTTCGCGCAGCGGCGCGCCACGCTGGTGGTGGTCGAAGATGCGCGCCGCGGCGTCGTAGGCGCCGCCGACATCGTAAATGATCCGGTCGGGCCCCGGTGTGATCCATTCCGGCGCACGGCTGCGCATGATGCGCGCCTCGGGAAAGAGCTTCGTCAGAATGACGGTGGAGAGCAGTTCGTCGGCATGGAAGCCACCGGAATGCGTGACGAGAAATTCAGGTTTCATGCGGCGGCGCCCTCTTGTCTGCGGATCATCCGCATATGGCACCAGATAGCCGTTGGCGCATACGACCTCAACCCGCGCGAGGCGCATTTTCATGCACTGATGCTGCACTGCATCATGCAATCGGATGGATTGCCGCACGTCGCAGGCCATGTCCTTGAACCCGGCCGAAGGTTAAGGTTTGCTTTCATGCGGACATCCTGAATATCACGAAACGGTGAATTTTACGCTTGCCATCGGCAAACGCCCGCGCGAGTATCACCGTCTAAGCATGATAGTGACGGGAACCACACGTGCCTAAAACGGGAATAATAGCGGTATCCGGGACATCCATGTCCCACCAGTGCATTTTCACGGCCGATGACGGTGGCGGTAAAATCCGCGGCTGTCCGCGCTTTCTCGGAATGATCTTCGGGAAGCCAAGCGTGCGCCTCGCCGACACGGCGAACGGAGGATGGGCCTCCATCGAACTCGGCAAGGTGGATCGACGCGGCAATGCGACGTTTCGCTGGCGCTAGCATCGTCTGACCTTCATGTGCTGCCCGACATCAAATGGATGTGGCGCCTGACACGAGGGAACAAAATCCGCGCTCCGGCCGTTGAAACGGCATCGCCGTATTGCGGCTTGGAGGGGCGCGGAGGCGCCGGCATCGGATGGCGCGTCAGACCTATTGGAAGGGTTATCTCAAGCTGTCGCTCGTAACCGCGTCGGTATCGCTGACGCCGGCGACCACGGATAGCAACCAGCTGCGGTTTCATGTGCTGAACCGCAAGACCAGAAATCGCGTAGAAAGCCGCTATGTCGACAGCGTCACCCATAAGCCGATCTCGGACAAGGATCAGGCCAAGGGCTATCCCCGCGGCGAGGACGACTATGTCATCCTCGAGGACGACGAGATCAGCGAGGTCGGGCTGGAGAGCACCCGCACGATCGACATATCGAGCTTCGTGCCGCGCGGCTCGATCGATTGGATCTGGTACGACAAGCCGCATTTCCTGGCGCCGGAAGACAAGGTCGGCGTCGAGGCTTTCTGCGTCATCCGCGAGGCGATGAAGGCAAACGATGTCGTCGGCATCGCCCGTCTCGTTCTCTACCGCCGCGAACGCGCCGTGCTGCTGGAGCCGCAGGGCAAGGGCATCGTGCTCTGGACGCTGCATTTCGGCGACGAGGTCCGCGAGCCGGCCGGGACCGTCGATCTTGCTGCCAAGACCGACCAGAAGGTGCTGGCGCTGATGAGCAAGCTGGTGAAGGACCGCACCGAGGAATGGAAACCCTCGATGGTCACCGATCCCGTGCAGAAACGCATCCGGGCGATGATCCGTGCCAAACAGAAGAGCCTGCCGAAGCCCGTGGCGGCAACAAAGCGCCCGCCCGTCAAATCCACCGGCAACGTCGTCAACATCATGGACGCGCTGAAGAAGAGCATCGCCAAGGATGGCGGACGGTCGAAGCACTAGCTCGGCACATATTTCAGGCGATCGTCACTTGCGCTTTTCAAGCGGCGCGGCGGCCTTGAAGAAATCGGCCCAGGGATCGCTTGCCAGCGAATTCATCCGCGACGGCGTGTTGTCGACCGTGAAATAGCCCGGGCCGATCTCTCCCGTCAGCTCCTTCCAGTCGAGCGGCATCGACACGGCGGCACCCGGCCGGGCGCGGGTCGAATAGGCGGCGACGGCGGTGTTGCCGCGGCCGTTGCGGAGATAATCGATGAAGATCTTGCCGTTGCGTTTCGCCTTGGTGGCGGTCGCCAGATATTTGTCCGGCTGATCTTTCGTCATCGCGTCCGCCAGCGCCTTCGCGAAGGCCTTGACCTGCACCCATCCGGCCTTCGGCTTCAGCGGCGTCACCACATGGAGACCTTTGCCGCCGGAGGTCTTCACGAAGGCAGCCAGCCCCGCCGCCTCGAGCCGCTGCTTCAACTCGTGGGCCGCAGCGATCACCTCGGCCCAGGCGACATCGTCGGCCGGATCGAGATCCATGGTGATCATGTCGGGCTTCTCGAAGCTCGCGGTCGTCGCCCCCAGGGGTGGATCTCGAGAACGGCGGATTGCACGAGCGCCACGAGCCCATCGAAATCAGCGATACGCAGCAACTTTTCGCCACCCCTGTCCTTCGGGTCCGCGATCTCCTCGATATGGGCGTTCATTCCCTTCCAGGCATGCTTCTGGAAGAAGCGCTGGCGCCCGGCAATACCGTCAGGGCAGCGCAGCAGCGCCAGCGGGCGGTTGACCACGAAGGGCTCCATGAAGCGCCAGACCTGCGCGTAATAATCCGCAAGTCCCTGCTTGGTGATGCCCTGATCCGGCCAGTAGATGCGATCGGGGTGGGTGAGCGCGACGTTCGATTGCGGCGCCGGATCGGCCTTGCCTTTTTCGGTCTCGCGCATCACATCCCCCGCCGCCTTGTCCTCGCGCAGCCCGCGAAACGCCGCATGCCGCAGATTGCCGTCCGCCGACCATGCCTGAAACTCCACATCCGCCACAAGCCTGGGCTTGACGTGGACAAGCCCGCGCCGCGCCTCGGCCGACAGAGCGTCGTCGAAGGCGGTTTTCGCCTGCCGGTCCTGCGAAAGACGGTCATGCAGCATTCTGGCGGTCGAAACCGAGAATCCGGTGCCGACGCGTCCGACATAGTGAAGCTTGCCGCCCTTGTAATAGCCCATGGCGAGCGAACCGATGGCATTCTTCGTCGCCGTCGAGGGCACGAAGCCGCCGATGACGAACTCCTGCCGTTTCGAGCACTTGGACTTGATCCACTCGCCCGTGCGCCCCGAGCTATAGGCGCTGTCGCCGCGCTTGGAAATCACCCCTCCAGCCCCAGGCCGCAGGCATGGTCGAGCACGAGCGAACCCTTCTCGGTGAAATGGCTGCTGTAGCGCAGTGTCGGGTTATCAGGAGCCAGAAGCGTTTCCAGCAATGCCTTGCGGGAAAGCAGCGACACCTCGCGCATGTCGTGCCCGTCGAGATGCAGGAGATCGAAGGCGTAGAACACGAAGCGGTCCTTGCGCCCTTCGCTGAGATCGCTCTGCAGCGCGGAAAAATCCGAAGCGCCATTGTCGCGCTCGACCACCACCTCGCCGTCGATCAGAGCAGATTGCACCGGCAGGTCCGAAAAAGCTTTCGCAAGCGTCTCGCCAAACCGCTCCGTCCAGTCCAGGCCCGTGCGCGTCAGCATCGTCACCTTGCCGTGGTCGATCCTGATCTGCAGCCTGTAGCCATCGAACTTGATCTCGTGCACCCACTCGTCGCCAACAGGCGGTTTCGGCTTCAGCTTGGCGAGCGCCGGCTCGACGAAGTCAGGGAGGCCGGCCTTGACCGCACCGTCGGGCCATTGGCGCGGTTCGGCCTTGGTCTTGGTCGCCCTCGGCTTGGGATCCGACGACTTGGTGCGCCCCTTCCCGGCCTCACTGCTGTCCGTCCCCTTGGGCCGCGAGTGCCAGGCGGCATCCGGGTTCTTGGCCACTTCCTCGATCTTGCGGCCGGTCTTTGCCGATTCAGGCCGCAGCTTCAGGATATCGCCCTTGACGCGCGCTTCCTCGTCCTCGGCCTTGATCAGCAGCCAGTTCTCCCGGGTTTCGCCGGGCTTGCCGTGCATCCGCACCAGATGCCAGCGACCCTTCAGCTTGTCGCCATCGAGGTCGAATTCCATGTGGCCCTTCTTGTAGGCCTTGCGCATGTCACCATACGGCGCCCATGTGCCGCGATCCCAGACGATGACGGTGCCGCCGCCATACTCGCCCTTCGGGATGATGCCCTCGAAGTCGCCATAGTCGAGCGGGTGGTCCTCCACATGCACGGCCAGACGCTTGTCGTCGGGATTGAGGCTCGGCCCGCGCGTCACCGCCCAGCTCTTCAGCACTCCGTCCATTTCCAGCCGGAAGTCGTAATGCAGCCGCGTCGCGTCGTGTTTCTGGATCACGAAGCTCAGCGCGTTGCTGTCGCGCGCCGTAGAGGCACGTTTTCCTCCGCGCGGCTCCGGCGTCCGCTTGAAATCGCGCTTGGCGTGATAGGTCTCGAGCGCCATGGTCAGCTCGCCCTCTTCGAGCCGCCGTTACCGCGCGCGGCACTCCTGGCGGATGCCTTGCCCGCCGTCTTGCCACTCGTCTTCCCACTCGCCTTGCCGCTCATCTTCGCGCTCTCGCGCAACGCTTCCATGAGGTCGATCACCTTGCCCTTCGGCTCGGCCGTGCGCTTGGGCAGAGCCCTGCCCTCGATCTTCGCCTGCACCAGTTCGGCAAGCGCCGCCTCGTAGCGATCCTCGTAGTCCCTGGGATTGAAGCTGCCTTTCTTGGTGCCGATGATATGGCCGGCGAGTTCGATCATTTCCTTGTCGAACTTGATATCGGGAATATCCTTGAAAACCGTCTCGGCGTTGCGCACCTCGTAATCGTAGTTCAGCGTCGTCGCGACGATGCAATCGTCCTGCGGCCTGATCAGCACGGTGCGCGTCTTGCGGAACAGAACAGCCTCACCGAGCGCGGCGACCTTCCGGTCCCCCATCGCCCGCGCGATCAGCGCCAGCGCCTCCTCGTCGTCCTCGCTGACCGGCGCCAGATAATAGGGCCGGTCGAAATAGAGCTTGTTGATCTCGTCGTAGGGAACAAACCCCTGCACGGTCAGGAGCTTGTCGCTCTCGGGGGCGAAGGCGGCAAGCTCCTCGCCCTCGATCATGACGTAGTCGCCGCTATCCAGCCGATAGCCCTTCACCTGGTCGTCGCGTTCCACCGGCTTTCCCGTCTCGCTGTCGACGAACTGCCGCTCGACGCGATGGCCGGTCTTGCGATTGATGATGTTGAAGGAGATGCGGTCGGCGACCGATACCGCGGTGTAGAGCCCCACCGCGCAGACGAGATCGCCCACCTTCAGATGCCCCTTCCAGCTTGCCCGCGCGGCCATGTCTATTTCTCCCGCCCCGTGTTGCGCCGCCGGCGCTGATCAAGCGTCACGATCTTCTCCACCGAGGCGATGTCGTCGCTGGTCACGAAAGGAACCGGATCGCCGGCGATCGCCTCCAGCACGTCGCTCGACAGCGCGCCATGGCGGATCGCCCACTCCAGCGTTTCGCGGGTCTCACGCTCGGCCTTCAGCTGCGCGTAGAGCGCGATGATCAGCCGGTCGCGTGCATCGAAGTGGCCGCGTTTCTCATCGGTTTTGCGGACATGCGCCATCGAAACCTGCCTCCCTTGCCGGTTGGAGCAGTAACCGGCCAGCGGCCGGAAAGTTCCGCGCATCCCTCACATGTCCAACTGTCGCAGATCTGAGACAGGTCCGGTCACCGCCTTGATGCCCAAACGGCGGCTTACATTGCGGCGAGTTGCCAAGGACGTGTATTTTCGTCACACTCCTGTCGATGATCTGTGGTGGTAGGAGCTGCAGCTCTTGATGGGAGGAACCCCGATGCACGAACACTCTGCGCATGCGGAGCATGTCTACACGTGCACGCAGCGCGATTCAGCCGCGGCAAGTTCTTCCGTGGTCGCCTCCTGGCGCCGCTGCATCGCCATGCACCAGCTGGCGCCGGAAGAGCGGCGCGCGCCGCTCCGCCTCATGGATCAGGAGTTCAGGCAGGCCCGCGAACAATCCGAACAGCTGATCGCCAACGCCACCGACGAACTCGACCGCCTGTTCACCACAGCGGGCAAAGCCGGCTGCTGCCTGCTTCTGACCGACCGCGATGGCATCGCGCTCGAGCGCCGCGGCGCGATCGGCGACGACAAGGAGTTCCACGATCTCGGCCTCTGGACCGGCTCGGTCTGGACCGAAGCCAGCATCGGCACCAACGGCATCGGCACGGCGCTGGCCGACGAGCGCTCGGTTTCGATCTTCCGCGACCAGCACTTCTTCTGCTCCAACATCAAGCTCAGCTGCACGACCTCTCCGATCCGCGATCATCGCGGGCAGCTGGCGGCCGCGCTCGACATCTCGACCTGCCGCGACGACGTCAACGAGATGACGCTCGGCATTCTCGCGCAGATGGTGCGCGATGCCGCCATGCGCATCGAGATCAATCTCTTCCGCAGCGCCTATGCCGGCGCCCGCTTCGTGATGGTGCCCTCGGGCACCAACCCGACCGCGGCGCTTCTGGCCGTCGATCGCCACGACCTCGTGCTCGGCGCCACCCGCGCCGCGCGCCTGGCGCTGAAGCTCGACGACCGCAGCATCGCCGCCGGCATTCCGGCGGCCGATGCCCTGCACGAGACCCGCATGTCCGACGACGAGGATCTCGTCGAGGCCGAACGCGCGGCATTGCTGAGGGCTCTGACCCGCTCCAGCGGCAACGTCTCGCAGGCGGCGATCGCGCTCGGCATGAGCCGTGCCACGCTGCATCGCAAGATGAAGAAGCTCAATCTGCACTAGGGTCAAAACTCAATCAGGATAGGGGTTCTGCAAGCTGTATTTTGTGTCTGAGTAGGAGGAGAGGTGCGGGAAATGCCCATCATTTTCAAACCTTTCCGACGCCCGCAGGCACAAAATACAGCTTGCCCGCAGGGTTGGCGATGACGGGCCGCCTGATCGCAACCAATGCTCGACAAGACCAGAAGGTCTTGCCTTGCGCTTGTTTGCTTCCATCCAATCCCGTCATCGTCAACAGGACCCCTATCCTGATTGAGTTTTGACCCTAATCCTGTTGTAGGCGGCACTGATGTAGCAGCGATGCGACACTGTGCGCTGCGGTATCGCCGGGTGCCGCTATATCCCGACACAAAAGACGCGCAGATTTCCTCCCACGGGTTCGCGTCCGAACCTGGCTCATCTCAAGGGAGGATGACATGCTGCATCAGAAAATCGTCGAGTCGCCGTTCAAGCTGAAATACGGGAATTATATCGGCGGCGAATGGCGCGAGCCGATCGAAGGCAAGTATTTCGACAACATCACCCCGGTCACCGGCGGCAAGCTCTGTGAAATTCCGCGCTCCAGCGAAAAGGACATCAACGCGGCGCTCGATGCCGCCCATGCCGCCAAGGACAAGTGGGCGCGCACCTCGGTCGCCGAGCGCGCCAATATCCTGATGAAGATCGCCCAGCGGATGGAGGACAAGCTGGAAGTTCTGGCCCAGGCCGAGACCTGGGACAACGGCAAGCCGATCCGCGAAACCATGGCCGCCGACATTCCACTCGCAATCGACCACTTCCGCTACTTCGCCTCCTGTGTACGCGCCCAGGAAGGCTCTATCGGCGAAATCGACAACGACACCGTCGCCTATCACTTCCATGAACCGCTCGGCGTCGTGGGCCAGATCATTCCCTGGAACTTCCCGATCCTGATGGCCGCCTGGAAGCTGGCGCCCGCTCTTGCCGCCGGCAACTGCGTCGTCATCAAGCCAGCTGAACAGACGCCTGCCTCGCTGCTCGTCTGGGCCGAGATCATCGGCGACCTGCTACCCCCAGGCGTTCTCAACATCGTCAACGGTTTCGGCCTCGAGGCCGGCAAGCCGCTGGCGTCGAGCCCGCGCATCGCCAAGATAGCCTTCACCGGCGAAACCACGACGGGCCGGCTGATCATGCAATATGCCAGCCAGAACCTCATCCCCGTCACGCTCGAACTCGGCGGCAAGTCGCCGAACATCTTCTTTTCCGACGTGGCCGACGAGGACGACGACTTCTTCGACAAGGCGCTGGAAGGCTTTGCGATGTTCGCGCTGAACCAGGGCGAAGTCTGCACATGCCCGAGCCGCGCGCTGGTGCATGAAAAGATCTACGACCGCTTCATGGAACGCGCCGTCAAGCGCGTCGAAGCCATCGTCCAAGGCAACCCGCTCGACAGTGCCACGATGATCGGCGCCCAGGCTTCCAACGAGCAGATGGAAAAGATCCTCGCCTATCTCGACATCGGCAAGCAGGAAGGCGCCGAAGTCTTGACCGGCGGCTCCCGCAACGACCTCGGCGGCGAACTGGCGAGCGGCTACTACATCAAGCCGACGATCTTCAAGGGCCACAACAAGATGCGCGTGTTCCAGGAAGAGATCTTCGGCCCGGTCGTGTCGGTCACGACCTTCAAGGACGAAGCCGAAGCGCTGTCGATCGCCAACGATACGCTCTATGGCCTCGGCGCCGGTGTCTGGACCCGCAACGGCAACCGCGCCTATCGCTTCGGCCGCGAAATCCAGGCCGGCCGCGTCTGGACCAATTGCTACCACGCCTACCCGGCCCATGCGGCCTTTGGCGGCTACAAGCAATCGGGTATCGGCCGCGAGACCCACAAAATGATGCTCGACCACTACCAGCAGACCAAGAACATGCTGGTCAGCTACAGCGAAAAGAAGCTCGGTTTCTTCTGAGCCTTTTCGACAGCAGGGAGGGCATCCGCAACACCCCTCCCTGCCTCTTTCTCCACAAGTCTTCCACGAGCGAAAATGGGCTCTATTTGAAGTCGTGCGTGTGGCCCCCTCATCTCCGGTGCAACGCGTTGCACCTGACCTGCCGGCACCTTCTCCCCGCTGGGGAGAAGAGACTCATGGCCGACGCGGCATTCCCCTTCTCCCCTCGGGGAGAAGCGTGGCGGCAGCCGGATGAGGGGGCCACGAACGCATCTGGAGGAGAGAAAAGCACCGCATACGGAGGAGAACGCAATGGACACCACAGTCAACGGAGAACCCCGCGTTCTCGCAACCGACGCCGCCGTTGCCCTGATCGACGAGATCAGGCGCGATTATCCCGACATCCTCTTCCATCAGTCCGGCGGCTGCTGCGATGGGTCTTCGCCCATGTGCTATCCGGCCGACGATTTCATCGTCGGCGACCATGACGTCAAGCTTGGCGAAATATCGGGCGTCCCCGTCTACATCAGCGCCAGCCAGTTCGAAGCTTGGAAGCACACGCAGCTGATCATCGACGTGGTGGCCGGACGCGGTGGAATGTTCTCGCTGGATAACGGCCGAGAAAAGCGCTTCCTCACCCGCTCGCGCATGTTCGGCGGTGGCGAGGCCTGCGCGATCCCGGGCGTGCAGAGAGTTGTCTAGTGCTTGCGCACCTTGCCCGTCGGAATGGCCGAAGAGGTGACCGAAACCGGATCGCTCGCCGGGAAGCTGTCCTCCAGCCCCTGCGCCAGCTGATCCTCCATCTCGTCCATGTCGCCGGCGGCGCGAGCGCTTGGCTGTGCCTCGCCGGCTTCCACGCTCGAGAGCGCGGTGGTCTCGTCGAAGGATGCCAGTTCGCCCATGACGGCCTTGGCCCGGTCGATCGCGTTGTTCGACGTCAACGTCCGATCCATATCCTTGCGCAACTGCACGGACACGACCTCGCCGCCCTTTCCGACGAACTCGACCGTAAATCCTCGTCTCCCGCCCTGCTCCGGAATGACCTGCGTGCCGATGACCTGCATGAAATGTCTCCTTTGCACATTTGAGGAGACAACGGCGGCCATCCGACAAAGTTCCGCGAGACCCGCCCCACCGGCAGTGCAAGACGGAGCGCCACCGCGCGGCCAAAAAAAAAGCCACCGCTCGTGACGGTGGCCGTAGTCATGAAGGTTCTTAAAAACCTCCAGAGGGGAACAGTTGCGTCATCGACCAGCGAGGCCAGCCGACTGCATAAGCAACTATAGGTAATAGTAGCCCCCTATCGTAAAAATTCAATCAATTGGCGGCTGAATTTATCGAGGGACGTAAATCATATTTCCAGATCCGCCCCAAAACGGGGGATAATTTACCACTTTCAGGTTGCAACCCCCCTGAACCCATCGACATCAGCGCTGCACCAGGGCGGTTGATTCGCGCAGGATCAGCTCGACCGGCCAGAGCTCGTGGATCTCCAGCGGCGATCGGCCGGATACCAGCTGCAGGACCAAATCCGCGCAGCGCGTGCCCGCCGCGCGCATCGATGACCGCGTCGCCGACAAGGAGGGCGCCATGTTGTCGGCCGTCAGATAGGGAAACACGTCGTCATGGGCGATGACGGAGACCTCGCGGCCGACCTGCAACCCGAGCGAGCGAACCGCGCGATAGACCCCTAACGCCGTCATCATCGAGCCCGCGACGATCGCCGTCGGCGGATTGGCCTGCTCGAGCAGCGAGCGGGCGAAGCGAAAGCCGAGCTCGTCGGTAAAATTGCCGCTGGCGATCAACTGTGGATCGAGTTCGACCCCACGGCTCTGCAGCGCGTCGCGATAGCCCTTGTCGCGATGCAGCGCATAGGTCGCGCCCGGGCGGCCGTTGATCATGGCGATCCTGGTATGGCCGAGATCGATGAGATGCGAGGTCGCGCGGCGCACCGCGCCCTCGTTGTCGATGTCGAGCCAGGCATGCGGCACGTCGATATCGGATCGGCCGTGGACCAGAAACGGCATGCCGAGCCTGTGCAGCAGCGCGATGCGCTCGTCGTTGGGGCGCGGCGAATGCACGATGATCGCGTCGACCCGCTGGCTTTCCACCAGCCGCCGGTAGAGCTGCATCTCGTCGTTATGATCGGGGTCGGCCATGGGAATGACGAGAATGTCGGTGTCCTCGGCCACCAGCCTCTCGGCCATCCCCGCCATGAACTCGGCGAAGTGAAACTCGCCCGCCCGCCCCATCACCACGCCGATGGCACCTGCCCGCCCGGTCTTCAACCTGACGGCATTGACGTTCGGCCGATAGCCGAGCCGAACGGCCTCTTCCGCCACGCGCGCCCGGGTCACTTCGCTGACTTCGGGATAGCCGCTCAGCGCGCGACTGACCGTCGTCGGCGACAATCCGAGCTGTTTTGCGAACTCTCTAAGCTTCATGCACCGACACGTCTTTCATCGCCCGCTATTGGATCGTTCCCACACCCTATAAGGCAATCCGTCGATATTTGGCACAAAATCCGCATATCGGCCAAACCGATTTCAAATTTCGACCGCCATCCGTGTTTGACGCTCGACGTTCTCCACATCCATCGAGCCTCGCACCCAATTGTTTTTGCAAGATAAATCGCTGCTTTGGTTCGAGGCGGACACCTGAAGAACTACCCGCTTGACTTGATATCGGGCTTCTGACAACTTTTTCCAACCAAATCGTTTTCAAATTAGAGGACGCTATGGTTCTTTTTGGGAGGAAGATCATGAAGTTTCGTCTTACGACGGCCGTCATCGCGGCCGCGCTCATCGGCACGGCCCTGCCGTCGCTGGCCGCCAACATCAGCATCTCTGCAAGCTCCACCGGCAAAAACCTCGACCTGTTCCGCAAGCAGCTCGACGCCTTCGAAAAGGCGACCGGCAACAAGGTCAGCATCGTCACCATGCCGTCCTCGTCGACCGAGCAGTTCTCGCAGTACCGCCTGTGGCTCGCCGCCGGCAACAAGGACGTCGACGTCTACCAGACCGACGTGATCTGGGCGCCGCAGCTGGCCGACCAGTTCCTCGATCTCAAGGACGCCGCCAAGGACGTCGCGGGCGATTTCTTCCCCTCGATCATCCAGTCGCAAACCGTCAACGGCCGCCTCGTCGCCATGCCGCTCTATACCGACGCGCCCGCCCTCTTCTACCGCAAGGACCTGCTCGACAAATACGGCAAGCAGCCGCCGAAGACCTGGGACGAGATGGCGGCGACCGCCAAGGAAATCCAGGACAAAGAGCGCGAAGCCGGCCAGAAGGACCTCTGGGGCTACGTCTTCCAGGGCAACGCCTATGAAGGCCTGACCTGCAACGCGCTGGAATGGATCAAGTCGTCAGGCGGCGGCCAGATCATCGAGACCGACGGCACCATCTCGATCAACAACGAGAAGGCCGCGGCCGCCATCGAGCGCGCCAAGGGCTGGGTCGGCACCATCTCGCCGGGCGGCGTGCTCGCCTACCAGGAAGAAGAATCGCGCGGCGTCTGGCAGACCGGCAACGCCGTCTTCATGCGCAACTGGCCTTACGCCTATGCGCTCGGCAACGGCCCTGACAGCGCCGTCAAGGGCAAGTTCGATGTCACCACGCTGCCGGCGGCCGCCGAAGGCGACAAGCCATCCTCGACGCTCGGCGGCTGGAACCTCGCCGTCTCGAAATATTCACAGAACCCCGAGGTGGCGATCGAGCTCGTCAAGTTCCTGACGTCGAAGGAAAGCCAGAAGCAGCGCGCCATCGAGCTCTCCAACCTGCCGACGCTGTCAGCACTTTACGACGACAAGGACATCGCCGCCGCGGCACCCTTCATGCCGAACTGGAAGCCGATCTTCGAAAACGCCGTGCCGCGCCCCTCGGCTTCGGCCAAGGTCAAGTACAATGAGGTCTCCGCCAAGTTCTGGACCGCCGTCCACAACACGCTGTCGGGCAACGGAACGGCCGCTGAAAACCTCGAGCTTCTCGAAGCCGACCTGACGTCGCTCAAGGGCGACAACTGGTAATCCATCGATGCGCCGGCGGCGGGCTTTCCGCTGCCGGCGCTCCGAAGGACGCCATCGTCAATCGTCTCAGGAAGCGGGTATCTCATGAGTGAAGTTGCAGTTTCTGAACGCCTGAAGGCGCCGGCGCGCGCCAGGGCCACCTCGTCGGACCTGAAGGCCGACCGCGTCCGTTCCGCCTGGATGTTCCTGGCGCCGACGCTGTTTATCCTCGCCGTCGTCGCCGGCTGGCCATTGTTCCGCACCATATATTTCAGCTTCACCAACGCCTCGCTCACCAATCTCGGCGAAGCCCGCTTCGTCGGCTTCGACAATTATCTCACCTGGATCACGCTGAAGAGCGGCCGCACCGTCTACAAGGGCCTGCTCGCCGATCCCGCCTGGTGGAACGCGGTGTGGAACACGATGAAATTCACCGTGCTTTCCGTGCTGATCGAAACCGCGCTCGGCCTCATCGTCGCGCTGGTGCTGAACGCCCAGTTCGCCGGCCGCGGCATCGTGCGCGCCGCGATCCTGATCCCCTGGGCGATCCCGACCATCGTCTCGGCCAAGATGTGGGCCTGGATGCTCAACGACCAGTTCGGCATCCTGAACGACCTCTTCATGGCGCTCGGCCTGATCAGCCAGAAGATCGCCTGGACCGCCAATCCCGAGACAGCGATGACGGCTGTCCTGATCGTCGACGTCTGGAAGACGACGCCCTTCATGGCGCTTCTCATTCTCGCCGGCCTGCAGATGGTGCCCGGCGATATCTACGAGGCCGCCAAGATCGACGGCATCAACCCGATCAAGGTCTTCTGGCGCCTGACGCTGCCGCTGATCCGCCCCGCGATCATGGTCGCCGTCATCTTCCGCATGCTCGACGCCATGCGCATCTTCGACCTGATCTACGTGCTGACGCCGAACAACGCGCAGACCAAGACCATGTCGGTCATGGCTAGGGAGAACCTCTTCGACTTCGACAAGTTCGCCTATGGCGCGACCGCCTCGACCGTCCTCTTCCTGCTCATCGCCACCGTCACCGTGCTCTACATGTGGCTCGGCCGCGTCAACCTCGGCGGGAGTGAACGCTGATGCTTCTCACAGCCACGAAAAACACCCTCTTCTATCTCCTCGTCGGCGTCATCGTCCTCATCGCGGTCTTCCCCTTTTACTACGCGATCCTGACCAGCTTCAAAGCCGGCACGGCGCTGTTCGAGATCAACTACTGGCCGACCTCGATCTCCTTTGCGAACTACACGAACGTGCTCACCACGGGCAGCTTCATCAAAAGCCTCGGCAATTCGCTGCTGATCGCCGTCTGCGTCGTCGCCGCCTCGCTGCTGCTCGCCGTCACCGCATCCTATGCTCTCGCCCGTGTGCATTTCCGCGGCCGGGCGCTCCTGATGCTGACCATCCTGTCGGTCTCCATGTTCCCGCAGATCGCCGTGCTGGCAGGCCTGTTCGAGCTGATCCGCTGGATCGGCATCTTCAACACGCCATTCGCGCTGATCTTCTCCTACATGATCTTCACCCTGCCCTTCACGGTCTGGGTTCTGACCACCTTCATGCGTGATCTGCCGATCGAAATCGAGGAAGCGGCGATTGTCGACGGCGCCTCTCCATGGGTCATCATTACCCAGGTTTTCATGCCGCTGATGTGGCCGGCTTTGGTCACGACGGGACTGCTCGCCTTCATTACGGCCTGGAACGAATTCCTTTTCGCCCTAACCTTTACGTCTTCGGACGCGCAGCGGACCGTTCCGGTTGCCATCGCCTTGCTATCGGGCGGCAGCCAGTTCGAGATTCCGTGGGGCAACATCATGGCGGCATCCGTCATCGTCACGGTCCCGGTCGTTGTCCTGGTGCTCATATTCCAGCGCCGGATCATTTCCGGCCTCACCGCCGGCGGCGTCAAAGGTTGAAGAAAGCACGATATGGCACAGATTAGACTCGACAATATCAGAAAGAGCTTCGGCGCTCTCGAAGTCATCAAGGGCGTCACCATGGATATCCGCAAGGGTGAGTTCATGGTCTTCGTCGGCCCGTCCGGCTGCGGCAAGTCCACACTTTTGAGATTGATCTCCGGCCTGGAGGACATATCGGAAGGCACGCTCTCCTTCGATGGACAGGCGGTGAACCAGCTCTCGCCCTCCAAGCGCGGTATCGCCATGGTCTTCCAGTCCTACGCGCTCTATCCGCACATGACCGTCTTCGACAACATGGCCTTCGGCATGAAACTGTCGGGCCGCACCAAGGACGAGTGCAAGGCCCGCGTCGAGCAGGCAGCCGGCATGTTGCAGCTCTCGCCCTATCTGGAGCGCCTGCCCCGCCAGCTCTCCGGCGGCCAGCGCCAGCGCGTCGCGATCGGCCGCGCCATCGTCCGCGATCCCAAGGTCTTCCTCTTCGACGAGCCGCTGTCGAACCTCGACGCGGCACTGCGCGTCGCCACACGCCTGGAGATCGCCAAGCTTCACCGCAGCATGCACGACACGACGATGATCTACGTCACCCACGACCAGGTCGAGGCGATGACACTCGCCGACCGTATCTGCGTGTTGCGCGATGGTGTCGTCGAGCAGATCGGCACGCCGCTCGAGCTCTACGAAACCCCGAATTCCGTCTTCGTCGCCGGCTTCATCGGCTCGCCGAAGATGAACTTCCTCACCGGCGCGTTCTCCGCGCCCCATGACGCCCACACCATCGGGGTGCGCGCCGAACACATCGAGATCACCAACCGGGAGCCCGCCTGGAAGGGCACGGTGATCCACTCCGAAATCCTCGGTTCCGACAGCTTCGTCTATCTCGACATCGGCACGCCGGAACCGCTGGTCGTTCGCGAAACCGGCGTTTCGCGCCACCAGCCCGGCGACAATATCGGCGTCTCGCCTGTTGCCGGCGCCATCCACCGTTTCGACCCATCCGGACGCGCGCTCGAAAGGGTCCCCTTGAAGGGCGCCGCCTGAACCCAACCCAAACAACCCGGATCGCGACCGCTTCCCACCGGTTTCGATCCACCACGCGCATGAAGGAGCATGACCTTGGCTATTCGCACCATCGTATGGGGTGAAAACATCCATGAAAACACCAACGAGATCGTCCGCGGCATCTATCCCGATGGCATGCACACGACGATCGCCAACGCGCTGAACACCGATCCTGATATCAGCGCCACGACGGCGACGCTGCAGGAGCCGGAACACGGCCTCACCGAAGCCCGCCTCGCCGAAACCGACGTGCTGAACTGGTGGGGCCACAAGGATCACGGCGCCGTCTCCGACGTCGTCGTCGAGCGCGTCGCCAAGCGCGTCTGGGAGGGCATGGGCCTGCTCGTCCTGCATTCCGGCCACTTCTCGAAGATCTTCAAGCGCCTGATGGGCACGCCCTGCGCGCTGAAATGGCGCGAGGCCGGCGAGCGCGAGCGCCTGTGGACCATCAACCAGCGCCACCCGATCGCGGCCGGCATCGGCGAGAACTTCGTGCTCGAGAATGAAGAGATGTACGGCGAGCAGTTCTCCGTTCCGGAGCCGCTCGAGACCGTCTTCATCTCCTGGTTCCAGGGCGGCGAAGTCTTCCGCTCGGGGCTGACCTGGCGCCGCGGCGCCGGCAACATCTTCTACTTCCGCCCGGGCCACGAGACCTATCCGACCTACCACGACGCCAACGTCCAGAAGGTGCTGATCAACGGCGTCAAATGGGCCTATAATCCTGAGGGCGACCTGAAAAGCATCACCGATGCCCCGAATGTCCCGGTCGAGAAGGCGCTGGAGCCGATCACCGAACGCGGCCCGAGACTGCACCAGGCCGGCGAAGCCGGTTACCGCTGAGGAGAAGAGCAATGCGTCTACTCGTTCTTGGCACGGGCGTCATGGCCAAAAACCAGGTCGCCAACTTTCTCGCGATCGATGGCGTCGAGGTTGTCGGCGCCGTCGATACGGATCTCGCACGGCTGACCGAATTCGCCGATCACTTCCATATCGAAAAGCGCTTCCGCACGCTGGAAGAAGCGATCGACTGGGGTGAGTTCGACAGCGCCACCAACGTCACGCCTGATCGCATCCACTACGCGACCAGCCTGGCGCTGATCGCGGCCGGCAAGCACGTCTTCTGCGAAAAGCCGCTGGCCGAACATTACGACCACGCCCTGGAGATGACGGAAGCCGCCGAAGCCGCCGGCGTCATCAACATGGTCAACCTGACCTACCGCAACGTCGCGCCCCTGCAGCGCGCCCGCGAGATGGTTCTGGCCGGCGAACTCGGCACCATCAGGCACGTCGAGGCCTCCTATCTCCAGAGCTGGCTCGTCTCCCGCGCCTGGGGCGACTGGCGCACGGAATCGCGCTGGCTGTGGCGTCTATCGACCGGCCACGGTTCGAACGGCGTGCTCGGCGACGTCGGCATCCACATCCTCGACTTCGCGGCCTATGGCGCGGCGACCGATATCGACCACGTCTTCGCCCGCCTGAAGACCTTCAACAAGGCGCCGGGCGGCCAGATCGGCGAGTACCTGCTGGATGCCAACGACAGCTTCACCATGTCGGTGGATTTCACCAACGGCGCGCTTGGCGTCATCCATGCGACGCGCTGGGCGACGGGCCACCTCAACGAGCTGAAGCTACGCATCTACGGCGAAAAGGGCAGCCTCGAGGTTACCCATCGCCCCGATGGCTCCGACCTGCGCGGCTGCTTCGGCGACGACATCGAAAGCGCCACCTGGCGCGACATCGAGGTGCCGCCGGTCTTGACCAACTATCAGCGCTTCGCCGAAGCCGTGAAGACCGGCAGGCAGGACGACCCCACCTTCCGCCACGCCGCCAACCTGCAGAAGGTCATCGACCTTGCGATCGTCTCCGAACGCGAACGCCGCGAACTCAACCTTCTGGCCGCACAGCAACAGGACAGCACCCCCCGACAAGCGCATCCCGCCGCTGACGGTGGTGGTGTAGGGGTAGATTGATGATGCGGGGCCCGCGAAAGCGGGCCTTGCTATTGGGTGGCGGCAAACACCCGATGACGGCGATGGCCCGAAGCACACGGCAGAAATCAGCCGTCACCAGCCACCTTGTCGACGTCGAGGCTGACATATTTATCGAGATGCCTGAGCCATTTGCGTTCGATAGCAGTTTCGATGTCGATTTCGTTGGCGCGCAGATAGAGAACGAACTGGCCAAACAGGTCTGCCGCTTCGTTTTCCAGTGCTTCGCGGCTGCCGCCTGAACCATCCGCATTTGGCTTCGCCCTGCCGGCAATCAAAAGATGTTCGGCCGTCAGTTCGCCCAGTTCCTCCGTCAGCTTCAGAAGATACCAGTCCGCGTTACGCTCGATCTTATGGACCCGCGCATAAAGCTCGCCGACCTGCCCGATCCGGTCACTCAACTCCCTGAATGTCGCGCTCATTCTGTCCTCGATGGCTGTAGACGGACTCGTACCAGGAATGGTTACCGATGATTTGCGACACAACAACTACGATAGCCGCGAGATCATCCAGCAGTGATGCCAGCTGGCCCGTTCGGTCATTGAACCTGGGGCAACCGATGCCCAAATTCAGCTCATGGAAAAAATCCGAATGCGCTCATATGCATTCTGAGTATCGTGGGGCTCATCCTCGGCGGCTGGTTGGGCTATCAACTCGCTGGTCCGATTGGCGTTGTGGTGTTCGTTCCGCTCGGCGCTCTTGCCGGGTTGATTGTCGGCGTCCTCAACTGGCGACTGATCCTACTTCTGGGCTGACCGCGATGCCCCCACGCGTCTCTACGACAATGCCCAGGGATCAACTCCATCCACCACGCCGCGCCATTCATCGATAGCCGAGGAAACATCGGCCGAATTCCGGATACGCCAAACACGCAGTCCCGGGTTCGCGGCAAGCTGTGCCGAAATCTTCGTTCGAAAATTGGTGCGGTTCCTGATGCTGCGCATGGCGAATTTGTATTGCTGCCATGGCCAATCGACATTGCCTTGCGGCAATTCTTTACGCGTTCGTCCGATGTTGCGCAGCGGTCTTGCAATGAGCCGCCAGGCTCTTAGCCACTCGGGAGGATCCATCCACATGACGCTATCGGCACGATTGATCGCGAAAGGAAGCAGACTGGGGCCACCCTCGATAATCCAGCTGTCGGCCTGGACGGCGCGTGACAGATCGGCCTCGATCAGAGCCCGGGAACGCTGCCGCCAATGGCTCGTCAACTTCATGGCATCAAAGGAAATAACCGGCACATCCGGGCGTACCGCCGCCAGCCGCGCGGCCAGGTGGCTTTTGCCAGCTCCGTTGGGGCCGGTTATGATCAACCTTTTCAGCATCGCTGTCCCACGAAGAAGATCCCGTTCGACGGCGGCGGTCCGAGCGCAATTCGCCCCCGGCGGCGCCACCCTGCCCTAGCTGTCCGTCTCGTCCGTCTTCGGCGGGGCGCTGAAGAGGTTTTTCAAGGCGCTGGTCTTGGTCTTCTGCGCCTTGCTGAGCTTCAGCGCCCGGTTGGCGGCCTTGGCCTGTTCCAGCATCATCTCGATCTGGATCTGCTGGATTTCGGTCAGCCGCTCCCACTGCCGGTTGAGCAGATGGTCGACCTTTTCGTGCAGGTGGCGGATTTCCAGTTCGGCCTTGAGGTTGACCTTGTAGTCGTTGAGCGCGCGCAGGCGGTCCTTCGATTCCTGGCGGCGCTGGCTCATCATGATGATCGGCGCCTGCAGGGCGGCGATGGTCGACAGGATGAGGTTGAGCAGGATGAAGGGATAGGCGTCGAACGCCTCTCGCTCGCCCATCAGGAGATTGATGCCCATCCAGACCGCGAGAAACAGGCAGAAGGAGATGATGAACGGCCAGCTGCCGCCGAAGGTGGCGACGACGTCGGCGACGCGGTCGCCGATCGAGCGATGCTCCTCGTAATCCTCTTCGATGTTTTCGGCCAGCGTGTCGTGGCTCTTCAGGCTCTCCACCACCTCGTCCTCGAGGTTGGAGAGCTCGCCGCGTTCGTCGCGCAGCAGTTCGGCGATGTACTGGCCGCGATAATCGTCCACCACCTTGCGGTTGATGTAATCGTCGGAATGCAGACCCGGGTGCTTCTGCCGCATGAAATCGGCAAGCGAAGGGCGAAGGTCGTCGAAGTGGATGGCGTCCTTTTTCTTCAGGGCGGTGCCGGTGATCGCATCAACGAGGCGCACGGACTTCGCCTTGGCCCGCGCCAGGCTGTCGCTATAGTCCTTCATCTCGACGGTGGCCGCCTCGCCGCCGTGTCCGGCATCGAAATCCACGATCCCGCCCGCGAAATCCAGGGGCTTTTCTTCTGCCATCCGACGATCCTCTGTACCGATTCCTGCGCTCTAACCATCGAATCGCACAGGATTGTGACATTGCCGGGCGATCCGGGCGAGGCCATTCGTGGGCCAGGGTGAATGACCGGCTGCGCTGCCCTTCGCGACAACGCAAGCGCCTTCTAAAACAAGCCGCTTACGGACTTTCACCTGCCCCGATTAACGGCATCAAAAGCTTTCCGTCCTAGCCTGAAGCCATGACTTCGAGTGGACTTCGAAATAGCCTTCCGGCGGCCCTTCTGTTCCTGGTGATGCTGGTGCAATTCAGCGCCGCATCGGCTGCCCCGGCGGATTCCTTCGAGACACGCAGTTCCTGCTGGGCGTCCGCCAACCTGTCGGAGGACGCGGTGGCGATCGCCAGGAGCCCGGACCGATGGTCCTGCGGCGATCAGGCCCGCTCCATCGATGCCGAGCGCGTGCTGCTTCGCTTCGATATCAGCGTCGACCAACCTCTTCCCCGATATCTGCTCTCCAGGCGCGCGGCACTTCAGGCGATCCATCTGTTTGCAATCGACCGGGATGGCACGGTGCGCCAGAACAGCATTCCCGCCGCGGCCCTCCAAAGCTCCTTGGCCGGCGGCTACTTCAAGGCGCCCTTGCCCGATGTGACCAGTGAGACGCGGCAGGTGATCGCCGCGATCGACCTCCCGTGCCACCGGATGACGCTGGAGCGCGCCTATCTCGCGCCGACGGATGCCGCCAGCGGCATCGGCGACATGCGCTTCCTGCTTGTTCTGGCAGGGCTTGCCGGCATGCTCGTCATGCCGCTGATCTTCAATGCGGCCTTCTACCGGGCGCTGCGCGAACCTTTCGTTCTCTGGCATTCGGCGCTGACATTCTCGCTGCTGATGACCATTCTGGTGACATCCGGCCTTTCGGTCATGCTCTTCGATCCGCCGGCGATGACCTTGAGCTGGATGACGACGGTGATCTTCGGCATGACCATCGCATCGGGAGCGATGTTCACCTATAGCTTCGTCGAGCCCGGCCTGATGCATCCGCTCCTACGCCGCGCGCTCCCCTATTGCGCGGCATGGGCGATGTTGCTGAGCGTTTCTCACGCCGCCTTCCCCTTCGTCGCCCGCCCCATCCAGTCGAGCGCATATACGGCCGCCTTCGCGCCGGTGCTCGCCATATTCATCCTGTCGATGATCGATGCGCTGCGCCGGGGAAGCCGCGCCGCCCGTTTCCAGGCGATCGGCTACGCGCCGATGGTCGTGGTTGGATTGATCCGTCTGGTGACGGGCGTCGTTCCCTGGCTGCAAAGCACCGACGCCACCCTGCTCTTCTACATCGGCTGCATGTGGGAGGTCGTGTTCACCACGCTCGGCGTGGCCGAGCGCTTCGTCACCATGAAACGCGAGCGCGACGGCGCCCGCAACGACGCCGAGCTGCTTGAACGTCTGTCCGAAACGGATCCGCTGACGGGATTGCTCAACCGGCGTGCGATCGAACAACAATTCGAGCAATTGCGAACAGAAGGCTTCGCAGCCCTTGCCGTCATTGACATCGATCATTTCAAGGCGATCAACGATATCAACGGCCATAGCATCGGCGACGAGGTCCTGAAGGCCGTCGCCAATGCGCTGCAGCCAGGCCCGAGCGTGCGCGCCTACCGCCTCGGCGGCGAGGAATTCGTGCTTCTCCTGCGTGGCGACGACGCCGACACCCAGGCCGAACTCCGCCGCCAGGCCATTCCCGCCATCGTCGCCCGCACGGTGCCCGGCTTCAAACGGACGGTGACCGCAAGCATGGGCGTGACGGGTATTCTCGGTGACGAGGATTTCGCGACCCTTTATGAACGGGCCGACAAGCTGCTCTACGAAGCCAAGAGCGCGGGCCGCAATCGCACCCGTGGCGCGATCAACAGGACGCCGACGCCGCGTGACTTTCCGGATGACCGGGCGATGATCGCCTAGATCAACCCGCGCTTGGCTATCACGTCACGAACGGCATGATATCCACGCCATCGCCGGGAAAGACGGTGATATGGGGATGATCGAGGAAAAGCCGTGCCGCGGCCTCGGCATTCTCCGCCTCGACCACCAGATAGCCGCAGAGCGCATTGGAAGCCTCCGAGATGCCGTCCTTGTTGACCCGCGTCGTCTTCCCCACCATGCCGCCGCGATCAAGGATAACCGCAGCATTCCGCTCCTCCCATGCCATCCACTGCGGCACACCTTTGGCATCGATGGCATCTTGCCCGGCTTTCGGAAGGCGCCGGAAAGCATCGAAATCCTCGTGTTTCATGGTGTAGACGGCAAGAAATCGGGGCATGGTGGACCTGTGTGATGACGCGTCGTGTGCTCGAACATAGCATACGGCTGTGAGGTGCCTAAAGAGAGGTTTTGCGGTGTGGCGCCCCCCTCTGCCCTGCCGGGCATCTCCCCCACAGGTGGGGAGATCGACTCGTGGCCTGCTCCCCAACCAAACAATGAGCCTTGAGCGAGCGGATGCGCCCAGCCAATCTCCCCACCTGTGGGGGAGATGCCCGGCAGGGCAGAGGGGGGTATCCCAGGGCGCCGCGTCCAATCTCAGGCGCCCCACCCCAAAAACAACCCTAGCGCAACCGCTCCACCAACCGCCCGATCGACACCGCATCCGCATTGGCAAACGCTAACCGCAGATACCGCTCCTGCCCCACCCCGAAATAGCTCCCCGGCAGGCAGACAACGCCGGCCTCCCTGGCCAGCCGCTCGGCAACGGCGGACGAGCTCATGTCTTCGCACGGATGCCGGATGAAGGCGAAATAGGCGCCGAGCGCGCCGATCTCCCAGCCCGGCAGCTCAGCCATCACCGCCCGCAGCGCATCAGCCCGGCGCGCGATCTCAAGGCGGTTTTCGGCCCGCCAGCCGGCGAGAACGGGCATCGCATCGGCGACTGCCACCTGCGCCGCCCGTGGCGCGCAGATCTGCATGTTGTCCATCACCTTGGTGATCTCGGCGATGACGCCCTGCCCCGCCGTGATCGCGCCCAGCCGGTGGCCGGGAATGCAGAAGGATTTGGAGAAGCTGTAGAGCAGGATCAGCGTCTCCTCCCAGCCGGGGATAGCAAGCAGCGGATGCGGCGCGCCGTAGGTCTCCGGCAGAAAGTCGCGATAGGTCTCGTCGACGATCAGCCACGCCCCATGGTCGCGGCAGAGATCGAAGAGGGCGCGCAACAGATCCGGCGGATAGATCGCGCCCGTCGGATTGTTCGGCGTCACGATCGCCAGCACCTTGGCGCCCGAGGCCAGCGCCTTTTCGGCCGAGGCGATATCCGGCAGGAAGCCGTTCCCGGCGTCGCATTCGACCAGCACCCTGTTGATCCCGAGCATCGACAGGGTCGTTTCCTGGTTGAAGTAGAAGGGATTGGTCAGCGCCACGCTGTCCCCCGCCCCGGCAAGCGCGATGGCCGCCGCCATGAAGGCCTGGTTGCAGCCGGCGGTGATGTGGATGTTATGGGCGGCGACCGGCGCGCCGTAGACCTCGGACATCTGCCGGGCATAGGCCTCGCGCAGCACGCCCTCGCCCTCGATCGGCCCGTAGCCCGTCGTCGCCGGCGATGCCGCCGCCTCGCCCAGCAGCCGCAGCATCTCCGGATGCGCCGGGTAGCCCGGAACCGCCTGCGAGAGATCGACCAGCGGCCCCTTGTTTCCCTTGTATTCGCGTGCCCAGGCAAGCACCGAGGGGATGGGCGGCGGTGAGAGGCGGGATACGAGGAGATTGGCTTCAGCGGCGGGCATGGAGGCTCTCAAATCGATGATGGAAACCATCACTCCTGCACAAAACACCCCGCCTCGGCAACACGCATTCGCTGAACGCGCGCCAGCACGCCGTCAGGCGTCAAAACAAGACAGCGCGACGTCAGGCGCCGCAGCAGGCTTTGAGCCTTGCAAGCTTCGGCACCTCGATATGCCGGTTGGCGACGATGGAAATCACCCCATCCGCCTTGAGCTTCGACATCTGCCGCGACACCGTCTCGATCGTCAGCCCGAGGAAATCGGCGATATCGGCGCGTGACAGCGGCAGGTCGAAGCGGCGGCTCTGGCCGGCGGCTTCGGGATCGAGATGCGTCGCGATCAGAAGCAGGAAGCTCGCGACCTTCTCCGCCGCCGTCTTGCGCCCCAGCGTCACCATCCAGTCGCGGGCTTCGTCGAGCTCGCGCATCGTCTGGTTCATCAGCCGTTCGGCGAGCGCCGGCGTGCTCTTGACCAGCCGCTCCATGGCGGCCTTCGGAACACGGCAGAGATGAACGTCGGACGCGGCCTCCGCCGAGACGCCGTTTTCATCGGCATGCAACCTCCCGAGGAAATCGGGCGCGAACTGCAGGCCGACGATCTGCTGGCGGCCGTCTTCGAGCGTCTTCGTCAGCTTCACCACGCCGCTGATGACGGTGGCGTAGGATTCGACGGGCATCTTCTCGCCGGCCAGCTCCTCCCCGGCGTCATGGGTGACAAGCCGCGTATGGGCGGAAAGAGACAGGAGTTCGTCGGCCGTCAGCGCCCCGCACATCCCCTTGTGGCGGACCTCGCAGCTGACGCAACGTACTGGAATATTAGAATTATGGATATCTTTTCGCATAGACCCGGCTCCACCCGGACCATAGCCAAGGCCATCGTCGGAGAACAGCGGTTTCTTGATCGAGATCAAGGCAGTCATCGAAAACCCCCATTATTCCCCGTCCTGGAAAGGACACCCCCATGACCGCCGATCTCATCGCCCGCTATTCCGCCCCCGTCCCCCGCTACACCAGCTACCCGACCGCGCCGCACTTTCACGAGGGCATCGGCGAGGTGGATTACAGGCGGTGGCTCGAAGCAAGTTCACAAGGCGCACTATCGCTTTACGTGCATATCCCGTTCTGCGACCGGCTCTGTTTCTACTGCGGCTGCCATACCAGGCAGGTGCGCCGCTACGACCCCATCGCGACCTACCTGGAAGCCTTGAATAGCGAGATCGCGCTCGTTGCAAAACATCTCCCGCTACGGCGAAAGGTCGCAGCCATCCATTTCGGCGGTGGTTCGCCGACGATCGTTAGCCCCGATGACCTCGGCCGCCTGCGCGCCACGCTCGATGCCCATTTCGAGATCGGTCCGGAGTGCGAGATCAGCGTCGAGATCGATCCAACGCATGTGGATGCCGACAAGCTCAGGGCATGGCGCGATCTCGGCATGACGCGGGCAAGCGTCGGCGTGCAGGACTTCGCACCCGTCGTCCAGGCATCGATCAACCGGCCGCAGAGCTTTGACGAGACGGCGATGGTGGTGCGGACGTTGCGCGATCTCGGCATCGGCTCGATCAATCTCGACATCGTCTACGGCCTCCCCCATCAGGACCGCGACATGCTGCTGCGAACGATCGAGCTGTCGCTGTCGATGCAGCCCGATCGCATCGCCATGTTCGGCTACGCCCACGTCCCCTGGGTCAAGAAACACCAGTCGGTGATCGACACCGCCACGCTTGCCGGCCCGGTCGACCGCTTCACGATGGCCGCGGCCGGCGCTGGCGCCATCCTCGCCGCCGGTTACGACGCCGTCGGCATCGACCACTTCGCGAGACCCGACGACAGCATGGCCCGCAAGCTGCGCGACGGCGCGCTCAGGCGCAATTTCCAGGGCTACACGACGGATGGCGCCGATACGCTGATCGGCCTTGGCGCCTCCTCGATCGGCAAGCTTCCACAGGGCTATGTCCAGAACATCGTCGCGACGGGACAATATTGCCGGTCGGTCATGGAAGGCCGCCTTCCCGTCGCAAGAGGCTTCGCGCTCTCGGATGCCGACCGCGCCAGCGCTTGCGCGATCGAGGCGCTGATGTGCCAATACGCCTTCTCCGTCGCGGAGCTGCGCGCGCGCTTCGGCGGAGCCGCCGACGATGCCTGCAACGACGCCCTGCATGCGAGCTTCAACGAGGACGGCTTCGTCTCCTTCGACGGCGACAGGTTCTCCATCACCGAGGAAGGCCGCCCATTCGTGCGCACCATCGCCGCCAGGTTTGATCGCTACCTCGATCGGGGCAAGGGCAAACATTCTTCCGCGATTTGATCTGAATCAATAAGCCCGGCCGAAAACCTGATTATCGTCAGTTCCGGCACCAATTGTCGCAGCCCCGGCTCGCCGATTGTCAGTCGTCTACTGCCAGTTATAGTAATTTCAGAAATTTCTGAAATCACAGTCATAACGAAAGCCCGATCATGAATCTTGTGCCGCTCGTCCAATCCTTCGTCCTGCACTTCGGTGAAATGGGCTCGCGCTGGGGTATCAACCGTACGGTGAGCCAGATCTACGCGCTGCTCTACGTCTCGCCCCAGCCGCTCTGCGCCGAGGAGATCGCCGACGCGCTCGGCATTTCGCGCTCGAACGTCTCGATGAGCCTGCGCGAGTTGCAGACTTGGAACCTGGTGCTGCTGAGACACCGGCCGGACGATCGCCGCGACTTTTTCACCACGCCGGACGATGTCTGGCTGATCCTGCGCACGCTCGCCGAGGAGCGCAAGAAGCGCGAGGTCGATCCGACCCTCTCGATGCTGCGCGAGATCCTCATGCAGAAGCCGGCCAGCGAAGCCGAGCGCCACGCCCAGCAACGCATGGGCGAAATGCATGCACTGATTGAACAGCTGACACATTGGTATGACGATGTGAAACAACTTGAAACCGAAAGACTGGCGACGCTACTCTCGCTAGGCGCGAAAGTGACGAAGCTGCTCGAGGCCAAGGACCGGGTCATCTCGCTCGGCCGTGGCCGCCGTCCCAATCCTGCGAACAAGAGTTAGCGCCATGACCAGTGCCTATCTCGATGCCACGCATGACAAGACCAGGAAGGCACGGCGCAGGCGTGCCCGTCAGCCCGCGGGCCTTCGAACCGCGGCCCTGATCCAGACGCTCGCCGCCCTCCTCTGGATTCCGCAGGCCGGCCTGCTGTCGATCGCGGTCGGCCGCATCGCCGATGGCGGCGGCCTCGATGCCGCAATCTGGCCGGCGGTCGCCATTGCCTTGCTCGGCGTCGCGAAGAGCTGTCTCGACGCGGCCGGGGGCCGGCTTGCCTTTCGCGCCGCGCGGGTTGAACTGACGAAAAGGCGGGTCCGCGCCGTCGAGGCCCTGGCGCGCCGCTCGCCCGTCGACAGCACCCGCCACACATCCGGCGAGGCCGCCAGCATCGTCGGCGAGCAGGCCGAACTGATCGTGCCCTATCTCGCGCGTTTCCAGCCCGGCCGCTTCAAGGCCAGCGCCGTGCCGCTCTTCATTCTCGCCTGCGTCTTCCCCATCTCGTGGATCGCGGCCCTCGTGCTGCTCTTCACCATGCCGCTCGTTCCCGTGTTCATGGCGTTGATCGGCTGGCGCGCGCAGGCGGCCAGTGAAAGGCAGCTCCAGGCGACTGGCGGCCTCAACGGCTTCCTGCTCGACCGCCTGCGCGGCCTCGCCACCATCCGCGCCCTTGGCGCCGTCGATGCCACGGCGACGCGTCTGCGCGCCGATGCCGAGGACCTGAAAACCCGCACCATGGCCGTGCTGCGCATCGCCTTCCTGTCGTCGGCGGTTCTCGAGCTCTTCGCCGCCCTGGGCGTCGCCATGCTGGCCGTCTACGTCGGCTTCTCGCTGCTCGGCCAGATCAGGTTCGGCGCCTGGGCCAGCGGTCTCGACCTCACATCGGGCCTCTTCGTGCTCTTGCTCGCGCCCGCCTTCTTCGAGCCGCTGCGCGAACTCTCGGCCGTCTGGCACGACCGCGCCTCGGGCGAAGCGGCGATGAAGGCGCTCGATGCGCTGAGCGAGGACGGCATGCCGCTGCCGCAAGCCGAACCGGCTCCCGGCACGCTTGGCGCCGACATCCTCTTCCATGCGGTCGGCTTTCGCTATCCCGGCAGCGACATATCCGCCGTCGAGAATTTCGACCTTCACATCCGCGCCGGCGAGCACGTCGCCCTGCTGGGCCCGAGCGGCTCCGGCAAGTCGACCTTGCTGGCGCTCGCCGCCGGTCTCGCTCCCTGTGAAACCGGTCAGATCGAGATCGGCGGGCAACCGGCCGGCCAGGCGTCGCGGTCGCGGATCGCCTGGATCGGTCAGAAGCCGCATATCTTCGCCGGCAGCATCACCCGCAACGTCTCGCTCGGCCGGCCGCACGTCTCCGCTCAACAGGCCGCGGCCGCTCTCGATGCCGCCCACCTCGGCAACCTCGCGAGCGCCTACCGCAACCGTCCGCTGGGCGACGGCGGAGCCGGCCTTTCGGGCGGCGAGGCCCTGCGGCTTGCCATCGCGCGCGCCGCCGCCGACCCGCGAGCGCTGATCGTCCTTGCCGACGAACCCACCGCCCATCTCGATATCGCGACGGCCGACGACATCACCGAGAGCCTGCTGATCCTTGCCAAGGGCAGGACCCTGCTCGTCGCCACCCACGATCCCCGCCTTGCCGCGCGCATGGGCAGGACCATCCATATCAATCCGGAACCCGCAAGGGAGGCCGCGGAATGAGCGCGTCGCTGACCGATCTGAAACCGATCCTCAAGCTCTTCGTCCGCGAGAAGAAACGCGGCCTGCTCCTCGGCGCCGTCATGTCGGCGACAACGGCCGCCGCCGGCGTCGCGCTGCTCGGTCTCTCCGGCTGGTTCATCACGGCAACCGCCATTGCGGGCACGGCGGCAGCGACCGCCATCACCTTCGATGTCTTCGCTCCCTCGGCCGGCATCCGCCTGCTGGCGATCGGCCGCACGGCCTCGCGCTATGGCGAGCGGCTGACGACGCATGACGCGACGCTGAGCGTTCTCGCCGCCTTGCGCGAACGCCTGTTTCGCGGCTGGGCGAAGGCCGGCGCCGCCCGCGATCTCGCCAGACGCCCGGCCCGCCTGCTGTTTCGCCTGACCGGCGATATCGATGCGCTCGATTCCCTCTATCTGCGCGTGCTGGTGCCGGCGGGCGTCGCCATCCTGGCCGCGCTCGCCACCGGCATCGCGCTCGGCCTGATGCATCCTCTCTTCGGCCTCTCGGCGGCGCTGCTTCTTTTCGCCGCCGGCCTCGGCATCCCCCTTTGCGCCGGCAGACTTGCCGCCGCCCACGCCCGGCGCCGCGCCTATGGCATCGAGGCGCTGCGCGCGCGCACCATCGACCTCGTGGCCGGCCAGTCGGACCTGCTGATGGCCGGACGGATCGACGAGCAGGCGACAGCCATATCGGCAGCCGACCGCTATGCGGCCGATGCCGACGACCGGCTGAACCGCATCGAGAGCATCGTCACCCTCGGCTTCGGCGCCGCCTCGACGCTCCTGCTCACCGGCGCGTTGCTGGCCGTATCAGCACTCGCGGGCGCCGGTACGATCACCGCCCCGGTTGCCGCCCTCGGCATCCTGATCGCCTTCGCCGCCGTCGAGCCCTTCGGCGCGCTTCGTCGCGGCGCGCTCGAACTCGGACGCACGCTTCTGGCGGCCAAGCGCATCGGTCCGCGCCTCACCGATGAGCAGCCGGCGGGCCGGCACGCAGCCCCTTCCACCGAATTCGCGATCGAACTCGCCGGTGTCAGCGCCGCCTATGACGCGGCCGCGACCCCCGTCCTCGTCGATATCAACCTCACCTTGAAAGCAGGCGAGAAGCTGGCGCTGATCGGCGCCAGCGGCGCCGGGAAGTCCACGCTGCTGGCCCTGCTCGCCGGCGAGATCGCACCGCTTCACGGCATGATCGCCAACGACGCGGGAACGCTGATGACCCAGCGCACCGAGCTTTTCCAAGACACGGTCGGCGGCAATCTGCGTCTGGCCCATCCGCGGGCGACTGTCGACGACCTCAAGGCGGCGCTCGCCGCCGCTGGCCTGCTGGCCGATATAGTCGCGCTCCCCGCCAATCTCGGCACCCGGCTCGGCGAAGGCGGCATGGGCCTTTCGGGCGGCCAGGCACGCCGGCTTGCGCTCGCCCGCCTCTTCCTGCGCGACACGCGGCTCTGGCTGCTCGACGAACCGACGGAAGGCCTCGACCGCGCCACCGCGCGAGATGTCATGGCCCGGTTGTCGGAGAAGGCGGAAGGCCGCACGCTTGTCATCGCCACGCATATCCGCCGCGAGGCGGAGATCACGGATGTGATCGCCACGCTCGATGGCGGCCGCATCGCAAGCATTTCGCGCCGCGGAGAGACGGCGTTCGAAGACGCTCTGAACCGGCTGAGACCGGACTGAGCAATGCATGACCGCCAGGCAATCGGGCCGGCGGAGAATCTTCGTACCCCCATGGGGCTGGGAGAAAGACAATGGAACTAGACATCGTCGATTTATCGCGTTTTCAATTCGCGCTGACAGCGCTCTACCACTTTTTATTCGTGCCGCTGACGCTTGGCCTCTCCGTGCTGCTGGCCATCATGGAGACCGTCTACGTCATGACCGGCCGCCAGATCTGGCGGCAGATGACGAAATTCTGGGGCGTGCTGTTCGGTATCAACTTCGCCATCGGCGTCGCCACCGGCATCGTCATGGAATTCCAGTTCGGCATGAACTGGAGCTACTACAGCTACTATGTCGGCGATATCTTCGGTGCGCCGCTGGCGATCGAAGGGCTGATGGCCTTCTTCCTCGAAGCCACCTTCGTCGGCCTGTTCTTCTTCGGCTGGGACAAGCTCTCCAAGGTCGGGCACCTGATCGCGACATGGTGCGTGGCGATCGGATCGAACTTCTCCGCGCTCTGGATCCTCGTCGCCAACGGCTGGATGCAGAACCCGGCCGGATCGGCGCTCAACCCGCAGACCATGCGCATGGAAGTGACCAGCTTCTTCGACGTCGTCTTCAACCCGGTCGCCCAGGCGAAGTTCGTCCACACCGTCTCGGCCGGTTACGTCTGTGCCTCCCTCTTCGTGCTGGGCGTCTCGGCCTGGTACCTGCTCAAGGGCCGGCACATCGAGATCGCCAAGCGCTCGATGACGGTCGCGGCGTCCTTCGGCCTGGCCTCGGCGCTGTCGGTCGTCGTTCTCGGCGACGAAAGCGGCTACCGTGCAACCGAAAACCAGAAGATGAAGCTCGCTGCCATCGAAGCCATGTGGGAAACGGAGCCGGCGCCGGCGGCCTTCACCGCCATCGGCTTCCCCGACCAGGAAGCGCGCGAAACGCACTTCGCCGTCCAGATCCCGTGGCTCATGGGCCTGATCGGCACCCGCTCGCTGGATACCGCCATTCCGGGGATCAACGAACTCGAGGAAGGCGCGAAGACCCGGATTCGGGAAGGCATCAAGGCCTACGACGCGCTGATGCAAATCCGCGCCGCCGGCTCGCCCGACAAGATCACGCCTGAAAACAGGACCACGTTCGAGACGCTCGGCCACCAGCTCGGCTATGCCCTTCTCCTGAAGCGTTATGTCGACGATCCCCGCACCGCCACCGATCAGCAGATCGAACAGGCCGCCCGCGACACCATCCCGAACGTGCCGGTCCTCTTCTGGTCGTTCCGCATCATGGTCGGGCTCGGCGTCTTCTTCATTCTGCTGACGGCGACCTTCTTCTGGCTGTCCGCCCGCCGACGTCTCGATGCTCATCCTTGGCTTTTGCGTATCGCGGTCTTTTCGATACCGCTGCCGTTCATCGCCATCGAAATGGGTTGGGTGGTTGCCGAGGTCGGACGCCAGCCCTGGATCATCGAGGGCGTGCTGCCGACGGCGGCGGCCGTCTCCAGCCTCGGGGCCAGCACCGTGCTCATGACCATCATCGGCTTTGCCGCCCTCTACACGGTGCTCATCATCATCGAGATGACGCTGATGGTGAAGGCCATCAAGAAGGGCCCGGAACCGGACAACGAGCCGGAAGCCGAGCTTATTTCCGAAACCCTCGTTCCTGCCGCGGAGTGATCGATCATGATCCTGCACGAACTCATCGACTATCAAACCCTGCGCCTGATCTGGTGGCTGATCCTCGGCGTCCTGCTGATCGGCTTCGCCGTCACCGATGGCTTCGACCTCGGCGTCGGCATGCTGCTCCCCTTCGTCGCCAGGAAGGATACGGAGCGGCGCGTCGCCATCAACACGATCGGCCCGGTCTGGGAAGGAAACCAGGTGTGGCTGATCCTCGGGGGCGGCGCCGTCTTCGCCGCCTGGCCACCACTCTACGCGGTCTCCTTCTCGGGCTTCTACCTCGCCATGTTCGCCGTTCTCCTGGCGCTCATCCTGCGGCCGGTCGCCTTCAAGTACCGCTCGAAGCGTGAAAGCGCCCGCTGGCGCGGCAATTGGGACATCGCGCTGTTCATCGGCGGCTTCGTCCCGTCGCTGATCTTCGGCGTCGCCGTCGGCAACGTGCTGCAGGGCGTGCCCTTCCGCTTCGATCCGGCCGACATGCGCATCTTCTATGAAGGCACCTTCTTCGGCCTGCTCAACCCCTACGCCCTGCTCTGCGGCCTGCTGTCCGTCGCCATGCTGACCATGCACGGCGCCGCCTGGCTGGTGCTGAAGTCGAGCGGTCCGGTGGCGGAGCGCGCCCGCGGCTATGGCAGCGTCGCTGCCCTCCTCGTCATCGTGCTCTTCGCGCTCGGCGGCGTCTTCCTGGCCTTCGGCGTCAGCGGCTACACGATCTCGAGCGCCATCGTCACCGATGGCCCCTCGAACCCGCTGTTGAAGACGGCGGCGCAGGACGGCTCGTGGCTGGCCAACTACGCCACCTATCCCTGGATGCTGATCGCACCTGTCGCCGGCTTCCTCGGAGCGATCGCCACCCTGATCGCCATCCGCGCCAGACTGGAAATCGGAACGCTGCTGTTCAGCAAATTGTCGATCTTCGGCATCATCTCGACCGTCGGCGTCTCGATGTTCCCCTTCATCCTGCCCTCCTCGATCGACCCGAAGTCGAGCCTGACGGTGTGGGATGCGTCATCGAGCCATCTGACACTGTTCATCATGCTTGTCGTCACGGCGATCTTCCTGCCGCTCATCGTCGCCTACACCGCCTGGGTCTACAAGGTGCTCTGGGGCAAGGTCGACGAGAAGCAGGTCACCGACAAAAGCGGTCACGCGTATTAAAGGAGAAATGGCATGTGGTATTTCGCATGGATCCTTGGTCTGCCGCTCGCGGCCGCCTTCGCCGTCCTCAACGCCATGTGGTACGAGCTGGTCGACGATGAAACCAAGAAAAAGAAGAAGTCCTGAATGACAGGATAACGAAAAGAGGCTGCGCTCGATCCGGGCGCAGCCTCTTTCTTTTCATGCATCGAAATGACCGTCAGTAGCTCGCCTTGACGAAGATATCGGCCAGCGCCTCGATCCCCGCCTGATCGTCGGCATCGAAGCGCGAGGCAACAGGGCTGTCGAGATCGATGACGCCTAAAATCTCGCCGTCGTGGCGCAGCGGCACGACGAGCTCCGAGCGCGAGGCGGCGTCGCAGGCAATATGGCCGGGAAAGGCATGAACGTCCTCGACGAGGATCGACTGGCCCTTTGCGACCGCCGTTCCGCAGACCCCGCGCCCGACCGCGATCCGCACGCAGGCGGTGCGTCCCTGGAACGGCCCGAGCACCAACTCCTCCTTCGACTTCAGGAAGTAGAAGCCGGCCCAGTTCAGCTCCGGCATCATCTCGAACATCAAGGCCGAGGTATTGGCCGCGTTGGCGATCACGTCACGCTCGCCGTGAAGCAGCCCCGCCAGCTGCTGGCCGAGCTCGCGATAGAATTCCGCCTTGTCGGCCTGATCGATTTTCGCCGTTTGAAACATGTCCGTTCACCTTCCAGCAATGCGTAGCGCTCGTCAGGCCTGATATAGCGATCCGCCCGGCACTTGCCAATTCCACCGCCGTGCAGGTGTCGCGGGCATCCCCCGTCGCGAATTCACGGCGGCCTCTTCAAATTCACGGCGGATTGACGGACGCGATCTTGTCCACCGGCGATCGGGCCATATGTCCATAATATGTCGATCGGATTATCCGGCGCTGGCGGCCGCCAGCGGCATCCGTCCGGCGAATGCAGACGCGAAAAGGCCGTGCTAGCCAACGGGCTTGCAAGGCTGTTGCGAGGTTATGCCATCGCACAACGCCAGCGCCGTAATTGACCGGCAACGATAGAACCATCCATTTTCAGTTCGAGGTAAAGACAATGACACCGGAAGACAGACAGGCCGTTTTCAGCCATCGCGAGATTGCCGCGGTCATTAAGGGAATAACGCTCGATGATGGCACCGATGCGCCGATAACGGGCAAGTCGCTTGGCGAAGCCATCCTTTTCGTATCCGAGGAAGCCTCCACCAATGCATCGAGCGCGCACGTGATCTACGGCGCCAACGAATCGCTGAGCTACACCGATTGCCTCAGCATCTATCGCGATTACGGACCGGCGCTCCGACGCGGCTCCAACTGAGCTGATCGGATAATGAAGCGTGGTGGCGGATCGCCGCCACGCGAGAGATGGCGTGGCGCGGCAATCACACCATTGGCTTTAAGACCGGCGCGACGTGCTGCGCAATTGTGCGGGGCAGCATTCTGAACTATACCGCCTCTGGTCGGCAACGATGCTTCCGACGCCCCAAGCTCTCTTCAAATCGAAACCGCTCCCATGACTGCTCTCCATTCGCCAGCGCGCGGCGTTCTCATCGCGTTCGCCGCCTATGCCGTTTTCGCGTTCAGCGACGCATCCATCAAGATCCTCCACGGCAGCATCCCTTCCTACGAGATCGCCTTCATAGGCGCGCTCTTCGGCACCGCCGCCCTGCCCTTCATCAAGGCCAAGGAGGATTCCTGGCTTGATATCGTGCGCACCACGAACCGCCCGCTCTGGCTTCTGCGCTTCGTCTGCGGCGCGGTCGGCGCCATTGCCTCGATCATCACCTTCACGCTGCTGCCGATGGCCGAAGCCTTCTGCCTGCTGTTCCTGCTGCCCTCCTTCGTCACCATCCTCTCCGTCATCTTCCTCAAGGAAGACGTTCGCTGGCAGCGCTGGGCCGCCGTTATCGTCGGCTTCCTGGGGGTGCTGGTGGTCTTGCGTCCCGGCTTCCGCGAACTGTCGATCGGCCATCTCGCCGCGGCGATCGGCGGTCTGTCGGCGGCGATCTCGATCGTTGTCTTGAGAAAGATGGGACCGGCCGAAAAGCGCCTGTCGCTTTATGGAGCCGCACTGCTTGGCACCATCATCGTCAGCGGCGTGCTGATGATCCCGCAATTCGTCGTGCCGACACCGCGGCAGTGGCTGTTCATCGCAAGCTACGGCCTGCTCGGCGCCGCCGGCAACGTGCTCTTGATGACCGCCGCGCGCATCGCCCCCGCCAACCTCGTCGCGCCGCCGCAGTATAGCCAGATGCTGTGGGCGATCGCCTTCGGCTACCTGATCTTCGACGACACGATCGACCTGCCGATGGCGGGCGGCATTCTCCTGATCATCTGCTCCGGCCTTCTCACGCTTGCCCGCGAACGCAAGCGCGGCACGCCGTTGCCGACATCCGTCGTCTCCTCCGACAGCCAGGCGCCGCTCGCGACCTCCGCTGCCGGCGAGAGCGCAACCGTGCCGAACGCCTGACCGGCGTCGTCGCGCACCGGACATCACCCCAAAACGCAACCACCCCTGCCCGCGTCTCCACGCAGGCAGGGGTGGTTTCATTTCAGACGATGGAAGGCCGGTCCGTCAGCGCAGGACAGGGCAACCGCGAACGTTGCCGAAGGTGATCTCGTCGGGTCCACGACGCGTGAAGCCCTGCACGATCACCCGGCGCGGCGTGATATCCACGACACGCGCGCGGCGGAAACCGTAGTCGCTCGCCTTGTCCTCTGCCAGACGCGGATCGCAACCGCGCGGCCGGCCGCCATAATACGGCGGCGGAGGCGGCGGGCGGCCGTAAACCGGCGGCGGTGGCGGCCGGCCGTAGCCCGGAGGCGGTGGTGGGCGTCCATAGCCCGGATGTGGTGGCGGGCGACCGCCGTCTATATAGATGTCCACCTGAGCGGATGCCGGGACCGTGGCGCCGGCAAGCGTGCCGGCGCCCAGTACCAGGGCAATACCCGCCTTGGTCAGAAACTGCATCATCGAAATCTCCATATCGCGCGGTTGCGACCGCGCTCCTTTTTCGATTCTCTCGGCCGGTAGGAAGAACGACCTGCCGGATAAACGCATTGTTATGCGATTCTGCACAAAGCAGGCTGAAAATGGCACTCCCAAGGCGATGTCATCGCTTGAGTTCGCCGGGCTCATCAAGGATGGATCAACGGCGAATTTCCGGGCAACCGCGAACATTCGCGAAGTACATGCGGTCCCAATAGCCGCGATAGCCGCGGCCGGAAACGATGACCCGGCGGGGCGTGATATCGGTAACGCGCGCATTGCGCAGACCGGCGTAGCGGGCCTTCTCGACAGCCCGAACCGGCGAGCATGCGCGAGCGGGCGCCGGGCGGTACTGAACGTCGATGATCGATGCACGCTCGGGACCGGCGGCGGCGGCAACCGAAGTCGTCGCGGGAATGGACGCGAGCGCGAGAATGGCGGCAAACGAAGCTTTGGCGATAAAACGGTTCATGATCATACTCTCATTGCTTGTCGATGGTCTCCCTTGCGGGATTGGACAAACGATAAACGCCTGAAAATGAACGATGTTCGAACCGGCCGTTCACATCTGGTTCAGTTGCCGAGATGCAGCACGACCTCGCGCCGATGCGGGCTTTCGCGATGTTCGAACAGATAGATCCCCTGCCAGGTGCCCAGTACGAGCCTTCCGTCCATGACCGGAATCCCGATTGAAACCTGCGTCAGCGCGGCCTTGATATGCGCGGGCATATCGTCGGGACCCTCCATCGTATGCACGATCCAGCGCATCGACGGGTCGGACGACGGCGGCACCAGACGGCGAAAGAAACCGTTGAGATCGGTCCGAACATCGGGATCGGCATTCTCCTGGATCAGCAGCGAGCACGATGTATGCCGCACGAAAACAGTGAGCAGCCCGGATTCGATGTCTGCGGAACGCACGAACGCAGCGATCTGATCGGTAAACTCATAAAGGCCCTGCCCGCGCGTCTGCAGGCTTAGAATCTTTTGTGGCATGGCAGCACCTCCGGACATGAACTCCGCCCAGAGGTCGCGCGCACCCGCCGTCCTGTCAATGCCGGTAATCGGTCCGCGTCAAAACCAAAGCAGCGGAACGAAGCCACCATAGATCATCCGCTTGCCATCGAAGATATCAAGGCATTCGGTGACCTGCAGTTCAGGATCGGCCATGACCTTCGCATTGATCTCGTCGCGTTGTTCGCGCGAATCATAGGTAATCCACGAAAACACCACGACCTCGTCATCGGTCGCCTGGACCGCCCGTGGAAACGACGTCAGCTCGCCATAGGGCACGTCGTCCGCGACGCATTCGACATAATCCCTGGCACCGTATGATTTCCAGATGGCACCGGCCTTGGCCGAGAGCGCCTTGTAGGCCTCGATATTCTTCTTCGGCACGGCAACGATAAAGCCGTCGACATAGGACATGATGTCTCTCCCTTGAACGTTGGCATCGCTTCAAGGACGAACAAGGCGGGCCTGAACCGACACACCTTTGAAGATAGGCGAAATGCCGGATTCTGCAAGACGGTGGATTGACCGCGTCAGACCGCGTCCGCGCGATCACCCTCGATCGCGGCGTTGAAGGTGCGGAAACGCTCGACGAGGAAATCGACGAGCGTGCGCACCGCCGTCGGCAGGCCGCGCGATGCCGTGAACACCAGATAGATCGTCGCCTGCGACATCTGATAATCGGGAAGCAGGCGGACCAGCGTTCCATGGCGCAAGCCTTCCGCGCAGACGATATCGGGAAGCAGCCCGACGCCGACGCCCGCATGGATCGCTTCCAGAACGGCGGGCACGCTGCGACAGCTCATGCGCGGTCGATGCTCGTGCCGGTATAGCGCGCCATCCGGCCCGGTGAAATCCCAGACGTCGACCTCGCGCCAGTCGATCAGGCCGCTGGTAAACGAAACCGTCGGCACGTCGGTCAGCGATCTCGATACCCTCCCCCTTGGGCAGCCGCGCCGCCATCTCCTTGTTGGCCACAAGGATGAGATCGACCTTGCTGAGGACACGCATCGTCAGCTCGGCATCGGTTTCCTCGGTCAGCTGCGCCCGGATGGCAAGGTCGAGTCGGTCGTTGATGATGTCCACCCGCTGGTCGGTGGCGAGAATCTGCAGCTGGATCTTCGGGTGGAGCAGCAGGAATTCCGGAAAGATCGCGCCGAGCGAACCCTCGAGCAGGCCGGTCGGAACGCTGAGCCTGATCGTTCCCTGCGGTTCGCCATTGGCGTCATTCACCGCTTTCGTCGCCCGTTCCGCTTCACGGAGCATGTTCTCACAGTAAACATATAGTGATTGACCGAGCTCGGTGACACGGAACCGATGCACCGTTCTTTCGATCAATCGGACACCGAGCCGATCCTCGAGCGCCGTGATGTGCCGGCTGAGTTTCGACTTCGGAAGACCCAGCACGCGACCCGCCGCGGAGAAGCCGCCATGGCGTACAACCGCTGCAAAATAAGCAAAGTCGTTCATATCCGGGAAAATAGTTTCAGACGCTGGCACTAGCCACCTCCTCGACAACAAGGTCCTAAAACACTCCCCCCGGCCAGTCGCATACGCCGCGAAATCGAATATGCCAACTGCGACTTCAAACTTTTCGTTCCAAATTTGGAACATAGCGTTCCAGTGAGCCCCCTTCATTTTGCTGCAACGCGGTACTATCTCGCCGACATTGCCGTCACCGCGTATCTTGACGGTGCCCTGTTGCTCCCCGGAGCACCCGAAATGATCGCTGAATTGTGTTGCTCCGCAGCTGCCGGGGCATTGCGCGCTTTGCGTAAGTCATTGATATTGTGGCAAATTCGCCACATGATCTGCCTAACAAGTTTCACAAACAACGATTTAGCCACCATCTGAATTGATAGATTTACTAAGGGATGAGAAAGAAGAGTCAGCGGTTCGCTGATCCGCGTGCCGAAAGGCTGTTTACCGGAACGGTTGCCATCATTTTCAAGTGTGTGGTGACGGTCTCTTCTAAAAGGAAATGGATTTCAAATGAACATTCGGATGGTCTTGTTGACGTCTGCAGCAGCCATGGCTGCCGCCGCGTCCCCAGTCTTCGCTGCTGACGCGATCGTTGCAGCCGAGCCTGAAGCAGTAGAATACGTTCGCGTCTGCGACGCTTACGGCACTGGCTACTTCTACATCCCGGGCACCGAAACCTGCCTCAAGATCGGCGGTTACCTCCGTTTTGAAGTATACGGCGGTTCCAACCAGAAGGGTAACTCGGACTGGAACGCTCGTACGCGCGCCCAGGTTCAGTTCACCGCAAAGAGCGACACCGAGTATGGTCCTCTGACCGGCGTTATCGTTCTCCGTAACAACGGCGACAACGCTTCCACGACGTCCACGCTGGACTCCGCCTACATCGACATCGCCGGCGTCCGCGCTGGTCTGTTCTACAGCTGGTGGGATGACGATCTGAGCGGCGAGCCGGACTCCTGTCCAGCTACCAGACCCTCCACAACTCCATTCGCTACCAGTACGAATCCGGCGACTTCTACGCTGGCGTTTCGCTTGACGAACTGGAAGACGGCGCTGGCGCGGACCGCGGCACCAACAACGGCAACGCCCTGGGCGTAGCTGCTGCGATTGGCGGCAAGGTCGGCGGCTTCTCCTATCAGTTGATCGGCGGCTACGACACCGACACCGAAGACGGCGCAATTCGCGGCATGCTCTTCGCTGACATCGGACCTGGCACGCTCGGCCTGGCCGCTGCTTATGCAACCGGCATCAACAGCTACTACGACGAGTCCGAGTGGACCGTTGCTGCTGAATACGCTCTGAAGGCAACTGAAAAGTTCACGGTCACCCCGACCGTTCAGTACTTCGGCAACTACGGCCACAACGCAACCGACACCGACTTCTCGTCCAACGACGCTTGGCGCGCAGGTCTGACGGTTGACTACCAGATCGTAGACAACCTCTACGCTAAGGCAACTGTCGACTACACGGACGTCGATGACGAAGATGGCGTAACCAAGGGCTTCTTCCGCCTGCAGCGCGCTTTCTAATCTGACTATCGGCGCCCCGGTTTAGGCCGGGGCACCTCTCACAAGTTTGCGTTTTCTGATCCGATTGACCTCCGATCAGTTACGGGGATTGGTCCGGTTTCCCTGCTGGACCAATCCTTGCCATTCAAGGACGGATTTGCCGCGATCGATCGCCGAATCCAGCTCTTATCAAGCGCCGTCGGCGTCTCGCCTTCCCTGGATCGTCAGCTCCTCGATGGAGTCGACCCGATCGGGATAAAAGGCGACATAGCCCTTGATCTCGCCGACGGCATCCGAGGGATCCTCATAGCTCCAGATCGCGTTCTCCGAACGCTTTCCATCCGACACGATTGTGTAGTAGGACGCCTCGCCCTTGTACGGGCAGTGGCTCTTGTGAGGACTGCGCGCCAGCAGCGCCACATCCACATCGCCGCGAGGAATATAGGAGACGGCGGGATAGCGCGCCTCTTTCAGCGTCAGCGCCTTGCGGCTATCGGCAACGACGCGGCCATTCCATGTGACGACCACACGCTTCGGGTTTGGCGTAATCGTGATCGGATGATCCGGGCCGGGTATCTTCATCGGTTGAGCGGACATCGGCAACTCCCATGATGCTGAAGGCATCAATATGGAGCGCACGACGGCTGTTTGCAGGACGGATGGCATAACGATGCGGTGATCGATCGGCCGGACGCCGAGACCGGCTTGAATCAACCGCTCAGAAGAATTCGTCAAGGATCTGATAGCGCTTCATTTTAACGGCATCCAGCGAGACGAGCCCATAGTGTCGGCAAAACGGCTCGACGAACGCCTCGCCGAAATTCCCAACGATGCTGCGGCAGGCAAGCGCGATATCCTGGTAGCGGTCGGCCACGCCAAGCCGACCGCAATCGATATAACCGGCGAAGCTCTCATCGGACGCGACGAAATTCGGCAGGCAGGCATCGCCATGCGTGACGACAAGGTCCTCATCGCCGGCAGGCATCCGGCGAAGCTCCGAAAACAGATCGTGAGCGCTTCGCCCCAGCCGCTCGCCATCGAAATCCCCCTCGTCGACCAACCCGGCCCGCATACGCCGCTCGGCGGCAGCAAGCCGTTTCGACCATCGGTGATCGAAGGGGCATGAAGCGATGTCGAGGGAATGCAGCGCGCGCAACGCCGAAGCCAGCATCACCACCCGCGCCTCGACCGAAAACGTCGAGGCGGACGCAAGATCGCGGCCAGGCAAGGCACTCATCAGCAGCCACTCACAGCCATCCTCGGTGACGGACGCGATGATATCGGGGCACGGCAGCCGCTGGTTCGACAACCACAGCAGACGCGCCGCCTCGTCCGCCAACTCGCCATGTGCACTGCGAGCCTCGCGCTTCAGATAGAACGTCGGTGCGCCCGTACGCTCGAGGCGAAACACCTCGGAGGTCGACCGCCCGATAGAATCACGATCCCAGGAATAACCCGCGATGAAGCTGTCCAGTGCAGCGGGATGAGCCAAGCGAGGTCTCACACGGTTGGCCCGCCTCGATCGAGGCCGCGGCGATCAGTGTACTGTTTCGGGCTGCATTTCGCCGTAGAGGATGGAAAGCGCGTCTTCCAGCGCTGACACCAGAATGTCGGTCAACTCGTCGCCACGGCTTTCGATGATCGCCACCTTGGTGGCTTCGTCCTGCTGCTCGAAAAAGCGCTCGATTTCGTTCGACATGTCATTGTCCCCTCTTGTGCCGCTAACATCCGGCGATGGGACAAAGCTAAGCGGTCATGCTTGCGTCGGACTGGAGCGGAGCGGATCAACGATTCCGTTTCACTTCGACACAACCAATCTAGCGCATTTCGAAAACGCTTCCAGACCGTTAAGCAAAACTTCCGTTATTTCCCTAACATCCTGCCTCATCATTTCGTGCGAAGCCTGGTCGAAACGTACCCGTCAGAATTCCGGGAACCCACGGCTGCGCCACTGCGACTTCGGGATCGCGGCGCCGACATCATAGGCGAAGGACACAACCTTGGTGCCTTCGGTATCGACCTCGCAGCGGAAGCTCATATCGTACCAGCGCGAACTCGCGCGGAACGCGCCGCGCTTGATCTCCAGCACATTGCCCTGCTGCAGGCGATAGGATGGCAGAAGCTCCGGCCGGAACCCCTGCGGCGAGCGCCTCAACTGTTCGCGCAGTTCCGTCGTGCAGAGCTCGGCGATCCGCATACCCCGCGGCATGCCGTCGATCGCCGTCCTCGCCACGGCACCGCCCGTGTCGTTCTGCGAATAGAGCTTCTTGACCTTGGTCAGTTGATCGGCCGCCGGCGTGGCCGTGGCGGCGGGGTCCGGTTTGGCGGTCTCGGTCGGCTTGGCCTGCATGATATCGGTCGTCACAACGCCTGTCGCCTCGGCGGGCGGCCCGTTGTTTTGCTGAAGCGTGTTGGCGACATCGACCTGCGGCAGGTTGATATCGTCGGGTATCGGCTTGGCCGGCGGCTTGTCGTCGGCCTCGGGCTTTCCGGCCGATACGGGATCGTCGGTGGGCTTTTCCGCATCTGGCGCGCCGGCGGGCTTGCCCGCTTCGCTCGATGCGTCGCCATCCTCCGCCTTCCTCGGACCGCTCGCCTTGTCACCGAATTCGAAGACGGGGCGCAGCGGACGGATCGGCTGCGGCTTGCCGTCGGGTCCCTTCGGCTGCTGGTCGGCCTTTGCCTGTTCGGCGGGGTCGGGCTTCGGCGGCTCCTCGGCCTTCTGCTCCTCGGGCGGCTTTTCTTCTGGAGGCTTTTCAGGCGGCGGCGGCTCGGGTGGCTTTGGCTCCGGCGGCTTCTCTTCAGCCGGCTTCTCTTCAGGCGGCTTGGGCGCCTCCGGTGGTTTCTCCTCCGGCGGCTTTGGCGACGGCGGCGGAGGTGGCGGCTCTGCCTTGGCCTCCTCCTTCGGCGGTTCGGGCGGCTTCTGCTCGGCCTTCTGTTCTTCCGGCTTCTGCTCGGCGGCGGGCTTTTGCGCCGCCGCCGGCTGCTCGGGTTTCTTCTCCTCGGGCTTCGGTTCTTCCGGCACCTTCAGCGCTGCCTGTTCCTCCGGCTTCTTCTCCTCGGGCTTCTTTTCCTCCGGTGGCGGCACCATCTCGACATTGACCGTCTCCTCCTGAGGAGGCGGCGTCGGCTGCGGCAGCCTGACGAGAAAGCCGGCGACGATGGCAACATGAAGCAGCACCGAGGCGACGACGCCCCAGCCGAACACTCCCAATTGCTTTTCAGGTGCCTTGGCCATACCCACGCGATGCTGAACGACAAGTTGTCGATGTGGCCTTTCAAGAAGGCATCATCAAGCCTTAAAGGCAAAAAACACGATCATCTGGCAAGCACCTGAACACCAGGCGCACAATCCCCAGCCCGAGACCGTCAAGAACGCGAAAAGCCGGACCCAGGGCCCGGCTTTTCGAATGACGTTGTCCCCGACTTAGCTGTCAAGGAACGAGCGCAGCTTGCGCGAGCGGCTCGGATGCTTCAGCTTGCGCAGCGCCTTCGCTTCGATCTGACGGATACGTTCGCGGGTAACCGAGAACTGCTGGCCGACTTCCTCGAGCGTATGGTCGGTGTTCATGCCGATGCCGAAGCGCATGCGCAGCACGCGCTCTTCGCGCGGCGTGAGCGAAGCGAGAACACGGGTCGTCGTCTCGCGCAGGTTCGCCTGGATGGCCGCGTCGATCGGCAGAAGCGCGTTCTTGTCCTCGATGAAATCGCCGAGGTGCGAATCTTCTTCGTCACCGACAGGCGTTTCGAGCGAGATCGGCTCCTTGGCGATCTTCAGGACCTTGCGGACCTTCTCGAGCGGCATGGCGAGCTTTTCGGCCAGTTCCTCCGGCGTCGGCTCGCGGCCGATCTCGTGCAGCATCTGGCGCGAGGTGCGGACGATCTTGTTGATCGTTTCGATCATATGAACAGGAATACGGATCGTACGGGCCTGGTCGGCGATCGAACGGGTGATCGCCTGACGGATCCACCATGTCGCATAGGTCGAGAACTTGTAGCCACGGCGGTATTCGAACTTGTCGACCGCCTTCATCAGGCCGATATTGCCTTCCTGAATGAGGTCGAGGAACTGCAGGCCGCGGTTCGTGTACTTCTTGGCGATGGAGATGACGAGGCGAAGGTTCGCTTCGACCATTTCCTTCTTGGCGATACGCGCTTCGCGCTCGCCCTTCTGCACCATCGACACGATACGCCGGAATTCGGCGATGGAGATGCCGGTTTCCGTTGCGAGGTTCTGGATCTCCTGGCGGATGTCGCGGATCGTGGTGTTCTCGCCCTTGGCGAATTCCTTCCAGCCGCGTGCGGCAAGGTTGGCGATCGACTTCATCCAGTTCGGATCGAGCTCGGCGCCTTGGTACTGCTCCAGGAACGAGTCACGCTTGACGCCGTAGGATTCGGCGAGACGCAGCAAGCGGCCTTCGTTCTGCATCAGTCGCTTGGAGATATCGTAGAGCTGCTCGACGAGGGCGTCGACGCGGTTCTGGTTCAGCGACAGAGACTTCACCGCCTTGATGAGCTCATCCTTGAGCTCCTTGTAGCGGCGTTCCTGCGCGGAAGACAGCGTGCCGGTTGCAGCCAGCCGCTGCTCGACCTGCTGGTCCTGCAGCTTGCGCAGCTTCTTGTAGGTCTCGGCGATGATGTCGAGCGTTTCCATGACCTGTGGACGCAGTTCCGCTTCCATGGCGGCCAGCGACAGGTTGGATTCGTCCTCGTCTTCTTCTTCCTCTTCCGGAGGCAGGCCCTCGCCGCCGACATTGGTGATGTCGTCGTCGCCCGAACGGGTGCGGCGGGTCTTTTCCTTCTCCTCGGCGGCCTTGCGGTCGGCCTCGATCTTCTCGGGGCTCTGGAACTGCGGCGCAGCCTTCGCCTCGGGACCGGAATAGGTCGTTTCGAGATCGATGATCTCGCGCAGCAGCGTCGTGCCTTCGTTGAGTTCGTCGCGCCAGATGATGATCGCCTGGAAGGTCAGCGGGCTCTCGCAGAGACCACCGATCATCGTTTCGCGGCCGGCCTCGATGCGCTTGGCGATGGCGATTTCGCCTTCGCGCGACAGAAGCTCCACCGAGCCCATTTCGCGCAGGTACATGCGCACGGGATCGTCGGTACGGTCGGTCGGCTCTTTCTTCTTGGCGGTCGCGAGCGCGGTACCGCCGGAGGGAGCAAGCTCCCCGCCTTCGCTTTCCTCGTCCGAACCGGAATCGTCGTCGCCGGCGTCGTTGCCGCCGGCTTCTTCGGCTTCTTCATCCTCGATGACGTTGATGCCCATGTCCGACAGCATCGACATCGTGTCTTCGATCTGCTCGGACGTCACTTCCTCGGACGGCAGAACGGCATTGAGCTCGTCCATCGTCACATAGCCGCGCTTCTTGGCGGCCTTGATCATTTTCTTGACCGCGTCATCGGAAAGATCGAGAAGAGGGCCGTCGGTACCGCCGTCGCGTTCGACTTCCGCTTCTTCGTTCTCTTTGACCTTCGTTGCCATGTATATCGTCGCCTTCCTGACGCTATTCAAACTCGCTGCGGTAAAACGGCCCTATCAAGGCCGGCGCGCCGCAAACGGCCGTCTCGAATCACCTGATCCCAAATAACGGGATGACATTTAATGCCTGATTAACCACGATTGCCGGCGCCGGACGACAGAGTTCATATGTCACCAAATGTCCGGCCATGGTTGTGCGATCTGCCCTTGACCCAGTTCACCGCTATTCAAGTCGAACGGTGATTCCCACAATTTTAGTTCTCGTCAAGCTTTTCCAGCAAAAAAGCGCGAGAAAACTTGGAAAAAGCCTTATCCACAGGCCGCAAGCCGCAAGCCGCCAAAGCGGTTGCCAAGCATAGATAGGATGTCACCACGGGAAGACAAGAGCGTGCGCCATTCTTGTGAAACGGCCGGCTGCGCACGCTGTGCGCGCACCTCCAAGCAAGCTAATGCGACTTGCCGTCCCATGGCTGGATCTCGATCGCCGCAAGATCGACGGCGGGGACGCAGCGCAGATTGATGCAGGCCATCTCCGTGCCATCGGGCATCTTGCCCTCGCTGAACGGGCCGACGCCGCAATTGCCGCAGAAGTGATGCTGGATCACATGGGCGTTGAATGTGTAGGTCGACAGTGCCTCGCGCGGCGTCTTAAGGCTGAACTTGTCGCGCGGCACGAAAGCGAGCAACCCGCCTCGGCGCCGGCAGAGCGAGCAGTTGCAGTCGATCGCCGACGTAAAATCGCCCTCGACATCGAAGGCGATCTGGCCGCAGTGGCAGCTTCCTTCATAAATCATGTCATTCTCCTCCCATTACCAGTCCATCACCACCTTGCCTGAGTTACCCGACCGCATTGCCTCGAAACCCTCGCGGAAATCGTCGATGCCGATGCGGTGAGTGATCAAGCCGGACAGGTCCAGCCCACCCTGCACGAAGGCGATCATCTTGTACCAGGTCTCGAACATTTCGCGGCCGTAGATGCCTTTCAGATTGAGCATCTTGAAGATCACCTTGTTCCAGTCGATCTCGAAGCCGGCGGGCGCGATGCCGAGAATGGCGATCTTGCCGCCATTGTTCATCTTGTCGATCATGTCGCGAAAGGCGGGTGCGGCGCCGGACATCTCCAGCCCGACATCGAAGCCCTCGGTCATGCCAATCGACGTCATCACGTCGGAGAGGTTCTCCTTCGATGCATCGACGACATGATCGATGCCGAGCTTGCGGGCGAGATCGAGCCGGTGCGGATTGATATCGGTGATCACGACCTTGCGCGCGCCGGACCGCTTGGCGACCAGCGCCCCCATGATGCCGATCGGTCCGGCGCCGGTCACAAGCACGTCCTCGCCGACGAGGTCGAAGGAGAGCGCCGTATGCACGGCATTGCCGAACGGATCGAAGATCGCCGCGATCTCATCGGGGATATCGTCGGGGATCGGCACGACATTGGCTTCCGGAATGCAGACGAACTCGCCGAAGGAACCGGGACGATTGACACCGACGCCTTGCGTATTGCGGCACAGATGCCCGCGCCCGGCGCGACAGTTGCGGCATTTTCCGCAGACGATATGCCCCTCGCCCGAGACCCGCTCGCCGACATGATACTTGGTGACGGCGGAGCCCACCTCGGCGATCACGCCGCAGAACTCATGCCCCACCACCATCGGCACAGGAATGGTCTTCTGCGCCCACTGGTCCCAGTTCCAGATATGCACGTCTGTCCCGCAGATCGCCGATTTCCGGACCTTGATCAGCACATCGTTCGGCCCGACCTCCGGCACCGGTACGTGCTCCATCCAGAGCCCGGCTTCAGGCTTGGACTTCACCAACGCCTTCATCATGTTCGACATTCAATTCCTCCCAATTGCCGCGTTCCCCCCTTTTCCCACAGGGGAGAAGGGGGAACGCTCGCAGCGGCTCAAATCACACCCAACTCCCGCCCGGCCTCGGCGAATGCCGCAATCGCTCGCTCGACGTCCTCGCGCAAATGCGCCGCCGACATCTGCGTACGAATGCGCGCCTGCCCCTTCGGCACCACGGGGAAGGAGAAGCCGATGACATAGACGCCCTTCTTCAGCATCAGCGCCGCCATGTCCTGCGCCAGCTTCGCGTCGCCGAGCATGACGGGAATGATCGGGTGCCCCTCGCCCGCCAGCGTGAAGCCGAGCTTCGTCATCTCCGAACGAAACAGATCCGCGTTGGCGGACAACCGCGCCCGCAGCGCATCGCCATGATCGATCAGGTCGAAGACCTTCAGCGACGCCGCCGCGATGACGGGCGCCAGCGTGTTGGAAAACAGATAGGGCCGGGACCGCTGTCGCAGCCATTCCACCACCTCCGCCTTCGCCGACGTATAACCGCCCGATGCACCGCCCAGCGCCTTGCCGAGCGTACCGGTGATGATATCGACCCGCCCCTCGACGCCGCAATGCTCGGCCGAGCCGCGACCATGCTTGCCGACGAACCCGACCGCATGGCTGTCGTCGACCATGACCATCGCGCCATACTTCTCGGCGAGATCGCAGACACCCTTGAGATTGGCGATGATCCCGTCCATCGAAAACACGCCATCGGTGGCGATCAGCTTGAAGCGGCTGCCCTCGGCCTTCTTCAACTCCTCCTCGAGCGCCGCCATGTCATTGTTGGCATAGCGGAAACGCTTGGCCTTGGAGAGACGCACGCCATCGATGATCGAGGCATGGTTCAGCGCATCGGAGATGATCGCATCCTCTTCGCCAAGCAGCGTCTCGAACAGGCCGCCATTGGCATCGAAGCAGGAGGAATAAAGGATCGTGTCTTCCATCCCGAGAAACGACGAAATCCTGGCCTCAAGCTCTTTGTGCTCCTCCTGCGTGCCGCAGATGAAACGCACGGACGCCATGCCATAACCATAGCGATCGAGCGCCTGCTTGCCCGCCTCCGCCAGCTCTTCGTTGTCGGCAAGGCCGAGATAGTTGTTGGCGCAGAAATTCAGCACCCGCTCGCCTGAAGCAATCGCGATCTCACCGGCCTGCTTCGAGGTGATGACGCGCTCCGCCTTGTAAAGCCCGGCCTCCTTCAGGCCGGCAAGCTCGGTGCGTAAATGGGAGAGGAACTGCGAGGTCATTGGTGGCCCTTCTTTGAAACTTCCCGATGCCATCGCACTAGCACATCGGCACCGGTTTGTCTTGGCGAGACCAAAGCCAGTCCGTCACCGGATCACCCATCAAACCCCAAGATCACCTCCAGAAACGCATCCCCATAGCGCTCCAGCTTCGATTGCCCGACGCCGGAAATGCCGAGCAGTTCCTTGTGCGTGCGCGGCCGCTCGGTGGCGAAGGCGATCAGCGTCGTGTCGGGGAAGACGACGTAGGGTGGGACGCTCAGCGAGCGGGCGATCGCGGTGCGCTCGGCGCGGAGCGCCTCGAACAGCGCGTCGTCGGAGCCCGACAGGACCGAGCGCCGCTCGGCCTGCGCCGCCCTCTTCGGCCGCCGTTCGGAAGCCGGGCGGTCCTTGCGGAAGAACACCTCGCGCTCGCGCTTGAACACGGCGCGCGCGCCCTCCTCCAGCTTCAGCGCGCCGAAAGCGCCGTGGTCGACGCGCACCAGGCCCATGGCGAGAAGCTGCCGGAACACGGATTGCCAGGTGCGCGCGGCGATATCCTTGCCCGCGCCGAAAACCGGCATTTCGGTGTGACCGAAACGCTCCGTCTTTTCGCTGACATTGCCGACAAGCACATCGACGACATGCCCGGTGCCAAAACGCTCTCCCGTGCGATAGATCGCCGCCAGCGCCTTGATCGCCGCATCCGTCCCGTCCCAGGTCTCGACCGGCTTCAGGCAGGTGTCGCAGCCGCCGCAATTGCCGGCATGGCTCTCGCCGAAATGCGAGAGAATAGCCTGCCGCCGGCACGACGCCGTCTCGCAGATGGCTAAGAGCGCGTTGAGCTTGGAGCGTTCCACCCGCTTGATCTCGTCGGCGGCACCGCCTTCGTCGATCATCCGTCCGCGCTGGATCACGTCGGCCATGCCATAGGCCATCCAGACCTCGGAAGGCAGCCCGTCGCGCCCGGCGCGGCCGGTCTCCTGGTAGTAGGCCTCGACGGAACCCGGCAGGTCGAGATGCGCGACATAGCGCACGTTCGGCTTGTCGATCCCCATGCCGAAGGCAACTGTCGCAACGAGGCAGAGATCCTCTTCCTTGAGGAAGGCATCCTGGTTGGCGTCGCGCACGGCGCGGTCCATGCCGGCGTGATAGGCGAGCGCGCGAATACCCTGGCCGTTCAGCCACTCGGCCGTGTCCTCGACCTTGGCGCGCGACAGGCAGTAGACGATGCCGCTATTGCCCTTGTGGCCGGCGAGAAACCGCAGGAGCTGCTGGCGCGGCTGGTCGCGCTCGACGATTTCGTAACTGATGTTCGGCCGGTCGAAGCTGGTGGTGAAGATCTTCGCACCATTGAGACCCAGCCGGGCTGCGATATCGTCGCGCGTATGCGGATCGGCCGTCGCCGTCAGCGCGATGCGGGGAACGCCGGGATAAAGCTCGCCGAGCTTGCCGAGCTCACGATATTCGGGCCGGAAATCGTGGCCCCATTGGGATACGCAGTGCGCTTCATCTATCGCGAACAAGGCGATCCTGGCATTTCCGATGATATCGCGAAACCCCTCCATCAGGATGCGCTCGGGCGTGACATAAAGCAGGTCGAGATTGCCCGACGAGATCGCCCGGCGAACCTCGACATATTCCTCGCGCGTCAGCGACGAGTTGAGCGCGGCCGCGCGGATGCCGAGCTGTTTCATCGCCTCCACCTGATCGCGCATCAGCGCGATCAGCGGCGAGACGACGATGCCGACACCATCGCGGCAGAGTGCGGGGATCTGGAAGCAGATCGACTTGCCGGCGCCTGTCGGAAACAGCACCAGCGCATCGCCGCCATCGACCACATGCTCGACGACCGCCTGCTGCTTGCCGCGAAAGGCCGGGTAGCCGTAGACGTGGTTGAGGATGCCGAGCGGCGTGCGCTCGGCGCCAAACAGCGCGTCACCCGCCGAAAACCGTGTATCCGCCGCGTCCATCAATGGCTCGCAGCCCCTTTGACGCGACCCGAGAGCACGCCGAAGCCATCGATGATCGCTTCCTGGTTCTCAAGCCGCAGCCCCTCGAAGTGAACCTCCTGCAACGCCCGCATCAGCTGGTCGATCACCTCTTCATTGCCGCTTTCGGTGGCCTCGGCGATCTCTTTCTCCAGCTCGATCTTCTGCCAGCGCAGCGCCTTGGCGCGCTTGTGGAAGGCAAGCGCCTGCCGATAGCCCTCGCGCGCATCCTCCATCGCCGCCTGCTCGGTGGCGATCCACAGCCGCGCATTGCGGATCTGCTGCTCCAGCGTCTGGATCAGCCCGCCGAAGCCCTGCTCTTCCAGCCGCTCGACCAGATAATCGCGCGTCAGATGCGGGCCTGCGACGGCGGCCGCGGCCCCGAGCATGCCCGACCAGAGCCGCTGTAGCTCGCGGCTGTCGTAATCGATCGAGGCGATCTCGTCATACTCGTCCTGCATCAGCGCCGGATGGTTGACGACGGTCAGCGCCAGCACGCTTTCGCGCAGCGCCGGCGTTTCCTGATGGCCGCGCACCAGCCCGGAGCGAGCCAGCCGATCCGAAATACCGCCGCCGGAAACGCGCGCGCCGCGCGGGCCATCGTTGCCGCGTCCCCGCCCCTGCCCACCGCCACGTTCGAAGCCGCCGCGATCGAAATTGCGCCGCTCGCCGCCGTCGCGGTTCTGGAACTGCGGCCGGAAAAAGCCGTTCAGCCGATCGCGCATGTCCTGCTGGTAGTGCCGGCGCACATCCTCGTCGGCGATGACGGCCACCAGCTGCCTCAGCCGCGCCTCGAGCTCGGCCTTCGCCTCCGGCGTCTCGAACGAGCCGGTCTTCAGCTCGCGGCCCCAGATCATCTCGGCCAGCGGCTTGGCCTGGCTCATCACCTTGTCGAACGGCGCCCGGCCCTCGTTGCGCACGAGATCGTCGGGATCCTTGCCATCGGGCAGCAGCGCGAAACGCACGGTGCGGCCGGGCTTGATATGCGGCAGCGCCAGATCGGCCGCGCGGTTGGCGGCGCGGATGCCGGCGCCGTCGCCGTCGAAGCAGAGCACCGGCTGCGGCGTCATCTTCCAGAGGAGCTCCAACTGGTTTTCGGTGAGCGCCGTACCGAGCGGAGCGACCGCGTTCTCGACGCCCGCCTGATAGAGCGCGATCACGTCCATGTAGCCTTCGACGGCAATGATCGTGCCTTCGCCATTGGCGCCCTGCGTCGAGCGCCGCGCGCGGGCGAAATTGTAGAGCACGTTGCCCTTGTGGAAGAGCTCCGTCTCGTTGGAATTGAGATATTTGGCCGGCGCGTCCGGCGACATGGCGCGGCCGCCGAAGGCGATCACCTTCTCGCGCGACGATAGGATCGGAAACATGATGCGGTCGCGGAAGCGATCGTAGGAAACCGGGATCTCCGGTCCGTGAACGACCAGCCCGCAGGCCTCGATCTGCTCCTTGGAAGCCCCCTTGCCCGCCAGATGCTCCTTCAACGCATTGCGGCTGTCGGGCGCGAAGCCGAGCCGGAAGGTTTCGATCGTCCGGCCGGTCAGCCCGCGGTCGCGCAGATAGGCGCGTGCTCGCGCCCCGTTCGCCGTCTGCAGCTGGTCCTGGAAGAACTGCGTCGCCAGTTCCATCACGTCGAGAAGCGTGGTCCGCTCCTTCTCGCGCTTCTCCATGGCGGGATCGGCGACGGGCATCGCGACACCGGCCATATCGGCGATCGTCTGCACCGCCTCGGGAAAGCTCAAGCCCTCGAGCTCCGTCAGGAACCGGAAGTGGTCGCCGGTTACGCCGCAGCCGAAGCAATGATAGCGTCCCTTGCGGTCCTCGCAGTGGAAGCTCGGCGACTTCTCGCCATGGAACGGGCAGCACGCCCAGTAATCGGCGCGCGAGACGTTGGTCTTGCGCTTGTCCCAGCTCACACGGCGGCCGATCACGTCCGAAATCAGGACGCGGTCGCGTATCTCGTCGAGAAAGGAATTTGAAAAGCGCATTTATACCTCTTGGCTATCCTCCATATAAACAGCTTATCCCGCGCATGCCACGAACTTCGGCCGATAGCCCCGCTATACACAGCTTGCTCGACGGACGACGCCTGACGACGCGGCCATCCCATCCGTTCGACCGAGAGCGACTGTCGGAGCCCGGCGCGAGCAGGCAGGCGCCCTATTTACAGGCCAGACGAGGTCATCCGCGATGTAGAACCGCGCGCCTCGCAAATAAAACAAAGCCTTACGGTCGAGACTCGAATCCGATCGCGAGCCGGACACCCTAACTGGTGTTCGCTTTAAGGCGGCGATGCCCGCCAATTATTATATTTTTGTAATTTGAATCCGATGCCGCATCGCAATAACGTCTAACTCAACAAAGCGATCCCCTCGCAAGGCACCATCCCTACCCCCGGCGCCGCCTTGCAAGGGTGCCTTTGCAAATACCCGCTGATGTGGACCCAGGTCCTGCGTCGTCAGCCGGAGCAAAGAGCAAGAAGGCAGGAACGCCCCCAGTTCCTGCCTTCTCTAATTTCTACCTGACGTTTTATATTTTGGCCGGATCTGTCGATCTCAAGCAGATTCCACCAGCAATTGATTGACAGCCGTTGGTCTCGAGTCCAATGAAGGCGGCAACTTCGGATGGTTGCCAGGAATGCCACATAAGGTTGAAGAATTTTTAGAGAGTGACGCGTTTTTCGCGTTGGTTTTGGAATTCGCGCGCGAAATGCTCGCGATCTACCGCGAAAGCCCGCGCATCGCATCGATATTCGCCGCCCAGCAACGCTGGTTGATGGCCCAGCTCGGATTCGCGCTCTACTTCGGCTATCCCGACGATCCGAAGGGCGGCCTCTATTCCGGCCGCTTCATCGCCTTCGCCATCGAAAAGAAGATCGCCAGCCGCAACACGGCCGCCGCCTTCATGCAGGAAATGCTCGCCTATCGCTTCCTGCGCCCGGTCGAAAGCCCGTCCGACAAACGCACGCGACTGCTGGAGCCCACCGAGACCGCGTTCGAACACTTCCACAAGTGGCTCGCCGCTCACCTGATGATCCTCGACAATCTCGATGGCGGCCATCGCCTCGAGGCGGCGATGAAGGATCCGACGATCTTCGCCCGCATGCAGCCGCTGATCGCCAAGGGCATCATCGACAGCGACGCGGTGCGCGATCCCGGCAAGACCTACAATCTCTTCAACTGGGCGAACTCCGGCGGTCTCGTCATGGATCTGCTGATGACGCGGATCACCTCGCTTGACATCTCGATGGAGCGCGTCGCGATCGGCAGGCTGTCGCTGAAGGAGATCCGCGACCAGTTCATGATCTCGAACACGCATCTGAAGCGGCTGCTGTCGCAGGCCTCCGAGATGGACAGTATCGGCTGGTCCGAAGCCTCGTTCAAGGGCGAGACCTGGCTTTCCATGAAGTTCGTGCGGGAATATTGGGGCTATCAGGCCGCGAAATTCGCCGTGATCGACGCGGCCACCGAAAGCGTGCTCGGGCCCGCGGTCCCAAGGACCGCGCGCCTCGCTTGATCGATCAGTTCAAGAGTTCCTTGACGGCGCCCGATGCCTTGGAGAAATCCATCTGGCCGGCATAGCGCTCTTTCAGCACCGCCATCACCTTGCCCATGTCCTTCGGACCGGCGGCGCCCGTCTCGGCGATGATCGCCGCGATGTTGGCGCGCACATCCGCATCGGAAAGCTGCTTCGGCATGAAGTCCTGCACGACCTTGATCTCGGCGCGCTCCTTGGCGGCCAGTTCCGGACGGGAATTCTCTTCGTAGATCTTCGCCGATTCGTCGCGCTGCTTCACCATCTTGGCGAGGATCTGCAGGATTTCGTCGTCGCTGGCCTCTTCCTTGCCGGCGCCGCGATTGGCGATATCCCGGTCCTTGATCGCGGCCTGGATAAGGCGAACCGTCGAAAGACGCTCGGCATTCTTGGATTTCATCGCATCCTTGAGGGCGGCGGCGAATTGATCGCGCAACATCATAAACACTCCTATTGAATGCCGCTTCATAAACCAGACGAATGCATGGGATCAAATAAATTGCGAGACGCGGGCCATAAAGCGGCAGAAAACCCCTGGAATCTGCGGTACAAAGATTGACCTTGAGACATAGCGTGGGTATTTACCGCCACCTGCACCAAAATTCGTGATCAGGCCTGAGAGCGCGCGCCTTGCCGCGCGTACACGCTTGCGAACCAAAATGGCTGGCCAACGTTGCCCAAGGACGTCTGGCGGCCGGAAACGGGATGAAGATGACCGCGACAGCACCCTGGACAACCGAAAAGCCGACCGCCCTGCTCGTTCTGGCGGATGGCACAGTGATCGAAGGCAAGGGCATCGGCGCGACCGGCAAGGTCCAGGCCGAAGTGGTCTTCAACACCGCGCTGACCGGCTATGAAGAGATCATGACCGATCCCTCCTACCTCGGCCAGATCGTCACCTTCACCTTCCCGCATATCGGCAACATCGGCACCAATGACGAAGACATCGAAGACCTGACGCCGGCGGCACGCCATGGCGCGGTCGGTGTCATCTTCAAGGCCGACATGACCGACCCGTCCAACTACCGCGCCGTCAAGCATCTCGACGCCTGGCTGAAGGCCCGCGGCGTCATTGGCCTTTGCGGCGTCGACACCCGCGCGCTGACCGCCTGGATCCGCGAGAACGGCGCGCCGAACGCCGTCATCGCCCATGACCCGAACGGCGTCTTCGACATCGACACGCTGAAGGCCGAAGCCAAGGCCTGGAGCGGCCTCGAAGGCCTTGACCTCGCCAAGATCGCCTCCTCCGGCCAGTCGTCGCAGTGGTCGCAGACCCCGTGGATCTGGAACGAAGGCTACGGCGAACTGAAGGCCGAGGACGCCAAGTACCACGTCGTCTGCCTCGACTACGGCGTCAAGCGCAACATCCTGCGCCTGTTTGCCGGCCTCGATTGCAAGGTCACCGTGATGCCGGCAACGACGAGCGCCGAGGAAGTGCTCGCCATGCAGCCCGACGGCATCTTCCTGTCGAACGGCCCGGGCGACCCGGCCGCAACAGGAAAGTACGCCGTTCCGGTCATCCAGTCGCTGATCAAGACCGATATCCCCGTCTTCGGCATCTGCCTTGGCCACCAGATGCTGGGCCTGGCGCTCGGCGCCAAGACCGAAAAGATGCACCAGGGCCACCACGGCGCCAATCATCCGGTCAAGGACCATACGACGGGCAAGGTCGAGATCGTCTCGATGAACCACGGCTTCGCTGTCGACACGAAGTCGCTGCCTGAAGGCGTTGAGGAGACTCACGTTTCGCTCTTCGACGGCACCAATTGCGGCCTGCGTGTTTCCGGCAAGCAGATCTTCTCCGTCCAGCACCATCCGGAAGCCTCTCCCGGCCCGCAGGACAGCCACTATCTCTTCCGCCGCTTCATCAACATGGTGCGCGAGAAGAAGGGCGAAGCGGCGCTGGCCGAACGCTAAGCGCATATAAAGGTTGAAAGAGAGCGGCGCCCGGACACCCCGGCGCCGCTTTTTCATGTCCGGCCCCTGGGCATGGTCTTGCAGTCTCCTGTTAATCGCAAGTTAAGGCCGCCATCTCATCATCGGCGCCCAAGCCCGCGGGCAGTGCCGGCTTCAGGTGCCACCGATGCCAGAAAAGAAGCACATAGCCAGTCTCGACGGCTTGCGCGGCATGGCCGCCGCGGCGGTGGTCTTCTCGCACCTCGACCTGATCTTCCCGCCCCTCGCCCCCTTCATGATAACGGGGATCGGCGGCCGCGCCGTGGCGATCTTCTTCGCCCTCAGCGGCTTCCTGATGGCCTATCTCTATGGCGACCGGCCGATCAGCCGCAAGGCCGTGGCCGACTTCCTGGTCAGCCGCTTCTCGCGCATCTACCCGGTCTATCTCGTCGCCGTGCTTGTGGTCGTGGTTCTGTCGAACATTCCCGGCCTCGATTTCATCAACCCCATCCAGGGCGCCAGGGAAATCCTTCGCCACGTCCTGCTATTCGGCTCCACCGGCGTCCTGTGGTCGGTGCCGCCGGAGATACAGTTTTATCTGCTTTTTCCGCTGATCTGGCTGCTCTTCAGCGACACGAAACGCTACCAGGTGATCGGCGTGCTGCTTGCCGGCTTTCTCGCGCTCGATGCGCTCGCCGGCTTCCCCGGCCCCGGCATCCTGCTGGTCTCGAAGCTCGCCTTCTTCCTGTTCGGCGCCGCCGTCGGCCGGATGCAGCCGCTGTTGAACCGGCAATCGCCGGGCCTCGCCACGGGTGTGCTGGCGCTCACGCTGCCCTTCATCATCCTGGTGTCGAACCAGCTGTTTCCCAATGCGGACAACGCCTGGGGACTGGCGCCGGCCTTCGCGGGCGCGCTGGCCGTTCTGCTGGTGGCGCGCGAGCACCGGCTGTCGGCAGCCTTCTTCGCCGCCCGCCCGATGCGTTTCCTCGGCAAGATCAGCTTCTCGCTCTATCTCTTCCACGTGCCGGTGATGTTCCTGATGGGCAATGCCCTGTCGTCGGTGCTTCCGCTCTACGTCGTCGCACCGGCGGCACTGGTCGCGACCCTCATCATTGCCTGGATCAGTTACGAATGCATCGAGACCCCGGCCCGCCGGGCGCTGGTATCGCTCTGGCATGAACGGGGATCGAAGGTCATCGCCGACCCGCAGCCCGACACCCGCGTCTGAGCGACGGCGTTAGACCTCGCGCCGCATCAGGATGTAGAACCGCGCGCAGAGCATGACGGCCGCCGCGAGCAGGCCGATCAGGAAGCCGAGCCAGATGCCGATTCCGCCGAAGCCGAGCGGAAACGCCAGCGCCCAGGCGAGGAAGAAACCGATCGGCCAATAGGCGATTAGCGCCAGGATCATCGGCACGCGCGCATCCTTCAGCCCGCGCAACAGGCCGTTGGCGATCACCTGCAGTCCGTCCACCAGCTGGAAAAGCCCGGCAATCACGATCAGCGGTCCGGCATAGGCCAGCACCTGCGGCGCTTCCGCCGACTGCGTATCGAGGAACCAGGCCGCGAAGAAACCGGGCATGATCGCGAACAGCACCCCGCCGATCGCCGAAATGACGCAGGCGAGCACCGATACCGACACGGCCGCGCGCACCAGCGCCACGCGATCCCCCTGCCCGTGCGCGACGCCGACCCGCACGGTCGCCGCCTGCGACAGGCCGAGCGGGATCATGAAGGCGATCGATGCCCACTGCAGCGCGATCCCGTGCGCGGCAAGCTCGATCGTGCCGATCCGCCCCATCAAGAGCGACGCCATGGTGAACAGGCTGACCTCCGCGAGGATGGTCACGCTGATCGGCAACCCCAGGCGCACGACCTCGAAGAAGGCCTTCCAGTCCGGCCGCCAGAAGCGAACTAGTATCTCGTAGCGCCGGGTCTCCGGCCGGCGCTGGACATAGGCCAGGATGAAGAAGAAGCCCGCCGTCTGCACCACCACCGAGACGATCGCCGCCCCGCGCAGCCCCATGGCCGGCAGGCCGAAATGGCCGAGCACCAGCGGGTAGGCGAAGGCGGCGTTCAGCACCAGCATGGCGATCGTGACATTGAGGACGACGGCTGCCTTGCCGATGGCGCTGACCAGCGCGCGCAACACGTTGTAGAGCAGCCCCGGCAGCACCGCGAACTGACCGATGACGATGTAGCCATGCGCCAGCGCCGCCACCTCGGGCTTCTGCCCGGCGGCAAGCAGTATCTGCTCCGAGTTGAGGAAAACAGGCAGCATCAGCACCCAATAGGCGAGAACCACCCACAGGCCCATGCGCAGCGACCGGCGCACGCTGACGACGTCACCACGGCCATAGGCCTGCGCCACCATCGGAATGACGGCGATCGAAAAGCCGGAGCCGAAGACGAGGATCGTGAACAGGAATTGGCCGGCCAGCACCATGGCCGCCAGATTCTCGGCCCCGAGCCGCCCGACGATCATCACGTCGGTGGTATTGATGCCGAGCTGCGCCAGCTGCGCGCCGATCAGCGGCACGCCGAGCGCCAGCGTCGCGCGGAAATGCGCGCTCCAACGGTTATCGGTTGTCGGCGCCAGCTTTCGCGCGTCGATCGGCGTATCCATGACGGTGTCCCGTGAACTGATGTGAATGGTCGCAAAGCGCGACAATATCACCAGCCTCTAGCGGAAATCCCGATGAAGTGACACCCGAAAACATGCAGGTGATGAAATATTCATCATCACATCATCAATTCTGATCGATCACTCCGCCGCCTGGCCGAACGCCTTGCCGGTCTTGGAAATCCGCACCCGCAGCAGGAACACCAGCGTGGCGATCAGGATGAAGACCGCCGCCATCAGGAAGGGCGCGCCCGCGAAGGTGACCGGCGCATCCGGCTTGGTGAAATAGCCGAACATCTGAGTGAAGATCAGCGGCCCGATGATCGTCGTGATGCTGCTGAGGCTCGTCAGCGCCCCCTGCAGCTCACCCTGCGCCGAGGGCGGCACCTTGCCGGCGGCAATGCTGCGGAGCGGCGGATCGGCGATGTTTTCCATCACCGTGAGCACGATGACCACATAGACCACCCATCCCTCCCAGGCAAAGGCATAGCCCGTCAGGCCGACGACCGAGAAGCAGAGCCCGACCACCGCCGTCTTCCACTCGCCGAGAACAGGCACGATCCTCGGCAGCACCAGCGCCATGACGATGGCAGCGCCGATCCCGTATATGCCGAGCGAAAGCCCGATCTCGCCCTCGCTCCAATTGTAGCGGTAGCTGGTGACGAACGACCAGACGGCCGGATAGACGGCGTGCGCCAGCCAGAACAGGAACATGACGGCGGCGACCCAGCCGATGCCGGGATAATGCCGCATCTGCTTCAGCGCGCCGAGCGGATTGGCCCGCTTCCATTCGAATGCGCGGCGGTTCTTGGCGTCCAGCGTTTCCGGCAGGAGAAACCATGCGGCGACGAAATTCAGGAAGGAGACGGCGGCGGCGCCATAGAATGGCACGCGCGGCCCGAACTCGCCGAGAAAGCCGCCGATGACCGGGCCGACGGTAAAGCCGACGCCGAAGGCGATACCGATCAGCCCGAAGTTCTTGGCGCGGTTCTCCTCGGTGCTGATGTCGGCGATATAGGCCGAGCAGGTGGCGAAGCTGCCGCCGCTCAGCCCCGCAAGCATGCGGCCGATGAACAGCATCCAGAAACTGGTCGCCACCGCGCAGATCAGATTGTCGATCGCGAAGGTCAGAACGGACAGCAGCAGGATCGGCCGCCGGCCGAAGCGATCGCTGAGATTGCCGAGCAGCGGCGCGAACAGGAACTGCATGCCGGCATAGACGACCAGCAACCAGCCGCCATCGAGCGCCGCATCGCTGACCGAACCGCCTGTCAGTTGCTCCAGATAGGCGGGCAGCACCGGCATGATGATCGCGATCCCGATCACGTCGAGAAACAGGATCATGAAAACGAGAAAAAGCCCACGGCGGACGAATTTGGGGTCGAGCATGCGAGGTCTCTACAGCGGTTTGTTTTCTGGAAAGACGATCTCATCGCCGCACAAGCTACATACCGCACGCAAGCAGGCGAAACAATACGTGAACATTTCAATTGTTTTGATAGGCTCACGACTTCCGTTGATGGCGAAGCGGAACAAATCGCGCACTCAGCGCCCTTTTTGCGGCTCCGCCTTTATGAAGTCGACGAAGGCGCGCAAGGCCGCCGGCATGTGGCGGCGGCTGGCGTAATAGAGGAAGGGCCCGGAGAATTCCGTCACCCACTCTTCCAGAATGAGCTGCAGCCGCCCGGCCTCGACTTCGGGCATCAGCAACTCCTCGAAGGTGCGCATGACGCCGAGACCGGCGACGGCCGCGCCAACCTCGATCTCGATCGCATTGGCCGACACCTGCCCCGTCGGCGTGATCATCAGCGTCTCGCCATTCCGGTCGAACTCCCACGGCGTTGCGCTCGTACCGCTCAGGAACCGGTGGATGATGCAATCGTGGTCGATGAGATCGCGCGGATGCCGCGGCATTCCGCGACGCTCGAGGTAATCGGGCGACGCGGCCGTCACATAGCGCTGCCGCCGCGGACCGATCGGCACCGCGATCATGTCGCGCTCCAGCCGCTCGTCGTAGCGAATGCCGGCATCGTAGCCGGCGGCCAGAACGTCGATGAAGCTGTCCTCGGCGATCACCTCGATCCGCACCTTCGGATGGAGCGTCAGGAAGCGGTTGACGATACCGGGCAGGAAGGTGCGCGCCACGATCGTCGGCACGTTGAGCCTGAGCGTGCCCGAAGGTCCGTCACGGAAGCTGTCGAGCTGTCCGAGCGCCGATGCCACCTCGCCCAACGCCGGCGCCAGTCTCTCGAGCAACCGCTGCCCTGCCTCCGTCGGCGTCACGCTGCGGGTCGTCCGGTTGAGAAGCCGGACCCCCAGCCGCTCCTCCAGCCTTCTCAGCGGATCGCTGAGCGACGAGGCCGAAACGCCGCGCTTGCGCGCCGCCGCGCGAAAGCTGCGCTCCCTGGCGATCGCCGTGAAGGCGTCGAGCTCGCTGAGCGGAAGATCATCCATTGTTCATTGTCCCGCACGATGGGTTCGCATTGAGCCGAACCATCGCACAACGGCGCGCAGGACGAAAGGCGTGGGACCTGGCCGGCAGATATCCGTCAGACGGGACCGGAGAAGGTGTCGCAGGCCTGGAGCTGGCCGCTGTCGAAGCCGCGCTGGAACCACTTCATGCGCTGCGCCGAAGTACCGTGGTTGAAGCTTTCCGGCACGACATAGCCCTGGCTGCGCTTCTGCAGCGTATCGTCGCCGATCTGCTGCGCGGCGTTCAACGCCTCCTCGAGGTCGCCCGCTTCCAATATGCCCTTCTGCTGGGTGAACTTGCCCCAGATACCGGCGTAGCAATCGGCCTGCAGTTCGACGCGCACCGACATCTTGTTGGCATCGGCCTCGCTCATGCGCTGCCGCGCCTCGTTGAACTTGGGCAGGATGCCGAGCAGGTTCTGCACGTGATGGCCCACCTCGTGGGACACGACATAGGCCTCGGCGAAATCGCCGGATGCGCCGAACTTGCGGCTGAGTTCGTTGAAGAAGGCCGTATCGAGATAGACCTTGCGATCGCTCGGGCAGTAGAACGGTCCGGTCGCGGCCGACGCGAAGCCGCAGCCCGATTGCGTCTGGCCGGAAAACAGAACGAGACGCGGCTCCTCGTAATTGCTGCCCATCGACTGGAAGATGCCGTTCCAGGTGTCCTCCGTTTCGGCGAGCACCGTCCGCACGAAGGCGGTCATCTCGTCGTTGGCGGGCGCCTGGCCGCCGCTGGACTGGCTCTGCTCGTAGCCAGGCCCGCTGGACATGCCGCCATCCATCACCTGCAGCAGATCGATGCCCATGGCCTTGAAAATCAGATAGAGCACGACGAGGAAGATGATGGTGCCGATGCTGAGCCCGCCGCCGCGCCGGCCCATTCCGCCGCCGGACGGGAAGCTGAAGCCGCCCCCTCTTCCAAGGCCCCCCATGGAAGGATCACCGCGACGATCCTCGATATTGTCGGACTGACGCCGGCCTTTCCATTCCATGTTGATCTCCCCGCAGAGGCTGCTTTCTCTCTCATCCCTTATATATCCGGGGAAACGGGAAATTCCAGCCGATTTCAGCCATCGGCCTTAGCCGATCAGGCGCCGAGCGTCACGCCGCCGGAAGGCGTCCTCATCGACACCTCGGGCGCGGGGCTCATCAGCCAGCGCAAGCCGTAGTGCAGCAACGCCACCACCAGGATCGAAGCGTATCCGTCCACGGCATAGTGCCAGCCGAGAAAAACCGAACTCGCCATGATCAAGCCCACATAGGCAAAGGCGATGGCGCCTGCCCTCGGCGATATCTCTGCAATGAAGAAGGCGTTGCAGGCAATCAGTGCCACATGCACGCTCGGGAAGGCGGAAATGCCGGAGCCGAGCCCCGCCATTCCGCTCTCGTGGAGCGACCAGAGATAGTGTTGAAAGGCCGCGGCGGTGCTGGCCCAGTCACCGGACGCCAGCATCTGGCGCAGGCCGGCGAAACGCTCCGTATCGCCGGTCACGGCACCGTAGAACGCCGGCCCCGCCGAGGTGAAAAACCCCGCGAGAATGTTGCCGCAGACGATCCAGACCAGCATGAACATGCTGACATAGTGCACGCGAACGGCCGCGGCCGACGTCACGACATAGAACAATATGCCGAAGCAGATGAGAAACCAGAGTGCGCCGTAGTTCCAGTCGATAAGCCACCGCAGGACGGCGCTTGCGGAAAGACTTTCGAGAAACAGCCAAGGATCCGTTCCGAAAGAAAGCCATCGGTCGACATCGGCCAGGGTGCGATCGTAGAGAAAACCGCCGCGCAGAAAGGGCAGGATATTCTTGATCGAGGTGAACGTGCCTTGAAAGAACATCAGCGCCATCATCAGCGCCATGCCCGACAGAAGGTGCGCGACCCGCTCCGGCATCAGCATCGCCTGCATGGCGCTCATGCGCGGCTCGTTCTTGCGCACGACCGCCCAGGCCCAGGCGGCAAGAAGCGTCACCGCCGGCATGAACAGCAGGAACAGATAGGTCCACTGGCCGAAGTAAATGCTGTAGGCCATCTGGGCGCCTTGCCCGCTGACGACCATCAGCGTCAGGCCGACGAGACAATAGGCGCCAATGGCCATGTATAGCCAAAGGTCCTCGACGAGGCGCGCTCCGACGGCCGCGATCAGCCGCGCATGCCATTGCCTGGCCGTGATAGCCGTCCTCGCCCCTGTAGTCATCACAGACCCGCCCATCCAGAGAGAAACGCTGACCCTCATCGTTTCACCGACAATAGAAAGCCTACTAACCATTAATATTTACTGAAGACTATGTATTCAGAAGTTGCACTTGGAAAAGAGCGAAGTATAGCCGAACCGATCGATTGCCGGCGCGAAGGGACAAGCCGCTTGACGCGGTTGCGGCTTTCACTTCTTCTGCGCATGGGGAGAAAATGCTGGAGGAAAAGCATGATGAGAGCCGTGCGGCTCGAAGCGACGGGCCGACTTCACCTGCAGGAGGTCGAAAAGCCTTTGCCGGGAGGGGGAGAACTCCTGATACGCATAGAAGCCTGCGGCATATGCGGCACCGATCGGCACCTGTTCCACGGCGAATTTCCGGCCAGCCCGCCTGTGACGCTCGGCCATGAATTCACCGGCATCGTCGAGCAGGTCGGCCCTGGTGTCGGCGGTTTTCGAGAGGGGATGCGCATCACCGTCGACCCGAACATCGCCTGCGGCCGCTGCCCGCAGTGCCAGCGCGGCAAAATCAACCTGTGCGAGAATCTGCAAGCCATCGGAATCCACAGGGATGGTGGCTTCGCGGAGCATGCCGTCATCCCGGAAAAGCAGGCCTTCGCGCTGCCAGATGACATCGATCCCGTCCACGGCGCCTTCTGCGAACCGCTCGCCTGCTGCCTGCACGGCATCGACCTTGCCGGGATCAAGACCGGCGCCTCGGTCGTCGTGCTCGGTGGCGGCGTGATCGGCCTGCTGGTAGTCCAGCTCGCCCGCCTCGCCGGCGCCACCGATGTCCTCCTCGTCACCCGCAGCGCCGACAAGCGCCGGCTCGGGGAAACGCTCGGCGCGACGGCTTCGATCGATCCCGGCAGCGGCGGCTTCCCGCAAGGCCTGATCTCCGCCGACGGATTGCTGCCCGGTGGCGCCGATGTCGTCATCGAATGCGCCGGCGTCAGGGAGACCATCGAACAGGCGCCGTCGCTTGCGCGCAGCGGCGGTACGGTCGTCATCCTCGGCGTCATGCCTAAGGGCGCGAAAGTATCGATCGAGCCGTTCGACCTTCTGTTTCGCGAGGTCAGCCTGATCAGCTCGTTCATCAATCCCTTCACGCACAGGCGCGCTGCGGACCTGATCGTATCGGGCGCGATCAAGGTCGAGCCGCTGATCTCGCGCCGCATCGGCCTTCGCGAGGCGGTGGAAGCGATCAGCAATCCGGCCCGTCCCGGCGAGATTCGCGCCCTCGTTTTGCCGGGTCTTGGCTAGCCCTTTCCGATTCCTGTCGATTCCGTAAATTATGGGGTTCCGTTCACGGATACATTTGCCTATAAGCCGCTTCTAGCCTGAAAAGACCATCATATGCGCGACCCGGCCGGTGCCTCCCACCCTGGCCGGCTTTCTGCGCAGCTAGGAAACGGAAAAAGCCCATGCCGAAGCGCCAAGACATCAAATCGATCCTCATCATCGGCGCAGGACCGATCGTCATTGGCCAGGCATGCGAATTCGACTACTCCGGCACACAGGCCTGCAAGGCGCTGAAGGAGGAAGGCTACCGCGTCATCCTCGTCAACTCCAACCCGGCCACGATCATGACCGACCCGGGCCTGGCCGACGCGACCTATGTCGAGCCGATCACCCCCGAAGTCGTCGCCAAGATCATCGCCAAGGAGCGCCCCGACGCGCTGCTGCCGACCATGGGCGGCCAGACGGCGCTGAATACCGCTCTTTCCCTGAAGCGCATGGGCGTTCTCGACCGCTACAATGTCGAGATGATCGGCGCCAAGCCGGCCGCCATCGACATGGCCGAAGACCGCGCGCTGTTCCGCGAAGCCATGGACCGCATCGGCCTCGAAACCCCGCGCTCGATGCTCGCCAACGCTACCGACATCAAGGATGCCGACCGCAAGACGCATGAAGCCGAGCGCAACAAGCTGAAGGAAAGCCTTTCCGGCGCCGAACTCGACAAGGCGCTCGACGCGCTGGAAAACCAGTGGAACCTCGGCGAGACCGACCGCAAGCAGCGCTACATCAGTCACGCCATGGCCATTGCCGCCCAGGCGATCGACGTCGTCGGCCTGCCCGCCATCATCCGCCCCTCCTTCACCATGGGCGGCACCGGCGGCGGCATCGCCTATAACCGTTCGGAGTTCTTCGAAATCATCGGCGGCGGCCTCGATGCCTCCCCGACGACGGAAGTCCTGATCGAGGAATCGGTTCTCGGCTGGAAGGAGTATGAAATGGAAGTCGTCCGCGACAAGGCGGACAACTGCATCATCATCTGCTCGATCGAAAACATCGACCCGATGGGCGTCCACACTGGCGATTCCATCACCGTCGCGCCGGCGCTGACGCTGACCGACAAGGAATACCAGATGATGCGCAACGCCTCGATCGCGGTTCTGCGCGAGATCGGCGTTGAAACCGGCGGCTCGAACGTCCAGTTCGCCGTCAACCCGAAGGACGGCCGCCTCGTCGTCATCGAAATGAACCCGCGCGTCTCGCGCTCCTCGGCTCTCGCGTCGAAGGCCACCGGCTTCCCGATCGCCAAGGTCGCCGCCAAGCTCGCCATCGGCTACACGCTCGACGAACTCGACAACGACATCACCGGCGGCGCGACGCCCGCTTCGTTCGAACCGTCGATCGACTACGTCGTCACCAAGATCCCGCGTTTCGCATTCGAGAAGTTCCCGGGCGCCTCGCCGGTCCTGACCACCGCCATGAAGTCGGTCGGTGAAGTCATGGCAATCGGCCGCACCTTCGCCGAATCGCTGCAGAAGGCGCTGCGCGGTCTCGAAACCGGCCTTACCGGCCTCGACGAAATCGAGATCCCCGGCGTCGAGGAAGGCGAAGGCAGCCAGAACGCCATTCGCGCCGCCATCGGCACGCCGACGCCGGATCGCCTGCGCATGGTCGCCCAGGCGCTGCGCATGGGCATGAGCCCCGAGGAAGTGCACGAAGGCTGCAAGATCGACCCGTGGTTCATCGCCCAGTTCAAGGCGATCATCGACATGGAAGCCCGCGTTCGCGAGCACGGCCTGCCCACCGACGCCGCAAACCTGCGCACGCTGAAGGCCATGGGCTTCTCCGACGCGCGTCTCGCAACCCTCTCCGGCAAGCGCCCGAAGGAAGTGGCCGAGCTGCGCAATTCGCTGAATGTCCGCCCGGTCTTCAAGCGCATCGACACCTGCGCTGCCGAATTCGCCTCGCCGACCGCCTACATGTATTCCAGCTACGAGACGCCCTTCGTCGGCGCCGCCCGTTCGGAAGCCGAAATCTCCGACCGCAAGAAGGTCGTCATCCTCGGCGGCGGTCCGAACCGTATCGGCCAGGGCATCGAGTTCGACTATTGCTGCTGCCATGCCGCGTTCGCCCTGCGCGACGCCGGCTATGAAGCCATCATGATCAACTGCAACCCGGAAACGGTCTCGACCGACTACGACACCTCCGATCGCCTCTACTTCGAGCCGCTGACGGCAGAAGACGTTATCGAGATCCTGCGCGCTGAGCAGGAAAAGGGCGAAGTCGTCGGCGTCATCGTGCAGTTCGGCGGCCAGACCCCGCTGAAGCTCGCCGAAGCGCTGGAAAAGAACGGCATCCCGATCCTCGGCACCGCGCCCGACATGATCGACCTTGCCGAAGACCGCGACCGCTTCCAGAAGCTCCTGATCAAGCTCGACCTGACGCAGCCGAACAACGGCATCGCCTACTCGGTCGAACAGGCCCGCCTGGTCGCCACCGAGATCGGCTTCCCGCTGGTCGTTCGCCCGTCCTACGTTCTGGGTGGCCGCGCCATGCAGATCATCCACAACGAGAGCATGCTGCAGACCTACCTGCTCGACACCGTTCCGGAACTGGTGCCTGAAGACATCAAGCAGCGCTACCCGAACGACAAGACCGGCCAGATCAACACCCTGCTCGGCAAGAACCCGCTGCTTTTCGACAGCTACCTGTCGAACGCCATCGAAGTCGATGTCGACTGCCTCTCGGACGGCAAGGACGCCTTCATCGCCGGCATCATGGAGCACATCGAGGAAGCCGGCATTCACTCCGGTGACTCAGCCTGCTCGCTGCCGCCACGTACGCTGTCCGCCGAAATGATCGACGAGCTCGAGCGTCAGGCGAAGTCGATGGCCAAGGCACTGAACGTCGTCGGCCTGATGAACGTCCAGTTCGCCATCAAGGACGGCACCGTCTACGTGCTCGAAGTGAACCCGCGCGCCTCGCGTACCGTTCCCTTCGTCGCCAAGACGATTGGCGCCCCGATCGCCAAGATCGCCGCCCGCGCCATGGCCGGCGAAAAGCTCGATCCGCTGTTTGCCGCCTATGGCGAGAAGCCGGATCCGCGCAACCTGAAGCACATCGCCGTCAAGGAAGCCGTCTTCCCGTTCGCCCGCTTCCCAGGTGTCGACACGCTGCTCGGCCCGGAAATGCGCTCGACCGGCGAAGTCATCGGCCTCGACACCGATTTCGCGCTGGCCTTCGCCAAGTCGCAGCTCGGCGCCAGCGTCGAACTGCCGCGTGATGGAACGGTCTTCGTATCGGTGCGCGACGACGACAAGCCGCGCGTGCTACCCGCGATCCGCATGCTGGTCGAACAGGGCTTCAAGGTTCTTGCCACCGGCGGCACCGCCCGCTTCCTCGCCGAAAACGGCATCGAGGCCGTGAAGATCAACAAGGTGCTCGAGGGCCGTCCGCACATCGAAGACGCCATCCGCAACCGTCAGGTCCAGCTGGTCATCAACACGACGGACTCGAACAAGGCGATCTCCGATTCGAAGTCGCTGCGCCGCGCGACGCTGATGCAGAAGGTGCCTTATTACACCACCATGGCCGGCGCCGAGGCAGCCGCCCAGGCAATCAAGGCGCTGAAGGCCGGCAACCTCGAGGTTCGCCCGCTGCAGAGCTACTTCGCCTGATAGATCAAAGCCGGCCGTGATCCTTCACGGCCGGCCTTTTCGCCGCACGACGGCCAGCGTGACAACACGCCGAAGTGTCGCAAAACGCGACAATCCACCTGAGATTTCAAACCCTTTGCGATCATGTTACGATATCCCCACACGTGAGGGGCATCGATGGGCAAGAATATCGTCATTCTGTTCGATGGCACGTCGAACGAAATCTCCGCCGACCGAACCAATATTCTCAGGCTATTCGGCGTTCTCGACCGCAGCGACAAACAGATCGTCTACTACGATCCCGGCGTCGGCACCTTCGGCGCCGCCAATGCCTGGTCCAACGCCTATCGCAAGACGGTCGAACTCTGGGGCCTGGCAACCGGCTGGGGCCTCGACCAGAACGTCAAGGAGGCCTACCGCTTCCTCGTCGACAATTACGAGCCCGGCGAACCGGGAGACGACGAGGAATACCGGGATCGCGACAACATCTACATCTTCGGCTTCAGCCGCGGCGCCTATACGGCGCGGGTGCTGGCAGGCTTCGTGCATTCGCTCGGGCTGATGAGCAAGTACCACGTCAACCTGATCGACTACGCCTACAACACCTACAAGGGCATCTCCGAAAGCGAGCAGCAGCAGGGCGGAGCGGATGCCGCCGATGTCGATTGGGATGCGCCCTCGGCCTTCAAGACCATGCGCCTCTACGAGCGCACGCTGAAGACCGACCGCCCGCCGATCAAGCTGCTCGGCCTCTTCGACACCGTGTCCTCGGTCATCGTCTGGGGAAAATGGCGCCCGCAATTCCTGACGCTTCCCTTCACCGATCGCAATCCGAGCGTCGAAGTGGTGCGCCACGCGCTCGCCATCGATGAGCGGCGAACCACGTTCAACCCACTGCCATGGCGACAAGGGCAGGACTATTGGGGCGGCCCCTTCAAGCCACCCGCCCCGTCCCCGCAGAACGTGAAGGAAGTCTGGTTCTCAGGCGTCCACGGCGATATCGGTGGCGGCTATCCGGAAGCGGAAAGCGCCGCGATCAAGATACCGCTCGCCTGGATGATCGCCGAGACCCGAAGCACCGGCCTCACCTACAATAACGACGCGGTCAACGAACTCGTCCATGGCGACAACCCGACCAAGAGCTATGTCCGACCGGCCCCAGCGGCACCGCTGCACGACTCCATGAACAGGGCATGGCGACTGCTCGAATATGTGCCGAGGCGTGTGCCGATCACCTCCTGGCGCAAGCGCGGCGACACGACGCGCATCTACCTGCCGCTGGCCGATCGCCGCTTCATCCCCGACGGCGCCTCGCTGCACCAATCCGTCATCGACCGATTGTCGTCGACGACAGCACCGCCCTACGCCCCGCCAAACCTGCCGCTGCGCTTTGAGACGGAGCCCTGGAGCAACGACGGCCCGCCACCATCAGAAGATTCGGAGGTTGTTCCGATCACTCCGGCCGCTTGAAATAGGCCTCAAGCCGATACCCATCAGGATCGATGACGAAGGCGGCATAATAGAACTGGCTGTAATCCGGCCGCACGCCTGGCGCACCATTATCGGTTCCGCCATTGGCAAGCCCGGCCGCGTAAAACGCATCGACGGACTCCTCGCTCGGCGCGACGAAGCAGAAATGCAGGCCCGATTCCATATCGGGCGCCACAGGCCGCGCCACTTCACCGACCCACAGCCCCACCCGATCGGCGCCATAGCCGCTGACATTGCCGAAGTTCGTCAACCGCTCATAGCCGAGCGGCGCCAGCGCGGCGTCGTAGAACGCTTGCGACTTCTCAAGGCTCTTCACACCAATCGACACATGATCGAACATAAACGGTCTCCAGATTGCTTCGTCGGCAACGCTACAACATTCGCGCCGAAGCGCCATGGCAATTCGCAAGACGAGGCAGGTCATGACTTCCCAGCGCGACACTCCGGCGCGCCCTATCCGAGAGGATGAATTGACAAACACCAATAGATTGCAATAGCATCACCTAATTTAATCGGGACTGGGGAACGAAGATGAACACTAGCGGATCGTGGCTAGCCGCCAATTACTCATATCTCATCGGCCTGACACCAATCATTATTGGCGCGGTAATCCTGATCGCGTGCTGCATTGCCGTTCTCCGCAACCAGACAACGGCTGCCCTTCTTGGCGTAGTGGCATTCGGAACAGCACTATGCGGTTCCGCGGTCTTCGCGAATATTTCCTGGGGGAAGGAAGAAGGAAAAATCGAAACAATCGCAGGAGCTCTAGCTCTGGCGTCCGGCGCATCGGACAAAAATCGAACCGCAATCAACGGCTTGAAAGAGGCTCTTGTTACGTTAAGAACTCAGGTCGACAGAATTATAGCCGCCCAGGCAGCGTCTTCGGCCGCAACTGGGCCCGCTTCGCCAAAATCAAGTGGAAATGCCATATTCTGCGCGGCCTCTCCGGAACTTTGCAAAGATGGCGGTGTAACGTCGCAGCCAACATTCGACTGGAACTCCATAGAGAGTGATCTCAAGAAATTCGATAGCGATATTGGCGGAGTAAGTAACTCAGTAAATTCCAGTCAATCAAAGTTGAAAGAGCTAAACAGCAAGCTCCAAAACATCTCGCCCGACATTACCGATCAATGGCTAAAATAGTGCGCCATCCCGGCCATCAGCTCCCGCACCCGCACCATGTCCGCCCGAAACAGCGCCATCTCCTCGGCCTTCAGCCGCTCGTCGGGAATGCGCAGCAGATAGGACGGGTGGACGGTGACGAACAGTGTTCGCTCCTTGCCCATCCTGATCGGCTGCCCCCTGATATCGGACAGCTTGTGCTTCGTATCCGTCAGCGCCGTCAGCGCGGTGGCGCCCATGGCGACGATCAGCTTCGGCTTGACGAGCTCGATCTCCAGATTGAGCCACCAGCGGCAATGCGTAACCTCGCCTATGTTCGGCCGCTGGTGGATGCGGCGCTTGCCGCGCGGCTCGTATTTGAAGTGCTTCACCGCATTGGTCACATAGACCGACTGCCGGTCGATCCCCGCCTCGCCGGCCACCTGGTCGAACACCTTGCCCGCAGGCCCCACGAACGGCCGCCCGGCGAGATCCTCCTGATCTCCAGGCTGCTCGCCGACGAACATAACGCTGGCATTTTCAGGCCCCTCGCCGAACACCGTCTGTGTCGCCTTCTCATGCAGCGGACAGCGCGTGCAGACGGCCGCCTCTTCACGTAGAGCCGCCAGCGTGCCCACGGGCGCCTGAGGTGCTGCGGGCACTCTGCGTGCGGCTTCCTGCAGCCGGTCGTGAAACGGCAGCGGCTCGCTGGCCTGGCGTTTCGCCATATCAAGAACCTTGCTTTCCGCATCGGCGATCATGCCGGGAATGAGATCGGCCTCGGGCAGGTTCTTCCAGTATTTCTTCGGCATCTCCGCCTGCATCGCCTTTACCTTGAGGCGGGCCGGATTGAAGATGTTGGCGTAATAGGTCCGCCACAGCTGGTCGGCCGGATCGGTGAGATCGGGCTTCTCGCAAGGATCATGGCTGACGGTCAGCTTCTCGCCGTCCCAGGCAGCCGAGCCCCTTGGTGTCGCGATCACCCAGTCCATGTCGTTGAACCGCTTCTGGAAGAACGGCGCCTTGCGGGCGACGATGTGATGATCCGGCTCGAACCAGGCAAGAAACTTCCGCCGCCCGTTGAGCGATATCCCCGAGCCGACCTCCTTGAACCGCACGAAGGCGGTCATCTTGTGGGCGTCGCGGCGCACGCTCTTGTCCATCGCGCGTGCCCGCGCCACGTCCTCGTCCGAGGCGACGTCGAGCAGCGAACGATCGCCTTGCAGCCGCCAGAGCAGCCGATAGAGCAGGTAGAACCGCATCGGATCGCTATGGCAGATCACGGCCTCCGCAAGCCCGATAAAGGCGGGCGGCACCGTCAACGGCTTGGAAGCATCGAGCGCCGGCAGCTTCGAAGACACTTCAGGCGCGGCAAACAGATCGGTCTCGCGATACCGCTCACGCCACTCGATCTCCTCGGGCGCGACACCCGAGGCAGCCAGCCGCCGCGCAGCGTCGCGCCACTCGGCCAATTCCCCCCGGCCCTCCAGCAACACGGTCATCATCACAGCAACGACAATTGTTCCGGCTTCGGCTCGAACATCGCCCTCAGATCCGGCCGGTCGATCAGCCGGCGCGGCGACCAGCCCTCGGCCGAAATGAACGCCTGCACCTTCTTGATCGACACGCCGAGCCGCGTCAGATCCTCGATCCTGAGCTTTCTGAAACGGCGCGCCGAGAGGATCGATTTCACCGTCTTCGTCCCCAGTCCCGGCACCCTCAGCAGCGTCTCGCGCGGCGCCCTGTTGATGTCGACGGGGAAATCGTTGCGGTTGCCGAGCGCCCAGGCGAGCTTGGGGTCGAGATTGAGATCGAGCATGCCGCCCTCCTGCGAGGACGTGATCTCGTCGATCCCGAAACCATAGAAGCGATAAAGCCAGTCGGCCTGGTAGAGGCGATGCTCGCGCATCAGCGGCGGCTTGATCAGTGGCAGGTTCTTCGACGAGTCGGGAATGGGGCTGAAGGCCGAGTAATAGACGCGCCTCAGCCCGTAGCTTCCGTAAAGCTGCGCACTGGTGCCGAGAATGGTCGCGTCATTGGCCCCGTCGGCACCGACGATCATCTGCGTGCTCTGCCCGCCCGGCACGAAACGCTTGCGCCGCTTGGTCTGCAATGTCGGCTCGGACGCCGCCTCGATCTTCAATCTCAAATCGCCCATCGAGCGGCGAATGCTGGCGGGCTTCTTTTCCGGCGCCAGCTGCGCGATGCCGCGATCGGTCGGAAGCTCGATGTTGAGCGACAGCCGGTCGGCGTAAAGCCCGGCTTCCTCGATCAGATGCGGCGAGGCCTCGGGAATGGATTTGAGGTGAATGTAGCCCCGGAAATTATGCGTGGTGCGCAGCTCGCGCACGATCCGCACCATCTCCTCCATCGTGTGGTCGGAGGAGCGGATGATCCCCGACGAGAGGAACAGCCCCTCGATATAATTGCGCCGATAGAACTCCAGCGTCAGCCAGATCACCTCTTCCGGCGTGAACCGCGCCCGCTCCACATTGCTGGAGGAGCGGTTGATGCAATAGGCGCAGTCGTAGATGCAGAAATTGGTGAGCAGTATCTTCAACAGCGAAATGCATCGTCCATCCGGCGCATAGGCGTGGCAGATGCCCGCACCTTCCGTCGAACCAAGCCCACCGCTCTTGCTGGAATCGCGCTTGGTCGTTCCGCTGGAGGCGCAGGAGGCATCATATTTGGCCGCGTCCGAGAGGATGGCCAACCGCTCTTCGAGTGACTTCTTCATGGCCATGTTCACTATATGTTCTATCGCTAACAGTCAAGAAAAGCCGCTTCCAATTGTCGTTTTTCAAGTTTGACGCGAAAAGCCATGAGGGGTTGCAAGTCGCTTCATCGAATTCTCTGGAAATCGACGGAGGCTATCTGCTATAAACGAAGCAGATAGCGTTTTGGCATGGTTCCGAAGTTCCCCTTCGGGACCTGTTTTCTTTTGTGTCTCTGCCTAGCCGACACAAGGACTGAAGGACAGGAAAATGGTTGATAAGGTACCGATGACGCAGGGTGGTTTCGTCAAGCTGCAGGAAGAACTGCGCTGGCGTCAGCAGGAAGAACGCCCGCGGATCATCGAGGCAATTGCCGAGGCCCGCGCCCATGGCGACCTGTCGGAAAACGCCGAGTACCATGCCGCCAAGGAAGCGCAGAGCCACAACGAAGGCCGCATCGGCGAACTCGAGGATCTGACGGCGCGCGCTGAAGTGATCGACCTCTCCAAGATGTCCGGCAGCACGATCAAGTTCGGCGCCAAGGTGAAGCTCGTCGACGAGGACACCGAGGAAGAAAAGACCTACCAGATCGTCGGCGACCAGGAAGCCGACGTGAAGGCCGGCCGCATCTCCATCTCCTCCCCGATCGCCCGCGCGCTGATCGGCAAGGAAGTCGGCGATTCCATCGAAGTCAACGCGCCAGGCGGCTCCAAGGCTTACGAAGTTCTGGCCATCACCTGGGGCTGAGGATCTTGGTGGATCGCGGCCGATCGCACATCGTCGATATAGCCGACGTCGAAATCATAGCGCCGAACTTCAAGAAGCGTCTGTCCGGCGTCACATCGACGATCATCCAGCTTGTTCCGGTTCAGCGAGCGCTCGGTCAGAAGATCGCGGCGCTCGGGCCGGGCCTGCCGGCGTCGATCCCGCATATCCGCTTCCGCGATCTCTTGAAATTGTGGCGCGCGCCCTCGGCCCGGCCGTTCCGCGTCTGGCACGCCCGCCGCAATATCGAGATGCTCCCTGCCCTCATCATGCGCGACCTCCTGCGCATGAAGCTGAAGATCGTCTTCACCTCCGCCTCGCAGCGCAAGCATAGCGGCTGGACGAAGTTCCTCGTTTCGAAAATGGACGCGGTGATCGCGACATCGGGCAAGACGGCGAATTATCTCGAGGTCCCCAACACCGTGATCCTGCACGGCATCGACACCGCCCGCTTCTCGCCGCCCTCGAACAAGGCGCAAGCCAAGCGCGAATGCGGCCTCGATCCGGACAAGAAGATCGCCGGCTGCTTCGGCCGCGTGCGCCACCAGAAGGGCACCGACCTCTTCGTCGACACCATGCTGCGGCTGCTTCCTGATCACCCTCGGTGGAGCGCCATCATCGCCGGCCGCGCCACGGCCCAGCATGTCGAGTTCGAGAACGGCCTGAAGGCCAAGGTCGCCGCCGCCGGCCTCTCGGACCGCATCCTCTTCGTCGGCGAGCATACGAACATCAACGACTGGTACCGCGCGCTCGATCTGTTCGTCGCGCCTCAGCGCTGGGAAGGTTTCGGCCTCACCCCGCTCGAAGCCATGGCCTCCGGCGTGCCTGTCGTCGCGACCGATGTCGGCGCCTTTCCCGAGATCGTCACGACGGGCGACCAAGGCGCGGGCCTGCTGATTGCCCGCGACGATCTCGACGCAATGGCAAAGGCCGTTTCGGAACTCATGGATGATGAAACCCGCCTGGCGCGGCTCGCGGCCAATGCACAGGCGCATGTCATGGAAAACTTCCGGATCGAAGGCGAGGCCACGAAGCTGAAGGCCGTCTACGACAGCCTCGGCTGAGACAAATCAGACCTCTGTCAGGCCGAGCTTCTTGATCTGGCGGATCGTCAGCATGGTGCGCACGGTATCGACATGCTCGTTGGCGGTCAGCACCTCGATGACGAAATCCTGGAAGCGCGTCAGGTTTTCGGCCACGCAATGCAGCAGGAAATCGCTATCGCCAGAGACCATCCACGCCTGGCGCACCAGCGGCCACTGCGTGGTTGCCGCGGCAAACGCCTTGAGGTTGGCTTCCGACTGATGCTTGAGCCCGACCATGCAGAAGGCGACGAGATCGAAGCCCAGCTTCGGGCTGTTCAGCATCGCGTGATAGCCTTCGATGACGCCGGACTCTTCCAGCTTGCGCACGCGCCGAAGACAGGGAGGCGCCGAAATGCCGACCCGGTCGGCGAGCTCGACGTTGGTCATGCGGCCATCCGCCTGCAGCTCACGCAAGATCTTGATATCGATGGCGTCCAGTTCAGCGCGAACCAAGCGAGTGCCTTTCTTTAAATTCCCGAATCCAGCTTCTATATAAAGCGGCACAATACGCAAGAATCTTTCCCTGAGATGACGGAATCTTGCACATCCACACCGAATGCCTTGTTGGTAACGCAAGGCTGCCCTTGAATAAAAGCATTGGTCGTTCATAAATACGCATGGACGCGTGATGGCCGCATTCGCCTTATATCCAGCGCGTCCAGCCAGTTGAAAGGAAGTCTCATGTCCGCCCGCCACACCAAGGTGCTCATCATCGGGTCCGGCCCCGCCGGCTATACCGCTGCCGTCTATGCGGCGCGCGCGATGCTGAAGCCGGTCCTGATCGCAGGAATGGAGCAAGGCGGACAGCTGATGATCACCACCGACGTCGAGAACTATCCTGGTTTCGCCGATCCGATCCAGGGCCCTTGGCTGATGGACCAGATGCTGCAGCAGGCCAAGCACGTCGGCGCCGAGATCGTCAACGACATCGTCACCGAGGTCGAGGTCAACCAGCGCCCCTTCGTGGCACGCACCGATAGCGGCCAGGTCTGGACAGCGGACACGCTGATCATCGCCACCGGCGCCAAGGCCAAGTGGCTCGGCATCGAGAGCGAGCAGACCTTCCAGGGCTTCGGCGTCTCCGCCTGCGCCACCTGTGACGGCTTCTTCTATCGCAACAAGGACGTGATCGTGGTCGGCGGCGGCAACTCGGCCGTCGAGGAAGCGCTCTACCTCTCCAACATCGCCAGGACCGTGACCGTCGTGCACCGTCGCGACAGTTTCCGCTCGGAAAAGATCCTGCAGGAACGCATCTTCGCCAAGGAGAACGTCAAGATCCTCTGGAACACCGAGATCGCCGAGATCACCGGCGCGCCGGCCAAGCCGCCGATGCCGCCGTCCGTCTCCGGCGTTCGTCTGCGCGACACCCGCACCGGCACTGTTGCCGACCACACGATCGACGGTGTCTTCGTGGCCATCGGCCATGCGCCGGCGACAGAGCTCTTCAAGGGCAAGCTGAAGCTGAAGGACAATGGCTACCTCTGGACGGCGCCGGATTCGACCGCGACGTCGGTCGAGGGCATCTACGCCGCCGGCGACGTCACCGACGACACCTTCCGCCAGGCGATCACCGCCGCCGGCATGGGCTGCATGGCAGCGCTCGAGGCCGAACGTTATCTCACGGGTCACATGCCCGTCGCAGTAGCTGCGGAGTAAGATCGGCATGAGAGGTGGTGGAATGCCGTTGGACTGGGACAAGCTGCGTATTTTCCACGCAGCCGCCGAAGCCGGTTCGTTCACGCACGCGGCCGACAAGCTGCACCTGTCCCAATCCGCGATCAGCCGCCAGGTGAGCGCCCTGGAGCAGGATGTCGGCACCAAGCTGTTCCACCGCCATGCCCGCGGCCTCATCCTTACCGAACAGGGCGAACTGCTCTACCGCACCGCCCACGACGTGCTCCTGAAGCTCGAAACCGTGAAGATGCAGCTGACCGAGACGACGGAAACGCCGTCGGGCAAGCTGCGCGTCACGACCACCGTCGGCCTCGGCCAGGGCTGGCTCACCGACAAGATTCAGGAGTTCATGCAACTCTATCCCGATGTGCAGATCCAGCTCATCCTCGACAACGAGGAAGTGGATGTGAACATGCGCTATGCCGACTGCGCGATTCGCCTGCGTCAGCCGCAGCAATCCGACCTCATCCAGCGCAAGCTGTTCACCGTGCACATGCACGTCTATGCGGCCCCCTCCTACATCAATCGATTTGGCGAGCCGCAGGCGGTCGAGGATCTCGACAACCACCGAATCATCACCTTCGGCGAACCGGCGCCGAACTACCTGCTCGACGTGAACTGGCTGGAAGTCGCCGGCCGCTCGTCCGACAACAAGCGTATTCCGCACCTGCAGATCAACAGCCAGACCTCGATCAAGCGCGCCTGCCTGCTCGGCATGGGCGTCGCCTGCCTGCCCGATTATATCGTCGGCCGCGACCCTGGCCTGATTCAGCTGCCGATCAATGCCGACGTGCCGTCCTTCGACACCTATTTCTGCTATCCCGACGAAATGAAGAACGCCGCCAAGCTCAAGGCTTTCCGCGACTTCATCGTCAGCAAGGCCAGAAACTGGAGCTTCTAACTGTTTTCGTGGCGACATTGGCAGCCGTGCAAAGCGCGCATGCCTGACATGCACAAAAATTGGTTGCCGACTGCACATTAAAACACCATATCAACCTTAGCTGATGCATACGGTGGCTTTTCCTCCCAGTTCCACCGCATTAGCTGTTCCCCTCTGGAGGTTTAGACCTTCATACCTATAAAGGGCCCCGAATTTTCGGTGGCCCTCTTTTTTTGCCCTGATTTTCCGCAATGCAGCAAAAAATGCTGCATTGCATAGCAGGCATGCGCAAAAGGGCATTGAAATCTGCCCGCCAAAGCATCATATCGCACTCAGTTGATGCACATGGCGGTTCTCTCCCAGTGCCGCTGCATTAGCTGTTCCCCTCTGGAGGTTGAATAACCTTCACACCTTAAAGGGCCCCGTTCATTCGGTGGCCCTCTTTTTTTGCTTAAAATTTAACCACGCAAAAAATCACAGGCGCCGTTCGCGCATATCTTGAACATCGAAAACTGACGATCCATATATCGACCAGAAGCGATTTACGGTTCGGCAAACGACGATGGACAACGACGAAATCCTCAAGGCGCTCTCCCATCCCAAGCGGATGGAGATCCTGAACTGGCTGAAGAATCCCGAGGAGCATTTCTCTTCGCAAGAGCACCCGCTCGAAATGGGTGTCTGCGCCAGCCAGTTCGAGCGCTGCGGCCTCTCGCAATCGACCGTCTCCGCCCATCTGGGTACGCTCAGCCGCGCCAACCTCGTCACCACGCGCCGGGTCGGCCAGTGGATCTTCTACAAGCGCAACGAGGAAACCATCGCTGCCTTCCTCAAGCAACTGGCGCGGGATCTCTGATCCATGCGCCCGTGCTTTCCTCCCATCAAGCGCCCCCATCCCTCGACCGCGAGCAGAGCCGCAACGCCTGATCTGGTCGACCGATTGTCTTCCTGAGCCCCCAAACCACCACCGAAAGGACTTTCCATGAGCAAGCTCTTCGAACCGACGAAGGTCGGCGACATCACCGTCAAAAACCGCATCGTCATGGCCCCGCTGACCCGCAACCGCTCGCCGGGCGCCGTGCCGAACGACCTCAACGTCGAATATTACACGCAGCGCGCCTCCGCCGGCCTGATCGTCACCGAAGCGACGGCGATCACCCACCAGGGCCAGGGCTATGCCGACGTCCCCGGCCTCTACAGCAAGGAAGCGCTGGATGGCTGGAAGCGGGTGACCGACGCCGTCCACGCCCATGGCGGCAAGATCGTCGTCCAGATGTGGCATGTCGGCCGCATCTCGCACACGACGCTGCAGCCGAACGGCGGCAAGCCGGTCTCATCAAGCAACAAGACCGCCAAGTCGAAGACCTACCTCGTCAATTCAGACGGCACCGGTTCCTTCGCCGAGACCTCCGAGCCGCGCGCGCTTGAAACCGCCGAAATCGCTGGCATCGTCGAGGACTACCGCAAGGCCGCCCGCGCCGCGATCGACGCCGGTTTCGATGGCGTCGAGATCCACGCCGCCAACGGCTACCTGATCGACCAGTTCCTGCGCGCCGACATCAACGACCGTACCGACCAGTATGGCGGCTCGATCGAAAACCGCGCCCGCTTCCTGTTCGAAGTGGTCGATGCGATCACCAAGGAAATCGGCCCGCGCGTCACCGGCATCCGTATTTCGCCGGTCACTCCCGCCAACGACGCATCCGACGCCGCCCCGCAGCCGCTCTTCGGCTATGTCGTCGAGGGCCTCGCGAAATACGACCTCGCCTTCATCCACGTCATCGAAGGTGCCACCGGCGGCGACCGCAACTTCCAGCAGGGCGACAAGCCCTTCGACTATGCCGGCCTGCGCGCCGCCTATGAAAAGGCTGGCGGCAAGGCAAGCTGGATGGTCAACAATGGCTATGATCGCCAGCTCGCCATCGACACCGCCGAGAGCGGCAAGGCCGACCTGATCGCCTTCGGCAAGCCCTTCATCGCCAACCCCGATCTCGTCGAGCGTCTCAAGGCCAACGCCCCGCTCAACGATATCGACCAGGCCACACTCTACGGCGGTGGCCCGAAGGGCTACATCGACTACCCGGCCCTCGAAAAGGTCGCCTGAACATCACCAAAGCCTTCGAAATCCCGCCACCCGGCGGGATTTCTCTTTTGGCCCACGTCATTTCCCTTTCCGGCCGCGACCGGCTAGCATCCCGCCATGTTCAAGCCCTATCTCGACCGCTGGCATCTCACCCCTGACGGCGAGCCTATCGTCACCCACTCCAGCCACCTCCTGCCCGTCCTGTGGCGCGACAAGCCGGCCATGCTGAAGCTCAGCGCCGACGAAGCCGAGCGATCGGGCGCCGCGGTGATGCACTGGTGGGGCGGTCACGGTGCGGCGAAGGTCTATCGCCACGACACCGACGCAATCGTGCTTGAGCGAGCCCAAGGCGACCGCTCGCTGCTCGCCATGGCCTCGTGCGGACAAGACGACGAGGCAAGCCGCATCCTTTGCGACACCATTGCCAGACTGCACGCGCCGCGCCAGACACCGAAGCCGCCGCTCATTCCCCTTGCCCGATGGTTCCGCGACCTGACTCCGGCCGCCTGCAGATACGGCGGCGTGCTCACCGATTGCCACGACATCGCCGCCGCCATGCTCGCCGACCCCCGTGACGAGACCGTCCTGCACGGCGACATCCACCACGGTAATATCCTCGACTTCGAGGAACACGGCTGGCTGGCGATCGATCCGAAGGGCCTCACCGGCGAACGCGGCTTCGACTACGCCAACATCTTCGCCAACCCTGAACTTTCGACGGTCACCGACCCCAATCGGCTGCGACGCCAACTGCTGGTCATATCCGCTGCCGCGAGTCTCGAGCCCGAGCGCCTACTGCGCTGGATCGCCGCTTATTGCGGCCTCTCCGCCGCCTGGTTTCTCGGCGACGCCATGTCATCGGAAGCGGAGAGTCCGCTCACGGTCGCCCGCATCGCACTCGCGGAATTGAGCCGACGCTAGTCTAGCCACGCGGCGCGACCGCTTCCTCGGTCTCACCAGACGTCGGCCCCTCAAGGCAACCCAGCGAGCCCAGTGTCGCCTTCACGGCCTCATCGATTGGCGTGCGCGGCTCGACACCGAGTTCCGCCACCAGCCGGTCATTGCTCATCCGGACCGGCTCGCGCCAGAGATAGCGCATCTCCTTCAGCTCTCGCATGAAGGTCACGAAGGGTGCGGCCAGCGGCACGGCGAACCAGGGAAAGCTCCGCACCTTCACTCGCCCGCCAGCGGCGCGCCTGATCGCCTCGACCATCTCTTGCCCGTCACGATCCCAGAAGCCGTCCATATGATAGACGGCGAACTCAGGCAGCCGGTCGCGGCGCTCGACCAATTGCACCATGGTTTCCGCGACATCGGGCAGATAGGCCCACTGATGCCCCACCCCCTTGCGCGCCGGATTGGTTACGGTGGACACGGGCTTGTCCGGCGTGATCATGCCCTGCGAGAACCAGCTGCTCCCCGCGCCCGGCCCAAAGAAATCGCCGGCCCTGACGATGATCACGGGAGCCCCATCCCGCGATCCGGCCTCCAGCCGCCTCTCCATCTCGACGCGGATGCCACCCTTCCTGGTCAGCGGATGCTGCGGGCTATCCTCGCGAAGCACGGGAAACGCATCCGGCCCGAAATTATAGACCGTGCCCGGGAGCACGACCGTTGCTCCGACCGCTTTGGCGGAAGCAATCGTATTGTCGAGCATCGGCAGCACCAGCTTTTCCCAGTCGCGGTAGCCGGGCGGATTGACGGCGTGCACGATCAGGCTCGCCCCTTTCGCGGCGGCCATCACATCGGCCGCACGCATCGCATCTCCCTGAACCCAGTTCAAACAGGGCTCGGCGGCGCGCGCCTTCTCCGCATTGCGGTTGAGCGCCCGGACATGCCAGCCACGAGCCGAGAGCTTGCGGGCAACCGCGCCGCCGATGCCGCCGGTTGCTCCGAGAACAAGTGCGATCTGCTGTGTCATCATCGTCTCCATCGTTTGATGATGTGATGATGCGCTCAAGCGCCAATAAACGAAATTGACGAAATTCGTATCTCCTCTATACATATTTGAATGACGACAGAGCCAAGCTGGGATTTCTACCGCACGCTTCTCGCCGTGCTCGACCACGGCTCGCTATCGGCCGCCGCCCGCGAACTCGGGCTGACGCAGCCGACCATCGGTCGCCATGTCGACGCATTGGAAGAGATCGTCGGCTTCCCCCTCTTCGTCCGCTCGCAAAGCGGCCTGATGCCGACCGAAGCCGCCCTTGAACTCAGGCCTTACGCCGAAACGCTGGCATCGACGTCCGCCGCCCTTCTGCGCACCGCCTCCGGCCACCGCGACCGCGTCGCCGGACCGGTCCGCATCAGCGCCAGCGAAGTGATTGGCGTCGAGGTTCTGCCCTCGATCCTGGCACCTGTGATGCGGCGATACCCGGAACTCGAGATCGAGCTTTCCGCCTCCGACGCCGTCGAGGATCTGCTCAGCCGCGAAGCCGACATCGCCGTGCGCATGAGCGAGCCGGCGCAGGACGCGCTCGTCGTGCGCCGCATCGGTGACATCCCGCTCGGCTTTCACGCCCATCGCCGCTATCTCGACCATCGCGGAACACCACAAACGCTAGCCGATCTCGAGGGCCACCGCCTGATCGGCTTCGACCGGCAAACCGGCTATGTCAGGACGATGTTGAAACGCTATCCCGTCTTCGCCGACCTCTCATTCGACTTCAAGGCCGACAGCACGCTGGCGCAGCTGGCGGCGATACGGTCGGGTCTGGGGATAGGAATGTGCCAGACGGGGCTCATGGCGTCGGACCCGGATATTGTCCACGTCCTGCCGCGGGCGTTCCAAATCCCGCTTGCGACCTGGGTGGTGATGCACGAGGCGATCAAGACCTCGCCGCGCTACCGCGTCACTTTCGATGCACTGGTCGCGGGCCTGCTCGATTATATCGGGGAGAAAGCGCTCGTCCGCCGGGACTGACGGAACGCCTCATGAAGGGTGTGATCGGTCAGGCGCGCGGCGACGTGGCGGGCTGGTGGGTCTTCCAGTTGCCGTCGACCACCTCGGTCTCCGGACGGTCGCCACCTTCGGCATATTCCTCGTGCCACTTGCCCTTGTCGTCCTGCCAGCTGATCTCGGCCGAATCGCCGCCGACCTGCTGCTCGGCCGCGACGATACGGGCCGCCTCCAGCGCTTCCGAATGTGTCGGAAAGGCCTCGGAATACACGTCACCAAGCCGGTAGGCCCAGCCGCCATCGTGCTGGACAACTTCATAGACCACCTTGACCATGCACTTCACTCCTCTTTTGCCTGTTCAACACCCGGAGCGACCGGATTGGATCCGGTTCCGCGCGGTGCCATCTGGCAAAAAGACGAGAGGCGCCGCGATATGCTTCCGGCTGACCGATGAGGCAGTATTCCATTAAATGTCCAAGACTGCAAACCTGCCCCGGGGGACCGCCGACTTGATATGTGAAATCATCGCCTTAGACTTGATACATGAATCAAGACCGGAGCCGGACCTTGGGGATCGCGTCACGCCTGAAAACCGAACGGTACCTGCTCATCGCGATTGCCATCGGTCTGTTCGCCTTTCTGTCCGAACAGGCGATCATGGAGATGGGCCGAGGGGCGGCGCTGATTGCCGCGGTCGCGCTCGTGGTGACCATCGTGCTCGCCTCCATGCGTGTCGCCCATCACGCCGAGATCCTCGCCATCAAGGTCGGCGATCCCTATGGCACGATGATCCTGACTCTTTCGGCGGTCGCCGTCGAAGTCATCATCCTCGCCATCATGGTGGCCGACGAAAGCTCGCCGACGCTGGTGCGCGACACGATCTACTCGGCGCTGATGCTCGATATCAACGGCATTCTCGGCCTCGCCGCCCTGCTCGGCGGATTGAAGCACGGCGAACAACCCTATAACGACAATTCCGGCAAGACCTATGGCGTCATGATCCTGACGGCCATCGGCATTTCCATGATCGTCCCGGAATTCGTGCCATCGGACAAGTGGCACTACTACTCGGCCTTCACCATCGTCGCGATGATCGCGCTCTACACCCTCTTCCTGCGCATGCAGGTCGGCCAGCACAGCTATTTCTTCAGCTACAGCTACCCGCGCAGCGAGCGAAAGGCGGAGGCTTCGGCGCCTCATCCCGACGAAGGATCGACGGCCGTATCGATCGCCACCATTCTCGCGGGCGTCGTCATCATCGGCGTGCTCGCCGAATTCATGTCGGCCTTCATGACGACAGGCCTCAAGGACACAGGCGCGCCCCTCGGCCTTATGGCCCTCGTCGTCGCGGCCATATCCGCCGCGCCCGAGATCCTGACCGCGCTCCGCGCCGCGCTGAGGAACCGCATGCAGGCAACCGTCAACATCGCCATGGGCGCCTCGCTCTCGACCGTCATCCTGACCGTGCCGGTCATGGAGGCAATCGCGCTTTATACCGGCCAGCCCTTCATCATGGCGATGACGCCGGTGCAGACGGTGATGGTCACGATCACCCTGATCGCCGCCGCCATCAACCTCAACGACGGCGAGACCAATGCCATCGAGGGCATGACCCATTTCATCCTGTTCGCAACGTTCCTGATGCTGACCAGCCTGGGATTATAGTATGAAATTCAACAGATTGGGTGAAAGATCGGAATCGATTTGGCAAGACACCCGATGTTGATCGAGCGCGTCCACTAGATCCGGAATGCCATGGGATGGTCGACAAGCAGCCGGTCGATCGTCACGAGTTGCAGCCCCTCGACTTGGCATTGGGCCAGAAGCAGGCGATCGAAGGGATCGCGCGTGAGCGGTTCCGGCTCGGCTGCCGTGATGACATGAGGGATATCGATACAGACAATCGCCAGCTTGGCTTCCTGCAGGAAGCGCGGGATTTTCTCCAGGGGCATTCCAGGTTCAAGTTTACCAAGTCTCGTCTTGATCGAGATTTCCCAGAGGCTCACGACGCTGACAAAAGCATCTTCTCTCCCCTGTGAAAACAGACTGTAATATCGCGGATATCTGACCTCGAACTCCTGCCGCATGAAAGCGAGGACAAAATGAGTATCGAGGAGGAGCTTCATTTGTCCGGCAGCGGCCTCAACAGGAAGTCTTCAGGCAAGGGATCATCGAAGTCATCCGCAATGTAGGGAACGGCATCCGTGACGCCGATTGAGCGAAGATAGGCCTGACCGGCTTCCCAATCTATCCCGCCCTTCTTTTGAGACGCGCGCTCCATGCTTCGCGGCACGATATCAAACACCGGCCGACCGTCTCGTGTGACGGTCACGGTCTCTCCCTGCTCCACATCATGGGCAAGCTCTTCGAAACGGTCCTGGACTTCACGGATGGACATCGTCTTCATGAAGAAAATATATGTCCGGCCGCTCTCACGGTCAACGTGGCCGCTTGAACGCGAAAGGCCCACCATTGCTGGCGGGCCTTGTGATTTCCGTCGTCTGTCGGACGCTTACTTGCAGGCGCCGCAGAAGCGCTGGATGCGCTTGCAGGCTTCTTCCAGCAGTTCTTCCGAGGTCGCGTAGGAGATGCGGAAGTTCGGGCCGAGACCGAAGGCCGAACCGTGCACAACGGCGACGCCTTCCGCTTCCAGAAGCTCGGACACGAAGTCCTCGTCCGTCTCGATAACCTTGCCCGTCGGCGCCGTCTTGCCGATCAGGCCGGCGCAGGACGGGTAGACGTAGAAGGCGCCTTCCGGGTTCGGGCAGGAAATGCCCTTGGCCTGGTTCAGCATCGACACGACGAGGTCGCGGCGGCCTTCGAAGATCTTCTTGTTCTCGGGAATGAACGCCTGCGTGCCGTTGAGCGCCTCGACGGCGGCCCACTGCGCGATCGACGATGCGCCCGAGGTCTGCTGGCCCTGGATCATGTCCATCGCCTTGATCAGCTGGATCGGGCCGGCCGCGTAGCCGATACGCCAGCCGGTCATCGCGTAAGCCTTGGAAACGCCGTTCATGGTGAGCGTGCGGTCATAGAGCTTCGGCTCGACTTCGACGGGCGTGACGAACTTGAAGTCGCCATAGGTCAGGTGCTCGTACATGTCGTCGGTCAGAACCCAGACATGCGGATGCTTGAGCAGCACGTCGGTGAGCGCCTTGAGTTCGTCATGCGTATAGGCGGCACCCGACGGGTTGGACGGCGAGTTGAAGATGAACCACTTCGTCTTCGGCGTGATCGCCTTGTCGAGATCTTCAGCCTGGAGCTTGAAGTTGTTTTCCTGCGTCGTCATCACCGTGACGGGCGTACCGCCGCACAGCGCCACCATCTCGGGATACGACACCCAGTAGGGCGCCGGGATGACGACTTCATCGCCGGCATTCAGCGTCGCCATGAAGGCGTTGAAAAGAATCTGCTTGCCGCCGGTGCCGACGATCGTCTGCTCCCAGGAGTAATCCAGGCCGTTCTCGCGCTTGAACTTCGCGGCGATCGCCTTGCGCAGCTCCGGGATACCCGAAACCGGCGTGTACTTCGTCTCGCCGCGGTTGATCGCGTCGATCGCCGCCTGCTTGATGTTGTCGGGCGTATCGAAGTCCGGCTCGCCGGCGCCAAGACCGATCACGTCACGGCCTTTTGCTTTCAACTCGCGCGCTTTCTGGGAAACGGCGATGGTGGCTGAAGGCTTCACACGGGAAAGAGCATCGGCAAGAAAGGCCATGATATCGGTCCTATACGGTTGATTTTAGCAGACGGCCGGGGCCAGAATTCTGCGCTACGGTCTATGTCCAATGTAGGCAGGCTTTTCAAGGCCAAACGCGTGATGAAAACGATGATTCTTCGTGATCATTCGCGTCATCGGGATCGAGATTGGCGTTGTCGAACCTCGCCTGCCCGGCACCATCCCGATTTACGCCCTGAAATCAAAACCTTCGCCGGATCGGCCCTTTCGCGAACGACCGGCGCGGTTCAGGCCGCAAACACAATGCCGTTATCCCCCACCCTTTAAGGCTTGAAGCCAGGCGCCCCGCCCCCAAGTCTCAGGCAGCGATGATGGATTTGCATTGGTGGGATGGACGATGACAGCAGTTTCGACACTTCGGCTCGGTGTGATGCTGGCGGCGGTAGCGGCTGTCGCCCAGTCGATCCCCGCCATGGCGGCCGACACGGTCGACACCAAAAAGGTGCGGGTTCAGGTCGAAACGATAGCCTCGGGGTTGGAAAATCCATGGGCGGTGGCGGCCCTTCCCGATGGCGGCTATCTGGTGACCGAGCGCCCGGGGCGTTTGCGGATCGTCAGGGACGGCAAGCTCTCCGCGCCGATATCGGGCGTACCCAAGGTCAGCGCCAGAAGCCAGGGCGGCCTGCTGGATGTGGAACTGGCGCCCGATTTCGCGACGTCGCGCGTTCTCTATCTCACGGCCGCGACCGTCGGCGACGGCGGCTCGGGCACCGAAGCCTTCAGCGCCACGCTTTCCGACGATGGAACGGCGCTAGAGAACGTCAAGTCGATCTTCAAGATGCGCAAGTTCACCAGCGCCGGCCTGCAGTATGGTTCGCGCATCGCCATCGCCAGGGATGGCTCGCTCTTCATCAGCGTCGGCGACCGCGGCGATCGCGACCGCTCCCAGGACTGGGGGGACGATGCCGGCTCGATCGTCCACATCAATGCCGATGGCAGCATCCCCGCCGACAATCCCTTCAAGGACGGAGGCCCCCTCAAGGACGGCGGGAAGCCGCTGCCGGAAATCTGGTCGAAGGGCCACAGAAACCCGCAGGGCATCGCCTTCGACGCCGCAGACGGAAAGCTCTACACCGTCGAGCACGGCGCGCGCGGCGGCGACGAGATCAACGGCATCGAGCCCGGCAAGAATTACGGCTGGCCGATCATCACCTACGGCCGCGACTATTCCGGCGTCGAGATCGGCGAAGGCACGGCCAAGAAGGGGCTGGAGCAGCCGCTCTATTATTGGGATCCCTCGATCGCGCCGGGCGCGCTCGCCATCTATCGCGGCAAGATGTTTCCGGAATGGGATGGCGATTTCCTGGTCGCCGCCCTGAAGTTCCAGATGCTGTCGCGCATGCAGCGCGATGACAGCGGCGCCTTCGTGGCCGAGGAGCGCATGTTCGACGGCGCCTATGGCCGCATGCGCGACGTCGTGGTCGCCCCCGATGGCGCGCTCCTGATCGTCACCGACGAGGATGACGGCGCGCTGCTGCGTGTCTCCAGGGCACCTGCCGACAACGGCTGATCTGTCGGGCGGCTGCCTTGCCCTCTTTAGAAGCAACTGCTAACGGTCGCGTCATATCAGACCGCTTGCCCTCTTCGTGAAGGTCAAGCCTCCCGACATCGAGATGATGATGACGCGCATACAGGCGAACCTTGTTCTATTGCTGGCTGGCGCCATATGGGGCGGCGGCTTCGTCGCGCAGTCGACGGCGATGGACACGATCGGTCCGCTCTGGTTCGTCGGTCTCCGCTTCGCCATTGCCACCATCGCCGTGCTCCCCTTCGCACTGCTCGAGGCGCGCAAGAGCGAGGTCAAGACCACCAGGCGGCATGGAATGCTCTATCTTCTGATCGGTCTGACCCTCTTCGGCGTCATGATCACCCAGCAGATCGGCCTCCAGACGACGACCGTCACCAATTCAAGTTTCCTCACCGGGCTCTACGTCGTGATCGTACCGATCATCGCCGTGGTGTTCCTGCGCCGGGCGCCGCACTGGATCGTCTGGCCGGGCGCCTTGATGGCCCTGACCGGCATCTATCTGCTGTCGGGTGGCGACATGTCGGCCCTGTCGCGCGGCGATATCCTGACGATCTTCTGCGCCGTCTTCTCCGCCGGGCAGATCACGCTTGCCGGCATCATCGTCTCCGAGACCGGCCGGGCCTTGACGCTTTCGATGGCGCAGTTTGCCGTCACCGCCGTCGTGGCGCTGGCCGCGGCCGTCATTGTCGAACCGATCAGCTGGGCTGCGATCCGGGACGCGGCGCCGGAGATCCTCTATGTCGGCATCTTCTCGTCTGGCATCGCCTTTTCGCTGCAGATCATCGGCCAGCGCTACACCACCTCCTCGCAAGCGGCGATCTTCCTGTCGTCGGAAGCGCTGTTCGGCGCGGCACTCGGCGCCGTGGTGCTGGGCGAGAAGATTTCCACTCTCGGCTATGTCGGCTGCGCGCTGATGTTCGCGGCAATGCTTCTAGTTGAAATCGTCCCCGAAATAGCTCGCCGACGTCGTCAAAACGGCCTGCTTATCAGCCAGAATCCGGGCTGAAACAGAAAAAGTGAAAAAAAGTTTAACATTCGCGAGGTCGCGCGCACGTTGTAATTTTGGCAAAATCTGCTCCTAAAATATATTGCTCACGATACAAAACGTTGATCAGCGGCGGCTGATGAGCGTTTTTTTTCGTTAGAGCGCAAAACCCACCCGGAATTGGCGCGCGGGGCTGCGTTGCGTCAGAAAACTTTTGCTTGCCAAAAGTGAATAATCGCAGCAATCTCGTGGCGTTCGGGCATTTTGCGAGCATGGGAAGTCCTTAAGAATGTGCGCGCCGGAGACGCTAATACTCCGGTCGGCTGGGTCCAGAAAGCAGGCGTAAGTTCTGCGGAGAACCGGGCTGATTTAGAGGGGACCTTTTTCTCACCATTCAATAATTGCCTGCTAGCGTCTCCGTGAGGAGGCAATATCAGTATGCTGCCCGTGTGGATGGCGGGCAGAGATCAAAGGACCTGACGCATGGCCGAGACTGGGACTGTAAAATTCTTCAACACCGACAAGGGCTTCGGCTTCATCAAGCCTGACAAGGGCGGCGCGGACATCTTCGTTCATATTTCCGCCGTTCAGGCTTCCGGATTGGCCGGGCTGACGGAGAACCAGAAGGTAAGCTTCGACACCGAACCGGATCGTCGCGGCAAGGGCCCGAAGGCCGTCAACCTGCAGATCGACGGCTGATAGAGCAAGCCTTCCAATCGCGTTGAAGCCCGGCGGGTCGCCGGGTTTTATCGTTCAGCCTGCATTCAGACGCCAGCCGCTAACTTGCCATCATCAAGGTGCAAAACCGGCTAAGAGTTTGAACAGGACAGAACACATGAATAGCCTTGCCAAGACCCTTTTTCTGACGGCAACCGCGGCTGCCATCACCTTCTCGTCGATCGGCGCCGCATCGGCTAACGACTGGCGCTATCGCGGCCACAACAACAACAACGACGCTTTGGTCGGTGGTGCCGTTGGCCTTGCAACCGGTTTGATCGTCGGCTCGGCGATCGCCAATGCGCCGCGTTACGACGAACCGCGCTATATCGATCCGCCCTACGCCTATGACGACGTGCCGGTCTATCGTGCGCCACCTCCCCGCTATTACAGACCCGCTCCGGTGCGCTACTACCAGCCTGCTCCGGTTCGCGTCGGCGTCGAGCCGTGGACCCCGCAGTGGGAGCGTTACTGCTCTTACCGCTACCGGTCCTTCGATCCGCGCAGCGGCACCTTCATCGGCAACGACGGTCGCAGCCACTTCTGCGTCGCCAACTGATCGAACTGAGATCGGGAATGAACGAAGCGCCGCTTTTCAGCGGCGCTTTTGTTTTGCGCGACGTCTTTTGCCGGCCTGATCAAAGACCCTGCAGATAGGGATTGCCGCGCCGCTCGTCGCCGATCCGGCTGCCCGGGCCGTGGCCGCAGATGAAACCGACCTCGTCGCCCAGCGGCAGCACCTTGTCGCGAATGGAATCGAGCAACTGCTGGTGGTTTCCGCCGGGCAGATCGGTCCGGCCGATCGAGCCGTTGAACAGGACGTCGCCGACATGCGCGAACTTCTGCGCCCGGTTGAAATAGATGACATGGCCCGGCGCGTGGCCCGGCGTGTGATAGACCTCGAACACATGTTCGCCGAAGGACACGGTGTCCCCATCCTTCAGCCAGCGGTCAGGCTCGACATTGCGCATGCCCCCGGCCGGCAGCCCGTACTTCTCCGCTTGCGTCTCGATCCGCTGCAGCAGCGGCAGGTCGTCCTCGTGCGGACCGATGATGTCGACACCAAGCGCTTCCTTGAGCTCCTTGGCGCCGCCGGCGTGGTCGAGATGGCCGTGGGTGAGCCAGATGGCCTTGATCTTGAGCCCATTCTGCTCGATCCCCTGCAGGATATTCGCGACATCCCCGCCCGGATCGATCACCACCCCTTCCTTCGTGTCCTGATCGAAAAAGATCGTGCAGTTTTGCTGGAACGCTGTCACCGGAATGATCCCGGCCTGGAGCATGCTCATGGGGTGCCTCGCTTTATGTCTTGCGCAGTTCGTCGGTGTTGAACCGGGTATAGTCGCAAATTCCGGCGCATGCAGCCTCGATTTTCCGCAGGGGCCCGTCACGCTGCAACGACAAGTGTAATGTGCTGTGATCGCCTCCGGCGGAACCTCCCCTTTTCCCGGGCGTTACCAACCCGTCTATAAAAGGAGACCCACGATGACCATGAAGCGAAATCTTTTCCTGGCAGGCGCAATGGTTCTGGCTTCCGCCGGCCTCGCCCGCGCGGAAATGGCCGCAACGGCCATCAACGATCTGACCATTCACGCCGGCCCCGGCACCCAGTATCCCACCGTCGGCGTTGCGACGCGCGGTTCCGAAACCATCCTCGACGGCTGTGTCGCCGGCAGCCAGTGGTGCCGCGTCGATGTCAACGGCATGCGCGGCTGGGTCTATGCGCAGTATCTGCAGATGGACCGTGGCGGCACCCAGGTGATCGTTGATCAGAACCAAGCCGATCTCGATATTCCCGTCGTGACCTATGAAACCACGGCCGCGACCGGCCCCGCCGAACCCGCTCCGGGCGACGAACTGCTCGGCCCGGTCGGATCGGTCGAGACCATCGAACCGCCACAGACGGTCACCACCTACATCGAGAGCAACCCCGGCAGCACGGTCGAGGTCGGCGGTGACGTCGTCGTCGGCGCGCAGGTGCCCGGTACCGTGACCTTCCAGGAGATCCCTGACTATCAGTACCGTTACGCCCGTATCAACGACCGTCCGGTTCTTGTCGATCCGGGTACGCGCCGTATCGTCTACGTCTACAACTAAGACGTGACGAGACCTGAATTCACCAAGCGAGGCGGCCACCCGGCCGCCTTTTCCATGCACGCTTTTGCGCGACGCAACTCACCCGTACGCCTCTCCCGACGAGCAGCCGGATGCGACGCGATTGTGAACTCGCGACGGCGCTTGCGTCATGCCTGTTGATTGTTGCCGCAAATATGCCTCTTAATCCGATCACGCAGGGGAATTGCGTATCGCATGGGGAATTTTGCGCGGGCGCAACTCGGTTTTCGTAACAACGCCGATATCTTTGCACGCGCGAAAGCCGGACGCCGACGGGCACCGGAATATATGTCATGATTGCTGACATATATTCCCGCGTCCCGGCACGCGGCGACAAGCAGGAAAGGAAATGCCGAATTGGCACGACAGAGCAGCCCGAAAGCCGGCAGGCGGGAGCCCAGGCCGGAGCCTTTGACCAAGCCGTTGGAAAACACCGAAACCATCGACTTCGATATCATCGAGCTCCTGTTTTTCTCCTATCGGGACTTCGTCTCCGATCCTGATGCGATCCTCGCCAAAAGCGGTTTCGGACGCGCCCATCACCGCGTGGTGCATTTCGTTAACCGAAACCCCGGCATGACCGTTGCCGATCTCCTGGATACGTTGAAGATAACCAAACAGAGTCTCGCAAGGGTACTCAAACAGCTTATCGATCTCGGGGTATATTCAACAAAAAGCGGGGCCTGAGGACCGGCGCCAGCGCAAGCTCTATCCCACCGCGACCGGGCGGGATCTTGCGCTTGCACTCGCCGAGCCGCAATCGCGCCGTATTGAGAGAGCATTCGACGGAGCGTCTCCGGAAGTAAGGGCCGGCGTCAAGGCCTTCCTGAGTGGCATGCAGAACAGACAAAACTCGAAAGCGGACTGAATGGCGGCGAAGATACTGATTTCGGACGATGCGGCACACTTGCTCGTTGTGGATGACGACACGCGTATTCGCGCGCTGCTCAACCGCTATCTGAGCGAGAACGGCTTCCGCGTGACGGTCGCGGCCGATGGCGCAGAGGCACGCCGCAAGCTTGGCGGCCTCGATTTCGATCTGATCATCATGGACGTGATGATGCCCGGCGAATCCGGCATCGACGTCACCAGGGATCTGCGCATCATCAAGAACGTGCCGATCATCATGCTGACGGCGCTCGCCGAATCCGACAGCCGCATCGCCGGCCTCGAGGCCGGCGCCGACGATTACCTCCCCAAGCCCTTCGACCCGCGCGAGCTCGTTCTCCGCATCAACAATATCCTGCGCCGCAACGTCTCCGGCGACGCGCCGAAGATCGAGCAGGTGATGTTCGGCCCCTACACGTTTTCGCTGACCCGTCGCGAACTGAAGAAGGCGGCCGAAATCGTGCGCCTCACGGATCGCGAACAGGAAATCATGCTGCTCTTCGCCAAGCGCGCCGGCGACACCATTCCGCGCCATGAACTGATCGGCAACGATGTCGATGTCGGCGAACGCACCATCGACGTGCAGATCAACCGACTGCGCCGCAAAATCGAGGACGATCCGTCAAATCCGGTCTGGCTCCAAACGGTTCGTGGTATAGGATACCGGCTGAGCATCGATTGAAGATCCGGGACCCCGAAAGGCTCTAAGATTAGATGGTGACATTCGACTCCTTGAGACGCGAGGACCGCTCGCCGGTTTCCGGCTGGCGTTGGTTTACCCGCCTGCTGCGCCGCCAGCTTCCCAAGGGCCTTTATGTCCGCTCGCTGATCATCATCATCATGCCGATGGTGCTGCTGCAGTCCGTCGTAGCCGCCGTCTTCATGGAACGTCACTGGCAGATGGTCACCCAGCGCCTGTCGATGGCCGTGACCGCCGATATCGCCGCGATCATCCAGATGATCGACACCTATCCGCAGGATACGGACTACAGCGAAATCACCCGCATCGCCCGCGACCAGCTCAGCCTGCAGATCTCGATCGAGCCTGACGGCGAGCTGCCCCCGCCCCGCATCAAGCCGTTCTTCTCCATTCTCGACGGCATTCTCAGCGACGAGATCCGCGATCAGATCAAGCGCCCCTTCTGGATTGACACGGTGGGCGATTCCAACCTCGTCGAGATCAGGGTGAAGCTCGACGGCAAGATCCTGCGCGTGCTCGCCAAGCGCAACCGGACCTACGCCTCCAACACCCATATCTTCATCGTCTGGATGGTCGGCGCGTCGCTGGTGCTGATCACCATCTCCATCCTGTTCCTCAGGGGCCAGATCAGACCGATCCAGAAACTCGCCGCCGCCGCCGAAAGCTTCGGCAAGGGCCAGAAGGCCGACAACTTCTATCCGCGCGGCGCCGACGAAGTCCGCCGCGCCGGCCTCGCCTTCATCCTCATGCGCGAGCGCATCGAGCGCCAGATGGAGCAGCGGACGGCGATGCTCACGGGCGTCAGCCACGACCTGCGCACCATCCTGACCCGCTTCAAGCTGCAGCTGGCGCTTGCCGGTGACAATCCCGATCTTCAGGGCATGAGCGACGACGTCAACGACATGCAGTCGATGCTGGAGGCCTACATGGCCTTCGCCCGCAGCGAGGTCGAGGAAGATGTCGGCGAGCTCAAGCTCAGCGAACTGCTGCTGAAGCTCGAGCCCGACTTCGCCCTGCACGGCAAGACGCTCACCCACTCGATCGAGGGCGACGACGACATCCAGGTCAGGCCGAACGCGTTCACCCGTCTCGTCACCAACCTAGCCTCCAATGCGCGCCGCTACGCCGGCACCCTCAACATCGAGGCCAAGCACGGCGCCAAGTGGCTGACCATCACCTTCGACGACGATGGCCCCGGCATTCCGGAAAAGAACCGCGAAGACGTCTTCAAGCCCTTCTTCCGCCTCGACGAAGCCCGCAATCTCGATGCGTCGGGCACCGGTCTCGGCCTCGCGATCGCCCGCGACATCGCCCGCAGCCACGGCGGCAACGTCACGCTTGGCGATAGCCCGCTCGGCGGCCTGCGCGCCATTATCCGCGTCCCGGCCTGAGATCACGATGGCGATCGATACCACCGACATGACCTGGCTCAACCCGCCGCCTTTCGCCGAGCAGCGCGAAGACGGCCTGCTTGTGCGCTCCGGCGAGAAGACCGACTTCTGGCAGGGCACCTATTACGGCTTTCACCGCGACGATGGCCATTTCCTTCATCGCCCCCGCCGCGGCGACTTTACCGCCGAGGTCAGTTTTTCGGCAAATTACCAGGCGCTCTACGATCAGGCGGGCATCATGCTGCGCGCCGATGCGACGCACTGGATGAAGTGCGGGATCGAATATACCGACGGTGCCCGCCATTTCAGCGTCGTCGTCACGAATGGCAATTCCGATTGGTCGGCTTTTAGCATCGACCATGATTTTGAAAGGATCGCCGTGCGCGTGACGCGCAATGGCGATGCGCTGTTCATCCAGTACAGGACGGACATGATGGCGGACTGGCGCATGGCGCGCCTCGCCTGGTTCGACCCGAAGCTTGAGGAATTGATGGTGGGCCCGGTCTTCTGCTCGCCGCAGCGCGCCGGCTTCGAAGCCACGTTTCACGATTTCGGCCTGTCGGACCCGCTCTCGCGCGACATTCACTGAAGACACCGGCACCGAAACGCCGGGCGCAAGGCCTCGGCGCTGCGCCGATCACATGATCTTCTTTCCGTTCGGGACCGGCTTGTCCGGCGCCGCGAGCACGATGGCGCCGGCCTCGTCCTCGAAACCGAGCGTCAGCACCTCGGAGCGGAATGGCCCGATCTGTCGCGGCGGGAAGTTGACGACGCACAAGACCTGTCGGCCGACGAGATCGTCGAGCGTATAGTGCACGGTGATCTGCGCCGAGGACTTCTTGACGCCGATCTCCGGCCCGAAGTCGATCAGCAGCTTGAAGGCCGGCTTGCGCGCCTCGGGAAACGGATTGGCCTCGATCACTGTGCCGACACGGATGTCGACCCGCTCGAAATCGCCGTAGGTAATTTCTTCGGTCATGAAAATCAGCCTCAGCCCGCGAGTTCCTCGGCGCGCTTGCGCGCGGCCGAAAGCGCCTTGTCGAACAGCGGCTGCATCGCATCGTCAGCCATCAGCACGGAGAGCGCCGCCGCCGTCGTGCCGCCGGGCGACGTCACGTTCTGGCGCAGCTTCGATGCGTCGTCGGGGGACTGGTGCAAAAGCTCACCAGCCCCCGCGACAGTTTCCCGTGCAAGCCGCATGGCAAGGTCCGCCTGCAGGCCAAGTTTGCGGCCTGCTTCTGCCATGCACTCCACGAGATAGAACACATACGCAGGACCACTGCCCGAAAGGGCTGTAACGGCATCGATATCGGATTCCAAAGGCACCCATTCCACGGGTCCGGAGACCCTGAGCAGCGCGTGCACCTGATCGCGCTGGTTCTGGCCGACGCGCTGGTTGGCGTAGGCGCCGGTGACGCCACGGCCGACCATGGCGGGCGTGTTCGGCATGGCGCGAACCATCGCCGCTTCGCCGAGATGCGTTTCGAGAAAGCCGAGCGTCTTGCCCGCCGCGACCGAAACCACGACCGTATCGGCGCCGACGGCGCTTTTGACGGATGGAAGCACCGCGTCCATGACCTGCGGCTTGACCGCCAGAAACAGCACGCCGGCCTTCAATTCGGAGGGAAGCGTCGTCACATGCCTGGCGCCCGCCTCGCTGATAACAGCCATCATCTGGGCCGAGGGGCCCGGATCGACGACGACCACGGAAGCACCGGGCACACCGTTCTTGAGCCAGCCGGAGAGCATCGCGCCCCCCATGTTGCCGGCGCCGACGAGAACGATTGGACCCGAGGACGACAGACCGGACATGTTACGCTTCACCCACGGTTTCGAACAGAACGGCTTCCATGGCGCGGTTGGCGTCCATGCCGGACCAGATCACGAACTGGAATGCCTGATAATAAGCCTCGCAGGTATCGAGCGCGCTGGCGAGCAGCACCTCGACCTGGCGGTTCGTCGGCTCGGCGCCGCCGGCCAGCAGCAGCGACTGCCGGAAGATGACCACGTCCTCCTGGCGCCAGACGTCGAAGTGGCCCATCAGCACCTGGCCGTTGATACCGGCCAGAAGCTTCGTCACTTCATTCATGCGCTGTTCGGGAATCTTGATGTCGAAGGCGCAGCCGAGATGCAGCGCCTCGAATTCCTCCATCCAGGAAAAGGAGACGTGATAATCCGTCCACTTGCCCTCGACCGTCATCGCGATTTCGTCGTCACCCGACCGCTCGAAAGCCCAGTCGTTGTGGGCGGCGACGTACTCGATCGTATCGACCGGGTTCGACTGACGCTCGACTTCCAATTCCATGAGGCTCATGCAGCACCTTCTTGACCGGAGTGAATGCGTAACGACTTCGTCCAACGAGACACAAGCGAACACACGCAAAACCCGGAAACCACCAACCCAGATGACCGTTGAACCGCTACCAGACTTACGCAGCGAACCTGCCCGGAGCTTACCAACTGCTTCGAATCATCATTTAAAATCAGTGTATAACGCACCCGGTGGTGTGCCAGCCCCCTGAGGGCCGTTTTCGGGAACGCCACTGTGGAAAGGTGTTGGGAATTGGATTCAGAAGGAGGGTATAAACGACTCTGCCCATTGGCTTTTTTGGCAGTGTCCACAGGTGGAAAAACACACCCGCTTTTTTAGCCGAAGCAGCGGTGTGTCTCTCAAAGGCCACACCGCGCCATGTCCCTAAACGGGATTACTTGCCCTTGGCGGCGGGCTTGGATCTCGAGCTTCGCCTCGAGCGCGGCGATACGTGCCAGAAGCGCGTCGTTTTCGTCGCGCGCCTTGATCGCCATCTCGCGCACGACCTCGAACTCTTCCCGCTTGACCACGTCCATGCTGTTCAGCCAGCGCTCGGCCTGGGCATTGAACATCGTTTCGACTTCCTTGCGCACGCCCTGGGCGGCGCCCGCGGCATCGGTCATCAGCTTGGCGAACTCGTCCATGATGCGGTTTGTGCCTGTCGTCATGGCGGTTTACTCCCTTTGAAAGAATGCTTTCGGCCGCTCTCGGCCCTCGGCACTGAGGTAGGGCTTCGCCGTTAAGGATGCAAGCGCTTTGCACTGGATAAGCGGTCGCACCTATCTCGCATCACTAACAATCAACTTGACCGGCTGGTGTCGCAAGGCCATCTTCCGCCCACATCAACGGATGGGACGACCTTGCCGACAGCTGCCAACTTCATGGCTATCATGCCTTTTCCCAATATCGACCCGATCGCCTTCGCCATCGGACCCGTGGCGATCCACTGGTACGGCCTGGCCTATGTCGCCGGCATCATGATCGGCTGGTACTACGCCCGCATCATCGCCGGAAACGACAGCCTCTGGCCCGGCAATGCCTCGCCGATCACCAAGGCGCAGCTGGACGACTTCGTCGTCTGGGTGGCGCTTGGCGTCGTCCTGGGCGGCCGCATCGGCTACATCCTGTTCTACGACATGGCATCGATCATCGAGAGCCCGATCCGCGCCATCCAGATCTGGAACGGCGGCATGTCCTTCCATGGCGGCCTCGCCGGCACGACGATCGCCATGATCATCTTCGCCAAGCGCAACAAGATCCCGCTCTGGAACCTCTTCGACATCGTCGCCGCCGTGGTTCCCGTGGGCCTGTTCTTCGGCCGCATCGCCAATTTCATCAACGGCGAACTCTGGGGCCGGCTGACGGACGTGCCTTGGGCCGTGGTCTTTCCGACCGGCGGCCCCTTCGCGCGCCACCCGAGCCAGCTTTATGAGGCGGGCCTTGAAGGCATCGTGCTACTCCTCGTGCTGGCCGCCCTCATCTATGGCGTGCGGGCGCTGAAGACCCCCGGCTTCGTCACCGGCGTCTTCGTCTGCGGCTACGCCCTTTCGCGCATCTTCGTCGAGTTCTTCCGTGAACCGGACGTACAACTCGGCTACCTTCTCGGCACCAACTGGCTGACGATGGGGATGGTCCTGTCGTCGCCGATGATCCTGCTCGGCCTCTGGGCCATGATCCGTGCCCGCCTTCAGGCTGCTCCGCAGTCCTGATCGCGGCTCCGGAGGAGGAGAACATGACCACCGCACTCGGTGAGAAGATCAAGGCGATCATCCAGGCGAACGGTCCGATCAGCGTCACCGACTTCTTTTCGCTGTGCCTCGCCGATCCCGAATACGGATACTACAAGACCAGGGAACCCTTCGGCAGCTCCGGCGACTTCGTCACCGCGCCGGAGGTCAGCCAGCTCTTCGGCGAGATGATCGGCGTCTTCATCGTCCACGCATGGCAGCGCCACGGCACGCCCCCGGGCGTGAAGCTGGTCGAGATCGGCCCGGGACGCGGCACGATGATGTCGGACATGCTGCGCGTCATCGAGCGTCTGGCGCCGCCGCTCTTCGAAACCATGACCATCCACCTCGTCGAGACCAGCCCGCGCCTGCGCGAGGTGCAGCAGGAAACGCTCGCCGCCCATCAGGGCAGGATCAGCTGGCACGACGGCTTCGACGAGATCCCGCCCGGCCTCACCCTGATCGCCGCCAACGAACTCTTCGACGCCATCCCGATCCGCCAGTTCGTCAAGACCGCGACCGGCTTTCGCGAACGCATGGTCGGCCTCGACGTCGATGACGAGCTCTCGTTTGGAACCGGCGTCGCCGGGATCGACCCGCGGCTGCTTCCCGAGCAGGCCGCGAGCGTTCCCCTCGGCACGCTTTTCGAGATCGCCCCCGCGCGCGAATCCGTGATGGTCGCCATCGCCGATCGGCTCAAGGCCTTCGGCGGCACGGCGTTGGCGCTCGACTACGGCCACCTGATCACCGGCTTCGGCGATACGCTGCAGGCGGTACGCATGCACGAATTCGACCCACCGCTCGCCCACCCTGGCGAAGCCGATCTCACCAGTCACGTCGATTTCCAGGCTCTCGGCGAGACCGCCGTGGCAGCCGGGCTCCACGTCAACGGCCAGCTGCATCAGGGCGACTTCCTGGTGGGCCTCGGCATCCTCGAACGCGCCGCCGCCCTCGGACGTGATCGCGAACCCCGCACCCAGCAGATCATCCAGGCCGCCGTCGACCGCCTGGCCGGCGAAGGCGAGGGAAAGATGGGGGAACTCTTCAAGGTGATGGCCGTTTCCCATCCCGCCATCGATCTGATGCCGTTCCGTTCCGTGGATTGACAGGGCGCGCGCGGCGGGGTCAACATCGCCGCAATCGACAGCGCTTCGTCCGGCACACCGTCTGGGCGTCGCTAAAACAAATCGTGGAATGACCGATGACACATGCGCCCTCCCCGGAACCGATCCAAAGCGCGCTGCTGAACGAAGCGACCGGCGACACCATCCAGCACGGCTATTTCACCCGCCAGGGCGGCGTCTCCGACGGCATCTATCGAGGCCTTAATGTCGGCCTGGGCTCCAGCGACGAACGCGCCAAGGTCGAGGAAAACCGCAGGCGCGTCGCCGGCTGGTTCGACCTGCCGGTCGAGCGGCTGGCAACCGTGCACCAGGTGCATTCGCCCGATGTCGTGGTGGTCGACGCCTCCTATGACGGCACGCGCCAGCCGGCCGACGCGCTGGTGACCGCGACACCCGGCATCGCGCTTGGCGTGCTCGCCGCCGATTGCGGCCCGATCCTGTTCGCCGATCCGGAAAACAAGGTGGTCGGCGCCGCCCATGCCGGCTGGAAGGGCGCATTCACCGGCGTGCTGGAAAACACCATCGACGCCATGATCGGGCTCGGCGCCCGGCGCGAGGCGATCGTCGCCTGCTTGGGCCCGTCGATCAGCAAGGCGAGCTACGAGGTCGGTCCCGAATTCGTCGAGCGCTTCGTCAGCGAAAACAGCGATTATCAGCGCTATTTCACCCCGTCTCAGAAGCCCGGACATGCGATGTTCGACCTGCCCGCATTCACCATCGATCGGCTGCGTGCCGCCGGCGTCAAGGCGGAAAGCCTCGGCGTCTGCACCTACCCCGACAGCGAACGCTTCTTTTCCTACCGACGGACGACACACAGCCAGGAACCGGACTACGGCCGGCAGATTTCGGCGATTGCCATAAGGGAGATGTGACCGGTATGGGCCTACACTTCGAAACCTCCGAATTCGCCGACCGTCTCGCGCGGCTGACGCAGCAGATGCAGGAGGAGAAGCTCGACGCCCTCCTCCTCTTCGCCCAGGAAAGCATGTACTGGCTGACCGGCTACGACACCTTCGGCTACTGCTTCTTCCAGACGCTCGTCGTCAAGGCCGACGGCACCATGGCGCTTCTGACCCGTTCGGCCGATCTGCGTCAGGCGCGGCAGACGTCGATCATCGAAAACATTCATATCTGGGTCGATCGCGTCAACGCCGATCCGACCGTTGATCTGAAGAACCTTCTGGTCGAGATGGACCTGCTCGGCGCGCGCATCGGCGTCGAATACGACACGCATGGCATGACCGGTCGCATCGCCCGGCTTCTCGACACGCAGTTGATGGCATTCGGCCAGATCTCCGACGCATCCTATCTCGTCAGCCGTCTGCGCCTCATCAAGAGCCCGACGGAGATCGCCTATGTCGAGCGCGCGGCGGCCCTTGCCGACGACGCGTTGGATGCGGCCCTTTCGCTGACGAAAGCCGGCGCCGACGAGGCCGCGATCCTTGCGGCCATGCAGGGTGCCGTCCTTGCCGGCGGCGGCGATTACCCCGCCAACGAATTCATCATCGGCTCCGGCGCCGATGCCCTGCTCTGCCGCTACAAGGCCGGCCGCCGCAGGCTCGACGCCAACGACCAGCTGACGCTGGAATGGGCCGGCGCCTATGCGCATTACCACGCCGCGATGATGCGCACGATCGTCATCGGCGAACCGAGCTATCGCCACCGCGAACTCTACAATGCCTGCCTCGAGAACATCCAGGCCATCGAAACGGTGCTGAAGCCGGGACATACGTTCGGCGATGTCTTCGACGTCCATTCGAAGATCATGGAGGAGCGCGGCCTCTCGCGTCACCGCCTGAACGCCTGCGGCTATTCGCTCGGCGCCCGCTTCTCGCCCTCCTGGATGGAACACCAGATGTTCCACGTCGGCAATCCACAGCCGATCGTGCCGGGCATGCCGCTCTTCGTCCACATGATCATCATGGATTCCGACAGCGGCACGGCCATGACTCTCGGGCAAACCTACCTGACGACCGACGACGAGCCGAAGGCGCTGTCGCGTCATCCGCTCGACTTCATCAACCTATGAGTGACAGCCGATTATAATCGGCAATTGACATCTCCATGCCCCGACCGCCATAAAGTTGGCCGGGGCATATGCCGCGTGGCGACACGCGCACTGAAGAAGGATGACACGAGGGATGACGCGACTTGCGACAGCGTCCACGCTCATCGCCTGCCTTGCCCTGCTTTCCGCCTGCAACACCACGGATGCCCTGACCCCCCTCGTCGACATCGGCGAAACCTCGGGCAGCATCCGTTCGACGCCGGTCACCCAGGGCGAGGTCGAGCGCATGGCAGGCACGCCGCGACGCGGCCAGACCTTCTCGTCTCCGCCGCGTGAGGGCGGCTATCACCCGGCCTATGTGGAACAGGACGCCCGGCCCGGCTCCGGCGCACCGCCGACGACCATGCAGGCGCAGGCCTATGCGCTCGACGGCCAGACCGAGCAGCCGCGAGCCTCCGCCGCCATCGAGAGCCAGCCCCTTTCCGAGCCGGTCTCCGAGCCCGCTTCGGAGCCGGTATCGAACGCGCAGGCCGAAGAGCAGGACATCGCCGACGCAGAGGCGAAGGACAAGGTGGCCGAGCCGAAGCGCACCGCAATGCTGGCGCCATCGGGCGGATCGAGCGTACGCTTCCTGCCGATCATCGGCGCGCCGGTTCAGGCCGTCACGCCCCTGTCGCGGCAACTCGGCGCCGAAGCGCGCTCGCACGGCCTCGCGATCAAGAGCTCCAACGACAACAGCAGCGCCTACATCCTCAAGGGTTACCTCTCGGCCTTCACCGACAGCGGCAAGGTAACGGTGGTCTATGTCTGGGACGTGCTCGACAACAGCGGCGCCCGGCTGCATCGCATCCAGGGACAGGAGAGCGTTCCGTCCGAAGCGCAGGATCCCTGGGCCGTGGTTCCGGCCTCCGTCATGCAGCAGATTGCGTCCAAGACGATCAGCGAATTCTCGTCGTGGCGGGATGCCCGTGGCGGTTAAGCCACAAGCTTTTTGGAAATATAAAGGCGCGAGTCGCCTTTGCCCTTGCATTCGGGAACAAGCTGGCTAAAAAGCGCGGCTATCAGCAGGCAACAGGCGGACCAAGATGAAGGTTTTCGCAGGCAATTCGAACCGGCACCTCGCCGAAGAGATCTGCAACTATCTTAATGTGCCCTTGGGCAGAGCAACGGTCCGAAGATTTGCCGACCAGGAAATCTTCGTGGAAGTCCAGGAAAACGTACGCGGCGAGGACGTGTTCCTCGTCCAGTCGACGTCCTTCCCGACGAACGACCACCTGATGGAACTGCTCATCATGATCGATGCGATGCGCCGCTCGTCGGCCCGCCGCATCACCGCGTCCTTCCCTACTTCGGCTACGCACGCCAGGACCGCCGCGCTTCGGGCCGCACGCCGATCTCGGCCAAGCTCGTCGCCAACCTGATCACCGAAGCCGGGGCCGACCGCGTTTTGACGCTCGATCTGCACGCCGGCCAGATCCAGGGCTTCTTCGATATCCCGACGGACAATCTGTATGCCGTGCCGATCCTGACGCGCGACATCAAGGCCAACTACGACATCTCCAACGTCATGGTCGTGTCGCCGGACGTCGGCGGCGTCGTGCGCGCACGCGCGCTTGCCAAACGCCTCGACTGTCTTCTGGCGATCGTGGACAAGCGCCGCGACCGCCCGGGTGAATCCGAAGTCATGAACATCATCGGCGACGTCACCGGCAAGGACTGCCTGCTGATCGACGATATCGTCGATTCCGGCGGCACGCTCTGCAACGCCGCCGACGCGCTGCTCGCCAAGGGCGCAGCCAGCGTCACCGCCTACATCACCCATGGCGTCCTGTCGGGCGGCGCGGTGACCCGCATCACCAATTCCAAGCTGCGGGAGCTCGTCATCACCGACTCGATCCAGCCGACGACGGCCGTCCAGTCGGCGCACAATATCCGCGTGCTGACCACCGCGACGCTGATCGGCGAAGCCATCAACCGCACCAGCCAGGAAGAATCCGTCTCCAGCCTCTTCGACTGAGTGAAGACGGAATCCCTGTCCGCCCTTTCTCCCGCATCCCAATTCGGTTAGGATTTCAATGATATCCGGCCGACGGGAGGAAGAAGCATGGCAAAAATCGTGAAATCTCCGATCAGACTGGCGATGCTGGTCATCCTTCCAGCCCTCTCCGCCTGCACCGCGGATGTCGGTCCCGGCTATGGGCCAGGTCCAGCTTACGGAACCGGGCCGGCCCCGGTCCGTCCGGCTCCGCCGCCGCGCCCTCGCCCGCCGCAGCCGCAAATGTGCACAATGGAATACGCGCCGGTCTGTGGTGAGCGCGGTGGCCGCACGCAGACATTCGGCAATGCCTGCCAGGCCAACAACAGCGGTTTCCGGATCGTTGGCCGAGGCGAGTGCCGCGCCGGCCCGCCGATGACGCCGGGACCCGGGCCGGGCCCTCGCCCGCGTCCGCCACGCGAGGAACCGATGCCGCCCCAGCGGCCCGGTGGCATCTGCACACGCGAGTACCGCCCCGTTTGCGGCGAGCGCGGCAGAGAGATCAGGACATTTTCGAATTCATGCGAGGCGGGCAATGCCGGCTTCCGCATCGTCGGCCAGGGCGAATGCCGCCGCTGATGGCGGGACCTTGGCGGACGTCGGGTTTCCGGCCCGCGAATGGGGCCGGAAATGACTGGGGGCTCAGTTCGCGCCCTTGACCACCTGGCCGTTGACCGTGATCGAACCGTCGCGAGCAACGCTGACGTCCCAACGCTGACGGCCGTCGGGATCGGTCTTGCCGAAGCCCTTGACCATCATCAGGCCGAACGACACCTGGTTGAGCTCGGGATTGCTCTTGGCCAGTTCCTGGATGGCGGTGATCGTCTTGTCGAAGTCGCGTGCGAGGATCGATGCGGTCATCGAATATTCCGTGGTCGACTTCGGAACGCCGCGAACCTCACCTGAGATTTCGGCATCATAGACGCTGGAACGCGCCGAAATCTTCGGGAAGGCAACGACCATCTCGCCATTGGTCATGAGCTTTGCGAAAGCCTTGTCGCTTTCCTCGCTGCTCTTCTTCTCGTCGGTATAGTCGACCTTCATCAGCTCTTCGCCGAGTGCGGCGACGTTGAGCTCGGGGAAGCCGAACTGGAGCTCCAGCTCCTCGGGAACGAAGGGCGCGTACATCTCGGGCAGCAACGCGGTGTCAAGACTGATCCGCTTTGCCGCCATGCCGACATCGAACCGCATCGCGTCGCTCGGACCGCTCACGCCGATCGTATAATCGATGCTGTCGGCGCCGCCGCTGCCGGCTACGCTCGATACGCTCACCTTGTTCAGCGTTATCGTCTCGTTCAGGCTCGTCAGCAGCGGGAACGACTTGCGCAGCAGCTCCTTGATCTTCTCACTGTCGGCGCGCTTGAGCTTCTTGTCGTCGGCGTGCTCGATGACGAAGGCGAGGATCTCGCGGAAATCGTTGATGGAAACGCCATTCACCGCGGCGGCGAAATCCACCGAGTCGGCGCGGATCTCGACGGCCGGTACTTCCTTGCCGCTGATCGTCTCGACGAAGGCGTTCATCGTGCCGCTGCCGGCGAAATTGGTCCGCCCCTTCAACTCGGCATCAGACGAGGTCATCTTGTAGGTCGAGGGGCCGGTCTCGACGCTCACCTCTTCCTTCTCCGTCTTCGACGAGAAGCGAAGCGCCTTGCTGGAGAAGTCGCCAGACTTGAGATAGCTGATCGCCGGATCGAAGACGCCGTTGGAAATCAGGGAATCGATGACATAGGTGAACTCGGTGTTCGGCTGGCCGGGTGCCTTGAACGCGCCGGTGACGTCGAGCGAGTTGTTGCCCTCGATCGTCCACAGGCCGCTTTCTTCAGGCGTTGCGAAGATCGACCATGGGTTCAGGCCCTTGATGGAAAAGTTCTTCGGATCGGCCTTCTTCAGGAGCGCCGCGAAGTCATAGATGATCTCGTAGCGCGTGCCCGCCGGGTTGACGGTCACGAAGCCCTTGGCCGCGTCCTTCGGCAGAAGCCGCGACAGGTTCGCCTCGATTTCCTTGGCGCCCTGCTGGTTGATATCGACCGCCTGGGCCGTCGAGATCAAGCCGAGAAGAACGACAGCGGTCGCCGTTAGGGTCTTGAGTTGCATGCTGAATTTCTCCCGTACCATTTGAGGTCGCATGTGAAGGCTCGGGCCCCGCCCTGTCAACCCGGCAGTTGCATGCGCGATTTCAGGCGGCGATCCTGCGCGAGCGCATCGGCATCGGCCGGCCGAGAAGATAGCCCTGCGCCTCGTCGCAGCCTTCGTCGAGCAGTATGCCCAGCTGGACATCCGTCTCGACGCCCTCGGCAAGCACCGGAATGCTGAGGCTTTGCCCGAGCGCCAGGATCGCGCGGATGATCGCCTTTGCCTGCTCGCTGGTCTCGACCTCGTTCATGAAACTGCGGTCGAGCTTGATCTTGTCGAACGGGAAGGAGCGCAGCGTCTCCAGCGACGAATAGCCCGTGCCGAAATCGTCGATGGCGATGGATACGCCGAGGTTCTTCACCTGGCGCAGCGTCAGCAGCGCCCGGTCCTTGTCGACGATGATCGACGATTCGGTGATCTCGAGCTCAAGGCGCCATGGCTCGAGCCCGGTCTCGAACAGGACCGAATGCACGAGATGCGCGATATCCTGGTGGCCGATCTGGACTGGCGACAGGTTGACGGCGATCTTGTGCTTCTCGGCCCATCCGGCGGCCTCCTTGCAGGCCTCTCGCAGCACCCACTCGCCGATCGGCACGATCGCGCCGCATTCCTCGGCGACCGAGATGAAGTCGCCCGGCGGCACGTTCCCGCGTGTCGGATGTTCCCAGCGCAGCAGAACTTCGTAGCCGGTTATGTCACCGGTCGAGACCGATTTCTGCACCTGATAGTGCAGATGCAATTCGTTTCGATCGATGGCCGACCACAGATCGCTCGCCATCTTGCGGCGGTCGCGCGCCGCCTCGTCCATGGCCACTTCATAGAAGCAGATGCGCTCGCTGAGCGTCGCCTTGGCGCGGTACATGGCCAGATCGGCATTGGCCAGCAGCATCTCGCCGGTCGATCCGTCCTGCGGATAGATGGCGACGCCGATGCTGGCGTCGGGATTGATGTCGAAGCCGTCGATCTTGAAGTCATCCGTCAGGCTCGCCTCGAGCCGCGCCACGAAATCATGCAGGTCCGCGATGTCGGAGAACTGCTTGATCGCCGCGAACTCGTCACCGCCGAAGCGGGCGACGAACTCGTCTTCGCCGAGATGCCGGCTCATCCGCTCCGACAGGGTGACCAGCACCTGATCGCCGGCGCTGTGGCCGCGCTGATCGTTGATCTCCTTGAACTTGTCGAGATCGATGCCGATGACCGCGACCTGCATTCCCGCGCGCTTGGCGACCGCCAGGTCCTGCGACAGGCGCTCGGAAAACGCCGAGCGGTTGGGCAATCCCGTCAGCGCGTCGTGGCGCGCCATGAACGCGATCTTTTCTTCCGAAAGCAGTCGCTCCGTGATGTCCTCGTAGGTCGCGACCCAGCCGCCATCGGGAAGCTCGTTGAGGTTCAACTGGATCGACCGGCCATGCGCGATCTTGTGAATGATCGAGTGTTCACCCAGCCTGAACGCGCGCTTCAGCTTGTCGTAATGCTCGGACGAGCGCGTCGCCACGACCTCGGGATCGGACAAGTGGATCTCGTATCCGAGCGCGATGATCTGCCTGTAGCTCATGCCGGGACGGATCGTTCCCGGCTGGAATTCGAAGATCTCGCTATAGCGGCGGTTTGCGAGAACGAGGCGTTCCTCGGCGTCGAACAGGCAGATGCCCTGGGAGACGTTCTCAAGCGCGAGGTCGAGATTGCGCGAGACTTGCTTGATGCGGTCGCGGTCGGCCTTCTGCTCGGTCACGTCCCTGGTGATCTTCGCGTAGCCGGCGATCTCGCCGTCGGCGGCCCAGATGGGATCGATCACGACGTGAGCCCAGAACGAGGTTCCATCCTTGCGGAAACGCCAGCCCTCCGCCTCGAATTTGCCCTCCGTACGCGCCTTCAGCAGGGCACGCTGCGGCAGGCCGGCGGCGCGCTCCTCCTCGGAGTAGAATCGTCCGAAATCCTCGCCGATGATTTCATCGGCGGTGTATCCCTTCGCGCGCTGCGCGCCGACGTTCCAGTTCGTGACGCGGCCGTCTCTGTCGAGCATGTAGATCGAGTAATCGGTCACGCCCTGCACGAGCATCTCGAAGCGCGCCTCGCTCTCCTTGGTCGAGCTTTCCGCCCGCATCGCGAACAGAGCCGCGGCGAAGCCGGACGCGATCATCGACAGCGACACGGACAGAAGAGTGACGACCATGAAGCCCGTCGACATGGTTTCGCTCGGATCGACCGTCGGGCCGGGACCGGGTACGATCGTCAGCGCCGCCATGGCGGTAAAATGCATGGCGACGATCGCTGCGCAGACGGTGGCGGCCGGCACGAGCAGCTTGCGGCCCGCGGCCTTGATATCGGGAAGTAGATAGAATCCGATAGCCGAAATGACGACGGCAAGGGTCATCGAGGCGATGACGAACGACCGGTCCCATGTCATGCTGCCGGCAAACCGCATCGCCGCCATGCCGAGGAAGTGCATCGACGTGACGCCGATGCCGAACAGCACCCCGGCGAACGCCCTGCGCCCCCTGCTCTCGGCCCCGGCCGCGAAGGTCACGGCCGCAAGCGTGGCAACCAGCACCAGCGCCAGCGACGTCAATGTTCCGGATGTATCGTAAGTGACGACCACGCCGCCGCTATAGGCGAGCATCGCCACGAAATGCGTCGCCCAGATCCCGAAACCGCCGGCGGCGCCACCCATCAACAGCCAGATCAGGCGCGCCACCTTGACGGTGTTTCGCGCCCGCTGCAGCAGCGTCAGCGCGGCAAGGCTGGACAGGAAGCAAAGGCACGCGGCCAGCACGACCAGCCTGAGATCGTGCATTTGGGCAATGCAGTTAAAAACGGTAAACATGACTTATCCGGACCAATTTGCCGTTCCGCTTTCATACGCGGCGGCTTAAGAAAGCGATAATGACGACGGTCCGCGCGGTCCTGACGATGGCTAATCGCGACTGTTATTAATGCCGCGTCAACGGTGGGTGATCCTGGGTTTCGATTTGCTTTCGCGGCGAATGCCCAAGTTGCATCAGCTTATGCTAAAAGACTCACGCAAAAAGACAGGGCGGTCTTGCCTGCGTCTATGCCCCGCCGGACGACGACCCTTGCCATTCCACCGCAACTAGACTATAGCGCACGCGTCCGCACAGACACCCTTGGAGGCAATGCGGATGAGGATGGGGAAACCCGCCTCCAGTTCAGCGACAGGCGATGCCTGCGCCGAGCTCTCCAAATAACCTCGGAAGGAAAAGTCATGAGCCACGAAAGCTACGAGCTCAAGGCCGAGGCGCGCGAACGGGTTGGTAAGGGGTCCGCCCGTGAACTTCGCCGCAATGGTCTCATCCCGGCTGTCATCTATGGTGACAAGCAGGCCCCAATTTCGATCTCCCTCAGCACCAATGAGGTAACGAAGCGCATCCACGCTGGCGGTTTCATGACCACCATCGCAACGATCGACGTCGACGGCAAGAAGTACAAGGTTCTGCCGAAGGACTACCAGCTCGATCCGGTCCGCGACTTCACGATGCACGTGGACTTCCTGCGCGTATCCGGCAACACTCAGGTCTCCGTCCAGATCCCGGTTCACTTCATCAACGAAGAGAAGTCCCAGGGCCTCAAGGTCGGCGGCGTTCTGAACATCGTTCGTCACGAAGTCGAAGTTCATTGCCCGGCCGATGCGATCCCGGAATTCTTCAACGTTGACCTCAGCGGCAAGAAGATCGGCGACAGCATCCACATCTCCGAAGTCACCCTGCCGAAGGGCGTGACCACGGTTATCGACCGCGACTTCACGATCGCCACGATCGTTGCTCCGGCAGCAGGCGTATCGGAAGACGAAGAAGAAGCTGGCGAAGCTGAAGCTTGATCCTTTGATCGCTTGAACGCTTTGTAAAGTATAAGACCCGCTTTCTCCGGAAAGCGGGTCTTTTCATTTCCGCCGGCCGAAGCATTTCAACTTCGATTAAGACATTTCGTGGAAGCATGCCCCATCGTTTCAGAACAGGTTCCGTTCCGAGCGAAGACATTGCGCGGCAAGGGGCAAACGCAGGAAAATGCATAATTCCGTCCAGAACAGATTTCTAGGAATTGTGTTCGCCGCGCTTCTTCTGCTCGTAACCCCGCTCTTCGTTCTCTTCCTTTTCCTCTCCTCGGAACGCGCCGAAAAGGAAATCCGCGACGGCATCTCCGTTCTTCTCGTCGCCAACGCGCAGGCGCTTGCAAAGCCGCTCTGGGATCTGGACGAAGACAGCGTCACGCAGATCAGCGCCGCCGTCGTCTCGCAGGGCAGCATCGTCAAGGTTCAGGTCCGCGACGGCTCGGGCCAGCTCGACGTCAGCCAGTCGACCATCCCGGCATCCTACCGGGGCGGACTGGTCGAGGTATCGCGCGCCATCACCTACACCACGCTGGACGGCCCGAAGAAGCTCGGGACCATCTCGGTCTTCTATCCCGCGCCGGACCTGTTTTCCGGCCTGAGGAACGAAGAGATCATCTTCCTGTCGATCTTTGTTTTCGCCGTTCTCATTGTCTTTTGCGCCGGGCTCATCGGCAACCGCATCGTCCTTATCAGACCGTTGATGCGCCTGATCGCGGCCATCGAGGCCACCGGCCAGCTCGGTTCTCGCCATCATGTCGACTGGCGCTCCAACGACGAAATGGGCCGCCTGGCCCGCAGCTTCAACACCATGCAGTCCAAGCTGGAAAGCGAGGAGCAGGAACTGAAACTCGCGCATCGCCGCGCGATCGACATCTACAATCTGACGCCGGCCATGCTGTTCTCCCTCGACGAGGACGACCGCATCACCGCCGTCAGCGACTACTGGCTCGCCGCCACCGGCTACAAGCGCGAGGACATCGTCGGCAATCGCTTCGCCGATCTCGTAACGACCGACACGCGCGGCGCGTTCCTCGAGCGCAAGGACGACCTGAACGGCGGCGTGACCGTCGATGTCACCGTCAAGTTCCTGTGTGCCGACGGTTGCGTCATGGACGTGCTGATCCTGGAATCGAAGGCCGCGACCGGCGGCCAGGACTTCCTTTCGCTTTCCGTCATGACCGATGTCACGGCGCTGAAGGCCTCGGAAGCCCGCAACCACAAGCAGGCGATCACCGACCACCTGACCGGACTTCTCAATCGCCAGGGCTTCGAGACCGTGCTCGACGGCAAGATCCGCGAGGCCGACGCCGCCAAACAGGAGCTCGCCTGCCTGTTCGTCGATCTCGACCGCTTCAAATGGATCAACGACAATCTCGGCCACGCCGAGGGCGACAAGGCGCTGCGCGAGTTCGTCGGCCGCCTGAAGAGCAAGCTCGCGCCATCGGACGTGGCAGCCCGCCTCGGCGGTGACGAGTTCGCGATCCTGCTGCCATCGCAAGACGCCGCCCGGCGCGCCGATCTGATGGCCGAGATGCTCGCCGCGATCTTCGACGAGCCTTTCGGTACCGACATGCATCTGAGCGCCAGCGTCGGCATCGCCATCTATCCGCGCCACGCCGACAATGCCGCCGAGCTGCTGCAGAAATCCGACATGGCGATGTATGCCAAGAAGCGCGACGGCAAGAACGGCGCCCAGCATTTCGACAACGAAATGGTCGACCATGCCCGCGCCCGCGCCGAGATCGAAAGCTGCATCGAGATCGGCCTGATCGAGGACTGGTTCGAGGCCTACCTCCAGCCGATCGTCAATCTCAACGGCCGGGGCGTCGCCGGCTTCGAGGCGCTGATGCGCCTCAATCATCCCGTCAAGGGCCTGATGGCGCCGGCCGGCGTCATCAACGTCGCCGAGGAGACGGGCAAGATCATCCGCGTCGGCAACGTCATCATGGAAAAGGCGATCGAGCATCTGGCGGCGCTTTCGGCGCTTCCCGGTCTGGAAAGCAGCTACCTCGCCATCAACTTCTCGCCGCTGCAGTTCGAGCCGGCGCTGCCCGCGCGGCTGGCATCGCTGCTGATGCGCCACAATATCCGCCCCGAGCGGATCGTCGTCGAGATCACCGAGGCTGTCTTGATGCACAACAACCCCGAAATCCGCAAGATCGTCAGCGATATCCGCCAGTTCGGCTGCCGCATCGCGCTCGACGACTTCGGCACCGGCTACTCCTCGCTCAGCTATCTCAATCGCTTCCCTGTCGACATCATCAAGATCGACCAGTCCTTCACCCGCTCGATCAACGACGCCAACGAGGATATAAGGCGCAAGAGCCGCACGCTCGTCGAGAGCATCACGACGCTCTCGCACAAGATGGGCTGTAACGTGATCGCCGAAGGTATCGAGACCGAGCAGGAGTGCCATACGCTGTGCGAGATGGGCCTCGACTACGGACAGGGCTATCTCTTCCACCGGCCGCAGACCGTCGATCAGCTGATGATCCGGCTGGCGGATGCTCAAACGCTCGCCCGCGCCTCCTAGACGCAAGAGAGAAGCCGAGATGATAAAACCGCTGCTGCTTCTCGCTCTCCTGAGCTTGCCCTTCGCCGGCCCGGCAAGTGGCGCCACCGTCAATTTCGTGACCGAGGAATACCCGCCCTTCAGCTACCACGAAGGCAAGGACCTGAAAGGCGCGGCCATCGAGCAGGTGCGGATGTTGATGCAGAAGGCCGGGATCGATATGAGCGTCGAGATCATGCCCTGGAGCCGCGCCTACGCCGCCACCCAGGCCACCTCGATGACCTGCCTCTTCACGACCGCGCACAGCCCCGAGCGCGACCAGCTGTTCAAGTGGGTCGAGCCGCTGCTTGTGGACGACAACATCCTTGTGGCGACGGCTTCGTCGGGCATCCCCGAAACCGATCCGGACAGCACCCGGCGTTACGTCGTGGGCACGCATCGCGGCGACTACACCGAGAAACTGCTGAAGGAAAAGGGGTTCACCAGGATCGATGTCGCCAGCGATTTCCCGTCGACGCTGCGCAAGCTGCTGAGCGGCCGCATCGACCTCATGCCCATCTCGTCGATCTATTTCGAGAAACTCAAGCTCGAACACCCCCTGGTGCGTATCGCGACGCTCTCTTCCCAATCGCTCGGGATAGCCTGCGAGAAGAGCTTCCCCGAGGATTTGCGGGCCAGGATGCAGCAGGCGCTCGACGAACTGATCGCCGACGGCACCCAGCGGGCGATCTTCGAGAAATACGGCCTGCGCCCGCGCCCCTGATCGCGCGCTCCAAATCTTGCTGGCCCAATCTCGCGCGCCCGATCTAGCTTGATTGATTCTGGCCCTCATCGGCACGCGCGCGCTTGACTTCGGCGCCGTTTCGCGGTGGTGAACGTGCTCGGGAAATCGAAACGCTCAGGAATGAACGCGCCATGCTTGTTATCGCCGGCCTCGGCAATCCCGGCAGACAATATGCCGGCAACCGCCACAACATCGGCTTCATGGCCGTGGACGCCATCCACCGCCGCCACTCGTTTTCGCCCTGGTCGAAGAAGTTCAAGGCCGAGATATCCGAAGGCGAGATCGCGGGCGAAAAGGTGCTGCTGATCAAGCCGCAGACCTACATGAACCTGTCGGGCGAATCCGTCGGCGAGGCCATGCGCTTCTACAAGCTGCAGGCGTCCGACATCGTCGCCATCTACGACGAACTCGACCTTTCGCCCGCCAAGGCCCGCATCAAGGTTGGCGGCGGCCATGGCGGCCACAACGGCGTGAAGTCGCTCGACGCCCATTGCGGCAAGGACTACCGGCGCCTGCGCCTCGGCATCGGCCATCCCGGCAACAAGGATCTGGTACACAACTACGTGCTCGGCGATTTCGCCAAGGTCGACCAGACCTGGCTGGAACCGATGCTCGACGCGCTCGCCGACAATCTCGACATGCTGGTCAGGCGCGAGGATCTGCAGCTGATGAACAAGCTGGCGCTCGCCGTCGGTGGCAAGGAAGACGAGGACAAGCCGAAGCCCGCCAAGCCGTCGGGTGCGAACGCGGCCGGTCAGCAGCCTGCCGGACAGAAATCCGATGGCCAGAAGCCCGCCGGCAAGTCGCACATCCACCAGGCCCGCAACAGCGCCCAGCCGAAGAAGCTGCCGACGACGGGACCGATGGCCGAGATGCTGAAGAAGATGTTCGGCAAGAAGGAAGACTGAGAAGCGCCCTCGCCTCTTGCGATCCGCACCGCTGAGCCTATTCCTCGGGCTCGGTTGTGAACATCAGCGGGAACCCCGCTTCCTTGCCGAAATCCATGGCCTCCTTCGCCTTGGTCTCGGCGATATCCTTGGCGCAGACGACCACGACGGCGGTGCCGAGCTTGTGCGCGGTCATCATCACCCGGTATCCGGCTTCCTCGCTCATCCTGAAGACGATCTTCAGCACCGCCGTCACGAATTCGCGCGGCGTGAAGTCGTCGTTGACGAGAATGACCTTGTAAAGCTTCGGCCGATCGAGTTTCGGCTTGGCCTTCACTTTCGGTGTCAGGGCGACGTCGTTGTCACTCATCGGGCAGTCCATCCGTTGATGACAGGAAAGGGGCGAGCCTGTGCTCAGCCCGCTTAATATATTGCACTGCAAGCGCCGCTTTCAAGCCAAAGCCGCTTTGATCACGCAAGATCGCTCGAAAAGCTTGACCCGGAGGCGGCTTTTACCCCATACGCACGGCCAAGGAATTCAAGAACAGCAGGTTTCAGCCATGGGCTTCAAATGCGGTATCGTCGGTCTGCCGAATGTCGGCAAGTCGACCCTCTTCAACGCACTCACCAAGACGGCGGCGGCGCAGGCGGCGAACTATCCCTTCTGCACGATCGAGCCGAACACCGGCGAAGTCGCCGTTCCCGATCCGCGCATGCAGAAGCTGGCGGGCATCGCCGGCTCGAAGGAAATCATCCCGACGCGCATCTCCTTCGTCGACATCGCCGGCCTCGTGCGCGGCGCCTCCAAGGGTGAAGGCCTCGGCAACAAGTTCCTCGCCAACATCCGCGAAGTCGACGCCGTGGTCCACGTGCTGCGCTGCTTCGAGGATGACGACATCACCCACGTCGAAGGCCGCATCAACCCGGTCGGCGACGCCGACACGATCGAGACCGAGCTGATGCTCGCCGACCTCGAAAGCCTGGAGCGCCGCGTCGAGCAGACCCGCAAGCGCGCCACCAGCAAGGACAAGGAATCGCTGGCTCAGCTCCCGGTCATGGAAGCGGTCATCAAGCTCCTCAACGAAGGCAAGCCCGCCCGTCTTCTCCTGAAGACGCTGGCGCCCGAGGAGATCGAGATCCTCAAGGGCCTCAACCTCTTGACCTCGCACCCGGTCCTCTACGTCTGCAACGTCGCCGAGGGCGACGCCGTCGACGGCAACGAGCACACCAGGGCGGTTGCCGAAATGGCCGAGAAGCAGGGCGCGGAATGCGTCATCATCTCGGCGGCGATCGAAGCCGAAGTGGCGCAGCTGCCGGAAGAGGAAGCAACCGAGTTCCTCTCGGCGCTCGGTCTGTCTGAAGCAGGCCTCGACCGTCTGATCCGCGCCGGCTACCACCTGCTCGACCTGATCACCTACTTCACGGTCGGCCCCAAGGAAACCCGCGCCTGGACCATCCGCCGCGGCACCAAGGCCCCGCAGGCGGCAGGCGTCATCCACACCGATTTCGAGCGCGGCTTCATCCGCGCCTTCACCATCGGCTACGACGACTACATCAACTTCAAGGGTGAAGTCGGCGCCAAGGAAGCCGGCAAGGGGCGCGACGAAGGCAAGGAATACGTCGTCCAGGACGGCGACGTCATCCACTTCCGCTTCAACACCTGATTTCGAGACGAGAAGATTGCCGCCTGGAGCGTGTCTCGCAAGACTGTTCAGCGGTCTTGCGCGACATGCGACAGAACAAAGACTTGAAGCGTGATGAACGAATCCGAAGGATCGCGGCACGCTTTAGGCCGGCGGCAGTCTTTTTCGAATGCCATCAGGCAGACGGCGCACGACGGAACGCCGAAGCGGCATCCACCCCGTGCCGATGACAAGAACGATCACGCCCACCGCGAGCAGCGTGATGAAGATGTAGGTATCGACCTGCGCATTGCCCTGGCGGAAGATCCCGTAGAGCGCGGCGCCCAGCGATACCAGCCCCGACGTCACGAAGGCGCGTCGGTCGATGATCAGCCCCACCAGCATCAGCGCCATCACGGTAACGACCACCACGGGCGTGCGCATCGACACCGTGTCGAGGCCGCCGAGCGCCCCTCCTCCGCCGCCCGACAGCCACAGGATGCTGTATAAAAGCGCCGGCGCGGCGCCGAGATGCAGCCAGAAGGCAATGTCGGAATTGACCGTGCGGCGCAGCGGGTCCATCAGATCGAAGCGCATCGCCAGCGCGAACAGCCCGACCGCGCAGACGACCGCCAGCACCGACAGGACGCCGCCATGGGTGACGGCGAAGAGCGGATCGCCGCTCAGCCAGCCGAGCAGGCGCAGGACGAGCTGCAGCGCCACGACCACCGCCCCCATGATCGCCAGCGCGAAGGCAAGCGGTATCCGGTAGAGCAGATAGAAAAGCCCCAGCACGACGGGGAAGGCCAGCGTGTATTGCAGCCCCTCGTTGTTGTCGCCGAGCCCGACGATCTGATGCGATCCCTGCAGCAGCAGGGCCGAGACGGACGCTGTCCAGAAGGCCAGCGCGATGGTCAGCGCCACCGCCGGCAACGCCAGCCGCTGGCGGCGCACGAGGATTTCCGCGAGCACGATGATGGCCGGCAGGACCGCGTAGATGGAGCCGACGCCCCAGAGCCCCGCAAGCGCCACCACGATACCGATGGTGATCAGCACGTCGTGAAAGCCGCGCACGAAGCTCGGCGTCTCCGTATCCGAAAATGCCGCCCCTCCCGTTGCCCGGTCCCGTACCGCCGACACCGTGGCATCCGCGCGCACGCCGCGGGCGACGAGAAACGACAACAGGCGCTCGGACGCCTGCGACGGGATGATCCCCTCGCGCTCGGCCTCGTCAAGGATCGACTTCAGTTCGGACATGCGGAATTCTCGCTGGAATCGTTGAGTGACGCCGCATGCTATTGTAATCATGACGAAACGCCTATGACGTGGAGACGAATTTGTCCGATCAGATACTGGCCTACGAGGATTTTCAACCCGGTCGCCGCTTCCCGCTTGGACCGACAGCCGTCTCCGCCGAGGAAATCGTCGAATTCGCCCGCGAGTTCGACCCGCAGCCGATGCATACGGACGAAGCGGCCGGGCGCGCGAGCATTCTCGGCGGGCTCGCCGCATCCGGCTGGCACACATCGGCGATGCTGATGCGGATGATGATCGACAGCTACCTGCTGCATTCGCTGTCGGAAGGCTCGCCGGGCATCGACATCATGGAATGGCGCAGACCCGTCATCGCCGGCGACACGCTCGCCGGCCACTCCACCGTGCTCGAGGCGCGCGCGTTGCGCTCGCGTCCCGGGATCGGCATCGTCAAGTTCCGCCACGAGTTGGAAAACCAGCGCGGCGAACTGGTATGCCTGTCGGAAAACGCGATCATGTTCCGCATGGCCGCCCCGGCGCAGACAGGCACGGGAGCAAGCGCATGAGGATGCTGGATCGCTACGCGCTCGGTGAAAGGACCGAGACGGGAAGCTACGCCTTCACCGAGGAAAACATCATCCGCTTCGCGACGCGCTACGATCCGCAGCGCTTCCATGTGGACAGGCAAGCCGCGCGCGAAAGCCTGTTCGGCGACCTTTGCGCCTCGGGCTGGCATACATGCGCCGGCTGGATGACGACCTTCGTCGCCTATTGGATCGCCGAAAGCAGGAAACTGGCGAGCGAAGGCCACACGCCGCCCAAGCTCGGCCCGGCCGCCGGCTTCAAGGACCTGCAATGGATACGCCCGGTCTTCGCGGGCGAAACCGTCGATTACGCCGTCACCCTGCTGTCGAGCCGGCCACTGGCCTCGCGCCCGGGACGCATCCTCAACACCATCCTCTGCGAGGGCCATGTCGCGGGCGTCCCGGTTGTCAGGTTCGAAAGCAGCGTGCTGGAATTCGAATAGGGCGTCGGATCGCGCTCTAGACCAGAGCCTTTCGTGGAGGCCCGCTCAGTGACCCGGAAATTCGACCAGCGTGCGCACGTCGACGCCGAGCGCTTCCAGTTTCGCCCGCCCGCCGAGATCCGGCAGGTCGATGACGAAGCAGGCCGACACCACCTCGGCGCCCATCTGGCGCAGAAGCTGGGTGGCGCCGACGGCGGTTCCGCCCGTGGCGATCAGATCGTCGACGAGGATCACCTTCTCGCCCGGCTTCACCGCATCGACATGCATTTCCATTTCGTCAACGCCGTATTCCAGGCTGTAGGCGATGCGCACGGTCTCATGCGGCAGCTTGCCCTTCTTGCGGATCGGCACGAAACCCGCCGAAAGCTGATGCGCCACGGCGCCGCCGAGAATGAAGCCACGCGCCTCCATGCCGGCGATCTTGTCGATCTTCGTCCCGGCATAAGGCTGCACCAGCTCGTCCACCGCGCGCCGGAAAGCCCGCGCATTGCCGAGCAGCGTGGTGATGTCGCGGAAGATGATGCCGGGCTTCGGGTAGTCCCGGATGGAGCGGATGGCGGCGGCGAGCTCCGAGGTCGTGTCGGTCATGGAATGTCCAGTGTGTAGGCATGAAATCGGCTGCACCCTATCAACTGCATCCACGGGAACCAACAAAAAAGGCGCCCCGGGGAGCGCCTTTCCAATCAAGCCTTTGCGATACCCTACTGCTCCTTGCGGGCGTAGACCGACCGCTTGGTGAGGTAGATTAGGACGGTGAAGATCAAGAGGAACACCATGACCATGAAACCGGTCTGCTTGCGATCGACCAGATGCGGCTCGGCGGCCCACATCAGGAACGAGGCAACGTCCTTGGCGTACTGATCGACCGTCCCCGGAGTGCCATCGTCATAGGTCACCTGCCCGTCGGACAGCGGCGGCGGCATGGCCAGAACCGAGGCGGCATTGAAATAGGGATTGTAGTGCTGGCCCTGCGACACCGTCGTCCCGGCCGGCGGGTTCTCGTAGCCCGTCAGCAGCGAGTAGATGTAATCCGGCCCGCCTTCCTGGTACTGCGTGAAGATGTCGAAGATGAACTTCGGGAAGCCGCGTTCGATCTCACGGGCCTTGGCGATCAGCGAGAAGTCAGGCGGCGCCGCACCGTTGTTGGAGGCCGCTGCCGCTTCCGCATTGGGGAACGGCGACGGGAAGTAGTCGGATGGCACGGCCTTGCGCGTATACATGTCGCCCGCCGCGTTCGGTCCGTCCTGGACTTCGTAGTTGGCGGCGAACGCCTTGACCTGCGCGTCCGAATAGCCGAGGTCGCCGAGCATGCGGAACGGCACCAGCTTTATCGAGTGGCAGGCCGCGCAGACCTCGCTGTAGACCTTCAGGCCGCGCTGCAACTGGCCCTTGTCGTAATAGCCGAGAGGCCCGGCGAAGGTCCAATCGACCTCCTTGGGCTCCTTCATCGGATAGTGCGGGGCGGCCGCGGTCTCCTGCTGTGCGCCGGGCTTTGGGTCCTGTGCGAGCGCCGCGGTCCCGAGACAGCCGGCGAATGCCAGTGACAGTATGCTTGCAACAAGCTTTTTCATGATGTGTGTTCCCTCTCGCCGCCCGCTCATGCCTTGGCCGCTTGGGCAGCGACTGACTTGTTGCGTTTCTCCAGCACCGCCTCGGTGATCGAGTTCGGCAGCCGGCGCGGTGTCTCGACGAGACCCAGGACAGGCATGACGATCAGGAAGAAGGCGAAGTAGAGCAGCGTGCTGATCTGCGAGATCGTGGTGTAGAGGCCTTCCGCCGGTTGCGAACCGAGCCAGCCGAGGATGATCGCGTTGATCACGAACAGCCAGTAGGCCATCTTGTACCACGGACGATAGACGGCCGAGCGGACCTTCGACGTGTCGAGCCATGGCAGGAAGAAAAGGACGATGATCGCGCCGAACATGACGAGCACGCCGCCCAGCTTGGAATCGATCGGGCCGATGTTGAAGGTGATCGAGCGCAGCATCGCGTAGAACGGCAGGAAGTACCATTCCGGCACGATATGCGCCGGCGTCTTCAGCGGATCAGCCGGAATGTAGTTGTCGGCGTGGCCGAGATAGTTCGGCAGGTAGAAGACGAAATAGGCGTAGACCAGGAGGAAGACCGAAACGCCGAGCGCGTCCTTGAGCGTGGCGTACGGCGTGAACCGCACGGTGTCGGTCTTGGTCTTGATTTCGACGCCGGTCGGGTTTGTCTGGCCGGTGACGTGCAGCGCCCAGATGTGCAGCACGACCACGCCGGCAATGACGAACGGCAGCAGGTAGTGCAGCGAGAAGAAGCGGTTCAGCGTCGGATTGTCGACCGCGAAGCCGCCGAGCAGGAACTGCTGCACCCATTCGCCGATCAGCGGGAATGCCGAGAAGAAGCCGGTGATGACGGTGGCGCCCCAGAAGGACATCTGGCCCCAGGGCAGCACGTAGCCCATGAAGCCGGTCGCCATCATCAGGAGATAGATGAGGACGCCGAGAATCCAGAGGATTTCGCGCGGCGCCTTGTACGAGCCATAGTAGAGGCCACGCGCGATGTGCAGATAGACCGCGACGAAGAAGAACGACGCGCCGTTGGCGTGCATGTAGCGCAGCAGCCAGCCATAGTTGACGTCGCGCATGATCTTTTCGACGGAATTGAAGGCAACCGACGTTTCCGCCGCGTAGTGCATGGCGAGCACGACACCGGTCATGATCTGCACGACGAGCATGACCGAGAGCATTGCGCCGAAGGTGTAGGCGTAGTTCAGGTTGCGCGGAACCGGATAGGCGACGAAGCTGTCATAGACGAGACGAGGCAGCGGCAGGCGCGCATCGATCCACTTCTCAAGGCCGGTTGATGGCTCGTAGCTGGATTGGCCACTCATAAATCAGTCCCCCTCAACCGATTTTGATAACTTTGTCGGAAACGAACGAAAAGGTCGGAATCGCGAGATTCTGCGGCGCCGGGCCTTTGCGTATGCGGCCGGCCGTATCGTAGACCGAGCCATGACAGGGACAGAACCACCCGTTGTATTCGCCGGCCTGGCCGAGCGGAACGCAACCGAGATGGGTGCAGGACCCGATCATGACGATCCAGTTCTCCTTGTCCTTGCCGGCCGAACGGTCGACACCCGTCGCCTGCGCGTCGGCGGCGAGGTTGGCGTTGCGCGCGACCGGATCCTTGAGATCCGCCATTGGAACATCATTCGCAGCCTTCACTTCCTCAGGTGTACGGTTGCGGATGAAGATCGGCTTGCCGCGCCACTTGGCGGTGAGCGACATGCCAGGCTCGAGGCTCGATACGTCGACTTCGATCGAAGCGAGCGCGAGCGTCGAGGCATCGGGACGCATCTGGTCGATAAACGGCCATGCGACAGAGACGGCGCCGACGGCGCCTGCCATACCCGTGGTTAAATAAAGGAAATCTCGGCGTGTGGGCTCGCTAGAGACCCCGCCTGTCGTTTCGTGTTCGCTCACGGCTTAACATCCTCTGCCCAAATTTCGCGGAATTTTCCACGCCATCCCTCCAAGGCGACGAATCTGTCTTACATATATTCGAACTTAGATTCCCCACCCACTAAGCCGCGTTCTATTATTGATCATCAATTATGTCCAGCCTTGGCAAGGCAAGATGGCACAATGTCGCGGCCCTTGAGAGTTGATTCTTTAGGACAATCGCGCCGCCGCAACAGTGTTGCATTGCAACATATCAAGCTGCGTGTTAGGTGGCCGGACGAATACTCGCTCACGCCCGGTACCAGCCAATGAGACACACTTTATTCTGCGTGGGAAGTGTTCTAGTCTCGCTGTTACTTGCCGCCATTTCTTTACGTTACGTCACGCACACTTGGCTGCTTGCCTTCGTCTACAGCTTTCAGGTCCACTTCGCGCTCGCCGGCCTCGCCGCGAGCCTCGTCCTGATCCTCATCAAGCGCCACTGGTACGCCTATCTTCTGGTCACCGTTTCATTGGTGCTCGCCGCCCATGGCATACTGATGATGAAGGAATTCGAGGCCGCCCCGGCGACCGCCGCATCGCGCCCGCTGCTGCGCCTGATGTCCTTCAACATCGAGAACGACAATATCGAAAACAGCGGCCGCATCGCCGAGACCGTGATCGCCTCCGGCGCCGATCTCGTCACAATACTGGAGGCCGCGCCGCTGCTTCGGGAACTCTCGCGCATCTCGGCGACCTACCCCTACCGCATCGGCTGCGGCGTCGGCACGCCTGGCTGCGATACGCTGGTACTCTCCAAGCGGCCCTTTATCGATCAGGCGGTCAGCACATTGGGCGATCTGTGGCCAAACCGTCTCGTCCAGGTAACGATCGATGTCGACGGCACGCCTGTTCACCTCGCCTCGGTCCACCTCGCCAAACCCTATTTCGACGATTTCCAGGTCGGCGAACTCTGGGATCTGCGCAACGCCGTGAAGTCGGTGGACGGGCCGCTCATCGTCGCCGGAGATTTCAACTCGGCCATCATCGCGCCGCGCATCCAGGATTTCGTCCGCGCCACCGGCCTGAACGCGGCGTTTCCGCAACCCTCCACATGGCCGGTCAGGGCCGGCAAGCTCGGCATCGCCATCGACCACGTGCTGGCCCGCCCGCCGCTGCGTCTGATGTCGGTCAGCCAGGTCGCGGACAATGTCGGTTCGAACCACTACGGCCTGATCGCCGAGATCGCCATCGATCGCTGACGACAGGCAGCCGACCGCGAATGATCCTCGCCGCCTAAACCTCTTCCAGATCGGCCGCCAGGAAGCCGCCAGATTGCCGTGCCCACAGTTCGGCATAGAGCCCGCCATCGCGCAGCAGCGCCTCGTGCGTCCCCTCCTGGATGATGCGTCCCCTGTCGACGACGATCAGCCGGTCGAGCGCCGCGATCGTCGACAGCCGGTGCGCGATCGCCAGGACCGTCTTGCCGTCCATGATCCGGTTGAGGTTGGTCTGGATCGCCTCCTCGACCTCGGAATCCAGCGCCGACGTCGCCTCGTCGAGCACCAGGATCGGCGCATCCTTGAGCATCACCCGGGCGATGGCGATCCGCTGTCGCTGCCCGCCCGAAAGCTTGACGCCGCGTTCGCCGACATGCGCGTCGAACCCCTTGCGCCCCTGCTGGTCCTCCAGCCGCTGGATGAAGCCCAGCGCCTCGGCGCGCCGCGCCGCCTCGATCAACCCCGCCTCGCCGGCATCCGGCCGGCCGAAGAGGATGTTGTCGCGCACCGAGCGGTGCAGCAGGGAGGTGTCCTGGCTGACGACGCCGATCTGCATCCTGAGCGACTCCTGCCGGACATTGGCGATGTCCTGCCCGTCGATCAGGATGCGGCCACCCTCGAGGTCGTAGAGCCGGAGCAGAAGGTTTACCAGCGTCGACTTGCCGGCGCCTGAGCGTCCGACGATGCCGACCTTCTCGCCGGGTGCGATGGTGAGCGAGAAACGGTCGATCACGCCGCTTCCCTTTCCATAGTGGAAGGACACGTCGTCGAAACGGATGCCGGGCTCGGCGATGACGAGATCCGGCGCATCCGGTTTGTCGACGAGGGCGAGCGGCTTGGAGATGAGTTCCGCCGAATTCTGGATGGTGCCGAGATTGCGCATGATGCCGTTGAACTGCGTCATCAGGCGTCCGAGCAGGAAATTCAGCCTGAGCACCAGCGCCAGCGAGAACGCGACGGCGCCCGAGCTGATCAGCCCCTGTAGCCAGAGATGCACGCTGAGGCCCGCCATCGTCACGATCATGATGCCCGAAAGCAGTGCCATGGAGGCGCGCACGCCGGTGATGAAGCGGGTGAAGAGCAGCACCGTCGCCTGGAACGTGTCGAAGCCCTGCCGCATGTAGCGATCGGTCTCCTCGTCCCTGGCAAACAGCTTCAGCGTCTGGATGTTGCTGTAGGCATCCACCATGCGACCGTTGAGCATCGAGGCGGATTCGGCGGTATCGCGCGAGTGGCGGCGGATGCGCGGCACGAAGTAGCGCGCGAGAATGCCGAAAGCGACGAGCCAGCTGAGCACCACGATCGCCAGCGACAGATCGAGACGCGCGACGAGAACCAGCGTCGTCGCCGCATAGATGCCGACGAACCAGACGCTCTCCATCAGCGAGGTCACGAGATCGCCCGTCGCCTGCCCCGCCGACCACACCTTGGTGACGATCCGCCCGGAGAAATCGCTCTGGAAGAACGACAGCGATTGCCGCGACACATGCAGATAGGATTGCCAGCGCGCCAGATTGTAAAAGCCGGGCGTGATCACCTGCTGGTCGACCAGCGCGATCAACAGCTGCACGACGAAGCGCACGAGGCCGATGAGGAAGAGCATGCCGAACAGCTCGAAGCCGTAGGTCGCCAGGAGCCCGTTCCAGCCGACCTCAGGCGTGATGCTGGCGAGAATGTCGACCACCCGGCCGACGAACCAGAACAGCGCCGCCTCGATCGCGGCCGACATCCCGCCGAGAACCAGCATGGCGATGAAGGGCAGTTTCGCCTGGCCGATGTAGAACCAGACGAAGCCGCTCGTCGACCGCGGCGGCTGGATGTTGTCGCGCGGTTGGAAGGGGTCGATCCAGGTCTCAAAGGCACGAAAGAGTCGATTTAGGAGCATATTTGCGATATAGGCTTATCCGCCGGATGGGGAAAGCAATCCGCTCGCCGGACCAACCTTATATTTTCGTAATGATTGGTAACATCGACGGCATCGTCGTTGAATGAGACATGTCCCGCCACAATGTGGGAATAGCATGAGATTTCACGGGAGACGGCCACAATGCAAAAGAGGACACTCGTGTCGAGCATACCGTTGCCTTTGGCGGAAAGACTCGATGCGGTCACGGAGCAGCTAGGCGTACCGCACGACCAGGTCGTGGCGGAAGCCGTAGCCGCATGGATCGATACGGAAGAGCAGCGTCGGCTCATGGCGTTGCGCACGCTGGCCTTCGCCAGCAGCATGGCGGTCGAAGGCCATCGCGTCATCGACTGGGCGGACAGCCTGAGTGCCGACAGGCACTGAACAGACACAGCCAAGCGACTGATTGGAAACAACAACGCCCTCCCGATATCCCAGGGAGGGCGTTTTCAATTGATGGCGGGCGTGGTCACTCGGCGGCCGCTTCCGCCTCCTCCGAGTGATCGGCGAGGAAGCCGCCCGACTGGCGGTTCCAGAGATCGGCATAGACGCCGCCCTGCCCCACCAGCTCGTTGTGCGAGCCGGCCTCGATGATCTTGCCCTTGTCGAGCACGACCAGCCGGTCCATCTCCGTCAGCGTCGACAGCCGGTGGGCGATGGCGATGACGGTCTTGCCCTCCATCAGCGCGAACAGGTTCTCCTGGATCGCGGCCTCGACCTCGGAATCGAGCGCCGAGGTCGCCTCGTCGAGAACCAGGATCGGCGCGTCCTTCAGGAACACGCGGGCGATCGCGATACGCTGGCGCTGGCCGCCGGAGAGCTTCACGCCGCGCTCGCCGACCTGCGCGTCGAGCGCCTTGCGCCCCTGCATGTCGACGAGACCCTCGATGAAGTCCCAGGCGTTCGCCCGCCTGGCCGCCTCGATCACCTCCGCATCCGTCGCATCCGGACGGCCGTAGGCGATGTTGTCGCGGATCGAGCGGTGCAGCAGCGACGTGTCCTGCGTGACGACACCGATCAGTTCGCGCAGGCTTTCCTGCGAGACATGCGAGATGTCCTGGCCGTCGATGGTGATGCGGCCGCCTTCCAGATCGTAGAAGCGCAGAAGCAGGTTCATCAGCGTCGTCTTGCCGGCGCCGGAGCGGCCGACCAGGCCCACCTTCTCGCCCGCCTTGATGTCGAGCGTCAGGTTCTCGATGATGCCCTTGCCCTTGCCGTAGTGGAAGCCGATCCGGTCGTAGTGGATCGCACCCTTCTTGGCCGATAGCGACGAGGCGCCCGGCTTGTCGGTGATGTCGTGCTGCTTCGCCATCATCTCCATGCCGTCGTAGACCGTGCCGATATTCTCGAACAGCGCCGAGACTTCCCACATGATCCACTGCGACATGCTGTTGACGCGCATGGCAAGGCCGATGGCGATCGCGATCGCGCCGACCGAAATGCCGCCGTTCAGCCAGAACCAGATCGACAGGCCCGAGATCACGAACAACGCCACGCAGTTGTTGAAGTAGACCAGTGCGTGGAACATCGTGACCTTGCGCATCTGCTGGTGCACGGTCTGCAGGAACTGGTCCATGCCCTCCTTGGCGTAGGTCTCCTCGCGGCCGGCATGCGAGAACAGCTTCACCGTCGCGATGTTGGTGTAGCTGTCGACGACGCGGCCGGTCATCAGCGAACGCGCGTCCGCCTGCATCGCCGCGATCTTGCGCAGCCGCGGCACGAAGTAGGCGACGATGGCGATGTAGACGCCGAGCCATGCCAGGATCGGGATCATCAGCCGCCAGTCGGCCGCCGCGATGACGATGATCATCGAGATGAAATAGCTGACGACATAGACGAAGACGTCGAGGATCTTCATCACCGTCTCGCGCACGGCGAGCGACGTCTGCATCACCTTGGTTGCCACGCGTCCGGCGAACTCGTTGGCGAAGAAGGTCATGCTGTGACGCATCAGGAAACGGTGCATCTGCCAGCGGGCGATCATCGGGTAGTTGCCCATCAGCACCTGGTGCATGATGACGGAATCGGCCACCGCCGCCACGGGCAGGCCGATCAGGATCAGCGCGCCCATCCAGTAGAGCTTGTAGCCCTCGGTATCGAGGAAGGTCTTCGGATCGGCCTGCGTCAGCCAGTCGACGATGTTGCCGAGGAACCGGAACAAGGCGACTTCGCCGACCGCGATCAGCATCGTCAGCACCGCCATGGCGGCAAGCCAGGGCGCCGCCGGCTTCGTATAGTGCCAGCAAAAGGCAAAGAGCCCCTTGGGAGGAACGCCGGGTTCCTCGTCGGGGAAGGGATTGAGGCGCTGTTCAAACCAGCCAAACATGAAAATGCTCCGAACTTCAGCGTTCCGGCCCTGGCCGGCGCGGACGCGCAACGGCTTATATGGGCAGCGGACGTTCAAGGGACGAGGCCAATATGGCCGCGCAATGGATTAACGATGGGAAATCAGAAAGAAGAAGACGCTTAGGAGCGTCGGGTCGCCATGATCCGCACGATGACGGACGGGAGGCTGACATACGGCAATGCATTCATCTTGGCGCTCCCTTGTTGGCGATTGAAGATATGCACCGATAACGCGAAATCGGCCGGAATTCCAGCCCCTACTTGCCGAATGTCGAAGATTCACGCCCAAAAACCAGGCTGTTGCACCAAAACCGCACTCGCGCTAGGTCAGGCCGAACGGAAGCGATCAAACGGCGGCGATCATGGCGGACCTCAGAATAGCACTCTATCAGCCCGATATAGCAGGCAATACCGGCACCATCCTGCGGCTGGCCGCCTGCCTCGGCTTCGCCGTCGACATCATCGAGCCCGCCGGTTTCGACATCTCAGACCGCAATCTCAAGCGCGCCGGCATGGATTATATCGCTGCCGCCGCCCTCACCCGCCATATCAATTTCGAGCGGTTCGAGGACTGGCGCAAAACCACCGGCCGCCGCCTTGTGCTCGCCTCCACCAAGGCCTCCGGCCGCTACACCGACTTCCGCTTCCGCCCTGATGACATCCTGCTCTTCGGCCGCGAAAGCGCCGGCGTTCCCGATCATGTGCATGACACCGCCGATGCCCGCATCCTCGTACCGATGGTCGAGGGACAGCGCTCGATCAATGTCGCCGTCTCGGCGGCGATGATCACGGGCGAAGCCATGCGCCAGACCGTCTGGTCCTGATCCCGCCATCGAAATGCCGGTTCGGCGGCGGATAATGTCGCGAACGGCGTTGTGAAATCGCCGATCAGGCGTATAATTTTTAGCCGGGCAAACAAAAAATCGGACGATGTGCCGATATTTCAATGATTTGCCATCAGGAAAGAGTCGCAGAACGCGCCACTTAGGACGCCAAGAGATAGAAAAAGACCGGCCCGCATGGAATCCACCATCGTCATGATCAACCTGTTCGGCGCCGTGGCCTTGCTGCTGTTCGGCCTGTCGCAGGTCAAGGATGGCGTCAACCGGGCCTTCGGCGCGCGACTGCGGACCGGGCTTGCATCAGGCACCAAGAGCGGCCTGCGCTCCTTCCTCTCCGGTTTCCTCGCAACCATCGCCCTGCAAAGCTCCACCGCGACCGCCCTGATGGTCGCCTCCTTCGTCGAGCGTGAGCTGGTCAAGCCGCGCATGGCGCAGATCGTGCTTCTGGGCGCCAATGTCGGCACCGCCGTCACCGCCTGGATCGTCGCAACCGGCATCGCCTGGCTGTCGCCGCTGGTCATCCTCGCGGGCATCGTGCTCTATCGCGGCGGCTCGACCTCCCGCCAGGGCGGCGGTCAGGCGCTGATCGGCATCGGCCTCATGCTGCTGTCGCTGCATCTCCTGAGCAGCGCCACGGAGCCGATGCGCCAGTCGCCGGCGCTCTCGGCCTTCATCGGCCTGCTCGACAATGCCTGGCCGGTGGCGCTCGCCTTCTCGGCCGGGATCGCCTTCATCTCCTCCTCCAGCCTCGCCGCCGTCGTCCTGATCCTGTCGCTCGCCTCGACGGGCATCCTGTCGGCAGGCCTCGTGATCGTGCTGGTGCTCGGCGCCAATCTCGGCGGCGCCATCCCGCCGGTCATCGCCTCGCTTTCAGGCCCCGCCTCGGTCAAGCGCGTCACGCTCGGCAACCTGATCGTGCGCGCCATCGGCTGCCTGATCGCGCTGCCGCTCGCGGGCTTCGCCGCCGAGCTCCTGGAAACCTTGCCGCTGTCTCCGGCCAAGCTCCCGGTCGACGCCCATCTCGGCTTCAACCTCCTGCTCGCGGCGCTTGCCTGGCCCTTCTCGCGTCTGCTGTCGCGCCTGATGCTGAAGATGGTCCCCGAGGACGAGCAGGCGGACAACGCCCCGCGCTATCTCGATCCGCAGGAACTCTCCACGCCTGTCGTGGCGCTCGCCAGCGCCACCCGCGAAGTGCTTGGCGTCGGAGACCTGATCGAGCGCATGCTGCATCGCGCCGCCGATGCCTTCGAACGCAACAACATGGCGAAGCTGACGGAGATCGGAGCGCTGGAGAAGCGTGTCGACAGCCTGCAGCAGGACGTGAAGATCTACCTCTCCAAGCTCGGCCGCGGCGGCCTCAGCGAAGAGGACGGACGCCGCTCCATCGTCATCATCGACTACGCCATCAACCTCGAGCACATCGGTGACATCATCGAGAAGGGCCTGCTGCCGCAGGTCGCCAAGAAGGTCTCGCTCGGCCTGAAATTCTCCGAGGACGGCTATGAGGAGCTCAGCAAGCTCTTCCACCTGACGCTGGAAAACCTGCGCATCGCCCAGACGATCTTCGTCACCCGCGATTTCAATCTCGCCCGGCAGCTGATGGAAGTGAAGGTGGAAGTGCGCCGCATGGAGAAGCAGTCCTCGGAGCGCCATCTGGAACGCCTGCGCGACGGCCGCGCCGACAGCCTGCAGACCAGTTCGCTGCATCTCGACATGCTGCGCGACCTGAAGCGCATCAACGCCCACATCGTCTCCGTGGCGCACCCGATCCTGGATGAAAGCGGCCTGTTGATTGAAAGCCGCCTGCGCAACGCCGCCGAATAGACGTCAATCGGCCGATGGCAGGCGCCGCATGGTGAACTCGATCTGGTCGCCGTCGAGCTGTCGCCAGCTCTCGACCTCGGTCCAGTAGGCGGCCTTGGGGTACTCGTCGAACCACTCGCGGGCCTTGGCGCGCGCATCGAGCAGCGCCAGGCAATAGGTCTGCCGCACGAACCGGTCGTTCTTGCGCGGCGTGCCCCTCGGCCCGGTGCGTGGCAATCCTTCGCTTCAAACCGTCAAATGACGGCGGTCCTGGGATCTTCGTCATACAACCTACCTCTAATGGAAAGGTAGTATCGAAGCCTGAACATTGCGAGTCGAATCTGAAGCCTGCTCACCAACGCGCTGGCGCGGTTGGCGCTCCGCCGGACGACCTGCTATCAGGGGCGATTGAAGCGGGCACGACTCGAAATTGGCCCGCGCGCGTACCGGAGACGACGACTATGGAACGACCCGAACTTCCGATCGGCCTGCCCGCGGATATCGAGGACAAGAAGGAGCTGGCCCGCACCTGGTTCGAGGGCCTGCGCGACCAGATCTGCGCCTCTTTCGAAGCGTTGGAGGATGAACTCACAGGACCGCTTTCCGATCGTGAACCGGGCCGCTTCGTCGCCAAGGACTGGCAGCGCGAGAACGGTGCGGGTGGCGGCGGTCGCATGTCGATGATGGAAGGCCGCGTCTTCGAGAAGGTCGGCGTCCACACCTCCACCGTCTATGGCGAGTTTAGCGCCGACCTGCGCGCCCAGATGCCGGGCGCCAAGGACGATCCGCGTTTCTGGGCCTCCGGCATCTCGCTGATCGCCCATCCGGTCAATCCCAATGTCCCCGCCGTGCACATGAACACCCGCATGGTGGTGACCTCGAGCCGCTGGTTCGGCGGCGGCGCGGACCTGACGCCGGTGCTCGACCGCCGTCGCACCCAGGAAGACGACGACACAAGGCTGTTTCACAAGGCGATGGAGATCGCCTGCCGCAGCCACGCCGGCGTCGCCGATTACGACGCCTACAAGAAGTGGTGCGACGAATACTTCTTCCTCAAGCACCGCAACGAGGCGCGCGGCATCGGCGGCATCTTCTACGACTGGCTGCATTCGGCCGAGGAAGCCGGCGGCTGGAGCGCCGACTTCGCCTTCACCCGCGATGTCGGCCGCGCCTTCGCGATGGTTTATCCACGGATTGTTCGCTCCAACTTCAATAAACAGTGGACAGAACAAGATCGTGAAGAACAATTGATTCGCCGTGGGCGATATGTCGAGTTCAATCTGCTATATGACCGGGGAACGATCTTCGGTTTGAAAACGGGTGGGAATGTCGAGTCCATTCTCTCATCGCTGCCCCCCGCCGTTCGCTGGCCGTAACTGGGAGGAAAGATCGGCAGCAAGCTTGGTAAATTGCACGTGAGAGGCTTTTAATAAGCGGACCGGATACCCATTTCATGCATGTACGCGCCTAACAATCGGAGGAGGATTGTAATGACGATACAGAGTGGAACACCGGCGGCGACAGGTGTCCAACAGCCACCCCGCCCAATCGATACGCCCGAGCTGCTCACAAGGCTGGCCGAGGCGCTGAAAGCCAAGAGCGGCTCCGACCTGCCCCTTTCCTGCTTCGTGGAACAGGTAAAGCTTCAACTCGCCGGCGGCCTTTCCGCCGAGGAGCCGTCGCGCCGCGCCAGGAGCCAGCACAGCAGCGCACGCACGGATTGCTACCGTGCATGGGCGATGCCCGAATAATCGGCCCGAATAATCGGGTTGAGGATTCAGGCCCACACGCTTTTGATGATGTGGCCTGAACAGTCCGGGGACCGGACACATCGATGATCGCGAAATGGCGATCCCTACGGCCGGTGCGGCAACCGGCCGGAACCTTCCTGTCCCTGGAGCATTCCCACAGAACGCAAGAGCGGAACTCAAGTCAGGAGGAGACGATGAGACTTTTCGAATGTGGAACGCTGGTCCCCGGATGCAGCTGGCACACCCGCGCAAGCGACGACGCCGAAGTCGTGCGCCGCGCCGTCGATCATATGAAGTCCGCGCATGGTGAAACCATCATCCGCGAAAACATGGTCGACAACATCAAGGCCCGCATCCGCAACGAAGCGAACGCGGCCTGATCTTGGCGATCTGCCTATTTTACGCGATCTGAAAGCCGGGCGAGCAATGTCGCCCGGTCGGAGGCGAAGTTCTCCTCCACCCACTGATGCTCCAGAGCGGCCAGCGTCTCACCGACCTGCCGGCCGGCGGCTATCCCTGCCGCCATCACATCCCCGCCATTCACCGGAAAACTCGGCTTCACCCAGGCATTGGCATGGTCGAGCAGCTTGTTCAGCCGCGCTGATCGCGCCATCTCCGCCATGTCGCCCTCGGCCTTGCCGCGCGCCACCGCGAGCGCCAGCCGCAGCCGCGTCGTGATGCCCTGCGAACCGTTGCGATAAAGCAGGCGGTCGAAGGCCGCGACGGACATCTCGTCGTTGATGGGAGCCGCGTTCGCCCAGGCCTTGAGCACCGTGGCTTCCGCATTGGCAAGCTTCAGCCGCGCCGCCATCGCCTCGAGCCGTTTGGCGTCGGGCGGCACGATCGCGGCCAACCGCAGCAGCGGATCGGGCGTCCAGCCGAGCGCCTTCTCGGTGGCGACAAGCGCCGGGATCGCATCGATGCCCCACTTCTCCGTTTCCGGCAGGATTTCCGTCAGCGCGCCGACCGTGCGCATCCACAACAGTGCCCGCCCCGGATTTTCCGCCGACAACAGCTTGCGCATCTCCGACCACACCCGCTCTGCCGACAGCGTCGCGAGCTTGGAGCGCGCCGCCGCCGCCGCCCGCAACCCATCCGCATCCGGCCGTCCCGAACCGTAATAGGCGAAGAAGCGGAAGAAGCGCAGGATGCGCAGATAGTCTTCCTTGATCCTGGTTGCGGCATCGCCGATGAAGCGGATGTTGCGCTTCTCGATATCGGCAAGCCCGCCGACGAGATCGACCACCTCGCCGCTTTCGCCGACATAGAGCGCGTTGATCGTCAGGTCGCGCCGCTCGGCATCCGTCTGCCAGTCCTTGCTGAACGCCACCGTCGCCCGCCGCCCGTCGGTCTCGACATCGGCGCGCAGCGTCGTCACCTCGAACGGCTTGCGGTCGATCACCAGCGTCACCGTGCCATGCTCGACGCCCGTCGGCACCGCCTTGATCCCGGCTGCCTTGGCGCGCTCGATCACCACGTCGGGCGTAAGCGTCGTCGCCACGTCGATATCGCTGACACCGAGCCCCATCAGGCTGTTGCGCACGGCGCCACCCACCACGCGCCCCTCGCCGCCATCGGCATTCAGCAGCGAGAAAACGCGCTTCAGCGCCGGGTCGTTGAACCATGCTTCGTGAGCAAGGTTGGTCATGCGTAGAGCCTTTCATAGAGCGTGCGGACGATCCCGGCGGTGATGCCCCAGATCATCCTCGTTTCATAGGGCATGCGATAGAAATGTCGGTCGAGCCCGTCGACCATCCGCTTGTCGCGGATATGGTTGCCGGGCGCCATCAGGAAGGAGAGCGGCACCTCGAACACGTCGTCGACCTCGTCGGGATTGAGCGTGAGATCGAAGCCCGGGCGCACCACGGCCAGCACGGGCGTGATGCGAAATCCCGTCGAGGCCAGATAGTTCGGCAGCCGCCCGACGGTCTCGACGAAGGAACCCTTGAGCCCGATCTCCTCGTCGGCCTCGCGCACCGCCGCCTGCTCCGGCGTCTCGTCCTCGCCGTCGATCTTGCCGCCGGGAAAGGCGATCTGGCCGGAATGCTTGCGCAGCGTCGAGGTGCGCTGTGTGAAGATCACCCGCGCCTCGTCACCGTCGTCGATCACAGGCACCAAGACGGCCGCGTCCCTGAGTTTGAACGTTTCCACCTTGGCGACGATCTCGGGGTTCAGGATATGGTCGCCATGCTCGCGCCACGACAGATCGACCGGCCCGCCCATCTGGTGCATCGCCCGGCGTCTGAATTCAGCGGCGGAGTAAAGCGCGACCTCCCTGGTATGGACCTTTGTCATCGCGACAGCGCATCCAGTTCGGCGGCCGGCATGACGGGAAAGGTCTCGCCGCCCGATCGCAGGCAGAACATCGCGACCCCGTCGACATCGATCGTCTCGCCGAGTTCCACGAGCTGGTACATCACGGCCCGCGACACCAGCGCTTCCAGCCGGCCACGCACATGCAGGTATGGCTTCAATTCGTTGTTATCGCCGTGAATGACGAACCGGAGCGGATGCTCGCCGCCAGCCTCCACGACGTCGCCGACATTGGTGCGGAAGGTCAGCACGGCCTGCCCGCCCTTCACCGAGGCGTTCATCTCGACAGCCAGGAACGGCGCATCGACGATCCGGATGCCGACTTTTTCCACAGGAGTTACGAGGTAGGTCTTGCCGTCCTCATCCTTGCGCAGAACCGTGGAAAACAGCCGCACCAGCGGCGCGCGACCGATCGGCGTTCCCATGTAGAACCACGTCCCGTCGGCGCGGATTTCCATGTCGATATCGCCGCAGAAGGGCGGATTCCATTTCTCGACGGGCGGAAGACCGCGTTTCGCGTCGCCATTATCACCCGCGGCGCGCGAAATCAGCGCGGCCAGATCCGCGGCATCGGTCGCTGCCTTGATCTCTTCGGTTGCCATTGTTCCGTCTCTGTTTGCACTTAACCCAGGAAATGTCACGAGATAGTCATTCGAAACGAACTTGTCAGCCCGCAACATCTTCATAACTCTATCGGGTATGAGGCACACGTGTAAAAGTCCGACGATCCGCGACGAATGAGATCAGCCGCTGGAGAGATGCCTGATGGGTATGATGAAGACCGAAGCCCCCCTCGATGAAAAGGCGATCGTCGCCGCGGCGGAAAAAGCGCTTGCCGATATCGCCACGGTCAGGAGCGAGGTCTCCAAGGTGATCTTCGGCCAGGAGAGCGTCGTCGAGAACACGCTGCTTGCCGTGCTCTCGGGCGGCCACGCCTTGCTCGTCGGCGTCCCCGGCCTCGCAAAGACCAAGCTGGTCACCACGCTCGGCGAAGTGCTCGGCCTCGGCGCCAACCGCATCCAGTTCACGCCCGACCTGATGCCGTCTGATATCCTCGGCTCGGAAGTGATGGACCAGGACGAGACCGGCCGCCGCTCCTTCCGCTTCGTCAAGGGCCCCGTCTTCGCCCAGCTCCTGATGGCCGACGAGATCAACCGCGCCTCGCCGCGCACCCAGTCGGCGCTGCTGCAGGCGATGCAGGAGTACCACATCACCGTTGCCGGCCAGCGCTACGATCTGCCGACGCCCTTCCACGTGCTCGCCACCCAGAACCCGCTGGAGCAGGAAGGCACCTATCCGCTTCCCGAAGCGCAGCTCGACCGCTTCCTGCTGCAGGTCGATGTCAACTACCCCGAACTCGCCGCCGAACGACAGATCCTGCTCGACACGACGGGCCTGGCCGAAACCAGGCCGCAGGCCGTGCTGAGCGCCGAGCGGCTGATCGAGATCCAGACGCTGATCCGCCAGATGCCCGTCAGCGACAAGGTGGTCGATGGAATCCTGGCGCTCGTCCGCTCCGCCCGTCCCGGCCAGGGCAACGCCGCCACCGACAAGAACGTCGCCTGGGGCCCCGGCCCGCGCGCTGGCCAGGCGATGATGCTTTGCGCCCGCGCCCGCGCGCTCTATGAGGGCCGCCTCGCTCCGTCGCTCGACGATGTCCACGCGCTGGCCGAGCCCGTGCTGCAGCACCGCATGGCGCTGACCTTCGCCGCCCGCGCCGAAGGCATGTCGGTGCGTGACGTGATCGCCGGGCTGGTGAAGCAGGCCCAAGGCTAGGCAGACAAGGGCTGAGCGAACAGGATCAGGCCGACAAGGATCAGGCCAACAAGGATCAGGAAGGAAGCCTCACGCGTGGCATCGATCGGACAGACCGTCACTCCGACCCCAGGCAGCGATGCCCTTGCACGAGCAAGGCAGCGCGCCAGCCTGCTGCCGGATTGCCTCGTCGAGGCCAAGCGGATCGCCAACACCGTGATCGCCGGCTGGCACGGCCGCCGCAAGCGTGGGATCGGCGAGAATTTCTGGCAGTTCCGGCCCTATAGCGAAGGCGAAAGCCTGGCGCGCATCGACTGGCGCCGCTCGGCTCGCGACGACCACACCTATATCCGCGACCGCGAGTGGGAAGCCGCCCACACGATATGGCTCTGGGCCGACATGTCGCCGTCGATGATGTACAAGTCGACCTTCGGCAACGCCTCCAAGGAAAGCCGCGCGCTGGTCATCATGCTGGCGCTCGCCGAAATCCTCGCCCGCTCGGGCGAGCGCGTCGGCTGCCCCGGCGTCATGGAGCCGATCTCCGCCCGCAACGCCGCCGAACGGCTGGCGGTGGCCTTGATGCACGCGCCGCTCACCGGCGGCCTGCCGGATACCGCGATGATCCGCGGCTCGAGCGACCTCGTGCTGATCGGCGATTTCCTCGACGATGCCGGCGCCGTGATGGCCCGCATCGGCCCGCTCGCCCGGCGCGGCCTGCGCGGCCACGTCATCGAGGTGGCCGATCCCGCCGAGGAGCTGTTCCCCTATACCGGCCGCACCGAGTTCACCGACCCCGAGACCGGCTCGAAGCTCACCTCCGGCCGCGCCGAAAATATCCGCGAAGCCTATACGCGCGCCTATCTCGGCCGCCGCGACGGCCTTGGCCAGAGCCTGCGCCATCTCGGCTGGACCTTCATCAGCCACCGCACCGATCACCTCGCCTCCGAGGCGCTGGTCGCCGTCCACATGCATCTGTCCGGCATGCCCGGCAAGACGAGCTTGCCCGGCAAGGCCAGCTTGCCCGGCAAGGCAACGCAAGGAGGCCAGCTGTGAGCGCGCTTCCCTTCGCCTTCGCCTATCCGGCCATTCTCGGCGCCCTCGTGGCGCTTCCCGTCATCTGGTGGCTGCTGCGCCTGACCCCGCCGCGCCCGAAGGCCGAAGTCTTCCCGCCGCTGCGCATCCTCGCCACCGTGCTGAAACGCGAGGAAACGCCGGCGCAGAGCCCCTGGTGGCTGACGCTGCTGCGCATGCTTCTCGCCGCCGCCGTCATTCTCGCCATCGCCGATCCGGTGTTCAATCCGCGCGCGAGTTCGATCGCCCCGGGCGGTCCGCTCGTGCTTTTCATCGACAATGGCTGGGCGACCGCACCCGATTGGGAACGCCGCGTTCAGACCGCCGAGGCGCTGATCGACGACGCGGATTCGGCAAGCCTGCCGGTATCCATCGCCTTTACCGCCGACCCGAGCAACGATGCGCTCGCCGGCACCGCAGCCGTTGCCCGCGAGAGGCTCCGCGCCGCCGAACCGCGGCCGCTGGTGCCCGACCGCCAGCGCGCCTTCGTGGCGTTGCGCGCGGCGCTTGACGGCGTCAAGCCCGGCACGCTCGCCTTCCTGACCGACGGCGCCGCCGCGAACGACAACGACGCCACCGTTCGCCAGCTGGCCGACCTGCAGCCGGCGCAGCTTCGGCTGATCGCCTCCGACGCGACGCAAACCGTGGCGATAACGGACGCCAACAACGCCGCCGACGCCATGACCGTCACGGCCACACGCCTCGACAGCGCCTCCGCCGCCACCCTGCCGCTGACCGCCCAGGACGCGCAGGGCCGCGCCATCGCCTCGGGCTCCGTCTCTTTCCAGCCCGGCCAGTCCGTGGCATCGGGCTCGATCACGGCGCCCTTCGAGATGCGCAACGACTTCGCCCGCGTCAGCATCGACAATCACCCGACGGCCGGTGCCGTCCAGCTTCTCGACGACGGCTTCAAGCGCCGCCGCGTCGTGCTCTTGTCGGGCGAGGCAAGCGACAGCCTGCAGCCGCTGCTGTCGCCGCTCTACTACATCCAGCGCGCCCTGCAGCCCTATGCCGATCTGATCGAGCCGAACGCCACCAATCTCGCCACCTCCATCCCCGATCTTCTGGCGCAGAACCCCTCGGTCATCGTCATGGCCGATATCGGCCGCCTGCCGCAGGAGACCTACGAGCCGCTGCAGCGCTGGATCAACAATGGCGGCACGCTGATCCGCTTCGCCGGCCCGCGCCTGGCCGCCGCCCCCGCCGACGATCCGCTGGTTCCGGTCACGCTGCGCCAGGGCGAACGCGCGCTCGGCGGCGCCTTGTCCTGGGCCGAGCCGCAGCCGCTGGCCGAATTCCCCAATTTCGGCCCCTTCGCCGGCATGGCGCGCCCGACCGACGTCACGGTGAAGCGCCAGGTGCTGGCCGAGCCGACGCCGGACCTGGCGGAACGCACATGGGCAAGCCTCGCCGACGGCACGCCGCTGGTGACCGTGAAGCCGATGAACGCCGGCCGCATCGTGCTCTTCCACGTCAGCGCCGAGGCCACCTGGTCGGATCTTCCGATCTCGGGCAATTTCGTCGAGATGCTGCGCCGCATCGTGCAATTGTCGCGGTCCGGCGGCGTCACCTCGCAATCCGGCGGCGCGACGACCGCAGACGCGCTGCCGCCCTTCCGGCTGTTGACCGCCAAGGGCGCGCTCACCACCGAAACCGGCGCCGCGCGGCCGCTGATCCAGAACGCCAAGGCCGCCCCCGTGGCCGGCTTCGAAAATCCGCCGGGCCTCTACGGCTCCGAAGAAGGGTTCACCGCCTTGAACGTCCTGCCCCAGAACGCCGAACTCAAGCCCCTCGACGCCTCGGGCGTGACGCTGGTGCGCGAGGGCCTGATCGGCGGCGAGACATGGTCGGCCAAACCCTCGCTCTTCCTCATCGCCTTCCTGCTCCTGCTCGCCGATAGCCTGATCGTCATGCTCATGAGCGGCGCCTTCTCGCGCCTGCGCCCAGCCGCGCGCACGGCGGCGATGATCGCGGTGGCGGCCGGCGCCGCCTTCCTCGTCCAGCCCGGCCAGTCGCGCGCCGACGACAGCAAGCCCGGCGATGACCAGATCTTCCAGCGGCTCGACAACACCCACCTTGCCTATGTCGTCACCGGCGAGCCCGAGGTCGACCGCATCTCCGAGCGCGGGCTCGAGGGTCTCACGCAATATCTGACATTCCGCACCACGCTCGAACCGTCCGCTCCCGTCGGCCTCGATATCACCAAGGACGAGCTCGCCTTCTATCCGATCATCTACTGGCCGATCTCGGCCACCGCGCCCATGCCGTCGGCCGCCTCGATCAACCGGATCGACGCCTACATGCGCTCTGGCGGCACCGTGCTCTTCGACACCCGCGACCAGTTCAGCGCCCTCGACAACAGCGGCGGCACCAGCCCCAATGGCGAGCGCCTGCAGCAGATCCTCGCCAATCTCGACATACCGCCGCTGGAGCCGGTTCCCTCCGATCACGTGCTGACCAAGTCCTTTTACCTTCTGTCGAGCTTCCCCGGCCGCTATGCCGGCAGCCCGCTCTGGATCGAGGCGCGTCAGGACAACCGCTCCGGCAACGCCAAGTCGGCGGCAACGGCCGACGGCGTTTCGCCGATCCTCATCACTGGCAACGATTTCGCCGGCGCCTGGGCCGTGGACGACAATGGCGTCCCGATCCTTCCCACCGTCCCCCCGGACGAGGCGCAGCGCGAATATGCCTATCGCAGCGGCGTCAACATCATGATGTATATGCTCACCGGCAACTACAAGACCGACCAGGTCCATATCCCCGCCCTCCTCGAACGGCTGGGGCAGTGACATGACGGTTGATTTCGCGCCCTTCATCCCCTGGCCGCTTCTGGCAGGCCTCGCCGTCATCGTCGTCGCCATCGCCGCGCTCGCTATCTTCAGGGGCGTACGCGGCGCCTGGATACGCAGCATCGCCGCCCTGGCCCTGCTCGCCGCGCTCGCCAATCCGCTTCTGATGCAGGAGGATCGCGAACAGCTCTCGACGATCGTCCCCGTCATCGTCGACCGCAGCCAGAGCCAGCAGACGCCGGAGCGCGTCAAGATGACCGACGACGCGCTGGCGCAGCTCAAGGACCGTCTGGCCCGCTTCCCGAACGTCGAGGCACGCTATGTCGATGCCACCGAGCCGGAAGATTCCGACGCGCCCTCGACACGCCTCTTCAACGCTCTGTCGGCCGCCGTCGCCGACGTTCCGCCCGCCCGCATCGGCGGCGCCATCATGATCAGCGACGGCCAGATCCACGACGTGCCCGGCGTCAATCAGGCGCTCGGCTTCGACGCCCCGATCCACGGTCTCATCACCGGCAAGGCCAAGGAGTTCGACCGCCGCATCGAGGTGATCAAGGCGCCGCGCTTCGGCATCGTCAACGAAGAGCAGCAACTGGTGCTGCGCGTCTTCGACGATGGCCCGAGCCCCGGCGGCACCGCCGACGTCACGGTCAAGCTGAACGGCAACGAGATCGCGACGCTGCAGGCAACACCCGGTCGCGACACACCCTTCTCCTTCAAGGTCGAGCGCGGCGGCAGCAACGTGCTGGAATTCTCCGTGGCGGCTCTGCCGGGAGAGGTGACGCAAGCCAACAATCGCGCCGTCCACGTCATCGACGGCATCCGCCAGAACCTGCGCGTGCTGCTGGTCTCCGGCGAACCGCACGCTGGCGAGCGCGCCTGGCGCAACCTGTTGAAATCCGACGCATCCGTCGATCTCGTGCACTTCACCATCCTGCGTCCGCCGGAAAAGCAGGATGGCACGCCGATCAACGAACTGTCGCTGATCGCCTTCCCGACGCGCGAGCTCTTTGTCGACAAGATCAAGGACTTCGACCTGATCATCTTCGACCGCTACCAGCATCGCGGCGTGCTGCCGATCCTCTATTACGATTACATCGCGCAATATGTCCAAAACGGCGGCGCGCTGCTGATCGCGGCGGGTCCGGAACAGGCCGGTCCGGATCTCGATCGCGCTGACGCCGCTCTCCTCCGTGCTGCCCGCCGCGCCCACCGGCGAGATGATCGAAAAAGCGTTCTATCCCCGCCTCTCCGACATCGGAAAGAAGCACCCCGTCACCCGTGGCCTTGATGGTTCCACCGAAGAGCCGCCGCGGTGGGGCCGCTGGTTCCGCAGCGTCGGCGTCGAAAAGCCTCAGGGCGATACGGTCATGGTCGGCGCCGACAACAACCCGCTGCTGGTGCTCAACCGCGCCGGCCAGGGTCGCGTCGCCATGCTCCTGTCCGATCAGGGCTGGCTCTGGGCGCGCGGCTTCGAAGGCGGCGGTCCGCACGTATCGCTCTATCGCCGCATGGCCCACTGGCTGATGAAGGAACCGGCTCTGGAAGAAGAGGCGCTGACCGCGCGCGCTTCCGGCCGCACGCTCGAGATCACCCGCCAGACCATCGGCGACAATCCCGGCAACGCCACCGTCCGCTACCCCTCGGGCAAGACCGAGACGCTGCCGCTCGTCCAGTCCGAGCCCGGCCTCTTCAAGGCCGAGAAACGCATGGACGAAATCGGTCTCTTCGAGATCCGCAACGGCGAGATGAGCACGATGGTGCATGTCGGCGCCGTCGATGCGCCGGAATTCAAGGCAATGATCTCGACGCCCGATGTGCTGAAGCCGATATCGGACAAGACCAGGGGCCTCGTCACCCGGGTCTCCAGCGAGGACGGCAACGTCACGATCCCGCCGATCCTGCCGGTGCGCGGCCAGATCCGTGTCGCCGACGACGACCGCATGCAGATCCGCCTGACCAACGAGACGGTGCTGAAGGGCATCAACACGCTGCCGCTCTTCGCGGGCTTTGCCGGCGTCGGCATCCTGCTGCTTGCCTTCGGCGCCATGTGGTGGCGCGAGGGTCGCTGACCCGATGCCGCAACTCGAACTGACCGCCACGCCCTCCCCCGATGACCTCGCGGTCATCGGCGAGAGCCTCACCGCCTTCAACCACGCCGATGTCGGCCCGGCCGATCGCCGGACGCTGGCGGTGCTGATCCGCGACGAGGAGGGAACGGTGCTAGGCGGCCTCTCCGGCTACACAGCCTGGGGCTGGCTCTTCACGCAGCTGCTGTTCATCCCCGAAAACCATCGCGGCACCGGCCTCGCCGGAAGGCTTCTCTCGATGGCCGAACAGGAAGCAGCCACCCGCGGCTGCCACGGCGCCTGGATCGACACCTTCAGCCCAAAGGCGCTCCAAGCCTATCGGAAACAGGGATACGAGATCTTCGGCGAACTGCCGGAATTCCCGAAGGGCCGCACGCGCACGTTTTTGCGCAAGACGCTGACGCCTGGGCCGTGTCGGACCGGCGCTGAATAGCGGAGCCTGTCGCCCGCTTTAGAGATGAGCGATCTTGGCCTCGACCTCAGTCAGTCGCGACTGAACCTCTTCCGCGATGCGAGAGGCATGCGATGCATCGCGCAAGGCTGTCAGCACCTCATTGTACTGCCCGACCACATCGATCTGCATCCGCTTGAGGTCATGGGCGCGGTCGTCGAGAAGCCTTTCGGTCTCTTCAAGCCTCGTCGAGATCGCCTCAAGCCGACCTGACGTCTCGCTGTGATGCCGAAGCGCGAGCTCGTGCAAACTGTTCATTTTGCGATTGAGCTTAGAGATCTCGGTCTCGACCGTGCTAAACTTGTCGATGGCGGCTTCGACCATGCCCAAGGTCCGCTTCTGGCCATTGAACATGGCTTCCATCATCGCCAGCATTCTTGCCGTCTCGCTGTCGCCCACGCGCCTCGATCCTCCGTTCTCGTTCAATATGGCATTACGGCACGCAAACAACAAGAAAGCCTGCCCCTCAGGCGATCGACGCCTGACGGGTCTCTGAATCGATCGCCACCGCCGCCAGCGCCGAGACGACGAGGAAGCCGGCGAAGAGGCCGATCGCAACCCCAAGCCCTTCGGAAACGACCAGCGCCATCAGCGACGGCGCGAGAAGTCCGCCGAGCCGCGCAACGGCGCCCGCCGTGCCCATGCCGGTCGCCCGCACCGCGGTCGGGTAGAGTTCCGGCGTATAGGCATAGAGCGCGCCCCATGTCCCAAGCAGCGCGAAACTCATGATCAGAAGCGACGCGCCGACCATGATATCGACCCCGGAGACGACGAACAGCAGGCACCCCGCCGCCGACAGCAGGCAGAAGCCGATCAGCGTCGGCTTGCGGCCCCAGGCCTCGACACCGTAGGCGGCGAGCGCGTAGCCGGGGATCTGCGCCAGCGCCACGAAAACAAGGAAGCCATAGCCCCGCACGAAGCCGAAGCCATCGCCCGCGAGCTTCGCCGGCATCCAGGTGAAGACGCCGTAATAGGAGACCGACACCAGGAACCAGATCACCAGGATCATCGCCGTGCGGCGGCGAAGCGCGCCCGAAAAGACGCCTTCGGAGGCCGCATGCGGCGGCGACACCAGCTCTTCGTCGGCGCCGAGCGCCGGCTTGCCGTTGGCCACCAGCACCCGGTTGATCGTCGTCTTCGCCTCCTCGCCGCGACCGCCGCGCAGCAGGTAAAGCGGCGATTCCGGCACGAACAGCCGCAGGCCGAGCCCGAGGATCGCCGGCAGCGCCGTCACCGCGAAGATGTAGCGCCACGCATCCTGGACCCCGGCGACGCTGGCCGCCCATGCCGCAAGCGCCACGATCAGCGTTCCGATCGCCCAGAACCCCTCGAGCGCCACCAGCCAGCGGCCACGGCTTTTCGACGGCAGGAATTCCGCCATCATCGCATAGTCGACCGGCAGGGTGCCGCCGACGGCCACGCCGGTGAGAAACCTGAGAGCGAGCAGGATGGTGAAACTCGGCGCGAAGACCGAAAGCGCCCCGAACACCGCGTCGCAGGCGACCGTCAGCAACAGCACGTTGCGCCGCCCCACCCTGTCGGCCAGCCGGCCGAAGGCGTAGGCGCCGATCAGCATCCCAAGGAAGAACAGCGTGCCCGTCTGCAGCGCCTGCGGCACCGTCAGCCCGAAACTCGCGGCGATCGACGCGGCGGTGAAGCCGACCGCCAGCACCTGCATCGCATCCGCCGTCCAGACGAGACCGAAAATGCCGAGAAGCCGCCGCTGGAACGGTCCGGTCCCGGCGCGATCGAGCGCCTCGTCGATTGAAATGCGACCCATGCCTTCTCCCCCTCAAGCCCTGCGAAAAACCACGAAAAGCACGGTCCTTGTCATAGCTCAATAGAACAGATGGCCTATCTGCGCCAGCCGATCGTGCCCTTCAGCCGGCCATGCACGTCCGCGCCGAGCGGCACCACCAGCACCCGGCCCGGATCGACCGGCCCCGGAAAGGTCAGCGCGTTATAGGCCACCTTCTCGAAGCCGAGCGGCCCGTAATAGGGCGGATCGCCGACGAGGATGACGGCTTGCGACCCCTTGCGCTTGGCCGCCTCCACCGCGATCCGCACCAGTTCCCGGCCGATGCCGCGGTTCTTGTGCGAGGGGCGAACGGCAAGCGGGCCGAGCAGATGGCCGGGCACGTCGCCGGCCATGACGGGCGTCATCCGAACGGAAGCGATCGTCTCGCCGTCATCGGCGCAGATGAAGGACAGCGCGAGATCATGCGGCCCCTGCTCGCGGATGCGAGCGGCGGCGCGCGTGTGCCGGCCTGGGCCGAATGCTTCTTCGTTGATGTGTTCGATAGCGGCGTCGTGCGACGCGTCCTCAGTGAGGTAGACCAGATCGTGCTTGTGCATGAAGAGACAGAAACCGGATAGACAAAATGATGGGTTCTCGAACACGCCCTTGGGCGTTCGGGAGCATCAGCGTCGTCGCAGGGTTCTGTATGCGGACATCAATCGGGTTCCTGAAATCGTGGAAAGGCCGATAGCAGGAAAAAAATCGGTCGTCTACGGGAAAACGTCACGCAGGAGGCCACCGCCGCGGAAACGGCGATGGCGGCTGGAATCACCCCCTCGGCCAGCGCTCGACCGTCTGGCCGCCGAACAGCCGGCTGGTCGGCATCTGGAAGATGAAATAGGGGTTGAGCAGCGGCAGCGCGCTCGCCTGCTCCAGCCGCTCCAGCATCGCCTCGTCGAGCTCTACATCCAGCGAAGCGATGTTCTGCTGCAGCTGCTCCATCCGGCTGGCGCCGATCAGCACCGAGGAAACGCCGGCGCGCCGCGCCACCCAGGCAAGCGCCACCTCGGCCGCCGAGCGGCCTGTCTCCGCCGCGACCGAGATGACGACATCGACCACATCGAAATTGCGCTCGGTAAACAGCATGCCGCCGAACGGATTGTCGCCGTTGAGCCGGCCGTCGCTGCCGCTCTCCGATGTCTCCGAGGTTTTGTCGGGCAAGGCCGTGGCGCGCCCGGCCTCGGCCAGCATTTCCCGACCGTATTTCCCCGTCAGCAGGCCCGCCGCAAGCGGGCTCCAGGGCACCATTCCAAGGCCGAACTCTGCGCCGGCAGGCATGAGATCGAGTTCGACGCCGCGATCGATCAGCGAATAGGCGTATTGAAGGCCGATCGGCTTCGGCAGCCCGTGCGCCTCGGCAAGCGTCGCGATCCGCGCCACATACCAGGCCGGCGTATTGGAGAATCCGTAATGCAGGATCTTGCCGGCCCGCACGGCATCGGCAAGCGTCTGCAGGACTTCATCGGCCGGCGTCGTCTGGTCCCAGACATGCATCCAGTACATGTCGATATAGTCGGTGCGCAGCCGCTCCAGAGATCCCTCGATGCCGAGACGGATGTTCTTCGCGCCGTTGCCGCCCCAGAGCGGCGTGCCCTGGCCGCGTGGAAATCCGGACTTGGTGGCAATCACCAGCCGGTCGCGCCGTCCGCTATCGGCCAGGAACGCACCGAGCATCTCCTCGCTCTGCCCCGCCGAATAGATGTCGGCCGTGTCGATGAAATTGCCGCCGGCATCGACATAGGCGTCGAACAGCACCCGCGAGGTCTGCTCGTTGGCGCCCCATCGCCCGGCGCCGAAGGTCATGGTTCCGAGCGCCAGCGGGCTGACGATCAGTCCCGAGCGGCCGAGGGTGCGATAACTGGTAAGGTCCATATCCGTGCTCCTTGTTCACACCCCACCATCTAGGCCGACACGAGCCACGGGATTAGCGGTTGCCGGCCGCATGAACTTGTGAGCAAGTTGCAGCAATGGAACGCGGAACACTCAACGATCTCCTCGCCTTCGCCGCCGTCGCCCGCGAGCGCAGCTTTACGCGCGCAGCAGCCGTCCTCGGCATGTCGCCCTCGGCACTCAGCCACGCGATGCGCGCACTGGAGGAGCGGCTTGGCGTCCGCCTGCTTGCCCGCACCACCCGCAGCGTGGCGCCGACCGAGGCCGGAGAGCGGCTTCTGCAATCGCTCAACCCCGCGCTTGCGGATATCGAAGGCGGATTGGAAGCGCTGGCCGAATGGCGCGACAACCCGTCCGGCACGGTCCGCATCACCACCTTCGCCTATGCCGCCAGAATGGTGCTGGTGCCGAAACTTCCGGCTTTCCTGCTCGCCCACCCCGATATCCGCGTCGAGGTGATCATCGAGGACGGGCTGACGGATATCGTAACCTCAGGCTTCGACGCCGGCATCCGCCTTGGGGAAACGGTGGACAAGGATATGATCGCGGTGCGCGTCGGGCCGGAATTGCGCACCGTCGTCGTCGGCACGCCCGCCTATTTCGCCCGCATCCCGCCGCCCGAGACGCCCTATGATCTCGAGCGCCACGCCTGCATCGGCTACCGCCTGACGACCTCCGGCGGGCTGCTCCCCTGGGAGTTCGAAAAGGACGGCAAGGAGATCAAGATCCGCACCAGCGGCCCGCTCGTCGTCAACGACGGCGAGCTTCCGGCAGCCGCCGTGCGAGAAGGCGTCGGGCTCGGTTATCTGATGGAGCACGACGTCGCCGACGAGATTGCCTCCGGCGCGCTGGTGCAGGTGCTCGACGACTGGTGCCCGCCCTTCCCGGGCTTCCACCTCTATCACCCGAGCCGCCGCCAGTCGCCGCCGGCGCTGCGCGCGCTGATCGCGGCCTTGATCGTCAAGTAGCAGTCGCGGAGCGATGCCCAATCGGCGCGTGACGCACTGTTCAATCATTGTCCCACTGCAAATTCGGCCCGAACGCGATATCTACAAGGGCAACGAAGGATCGAAGGAGTAGACACCATGGGTATGCTGGTCGACGGCGTGTGGCAGGACGTCTGGTACGATACGAAGGAGACCAAGGGTCACTTCAAGCGCGCCGCCTCGCAGTTCCGCAACTGGATCACGCCGGATGGCGGCGCCGGTCCGTCGGGCAAGGCAGGCTTCAAGGCCGAGGCCGGGCGCTATCATCTCTACGTATCGCTTGCCTGTCCCTGGGCGCACCGCACGCTGATTTTCCGCAAGCTGAAAAGGCTGCAGGACCTTATCACGGTTTCCGTCGTCGATCCGCTGATGCTGGAAAAAGGCTGGGAATTCAATGTCGGCGACGGCGCCACCGGCGATCCGCTGTTTAACGCCAGGACGCTGTCCGACATCTACGTGAAGGCCGATCCGCATTATTCCGGCCGCGTCACCGTGCCCGTTCTGTGGGACAGGAAGACCGACACCATCGTCAGCAACGAGTCGGCCGAGATCATCCGCATGTTCAACAGCGCCTTCGACGCGCTGACCGGCTCGACCGCCGATTTCTACCCCGACGACCTTCGCGGCGAGATCGACGACCTGAACGCGCTTATCTACGACACCGTCAACAACGGCGTCTACAAGGCCGGCTTCGCCACCACGCAGGACGCCTATTCGCAAAGCGTGGTCACGCTCTTCGAAACGCTCGACATGCTGGAAGATCGCCTCGGCAAGGGCCGCTATCTGTTCGGCGACCGGCTGACCGAGGCCGACTGGCGGCTTTTCACCACGCTGGTGCGGTTCGACCCTGTCTATGTCGGCCACTTCAAGTGCAATATCCGCCGCATCGCCGATTATCCGAACCTCTCGGCCTATCTGCGCGATCTCTACCAGACGCCTGACATCAAGGAGACGGTCGACTTCCGTCACATCAAGGACCACTACTACCGCAGCCACAAGACGATCAACCCGACGGGTATCGTCCCCGTGGGCCCGGCGCAGGATCTCGACCGCCCGCACGGCCGCGGCGAACGCGCCGCCGCCTAAGCAAAGGCAATCCGGCCCGGCCTACCAGACCTGGTCGGGCTGCTGCTCGCCGGCGATTTCGGCAAGACGACGGCGGGTCGACCCCGTCGTTCCCTCAGGGAGCGCGTCGAGCGCGAAGAAACCGCATTCGACGATCTCGCGGTCAGGCGCCCTCGGTGCCGTCTGCCGCACATTGGCGCGGTAGAACACGACATGGTCGCGCCGCGTCGCCGCCTTGTTGAAGTAGACCTGCACGAGCGCCGGCCGTCCGACAATCACCAGATTGCCCTCCTCGCGCAGTTCCTTGACCAGCGCGTCCTCGGCCGTCTCGTTGCGTTCGATGCCGCCGCCCGGCATGTGCCAGCCGGGCACGTAGCTGTGCCGCACGAGAAACACGTAGCCCCTGTCATCGAAGCAGGCGGCGCGCACGCCCATGGTCATTCCACGCGCCCAGGCGAAGTAAAAATGGACCACGCGCATCATGAGGCGCGATTGCCAATGGCGGATTTCTTTCACGCGTCTTCCAATTCCATCAATCCGTTCAAGCAGATGTGCGAGGAGATGTGTTTGAAATACGGCGGCCGTGAGCTATGTGTGCACCCATGTTCAAGCTCGCGCACATCTCAGACATCCATCTCGGCCCGCTGCCCCATCTCTCGTTCCGCGAACTCTTTTCCAAGCGTATCACCGGCTTTGTGAACTGGCATCGCAATCGGCGCAAGCACCTTTTCGGCGGCACGCTGGATCTCCTGCTCGACGATATCCGCGAAAGGCAGCCGGATCACCTGGCGATTACGGGCGATCTCGTCAATCTCGCGAGCGGCCTCGAGATCCGCGCCGCGGCCGGCTGGCTGCGCGAACTCGGCGATCCCAGGGATTACTCCGTCGTTCCCGGCAATCACGATGCCTATGTGCCCGGCGCCTACGAAAAGTCGATGCGCGCGTGGTATCACAACGTCTGCGGCGACCTCGCCCCCGCCGAATGGCAGGAAAACAAGCACATCTTCCCCTATCTGCGCATTCGCGACAAAGTGGCGATCGTCGGCTGCTCGACGGCGGTTGCGACCCCGCCCTTCGCCGCCAGCGGCTTCTTCGGCGAAAGACAGGCCCGCGAGACCGTGAACATGCTGCGCGCCGCCGGCGAAGCCGGGCTGTTTCGCGTCGTCATGATCCACCATCCGCCGATCCGTGGCGCCACCTCCTTCCACAAGCGCATGATCGGCATTAGACGTTTCGCGGCCGTCATCTCCACCGGCGGCGCCGAACTCGTGCTGCATGGCCACACGCACCTGAACACGGTACACTGGCTGCGCGGCCAGACCGGACCGGTCCCGGTCGTCGGCATCGCCTCCGGCTCGCAGGGTCCCGGCGGCTCCAAGCCGCCCGCCGCATACAATCTTTTCAGCATCGACGGCTCCCCCGGCGCCTGGAGCCTGAAGGGCGAACGTTTCAGCCTCAGCCCGTCGGGCGACGACATCAACCCGGAAAGCGTCGATATCTTCAGGCTTTAGCGGCGTTTCCGGAATCAGTTTCGCGGCAAGTTGAATCACCGCGCGAAGACGGCGAAAAACCACCGATCGGACCCCGTCGCCTCTTGGTATTTCCGGATCTAGGCGTACACTCGCTATATTAGCGATCCATACCAGGAGATGTCGCATGCCATCCACGATCCCCACGCTGCGCGGCCTGGCGCTCGCCGGCTGCCTCGCGCTGAGCTTCTCGGCCACTGCCTTCGCCGCCGGCGAGGAGACCGACGAAACCAAGCCGCCGCCGAAGACCCAAACCACGACGAAGTGCACCGGCGGCAAGGTCTGGGACAAGAAGAAGAAGGAATGCGTCACGCCGAACAAGCAGAGCTTCAACGACGACGATCTCTACAGGGCCGCCCGCGAATTCTCCTATGCCGGCCAGTACGACACCGCCATCACGGTGCTGAAGCTCGCCCGTAACCAGGATGATCCGCGCATCCTGAATTACCTCGGCTACGCCAACCGCAAGGCCGGCCGGATGGAGCTTGGGATGTCCTATTATCGCAAGGCACTGCAGGCGGACGAGAATTATATTCTCGCGCGGTCATATATGGGCCAGGCTTTGATGGAACAGGGTGATGTCGAGGGCGCGCGCGTTCAGCTCGTCGAGATCCGCGACCGTGGCGGCGAGAACAGCTGGGCCTATCGCTCGCTTCTGCAGTCGCTCAACGGCTACAGAACCTATTGAGCCTGCCGGATCACCCGGAAAAAAGCTTTGGGAACCCGTGAGATAAGCGGCCTTTTGCTTGCGAAGCAGCGGCGACTTGTTTCATAAAGGACACAGAGAAGAGATAATTCGCACCTGCGCCGGGTAAAGGCTTACGATACCCGGCATTCATCTTGGGAAAACCATGCGTCAACCTGTGACGACCATCGATATCAGACGCGATCTCGTGGGGCTTCTGCCTCGGTTGCGGCGGTTCGCGATGACGCTCGCGGGTGATGCGGCGGGCGCCGACGAACTCGTCCAGGTCGCCTGTCAGCGCGCGATCGCCAAGAGCAGCCAGTGGCAGGGCGAAGGCCGGCTCGACAGCTGGGTCTACACGCTGATGCGCCAGCAATGGGCCGAGGATCACCGCAGGCGCAGGCCGCACGCCGTCAACAAGACCAACGTCACCGACATTCGCACGGCCACGCGCGACCGCGCCGCCATCGTCGATTCCGACGCGATCCACCGGATGATATCGGACATGCCCGATGGCATCGCCAGCGCCTTCCTGCTGGTTTCGATCGAAGGGCATGGCTACCAGCAGGCCGGCGACATCATGGGCGTCGCCCCCACCCTCATCATGTCGCAGCTGGCGCAGGCGAAAATGCACTTCGCCAGCCTCGCCGACGACCACTCCCACAGGTTCTGATTTGCCCGATTTCAAGAAACTGCCGCTCGACGCCCAGCTGACCGCCCTCCTCGACGGCGAGACGACGCCCGAGCAGAAGCATGAGCTGGAACAGCGCCTGGCAACCGACGACGGCGCGCGGCGGATATTCGACAAGCTGCGCCACGGGGCCGATTTCGGCAAGCGCCGGCTCGAAGACATCCTGAAGGAACCGGTTCCGTTGGCGCTGGTGCGCTCGATCAAGAGCGTGCAGCCGCCCAAGGCGGCCGTCGCGCCGCGCGTTTCGCGCCAGCCGTTCAAATTCGCGCCGACGGGTCTCCAGGCGTTGGTCGGCGCCATCGTGCTCCTCATCGCCGGCTGCGGCATCGGCTATATCGTCGGCACCGGCCAGACCGCCGCGCAGACGGCGCAGGCCGTCGATGCCGCCCAGCAGGCCAACGACGCCACGGAGTGGCTGGGCGACATGCTGGCCAACCAGCGGCTGCTCGCCCGCCAGCCGCGCCATATCTTCGAAGTCCCGGCCACGCAGCCGGAGGAAATCTCCACCTGGCTGACGACGTCCGTCGGCGTCGCCTTCCGCGTCCCCGATCTGGTGGCCGAGGGATGGACCTTCCAGGGCGCACGCGTGACGCTCGCCGGCAACCGCCCCGTCGGTCAGCTGATCTACACCAGCAACGACGGCGATCTGGCCACCATCGCCTTCCGCAAGGACAACCAGCCCGACGATGCTGAGGATTTCAAGGAAACCATCCGCGATGAGATCGGCCTTGTCACCTGGCACAATGCCGGCACCTCCTACATGCTGATCGGCCCCTCCTCCGACGCATCCCTCAGCCAACTCGCCATGCAGATCGCCACCGCGATTTGACGGCAAGGTGCCGTCAACGGTGGCGGTCAACGTGCTCGCCGCCTAGTGTCTCGCCGCAAACCTCTCCACCCTCATCCCTGTGCTCGTCACAGGGATCCAGCGCGATCAAGTCCTTGATCGCAAAAGACTATTTTCGCCGCACAGACGCGCGTCGGCTGGATCCCGGCACAAGGCCGGGATGAGGAAACGATGGGAATGAGGCCGCCAAGCAGCCGCCGATCAAGCCTTGCCGGCCTTCACGTCGAGCACCCGGTTCGCCGCCGAGACGATCGCTTCCAGCGACGCGCCGACGATATTGGTGCTGATGCCGGCGCCGAAGAGCTTGCCGCCGGGATAGGACGTCTCGACGTAGGAGATCGCCGAGGCGTTCGAACCGTGCTGCAGCGAGTGTTCGGAATAATCCTGCACCGCCATCTCGACCCCGAGATACTCCGAGAGCGCATTGATGAAGCCGTCGATCGGGCCGTTGCCGCGGCCTTCGATCGTCTTCGTCACGCCATTGTCGGTGATCTCGGCGGAAACCACGCGAACGCCACGGCGCTCGGGATCGGCGAAGGTCTGGTGATCGACGAACTTGATGCGGCCCTTCGGCTGCGTCACGTAGCGCTCGATGAAGTGGTCGTAGATCCGCTTCGACGGCAGTTCCTTGCCCTCTTCGTCGGTGATCCGCTGGATCTCCTCGCGATACTCCACCTGCAGGTTGCGCGGCAGGTTGAGGCCGTAATCCTGTTGCAGGATATAGGCGATGCCGCCCTTGCCCGACTGCGAATTGATGCGGATGATCGCCTCGTAGCTACGCCCGACGTCCTGCGGATCGATCGGCAGATACGGCACTTCCCAGACCGGGTGGTTGGCGACCTTGATCGCCTTCATGCCCTTGTTGATCGCATCCTGGTGCGAGCCGGAGAAAGCCGTATAGACCAGTTCGCCGACGTAAGGATGGCGCTCGCCGATCGGCATCTGGTTGGAATATTCGAACACGTCCTTCATGCGCACGATATCCGAGCAGTCGATTTCTGGATCCACACCCTGCGTGAACATGTTGAGCGCCATCGTCACCACGTCGACATTGCCGGTGCGCTCGCCATTGCCGAACAACGTCCCCTCGACACGGTCGGCGCCCGCCAGCAAGGCCAGCTCGGCGGCGGCGATGCCGGTGCCGCGGTCGTTATGCGGGTGCAGCGAGATGATCAGGTTCTCGCGATTGTCGAGATTGCGGCACATCCATTCGATCTGGTCGGCATAGATGTTCGGCGTCGCCATTTCGACGGTCGACGGCAGGTTGATGATCAGCTTGTTGTCGGGCGTCGGCTTCATCACCTCGATGACCGCATTGCAGATCTCCAGCGCCACGTCGAGTTCGGTGCCGGTGAAGCTCTCCGGCGAATATTCGAAGCGATAGCCGCCACCGGCCTTTGCCGCCATGTCGGAAATCATCTTCGCCGCATCGACCGCGATCTGCTTGATGCCGTTGACGTCCTTGGCGAACACCACGCGCCGCTGCAGTTCGCTGGTCGAGTTGTAGAAGTGAACGATCGGCTTGTTGGCGCCCTGCAAGGCCTCGAAGGTGCGCGTGATCAGCTCGGGACGGCACTGCACCAGCACCTGCAGCGACACGTCGTCGGGAACGTTGCCCTCCTCGACACACCAGCGCGCGAAGTCGAAATCGGTCTGCGAGGCCGACGGGAAGCCGATCTCGATTTCCTTGAAGCCCATGTCGAGCAGCAGCTGGAACATCCGCGCCTTGCGGTCGTGACCCATCGGGTCGACCAGAGCCTGGTTGCCGTCGCGCAGATCCACCGAGCACCAGATCGGCGCCTTGGTCAGCGTCTTGGTCGGCCATGTGCGATCGGGGATGTTGACCTGCGGATAAGGGCGATACTTCATCGCCGCGTCAGGCATGCCGTGGGAGCGGGTCTTCGTGTCCATGTCTTCTCTTCCTATTCCCGTCATCTGGCCGCGTCATAGCGCATGGCCTGCCTGTTGGCGATGACGAATCCGGCGCAAGGCGTCCGGTTGATCGATTTTTGGGATATGTGAAGAGGAGCTATGGCCGGCAGGCTTTGGGCCGCCGGGCGCTCCTCAACGGACCCGGCAACCGCGCGTAAGGCCGAGGAGAAGAAGCGAGGTCAGGGCGCGCGTATTGTCGCGCAGGGCGATACGCCCGCGTGCAATCTGCTCAGAAATCATGATGCCCGTGCTCTTCATGCCGGCCTGTATAGCCGCCGCGCGAAAAACTGGCAAGTGGCCGGCTATTTTTTCCGCGTTTGCACAAATCGCTGCAACGCCATCATCAGCCCACCGGCCAGCAGCCCCCAGAAGGCGCCGGAGATGCCGCCGAAGGAGACGCCGGACGCTGTCACCAGGAATGTGATTGCAGCCGCTTCCCGCGTATCGGGCGCCTGGAAGGCCGCCATGGCGGAGCCGGAGAAGGCGCCGACCAGCGCCAGCCCCGCCACCGCCTGGATCAGGATCGGCGGAGCGAGCGCCACCGATGCGGTCACGGCACCCGCGAGCGGCCCGAGGATCAGATAGCAGACGCCGCAGACGATGACCGCCCAGTAGCGTCGCTTTGGATTGGGATGCGCGTCCGGTCCGGCGCACATCGCAGCCGTGATCGCCGCCAAATTGACGGCATGGCCACCGAAGGGGGCCGAGAGCAGCGAGAAGAAACCGGTCGAGGCAAAGAGCGGCCCGGGCTTGGTCTCATAGCCATTGACCTTCATCACCGCGATGCCAGGAATATTCTGCGAGGCCATGGTGACGATGAAGAGCGGCAGCGCGATCGACACGAAGGCAGGCACGTTGAACACCGGCATGACGAATTCGACCGTCGGCACCAGCGACTGGCGAACCGTATCGAGCGCGCCCTCGGGCACATCGACGCCGAAGACCACGACCAGCACGAAGGCCGCCAGCGCCGCCGGCACCGCCCACAGGCGCTTGAACGCGCCGACGACGATCCAGGCAAGCACGATCGGCAGCCCGAGCAGCGGATTGAACCCGATCGCCTTGACCGGCGCGAAGCAGAGCCCGATCAGCACCCCCGCCAGCATCGCATTGGCCAGCGGCGCCGGTATCGCCGCCACCGCCCGCCCGAGCGGCCGAAACAGCCCGGCGATGACGATCAGAAGCGCGCAGACGATGAAGGCCCCGACCGCTGCATTGAACCCGCCCTCGACCACCCCGGTCGAAGCCAGAAGCGCCCCCCGGCGTCGACCAGGCCATGCTGATCGGCAGCCTGGAGGTTGCGCTAAGCACGATCGCGCAAATCCCGAGCGCGACCGACAGCGCCATCAACCCCGAAGCCGCCTGAGCCTCGCTCGCCCCAACCGCCTGCAACCCATGCAGCACGACGGCGAACGAACTGGCGAAACCGACGAAAGCGGTGAGGACGCCCATGAACAGGGCCTGCACGGAGAAGTCTTTAAGCATGAGAAGGTCTCGGGGGCGAGGATGACGCGTCATGCAGCCGTATCGCAAACCTTGGCGCAAGGCCAGATACACCCACTGCCCTCATTCTCGCCCTTGTGGCGGGAATCCAGCCGACGCGCGTCCGCGCGGCGAAAGACTCTTCCCGGCACAAGGCCGGGATGAGGGGCACCTTGAAGCACCCCCACAAACAAAAAAAGCGCCCTCGCCCGCCGTCCGGCAGCCGAGGGCGCTTCGTCTCGTTCGATCAGATTTCGCTCTGCGACGTCACGATGCGCGAGACCAGGCCATAGGCCTTGGCTTCCTCGGCCGACAGCCAGTAGTCGCGGTCGGTGTCGGCGGCGATCTTCTCGTAGGGCTGGCCGGTGGCGGCGGACATGATCTTGTTGAGGCGCTCGTTCATCTTGATGATCTCGCGTGCCTGGATTTCGATGTCGGACGCCATGCCGCGCGTGCCGCCCGAGGGTTGGTGCAGCAGGAAGCGGGTGTTGGGCAGGCAAAGGCGCTGCTCCTTGGGCGCGGCGACGTAGATCAGCGCGCCGGCCGAAGCGACCCAGCCGGTTCCGATCATCCAGACCTTCGGCTTGATGAACTTGATCATGTCGTGGATCGAATCGCCGGACTCGACGTGGCCGCCGGGCGAATTGACGTAGATGCGGATGTCCTCGTCGCTGGCGCGGCAAGCGCCACGAGCTGCGAGCAGACCTTCTGCGCCAGTTCCTGGTTGATCGGTCCATAGATGAAGATGGAACGCGACTTGAAAAGGTTCGCCTCCGTTTCCTTGCCGAGCGGCAGTTCCTTCGTCTTGTCGTCCTGGTCTTCGTCGTTCATTCGAACCTCTCTCACGTAAATTCGGGTTCCCCGCACATAGTGCGACTCAATGCGTAAAACAATGCGTGAAAAAGACAAGCCACGGAACGGGTGAAGATATGGTTTAGGCCCGGATGTTCGCAGGCCGGGCTTACTGAAATGTAACCCGTCGAGGCTTTGAAAAGTCTCAATCCGCACCTACGTCCTTCTCAAGCGTCCATGCGGACCCGCCCCCAGGAACCGCATGCGAACACGCAGCAAAGGAGACAGCCGATGTCACCCGAAGAACGCCAACTCCTGACCGCCCTTTTCGAGCGCGTCCGCACCGCCGCCTCGACCCCGCGCGACCGCGAGGCCGAACAGCTGGTCGATCAAAGCACCCGCGAGCAGCCCTATTCAGCCTATTATCTGGCCCAGGCCGTGATCGTGCAGGAGAAGGGCCTCGAGGCCGCCGCCGACAGGATCAGGCAGTTGGAGGACCGCGTCCGCCAGTTGGAGGCGGACCAGAGCGACAGCCACAAGGCCGAGCAGGGCGGCGGCTTTCTCTCCTCGATCTTCGGCAGCAGCCAGCCGCCGCAGCAGCGGCAACAGCCAGCGCCGACGGAAGGCGTGTCTGGCCCCTGGGGCAGCGCCCCGCGCCAACAGATCCGCGAGAACCAGGGCTTCGACACCGCCCCGCGCATGCAGCAGCAACCTTCCGGCCCCTGGAACCCGCAGATGTCGTCGCCATCGGCCGGCGGCAGCTTCCTGCAGGGCGCGCTCGGCACCGCGGCCGGCGTCGCCGGCGGCATGCTGCTTGCCAATTCGCTGAGCGGCATCTTCGGCGGCAACCATATGGCCTCGCTCGGCCTCGGCTCCGGCGCCTCGCCCGCGAGCGCGCCCACGGAAGAGACCGTCATCAACAACTATTATAGCAATGACGGCGGCCAGCAGGCCTCCGGCGACGCCGACACTACGCGCCAGGTCGCCGATAACAACGACAACGACAACGACGACAGCGGCCTCCAGCAGGCCGATTACGACAACAGCGACGACGGCTTCGACGATCAGTCCGACTTCGGCGGCGACGACAGCTCCAGCGCCTAGCCTGGATAGGATATGCCTATGGCAAGTTTCGGTGAGCGCGCGGGCCGGCCGATTGATAAGCGCTTGCCGCATCGGTAAGGTCCGCCCCGATCATCGAACAGAAGACCATATCGGGCGGGACAGCAGTGAAGACCCTCATCATCAGCCGCAAGGCCGAGGACACCAGGCGGCGCTTTCAGACGCGGCAGATGCAGGCGCTCGGCCTCGATTTCGAGTTTCTCGATGCCTTCGAGGCCCGCGACCTGACGCCGGAGGAGTGCCAGAAGGCGGCAAACAGCTGGCCGAGCCCGACGCTGCGCGAGGATATCGCCTGCTTCACCTCACATCGCATCGCCTGGCGCAGGGTCATCGACGGCGGAAAACGCATGCTGATCCTTGAGGACGACGCGGTGCTGTCGGAAAGCATCGTCGATGCCCTTGCCGGCATCGAGGCGCGCCCGGACGCAGACGACATCGCCTATGATCTCGAATTCGCGCCGCGCGATCATATCCTGGCCAAACGGCCGCTCTGGACCGACGGCATCTATTGCGCCCGGCGCGTGTTCCAGAACCGGGTTGGCCTGGCAGGCTATGTCGTCGGTCCGGGTGCCGCCGCGCGCATGTTGAAGGATACCGAAACCTACGGCCTGCTCGACGCTTATATCTGGCACCGCGCCTGGCTGAAAGCCTACCAGATCGAGCCCGCCCCCGTCATCCAGATGCAGTTCCTCGACGGCAGCGCCGACAAGGCGGCCTTCATCCGCAAGTCGATCGACCGCGCCTTCAAGCCGGGCAAGCTGCGCAAGAACCTGCTCAGGCTGAAGATCGAGGGCATCAGGGCCCGCAACCTGATCCGTGGCTGGCTCAGGAGCGAGAGGCGGCCGTTGCGCATGGACCGCGCGAGTTTCCCCGCCGATCCCGCCAAGCCTGCCGATTGATTTCAGCCGCGACCACGATAGGTCGCGACCCCCTGGTCGGGCAACCATACGCCCTCGGGCGGCTTGCCGGTCTGCCAGAACACATCGATCGGTATGCCGCCGCGCGGATACCAGTAGGCGCCGATCCTCAGCCACTTCGGATCGAGCAGCTCGACGATACGCTTGGCGATGTAGATCGAGCAGTCCTCGTGGAAGGCGCCGTGGTTACGGAAGGAATGCAGGAAGAGCTTCAGCGCCTTGGATTCCACCAGCCATTCGTTGGGAATGTAATCGATGACGATATGGGCGAAATCCGGCTGCCCGGTCATCGGGCAGAGCGAGGTGAACTCGGGCGCGGTGAAGCGCACGACGTAATCGGTGCCGGCATTGCTGGCGGGCACCTTCTCGAGCACCGCCGTTTCCGGCGAGCTCGGCGCTTCGGTCTGTTTTCCCAGCATGGACAGGCTGGAGACGTCTGTATTGGGCATTCAAGCCTCCTTGATGACTTTGACGCGGATGCCGTGGTCGGTTTCGCCCTCCGGCTCGACGTGAATGGCGATGCTGGCGCCCGGATGCACGGCGCGGATGGCATCCTCGAGGCAATCGCAGATATCGTGCGCCTGCCTTACAGACATTGCGGCCGGCACGACAAGATGGAAATCGACGAATGTGACGGTGCCGGCGCGCCGGGTCTTCAGGTCGTGCACGCCGAGCGAGCCCGTCGCATGGGTGGCGATCGCCTGCTTGATCGCCTCCTCCTCCTGAGGCTCGACCGCCTGGTCCATCAGCCCGCCGATCGAATGCGAAATCACCTTCCAGCCCTGAAACAGGATGTTGATGGCGACGAGAATGGCGAGAAGCGGGTCGAAGATCGCATAGCCCGTCGCCAGCGCCAGAACAAGGCCGATCAGAACGCCGATGGAGGTGATCACGTCGGACATGACATGCTGGCCATCGGCCGTCAGCGCCGCCGAGCGATACTTGCGCCCGGTCCGGATCAGGGTCTGCGCCCAAACGGCATTGATCACGGCGGCGAGAAAGTTGATGGCAAGGCCGAGCACCGGCGCATCGAGCATGCGCGGATTGGCGAGATGGCCGACCGCCGCCTGGACGATCAGCAGCGCCGCGACGACGATCAGGACACCCTCGGTGACGGCCGAAAGATATTCCGCCTTGTGGTGACCGAAATGATGATCATGATCGGCCGGCCGCTGCGCGTAGCGGATGACGAAGAAGGCGATGAAGGCGGCAACGACGTTGACCGACGATTCCAGCCCGTCCGACAAAAGCGCCACCGACCCGGTGACCCACCAGGCCACCAGCTTCAGCCCCATGACGCCGAGCGACATCGGGATGCTCCAGAATGCCAGCTTCCGAACCGTGAGGTTGCCCTGTCCGCTCATCTCTCTCCCTCCGTCTGTGCGATGTCCAAACCGGTGCGGATGCGAACGAATTGCAGAAACAATGCCGTTCAAACGCAAAACCGCCCGCGCGAAAATCGCGCAGGCGGCCATTGCTGGGGATATGCGCCCAAAATGGCGATTTGTCAAAGTGGAAGTGTTTGGGTGGCGAGGCGTCACGCTTGTCTAGAGCGGATGCGGCCTCCGCGTCGCGAAAACGTTCTCTGGCCTGGGGTCATCGAACCGAGGGCGGCAAAGCGCCCCCGCTCCAACGGAAAATAGCTCATGCCGCGCTTCTACGGGAAGATGATCTTTGTCGGCCTACTTGCGCCCCTTGCAGTCCCACTCTCCGGCAATGCGGCTGACCGATTGTTTGAGGGACAGTGGCAAAAATCTGAAGGAGCGCCGGAGACTATCCGGATCATCCAGTACGGTGAGACTACTGCGATTTTCAGTAAAGCAGGATGGGCGATGGCGTCTCTACAGCCTGAGACTGGCGGCGTGCTGGCATTGGGAGAGGGAAAATGGACAATCACCGCCAACAGCCCCCCTACGAACGTACGCGTCACTGTAGGATATCGTAACGACCGCCTGTATCTGCTTGTAACGCCGAAGGATGAAGGTGGCTCCACGGAGTACAAGATCATCTTCGAACGGGTGGAGCCCAAATCCAAAAATCGGAGGGCATGACTGCTTAGGGTCGACTGCTGCCTTCCGCTTCGCGCCAGAAGCGGACATCTGGCTGCAACCAATCTTATCGACTTGAACCCCGACCGCGTAGCGGCCTCGATTGCTCACAAACACCACCATAACGTGATTTTCTTGCTCCAGATAATTGGCGGGCTCTGCCTTGGGGAAGAGGCCGAGAGACGGGGTAGAATGCCTTCTCGATCACCCCTCCCTGATTTCTTGCCCGCGACAGTTCATAGAAATCCGCTAAAAACAGATTAAATTACTGATATAAATCAATAATATATGTTGCCGGAGAGACACGAAGTCGCGGTGAAGTTGGCTGCGGCCCGGAATTCCTAATTTACCTTCTTGCGATTGACACACGAACCGGCGACACATCCGCGCGAACTAAATTTCGTTTTTAAAAAACAACTTTATAGCGACGAGGTAGGCGGCGTGCGTGGTATCCTGAATTCTCGAAAATCCGTGTTTTTTGCTGGGGTGAGCGTTTTGGCGCTAGGTGTTGGTGCCACGCTCTCTCCTGCTTTGGCCGCCACCTATACGGCCGGCACCGAAGCGGAATTGAGCAGCGCCATTGCCGGTGCCAACGCCGACGGCGATGCCAATGCGACAATTAAGCTGACGGGCAACCTTGCAACCACCGGAGTGATGCCATCGCCCTCGAAGCCAATCACGATCGACACGCAGGGCTTTACACTTTCAGGCTTCCAGGCACTGAGCTCCAACGGCCAGGCGCTGGTCTTTTCCGGCACCGCGGTTGGAGGCACTGCACAGCGTGGATTCTACTTCACTGCCACGACCGTGGCGACGAACTTCGTCAATAACGGCTCGATAACCGGCGGTGCCGATGGAAGTGCTACGACCAGCTCGGGTATCTCGTTTGCTGGCACAGGCACCTTTGTCAACAATGGAACGGTGACCGGCGGTGAAGACATATCGGCCGGCGTCGGCGGTGGCAGCGGAATTGTTGCCCAGAGAGCCATGGCCATTACAAACAACGGCCTGATCCAAGGTGGCAACAGCGCGTCTAGCGCTGGCGGGATAGGCGTGAATCTTGGTGGATTCGCGACAGCCGCTGTCCCAGCGTCACTGATCAACAACGGCACGATTATCGGTGGCACCGGGGCTTCAGGTGGCGGAACAGGTGTCCGTCTCGCGACTGGCGCAACCTATCTCGAGAACAACGGCACGATCATCGGCGGCACCGGCTCCAACGGGATCACCTTCACCATCGCCAATACCTATATCGTAAACAGCGGAATTATTCGAGGCGGGGCTGGTGCCACCAACGCCATTGGCATTGGAAGTCCGGGAGCAAGCCTGACCTTGGAGCTTCGCGAGGGCTCCGATATCACCGGCTATGTCATCGGAAGCGCCACCGTGTCGGATAGACTGCGCCTCGGTGGGTCCGGGACCGACAGTTTCGACATCTCACAAGTTGGCAACACGCTCGCCTATCAGTATCGCAACTTCGACGTCTTCGAGAAAACGGGCACCGGAACTTGGACTCTCACCGGGGCGGCCACGTCCGCCACGGACTGGACGGTGTATGACGGCACGCTGCTTGTCGGCGACGCCGGCACGACGGCCAGCATTCTCGGCAACATCGACAACCGGGCCACCCTCGGCGGCAGTGGCACCATCGTCGGCAATGTCACGAACTCCGGCACCGTAGCGCCCATCGGCACACTGACCATCTCCGGCGACTACATCGGCGGTGGCGGCACCGTTGCCATCGACGCGGCGCTTGCGGGTGACGCGTCCACCACCGATCGGCTCGTCGTCACGGGCGATACTGCCGGCACCGGCACCGTCCGTGTCACCAATCTTGGTGGCAGCGGTGCACAGACGGTCGAGGGTATCAAGATCATCGATGTCGGCGGCATTTCCGCTGGCACGTTCACGCTCGCCGGCGACTACGTCTACAATGGCGAGCAGGCCGTCGTCGGCGGTGCCTATGCATACCGCCTCTACCAGAACGGCGTTTCAACGCCGGTCGATGGCGACTGGTATTTGCGCTCGGTGCTTCTCGATCCGGCATTGGGCACGACCACGCCGCTCTATCAGCCAGGCGTCGCGATCTATGAAGCATATCCCGAAATGCTGCAGGCGCTGAACGGGCTCGGCACGTTGAAGCAGCGCGTCGGCGATCGTTATTGGCGCACGGCAACCGATCCGGTTGCGGCAAGCGGCCCCGATGGCGTCTGGTTCCGCACCGGCGGCATGCATGGTGGCGTCGATCCCGGTTTCAGCACCAGCGGCGGCAGCTATGACTACAACCTTTGGAAATCCGAGGGTGGCGTCGATGGCGAGCTGTTCCAGAACGATAGTGGCCGCCTGATCGGTGGTGTTTCCGCTCACCTTGGCACGATCTCGGGCGACATCAGCTCGATCTATGGCAACGGCAAGGTCGACACGCTGGGATACGGCGTGGGCGCGACACTGACCTGGTATGGCGAGGACGGCTTCTACGCGGATGCCCAGAGCCAGGCGACGTTCTACGACACCGACCTGAAATCCGATCTGCTTGACGGCTCCCTGACTGATGGTAACAGCGGCTTCGGCTATGCCTTGAGCATCGAGACCGGACGGCGGTTCGCGACCTCGGGCGCATGGACCATCACCCCGCAGGCCCAGCTCGTCTATTCCTCGGTAAACTTCAATGACTTCCGCGATCGCTTCGGCGCCGCCGTTTCGCTCGATCGTGGTGACAGCCTGAATGGTCGCATCGGCGTGGCGCTGGATCACGACGCGAGCTGGCAGCGCGCCGATGGCAAGACGGCAAATGCCAAGCTCTATGGCTCGGCCGATCTCTATTACGAGTTCCTCGATGGCTCCGCCGTCAACGTGGCGGATCTCGTCTTCGGAAGCGAGAACGACCGACTGGCCGCTGGCATCACGCTGGGCGGTGAATATAGCTGGAACGATGGCCGCACGTCGGTCTATGGCGAGGTGATCGCGCGCTCGTCGCTGGAGAATGTCGGCGACAGCTACACTGTCGGCGGCACGGCAGGCCTGCGAGTGAAGTGGTAGTGCGCGTTTTGTCGGCCCATTGCGGAAATGTTCGCAATGGGCCGGAAGCAGAACCGGCGCCGCGCCGCTATTCCCCGCCCTCACCCGCATCACCAACCACCACCGTCTGCGGCCAGCGCAGCAAGGCCGCCTCGCCTGCCTCGTTCAGCGCATAGACGCCCTTTCCCTGCCGGTCGAACCAGCCATAGACGTTGTCGAGCAGGATGCGGCCCGCCTGCGGCGCCCATGTCTTCATGTCGCGCGGCCGCGCCAACCCCTGTTGCAGCGCAGAGGCGCAGATCAGCGCCTGTTGCCGGTAGGCGGTCATGATCGGCGAGCGCGTGGCGCCACCGAGCGCCGGATCGCCTTGTCTTTTCCGATGCTCCCTGACAAGCCGTGTGCGCCGCTTCGGGTTGGTCCTCGGCATCGGCGATACGGAGCTGACGATGACGCTGACCTCGCCGGTATCGGATATCCCCAGCATGCCGATCCCCATCCGCCGGCAGAGATCGCGGTAGCGCCTGTCCGCCTCCCGCCCCCGGCCCTTGGCCGAGACCTTCGCCGCGATCCAGACTTCATCGGCCATCGCCGCCCGGTCGACGGCCTGCAGGATAAGCTCGAGATTGAACGACATCTTCAATTCGCAGACGACAACGACCGGCGGTTCGCCGTCGCTCAGCCCCACGACATCGCAGCTCGCGACCTCCCCCTTCACGACATAGCCGGCCGCCTCCAGAAAGGCCTTCACCGGCGGATAGAGCGAGGTCTCCATCGCGCGGGCTCTACGGATTGAGATCGGCGATCTCGCCGAACTGGGCCAGCAGCCGTGGCGACAGCATGTCGCCGGTCTCCTCGTCGACGGTGATCGCATAGGCCGCCACGCCCGCGAAGCGCTCCGCCATGGCGGACGCGATCTTCTCCGCGCTGATCGGGTTCGACGCCTGCCGCATCTCGCCGGGCACCAGCTTGCCGCGATTGCTGCGGTAAGGGATCACGATAAACTTTTCACCAGTGGACACGCGCAGGATTCCCGATTGATCGTTCCTGAAACGTTCTGATTTGAGGGCGGATGTCAATGGTCTGGGCGGGTGAAAGCATGGGTCGAGGCTGCGTTACCCCCCTCAGCCCTGGCAAACCGAGCCGCGATCCTTCCCAACAGACCCAAAGAGCGGAAATTGAAGCGATCGGCATCATGGCATTGACCGTCAAACGGCTCTAAATTGAGTGAAGGAATTATTGCGTCGGACCGGCCTGCGTCCCGGATACGCCAGCAACGCAATCAGGCAGGAGACCACCAGTGACCCACAGCCTCGACCGCCCCGCCTGGAACGCGCTTCTGACCGTTCATGCCGATCTCGCTGAAGGCGGCCCGCTTGCGATGCGTTATCCGACCTCCATCGTCCCCTTCGCCGCGCCCCGCGACGACACGCCCGAGAGCCTGGAAGCGCTGGCGGCCCTCACCGCGCCGGGCGAGATCATGGCGCTGGTCGAGGCCGACCCAATCACCGTGCCTGATGGCCACGATGTGCTGATCGAAAGCACGCTGGTGCAGATGATCGGCGGCCGGCCATATGAACGCATCGAAGACATGAGCATCGAGCCGCTCACACCCGACGATGCCGAGGAGATGCTGGCGCTGGCGACGCTGACGAAACCCGGCCCCTTCACGCTCGGCGCCCAGCGCCTCGGCACCTTCTGGGGCGTCAAGATCGACGGCCGCCTTGCGGCCATGGCCGGCCAGCGCATGCGCCATCCCGGCCTCTCCGAACTGAGCGGCCTCTGCACCCACCCCGATTTCCAGAAACGCGGCCTCGGCACCCTGCTCTTCCGCTTCGTCGCCGGCGAAATCACGGCGCGCGATGAAGAGGTGTTCCTGCACGCCTATGCCAGCAATACATCGGCGATCGCGCTCTACGAGCAGCTGGGTTTCAAGCTGCGCAGCCGGATGAATGTGAAGATCGTGCAGCGGCGGGGGTGAGGTTTCTGCGGGGCTGGGGACTTCGCCGGCATTGTCGCCAGGATTACCCCCCTCTGCCCTGCCGGGCATCTCCCCCACAAGGGGGGAGATCGACTCGTGGTCAGGTTTTCGCAGACGTTGAGGTTTGAACGAGCGGCCGCTCCCAGCCGATCTCCCCACCTGTGGGGGAGATGCCCGGCAGGGCAGAGGGGGGGTATCACACCCACCAACCTAGCAAACAACTAGCAGCCGACCTCAAGCCGCCCGCGTCGCGCGCTTGCGAGACAGATGCGCCACCACGTTCTCGATCATCCGCATGCCGGCGTCGCCGCCGAGCGTCATGATCGATTCCGGGTGGAACTGCACGGCCGCGATCGGCTCCTTGGCGTGCTCGATACCCATGATCGTGCCGTCCTCGCTCTCCGCCGTGATGATGAAATCGCGCGGCAGGGTCGAGGGGTCGGCGAAGATCGAGTGGTAGCGGCCGACGGTGACTTCCTTGCCGAGGCCTGAGAATACCAGGCCCGGCTCCAGCACGCGGATGCGCGATGGCTTGCCGTGCATGGGAAGCGCCAGGTGACGGAGCTCGCCGCCATAGGCCTCGGCGATCGCCTGCAAGCCGAGGCAGACGCCGAAGATCGGCAGGTCACGGGCGCGCGCCTTCTTGATCGTCGCCTTGCAGTCGAAATCCTTCGGGTTCCCTGGGCCGGGCGAGAGCACGACGAGATCGGGATCGAGCCGATCGAAGATCTCCTCCGGCACCGGCGAACGCACGGTCGAAACCTCGGCGCCCGTCTGGCGGAAGTAATTGGCGAGCGTATGCACGAAGCTGTCTTCGTGGTCGACCAGCAGGATCTTGACGCCCTTGCCCACGGTGGCGACGTCGCGGCTGGCCTTGGCCGTATTGCCGGCCTTGGCATCGCGGATGGCGGAGAGCATGGCGGATGCCTTCAGTTCGGTTTCGGCTTCTTCTTCCTCGGGGATGGAATCGTTCAAGAGCGTTGCCCCTGCCCTGACTTCGGCGATCCCGTCCTTGATACGCACGGTGCGCAGCGTCAGCCCCGTGTTCATGTCGCCATTGAAACCGACCATGCCGATCGCCCCGCCATACCAGGCGCGCGGGCTCTTCTCATGGCTTTCGATGAAGCGCATGGCCCAAAGCTTCGGCGCGCCGGTCACGGTGACGGCCCAGGCGTGGCTGAGGAAGCCGTCGAAGGCGTCCATATCGTCGCGCAGGCGTCCCTCGATATGATCGACCGTGTGGATGAGGCGCGAATACATCTCGATCTGCCGGCGGCCGATGACCTTGACGGAACCCGGCTCGCAGACGCGGCTCTTGTCGTTGCGGTCAACATCAGAGCACATGGTGAGCTCGGATTCGTCCTTCTTCGAGTTGAGCAGCTTCAGGATCTGCTCCGAGTCGGCGATCGGATCTTCGCCGCGCTTGATCGTGCCCGAGATCGGGCAGGTCTCGATGCGGCGGCCCGACACGCGCACGAACATCTCCGGCGATGCGCCGACCAGATATTCCTGGTTTCCGAGATTGATGAAGAAGGAATAGGGCGACGGATTGATCGCCTTCAGCCGCTTGGAAATATCCGAAGGCTTGCTGTCGCAGCGCTCCATGAACTTCTGCCCGGGCACGACCTCGAACAGATCACCCTTGCGGAAGCTTTCCTTGGCCTTGACCACCAGCTCGGAATATTCGCCGGGGCGGTGATCGCTTTTCGGCGGGATCGTGTCGGTGCGCTGGAACGGCTCGGCCGGGATGTCGCCGGCCTTGCCCTCGGTGGTCAACCCGCCCTTTTCGAAATCGTAGCGGTCGATCCAGGCCTTGGCCGAATAATTGTCGACGACCAGAATTTCATCAGGGAGATAAAGCACCATGTCGCGCTGGTCTGAGGGACGCGTCAGCTTCAGGTTGATGGCGTCGAACTGGAAGGCGAGATCGTAGCCGAAGGCGCCATAGAGGCCGAGGCTGGCGTCGGCCTGCGAATAGAAGAGATCGGTAACGGCGCGCAGCACGGTGAAGACGGTCGGGATCTTCGAGCGCTCTTCTTCCGTGAACGCCCGGTCCGGCGCCTTGACGGTGAGATCGAGCCGCCGCCTGGTCGCCGCACCCAGTTCCAGTTCGGAGATCGTCTTCAGCCGCTCGGTGACGAAGCCGAGAATGACCTCGCCGCGCTCGTTATAGGCGTCGATCCAGACCTTGCGGCCGTTGCAGGAAATGCCGAGCGGCGGATCGACCACGGCCGTATCCCAGCGCGTGTAGCGGCCCGGATATTCGTAGTTCGACGAGAATACCGCCCCGCGGCGCTCGTCGAGCTTGTCGATATAGGAGGAGACCGCGTCGGCATAAGGGATCGCCCGGCGCTGCCGCGTGACCGTGATGCCACCCTTGGTCTCGTAAATCTCCGCTCCGTCATCCCTGATGATCGTTACCATTGCTTCACTCCGTTATCGGCCCGGATGACAGGCGGCCTTAAAAACAAAAAAAGCCGCCTGGTGTTTTCCGGGCGGCTCATCGTCGTCTTTGGACACGATTGGTCGAGGCCGCCTCAGCGAGCCCACCACCAGATTGCAATGTTCAAGGACATGTTCATGGGCGGAATTGTTAGCGTGAGTTCAAGGAGAGCGCAAGAGGCGAATGCGGCAACGAAAAAGGGCGACCCGGAGGCCGCCCTTTCGATCGTGTCAGAAGCGCTGCGTGAGCGAGATTTTGAAGGTACGGCCCGGCTCGGAGTAGTATTCGCGAGGCTGCGAACCACCGTTACGCACCGAGGCGTAGTCGTAATAGGTCTTGTCGAAGACATTGTAGATGCCGGCGTTGATCTTCAGGCCCTTGATCTGCTCGGGCTCCCACCAGGCGGTCAGGTCGACGATGCCGTAGCCCGGCGTGCTGAAGTAGCTCATCGACGTCGCGGTTCCGATGGTCTGGCCACGCGCACGCTTGACGCCGGTCCAATCCAGGCCGACACCCCAGGTCTCGGTGTCGTATCCGACGCTGATCACGGCCTTGAGCGGCGCGACCGACTGCAGGAACGTATTCGTGTCGAGGTTGTTGCCCTCCGCGTAGGCCAAGCCGGCCAGAGCGCGGAAGCCGTTCGAAAACCGCTTGTGAACGGAGACTTCGGTACCGTAGATCTCGGCGTTGGCGACATTGTTGTAGGTCGTGATGCCCTGCGGATACTGTGCCAGGTTGTAGCCGAGAGCGGCTGCCTGAGCGGCGTTCACGCTCGTCGTGTCGATGAAGTTACGGTAGCGGTTGTAGAACAGGTTGACGCGGCCGCCGAATTCATCGTCGCCGAGCTTGGCGCCGACTTCGAAACCATTGCTGGTTTCCGACTTCAGGTTGGGGTTGCCGATACGCAGGTAGGTGCCCGGTCCGCCGAAGTTGCTGTAGAGTTCACCGGCCGTCGGCGCGCGGAAGCCCATCGCCCACTGGCCGTAGAGCAGAACCTGGTCGTTGACTTCCTGCTCCAGCCGGACCTTCGGCGATATCGCCGTGTCATCGAAGCTGTTCGGCAGCGCCGGGTTATTGGCGTTCTCGGCGAAGGCATCGGTCATCTTCGGATCATGCTTCACCCAGTCGAAGCGCACGCCGGGCGTAACCGAGAAGCCTGTATCGCCAAAATTGATCTTGTCGTCGACATAGAGGCCGATCCGACCGCTGTCCACCTTCGGCGTATCGGCCTGGTTGGTATGCAGGTTGGCGCACGCGGTGTATCCGGCCGGATAAGAGCCGTTCGCAAGCGGTGCCGGGCATCTGTCGTAACCCGACGAATACTGCTCGTCGATGCTGCGGGCAATGTCGAAGCCGAAGACGAAATTGTGGTCGAGGTAACCGGTATCGACGTTCTTTTCCAGCGCGCCGACGAGACCGATCGTGCGTTCGTTATACTCGTTCAGGCGACCGATCGGGCCGACGACCGATGTCGAGCGGTAGCCGGTATATCCGGTGCCGCGCGTCTGATCCTGCCAGTAGAGCGAAGCCCAGGCGGAATCCACGAGGCTGTCGTCGCTCTCGGACTGGAACTTGTAGTCCAGCGAAACGCGATCGCGCGCGGTGGCGTCGTTGGTTTCGTAATTGCCCGGACGGTAGTTGCCGGTCAGTGTCTGGTTCGTCTTCGCGTCGGTATCGCGATCCTTGCGGTAGCTCTCCGCCGTCAGGCCGATCGTGTGGCCGCCTTCGAGCTGCTGGCGCAGCTTGAACAGCAGGTTGTGCTGCTGATAGTCGGAAGGGTTGGGGGCCGTGCGGGTCGCACCGTAGGTATCGACGGTTCCCTGGCTGTCGGTCTGCTTGCCGGCCTTGTAGCCGCCCTGGAACATGATCGAGGTGTTCTCGATGCGCTTGGCGATCGCCGCGGATGGCGCGGAGCTGCGGTCGGAGCTGTCGTAGGTGTACTTGACGATGCCGCCCCAGTCCCGGCCTTCCTCGATCAGGTCTTCCGGCTCCAGCGTGCGCACGGCGAGAACACCGCCGAGCGCGCCGCCCCCGGCACGGCTGGAATCGGCGCCACGCAGGACGTCGACGGCCGAAAGCGACGAGAAATCGAAGGTATCGACGCCACCCGTGGCGCTGCGCGTCGCATCCGAAAGGAAGGTCAGCGGAATGCCGTCGACGGTCGTCAGCACGCGGCTGCCCTCGAGGCCGCGAATGTTGACGCCACCCGTGCTGCGGTTGAAGTTGACGCCCGGCTCGGCGATGCGGCCAAGATCGCTGATGCTGGTGATCTGCTTGTTCTCGATCTCGGCGGCTGTCGTCTCGGTGGCGAGCGGCGTGTCGGTGACGCTGCCCGGCTCCGGCGCGGCGGAGACCCGCTTGCCCTTCACCACGATCTTCTGCAGCGTCGTTTCGCCGTCGCTCGTCGCGGCCGGCGTCGTCGTCTGCGCGCTCTGCGCCAGCGTCTGCGAGACCGGACCGGCAAGAACGAACGCCGTGCCCACCAAAAGCGCCGCGCGCCAATGTCGGATAACCATAATCAACCCCTCAATGAAAAAAGTACCGGGCTGGCTGGTCGTCGCGCATCCGCGCTTGGAGGGGCTGGCTAGGTGTCTCGGCGAAGAATTCCGCCTACTTCTTGCCGCATAAAAAACATGAGTATGGTTGTCAATATATTCCGCCCACATATCATGATATAAGCAGTCATGTTTTAATCATGGCGATCAACGTTGCGAAATTGCAACGAAATCCGCTCCCATACGTTGTTATCCCGCTGGGCATGAAACGATGGATGGAAGCGTGAACAAGACGGGCCAGATCGCGACAGCACTGTTATGCCTCATCATCTTGACCGGCGCCGGCCTGCCCCAGACCGGTCCGAGACCCGAAGTGAAACCCGGCGACAAGCCTTTGGAACAGCAGTCCGAGGACCCGGCGAAAGTTGAGGTCGCGCCCAAGCCGCTTCCCAAACCCGACACCGATGAGCCCGACCGTAACGAGTCAGACGCGAAGCCCGACACGTCGAAGTCTGACATGTCGAAGCCCGGCGCGAACACCACCGAAGGCGAACAGCCCTCCTCCGACACGACGAGCAAGGACGCCGCCCCCTCCAAGAGCGACGTCACCAAGGGCGAGGTCCCCAAGCGCGAGGTACAGGGACCGAACCTGCCCGAAAAGCAGACGCTCGAGGCGCAGAACCTGACGATCGAGCCGGAAAGCGATGCCGACCACTCGGCATGCGTCAACGAACTGGAGAGCCTTGGCGTCGTCTTCACCGATCTCGACCGCATCGACGACGGCAACGGCTGCGGCATCGACAAGCCGATCAAGGTCAGTGAAGCCCTGCCCGGCATCAAGCTGAAGCCGGATGGCGTCATGCGCTGCCCGGCCGCGCTGGCGCTTGCCCGCTGGATGAAGCAGACGGTGGTCCCGGCGGCCGCCGTCGCCGCCCCCAATCAGGGCCGCATCACCACCATCAACCAGGCCTCGACCTATATCTGCCGCCTGCGCAACAGCGCCGAAACCGGCAAGATTTCCGAACACGCGCGCGGCAACGCCGTCGATATCGCCAGCTTCGGCTTCGAGAAGGGCGAGGGTGTCGCGGTCAAGCCGAGGCGCGAGGATCTGACCCTGATCGGCGCCTTCCAGCGCGCAGTCAGCGCCGCCGGCTGTCTGTATTTCACCACCGTGCTCGATCCCGAAAGCGACGCCGCCCACGAGAAGCACTTCCATCTCGACGTCCTGCAACGCAATGGCGGCTACCGCTACTGCCGGTGAAAATCGAGACATGTCAGTGGCTTGCCGGGACGACGTGAATCGGAATCCGAGCGTCTTCAATCCAGGCGGAAGGTCAGAACAGCCCCTCGATCGCGCCTTCTTCGTTGAGATGGATGCGCTCGGCGGCAGGCGATTTCGGCAGGCCGGGCATGGTCATGATCTCGCCGGTGATGACGACGACGAAGCCGGCGCCCGCCGACAGCCTGACCTCGCGCACCGAAACCACATGCCCCTCTGGCGCGCCGCGCAGGTTCGGGTCGGTCGAGAACGAATATTGCGTCTTGGCGATACAAACCGGCAGATGGCCATAGCCCTGCTCTTCCCAGACCTTCAACTGGTCGCGCACCGTCTTCGGCACGCTCACCTCGCTGGCATGATATATCTGGGCGGCCACTTCCTCGATCTTCTCGATCAGCGGCATGGCGTCGGGATAGATCGGCGCGAACCTGGCATCGCCCGATTCCGCCATCTCCACCACCTTCCACGCCAGTTCCTCGATACCGGCAGACCCTTCCGCCCAGTGCCGGCAGACGATCGCCTCGGCGCCGAGATGCGCGACATAGGCCTTCACCGCCTGCACCTCGGCATCCGTGTCGGAAACGAAGTGATTGATGGCGACCACGACCGGCACGCCGAACTTGCGCACATTGGCGACATGGCGGCCGAGGTTGGAACAGCCGCGCGTCACTGCGCCGACATCCTCGCGTCCGAGATCGCCCTTGCCGACACCGCCATTCATCTTCAGCGCGCGCACGGTCGCCACGATCACCGCCGCATCGGGCTTCAGCCCGGCCTTGCGGCACTTGATGTCGAAGAACTTCTCCGCTCCGAGATCCGCGCCGAACCCGGCCTCCGTCACCACGTAGTCGGCAAGCTTCAGCGCCGTCCTGGTGGCGATGACGGAGTTGCACCCGTGGGCGATGTTGGCGAACGGGCCGCCATGCACCAGCGCCGGATTGTTTTCCAGCGTCTGCACCAGGTTCGGCTGCATCGCATCCTTGAGAAGCACGGCCATGGCGCCGTCCGCCTTCAGGTCGCGCGCGAAAACCGCTGTCTTGTCGAAACGGTAGCCGATGATGATGTTGCCGAGGCGCTCTTCAAGGTCCTGAAGATCGGAGGCCAGGCACAGGATCGCCATCACCTCCGAGGCGACCGTGATGTCGAAGCCGCTCTCGCGCGGAAAGCCGTTGGAGATGCCGCCGAGCGAGGCGACGATCTCGCGCAGCGCCCGGTCGTTCATGTCCATCACGCGCCGCCAGGTGATACGGCGCACGTCGATATCGAGCGCGTTGCCCCAGTAGATGTGGTTGTCGATCATCGCCGAAAGCAGGTTATGGGCCGCCGTGATCGCGTGGAAATCGCCGGTGAAATGGAGGTTGATATCCTCCATCGGCACGACCTGCGCATATCCGCCGCCGGCCGCCCCGCCCTTGACCCCGAAGCACGGCCCGAGCGAGGGCTCGCGCACGCAGATGACGGCCTTCTTTCCGATCCGGTTCAGCCCGTCGCCGAGCCCGACGGTCGTGGTCGTCTTGCCCTCGCCGGCAGGCGTCGGATTGATGGCGGTGACGAGAATAAGCTTGCCGTCTGGCTTGCCCGCCTGCGCGGTGGTGAATTCGGCGCTGATCTTCGCCTTGTCGTGCCCATAGGGCGAGAGCTGAGCCGCCGGAATTCCGAGCCTGTCACCGATCTCGTAGATCGGCTTTTTCACCACGGCGCGCGCGATCTCGATGTCGGTTTTATACTCAGCCATGCCGCCCCCGGACCTTTTCGTCGTTCGAACGTCACGTTTATGCCAATGGCCTGGTGAAATATACCGAAAGTTTGCGACCCCGCCCGTTGCGCACGGACACCCGCAGCCTCTATCACCAGGCGTTGATTTAGCACTTACGGGGATAAACCATGAAATCACTCGAGCTCATCGTCGAGCGCATCATTCTTTCCAGCCGCTGGATTCTCGTCGTCTTCTATCTTGGCCTGGCGCTTTCGCTGGCGGTCTACGCCGTGTCCTTCGGCTACAAGTTCCTGAAGGTCGCCTCCAACGTCTTTACCTATGACGAAGGTGAAATGATCCTGGCCATGCTCGGCCTCATCGACGCGGCGCTGGTCGCCAGCCTGATCGTTATGGTGATGATCTCGGGCTACGAGAATTTCGTCAGCCGCTTCGACGAAAGCGAGGCCGACGTATCCTTCATCGGCAAGCTCGATGCCGGCAGCCTCAAGATCAAGGTCGCCTCGTCGATCGTCGCCATCTCGTCGATCCATCTCCTGCAGGTTTTCCTGAATTCGGAGCAGTTCACCGACAGCAAGATCATGTGGCTGACCATCATGCACATGGCCTTCGTCGTCTCCGCCGTCATGCTCGGTTTCCTCGAGCAGTTGATGCGGAAAAGCAAGGACAGTTCGAAGGTCTGACGACGACTGATTCGCGGGCGGCCTTGCCGCCTGCGACATATCGCGCAAGGCAGATAATACCCTTGTGATTTGCTATTGAACAAAATTCCTGCGCCCGACAGCGCGAAAACCATATATAGTTGTTTTAATATTTGCTAATAACAACCGATGGAAGATTTTTAGTGTTTAAATTATAACACATTAATCTAATAGCAGTGCGCCGCACAAATTCTGGCTAGCAAATATATCAGATAGCCGATCTTATGGCTCAAGTTGCAGGCGGGCGGGAATTGATTGATGTCTTACATAGCTACCTCGGAGAGGCAGTCAGTATTGACGGCTGAAATTACAGCAGTGAAAACTAGACCGGCATTCGCCCAGGCAATGTTTCGTACCGCCGAAGCTTTCGGCTTCAAATACGCGACGCTGATGGACGCACCGACGCCCGAAAGTTTTCTTCTGAAGTCGCTGTTGATCGAAACCAATCTTCCGGCCGCCTACGTCAGCGGCTTCGATCGCGCCCGCTTCATGCAGCTTCCAATGTTTTCGACCGGCATGTCGGGCTCTGCCCTGCCCCGCTCCTGGAACCTGCGCGATGGCTCCAACATGTTCCCGCCGGAACTGGAGGAGCTGAAGAGCGCCCACGACATGCGGGCGGGCGTCGCCGTTCCCATGCATTCCGCGGACGGTCACCGTTTGCTGTTCTGGCTGTCGGGCACGCGCGCGCCGCTTGGACAGACGGAGATCAACGAAGTGAGCATGATCCTGCTGCACCTGCTGGACGCCTTTAATCTCGTCAAGTCCGCCAAGAGCAGCGACCACCCGCCCTTGTCGGCGCGCGAGCGCGAAGTCGTGCGCTGGACGTCGCAGGGCAAGACCTCGATCGAGATCGGGCAGATCCTGTCGCTCTCCGACCACACGGTCAACGCCTACATGACCAGCGCCATCAAGAAGCTCGATTGCGTCAACCGCACCCAGCTGGTCGCCAAGGCGATCCGCTACAAGCTGATCAACTGACGCCGCGCCACCGGAGACGGCGCGGCAAGGCTCGCCCTTATCGGCCGAGCACCGCGCGCATCTCCACCAGGTTCGAGCGCACTCTCAGAATATAGAAGCCCATCGTCGCCAGATGGCTGGGCATGATCCAGCCGTCCTCGCGGCCGTTCGAAATGATCGCCGGCTGGATGCGCAGCGCCGCCTGGAACTGGGCGTTGGTCACGCCGTAGAGCGCGCCGAGATTGCGCTCCGCGATCACCCGCGAAAAGTCCGATTGGGCGGCGGCCAGAATGGCGTAGTAGCCGTAGAGCTGGCCATAGGCGAACCAGAAGCGATCGTCGGCGCGGGTATCGAACCAGCCGCTCGCGGAGTTGGCCGAACGCTCCGCCAGCATGTCGGATGTCGCGCCGAGATCGTTGGCGATACGGTCGATGAACTGGATGAGATTGTCGGCGCGGGTGTCGAACACGGCGTTGCAGTTGGACAGGTCCGTGTTGAACTTGCGAAGGCTGTTGATCGCCGAGCGATAGTAGCTCGGCGTCGGCGTCTTCGGGCCGAACGGATTGACCCCGAAATACCAGCTGAACTCGTCGAACTGCAGCTTGCCGCGCGCATCCTGCAGGTCGCTGTTGATGCCGGACGTGCCGCGCACGCGCCCCAGCGTATCGACCAGCTCGACGGAGGTGCGACGCACCGCCTGGTTCACGCCGCGCTGGAACGAGGCCTTGTTGTCGAGGAACGGCGTGTTGTCCCAGTCGATCCCGAAGAAGCCGAGGCGATAGAGCAGCATGGAGGAGATCCATGCGTTCTGGTTGACGTTGAAATCGGTGAGATCGGCGACGACATCGACGATCGCCGCGCGCTGGCAGGTCTTTGTCGCCGGCGCGCTCGCGCCGTCAGCGGCCGGGATTTCCTGGCCGGCGGGAACCTTGCGCTCGGCGAGCTTGTACTGGTCGACGAAGGACGGATTGAAGCCGGTCCACGATTGCGTCTGCACGATGAAATAGCCATAGAGCAGGACGAGCAGCACCAGGATACCGATGACGGGAAGCCGGACCAGCCAGCTTCGCTCGACATACCAGCCCCGCGCCGCGAGGAAGGGCCAGAACGCCCAGGCCACGAAAAGCCGCGCCCAACGACCAATCGCCCGGCCGATCGATCTGAAAAAACCGGAGATTCCGTCAAGCATCGACTATTCCCTTCTGCAGCCCAAAGCGCGTGTTTTACCCGCTCTCAGATATGCATCCACATCTCAAACGGCAACATCCTGCTGTTACTATTGTTTCTTCCGCCGATCCTGAAGACGGGCACGTCTAGAGACGCGGCATCCGCAAGCGCAGCTTCCCCGACATGTTCGTCGTGTCGATCAGCGGCGCGCCCGACGCATCTTCATTTTGGTGGGCGTAAAGCGGAAATCTCTTGCCGAACTGCGCGTCCGCCGTCCGCTTGCGATGCTCTATCTCCTGCGGCAGCAGCATGTCGCGTTCGAACAGCACGATGGCGTCGGCAATGCTGGGAAACAGTTCCGACGAGATCTTCACCTTCGAGCCGGGAATATCGGTATCGACCTGGGCCTGATATATCAGAAGACGCTCTTCCGTATCGATCATCAGCTTGCGCATCAGCGTGTTGCACTGGCCGATCTCGGTGTTGAGCCCGTCGACCAGCAGCTGGAAGATCCCGATGAAGCGCTCGCGCCGCTGGCTCTCGTCGCGCAGCTCGTGCTCGCGGGTGGAGATTTCGTCCGCCTGCGCCTTCAGCGCCTGGCGCTCCTCCTCCATCCGCTGCCACTCGGCCTTGCTGCCGTAGACGCCGATCCGCCCCTGCGTCGTCAGCGCCTTGGCGTTGAGCTCCTTGATGCGGATGCGGGCGATGTCGATGTCGTCGACCAGCCGGCGCCGGCGCTCGACGATATCGACCAGCCGGCCCTCGGCCTCCTTGTGGGCGGTGACCACGACCGCGCGGTGACGCGTGATCAGCCCGGCGACGCTGTCGGACTTGACCATCAGGTCGCGCAGCCGCTCGACCACGGGCGCTGCCCGCACGCGGCTGCTGTGGCGCCGCCACATGCGCTGGCGCGAGAAATGCCCGATGAACCGCTCGGTCGCCGTCAGGCCCCGGAAACTGTCGAGATCGGACGACACCTTGACGGTCATCGCATCCAGCGTCGCCACCAGTTCGGCAAGCAGCTCCGCCAGGTTCCTGGCGTCGGCGGAAAAGCCCTGGAAGCGCTCGTTTTCGACAAGGAAGCGTTCGTCGTCGATGTCGGTCGGGTGCCGCGCGAACTCGCCGACGAAATCGGCGCATGTCTTGATCTTCACCGGCAATTCGTCGGCAATCGCACTGGCGGCATCAAATGTGGTGTCGAACGAGACAGGCTTGCGCACCCGATATCCCCGATGAATCGAATGCCGCCAAACTAGAGCCGTTCAGTCTCAAATGGAAGCAGCGCCTTGCTCAGGCCCTCTCGGCGACCCATTCGCCGTTCATGGCGTCGTCCCAGTGACGGCGGCAGAGCGACACGTATTTCTCGTTGCCGCCAACCTCGATCTGCGCCCCTTCCCGTGCCACCGCGCCGTTGCCGTCGAGCCTGACGACCATCGTCGCCTTGCGGCCGCAATGGCAGATGGTGCGCACCTCGCGCATCTCGTCGGAGATCGCCATCAGCTCCTGCGAGGCCGGAAACAGCTTGCCCTGGAAATCCGTACGCAGTCCGTAGACCATGACCGGAATATCGAGCCGATCGACGACGCGCGCCAGCTGCCAGATATGCTCGCGCGTCATGAAATGCGCTTCGTCGACGAAGACGCAGGCGATGGGTTCGCCCGTAGCCCCCTGCTCGGCGATCAGCGCAAGCAGATCCGCGTCCTGCTCGAAGGCGACGGCGTTCGCCTGGAGCCCGATCCGCGAGCCGATGACGCCCTTGCCGGCCCGTTCGTCGAACGCCGCGATCAGCAAGAGAACGCGCATGCCGCGCTCCTCGTAATTATACGCGGCCTGCAGCAGCATCGTCGATTTGCCGGCATTCATCGTCGAATAGTTGAAGTAAAGCTTCGCCATTGCATTCTCCGTCTCTCCGCTTCTTGGTGGCTCGGCACCGCCAAGAAAACCCCCGGCCACCGTTAATCACAGAAAATTGCCGGAAACGCCCGTCAAATCCGGCGAAATTCAAGCAATCCATTAAATGCCCGACGTCGCAATCGGATACGGCAATGCGGCGCAAACACACTGAGGTCGCTTGTAAAACTCGGCTATTGATGATTGGCTTGGGAACGTAAGACTGGGAGTTCTATAAATGAAAACGACAAGCGCATTCAAACTGATCACCGCCACGGCCGTTGCCGCGCTCTCTGTCGCAACCGCCGCCTATTCCGCCGACCCGGCCAGCTGCTCCACCGTCCGCTTGTCGGATGTGGGCTGGACCGACATCACCGCGACGACGGCAACCGCATCCGTGATCCTCAAGGGTCTCGGCTACAGCCCCGACGTCAAGGTTCTCTCCGTACCGGTCACCTACCAGTCGCTGAAGAACAAGGACATCGACATCTTCCTCGGCAACTGGATGCCGACCCAGGAAAAGGACGTCCGTCCCTTCATCGACGACAAGTCGGTCGAATCCTTCGGCCCGAACCTGACCGGCGCGAAATACACATTGGCGACCAACGCCAAGGGCGCCGAGCTCGGCATCAAGGACTTCAAGGATATCGCCACCTACAAGGACGATCTCGAAGGCAAGATCTACGGCATCGAGCCAGGCAATGACGGCAACCGTCTCGTCATGAACATGATCGAGAAGGACACCTTCGGCATGAAGGGCATGGAGGTCGTCGAATCCTCCGAGCAGGGCATGCTGGCGCAGGTGGCCCGCGCCGAAAAGGCCGGCAAGCCGGTCGTCTTCCTCGGCTGGGCGCCGCATCCGATGAACGAGAACTTCCAGCTCACCTATCTGACGGGTGGCGACGACGTTTTCGGTCCTGACTTCGGTGGCGCCAAGGTGTTCACCAACGTGCGCGCCGGCTATCTCACCGAATGCCCGAACGTCGGCACGCTCTTGAAGAACATGGTCTTCTCGCTTCCGATGGAGAACCAGATCATGGGCAAGATCCTGAACGACGGCGACGAGCCCGAAAAGGCCGCCACGGCATGGCTGAAAGCCAATCCGACGGCGATCGAGCCCTGGCTCAAGGGCGTCAAGACGCTCGACGGCAGCGGCGACGGCGTTGACGCCGTCAAGAAAAGCCTCGGCCTCTGATATCGAGTGCGGGGTGGCCCTGGCCGCCCCGTTTTCGCTATCCTCGCCCCTGTTGTTGTTCTTTCTGGATAGGCACGCCCTTGAACTGGATCACCGACTTTAAAATCCCCATTGGTCCCTGGGCGAAAGCCTTCGTGGATTGGCTCACCACGAATGCCGACTGGTTCTTCAACCAGCTTGCCTTTGTCCTGTCCCGCGTCATCAACGGCCTGCTCTTCGTGCTGCAGACGCCGCACCCGCTGATCGTCATCCTCGGCATCACCGCCATCGCCTACTGGCTGAGGCGTTCGGTCGTCGTCGCCGTCTTCACCTGTCTCGGGCTGCTGTTCATCATGAACCAGGGCTACTGGAAGGAAACGACCGCGACGCTGGCGCTGGTGCTCGCCTCCACCTTCGTCAGCATGGTCGTCGGAATTCCCCTTGGCATCGCGGCCGCCCGCCGTCCCTGGGTCAATTCGCTGCTTCGGCCCGTGCTCGACCTGATGCAGACCATTCCGACATTCGTCTATCTGATCCCGGCGCTTATCCTTTTCGGCCTCGGCATGGTGCCTGGCCTGATCGCGACGGTGATCTTCGCCATCCCCGCGCCCATCCGCCTCACCCGCCTCGGCATCATCTCGACGCCGCCCTCGCTGGTCGAGGCCGCCGAATCCTTCGGCGCGACCCCGATGCAGGTGCTGCGCAAGGTCGAGCTTCCCTACGCCACGCCGCAGATCATGGCCGGCCTGACGCAGACCATCATGCTGTCGCTGTCGATGGTCGTCATCGCCGCTCTCGTCGGCGCCGACGGCCTCGGCGTCCCCGTGGTGCGCGCGCTCAACACCGTCAACGTCGCCAAGGGCTTCGAGGCAGGTCTCTGCATCGTCATCCTGGCGATCATTCTCGACCGAATGTTCCGCGCGGCGGGTGAAGGAGACGGCGCATGACCGCGGTTCGCTTCGATAATGTCAGCATCGTCTTCGGCGACAAGCCGGACGCAGCCCTCGCCCTGGCCGACAAGGGCAAGAACCGCGACGAGATCGGCGCCGAAACCGGGCTGGTGCTCGGCGTCGCCGATGCCTCGCTGGAGATCCAGGAAGGCGAGATCCTCGTGCTCATGGGCCTTTCCGGCTCCGGCAAGTCGACGCTTTTGCGCGCCGTCAACGGGCTTGCCCCGGTCGTGCGCGGCGAGGTCACCGTCAACACCGCGTCGGGACCGGTCAACCCCTACAAGACCTCCGCCAAGGGCCTGCGGGACCTGCGCATGCACACCGTCTCGATGGTGTTCCAGCAGTTCGCGCTCCTCCCCTGGCGCACCGTCGCCGACAATGTCGGCTTCGGCCTCGAACTGGCAGGCATGGCCGAGGGCGAGCGCAAGCAGCGCGTCGCCGAACAGCTCGAGCTGGTCAACCTGACCAAGTGGGCCGATCGCAAGGTCAACGAGCTCTCCGGCGGCATGCAGCAGCGCGTCGGCCTTGCCCGCGCTTTTGCGACCGGCGCGCCGATCCTTCTGATGGACGAGCCGTTCTCGGCGCTCGATCCGCTCATCCGCACCCGCCTGCAGGATGAACTGCTCGAGTTCCAGCGCCGCCTGAAGAAGACCATCCTCTTCGTCAGCCACGATCTCGACGAGGCCTTCCGCATCGGCAACCGCATCGCGATCATGGAGGGCGGGCGCATCATCCAGTGCGGCACGCCGCAGGACATCGTCAAGAACCCGGCCGACCAGTATGTCGCCGATTTCGTCCAGCACATGAACCCGATCAGCATGCTGACCGCCCGCGACGTCATGCATTCGGGCCTCGGCGATGCAGCGGCCGGCGCCAGCGTCAGCGGCACGGCCAAGGCGGAGACCCCGCTGATCGACATTCTCGACGCGCTGTCCCGCCAGCCGGGGAGCATCGGCGTGGTCGAGAACGGCGCCATCATCGGCACGATTTCCGCCCAGGACGTCGTCGCCGGCCTGACGCAGCACAGGAAGAAAGAACAGGCTTGATCGAGCTGTCCGCTTCCGCCAGAACGTGGACATGAAAGATCAGCCTTCCGTCATCAGGGAAACGGACGAAGAGGCGCGCAGGCTGGCGCGCACTCTTCTCCGCTCCGCCCGCTACGCCGCCATCGCGGTGCTCGACCCGAAGACCGGCTTCCCCTTCGCCAGCCGCGTGCTTCTCGGCACCGATATAGACGGCGTTCCCGTCATCCTCGTCTCCGGCCTCTCGGCGCATACCCGTGCGCTCGACGCCGATCCCCGTGCCTCACTTTTGACCGGCGAGCCCGGCAAGGGCGACCCGCTCGCCCATGCCCGACTGACGACGCAGTGCCGCGCGGCGGCCGTCGAGCGCGGCAGCGCCATCCACACACGCATTCGTGATCGCTTTCTGGCCCGTCATTCGAAGGCGAAACTCTATGTCGATTTCGCGGATTTCCGGTTTTTCCGCCTGATTCCCGAGAGCGCCAGCCTCAATGGCGGCTTCGGCCGGGCCTATGTTCTGGGTGGAGAAGAGCTGATGATCCGCTCGGACGCCAACGAGGAACTGGCGGCTTGCGCCAATGAGGTAGTGCAAGATTTGCTAGCGCTGGAGCCCGATTTGGCAAGGAAAACAGCGATCACGCATAAAGCACGCATGGGGGCCAAATGGGCGATTTGTGGAGTCGATTGCGCCGGTTTTGATGTGATTTCGGGCGATTTGCTGGTGCGACACGAGTTTGACACACCCGTGAACAGCCGCGATCAACTTTATTCACATATATCTAACATGAAATACTCAATACCTGAAATTTAGCTATATACAATCTTGAAGGCCTCTTGCTAGTTTTCACCGTCGGCGATTTCAGGCCGACGTTTTTTTGAATTCCGTTTCCATGGGAAGATGATTATGGACACAATTGATTTGACCGCTCACGCGAATGTTGCAGCCGCGCTTTTGTCCGCCATGGCAAATCCCAAGAGACTTCTGATCCTCTGTAATCTGGTCAAGGGCGAAATCCCCGTCGGCGCGCTGGCCACCGAAGTCGGCCTCAGCCAGTCGGCGCTGTCGCAGCATCTCTCGAAGCTGCGCGCCCAGAAGCTGGTCAAGACCCGCCGCGACGCACAGACGATCTACTACTCCAGCACCTCCGATCAGGTCATCCGCATTCTCGAGACCCTGACGCAGATCTACGCAGAACCGGTCCGCGCCAAGTCGGCCGCCTGATCGCTTGAAGCCTTCCGGTCGTTCCCAGGCGGAACGACTGACCATTTTCATCACCATTTCATATTGACGGATCGGCGACCTCAGGTTTGCCGATCTTTTTTGCGCGCGGCAGCACCGGCCGGTGAACGGGTGCCGGTGGCTCCTGAAAATCAGGACCTGAAACGCGTTATCGGTCTCCATGCAGCGAATTCCCTGAAACGGATGGGGCGCCCTTTCCGATCGGAGATCATTGCATGCGCACACGACTGATCGCACTCATCCTGCTTGCCAGCTTTTCCGCCTTCCCGGCCTTCGCCGCACCAGGTTTCCGACAGACCACCATCGCCGCGACAGGCGCTCGTCCGCCATTGTCCATCAGCCTCTGGTATCCCACGACGTCCACCGCCGAACCTATAAACCTCGGCGAGACACCGGCCTTCGTCGGGCTCCCGGTCATTCGCGACGCCGAACCCGCGCCCGGCCCGCGCCCGCTGATCCTGCTTTCTCACGGCTATGGCGGCAACTGGCGCAACCTCGCCTGGCTTGCCGGCGAACTTGCCGCCAAGGGTTATGTCGTCGCGGCGCCCGACCATCCCGGTACGACCACGTTCGACATGCGGTCGCCCGACACTATCGAAATTTGGCAGCGGCCGCGCGACCTCAGTCGGGTGATCGATACGCTTCTGGCAAACCCCGGCCTTGCGGGCTCGGTATCGCCGGACCGCATCGGCGCCATCGGCCACTCGCTTGGCGGATGGACCGTGATGGAACTCGCCGGCGGCCGGTTTGACGCCGGGGCGGTCATGAACGATTGCCCCCGCGTGCTCGGCCCCGTCTACTGCAGGACGTTCACGGCATTGGGCGTCGGCCGCGACGCGTCCTCCATGGCAGCTCTTGGCGCGGATCTTGGCGACGCCAGGATCAAGGCGATCGTCACGCTGGACCTCGGCCCCGGACGCGGCCTGACGTCGGAAAGCCTCGCTGCGGTAAAGGTTCCGGTGCTTGTCCTCGGCGCGGGCGAGAACGTCGATCCCGAGACTGCGGAGAAAGCCAGTATCGCCGCAACCAATAAGGACTCCTTCTATCTCGCCGAGCACCTGCCGCCAACCACGACGCAATTCGCCCTGGTGCCGGGCGCCTTGCATTTCAGTTTCATGCAGCTTTGCAAGCCGGGCGCGGCAGCGCTCATCGAAGAGGAGGCCCCTGGCGAGAGCATTGTCTGCCGGGATGCGCCTGGCGCCGATCGACAAGCGGTCCATCGCGACGTGAGTGACAGAATAATGGTCTTTCTCGGGAGTGCGCTGGCCGATCGATGACGCCGAGCTGTCTTCTCCACAAATCACGGCTTTTCACCCGAGAAGCCGTGATTTTCGACCTCTCGGATATCGAATCCGTCACAATTCGCCATCGTCATTCTATCTTCTTGCTAAATCGACGCGAAATTCCTAATAAACTTGCAATGCGTCCTTCGAGCCAAACATGGCCGGATGGGCGTGTTTGCCGCGCGCAGTCCGTCGTCCTTGGCGCATCCCTGAACGGATGTTTGTACGGCCTGGATTGATCGCAGCGGCAGGACAGTCGCGGGCTTGAAACCCATCCAAGGAGAAACGGAATGACCCTGAAGACCCTGACGGCGACCCTCGTCGCCTCGCTCGCCTTCGCGCCGCTGGCGCATGCGGATATCACCATCGGCCTGATCGCGCCGCTGACCGGCCCCGTCGCCGCTTATGGCGACCAGGTGAAGAACGGCGCCCAGACCGCCGTTGACGAAATCAACAAGGCCGGCGGCATCCTCGGCGAGAAGGTCGTGCTGAAATTCGCCGACGACGCGGGCGAGCCCAAGCAGGGCGTCTCGGCCGCCAACCAGCTCGTCGGCGACGGCATCCGCTTCGTCGTCGGCCCGGTCACATCGGGCGTCGCCATCCCGGCCTCCGACGTCTTCGCCGAAAACGGCGTGCTGATGGTCACCCCGACCGCCACCGCCCCTGACCTGACGAAGCGTGGCCTCGCCAACGTTCTGCGCACCTGCGGCCGCGACGACCAGCAGGCCGAAGTCGCCGCCAACTACGTCCTGAAGAACTTCAAGGACAAGCGCATCGCCATCATCAACGACAAGGGCGCCTATGGAAAGGGTCTGGCTGACTCGTTCAAGGCAACCCTGAACGCCGGTGGCGTCAAGGAAGTCTTCGATGACGCGCTGACACCCGGCGACAAGGATTTCAGCGCGCTCACCAGCCGCCTGAAGGCCGAAAAGGCCGACGTCGTCTATTTCGGCGGCTACCATCCGGAAGGCGGCCTGCTCGCCCGCCAGCTGCGTGACCTCTCGGTCAACGCCGTCATCATCGGCGGCGACGGCCTGTCGAACAGCGAGTTCTGGAACATCGGCACCGATGCCGCTGGCGGCACCATCTTCACCAACGCCGTCGACGCCACCAAGAGCGCCGACTCCAAGGCCGCCGCCGACGCGCTGAAGGCCAAGGGCATCCCGGCCGAAGCCTTCACGCTGAACGCCTACGCCGCCGTCGAAGTCATCAAGGCCGGCATCGAGAAGGCGAAGAGCGCTGAGGATTCCGAAGCGGTCGCCAAGGCTCTGAAGGCCGGCGAACCGATCTCCACCGCCATCGGCAAGCTCACCTACGGCGAGACCGGCGACCTGACCTCGCAGAGCTTCTCCCTCTACAAGTGGGAAGCCGGCAAGATCGTCTCCGCCGAGTAATTCGGCTCGCCTCTGCGATCAAATACAGACCGGGCGCCCTCGCGGGCGCCCGTTTTTCGTTTGCGGATCTTTCAAAATAGCCTTCGCCGCAGCCGGCCTCGATCAGGCCTGGAAGAATTTCAGGAGATCGGCGTTGATGATGTCGGCATGCGTGGTTGCCATGCCGTGCGGCAGGCCGTCATAGGTCTTCAGCGTGCCGTTCTTCAAAAGCTTGGCGGCAAGCAGCGCCGAATCGGCGATCGGCACGATCTGGTCGTCGGCGCCGTGCATGACGAGAACCGGCGTCTTGATCTTCTTGAGGTCTTCGGTGAAATCGGTTTCGGAAAACACCGAGATGCAATCATACTGATCCTTGGCGCTGCCCATCATCCCCTGCCGCCACCAGTTGTCGATCACGCCCTGCGAGACCTTGGCGCCCGGCCGGTTGAAGCCGTAGAACGGGCCTTCGGGGATGTCGCGATAGAACTGCGCCCGGTTGGCCGCAAGCGCGGTGCGGAAGCCATCGAACACTTCGAGCGGCAGCCCACCGGGGTTCTTGTCGGATTTCAGCATCACCGGCGGGATCGCGCCGATCAGCACCGCCTTGGCGATCCGGCCGCGGCTCTCGTAGTTGCCGACATACCGTGTGACTTCGCCGCCACCGGTCGAGTGGCCCACATGGATGGCATTCTTCAGATCCAGATGTTCGGCAAGCTCGGCCACATCCGCCGCGTAGGTATCCATGTCGTTGCCGTGGCCCGGCTGGCTGGAGCGGCCGTGGCCGCGACGGTCATGGGCGATCACCCGGTAGCCCTTGCCGAGGAAGTACAGCATCTGCGCATCCCAGTCGTCGGCGCTGAGCGGCCAGCCGTGATGAAACACGATCGGCTGACCGGTGCCCCAATCCTTGTAGAAGATCTGCGTGCCGTCCTTGGTCGTGATGTAGCTGCTAGTCATGACGTTCTTGTCCTTACCGGTCGGGTGAGCAGTTTTCTGGGCGGCGGCCGCATGCGTCTGGCTCGCGGCCTCGGCCGAATTCGCAAAGGAGGCGGCGGCGGCCGTCGCAACGAGGCCGAGCCCGGCGACCATAACATGCCGTCTCGCGGAATTTTCGATGTCATCAGTCATGTTCATCTCCATTCGTTTTCGCGATAATCGATATCGCGATATACATACTCATAGCACTTCAAATTTTTCTGTCTACGAAAAAGATTATCGCGATATCATTTTTATGCTAGTGGTATCCATATAGACAGATGGAGCCTCGGCATGACCGACCAGATACACACCTCCCCTAAGCCCGCGCCCGGCACCACCACGCCGCCGCTGGACGACCAGCTGTGCTTCTCGCTCTATGCCGCGAGCCTCGCCATCAACCGCACCTACAAGCCGATGATGGACGAGATGGGCATCACCTATCCGCAATATCTGGTGTTGAACGTGCTGGGCGAACAGGACGGCGCCACGGTCGGCGCGATCGCCGACCGGCTGTCGCTGGAGTCCAGCACCATCACCCCGCCGGTCAAGCGGCTGGAGCAGGCAGGCCTCCTCGAACGTCGCCGCTCGACGCTGGACGAGCGCCAGGTAAACGTCTTCCTGACGCCTGCCGGCCGCGACATGCTGGCCCGCAGCAAATGTCTCGGCGACACGCTGCTCAGCCGTTCCGGCATGACCCTGACCGAGATCGCAGCCTTGAACGCGCAGATCCACACCCTGATCGGCGCCCTCGGCCAGACCGAATAGGCGCTGCCCTGATCCAGCCGGAACGGGACGGGCCCCGCGACTGCTTGGCGATGGACAAGTCCGATCCGCGCCTTCCCATGCGGCGCCCGCCTCTCTAGACTGGCAGCAAACACAACACCGGACCAGAGAGCCCCATGACCGAACGACTAGAACGCCTCATCGACCAGGGAACCGGCCGCGAGCCGGCCGATATCGTGCTCAAGGGCGGGCGGTTCTTCGATCTGGTGACGGGCGAGCTGGTGCAATCGGATATCGCCATCTGCGGCGACACCATCGTCGGCACCTGCGGCGATTACAACGGCAGGACCGAGATCGACATATCCGGCCGCATCGTCGTCCCCGGCTTCATCGACACGCATCTCCACATCGAAAGCTCGCTCGTCACCCCGCACGAGTTCGACCGCTGCGTGCTTCCCTATGGCGTCACGACCGTGATCTGCGACCCGCACGAGATCGCCAACGTGCTCGGCGCCGAAGGCATCCGCTATTTCCTGGAGTCTGCCGAGCAAACCATCATGGACATCCGCGTCCAGCTCTCCTCATGCGTTCCCGCCACGCATCTGGAAACCTCCGGTGCCGACCTGCCGATCGAAAAGCTCCTGCCCTTCCGCGACCACGAAAAGGTCATCGGCCTTGCCGAGTTCATGAACTTCCCCGGCGTGATCCACAAGGATCCCGTCTGCATGGCCAAGCTCGCGGCCTTTCAGGGAGCGCATATCGACGGCCACGCCCCGCTTCTCTCGGGCAGCGATCTCAACGGCTATCTCTCAGCCGGCATCCGCACCGAGCATGAATGCACGAGCGCCGAAGAGGCGCTGGAAAAGATCCGCAAGGGCATGCACATCCTGGTCCGCGAAGGCTCCGTCTCCAAGGATCTGCACGCGCTGATATCAATCATCACCGAGCGCCTGTCGCCGCATCTGGCGCTCTGCACCGACGACCGCAACCCGCTCGACATCGCCGAGCAGGGCCATCTCGACTACATGATCCGCACCGCGATCAAGAACGGCGTCGAACCGCTCGCCATCTACCGCGCCGCCTCGATCTCCGCCGCCCGCGCCTTCGGCCTGCGCGACCGTGGCCTCGTCGCCCCCGGCTGGCGCGCCGACCTCGCCGTCCTCGACAGCCTGGAGAACTGCAAGGCCGAGATGGTCTTCTCCGCCGGCCGCAAGGTGACGCCGGAGCTCTTCGAAACCCGCAAGCCCATCGCCCCCGTCGGCCTCGACAGTGTCAAGGCGCGAACGGTCAATGCCGCCCACTTCGGCGTGCCGGTTGCCGATGGAGAAACACCCGTCATCGGCGTCATCCCTGGCAAGATCATCACCGAGCACCGCCGCTACCGCCTCCCCGTCAAGGGCAACCAGACGGCGGTCGATCTGGATAACGACATCATCAAGGTCGCCGTCATCGAGCGCCACGGCAAGAACGGCAACCACGCCAACGGCTTCGTCCAGGGCTTCGGCCTGAAGAAGGGCGCGATCGCCTCCACCGTCGGCCATGACAGCCACAATATCTGCGTCGTCGGCGTCAGCGAGGACGACATGGCCATCGCCGCCAACCGGCTCGGCGAAATCAAGGGCGGCTTCGTCGTCGTCGAGGACGGCAAGGTCACCGGCGAAATCCCGCTGCCGCTTGCCGGCCTGATGAGCCTCGAACCCTACGAAACCGTCCGCGACACGCTGCACGACCTGCGAAAGGCAGCCTACGCCCTTGGAACGACCCTCGAAGAACCCTTCCTCCAGGTCGCCTTCCTGCCGCTCCCCGTCATCCCGCATCTGAAGATATCGGACATGGGCATGGTGGATGTCGATCAGTTCAGGCTGATCGGGTGAGGTGCGGGTTGGCAAACGACAACAGAGCGCATAGCTTCGACACCGATAGGAGCTCGCGATGACCAAGCTTGAGCAGATCGAAAAATTCGTAAGCGAACGGGACCCGCCGGATCTCGAAGCGTTCTCGGCATGGTTCGAGGCGTTTCAGGCGGAAAAGTGGGATCGCCGCATCGAAAGCGACGTCGCCGCCGGCAAGCTCGATGGGCTTGCTGACAAGGCGCTCAGTGATTTTCGCGCCGGCAAGACCCGACGGCTTTGAACCACCACGCTACTCCCGAGGGAGTGACGTCATCTCCGCAGTCACTTGCCGCGCAATTCATCTCCATCGGTAGGAGAGACGTCGCGCACCTTCTCCAACATATCCGCTAGGCCATCCCCACTCGCCCCGCCCGCCCGGCGTTCAAGGAATGTATTCGCGGTTTCGACGGCGCCGACCTTTTGCGCGACAGCCGAAGCAATCCATTGGTTGAGCGACACGCCGTCAGCCTTCGCGAGACGCGCGGCGGCTTCCTTGACCGATGCCGGCAGTTTGAGCGGATAGGTGTTCGTACTCATGATCCAATCTCCTGAAGCAACTGCGCCGGCCGCAAGACGCGAAGCGCAAATCGATCTTTTAAAGCGTCAAAATCCTTGAGATTGTGAGTCACCAAGGCATCCGCGTTGGCGTTGACCGCAGCCTCTAGAACAAACTCGTCCTTCGGGTCACTCAGCTGAGGACGCCATCGAAAGTGAACCTCGACCCCTTCGGCAAGCGCCGCGAACTCGGCCAACACAGCGTCGATATCTGGCGTTGAAAACCCATGAGCGGCACGCTGTTCCGGACGCTTCAGAACAGATCTGTATTCCAGAAACAGGGCCGTCGTCACCAAAGGCACGAGGGTTCGACGAGCCACCATCTGCATAACGGCGAACGACGCTCCGTTTCGGCTCCGAAGCGCGGCTGTCAGTACATTGGTATCGAGGACGACACGCTTCATGAAGCGACTATAATACATCCCATGGGATGTTTCAAACGGACGATGTCCCCTCAAACCACCCGCGCGCAAAACCCTTCCAGCGCCCCGAGCACCACCTTGCCGCCGTCAACCGTTCCCCCCGCCCCCGGCATCTCCACCCGCTCGCCGAGCACCATCCCCACAGGCAAACCGAACGACGCCGGCTCCCGTGTCAGGTTGAACACGAAGAGCAGCGTCTCGCCCTCCTTGCTGCGCGTAAACACCAGCAGATCCTGGTTCGTGTCGAGGAAGGTCATCGCGCCGTCGATCAGCGCCGGATGCTGTTTGCGGAAGGCCAGCGTGTCGCGGTAGTGGGTGAGCACCGAGTTGGCGTCGCCCTCCTGCACATCGACGGAAAGCGCGGCCTGCTCATAGGGCACCGGCAGCCAGGACTTCTCCGCCGTCGTAAAGCCGGCATGCGCGCGCGCGGCTTCCCAGGGCATCGGCGTGCGGCACCCGTCGCGGCCCTTGAAGGCCGGCCAGAAGCGGATGCCGTAGGGGTCGCGCAGGTCCTCGAAGGCGAGATCGGCTTCCGGCAGGCCGAGCTCCTCGCCCTGGTAGAGGCAGATCGAGCCACGCAACGTCGCAAGCACCGAGATAGCCAGCTTGGCGACCACGGGCCGTTCCTCGACCGTCCTGGCGAAGCGGCTGAGATGGCGGTTGACGTCGTGGTTGGAGAAAGCCCAGCAGACCCAGCCGTCCGCCACCATTGTCTGGAAGGCATCGACGCAGTCGCGGATATGGGCGGCGGTGAACTCCGGCCCCAGGAGATCGAAAGTATAGCACATGTGCAGCTTGTCGCCGCCTGATGTGTAGGCCGCCACCGTCTTCAGCGAGCGCGCCCCGTCGCCCACCTCGCCGACGGTCGTGCGCCCCTCGTAGCGGTCGAGCAGCGCGCGGAAACGCTGCAGGAAGCCGATGTTCTCGGGCTGCGTCTTGTCGTAGAGGTGGTTCTGCATGCCGTAGGGGTTGGTGTCGGGCGCATCCAGCCCGCCATCGCTGGTATCGGGCTCGTGCGCGGGGTTGTCGCGCAGGAGCTTGTCGCAGAAATAATAGTTGACCGTATCCAGCCGGAAGCCGTCGACGCCCCGGTCGAGCCAGAATTTCACCGTCTTCAGAAGCGCGTCCTGAACGTCGGCGTTGTGGAAGTTGAGATCCGGCTGCGAGGTGAGGAAATTGTGCTGGTAATATTGCCGGCGCACGCCATCCCACTCCCAGCCCGGCCCGCCGAAGATCGACAGCCAGTTGTTCGGCGCCGTGCCGTCGGGCTTCGGGTCGGCCCAGACATACCAGTCGGCCTTGTCGTTGGCGCGGCTGGAGCGGCTTTCGACGAACCAGGGGTGCACATCCGCCGTATGCGAAATCACCTGGTCGATGATCACCTTCAGCCCCAGCGCATGCGCCTGAACCATCATCTCGTCGAAATCGGCGATCGTGCCGAAGATAGGGTCGACGTCGCAATAGTCGGAAACATCGTAGCCCATGTCGGCCATCGGCGACTTGAAGAAGGGCGAGAGCCAGATCGCATCGACGCCGAGGCTGGCGATATAGGGCAGACGCCTCGTGATCCCCTTGAGATCACCGAGCCCGTCGCCATTCGTATCCTGAAACGATCTCGGATAGACCTGATAGACAACAGCACCCCGCCACCAGTCCGCATTCCCGCCCGTCCGAACCACCATTTGCCGCCGATCCTCGCTTTTATTGATATCCGTGCCGAGACTAAAGCGCCGAAAGTAAAAGACAACCGCGCTCACGTTTTTTTGCATGGCGGACAAGCGCTTCCGTCCGCTACCGGTGTCCCGCGACGCGGGTGTGGCAATATAAGGCTGATCCATGCTTGTCAGCACCGCGCGCGACGCGTATCAGCGAACACGAAACATCAGGGAGACCAGCGGTGGGCGGACGTTTTCTATCGATCGGGGAATGCATGGTGGAGCTGTCGCAGGCCGGCGCCGGGCTGCTGCGCAAGGGCTTTGCCGGCGACACGCTGAACACCGCATGGTATGCCCGCGCCTGCCTTCCTGAGGGCTGGTCGGTGGACTACTGCACCGCGCTTGGCGACGACGCCATGTCCGACGAGATGGTGGCCTTCTTCAACGAGGCCGGCATCGGCACGACGAGCATCCGCCGCATAAAGGGCAAGGCCCCCGGCCTCTACATGATCAGCCTCAAGGACGGCGAGCGCTCCTTCAGCTACTGGCGCGACAACTCCGCCGCCCGCCAGCTCGCCGCCGATGCCGACTTCCTGCGCCAGGCGATCGAAGGCGCCGACGTCGTCTATTTCTCCGGCATCACGCTGGCGATCCTGTCGCGCGACGACGCCGACACGCTGCTGTCGGAAGCCCGCCGCGCCAAGGCATCGGGCAAGCTCGTCGCCTTCGACCCCAACATCCGCCCGCGCCTGTGGTCGGGCTATGACGAGATGCACGCGACGATCAGCGAAGGCGCGCGCGCTGCCTCGCTGGTGCTGCCGAGCTTCGAGGACGAGGCCCTGCACTTCGGCGACGTCTCGATCGAGGCCACCATCCACCGCTACCGCGCGCTCGGCGTCCGCGACGTCGTCGTCAAGAACGGCGCCGACGGCATCACGCTCGATTTCGACGGCGAGGAAACCTTCGTCCCCGCCGAGAGGGTCGAGCAGGTCGTCGACACCACCAGCGCCGGCGACAGCTTCAACGGCGCCTTCATCGCCCACTATCTCGAAACAAAGGACGCCCCCGCATCCGCCCGCTTCGCCGCCAAGGTCGCGGCCCGGGTTGTGAGCGAGCATGGGGCGCTGGTGGCGAAGGATAAGCTTGGGGTTTGAGGGTGGGTTAGACGCCCGTCAGAAGTTCTGCGATTTGCACAAGTAGCGCCGCCGATTTGCTTGCCGCTTCGATCGCGTCGGCAGTCTCTTTAATCGCTTTGCTGATGGCATCGAGTTTCTCGATAAGCGCTCGATATTTCTCTGAGTCTTTATCAAGCTCAGCAAGGATTTTCTTCTTCTTCAGTGCAGTAAGCTCATTCCTGATCGCAACCAGTTCGGACCTGGCATCAGGATCTTTTGTCTGCTTGATTCGCTTGCGCACCGCTTCAAGGCAGTTATCCAATGGGGTCATCACCATCATTGCCTCCTATTTGCCAGCGAGCTGTTTGAGTGCCTGAGCCATTTCTTTAACCGACGCGACAAATTCTTCGACAATAGCGGGGTCAGCATTCGGTCGTCGAAGCGCGGCATGCGCAGCAACCATTTGTGATAGGAGCTCCTCGTAACGCGGAGCCTTTCGAGGTCGAAACAGCGCAAGAGTCTCCTCCATGGCCTGCGAGTCTCTGGAGAACTGTGCATATATCGCGTAGCGATCGGCGTTACTGCCCTTGGCGTCTCTCCTGACATCATCCAGCATTGTCTCTTTATCGTTCAACCAGTTCTGATAATCAGCGTCGATGTAGCCGCTAGTCTGTGCGAAGCTATCGGATAGAAGAGCAGCGCTCTGCACGATCAGTGGGTGCGCCTCACTTGTGTACTGCCGCAGTCGGGCATCCGAGACGTGAAGGAAAAGTTTCGTAGCAGCGCCTTCCGCAATCGAAGCTGCGCCTTGAAACCGTTTATTCGATGCCAGCGTTGGAACGGTATTCAACGCCTTCTTCAAACTTCCAAGCGCGGTTTCCAAACTCTCGCCGTTTTTGCCGCTTGCGGCCGCCGCAAGCGCCGCCCCGTAACCCGCGATCGCGTTCAGCAGATCGGTGCGTACCGCCCACACCTTCCTGAATTTGAGGTCAGACGTTGGAACATTGGGAGGGAACGATGGTGCACGTGCACGGCTTTCAAACGCCATCGCCTGATCTTCAAATGCGGCCTGAGCAGCAACCTTGTCAGCCACCTCGGGAACATCGGCAACGATTTGCGCAACCGCAGCTGTCGCCTCTCCAAATTTCGCAATCTTCTTGGCATCGACACTCGCGCAGGCGACAAGCATCGACGTCGCCAGCAATGCCAGCACCCGCAATTGTCTCAACATGGATTGTTCCCCCAACCTCGGCTAGGGATAGCACATCAAGAATTGCAAACAACAAACCACGCACAACCCAAGATCACAGCCCCGGTTGCATCCGGCTGCACCCGCCCGCCTGTAATATTTCCATCATCGACAGCAGCGACAATATCGGTGCGGGAATCGCTTATCCGGCGCCCGCCCGGAGCTTTGCGCCGATGGCGCGGATGGAAGTCGGATCATGTTGCAACGCCTGACGAATGCCACCGATGGCGATAACGCGGCCGCCTTGTCGACGGGCAAGCCGGAGCGGCTGGTCATCGTCACCGACGCCTGGCATCCGCAGGTCAACGGCGTCGTCCGCTCGATCGAGAACACCAACCGCGAGCTCGCGAAAATCGGCGTCGAGGTGGCGATGGTGACGCCACAGGGGTTCCGCAACATTCCCTGCCCGACCTATCCCGAGATCCGCCTGTCGATCGCAAGCTACCGCGGCGTCGCGCGCGAAATCGCCAGGCACAAGCCGTCCTATGTCCATATCGCCACCGAGGGTCCGCTGGGGCTGACGGCGCGGCGCTGGTGCCTGAAGAACCGCATGCCGTTCTCGACCAGCTACCACACGCGCTTTCCCGAATATGTCGCCGCCCGCCTTCCCATCCCGAAGAGCTGGCTCTACGCCTTCGTCAAGTGGTTTCACAATTCCGGCGCCGGCTGCATGGTGGCGACCCCTTCGCTGGCGCGCGAACTCTCCGAGAAGGGCATCCGCAACCTCATGCCCTGGACTCGCGGCATCGACGCCAACCAGTTCCATCCGGCGGCGCTCGAGGACAAGCCATTCGGCCTCGCCCGCCCGATCTTCATGACGGTCGGCCGCGTCGCCCTGGAAAAGAACCTGCCGGCCTTTCTCGATCTCGATCTTCCCGGCTCCAAGGTCGTCGTCGGCGATGGCCCGGCCCGCGCCGAACTCGAGAAGCGCTATCCCGATGTGCATTTCACCGGCCTCAAGGTCGGGTCCGAGCTGGCGGCGATCTATGCCCAGGCCGACGTCTTCGTCTTCCCGTCGCTGACCGACACCTTCGGCAACACCATTCTCGAGGCTTTGGCGTCGGGCGTCCCCGTCGCCGCCTACCCCGTCACCGGCCCGTTCGACATCATCGGCGACGACAGTGAGGTCGGCGCGCTCGACTACAATCTCGGCACCGCCTGCCTGTCCGCCCTCTCCTCCTCGCGGGAAAAGGCACGCGAACTCGCCGTGCAATATTCCTGGGAAGCGGCGACGCTGCAGTTCATCACCAACATCCGCGCCGCCAACGGGGTGATCACTCCGAAATGGAAGAAGGCCTGGCAATACGCGAAGTCGCTGCCGCGCAACAAGCGTCTCGGCGATGGCGATGCGGCGACGATGGTGTGACGCCTTCTACTCCGCAACCCCCGCCGCCTGACGCCCCCGCCCGCCCGGCAGCGGCGGAAACGCCAGCGCGATCGCGGCCGCGCCCAGCCCCACTAGGGCCGAGCCGATGAACAGCCAGGAATAGTTGGCGAAGCTGTCGAAGATCCAGCCGCCGATCAGCGGCCCGAAGGCCATGCCGAGGCTGGAAAGCATGGTGGCGGCGCCGAAGACCGTGCCGATGATCTTCTGCCCGAAATATTCGCGCGCCAGGACCGCGTAGAGCGGCATGACGCCGCCATAAGCGCTGCCGAAGACCACCGCCAGCGCGTAGAACTCCCCGAGCCTGCTGACGAAGAGATAACCCATCAGCGCCGCCGCCTGGATCAGCAACCCGCCGACGATGACGGGCTTGACGCCGACGCGATCGGCAAGCGTACCGTAGATGAGCCGGCCGCCGAGCCCCGCCAGCCCCTCGACGCTGTAGATGCTGACCGCCGCCATCGGCGCCACGCCGCAGAGCGTCGCATAGCTCACCATATGGAAGATCGGCCCCGAATGCGCGGCGCAGCAGGCGAAGAAGGTGAGCCCGAGCACGATGAACTGCGGCGAACGGAACACCCGCGACAAGGGCACGCCACCCCGCTCCGCCGGCAATGCGCCAGTCGCCGTCGCGGCATTGGCCGACGCGGCGGTCTCTCCCTCGGCATCGTCGGGCGCGCGCCGCACCATCAGCGCGGCCGGCAGGAGCAGAACCCAGGCGCCGATGCCGATGATCAGCATCGCGGTGCGCCAGTCATAGGCCGAGATCAGGAGGCGGGCGAAGGGCGAGATCGTCATCGGCGCCACGCCCATGCCGGCCGAGACCAGCGAAACGGCAAGCCCCCGATGCTCGTCGAACCATGCGGTGGTCGCCGCGATCATCGGCGCGAAGAAGGTGCTGGCGGCGATGCCGACGAGAATGCCGTAGCTCAGCTGGAATTGCAGGAGCGTCGCCGCCCGGCTGGAGAGCACCAGCGCCAGCCCGAGCAGTGCCGCCCCGACAAGCACCACCGCGCGCGGCCCGAACCGGTCGCTGGCGGCACCCCAGACGAAGCCGCCGATCCCCATGACGATGAAGTTGAGCGTCATCGCGCTGGCGATGCCGATATGCGACCAGCCGGTATCGAGCGCGATCGGCTCCTGGAAGATCGCCAGCGAAAACATCGCCCCCAGCGCCACGCAGGTCATCAGCGCCCCCGCTGCCACGATCACCCACCGATAGGACCCCTGATGCGAATGGCTCATGATCGTGCATCCTCCCTGATCGAAAGCCTTGGCCAAAGCGGCGCGCAACCCCGATCGAACCGCGTCCGCGGGCGCCCCACGGGCCCTGTTGTCTGAAAGACGTTCCCGCCCCGGCCTTCCCGACACCGGCGCCACGCTTTTTTGCCCGCGCCGCCGGATAGCCGTCCTCCAGGCCCAGGCGGCGCTAAGACCCAAAAATAGTCGTATATATTAAATCAGGATTATTAGACAAAGCCAGGTCGGCGTGAGATTCTTCCGCGATGGAATCAGGAAACGAGATGGCCGACGAACGTTATTTATATGATTCGAAGTCGCACAAGGCGGTCATGTATCAGGCCGGCGAGCATCTCTACCCCATTTCAGGCAACAAGGCGCAGCACTGGATCTCGGGAGACTATATCTTCTCCCTGGAAACGCAGGCCATTACTTACTGGATACTCGGAAACGACGTCTACGGCCATGTCGGCAACGGCGAATTGACCCGCGAGCCGGTTTATTACTTCGCCGGCTGACGCGGCACGGCGTACTATCCGTCGGGAAGATCGCGGGCGCGGCTCTGGGCCGCACCCAACCTGTTACTTGGCCGGCTGCGGCTTGCGACGTCCGCCGCTCTTCGATCCGTACGGATTGTCCTTCTCGCGATACATGATCCGGATCGGCACGCCGGGCATGTTGAAATCCGTGCGCAGGCTGTTGACCAGATAGCGCGTATAGGATTCCGGCAGCGCGTCGGCGCGGGTGCACGAGATCATGAAGGCCGGCGGGCGGGCCTTGACCTGGGTCATGTATTTCAGCTTCAGGCGGCGGCCGGAGACGGCCGGCGGCGGATGCTGCGTCGTGATCGATCGAGCCAGCGGTTGAGCTTGGCGGTCGAGATGCGGCGGTTCCACGTCATGTCCGTATCGATGATCGACTGCATCAGCTTGTCGAGGCCGCGCCCGGTCTGGCCGGAGATCGGCACGGCGCGGATGCCGCGCGCCTGCGGCAACAGCCGCTCGGTCTTTTCGCGCAGGTCCGCCAGAAGCGCCTGCGGCTCGTCGATCAGGTCCCACTTGTTGAAGGCGAGAACGGCGGCGCGTCCCTCGCGAACCACGAGGTCGACCAGCTGCAGGTCCTGCTTCTCGAAGGGAATGGTGGCGTCGAAGACGATGACCACGGTCTCGGCGAAGCGGATGGAGCGCAGAGAATCGGCGACCGACAGCTTCTCGAGCTTCTCGGTGACGCGCGCCTTGCGGCGCATGCCTGCGGTATCGAACATCTTGATGGTGCGGCCGTGCCAGTCCCACTCGACGGAAATGCTGTCGCGGGTAATCCCGGCCTCGGGGCCGGTAAGCAAGCGGTCCTCGCCGAGGAAGCGGTTGATCAGCGTCGACTTGCCGGCATTCGGGCGGCCGATGATCGCCACGCGCAGCGGCTTGGTGTCGTCATATTCGGGCTCGTAGTCCTCGTCCTCTTCCATCTCGCGGGGAAGATTGACGTTGGTCTCGGCGATGTCTTCCTTCGGCGGATAGGCGCGATCCTCGCCGACCGCTTCGACGATCGCGTCGCGCAGGTCGAGCATGCCCTGCCCGTGTTCTGCCGAAATCGGCACCGGCTCGCCGAGGCCCAGCGTATAGGCGTCGTAGAAGCCGCCGTCGGAGCCCTTGGCTTCCGACTTGTTGGCGACGAGCACGACCGGCTTGCCGCGACGGCGCAGCATCTCGGCCAGTTCCTTGTCGACGGGCGTCAGGCCGAACTTGGCATCGACCAAGAAGAGCGAGATATCGGCCTCGTCGATCGCCGCTTCCGTCTGGGCGCGCATGCGGCCCTGCAGGCTTTCGGCGTCGGCCTTTTCGAGGCCGGCGGTATCGATGATGGTGAAGGTCAGCCCCATCAGGCGCGCATCGCCGGGACGGCGGTCGCGGGTGACGCCGGGCGTGTCGTCGACAAGCGCCAGCTTCTTTCCGACCAGCCGGTTGAAAAGCGTCGACTTGCCGACATTCGGGCGACCGACGATCGCGACCGTAAAGCTCATTGAAATACCCTAAACTCAGCCCTGTGCGGCGGGCGCCTTGCCGGATGCAATGATGTTATCAAGCATCATCTGGGCGCGATTGGCAACATTGCGCGGTGTCTGCGCATCGTCGGCGATCGCCTGGTACCACTGGCGGGCCTGGACCATGTTGCCGGCCTTGTAGGCGGCAAGGCCGAGCGCTTCGCGAGCGGAGTGGCGGAACGGGTTGGTCGGAACGGCCATTTCCTCGACCTGGGCCGAGACCTGTTCATAGGTGCCGTTTTCGATCAGCAGCCATGCGGCGCGGATCTTGGCGGCGTTGCGGATGGCGACCGGCGCCTTGGCGTCCTTGCCGATCACGTCGAAGGCCGCCACGGCGCCCGCGGCGTCGCCCTTCTGCGCGATCACCGAGGCGGCACGCAGGCGCGCCAGGATCGGATAGTCGCCATAGCCTTCCTTCTCGAGCTTTTCGAGCGCCGTCAGCGCCTCGTCGCTCTTGTTCTCGTCGGCAAGCTTCATGGCGGCGATGAACTGGTCGCCGGTGCCCGACGACTGGTTGCTGTCCCAATACTGGAACACCTTGTAGCCGACCGTTCCGAGGACGATGAGGACGGCCAGCACGATCAGGTAGCGGCCGAAGCGATGCCACGCACCCTTCATCTGGTCCGATCGCAGTTCCTCATTGACTTCACGAATGAAGCTATCGTCGTTGAATGCCATTCTCGTCTCCGGCCCGGATATGCAAAATCATGCGGGTTGCACGCACATTGTCGGGCCTTCTACCCCATTTTGCAGCCGTTGTAAGGGGGATGTGTAAGAATCGTTACATCACAAGCGGTGAAACGCCGATCACCAGTTCGTGCAGTTTGAAGAGAATGGCCGCCCAAAGCACCACGCCGATGATCACGGCATAGAGATCGTACTTGGCCGACACGAAGACCGGCAGCTTGATCTCGCCGTTGCGCAGCCGCTGCTTCATCGAGATCCGCAGCAGCACCGCCCAGGCGAGGAAGGCGCCGAACAGCACGATCGCCTCGGGTTCGCCGTTGGCCAGAAGATGCGAGAGCGCCCAGATCTTGATCGCCACCAGCAGCGGAAACTTGAGCTTGGTCCTGATGTGCCCGGCGGGCAGGAAGCCCGCCACGAGACAGATCACCGCGATCAGCATCAAGGTCAGCGTGATATGCGCCACCCAGACCGGCGGATTGTAGAGCGTGCCGTACATGCCGCGCGCCTGATCGAAGGCGTAGGCGAGGAACAGGAGCGTGACGATGCTCAAGATACCATGCACGGCGCCCCAGACCGGCTTGCCGAGCTTGTCGATCATCGCGCGGCGGAGATCAGGCACGACCACGCGGATCAGGTGAAGGCCGATAAAGAGGACGAGGCTCAATATTAGCAGCTGCATCGCTAAATTCCTGTTTTGACTATGAGACAGGCTTAGCTTCACCGATCGGAAAATGCCAGCGGCACCGCAGCTTCGCCTCAATTCTGTACCAGAAAAGCCCGAAACAAATTGTCGCGGTGCCCATGTCTTTCAGTATCTCTCCCGGTATGTCTTTCAGTATCTCTCGTTCCAGCCTCTCCATGCTCGTATCACGTTCCTGCCTTTCGATTTCGCTTGCCCTCTCGATGCTCGTTCCGGCCGTCGCCCCCGCGACAGCCCAAACCGCGCCAACCCAAGCCACGGCAGCCCAAACCGCAACGGACCAAACCACGCCAACCCAAACCGTGACTGGCCAAACCCCGATCGCCCAGCCCCCGACCGGCCAGACCGCTCCTCCCGCCGTCGATGCCGCTCCGGTCGAGGCCCCCGCCGCGCCCGTCGGCAACGCGGACGCCAAGCCGGCGGACAAGCCGAAGCAGCTGGTGATGATCTCCTTCGACGGCGCCCACGACAACGCGCTGTGGCAAAGGAGCCGCGAGATGGCGATGAAGAACGGCGCGCATTTCACCTATTTCCTCTCCTGCACCTTCCTGATGAACAAGGAGATGAAGAAGGCCTACCAGGCGCCGTACCAGAAGGCCGGCCGCTCCAATGTCGGCTTTGCCCAGAGCGACGACGAAATCCGCCAGCGCCTTGACAACATCTGGAACGCCAGCCTCGAGGGCAACGAGATCTCCAGCCACGGCTGCGGCCATTTCGACGGCCGCAAGTGGAGCGAGGCCAACTGGTCGCAGGAATACACCGACTTCCGCGACACGCTGAGGAACGCCTGGAAGGGCGTCGGCCTGCAAGAGCCGCAGGGCTGGCGGGACCTGGTCGACAATCGCATCAGGGGTTTCCGCGCCCCCTATCTTTCGACCACGGAAGGCGCCGACATGATCGCCGCCGAGAAGAAGTCCGGCTTCACCTACGACGCCAGCCTCGTCACCAAGGGACCGACCATGCCGGTCGAGGAAGGCGGCATCATCCGCTTCGGGCTGCCGCTGATCCCCGAGGGCCCGCGCGACCGGCCGATCATCGGCATGGACTACAACCTCTTCGTCCGCCATTCCAAGGGCGAGGAGGACAAGGCCGAAAGCAAGCAGTTCGAGGACCGCGCCTACGCCGCCTTCAAGCGCGCCTTCGACAAGCAATATGCGGGCGACCGCATCCCGCTGCAGCTCGGCTTCCACTTCGTCGAGATGAACGGCGGCGCCTACTGGCGGGCCCTCGACCGCCTGGTAAGCGACGTCTGCCGGCGAGACGACGTCGACTGCGTCAGCTATTCGGAAGCGATTCCCCTGATCAAGGCGCGCGGCAAGCTGAAGACGACGCCGGCTTCGGGGTTGTGAGTGGCGGGGCTCGGCCGGATTGGTGAGCGCTTTACCGTGTAACACCCTCTCTGCCCTGCCGGGCATCTCCCCCACAAGGGGGAGAAGACTTGCGGTCATAACTCGCCCAGACAGCAAACGTGGCGCGAGCGGCCACCCCCAACGTTCTCCCCGCTTGTGGGGGAGATGCCGGCAGGCCAGGTATTTGAGACACGTGGCTCGGCCCCATACCACCACCCGACCCCACGGGCACGATCACCCACCCCACGAAACAAATCCCTCAACCCGCTCAACACCCTATCGAAAGCACCGCACATTTCTCATCCCCGCCCCGCGCCGCCACGCCATACTCCTCCTCGTCACCGCACTGGGAGCCGGGTCGCGAACCGGATGCTCAGCCACTCGAAATCCGGCGTGGGGTGATGATTGCCAAGGGGATTAGACGCCGTCAGGGCCGATGATCCACCGGCAAGACCGATCCGAGAGACGCTCCTGTCGGGTCGGGCGAACCGGAAACCGAGGTGATCGGGCAGGCGGGCAGCCTGACATCCATACCACCGACAACAAACCGCCTGCCCTTCCCGTTTCATGACGCCGACCGTCGCGAGGCTTTGCTTCGCGCGCGGTTTTGGCGTGGGTGGTGAGTGGGTGACGGTTGGCTTCGCACCCGGAATACCCCCTCTGCCCTGCCGGGCATCTCCCCCACAAGGGGGGAGATTGGCTGGGCGCGGCCACTCGCTCCACGTCAATTGTTTGGCGAAAACCTCACCACGAGCCGATCTCCCCCCTTGTGGGGGAGATGTCCGGCAGGACAGAGGGGGGTACCCCGGGCACAAGGCAAACAGTGGGCCCACCGCACAAGCACCCCCACCCCACAAACAAAAAACGCCGCGCATCCAAGGACACGCGGCGTCTCCAAAACCCAATCCCGCCCCACTAGCCGTCGGCGTGCACGACCCCGGCCGCCTCGCGATCCAGGTAGCGCTGGTCGATCGCGGGAAGCGGCTCGCCGTCGATGGCGGATCTCGAAGGTGCGAAGGCGCTTGTAGATGGAGAGCAGCTCGACGATCGTCGTCCAGGAATTGACGAGATACTGGAAGGATTCCCGTACCTGGCCGAAGACGTTCTGGATCTGGCTCATCACACCGAGCGTCAACTTGCCGGCGACGATCGAGGGCACGAGAACGAAGGTGCCGAACAGGTTGTCGGCCTGCAGATAGAAGATGCGGGCGACGTTGAAGTACATGTAGTGGAAATAGAGGCGGAAGTAGTTGCGGCGCACATTGGCGAAGAGTTGCGCCACGGTGATCGGATCGGCGCGGTCGTCATGGTCCTCGCCGTAGACCAGTTCCTTGCGATAGGCCGCCTCGACGCGCTGATTGCGGAACTCCAGCCCCGGCAGCTTGATGCCAACGGCAGCCAGGAACACCGTTCCGAACAGCGACCAGAAAATCGCCGCCCAGACGAGCGCATGCGGCACCGTACCGATGATCGGCAATTCCGTGACCGTGGTGGAGAACTTGAACAGCACCGGCAGGAAGGCGATCAGCGTCATGATCGAGCTGACGAGGTTGACGCCGAGGCTCTCGACCGTGGTCGAGAAGCGCATGGTATCTTCCTGCACACGCTGCGAGGCGCCCTCGATGTGGCGCAGCTTCGGCCAGTAGGACATGTAGAATTCGTTCATCGCCGTGCGCCAGCGGAAGATCCAGTGGCTGACGAAGAACAGGTTGAGCACGCCGACGGTGATCGCCACAAAGGCGATACCGGCAAAACCCGTCATGCCCCAATAGAGATCGGCGGCCGTGGGGATCGGCTCCTGGCGCGCCAGCGCACGCTGGATCATGTCGTAGAACGGGCCATACCAGGCATTGATGGCTACGCTGACCTGCACCGAGAAATAGGTGTTGAAGATGATCAGCGCCGAGCCGAGCACAGACCACATCTGCCAGCGATGCGGACTGTAGGTGAACCAGAAGCCGGCGAAGATGGCGACGAAGACGATGTAGTAGACGTAGAACCACAGGAACGGCGTCGACCAGAACACGGAAACACCGACCGGCGCCTCCTGCCCCGGCGCCAGTGGCGGCAGCCCGATCAGGGCGCCGAGGCTCGAGCCTCCGAAATACCAGAGGAGGACGCCGACGAGCGCCCAGGCGACGGCCGACGTGAAGAAGAGTTTCGGCTTCGGGAAGTAGGATAGAAACACGGGAGGGATTGCTTTCCTGAACGAGTGTCTTCGCAAGCTCTATAAGAGCGATTGCGCCGGAAATTAAGGCAGTTCGAACATAGGAGCAATGGCCTGACGGCATTGTTACGCAATTGTAACCGCTTAGGAGAGCTTCTTGACGACTGGCATGACCATGGCGGCGCAGACGACGATGGCCGCCGCCGCCACGTAGGTCGGCGCGACGAAGCTCCCGGTGCGCTCGGCAAGCGCGCCGGCGACGATCGGGCCGACGATCTGGCCGAAGCCGAAGGCGGCCGTCATCATCGCGAAGGCCCGGCGGGGGCTCGCCGGTACCAGCTTGCGGCCGATCTGCAGCCCGTAGGCGGTGATCGCCAGGAAGGTCGAGCCGAACAGCGCCCCGCCGATCAGGGGCGCCACCGAGCGCGGCAGCATCACGGTTGCCAGCACGCCGGCAACCTGCACCAGAAGTGCGGCGACATAGACCCAGCCGAGCCCGAGCGGCCGCACCAGCGGCTTCCACGCGAACAGCGCCACGGCAGATGTCAGCCCGGCGATGAACCAGCAGAGGAATTCGACGGTCGTGCCGGCCGCCGCCATCCGGGCGATGGTGACGAGGAAGGTGGCGGTGATGACATAGCCGAAGCCGAACAGCCCGTAGGAGAGTGTCACGAGCAGCATCGGCCGGCTCCATGTGATCGGCGGCTCCTTGCCGGCCTGCCCGCCGGCGACCGGCCCCGCGGGCAGAAGCAGCCAGACGAGCGCGAGGCTGATCGCCGAATAGATCGCTCCGCCGATCCAGTCGATCCGCCAGGCGTCCGGACCGCCTTGCGAGGCAAGACCGATGACGAAGACCATCACCGACGACAGCGCGATCCCCGCCCCCGGCCCGCCGAAATGCGCCGATTGCACATGGTCGTTGCCGGCCGCCGCCCCGTGGCTGAGCACGATGGAGGAGGTGAAGATCATCGCGAACGCGCTGGCGACACCGGCGAGAAAGCGGATGACGGCGAAGAGCATGACCGAACCGGTCATCGCCATCGCGGCCAAGAGGATGGCGTTGGCGGCAAGCGCTGAAAGCGCCACCTTGCGCTCCCGCCCCGCCGCCCAGCCATAGGCGGCCGCGACCGCGCCGACGAGATAGCCGACAAAATTGGCCGACGCGATGAAGCCGGCATCGGCCGCCGACAGCGGCACGCCGCTCATCATGCCGGGCAGGATCGGCGTATAGGAGAAGCGCCCGAAGCCCATGGCGGCCGCCATGGCGATCATCCCGGCCAGCGCCGTGCGAAACAAAGGTGCATGCGGGGATGCGTGGGGAAGTTCATTGCGAGCCAACATGCTTCGCTTATCGCGCCGCACAATGCGAGCCGCAATCAAGATTTTCTGATGAACCCATCAATTCCGGAAATTTTCGGCCCGCCCTTGAAACGACATATCTTACGATATATGTTTTACGACATAATCAACGATACATCATAAGGAGTGATCGATGAGAGGTTTTAGAGGTGGAATGATGGGCGGCGGCGGCTTTCGCATGGGGCGGAAGTTTGCGGCCGGCGACCTGCAGCTGGTGATCCTGGCGCTCTTGGCCGAACAGCCGCGCCACGGCTACGAGCTGATCAAGCTTCTGGAAGAACGCTCCGGCGGCTTCTATGTCCCGAGCCCCGGCGTCATCTATCCGGCGCTGACCTATCTTGAGGAAACCGGCCTCGCCGAGGTCGAGGCGGAGGGCACGAAGAAGCTCTACCGCATCACCGAAAGCGGCCGCAAACAGGTCGAGGAGAACAGTTCCATGATCGACATGACGCTTGGAAAGCTGGAACGCATCGGCGAGAAGATGGCGCATGTCCGCCGCATCTTCGATCCGGAAAGCCGAGGTCCGGAAAGCCGTGGAGGAGAACGCGAGGAAGAAGCCTTCCCCGAGGACAAGAGCGAAGTTGTCGCCGCCCGCATGCTTTTGAAGTCGGCGCTGAAGCTGCGCTATCCATGGTCGAAGGACGAAGCCAAGCGCATCGCCGGCATTCTCGAGCGCGCCGCCGCCGAGATCCTGCAGCAGCCCAGGAACGACTAATCACGACCGGCGTCATCAAGCCAAACGAAAACGCCCTGCTCTTGCGGCGGGGCGTTTCGCATTATGGGTCCGTTATATCGTAAGACAGATCGCGAAGGCCTTACGTCTGGCCGTCGGCCAGCGTCAGGATCATCGGCCCGTTGCGGGTCGCGACCACGGTGTGTTCGTATTGCACCGTCGGTGCCTGCGGATCGGCATAGAGCGTCCAGGCGTCGTCGCCGCCCTCGGCCCATGTGGCGCCGAGCGACAGGAAGGGCTCGACGGTAAAGACCAGCCCGTCGGTCATGATCCGCTTTTCGGACGGGTCCGGCCATGTCGAAAGCTCGCCCGGCTCCTCGTGCAGCGAGCGGCCGACGCCGTGGCTGGCGAGGTTCGCCACCAGCGTATAGCGGTTCTTGGCCGCGAATGCACCGATCGCCTGGCCGATCTTGGCCAGCGGCTCGCCCGATTTCACCTGGTTGAGCCCCACCCACAGCGCCCGCTTGCCGTCGCGGCAGAGCTTGTCCAACTTCGATTTCGACGGCGGCACAACGAAGGAAGCGCCGGTATCGGAGAAGAAGCCGTCCTTCTCGGCCGAAACGTCGATATTGACGAGATCACCAGGGCGGATGACGCGCGAACCGGGAATGCCGTGCGCGATCTCCTCGTTGACGCTGATGCAGGTGGCGCCCGGAAACTGGTAGCAGAACTCCGGCGCCGAGCGCGCGCCCGCATTTTCGAGCACCCGGCGGCCGATATCGTCGAGCTCCTGCGTGGTGATCCCAGGCTCCAGCGAGGCCGACATGATCTGGATCGCGTTGGCGCAGATGCGGCCGATCTCCTTGAGCTTCAGCAGTTCGTCTTCAGTCTCGATAATCATGAAATTCCGTTTCCGGCCCTGCGTTTACGGCCGGTCGGCCGGCTCTCGAATCTGGAACAGAACACGACGCCGGGGGAAATCCAATTCATCCTTTACGCCATGAAGCTCCTGCTTTAGGCGCTGGCTTTCGCCCCTTCGCCGCTCTCAGTCAATGCCTTTCTGACGATCGGCGCGACTTTCGTGCCGTAGAGCTCGATCCCGCGCATGATCTGGTCGTGCGGCATCAGCCCGATCGCCATCTGCAACAGGAAGCGGTCGTTCTTGAACAGCTTGTGATGCGCGATGATCTTCTCCGCCACCACCTCGGGATCGCCGACGAAGAGCGCCCCCTTCGGTCCGCGCGAGGCATCGAAATGCGGCCTGCTGGTCGGCCCCCAGCCGCGCTCGCGGCCGATCCGGTTCATCACTTCCGCCTGCGGCCCGTAGAACTGATCGGCCGCCGCATCCGTGGTGTCGGCGACGAAGCCGTGGACGTTGATCGATGTCTTGAGCTTGGCCTGGTCCTGCCCCGCCCGCCGTGCGGCCTCGCGGTAGAGGTCAAACAGCGGCGCGAAGCGATGCGGTTCGCCGCCGATGATGGCAAGCGCCACCGGCAGCCCGAGCGCACCGGCGCGCGCCACCGACTGCGGCGTGCCGCCGACCGCGATCCACACCGGCAGCGGGTCCTGAAACGGCCTCGGATAAACGCCGCGCCCGTTGATCGCGGGCCGCATCTCGCCCGACCACGTCACCGCCTCGCTGTCGCGAAGCGCCAGCAAAAGGTCGAGCTTTTCCTCGAACAGCTGGTCGTAATCCTCGAGATTATAGCCGAACAGCGGGAAGGATTCGATGAACGACCCCCGCCCCGCCATGATCTCGGCGCGTCCGTTGGAAAGAAGATCGAGCGTCGAGAACTGCTGGAACACCCGCACCGGATCGTCGGAGGAAAGCACTGTGACGGCGCTCGTCAGCCGGATGCTCTTCGTCTTCACCGCCGCCGCCGCCAGCGCCACGGCCGGCGCGGACGCCGCGTAATCCGGCCGGTGATGCTCGCCCAGCCCGAAGACATCGAGCCCCACCTGATCGGCCAGCTCGATCTCCTCGATCAGATGCTTCAACCGCTCGGCCCCTTCCACCCCCTTGCTCCTCGACGGATTGGGGTTGACGTCTGCGAAGGTATAAAGGCCGAGTTCCATGGCGTGCATCCCGTTGAAATCTTTAGATTGCAGATAAGGATGGCCGAGGTGGGGCGCAATGACAAATTCTAGAACGGATCGTTCGATAAAGTTGATGGGGGAGCTAGGCGGACCGACGGCTGGCGTCGTAGAAGCGGCGATCCCAATCTCCGCTCAGGATCGAGATACATCACCAATGAAGCTGGACACCCGTCATAAGATCTATGGCCATACGATTGCCGAACATATCGAAACGGTGTCAGGCGAACTCGAGGTCGATGCCGTCGGTTTATGGCAAATAGTTCCAGCCGGACGGGAAGGCTTTCAGCTGGACGATGCGGCGCTTAGTGAATTCGTGAGACAATGTGTGCTCGCGCTGCTTGCCTCAGGTGCCAAGCCTGTGAAAGGCGGCGGGGGAACGAGGTTCGACTGGATTCTACAAACACATTACGGCGAGTCTGACCTGGAAATCGCCAATTCGATTGTGCGCGAGTGGCTGGAAGCCGGGGCTGGAGAGGCCGATCCCGGAGGACTATGGTTCGCATTGCCGTCGCCGTCGGTTGGGCTTTCGTAGCGCGCAAGCCGAGATCGCCGCCGATACCCGTCCCGCCCCCATCGCCAAATCCGACTCTCATTTCAAGCACTTCAAAGCCTGAACGGAATCATCCTGCGAACCACCTCATACGCGGCATGAACAGAGGACCTCCCTCATTCCTGTCCTTGTGACAGGAATCCAGCCGACGCGCGTCCGCGCGGCGAAGAGAGTCTTCTGCGATCAAGGACTTGATCGCGCTGGATCCCGGCACAAGGCCGGGATGAGGGTGAGGCAATCTCCAAATCACATGCGCGCCAGAAGCTCGGCGAGCTGGTCGGCGCATTTGCCCCAGCCCTCGTGGAAACCCATTTCCTCGTGGGTCTTCTTGTCCTCGGCGGTCCAGTGCACGGCGGTTGCCGTGTATTTCGTGCGGCCGTTGCCGAGATCCTCGAGCAGCACGGTCGCCGTCATGAACGGCTTTTCGGATGGCACCCAGGCGCTGGTATAGGCGTCGGTGAAGACCAGCTTCTCGTTTTCGATCACCTCGAGATAGACGCCGCGATTGGGAAAATCCTGCCCCTCGGGACTGCGCATGACGATCAGGCTGGCGCCGCCGGCGCGCACGTCGAGCTTGGCGTCCGATATCGTCCAGGGACGCGGCACGAACCATTCCTTCATCAGCTCGGGATCGGTCCAGGCCTTGAAGATCTTTTCGCGCGGCGCGTCGAATTCGCGGACGAGAATAAGCTCGTGCGTGGCGGTCTCGGTCATCGGTCGTCTCCGTTTGAATGAAAGCCGTTCTTGATCAGTCCGTTACATCCTGATCGGTCTGTTACGAGGACGTGTGAGATGTCGCCGATCCGACGCGGCGCAAGGCTTTTCGCGGAATTATTTCACCGCCGGCAACGCCGGTTCCATCGTCAGGCTGTCGATCTGCCGGCGGATATGCGCCGCCTCGGGTGCCGAATGCGCCAGCGCGATAGCCCTATCGAAGGCCTCGCGCGCCTCGCGCGGGCGGCCGATCTGCTTCAACAGCCCGCCGCGCAGGCCGTGATAATAGAAATAGCCGTCGAGCTTCTCCTGAAGCGTTTCCACCAGCGCCAGCGCCTCGCCGGCGCCCCTGAGCTTCGAGACGGCCACCGCCCGGTTGAGCGTGATGACGGGCGACGGCTGCATGCGCTCCAGCGCGCGGTAGAGCAGCTCGATCTCCTCCCAGTCGGTATCGTCAGCCCGCTTGGCGCGCGAATGCAGCGCCGCGATCGCCGCCTGGAACTGGTAGCTCCCGGGCTTCCGGTGGCGGATCGCCTTGTCGAGCAAAGCCAGCGCTTCGTTGATCAACTCGCGGTTCCAGAGCGACCGATCCTGATCCTCGAGCAGCACGATCTCGTTGTCGGCGCTGAAGCGCGCCGGACGACGTGAGATCTGCAAGAGCATCAGCGCCAATAGCCCCATCAGCTCCGGCTCGCCGGGGAAGATGCGCAGCAAAAGCCGCGCCAGCCGGATCGCCTCGTCGGAAAAGGAGCAGGCTTCCGCCCTGGGATCCGCCTGGCTGTAGCCCTCGTTGAAGACGAGATAGATCATCGTCGAGACGATCGACAGCCGCTCAGCCCGCTCCGCCGCATCCGGCGTCTCGAAGGGAACGCCGGCCTTGGCGACACGCGCCTTGGCCCGCGTGATCCGCTGCTCCATGGCGCTCTCGCCGACCAGGAAGGCCCGGGCGATCTGCTGCACCGAGAGACCGGAGACGATCCTCAGCGCCAGCGCGATCTGCTGCGTCGCCGGCAGGTCGGGATGGCAGCAGATGAAGAGCAGGCGCAGGATGTCGTCGCGATAGTTGGACGTATCCAGCCGCTCGGCGATATCGCTCTCGGCATCCTCGGTGTCGGAGATCAGCTCCTCATCGGGCAGCGCCTGGGTCTTCGAACGCTTGCGCACCGCATCGATGCCGCTGTTGCGGCCGACGAAGATCAACCATGCCGTCGGATCGCGCGGCGGCCCCTTGTCCGGCCAGGTTCTGACAGCGCGCAGGCAGGCCTCCTGAAAGGCCTCTTCCGCGATATCGAGATCGCGGAAGTATCGAAGCAGCGCGCCGAGCGCCTTAGGCCGGGCGGAAGCGAGCGTCACGTCGATCCAGGCAATGTCTGTCATGTCGCGCTCTCTCCCGGCCGAAACACGTAGAACGGCCTGATTTCATAGGATGTGGAGCCGGGATTGACCGACGAAAGCTCCTTGGAAAAGGCAACGGCCTCCTCCAGCGTGTCGAAGTCGACCACGTAGAAACCGAGCAGTGCCTCCTTGGTCTCGGCGAACGGACCATCGAGCACCAGCGGCTCCTCCTTGCCCTTGCGCACGGTGGTCGCCGCCGTCGTCGGCATCAGCCGGCCGACCGGTCCGAGCTTGCCGCTTTCGGCCAAGGGCGCCTGAACCGCATAAAGCTTCGCCATAACGGCGTCCTCTTCCTCCTTGGTCCAGGAGAAAACCCGCTCTTCATCGGCATAGCAAAGGATCGCATACAGCATCTCGTACTCCTCTTCCTCAATGACGAAGGAGTAACGCGGCTACCGACAGGACGCAGCAAAAAATTACTGGGCTGTGGGAGACATGAGTAGGTTGAACTGTGGCGTGCTGTCGGAGATTGTTTCTGAATGCTTCGCTTGAACTAAGCATGGTTTGAAGTCATGTTATCTCCATGGCTCAGGTAAAAGCATCACCAACAAGCGTGACGGTTCGCAACTCGCGAACAGGACAGTTCGTGACCGTGAAGGGTGCCGGTGCGCTCAAGGGAAGCGAGCTGTCAATCAAGCCTGGCCTCGACCTGACCAAACCGATTGCAAAACAAGTGCTTAAAGACAAGCCGAAGGCCAGCTAGTTGGCTGGAGCGGTCCTCGACACGCACGCTTTATTGTGGTTGGTCACACAGCCGGAAACACTTCATGAGGACGCATTGGTAGCGATAGCTGGCGCTCAAGAAGTGGGTAAGCTTTTCGTTTCGCCGATCACGGCATGGGAGTTGGCGATTGCGGTCAACAAGAAAACGAATGCCCCCGATATCGGCAACTTCAGCGTAAAAGAATGGTTCAAAGCCGCGCTCGACGCGACCTCGTCCAAACTGGTGCCGATAGGTCCAACGATCGCCCTTGAAGCTGCCAACATGATTGCGAAGACCGGTCACAAAGACCCCGGAGATTGCTACATCATGGCAACTGCCAGATACAAGAAAGTCCCGATTGTCACGCGAGACGGAACATTGGATCAGATAGCGGAAACAGGCTATGTTCAAGTCGTCGGCTGCTGAATTGCTGTTCAGCGCCAACGCGTGCCGACCTTAGTAAAAGTCGTGGCCATAGCCATAGCTGCCAGCTTCTCTGGCCCTCACCCCTCGCTCAACGTCCGCTTCACCGCGCTCCGCCAACCCTTCAGCTTCGCCGCCCGGGTCTTTTCGTCCATGGCAGGCTCGAAGCGGTTGTTGCGCTTCCAGTTTTTGGCGAAGGCCGCCTTGTCGGGCCAGACGCCGGCACGGCTGCCGGCGAGCCAGGCGGCGCCCAGTGCTGTGGTCTCGAGGATCACGGGGCGGTCGACGGGCGCGTCGAGAATGTCGGCCAGCCGCTGCATCGTCCAGTCGGAGGCCACCATGCCGCCGTCGACGCGCAGCACCGTCTCGTCGACGCCGCCCTTCCAGTCCTTGTGCATGGCATCGAGCAGGTCGCGCGACTGGTAGCAGACGGCCTCGAGCGCCGCGCGCGCGAATTCCTTCGGGCCGCTGTTGCGGGTCAGGCCGAAGATCGCGCCGCGGGCGTTCGCGTCCCAGTGCGGCGCGCCGAGCCCGGTGAAGGCGGGGACCAGATAGACCTCCTGCGAGGGATCGGCGGCATCGGCGAGTTCGCCGGTCTTCGACGCGCTGTCGATGATCCCTAGCCCGTCGCGCAGCCACTGCACGGCCGCACCCGCGATGAAGATCGAACCTTCAAGCGCATAGGTCGTCTCGCCGTCCAGCCGGTAGGCGATGGTCGTCAAAAGCCGGTTTTTCGAGCGCACCATGTCGGCGCCGGTATTGAGCACGGCGAAGCAGCCGGTGCCGTAGGTGGATTTCATCATGCCCGGCTCGAAGCAGGCCTGCCCGATCGTCGCCGCATGCTGGTCGCCGGCCACGCCCAGGATCGGGATCGCGGCGCCGAAGATGTCCGGCTCGGTGACGCCGAAATCGGCCGCGCAATCCTTGACCTCCGGCAGCATGGCCGAGGGAACGCGCAGGATCTCCAAGAGATCCTTGTCCCATTCGTTCTCGGCGATGTTGTACATCAGCGTCCGCGACGCATTGGTGGCGTCGGTCACGAAGCTCTTGCCGCCGGTGAGACGCCAGATCAGGAACGTGTCGATCGTGCCGAAGCAGAGCTCACCCTTGGCCGCGCGCGCCCTCGCTCCCTTCACATTGGCCAGCATCCAGGAAAGCTTGGTGCCGGAGAAATAGGGATCGAGCAGCAGCCCGGTCTTCTTCGTGAAGGTCTTTTCCAGATCCTGCTTCTTCAGCTTGTCGCAATAGCTGGCGGTGCGCCGGTCCTGCCAGACGATGGCATTGTGGATCGGCTTGCCGCTCTCGCGCTCCCAGACGACGACTGTCTCGCGCTGGTTGGTGATCCCGATGGCCGCGATGTCCTTGGCGCTGATCTTCGCCTCGCGGATCGCCATCTTGATGGTCGAGACGACGGAACCCCAGATCTCCTCCGGATCGTGTTCGACCCAGCCAGATTGCGGATAGATCTGCGTGAATTCCTTCTGGCCCGCCCCGGCGATCCTCATCTCGCCATCGAACACGATCGCCCGCGTCGACGTCGTCCCCTGATCGATCGCCAGAACATACCCCGCCATTGTCATCCTCCCATGAACCGCTTCGAATGGAATGAATAATGTAGGCAAACGAATGTGAAAAGAAATTAAAGTGAAATTTGTTTGGGCGGTTGGTTGTGGGTGTTGCTGGCCGCAGGATGCCATCGCCGTTGCATTCCGGGCACGTCCCATCCGCAGGACGGGAATAGCTCTCCCGGCCACAATGCCGCACCGCGACATCCGCACCCAATTGCCAGCCCAACCGATTCCGGACTAGGCTCCGTTCACTGCGTCGCAGGGCAAATCGGAGAACTTCATGACCAGAACAGTCGTCGTCACCGGATCCACCAGCGGCATCGGCCTCGCGATCGCCACCGCATTCGCCGGCAAGGGTGACAACATCGTCCTCAACGGCTTCGGAAAGCCGGAGGAAATCAAGGAGATAGTGGCGCGGCTTGAATCACTCTCGAAAGCCGGCGTCATCCACCATCCGGCCGATATGACCAAGCCTCAGGAGATCGCCGATCTCATCGCCACCGCATCGGGGACGTTCGGCACCATCGACGTACTGGTCAACAATGCCGGCGTCCAGCATGTCGAGAAGATCGAGGATTTCCCCATCGACAAGTGGGATCAGATCATCGCCATCAACCTCTCCAGCGCGTTTCACACGATGCGCGCGGCGATCCCGCTGATGAAGGAGAAGAAGCACGGGCGCATCATCAACATCGCCTCGGCGCATGCGCTTGTCGCCTCGCCGTTCAAATCCGCCTATGTCGCGGCAAAGCATGGTATACTCGGCCTGACGAAGACGGCGGCGCTCGAGCTTGCCGAAACGGGCGTCACCGTCAACGCCATTTGCCCGGGATACGTGCTGACCCCGCTGGTGGAAAAGCAGATCCCGGACACGGCGAAAGCCCGCGGGATGACCGAGGAACAGGTCAAGACCGAGGTGATCCTGAAGGCGCAACCGACGCATGAATTCGTCAAGGCCGAGGAGATCGGCGCTTTGGCGCTTTATCTCGCCAGCCACGAGGCCCGCCAGGTGACGGGCACCCACATCTCGATTGACGGGGGCTGGACGGCGGCATAACCATTTAAAATAAAGAGAAAAACCGGGAACGACATGAACGACAGCATCCGCTTTATCCTGAACGGCGAAGACGTCGCGCTGAAGGACGTCAAGCCTACCGAGACGCTTCTCGATTTCCTGCGGCTGAAGCGCCGGCTGACGGGCACGAAGGAAGGATGCGCCGAGGGCGACTGCGGCGCCTGCACGGTTCTGGTCGGGCGGCTGATCGACGGCAAGTTGCACTATGAATCCGTCAATGCCTGCATCCGCTTCATCGGCTCGCTGAACGCCACCCATGTCGTCACCGTCGAGCATCTGGCGGCGAAGGACGGCACGCTGCATCCGGTGCAGCAGGCGATGGTCGACTGTCACGGCTCGCAATGCGGCTTCTGCACCCCCGGCTTCGTCATGTCGATGTACGGTTTGTGGCTCGCAAACAGCAATCCCGATCGCGCCGAGATCGAGAAGGCGCTGCAGGGCAATCTCTGTCGCTGCACCGGCTACGAGCCGATCGTCAAGGCCGCCGAGCAGGTGGCGAGGACGCGCCCGAGCGCGCTGTTCGACCCGCTGGAGCGCACCCGCTCCGACATCGTCGCAAGATTGTGGGCGATGCAGGGATCGGGCACAATCTCGATCACCTCGGGCGAGGACCGTCTGTTGGTGCCGGGCTCGCTGGAAGCGCTGGCGCGCATTCTGGCCGACGAGCCGAAGGCGACCATCGTCGCCGGCTCGACCGATGTCGGGCTTTGGGTGACCAAGCAGATGCGGACGCTGAACCCGGTGGTCTTCATCAACCATCTCCAGGAATTGCAGACAATTACGTCAGGTGAAGGCGGCATCACCATCGGCGCCGGCGTGACCTATACCCGCGCCTTCGAGACCATCGCCGGCAAGGTCCCGACGCTTGGGCGGCTGATCACCCGCATCGGCGGCGAGCAGGTGCGCAACATGGGCACGATCGGCGGCAACATCGCCAACGGCTCGCCGATCGGCGACAGCCCGCCACCGCTGATCGCGCTCGGCGCCACCGTCAAGCTGCGCTCGACGGAGGGCACGCGCATGCTGCGGCTGGAGGATTATTTCATCGACTACGGCAAGCAGGACCGCCGCCCCGGCGAGTTTGTCGAGAGCCTCTTCGTGCCCTACCCGGCCGAGGACACGCATTTTGCCGTCTACAAGATCACCAAGCGCCGCGACGAGGACATCACCGCCGTGCTCGGCGCCTTCTATCTGACGCTGGATGAGCAAGGCGACGTCAACGACGTGAGGATAGCCTTCGGCGGCATGGCCGGTACGCCCAAGCGCGCCCGCGCCGTCGAAAACGAACTGATCGGCCGGCCGTGGAATGAGGAGACGATCGAGGCGGTAAGAGATGCCTTCGACACCGACTTCCAGCCGCTTTCGGATTGGCGCGCCACGTCGGAGTATCGGCAGCTGACAGCGAAGAACTTGCTGACGCGGTTTTATCTGGAGACGACGGGTGCGCCTGCGGAGCTGCGGCGGTTCGAGGAGGTGGCGTGATGGGGTATGATATGTACCGTTGTGCCGTGGAGCCCCCTCATCCGACCCTTCGGGCCACCTTCTCCCCTATGGGGCGAAGGGAAGATGGAGCGAGCGGCCGGCTCCGAGTCTCTTCTCCCCAACGGGGAGAAGGTGCCGGCAGGCGGATGAGGGGGCCACTCGGCACAACGTCAACCCCCACCCCCACATCAACACCCACCACAGGAGGCAACCCCTGATGGACAAGTCTGCCTTCCCCGACCCCACCTTCGTCATATCAGGCCCGATGCACGCCTCGCGCCGCCACGACAGCGCCCACAAGCACGTCACCGGCACGGCCGACTACATCGACGACCTTCTGGAACCATCCGGCCTGCTCCACGGCGCGCTCGGCCTGTCGGACCGGGCGCATGCCGAGATCGTCGGCATGGACCTTTCCGAGGTCGCCGCCACGCCGGGTGTCGTCTGGGTCTTCACCGGCAAGGACGTACCTGGGATCAACGACGTCAGCTCCAACGGCAGCCACGACGAACCGCTGCTGGCCGAAACAAAAGTCGAATTCCACCAGCAGCCGATCTTCGCGGTGATCGCCGAGACCCGCGACATCGCTCGGCGCGCCGCTCGCAAGGCGAAGATCGAATATCGCGACCTCGCCCACTGGAGCGACATCGACGGCGCACTGGAAAACGGCGGCGCGCTGGTCACCAGCCCGATGACACTGAGTCGCGGCGAGGCGAAGAGCGAGATGGCAAACGCCGCCCGCCGGCTGAAGGGCCAGATGCGGATCGGCGGCCAGGAGCATTTCTACCTCGAAGGCCAGATCGCCATGGCCATCCCCGGCGAGGACGACGAGGTCGCCGTGTGGTCCTCGACCCAGCATCCGAGCGAAATCCAGCACATCGTCGGCCATGTGCTCAACATCCCCTCCAACGCCGTGACGGTGAACGTGCGCCGCATGGGCGGCGGCTTCGGCGGCAAGGAAACGCAGGGCAACCAGTTCGCGGCGCTGGCCGCCATCGCCGCCAAGAAGCTGAAACGATCAATCAAGTTCCGGCCCGATCGCGACGAGGACATGGCGGCCACTGGCAAACGCCACGACTTCATGGTCGATTACGAAGTCGGCTTCGACGAGGAAGGCCGCATCCACGCGGTCGACGCCACCTATGCCGCCCGCTGCGGCTTCTCGTCGGACCTGTCGGGCCCGGTCACCGACCGCGCGCTGTTTCATGCCGACTCGAGCTATTTCTATCCGCACGTGCACCTGACCTCGAAGCCGCTCAAGACCCACACCGTCTCCAACACCGCCTTTCGCGGCTTCGGCGGACCGCAGGGCATGCTGGGGGCCGAGCGTTTCATCGAGGAAATCGCCTATGCCGTCGGCAAGGACCCGCTTGATATCAGAAAACTGAATTTCTACGGAAAGCCCGGCTCCGGCCGCACGCTGACGCCGTATCACCAGGAGGTCGAGGACAGCATTCTGGAGCGGATCGTCGGCGAGCTCGAGGAGAGCGCCGACTACCAAGCGCGACGCCGAGAGATCATCGAATTCAACCGCGACAGCCGTTATATCAAAAAGGGCATCGCGCTGACGCCGGTGAAGTTCGGCATTTCCTTCACGCTGACCGCCTTCAACCAGGCCGGCGCCCTCGTCCATGTCTACCAGGACGGCTCGATCCACCTGAACCACGGCGGCACCGAGATGGGCCAGGGCCTTTATACGAAGGTGGCGCAGGTTCTGGCCGACAGCTTCCAGGTCGATATCGAGCATGTGAAGATCACCGCGACGACCACGGGCAAGGTGCCCAACACATCCGCCACGGCCGCCTCCTCCGGCACCGATCTCAACGGCATGGCCGCCTATGACGCCGCCCGCCAGATCAAGGAACGCCTCGTCGCCTTCGCCGCCGAGAAATGGGACGTCCCGGTCTCCGAGATCGCCTTCCTGCCGAACCGGGTGCGCGTCGGCAACCAGGAAATCCCCTTCCCCGATTTCATAAGGCAGGCCTATTTCGCCCGCGTCCAGCTGTCGGCCGCCGGCTTCTACAAGACACCGAAGATCCACTGGGACCGCGCCGCCGGAAAGGGCACGCCCTTCTATTACTACTCCTATGGCGCTTCCTGCACCGAGGTCTCGATCGACACGCTGACCGGCGAATATCTGATCGACCGCACCGACATCCTCCACGATGTCGGCCGCTCGCTGAACCCTGCGATCGACATCGGCCAGGTCGAGGGCGCCTTCGTGCAGGGCATGGGCTGGCTGACGACGGAAGAGCTCTGGTGGGACGCCAAGGGGCGCCTGCGCACCCACGCCCCCTCCACCTACAAGATCCCGCTGGCTTCGGATCGCCCGAAGATCTTCAACGTCAAGCTGGCCGAATGGTCCGAAAACGCCGAACACACCATCGGCCGCTCCAAGGCCGTCGGCGAACCACCCTTCATGCTGGCGATCTCGGTGCTGGAAGCGCTGTCGATGGCGGTGGCGAGCGTTGCGGACTACAAGGTCTGCCCCAGGCTGGACGCGCCGGCGACGCCGGAACGGGTGTTGATGGCGGTCGAGCGGATGAAGGCGGCATGACTGGGAATGCGGGGTTTGGTGGGTTTGCGGGGCTCGCAGGATTTGCTGGCCTTGCGGGTGTGGCACACCCCCCTCTGCCCTGCCGGGCATCTCCCCCACAAGGGGGGAGATCGGCAAGTGGCGAGGCTTTCGCAAAAATTGAGCGTGGAACGAGCGGCCGCCCCCAGCCAATCTCCCCACCTGTGGGGGAGATGCCCGGCAGGGCAGAGGGGGGGTATCACACCCATAAACCTCACCTTCATAAACTCCGCCCATAAAGGCCCCACCACGACCAGCCTCACTCCCACAATCCCCCCGGTCATCCCACCATGACCACCCTCCCCCAATTCCTCGCCACCCACCCCGAAACCATCCTGATCGACATCACCGGCACGCAGGGCTCCACCCCGCGCGAAACCGGCACCTTCATGCTGGTCTCGGCCGACACCATCTGGGGCACGATCGGCGGCGGGCAGTTCGAGTTCATGGCGATCGCCAACGCCCGCAAGCTTCTGCAGGGCGCCGACGCCAGCGAAACCATGGATATCCCGCTCGGGCCGGAGATCGGCCAGTGCTGCGGCGGACGCACGCGGTTGCGGTTTCGCGAGGTGACGGATGCCGTCATCCGCGAACTTGAGGAGCGTAGCAGCGACGAGGCCGCGCGGCGGCCGGAGATCTGGCTGTTCGGCGCCGGCCATGTCGGCCGCGCGCTCGCCGTCGCACTGTCGCCGCTGCCGCTCGACGTGACCGTGATCGAGACCCGCGAAGAGGAACTCGCGCATCTGCCCGAGGGCATCACCGCCCGGCTCGTCGCCATGCCCGAAGCGCTGGTGCAGGAGATGCGCGAGGGCGCCGCCGTCGTCATTCTGACCCATGATCACGCGCTCGATTTCCTGATCGCCCGCGAGGCGCTCGCCCGCACCGATCTCGCCTATACCGGCATGATCGGCTCGGCCACCAAGCGCGCCACCTTCGCGAGCTGGCTGCAGCGCGAGGCCGGTGGCGACAAGGCCTGGATGGAGCGGCTGACGTTGCCGATCGGCGGCCACGCCGTGCGCGACAAGCGGCCGGAGATGATCGCCGCCATGACGACGGCCGAAATCCTGACCGCGCTTGCCGCCTACGGCGCCCGCGCATCCTCGCGATAGGGCTCGCGGCCGTCCATGAAGCCGAGGTCGCGCTTGACGCGATCCGGCATGCCCTCGAGATCCAGCCGGTCCGGCCGCGCAAGACGAACGGCAAGCCCTCTCAACAGAGCCGCCAGCCACTCGAAAGCGCTCGTGCGGGTCGATCTGGAGCTTTGCTTGCCCAGCTGTCCGACGGTCTGTTCGCGCGTTGCGCTAGTCATGACATCACCTCGATAATTTGATCCCGTGACTTGCAGATTGCGTCGATTAATGCTGAAATTCCAATCGAACAAACGTCTGCATGCATAAAGAGAACTTATCCATGAAGCTGTCCAGGCAGGTTCCGCTGAATGCGCTGCGCGTCTTCGAGGCCGTGGCGAGGCTCGGCAGTTTCACCAAGGCCGGCGAGGAGCTCGGCATGACGCAGACGGCGGTCAGCTATCAGGTGAAGCTGCTGGAAGAGAATATCGGCGAGCCGCTGTTTTTGCGCCGTCCGCGCCAGATCAGCCTCACCGATACCGGCGAACGGGTGCTGCCGAAAGTGTCGGACGCCTTCGTGCTCCTGAACGAGGCGATGGCCGAGGCGCGCGGCGAGATCGAATCGACGCTTCTGATCAACACCATCGCCACCTTCGCCTCGCACTGGCTGGCGCGGCGCCTGGGAGCCTTCCAGCTCAGGCATCCGTCGATCGCCGTGCGGCTGTCGGCTTCGGATACGCTGATCGACTTCACCCGCGAGCCCGTCGATGTCGCCATCCGCTCCGGCGCCGGCAACTGGCGCGGGCTGATGTCGGACAAGCTCATCCAGGCGGATTTCAGCCCGATGCTGAGCCCGAAGCTCGCCGAGAGCGTCGGCGGCATTCACAAGCCCGAGGATCTGATGAAACTGCCGATCATCAGCCCCACCGACCCCTGGTGGCGGATCTGGTTCACGGCATCGGGCCTGAGCGATCTTGGGCTGGAATCGCGCCCGCGCAGCCAGTACGGCGCGCAGAGCTTCGAGGCGAGCGCGGCGATGGCCGGCCAGGGCGTCGCCATCCTGACGCCCGCCTTCTACGGCGACGAGATCGCCCAGGGGCGCCTCTACCAGCCCTTCGAGATGACCTGCCGCGACCATCGCAGCTACTGGCTGGTCTATGCCGAAAACCGCCGCAACGTCCCGAAGATCAAGGCCTTCCGCAACTGGATCCTGGAGGAGATCGCCCGCGACAGGGAAAGCGCTCAGTAGCCCATTTCGGGCGCGTAGAAGCAGCGCGGCGTATCCTCGTTGGGAAACAGGCAGAGATGATACTCGCCGTCACCCGATTTCATCGCGCGGCCCATCGGCAGCAGGAACACATGGGCGCGGGTGACGAGCCGATGGTCACCCGGCAGAAGCGTCACCCGATAGCCGTTCGGCGTGATCGTGACGCTCTTCGGCGGGATCATCTGGCAATCACCCGTCTCGTTGTCGCCGTTGCAGCAATAGGGCTCGTAGCTCCACCCGGAAGGCGCGTCATGGGCGACGGCACGCGAGACCAGGACACAGGACGCGAAGGCAATCATCACAACCACAAGAATACTGCGCATCGGCATCTTCTCCGTCGATGAATGCGCCGCCGCGCCGATGCGGTTTCCACTCGTCCCGGCGGCCTTGAATAAAACTGTAATCAAGTCCCGGCATGTCAATGGCGGGCGGCCTGGCGGGATGGGAAGGCCGAAGGTCGGCGGCGCGCGCGCCCCTGTGACGCCGCGAAATATTTGCGCCCGAACCCGATATTATGTAAATTTACGTAAAACAACGAAAGCGCCCCGATGCAGACCATTCGCTCGATCAACCTGCAGAAAAATCTCGGCGACGTCTTGAGAACGGCCGATGTGGAAACGGTTCTGGTAACCAACAGGGATCAGCCGCGCGCCGTCGTCATGTCGGCGGAGGAGTTCATTCGGCTGAAGACGGCGGCCGGCGAGCCGGTGCCGAACGAGGTGCGCAAATCCAGCCCGACGCTGCATCGCCGGATCGCCGACCCGCTGGGCTACGACACACGCGATCCCGGCTACGTCGAACAGACGGCGAGCGACGCCCTTGACGGAAAGCATGCCGACGAGATCGCCCGAGAAATCGACAAGGCGATGCGCCGATGGAGACTGCGCTGATGGACGGGGACATCGCGCGCGCGCCTCGCCTGCTCATCCCCGATACGTCGCCCCTCTCCCTGCTGTCGATGGCCGGCCGCGATGCGCTGGATTACCTGTTCGTGCCGCGGATCGAGGTCTGGATCACGGATATGGTAGCGATCGAGGCAACGCGCGATCCCGATCCTGACGACGACCCCCGTACCGAACAGCGAAAGCTGCTCGCCGCGTGGTTTAGAGACAACCGCCACCGGGTCAAGGTCATGGAGACCGCCGTCGGCCGCGAATACGAAAAGGCCATGGCGAACTGGCGCATGGGAGGCGGCACTCCGGACCTGAAACCCAGCTGGACGGGACGCGGCGACTACAGCCTTCTCGACGTTCTCGCGGCCGCCGAAACCGTTGTCGAAGACAGCGAGGCCGTCGTCCTGCTGGTCGATGACCGCAGGGCGCGGGCGGCGCTGAGACAGACCGAAAACCTCAATCTGGACATCCTCTCGACCAGATCTTTCATCGCCATGCTGGAAACCGAGTTCGGTGTTGAGAACGCGACCGATATCTGGACGATCATCGAGATCGCAGCCGGCGTGAACGAGCAGGGAAAGTCGAAAGTGCCCGATCCGCTGCCCGAAGACCCGCTCTACGTAAGAAAGCCATGATTTCCGCGCCGACAACGTGGCGGTGTCTCCTAATCCCCCTTTTCTCCCGGCCCAACATTCTGCACACTGCTGAATCGGAGAGAGCACAGGGGAACTGAATGTATGAATACGCCATAGCGTGGGAATGGCTGGCCTTCGCCGCCCGCTGGTTCCACGTCATCACCGCGATTGCCTGGATCGGCTCGTCCTTCTATTTCATCGCGCTCGATCTCGGCCTGGTGAAGCGCCCGCATCTTCCCGTCGGCGCCTATGGCGAGGAGTGGCAGGTGCATGGCGGCGGCTTCTACCATATCCAGAAATATCTGGTGGCGCCGGCGCAGATGCCCGAGCACCTGACCTGGTTCAAATACGAGAGCTATTTCACCTGGCTTTCCGGCTTCCTGATGCTCGCCATCGTCTATTACGGCGGCGCCGATCTGTTCCTGATCGATCGCGATGTTCTCGATATCAGCGCGCCCGTCGCCATCGCCATCTCGCTCGCCTCGCTGGCCGGCGGCTGGCTCGTCTACGACCTGCTCTGCAAGTCGCCGATCGGCAAGAACACCTGGGGCCTCATGCTGGTGCTCTATGCCGTCCTGGTGTTCATGGCCTGGGGCTATACGCAGCTCTTCACCGGCCGCGCCGCCTTCCTGCATCTTGGTGCGTTTACCGCCACCATCATGTCGGCCAACGTCTTCATGATCATCATCCCCAACCAGAAGATCGTCGTCGCCGACTTGATCGCCGGCCGCACGCCGGATGCGAAATATGGCGCCATCGCCAAGCAGCGCTCGCTGCACAACAACTACCTGACCCTACCCGTCATCTTCTTCATGCTGTCGAACCACTATCCGCTGGCCTTCGGCACCGCCTATAACTGGGTGATCGCGGCGCTGGTCTTCCTGATGGGCGTCACCATCCGCCACTGGTTCAACACCACGCATGCGCGCAAGGGCCGCCCCACCTGGACCTGGCTTGCCACCGTCATCCTGTTCATCCTGATCATGTGGCTTTCCACCGTTCCCAAGGTGCTGACCGGCGAGAAGGACGCGGCCGCCAGGCCGGTCGCTCCGGCCTTCCAGCAATTCGCCGGCGATCCGCGCTTCCCCGCCGTCAAGCAGCTGATCGGCACCCGCTGTTCCATGTGCCATACCGCCACGCCCGTCTATGAGGGGCTGGCGCGGCCGCCGAAGAACGTGATCCTCGAAAACGACGCCGAGATCGCCGCCCGGGCCCGCGACATCTACATCCAGGCCGGCCGCAGCCACGCCATGCCGCCGGGCAACGTCACCGCTATCACGCCGGACGAGCGCAAGCTCCTCGTCGCCTGGTTCGAGAGCGCTGTCCAGGGCAAGCGCGAATGACGAGAGGCCTCCGCCCCCTGCTTCTGGCCAGCCTTCTCGCCCTCCCGGGGCAGACGTGGACGGAAGCCGTGGCGGAGGAGGCCATCGCCAAACAGGAGGACGTGAGGACGACGGGCACCGTGCCGAAAGATATCCCCGCCGATCAGCCGCCGGGTGCCCCCGCCGGCCTCTGGGGCGAGGTCAATGCGCTCGGCACCGGCCCCTTCTGGGCGCTGCGCATCCGCGAGGATCAGATTACCTTCAGCCGCGCTGGCAAGAACGACGTCATCACCGTCAATCCCGGTCCGACGGCGACGACTGAAAACAGCGCGACATGGACCATCAACCACGCGCCTTCGCGCTACACGCTGACGCTGACCAGGCAGGCCTGCGTCGACGGCGCATCCGCGAAGCGTTACGATCTCGCGGCAAAGCTGGTATTTCAGGGAAGGACATTATACGGCTGCGCCGCGTCGGTGGCTGCCATCCCCGCCAAGCCGGCGCCCTGAGCCCACTCTGACCACGACACGCAATCGATAGAGGCGAACGCCCATGACCCAGACCCTCCTCCGCGGCCGCTTGCTCTCCTTCGTCAGGACACCCCAGAGCCTGACCGACAGCGAAAGCTATCGCTACGAGACTGATGGCGGCCTGTTGATGGACAAGGGCCTGATCGTCGAAAGCGGCCCCTATTCCGAGGTCAAGGCGAAGGCCGAGGCAGGCGTGGTCGAGATCGATCACCGCCCGCATCTGATCATGCCGGGGTTCATCGACATGCACCTGCACTTCCCGCAGATGCAGGTGATCGCCTCCTACGCCGCCAATCTTCTCGAGTGGCTGAACACCTACACCTTTCCCGAGGAATGCCGCTTCGTCGAAAGCGCACATGCCCAACGTATCGCCACGCATTTCTACGACGAGCTCATCCGCCACGGCACGACGACGGCGGTCGCCTACTGCTCCGTCCACAAGACCTCCGCCGACGCGTTCTTCGCGGAAGCCATGAGGCGCAACATGCGCATGGTCGGCGGCAAGGTGATGATGGACCGCAACGCCCCGCAGGGCCTGCTCGACACGCCCCAGATGGGCTACGACGAGACCCGAGAGATCATCGCCGACTGGCACGGCAAGGGCCGCAACCACGTCGCCATCACCCCGCGCTTCGCCATCACCTCGACCCCTGAGCAGATGGAAGCGACGCAGGCGCTCGCCCGCGAATTTCCCGACCTGCACATCCAGACGCATCTCTCCGAGAACCACGACGAGATCAAGTTCACCTGCGAGCTCTATCCCGACGCGATCGACTACACCGACATCTACGCCCGCTACGGCCTGCTCGGGGACAAGACGCTCTTCGGCCACTGCATCCACCTGTCTGAGCGCGAGGCGGACGCGATGAGCGAAGCCGGCGCCATCGCCGTCCACTGCCCGACCTCCAACCTCTTCCTCGGCTCGGGCCTCTTCCCGCTGAAGGCGCTGATGCGCCGCGACAAGCCGGTCAGGATCGGCGTCGCCACCGACATCGGCGGCGGCTCGAGCTACTCGATGCTGCGCACCATGGACGAGGCCTACAAGATCCAGCAACTGCTCGCGGAACGCCTGAACCCGCTGGAAAGCTACTACCTGATGACGCTTGGCAACGCGCTCTCGCTCTCGCTCGCCGACCACATCGGCACGCTCGACAAAGGCACAGACGCCGACGTGGTCGTGCTCGACGCCGCCGCGACACCAGCCATGGCGCTGAAGATGGAAGTGGTGAAAACGCTTCCCGAAGAGCTCTTCCTGCTGCAGACCATGGGCGACGACCGCGCCATCGTCGAGACCTATGTCGCGGGCGCGGCGGCGAAGGGTGCGCTTTAGCCGCGCCGATAGACCTGCGCGATGGCGCCCTTGGGAAACACCCGCGTGCTGATCAGTTGCAGCTTCCTCGGCTGCGCGAGATCGGAAAAGATCGGCTGGCCGCGCCCGAGCGCCAGCGGATAGACCATCAGCATGTACTGATCGACAAGATCATGGGCGATGAGGCTGCGCGCGAAGCTGGCGCCGCCATGGGCGATGATCGGCTTGCCGTCCTGAGCCTTCAATCTGGCGATTTCCTCGGTCAGATCGCCGCTCGCTACATAGGCCTTGCGCCAGCTGTCGGCGCCGGGCTGCGGCTCGCCCGCTACAGCTGCCTCGATCTCCCGCGGCAGGATCGCCGCGCCCTTTTTCGAGAACACCGCCTTGGGGATCTCATTCATCGCCGGTGCGAAGACGTTGGTCGATGTCGGCCAGAAGCGCGCCATCCCTTCGAATGTGCGGCTGCCCATGATGTGCAGGCTGGCGTTCGAGGCGTTCTCGACCTTCCAGGCGATCGCCTCCTCGTCGCCGGTGAAAATCCACTCGGTCTCCCCCTCGGGGCCGCTGACAAACCCGTCGAGCGTCATCGCCATGGCCAGGATCAACTCTCGCATCGCTTCCTCCTTTTATGTTCTCTTCAAGGACGCGGTGGCCCGACCTATTCCGACATCCGCCGAACCGGAAATACATCGTCAGCCAACGATCGCCATCAACGCTCGCGCAACGCACCCATCACCGCCCGCACCAGCGGCACATCCTTGATGTCGCTATGGACGACAAGCCACAAATCACGCGTGATATCGGCGCCCTCAAGATCAAGCCGCGCCAGCCCTTGGCCCTCCGCGATGAAATCGGGCAGCAGCGCCACGCCGCCGCCGGCCTTGACCGCCGCCAGCTGGAACTCCAGCGTCGAGGCGCGGATCGCGATCGGCCGACCGGCGGCGATCTCCGCCAGCCGCTCCTCCTGCGGTGACGACGCCATCCCCTCGTCATAACCGATGAACGTCCAGTCACGCTGATCGACCGTCTCGGCGTAACCTGATGCCGCATAGGCATGGAAACCCACCTCGCCGATCTTCGAGACGGTCAGGTCGCCACTCTCAGGCCGATTGAGCCGCACGGCGATATCGGCTTCCCGCCGCCCGAGCGAGGCATAGCGCGTTTCGCCGATGAGCGTGACGCGGATACCGGGATGGCGCTGTCTTAGCCGCACCAGCGGCGGCGCCAGAACCGCGCCCGCATAGGCCGGCGGCGCGCTGATGCGGACCTCGCCGACATGCGTCTGATCGGCGCCGATACCGCCCCGCCCGATCGTCATGGCATCGGCGCTCATGCGCTCGGCGATCGCGGCAACCCGCACGCCCTCTGCCGTCAAAAGGATTCGCCGCCCGCGCCGATCGACCAGCTTCGCGCCGATCTCGCGCTCCAGATGCGCTACCCGCCGCGATACCGTCGCGTGCTCGACCCCGAGCGCCCGCGCCGCACCCGACAAGCTTCCGAGTTGCGACAGCGCCAGCAGATGGCGCAGATCCTCCCCAGTCCAGCATTGATCATTTTTTCCCATTGCCTGTGAAAGCATAGGGAATTTTCAATCACGCAACCATCCTCCATCTTCGGCCGCAAGCAATCAGGAGACCGGACAATGGATATCGCAATCACCCTCGCCGCCCCCGGCGGCATCGAACAGTTGAAGATTACCCCGCGAGAACCGCAGGCGCCGGGACCGAACGAGATCCGCATCCGACACGACGCCATCGGCGTGAACTTCCTGGATATCTATCATCGCAAGGGCCTCTATCCGTTGCCCGCCTACCCCGCCGTCATCGGCGCCGAAGGTGCTGGCGTGATCGAGGCGGTCGGCTCCGAGGTGACGACGGTCTCTCCCGGCGACCGCGTCGTCTATATGGGCGCACCCGTCGGCGCCTATGCCTCGACCCGCCTGCTACCGGCGCACCGCGCCATCCGTCTGCCCGATGATGTCAGTTCAAGCCATGCCGCCGCCATGATGCTCAAGGGCATGACGGCCTATATGCTGCTCCACCGCATCCACACAGTCACGCCTGAAAGCACCATCCTGGTGCACGCCGCCGCCGGCGGCCTCGGCACGCTTCTGGTGCGCTGGGCCAAGCACCTCGGCGCCACCGTGATCGGCACCGTCAGCAACGCGGAGAAGGCGGCACTCGCGACCGCCAACGGCGCCGACCATCTGGTGATCGGCCGCGATGCCGATCTGGTCGCAGACGTCATGGCGCTGACATCAGGGCGCGGCGTCGATGTCGGCTATGACGGCATCGGCGGCGCGATGCTGGCGAAGACCATCCACTGCATCCGCCCCTTCGGCATGGCCGCGAGCTTCGGCCAGGCGGCGGGGCCGATACCGCCGGTGACGATCGAGGCGCTGCGCCCGAACAAGTCTCTGTCGCACCCGAGCATCATGGCGGCGAGCGGCGATCCGGCCTTCTACCTGGAGGCGGCCACGGCGGCGATCGAGGCTATAAGGCTCGGCATTCTCACGCTTCCCACCCGCGAATTCGCCCTTTCCGATGCCGCCGCAGCCCACACCGAACTGGAGGCCGGACTGAGCAGCGGCAGCCTGTTGCTCATCCCGTAACCGGCTTCCGCGTGGGCGAGAAAGATACCGTTTCGGATGTAAATTATATGTGATATGGCCGTTGCATTATTCAGATGTGAAAGTCTTATCCATGGCCAAACCTCTCACCATTGCCGATCTGAAATCTCTCGCCCAGCGCCGCGTCCCCAAGATGTTCTTCGACTACGCCGATCCGGCGCCTGGACGGAACAGACCTACCGGGCCAACGAGAGCGATTTCGCCAAGATCGGCCTGCGCCAGCGCGTGCTCGTCGACATGACGAACCGCACGCTGGAGACGACGATGGTGGGCCAGAAGGTATCGATGCCCGTCGCTCTTGCGCCGACCGGTCTTACCGGCATGCAGCACGCCGACGGCGAGATGCTGGCGGCGCAGGCGGCCGAGGAGGCCGGCGTTCCCTTCACGCTGTCGACCATGAGCATCTGCTCGATCGAGGACGTCGCCTCGGTTACCACCAAGCCCTTCTGGTTCCAGCTTTATGTCATGAGGGACAAGGACTTCGTGCTGAACCTGATCAACCGCGCCAAGGCCGCCAGGTGCTCCGCGCTGGTCCTGACCGCCGACCTGCAGATCCTCGGGCAGCGTCACAAGGACCTGCGCAACGGCCTCTCCGCGCCGCCGAAGTTCACCCCCAAGCACATCTGGCAGATGGCGACGCGGCCCTTCTGGTGCCTCGACATGTTGCAGACCAAGCGCCGCTCCTTCGGCAACATCGTCGGCCACGCCAAGAACGTCTCCGACCTCTCCTCGCTGTCTTCCTGGACGGCGGAGCAGTTCGACCCGCAGCTTTCCTGGGCCGATGTTTCATGGATCAAGGAGCAGTGGGGCGGCCCGCTGATCATCAAGGGCATCTGCGACGTCGAGGACGCGAAGGCGGCCGCCGAGACCGGCGCCGACGCCATCATCGTCTCCAACCACGGCGGCCGCCAGCTCGACGGCGCCCCCTCCTCGATCAGCGTGCTTCCCTCGATCGTCGACGCCGTCGGCGACAGGATCGAAGTGCACCTCGACGGCGGTATCCGCTCCGGCCAGGACGTGCTGAAGGCCGTGGCGCTCGGCGCCAAGGGCACCTACATCGGCCGCCCCTTCCTCTATGGCCTCGGCGCCATGGGCAAGGAAGGCGTATCGCTGGCGCTGAGCATTCTCCGCAAGGAGATGGACGTGACCATGGCCCTTTGCGGCAAGCGCGACATCAAGGACGTGAACTCATCGATCATCGCGGGACGGCAGTAGGTGCGATTTGAATTGTACACATCATTGTGTATAATTCAGCCCGATGAAGAGCGCCGACGTCATTGTCCTGCTACTGAAAGCCGGCTGGTTCGAGGTCGGCCGGAAGGGCAGTCACGCCCAGTTCAAACATGCGGACAAGCCGGGCCGCGTGACCGTGCCGCATCCCAAGCGGGACATTCCGATCGGGACGTTGCGCAGCATCGAGAAACAGTCGGGCCTGGAGTTGAGGTGATCATGCGCAACTATATCGGACTGATCCACAAGGACGCCGAGAGCGACTACGGCGTCTCCTTTCCGGATTTTCCCGGCGCCATCACGGCCGGCTCGACGCTGGACGAGGCGCGCGAAATGGCCGAGGAAGCCCTGGCTTTTCACGTCGAGGGTTTGATCGAGGACGGAGAGACGCTTCCGCAACCCTCTTCGCTCGATACCGTCATGGCCAACCCGGAGAACAAGGACGGCGTTGCCATCCTCGTCTCGCTGAAAGCAGCGTCCAGCAGGGCCGTGCGCATCAATGTCACGCTGCCGGAGGATGTTCTGGCCCGCATCGACGCCGTCGCCGCAGCAGCCGGCCTGTCGCGCTCGGCCTTTCTCGCCAAGGCCGCGAAGCACGAGATCGAACGCAACGCGGCGGCTTAGATTAACGCACCCACCCCGTCGCCAGCGCGCCCGCCCAATCCGGCCGCCCGTTTTTCAACGCCAGCCGCGACATCGACATATGGTCATAGGCAACGGTCCGGAACTGCGGCGCGAAGCCGGACGCGGTCTTTTCGATGATGCAGTAGCAGGCCAGCGGATGTCCGGCCTCGACCTTGTGCTCATAGGGCGTGTCGTCGCTATAGCCGGGGCAGCCGACGCTGCCGGGATTGACGATCAGGCGCCCGTCGCTGAGACGAAGCATGCGCGGCACATGGCTGTGGCCGCAGAGGATCAGCTTCTGCTCGATCCCCTCGGCCAGCGCCTCGATCTCTTCGAGAGGCTTCAGGAAGACATGACCATCAGGCGAGACGGATCTCGAGCCAGTAGGTTTCGTCATGCCCGGGTGTGGCGTGGCAGAGATAGACCTCGTCGCGATAGACGGCGCTGAACGGCAAGCTCCGCAGCCAGCCGAGATGCGCGGCCGACAGTTGCCCGTAGGCATGCTGCTCCCAGGAGGGCATGGCGTCGGCGGGGCTCTCGACCAGGTAGCGATCGTGATTGCCGCGCACCGTCAGCGCATCGAGCGACATCAGCCTGTCCGCCGCCTTGCCTGCCTCGAGCGGCCCGCTCAGGCAATCGCCGAGATTGACGATCTCGGAAATCCCAAGCGCGGCGATATCGGCCAGCACCGCCTCGAGCGCCAGATGGTTGCCATGCACATCGGCGATCGCGGCGAAACGCATCGCTCAGCTCCCGCGATAGGTGGAATAGCCGTAGGGCGAGATTAAGAGCGGCACGTGATAATGCGCGCTCTCGTCGGCGATGCCGAAGCGGATCGGCACGAGGTCGAGGAAGGCCGGATGCGGCAGCGCGGCACCAATGCCGCGCAGATAATCGCCGGCATGAAACAGGAGCTCGTAGGTCCCGACCTTGAAACTCTCTCCAACAAGGATCGGCCCGCCATCGACACGGCCATCGGCATTGGTGACGACGGTCTTCACATGCCGCCGGACCTCGGCCTCGATATGGAAGAGCTCGATCTTCAGCCCCTCGGCGGGCTTGCCGGAGGCGGTGTCGAGGACGTGCGTGGTCAATCCGGTCATGAAATTGGCTCGCTGATGACAAAGGGAGTGTCGAAAAAATATTCTTCCAGATTGTTGCCCGGCCCGTCGCGATCGACAACCAGGAAATCGCTGACCGCGCCGAGCGACATCAGGGGATGGTGCCAGACATTGCGCCCATAATTCACGCCCTGATCGCCGTGCGCCAGAAACACCTGCGGACGTCCGGGCTTTCCACCCTCATCTTCGGACACCACGACCAGAAACGGCCGGCCGAAGATCGGCGAGAAGCTCTGGCTGCCGAGAGGGTGCCGCTCCATCATCCCGACCTGATAGGGAAAATCGCGCGGCTGGCCACGAAACAGATTGATGATCACGCGCGCGCCCTCGCCCACCACGTCAGCGGCAGCCAGCGCATGAAACCGCTCCGTGGTGCCGTTGTTGATATAGCGCATCGTCGCCGGATCGGCTTCGATGACCTCGCCAAAAGGCGCGAAGGCGGCTTTGGTCAGCGGCTGGATATCGAGGAAGTCTGTCACGTCATTCGCCTTGTATGCGCCAGTGGCGCAGCATGTGGAGGCTATCGATCAACTCGGGGATATTGTTCGTCGCCGTGTCCCAGACCGTCTCAAGGTCGATATTGAAATAGCCGTGCGCGATCCGGTTTCGCATGCCGCGCATCTTGGTCCATGGAACTTCCGGATGGGCCGCGACGACATCGGGAAACTCGTCGGACAGCCGCGTGACGACCTCGCCGATCATCAGCAGGTTCATGCCGACGGCACGCTGCTTCAGCACGTCTTGAAGAAACGCCTCCTTGGACGTTCCCTTCACGAAATCGCCGATCTCCAGGGAAACCTGTTCCATCTGGTCGAGATAGGATCGCAGCCAGTCCGAATTCATATCGGCTTGGCCTCGCTGAGAACGCGCGCGCGCACTCTTTCAGGAAAATCTCCGGGGACCATGAGATGAATATCTGTCCCCTGCATGAGGTCCTTCAACTCCTCGAGCAATCCACCGAGATCGAATAGAGACGTCCCCGGCAACGTATCGACCAGAATATCGAGATCGCTATCCGCCCGATCTTCGCCGCGCGCCACCGAGCCGAAGACACGCGGGTTGGCCGCGTTGAAGCGCTTGGTCGCCTCGCGGATCGCCTGCCTGTTCTTCTCCAGCACCTCGGATGGTCTCATCGTCTTCACTCCCTCCCGACGACTATAAGCGGCGGACGGACAAGAGAAAAGTGGTGTCGCTCAGCGTGTCGGCAGGAGCGCCTCGAGCCTGAGAAGCGCGATGCGCTCCACCTGCGCCGTCGCCGTTTCGAATTCCGCGTCGCGGCTGTTGTCGATGCGCTTTTCGAAGGCCGAAAGGATCGCCTGCTTGTCGAGACCCTTCACCGCGATGATGAAGGGAAAGCCGAATTTTTCAACATAGGCGCGGTTGAGTTCGGTGAAGCGCTGGTGCTCCTCAGGGCTCAGCCGATCGAGGCCGGCGCCGGCCTGTTCCTTTTTGCTGTCCTCGGTCAGCTCGCCGGCGATCGCCAGGCGGCCGGCGAGGTCGGGGTGGGCGCGCAGAACGCCGAGACGCTCCTCCGGGCTCGCGGCGCGGAAGATGGCCACCAGCGCGGTGTGCACCCGGTCGACATCGAGCGTCTCGCCGACGAAACCGTCGTCGAAGGCCCGCTCGGCGATAAAGGGCGAGTGCTCGAACACGCCGCCGAAGCGGGAAATGAACTCGTCGCGTGCGATCATCGGATGGTCTCCGGCTTGTGGTGCTTATGCCAATGCTCGGCGATCTCGATACGGCGCGGGATCCACACCTTCTCGTGCTCCAGCACATATTGCATGAAGCGTTTCAGCGCCGCCGCGCGGCCCGGACGGCCGACGAGACGGCAATGCAGGCCGATCGACATCATCTTCGGGCTGCCCGCCTTGCCCTCTTCATAGAGCGTGTCGAAGGCATCCTTGAGATAGGTGAAGAACTGGTCGCCCGAATTGAAGCCCTGCGGCGTGGCGAAGCGCATGTCGTTGGTCTCAAGCGTATACGGAATGATCAGGAACGGCTTGTCGTCCATGCCCTTCACCCAGAAAGGCAGATCGTCGGCATAGCTGTCCGACGAGTAGAGGAAGCCGCCCTCCTCCTGCACCAGCCTCAGCGTGTTGTCGGATGGCTTGCCCTGGTACATGCCGTAGGGCCGCTCGCCTGTTAGTTCGGTGTGCAGCCGCACGGCTTCCAGAATATGCTTGCGCTCCAGGTCCTCCTGGAAATCCTTGTATTCCAACCAGCGGTAGCCGTGGCTGGCGATTTCCCAGCCGGCTTCCTTCATCGCCGCCACCGCCTCGGGATTGCGCGCCATGGCGAGCGTCACGCCATAGACCGTCGCCTGCACCTTGAGCTCGGTGAACAGCCGCCACAGCCGCCAGAAACCGGCCCGCGAGCCGTATTCGTAGATGGATTCCATGTTGAGATTGCGCTGGCCGGGCCATGCCGCCGCGCCGACGATCTCCGACAGCAGGTTTTCGGACGCCGCGTCGCCATCGAGGACGCAGCTCTCGCCGCCCTCTTCGTAGTTGATGACGAACTGCACGGCGATATTGGCGCCGCCGGGCCATTTCGGGTCGGGTGGATTGCGGCCATAGCCGACGAGATTGCGCGGGTAGGTCTCGGATACCATGAAATCACCTTCCAGAAAGTCGGCGAACGGTAACACCTCAAGGGCGAATGTCGAGACGGAAACTGCGCAGCGGCGTTTTGCGCTTATCGCACAAACGCTTAGGCCGGAACGGGAACCCGCTCGCGCCGTGCGCTGACCTTGCCCATCGGATGCAGCGAATGCACCCTGAACGGCCCGCCATTGCCCTCCTCGACCATCAGTGCCACGTTCGAAATCTTCACCGGATCGACCAGCACCGGCTCGAAGACGCTGCGCAGCGAGCGCTCGATGCGCGGCATGTCGATCAGGCTGACCGGACCGGTGAGCGGCATGTGGAAGCGGAACTCGTCCATCACATAGGGGGATCCCCAGCGATGCAGATTGGCGAACTGCGCCGCCGAAAGCCCATCCGGATCGCTGCGCTCGATATCGGCATCGCTGAGCGGCGCCCGGAACTGGTCGAACTGCGCCACGATGGAGGAGGCCAGATACTGCACGTTGTCGCAGGGCAGCGACGGCACCAGGCTGAAGATGCTGCCGGTGCGCGCGACCTCGAGCCGCGAAACCGAAAACGGCGTGAGTGTGCCACAGAAACGCATCAATTCCCGCAATAGTTGCGGCTCCGACTGGTCCGCCGCAAGCCGGAAGGGTGCCTTCAGCGCGCCATGAAAGCCGTAGCGCCGCGGCACAGCCGTGTGAAAGGCGACCTCGTGAAGGCTGAGCCCGGGGATGGCCGTCGGCTCCACCATCTCGCCGGAAAACACGTTTCGGCCTAGCCAATTGGCAGCCGCATGCGACAGCGGGTCATTCGCGGCGGGCGTGAAGCAGATGGCGTATCGCATGCAATTATCTCCGTCGGCACCAGGCGCGACTCGTAAGCGCGCCGCCGTTTTGCAAGCAGATAGGCGATTTGCATGACAGATTGACGAAACACAGCGAGTGCTAATTCACGTTTAACGTGAATTTCGAAATATCTCGCGAAAGTGGCCGCCGATTTCAGGATAAAGACGGCGAAAAACGGAAAAGCGTAAGCGAAACGAGAAAATTCAAGCGAGCGCGAGGCACTTTAGCGTGAAGCGACGTGAATATGATTGATCAGGTGAAAACTCTCGGGCACCGGGAACGGAACCACGTTGCCAGCGGCCATGTGCACCACAGCTTCGGCCAGCCGGTGCGCGAGGCCGAAGCTGACCTTGAAGCCCCCGGTCAGCGCCAGCACTCTCTCATGCGCGGGATGCGGGCCGATCATCGGATCGCGGTCGATCGCCTTGGGGCGCAGCCCCGCCCAGCGCTCGACAACGGGCGCGTCGCGCAGCAAGGGCACCAGCGCCCGCGCCTTCTCGACCAGCACATCCAGCTGCCCGTCTGTCGTAAACGCTGCGTCGAAACGGTTCTCGCTGGTGCTGCCGATCGCGACATGCCCGCCCTCGTGCGCCACGACATAGAGCCCGTCGCGAAAGATGGTCGGCAGCTCGGGATCGATATCGGCCTTCAAAAGCGCCGACTGCCCCTTCACCGGCTGCCCGAGCGGCTGCGTCAGCCCTGCCGTGTCGCGCGCCAGAAGCGAAAACGACTGGTAGCCGGCCGCGATGACGCAATGCCCGAAGGCGATCGCCCCGGCATCGGTTTCGGCGACCCCGCGCGCGGCATCGATACTGTGAACGGCCGAATTCTCGATGATGCGGACGTGTCTGGCACCGCGGAGAAAAGCTGAAAGCACAGCCGTCAGCGATCGCGGCGCCACCCGGCCGGCCAGCGTGTCATGCACGAAGCCGCCCTCCATTTGAGAAGCGTCCGGCCAGCCGGATACATCAGGCGTATCGATCACATGCCAATGGAAGCGACGCTCGCCTGCATGCCAGTGGCTGTCGGCATCGGCCGAATGCCCAAGCGCGATATCGCGCAGATGCGGCTTGGGCAGCGGGATCAGGCGACCCGAGCGGCGATAGCCGGCCGTGAGGCCGGTCTCGTCTTCCAGCCGCGCCACCTCGGCCTCCAGCGCCACCAGCGCATCGAACTGAAACTGCTTCTTCGGGTTCCATTTATCCGGCATGTGCGGCATCAGCGCGCCGAGCAACCCGCCGCTCGCCCCGCCGCCGAACGATCCAGCATCGATCAGCACCGCGTCGATCCCCATGCGCTCGGCGTGAACCGCCGCCCAGAGACCCATGATGCCGCCGCCGACGATCAACAGATCGGTGGACGATTGACCCGGGGGCAAGGCCGGACTATCGGCTGTTGACATGACAGACATCGATCCCGATCAGATTAACTTGGCACAGGCTGAGATGGCGAACCGGCCGCTGGAATGGCGCGACGGCGATATGCCCTATTCGCCGGCCTTTGGCGACCATTTTTATTGCCAGACCGACGGCCGCCTCGAATGCGGCCATGTCTTCCTGGCCGGAAACGGCCTGCCCGAGCGCTGGGCAGGGGCGCGAGACTTCCTGATCGGCGAGCTCGGCTTCGGCACCGGCCTGAACTTCGCCGAGACCTTCCGGAACTGGAAGCTGAGGCGCGCGGAAGGCCAGCAACTGCACTTCATGTCCTTCGAGCTCTACCCGATGCAGCGACACGAGATCGACCGCGCGCTGTCGCACTGGCCGGAGATCGGCGCCGAGCGTATCGCACTGGTCTCGGCCTGGCCGGATGTACCGGAGGGAACCGTCTCGTTGACACTCGACGAGCAGACCACGCTCAGCGTCGTCTGCGGCCGGGCGCTCGATGGCGTGACGGCCGCCGAGGCGGGTTTCGATGCCTGGTATCTGGATGGCTTCGCGCCGTCGAGAAACGCCGATATGTGGTCACAGGAACTGATGACGCTGGTTTGCGAAAAGACGATCGCGGGCGGCACCTTCGCGACCTACGCCGCCGCCGGCTTCGTCCGCCGCAATCTCGGCGCCGCCGGCTTTGTGGTCGAGCGTCGTCCTGGCTTCGCCGGCAAGCGCGAAATGCTGTGCGGCGTCAAGCGCGCCGAGAGCTAGAGCCTTTCCTGGCTAGATTGAAACATTCTGTTGGCTCAAACGGAGTCGGATGGTCGTCCGGCCGGCGCGCGTCGTAGCCAACGCATACGGCCAAGCCGGCCGGACGATCAGGCGGCCCGTTTCAGCCAACCCCCGCTGGTTTGCTTCGCAAACCGGCTGGGGCCGGGCATCTTTGCGCCAGGATCAAAGGCGATCGGCTCGACCGTACCTGGGGTATGCCCTTCGCCAATCGCCTTTGCCCTGACGAAAACCTGCTCCGGCAGAATGCTTCAATCTAAGCAGGAAAGGCTCTAGGCACTCCGAAACAGCAGCAACGGCCGGTCGCAGAGCTGGACCCGGGTCCTGATCAGCTCAGCGAAACCCCGCTCGCGCGGCCTTCCTTGCCGAGCCACAGCGCGATCTTCTCTTCCAGCAGCTCCGGGCTGATCGGCTTGGCCATGTAGTCGTCCATGCCGGCGTCGAGGCAGAGATCGCGGTCGGCGTCGAGCGCGTGCGCCGTGACGCCGATGATCGGCACCCGGTGCCCCTGCCCGCGCTCGAGCTCGCGGATGCGCCGTGCCGCGTCGTGGCCGTTCATCACGGGCATCGACACGTCCATCATGATGATGCGCGGTGTATGGGCCTCCCAGGCCTCGACAGCCTCCTCGCCGTTCTTGACGACGAGGAAGTTCAGCCCCGTCGCCTGCAGGATCTGCGTGAAGACGATCTGGTTGACCTCGTTGTCCTCGGCGACGAGCACGTCGATAAAGGACGGCGGCGCTCTTTCGCTGAGGGGTTCCGGCAAAAGCTCGGGCTCGAGCGGCGGTGCCTCGATGACGGGCCGCAGCGTCGGCGCCAGCCTGATCCGGTTGGTGCGCACGACATCGACGATGGTGTTGCGCAGCACGTTGGCGCGTGCCGGCTTCATCAGATGCGCCTGGCCGTTCAGCGCCGCGAATTCCTTCTCGGTGCCCGAGATATCCATCGAGGTCAGGAAGACGATCGGCAGGTCGGCGAAGCGTTCGTCGGCGCGCAGCAGGTGGGCGATATCGGCGCCATTCATGCCGGGGATCTGGTAGTCGAGTACCAGCGCATCGATGGAAACACCGAGCGCGAAGGCTTCCTCGAGAATGGCGAGCCCCTCGACGCCGTCTTCGGCCGCCGCGCCGTCGAAGCCCCATTGCGTGAGCTGCTCGGTCAGGATCTGGCGGTTGACGGCGTTGTCGTCGATGACAAGCACGCGTGCGCCACGCACGTTGATGGGCAGCGGCCTTGGCTCCGCCCGCTTGGCGCCGATGGTGAACGGCAGGGTGACGGTGAAGACCGACCCCTCGCCGACAGCGCTATCGACCTCGATGTAGCCGCCGAACAGGTCGACGAGACCCGCCGTGATCGCCAGCCCCAGCCCGGTGCCCTCGTGACGCCGCGTCGAGGAGGAATCGATCTGCGAGAACTTGCCGAATATCTGGTCGAGCCGGTCCTTCGGCATGCCGATGCCGGTATCCTCGATGCGCAGCGTCGCCATGATCTCGTCGGCCGCGCCCGCGACATAGCCGAGCTCGACCAGCACATGTCCCCGCTCGGTGAACTTGACGGCGTTGCCTACCAGATTGGTGACGATCTGGCGGAAGCGCCCGGCATCGCCGATGATGGCGGCCGGCATGTCAGGCGTGACGCGGACCAGAAGCTCGATGCTCTTTTCCGCCGCCAGCGACGACAAAAGCGTCACCACGTCCTCGACGGCCTCGACCGGATCGAAGGTGATGCGGCGCAGGGTCATCTGCCCGGAATCGATCTTGGAGAAATCGAGAATGTCGTTGATGATGGTCATCAGCGCATTGCCCGACTTGGTGATGATATCGACGAAGGTCTTCTGGCGCGTATCGAGATTGGTCTTCGACAGCAGTTCGGCCATGCCGAGCACGCCGTTCATGGGCGTGCGGATTTCATGGCTCATATTGGCCAGAAACTCCGATTTCACCCGATCGGCGACTTCGGCGCGCTCGAGCAGGCTCTCCAGATCGCCTTCGCGGATCTTCATCGTCGAAATGTCGGTGAACAGCACCACCCAATGCCGGCGGGCGCTGACCATGACGTCCATCTGCACCCAGCGGCCATCGGGCACGCGAAACAGATGCGACGCCGGCTGGTCATCGGCAAGCGCCTGGCCGATATCGTTGAGCAGGTGACCGGCATCTTCCGGGAAATCGCCCCTGGCGGCGCAGAACGACAGCATCTCGCGCCAGTCGCGGCCGACGGCGACACGGTCGCCGGCAAGGTCGAGCATGCCGGCCAGCGCATCGTTGCTGAGCAGGATCTCGCCGTCCTGCAGCACGAGCAGCCCCTGCGACATCGCATGCGTCGCGTCGCCCATCAGCTCGCCGAGGTTCTCGAGTTCCTCGCGGGCGGCGTGGATTGCCCGTTCATGCAGGCGCACGGCCGAGACATCGGCGTAGGTCAGGAGAATGCGGTCCGTGGAGATCTTGCGGCTGTCGACCAGGAGAAACCTGTCGCCCCAGTTGATCTCTGCCGCCGCCGGGTGGTCCGAGCGGAACTGATCGGTGCGCCGCGCCAGGATCTCCTCGGCGGCCACGCCGGGCGGATAGCGCCCGAGCATATGATTGTATTCGACGAGCTCGGCGAAGCTCTTGCCGTCGAAGTATCCCTCGGGCAGGTCCGAGATCGTGTAGAACGCCTGGTTGCCGTAGAGGATCGTGAGATCGCTCTCCAGGATAAGCACGCCGACGGGCAGCGAATTCAGCACCCTGGCCATGTCGCGATGGAGAATTTCGGTATGGGCCTGCGCCGCGATGAGCGCGCTCTCGCGTTCCTTCAGCAGCGACACGTCCGAGAACGACCCGACGGTATAGTGCCGGCCGTCGCCGCCACTGATCCGGTTGATCTGCGCGAGGATCGGATAGACCCCGCCGCTGGCCCCTGGCACGAGGCTCTCGATATCGCGGGCCTCCCCCTTGGCCAGCGCCTGCACGTGCCCCCGGCTCACCATGTCGCCGGACGCCGTGCCGAACATCTCGCGCTCGGTCTTGCCCAGCGCCTCGGCGCGCGGCAGCCCCGTCAGCTGTTCGTAAGAGGCGTTGGCATAGACGAGCCGATGATCCTCGTCGCGCACGAAGGCGGCGACCGGAAGCGCTTCGATCACGTCACGCAGGAAGTCGATGTCGGTACGGTTTGCGCTGGAGGCCCGCGTCGCCGGCCATGTCGGCCGCGACGCCTTGCGCGCCTCCTCGAACATGCCGAGCACATAGATCCGCTCTTCCGAGAGCGCGAAACTCTCGATCCGCACGCGGTCATGGGCATCGCCTGTGGCGTCGAAGCAGAGCGCGCTTTCCTCGCTGCCGAAAACCAGCGCGCGGCGCTCCTTGTCCTCGCGATCCTGCTCTTCCGGCCGGTCGAACAGCTCGCGGCTGCGCCGGCCGATGAAATCGGAAATCTCCTTGCCGAAGAAATCCGCATAGGCCTGGTTGACCGCGACATAGCGCAGTTCGCTGTTCTTGACATAGGCAGGGTTGTCCAGATCCGCGATCCGGCGGCATGCCAGTTCGAGAATGTCCCCGTTCGCTCCCAAAAACACCTGCTCCACCATGAAAACACTAGGCAAATTGCGACGTCATCGACCATAGCCGAGAGGCGTTTAACAACGCATTAACCATGATCCCGCCGAACAAAAATAACGCTTCGGATTGAGAAGTTTAAAGCGAGCGGATGCCCGGTTGCATCTCCTGACCCCATGTCGTCGTCAAGCAAAACCCCGGAAATCGTGCTAAAATCGCAGCCATTTCTTGAGCACCGGCCCGATGTTCTGCTGGTGGCCCCAAGAAGAACTCGTCCGTCACAGGAGGCGAACATGTCCGTACTTCGTAAAAGCATGGCAACCGGCTCTATCCTTCTCACGCTCACAACCGCGACGCTGACATTAACCTCGCCCGCGATGGCGAACCACGATTACATCTGGGGCGGCGCGGCGGCGGGCTTCGTCGGCGGCATGCTGCTGTCGCAGGCGCTTCGTCCCTACCCCTACACATACGGCTACCCCGACGGCTACGGCTATCCCTATGCCTACGGCTATCGCTACGGATACCCCTATAGATATCCCTACAGGGCTTACCGGCCATACGGCGCCTATCCGGTTTACCGCAGCTACTATTCCCAGCCCTACCGCCGTTGCCATCTCGAGTGGCGGCGCAACGGATGGGGCGAGGCCTACCGCGTCCGCGTCTGCCCTTATTGATACCGGCGGCCTGCTTCGGCGACCGCGCGCGGTGCGCCTTGTCCGCGACGCACCCTGCGCGGTCAGTCCCGGCGCGGCCTTTTGCGGCCCTCCCCTTGACTTTGCGGCGGAACTAGACCAAATGCAGGCCAGCTTTCACCTTCCGGCCGCCGCGTGAGCGTGCCCCTGCCAGCAAATAGGATGCAGGAAGAAGGACAAAGCGCATTTCGAATGGACCGCATCCCAAGGGACGCGGCAGAAGCGCTGGAAAGCTTTTTCCAACAAGACAAGTTCCCACTTCACGCGGGGTTCTTGACGCCAGAGTAACACCGGACCGCAAACCCGCGTTCCGGCGGTATTGTTTTGGCGCCCCTGAAAAGGTTATGACTTGACCAATTTTGAATCGCTTGGTGTCTCCAAGCCGATCGTCGCCACACTGTTCCAGCTCGGCATCGAAACGCCGACCCCCATCCAGGAAAAGGCGATCCCGCTTCTTCTCGAAGGCCGCGACCTGATCGGCCTCGCCCAGACCGGCACCGGCAAGACGGCCGCTTTCGGCCTGCCGCTGATCGAAAAGCTGATCCCGGAAGAACGCCGCCCCGACAACCGTACCACCCGTACGTTGATCCTGGCGCCGACCCGCGAACTGGTGAACCAGATCGCCCAGAACCTGAAGAACTTCCTGCGCAAGTCGCATCTGCGCATCAACGTCGTCGTCGGCGGCGTGTCGATCAACAAGCAGCAGCTGCAGCTTGAAAAGGGCACCGACATCCTGGTCGCCACCCCCGGCCGCCTGCTCGATCTCGTCGCCCGTCGTGCCATCGGCCTGACCGCCGTGCGCTACCTCGTGCTCGACGAAGCCGACCAGATGCTCGACCTCGGCTTCGTTCATGATCTGCGCAAGATCTCCAAGATGGTGCCGAAGCGTCGCCAGACGATGCTCTTCTCCGCCACCATGCCGAAGGCGATCGCGGATCTCGCCGCCGACTTCCTGACCGATCCGGTCAAGGTCGAAGTGACGCCTCCGGGCAAGGCTGCCGACAAGGTCGAGCAGTATGTTCACTTCGTCAACGGCAAGAACGACAAGACCGATCTTCTCAAGAAGTCGCTCTCCGAAAACCCCGATGGCCGCGCCATCGTGTTCCTGCGCACCAAGCACGGCGCCGAGAAGCTGATGAAGCATCTCGAGCACGTCGGCTACTCCGTCGCCTCGATCCACGGCAACAAGAGCCAGGGTCAGCGCGAGCGCGCGCTGAAGGCCTTCAAGGACGGCGACATCAAGACGCTGATCGCCACCGACGTCGCGGCGCGCGGCATCGATATCCCGGCTGTCAGCCACGTCTACAACTACGACCTGCCTGAAGTGCCCGACGCCTACGTCCACCGCATCGGCCGTACGGCGCGTGCCGGCCGCGATGGTATCGCGATCGCTTTCTGCGCACCGGATGAAACCCGTCTGCTGCGCGATATCGAGCGCCTGATGAACATCTCGATCGCGGTTGCCTCTGGCGAAGCCCCGGCCAACATGAACGCGGCGCCGAAGCGCGGCAACGGCAATGGCCATCGTGGCCAGGGCCAGGGTCGTGGCGGTGAAGGTCGCAATGGTGAAGGCAGGGGTGGCGAAGGCCGTGGCAACGCCCGCGCCGGTCGCCCCGAGCGCCGTCCGCGCCCCGAAGCCGGCGACGAGGTCCGCGCCAACGAGGAGCGCCGCGAGCGTCGCCCCCGTCCGGAACGCCAGACGCAGCGCAACGAGGATTTCCGTGGCCAGCGTCGCGGCGAAGTCGCGCCGGTCACGGCAGGCCCTGACAACGATCTCGCCTCGACCTCGGATTTCCGTGGCGCAGGCCAGGCCCGCAAGCAGCAGCGCCCACAGCACGGCAACCACGCCCATGGCGACGCAAACCGTCACCAGCCCGGCGGCGGTGCCCGCAATGCGCCCCGCAACGGCCAGGGCCGTCCGGCCCGCAAGCATGGTGAAGACCGTGGCGCGCAGCAGAATGCCGGTGGCGAACGCGGTGAACGTCGCGAAGGCAACGGCGGCAACCGCCGTGGCGGCCCCTCGCGCGGCGGCAATGGCGGCCAGCGTCGCGAACGCGCGTAAGCCTTGAAAGCCTTTGAACAAGAAACGGCGGGAGAGATCCCGCCGTTTTCTATTGTGCCTGCTCGCTGAGCTTACTGCGCCTGCTCGCGCAGCGGCGCGGCCGACTGCCGGTTGGTCAGATAGACGCCGGTGACGACCACGATCGTGCCGATGACGAGCGGCACGGTCAGCGGTTCGCCGAAGGCGATGAAGGCCTCCAGCGCCACCGTCGGCGGCATCAGGTAGATCAGCGATGCCGCGCGCGACACCTGTCCGCGCCGGATCAGATAAAGCAGCAACCCCACCCCGCCCATCGACAGCCCGAAGACCGACCACACGAGGGCCGCGATCGCCGTTGCCGACCCGTCGAACTGCATGCGCTCGAAACCGAGCATCAAGGGGACGCTGACGACGAGCGCGCCGACATATTGCAGCGTCGCGATGGCAGGCAGGTTGCCGGCCTGCAGGTGCTTCTTCTGGTAGAGCGTTCCATAGGTGACCGAAGCCATCGCCAAGAGGTTGATGGCGAGCGGCACGATGGCATGCGCGAGATTGGCGTTGGCGGGATCGAACAGCTTCGGCGAGATGGCGATCGCGATGCCGACGAAGCCGAGCAGCAGCCCGGCCTTCTGCTTCGGCTGCAATCGTTCGCCGATCAGCAGTGGCGCCGCCATCGCCGTCAGAAGCGGCTGTAGCGCCGCGATGATGCCGGAGATGCCGGCCGGCACCCCATTGGCGATCGCCCACCACAGGCCGCCGAGATAAAAGCCGTGCAGGAAGAGCCCCGAATAGATCGCCCTCCACATCACTGCCCTCTCCGGCCACTGAACCCTGAGCACGAGACACAGCGCCAGGAACGCCAGCGCCGACAGCGCGAAGCGGATGGCGAGAAAGGTGAAGGGCTCGGAATGAATGGCCGCGTATTTCGCCACCACCCAGCCGGTGGACCACAGGAGAACGAAGATGGCGGGTGCGAGACGATCGAGCGACATTTGACACTTTCGAGAGCGAAGGCAGCGGGGATAACCGGGATCGACTGCCAAGGTCAAAGGCGAAGCGTTGATGCTTATTTCAAGTTTCATTGAAGCGCCGGCCACCATCGCCCGAAAATGAATCGCGCCGCGCGTCGAAAATAATCACATGCTCATGTTTTGAGCGGCAGGACCCGATTGCCCTTCGACATCGCGGCGCTACCTTCCCGAAAATGCTCAGTTTTTCGGCTGTTTTCGCCGAAACTCATGATTTTATGAATCTTCCGTCCGAACTGAGCATGCTTCTTGCATTGCTTTGTCCGTTGTACTCAAATGAAGAAAAAAGGGGAGCCACACCTTTGGCATTTGATGAAATGATCACCGGGGACGAAAGTCCGCGACAGCCATATGAGAAATACTTTGAGTGGTACAATAATCAGGATCGCGCTCATCTGATCGCCAAATCCCGCGATGCGGAAAACATCTTCCGCAAGACCGGCATCACCTTCGCCGTCTATGGCCACGCCGACAGTTCCGAAAAGCTCATTCCCTTCGACATCATCCCCCGCGTCATCTCCGGCCGCGAATGGCGCAAGCTGGCGCAGGGCATCGAGCAGCGCGTCATCGCGCTCAACGCCTTTCTCGACGACATCTATCACAAGCAGGAGATCATCCGCGCCGGCCGCATTCCGCGCGAGCTGATCGAGAAGAACGACGCCTTCCTGCCCGAGATGATCGGCTTCCGCCCGCCCGGCGGCGTCTACACTCACATCGTCGGCACCGATATCGTGCGCACCGGCGAGGACCAGTTCTACGTTCTGGAAGACAATGCCCGCACGCCGTCCGGTGTCAGCTACATGCTGGAAAACCGCGAGACGATGATGCACATGTTCCCGGAGCTGTTCCACGAGAACAAGGTGCGCCCGGTCGAGGATTATCCCTATCTGCTGCGCCAGTCGCTCGCCTCGCTCGCCCCTCCCGGCTGCAAGGGCAAGCCGCGTGTGGCGGTCCTGACGCCAGGCATCTACAATTCCGCCTATTATGAGCACTCCTTCCTGGCCGACACCATGGGCGTCGAGCTGGTCGAAGGCTCGGACCTTCGCGTCATCGACGGCAAGGTGAAGATGCGCACCACGCGCGGCTACGAGGCGATCGACGTGCTCTATCGCCGCGTCGACGACGATTTTCTCGATCCCCTCACCTTCCGCCCGGATTCCGCCCTCGGCATCCCCGGGATCATGGATGTCTACCGCTCCGGCAACATCACCATCGCCAACGCGCCGGGTACCGGCATCTGCGACGACAAGGCGATCTATTCCTACATGCCGGAGATCGTCGAGTTCTACACCGGCCGCAAGGCGCTTCTCGAAAACGTGCCGACATGGCGCTGTTCGGAGGCCTCCAGCCTGAAATATGTGCTGGAGCACCTGGAAGAGCTCGTCGTCAAGGAAGTGCACGGCTCCGGCGGCTATGGCATGCTGGTCGGCCCGACCGCCTCGAAGAAGGAGCGCGCCGATTTCGCCGAGAAGCTGCGCGCCAAGCCGAGCAACTACATCGCCCAGCCGACGCTCTCGCTCTCGACCGTCCCCATTCTCGTCAACAAGGGGATCGCGCCCCGCCACGTCGACCTGCGCCCTTATGTGCTCGTCTCCGACAAGGTGCAGATCATTCCCGGCGGGCTCACCCGCGTTGCCCTGAAGCAGGGCTCGCTGGTGGTCAATTCCAGCCAGGGCGGCGGCACCAAGGACACCTGGGTATTGGAGGATTGATCTGATGCTCGGAAGAACCGCAAACGGCCTCTACTGGATGTTCCGCTACTTCGAGCGCGCCGAGAATATCGCGCGCCTGATCGACGCCGGCATCCGCATGTCGCTGACCCGAAGCAGCGGCAGCGACGACAATTGGGACGGCGTGCTGCAGAGCGCCGGCGTCCGCGAAGCCTATGACGAGGGCCATTCGAAGCTGACCGGCCCTGATGCCATCGACTACCTGCTGCGCGATCGCACCAACCTGTCGAGCGTGATGTCCTGCGTCGATTTCGGCCGCAACAATGCCCGCATGGTGCGCACGGCGCTGACGCGCGAGACCTGGGAAGCGACCAACGAGTTCTGGATCGAGCTCAAGGAGCTCCTGTCGAAGCGGCTGAAGCCGGCCGACCTGCCGCAGGCGATCGACGTCATCAAGCACCGTGCCGGCCTGATCCGCGGCGCGCTGCACGGCTCGATGCTGCGCAACGAGCTCTACAACTTCGCCCGCATCGGCACCTTCATCGAGCGCGCCGACAACACCAGCCGCATCCTCGACGTGAAGTATTACGTGCTGCTGCCGGCCGTTTCCGCCGTCGGAACCTCGATCGACAACGTCCAGTGGGAATCGATCCTGCGCTCTGTCTCCGCCCACCGCTCCTACAGCTGGGCCTATGACGGCGAATACCGCGCCACCAACATCGCCGACTTCCTGATCCTCAACGGCCAGATGCCGCGTTCGCTCGCCTATTGCTACGAGAAGATCACCAGCGAACTCGGCCACCTCGCCACCGATTACGGCGAGCGGCTGAAGGCGCACGACACCGCCGACGCCATCCGCCAGTCGCTGAAGAAGCAGGCGATCAAGGACATCATGGATCAGGGCCTGCACGAATTCCTCGAGGACTTCGTCTCACGCAACAACCAGCTCGGACAGGAAATTTCCGACGGTTACCGGTTCTACGCATAGGCGGGTCGCGACATGAAACTGAAGATTAGCCACGTCACCGAATACCGCTACGACGAACCCTCCGCCTTCTCGCTGCAGCGCCTGCGGCTGACCCCGCCATCAGGCCCCGGCCAAAAGGTGCTGAACTGGTCGCTGCATGTCGAGGGCGCCAAGCCGGAGGTCGAGTATGACGACCAGTTCGGCAACCACGTCAATCTCGTCTCGCTGGAAGGCGAGCAGCAGGTGACGCGCATCGTCGCCGAGGGCGAGGTCGAGACCGAGGATCTGAACGGTGTCACCGGCCCGCATACCGGCTTCTGCCCGCTCTGGCTGTTCCTGCGCGATACGCCGCGCACCAAGCCCGGCAAGCTGGTGAAGGAACTGATCAAGGGCGTCAGCGGCGACAACGAGCTTGGCCGCATGCATGCGCTGATGAACACCATCCACGAGACGGTAGACTACCAGCCCGGCACCAGCGACGTCGAAACCACGGCCGAGCAGGCTCTGGAGAAGAAGACGGGTGTCTGCCAGGATCACGCCCACATCTTCGTCGCCGCCGCCCATGCGCTCGGCGTTCCCGCGCGCTATGTCTCGGGCTATCTGATGATGGAAGAAAAGATCGAGCAGGCGGCGACCCATGCCTGGGCGGAAGCCCATATCCCCGGTCTCGGCTGGGTCGGCTTCGACCCCGCAAACAAGATCTGCCCCGACGAGCGCTATGTCCGCATCGCCAGCGGTCTTTGCTACAAGGATGCCTCACCCGTATCAGGCATGCGCATCGGCACGCCGGGCGAAAAGCTGCAGGTGATCGTCAAGGTCGCGGACCAGGGGCAATCCCAGAGTCAGTCGCAGAGCTGAAGAGCATCGGCGGCCGCAACCGTGCGGCTGCCAGATCAATCGAATTCCAGAACCTTGCCCGACTGGAACAGAATGACCGACGGCCCCTCTTCTCCAACCGCGACATTAGCCTCGCGGCACCAGACAACCACACCGGCATAATCATTGACCATCGTTTCGGCGACATAGACAGCGGTGTCCTCGCGCTTCATCCGGCGTGGCTCGAACGCGTGCACCAGAGCGCCGCTGCCGTCGATGTTGAACGCGCTCAATACAATCAATTTCCGCACTCCTGGAATGAACGTTCTCCCGCGGCGATAACGGCAGGACGGCCGATTTCGTTCCCGGTGACGAGTGGTGCGAAGGAGAAATGAGCGAAGTCCTGGACTAGCCCCTGCGGGCAGCCTCGATCGCCGCGACGTCGATCTTGCCCATGTCCATCATCGCATCGAATGCGCGCTTGGCCTCGGCGCCGCCGGCGTTCATCGCCTCCGTCAGCACGCGCGGCGTGATCTGCCAGGAGACGCCCCATTTGTCCTTGCACCAGCCGCAGTCGCTTTCCTTGCCGCCATTACCGACGATGGCGTTCCAGTAGCGGTCGGTTTCCTCCTGGTCCTCGGTGGAAATCTGAAACGAGAAGGCCTCGTTGTGCTTGAAGACGGGGCCGCCATTGAGGCCGATGCAGGCAACGCCGGCGACGGTGAACTCGACGACGAGCACCTCGCCCTGCTTGCCCGAGGGATAATCGCCCGGCGCCCGCGTGATCGCCCCGACGGAGCTGTCGGGAAACGTCTTCGCGTAGAAGCGCGCCGCCTCCTCCGCGTCCTTGTCGTACCATACGCAGATCGTGTTCTTGGCCATCGCGCGCTCCTCCCGCCTTCGTTGCCTATGTCGGGACACATAAGGCGGAGATCACGGTTGACCAGCGCAACGCTGTTTTCGGCGCGTCCAAAATGGCGGCGGGATCAGAGGCTTTCGTATTCTTCCGCGGTGCGGCGGGTCGCCAACGAATAGAGCCAGTAGAAGGGGATGAAGCAGACGAGGACGGCGATTTCGAGCACGGAATGACGCGCCTTGGGCGTGTCGTCGGCAACGGTCTGCACCTCGCCCCTCACCTCACGCTGCGCGTTCTCGAGCAGACGGTTCACCAGCTGGCGATTGTCTTCCGTCTCGGTCCCGTCGGCGTCGTGATGAATGGTCTTCGGCGCGGGCTTGCGCATGTCTGGCCTCGTCGTCATTGCAGTGCAATCACAACCTAGCACGATTTTATTAAATCTTTAACTATAAGTGCGCGATCGGGCAGTCCGGTGCACGTCGGCCTCCCGATACGAAAAAGGCGGAGCTTTCGCCCCGCCTCCTCGTCGATTCACCCGATCGAAACGACCGATCAGTGGCTGTCCTTGCCCACCGCGCTGCCGCGACATCCCTTGAGGAAGTCGAGGTCGGCGCCGGTGTCGGCACCTTCGACGTGGTTCTGGTGCAGGAAGGCGTAGCCAGAGGTCGGCAGCTCGTGCTGCGGCTTCCACTCGGCCAGGCGGCGCGCCATCTCTTCGTCGGAGATATCGACGTGCAGACGGCGGTTCGGCACGTCGAGCTCGATCATGTCGCCGTTCTTGATGACGGCGAGCGGACCGCCGACGGCGGCTTCCGGCGAGGTGTGCAGAACGACGGTGCCATAGGCGGTGCCGGACATGCGGGCATCCGAGATGCGCACCATGTCGGTGATGCCCTTCTTCAGAACCTTCGGAGGCAGACCCATGTTGCCGACTTCGGCCATGCCGGGATAGCCCTTCGGACCACAGTTCTTCATGACCATGACGCAGGTCTCGTCGATGTCGAGATTGTCGTCGTTGATCTTGGCCTTGTAGTCGTCGATATCCTCGAACACCACGGCGCGGCCGCGATGCGTGAGCAGGTGCGGCGAAGCGGCGGATGGCTTCAGGACAGCGCCCTTCGGCGCCAGGTTGCCGCGGAGCACGACGATGCCGCCCGACTGCGTCAGCGCCTTCTCGGCCGGCAGGATGACCTCTTCGTTCCAGTTGACGACGTCCTTGACCTCGTCCCACATGGTTTCGCCCGAAACCGTCAGCGCGTCCTTGTGCAGCAGGCCGGCTTCGCCGAGGCGCTTGATGACAACAGGCAGGCCGCCGGCATAGAAGAACTCTTCCATGAGGTACTTGCCCGATGGCATCAGGTTGACGATAGTCGGCACGTCGCGGCCGCAACGGTCCCAGTCATCGAGCGTCAGGTCGATGCCGACACGGCCGGCCATGGCCAGCAGATGGATGACGGCATTGGTCGAACCGCCGATCGCCGCATTGGTGCGGATGGCGTTTTCGAAGGCCTGCTTGGTCATGATATCGGAGGGCTTCAGGTCGTCCTTGACCATCTGCACGATGCGGCGGCCGGTCAGCTGCGCCATCACCTTGCGGCGGCTATCGACACCGGGGATCGCGGCATTGCCCGAAAGCGCCATGCCGAGCGCTTCGGCCATCGACGCCATGGTGGACGCGGTGCCCATGGTGTTGCAGGTGCCGGACGACCGGCTCATCGAGGCCTCGGCCTCGAGGAATTCGGCCTGCGTCATCTCGCCGGCCTTCACCATTTCGGAGAACTTCCACAGATGCGTGCCGGAACCGACGCGCTCGCCACGGAAGTAGCCGTTCAGCATCGGGCCGCCGGTGACGACGATCGACGGCAGGTCGACGGAGGCGGCCGCCATTATCAGCGACGGCGTGGTCTTGTCGCAGCCGACCATCAGCACGCAGCCGTCCATCGGCTGGCCGCGAATGGTTTCCTCGATCGCCAGTGCCGCGAGGTTGCGGTACATCATGGCGGTCGGGCGGAAGGTGTTTTCGGAAGCCGAGAACACCGGCACTTCCATCGGGAAGCCGCCGGCCTCCCAGATGCCCGCCTTCACCTTCTCCGCCAGTTCGCGCAGATGGCCGTTGCACGGCGTCATGTCCGACCAGGTGTTGAGAATGCCGATCACCGGGCGTCCGTCGAACAGGTCGTGCGGGTAACCCTGGTTCTTCATCCAGCCACGGTGATAGATGACGTCACGGCTGGTGCCGCCGTACCATTCCTGCGATCGAAGCTTGCGCGGCCATTCCGCTTTTTTAAACATTGTCTTCTGCCTTCTGAGGGATGCCGAGCCGTTCTCGCGACGGCCCGTATCGCTATTTTGACGTCAGGCCAGCGTGTAGCTGGTCTTGACGGATGTGTAGAATTCGGCGGCGTACTTGCCCTGCTCGCGCGGACCGTAGGACGAGCCCTTGCGGCCGCCGAACGGAACGTGGAAATCGACACCCGCCGTCGGCAGGTTGACCATCACCATGCCGGCTTCGGCGTTGCGCTTGAAGTGCGTCGCATGCTTGAGGCTGGTCGTCGCGATGCCGGAGGACAGGCCGAACGGCGTGTCGTTGGCGGTCGCCAGCGCCTCTTCGTAATCCTTGACGCGGATGACCGAGACGACCGGACCGAAGATCTCCTCGCGGGAGATGCGCATCTGGTTGGTGGCTTCGGTAAACAGCGTCGGCTGCAGGTAGAAGCCGGGCGTGTCGCGCTTCAGAAGCTCGCCGCCGAAGGCGAGCTTGGCGCCTTCCTTTTTGCCGATCTCGATATAGTCGGTGTCGGTCTTGAGCTGCTTCTCGTCGACCACGGGGCCGATATGCGTACCCGATTTCATGGCGTTGTCGACCACGAGCGTTTCGAGCTTGGCCGTCAGCGCCGCCACGAACTTGTCGTGGATGCCCTCGGTGACGATCAGGCGCGACGAGGCCGTGCAGCGCTGGCCGGTGGAGAAGAAGCCGGAATTGGCGGCAGCTTCGACGGCGACGTTGAGGTCGGCATCGTCGAGGACGACCATCGGGTTCTTGCCGCCCATTTCCAGCTGGAACTTGCGGTTATGCTCGAGCGAAGCGGCGGCGACGCGCTTGCCAGTGCCGGTGGAGCCGGTGAAGGTGATGCCGGCGACATCCGGGCTGTCGAGCATGGCCTGGCCGACGACCGAGCCCTTGCCCATGACGAGGTTCAGGACGCCCTTCGGCAAGCCGGCACGGTGGAGAATATCGACGATCGCCCAGGAGCAGGCCGGAACCAGCTCGGCCGGCTTGAACACGATGGTGTTGCCGTAGCAGAGCGCCGGCGCGATCTTCCAGGCCGGGATGGCGATCGGGAAGTTCCAGGGCGTGATGATGCCGATGACGCCGAGCGGGTCACGGGTGATCTCAACGCCGATGTTCGGACGCACCGAGGGGATGGTTTCGCCGGCAAGGCGCAGCGCTTCGCCCGCGAAGAATTCGAAGATCTGCGAGGCGCGGATGGTCTCGCCGATGGCTTCGGGAAGCGTCTTGCCCTCTTCGCGGGCAAGCAGCGCGCCGAGCTCGTCCTTGCGGGCCATGATCTCGTCGCCGGCCTTCTTCAGGATGACGTGGCGTTCCCAGATGCCGGAGCGCGACCAGGCCGGGAATGCGGACTTGGCGGCGGCGATCGCGTTCTTCGTGTCTTCCGCCGAACCATCGGCATAGAGGCCGACGACTTCGTTCGTATCCGACGGGTTGATGTTCTTGGTTGCGTCCGAGCCGATCCATTCGCCGGCGATCAGGTTCTGATAAATGGTCATGGGCCCTGCAAGCCTCCTTTACCGCTTATGAAAGAGTGGCCCGACCGCCAATGCGCCGGGCCATGAGAAATCAGAGCTGCTTGACGACGATCTCTTCTTCGGCGTCGATCTTCAGCGGATTGCGCAGCGGCAGGCCGAAGTCGGCGACCTCGATCTCGAACACGTCGCCCTCTTCCGTCTTGATGCCTTCGGCGAACGACAGCGTCGCCGTGCCGAACATGTGCACGTGCACGTCGCCGGGCGCGCGGAACAGGCCGTACTTGAAGTGGTGGTATTCGAGGTTGGCGAAGGTGTGCGACATGTTCGCCTCGCCCGAAAGGAAGGGCTTTTCGAAGATCACCTTATCGCCGCGCTTGATGCGCGAGGTACCGCGGATATCGTCCGGCGCCGCACCGATGCGGATCTCGGGACCGAAGCTTGCCGGACGCAGCTTGGAGTGCGCGAGGTAGAGATAGTTCTGGCGCTCGGTGACGTGGTCGGAAAACTCGTTGGAGAGCGCGAAACCGATGCGGAACGGCGTGCCGTCCTCTGAAATCACGTAGATGCCGGCCATCTCGGGCTCTTCGCCGCCGTCGAGCGCGAAGGACGGGGAGACGAGTGCGGCGCCGGGAGCTGCCGCGCCATGGCCGTTGCCCTTGTAGAACCACTCGGGCTGGACGCCCTTTTCGCCGGCCTTCGGCTTGCCGTTCTCGAGGCCCATCTTGAACATCTTCATCGAGTCCGTCAGCGTCTCTTCGGCGGCCTCGGAGGTCTTCTTGTGCATGCTGTCACGCGTCGCGGCCGAGCCGAGATGCGTCAGGCCGGTGCCCGTCAGATGCAGGTGCGCGGCATCCGGATGCGTCATCGGCGGCAGAAAGCGGCCTTCCGCGTAAGCCTTCTCGAGATCGACGGCATCGCCCAGGCCATGCGCCTCGATCACCGATGCCAGCGACTTGCCGCCATTCGCGGCTTCCATGGCGAGCGCGTAGACGCTGCCGGCGTTCTTGACGGCTTTCGCGGTACCGCCCGGCTCGCGCACGGCGACGACGATCTCTCCGTTCGAACCCTTGATCTGCGAAATAAGCACGGTCTTCATCCTTTTTTCGATTGCGCGGAATGTGCTCCGCCGTTCCGGCTCCCGAGGGAGCCGGATGACACGTTCATGTCACTGCGAATTCAAGTCACTGCGAATAGGTGGGCAGCGCCGAAGCGCTTAGCCCTTGTTCTTGTTGTAGACGTCGAAGAAGACGGCTGCGAGCAGCACGAGACCCTTGACCATCTGCTGGAAATCGATGCCGAGACCGACGATCGACATGCCGTTGTTCATGACGCCCATGATGAACGCGCCGATGACGGCACCGGTGATCTTGCCAACGCCGCCGGATGCCGAGGCACCGCCGATGAAGCACGCCGCGATGACGTCGAGCTCGAAGCCGACGCCGGCCTTCGGAGTCGCCGAGTTCAGGCGGAGCGCCACGATCATGCCGGCGAGACCGGCGAGAACGCCCATGTTGACGAAGGTGAAGAAGCTCAGGCGTTCGGTGTTGATACCCGAAAGCTTGGTGGCCTTCTCGTTACCGCCCATCGCGTAGATGCGGCGGCCGATCGTCGTGCGACGGGTGACGAAGCTGTATGCAGCGATCAGCACCAGCATGACGATGAGAACGTTCGGCAGGCCGCGATAGGTCGACAGCAGGTAGCCGAGGGCCACGATCGCCAGCGAAATGATGACGTTCTGGGCGATGAAGAAGCCCATCGGCTCGACGTCGATGCCATGGCTCTCGTTCACCTTGCGGCGGCGCCAGGCGAGGTAGAACAGGATGACCGGCAGGATGACGCTGAGCACCAGCGAGGTGAGCTGCGTCGGCACGCCGAAGAGATCGACCATGCCGCCCGGCAGGAAGCCGGTGGACATGACCTGGAATTCCCTCGGGAACGGACCGATGTTCTTGCCGCCGAGAACGGTCAGCGTCAGGCCGCGAAACACCAGCATGCCGGCCAGCGTCACGATGAACGACGGAATCCGGTGATAGGCGATGAAATAGCCCTGCGCGGCGCCGATCATGCCGCCGATGACGAGGCAGAGAAAGGCCGCGAGCCAGAAGTTCATACCCCAGGAGACGGTGAAAATCGCCGCCAGCGCGCCGACAAAGGCGACGATGGAGCCGACCGACAGATCGATATGCCCCGCCACGATGACCAGCAGCATGCCGAGCGCCATGATGACGATGAACGAGTTCTGGAGAACGAGGTTGGTCAGGTTGACCGGTCTGAACAGGATGCCGCCGGTGTAGAACTGGAAGAACACCATGATCGCGACGAGCGCGATGAGCATGCCGTATTCACGAATGTTGCCGCGGATGTAATCGACGACGGAAACGACGTTGCTTTCCTCGTGACTGGTCGGGTTGACAGGAGTCATTGTTTCTTCTCCCCAGAGCGCATGATGGCGCGCATGATGGTTTCTTGGCTCGCTTCGCCCTTCGGCAGTTCAGCGACGATGCGACCTTCGTTCATCACATAGATGCGGTCGCAGTTGCCAAGCAGTTCCGGCATTTCCGACGAGATCATCAGAACGCCTTTTCCATCGGCAGCAAGCTGGTTGATGATAGTATAAATTTCATATTTTGCACCCACGTCGATGCCGCGGGTCGGCTCGTCGAGGATAAGCACGTCGGGATCGGAGAACAGCCACTTGGACAGAACCACCTTCTGCTGGTTGCCGCCCGAGAGATTGACCGTCTCCTGGTAGATGCCCGAAGAGCGGATGCGCAGCTTCGACCGGTAGTCGGTCGCGACCTTGCTCTCCTTGATGCCGTCGATGACGGTACCGCTCGAAATGCCCGCCAGATTGGCCAGCGACGTGTTGTGCATGATGTTGTCGGCGAGCACGAGACCGAGATGCTTGCGGTCTTCCGTCACATAGGCAAGGCCGGCATCGATCGCCTTGCGCACGGTGGTGGTGTCCACCTGCTTGCCGTCGACATAGACCTCGCCGCTGATCTTGTGGCCATAGGCCTTGCCGAACACGCTCATCGCGAATTCCGTGCGCCCGGCTCCCATGAGACCGGCGATGCCGACGACCTCGCCCTTGCGGACGTTGACGTTGATATCGTGCAGGACCTGACGGTCGCGATGCTGCTGGTGGAAGACGTTCCAGTTCTTCACTTCGAAGATGGTTTCGCCGATCGGCACCGAACGCGGCGGATAGCGGTCCTCGAGATCGCGGCCCACCATGTTTCGGATGATGGTGTCCTCGCTGATCTCTTCCTTATGACAGTCCATCGTCTTGACGGTCATGCCGTCGCGCAGAACCGTGATCTGGTCGGCGACCTTGCGGATCTCGTTGAGCTTGTGCGAGATGATGATCGACGTGATGCCCTGCTTGCGGAACTCCATCAGGAGGTTCAGCAGCGCATCGGAATCGCTTTCGTTCAGCGAAGCCGTCGGCTCGTCGAGAATTAGCAGCTTGACGCTCTTGGACAGGGCCTTGGCGATTTCGACGAGCTGCTGCTTGCCGACGCCGATGTCGGTCACGAGCGTGTTCGGAGATCGCGCAGGCCCACCTTGGCGAGCAGCTGCTTCGTGCGGTTGAAGGTGGTTTCCCAGCTGATGACGCCGCTCTTCGCATTCTCGTTGCCGAGGAAGATGTTTTCCCCGATCGACAGCAGCGGTACGAGCGCCAGTTCCTGGTGAATGATGACGATGCCGATCTCTTCGGAGTCCTTCAGGACTTTGAAGTTGCGGACGTTGCCGTCGTAGAAGATTTCCCCGTCATAGGTGCCCGAGGGATAGACACCGGAAAGAACCTTCATCAGGGTGGACTTGCCGGCCCCGTTTTCCCCCACAACTGCGTGAATCTCACCTTGGCGAACCTTCAGGTTCACGTTCTCGAGCGCCTTCACACCCGGGAACGTCTTGGTGATGTTCCGCATTTCGAGGAGTGTATTTTCCATGATCATAATCCAGCGCCGTGGCCGCAAGATCGGCCAGGCGTTCAAAAATCGGAAACCGGAATCCGCGCGAGCGGATTCCGGCGTTCGTCAGATTACTTCAGCTGGTCTTCTTTGTAGTAGCCGCTGTCGACGAGGACGGTCTTGTAGTTGTCCTTGGTGACGGCAACCGGCTTCAGCAGGTAGGACGGAACGACCTTTACGCCGTTGTCGTAGGTCTTGGTGTCGTTGACCTCAGGCTCCTTGCCGGACATGACGGCATCGACCATGGCAACGGTAACCTTCGCCAGTTCGCGGGTATCCTTGAAGATCGTGGAATACTGCTCGCCTGCGATGATCGACTTGACGGAAGGAACTTCCGAGTCCTGGCCGGAAACGACCGGGAGCGGCTGGTCGCCGGAACCATAGCCTACGCCCTTGAGCGAGGAGATGATGCCGATGGACAGACCATCGTAAGGCGACAGAACGGCGTCGACCTTTGCGTCGGTGTAGTTAGCCGAGAGCAGGTTGTCCATGCGGGCCTGGGCCGTTGCCGGGTCCCAACGCAGCGTGCCGACCTTGTCCATGCCGGTCTGGCCGGACTTCACGACGAGCTTGCCGCTGTCGATGTAAGGCTGCAGGACCGACATTGCGCCATCGTAGAAGAAGAAGGCGTTGTTGTCGTCAGGCGAACCGCCGAACAGTTCGATGTTGAACGGGCCCTTGCCGTCCTTGAGGCCGAGCTTGTCGACGATCGTGCCGGCCTGAAGAACGCCGACCTGGAAGTTGTCGAAGGTTGCGTAGTAGCTGACATTGCCCGAATCGCGGATCAGGCGGTCATATGCGATGACCTTGATGCCTGCATCGGCGGCCTTCTGCAGCACGTCCGAAAGCGTTGTGCCGTCGATCGAAGCGATGACGAGAACCTTGGCGCCCTTCGTGACCATGTTTTCGATCTGCGAAAGCTGGTTCGGAATGTCGTCGTCGGCATACTGCAGGTCGGTCGTGTAACCGGCTTCCTGGAGCTGCTTGACGATGTTGTTGCCGTCGTCGATCCAGCGAGCGGACGACTTGGTCGGCATGGCGATGCCAACGAGACCCTTGTCAGCGGCGACAGCCGGCATGACGAACGAAGCAACGCCGAAAGCGGCCGCTGCCATCAACGAGATAATGGATTTCATCTCTCTCTCCCTAAGTTAATAAATGCGCGGGCGACTCCTCGCCCACCCCGAACTGTGGCGGGTTTCGTATTGGATAATACTTCAGATAGCGAGAAACGAAGTAGGTCTCCTCCACGCTCTCACACGTGTTGAGTGCCAACCAGCACACGGCGGCAAACTGGTATGGATTCCTATAACTGTCAAATAGAATAACTGGCAAAAGGCATAACAAATTTGGTATATCGTTAAAAAGTATTACTTTTGATGGAGAGCAGTGGGGAGGCTGCAACCATGTCGAGCAATTCAGGGCATGTGGCATTAGAAAACGTGGATATACAGACGGACATTTTTGGGGATGACGGCCTTCTGCGGGCGGGCCTCAAGCTGAATCACCTGCGGATGCTCGTCGCAATCGAAGATAGCGGGCAGATTTCGGCCGCCGCCGAGGCTCTTAACATTTCTCAGCCCGCCGCGTCGCGAATGCTGTCGGAAATGGAGACGATCGTTAAGACAGCCCTCTATGAGCGCGTCGCCCGCGGCGTGGTGCTCACCACCTTCGGCGAGGCACTCGCAAGACGTGCGCGCAAGATCATGCTGGAACTCAGGGAGGCAAACCGCGAGATCGCGGAGCTGAAATCCGGCAAGGGCGGATCGGTCTTCATCGGCGCGGTGACGGCGCCCGCCATGAGCCTCGTCGTACCCGCCATCAAGGAAATCCGCACGGCGCTTCCCGGCATCGAGGTCACCATCCAGGTCGAGACCAGCAACGTGCTGGCCCGCGAGCTTCTGGCCGCCCGCCACGACTTCGTCATCAGCCGTATCCCCGACGACCTCAACCCCAGGCTCTTCGAGGTTCAGGAGATCGGCGTCGAGCGCGCCTGCCTGATCGTGCGCAGCGGCCATCCGCTCCTTCAGAAGGGCGTGGCCAGCCTGACCGACCTGACGGGTTACGACTGGGTCTTCCAGCCGCCCGGCACGTTGCTGCGACGCACGATCGAGGATCTCTTCCTGTCGCGCGGCGTCGCCGTGCCCGACAATGTCGTCAACACCTCGTCGCTGCTGCTCACCTGCGCCATCATCTGCGAGACGAACGCCATCGCTCCGATTGCCGTCGACGTCGCCAACTTCCTGGCGACGCAGCGCTCGCGCGCCTCCGATGTGCGGATATTGCCGATCGATTTCGAGATCAACGTCAGGCCCTACAGCCTGATCACCGCGAGGGAGCGCGCCTTGCCCCCCAGCGCCCGGATGCTCTACGACCTGGTGCTGGCCGAGAGCAGGAAAGCCGGCGCCTGATCGCTGGCGGCTGCCCCTCGCCGCCGGCCTGACCAATGAGGCCTCGCAAGCCCCGCGCCATGTTGGTCGCGTCATATGCCCTTTCGCGCAAGGGAGGCTTCATGCTGTTCGGACAATCGGTGTTCCAGTCGGTCCTCGATCGCCTGAAGGAAGAGGATGGCGACACCGCCCGCGAAGCCGTTTCCGTCTCGCACCGCGTGCCGGGCTTCACGACCGGCCTCGCCTTCGACGTCATGCAGGGCGTGTCCGTCCCGTCGGCGCGGCCCGGCCAGGCCTATTTCGACAATCTGGAATTCGAAACCTTCCGCGAGGCGACCTGCGACACGCCGCCGCCCGAGCAACCACCCGAGCAAGCCGCCGCCCCGGTCCCCGAAATCGAGCCGGAGCCGGAGCCGGTCATGCCGCCGCATCTCGCCCGCACCGCGCTATCGGACATCGCCGGGGAACTCGCCATTTCGGCGCAGGACAGCATCCAGGGCCTGAGCGACAAGCGGCGGAGCTTCGCCAAGACAGAATCACCCCGATCGCGTCCACCCGCTTTTTCGCGACAACGCCACCAAGCGCATGACGATCGCCAATCTCCTGATCGACGAAGCGATCCGTCGCAAGACGCGAAGCGCCAGGCGCTGATTACGCGTCGTTCTCGCGATCGTCCCGCGTCGCCACGGGCTCTGGCGCCTTTTCCGCCGCAGGGTCCGGCGCCTTGTAGCGCCACAGAAGCATGTAGGCCGCATAGACGCCGGCGCCGGCTGCCAGAACCGCCCAGAAGGGATCGCCCCATATGGCCTCGATCCCTGTCCAGCTAAGGCAGACCACGACGATGAGAACGCGCACCCACAAAGCGCGGTAGGCCGGGTGGCTTGGATCGATCAGTTGCATCTCATTCCCACATATAAATTGTTACACGTCTTTAAGATGGTTTCTTCAAATGTGAAAGAGCCGCGGACTTGACGAAACGGTGATAAGATGGAATGAAAATTCCACAATGAGATAAATTCGGTCCATTCATTCCGCATCCGGGCGAGCCGAATTCAAGGGAGGAAGTCATGACAGTCAGATTTGGTCTTCTTGGTGCCGGTCGTATCGGCAAGGTTCACGCCAAGGCGGTCAGCGCCAACGCCAATGCAAGGCTGGTTGCCGTCGCCGACGCCTTTCCCGAAGCCGCCAACGCCATCGCATCGGCCTATGGCTGCGACGTCCGCACCATCGAGGCGATCGAAGCCGCCAGCGATATCGACGCCGTCGTCATCTGCACGCCGACCGACACCCATGCCGACCTGATCGAGCGCTTCGCCCGATCAGGCAAGGCGATCTTCTGCGAAAAGCCCGTCGATCTCTCCGTCGAGCGCGTCAAGGCCTGCATCAAGGTGGTGGAAGAGACCAAGGGCAAGCTGATGGTCGGCTTCAACCGCCGCTTCGACCCGCACTTCATGGCCGTGCGCGGCGCGATCGACGACGGTCGTATCGGCGACGTCGAGATGGTGACGATCACCTCGCGCGATCCGGGTGCCCCGCCGGTCGACTACATCAAGCGTTCCGGCGGCATCTTCCGCGACATGACGATCCATGACTTCGACATGGCCCGCTTCCTGCTCGGCGAAGAGCCGGTCGCCGTCACGGCAACGGCCGCCGTCCTCGTCGACAAGGCGATCGGCGAAGCGGGCGATTACGACAGCGTCTCGGTCATCCTGCAGACTAGGTCGGGCAAGCAGGCGATCATCTCCAACTCCCGCCGCGCCACCTACGGCTACGACCAGCGCATCGAGGTGCACGGCTCCAAGGGCATGGTCTCGGCCGAAAACCAGCGCGCCGTGTCGATCGAAGTCGCCAATGGCGAAGGCTACACCCGCCCGCCGCTGCACGATTTCTTCATGACCCGCTACACCGAAGCCTATGCCAACGAGATCTCGAGCTTCATCGCCGCCATCGAGAAGGGCGCCAGGATCTCCCCCTCGGGCGCCGATGGCCTCGCGGCCCTGGTGCTCGCCGACGCGGCCGTCCAGTCCGTCAAGGAAGGCAAGCTGATCAAGATCGGCTGACGGTTTTCTCCCCGACCGAAAGCCGTGCATGAGATGGCCGGGGCCCGACCCGGCCATTTCTCGTTTTTGCCTCCGGCAACATCGCCGCTGCGACCCCAACCCTTCGAATTCGCCTGTAACATTTGCCTGCTTCGATCACAAAGCGGTCCTTGCCGCGAACCGCGCAAGTGCGTTGGCGCGTTTGCTTATTAGCAGATTTTCCGCACGTCTGACGTGTGTTACAACGCTCGCAGTATCTGAATCACCATTGGATTACCTCAATTTTCGCGCCATTCATGGCACCTTCGACGAACCGGGTGATCAATAGATGGCGGATATTTCGGGCGCTTCCGGGCGAATTGGCAGTCTCGATGGCTTGCGCGGCATCGCCGCGTTATGGGTGCTGGTCGGCCACGCAATGCTGCTGACCGGCTGGCGTGTGCCGCTGATCGGCGACCCCGATCTCGGTGTCGATCTCTTCATCATGCTCTCCGGCTTTCTGATGGTGTTTCACTATCAGCTGCGCCAGGAGAAGGAGCCCTGGTCGGAGATCTCGACATGGTCGAATTTCTGGACGCGCCGGTTCTTTCGCATCGCCCCGCTCTATTACGTGATGCTGGCGATCGCCATCGCGCTCGGCCCCGTCATGTTCGACAGCCGCATGGTGATCGACCGCTTCCTCCAGATCACGCCGCAGCTGCCCGAGCGCTACCTCGACGGCAGCTTCGAGAATGTGATGATGCATGTGAGCTTCCTGTTCGGCCTGTCGCCGGCGCACGCCTTCCGAACACCGCTGCCGGACTGGAGCATCAGCCTGGAAATGCAGTTCTATGCCGTTCTGCCGTTCCTGATGCTCTTCATCCACAGGCTGGGATGGCTGCGCGGCAGTATCGGCATCGTCGCGACAGGCGTCGCGATCTCGATCGGGCTGCGCCTTGCCGGCATCAATTTCCCGATGCCGTCCTTCCTGCCGCTGAAGATGCACATCTTCATCGCCGGCATGCTGCTTGCCGGCGCGCTCAATGTTTCGAGCAGGAGAGCCTTCGTCCACTTCCTCCTGGCGGTGGTCTTCGTGGCCCTACCGATCGGTGGCGGCATGACGGTGCCGCGCGAGGTCGTGCGGGTCGGGCTGGTCGTCGCCTTCTTCGCGCTGATCTTCCACGCGCACCTGCCGCGCCTGCTGGCAAGGCCGCTCAACCGGATTTCCGATTTCATGGGCAACCGCTTCTTCCACGAGCTCGGCGAACTCTCCTTCGGCGCTTATCTTCTCCACCTGCTGATCATGCAGCCGGTCATCGCCTACCTCATCAAGACCTTTGGCAACGATATCAGCGACTTCCAGAGATTTCTGCTCTCACTCGCCATCACCGTGCCGATCGTCTACGCGCTGTCGGCGATAGGCCACAGATGCATCGAGATGCAGGGACAGAAGATCGGCAAGATGCTCACCCGGCGCCGGGCGACCGCGGCTTAGATGTGGAACCCGGCCTGGACGATATCGCCGTCGATGACCGACAGCGCCCGGTTAAGGTGACCCTCGAACACCAAGAGCGGCTCGTCGAACACGACGCGCAGCTCGGGCATGCCCTGCATCCTGACCATGTGCGACTGGGCAAGCCCCTCCTCGATGCCGGGCCTGAGCAGATCGTAATAGCGGGTGCCGGGCCCGGTGATCGCGACCGGCATCCTCTCGGTGAGGCTGAGAAGCCGCGACAGCCCGTTGCCGAGGGCCACGCCCGCCTGCCGGAAGGCGAAGGCCGACATCCGGTGACCCTGGCGCGCCCGCGCCGCGATTTTGTCCAGCTCGCCAACGGGCACGAACTTCGCCGGGATCGTATCGTCGGGCACCTCGAAGGCCATGCGCAGGATCGCGTAGAAACCGGCATAGGCTTCGATGCACCCCCTGCTCCCGCATCGGCAAAGCCCGCCATTGGCCACATGCAGCATGTGCCCGAAATTCGGCGCCGAGATCTCCCGCTCCGCCGGCCCCGCGTTGCGGACGATCCCGAGCCCGATGCTGTGCCCGAGCGACAGCGCCGCCAGCGACCGCAGCCCCTCCGGATTGCCCGCATCCTCGCGCGCGCCAAGCGCCGCGGCGACCAGCAGCGTCTCGTTGTCGAGAATGATTTTGGCCTGCCATGAGGCCCTCAACGCCGCCTCGAAATCGATCCGCTCGCTGCCGAAGATCGGCGACCACAGGAGCACGGCATCGTCGGAGCTCACCAGCCCCTTGCTGCTGATCGAGATCAGCTTGATCTTGGTCCGCGACAGGCGCGAGCGCGATAGCAGCCGCTCCAGCCCCTCGCCGACAGCATCCGCAGATCGTGCCGCGCCATGAGGGTCGTGCGATCGCTCCTCGCTGAACCGGTCGATCAGCGTGCCGGCGTAATCCACCAGGGAATATTGTACGCCATCGGACGAGATGATGACGACGATCAGATAGCCGCAGTCGCGCCTCGGGCGAAACTGCACGCGCGGCCGCCCCCTGCCGCTCGCCGCCTGCTGCTCGGATTTCTCGATCACCTCGCCCTTCTCCAGATCGGCCGTGATCGCCGAAATCGTGGCGGAGGAAAGTCCGGTGAAATCAGCTATTTCGGTATGGGAAAGCGCGCCATGACGCCTCAACGCGGCAAGCACCAGCACGCTGTTGCGCTGTCGCACCAGTTCCGTGCTCGATCTGGTCAGCATGAAGGCCGCCCTATTCCCGCGTGCATTCCACCCCTCGTTCACACCGTATCTCCAACAACCTCCACGTGAGAGATCATTCACAGGTAGTGCGGTGTTGACAGTTGAAAAAATCTCTGACACTTAATTTCTCGACTGTCGAGAAAATAATGAAAACCTTTCCCGACAGCACATCGCGGCGGCCGGAGGAACCACTGGCTGGGGCTGGCCGCATTCTATTCGGGAGGATATTATGAAGCATGTTTTGAAGCTGATGGCAGGTGCTGCCATCCTCGTATCGGTGCATACCGCCGCAATGGCAGCCGACCTCGTGGTCGGCGTGTCGTGGTCGAACTTCCAGGAAGAACGTTGGAAGACCGACGAAGCCGCCATCAAGAAGGCACTCGAAGCCAAGGGCGCCAAGTACATCTCCGCCGACGCCCAGTCGTCCGCCGCAAAGCAGCTGACCGACGTTGAATCGCTGATCTCGCAGGGCGCCAACGCCCTCATCGTTCTCGCTCAGGATTCGGACGCCATCGGCCCGGCCATCGAAAAGGCCGCCGCTGAAGGCATTCCTGTTGTCGGCTACGACCGCCTGATCGAAAACCCGGCTGCCTTCTACATCACCTTCGACAACAAGGAAGTCGGCCGCCTGCAGGCTGAAGGCGTATTCAAGGTCAAGCCCGAAGGCAACTACGTCTTCATCAAGGGCTCGTCTTCCGATCCGAACGCGGACTTCCTGTTCGCCGGCCAGATGGAAGTCCTGAAGGCTGCCGTTGACGCGGGCAAGATCAAGAACGTCGGGGAAGCCTACACCGACGGCTGGCTGCCGCAGAATGCCCAGCGCAACATGGAACAGTTCCTGACCGCCAACAACAACAAGGTCGACGCCGTTGTTGCTTCCAACGATGGCACGGCCGGTGGCGCGGTTGCTGCTCTCGACGCGCAGGGCATGGCAGGCACCGTTCCGGTCTCCGGCCAGGACGCCGACAAGGCGGCACTCAACCGCATCGCGCTCGGCACACAGACGGTTTCCGTCTGGAAGGATAGCCGCGAACTCGGCAAGCGCGCCGCTGAAATCGCGCTCGACCTCGCCGGCGGCACGACCATGGACAAGATCGAAGGCGTCGCGTCCTTCGAAGGCGGTCCGAAGAAGGTGAAGATGCAGTCGATCTTCCTGAAGCCGCAGGCCATCACCAAGGACAACCTGAACGTCGTCATCGACGCGGGCTGGATCACCAAGGCCGAAGCTTGCCAGGGCGTGAAGGCCGGCAGCGTCAAGGCTTGCGACTGATCCTCGCCAGCTGAACCGACACACCGGCGCCGTGGCGATCTCGCCGCGGCGCCGGATGCGGCTGGAGCCCTCCTGAAGCGCTCCCCGCCTCGCAACGCACCGCGAACGCTTTGATTCCCTGCCGGACCAGTGCCGCCCCTTGCGCGGCCGCTTCGGAAGTCTCTCGGTGGTCGATTTGAAGAACAGGGCACCTCGGCAAGGGCTTTCGGGCGCCCGCGCCAGAGCCCAAACAATGGGGGAAACGGCAAACCCATGGCAAACATCATGCAATCCTCATCGAGCCATCCGCGCTCGGCGGAGGGTAACGCTTTCACGCGCTTCCTGCGCGCCACCGAGATCGACACGCGCCTGCTCGGCATGGTCGCGGCGCTGCTGGTCATCTGGATCGGCTTCCATCTCTACACCGGCGGGCTGTTTCTCACGCCGCGCAACCTCTGGAACCTCTCGGTGCAGACCACCGAGATCGCGGTCCTCGCGACCGGCATGGTTCTCGTCATCGTCACCCGCAACATCGATCTGTCGATCGGCTCGATGCTCGGCCTCGTCGCCATGATCATGGGCGTCGTCCAGGCGAAGTTCCTGCCGCAATATCTCGGCTTCGACAATTCCTGGACCTGGCTGATCACGCTCGTCTGCGGCCTGATCGCCGGAACGCTGATCGGCCTCTTCCAGGGCGTCATCATCGCCTTCATGGGTGTCCCCTCGTTCATCGTCACGCTCGGCGGCTTCCTCGCCTGGCGCGGCCTTGCCTGGTACGTCACCTCAGGCCAGACGGTCGCCCCCCTCGACACCACCTTCCGCATCATGGGCGGCGGCGCCGAAGGCTCCGTCGGCGCCACCTGGAGCTGGATCATCGGGCTGGTCGCCTGCGTGCTGATCATCGTCGGCATCATCGGCTCGCGCCACCAGCGCAAGCGCTTCAACTTCCCGCGCCGGCCGCTCTGGGCCGAATACTTCCTGGCCGTCCTCGGCTGCGCCCTGGTGCTCGGCGCCATCTGGGTCTCGACCATCTATTACTGGCCGGTGGCGATCGCCAGGAAATACGCCGAAGCCAACGGCATCGCCTGGCCGGAGACCGGTCTCTTCATCTCCTACGGCATCGCCGTGCCGGTGCTGATCGCCGTTCTCGTCGGCATCGTCATGACCTTCATCGCCACCCGCCTGCGCTTCGGCCGCTATGTCTTCGCGATCGGCGGCAACCCGGAAGCGGCCGAACTCGCCGGCATCAAGACCCGCTGGGTCGCGGTGCGCATCTTCGCGTTGATGGGCTTTTTGGCAGCCGTGGCCGCGGCGATCTCGACGGCCCGCCTCAACGCCGCCGCCAACTCGCAAGGGACGACCTACGAACTCTACACCATCGCGGCGGCCGTCATCGGCGGCACGTCGCTTGCCGGCGGCACCGGCACGATCGCCGGCGCCATGCTCGGCGCGCTCGTCATGCAGTCGCTGCAGTCGGGCATGGGTCTCGCAAACGTCGATACCCCCATACAGAACGTCGTCGTGGGCGCGGTTCTCGTCGTGGCCGTCTGGCTCGACACCGTCTATCGCTCGCGGTCGAAGTAAGAGGAGCCTGGATATGACTGATCAACGCACTTCCCCAAGCCCGAACACTCCTCTCGTGGAACTGAAGAACATCTCGATCTCGTTTGGCGGCATCCACGCCGTGGACAATGCCTCGGTCGATCTCTACCCCGGCGAAGTCGTCGCCCTTCTCGGCCACAACGGCGCGGGAAAGTCGACGCTCATCAAGATCCTGTCGGGCGCCTACAAGCGCGATAGCGGCGAGATCCTGATCGAGGGCGAACCCGCCGATATCAGGAACCCGCGCGACGCCAAGAAATACGGCATCGAGACGATCTACCAGACGCTCGCGGTCGCCGACAACGTCGACGCCGCCGCCAACCTCTATCTCGGCCGCGAGATCCGCACCAAGTGGGGCACGCTCGACGACGTCGCCATGGAGGCCTCGGCGCGCGAGGTGATGGGCCGCCTCAACCCCAACTTCCGCCGCTTCAAGGAGCCGGTGAAGGCGCTCTCGGGCGGCCAGCGGCAATCGGTGGCGATCGCCCGCGCCATCCTCTTCAACGCCCGCATCCTGATCATGGACGAGCCGACGGCGGCGCTCGGTCCGCAGGAGACGGCGCAGGTCGGCGAGCTGATCAAGCAGCTGAAGAAGGAAGGCATCGGCATCTTCCTGATCAGCCACGACATCCACGACGTCTTCGACCTCGCCGACCGCGTCTCCGTCATGAAGAACGGCCAGGTGGTGGGCCACGCCCGCACCGAGGACGTGACCAAGGACGAAGTGCTCGGCATGATCATCCTCGGCAAGGTCCCGCCCAAGGCCATCCCCGGCCCCGGCGCCATGCAGGTCTGATCGCCAGAAAAGTAGCAACAGAAGGCCCGTCGACCGAAAGTCCGGCGGGCTTTTACTTTCAGGGCGGCGCAATACCGGCCAAAGCCGCCAACCGCTCAAGCCTTGCCGGCTCGTCGCGAGACATAGCGGGATTGCCGGCAAGAAGGGCATGGGCACGCCTGGCAAACGCCCTGCTCGCCTCGGCATTGCCGCTCGCGGCATGGCACTCGGCAAGCTCCTCGCAGACGAAGGGCGCCTGATCGTTGGCGGCATCGGCAAGCGCGACCACCTGCTCGCCAAGCGCGATTGCCTCTGCGTAGCGGCGCAAGGCGCGAAGGGTGCGGATCACCGCGTACCGCGCAACCTTCAGCGTCTGGGCCGTGCCCGCCGCCTCACGCACCGCCTCGTCACGACGAAAGCAGGCAAGCGCGTCATCGAAACGCTCGGCCTCGAAATATGTCCAGCCGAGATTGTGGTGCAGCATGCCGGCCCAATGCGCACTCGCGTCGCCGGCGGCAACGCGCGCAAGCCCCACCTGCGTCCAATGCTCGGCTTCCGCCAGATCGGATGCGATCGCCATCATGTGGGCTGCGTCGACGGCAAGGTTATGATCGCCGGCGCCCTCCGCCAGTTCCCAGGCTTTGAGAAAGTAAGGAAGCGCGTCCTGCCGCGATCCCGCGGAGTTGTGCAGCCGCCCCCGCTCGATCGCAATCGACGCCTGCCCAACAGGATCGTCGCTCACCAACGCCTGTGCCTGGTCTAGAATCTCGTGTCCCTGCAGAAAATTGCCGGAAAGCCCCGCCATGCGCGCCCGGCGCGCCAAATCCCTCACCTCACTCATCAGATCCCCCAAAGAAACATGAATGAATAGAGAAGCTTTAAGCCGGCACCGAAAAAAAGAAACCGCCGCAGCGCGACATGCCGAAGAAATTCGACAGAGAGAGATTGAAGGACGCGCTGAGCTAGGCTAAGAACCTCGCATCGGACAGGCGATTCAAACCGCCTTAGGCATGCACCCGTAGCTCAGCTGGATAGAGTGTTGGATCCGATTCCAAAGGTCACAGGTTCGGATCCTGTCGGGTGCGCCACTTTCTCTCAAAAACAGTCCCCAAGCTTTCAGTCCCTTCACGGCGTCTTGCCATCCGCTGCCGCGCGGCCATCGCCGCCGCCGCGCGTGGTCGGCCGCACGCGCTCTTGGCCTTCCGCCATCCGCATCCACCAGGTATCGGATAATACGGGCGCTGCGAGCGCGCCGTCGTGCGGGTTGGGCTTGATGACATCGCGGACGGAAACCATCGGGCCCGGCGGCGTGAGGCGCGCTCCCTTCTCCTGCGCCAATAGCGGGAGCGCCTGGCTGGCGACCGTGGCGGCGACCACGAATGATGTGAGCGATACTGTCCTGTTGCACAGCATGAGCATTCATCCAGCGGGAGATGGAAAAGAGTGTAAGGCCGAAAGCCCGAGGAAGGGAAGTGGATCGCTGAAAATAGTATTGCCAACCGCCCGGCGGCAATGCGAGATCGTTTGAGCCGGGATCGGATCGCATGGCCAGAGCCGGACCGCACCGCCCGGGCCGCACCGCCTGGGCCGCATCGTCCGGGCCAGGTCGCCTGGGCCGTATTTCGTGGCCCCACCGGCGCCGGCAGGCATCGACCGACGAAGACCAAGGACGCTTTTATGAAGACCAATCCGCCGCTGCCGATGGGCTATTCCGAACTCCCTCGAGGCAAGCTCGCCAATGTCGTGACCTGCCTGGAAATGCGTGAAAGGCCGGAGGTGAACGTGCCCGCATCGGGCGCCCTGCGTTTCGAACGCTGGCGGGCGGCCGCGCTCGACGACTATCGCCGGCTGTTTCGCGAGGTGGGCGAGAACTGGCTCTGGCTGTCGCGGCTGATCATGGACGACGAGGAACTCAGGGCAATCATCCATCATCCGGATGTCGAGATTTACGTGATCCTGTCAGAGGAAGGCCGCCGCATCGGGCTGCTGGAACTCGACTTTCGCCAGCCCGGCGAATGCGAGCTGGTTTTCTGCGGCCTCGTTGCCGATGCGATCGGCCAGGGCGCCGGCAAGCTTTTGATCACGCAGGCGGTGGCCCGCGCATGGGCGCGACCGATCAACCGCTTCTGGCTGCACACCTGCCACTTCGATCACCCCTCCGCCATCTCCTTCTACCAGAAGGCGGGCTTCAAGCCCTATGGCTTCCTGGTCGAGGTGGTCGACGATCCACGCCTCTCCGGCCACATCCCCGAAACCGCCGCCCCGCATGTTCCGCTGCTTCGACCCTGACCGGCACGCTGGTCAGGATCGCGAAGCGGCATCACTACCGGTCGTAGCGCCGGCGCATCTCGGCCGCCGCCAGCGGCAGGGCCGCGGTGGCCACCGCGCCGAGCGGCAAGCGCCGAAGCAGTCTGGTCGCCACGAAGGTCAAGGCCATGGCGCCGGCAAGCTTTGCCCATGGATAGGCGCCGAGCTGTTCATGCGCGCTCGCATCCGCCCATCTGGCATTGGCGCTGACGACGGTTCCCGCCTGCTCGCGGATGACGTGAAGCCGGGCGCGCAGATTGTCGACCTCTTCCTGAAGTCGTCGTAGCGATCCCTCCTCGTCGAGCATGTCATCGGCGTTCACACCGTCATTGTCGAGCACATAGTCGGCCGGCGGCCTCTGCGGGTCGTCTTCGGCGGGCGCGTCGGCCTCCAGGGCGGCCAGGTGCTCCCGCAACGCGGCTTCCGTCTCGAGCCCTTCCGGCTTGCCTTTCCTGGCCCCCGTGGCCCCGCTCGTCTTCATCGACGGGGCCGACGCGGCGGCGACGGCGGGATGCTCGCGCAGCTTTTCAGCCGGGATGAAGACATCGGTCTCCCCCGCCTCGTGATCGGGATGCGACACCTCGACATCGACGCTATCGGCAAGCTCAAGCGCCTGCTCGGCATTCATGATACCGACGGCCACGCGCCCTTCCTCGGATGTGACCGCGACTTCGACGATGGGCGGCTTCGACTTCTTTTTCACGCCAGTCTTTTTTTCCATGCAAAGTCTCCTTTGGCAGGAAACACCTGCGGGACTCGATGGGTTCCATGACAGGTCAATCAAATTCGCTCCAAGTAGCCCTCTCTGGAACGCAGGCTTCCCAATCCCCATATATGTCTGGACCACGGAGCAGACCTCGCGACCGATCGCGATCCGCCTTCCGCGCAAACCCACACAATCGATTGGAGACAAAGGATGGCTCAAGCCAAACACACGGCTGCGTCCGAAGGACCCTATGATGCGGTCACGCTTGCCAAGAAGCACCGCATTTCGGTCGAGGACGCCCAGCAAATCATCGAAGAGCACGGCGACGATCGCAAGGCCTCCGACAAGGCCGCGCGGCGCATCGCCGTCTGATAGGGTGCGGCGGCCAGCATGCCCGGCCGCCGCATACCTCGAAAATAGCTTCATAATATCAATGCATTGCCGCGACTTGCGGAATCACGTCGGAAGATCGTTCAACAAGCGCTCGAAGTCATCAGCAGGAGCTCAATCGAAGCGCAGCTTGCGCTTCTGCTGCCCGGCATCGTCGAAATTGTCGGGATCGAGCCATGCCTCGTAGCCCTGTTTCAGCCTTGGCCAGTCGGCATCGATCATCGCGAACCAAGCCGTATCGCGGTTCTTGCCCTTGGCGACCATATGCTGGCGGAACACGCCCTCGAAGGTGAAGCCGAAACGTTCGGCGGCCTTCTTCGACGGTTCGTTCAGATTGTTGCACTTCCACTCGAAACGGCGGTAGCCGAGCGTGTCGAAGGCCAGTTTCGCGAAGAGAAAGAGCGCCTCGGTGGTGACCCGTGAGCGCGCGATCGCCGGTCCCCACAATATGTTGCCGATCTCGATCACGCCATGCGCCGCATCGATGCGCATCAGCGCCTGGCGACCCTCGGCCCGGCCGGTACGCTTGTCGATGACGGCGAAGAACATCGGATCGGGCGATGCCTCGGCCTTCTCCAGCCATGCGGTGAACGCTGCCATGTCGGCGGGGGTGTCCTCGAAGAGATAGCGGAAGCGGTCGTCGGCGCCGGGCTGCTGCGCCGAAGCAAGCAGGTCGCGCCCGTGGCGGCCGGCGTCGAGCGGCTCGAGCCTGACATAGCGTCCCTCGAGAGCGACACGCTGAGGGCGCTCCACGCCCTTCCAGTCTGAAAGATCCATCGAAAACTCCCCATTGTCGACATAAACCGGCTTGCCTCGCCTCGAAGGGAGAGCCGCTTCATTGATCCGCTGTTTTAGTGTCTGGCGAATTGCTTTGCGAGGTCTAATTTCAACGACGACGGCGCCGGCATAGCGTGCGGAAGAAGCATGAAAAGGTCAGGCATGCGCGGACGGGCTAATCCGCGCATGCCTCGTCACGGCCCTTGAAGGACCCGTGGGCCGTAACGTGTTGGATCGCGACGGAGGCGCCGAACCGGCTGCCTCACGCGATTGCTGGGTTATTCACTCGATGATCGTCACGCTCGCCGTGCGTCCGGCCACCAGCGCCGTTCCGCCGGGCGTTCCGTCGAGCGTCACCCGCACCGGCACGCGCTGCGCCAGACGAACCCAGGTGAAGGTCGGCGTGACATTGGCAAGCTGCGCGCCGGTATCGCTGCGTTCGCGGTCCTCTATGCCGCTGGCGACGCCGCTGACGCGACCCTTGAGCGGCTTTTCGCTGCCCATCAGATAGACCAGCGCCTCATCGCCGACCTTGATGCGATCGAGCTTGTTTTCCTCGAAATAGCCGGAAATGTAATAGGAATCGGTATCGATCAGCGCCGTCACGGCACTTCCAGCCGTCACGTAATTGCCGGGACGCATCGAGAAGTTGGTGAGCACGCCGTTGACGGGTGCGCGCACGACCGAGCGGTCGAGATTGAGCTGCGCGGTGTCGCGGCTGATGACGGCCTGATTGTAGGTCGCCTCGTCCTGCTGGACCGTGGTCTGCGCCTGCTGGATTTTCTGGCGGGTAACCGAGTTGTCGCCGAGCCTGCGGTAGAGATCGAGGTCGCTGCGGGCCATGTCCAGCGCGGCCTTGCTGCTCTCCATCTGCGCTTCGGCCTGGCGCAGCGCCAGCGCGAACCGCGCCTGGTCGATACGGAAGATCACGTCGCCCTTCTTGACCGTCTGGTTGTCGACCGCGTCGACTTCGCTGACGATGCCGGACACGTCGGAAGCCAGATGAACGACATCGGCGCGGACCTTGCCGTCACGCGTCCATGGATCGTTCATATAGTAGTCCCAGAGCTGCCAGCCCAGCACGCCCGCCAGCGCCACGACGACGCCGGTCAGCAGGAAACGGCCGGAATAAGCAAGAAGCGATTTCATAATGACACCTTGTTCAAAGACAGCGCCAGCGCGCCGAGCAGGCAGAAATACATGGCCGTATCGAAGAGTGGCCGATGCCACACGAGACGATAGAATCCGATGAAAGCCAGGATCCGCCGCAGGATGGAGTTGAGGAAGAAGGCCGCAACGGCGATTGCCGCCAGCGTGGGTATGAAGACGCCGTAAAGATCGAGTTCCGGTCTCATGCCGCGTTCTCCTTTGCTTGTTGTACGCCGGCCTGAATGGTCGTGTCGGGCATCACGAAGCGCGCATCCGGATACAGATTGTAGCGAAGCGACGTGATGGCCCGGCGTGCGCCCTCGACGGCCGATGACGGGCTTTGGTTGATAAGGTCGACCAGCGACGTATCGATTGCCTTCAACAGGCCTTCGCCCGGCTGGGCGTGGCCATGTTTCTGCTTTTGCCGATAGAAGCCGGCAATTCCCGACAGAACCTCGTCGACATCGGCGCGGCTGTCCCGGGTCAGCAGCTGCCGGTGGCGCTGCAGCTCCATCGTGTTCAGGCCATTGCGCAGATCGCCCAATAGATCGTTCTGGGCGACGGCGGATTCGACGGGGACCTGCGCCAGCCGCGGAGCGACCAGACCGAAGCGATCCACCATCCGGTAGAGCAGCCTTGCGAAATCGGGCGCATCCGACTTGCGCGCAACGGCGACGATATCCGCCCAGCCGGCGCGCAGCACGCGATAGGCCGTCCACTCGGCACCGACCGAGCGCACCAGCACCGTGGTGCCGCAGGCAATGGCCAGGCCGACCACCATCGCTATGTTGGAATTGAGGAACGAGCTCAGGTCGAGGTTCAAGCGGTCCTGCAGGGCAAGCATGTTCGGAAAGTTGACGCCGAAACCCAGGCCATAGATCATCAGCGAAGGCTTCGACATCAGCATGCCGGCCGGAATGAGCACCAGGCCCAGGGCCGCGGCGAGCGACAGGTAGCCGTGAACGAGCGGCATCAGCCCGAACTGGAAGACGAAGGCCACGGCGACCGTGAAGATCGACACATAGACGAACTTCAGCATCATCGGCGCCGGATCGTCCATCGTCGCGAAGATGCAGCAGAGCACGCCCGCCATCATGGCGGCGGCACCGCCCTGCGACCAGCCGGTGAGTATCCAGAGTGCCGACGCGACGAAGGTCGCCAGCATCACGGCAAGACCCGAATGGATCGCCATGCCGTAGTCGCGGTGGATCGGCGCGCGGTCGAAGAGTGTGCCGAACCGCTGCCAGCGCAACTCGCGACGGCCGCCGGTTTCAATGTCTTCGCGCAGCGCCAGGCAGTCGCTCCAGATTTGCAGGAGGTCGCGCAGGCGGGAGGTGAAATTATGGGCGAGGAGGCCGTTCCATTCCTGCTGCTCGCGACCCTCCTTCTCGGTCTTTTCCATCAGCGCCAGGATTTCCTGCCGCTCGGTCTCGCCATAGGAGGCCTCGTTGGACAGAAGTTCGGTCACGCGGCCGATCAGTTCGTTGGCCGATGCGGTGAGCTTGCCGTCGGTCGCCTTGCGGAAGGCATTCAGAAGATCGGCGAGGCCGGAGACGACGGGCAGCATGGCGACCATGCGCTGCTGCAGCGTTCGCGTGCGTCCGACCATGTCGCGCAGCCCCGATGTGTCGTAGGCGACATGCGTGGTGAAGCTGTGCAGATCGACGGCGTCGGCCGCAAGCTTGCGGGCGGCGGCCTGCAGCGCGTCGCCCTTGTCGTTGCTGTTGAGCGTGCTGATGGCAAGGGCAGCCACATCGCGAACCCAGCTGTCGATGCGCGCCGCGAGCACCGGCCCGGCATGGCGCGGAAAGACCAGGCGGCTGACGAGCGCCGCGCAGATGATGCCGAGCGCGATTTCCTCGATCCGGGCGACGGGATAGGTAAAGGCCGTCTCCGGGCTCGCGACGATCGGAAAACCGGTGAGCGCGGTCGTGTAGCCGGCCAGCATGAAGGAATAGCTGCGCGGTGTGCGGTCGAGCAGGCTGACGCCGAGACAGAAGGCCATCCACAAGGCGATCGCCAGCGTCAAGAGCTCGGGCGCGTCGACGAGATTGGGCACAAGGATGATGGTCATCGCGCCACCGACAGCGGTGCCGATCAGGCGATAGATCGCCTTCGACGTGCTCGCGCCCGACAGTGGGTGCGCCACGATATAGACCGTGCCGACCGCCCAGTACGGGTTCGTCAGATCGAAGCAGAGCGCGATCAGAAGCGCCAGCATCGCCGCGATGAAGGTCTTGATGGAGAAAACGACATCCCAGATGCTTGGGGCGATCGTATTATGGCTAGTCGTCATTATCCTGCGTTCCGGTTATCGCCGCGGTTCTATCCGCGACCGCGCGCAAAACCTCGAGCGCGGCATCGACCTGGTCGGGGTCGAGATCGCCAAGGATCTGCTCTCGCAACTGTGCCGCGCAACGCTCGGCGCGCTCGGCGACCGCTGTGCCCTCCCCGGTAAGCTGCACCAGCTTGATCCTGCGGTCCGCCTCGTCGGCGACCCGGCAGATCAGGCCGTCATTCTCCAGACTGTCGAGCACGCGCACCAGCGTCGGGCCTTCCACCCCGACCCGTTCGGCCAGCACGTTCTGCGGAATCCGGTCGCCGTGGCGTATCAGCGCGATGAGCGGCGCGGCGCTGGCGTCGGAAAGCTTGTGGTCGGTCAAAGCGGCGTTCAGCGCACGGCGCCATCCACGCCCGCAGATCATCAGCAACGGTGCGAACTCGGTCCAGCTTTTCTTCATGTTCGTTGTCATGGAATTAGATAACATCCTATTGATTTGAATTCAATGATATTGGTGCATAGCTGCCATTCGATAGTTGGCGAACTCTTGCCGCCAAGCGCTTTGCAAACTCCTTCCGGGCGCGCCAAACCCCTTCCTCGCGAAGTTTGCCATGCGAAGTTGCGGCACGCCATGGAAAGCAAAAATTAACCATAAGCGACAATAGTTTGTTAGCGAACCGCCCTGCGGTCTTCGCCGAGGGAGATTTCATGCGCCGTTTAGCAATTCTTGCCGGATTAGCCGTCCTCACGGGCTGTGTGAGTGGCCCGGACCATGTTCCCCCGGAGATGCCTCTTCCGGCGAAGTTCAATGAGGGCGCGGCCAAGCCTGATGGCGACGTCTCGACGGTTGCCTGGTGGACCGCCTATCGCGACACGCGGCTGAACGCCCTGGTCACCGAGGGCCTGAGCGAGAACCTGTCGATCCAGCAGTCGCTGGAGCGCATCAATGCCGCCGCCGCCGGCGTCACCGTCGCCGGTGCGGGCTCGCTGCCGAGCCTGGTGGTCGGTGCATCGAACACCACGAGCGGCGATCTCGGCTCGCTGGCCACCACCAAGGCCGCCACCAACACGACCGGCGCCAACGCCAACGTCTCCTGGCTGCTCGACCTGTTCGGCCAGTATCGCCGTTCCAAGGAAAGCGCCCAGGCCTCGCTCGACGCCGCCTATTCGACCGCCGACGTCGCCAAGCTCACCTATCTCCAGGATCTGGTGAACTCCTACATCAACGCCCGTTACTATCAGGAGCGCATCGCGCTCTCGAGAGCCAACCTGAAGTCGCGCCAGGAAACCTACGACCTGACCAAGTTCCAGCTCGATGCCGGCGCCGCCTCGCGTCTCGACGTCGTGCAGGCGGAAGGTCTGGTGCAGTCGACCCAGGCTGAAATCCCGGGCCTGGAAACCAGCTTCCGCATCGCCGCCCACCGCATCGCCACCCTGCTCGGCAAGCCGGCCGGCTCGATGGTCGCGGACCTGCAGCGCGCCGGTCCCCAGCCGGTCTTCCGCGCCGGCATCGTCTCCGGCGTTCCCGCCGACCTGATCCGCAACCGTCCCGACATCCGCGTCGCCGAGCGCAATCTCGCCGCCGCCACCGCCAATATCGGCGTTGCCATGTCGCAGCTCTATCCGTCGATCTCGCTCTCCGGCTCGATCTCGCCGAGCTATATACGCCCTGTCGGCGCCAATGGTGGCCTGACCAGCTGGTCGTTCGGCCCGACGCTGACGCTCCCGATCTTCGACGGCGGCCGCCTGCGCGCCAATGTCGACATAGCCAAGTCCGACGCCAAGACCCAGTACCTCGCCTGGAAGCAGACGGTCCTGCAGGCGGTCGAGGAAGTGGAAAACGCGCTGTCGGCGGTTCGCCGCGACGCCCAGACGGTGGCCGCGCTGCGTGCCCAGGTCAAGACGACCCAGGAAACGCTCGACCTGTCGACCGCCAGCTACAAGGACGGCGCCTCCTCGCTGCTCGACGTTCTCGACGCCCAGCGTCAGGTGTCGCTGGCCCAGGCAAGCCTGGCCGCCGCCGTCCAGCAGATGGCCATCGACTACGTCTCGCTCAACGTCGCCATCGGCGGCGGCTACAACCCGGGCGGAGCAACGGCCCCCAAGCCGGTCGCCGCCAAGGCAAGCCCCGCTAAGGCGGGCTGAGACAACAGCAATCACACAAAGCCCCGGTTCGCCGGGGCTTTTTTGAGGGCTCGCCGTGTACGATACCGTAAGATACGCCCCCTGCTTACCCTCATCCTGTAAAATCGCTCCCGGTTTCGACTGATCGTCGCAACCGCTCCAACAGCACGAAAAAAGGGGAGTGAGACAATGGGCAAGTTGAGACCGCTAGGCACGACGCTATTGGCCGGACTGTTCCTGGCGACCCTAGCCGATGTATCGTGGAGCACAGAGCAGGCGCAGCAGCGCCAGGCGGGGCGTGACGTCAAGCAGACGACGCGGCAGAGCGCGCGCGATACGAAGCAGGATTGCCGTGCCGCCAATCAACAAAGCAACGCGGCATGCCGGCAGGACAAGCGGCAGACCAAGCAAAGCGGCCGACAGACCGCACGCGACCTCAAATACTGAAACGCATCGCTTCGGAGGAACGGCGAGGCGTCTGATTTGATCTTCTCGCCGCTCATTCACCAAAGCCAGAGACACGCAGCGCTCCGCTTCGACGAAGCGTTGCGTACCTCTCACATGTTGGCGATCACATGCTGGCCTGCACGCTGTGCAAGCCGGCATAGATGCCGTCGCGCGCCATCAGATCCTCGTGCCTGCCCTCCTCGACGATGCCGTCGGCGGAAAGAACGAGGATGCGGTCGGCATGGCGAACCGTCGACAGCCGGTGCGCGATGACGATGGTGGTGCGCCCCTTGGCGAGCCCGAGCAACGCCTGCTGCACCGCCCGTTCGCTCTCGTTGTCGAGCGCGCTGGTGGCCTCGTCGAAGATCAGGATCGCCGGGTTCTTCAAGAACGCCCGCGCGATCGTCAACCGCTGCCGCTGGCCGCCCGACAGCCGCACGCCGCGCTGGCCGATTTCGGTGTCGTATCCGTCGGGGAGCGCCATGATGAAGTCGTGCGCGTTCGCCGCCCGCGCCGCCGCCTCCACTTCGGCGTCGGCGGCGTCCCACCGGCCGTAGCGGAGATTGTCCGCCACCGAGCCCGCGAAGAGATAGACGTCCTGCTGCACCACGCCGACATGTTGGCGCAGCGACGACAGCGTGACATCCCTGATATCGGCGCCGTCGATCAGGATCGACCCGGCCTGCACGTCGTAGAAGCGGGGGATGAGCGAGCACAAGGTGCTCTTGCCCACGCCCGACGGCCCGACCAGCGCCACGAACTCGCCAGGCGCGATGGCGAAGGAGAGGTTCTCGAAGACATCGGACGAATCCACCTCGTAGCCGAAGCTGACGTCCTCGAACCGAATCTCTCCCTTCGGCGCCGGCAGCGTACGGGCATGGGGTCGGTCGACGATGTCGGGCTCGATATCGAGGATTTCCATCGCTCTGATGAAGCCCGTATAGCCCTCCTGCCAGAGCCGCACGAAATTGGCCAGCCGCTTCACGGGATCGACGAGCACCGCCACGCAGAGCAGGAACGTCAGCAGATCGGCAACCGTCATCGCCGACGATACGATCCTGATGCCGCCGATGACGATGACCAGGATCGTGATGAACTGCGCGAAGCTCTCCGTCCCCACGGAAAACCAGGCCTCGCTGCGATAACCGTCGGCGCGGCTCGCGAGAAAGCGCTCGTTCTCCAAGGCGAAGCGGTCACGCTCCAGCTTCTCGTTGGCGAAGGACTGCACGACGCGGATGCCCGCGAGGCTGTCTTCCAGCCGCTCGTTGACGCCGGCGATCTGCTGCTTGCTGCGTTCGAGCGCGTGGTTCATGCGGCGGTTGAAATGCAGCGCGTAGGCGACGGCCGCCGGTGTCAGCAACAGGATCAGCCCCGCCAGCACCGGATCGATATAGACAAGCACCAGCATGGCGCCGCCATATTTGAGGATGGCGATCGAGACGTCCTCGGGGCCGTGGTGGAACAGTTCGCCGAGCCAGAGGGAATCGCCGGTGATGCGGCTCATCAGCTGGCCCGTGCGCTGTCGGTCATAGAAGCTGAAGGACAGTTTCTGGCAATGATCGAACAGTTCCTGCCGGACGGCGGCCTCGATGCGCGCGCCCATCACATGGCCGCGATAATCGACGAAGAAGACGGCGACCATCTGAACCGCCAGAAGCCCCAGCATGACCGCGCCGACCGTCAGGATCAGCGCATTGGCCTCCCCCGCATCCGAGATGGTCAAAAGACGCTTGGTGACGAGATTGGCGCAAACAGGCAACGCCACCGCGGTCGCCGCGACGAGGATGGCGCAGGCGATATCGGCTGAGAGCAAGGGCAGATGCGGGCGATAGTAGCCGAGGAACCTGGCTATACGGGACCGGCGCCGCGCAACGTGAGCGACGGCGGGATAAGGCCCGGCGTTGACAGGGAGTGGTTTACGACGCGGCGCGTCTTTCCGCGCGCGGACGAATGGAATAGACATGAAGCGGAGTGTCCTTGTGAGTGATCGTTCCTTTCGTGTTGGACAGGATCGCTTTCATGACAGTCTCCTTCGAACGAGTTCGCGTTCAGCGTCGCGCCATCCTTAACAGATCGACCAACGGGCCGCAAACGCGCTTGGCGTAAAAATTCAGGAAAACACGCCTGACGTGTGTTAACGGCGCGATGGCGGCACGAGCCGACCATGCGGCCGCTATCCGGAACTTCGATCCGGATCGGGACATTCCGGCCTCCGCCGCCGGCCGTTCGCGGCCCGTCGTTTCGTTTCATGACAGCGGCTTTGTCGCAGCCTGAAACACCGGCAAGCCTTAACCTTACTGGCTAACCAATCCATTAGCATCATGTTGAAAACCAAGGCAGATATGGCAATCTTCAGCCATGACAAACATCCGCTCTCCAAGATTCAACGCCGAAGATATCGGACGGTCGCGGGAATGCGAAAGCGTCTGCAAAGGGGCGATAACCGAAGTTGTCCGTCGCGCGATCGCGGCGGGATGGCGTGAAGCGGAAATCGCGCTTCACCTGGCAGATGCAGCAGAAGATTACGTCATCTACCTGGCGACAAAGCCGGACCGCCGCCTGAAGGCGGCAAACAACAACTAGTTGCGAATGGGGGCGGCCACGGTCGCCGGAACAAGGCCTGCTTACGAGGGGAAGCGACCTGCCTGCTCCGAAACATGCGCATCGAGACTGCCTGCGGCGCTACCGCCGCACGATGATTTGAGAGCGGCGTCCTACCCGCCGAACAACAGCATGGCCTCTGAAGCGAGACCATGCTGTCTTACCTTTCCGGGCCCGGCCCTCCCGGCTTAACCTTGAGGCCGGTTTCTAAGGGCTTCGGCTTCGGCGTAGAACTTCTTTTCCCACTCCTTGTGGTTATCCAGCCCTCCGCGGATGAATGGCGTGAACACGGCGAGGTTCATCAGCGCCCAGTTGACGAAACGGGCGGGAAACTTCAGCGGCTTGTCGAAATCCACGAACAGCACCACGCGGGTCTTGTCCGTGTGGTTCCAGGCCTCGTGCTCGTAGGCATCGTCGAAAATCAGCGCCTTGCCTTCCTGCCAGTGGCAGATCTGGTCCTTGACGCGGATGGCGAGCTTGTCGGCCGGCTCCGGCACGATCATGCCGACATGCAGGCGCAGCACGCCGTTATAGGGGCCGCGATGCGCCGGCAGGTGCTTGCCGGGCTCGAAGATCGAAAACATCGCCGTCTTCAGGCCGGGGATCTTCTGCACGGCGCGCCACGTCTCCGGGCACTGCGCGATGTTCTGCTCCGACTTCACGCCGAAGCCGAGGAGGAAGAAGGTCTTCCAGCCGGAATCGGTCGAGATCGTCTTCACGTCGGTCGAGATATCCTGGAATGTCGGCAATTCGCTCTGGCGCACCAGCACGCGTTCCAGCTCGGCGCGGATCTGCGGGTAAGCGGCCTCGACCTCTTTCGCCCAGGGGAAGGTGGCATTGTCGTAGACCGGCGGATTGCCGAGCTTGGCATATTTGAAGTTCAGCTTTTCCGCCCAGGCGACGATGCCCATGAAGAACCGCGTAACGGCGCTCGGCCGGCCCATCGGGGCAATGCCCGAGGTGCCGAACGTCTGGCCTTCGGGCTTGGAATTTGCGGATTTTGGGGAGGAAAGGTCAGCAGTGCTGTCAGTCATGGGTGTTCCAATGCGCGATGCGTAAACTGTCACTCGGCATATGGACATCGCATCCGTTTTGCGCAAGTCGGGCTTCTGTTCGGCGAGGTCGGAATGCCGCGACCCGCGGAGCGTCTCCCCGCGTGCTGTCTCCCCCGCGTCACTGGAGGCCGCTCGGCTTACGACCGGCCGCCATGAAAATCAATGGAAGACGTGCATCAATGGGAGACGGACTTGGAGAACAGGTTGACGACGAGCACGCCCGTTATGATCAGCCCCAGGCCGATGATGGCGGGCATATCCAGCCGCTGCTTGAAATAGACGAGACCGACGATGGAAATCAGGACGATGCCGAGCGCGCTCCAGATCGCATAGGCGATCCCGACAGGGATCACCTTCAGCGTCAGCGACAGGCAGTAGAAGGCAGCGGCATAGCACGCGATCATCAGCATGGTCGGCCAAAACCGGCTGAACTGCTGCGAAAGCTGCAACGCCGTCGTGCCGACGACTTCGAGCACGATCGCCATGAACAGCAACGCGTAGACGGCAATCGGTGCCATGGTGGGGGATCCTTATCGCGGGGAGATCAGCGCGCTGTCAGCTCGACGAGGCGCGAAAGCAGGGCCTGGCGCTGCGCGTCGTCGGACGCGCCGCCGATCATGTCGGCGAGCCACAGGCCATCGGCCGCGAAGCGCACGATCTGCGCATCGACCGACGAATCCGTTCCGACATATTCTTCCGCCCGCCCCTCGACCCACTCCGCCCAGCGCTGTCTGAGTCGCGGCTCGGCGAGAAGCGCGATCGTCACCTGCGCCCAATGGCCGGCATCGTCGGGGCTGTCGCGCAGGCCGGCGACGGCATTGAGATAGGCGCGCGTGAACCGGCCATGCGGCATTGGGTCCTCGCGCATCCGCTGATCGAGATCGGCATCGAAACGCGCGAGAAGATCCTCGAACAAGGCGTCGAGCAGCGCATTCTTGGTCGGGAAATGGTGAAGCAGACCGCCCTTGCTGACCCCGGAGGCCCCGGACACGGCATCGAGCGTCACCGCGCCCATCCCCTGCTCGTTCGTCAGTCGCGCGGCGACATCCAGCAGCTGCTGGCGAACGATGGCGGGTTGCTTGCGGCGGTGATGAGCATCTGACATCACACATAAAGATACCGTCTGGACGGTTTTGTCAAGATGTCATTCAGTTTTGGCGGCGGGCCCGGTGCGAAATGTCGCGCTCGCCGGCGCCGGTTCCGGTTGCGATCGACGCTCCGGCGGTGCATGAAGGAGAAACTTTTGAGGAACCGCACCGTGAGCGACAATACCATCACCCTTTACGAGGCCGTCGGCGGCGATGCGACGATCCGGGCCTTGTCGCATCGCTTCTACGAACTGATGGACACGCTGCCGGAAGCGAGCCACGTTCGCGCCGTCCACCCGCCGACGCTCGAGGGCAGCGAGGCGAAGTTCTACGAGTATCTCACCGGCTATCTCGGCGGGCCGCCTGTCTACGTCGAGAAATACGGCCACCCGCGCCTGCGGAGCCGCCATTTCGTCGCCGAGATCGGCCCGGTGGAGCGCGACGAGTGGCTGCTGTGCTTCCGCCGCGCGCTGGAGGAAACCGTCGCGAACCCGAAGCTGCGCGACATCATCCTGCCGCCGATCGAACGGCTGGCCGACCACATGCAGAACAAGCAATAGGGTTTACACGATGACGCTCAACCAGCGCTTCTCGCCGCTCTTCCTGGTGTTGTCGGGGCTCTTTGGCTTTGCCGGCGTGGCGCTGGCGGCAGCATCCGCCCATCTCGACGGCGAAGGGCGCTTCCTCGCCTCCGCCTCCGCCATGCTCATCGCCCACGCCCCTGCCCTTCTGGCCCTGGCGCTGGCGGGTGAAAAGCTGAGGACGGCGTGGCTTGCCGGCCTGTTGATGGGCGTCGGCACGCTGCTCTTTGCCGGCGATCTGGTGGCGCTCCGGTTCGTCGGCGCGGGCCTGTTTCCGATGGCCGCGCCGACGGGCGGCTTCGCCATGATGTTCGGCTGGCTGGCGATTGCAGCCGGCGCCTTCTTCCGCAACCGGGCCCGATAAGCCTGGCCGGGAACAACCGGCTTAGACCGGCTGCGGAATACGGCCGAAGCGCAGCAGATTGCCGTGCGGATCGTGGATGTAGAACTCTTCCATGTTCCACGGCCGCACCATCATGTCGCTGAGCGTCTCGACGCCCCGCGCCTTGTATTCGGCGTGCAGCCCGGCAATGCCGCCGCCGCGCAGATAAACGGATGTCCGCTCGCACAGCGATCGATCGTCCGTCAGCCAGAAATGCAGCTCCATCTCGTCGCGGCGCAGGATCAAATAGTCCTTGTCCTGATAGACGATCATCTCGAAGCCGAGCCGGCCGCGATAGAAGGAAAGCGTCTCGCCGATATCGAGCGATGGCAGAACCGGCAGAACCTCGATGCGATCTGGATTGTCAGCCACCATCCGTCAGATTCCGTCCACGACCTGGAAGCCCTCGAACACCGGCGGTCCCTTGTACATCGCCTTGCGGTCGCCGGCATTGCGATGGGCGGCGCGGAACTGCTCGGACTTGGTCCAGCCGAGGAAATCCTCCTCGCTGCGCCAGATCGTGTGCGAGGAAAACAGCGTATAGCCCTCCTCCGCATTCTCCCGGCCGCGCAGCAGCCGGAATTCGACGAAGCCGGGCACCTCCGAAAGACTGGAATCGCGGTTGCGCCAGACGCTTTCAAACTCCGCTTCCGACCCGATCGTCACCTTGAAGCGGTTCATCGCGATAAACATGGGAACACTCACGCCTTGCGTTTCCTTTCGGCCTCGGGAAATTCGAACGCTATCACATTCCGGCCGTCGAGGGCATCGCGCTCGAGGGGCTTCGCCGGCAGCACGCCAGGCTTGCGCGCCTTCCAGATCGGAAACGGCTCGATATTGGGATAGCGCTCGCGTCTCTCCTCGCGCTCCATCAACAGCTCCAAAAGCTCGGGCACCATGCCGCCGCCATCGTGCGCGGCCAGCTTGTGCAGGCCGATCAGCGTATACCCTTGCGGGCCTCTGTCGGTCATCGGTTGGCGTCGCGTTCGTTCATCGTCGTCAGCGCCCGCTCGAGGCTCGACTTGCTGCCGTTGCGGAGCGGAATGAAGGTCTTGCCGAACTTCTTGCAGCCGGTCTTCACCCGCAGGCAGGCATCATGGCTGATACAGTCGATCGGGCAGAAGACGCAGTCGACGGAGGGGAGCACGGTGTCGATGCGCGACACGGCCTCGCGCAGCCCGCCATCGTGATGGATCAGCTCGGCGCCGAAATTGCTGGCGATCTGGCGCAGATGCGCCACCTGGCAGTCGCGTCCGCCGACGTAAAGAAAGCTGCGGCCATCGAGCTTGGAACGTCCGGAGGCCTCCTGAACCGCTTGCGTACCCGCACTCACGCGGATGTCCCGGTTAGAACCCTTCTTCGCCTTACGCGCCATTGACCACCCGTTCCTTCATTGATCGGCACACGATCGCTGCGTGTGTGGGTGGACCTTAGTAAACTTGATTTTTATAGTAAAGTATAAAGTTGATTATTTTGATCATATTTTATCACTGGCCCGTTATCATCAGGCCGCCGTCTCGTCAGCGACCCGTCGTCACCTGCACTTCCTGGGTGAAGGTCCAGACCGGCTTGCCCCATTCCGACGGCAGCGGCGGGAACGGCGCGGCGCGGCGCACGCCATCGACGACGGCGGCGTCGAGTTCGGGAATGCCCGAGCTGCGCGCCACCGACAGGCTGCTCAGGCCGCCCGAGCCATTGATGCTCAACCGGATGCGGACGCTGAGCGCGGCGCTCATGCGCCTGTATTCGGAGGGCACGCGCACGGACCGCCGGATTTTCGACTGCACCTTGCCGGGATAGTTGGCGACGGCGGCGCTGCCGGAGCCGCCGCGATTTCCGGCGCTGCGCGAATCCTGATCGGAGGCCTGCTCGACGCCATCCGACGCGCCGCGCCGGCTATCCTGCTTGTTCTCGCCTTCGGAGCCGGCACGGGTGACGACTTTCTTGGGCGGTTGCTTCTTTTCCACAGGCTTCGGCTTTTCGACGGGCTTTTGCGCGAGCGGCTTCGAATCGGGCGTCGGCACGGTCTCCGGCACGGGCGGAATTTCCGCCGTTTCGGTCGGCTGAACCGGCGCCACGGCCTCGGGGGTCGCGGGCGGCGTCTCGGTCATCTCGGGCTGAACCTGCGTCGGCACCTCGGTCGCCATCGGCTGGACCACGGAGGTCTCGGCCGGCGTCTGCGATGTCAGCACTTCCGGCTCGACCGCCGTCATGTTTTCGGGGGAGACGCGCGTCACCTCCTGCGTCGGCGCGACGGGCTGCGGATCGACCGGTTGTGGATCGACCGGCGGCGTTTCGGGCTGAACCTCCGTCGGCTGCTGGGCGACTTCGGGCTGCACCTCTTCCGCCACGACCTCTTCCGGCTGCGGCTCGGACTTCTCATCGCCCGACGATGCCTGATCGAGATCGGAATCGCCGAGCATGATCACGCTCACCGTTTCACCGGCCTCTTCTTCCGGCTGCTGCGGGGCGACGACGACGCCGACGATCAGGGCGATCGCTAGCGCACCGTGAAAAATGAAGGAACCGATGCAGGCGACCGTCACGCCGAGCTTGCCGCGATGCGGCCGGCTGGCCGGCTGCTCGACGCTCGCATCCATCGGCGGCGCCGCGGCGTGACCGTTGCTGGCGCTGCGCGGGTCCTGCGGGAAGGAGGTAATCTGCGCCTGGCGCGTATAATGGAGAACAGCCTCGGTGGCAGGCTGGCGCGCCACGTTGCGAAGGTCCGACAACTCGTGGCCGGGATGCATGCCCGGATTGTTGTCGTTCACACCGCCATCGGCGACCGCCTCGTCGAAGAGAACATGTCTCGCCTTTGATCTCGCTGAAACCACCATTTTGGATGCCTTGTCCCGCTGCAACGGACGCGGCCGGGGCTACCCCGGCCGTCACTCAACTCAACCTTCGAAAGGAATGGAAACCTGGGAGCGTGTCACCAGACCCTTCATGCACGCGCCCTTTTCGAGGCCGTCGCACACCGGCGTGTCGTTGATCAGCACCCGCGTCACCGCCTCGCATTTGACGTTCGGCATGTCGAACTGCCGCACCCGCTTCTTGCCCTGCGGCAGATTGCGGAAATCGAGAACGGTGATCTTGTCGACAGCGTTCTTGTCGTTGAAGAAGGCGAGCTCGAACGAAACCTTGGCGATGTCCTCGGGCAAGGTGTTAAGCGCCACGAAGGTCATCATGCAACCCTTCTGCGATGGCGCGAGCCCGTTGAGCTCCACATCGAGCGCCGCCTTCGGCGCGGCCGCGGCGGCGGTGGGCTCCTGCGCATAGGCCTGCATCGCGCCCGTAAGCACCAGGGAACCGGCCGCCAAAAGCGTTGCAAATCGTCTGACCGGCCTCGTGACCATCATCGCGTCTCTCCAATGAAATTCCAAAACTTGACTTACAAAGTCCGCTATTGCGTCTTTAAAAAATGATGACTATGAGAGTCAAGATAATTGTAGGTCGCAGGGGCTTTTTTGGCCCACCCAGAGAAGCAAAAAAGCCAACGAAATGATGGTCGAGAAGCCGGACACACTGAAGCAAACGCTATTGGCGCGCGATGCCGTGGCCGACGTCCGCGTCCTGGAGAGCAGCGAGATTTTTCGCGGCGCCAACGAGATCGTCATCCGCCACGACGGCGCTCTGTATCGCATGAAGATCACCCGCCAGGGCAAGCTAATTCTGAATAAGTAGGGGTAGACAAAATGACCGAGAACACCATGCCTTCGCCGGCCGACATCCGCGCCTTCCGCGCCGAGAACCCGAAGATGCGCGAGCGCGACATCGCCGCCCAGCTCAAGGTTTCCGAGGCAGCCCTCGTTGCGGCCGAAGTCGGCATTTCCGCCACCCGCATCGACGCCAGCGCCCTGAAGCTTCTGGAGCGCGTCGCCGAACTCGGCGAAGTCGTGGCGCTATCGCGCAACGAAAGCGCCGTTCACGAGAAGATCGGCGTCTACGAAAACATCAAGACCGGCGGCCAGGGCGCCATCGTGCTCGGCGAGAACATCGACCTGCGCATCTTCCCGAGCCGCTGGGCTCACGCCTTCGCGGTCACCAAGAAGGACGGCGATCAGGAGCGCTTGAGCCTCCAGTATTTCGACAAGGCAGGCACCGCCGTGCACAAGGTTCACCTGCGCCCGGCCTCCAATGTCGAGGCCTATCACGCCATCGTCGCCGACCTGAGGATCGAGGACCAGTCGCAGGACTTCGTCGCCGACGACAGCAAGACCGCCGCCGACGAGAGCGGCGACGTCACCAAGGACGAGCTGCGCGACCACTGGAGCAAGATGACCGATACGCACGAGTTCTTCGGCATGCTGCGCAAGCTGAAGATCGGCCGCCAGGCCGCCGTGCGCACCGTCGGCGACGACTACGCCTGGAAGCTCGACAACACGGCGGCCATCGAGATGATGCACGCCTCCGTCAAGTCCGGCCTTCCCATCATGTGCTTCGTCGGCAATGACGGCATCGTCCAGATCCACTCCGGCCCGATCTTCAACGTCCAGCCGATGGGTCCGTGGATCAACATCCTCGACGAGACCTTCCACATGCACCTGCGTCAGGATCACATCGCCGAGATCTGGGCCGTGCGCAAACCGACCAAGGATGGCCACGTCACCTCCGTCGAGGTTTACGGCGCCCAGGGCGAAATGATCATCCAGTTCTTCAGCAAGCGCAAGGAAGGCTCCGAGGAGCGCGCCGAATGGCGCGACATCGTCGAAAGCCTGCCCAAGGCGACGAGCGTTGCGGCGTAGGCCGAAGGAGATGATGATGTCGAACCACGATCGTCGGCCATCGACGGCGCAATCCATGCTGCGGGGCTTGTTTGCCCTGCCGCTGGCCGCCTCGCTGCTTGCCTTCTCGCCCGCCGCCTACGCCCAGGAAAAGCTCGACAGCACCCGTCTGATCTCGATCGGCGGCGACATCACCGAGATCATCTACGCGCTCGGCGAAGAGAAGCGCCTGATCGCCCGCGACACGACGAGCCTGTTTCCCGACCAGGCCCTGAAGCTGCCGGATGTCGGCTACATGCGCGCGCTGTCTCCCGAAGGCATCCTCGCCATGAACCCGACGGCGATCGTCGCCGTCGAGGGCTCCGGCCCGCCGGAGGCGCTGACGGTGCTGCGCAGCGCCAGCGTGCCCTTCGAGACGGTCCCGAACGCCTACACGCGCGACGGCATCCTCGCCAAGATCGACAAGGTCGGCGCGCTGCTCGGCGTCGAGCCAAAGGCGGCCGAGCTGCGCCAGAAGGTCGCCACCGATCTCGACGCCGCTATGACCAGCGCCGCCAAGCGCCCGGAAGGCGAACGCAAGCGTGTTCTCTTCATCCTCAGCATGCAGGGCGGCAAGATCATGGCCTCGGGCACGGGCACGGCGGCCGATGGCATCATCAAGCTGGTCGGCTCGATCAACGCGGTCGGCACCTTCCCGGGCTACAAGCCGCTGACCGACGAAGCGATCATCGAAGCCAAGCCCGACGTCATCCTGATGATGAACCGCGGCGACGGCGCGGGCACCAAGAACGAGGACCTGATGAAGCAGCCGGCGCTGGCGCTCACCCCCGCCGTTCAGAACAAGGCGATCATCCGCATGGACGGGCTCTACCTGCTCGGCTTCGGGCCACGCACAGCCGGCGCGGTTCGCGAACTCACCCAGGCGATCTACGGGGGCTGACCTTGGCGGTACTGAACGACATGGACGAACGTCGCATCGTGTTTTCGGCCGCGGGGATGCTTGAGCGTCACCGGGCCGGCGATCGCTCGCTGATGGCACTGGCGGTCATCGCGCTGCTGGTGATCGGCTCCGTCCTGTCGTTGCTGTTCTCCGTCACGACAGGTGCCTCGGATGCGTCCTTCCTCGACGTGATCGCCAACGCCGCCGGATCGGATGACGCGCTGAGCATGCGCGACCGCATCATCATCTTCGACATCCGCATGCCGCGCGCCATCCTCGGCTTCCTCGTCGGCGGCTCGCTGGCGGTGTCGGGCGCCGTCATGCAGGGCCTGTTTCGCAACCCGCTGGCTGATCCCGGCCTCGTCGGCGTCTCCTCCGGCGCCGGCCTCGGCGCTGTCGTCATGATCGTGCTCGGCGGCGGCTTTGTCGCGCCGCTCTACGTCCTGCTCGGCATCTACGCGCTTCCATTCGCAGCCTTCGCCGGTGGCCTCGCCACGACGCTGCTTCTCTACCGGATCGCCACCAGCAACGGCCAGACGTCAGTCGCGACCATGCTGCTCGCCGGTATCGCGCTCGGCTCGCTCGCCGGCGCCATGACCGGCCTGCTGGTCTACATGGCCAACGACCAGCAGCTGCGCGACCTCACCTTCTGGAGCATGGGCTCGCTCGCCGGCTCGACATGGACCAAGATCACCGCCGCCGGCCCGATCATCCTCCTGTCCTTCATCGTCGTCCCCTTCCTCGCCAAGGGCCTGAACGCCATCACGCTCGGCGAAGCCGCCGCCTTCCACATGGGCGTTCCCGTCCAGCGGCTGAAGAACATCGCCATCGTCACGGTCGCGGCGGCCACCGGCGCATCGGTCGCCGTCAGCGGCGGCATCGGCTTTGTCGGCATCGTGGTGCCACATGTGCTCAGAATGGCGATCGGCCCCGATCATCGCTATCTCCTGCCGGCTTCGGCCCTGCTCGGTGGTTCGCTGCTGATCTTCGCCGACGTTATCGCCCGCACCATCGTCGCGCCCGCCGAACTGCCGATCGGCATCATCACCGCGGCCGTCGGCGGCCCGTTCTTTCTCTGGATCCTGCTGCGCCAGCGGTCCCGTCTCGCCCTTTGAGTGATTGTCATGATCGAAGTCTCCGGCGTCTCCGTCCGCCTGTCGGGCAAAACCATCGTCGAAGACGTCGGCTTCACCGCCGCCTCGGGCAAGCTGACGGCGATCGCCGGGCCGAACGGCTCCGGCAAGACGACGACGATGAAGGCCGTATCGGGCGAACTGCCCTATAACGGCTCGATCCGCATCAACGGCGAGGACGTACGCGGGCTTCAGCCATACCAGCTGGCCGCCCTGCGCGGCGTGCTGCCCCAGGCAAGCAACATCTCCTTCCCCTTCACCGTCCGCGAAATCGTCCGCATGGGCCTGACCTCGGGACTCAACCGACACCCCGAACGCGCCGAGCAGACGGCGACCAAGGCGCTGTCTTCGGTCGATCTCGACGGCTACGAGGGCCGCTTCTATCAGCATCTCTCCGGCGGTGAGCAGCAGCGCGTGCAGCTTGCCCGTGTCCTTTGCCAGATTTCCGAACCCGTCGTCGACGGCAAGCCGCGCTGGCTGCTCCTCGACGAGCCCGTCTCCAGCCTCGATATCAGCCACCAGCTGACGATCATGCGGCTTGCCCGCGCCTTCTGCGACGCCGGTGGCGGCGTCATCGCCGTGATGCATGACCTCAACCTGACGGCGCTGTTCGCCGACCAGATCATTCTCATGCAAGAGGGTGGCCTCGCGGCTCGCGGTACCGTGCACGAGGTGCTGACCGACGAGACCATGCGCTCGGTCTTCGGCTGCCCGCTGCGTATCAACAAGGTGCCCGATGACGGCACCCCTTTCGTGCTCGCCCACAGCGCTGTCGGCGGCTGAGCCGGCGCGGAACCTTTTGCCCACAGCCGGCGTTAAGCCATTGATTTGGGTCATTGCCGGGCATCTGTGTTCATGCAAGCTTGCGTTCTGATCCTGTGTTTAACCAGGCGGCGCGAAACCGCGCCGTAACAATGGAGAAAACCAGTGGCATCTTTCCTTCAGTCCGGCCGTCAGCGTCGCAACGGCAGCGCCGCCCTTCAAAACATCGAGGCGACGATCGAGGATCAGATCGCGTCGCTACAGGATGAAATCGCCGCGCTGACAAAGATGGTCGGCAAGAGCTCGCGCAAGCAGAGCGAGAAGCTGACGGCACAGGCGGCATCCGGATACGAAGATCTTGTTGCCCGTAGCGAGGACTTGCTGCGCGACCTGCAGGATGGTTATTTGCGCGGCGCGTCCGAAGTGCGCGACACCGTTCGCAAGCACCCGGTCGCCACCATCGGCGCTGCTGCCGCGTTCGGACTGGTCGTTGCCCTCCTGGCACGACGCTAAGGAGGCTAGATGCTGTTCCCGATCCTCAGCCTCCTGGTAGGCACGAGTGTTCAACGCACCGTTGCGCGCACCAAGCGCAACGGTATTTTCATTGCCATCGCAGCGATTTTCGTGCTGACCGCCTATGCGCTTGCAGTGACCGCCGGTGCGATATGGCTCGCCGGCATCTACGGCGCCGTTGGAGCAGCACTGTTTCTCGCGGCCTGCGCCCTTTTGATCGCGATCATCGTGCTGATTGTCATGATGGTGATGAATGCGCAGGAGGCCCGGCGCGCCCGGGAACGCAAGCAGGCGTTGGAGAGCGCCGCCGCCGCAAGCCTCGGCCTCATCCGCTCGCAACCGCTTCTGACCGCCGGCGTGATCGCCGCCATGGTCGCCGCCAATCTGTTCACGTCGAAGGGTCGCGACTAAATACCCGGCCTTTTTCATATCACCACGCACGAAAAAACCGGCGCCCACCAAGGGCCGCCGGTTTTTTTCTTGGGCGCTGAACGCTTTCGTCAGAAGGCGAAGGCCTTGGAGGTCAGCGGCGACGAGGTCGCATCCGGTCCGAAATCGGCTTCACCGGTGATCTGCAGCATTTCCTGCAGCCGCTGGCGGGCGCGATTGACGCGGCTCTTGATCGTTCCGACCGCGCAGCCGCAGATTTCGGCGGCTTCCTCGTAGGAGAAGCCGGAGGCGCCGACCAGGATGATCGCTTCGCGCTGGTCGCTCGGCAATTGCTCGAGCGCCTTCTTGAAGTCCTGAAGATCGAGCGCGCCATATTGCGACGGATGCGTCGCCATGGATTCGGTGAAGAGGCCATCGCTGTCCTGGATCTCGCGGCCCGCCTTGCGCATCTGGCTGTAGAGCTCGTTGCGCAGGATGGTGAAGAGCCAGGCCTTCATGTTGGTGCCCATCTCGAAGTGGTCCTGCTTGGCCCACGCCTTCATGATGGTGTCCTGCACGAGGTCGTCGGCGCGGTCATGACGGCCGATCAGCGAAATGGCGAATGCGCGCAGGCTCGGGAGAGCCGAAAGAAGCTCGCGTTTGAAGCTTGGTTGCTGCTTGTCCATCGATTGACCTTCACTTCGCTGCTTTGGCCGAGGCAAGTTCGGCCTGGTCGAGCTTTTCGAGGAGATCGAGGAAACGATCCGGGATCGCCTCCTCCTGGACAGCCGCGTAAAGCGATCTCAGCCTGACCCCGATCTGGCTGTTGGGGTCCATGATATCGCTTGCACGCAACTCAGCACGTTGCCCGTCTATCTGTTCGTTCTTCCGGCTTGTCATTAACTCTTCACTTCTCGTCCGTTGTCTCTAAGCCTCGCCTGCCGCTGCGGGAAAACCTTCATTCCGGTCCCCCGCCGCCATGGTCGAATTCTCGCCAGACAACCTTCTCGGAATGCATGTAGTGTCGCAGGTCGGTTTACGATGAGCCCCTTGTCGTGGGCAGTAGAATGCGCGGCGGTAAAAAAAGTTCCTGATGTTCTGGAACTTTTTTCAGGTAGTGTGCGTTCTCGATGCACTGGAGCTGTTTTTCGGCCCTGCTTATGGGAGCTTTCTATGACACTTTCTACTCGAATTGCGCCGCACCTTCCTTATCTGCGCCGCTATTCACGGGCGTTGACCGGCACACAGACATCAGGCGACGCATATGTCGCAGCAGTGCTTGAGGCAATCATTGCCGACATATCCATTTTCCCCGATACATCGAACGATCGCGTCGCACTCTACAAACTGTTCACGGCGCTGTTTGGTTCCTCGACGGTTCAGATTCCCGAGCCCTCCTCCCCCTATGCCTGGGAGCAGCGCGCCACCATCAACCTCGGCAAGGTCTCGCCGCGCGCCCGCCAGGCATTCATCCTGGCCTCGGTCGAGAACTTCCGCGTCGGCGAGATCGCCGAAATCCTCGACAGCGAGGAAAGCGAAGTGGCCAACCTGCTCGACAGCGCATCGCGCGAGATTTCCCGCCAGGTCGCGACCGATATCATGATCATCGAGGACGAACCGCTGATCGCCATGGATATCGAGCAGATGGTCGAAAGCCTCGGCCACCGCGTCACCGGCATCGCCCGCACCCACACGGAAGCCGTGGCGCTGTACAACAAGACCAAGCCGAGCATGGTTCTTGCCGACATCCAGCTTGCCGACGGCAGCTCGGGTATCGACGCGGTCAACGACATCCTAAAGACCTCGAGCGTGCCGGTGATCTTCATCACCGCCTTCCCCGAGCGCCTTCTCACCGGCGAGCGTCCCGAACCGACCTTCCTCGTCACCAAGCCATTCAACCCTGACATGGTCAAAGCTCTGATCAGCCAGGCGCTATTCTTCAATGAAAGCACGAAGGCAGCCGCCTGACGCTATATTTCAGCAATTGCGGAACAATGCGAAATGGGGAGCGTTCCAGTCCAACTGAAGCGCTCCCCGGATATTAAGATTTTATCTAGCGCTTGCCCCTAAAAAGAAGCGGTAGGCGGGCTTTCGGGTCCGCTGGCGGCATAAACGGATTGAAGGAAAGGCGGCTGGGTGAAGAGGACTGGACCATTGGCCGGCGCGCCCTTCGCATTGGAAGGCAAAGAGCTGTTGATGGAGCGGGCGCTCGCCAGCGCGGGCATCGCCGTTGTCTATCAGGATCCCGACCTCGGCATCGCCTATGCCGAGAACCTTCCCGCGCATCTCGAACATGCCGTTCTGCCCGGTGGCAGCGATGCCGACATGTTCGGCGAGGTGCATGGCCGCAATCTCGAAACATTGAAACGCAAGGTGCTGGAAAGCGGAACGCCGGCGAGCACCGAAGCCGACATCGCCATCGACGGCGAAATGCGCACCTACGAGATCAAGGTACAGCGCGTCACGCTCGGCCATGAGATGGGACTGCTGTCTGTTATCACCGAGATCACCGAGACCAGGCACCGCGAGAAGGTGCTGAAATCGCTTCTGCGTGAACTCTCGCACCGTTCGAAGAACCTGCTCGCGATCATCCAGGGTATCGCCACGCAGACCGCCCGCAACACACTGTCTCTCGACAGCTTCCTCGTGAAGTTCCGCGGCCGTCTGCAGTCGCTGTCGAACTCCCAGGATCTCATCACCGACAGTAGTTGGCGCGGGGCCTTCCTCTTCGAACTCACCCGCAAGCAGTTCGCCCCCTATTGGCCCGAGAGCGCCGGCCCCCTGCCCGTCACCGGGCTCAATGTTCACCTGACCCCGAATGCCGCGGTGCATGTCGGCCTTGCGCTGCACGAACTGATCGTCAATTCCGCGACCTTCGGCGCCATTGCCGGCGGTGCGCCTGCGATCGCACTCGACTGTCAGGAAACCATGCACGGCGACCGCAAGGCGATCAGCTTCAGCTGGACGGAAACACTGCCCAATTCCGACGAAGTCCACGAGTTCAGCGAGAATACCTTCGGCCGCATCGTGCTCGAGCGCGTCGTGCCCTCCTCGGTCAACGGCAAGGCGGATCTGCGCCTGACGCCCGGCCGCATCGAGTATCATCTGTTGATCCCCGATACCGAATTCGAGATCCTCAAGCGCGCGCCGCAGCAGGTCGGCGGCGCCTGACCGTCAGCACCTGACTTTTCCATCCATATCCGTCGAAAACAGCGCATAAGAAAACAGCCAGTGCGAGGGCGGCGCACCGGCTGTTTTCACTCACCGGGAGGGGACCGTGAGTGTGATCCGAAGGTGGTTTGGGGGCGCGCATTTTTGGGTCGATGCGATCACCATTCGGATATCGCCATAACGGGCTATACAGGGAATGGTTCCCGCCCTTGCCGAAAAATCTCGGATTTTTTCGACTATTCTTCCGTTCGAGCGATCGGCAGCGCCGCCGACGATCTATTGGCGGCTTCACGCCCGCCGATCCGCCCACGAAAAACCATTGAAAATCAGCATGATGCGGCAAGTGCCAAGCCCACCCTATGCTAAAATTTTACCGTTTGATAAATTTTTTATCCTGAGTTACGCTTCCGTCCACTGGCCGTTTACCTATAATGAGGGAACTTCAATGGAACGTCTGGACACTGGGATTCATGCTGGCCGGCTTTCGCCCGCCGAGTATGACAAGAATTTCTCCGATCTGCATCCTCGCCTCGACAAGCATGAGGCCCTGGTCGCCTCCGACCGCTGTTATTTCTGTTATGACGCGCCCTGTATGACGGCCTGTCCCACCGCCATCGATATCCCGCTCTTCATCCGGCAGATATCGACTGGCAATCCGCTGGGCTCCGCCAAGACCATCTTCGACCAGAACATCCTGGGCGGCATGTGCGCCCGCGTCTGTCCCACCGAAGAGCTCTGCGAGCAGGCCTGCGTGCGCAACACGGCCGAGGAACGCCCCGTCGAGATCGGCCGCCTGCAGCGCTACGCCACCGATGCGGCGATGCAGGCTGGCAAGCAGTATTACACCCGCGCCGCCTCATCGGGAAAGACGGTCGCCGTCGTCGGCGCCGGCCCGGCCGGGCTCGCCGCCGCGCACCGTCTCGCCGTCAAGGGCCATGAGGTCGTGATCTACGACGCCAAGCCGAAATCCGGCGGCCTCAACGAATACGGCATCGCCACCTACAAATCCGTCGACGGCTTCGCGCAAAAGGAAGTCGACTACGTGCTCTCGATCGGCGGCATCGAGATCAGGCACGGGCAGCTGCTCGGCCGCGACTTCCAGCTCGCCGACCTGCAACAGCAATATGACGCCGTCTTCCTCGGCATCGGCCTCTCGGGCGTCAACGCGCTGCGCGTCGAGGGCGAAAGCCTCGCGGGCGTCGACGACGCGGTCGATTTCATCGCCGCGCTGCGCCAGACCGACAACAAGGCCGACATCGCCATCGGCCGCCGCGTGATCGTGCTCGGCGGCGGCATGACCGCCATCGACGCGGCCGTGCAGGCCAAGCTGCTTGGCGCCGAGGAAGTGACCATCTGCTACCGCCGCGGCAAGGAGCACATGAACGCATCGGAGTTCGAGCAGGATCTCGCGACCTCCAAGGGCGTCATCATCCGCCACTGGCTGGCGCCGAAGGCAATCCTCGCGCAGGACGGCAAGGTCGCGGCCCTTGAGGTCGAATACACCACGCTGTCGGAAGGACGCCTGGCGACCACCGGCGAGACCGGCGTCATTGCCGCCGACCAGATCTTCAAGGCGATCGGCCAGACCCTCGTCTCGTCCAGCCTTGGAAGCCTGCGTCTGGAATCCGGCCGCATCGTCGTCGATGAACAAGGCCGCACCTCGCTTGACGGCGTCTGGGCCGGCGGCGACTGCGTCTTCGGGGGCAACGACCTCACCGTCTCGGCCGTCGCCAATGGCCGCGACGCCGCCGAATCCATTCACCGCATGCTGGCCGCTGATGCGCAGCCGGCCGTTGCCGTCGCCTGAAGGGGAGAGTGAACCATGGCTGATCTCCGCAACAATTTCGTCGGCATCAAATCGCCGAACCCCTTCTGGCTCGCCTCGGCGCCACCGACAGACAAGGCCTACAACGTCGAGCGCGCCTTCAAGGCGGGCTGGGGCGGCGTGGTCTGGAAGACGCTGGGCGAGGAAGGCCCGCCCGTCGTCAACGTCAACGGCCCGCGCTACGGCGCGATCTGGGGCGCCGACCGCCGCCTGCTCGGTCTGAACAACATCGAACTGATCACCGACCGCGACCTCTACACCAACCTGCGCGAAATGAAGCAGGTGAAGATGAACTGGCCGGACCGCGCGCTGATCGCCTCGATCATGGTCCCCTGCGAGGAAGAGAGCTGGAAGGCGATCCTGCCGCTGGTGGAAGAAACCGGCGCCGACGGCATCGAGCTCAACTTCGGCTGTCCGCACGGCATGTCCGAGCGCGGCATGGGTGCGGCCGTCGGCCAGGTGCCCGAATATATCGAGATGGTGGTGCGCTGGTGCAAGCAGTACACCCGCATGCCCGTCATCACCAAGCTGACGCCCAATATCACCGACATCAGGAAGCCGGCCCGCGCGGCCAAAGCCGGCGGCACCGACGCCGTGTCGCTGATCAACACGATCAACTCGATCACCTCGGTCAATCTCGACACCTTCTCGCCGGAACCCTCGATCGACGGACGCGGCAGCCATGGCGGCTATTGCGGCCCGGCGGTCAAGCCGATCGCGCTCAACATGGTGGCCGAGATCGCCCGCGATCCGCAAACCCAGGGCCTGCCGATCTCGGGCATCGGCGGCGTCACCACCTGGCGCGACGCGGCCGAGTTCCTGGCGCTCGGCGCCGGCAACGTGCAGGTCTGCACGGCGGCGATGACCTACGGCTTCAAGATCGTCCAGGAGATGATCTCGGGCCTGTCCGACTGGATGGACGCCAAGGGCCACCGCAACCTCGACGACATTACCGGCCGCGCCGTGCCCAATGTCTCCGACTGGCAGTATCTGAACCTCAACTACATCGCCAAGGCCAAGATAGACCAGGACGCCTGCATCAAGTGCGGCCGCTGCCACATCGCCTGCGAGGACACCTCGCATCAGGCGATCACCCAGTTCGTCGATGGCGTCAGGCACTTCGAGGTGATGGAAGACGAATGCGTCGGCTGCAACCTCTGCGTCAACGTCTGTCCCGTCGAAAACTGCATCACCATGGAGCAGCTACCCGCGGGCAGCCTCGACGAACGCACCGGCAAGACCGTCGACCCCAACTACGCCAACTGGACGACGCACCCGAACAACCCGATGGCCCGGCAGGCTGCGGAGTAAGCAGCTACCCTGCGGGGTGTGAGCGAGCAGAGTCTTCTGCCGCACAGACGTGCGGCGGCTGGATCCCTGTGACGAGCACAGGGATGAGGGAGTTTGTGGGAGCGCAACGCCAATCTCCACCCTCATTCCTGTCCTTGTGACAGGAATCCAGCCACCGCGCGTCCGCGCGGTGAATGACCCACCTTAAGCTTCGGCGTCACCTTGACCCGCAAAGCCACAACCCGAAAACACCTTCCGATAAGCCCCCGGGCTGGTTCCCAGCCTTCGGCGAAAATGATGCCGCATCGTTGCCGGCGTGCCGAAGCCGCAGGCGGTGGCGATGTCGTCGAGCGATGCCTCGCCCTTCCGCTCCAGGAGTTCGCGGGCATGCCGCAGCCGCTCGGTGAGCAGCCACTCGCCGACGCTCGATCCCGTCGTTGCCTCGAAACGGCGCTGGAAGGTGCGTTGGCTCATCCCCGCCTTTGCCGCGAGCAAGCTGATCGGCTGGTCCTCATCAAGCCGCGCCCGCATCCATTCGATGAGCGGCCCGAGCCGCACGCCTTCGCGCGGCTGCGGCACGGGAGTGCGGATGAATTGCGCCTGCCCGCCCTCGCGGTGCGGCGGCACGACGAGGCGCCGGGCGACCGAATTGGCCGCCTCCGCGCCGAAATCGCCGCGCACCACATGCAGACAGAGATCGATGCCGGCGGCACTGCCCGCCGCCGTCAGTATTCGCCCCTCGTCCATGTAGAGCACGTCGGCATCGAGCCCGATCTCGGGATAGCGCTCGGCGACGGAGGCGACATAACGCCAGTGCGTCGTCGCCCGCTTGCCCGCAAGCAACCCCGAGGCGGCCAGAACCGCAACACCCGAGCATAGCGACATGATCCGCGCCCCGCGCCCATGCGCCGCCCGCAACGCCTCTATCAGCCCGTCGGGCACCGGCGCATCGATCGCCCGCCAGCCGGGCACGACGATCAGATCGGCATCCTCGAGATCGTCGAGACCGCCATCGACGGTGACGCTCAGCCCACCGGCCGCACGAAGCGGTCCGGCTTCGACGCCACAGGCGCGAAAGCGATACCAGTTCGACCCCATCTCCGGCCTCGGTAGGCCGAAGACTTCGTAGGCGATGCCGAATTCGAACGTGCACAGGCCGTCATAGACGAGCACGGCGACCTTGGGTCCTGATAGTGCGGCAGCATTTGGCATGATCTTTACGCCAGTCGTCATTATGGCCAGTTTCGCCAACACCTATCATCGCGCATCCTCGCCGGCAACAGCAACGACAGGAGACACCAATGACCGACATGATCCCCGAACAGCAGCCCGCACCCCACCCCACGGCACCAAGCCACGTCGCCGAAACCCCGGCCGCGGCACCCGAGGCGATCGCAGCCTACTATGCCCGCAAGCTCGCCTTCGAGACCGATTGCTGGGACGTCCACGCCTCGCTTGCATCGGGACGCACCGACTTCGTCCTCCTCGACGTCCGCTCTCCCGCCATGTTTGCCCTGTCGCACGTGCCCGGCGCCCAGAACCTGCCGCATGGCAAGATGACCGCGCACCGTATGTCTCAGTGGCCATCGGACACGCTCTTCGTCGTCTATTGCGCCGGCCCGCATTGCAACGGCACCGACAAGGCGGCCCTTCGCCTCGCAAGGCTTGGATACCGGGTCAAGGTGATGATCGGCGGCATGACCGGTTGGGCGGACGAAGGCTTCGATTTCGAAACCGGGTCGGCCAACGAAATCGCCTAACGACGGGCATATGCGCCGAACGGGGAGATTGAGTTTTCCGCGCCGGCGCGCATAGTCATCGCAGGCTGGAGAGGTGGCCCGCATGACCCGTCATATCGTTGCCATCGGCCCGCTGCCGCCGCCGCTTCACGGCTTCTCCTTCGCCACCGCGGCGATGGTGGAACTCCTCTTGGAAGACCACACCGTGGTCACCACCAACCTCTCGCCACCGGAAGGCGGTTCCCGCCTCTGGCGGCATCCGGCAAAGGCAATCAAGGTCTTCGCCGCGCTCGCCAGTCTCGCACGCGAGCGCGGACACCCAGACAAGGCCTGCTACCTCGCCTGCGACGGCGGCTTCGGCCAACTCTACACGCTTTTGCTGGTGGCCTTCGCCCGGCTCTTCGCCTACCCGACCTATCTGCATCACCACAGCTTTCGCTATATCGACCGGCCGAGCATTGCCATGCGCGCCATTCTGGCGCTCGCCGCTCCCGACCTCACCCATGTCTTTCTCTGCGGCATGATGCGCGACCGGTTCACCGACACCTATGACAGACGCCTGCACACCGCCATCGTCTCAAATGCCGCCTTCGTACATCCACTAAGCGAGGGCGTGGCGATCCCGGTCCGTCCGCTAACGATCGGAATGCTCAGCAACCTCAGCCGCGCCAAGGGGCTCGGGACGTTTCTCGATTTGCTGCGCCACGCGATCCTGCAGGGCTTGCCGATCCGCGCCGTGCTTGCCGGCCCGGTGACAGATAACGACGACCGCGCCATGATCGACGCGGCGCTCAATGAATTCGCTGGCACGCTCGACTATCGCGGCCGCGTGCTTGATGACGACAAGGCGAAGTTCTACCGCGATATCGACGTCTTCGTCTTTCCGACGACCTACGTCAACGAGGCCCAGCCGATCGTCGTCTTCGAAGCCAAGGCGGCGGGAAGCGCCGTCATCGCCTATGATCGCGGCTGCATCCACAACCAGCTCGATGAGACCGACCTCCTCGTCCCCGCCAATGGCGCGTTCACGGAGATCGCCATCGCCTGGCTGTCGGAAATCCCCTCCGACGACCGGCGAGAGCAGCGAAGACGCGAGGCAAGGCAGATGTACGAGATCAGGCAGAAAACCGCGCGCAAACAGGCGAAGTCCTTGATGCAGTGAAATTTCCTGCCTCGCCCGCTGGAAATCTGGATGACTTGACGCATATTTTCAATCCTGCTCATTAGAGATCTGTCTCGCGCCCCGAACCGAAAACTGGAAATCCCACAGCATGCCCCCTTGCAGCGCGCTTCGCGCCCACACCAGCGATTGCCATGCAGCGGCAGACGTCCTTCCAGTTCGCCTGATGGCCGACGTCAACCCGTATGATCGGGAGCATGGTCCGTCGTGAGCGAGAATTCGAGCGAGAATTTCGGCCAGGTCGACCTCACCAATTGCGACCGCGAACCCATCCACCGCCTGGGCGCCATCCAGCCTTTCGGCTTCCTGCTTGTCGTCTCCTCGGATTGGATGGTGGCACGCGCCTCCGCCAACCTCGAGCAGTTCGTCGGCATCGCCTGCGATGAGATCATCGGCCAGCCTGTCTCGCGCGTGATCAGCGGCAAGACCATGCACACGCTGCGCAACCGGCTGAGCATCATGCGCGGCCCCGACGTGGTCGAGCGCCTGTTCGGCATCGAGCTTTCCGAAGGCGGCCCGCTTTTCGATATCGCCATCCACATGAGCGACGATCAGGTGGTGATCGAGGCAGAGCCCTCGCAGGAAGGCGCGCAGGGCGGCTCGCCGGTGTCGATCCGCAGCATGATGGGCCGTCTCGACCAGGCCGAGACGCTGGAGGCCTTCTTCCGCGAAGGCGCCCGCCAGGCCCGCGCGCTCACCGGCTTCGACCGCGTCATGGTCTATCGCTTCGATGAAAGCGGCGCCGGCGAAGTGGTGGCGGAAGCCGCCCGTGCCGGCATCGGCTCCTTCCTCGGCCTGCATTACCCGGCCTCCGACATTCCCGTACAGGCGCGCGCGCTCTACACCCGCAATCTCTTCCGCATCATCGCCGACATCGACGCCGTCAACGTGCCGCTGGTGCCCGAAATCGATGCGCATGGACGCTCGCTCGATCTCTCCATGTCGATCCTGCGCTCGGTCTCGCCCATCCACATCGAGTATCTGAAGAACATGGGCGTCGGCGCCTCGCTGTCGATCTCGATCGTCGTCGACGGCAAGCTCTGGGGCCTGTTTGCCTGCCATCACTATTCCGCCCGCCTGCCCTCCTTTGAGCGGCGCACGACATCGGAGCTGTTCGGCCAGATGTTCGCCTCAAGATTGGAGAGCCGCGAGCGGCGGCTTGCGCTCGAGTTCGAAACCAAGGCTCGCCAGATCGCCGACCGGCTGCTGACCTCGGTCGCCGACAATGCCAGCCTGCTCGACGACCCCTCCTGGCTGATCGACGCGCTGGCCGACGCGATCCCAGCCGATGGCATCGGCGTCTGGATCAACGGCCGCTCGGCGCTGAACGGCATCACCCCGTCGCAGGCCGAATTCGGCGAGCTCGTCCGCGTCCTCAACCGCAACTCGGCCGGCCGCGTGTTTTCGACCGACAGCATCGCAGAGACTTGGCCGGGGACGATATCAGGCGACATCGTGGCCGGGCTGATCGCCATTCCGATCTCGCGCTCGCCGCGTGACTACGTGGTCCTGTTCCGCCAGGAGATCGTGCGCTCCGTGCGCTGGGCGGGCGATCCGCACAAACCCGTGGAATACGGCCCGAACGGCCCGCGCCTGACGCCGCGCAAGAGCTTCGAGACCTGGTCCGAGCTGGTGCGCCAGCACTCGCAGCCCTTCTCCGCCGCCGAACGCCGCGTCGCCGAAACCATTCGCGTCACGCTGATCGAGGTCGTGCTGCGGCTGACGGATGAAGCGAACGCGGTGCGCCAGCAGGCCAACGAACGGCAGGAACTGCTGATCGCCGAGCTGAACCACCGTGTGCGCAACATATTGAGCCTGATCAGCGGCCTGATCCGCCAGTCACGCGGCACGACCGACAGCACCGACGAGTTCATCGGCCATCTCGAGGGCCGTGTGCAGGCGCTGTCGCGCGCGCACGACCAGATCACCCGCGACCACTGGGCGCCGGCACCGCTGCGCGCGCTGCTGCAGGCCGAAGCCGCCGCCTATCTCGGCCCGAATGCCGCGCGCATCATCATGAACGGGCCGGAAGTGCTGCTGGCGCCACAGGCCTTTTCCATCTCCGCTCTGGTGTTCCACGAACTGGTGACCAACAGCGCCAAATACGGCAGCCTCTGCGACAGCGGCACCGTCGGGGTCGATTGGCACAAGGACGACAGCGGCAATCTCGTCATCCACTGGCGCGAGAGCGACGGCCCGCCCGTCAGGCAGCCGACCCGCCAGGGCTTCGGCACGACGATCATCCGCCGCTCGATCCCTTATGAACTCGGCGGCAAGGCCGATGTGCGCTATGAGCCTGAAGGCCTAGAGGCGCATTTCCTGATCCCCGAGAAGTTCGTGACCTTCGCCGAAGGCGCGGTGTCGCTGCTGCCGGAACAATCGCTGCAATCGGCCAAGGCCATTCTGGAGACGATCAAGGACCGGCCGCTCGACGGGCTCGACATCCTGCTCGTCGAGGACAACCTCATCATTGCGATGGATGGAGAGGACATCTTCCTGCAACTCGGCGCACATAGCGTGTCGCTTGCGCCGAATGTCTCGAACGCCCTGGCCGTCATTGACAGCCGCAAATTCGACCTGGCCGTTCTGGATGTCCATCTCGGCGAGGAAACGAGCATCGCCGTGGCCGAAAGGCTGGCGGCCAAGGGAGTGCCGCTGATCCTGGCGACGGGCTATGGCGAGGGAGTATCGCAGGCCTATGGCGCCCTCGGCGCCAATCTGCTGCAGAAGCCCTACACGATCGAAAGCGTCGCCGGCGCCCTGTCGCGCATCACGCTGATCGCAAAGTCATGACACGGGCTGTTTCGCCCGCACGCTGAGACCATCGACGAAGAGCTGCTCGAGAAACCGCGCCGCGTCCTCGAACCGTCCCTCGCCGGAGTGTCCCTGCCCGAGCACGGCGCGCACCTGCACGTCGAAGTCGGCGTAATGCTGCGTCGTCGACCAGATCGAGAAGATCAGGTGGTAGGGATCGCACTTGACGATCTTGCCGGCCTTGGCCCAGGCGCGGATGACACGGGCCTTTTCGTCGACCAGTTCCTTCAGCGGCCCTTTCAATTCGTCCTCGATATGCGGCGCGCCCTGCAGCACCTCATTTGCGAACAGGCGGCTCTCGCGGGGAAAATCCCGCGCCATCTCCAGCTTGCGGCGGATATAGCCGCGGATCTCGCTCTCGGGATTCCCCTCCGCGTTGAAGGCGCGCAACGGCTCGAGCCACGTGAACAGGACGCGGTCGATCAGCGCCCGGTGCATCGCTTCCTTGGTGCGGAAATAATAGAGCAGATTGGGCTTCGACATGCCCGCCACTTCGGCGATCTGGTCGATCGTCGAGCCACGGAAACCGCTGACCGAAAACACATCGAGCGCCGCTTCCAGGATCTGTTCCTCTTTCTCTTCCTGGATGCGGGTGCGCCGCTGTGTCCTCGCAGCTCTCGGTATCGCCATGTCGTTATTTTTTCTCGTTCAAATTCAACTATTTCAGTCAAGTTTAACTGACTGCGATCCGCTGCCGAAAAACCGGGCATCTGCCCTGAATTTTGTCGGTAATTTTCCTGATTTTCGCCTTGAGCCCGACGCCGGAAGTTGTAATGTTTACCAGTCGGTCAAATTATCCGTCAGAAGCAAATCAAAGGCAACTGACGATTTTCAGACGCTAACAAAACAACAACGGCGCTGAAACTGACCACGGGAACAAGCGGACATGCTGAATAGCATGCGCCGCATAAAAACTGGTGAGGAATACGGATATGGTGGCAGCACCAGGCGAGAACATGCGCGTCAACGGGGACCGTCTCTGGGACAGTCTCATGGACATGGCGAAGATCGGCCCGGGGATTGCGGGCGGCAACAACCGCCAGACGCTGACCGACGCCGATGCCGAGGGCCGCAGCCTCTTCAAGACATGGTGCGACGCCGCTGGCATGACCATGGGCGTCGACAGGATGGGCACGATGTTCGCGACCCGCCCCGGCACCGATCCCGACGCGCTCCCCGTCTATGTCGGCTCGCATCTGGATACACAGCCGACCGGCGGCAAGTATGACGGCGTGCTCGGTGTGCTCGCCGCGCTCGAGGTCGTGCGCACGATGAACGAGATGGGCATCAAGACGAAGCACCCCATCGTCGTCACCAACTGGGCGAACGAGGAAGGCGCCCGCTTCGCCCCCGCCATGCTCGCCTCCGGCGTCTTCTCCGGCGTCCACGACATCGACTACGCCTATTCCCGCAAGGACCCCGAGGGCAAGACCTATGGCGACGAGCTGAAGCGCATCGGCTGGCTCGGCGACGAAGCGGTCGGTGCCCGCAAGATGCACGCCTATTTCGAATATCACATCGAGCAGGGACCGATCCTCGAAGCCGAAAACAAGCAGATTGGCGTCGTCACCCACTGCCAGGGCCTATGGTGGCTGGAATTCACGCTGACCGGCCGCGAGGCCCACACCGGCTCCACCCCGATGAACCTGCGCGTCAATGCAGGCCTTGCCATGTCGCGCATCATGGAAATGGTGCAGGGCGTGGCGATGGGCGAACAGCCGGGCGCCGTCGGCGGCGTCGGCCAGGTCTTCTTCTCGCCGAACTCCCGCAACGTGCTTCCCGGCAAGGTGGTCTTCACCGTCGACATCCGCACCCCCGACCAGGCCAAGCTCGACCGCATGCGCGCCAAGATCGAGGCCGATGCCGTGAAAATCTGCGAAACGCTTGGCGTCGGCTGCTCTGTCGAGGCCGTCGGCCATTTCGACCCAGTCACCTTCGATCCCAAGCTGGTGGACGCCGTCCGCAACGCCGCTGACCGTCTCGGCTACAGCCACATGAACATCATCTCCGGCGCCGGCCACGACGCCTGCTGGGCCGCCAAGGTGGCGCCATCAACCATGGTCATGTGCCCCTGCGTCGGCGGTCTCAGCCACAACGAGGCCGAGGAGATCTCCAAGGAATGGGCCACAGCCGGCGCGGACGTTCTGTTCCACGCGGTGGTGGAGACGGCGGAGATTGTGGCGTGATGTCAAACCTCGCGCCCGGAGCCCCCTCATCCGACCCTTCGGGCCACCTTCTCCCCGCTGGGGAGAAGGGAAGTGAGGCGACTGCGGCGTGTTCCCCCTTCTCCCCTCGGGGAGAAGGTGCCCGAAGGGCGGATGAGGGGGCTCCGGGCGCGACGAAAATTATCCGACCGGATATCCGCAAACACCGCCCGGCCAAAACAACACAAGCGCGGCAGCTTCGCCAAAATGAAACCGAGGAGGAGTACCACCTCTGGAGCGACCTACGCGCCCGCCGGCTGGATGGCTACAAGTTCGCAAGGCAAGTTCCGCTCGGCCCGTTTATCGTCGATTTCCTCTGCCGCGAAGCCCGGCTGGTCGTTGAAATCGATGGCTTCCAGCATGCCGAAAGCGCTGCCGATCAAAGCCGAACCGTGTGGCTCAATAACAATGGCTACTCCGTCCTGCGCTTCTGGAATCACGAAATCTCGCGCGAAAGACGCTCGGTTCTCGAAACCATCCTGGCCGCGTTGCAGGGCCGGATTGAATTCAACGCCGAACGACCGAGCTTCTATTCGCCTGCTGAAAAACGATAAAAACAGGGAACCCGACCAATGAGCACAGTCATCAAGAACGGCACCATCGTTACCGCCGACCTGACCTACAAGGCGGACGTGAAGGTCGATGGCGGCAGGATCGTCGAGATCGGACCCAACCTCTCTGGAACCGAAACGCTTGACGCCACCGGCTGCTACATCATGCCCGGCGGCATCGATCCGCACACTCATCTCGAAATGCCCTTCATGGGCACCTATTCCTCCGACGATTTCGACAGCGGCACGCGCGCGGCCCTTGCCGGCGGCACCACGATGGTGGTCGACTTCGCCCTTCCCGCCCCCGGCCAGTCGCTGCTCGAAGCGCTTACCATGTGGGACAACAAGTCCACCCGCGCCAATTGCGACTATTCCTTCCACATGGCGATCACCTGGTGGAGCGAGCAGGTCTTCAACGAGATGAAGACGATCGTTCAGGACAAGGGCATCAACACCTTCAAGCACTTCATGGCCTACAAGGGCTCGCTGATGGTGAACGACGACGAGATGTTCGCTTCCTTCCAGCGCTGCGCCGAGCTTGGCGCGCTGCCGTTGGTCCACGCCGAAAACGGCGACGTCGTCGCCTCCATGTCGGCGAAGCTGCTCGCCGAAGGCAACAACGGCCCCGAGGCCCACGCCTATTCCCGCCCGGCCGAAGTCGAGGGCGAGGCCACCAACCGCGCCATCATGATCGCCGATATGGCCGGCTGCCCGGTCTATATCGTCCACACCTCCTGCGAACAGGCCCACGAGGCCATCCGCCGCGCCCGCCAGAAGGGCATCCGCGCCTATGGCGAGCCGCTGATCCAGCACCTGACGCTCGACGAGACCGAATATTTCGACAAGGACTGGGACCACGCCGCCCGCCGCGTCATGTCGCCCCCCTTCCGCAACAAGCAGCACCAGGACAGTCTCTGGGCCGGCCTCGCCTCCGGCTCGCTGCAGGTCGTCGCCACCGATCACTGCGCCTTCACCACCGACCAGAAGCGTTACGGCGTCGGTGATTTCACCAAGATCCCGAACGGTACCGGCGGCCTGCAGGACCGCATGCCGATGCTCTGGACCTACGGCGTCAACACCGGCCGCCTGACGATGAACGAATTCGTCGCCGTCACCTCGACGAACATCGCCAAGATCCTCAACATCTACCCCCGCAAGGGCGCCATCCTCGTCGGCGCCGATGCCGACCTCGTGGTCTGGGACCCGAAGCGCTCCAAGACGATTTCGGCCAAGACCCAGCAATCCGCGATCGATTACAACGTCTTCGAGGGCAAGCAGGTCACCGGCCTGCCGCGCTACACGCTGAGCCGCGGCGTTGTCGTCGTCGAGGAAGAGACGATGAAGACCCGCGAGGGCCACGGCGAGTTCGTCAAGCGCGAACCGGTCACCGCCGTTTCGAAGGCGCTCTCGACCTGGAAGGAAATCACCGCGCCGCGCAAGGTCGAGCGCGCGGGTATTCCGGCGAGCGGGGTGTGATCGATGGCGCGCGGCAGGCTGTCTCTGACAATCGTTTCACTGGCCGCGCTGACCTCCGCGGCAAGCGCCGGCACCTTGCCGATCAAGGGCAGCTACGGCAACAAGGACGGATGCGCCTATGCCAAGTCTGGCGAATCCACCGGGTCGGAAAATTTCTTCCTGCTGACATCGGAAGCCATCACCACGGCGGCCTCCGCCTGCACCATCGAGAAAGTGCTGAAGACCGAGGGCAAGAACTTCACCGCCAAGGTTTCCTGCGAGGCCGAAGGCGAAGAAGCGGCAAGCGAGGACACGGCAAAGATCACCTATGGCCCGAAGGGCTATACGATCGGCTTCACGTCGGATGCCGGCATAAAGTGGGGACCGCTGCCACTATGCAAGTGACATCACACCGGCACGTTCCCATCCAGCTCCGGCAACAGCACGACGCTCTCCTGCTCGTTGGGATCGGTGCGCGCGATGATCGCCGTGCAGGGCGTGCTGCTGAGATTGGCCGGCAGGTGCGGCACGCCGGCGGGGATGTAGAACAGCTCACCGGCATGCACGACGACATGGTGCTCAAGATGGTCGCCGTACCAGGTGTGCGCCTCGCCCGACAGCATGTAGATCGCCGTCTCGTGCGCCTCGTGCAGATGCGCCTTGGCGCGCACGCCGGGCGGGATGGTGAGAAGATGCATGCAGATGCCCTTGGCGCCGACCGTCTCGGCGGCAATGCCCTGGAAATAGCTCAGCCCCTGCTTTCCGTCGTAGGAATGGTCGGGGCGCACGATATGGCAGGTCGGTTTTGATGTCGCATCCATCGTCGTCTTCCTCAAATCTTGCCGGCGCGGCAAAGGCCGCCGCCGATGATATCACGCAAACCGCCGCCGCGCGGGGAAAACAGGATCGATCCGCATTGACGCAAGCAGCCTCCGTCGTATCCGCAAAAAACCTCTGCCTGACCTACCAGGCCAATGACGCGCCGGTGCACGCGCTGAGCAACGTCGACCTCGATGTCCGCAAGGGTGACTTCGTCTCCTTCATCGGCCCATCCGGCTGCGGCAAGACCACCTTCCTGCGGGTCATCGCCGATCTCGAGAAGAAGACCTCGGGCGACATATCGGTCAACGGCATGACGCCGGAAGAGGCCCGCAAGGCCCGTGCCTACGGCTATGTCTTCCAGGCGCCGGCGCTTTACCCCTGGCGCACGATCGACAAGAACATCGCGCTGCCGCTCGAGATCATGAACTACCCGGCCGATGAGCGACAGAAGCGCATCGCCGAGGCGCTCGATCTCGTCGGCCTGACCGGCTTCGAGAAGAAGTTCCCCTGGCAACTGTCCGGCGGCATGCAGCAGCGCGCCTCGATCGCCCGCGCGCTGGCCTTCGACGCCGATCTGCTTCTGATGGACGAGCCCTTCGGCGCGCTGGACGAGATCGTCCGCGACCATTTGAACGAGGAACTGCTGAAGCTCTGGGCGCGCACCAACAAGACCATCTGCTTCGTCACCCACTCGATCCCCGAGGCGGTCTATCTCTCGACCAAGATCGTCGTCATGTCCCCCCGCCCCGGCCGCGTCACCGACATCATCGACTCGCCACTCCCCCGCGAACGGCCGCTCGACATCCGCGAGACCCCGGAGTTCCTCGAAATCGCCCACCGCGTGCGGGATGGGCTGAGAGCGGGGCATAGCTATGAGCATTGAAGGTCGGCGTTCTGTGGCCGCCCCCTCTGTCCTGCCGGACATCTCCCCCACAAGGGGGGAGATCGACCCGCGGAGAGGTCTTCGCCAAGCTATGAGATAGGAGCGAGCGGGCTAGCCCAGCCAATCTCCCCACCTGTGGGGGAGATGTCCGGCAGGACAGAGGGGGGTAATCCACGGCAAACCCTCGCCAATGCGAGGCACACCGCATGACACCCGACACCCTCAAGGACAAGATCATCCCCGTCACCACCATCCTGGCTGCGCTCGTCGCCATCTGGTACGTGGCGGCGATCCTGATGAACGCCCCGTTCCAGCGCGACATGGACACCCGCGCCGGCCAGTCTCCAACGACGATGGAGTTTATCGGCAAGACGTTGTCGCAGCCCAAGCCCCTCCTCCCCGCGCCGCATCAGGTCGCCCGCAACGTCTTCGACAACACTTTCCTGCGCAAGCTCTCCAGCAACCGCAGCCTCGTCTATCACTCGGGCGTCACCCTCTCCTCCACCGTGCTCGGCTTCACGCTCGGCACGCTGCTAGGCATCCTGATCGCCGTCGGCATCGTTCACATCAAGGCGCTCGACCGCAGCCTGATGCCGTGGATCATCACCTCGCAGACCATCCCGATCCTGGCGATCGCGCCGATGGTGATCGTCGTGTTGGGTGCCATCAACATCACCGGCCTGATCCCCAAGGCGCTGATCTCGACCTATCTCTCCTTCTTCCCGGTCACTGTCGGCATGGTGAAGGGTCTGCGCTCGCCAGACGTCATGCTGCTCGACCTGATGCGCACCTATAATGCATCACCCGCCCAGACCTTCTGGAAACTGCGCGTGCCGGCCTCCGTGCCCTATCTCTTCACCTCGATGAAGGTGGCGATCGCCGCCAGCCTCGTCGGCGCCATCGTCGGCGAGTTGCCGACAGGTGCGGTCGCCGGCATCGGTTCCAAGCTGCTCGCCGGCTCCTATTACAGCCAGACCATCGACATCTGGGCGGCGCTGATCGCCGGTTCGCTGCTGGCTGCACTGCTCATCATGATCGTCAGCATCGCCGCGAAAATCGTCGACAAGGCCATGGGTGGGAGATCAGCATGAAGAGCGCGTCCTGGCAGGCGATCGTCGCCCTCCTCCTCACCGTCGCCGCCGCGGCAACCCTGCCGCTGTTCCCGGCCGCCTCGGGTCGAGTGCCATCGTCAGGCATGACGGCGATCCTCTTCATTCTGATCGCCGCCTCGGCACTCATCTCCCTGCTGCCGCAATCGAAGACCAGCCGCGCGACGGTGCTCTTTATCGGCGCCCATGGCGGCGCCTGGCTGCTGCTGTCGAGCCTTGCGGGCAATGAAGGCTTCGCCGCGAAACCCTTCTTCCTCCTGATGGCGGCCTGCTGGCTGCTCGCCTGGCGCACCGTCAGCGAGATCGTCGAGATCAAGACAAGCTCGCGCGCCGACGATACCGCGCTGCGGCTCCTGGTGCCCGCCATCTTCGGCGCCTGGATCCTGATCCTGTGGGAAACCGCCACGCGCGGCGCCGGCATTCCCTTCGTGCTCCTGCCCCCGCCGAGCGCCATTGCCGCCCGCATCGTCGGATCGCTGCCGATCCTTCGCGACGACGTCAGGCAGACGATCTTCAAGGCCGTGCTCGCCGGATATGTCATCGGCTGCGGCGCCGGCTTCGCCGTCGCCATTCTCGCCGACCGCGTCGCCTTCCTGCGCCGTGGCCTGCTGCCGATCGGCAATATGGTCTCGGCGCTGCCGATGATCGGCGTCGCCCCGATCATGGTCATGTGGTTCGGCTTCGACTGGCAGTCCAAGGCCGCCGTCGTCGTCATCATGACCTTCTTCCCCATGCTGGTGAACACCGTCGCCGGCCTTGCCGCATCCGGTCCGATGGAGCGCGACCTGATGCAAACCTATGCCTCCAGCTACTGGCAGACGCTTCTGAAGCTCCGTCTTCCGGCGGCAATGCCTTTCATTTTCAATGCATTGAAGATCAACTCGACGCTGGCGCTGATCGGTGCCATCGTCGCGGAGTTCTTCGGTACGCCGATCGTCGGCATGGGCTTTCGCATCTCCACCGAGATCGGGCGCATGAATGTCGACATGGTCTGGGCCGAAATCGCCGTCGCGGCGCTGGCAGGCTCGATCTTCTATGGCGTCGTCGCCCTCGCTGAGCGGGCGGTGACGTTCTGGCATCCGTCTATCCGTGGTGGCTAGGCGTCGCGCGTGTCCGCGAATGGGCTCGGGCATAACAATAGAGGGAACAAGAAAATGAAAAAACTGGTTCTTGCAATGATGGCGAGCGCGATGGCGATGGCGGCAGGCCACGCGATGGCCGCCGACAAGGTGACGCTTCAGCTGAAATGGGTGACCCAGTCGCAGTTCGCCGGCTACTACGTCGCCAAGGAAAAGGGCTACTACGAGGAAGAAGGCCTCGACGTCGACATCAAGCCTGGTGGTCCCGATATCGCGCCCGAGCAGGTGATTGCCGGCGGCGGCGCCGACGTGATCGTCGACTGGATGGGCGGCGCTCTGGTCGCCCGCGAAAAGGGCGTTCCGCTCGTCAACATCGCCCAGCCTTTCCAGAAGTCGGGCATGGAGCTGATCTGCCGCAAGGACGGCCCGGTCAAGACCGAAGCCGATTTCAAGGGCCGCACGCTCGGCGTCTGGTTCTTCGGCAACGAGTATCCGTTCTTCGCCTGGATGAACAAGATCGGCCTGAAGACCGATGGCGGTCCGGATGGCGTCACGGTGCTGAAGCAGAGCTTCGACGTCCAGCCGCTCCTGCAGAAGCAGGCCGACTGCATCTCCGTCATGACCTATAATGAATACTGGCAGGCGATCGATGCCGGCTTCAAGCCCGAGGAACTGACCGTCTTCAACTACACCGCCATGGGCAACGACCTGCTCGAGGACGGCCTCTACGCCAACGAGGAGAAGCTGAAGGACCCGGCCTTCAAGGAAAAGATGGCCAAGTTCGTCAGGGCTTCGATGAAGGGTTGGAAGTATGCCGTCGAAAACCCCGACGATGCGGCGGGGATCGTCGTCGACGCCGGCGGCCAGGACGAAAACCACCAGAAGCGCATGATGAGCGAAGTGGCCAAGCTGATCGGCGACGGATCGGGCAAGCTCGACACCACGCTCTACGACCGCACCGCCAAGGCGCTGCTGGACCAGAAGATCATCAGCAAGCAGCCCTCGGGCGCCTGGACGCAGGACATCACCGACGCGGCCGCCAAGTAGGACGCGGCGCGCAGGTCGTATCACGCGAACAGGGAACGCGCGGGCTGGCACCGCGCGTTCCTTGTTTGATCATAAAAATTTCGCGGCGATGTCGCATCGGACCCGCCTCGCACGTCATAGGAAAGACGGAATTACGGATCACCAAACCGAATGCCGACATCACCGGATGGTGATTGATCTCGGCCGTCGAGATTACTATTGTGCGCCGCGAGGAATTATTTTCCACCGGGCTTGTGCGTGGGGCAAAACGATACCACCTACAAGTCGGATTCGCCGGACGAGGGTTATCTTACGGTAGTAAGAGATGGCGATGATGTGGGAATATTTCTGAGCTTACATATACGGGAAAAGGCCTTCGCGAGCTGCAGACATGGCGCGAGTTTGGCCAACCTCTTCAAGGACTGGACCAAGACGCATGGTACGCATGACGCCTAAAACTCTACGCGCATCCACCCTGATCGTGGCTGCCTTTGCCGCATCGGCCGCCTTTGCGCAGGAAAACCAGCCCCCGAAGGCTCAGCAGAACCTGCCCGTGATCGTCGTCACGACCGCTACCACGCGCGCGCTGGTCGATCGCGTCATCGGCACCGGCACGATCCGCCCCGTGGAGGAAGTCTATATCCAGCCGCAGGTCGAGGGTCTCTCCATCCGTTCCCTCAATGTCGATATCGGCGACAAGGTCGAGGCCAACAGTACGCTGGCGACGCTGAACGAGGATGCGCTGGCGCTGCAGAAGGCGCAGATGATGGCGACCAAGGCCAAGGGTGAAGCGAGCCTCGCGCAGCTTCGCGCCCAGCTCGTGGAAGCCAAGGCGACGGCCGAGCAGGCCCGCCTGCAGCAGGCACGGTCGGCCGAGATGGGCAAGAAGGGCACCGTGTCCACCGCCCAGGTCGAGCAGGCCGATGCCGCCGCCGCCACCGCCAACGCCCGCGTCAGCTCCGCCCAGCAGGCGATCGAAGTCGCCGTCGCCGATCTCAAGGTCGTCGACAGCCAGATCGCCGACGCCGATCTGAAGCTGGCGCGCACGGACGTCAAGACGCCGGTGTCAGGCGTGATCTCGGCCAAGAACGCCCGCATCGGCGCCATCGCCGCTGGAACCGGCGAGCCGATGTTCACCGTCATCAAGGACAATGCGATCGAACTGGTCGCCGAATTGTCGGAAACCGATATCCAGAAGATCAAGGTCGGCCAGCGCGCCAACGTGACGTTGTCGGGCAGCCGCACGACGATCGAAGGCAAGGTCAGGATCGTCTCCCCGACGGTCGACCAGTCCACCCGCCTCGGCCTCGTGCATATCTTCATCACCGATGAGAGTGCTGCTCGCTCCGGCATGTATGCCAGCGCCGACATCATCGTCGCCGAAAAGAGCGACATTGCCCTGCCGCTGTCGGCGGTCACCACGGGCCGCGACGGCTCCACCGCCCGAAAGGTCGAGGACGGCGTGGTCAAGCAGGTGAAGGTGACAACAGGCATTCAGGATGGCGGCTTCGTCGAGATCTCGGAAGGCCTGAAGGACGGCGACACCGTCGTCGCCAAGGCCGGCGCCTTCGTTCGCGACGGCGACAAGATCACACCTGTCACCGAAGCCGTATCGGCGCAATCGAACTGACCGAGGCCACTCCATGAATTTCTCCGCATGGTCGATCCGAAATCCGATTGCGCCGCTGCTCGCCTTCGCGCTGCTGCTGTTCGTGGGCATCCAGGCCTTCTACAAGCTGCCGATCACCCGCTTCCCGAATATCGACGTTCCTGTTGTCTCGATCAGCGTCGCGCAGAGCGGCGCCTCGCCGGCCGAGCTCGAAATGCAGGTGACGAAGGAAGTCGAGGACGCGGTCGCCTCGATCAGCGGCATCGATGAAATTCAGTCGACCGTCACCGATGGCCTGTCGCAGACGGTCGTCGTCTTCCGCATCGAGAAGCCGACCGCCGAAGCCGTTCAGGACACCAAGGACGCGATCGACAAGATCCGCAGCGATCTTCCCGCCGGCATCGAGGTGCCTGTGGTCAGCAAGGTCGATGTCGAGGGACAGGCGATCCAGACATTCGCCGTCTCCTCTCCCAACATGACGCTCGAGGAGCTGTCCTGGTTCGTCGACGACACCATCAAGCGGGCGCTGCAGGGCCAGCCCGGCATCGGCCGTATCGACCGCTACGGCGGTGCCGACCGCGAAGTGCGCGTATCGCTCGATCCGGGCAAGCTCGATGCCTACGGCATCACCGCCGCCGACGTGAACCAGCAGCTGCGCGGCACCAACGTCAACCTCGGCTCCGGCCGCGGCCAGGTCGCCGGCAACGAGCAGACCATCCGTACGCTTGGGGACACGCGCGACGTCTCGCAGCTCAACACCACCACCATCAGCCTGCCCAACGGCCGCTTCGTGAAGCTCTCCGAGCTCGGCACGATCGACGACACCTTCGAGGAACAGAAGTCCTTCTCGCGCTTCAACGGCACGCCGTCGGTCACCTTCTCGGTGTTCCGCGCCAAGGGCGCCAGCGAAGTCTCGGTCGCCGAAACCGTGTCCGAAAGCCTGACGGAGATCCGCAAGGCCAATCCGAACGTCAAGATCGAGATGGTGGACGACAGCGTCTACTTCACCTACGGCAACTACGAGGCGGCGCTGAGCACGCTGGTGGAAGGCTCGATCCTCGCCGTCATCGTCGTCTTCCTGTTCCTGCGCAACTGGCGCGCGACGCTGATCGCCGCCGTCGCCCTGCCGCTGTCGGCCATCCCGACCTTCTGGATCATGGATCTGATGGGGTTCTCGCTGAACCTCGTGAGCTTCCTGGCGCTGACGCTGGCCACGGGCATTCTCGTCGACGACGCCATCGTCGAGATCGAGAACATCGCCCGCCACATCAAGATGGGCAAGACGCCATACAGGGCCTCCCTGGAAGCCGCCGACGAAATCGGTCTCGCCGTTATCGCCACCAGCTTCACGATCATCGCCGTCTTCGTGCCGGTGTCGTTCATGCCCGGCATCGCCGGCCAGTATTTCATCCAGTTCGGCCTGACGGTCGCCTTCTCGGTGTTCTTCTCGCTCGTCGTGGCGCGTCTCATCACGCCGCTGATGGCCGCCTATCTGATGCGCGCCGAAGACGGCATGGAAGATCATCAGGACAATGACGGTTGGATCATGCGCGGCTATACCCGCCTGGTCACCGGCACGACGCGCAAGTGGTACTGGCGCTATACGACGCTGCTGGCCGCCATCGTCTTCCTGGTCGGCTCGGTGGTGCTGTTGAGCCGCGTGCCCGGCAGCTTCATGCCGCCGGACGATTCCTCGCGCGTCGTCCTGTCGGTGGAACTGCCGCCGAACGCGACGCTGGAGGATACGGCCGCCGCATCGACCAAGGTCTACGACGCCGTGCGTGGCATCGACGGCGTGGAAAGCGTCTTCGTTCTCGGCGGCGCCTCCCCCAAGGGCGATCTCGAACTACGCCGCGCCACCGTGCGCATCATCCTCGGCAATATCGATCACTCGCTGCTGAAGACCCTGGTCAACAAGGGTCTCGGCGGGCTGCCCGTCATCGGCGGCCTCATGCCGAAGATCGACGATCGTGGCCGCACGCGTCCGCAATGGGATGTCGAGAAGGACATCTTCGCGGCCGTCCGCGACATCCCCGACGTGCGCATCTCCAAGGTAAACGACCGCGCCGAGCGCGACCTCACCTTCAACTTCCTCTCCACCAACGAGGCAGATCTGAACGAGGCCGTCAGCCTGCTGGAATCGAAGCTGCGCGCTTCGCCGATCCTGGCCAACGTCTCCTCCGAAGGTGCCCTGCCCCGCCCGGAACTGCAGATCCGCCCGCGCATGGCCGAAGCCTCCCGCCTCGGCATCACCCCGCAGCAGATCTCCGAGACGGTCCGCGTCGCCACCATCGGCGATATCGACGCCAACCTCGCCAAGATCTCGCTCGACGACCGGCAGATCCCGATCCGCGTGCAGGCCTCGCTCGATGTCCGCCGCGATCTGGCCGCCATCCGCGCCATCAAGATCAAGACGGCGAGCGGCGCCAGCGTTCCGCTCTACAGCGTCGCCGATGTCGACTATTCGGAAGGCCCGAGCTCGATCAAGCGCAACGACCGCAACCGCGTCGTCGCCATCGGCTCCGACGTGCCGTTCGGCACGGCACTGGATACGTCCACCGCCGAGTTCAAGCGTATCGTCGCGCAAACCGAATTGCCGAAGAGCGTGAAGCTGGCCGAAAGCGGCGACGCCAAGGTTCAGGGCGAGATGGTCCAGAGTTTCGGCAACGCCATGCTGATGGGCCTGTTGCTGGTTCTGGTGGTACTCATCCTGCTCTTCAAGGATGTGATCCAGCCCTTCACTATCCTGTTCTCGCTGCCGCTCGCCATCGGCGGCGTGGCGGTGGCGCTGATCGTCACCCAGAACGCGCTCTCCATGCCGGTTCTGATCGGCATCCTGATGCTGATGGGTATCGTCACCAAGAACGCCATCCTGCTCGTCGATTTCGCGATCGAGATGAAGCGGCATGGCATGGAACGTGTCGAAGCCATGGTGGAGGCCGGCCGCAAGCGCGCCCGCCCGATCATCATGACCTCGATCGCCATGTCGGCGGGCATGCTTCCCTCGGCGCTCGGCGTCGGCGAAGGCGGCTCGTTCCGCGCGCCGATGGCGATCGCCGTGATCGGCGGTATCATCGTCTCGACGGTGCTCTCGCTCGTCGTCGTCCCCTCCTTCTTCCTGATCATGGACGACCTCTCCCGCCTGCTCGGCTGGCTCTTCGGCCGCCTGGTCGGCAAGAAGGACGAGGAGCAGCTGCCGCTCTCGCCCGAGGAGCTCACGACCGCCGTCACCAACCTCGACGGCCGTGTCACCGCGATCGAGAAGCCCGACGACAGGAAGGGCAAATCCGGCGGCAACGTCGTCCGCCTACCGCCCTTCGCGGCGGAGTAACCGGATCATACGGAAAAGCCGGGGTTCGCCCCGGCTTTTCCGTTTCTTGCTCGCACTTGATACAGATCAACTTTCCCCATGGTCATTCCGGCTATTTTACGCCTATGGCAGGCGCGGCCTGCGACCGACGAAGTGGAGAAAGAGATGACGACGGGCTTGAAGCCGAGCAATGTCCACAAGGCCATGCTTGGTGAGACCATTCTTTTTTCCGGCCTCAACCGGGATGAACGCAACGCGCTTCTCGCCTGCGCGACCATCGTGCGCTACCAGATGCACGACATGCTGTTTCATCAGGGCGAACGGGGCGAGTATTTCTATTGCGTGCTGACGGGCTTCGCCCGGCTTTATCGCCTCGGCGACGACAACCAGGAAGGCGATATCCGCATCTGCGAGCCCGGCGACAGCTTCGCCGAATGCCTCGTCACAGACGGCGGCGATTATCGCTACGCCGCCCAGGCCATGGAACACTCGATCTTCGCCCGCTTCAATCTCGAACAGGTCCGCGCGCTGCTCGACCATCGGCCGCATATCGGCATGGCGATCATGCGCAGCCTCTCGCGGCACCTGCTATCGACCATCGATTGCCTGGCGAGCGACCGCATGCAGACCGCGCCGCAGCGCGTCGCGACCTACCTTCTCACGCATTGCAAACAGGAAGGCTTGGCGGCGAAGATGCGGCTCCCCTTCCAGAAGAGCCTTTTGGCGCGAAAGCTCGGGCTGGCGCCCGAAGCACTCTCCCGCGCCTTCTCGTCGCTGCGCGCCGCCGGCGTTACCGTCAGCGGCCGCTCGATCGAGATCAGCAATCTCAACGTCCTGAAGACGATCCCGGCGATTACAAGCCGCCATGCACCTTGAGGAAGTCGACGATCGCGCCGATGCCGTCGCCGCGCTTCATGTCCGAGAACACGAAGGGGCGCGTGTCGCGCATGCGCGTCGCGTCCCGGTCCATCACGTCGAGATCGGCGCCGACATAAGGCGCGAGGTCCTTCTTGTTGATGACGAGAAGGTCCGACTTGGTGATGCCAGGCCCGCCCTTGCGCGGGATTTCCTCGCCCTGGCAGACCGAGATCACGTAGATGGTGATATCCGCCAGATCAGGCGAAAAGGTCGCCGCGAGATTGTCGCCGCCCGATTCGATGAAGACCACGTCGAGATCGGGAATGCGCTCGTTGAGGCCGGCAATGGCCTGCAGGTTGATCGTGGCGTCCTCGCGAATGGCGGTGTGCGGGCAGCCGCCCGTTTCCACGCCGACGATGCGCTCCGATGGCAGCGCCTGCATGCGCATCAGCGCTTCGGCATCCTCGGTCGTGTAGATGTCGTTGGTGACGACGGCGACCGAATATTGGTCGCGCATCGCCTTGCAGAGTTTTTCCGTCAGCGCTGTCTTCCCCGAGCCGACCGGTCCACCGATGCCGACCCGCAGGGGTCCGTTTCCTGATTTCATATCGTGCACTCCAATCGAGAATAATCATAGCGCGTCAACCGCAAGGCGGCCACCGGCAAATGGCGCAGATCGTTAGCGACAAGCGCTGTCGTCACGATCGGAAAAGCCGCGTCGATTGCGTCTCGTGCCGTAGCGAAACGATATCGGCCTGCACCGTCGCAGATCCCAACTCATCGAGCGTCGAGCCCGCCGCCCGCCGCGCAAGCAGCGCGATATCCCCTTCCCGCGCCGCCAGGATCGCGACGCCGTCCTTCTGGCCGGCAACGCCGAGCCGGATGCCGGCGGAAACGGCCTGCGAGACATAGGCGTGCAGGAAGGCGGCAACCGCCTTTTCGGCACTGATCCCATGAGCACCGGAAACAGCGCCGACGGCAACAGGATAAGCCACATGTTTTGGCAACCGTATGAACACATCATCGGGCCATGCGGCAGCGGCCGACAGGAAAGCGTCGCCGAGCAGAATGGTCTCCTGATGCCGCTCGCGCGATCCCGCCAGCGCCTCGGCAAGCTCGGCCACGTCGGATAGCGCCGAGGCGTCGCCATGCACTTTATGGCTCCAGGCAAGCAGCACGGCGTCATTCCACACTGCGCCGTGGTCCATCATGGCGCCGAGCCAATCTTCAAGCGAGGCGGCATCGTGCACGAGCCCGTCATGCACAGCCCGCTCCAGCCCGCCCGAATAGGCGAACGAGCCCACCGGAAAGGCCGGCGAAAGCCACGCCATCAACCGCAGCAAAGCCTGCAGATCACCGTCTTCGGTCATGGCTCAGTCGTGCGAATGCTTGTGACCGTGGTCATGTCCATGGTCATGCCCGTGGTCATGTCCGTGATCGTGGCCATGATCATGCGCATGTCCATGCGAATGGCTGCCGTGGGAGTGATAGGCGCCGCGCGCCGGCTGGAACGGCTCGGTGACATCAGAGACCGTCGCGCCCAGTCCCTCGAGCATGGCGCGGATGACATGGTCGCGCAGGATGAGGATACGCTCCTCCTCGATCTGCGCGCCCAGATGCCGGTTGCCCAGATGCCAGGCGAGCTCGATCAGATGCAGGCGATCCCGGGCCTTGATCTCGAACAGCTTCTCGTCGGCGGCGACGATCTCGACCAGCTCGCCGTCGCCGAGCACCAGCATGTCGCCATTGGCGAACAGCACCGGCTCCTTGAGATCGAGCATGACCATCTCGCCATTGTCGAGATGCAGCAGCTTGCGCCTCAGATGCCTGAGGTCATGCGGCAGCACGACCTTGTGGCTGGGATGCGAAGACGGCGTGCCGGCCGGCAGATAGGTGGTGATATACTGCATGATGTGTCCATTCCGGTTCAGGCGAGGAGCATGCAAAATCGCCCTTGATGGCGCAAGGGTCAAAACGACGTAGGAAGCAACATCAGCGCCCGCGACGGCCGCTGCTAATGGATGGCGGCGGATCTGCTGTCGACGTTGATCTCGTCCTGGCTCAGCCGCGCGCGACGCTGCAGTCCCTCGTCCTCGTGGACCACGCGATTGCGGCCGAGGGTCTTCGCCAGATAGAGCGCCTTGTCGGCGGCGGTGTAGGCCGCCTGCGTGCTTCGCCCGTCGCAGAGTTCCGCGATGCCGGCCGACACGGTGATGTTGAAGGTGCAGCCATCGAGCGCGATCGTCCGTTCGGCAAGCCGGTTGCAGGCCGCTCTGATCCGCGCCACCCGCTCCTCTTTCAGCGGCGCGACGACCACCACGCCGAACTCCTCGCCGCCGAGCCGCGCAACGGTCGAGTCTTCGCTGAAGGCCGCCGACAGCTCCGCCGCGACGGCGACGATGACAGCGTCGCCACAGGCATGCCCATAGCGATCGTTGACCGCCTTGAAGCGATCGACGTCGAAGATCGCCAGGCAGGCAGGCCCCGCGACGTGATCGAGCGCCTCGGTGAACGCCCGCCGGTTGAGCAGGCCGGACAGCATGTCGGTGCGGCTCAATTGCTCGAACTCGGCGCGCGAGACGCTGAGTTGATGCATGGCGTAGCCCGCGACGAGGGCCAACACCCCGGACACGATCCCCCCGATCAGCCAGGACAGCGCAACGCCGTAGATGATGGCGTTCTCCAGCGAAACCGGCAGCACCCCCGCCCAGTCGAGCGGAAAGAGCAACACCGCTATCGCCACCGATGAGAGCATCACCGCGGCAAAGCTCATCTTCAGCGCATAGGTATAGATCGTGACGCGATTCCTGAAATCGCCGAGCTCCGCCTGGAGTAAGATATGCATCCGAATCGACCTTTTTGCCCCTCGCAAGGCATATTGATTAGATAGGAACCGCTGCCGAGGTCTTAAGGGAATCGTTAGGATTTGAGGGAATTTTGTAAATTAATCGTGCGCTGCACAATGGATCGAAACGCGACGATTTTCAGCGTGAACAGGCCTGCGGACTGTCTCGCATAAATAATTGATAAAAAACATTTTTTAGGATTTCTTCGGGCGCCACGTCTCATTTCGGTCGCAACGCCCCAAGGTGGAACAGAGCGCAATCAAGACACAACTTTAAGAATGTATTGCTAAACGTGTAGCGAGAAGTTGGCCGGCACCCGAGGCGCCGGCCATTAAAGCTCGTCAGTACAGGAAGTAGCGCTGCGCCATCGGCAGCGAAGTGGCCGGTTCGCAGGTCAGCAACTCGCCGTCGGCACGCACTTCGTAGGTCTCCGGATCGACCTCTATATGAGGCGTGAGGCTGTTGTGGATCATCGACGCCTTGGAGATGCCGCCGCGCGTGTTCTTGATGGCGACGAGGTCCTTGGCGACGCCGAGACGCCCCTTCAGGCCGGCATCGAGCGAGGCCTGCGAAACGAAGGTGACCGACGAATTGGTGCGCAGCTTGCCATAGGCGGCGAACATCGGGCGGTAGTGCATCGGCTGCGGCGTCGGGATCGAGGCGTTCGGATCGCCCATGGGGGCTGCCGCGATCGAGCCGGCGAGCAGCACCATCTCCGGCTTCACGCCGAAGAAGGCCGGGTTCCACAAGACGAGGTCCGCGCGCTTGCCGACTTCGATCGAGCCGATCTCGTGGCTTACCCCTTGAGCAATCGCCGGGTTGATCGTGTACTTGGCGATATAGCGGCGGACGCGGAAGTTGTCGTTATCACCCGTCTCCTCCTTCAGCGGACCGCGCTGGCGCTTCATCTTGTCGGCCGTCTGCCAGGTGCGGATCGCGACCTCGCCGACGCGGCCCATGGCCTGGCTGTCGGAGGAGATGATCGAGAAAGCGCCGATATCGTGGAGGATGTCTTCCGCCGCGATCGTCTCCTTGCGGATACGGCTTTCGGCGAATGCGATATCCTCCGGGATCGACGGCGACAGGTGGTGGCAGACCATCAGCATGTCGAGATGCTCGGCGATGGTGTTGACCGTGTAGGGCCTTGTCGGGTTGGTGGACGACGGAATGACGTTCGACTGGCCGCAGATCTTGATGATATCGGGCGCGTGGCCGCCGCCCGCCCCTTCCGTGTGGAAGGCGTGGATGGTGCGGCCCTTCAGCGCCCCGATCGTATCCTCCACGAAGCCGCTTTCGTTCAGCGTGTCGGTGTGGATCATCACCTGGATATCGTATTCGTCGGCAACCGAGAGGCAGCAGTCGATCGCGGCCGGCGTCGTGCCCCAGTCCTCGTGCAGCTTCAGCGATGACGCGCCGGCCAGCACCATTTCCTCGAGCGCGGCCGGCAGCGAGGCGTTGCCCTTGCCCGCCAACGCCAGGTTCATCGGGAAGCCGTCGAAGCTTTCGATCATCCGCTCGATATGCCAGGCGCCGGTGCAGGTGGTGGCGAGCGTGCCGTGCGCCGGGCCGCTGCCGCCGCCGAGCATGCAGGTGATGCCGGACATCAGCGCTTCCTCGATCTGCTGCGGGCAGATGTAGTGGATATGCGCGTCCATGCCGCCGGCGGTGATGATCTTGCCCTCGCCGGCGATCGCCTCGGTGGACGGGCCGACGATGATGTTGACGCCAGGCTGCGTATCCGGATTGCCGGCCTTGCCGATGGCGTGGATGCGGCCGTTCTTCAGCCCGATATCCGCCTTGACGATGCCGGTATGGTCGATGATCACGACATTGGTGATGACGGTATCGACAGCACCCTGCGCCCGCGTTGCCTGGCTCTGCCCCATGCCGTCGCGAATGACCTTGCCGCCGCCGAACTTCACCTCTTCGCCATAGGTGGTGAAATCCTTTTCGATCTCGATGAAGAGCTCGGTATCGGCAAGCCGCACCTTGTCGCCGGTGGTCGGGCCGAACATGCCGGCATAGGCGGCGCGGGAAATCTTGTAGGGCATGGGTCAGGCTCCTTGGGAGGGCGAACGGGATGCGGACGGATAAAACCGCGTGACGCGGCCTGCGGCGACGTAAGCGTCGACGAGCTGCCTTTCGGCGGCGAAGGGATGCCACTCCCAGCCTTGGTGGCCGAAGCCGGCAAGCGCAATCGGGGCGTCGGGAAATCGGTTCATGACCTCCGCGATCACGATCATGCCGCTGCTCGGCACGACGTAGGGCGCGGGATCAAATACGGCCAGAGCCTGGTCGACGCCATCATGAATCACTTTGTCAACGACCGCATGCGCCTTGCCAGCGTCCTTGCAGAAGCTGTTGAATTGACTCGTATAGTCGTCGCAAAAATCGTCGAGTTCGGGATGCGAGACGGCAAGCGGGCCTTTCAGCGCCGCGAATTTTTCCGGATCGCGCACGCTCCAGATCTCGGATGCCTCAATGACGGCGGGATGCGCGCGCCACGCCTGAGAGGACAGCATCGCCCTGGCGGGACGACCGGTATTGCAGACGGCGACGACATCCGTGCGGCCGGGGCTCGCCTCATAGGACCGGCATTCGTTGAACCGGATGACGAAGCCGGCCGCGGCGACAGCCGCGGCTCCCTCCGCACCGATCTCACCATTGCCGACGATCATGATGCTCTCTGCCACCTCAGTTGCTCAACGCATCTTCGAGCGCCTTGAGCTCCTTGGTCCTGGCATCGGTCACGTTGGCGATGCAGCCGGCCACCAGCATCGGCTCCATCGTGCCGCCACGCGCCTGAAAGCCGGCCGCTTCGCATTGCGCATCACGGTAGGTGATCCATGCACGCTGCGCGGTCACCAGCGCTTTTTCGGCCCCCTTCATGTCATCATCCTGATCGCTATCAATGGCGACCATGGCGGCGCGGGTCTTCTTGTATTGAACGTTGAGCGCCTTGTCGGCATCGTCCTGCCGCGCCCGCTCGCAGAGCGTCATGTCGGTCTGCGTCGTCGGGCTCGTGCAATCGATCTCCGTCGCGCTGGCAGCGCCAGCCGCCATCAGCGAAAGCAGGCCGAAGGCCATGGGCATCAAAATACGCATCATCTTCTCCCGGGCCCCGATCACAATTTGCCCATTACCAGCTGGCGGAAGCCATAGACCTCGCGCTTGCCGGACAGCGGGATCAGCGTCACCGAACGCGTCTGCCCGGGCTCGAAGCGCACGGCGGTGCCGGCGGGAATATCGAGCCGCATGCCATGCGCCTTCTCGCGATCGAAGGACAGGCCGGCATTGGTCTCACCGAAGTGATAATGGCTGCCGACCTGCACCGGACGATCGCCGGTGTTCGACACCTCGATAGTCACCGTCGGCGCGCCGGCATTGAGTTCGATTTCGCCTAGTGCGGCAATGATTTCGCCTGGGATCATGGTTTAACTCCACCTACAATAGACACAACGTAGTCAGGGTAACAGAACGTCCAGATCGAGAATCCCAACGTTGCGGATATCAATGTAAAATGGAAAACGTATCGAACTGGCTTGAGCCATTTGGGCGACTTATTGTCATAGTAGGATGCATACCCACTAGGATCTTCCCCATACTCAAGAAAGTAGGGCTCGACCCAGTCCTTTAGGAACCCTTCGGCCGTTTGAATGATGCGCCTGTGCGCCTCATATCGAAGTAAACTATAAATAGAAAAACAAACAGGAAGGAGAAAAAGAGCCCTGATAAAAAATATGTCAGATAATTTCAGCTGAAAAGCGAAGTAGTATATCGCGGCCGTAATCGACAGATAAAATATCTCAGTCTTATTTATCTCATCGATGTCGCTATTTATACGACCTCGCACAATAGAATATTCCGCCATTAGGAGCGCGGCGGTTTGCTCTTGAGTTGCCTTCTTCATCGCCGCTACCGGATGGGTTCGTGAACGGTCACCAGCTTCGTTCCATCAGGGAACGTCGCTTCCACCTGCACGTCGTGGATCATCTCGGCGATGCCGTCCATCACCTGGTCGCGGCCGATGACATGAGCGCCGGCTTCCATCAGCTCGGCCACCGGCCGACCGTCACGCGCGCCTTCGACGACGTAGTCGGTAATCAGCGCGATCGCCTCGGGATAGTTGAGCTTGACGCCCCGCTCCAGCCGCCGCCGCGCGACCATCGCCGCCATCGAAATCAACAGCTTGTCTTTTTCTCTTGGTGTGAGGTTCATCGTGCATCCATCTGCTTGAACTAGAGATTCCAGACTTTCGGCACAGGCGCGCCGTTGCGCAAGGCGGAAATGATCGGGATCAGGATTTTTCGAAGAGCGAAGCCGTCCGAAGCCGCGAGCCGCACGACGAGCTTGCCCGCCCAGCAGCTGGCGCCGCCCATATGGCCGTCGAGCAACGGCCTGACCGCATTGAGATAGCCTTCCGCCTGCGGCCCGACATAGAGCAGCGTCGCGAAGGCAACCTGGCCCGACAGCACCGCCTGCTCGCGCGTCAGCGCCTGGACTTCGCCCGCAAGCCTCAGATCCTCGGCATGGAAAAGCCGGCCTTCTCTGCGGATGCGCCAGCGGTCGCGAAACAGCCCCGAAACGACCGCCTCGCCCATCGCCTTGCGCCCGAGCAGCACCGCTTCGACCGCGAGAAATTCCGCCCCCTCGTCGAGATCGACATCCAGTCGGCGATAGAGCGAGGAGCGATCGAAGAGGATGGTTTCCTGCGGCAGCCAGTCGACCCGCGCATTGGCGCCGACCTGAATTTTCGTGGTGATCTCGGCGGTGCCGGCGGACGCCTTGTAGATTTTCTCGCAGGCCTGCGTCGTCACGTCGATGCGCGTGCCGGGGCCGGCAACGACGCTCCAGTCCATGCGGTCACCGCCGGTAAGTCCACCCGCCGTATTGATGATGACGGCCTCCATCGAGGCATCGAAGGTATCGGGCAGCCGGATCTTCGCCGCACCCTCCTGATAGAGTTCACGGATGCACGTGCGCCCGCCCAGCGACTTCGCGGCCAGATGCCCGCGGCCCTCGGCCCTTTGCGGTCTGGTGGCTGCCGCGGCGTTCGTCATTCTGTCCCCTCGTGATGCCCGCCGGTTTGCCCGGCCGTTTTCGTTCAATCCTGTAACCGATTGAAAGCAAGCAATTTCCGTGCCGCACGCCGGGCACCGCAATCCCGGCGCCGACCCTGCGGGCGCGTGTCGCCGAGTGCCTTTAAAAGCGGCGAATGCCGATCAGACGGTCAGATGCCGACGTGCCTCCGGTGTATCCAGCGTTTCCGCCAGCCCCTCGTGGACGATCTCGCCGCGATCCATGATGTAGACGTAATCGGCAAGCTCGCGGCAGAAATCGAGATACTGCTCGACGAGCAGGATCGCCATGCCGGTGCTATCGCGCAGATAGCGGATCGCCCGGCCGATATCCTTGATGATCGACGGCTGGATGCCCTCGGTCGGCTCGTCCAGCACGAGGATCTTCGGCCGCGTCACCATCGCCCGGCCGATCGCCAGCTGCTGCTGCTGCCCGCCCGAGAGATCGCCGCCGCGCCGCCCGAGCATGGTCTGCAGCACGGGAAACAGGCTGAAGATATCGTCGGGGATATTCTTGTCACGACGCTTAAGCGGCGCGAAGCCGGTCTCGAGATTTTCCTTCACCGTCAGCAACGGAAAGATCTCGCGTCCCTGCGGCACATAGCCGATGCCCTGCTTGGCGCGCGCATAGGGCGCAAGCCCGTTGAGCCTGGTGTCGTTGAAGGTCACGGTTCCCGATGACAGCGGATGCTGGCCGGTGACGGCCCGCAGCAGCGAACTCTTGCCGACACCGTTGCGGCCCAAGACGCAGGTAATCTTGCCCATCTCGGCCTTCAGCGAGACGCCGCGCAGCGCTTGCGCCGCGCCATAGTGGAGGTTTGCGTTTTCGACGGTCAGCATGGTTTTCCCCTATGATGGCTTGCGGTTGGGATACCCCCCCTCTGCCCTGCCGGGCATCTCCCCCACAGGTGGGGAGATTGGCTGGGCGCACCCGCTCGCTCCAACGGCTATTGATTGACGAGACGCCCGCCACGCGTCGATCTCCCCCCTTGTGGGGGAGATGCCCGGCAGGGCAGAGGGGGTAATCCTTGCTCGACCCTCATCACCGCCCCAGATAATTCTCGATCACCCTCGGATCGGCGCTGACGAAATCGATCGACCCCTCGGCCAGCACCGAGCCTTCAGCCAAGCACGTCACCTTCACCCCGAGGTCGCGAATAAACCCCATGTCGTGCTCGACAACGACCACCGACCGCGTCTTGGCAATCTCCTTCAAGAGGATAGCCGTCTCCGCCGTCTCGGCATCCGTCATCCCCGCCACCGGCTCGTCGACCAGCAACAGCTTCGGCTCCTGCGCCAAGAGCATGCCGATCTCCAGCCACTGCTTCTGCCCATGGCTGAGATTGGCGGCGAGGTCGTCGCGGCGGTGCGTCAGGCGAACGATCGCCAGGATCTCCTCGATGCGCGACCGGTCCTCGCGCGACAGCCGATAGAACAGCGTCGAGAACACCCCGCGCCGGCGGTTCAGCGCAAGCTCGATATTGTCCCAGACCGTGTGGCTTTCGAACACCGTCGGCTTCTGGAACTTGCGGCCGATGCCGAGCTGGGCGATGTCGGCTTCGTCGAGCTTGGTGAGATCGGTCTGGCCGTTGAAGAACACCTGGCCGGTATCCGGCCGCGTCTTGCCGGTGATGATGTCCATCATCGTCGTCTTGCCGGCGCCGTTCGGGCCGATGATGGCGCGCAGTTCGCCGGGCTCGATGACGACGGACAGCGCGTTCAGCGCCTTGAAGCCATCGAAGGAGACGGAGACGTTGTCGAGATAGAGGACGCTGTTGGGTTTGACGTCAGGGATCATGGCGCTCACTCCGCGGGCTGGATTTCTGCGTCGACACCGTCCTCGCGCCTGGCGGGCGGCGTGTCGCTGGAGGATGGCCTGCGCTTGCCGACATACTGGCCGATCGTGCCGACGATGCCCTTGGGCAGGAACAGCGTCACCGCCACGAACAGGCCACCGAGCGCGAAGAGCCAGAATTCGGGAAAGAGACCGGTAAAGATCGTCTTGCCGCCGTTGACCATGATCGCGCCGACGATCGGCCCGATCAGCGTCGAGCGCCCGCCCACCGCCGTCCAGATGACGACCTCGATCGAGTTGGCCGGCGCGAATTCGCCCGGATTGATGATGCCGACCTGCGGCACGTAGAGCGCGCCGGCGATCCCCGCCATCATCGCCGAGACGACGAAGGTGAAGAGCTTGAAATGTTCGACGCGGTAGCCGAGGAAGCGCGTGCGGCTTTCCGCGTCGCGCACGCCGACCAGCACCTTGCCGAACTTCGAGCGCACGATGGCCGACGCCATCATCAGCGACAGGGCAAGCAGGATCGCGGTCGCCGAAAACAGGGCGGCGCGCGTCCCGTCGGCCTGGATGTTGTAGCCGACGATATCCTTGAAATCAGTCAGGCCGTTATTGCCGCCGAAGCCCATGTCGTTGCGGAAGAAGGCGAGCAGCAGCGCGTAGGTCATCGCCTGCGTGATGATCGAGAGGTAGACGCCGTTGACGCGGGAGCGGAAGGCGAACCAGCCGAACACGAAGGCGAGCAGGCCGGGCACCAAGAGCACCATCAGCGCCGCGAACCAGAAGTGATCGAAGCCTTGCCAGAACCAGGGCAGTTCCTTCCAGTTCAGGAACACCATGAAATCAGGAAGGATGGGATCGCCGTAGCTGCCGCGCGTGCCGATCTGCCGCATTAGATACATGCCCATCGCATAGCCGCCGAGCGCGAAGAAGGCGCCGTGGCCGAGCGAGAGAATGCCGCAGAAGCCCCAGACGAGATCGAGCGCCAGCGCCAGCAGCGCGTAGGTCAGATACTTGCCGAACAGCGACATGATGTAGGTCGGAATGTGCAGCGGGCTCGTTTCCGGCGTCATCAGGTTGAGCACCGGCACCAGCACGGCAAGCGCCAGGAGGATGACGAGCGCGACGATGATCTTGCGATCGAGAGACCGGAGAAGGAAGGCCGTAATCATGCTTCCACCGCCCTTCCTTTGAGTGCGAAGAGACCACGCGGCCGCTTCTGGATGAAGAGAATGATGAGGACGAGCACCAGGATCTTGCCGAGCACGGCGCCGGCGAAGGGCTCGAGGAACTTGTTGACGACGCCGAGCGACAGCGCGCCCACCAGCGTGCCCCACAGATTGCCGACACCGCCGAACACCACGACCATGAAGCTGTCGATGATGTAGCTCTGGCCGAGGTTGGGCGAGACGTTGTCGATCTGGCTGAGCGCCACGCCCGCCATCCCGGCGATGCCGGAGCCGAGCGCGAAGGTGAAGGCATCGACCCAGCCGGTGCGGATGCCCATCGACGACGCCATGCGCCGGTTCTGCGTGACCGCACGCATCTGCAGGCCGAAGGCGGAACGCTTCAGCACCATGAGCAGCGTCACGAACACCGCCATCGAGAAGACGATGATCCAGAGGCGGTTCCAGGTGATCGACAGGCCGCCGAGCTCGAACGCGCCCGACATCCAGCTCGGATTGCGCACCTCGCGGTTGGTCGGTCCGAAGATCGAGCGCACCGCCTGCTGCAGGATGAGCGAGACGCCCCAGGTCGCGAGCAGCGTTTCCAGCGGGCGACCGTAGAGATAGCGGATCACGGTCCGCTCGATGACGAGGCCGACGAAGCCGGTGAAGAGGAAGGCGGCCGGAACGGCGAAGGCCAGCGAATAGACTTCGAGGCCGGGGAATGTCGAGGCGATGTACTGCTGAACGACATAAGTCGTGTAGGCGCCGATCATCACCATCTCGCCATGCGCCATGTTGATGACGCCCATGACGCCGAAGGTGATGGCAAGGCCGATTGCCGCAAGCAGCAGCACCGAGCCGAGCGACAGGCCGTACCAGACGTTCTGCACCACGTCCCAGACCGCCAGGCTGCGGTTGATCGTGTTGATATGCGTCTGGATATCGCCTTTCAGCGCGTCAGGCGCGGTCGCCATGGCCGATGTCAGGATCGTCAGCGCATTGCGACCGCCACGCTCCGCGATCGTATCGATGGCCGCCTTCTTGTCCTCTGCGCCGACATCGCTCTTGAGCACCATCACGGCCCTGGCCGCTTCCATCGTGGCCTTGACCTCGGCGTCCCTCTCGGCGGCAAGCGCCGAGTTCAGCAGTTCGAGATTGGCGGGATCGGCATCGCGCAACAGCCCCTGCGCGGCCGCAAGGCGCGCACCGCGATCGGGAGAGAGCAGCGTCAGCTGGCTCATGGCCGAGGCGATAACGCCGCGCAGCGAATTGTTGATCCTGACCTTGGACATGTAGTCCGCATCGATATCGGCGACGACCTCGCCGCTGACGGGATCGGAAAAGCTCGGCTCGTCCTCCGTGCCGCCCTGGAGCAGGACAGGGCCGCCGTTTTCGGAATTCACGTAAAGCCGGCCGTCGCTGAGCTGCTGCAGGATCTGGCTGACAAGGGGATCGCCGGATGCGACCAGCGCCTTGATGGCGACCTCGCGCTCGGGGAAGTCGCCGACGCCAAGCGCATCGACGAGCACCCGGAAATCTTCCTGCGCCTTCAGCGCCGTGGCGAATACCGGCAGGGCCAGGCACAAGGTCAAAAGCAAAATCTTGATGGCGCGATACATCGGCTTTCTGCCTCGGTTATCGTTGGCCTACCGGCCCAATGGAAAAGAAGTACCGGGCCTTGGCTCGACAGGGCCCCACGCGGGGACCACTGCCGTCGGAAGCATCCGGGCCGCGCTTCTAAGATGGACCTTCCGCCCGGACAGGAGAGACCGGGCGGAAGTCTTCAGGCGTCAGAGTGACGGGGTGATCAGCACTCAGGAGCCCTTGCCGCCGCACTTGCCCGTGGCAACGTTGAAGTTGCCGCAATTCAGGGGCTTGCGCCAATCGGAGATCAGGTCCTTGGAGTCGGGCAGGAAATCGGACCATTCGTCGCCGACGACAGCAGGGGTCTGCTGGACGATTTCGAACTGGCCGTTCGCCTGGATTTCACCGATCAGCACAGGCTTGGTGATGTGGTGGTTCGGCATGACGGTGGCGTAGCCGCCCGAGAGGTTCGGAACCGTGGTACCGACGATCGAGTCGAGAACCTTGTCCGTATCGGTGGTGCCGGCGGCCTGCACGGCCTTGACCCAGGCATTGAAGCCGATATAGGCCGCTTCCATCGGGTCGTTGGTCACGCGCTTGTCGTTCTTGGTGAACTCTTTCCACTGCTTGATGAACTTCTTGTTGGCCGGGCTTTCGACCGACTGGAAGTAGTTCCACGCAGCGAGGTGGCCGACGAGCGGCTTGGTGTCGAGACCGGCAAGCTCTTCTTCGCCGACCGAGAAGGCGATGACCGGGATATCGGTTGCCTTGACGCCCTGGTTGCCGAGTTCCTTGTAGAAGGGCACGTTAGCGTCGCCGTTGATCGTCGAGACGACGGCCGTCTTCTTGCCGGCCGAGCCGAATTCCTTGATCTTGGAGACTTCCGTCTGCCAGTCGGAGAAGCCGAACGGCGTGTAGTTGACGATGATGTCTTCCTTCGGAATGCCCTTCGAGATCAGGTAGGCTTCGAGGATCTTGTTGGTGGTGCGCGGATAGACGTAGTCGGTGCCTTCGAGAACGAAGCGCTTAACGCCTTCCTTCTCCATGAGGTAGTCGACGGCGGGGATCGCCTGCTGGTTCGGAGCGGCGCCCGTGTAGATGATGTTGCGCGAGGATTCCTCGCCCTCATACTGGACCGGATAGAACAGGATCGAGTTGAGTTCCTCGAAGACCGGCAGGACCGACTTGCGCGACGAGGACGTCCAGCAACCGAAGACCGCCGCGACCTTGTCCTTTTCGATCAGCTCGCGGGCCTTTTCGGCAAACAGCGGCCAGTCGGAAGCCGGGTCGACGACGACGGCTTCGAGCTTCTTGCCGAGAAGGCCGCCCTTCTTGTTCTGCTCGTCGATGAGCATCAGCATGGCGTCTTTCAGCGTCGTTTCGGAAATCGCCATCGTGCCGGACAGCGAATGCAGGACGCCGACCTTGATGGTGTCGTCGGCCGCAACGGCTCCCTGGAACGCGGCCGTGGCCGACATGACGGCGCCGAGCAAGGCACCGGAAACATATGATCGCAGATTCATCTGGTTGATCCCCTCTTCTTGTTCCGACAACAGGCCTGAAACGGCGATTAACTGTTGCTTAAGGGACTATCCGGTGCTGCAGTGCGAAAGCGTATACGTGATATGACGTAGGTGACGGGGCGAAATCTGCAGTTTTGCGTTGCACCGCACTCTTAAGCCTCGCCCCGTTCCATGTTACGAACGCATGACAAGGGGAACGAAGGGGCCGGTTACGGGCATGGCAGCGCGGCAACGCATTATTCCGGTCAGGCGCGAGTACAATCGCTGGGTCGCCAACCAGACGCTGGAAGATTATGCGCTGCGCTTCACCGCCAAGAGCGCCCGGCAGTTCTCCTCGCAGCGCATCTCGCAGACGGCGATCGGCGCCATCTCCTTCCTTGCGCTGGAGGCGATCGGCGGCGCCATCACGCTGTCCTACGGCACGACCAACGCCTTCTATGCCATCATCGTCGCCTCGATCGCCATGCTGGCCATCGGCCTGCCGATCAGCCGCTACGCGATCCGCCACGGCGTCGATATCGATCTTCTGACGCGTGGCGCCAGCTTCGGTTATATCGGCTCGACCATCACCTCGCTGATCTACGCCAGCTTCACCTTCATGCTGTTCGCGATCGAGGCGTCGATCATGTCCGGCGCGCTGGAACTGACGCTCGGCATACCGCTTTGGATCGGCTACATCATCAGCGCCGTCATGGTGATCCCCCTCGTCACCCACGGCGTGCGGCTGATCAGCCGTTTCCAGCTTCTGACGCAACCCTTCTGGATCGTCCTCAACATCCTGCCCTTCCTCTTCATCGCCGTGATGGACTGGGAGAAGTTCGACCTCTGGCGCGCCTTTGCCGGCATTCGCCATGCCTCCGGCCCGCCCGGCACGACCGCCCCCTTCGATCTCGTCGAATTCGGCGCCGCGTCGGCCGTTATCCTGGCGCTGATGTCGCAGATCGGCGAGCAGGCCGACTTCCTGCGCTTCCTGCCGCCGGAAAAGCAGACAAAGTGGCGCCACCGCCTCGCCGTCTTCCTCGCCGGCCCCGGCTGGGTCATCATCGGCGCGCCGAAGCTGCTTGCCGGCTCCTTTCTCGTCGTGCTCACCTTCGCCTCCGGGGTGCCGGCCGACCGCGCCGCCGATCCGGCCCAGATGTATCTGACGGCCTTCGGCTACATGATCCCCTGGCAAAACGCCGCCCTGCTCCTGATGGCCGCCTTCGTGGTCGTCTCGCAGCTGAAGATCAACGTGATGAACGCCTATGCCGGGTCGCTCGCCTGGTCGAACTTCTTCTCCCGCTTGACCCACAGCCATCCCGGCCGCGTCATCTGGCTGGTGTTCAACGTGGCGATCGCGCTTCTCCTGATGGAGCTCGGCATCTACAAGCTGCTCGAGGAAACACTCGGGATCTTCTCGATCATCGCCATGGCATGGCTCTGCACCATCTCGGCCGATCTCTTCATCAACAAGCCGCTCGGCCTTGCGCCTCCCGGCATCGAGTTCAAGCGCGCCCATCTCTACGATATCAACCCGGTCGGCCTCGGCGCCATGATGCTGTCGGCGACAGCGGCGCTCATCGCCCATTTCGGCGTCTTCGGCGCCACCGCCGCCTCGCTCGCGCCCTACATCACCCTCGTCGTCGCCTTCATCGCCTCGCCCGCCATAGCCTGGGCCACGAAAGGCAAATTCTACCTCGCCCGCAAGCCGCGCCAGAGCTGGAAGAAACTCACGGATATCACCTGCTCTGTCTGCGAGCATGCGTTCGAGCCCGAGGACATGGCGTGGTGCCCGGCCTATGCCGCGCCGATCTGCTCGCTCTGCTGCTCGCTCGACAGCCGCTGCCACGACATGTGCAAACCGAACGCGCATCTGAATGCGCAGGTCGGCACCGTCGCCCGGGCGGTGCTGCCCGAGACGATCGTCGAGAAGCTCACCACCCGGCTCGGCCGCTACGGCATTGCCGTCGCGCTGGCGCTGACAGCGGTTGGCGCCATCCTGGCGATGATCGCCTATCAGGTCTCCTCGGCCTCGCCCGAGACCGCCGAGGTCGTCAACGGCACGATCCTCATCGTCTTCTTCGTCTTCGCCGTCATCGCCGGCGTCGTCTGCTGGTTCTACGTGCTGGCGCATGACAGCCGCGTCGTCGCCGAGGAGGAATCCTCGCGCCAGAACACGCTGCTCCTGAAGGAAATCGCCGCCCACAAGAAGACCGACGCAGCACTGCAGGCCGCAAAGGAAACCGCCGAGGCCGCCAACCGCGCCAAGAGCCGCTACGTCGTCGGCCTCAGCCACGAGCTGCGCACGCCGCTCAATGCCGTGCTCGGCTACGCCCAGATCCTTGAGCGCGACGAGACCATCCCGACGCCGCGTCAGTCGTCGATCAAGGTCATCCGCCGTAGCGCCGAACATCTCTCCGGCCTTATCGACGGCCTGCTCGATATCTCGAAGATCGAGGCCGGCCGCCTGCAGGTCTATTCCAACGAGATCAACATCCAGGATTTCCTCGACCAGATCGTCGACATGTTCCGCCCGCAGGCGCTCGCCAAGGGACTGACCTTCCAGCACCAGCGCGCGCCCGCCCTGCCGCAGTTCGTGCGCACCGACGAGAAGCGCCTGCGCCAGATCCTCGTCAATCTGCTGTCCAACGCCATCAAGTTCACCGACGAGGGCACCGTCACCTTCGACGTCGCCTATCGCAGCCAGGTCGCCACCTTCACCGTGACGGACACCGGCCGCGGCATCGCCGAGAAGGACCTGAGCCGCATCTACGAGCCCTTCCAGCGCGGCGAGGCCGACAGCATCCGCCCCATGCCCGGTCTCGGCCTTGGGCTGACGATCACCCGGCTTCTGACCAACACGCTCGGCGGCGAAATCCTGGTGGCCAGCGAGAAGGACAAGGGCTCGACCTTCAAGGTGCGGCTGATGCTCTCGGCCGTGCTGCGCGAGATGGCGGCCCCGCCGCAGGAAAAGAAGATCGTCAGCTACGACGGCCCGCGCCGCACCATCGTCGTCGTCGACGACAACGAGGACCACCGCGAGATGATGCGCGAGATCCTGGCGCCGCTCGATTTCGTCGTGCTGACGGCGGCAAGCGGCATGGATTGCCTGACGCTGATCGAAGGCATCCAGCCAGACCTCTTCCTGGTCGACATCCTGATGCCTGGGATGAACGGCTGGCAGCTGGTCTCGCGCCTGCGCGAAGCCGGCCAGACCGCACCGATCGTCATGCTCTCCGCCAACATCGGCGACGTCGCCGCCCATGGCGACAGCGACGACAGCCACAATGACGCTATCGGCAAACCGGTCGACATCCGCCGCCTGCGCGACAAGCTCGCGCTTCACCTCGGCCTGAAATGGCTCTACGCCGAAGCAGCCCCCGCATCGCCCCCGAAGGCCGAACAGGTCATGCTGCAAAGCCCCGGCGACGCGCATGTCCAGGAACTGCTGCGTCTTGGCGAGATCGGCTATATCAGGGGCATCGAGGCGAAGCTCGCCGACCTTGCCAAGGTGGAGGCAAATCAGCCATTCACCGAGGAACTTCGATCCTATGTCGCCGCCTTCGACCTGAACGGCTTCATGACCTTCCTGCACCGCTTCGACGAAAAGGTGGAACACATTGGCTGAACTCCCGCGCGACATCGTTCTGTTGGTCGACGACTCGCCGGAAGCGCTCGGCTTTCTCACCGACGCGCTGGAGCAATCCGGCTTCTCCGTCCTGATCGCCACTTCGGGTTCCGCCGCGCTCAACATCGTCGAGCGCATCACCCCCGACCTGATCCTGCTCGACGCGGTGATGCCCTCCATGGATGGCTTCGAGACCTGCCGGCGGCTGAAGGCCAACCCTGCGATCAACCAGATCCCCGTCATCTTCATGACCGGCCTGACGGAGACCGAGCACGTAGTCCACGCGCTCGGCTCGGGCGGCGTCGATTATCTGACCAAGCCGATCAACATCGATGAACTGCGCGCCCGCATCGGCGTGCACTTGCGAAACGCCCGCTCCGCCCAGAGCGCCCGCGTTGCGCTCGATGCAGCCGGCCGCCATCTGCTGGCGGTCAAGGGCGACGGCAACATCCACTGGTCGACCCCGCAGGCCACCCGCCTCGTCAATGCCGCCATGGGCAGCGACGACGGCATGGACACGGTGATCGCAACGATCGCGAACTGGATGAAGGACCGCGCCCCCGCCACCCGCGACGCGGCCATCGCCGTCGCCCATGGCGGCCAGGACGTGCTGCAGCTCGCCTTTCTGGGCACGATCGGCCCCGACGAATATCTCTTCCGCCTGACCGCCAGCCAGCGCGCCGACGATCAGGTGCTGCGCCAGCGCTTCGCGCTGACCCACCGGGAATCCGAGGTGCTGCTATGGATCGCCAAGGGCAAGGCAAACCGCGATATCGGTGAAATTCTCGGCCTCTCCGCCCGCACCGTCAACAAGCACCTGGAGCAGATCTACGTCAAGCTCGGCGTCGAAAACCGCGCCTCCGCCGCCGTCAAGGCAGCCCACGTGCTGCACGAGACGTAGCTTGGCCCTGGGCGCACAGGATTTCTTAAAGCCATTCGCGTAAAGCTGGTGAAACCCGAAAGGGATCGCGGCTGCAACGAATTGGTGGCGGGTCATGAAGGACAGGCTTTACTATGTGGATCGGTTGCGGATCTCCGCCTTCGCGATCCTGATCCTCTACCACTCCTCCGCCGCTTTCTTCCCCGACATGGGCTGGCTGATCCACAGCGCGCGCACCAGCCAGACGCTGTCCCTGATCATGGACTTTCCGCGCGCCTGGCGGCTGGCGCTGCTGTTCTTCGTCTCCGGCATGGGCGCCGCCTTCTCGTTCCGCTCGGACCAGAGCGTCGCCTTCGTGTACAAGCGCACCATCCGCCTACTCGTGCCCCTGCTCTTCGCAATGGCAGTCCTCCTCGTGCCGCAGGTCTGGTACGAACGCATGTACGAGAACGGCTACGATGGCTCGCTGCCGACCTTCTGGTTGACACGCTATTTCACCGAGGGGCGCTATCCCACCGGCAATTTCACCTGGGCGCACATGTGGTTCGTCGCCTATCTGCTGGTGATGTCGGTGATCTGCTATCCGATCTTTGTCTACCTCAGCCGGCCGAAAAACGGGATCATGGCCTGGTTCGAGCGCGTCGCGAAGACCTGGGCCATCTACCTCTTCGTCCTGCTGCCGCTGGCGCTGAACCTCGCGCTCTCGCCGATCTATCCGAAGGAAACCAATGCGCTCTACAATGACGGCGCCTGGTTCGCGGTCTGGGCGAGCTGGTTCGGCCTGGGCTTCCTCATCGCCCGCAATCACCAAACCCTGATCGGGCCGATCATCGCGAAGCGCTTTGTCAGCGCCGCGATCGCGCTCGCCACGACGGTGTTTCTCTATGCCTTCGCCTGGCTTGCCCCGGCCGAGCAGGCGATCGGCAGCTACGCCAATGACACCCCGCTCTTCAAGGCCGCGATCTTCCTGCTCGCCTGGTCGATGATCCTGACACTCGTCGGCTTCGCCGCCCGCCATTTCAACCAGCCGGATGCGCGGCTGGTGACCCTCAATCGGCTGGTTTTCCCGCTCTACATCATCCACCAGACGGTCGTCGTCGCCGCGCTCTACTATGTGCTGCCGCTCGGCCTGCCCGCCGTGCCGAGCTTCCTGATCATCGCGGCCGCGACCTTCGTAGTGTCCGGCCTCTTCGCCATCGCCGTGGACTTCATACCCGGCCGCGCCCGCCTGCTCTTCGGCCTCGATGCCAAGCCGGCGAACACGGCGGGCCGTCGCAACACCGTCGGCGTGGAGCGATAGAGCGGATCAGACGACCCGGTCAGGCGGCTCCCTGCCCTCGAAGAAGGCGGTGAGATTGTCCACCACCTTCATTCCCATCGCATTGCGCGTCTCTTCCGTCGCGCTGCCGAGATGCGGCAGGAGAACGACATTCTCCATTTTCAATAGCGCCTCCGGCACCTGCGGCTCCGCCTCGTAGACATCGAGCCCGGCGCCACGGATCACGCCATTTTCCAGAGCCGCGATCAGCGCCGCCTCATCGACGACATCGCCGCGCGCCGTGTTGATCAGATAGGCGCCGGGCTTCATCGCCGCGAAACGCGATGTGTTCATCAGGTGCCGGTTCTCGGCCCCGCCGGGGCAATGGAGCGACACGAAATCGGCCGCCGCCAAGACATCCTCGACACTCGCGAGTTGCCTTGCCCCATAGCGCGCCGCCTCATCAGGATCGACCGTCGAGCGATTGTAGAACACCACATCCATGCCGAAACCGAAATGGCAGCGCCGGGCGAAGGCCTTGCCGATGCGCCCGAAACCGATGATGCCCACCGTCTTTCCGGTCACCTTGGTGCCGATCATATGCGTCGGGCACCAGCCTTTCCATTCGCCGGCCCGCACCTGCCGCTCGCCCTCCCCGCCACGGCGCGCCACCGCCAGCATCAGAAGCATGGCGATATCGGCGGTGCAATCGGTGAGCACGCCGGGCGTGTTGGTCACCACGACGCCGCTCGCCTTCGCCGCCGCGACATCGATATGGTTGAAGCCGACCCCGAAATTGCCGAGGATCTTCGCCCGGATCTCGCCTTCGAAAACGGAAGCCGGAAGCTTGTCGGAGACCGTCGGCAGCACGGCGTCATACATGCGCAACGCCTCTGCGATCGCCTGCGGCGACATTGGCACATCGCCTGTGTTGAACGTGGCCTCGAAACGCTCGGCGAGTACCGCCTCGACGGCATTGGGCCAGCGGCGCGTCAGCAGAATTTTGGGGCGGGGCATGGCCTATCCGTATGTCTGGTTGCACGCCGACGGAAAAATCCTTGGCGCCGCAACCTGTTGAATGCGCGGGCGATCCTAACCGGATCATCCGCGATCGCAAGGCCACTGGGCGGCGGCACGGTTCGGATTGCCGCAAAACGAAAGAAGCCCGGCACGAGACCGGGCTTCCAGATTGAGAACGAAAGTTCTTACTTCGCAGCAGCCTGCGGGAAGTAGGAGAACTTGCCGTCAGGACCCTTCTTCCACTCGTACATGACGTAGCCCGGGATCTTCGGGTCGCCCTTTTCGTCGAACGAGATGTCGCCGAGAACCGTCTTGAACGGACCCTTGGCCTTCATCGCCGCGGCGACGGCTTCAGCGTCGACCGAGCCGGCTGCCTTGGCAGCGCCTGCAATAGCCTGCATCGCGGCGTAGGAGTACAGCGTGTAAGCTTCCGGATTGAAGCCGGCGGCCTTGAACTTCTCGACGAGTGCCTTGTTGTCGGGGTTCAGCGTCGCGTCCGGACCGAACGTGTTCAGCGTGCCTTCGACAGCGTCGCCGGCGATCGATGCCAGTTCGTTCGAAACGATACCGTCACCCGATACGAGCTTCGCCTTCAGGCCCTGGTCGGCGGCCTGGCGGATGATCAGACCAGCTTCGGTGTGGAGACCACCCCAGTAGATGATCGAAACGCCGGCTTCCTTCATCTTGGCGATGAGAGCCGAGAAGTCCTTGTCGCCGACGTTGATGCCTTCGTACATGACTTCGGTGAGACCAGCGGCATTCATGGCCTTCTTGGTTTCGTCAGCGAGGCCCTGGCCGTATGGGGTCTTGTCGTGAACGACGGCGACCTTGGCGTCCTTGAAGTTGTCGGCGAGATACTTGCCGGCGATGCCGCCCTGCTGGTCGTCGCGACCGCAAGTACGGAACGTGTTCCACAGACCACGCTCGGTGAACTGCGGGTTCGTCGCGGCCGGCGTGATTTCGAGGATGCCGTTTTCGGCGTAGACTTCGGACGCCGGGATCGAAACGCCGGAGTTGAAGTGGCCGATAACGAACTTGACGCCGTCAGCCGCGAACTTGTTGGCGACCGAGATGCCCTGCTTCGGGTCGGACTGGTCGTCGCCGAGCACGATCTTGATCTGCTCGCCGTTGATGCCGCCAGCAGCGTTGATGTCGGCAGCTGCCTGCTCGGCACCCTTCTGGAGCTGTGCGCCGAACGCAGCGTTCGGACCAGTCAGCGGACCGGCAACGGCAACCGTGATGTCGGCCCATGCGTTGCCGCTGAAGGCGACCATCGCCGTCAGAGCCACTGCCGACAGAAGAGACTTCTTCATTATGTTACTCCCAGTTTTTTAGCGGGTTCCGTTCCATGACCCAGCGCATCACCCACTTTACTGCGCCGGGAAACCTGTTCCACTCGGAGAGGTAATTTGTCCCTAGATTCAACCGGCTGTCAATGTTTTGCCTTCCAGGAGAAGGCGGAAGTCTTTTCGTAGAGCCAGTAGTAGTTGTTGACCATCTGGTTGGTCCGGCGATAGCGGTAGCCGGCCGTCGAGAAGATCAGAAGAAGCACGAAATCGATGGCATAGTAGAACAGGCTGAGCGCCGGTCCATTGAACAGCGCGTGATGCAGGAACTGCATCGCCGCCGCCAGAAGCACGGTGTAACCGATGACGATCGGGTACTCGCTCCAGCCGTCGGCCGCCGCCTTGCCGGCACGCCATGCGGTCCAGAAACCGATCAGTACCACGAGCAGGCGGATGATGCTGCGAACGACGGTATCGCCTTCAAAGAAAAGTCCCTGCATATCAAAGTCTCCCCTTCGTCATGCTCAATGCCGTCCGCCTTCGAGATAGGCGGCGCGAACCTCGGGATTGGCGAGCAGTTCCTGGCCGGAACCCGACATCGTCACCTTGCCGTTGACCATGACATAGGCCCGGTCCGACAGCTTCAGCGCCGCGAATGCGTTCTGCTCGACGAGGAACACGGTCAGTCCCTCATCCTTGTTCAGCTTCTTGATCGCCTCGAAGATACCCTTGACGATCAGCGGCGCGAGACCGAGCGACGGTTCGTCGAGGAGCAGCAGCTTCGGGCGCGCCATCAGCGCGCGGCCGATCGACAGCATCTGCTGCTCGCCGCCCGAAAGCGTGCCGCCGCGCTGCGTCTGGCGCTCCTTCAGGCGCGGGAACATCGCAAAGATCTTCTCGACGTCTTCCTTGAAGTATTTCAGGTTATCGAGGCCGGCGCCCATCTGCAGGTTTTCCATCACGCTCATGCGCGGGAAAATGCGGCGTCCCTCAGGCGACTGCGCGATGCGCAGGCGGGCGATTTCGTGGGTCGGCATCTTGGTGATGTCACGGCCCTCGAAGATGACCGAGCCGCTGCGGGCCTGCGGGCTGCCGCAGATCGTCATCATCAGCGTCGACTTGCCGGCGCCGTTGGCGCCGATCAGGCTGACGATCTCGCCCTTGTTGACCTCGACATCGATCCCGGCAAGCGCCCGGATGTTACCGTAATAGGTTTCGACGCCCTGGACCTTGAGAAGTGGCTGACCGGTCATCAGTTCGTACCTCCTTCGAGGCTCTCGACGTCTGCGATCACTTGTTCCACTTCCTCATCCTCGACGCCGAGATAGGCCGCGATGACCCTCGGATCGTTCTTCACATGGTCCGGCGTGCCGTCGGAAATCTTCTGGCCGTATTCGAGCACCACCACATGGTCCGAAATTTCCATGACCACCGACATGTCGTGCTCGATCAGCAGGATCGACGTGCCGCTGTCGGAGCGAATACCGCGCAGGAGCGTGTTCAGCGCCGCCGATTCACGCGGATTGAGGCCAGCCGCCGGCTCGTCGAGGCACAGAAGCTCCGGCTCCGTGCACATGGCGCGCGCGATTTCCAGACGACGCTGCGCGCCGTAGGGCAGATCGCCGGCCGGATCGTCGGCGCGATCGATGAGATCGGCCTTTTCCAGCCAGTGGCGGGCAAGCTCGATCGCGTTCTTTGCTTCCGCGCCGTAGCGGCCGACGCCGAGCAGGCCGAGAATGGTGTAGCCGGACGCGCGCATCAGCTTGTTGTGCTGCGCGACCAGCAGATTTTCGAGAACGGTCAGGCCCGAGAACAGCCGGATGTTCTGGAAGGTGCGGGCAACCTTGGCTTCGCGCGTGATGCGGAAATCGGGCAGCCGCTCGAGCAGATATTCCTTGCCGGTCTTCTGCTGCAGCGTGATCATGCCCATGGTCGGCTTGTAGAAACCGGTGATGCAGTTGAACACCGTGGTCTTGCCGGCGCCGTTCGGGCCGATCAGCGCGGTGATGTCGCCGCGCTTGGCTTCGAACGAGAAGTCGTTGATCGCCATCAGGCCGCCGAACTTCATCGACAGGTGCTCGACCTTGAGCAGGGTATCGCTGGTCATGGTTGTTTCCTGAGGGCTCATCAGCCGTGGCCCTCCTTGGTGAAGCTGCCGGAAACGGCTTTTCGTTCCTTGAGGAAGGCGGTCGGTTCACGCGAGCCCACGAACCCGCGCGGCTTGATGAGCATGACGATGACCATCGCCAAGCCGAAGAGCAGCATGCGGTAGAGTTCCGGCGTGAAATCAGGCCCGAAGATGAGCTTCAGGAACTCCATTTCGCGCAGCGCCTCGGTACCGCCGATCATGACGATCGCGGCGATCGCGATGCCGGTCAGCGAGCCCATGCCCCCGAGAACGACGATGGCGAGGATGACGGCTGATTCCAGGAACACGAAGGATTCCGGCGAGACGAAACCCTGGCGGGCGGCGAAGAAGGAGCCGGCGAAGCCGCCGAACATCGCACCCGTGGCGAAAGCCGTGAGCTTCGTCGTCACCGTGTTGATGCCGAGCGAACGGCAGGCGATCTCGTCTTCACGCAGCGCTTCCCACGCACGGCCGATAGGCATGCGGCGCAGGCGGATGGTGACGTAGGCCGTCAGCAGGCAGAGCGCCAGGATCAGGTAGAAGAGGAAGATCTTGTAATAGGCGGCCGACATCGGAAGACCGAACGTCTTTGCGAAACCGTTCGCGCTGGCATCGAAGGGAATGCCGAACAGCGTTGCCTTCGGAATGCTCGAGATGCCGAACGTGCCCCTTGTCAGGTCCGTCCAGTTGATCAGCACGAGGCGGATGATTTCACCGAAGGCCAGCGTCACGATCGCCAGATAGTCGCCGCGCAGACGCAGCACCGGGAAGCCGAGGATGATGCCCCAGAGACCGGCGAGAATGCCCGACAGCGGCAGCAGAACCCAGAAGGACAGGCCGAAATAGCTCGACAGCAGCGCGTAGGAATAGGCGCCGACCGCGTAGAAGGCGACGTAACCGAGATCGAGCAGACCGGCGAGACCGACGACGATGTTCAGGCCCCAGGCCAGCATCACGTAGATCAGGATCTGGATGCCGAAGTTGTCGACCCACTTCAGCGAGCCCTGGGCGCCGACCAGCGCCACGATGACGACGGGATAGAGCACCAGCGCCAGAAGCGCGATCTTCAGGAAGTGGGCGTGGAAGAACCCCTTCCCCGCCGAGATATCGAGCTCGCCGCTGCGCGCCTTGGCGAGCTTGCGGGCATCCAGATGCGGACGCAGGAACACCACGATCGCGAACCGGCCGACGGCCGCGATGGCGACGAAGATCGCCAGCATGCCCCAGCGCTGCACGACGACGAGTTCGTTGCTGATGTTCTGCTGCGTGCCGAGACCGACATAGAGAACGAACATGCCGAAGGAGATGACGGCGGCGAAAATAGCTTCTTTAATACCCTTCTGGACAAGTCCGGATGCGGGCTTGCCAGGGGTGTTTTCAACATTTGCCATGACGTTAAACCTTCTCGACTTCCGGCCGGCCCAGGATACCTGTCGGCTTGAAGATCAGCACGAAAGCGAGGATGGCGAAGGTCGCCACATCCTTGTAGGCGATGGTGAAGTAGGCCGACCAAAGACTTTCGATCAGGCCGATCATCAGACCGCCGAGAACAGCGCCCGGAAGCGAGCCGATGCCGCCGAGAACGGCCGCCGTGAACGCCTTGACGCCGGGCACGAAGCCGTCGTTGAAGTTCACCACGCCGTAATACATCAGGTACATCGTGCCGGCGACGGCGGCGAGTGCGGCGCCCATGATGAAGGTCACCGAGATCGTCTGGTCGACATTGACGCCGAGCAGCGCCGCCATCTTGCGGTCCTGCTCGGTGGCGCGCTGCGCGCGGCCAAGCGCCGTGTGATTGACGAGATACCAGAAGACGGTGAGCAGCACGGCCGTGATGATGATGATCACGATCTGCTTCAGCGAGATGGTGATGCCACCGATGTTATAAACGCTGCTGATCAGCGGCGGGATCGGCTTGTTGCGCGGACCCTGCGTCACCTGGATGAAGTTCGACAGCACGATCGACATGCCGATCGCGGTGATCAGCGGCGCCAGCCGGAACGAACCGCGCAGCGGCCGATAGGCGACGCGCTCGATCGTCCAATTCCACAAACTCGTCATCAGCATCGCGATAAGCAGCATGACCAGCAGCAGAACCGCGACTGGAAGACCGGCGAAAATGGATGTGAGGACGAGAAAGACGATAAGGGCGGCGAAACCACCGATCATGAAAATATCGCCATGGGCGAAGTTGATCATGCCGATGATGCCGTAAACCATCGTATAGCCGATAGCCACGAGGCCATAGATGGATCCAAGAGTCAGCCCGTTGATGAGCTGCTGGACAAAATATTCCATATGTCTTTCCCCTGGACACAGAAGCGTGAAAAGCCTGCGTCTCTTGTTATTAGAGCCCTTGCTGGGCCCTTGTTGGAAGATTTCATACTGTTTTCAAGGCAAAAGGGAAGCGCAAAATTGCAATGCTCCAAAGTTCTTTACCGTTTTGGTGAAAATGACTTTCTGGAGTTCAGAAAGTTGATTTTTTCAACACAATCCAGCCTCCAACGCCACTTTTCACCGCAAATTCACTTCTCACATGCATCTTCGTCTTCCGCCTGTCCGGCGACAAACCGCCAAACCACGGCTGCGTCCTTTTGCGACGGCGGCACGGCGGTGCAATCAGGTGCGAAAGCGACTATATGATAGACATGACAGAGAAGCGATCGAACCGGTCCGCGATGCTTGAGACGTTTGAACGTGCCGCGCTGCAGGCCGGCAAGGCGATCATGGATGTGTACCGGGCCGGCTGCACCGCCGCCAGCAAGGCCGACAACAGCCCGGTGACGATCGCCGACGAAGAGGCCGAGCGGATCATTCTCGCGCATCTCCGTCGCGATTTCCCCGATATTCCGGTCATTGCCGAAGAATCGGTCGCGGCCGGCATCGTGCCGGCGGTCGGCTCGTCGTTCTTCCTAGTCGATCCTCTTGATGGCACGCGCGAATTCGTCGACAAGCGGCCCGAGTTCACCGTCAACATCGCTTTCATCGTCGATGGCCACCCGGCGGCCGGCATCGTCTTCGCGCCCGCCATGGGCGTGGCCTTTCTCGGCGAGAGCGGCACGGCCGAGAAGCTGCATATCGGCCCGGACTTCCGCGTCGAAAAGCGGCTGCCGATCAATGTTCGCCTCGCCAGGGCCGAACGCACGGCGCTTGCCAGCCGGTCGCACGACAGCCCGCGGACGGCGCGCTTCCTGGCCGAGCAGGCCATATCCGAGTGCAGGAATATCGGCTCGTCGCTGAAATTCTGCCTTCTTGCGGAAGGAGAAGCGGACGTCTATCCGCGCTTCACCCGTACCATGGAGTGGGATACCGCGGCCGGCGACGCGATTCTGCGGGCCGCCGGTGGCTGCACGGTAACGCTCGACGGCCGCCCCCTCACCTACGGCAAGACAAGGCAGGCCCACGACGCCGACTTTGCCAATCCGGATTTCATTTCCTGGGGCAATGCTCCCCGGCTTTGAGCGCGGGGACGTCTTTCGCGATTATCCGTTTGAAATCAGCGGGCGACCACGCGCGCCGTCCCCCTTTCCCGATACGCTCCTACGATTTGCGGCAGTGAAACCGGCCGCAAAACGGGAGCTCGATCGTGTCGGACCAGACAAACAACCTCGCCTTGCCCTACATCCTGCCGTCCCAGGCGCAGAAGCATGTGCCGCACAACGAGGCGCTGCAGCGCCTCGACACCGTGGTCCAGCTGGCGATCCTCGGCGAACGCCAGTCACCGCCTGAAACGCCGACCGTGACACCGGCCGAAGGCGATCGCTACCTCATCGGCGCCGATCCCCAGGGCGAATGGCTCGGCCGGCAAGGACTGATCTCCGTCTGGCAGGACGGCGCCTGGGCTTACCTGTCGCCCAATCCGGGCTGGCGCGCCTTCTTTCTCGACACCCGCCAGCTGCGTGCCTTTGACGGGACGAACTGGAACACGATCTCGCTCGACGCCGACGGCTCGCTGCCTATGATCGGCGTCAATGCGGCGGCGGACGCGGTCAACCGGCTGGCGGTCGCCTCGGAGGCCAGTCTCTTCAGTCACGAAGGGCAAGGTCATCAGCTCAAGATCAACAAGGCCGATCCGTCTCAAACCGGCACGCTTCTCTTTCAAACCGGCTGGTCGGGCCGCGCCGAGATAGGGCTCGCGGGAAGCGACGCCTTTTCGATCAAGGTCAGCGGCAATGGAGACGACTGGTCGACGGCGCTCATCGTGTCACCCGATGGCCTGGTGCGCACGCCGTCCCGGCCGATCGTGCGGGCATCGCCCGCGGCCGGAACCTCCTCTCCGCCATCGGCAAGCCGCACCGGCTTTACGGATATCCACGCCGAGCAGGGCGGCTTTGAACTCGGGGCCGCCGTTCCCTCCGGCACTGGCGCGCGGCTCATCGTTCCGGCGGACGGCCTTTACCTGCTGTCGCTGTCCTCGAGCACCCTCACCTCCTCCGGCCACGGCGTGGCGATCGAGGTCAATGGCACGACGGTCGTTGCCAATGCGAACGGCCCCGCCTCGGCATCACCCGCGCGGCAGATCGCGACCACCATCGTCTCGCTGAACCGGGGAGATTGGCTCGCCTTGCTGCACAGCGGCACGGCGCAATACGAATTCGGAGCCGCGAAGACCGAATTCTGCGCCGTAATGCTCTGACGACATTACAGCAGGCGGAAGCGGAATGCCCGCGCGACCGCCTGCATGCGATTGACGGAATCGAGCTTGCGCATCGCGCTCTTCAGATATCCGACCACCGTATGCGGCGAGAGCTCCAGTATGATGGCGATCTCGTCGCTGCTCTTGCCGGCCGCAGACCAGCGCAGGCATTCGATCTCGCGGCTGCTGAGGCTCTCCAGCGGCTGCTCGGAGACCTGCAGGCGAGCGTAGAGGTCGAGAAATTCCATCGCGCTGAACACATGCGCCATCGCCTCCTGGCGCGAAAGATCCGCCCGCGCGCCGGAAAAGGCGAAAATATACGGCTGGCGATCGGCGTCATGCAGCACGAAGGCAAATGTGCGACGAAATCCCAGTTCCCGAAACAGGCCGGTGATCCGCCGGTTCTTCGGGTTCGCCGCGCTGCTTTCGAACGCGCTCACATCGAATGACACCGGCAGGCTGGATTTCCTGAGCTCGCAAACAAGCGCGCTATTGTGAAACAGGTCATCCTCGTCATAGGCGGCAACGAGGCTCTCCGGCCAGCTGCTGAAGATGTGGTTTCCCGCGAAACCGCCATTGTCGCCGTGGGGAAAACCCGCGAACAAGTATTGGTTGAAGCCCGCCGCTTTCGCGAGCCGCGCCAGGCGCTGCCTGGGATCGGTGGTCGATAGGCTGGTTTTTTCCGACGATAAAAAAGCAATATCCGCCGCGCCGTCTTGCACGGCGCGTTCTTCATTCCGCATCGATTTCGTCCTTCAAAGGCTAAATTTGCCTGAAAACGCTCTTCTGGCAGCAACAATCAAAGTATAGGAAAAGAAAAATCGCTCGCTTCAACACCAGGCAAAGCCCGCACTTCTATCCCCAACACGGACAGAAAGAACAATCGCGACGACGCACGATCTTCTATCTGCCATTGGGGAGGCTTATAGTTTGACGAAGATCAGACAACTAATATTCATTGTGCATGGCTCCCATGCGCTCATGGCAAATTTACGTAAGGGAAGCCATGCGCGGCGACCCGCCAAAGCGCCGTAATCCGACGCGGTTAAATTTATTATCAAAGTGTTACGATGCGTTTAGGCAATTTTTAAATGTGACAAGCTAGAGTGGCTCTCGTGGTCTTGAGTTGTGTAGAGAGTCCAATGACCGAAATGATACGTCCCCGAGTTAAATATGTCATCGGCCCCGATGGCAGCCCGCTGACGATTGCGGATTTGCCGCCGCCGAATACTCGGCGCTGGGTAATTCGCCGCAAGGCGGAGGTTGTCGCGGCTGTGCGCGGTGGCCTGTTGAGCTTGGAAGAAGCTTGCGAACGCTATACCCTGACCGTCGAGGAGTTTCTCTCCTGGCAGTCCTCAATCAACAGCCATGGTCTTGCCGGCCTGCGCACCACGCGCATCCAGCAGTATCGCCATTGATTAGTTTTTGAAGTTCATTCCATTTCAGTTCGGGCCGACCGCACATCGCAAGATGTGAAGCCGGCCCGAAGCTTTTGTTGCTTGCCGGCATTCATTCCATTGCCGAACTGAACCGACACTCCAGGCGCGGCCACCGTCCACAAAGACCACTCGGACAGGGGCTGCGCGAGCAAGGCTCGGCATCGGCTTCGCAAGCGCCAGCCCCGCCAATTCCCCTTCATCGAAAACGCTGCCTTTCTTCGAACAATGCGTCACCCCTTGGCGACCTTTGCTTTGCGCGGGCGCCATGGCACGTTTCGTTCGACGCAATCGAAAGGAGACGGTTCGGATGAAGATCACCGACGAAGAAAACGCATCGGGTGGCCGCTACGTGGCCGAGCTTGAAGGCCACCAGGCCGAAATGACCTATTCGCGCACATCGCCGAAACTCATCATCATCGATCATACCGGCGTGCCGGACGCGCTGCGCGGCAAGGGCGTCGGCCAGGCTCTGGCGTTGCACGCGGTCGAAGCCGCCCGAACCGGTGGCTGGAAAATCATTCCGCTCTGCCCCTTCTTCAAGGCGCAGGCGGTTCGCCACGATGAATGGCGCGACGTCATCAATTGAGCTTCTGACGGCGAAAAACGCCAAAAGCCATGTATGACGGACAGCACGCCCGTCATGCATGGCTTTTATGAGATGACACCCCGGATGCCCGAAGGCATCGATCATCCTGGCTTAGGCTCGTGCCCGAACCGCTCCGTCGCGCTCCTCGAGCGCGGCAGCGCGTGCATATTCCGCCTGCATCTCTTCGAGCGTCTGCTCCAAGGCCTCTTCCTGCATCCTCAGTTCCTTGATCGAAACCTGAAGATTGTCCGCGCGCTGGCGTGCTGCCTTCGCGAAGGTGGGATAGGCGAAGTGATTCGGGTCGGAAATGCCGGACTTCTTTTCCTCGACGACGATCTGGCTCTCCAGATCCTTCGTCATACGGTCAAATTCAGACATCATCATCTGCAACTGCTGCAGTTGACGACGCTTTTCGTTCACCTGAAACTCTTTCAGACGAACTAGGCTCTCACGCGACTTCATACGCATTACTCCAGTGATGCGAGACCCCGGCTTCACTTGAAACCGCCCTTTAGCTGCCGCCTTCATGCGACTTGCCCAAAAAATTTCCCTCGGCGTTAACAAAAACCTACCGCTGGTAACCTTTCGTTTACGGGCATCGTTAATGATAGTGCCGATGATTTAAGGGTCGGTAAACACAACTACGCGATTTCCGGTCCGTTTCATTGGTGAGTCGAATGAATCGCTTGCCGGCCTTTCTTAATGTAACAGTTGAGAATAGGGCCTTGCGGATTCTCGTTGGAAAACAGCGGAATGGACAAAATATTTAATAAATTGATTACCTCTTGCCAGAGTGAATCAGAATTTGTTAACCATTTCGTGGCAGCTTCCAAATCACGCAGTGACATTTCTGTATCGCGTAGGGGCCAGACCACCTTTCGGCGGCGGTAAAGGGGATAAGAATGCGGGTACTACTCATCGAAGATGACAGCGCGACAGCGCAGAGCATCGAACTGATGCTCAAGTCAGAAAGTTTCAACGTCTACACCACCGATCTAGGTGAAGAAGGCGTCGATCTCGGCAAGTTGTATGATTATGATATCATCCTTCTTGATCTCAACCTTCCAGACATGTCCGGATATGAAGTGCTGCGCACTCTCCGCCTGTCCAAGGTTAAAACACCGATCCTGATCCTTTCCGGCATGGCCGGCATCGAGGACAAGGTTCGCGGTCTCGGCTTCGGCGCCGACGACTACATGACCAAGCCTTTCCACAAGGACGAACTGGTTGCTCGCATTCATGCGATCGTCCGTCGTTCCAAGGGTCACGCCCAGTCGGTCATCATGACCGGCGAACTGATCGTCAACCTCGACGCCAAGACCGTCGAAGTCGGTGGCCAGCGCGTTCACCTGACGGGCAAGGAATACCAGATGCTGGAGCTGCTTTCGCTCCGCAAGGGCACGACCCTCACCAAGGAAATGTTCTTGAACCACCTTTACGGCGGCATGGACGAACCGGAACTGAAGATCATCGACGTCTTCATCTGCAAGCTGCGCAAGAAGCTCGCGAACGCGGCCGGTGGCGCCAACTACATCGAAACCGTCTGGGGCCGCGGCTACGTTCTGCGCGAGCCGGATGGCGCCGAGTACGCCGAAACAGCCTGATATCCGATTTCGGTCCCTACGCCGATCATCCTTGAAATCCCGCCTTTACGGCGGGATTTTTTGTGTCCATGGACAGCCTGAAACGACAAAAGCCGCCCCGAAGGCGGCTTTTGCGTTTGGATCGGATGGAAATGTCAGGCGGCGATGGCGCGATTGCCGAAGACCGCGGTCAGGATCTTGCGATCGAAGGGCTTGAGCAGGAAGTCCGTGGCCCCTGCCCGCTTGCCCATCATCAGCTTCTTCAGGTCGGCCTCGATCACGCAATAGTAGATCTTGACCTCCTTGCCGCCTTCCATGGCGCGAACCGCCACGATCAGATCAAGCGCGCCATCCATGGACGAATCGACGATCAGGTAATCGGGCAGTTCCACCTGGCAATGGGACAGGGCTTCGCTGGCGCTGGAGGCTTCGCTGACCATGAAGTCGAGTTCGGACAGAATCCGCTTCCCGACCTTACGAACGACGTCCGACGAGATCGGTGATCATGAACCTTTGCATCGCTGCTCCATTGCCCCGCTTCTGTCCCGGCGGGCATCTTCACGGGCAAGGATAGAAACATTCGGCTAAGGAAGTATTACTTCGATACAAGCAATGTGCCGGGATTTTCTCCCGGCCGGATTTTCGATCAGGCCGGAATGACTTCGGCGGTGAAGATGATCTCTTCGGCGCTGGCGCTATGGCCAAGCTTCATGCCGCACTCTTCAGCGAGCAGCACTGCGTAATAGGGCTGGATCGTGTGGGCGTCGATCGCTTCTTCGATCTCACCGGTCGAAATCTCGACGAACTTCGGCGGCAGGCGCATCAGCTTGCCCTTGGCGACGAGCGTGAACTTCGCGTCGAATTCCGGGTTCTCAAGCGTGATATCGATCTGGCCGCCGCGCGGGATCGAGGAATAGGCGACGAGGAACAGGTTGAGCAGCAGCTTGACGCGGTTCTTCGCGATGATCGCGCGCGGTCCGGTCCAGACCACCTCGGTCTTCTTCTCGGCGGCGGCGAAATCCTTGGCGGCGCGCTCGGCTTCGCCAGTGTCGATCGACGCGCCGACGGAGCCGGAAGCGCCGAAGGCAAGGCGTGCGAATTTGAGACGCACGGAGGCATTCAGCGCGCTGGTGCGGATAAGATCCATGGCGTCTGCGTCGGCGCCGCCCTCGTCGAGCAGTTCAAGGCCGTTGTTGATCGCGCCGACGGGCGAGATGACGTCATGGCAAACACGGCTGCAGAGAAGCGCGGCCAGATCAGGGCCGGTCAGGGTAAGGTTTGGATTCTTCGACATCATTGTCTCCAAGAGGGCGGTGATTCATTCCGCCACACATATTGCTTCATCATTGCACGAAGTTTGCGAGCGTACTCGGCGCCATAATGACACCATATTTGGTAAACCGATTGTTAAGACCATCCGCGCAAAATGATAGAAACGCCGGAAACGGCTCCATGTATCGACCATGATGAACGGATGACACCATGCGCCCCTCAATCCTAGGAAGATTTCTGGCCGACTGCCGGCGGGTCTCAATACTCGCGATCTCGTGCCTGATGCTTGCCGCTACCCAGGCCGCGGCCCAGCAGACCGGTAGCGATCAGTATTCGGTTCAGGAAATCGTCGATGCCGGTCACTCCTTCTTCGGCTCCACCAGCGGCGGTCTTGCCAAGGCGGTCGAAGCGGCCTTCCAGAAATACGGCTTGCCGAACGGCTATATCCTCGGCCAGGAAGGCTCCGGCGCCTTCATCGCCGGCCTGACCTATGGCGAAGGCCAGCTCAACACCAAGAACGCCGGCGAGCATCCGCTCTACTGGCAGGGTCCGTCGCTCGGCCTCGATTATGGTGGCCAGGGCACGCGCGTCATGATGCTGGTCTACGACCTCCCGTCGACCGATGCGATCTACGCCCGTTTCGGCGGCGTCAGCGGCCAGGCCTTCGTCATCGCCGGCTTCGGCATGACGCTGCTCAAGAACAACAACGTCCTCGTCGTACCGATCCGCACCGGCGTCGGCGCCCGCCTCGGTCTCAACGTCGGCTACATCAAGATTACCCAAAATCCGACCTGGAACCCCTTCTGACGGCAAGCGCACGGCGAACTCTGTGTCGCCGTGACCCATCCGCCACTTGCCCTAACGGCGCTGGCCGCTTAATCATTGGCTGACGCAAATCAACTTCTGGAAGCAGTGGCCTCGCCGTGATCGAATACGCGCTCTTGTTCGGATTGGGCTTTCTGGCGCGGCGTTCCTGGTTTTCCTCGTATCGCCGGCCGTTCATCGCCGTATCGTCTGGTACACCGAAAACCGCATGCGCGCCACGATGCCTCTCAGCCCCCAGGAAGTGCGTGCGCAAAAGGACATGGTCCGCGCGCTTTACGCCGCCGAGAACGCCCGCACGACGCAGGACCTGATTCGCGAGCGCGAAAAGTCGATGTCGCTGCAATTGAAATACGACCAGATCGCCCGCGACGCCGGCCACTTCGCCTCAGAGATCAGCGCGCTCCAGGCCCAGATCGCCGATATGAGCGTCGAGGCCGCAGAACTGCGCTCGCATCTGCGCAAGGACGAGAACTACATCAGTCAGCTGAAGACCAGCCTGCATATCGCCGAACAGGCCAGTGCCGCCAAGGAAGGCGAGCTCGACGCTCTGCGTGTTCGCCTGAACAAGATCGCCGAACAGACCGACAATCTGAAGATCGACATGGCCGCGCGCGAGACCGAGTTCGAGAACCTCACCTTCAAGCACAGCGGATTGCGCAGCGAGCGCGACGAGCTCCGCCAGGACGTGAGCCTGCTGCAGAAGCGCGCCAAGGATGCCGAACAGAAGCTGACGCAGCAGGAACACACGGTCATCCGTCTGGAAGACCGCGCCGAGCGCGACAAGGCCACGCTTGCCGACAAGGAGGCGCTTCTGGCGCGCCGGCAGCAAGAGCTGACCAAGCTCAAGGATCAGGTGAAAGCCGCCAACGCCGACATGCGCAAGGCGAACCGCGCGCTTCGCTCGGCCGGCCTCGCGCCCCTCGTCCTCATCCCGCCGCAGGAAAAGCCCGTGCAGGAAGACGCCCCGATCTCCGAACTGGACACGGCAGCCGTCGCGGCACGCCTCGCCGAGGAAGTGCGCGCCCGCAGCGCCGCCGTTTCAGAGGAAATCCTCGCCGCCAGGCTGAACACCTCCAAGGACGGCGCCATCCGCGAGGAAATCGCGACGATCGCCGCCGAGATGGTGGCGCTGACCGCCATCAACGAAGGCAAGGCATCGCCGATCCGCGATCTGCTGCCGGAGACGGCGGAAGCCAAGGACGGCGAGCGCATCGACCTCGCCCAGCGGGCCGCAACGATCCTGTCGCAGCCCGGCTAACCACCGATCTCAGATACGCTTTACCGTGGACGACATGGCAAACAGCGCGATACCCGTCGCGGTGGCGACGTTGAGGCTGTCGAGCCCTGGCGATTGCGGAATGCGGGCGCTGCGAAACCGCGACAGCACCGCCTGCGGCAACCCCTCGCCTTCCGTGCCGACCACCAGCGCCATCCGCTCGGAGGCCGGAATGGAGCGGATATCGACCTCGCCGCGCGGCGACAGCGTCCAGATGGCGAAGTCGCGCTCGGCGAGTTGCGTCAGCAGCGCCAGCGCGTCGCCGCCGCGTTCATAGGGAACGCTCAACACCGACCCGACCGAAACACGCATCGCCTTGCGATAGAGCGGATCGCACGAGGTCTCGTCGAGGAAGATCGCATCGACATCGAAGGCGGCCGCGTTGCGGAACATCGAGCCGGCATTGTCATGATTGGAGATGCCGCAGCCGACAAGTACCAGCGAGCGCTCGGGCAGCCGCTCGATCAGCGCACCGTCCCGTGGCTGCCGCCGCCCCAGCGCCAGCACGCCGCGATGCAGGTGAAAGCCGACGATACGGTCGAGCACGTCCGCTTCCGCGACATAGACTGGAACGTCCTCCGGCAGCCGCTCGAGAATATCGGCGACGCCGTCGACACGGTTGCGCAGCAAAAGCACCTTTTCGGCCGCGAAATCGCCGCCCGCCCGATGCGCCTCGGCAAGCATGCGCAGCACGACGGTGCCCTCGGCGATGAACCGGTTATGCCGTCCCGTCAGGTCGCGTTCGCGAATATCGCGAAACTCGGCGATCTCGGGGTCGTCGGCATTGTCGATCGCGATCAGCCGAGGGGCCATTGTCGTCAGCCGCCGTTGACGGTCACGTCCGCGATGATGCTTCCCGCCTTGATGTCGAACACCAAAGCCTTGCTCACGCCCTCGGCGGTCTTGCCGAAGAACATGATCTGGCCGCCCGAAAGCGACGAGGACTGGAGAACGAAGCCGGCAGGCAGGCTTGCCGTCGCGGCTACAGGCGCATCCGACGGAATTCCGCCGGAGGCCACCGCCGTCGGCTGCTTGGCCGGCGCCCACATCGTCTTGTAGACAACCGCGCCGAAGACCGCCATAAGGCTCACGAACATGATGAAGCCGGAGACGATCTGCAGGCGGATCATCTTGCGTCGGACATTTTCCATTGCCGGATCGAGGGGCTTTTCTTCCTGATCGTCTTCTGGCTGGACATTCGTCATATATGGCGTTCCATTCTATAAAATACTTCGGAGAAGAAGCGTCTTGAGCGACCCCTTTAAACAAGCAGCCGGCATTAGGAAAGTCCTGACGGCGGATGAACATGCCGAAGGCAGGCTTGATGCGTGGATGACGGCCCAGCTCGGCGAGGAATTCTCCCGCAGCCGCGTCAAGGTGCTGATCAAGGAGGGCCAGGTCACCTCCAAGGGCGCCGTCGTCGCCGATCCGCAGAAAAAGGTCCGCCCCGGCGACGTCTTCGAGATCAACCTGCCCGAGCCCGAGGACCCGACGCCGAAAGGCGAGGATATCCCGCTCGAGATCCTCTACGAGGACGACGACCTGATCGTCATCTCCAAGCCATCGGGCATGGTCGTTCATCCGGCCGCCGGCAACTGGACGGGAACGCTGGTCAACGCGCTGATCTATCATTGCGGCGACAGCCTGTCGGGCATCGGCGGCGTGCGCCGCCCCGGCATCGTGCACCGTCTCGACAAGGACACGACCGGCGTCATGGTCGTCGCCAAGAACGACGTCGCGCACCGCCACCTCTCCGCCCAGTTCGCCGATCACGGCCGTACCATGCCGATCGAGCGTGCCTACCAGGCCGTCGTCTGGGGCCGTCCGCGCACGTTGACCGGCAGCGTCAACGCGCCGCTCGGCCGCGACACCGGAGACCGCACCCGCCGCGCCGTCAAGCGCCTGGGCACGGCCGATGCCGACGAGGCGATCACCCATTACGAGGTGATCGAGCGTTTCCACGAGACGCCGGATGCGCTGTCGCTGGCCTCGTTGGTCGAGTGCCATCTGGAAACCGGTCGCACCCACCAGATCCGCGTCCACATGGCCCATATCGGCCATCCGCTCCTCGGCGACACCGTCTATGGCGCCGGCTTCAAGACCAAGGCCAACCTTCTGCCGGAGGCCGCCAAAAAGGCGGTCAATGGTTTCGGCCGCCAGGCGCTGCACGCCTACATGCTGCAGTTCGAGCACCCGCGCACCGAGGAAATCATGCGCTTCGAGGTGCCGCTGCCCGACGACATGGTCGCGCTGGTCGAAGCATTGCGCAATGCCGAGCTGTAACGGCATCGTGAACCCGGTTTGAGCCTTGAACTACGGTTTCGCCACACTTATCTCTACACTGACTTCGTGCGGGCTTTGACAAAGCCGCATGTTCCCGGTTCGCCTTCAAAACGCAGGGACGCGTCAAAGCGGGGACCGGAATTCAGATAGGAGGGTGCAAGAATGGCCCGAAGCAGTTTGCCGTCCATTACCGCCGGCGAAGCCGGTCTCAATCGTTATCTCGACGAAATCCGCAAGTTCCCGATGCTGGAGCCGCAGGAAGAATACATGCTGGCGAAGCGGTATTCCGAACATGGCGACCGCGAGGCCGCGCATCGTCTCGTCACCAGCCACCTGCGTCTCGTCGCCAAGATCGCCATGGGCTATCGCGGCTACGGCCTGCCGATCGGCGAAGTCGTGTCGGAAGGAAATGTCGGTCTGATGCAGGCGGTCAAGAAGTTCGACCCGGAACGCGGTTTCCGTCTGGCCACCTATGCGATGTGGTGGATCAAGGCCTCGATCCAGGAATACATCCTGCGGTCCTGGTCGCTCGTGAAGATGGGCACCACCGCCAACCAGAAGCGCCTGTTCTTCAATCTGCGTCGCCTGAAGGGCCGCATCCAGGCCATCGACGAAGGCGACCTGAAGCCGGAACACGTGACCGAGATCGCAACCAAGCTGCGCGTCTCCGAGGAAGAAGTGATCTCGATGAACCGTCGCCTGTCCGGCGACGCCTCGCTCAACGCGCCGATCAAGGCGTCGGAGGGCGACAGCGGCCAGTGGCAGGATTGGCTCGTCGACGATCATGACAGCCAGGAAGACGTGCTGATCGAGCAGGACGAACTCGACACCCGCCGGCGCATGCTGGCCAAGGCGATGAGCGTGCTCAACGACCGCGAACGCCGCATCTTCGAGGCACGCCGCCTCGCGGAGGATCCGGTGACGCTCGAGGACCTGTCTACCGAATTCGACATCAGCCGCGAGCGCGTGCGCCAGATCGAGGTCCGCGCCTTCGAAAAGGTCCAGGACGCCGTCCGCAAGGAAGCGCTCGACCGCGCCAAGGCCGTCCGCGTCGTCGAAGCCACGGCCTGAGCCGCACCATTCCCAACAGACAAAGGGCGGGTCTCACGATCCGCCCTTTGTCTTGAATCTGGAATGCTTACGGAAAACGATCGCGCCCAATGCGCAATTTACTGCTGCGACAGCCATAGCAGAAAACGTTTCCACGTGCTCGCGGATGGATCAGCGTACTCGATCTTCGCCCCGAGCGGCTTTCCATATAAGTCTTCAGCTCGTCTTAGCTGTTTGCGAGCCATCCGATAGTTGGAAATCTCCAAGGCGTTATGCCGACCAGTGACAAACAGTTCGCCACTGGTCCAATAGAACTTGCTCCCGCTTATAGTTTGAACCAACAGAAACACAGACGTCACCCTTGGCTTTTAACTTCCTTCAGATTCTTAAATTAACGCAAAATCCCTCAGAGCTTGCACTCTAAGGGATTTCGCAAGAATTTCACTAATATTTCACATTTCGGCTAGGAACGGGTCTCAAGATCCGCCCTTTTTGTGTTTGTCTGCTCATGCAACCAACCTTACTGGCTGGTCGAGACGTCGCCGGCGGCGTTCCATTCGCGGATCGCGGTGTTGAAGGCTTCGATACCGGTCGGGCCCTTCTGCATGGTCAGAAGCGCGCGGCGGCCGTTGCGATAGGTGATCGGGATATCGATCCACTCGCGCGTCGACAGGAGGTCGAGGTTGGCCTTGCGGGCATCCGGATAATCGTTGAGCGCGATCATGTGGAAATCGTCGGTGATCTTCGCGGGAACGGCGACCAGCGCGTCGCCGCGATCCTGCTCGGTCCGCTTCATCGAAATGCGCTGAACGCTATCGATCGATCCGCCTTCGAAATTCGGCGGCAGCGAGAACACCATCTCGACGATGTGGCTTGCCGGCAGGGAGGGATCGGAGTTGCGCTTGAAGGTGATCTGCGCCGTGAGATTCCGCTCGGGAACCGTCAGCGTGCCCTGAACGGAGGCTTCCTGCTTGCCGTCGGCGCCGGCCTCGCGGCGCAGGCTCCAGGCGATCGAGCCCTGGATCGCCGTTGGCGAACTCTGGCCGATACGCTCCTCGTAGAGGAACATCTTCTCGCTGGCACCGGCAGGGGCGGCCTGCGCGTCGGCGGGCGCCGCTGTTGGTGTCGTCCCGGGCGCGGCAGTGCCGGAGGCGGCTGCCGGCGGTGTCGCGGCACCGGCCGGGGCGACCGGATCGGACGAAGCGACATTCTGCTCGGCGACGGACTTGCCTTCGGCGACCTGCGTGCTGGGCGCGGCCGCCGGGCCGCTATCGACCTCGGTGCCATCGGCAAGCAGCCGCTGCGTGAACTTGCTGCCGGACGCCGAACCGTCGGTGGCGGCGCCGTCCTGATGCGTCGCATGCGCCGTATCGGGCGTCGCGGCGGGCTTCGCCTCGCTCGTCTGATCGGCGGGCGCCGTCGTCCCGGCGACCGGAGGCGTCTGCGCGGTCTGCGACGGCGCGGAGCTGACGAGCCCCTTGACCATCTCGGTCAGCGCTTCCTGATGCGTATAGGCGGCATAACCGCCGCCGCCGACAACGCCGAGCGCGATCAGCAGCGCGATGATGGAGCCGATGCCGAAGCGACGACGCTTCGGCTCCATGCGGAAATTCTTGCCCTGGAACTTCGAGGCGATATCGTCGTCACCGCTTGCAAGCGACGGGCCGTCATCGTCCGCGGCGACGACGCCGCGATTGTCGTAGCCGCGAAGCCGGGTCGCCTCCTGCCAGTCGTCGCCGGCCAGAGGCTCGGTCTTCGGCGTCGGTCCGCCATGAATTTCGGAGAACAGATCGCCGTCGTCATACGGTGCGGCGGCCGGCGCCTTCTTGTCGTTGTCGATCGGCGGCAGGTCGTCGAAGGCAGCCGCTTCCCAGGAGAAGCTCTCACTGGCGGCCGGCATCTTCGCCGGGGCTGCCGCTACCGGCGCCGACTGATAATCAATGCCGGAAACCACCTCGTCGAAGGCGCGCGCCGCGTCGTTGACGGCAGGTGCTGCATGCGAGGTCTCGGAGAACTGGCGCAGTTCCTCCAGCGCCCAATCCGTCGGCTCAACCGTCTTTGTGGACGGTTCCGGTACTTCTTCCGCCGGTTCGTTCCACACCGGGTCGAAATGACCGGCGGCGTCGGCATGAATGGGATCGTCCTGCGTCTGCTCGACGAACTGATGCGGCGGCTCGAACACCGGAACCGGCTCGACCAGGCGATTGCTCAGGTCGAAATCACGCGCGACCGGCTGCGCCCGCGGCGCGTCGTCGATGACGGGCTCGGCATAGGGCTCCACATCGGGCGCGGCGGCGAAATCGTGGCCATGCGTTCCACGCGCGGCATCGTATTGGTCCTCGACCGGCATCTGCCATGGCTCGACCGGCTCCGGCTCGGAGGCAGCCGAGACACGCGGCTCTTCCTCGAATACGGGCTCGGCATAAGACGGCGCGGGCTCGTAATGGACGTCAGGCTCGGGCTGAACCTCGGGCTCTTCGTGAACCTCGGCGGCATGCACCGGCGCCGGCTCTTCGTAAAGCGGCTCCTCATGCGCAACAGGCTCGGCGGCCACCGGAGCCTCGGGCTCGACGGGCGCTTCGTAAGCCGGTTCCTCGTAGGCGGGCTCCCGGGCGGGCGCCTCATAGGCCGGCTGCTCGTAAGCCAGTTCGGCTTCCGGAACCTCTTGCGCCTGTTCGGCGGCCGGCTCTGGCGTGGCGGCGATGACCTCGGGCTCGGGAGCCGCTTCGGGCTCCGCCGGCGCTTCCGCAACCGGTACGGCGATGGCGGCGGCCTGGTCCTCGGCCGGCAGCGCATCGGCATGCTCGGATTCGACTTCACGAATGGCGGCTTCGAGCTTTTCCAGCTGGCGCTGCAGCATGGCCTCGGGCGGACGCGGCTTCATGTTCTCGAGCTGCCGCTGTACGGCACCGCGAGCACGCTCGTAAACCTTCACCCGCATATCGGGAGTGTTGTCGGTCAGGCCGTCAACCGCCCGCCGGATAACTGCGATAAAATCCGCCATTCGTACTTTCTCTAAGAGTGTGGTTCGCCGCGCGAACCACACAAATAATCATATAAAACCTTAATCCTCAAAAGGATCGGTCACAAGTATGGTGTCATCGCGCTCAGGACTTGTGGACAGAAGAGCGACAGGTGCGCCGATCAGCTCTTCAACCTGACGGACATACTTGATCGCCTGGGCCGGGAGATCGGCCCAGCTGCGCGCGCCGACGGTCGATTCCTTCCATCCCTCAAGCGTGATGTAGACGGGCTCGACACGCGCCTGCGCGGCCTGGCTCGCCGGAAGATAATCGATCTCCTTGCCGTCGAGCTTGTAGGCGACGCAGATCTTCAGTTCGTCGAGACCATCGAGAACGTCGAGCTTGGTGAGCGCGATGCCGGTGATGCCCGAGGTCTTCACCGTCTGGCGGACCAGAACGGAATCGAACCAGCCGCAACGGCGCGGACGGCCGGTGTTGACGCCGACTTCGCGGCCGACGGTCGAAAGATGCTTGCCGACCTCGTCGTTCAGCTCGCACGGGAACGGACCTTCACCGACGCGGGTCGTGTAGGCCTTGGTGATGCCGAGAACATAACCGATCGCCGTCGGGCCGAGGCCCGAGCCGGCGGCGGCCTGGCCGGCAACCGTGTTCGACGAGGTGACGAAGGGATAGGTGCCGTGGTCGTTGTCGAGCAGCGCACCCTGCGCGCCTTCGAACAGGATGCGGGCGCCGGCCTTGCGCTGGTCGTCGAGGATGCGCCAGACCTGGTCGACATAGGGTAGCACCTGGTCGGCGACGTCGTTCAGTTCCTTCTCCAGCGATTCCACCGAGATTTCCGGCAGGCCGAGGCCGCGGCGCAGCGCGTTATGGTGCGTCAGAAGACGGTCGATCTTGGCCGGCAGCGCTTCCTTGTCGGCGAGGTCGATGGCGCGGATCGCGCGGCGGCCGACCTTGTCTTCATAGGCCGGGCCGATGCCGCGGCGGGTGGTGCCGATCTTGGTGCCGCTGTTGGAGGCAGCATCTTCACGGAAACCATCGAGATCTCGGTGCAGGGACAGGATCAGCGGCGCGTTGTCGGCGATGCGCAGAATCTCGGGCGATACGTTGACGCCCTGCGCGCGCAGCTTCTCGACTTCGGCGACGAAATGATGCGGATCGACGACGACGCCGTTGCCGATGACGCTGAGCTTGCCGCGCACGAGGCCCGACGGCAGCAGCGCCAGCTTGTAGCTGACACCATCGATGACCAGCGTATGGCCCGCATTGTGTCCGCCCTGATAGCGCACGATCACATCGGCGCGTTCCGAAAGCCAGTCGACAATCTTGCCCTTGCCTTCGTCACCCCATTGCGAACCGACCACAACTACGTTCGTCATTCACGTCTTCCTGTTAAAGGCGGATTTAACCGCTCCCTGCTCAAACCCGCGCATCTATAAGGCTTTGTTTTTGGGAAAGCGACCCTGTATTGCCGTCTGAATTGGCTTTTTACGTGACAAATCAGCCATTGGCAGGCTATTTGCCGCCATCGTCGGAAGAAGTTCTGCGCCCGCGCAGCCGACCGGGAGAGAATCGGCCGTGCAGTTTGCCGCCTACATATGCCTTGTCGTTGCCGCGATGTGCTGGGGCGGCAATACCGTTGCCGGAAAACTGGCGCTCGGTCACGTCAGCCCGATGATGCTCACCTCGCTGCGCTGGTTCGTCGCAACCGCGATCATCGCCGCCATATCCGTGCCGCAGCTCAAGCGCGACTGGCCTGTCGTGCGCAAAAACCTCCCTCTGCTCTTCTTCTACGGCATCGTCGGCTACACGCTGTTCAATGCCATGCTTTATTCAGCGGTAAAATATACGACCGCCATCAATGTCGCAATCGAGCAGGCAGGCATCCCGATGCTGATCTTCCTGCTCAACTTCGTCTTCTTCCGCACCGGCGTGTCGCTGGCGCAGATCGTCGGCTTTGCGATGACCTTGCTCGGCGTGGCAGTGACGGCCGCCCATGGCAGCCTGACCACGCTGCTGGAACTCGGCCTCAACACCGGCGACGGGCTGATGCTGGTCGCGGTCGTCGCTTACGCCGTCTACACGATCTTCCTGCGATGGAAGCCGCCGCTCGACTGGCGCACGCTGATGGCCATTCCCGCGCTCGGCGCCATGCTGAGCGCGCTGCCGCTTCTGGCATGGGAGGCATCGAACGGTGCGGCACAGCTTCCCGACGCGACCGGATGGCTCATCACCATCTACACGGCGATCTTCGCCTCGCTGATGGCGCAGGTCTTCTACATCAAGGGCGTGGAATGGATCGGCGCCAACCGCGCGGCACTCTTCATCAATCTCGTGCCTGTCTTCGGCACGCTGTTTTCGGTGGCGCTGCTCGGCGAAAAGCTGCAGCCGTTTCACATCGTGGCGCTGGTGCTGGCGCTCGGCGGCATCGCCATCGCCGAAAAGGGGCGCCCCGATCGCGCGGCGCCCGCAACCTCGGACGCTCGCTAGCCCAGCTCCAGCGTGGTGACGCCGAAGACATTCTTCAGCGCGACGGCAGGACTGGCGCCGCGATACATGCGCGCCGTCTCGAACACCGGCGCGAGCCCCATGCCGACGGCAAGCGCCACCGCGTCGCGATTGTCGACGGGCACGTCGATGAACACCCGCGCGCCCCTCGCCTCCTGCCCGAGCGTGGAAAGCAGTGCCGCGGCGCTGTCGGGATCGGCGGCGAACAGCGGCCCGATCTTGTATCCGTCGTAGCAGCGGCGGATCGTGCCATAGCCACGGATCTTGCCGCTCTTGCGCACAACGGCGGTGCGCCGATGCTTGCGGTTGGTGCACCAAGAGGTCACGAAGGCCGAACGCTCAGCCGAAAACACGCTGGCATCGTAGCGCACCAGCCCGTCCAGCTTGTCGGTCACGGGCGTGGCAGTCAGCGTCGACGATGGCAGCGAGCCGATCACGCCGCCATAGCGGACGGTCCTGTAGGCTTCCTCGAAGCCGGCCTTGCGGTAATTGGCCTGCTGCGCGACAACCCCGTCGAGCCCGATGCCGCGACCATTCGCCGAGGCGATGCCGGCATCCCAGATGGCCCTGCCGTAGCCTTTCCCACGAAACTCCGGGTGAACCATGTAGAGCCCGAGAAAGGCGAAGTCGTCACCATACTTGACGACGGAAATCGAACCGACCGGGACTTCACCGAGCGCGCCGACGAAAAAACCCGATGGGTCCGCGTCGTGGAACGGAAGCGAATCGTCGAGACCCGGATTCCACCCCTCCTGCCGCGCCCATTCGAGCACTAGCTCCAACTCACCGGGCCGCATGGGGCGAACGGCAAACTCCGAATTCATGCAATCTTCCCAATCAGGCCCACGGCGAGCGCACACAGGCGGCGTAATGTGATGAAATCAAGTCTAGCGGCCGCGATACGCGATCGATGACCAGGAAACATGTTCTGCGCGGAAGCGATCTGCATCGATCGACATGACGTCGGACACAGAAATCCTTCCGGTCGGAATCATCATGGAACAAGGAAACTGTAATCTCAAGATAATTACTTAAGAGATCATGAAGTGCGCCACGCTTTGCGAGATCTGACCGGAAAAGAACTTGCGCCGGCAAGTCATCCCCGTCTCCGGGCGCTGAATTAGGATGTCTTCCGAGTTCATGATGGAGACCCGCAATGTTTCTCGGTATCGGCCTTTCGACCGTCCAATCCAATGCCCGGCAAGGTTCCGGCCCTCGCCAGGTCATCGCTTACGGCGACAGCCTGACGGAAGGTGCCGGCGCATCGTCTCGCGACCAGACTTTTCCGGCCGTCGCCGCCGGTCTTTTCGATCCGCCTCGAACGATCGTCAATCGCGGCATCGGCGGCCAGACCTCGACCGAGATCGGCGCCCGGCAGGGCGGCGTGTCGCTGCTGCTCGCCGTGGCCGGCGGCGATCCCAGGAACCTTTATCCGCATACGCGCGACTGGATGGATCTGTTCGAGACCGGCAGCGTCAATGGCCTCACGCATGAGTGCATCGACAAGGGCACCGACGAAAACGGCCTGCCCTACGGCGACGTCAGGATCAGCGGCACGGCAACGGCCGGTTTCACCGACATCGGCCGGCAGATCTATGGCGCCATCGCCGCCAACCACGCAACGGAACCGGGCAGTCCGTGGACGATCTCAAGCGCGATCCAGATGATCGCCGGCTCCACCTCGGGCATATCGGGCCTGCGCCTTCTGCTCATCGAGGCCGACGAACTCGGCGGCTATATTGCCGAAATCGCGGCTCCCGCTTTCGCCCTTGACGGCACGCGCAGCGGCGTATCGGCGACGGCCACCGCGACGCGGGGCTTCGTCCGCTCCACGCATCTGCTCGACGCCCTATCCGGAAGCGCGATCGACATCACGCTGCGTATCTTTCCGGGCCAGTTCGAAAGGAGCGCGGTGGCGACCACGTTGCAGCTGACGCCCGCCGATGGCGAAATCCCGGCCTATCGCCCGGCCTTCTCCAGGCTCTATCGTTTCGATCAGGATAGCGAGGGCTGGTCGCCGCGCATCCAGGATGGCCATGCGACGCCGGTTGTGGCACGCGATGGCAGGCTAATTGTCGACAACGACGACGGCGGCGTGCTGCGCGGCTGCGAACTGGCCATTGCCGAAATCCCCGGCGGCCAGATCATCCCCGCAGGGAAGATCGTCCACATCGCCTTCGACATCGACATCATCGAGGGCAGCGGCCAGATCCATGTCGGCGGTCTCGGGGCACCGGGCGGCAGCTGGGCGACGACGACATCGGGCGGCGACCCAAGCTGGGCGATCTCGGCGAGCGGCCACTATGAACTGGTCTTTTCCGCCGGCAATCTCGCCAGCGCAAATCCGTCCTGCGGGGCCATGGCCTTCCTCAGCAGTGGCAGTCTCGTGCGCTGGTCTCTCGACAACATCGTCATCGAGTGGGGCGAACAAAGCCCGCAGGTGGACGTGCTCTATCGATCGGTCGACGCGCTGCGGGGCGCCAATGGCGCGATCGGCCTGCCCGGCGCGCTGGCCGGCGTGGACGGCACATTGACGACCGACGGCAACACCCGCCACCTGTTCACGCGCAGCCATCCCGGCGACGCCGTGGCCATCGAATACGCCACCCGCTTCCTCCCCGGCGATGCGACCCTCGGCCAGGTTCAATGGCTGTGGGCCGGACGCAACAATGCGGCGAAGCCCGAGACTGTCCTGTCCGACATCGCGGCGATGGCGGCCCATGTCCCCGGCGGCCGCTACCTGATCGGCGCGATCCTGCCCTCGGCCGCGGATGATCTCGCAACCCGCCAGACGATCGCCGGCTTGAACGTCACGCTGGCGACGCGCTATCCGGAACGCTTCGTCGATCTCAGCGCCGCGCTTGCCGCCGCCGCGAACCAGACAAGCGGGGACCAGCAGGACGTCGCCGCCGGCATCATTCCAAGATCGCTTCGTTCCGATGCGCTGCATCTCAACGACCGGGGCTATGCGATCGCCGCCTCGGCCTGGGTATCGGCGACCACCGCTATGAGCTGGTGAGGCGGGCGCGGATCGGCCGGGCCGGATTGCCGACATGAACGGTCCATGCGGCCAGATCGCCGAACGCAACGCCCCGCGCGCCGAGAACCGCCCCCTCGCCGATGAAAACGCCGGGGCCGACAAAGGCCTCGGCCGCGATCCATGCGTCAGCACCAACGGTGATCGGCTGAGCCGTGAGCTGGAAGGCCGCATCGTCGATATCGTGCGAGCCGGTGCACAGATGCGCGCCCTGCGAGATCACCGCACCACGCCCGATGTGAACGGGCGCGATGCTGTAGATGATCGCCCCGCGACCGATCAGCGTATTCTCCTCCATGACGAGATGCGGCGGATACCAGATCCGCGCCGATCCATGCACCCGCGCATTTTGAGCCAGCCGCGCGCCGAACAGCCGCAGCAGGAACGCCCGCCAGCGATGCAGCGGCGCCGGCGTCCACGCCGCCAGCAGCGTCCAGGTGATCCCCCAGGCGAGGCGAAGAACGCGATGCCGAACCGCAAAGCTCGGCCCGCCCTCACGCGAGCCGGACGTCGAGGCGTCGAGTATGCCGAAATTGTCCGATGCGCCGTTCGTCATCGTTGCAACCGCTCCCGATCGGGCAGCACGGGCGAGACCTTGTCCCGGACCCGCCGCGACAAGGCCAGGACGATCGCGACCTGACAAACGAACAACGGCAGCACGGCGCCGACGGGGCCGCGCAGGAGGATCGGCAGCGACGAGGCGATGAGGATGCGGGATACGCTGACGCCGCCGAAGGCGCCCCATTCGGCGATCAGCACCAGCCGCAGCAACATGGCGGCGACGACACCGCCGAGCGCGACGCCGACAAGGCCGAAATCCATGTAGAGATCGCAGCCGATGAAGAAGGACAGGTTCGGCGTCCCGTACATGCCCGCGGCAAACAGCTCGTTGCCGACATCGAGCCCGCCCACCACGGGCTTTCCGGGCCAGATCGCACGCGGTACGAAGAACAGCAGGATGGCGCCGAGCTTCTCGCCCCACATCTGGTCATGCGCCGACATGAAGCGCACGGCATGAACCGCCATGTCGAAGACATCGACCGAGGGAATATCGAAGAAGTTGCCGATGACGGATATTTCGGAGAGATCGCCCACGCCATCCAGTCCAAGCCGCGTGGTGATATCAAGGATCGGAAACAGGATCGTCAGCGCCAGGAGCCCGGCCACGTAAAACCACGCCGCCGGAACCCTGCCGCCGCAAAGCGCCAGCATGACCGGTCCCCAGACGGCCAGCAGCATGAAGCGCGGCGCATTGAACGGATTTCGCGCCACCGCCAGCAGGATGACGACGAGCAGCAGCGGCGGAAGAGCCGCCAGTCGCGAAGAGCCAAGCCGCGATCGGGACGCATGGAACCGCACCGCGACAAGGCATGCGGTCACCGACTGCAGGCCGAGAAAGAACAGGCTGCCGATGAAGGGCGGCGCCGGGTCCTGCTCTAGCCGCGACGACAACAGCCGCTCGATGCCGCCTTGCGATGCGACGAAGGACGCGAAGGCCAGTCCGTTCAGGACGAGCAGAACCGCCATCGGCAGTGGCAAGGCACCCACCTTCGGCGCCGGTTCGGCCCGATCCATCGCGACGAATAGAAACGGCAGGCAGAACAGGACCACGATCAGCATCGCCGCTACGAACTCGTAAGGCTCGTAGGCATAGGCCGTGATCGCCGTCACGCCGCCGATCCGGTCCCCATGAATGCGCTGCAGCGGCGAGATCACGAAATAGACGAAGAGACAGAACCAGAAGACATCTCCGATCTGGAAACGCCGTGACTGAATGCGATACAGCCCGACCAGCACCATGAGAAACATCGGCAGCGTAAGGAGAACGACGAACAGGCTGTCGGCGAAGGGGAGATTGGCGAGATAGAGCGCCGCGACGGTCCAGAGTCTGATCATGCGCTGACCCGCACGGTCTTGCGCCCTTCCGCTCGCCGGAACAACGAAGGCCGGATCACCAGCGCCCCAACCACATGCGTCAGCACTTCCGCCACCGCCAGCCCGCCAAGCCCGAACAGCGCCCCGAGACCGGCGCTCGCCGCGAAGCCGACCAGCATGGCAAGCACGGCGGCAGCGGCGACGACGCGAAAGCGGCCAAGCCCCTGCGCTGCCTGCGCCAGCGTCTGCGTGAGCGCGCCGGTCAGAACCCCGAAGGAAAAGAGCGCCACCACCAGACCCGCTTGCGCGAAGGCGCCGCCGAGCAGCAGGAAGCAGGCGCCGCCGGCCAGCATCAGGCCAAGCGCCAGCACGATCGCGAGCAGGCTCGCCAGCCGCTGCGCCTCGAAAACCAACCTCGGCGTCACGCCCCCGGGCCGAAGAACGCGCACCATGGCGGGAAAATGAGCGCGCCGCACGAATTCCAGAACCTGCGAGGCGGCGGCGGCGATCTGTCTGCCATAGACGAACAGCCCCACCCCCGCCTGCCCCAGAACCGCCGCGCACACCACGATCTGAAACCGAAACGACAGCTGCCCCGGCAAGCACGCCAGCAACACGCCTAAGCCCTCGCGGGCAAAGGTGCCGCAAGCCGCGACGGTGACAGGCGCCACCCGCATCGAGCAGCCCAGCCGCCAAAGCACGGCCAGCTGCGCGCCGACGGCGATGGCATAGCCCAGCGACAGCGCCGATCCGAGGACCACGCCCGCATCCGCCAGGTTGGCGCCGGCCGCGACCAGCGCGATGGCCGACGCGATGTGGGCGAGCATGCCGGTCAACCCGCTGATGCCGCTGATCCCCAGCCCATCAAAGACGCCCGTCGCGTTGAACGCCGAGATCAACAGCGCCGGCACGGCTGCGGGAATATAGGCCCGCGAAAACCCGTCCCCGCCAAGCCAAGCATAGGAGATCGCCGCCAACGACAGCACCAACGCGATGCCGAGCCGGACAGTGGAGGCCTGCCAGTAACAGCGCCGCGCCACCTCCACGCGCGCGCCGTCCTCGGCCAGCGAAATCCGCCGCGCGGCGACGACGGGCGCGCCGAAATCGACGATGCCAAGCGTAAGGATCGCAAAGGAAAAATGCGTCGCGAAGGCCGCAAGCAGATCGAGCGCGCCGCGATGGATCAGCCATGTCTGCGCCAGGAAGATCGATCCCTGCCCGATCACGAAGCTCGCGATCAGCAACGCCGCGTTGGTCGAGCCGCGCGGCCGCCTAGCCACGGCAGACGGTCTGTCCCACTGGCAAGAGCCGCTTCTCACGCAGCACTCCGCGGAAGCTGGCTCTCGATCCACGCATAGGTCTTTTCCAGGCCATCCATCAGGCTCTGCGTCGGCTGCCAGTCGAGCCTCTCGGCGATCAGCCGATTGTCGGATCTGCGTCCGCGAACGCCCGTCGGGCCGGCGACATGGCGCTTGCGCAGCCGCTTGCCGGCGATCTCGCACACCATGTCGACAAGCCGGTTGATGCTCACCATTTCCTCCGAGCCGATATTCACCGGCCCAGCGAAGTCCGAGCGCATCAGCCGGATCGTGCCCTCGATGCATTCGTCGATGTAGAGAAAGGACCGCGTCTGCAGGCCATCGCCCCATATCTCGATCTCGCCGCCATGCTCGGCCTGCGCCACCTTCCGGCAGATGGCCGCCGGCGCCTTTTCCCGGCCGCCGTCCCAGGTTCCCGATGGGCCGAAGATGTTGTGGTAGCGGGCGATGCGGCAGGTCATGCCGTAGTTGCGGGCATAGGATTGATAGAGCCGTTCCGAGATCAGCTTCTCCCAGCCATACTCGCTGTCGGGCGCGGCCGGATAAGCGGACCACTCGGCGCAATTCGGGTTGTCTGGATCGGCCTGGTTGACCGCGGGATAGACGCAGGCCGACGACGAGAAGAACACGCGACCGACCCGGCGCCGGTGGCACAGATCGGCGATATTGAGATTGATCGTCGCCGAATTGCGGATGATATCGGCATCGTGCCGGCCGCTGAATATGTACCCGGCTCCGCCCATGTCGGCCGCCAGCTGATAGACCTCGTGGAAATCGCCGTCGATCACCCGTTCGCAGACGTCGGCTTGCCGCAGATCCGCGACGATGAAATCGTCGGCAACGCTTTCCCCGTATTCGGGCAATTTCAGATCGACGCCGCGAACCCGCAAGCCGTCGCGCTTCAGCCGGGCAACGAGGTGGCTACCGATAAACCCTCCGGCGCCGCAGACAAGCGCGGTCCTCTCCATTATGCAACGCCCCCCAGCGCTAGACCGCCTGTTTCTCCACTCGATGGAGACCGGCGAAAATCCTGTCGAAACGGTCGGTGATCGGCTCGATCGCGAAATGCGCCTCGGCGTATTCACGACCTCTGGCGCCAAGCCGGAAGCGCAGCCCGCCATCCCCTGCCAGCCTCCGAAAATTGTCGATGAACCCCGCCGCGTCATCGGGATCCGACGCAAGCCCCGCATCGGCGCGCTCGATGAGACGTCGCGCCAGGTTGTTGCGTGGTACGGAAGCCAGCACCGGCCGCCCGCACCCGAAATAGGTCAGCACCTTCGACGGTACGCAAAAGGCCCCTGCCTCGTCCTCGATCATTGCAACCAGAATATCCGCGTTGCCGAGAACATCGGTCAGGTCGGCGAACGGCACCCACGGCTTCACGCGCAGATTGGTGACACCTTCCGCCGCCGCCTTGCGCGCCAGGCTTTCGGCGACTGCTCCCTCGGAATGGACATGGATCGCGATCGGCAACGCTTTCGCCGCCTGCAGCAGCAGATTGGGATTGTGCTTGTAGCCGAGCGTGCCCGCATAGACCGCCCGGATCGGGTCATTGCCTCGTTCGCTTCTGGACGCCAGCCGCCCGGCCAGCTCCATCTCCTCCAGCGGCGCCCAGTTCTCGATGACGGAGATCCGATCGGGCGTGACGCCGTTGACCCGGAGACATGGAACGAAGTCGTCGGTGATCGCGACGACATGATCGCTTTCTCTCAGCAGACCGAATTCGAGCCGCTGATATCGGCGCGCGACCGCATTTCCGATCAGCGGAAACGTCGCGGGCAGGAAGCGGCCGATGGCTTCGCTGTAGATATCCTGCAGCCAAAACACGAACCGTGCTCCGCAGGCGCGCGCGGCCTTGTGAATGACAGCCTGCGTGTCGAGCGGCGCATTGGCCGAAAGCACGATCTCGGGCCGAAACCGCCTGATCTCACCGGCCACCAGCCGTCCGAACTCGATCTCCTGCGCCCGCCGCTTCAGAAAGCTCGATTTCTGGAACGGCTCGGACAGCGACAGGCCGGCGATGCGAAACCCGGGCGGATCGTCCGGCCGCGTCTGGAGGTCACCCTTCGGCGTCTGGAAGCTTTCGGAATAGACGTGTAGAACCTCGTATCCGCGCTGCGCCAGTGAGCGGGCAAGCTGGATCTGAAACGGATGACCGGAGTAATCGTGGACGAGAATGCGCCTTGCACGGACCATGCGTCGCTCTTCAACGAATGAGTGAAATCGCTATTTCAAATGCCTGCAATCAAGCGCCACCGGGAAAAGTCGGGGCGCAGCCGTGACGCGAATGAGGTTGCATTGATGAATGGATTAAACCTTCAGTAATGCAACCACCATGTCAAGCGGAACGCCGCGACAAACGCCTGGATTGCACCTAAAGGCGTATGTCGACCACGCAAACGACGGCCGGCGATCCCTATCCGGCATAGGCTGTGCGCCATGGAGGCCTTGCCCTGAAGCTGAACCAGCGGCGCTGATCCTGCCCGTTCAGCACCGCGATGACCGATGTACCGCCCCCCACATTTCCTTTCAGTGCCGCCACTGCCTTGCGCGCGACGTTCTGCGGCGTCCTCGCCCATCGAACCACGAAGAGCGCGACATCGCAGAGCCGGGCGAGATAAAGCGCATCCACCGCCGCCTCGACCGGCGGCGTGTCGATGACGACATAGTCGAAATGCAGCCGCGCCCGAGCGAGAAGCGCCCGCACCCGCGCGCTCATCAACAGCTCGTCGGTCGCGAATTCGGCTGGCCGCGCGCCCAGAATGACGGAGAGGTTCGTGGCGTGATCGACGGCGACCATGCTGGCGAGCCCCGGATCGGCCTCGCCGCACAGCAGGTTGACGAAGGCGGGTGTCGGCTCGCGATCGACGTGACGGTGAATGCTCGGCTTCCTCAGATCGCAGTCGATGAGCAGCGTGCGTTTGCCCGCAAGCGCATAGGTCCGCGCCAACGCGGTGGCGAGCGTCGACTTCCCCTCGCCCGGAAGGCTGGAGGACACCATGATGACGACGCCCTCCGCGCGGGCATCCTCCAGCACGGAGTGCCTGTCGAGAAGCGCCTGCTCGACCGAGACCCGGATACGCCGGATCGATTCCGAAAACACCGACAGTGGCGCCGTCATGATCCGGTCGGAGAGCCCGCGCCCATGCGGCCGCTCCAGTTCGCCGCCCTCTTCATGCGGCACGACCGACGCCAGCTGGATGTTCAAGACGGCGGCGACCTGATCCTCTCCCGTAAATCCGCCGACGAAGAACTCCCGCAGGAAGCCCGCCCCGATGCCGAACCCGAGCGCGACGAGGCTCATGACAGCAAGGATCGCCAAACTCTTCGGATATGAGGGCTCGATGGGCGGCAATGCCTCGGAAATCATCCGGCTGTCGGCCAGTTGCAGGCTGGCCTGCGCCTCGAAATCCTGCAATCGGGTGAGAAGGTTCTGATATTGCGCCCGCGCGATCTCGGCCGATTGTTGCAGGCTGTAGAACTGCGTCAACGTCTCGGAGGGCGTCGGCAGCGGCGACGTGCCTGCCGGCTGCGAGGCCCGCTGGTCGAACTGCGCATCGGCGACCCGCAGGCCCAAATTCGCGGTGCCGGAGGGATCGCGCAGGCCGACATTGGCGGCGAGGAAAGCGTTGAGCCGCCCCTCGTGGCTCGCGAGGCTGTCTTTCGCCGCGCTCACCCGCGCCTGAAGGCTATTGCGGGCCGCGATCGTCCCCGCCACCTTGGCGTCGATCTGCTGCCGGATGTAGACAGACGACACGCGATTGGCCAGAAGCGCGGCCTTCCCGGCATCCCTTGAGGTGACGCCGATGGTGATGAGATAGGTCAGCCCCTCGCGGCGAACGCGGACGGCCTCCTTGAAGGAGGCCAGCGTCTCGCGCTCGGCGGCGTCAGTGGCACCGGACGACGTGCCGCCGAAGCGGGCCAAGGTGCCTGCGAGATCGAAATAGCCGGATCGCGGCGCGAACTCCTGGTCATCGGTCAGCTTGCCCTCGCGTACGACATCGAGAAGCACCGCGTCCGACTGCGCGATCCGGACCTCGCCCTCCACCCGTGCATTGTCGGAAGCCGCGGCAACTGGCGCGGTATCGGGCGACAACAGGTTCTTGGCGCTGGTATCGACCACGACAAGCGCCTGCGCCGTATATCGCGGCGTCAAGGACATCAGGATGATGGCGGTCAATACGACAATGGAGGCGGTGGTGGCCAGCACCACCCGGATCTGGCGGCGGAGAAGACCCAGGACCATCCGAAGATCGGCATTATCGCTCATACGAATGCAATCCCCGGACGATGAGATTCTATACCCGCTCCAGTATTATCGACGGAGAATTACCACAGAAGATTGAAGGCATGACCATAGATCAAAGTGGTAGCGTGCCGAAGCCGATCGGGCAGACCCGCAAGGCCTGCACCACAATGTCTGCCCGATGACGTCTTATCGGTACGGCTCGAAAAGAGCCTTGATCGCATCGACCTCGTTCGGCCGGATCTCGTGTCCGCCGGGATGCCATACGGTCGTCACGGCGGCATTCTGGCGCTCGTAATAATCGGCCAGCGCCTTGGTGACCGGCACGGGGCTGATCGGATCGCGTTCGCCCGCGGTGATCAGCACCTTGCGACCCGCAAGCCCCGCATTGGCCTTCGGCTGGAACGGAATGAGCGGATGCATCAGCGCCGACGCATCGAAAAGCCCTTTCTCGATCAGCACGTTGGCGAGAATGTTGGCGCCGTTCGAAAAGCCCAGCCCGAGGATCGCCGACGCCTGATGCTCGCGTGCCAGCTGTCCGACAAAATCAGCCAGCTTGTCGGTCGCCCGAGCCAGATCGGCCATGTCGTAAACACCCTCGCCGGTGCGCTTGAAGAAGCGCGCGGCGCCGTATTCCGACACATCCCCGCGCGGCGAGACGATGGTTACCTCCGGCAGGAGCTGCCGCGCGAAGTCGAAGAACTGGTTCTCGTCTCCACCCGTCCCATGCAGGGTGAAAAGAATAGGCTTGCCCGCGGCACCGGCATGCAGCCGGTGCGCATATCCATGATCGGTCATATCGATATCCTGTCCTATGCTTCCAGCGGTTCGAGGTGCTGTTCGAGCAGCGAGCGCAGGTGCTCGTGCTGCGTCGGCAGCTTCAGCGCTTCGCCGAGATGCGCCGTATCCTCGTCCCGGTCGAAGCCCGGTTCGTTGGTGGCGATTTCAAACAGCACGCCACCCGGCGTGCGGAAATAGATCGCCCAAAAGTAATCGCGGTCGATCACCGGCGTCACCTGGTAGCCCGTGTCCATCAGGGCCTTGCGAACCTCCAGCTGCTTGGCGCGGTTTTCGACGGCGAAGGCGACGTGGTGAACGGAGCCGGCGCCCGGAAGCGCCCGCGAAATGTTCGGCATCGTCTCGAGATCGATCAGATGCGCGCCGTTGCCGCCGGGGATGGTCAGGCGCTTGACGCCATCGCGCTCCTCTTGGACCTGATAGCCCATGAACGTCAGCAGTTCCGATGTCGCACCGTCGTCGCGCAGCCGCATGGCGACCGAGTGGAAACCGCGGATCGCGTGATCCTCATCGACGCCGCCATGTGTCCAGGGCAGACGGGCATCGTCCTTGACCTCGACCAGCGCGAAGCCGTCGCCATCGGGACCGGCAAAGTTCAGCCGCTTCTCGCCGAATGTTTCCTCGGTCTTCAGACCTGTTACATTCAGCTTGGCGAGACGATCGCTCCAGAAGCCGATCGAACCCTTGGGAATGGAATAGACCGTCGTTCCGACTTCGCCGGTGCCGGGACGGCCCTGCGCCATCTTCGGGAACGGGAAGTAGGTCATGATCGTGCCCGGCGCGCCGTTCTCGTCGCCGTAATAAAGGTGATAGACGTCGGGAGCGTCGAAATTGACCGTTTTCTTGACGCGGCGCAGGCCAAGCGCGTTGGTGAAGAACTGGTTGTTCGTCCGGGCGTTGGCAGCCATCGACGTGACGTGATGAAGGCCCTTGATCTGGTCGAGCATTGGAAACCCCTTTCTGGCCCGGCTGGCGGGCTGTTCGATGGGCTATAGATGATCCTTATCCGGCCATTGGAATAGTCCCGCCGACCGGAACGGATCGTCTACTTTTAGTGAACGACCAACGACAATCGTTCATCGCCGACTATGCATCATCGGGATTTTCGGGAAGCTGCCAGTCGATCGGCGGGCGACCGTGTTTTTCGAGAAAGGCGTTGGCTTTCGAGAAGTGATGGCAGCCGAAAAAGCCGTTATGCGCCGAAAGCGGCGACGGATGCGGCGATTTGAGGACGAGGTGTTCGGATGTATCGACAAACGCGGCCTTGCGTTGCGCATAGGCGCCCCACAGCATGAAGACCACCGCATCGCATTCGTCGTTGACCTTGCGGATCACGGCATCGGTGAAGGTTTCCCACCCCTTGCCCTGATGCGACGCGGCCTGCGCCTCCTCGACCGTCAGCACGCTGTTCAAAAGCAGAACGCCCTGCCTCGCCCAATGCTCGAGAAACCCGTGGCGCGCCGGCGTAATGCCGAGATCGCTCCGCAACTCCTTGTAAATATTGACCAGCGACGGCGGAATTCTGACGCCCGGCTGCACGCTGAAGCAAAGCCCATGCGCCTGCCCCGCGCCGTGATAGGGGTCCTGGCCGAGGATCACGACCTTCACATCTTTAAGCGGTGTCAGGTCAAGAGCCCTGAAATATTCCGAACCTCTGGGAAAAATCCGTTTCCCCATCTGCTTTCGCTCGATAAGGAAGCTTTTCAGCCTTTGCATGTAGGGCTGCTCGAACTCGGTGGACAAGGCGCTCTTCCAGCCGTCTTCGAGTGCGATCGTCTGTTCATTCATGCAATTGCCTCCACCGGCTCGCCAAAAACGAGCTACAAACTTGCGTCGAAAAGGGATTTGGCGGACATTTTACCGGTCGCCGGCCATCAAAGTTTACGAACTTTGGGTAGTCTGCTTTCAAAACACGGTCGAATTCAAGCGTTGCCGAGGGCTTATTCAGAATGAAATTTGGAACAAGCGGGCTTCGAGGCCTTTCCGAGGATCTGAAGGGCCGGGCTTCGGCGCTCCATGCGACGGCGTTTGGCCGCTATCTCCTCGAAAGCAGCAGGGCGAAGGCGGGAGACCCGATCCTTGTCGGCCGCGACTTTCGCCAGTCCAGTCCCGAGATATCAGCCGACTGCATCAAGGCGCTCGGCCAGCTCGGCTTTGCGATGATCGATTGCGGCACGGTGCCGACGCCGGCCCTGGCGCTCTACGGCCTGCATCTTGGCGCCGCCTCGCTGATGATCACCGGTTCGCACATTCCGGCCGACCGCAACGGCATCAAGTTCTATCGCCCCGATGGCGAGATCGACAAGGTCGACGAAGCCGCGATCACCGCGGCCGCGGCCGATCTCGACCGCACCGGCTTCGAATGGCCGCTGAACGAGATTCAGCCTGAGGATCGGTCGGCCGAGTGCCTCGCCCTCTTCACGAAGCGCAATGCCGGCCTGCTGCCCACCCATGCGCTTGCCGGCCTGAAAATTGGCGTCTACCAGCACAGCACCGTCGCCCGCGATCTCATGGTCGACCTGCTCGAGCACTACGGCGCCGAGGTCAAGGCTTTCGCGCGCTCCGAAGACTTCATTCCCGTCGATACCGAAGCCGTCTCGGAAGACACCATCGCACTGCTGAAGCAGGCGGCGCGCGACCATGGCCTCGACGCCATCGTTTCGGCCGACGGCGATGGCGACCGCCCGCTGGTGACGGATGAAACCGGCACGCCGCTGCGTGGCGACCTGCTTGGCCTGATCGCCGCAAACTTCCTCGGCGCCAATGCGGTGGTGACACCCGTCACCTCCAACTCCGGCATCGAAGCATCAGGATCGTTCAGCGTCATCCGCACCCGCGTCGGGTCGCCCTTCGTGATCTCGGGAATGCAGGAGGCGCTTGCTTCAGGCAAGAAAGGCGTCGTTGGCTTCGAGGCCAATGGCGGCACGCTGGTGGCGAGCGATTTCGATCTCGATGGCACGGCGCTGCTGGCGCTGCCGACCCGCGATTGCTTCCTGCCTGTCCTGGCGACACTGGCACAGGCGGCCGCAAACAGGCGCCCCCGTCGATCGTCGCATCCGGCTACGCGCTCCCCTTCGCCGCCGCCGACCGGCTTGAGAACTTCCCGGTCGAGACCAGCGCGAAACTGATGGCGCACCTGCGTGCGAGCCCGGCCAATCTCGCCGCGTTTCTGCAGCCGATCGGTGACGTCGACAGCACCAGCGACATCGACGGTCTGCGCGTGACGCTGACAGACAGGCGCATCATCCACTTCCGCCCATCGGGCAACGCGCCGGAGATGCGCTGCTACGTGGAAGCGAAGACGGAAAGCGCGGCCACCGACCTTCTCGCAGCGGGCCTCAAGCGCATCCGCGCCTGGGCGAGCGCAAACTGATCAACGATTAAAGACCATTCGAGGACACATCCAGATGACGCAGAAGATCGTTCCGGTAATCATGGCAGGCGGCAAGGGCACGCGTCTGTGGCCGCTGTCGCGCGCCGCCGCCCCCAAGCAGTTCATCCGCTTCATCGGCGATACCACGCTGTTTCAGGAAACCCTGCTGCGCGTCTCCGACAAGGCGCTCTATGAACCGGCGATCGTCATCACCAACGAGGAGTTCCGCTTCCTCGTGGCCGAGCAGGCGCGCGAACTCGACATCGCGCTGTCGAGCATCCTCCTGGAGCCGATGGCCCGCAACACCGCCGCCGCAGTCGCCGCCGCCGGCGCGCTGGTGCGCGACCGCTTCGGCGATGGCGCGATCATGCATGTGCTCGCCTCCGATCACGAAATCGACGCCGACCAGGTCTACTTCGACGCGGTACGCACCGCGATCGCCGCCGCATCCGCGGGCAAGCTGGTCACCTTCGGCATCAAGCCGACGGAGCCTGCAACCGGCTATGGCTATATCGAAGGCGGCGAGGCGCTGCCGAGCGGCGCGCTTGCGGTCAAGCGCTTCATCGAGAAGCCGCCGCTCGCGAAGGCCGAGGAGATGCTGGCATCGGGCGGGTTCTACTGGAATTCCGGTATGTTCATGTTCCCGGTCGCCAAGCTGCTCAGCGAAATGACCACCTTTGCCCCCGCCGTCCTCAAGGCCGCCGGCGAAGCCGTCGCCCAAGGCGTCAAGGATCTCGACTTCATCCGCCTCGACAAGGCAGCCTTCGGTGCAAGCCCGGATATCTCGATCGACTACGCGGTGATGGAGAAAACGAAGAACGCAGCCGTCGTTCCCTCTCCTTTCCAGTGGTCCGATCTCGGCAGCTGGGACTCGATCTGGAAAAGCGGCAGCCGCGACGAGCAGGGCAATGTCGCCGCCGAAAACACCACCGTGGTCAACACCCGCAACTCGCTGGTCATGACCCACGGAGTTCATCTCGCGGTCAACGGCATGGACGACATCGCCGTCATCGCCAGTGAGGACGCCGTCTATGTCGGCCACCTCAAGGATAGCCAGGACGTCGGCGCCATCGTCAAGATGCTGGCCTCCAAGCCGGCGACATCGAAGCTCACCGAGACGCACCCGACCTCCTACCGGCCCTGGGGCGGCTACACCTCGATCTTCAACGGCGACCGCTTCCAGGTGAAGCGCATCTTCGTCACGCCAGGCAAGAAGCTGTCGCTGCAGAAGCACCACCACCGCTCCGAGCACTGGGTCGTCGTCAGGGGCACGGCCGAGGTCACGATCGGCGACACCGTGCAGATGCTGCGCGAAAACGAATCGGTCTACATACCCCTTGGCGAAGTGCATCGCCTGGCCAATCCGGGCAAGATCATGCTCGAACTGATCGAAGTCCAGACCGGCTCCTATCTCGGCGAGGACGACATCATCCGTATCGTCGACGAGTTCGGCCGCAACTGATCTCCCGGTTGTCTTGAACTTATAAAATTACCTCTGTAACACCGTCATGGCCTTGTCATCAGGCAAGGCTGTGATCGGTGTTTGAGGAAGAATTTTATGCGTATTGTGATGATCGGCTCGGGCTATGTCGGCCTCGTTTCGGGAGCCTGCCTCGCGGATTTCGGCCATCATATCACCTGTGTCGACAAGTCGGCCGCCAAGATCGACGCGCTGGAAGCCGGCGAAGTGCCGATCTTCGAACCCGGCCTCGACACCATCATCGCGCAGAACCGTAGCGCCGGGCGCCTGGATTTCTCCAAGGATCTCGCAGCCCCCGTGGCTGCGGCCGACGTCGTCTTCATCGCGGTCGGCACGCCCTCGCGTCGCGGTGACGGTCACGCCGACCTGAGTTACGTCTACGCCGCCGCGCGTGAAATTGCCGCATCCGTCGAAGGCTTCACCGTCGTCGTCACCAAGTCGACGGTGCCCGTCGGCACCGGCGACGAGCTCGAGCGCATCTTCCGCGAGGAGTTTCCCAACAAGGACATCGAGGTCGTGTCCAACCCGGAATTCCTGCGCGAGGGTGCCGCCATCACCGACTTCAAGCGCCCCGACCGCATCGTGCTCGGCACCGAGGAGCCGCGCGCCATCGAGGTCATGCGCGAGGTCTATCGCCCGCTCTATCTCAACGAAGCGCCGCTCTATTTCTGCGAGCGCCGCACCTCCGAGCTGATCAAATACGCGGCCAACGCGTTCCTCGCCATGAAGATCACCTTCATCAACGAGATCGCCGATCTCTGCGAGCAGATCGGCGCCGACGTGCAGAAGGTCGCCAAGGGCATCGGCATGGACAAGCGCATCGGCGACAAGTTCCTGCATGCCGGTCCCGGCTACGGCGGCTCGTGCTTCCCCAAGGACACGCTGGCGCTGGTCAAGACCGCGCAGGACCATGACAGCCCGATGCGGCTGATCGAAACCACCGTCGCCATCAACGACAACCGCAAGCGCGCCATGGGCCGCAAGGTCATCGCCGCCTGCGACGGCAATGTCCGCGGCAAGAAGATCGCGGTTCTCGGCCTCACCTTCAAGCCGAACACCGACGACATGCGCGACGCGCCCTCGATCACCATCATCCAGGCACTGCTCGACGGCGGCGCGACGGTTCACGTCTACGATCCCGAGGGGATGGATGCGGCCAAGGACATGCTCGGCCCGGTGGTCTACGGCAGCGATCCCTACGAGATCGCCGAAGGCGCCGACGCGCTGGTGCTGGTCACCGAATGGGAGGAATTCCGCGCGCTCGATTTCAAGCGGCTGAAGACGCTGGTCAAGACGCCGGTGCTGGTCGATCTGCGCAACATCTATCCGATCGCCGAAGTCACAAGGCATGGCTTCAGCTACTTCGCCGTAGGCAAGAAGAGCAAGGCATAATCGAAAGCAGGGCATGAGCATGCGGTATTTCATCACCGGAACGGCCGGTTTCATCGGCTTCCATCTCGCGCGCCGGCTCCTGCAGGACGGCCACGAGGTCACCGGCTTCGATGGCATGACGCATTATTACAACATCAAGCTCAAGCATATGCGCAACGCCGCCCTTGCCCAGTTTCCGTCCTTCACGCCGGTCACGGCGATGCTGGAGGATCGCGCCGCGCTCGAGCAGGCGGTCACGGCCGCCAGACCCGACGTGATGATCCACCTCGCCGCCCAGGCCGGCGTGCGCTACAGCAACGAGAACCCCGAGGCCTACCTCAACTCGAACCTGATCGGCTCCTGGAACATCCTGGAGATCGCCAGGAAGAGCGGCGTCGGCCACCTGATGCTGGCCTCGACCTCCTCGATCTACGGCGCCAATCCGACGGTACCCTTCCACGAGACCGACCGCGCCGACGAGCCGCTGACCTTCTATGCCGCGACCAAGAAGTCGATGGAGCTGATGGCGCACAGCTACGCTCATCTCCACAAGATCCCGACCACCGCCTTCCGCTTCTTCACCGTCTACGGTCCCTGGGGCCGGCCTGATATGGCGCTCTTCAAGTTCGTCAAGAACATGCTCGAGGGCCAGCCGATCGAGATTTACGGCGAAGGCAAGATGAGCCGCGACTTCACCTATATCGACGATCTCGTGGAGGCCGTGGTGCGTCTCTCGGCCGTCGTCCCCGGCGAAAGCAATCGCGTCGCGTCCGAGAAGGTCGATACGCTGTCGCAGCAGGCGCCGTTCCGTATCGTCAACATCGGCGGCGGCCAGCCGATAAGCCTGCTCGACTTCGTCGAAACGGTGGAGAAAGCCCTCGGCCAACCGGCCAGGCGCGTCATGCTGCCGATGCAGCAGGGCGACGTACCGCGCACCTACGCCAGCCCCGATCTGCTGCGGGCGCTCACGGGCTACACGCCGGAAACGTCGCTCGAACAGGGTGTGGCGGCTTTCGTGGAGTGGTATCTCGAAGCGCGCGGCGAACTCGACACCGCCGCCTGATCCTCAGCTCGTGACCAGAGCCGAAAACTTGGCGTCGATCTCGTCCGCCGGCACCGGCCTGCTCAGCGCAAACCCCTGCAGGGCATCGCAACCGAGCCTGGCCAGCGTCGCGGCGTGCCGCTCGCTCTCGACACCCTCCGCGATCACCTTGACATCAAGCGCCTTGGCGATCTCGATGATCGACTTCACCACCCGCCGCTGTTCGTCGGACGTATCGATCGCGTCCACCAGCTGGCGGTCGATCTTCAACCGCGTCGGGCGCAGTCTGACGAGGCCGATCAGCGAGGCATGACCCGAGCCGAAATCGTCGATCTCGATCTCGATGCCCATCAGCTTGATCCGGTCGACGCTCTGCATCATCTCGTCGTCGCAGTCGTCGAGAAAAATCGTCTCGATCAGTTCGAAGACGATGGCGTTCTCAGGGATATCGAGCCCCTCCAGATCGCTGATCAAAAGCGGATCATAAAGCCGCTGGCCCGAGATGTTCACCGAGATCCTCGGCACTTCGAAGCCATGCTGCTCCCATTCGCGGCGGTCCTTGAGGACATGCCGCAGGATCGATGCGTCGATCTCGGCCGTCAGCCCGTGCTCGTCCGCGACCTTCAGGAAATCAACGGGCGCCAGAATGCCCCGCTCCCGGTGCCGCCAGCGCGCCAGCGCTTCCAGCCCGACGACCTGTCGGGTACGGGCGTCGAATTGCAGTTGGTAATAAGGAACGATTTCGCCCGCCGTCAGCGCCAGCTTGAGCTCGTCGGCGATCCGCCGCTTGCCCATCAGCTCGTCCTTCAGCCGCTGCGTGAAGAACTCGATGCGATCGCGCCCGGCGTCCTTGGCGGCGTAGAGCGCCATGTCGGATTCGGCCAGAAGATTGGAATCACCGCGGTCGGCCGACCATGAAATGCCGATCGAGACGCCCGATTGCAGCATCTCGTGACCGAAGCGGATCTTCTTGCGCAGGCGCTTCTGCACGCGCCGCGCGATGTCACGCAATTCGTCCATGCTCTCGAAGTTGACGAGCACGACGACGAACTCGTCACCGCCGATGCGCGCCGCCATGCCCGTCGGAGGCAGCACCGCGGCGATCCGCAACGCGGCCGCGCGCAGCACGGCGTCGCCGGCGGCGTGGCCGTAGCTGTCGTTGATCTGCTTGAACTCGTCGAGGTCGAGATGCAGCACCGCCAGCGTCGAGACGGTTTCGTCCTCGGCGAGTTCGGCGATCCGCTGATCGAAGAAGCGCCGGTTCGGCAGGCCGGTCAGATAGTCGTGCGCGGCCGCATGCTCGATCCGCGCGGTGCTTTCCTCGAGCGCCAGCGCCCGCGCCTCAGCAACCTCGCGCTGCCGCGCCGCCTCGGCGTTGAGAAGCACGTCGGCCGTCACATCCCATTCCGCGCCGATGAAGGATGGCGAACCGTCTTCGCTCACATAGAAATGCGCGCGCGACCGGATATACCGGATCTCGCCATTCGGCCAGATGATCCGGAATTCCGAATTGTACTGGCCACGCCTGGCGATGGCGTCGCTGAATTCGCGGTTGGCACGCGCGCGGTCATCAGGGTGGATCGCATTGGACCAAATCGACGTCGGGACGCGTCCGCTACGCTGCCCGGTCTGGTAGAGGCGGTGCATCTGCACGTCCCAGGAAATCTCGTTTTCCCGCAGATCATGCTCCCAGACACCGATCTGCGATGCATCGAGTGCAAGCTCCAAACGCCGTAGAAGATCTTGAAACTCCCGCTCCGAGCGTATGGAGTTTTTAGATGCCAAAGCCATTCATGCCTCACGCCACGTCAAAGCGAAACCCATTCCGCTGCCCGCTGGCAACCACCTTCACTTTCTAGTGATTGCCAAGCAGGACATTAATTAGAACACCCTAAAAATCTATCAATGATTGCACGCCGACGAGCGAGCTCTATCTATTCGTCAGGGACCGTACCGACCATCAGGATTTTCCGCGTTCGCGGCCAGCCTTTCGCTCCAGATGCAACAGCAATCCGCTGTGATCCGTATCGCCATTGCCATCCTCGACGAACGCTGCGAATTCCGCGCGCACGGCCTCGGTCAGCGGCAGGGTCAGCGCCAGGCTCTTGGCCTCGGCGGCGATGTTGTTGAGATCCTTCAGCTGCAGCTTCGATGGGCCGGCGCCGCCGAAGTTGCGCTCCACCATACGTTGACCGTGGATCTCGAGGATCCGGCTCTCGGCGAAGCCGCCCCGGATCGCGCGTCGAAACGCCTCCGCCGACCCGCCGCCGGCCTCGACCAGCATCATCGCCTCGGCGACGGCGCCGATGGTGATCGCAACGATCTGCTGGTTGCCGAGCTTGGCGAGCTGCCCCGTGCCGCTCGGCCCCACATGCGTCACCCGGCCGAGCGCCGAGAACACGTCGCTGAGCGCATCGACGACGTCGGCGCTGCCGCCCGCCATGATCGCCAGCGTACCCGCTGAAGCGCCGACGACGCCCCCGGAAACCGGCGCATCGAGGTGGCGGACGCCGCGTTCGCCAAGCCTCGCCGCATGATCGCGCGCGGCCTCGGGCGTGATCGAGCTGCAATCGATGACGACGGCGCCGGGCGCAAGCGCCTGCGCCACACCTTGCGAAAACAGGACGTCGCCGACCGCGTTGCCATCCGTCAGCATGGTGAAGACGACCGATGCGCCCTCGACGGCCGATTCCGGCGTCTGCGCGACATCGGCGCCATCGGCCCTCAGCGCCTCGGCCTTGGCGATGTCACGGTTCCAGGCGGTTACGGCAAATCCGGCATCGAGCAGACGCCGCACCATCGGCGCGCCCATCAGCCCGGTGCCCAGAAACGCGATCGCCCGTTGCTGACTGCTCATCGGATACCGCCCTCCAGTTCATCTTCCATATGCACGCGAATGATCTCCTCGAAGCTCGTCTCGGCCACGAAGCCGAGGCGCCTTGCCCGCTCCGGCGCGAAAGCCCGTGCCCAGCCGCCGACGATCCTCATCACCAACTCGTCCGGCTCGCGCCGGATCAGCGCCACCGCCTTGTCGCCCGCGATTGCCCGCAACGCCTCGATCTGCTCACCGACCGAGGCGCTGACGCCGGGCATGGTCAGGCTTCGCTGCGCGCCGAGCGGCTCGAGATCGATGCTGGCGGCGTGCAGGAGAAAGCCGACGGCGGAACGCGGCGATGCGTGCCAGTGGCGAACCGTATCCGGCACCGGAAGAATGGCCGGCTGTCCCGCCAGCGGCTCGCGGATGATGCCGGAAAAGAAGCCGGAAGCCGCCTTGTTCGGCTTGCCCGGCCGCACGCAGATCGTCGGCAGCCGGATGCCGATGCCGTCGATGAAGCCGCGGCGCGTATAGTCGGCAAGCAAAAGCTCGCTCATCGCCTTCTGCGTGCCGTAGCTCGTCAGCGGCGTCAGATTGAAATCGTCGGGGATGACATCGGGCATCGGCGCGCCGAAGACGGCGATCGAGGAGGTGAAGACCACGCAGGGCCGATAGCCATCCTGCAGATGCGCCAGACGGATTGCCTCCAACAACGCCCGCGTTCCCTCGAGATTGATGCCGTAGCCCTTCTCGAAATCGAGCTCGGCTTCCGCCGAAACGATGGCCGCCAGGTGGAAGATGATATCCGGCCGCGACCCGACGATCAGCGCCGCCTGCCCCGGCTTCGAGATATCGGCCGCGCTCGCATCCACCCGCCCCGTGAAACCGGCGGGTGCTGCCGGCGCCACGACATCGACGAGCGTCAGCCTGCCGATCGACTGCCCGGACAGCTGCCCGTCGGCCACCAGCCGCTCCGTAAGCTTGCGCCCGATCATGCCGGCCGCGCCAATGATTGCGATATGCATCCAATGCCTCCATCCATGCCGGCGCGACTCCCCTCGTCCGGCGAATGATAGACTAGTCGACACGTCGCCGCATGGAAGCCCATAAACGCGGAAAAGGCGGGGACATGCCCCGCCTTTCGCATTCGCGTTTCGTCAGGCCTATTCGGCCGCCATGCGGATGACCTCGGCCCCGCCGTGGCCGTTCTGGTCGTCGTCCTTGTGCTGCACCAGCGGGCGGTTGCCCGCCAGCTTGCGGATCAGCACGTAGAACACCGGCGTCATGAAGATGCCGAAGAAGGTGACGCCGATCATGCCGGAGAACACCGCGACACCCATGGCGGCACGCATCTCCGCGCCGGCGCCGGTCGAAATAACGAGCGGCACGACACCCATGATGAACGCCATCGACGTCATCAGGATCGGGCGCAGGCGCAAGCGGCTGGCCTCGACCGCTGCCTGAACCGGCGTGCGTCCCTCGAACTCCAGCTCGCGGGCGAATTCCACGATCAGGATCGCGTTCTTCGCCGACAGGCCGACAAGGACGATGAGGCCGATCTGGGTGAAGATGTTGTTGTCTCCACCGGTGAGCCAGACGCCCGTCAAGGCGGCCAGCACGCCCATCGGCACGATCATGATGATCGCGAGCGGCAGCGTCAGGCTCTCGTACTGGGCGGCCAGCACGAGATAGACCAGCAGCAGCGCCAGCGGGAAGACGAGTATGCCCGAGCTGCCGGCAAGGATCTGCTGGTAGGTCAGATCCGTCCACTCGAAGCCGATGCCCTTCGGCAGCGTTTCGTCGGCGATCCGCTCGATGGCCGCCTGTGCCTGGCCGGACGAGAAGCCCGGCGCCGGACCGCCGTTGATATCGGCGGCGAGGAAGCCGTTGTAGCGGGTCGTGCGTTCTGGTCCCGTCGTGGCGTCGACCTTGAGCAGCGCCGACAGCGGGATCATCTGACCCGAGGCCGAGCGCACCTTCAACTGGCCGATATCGTCGGCGCGGGCACGGAACTGCGCGTCTGCCTGCACACGGACGCTGTAGGTGCGGCCGAATGCGTTGAAGTCGTTGACGTAGAGCGAACCCAGATAGATCTGCAGCGTTTCGAAGACGTCGGTCACCGACACGCCGAGCTGTTCGGCCTTGGCGCGATCGAGGTCCGCGTAGAGCTGCGGCACGTTGATCTGGTAGCTCGAGAACAGGCCGGCCAGCTCGGGCGTCTGATAGGCCTTGGCGAGGAAAGCCTTGGTCGCCTCATCCAGCGCGTTGTAGCCCAGGCCCGCCCTGTCTTCGAGCTGCAGCTTGAAACCACCCGTCGTGCCCAGACCCTGGACCGGCGGCGGCGGGAACATGGCGATGAACGCATCCTGGATCGCGCCGAATTTCTGGTTGAGCGTCATGGCGATCGCTCCGCCTGAAAGATCGGGCGTCTTGCGCTCCTCGAACGACTTCAGCTTGACGAAGACGACACCGGCGTTCGAGCCATTGGTGAAGCCGTTGATCGACAGGCCGGGGAACGCGATGGCGTGTTCGACGCCGGGCGTTGCAAGGGCGATATCGCTCATCCGCTTGATCACGTCTTCGGTGCGGTCGAGGCTGGCGGCGTCGGGCAACTGCGCGAAGCCGATCAGATACTGCTTGTCCTGCGCCGGCACGAAGCCGCCGGGAACGGCGTTGAACAGGCCGTAGGTCGCCCCGGCAAGCGCCAGATAGATCACCATGACGATGCTCTTGCGCGACACCAGTCCACCGACACCCTTGCCGTAGGCATTGGAACCGGCGCTGAAGGCGCGGTTGAAGCCACGGAAGAACCAGCCGAACAGGAAGTCCATGCCGCGTGTCAGCCAGTCCTTCGGCGCATGGTGACCCTTCAGAAGAAGAGCGGCCAGAGCCGGAGACAGCGTCAGCGAGTTGATCGCCGAAATCACGGTCGAGATGGCGATCGTCAGCGCGAACTGGCGATAGAACTGGCCGGACAGGCCGCTGATGAAGGCGAGCGGCACGAACACCGCCACCAGCACCAGCGCGATCGCGATGATCGGGCCGGACACTTCCTTCATGGCCTTGTAGGTGGCGTCGCGCGGCGACAGGCCGTTCTCGATGTTGCGCTCGACGTTTTCGACAACGACGATCGCGTCGTCCACGACGATACCGATCGCCAGCACCAGCCCGAACAGGCTGAGCGCGTTGATCGAGAAGCCGAAGACGTACATCACCGCGAACGTGCCGATGATGGAGACCGGAACCGCGATCAACGGAATGATCGAGGCGCGCCATGTCTGCAGGAACAGGATGACGACGATGACGACGAGCGCCACGGCCTCGAGCAGCGTGTCCACGACCTTCTCGATCGAGGCGCGCACGAACTGCGTCGTATCGTAGACGATCTCGTACTTCACGCCCTCGGGCATCGCCAGCTGCAACTCGTCCATGGTCTTGACGACCTGATCCGAGATGGTGATGGCGTTGGAGCCCGGCGCCTGGAACACGGGAATGGCCACCGCCGCCTTGCTGTTCAGCAGCGAGCGTAGCGAATAGTCCGACGCGCCGAGTTCGACACGTGCGACATCGCGCAGACGCGTGATCTCGCCATTGGCGCCGCTCTTGACGATGATGTTGCCGAACTCCTCCGGCGTCTGCAGACGACCTTGGGCGTTGACGTTGAGCTGGATATCGACGCCGGTGAGGCTCGGCGATGCGCCGATCGTGCCGGCGGCGGCCTGCACGTTCTGGGCGCGGATGGCATTGGTGATGTCGCTGGCCGCCAGATTATGCTCGGCCGCCTTCTGCGGATCGATCCAGATGCGCATCGAATAGTCACCCGACCCGAAGATCTGCACCTGGCCGACGCCCTCGATGCGGGCGAGCCGGTCCTTGACGTTGAGGACGCCATAGTTGCGCAGATAGGTGATATCGTAGCGATTATCCGGTGATGTCAGATTCACCACCATCATCAGGTCGGGCGAACTCTTCACCGTCGTGATGCCGAGCGAGCGCACCTCCGTCGGCAGACGCGGTTCTGCCTGGCTGACGCGGTTCTGCACCAGCTGCTGCGCCTGGTCGGCATTGGTCCCGAGCTTGAAGGTGACCGTCAGCGTCATCACGCCGTCGGATGTCGCCTGGCTGGACATGTAGAGCATGCCCTCGACGCCGTTGATCTGCTCTTCGAGCGGCGTAGCGACGGTTTCGGCGATGACCTTCGGGTTGGCGCCGGGATAGGTGGCGCGCACGACGATCGACGGCGGAACGACTTCCGGGTATTCGGAAATCGGCAGCGATCGCATGCCGATCAGGCCGGCGACCACGATGAGGACCGATAGCACCCCGGCAAACACCGGGCGGTCGACGAAGAATCTGGAGATATTCATTTCAAAGCCCTCTCCGGGATGAAATTTGGGATGCAACGACCCTCTCCGGCGGTTGGGACACCGCCGGTGGGGGTAGAACTGGATGCTTAAAAGGCCCTCTCTGGCCTGCCGGCCATCTCCCCCACAAGGGGGGAGAAGACGTGTGGCACTGTCCTGCCAAATCCTGGCTTGGGCGGTGCGGCAGACTTAGCCCCTCCCCCTTGTGGGGGAGGGGTTGGGGAGGGGTCTGCGAATTACTTGGCCGCGACCTTCTCTTCCATCTGCGGTGCCACCACCGCGCCCGGACGAATGCGCTGCAGGCCGTTGACGACGATCTTGTCGCCGACGGCAAGGCCGCTTTCGATCACGCGATCGCCCCCTCGGCGATGCCGAGCTGGACCGGCCGGTAGCTGACCTTGTTCTCGGCATCGACCACGAAGACGAACTTCTTGTCCTGGTCGGTGCCGATCGCCCGTTCGCTGACGAGGATCTTGGTCTCGGCCTTCGGCTGGCCCATGCGAACCCGCACGAACTGGCCGGGGATCAGCTTGCCACCCGGATTGTCGAACACGGCGCGAACGCCGATCGTGCCGCTGGAGGCATCCACCTGGTTGTCGACCAGCTGCAGCTTGCCCTTGATCGGCGTGCCCTCGTCGGCGAGCGTGCCGACTTCGACGGGGATCTGTTCAAGCGCCGGGACCGCGCCATCGGCGGCCGGAAGCTCGGCGAGCGCCCTGGCGACCATGCCTTCGCTGGCGCTGAAGCTGGCGTAGATCGGATCGACGGAAACCAGCGAGGTCAGCTCCGACGAGGTCGATCCGGCCGCGACCAGATTGCCGACGGTGACTTCGAGCTTGCCGACGCGGCCGGCGACCGGTGCCTTGACCTCGGTATAGCCGAGTTCGAGCTGTGCCGAGCGAAGGGCTGCCTGCGCGGTGCGAAGACCGGCCTGCGCTTCGGTGAATGCGTTCTGCCGCTGGTCCATGTCGCTCTGCGAGATGGTCCTGTTGTCGGAAAGCCTGCGGCCGCGTTCGAGCTCGATCTGCGAGAGATTGACCTTGGCCTCGGCAGAAGCCACCTGGCCCTCGGCCTGCGATACGGCGGCCTGGTAGGGTGCCGGATCGATGGTGAAGAGCAGGTCGCCGGCCTTCACCAGCGCGCCTTCGCGGAAATGCACCGACTGCACGGCGCCGGCGACACGCGAGCGGATCTGCACGCGATCGACGGCTTCGAGCCGGCCGGAAAACTGCTCCCATTCGGTGACGTCGCGGCTGGCGACGACGGCGACGGTGACAGGCACGGCCGGCGGAGCCGCCTGTGCCTCGGTGGTTGCAGCCGTGGCGGTTGCGCTCATCGGCAGTTCGAAAAACAGTGCTGCGGCTGAAACGGACGCAACAAGGCTCAGACCGGCGCCCACAAGGGCCCAGCGCTTCTTACTGGACGTCATTGGTATTCTCCTTACGGCCCCCACGGCCGAATATAAATCAGGTCTTCAAAGGAACGGGTTGCCTGCGCATATCGCGAACGAAGCTTCCGAATTCATTGGTAATACAATCATGCCAACCCGGAGGCTTGTCTGTTACCCCGCCGTAAATCGACGGCCAGCCTGTCCCGGCGGGAGAGACATGCTGACGAACGGCCACGCCTGCCTGTTTCAGGCGATCGGCGAAGCCAAGCGTTTCATCGCGGAGCGGGTCGTCTCCGGCGGTGAAGATCAGTGCGGGCGCGACGCCCGAAATACGCGAGCAGAGGCACGGCGCCGCATAGGGATGGCAGCCGCCACCGCTGAGATAATGGCTCCAGCCCTGCGCCCACCGCTCTCGCATGCCGATGGCATCGGCCTCGCGGATCGACTTCGATCCCATGAAGGGGTCGACCAGCGGCGAGATCAGCACCTGCCCGTCGAGCGCGTCGGCATAGTGGTCGCGCGCCTTGAAGGCGACGCTGGCGGCGATGTTGGCGCCCGCCTCCTCGCCGGCGACGAGCAGTGCGGAATTGCGGTCGCCGAGACCCGAGGCGCGTTTGTTGGCCATGTAGGAAAACAGCGAGTAGCCGACCTCGAGAGGCTTCGGAAAAACGCCGCCGAACGGCGCGTTGTAATCGGCCACGACGACGATGGCGCCGGCCCGCGCAATGCTTTCCGCGACAGCGTTGTCCTGCAGTCCCGAGGACTGGAAAGCACCGCCGTGGAAATACAGGACGATCGGCGAACCCCTGCCATATTCGGCGCCCTGATAGATACGCGTCGACACGGGGCCAATGGCCACCTTGTCGAACACCATGTCTTTCACTTGCACCGTCATCGTATCGATCCTTGCGTCGCTGGTGTAATATTGCTGATGCAACATATTGCCCCAGGCGACGGCTTGCAATTTCTGAAAAAAAGATATTGTTATTCCACTCACGGAATAAGAAGCCTCTATGCGATTACACTGTTCCGTATTTCGAACAATACCGCACTGCAACCTACTCAGGTGAATTCCGATGGACCAGCTCTCGGCAATGCGCGCTTTCATTCGCGTCGTGGAGACAGGCAATTTCACACGGGCCGCCGACACGCTCGCCATGCCCAAGGCGACGGTGACCAATCTCATTCAAGGGCTTGAAGCACATCTGCATACCAAGCTCCTCAACCGCACCACCCGCCGCGTCATGGTGACGACCGACGGCGCGCTCTACTACGAACGCGCGGCCCAGATCGTCTCCGAGATCGCCGAGCTGGATGGCAGCCTCACCAACTCGCAGGGGCTTCCCAACGGACGCCTGCGCGTCGAGATGGCCGGCGCCTTCGCCGACTGGATCGTCGTGCCGGCACTCTGCGATTTCTATCAGAAATATCCCGATATCCGCATCGACCTGGGCGTCGGCGACCGGACCGTCGATTACCTGGCGGAGAACGTCGACTGCGCGCTGCGCGCCGGCACGCCGACCGACCAATCCCTGATTGCGCGCCGCGTATCCGAGGTGGAGCTGATCACCTGCGCCTCGCCGCTCTATATCGAGAAGCATGGCGTGCCGGCGAGACCGGAAGAGCTTGAAAACGATCACTATTCCGTAAGCTACTTCCGCGCTCAGACCAACCGGACGCTTCCGTTCGAGTTCCGCAAGGACAACGAGGAGTTGGAGATCAATCCACGCTACCTCGTCTCCGTCAACGACAGCAGGACCTTCGTGGCGGCAGCCACGAGGGGGCTCGGCATCGCGCAACTACCGCGCTTCATGATCCGCGATGCGCTCGAAAGCGGTGAATTGATACAGGTGCTGCCGGAATGGAACCGTGAGCCGCTCGGGCTCTACATCGTCTACCCCCCGAACCGCCACCTCAGCAACAAGGTCCGCGTCTTCGTCGACTGGATGGTCAAGCTCCTGACCGACGCCAAGCTGGACGCCCGCTGACAGAACTGCGGCCCGCGAGGCGTTTACCTTCAACGGGCCGCAACCATATGTTTTGCCATTTCTTCTTTCACTCTCTGCCGGGTCACCAGGGAACAATGGCTCGGCAGTCGTTGAGGTCTGACACGCGGAATTGGAGGAGTTCCGCACATCCCTACATTGCTAATATAGACAATCACGATGCAAATGTAAGAGGATATTGCGGCCCCGCCGCCTCAAGCCCGGGCGCTCCCCTATCCTCTTCCAGATGCTGGCATTTTTCAGCACATGATATCCACAACAGGGCCGGCTCGAAGGCGAGCGGCCCGAAAGCCGCCCACCCCGACGCACAAATCAGATCATGCCGCCATTGGCGCGCAGCACCTGGCCGTTGATCCACGAACCATCGGGACCGGCGAGGAACGACACTGCCGCGGCAATGTCCTCGGGCGTGCCCAGCCGCTCCAGCGGGTTCATCTTGGCCATCCGCGCCACCAGTTCCTCGGACTTGCCGTTCAGGAAGAGATCGGTGGCCGTCGGCCCCGGTGCGATGGCATTGATGGTGATGTCGCGGCCGCGCATTTCCTTGGCCATGATCGCCGTCATCGTCTCGATGGCGGCCTTGGTCGCGGCATAGACACCATAGGTCTCGAGCTTCAGCCCCACCACCGACGTCGAGAAATTGACGATCCTGCCGCCGTTGCGCAGCCGCTTGCCGGCCTCGCGCAGCGTGTTGAACGTGCCCTTCAGATTGACGTCGATCATGCGCTGGAAATGCGCGTCGTCGGCATCTGATATCGGAGAGAGCGCCATGATGCCGGCATTGTTGACAAGCACATCGACGCCCCCGAACGCCGCCTCGGAAGCATCGAACATCCGCCGCACGGCCTCCGCGTCGCTGACATCGGCCTTCGCCGTCAGCGCCCTGCCGCCGCGCTTTTCGATCGCGGCAGCCAGTTCCTCGGCCGGCGCCGCGTTGCCGGAGTAGTTGATCATGACGGTAAACCCGTCGCGCGCAAGCCGATCGGCGACCGCCGCTCCGATGCCTCGGGATGCGCCGGTCACGATCGCCACCCTGTTTTCCAATACCGTCATTGTCGTTCTCCTTGCCTGGAAGCGCGATATCGCGCCGTTGGAGAGAAGATGTCGCTTTTCTCGCAGCGGATAATCATCCATTATTCGCCATCACTATCCGGAAATATCGAACAGACAGATGGACAGATTCTGATGCCATGCGCGTCTTTTGCCGTATCGTCGAGCGACGCAGCTTCACCGCCGCCGCCGAGGATACCGGCCTGCCGCGCTCGACGGTGACCGACGCGGTCAAGCAGCTTGAGGCCCGCCTCGGCGTCCGCCTGCTGCAGCGAACGACGCGTCACGTGAGCCCGACGCTCGACGGCGAGGCCTATTACCGCCGCTGCCTGTCGATCCTCTCCGATATCGAGGACGCGGAAGGCGCCTTCGCCGGCGCCCGGCCGAAAGGCATGCTGCGCGTTGACGTGCACGGCACGCTGGCGCGCCATTTCGTGCTGCCAAACCTGCCATCTTTTCTCGAGGCCTATCCCGATATCGAACTCTACATGAGCGAGGGCGACCGCCTCGTCGATCTCGTGCGCGAGGGCATCGACTGCGTGCTGAGGGTCGGCATCCCCGCCGATAGCGACATGGTCGCGCGGCGCGTGGCGATGCTGGAGGAAGTCACGCTCGCCTCGCCCGCCTATCTCGCCCGCTACGGAACGCCCGAGCATCCCGACCGGCTCGACGGCCACCGCATGGTCGGTTTCCACTCCAGCGCCACCGGCACGCTGGTGCCGCTCGAATTCCTCGTGGGCGGCCAGATCCGCAATGTCACCTTGCCGGCAACACTGTCGGTCAACGCCGCCGAAAGCTTCCACGCGGCGGCACGCCTCGGCCTCGGCATCATCCAGGTGCCGCGCTACCATGCCCAGCGCTACATTGATTCCGGCGAACTTATGCCCATCCTTGAGGACTTCCCGATGACGAAAACGCCGGTCTCACTCCTTTATCCGCGAAACCGCCAGCTCTCGCCGCGCGTCCGCGTCTTCATCGAATGGTTGACGAAGGTCTTCGCGAGGCAAACATAGTCATACGAGACTGACGTCGGCAAACCCATCATCGGGAGCGAAACCATGACCATCACAGACATATCAGTAAGTGCACGCGAGGGCGGCTTTACCGTCATGTTCGGCGACAAGACCGGCAACAGCATTTCCGTGACGCTTTACAACGCGGCGACACCCGGCCTGACCCGCGACAACGCCGTCGCCCACGCCCGCCATCTGCTGCTCGCGGCGCACGACAGCTCGGCCGGCGACGGTCCCCGCAGCAAGGACGCGGCAACGCTGGAAGAGGAACTGGACGAGGGCCTCGAAGACACCTTTCCGGCAAGCGACCCGGTTTCCGTCACCGGCTCGTCCATCCCGCTGCACGATCCGAAACCCGGCCGATAGATCAGATGGACGAAAGGACAGGCGCGCTCGGCGCGGCACCGATTGTGGGCGACTCCCTCACCCGCTTCTTCGACCGCGATGCGATATCCGTCGCCCGCGATATTCTCGCCTGCCGCATCACCGTCGGCGGCATCGGCGGGCGCATCGTCGAGACCGAGGCCTATTTCTCCGACGACGAGGCCTCCCACAGCTTTCGCGGCCCGACGCCGCGCAACGGCGCCATGTTCGGCGGACCGGGGAATGTCTACATCTACCGCATCTACGGCATGCACTGGTGCCTGAACTTCGTCTGCACCCCCGGCTCCGCCGTCCTGATCCGCGCCATCGAGCCCGAGATCGGCATCGCCACGATGATCGAACGCCGTGGCACCGATGCGCTCGCTCAACTCTGCAGCGGCCCCGGCAAGCTCTGCCAGGCGCTCGACGTCACCATCGCCCTCAATGATCGCCTGCTCGACCGCGAACCCTTTTCGCTGACATCGACGGCACCGGCGCCGATCGTCAGCGGAAAACGCATCGGCATCACGAAAAATGCCGAAGCACCATGGCGCTTCGGCATTTCGGGGTCCCGCTATCTCAGCAAGCCGTTTCGCTGATCACTCCATCACGGCGCTGTGGTCCATGGCCGGTGCCACCTTGGGTTTGCGCAGCAGCAACACCAGCGGAATGACCGCCAGCGACATGATCATCAGCAGCTTGAAGTCATCGATATAGGCAATGACAGTCGATTGCAGCGTGATCAGCTCGTTGAGCGCCGCGCGACCTGCGGCGGTGAACGGGCTCATCCCCTGCGCGGCCGCGGCATCGAAGGCGCGGTTGAACGGCGTGACGTAGGCGGCGATGTTCTCGTGGTTCACCTGCGCGTTTTCCACCAGCAGCGCCGAGACGATGGAGATCCCCACGCTCGAGCCGATGTTTCGCGACAGGTTGTAGAGGCCGGTCCCGTCGCCGCGCATCTCCGCCGGCAGCGTCGAAAACGCGATCGTCGTCAAAGGCACGAACAGGAAGCCCAGCCCGGCGCCCTGGATGAAGCCGACCGAGATGATCGTCCACTGCGAGACATCGGGCGTCCAGCCCGTCATGTCGTACATCGCCCACGCCGTCAGCCCAAGGCCGAGCACCAGAAGCAGGCGCGTATCCACCTTGCCGATCAACCGCCCGACGATGAACATGCACAACATCGTGCCCATGCCGCGCGGCCCCATGACGATGCCCGCCGTGATGACCGGATAGCCCATCAGCGTCTGAAGATAAGGCGTCATCAGCGCCAGCGAGGCGAGATAGGTGATCCCGATCACGAAAATGAAGATCATGCTGACGGAGAAGTTCCGATCGAGAAACAGCTTCGGATTGACGAAGGATTTCTTCGCCGTCAGCGTGTGCACGACAAGCAGGTAGAAGGCCGCGGCGCAGATGATCGCCTCGATCATGATCTCGCCCGATGCGAACCAGTTCAGCTGCTCGCCGCGATCAAGAAAGAGCTGCAGCGACGCGATGCCGAGGCTCATCATCCCGAAGCCGAACCAGTCGAGCTTGGCGAGCGCGTCCAGCTTCGTCTCGGTGACGTAGATCATGATGCCGGCGAAGGCGAGCGCCCCGATCGGCACGTTGATATAGAACACCCACCGCCAGCTGATGTTGTCGGTCAGCCAACCGCCGATGACGGGGCCGAGCACCGGCCCGACCATGACCGACACGCCGAACAGCGCCATGGCGGACCCGCGTTCCTCCGGCGTGTAGATGTCGAGCAGGATGCCCTGCGACAGCGGCACCAGCGATGCGCCGAACAGCCCCTGCATGAGGCGGAAGGCGACGATCTGGTTCAGCGATTGCGCCAGGCCGCACAGCACCGACGCGACGACGAAGCCGATGATCGCCGTCAGCAGCACCTTCTTGCGGCCGAACTTGGCGGCGAGAAAGCCCGACGGCGGCGTCATGATGGCGGCCGCGACGATGTAGGAGGTGAGCACCCAGTTGATCTGGTCGGCGCTCGCCGAAACGCTGCCCTGGATATAGGGCAGTGCCACGTTGGCGATCGTCGTATCCAGCGCCTGCATGATGACGGCAAGGATGACGCAGGCCGTGATCATGCCGCGATTGGCGACCGGGGAAAAGGAGGCGGCGGCGGCGTTACTCATCGTCTCCGCCCGAGCGGCCCAGAAGCTTGGACACGAAATCCGGCAGGCCGCGCGCACGACCGGTATCGACATCGACGACGGCGCTCATCCCGACGCGAAGCGGCGGCTTGCCGGCGGTATCCTCGATGCTGACGCGCATCGGAATGCGCTGCACGACCTTGACCCAGTTGCCGGTGGTGTTCTGCGCCGGCAGCAGCGAGAAGCTGGAGCCGGAAGCCGGGCTGATGCTCTCGACCTTGCCCTTGAAGGTCACGCCCGGATAGCTGTCGACATAGATGGTGGCCGTCTGGCCGGGCTTCACATAGGTGAGCTCGGTTTCCTTGGGGCTGGCATCGATCCAGAGATTGTTGGCCGCGACCAGCGAGAAGGCCTGCGTCGATGCCTCGAGATAGGAGCCCGGCTGCAAGGAATTGACGTTGGTGGCGATGCCGTCGAACGGCGCCCGGACGACGCTGTGGTCGAGCTGGCGCTGCGCGTCGTCGACCTTGGCCTTGGCTTCGAGATAGAGCGGGTTCTGCTCGGCCGGCTGGTCGGCATTGCCGCCGAGCTGGGCGAGCGTGGCCGCGGCCTGCGCCTTGGCGACGGCAACCTTCTGCTGCCCGGCCTGCAGGTTGTGCTTGGCCTGGTCGAACGCCGTGCGGGTGGCCGCCGAGCTGTTCAGCAGGTTCTGCTGGCGGTCGAATTCGGTCTGGAAATAGGGAATGTCGGCCTCGGCCTGCGTGATCTCCGCCAGCGACTGCTGGTAGCTTGCCTCCAGGTTGAGGATCTGGTTGCGCACCGCGCCGAGCTGCGCCTTGGCGCCGTCGAGCGCGATCCTGAAAGAATCCTGGCGAAGGCTGAAGAGCACCTGGCCCTTCTTCACCGTTTCGTTTTCACGCACGTCGATCGTGTCGACGAGGCCCGAAACGTCGGTCGTCAGGCCCACCATGTCGGCCTTGATATAGGCGTTGTCGGTCGACATGACCTGGCCGCCATTGACGTAATAATAGCCGCCGACCACGAGCGCGACGGGCAGCAGCGCGAACAGCACCGGGCGGGTCATGCCGCGCTTGCGACGCGGCGGCGTGGTCACGGGCGGCGCGACGGCGGTGACAGGCGCCGTATTGGAGGATGGCGCCTCGGCGACGGTTTCCTCGCGGGGAGAAACCTCGTTCGTTTCGGCGGCGGTGTTGGCATCGGCGTCGGAAACGACGCGCAGGGGAGTTTTATCAGCCATGGTTGGTCTCGTTTTCGGCCAATGCCAGGGGGGTCCGGCAGGCCTGCACTAGGTTGGTCTTCATCTGCGACAGGATCTGGAAAAGCTGCTCCCGCTCTTCGGCGGCAACATCCTCCAGGGCTTCGCCTCGCGTCACATCGCCAAGTCCGCGCATTTCCGCCAGAAGCGGATGCGCCTCCTCGCGCATGTAAAGCAGCCAGATCCGGCGGTCCGTCGGGTGCTGGCGGCGCTCGATCAGCCCGCGCTCGGCGAGCTTGTCGAGAATGCGTACAAGTGTGATCGGCTCGATCTCCAGCATTTCCGCCAGCCCACCCTGGTGTATCCCCTCGTTGTTGGAGAGATACGCCAGCGCCTGCCACTGCGACGACGTCAGCCCGAGACACTTCGCCCGCTGCTCGAAACGCTTTCGAAGCAGACGTGCGACATCATGCAGGAGGAAGCCGAGGGTCGGATTGCTGTTCATTGAAGACTGCGCCAATAGTAAGCACACTTATAATGTGCCTAGATATATTGAGCAGGTGCAACATACAAGCCACCTCTGCTTGATATTCGTCATATGCGACCAAATTGTCGCACCCGGCTAACGAAAATGCCGGCGAACGCGTCGGAATGGAAGCGTCGCCCGGCACCCTTCATGATTTTATTAGCTCGGAGAATTTCAACCCACCGGGATTTGCAATTCGACGCGCCACCCGTTTATATTGAAATCCAGAGGCTTACCGGGAGAATTGCCCGGCCGACCGATATCGACAGCATGCACGGCGCAAGCGGCATCCACGCCACGAGCGCCCAAACGCAGTCCGCCGGCATTCAGACAGCATTGACAATAGGCGAGCGATCCACCGTCGCTCGAGCAGCGCCTGACATGAAACGCATTCCTTCAGCATGATCATGGCGGCGCGTTCGGCCGCCCGAATGGGGAGCCGCCATGCCTTTCTCGCTTCGATACGTCCTGGCCTTCAGCAGCGTCGCCTTCCTCCCCCCTCGCCTCGTCCGCCCAGCAGGCCGCCGCCCCGCCCCCGCCGCCCGTCACCGTGGCCAAGCCCGTGGTGCGCGACGTCGTCGACAACGACGAGTTCATCGGCCGCTTCCAGGCGGTCGACGAGGTCGCGGTGCGCTCTCGCATCGGCGGCTATCTGAATGAGGTCGATTTCACCGACGGCGCGCTGGTGAAGAAGGGCGAAAAGCTCTTCGTCATCGACCAGCGCCCCTTCGTCACCGCGCTCAACGAAGCCAATGCCGCGCTTGAAGTCGCCAAGTCCACGCAGACCTACGCCGAGGCACAGTTCAACCGCGCGCAGAGCCTCGCCACCAGCGGCAGCCAGTCGGTCTCGACGCTCGACGACCGCCGGCGCGAATGGCTCACCGCCCAGGCCAATGTTCGCGGCGCCCAGGCAACGGCGGAACGCGCCGCGCTCGACATGGAATACACCACGATATCGGCGCCGCTCAGCGGCCGCATCGACCGCCGCCTGATCTCCCCCGGCAATCTGGTGCAGGCCGACCAGACCATCCTGACGACCATCGTTTCGCTCGATCCGATCGATTTCTACTTCGACGTCGACGAACGCCGCCTGCTGAACTTCGCCGATACGGCGCGCAAGCTCGGCAAGGATCTGCAGCAGGGTGGCGGCGGCGTGCCCGTCATCGTGACGATTTCCGACCCGACCGCCAAGCCCTTCACCGGCAAGCTCGACTTCGCCGAAAACCGCATCGACAATGAGAGCGGCACAATCCGCATCCGCGCCCGCCTCGCCAATCCCGACCTGATCCTGCAGCCCGGCCTCTTCGGCCGCGTGCAGGTGGAGGCGTCCAACACCTACAAGGCGATCCTCGTGCCGGACGAAGCGATCGGCTCCGACCAGAACGAACGCGTGGTCTTCGTCGTCGGCCCCGACGGCAAGGTATCGACCAAGCCCGTGCGCCCCGGCCCGCGCCTCTATGGCTACCGCGTCATCCGCGAGGGGCTCGATGGCACCGAGACGATCATCGTCAACGGCCTGATGCGCGCCCGCCCCGGCGCCACCATCACGCCGCAGATGACCGAACTGCCGCAGGAGCGGCGCGACACCCCGCCGGATAATGCCGCGACGGAGACGCCACAATGAGGTTCGCTCATTTCTTCGTCGATCGCCCGATCTTCGCGGCGGTCATCTCGATCGTGCTCCTCGTCGTCGGCAGCATCGCCTATACGCAGCTGCCGGTATCGCAATATCCCGAGATCGCGCCGCCGACCATCGTCGTGCGCACCTCCTATCCGGGCGCCGACCCGCAGACCATCGCCGACACGGTGTCGACGCCGCTCGAACAGCAGATCAACGGCGTCGAGGACATGCTCTACATGTCCTCCTACTCCAGCGCCGATGGCGCCATGTCGCTGACCATCACCTTCAAGCTCGGCACCGATCTCGACAAGGTGCAGGTGCTCGTCCAGAACCGCGTATCGATCGCCCTGCCCCGCCTTCCCGAGGAAGTGCAGCGCCTCGGCGTCACCACCGACAAGAGCTCCCCCGACCTGATGATGGTGGTGCACCTGCTGTCGCCCTCGCATCGCTACGACCAGCTCTACGTCTCCAACTATGCCCGCAACCGCATCCGCGACGTTCTCGTGCGCCTCGATGGCGTCGGCGACGTGCAGGTATTCGGCGAGCGCCAATATTCGATGCGCATCTGGCTCGATCCGCAGAAGCTCTCGGCCTACGGCATGACCTCCGATGACGTGGTCTCGGCGCTGCGCGACCAGAACGTCCAGGTCTCCGGCGGCAAGATCGGCGCACCGCCGGTCACCGGCCAGAACGCCTTCGAATATACGGTCAGAACCGACGGCCGCTTCTCCGACGTGCGCGAATTCCGCTACGTCATCGTCAAATCGACGGGCGCCGGCCGGCTCGTGCAATTGCAGGACGTCGCCCGCATCGAGCTCGGGGCGCAGGACTACGTCACCAACAGCTATCTCAACAACGACCCCGCCGTGGCGCTCGGCATCTTCGCCCGCCCCGGAACCAACGCGCTCGACACCGCGCGTCAGGTCCAGGCGATCATGAAGGATGTCGCCGAGACCTTCCCGCCAGGTCTGGAATACCGCATCGTCTACGACACCACCGAATTCATCTCCGACTCGATCTCCGAGGTCTACAGGACGATCGCCGAGGCCGCGATCCTGGTGGCGATCGTCGTCCTCGTCTTCCTGCAATCCTGGCGAACGGCGATCATTCCGATCATCGCCATCCCGGTCTCCCTGATCGGCACCTTCGCCGTGCTGCTCGCCTTCGGCTTCTCGCTGAACATGCTGACGCTGTTTGGCCTGGTGCTCGCGATCGGCATCGTCGTCGACGACGCCATCGTCGTGGTCGAGAACGTCGAGCGCAATCTCGCCCGCGGCATGTCGCCGAAGGAAGCCGCCCATGTGACGATGGACGAGGTCGGCACCGCCGTCATCGCCATCTCGCTGGTGCTGATCGCCGTCTTCGTTCCAACCGCCTTCATTCCAGGGATCTCAGGCCAGTTCTACAAGCAGTTCGCCGTGACGATCTCGGTCACCACCGCGATCTCGGCGCTGAACTCGCTGACGCTCTCGCCGGCACTCGCCGGCATTCTGCTCAGACGCCACGATCACCAGCACACGCGCAACAACATCGCGCTGCGTTTCGGACGCGGCCTTGCCAACGGCTTCAACCACGGCTTCGAGCGGCTGAGCTACGGCTACTCGTGGATCATCAGGCATCTGGTCAGAAGCTGGATCGGCATCACCTGCTCGCTGCTCGTTTTCGCCGCGCTGCTCGGCGCCACCTGGTTCATGAGCACCAAGGTTCCGTCCGGCTTCATCCCGACCATGGACCAGGGCTACGCCATCGTCGTCGTCCAGCTGCCCGATGGCGCATCGCTGGCGCGCACCGATGCGGTGGTCAAGCAGGTCGGCGATATCGCCCGCACGGTACCCGGCGTCGGCAATGCCGTGCAGTTCGCCGGCTTCAGCGGCGCCACCTTCACCAACGCCTCCAACTCCGGCGTCGTCTTCGTGCCGTTCAAGTCGTTCGCCGAGCGCGAGGAAGGCGGCGAGACCGCCAACAAGATCATCGGCGAGCTGTTCGGCAAGCTGCAGAGCATCCAGGAAGCCTTCATCATCGCCGTGCCGCCGCCATCCGTGCGTGGCGTCGGCAATTCCGGCGGCTTCAAGATGCAGATCCTCGACCTTGAAAATCCCGACATGACGCGCGTGCTCGGCCTTGCCCGGCAGATGATGGGCGCGGCCGCGACGACGGAGGGACTGACCGGCGTCTTCACCACCTTCTCGGATGCCAGCCCGCAATATTATCTCGCCATCGACCGAGACAAGGCCCGTTTCCTCAACGTGCCGATCCCCAACATCTTCAACGCGCTGTCGATCAATCTCGGCGTCGCCTATGTCAACGACTTCAACGCCTTCGGCCGCGTCTACCAGGTCCGCGCCCAGGCCGACCGGCAATACCGCATGGACCGCGAGGACATCTTAGGCCTCAAGGTGCGCTCGGCCACCGGCGCGCTGGTGCCGCTCGGCACACTGATGGATATCCAGGATTCCAGCGGCCCCGCCCTTGTCCAGCGCTACAACATGTATGTGTCCGTGCCGTTGCAGGGCAACCCGACGCCCGGCACCTCGACCGGCGACGCTCTGAAAAAGATGGAGGCGCTGGCCGCCAAGATCCTGCCGCCGGGCACGACCTTCGAATGGACCGAACTCGCCTACCAGGAAACCAATACCGGCAACACGGCGGTCTACATCTTCGCGCTCTCGGTCATCTTCGTCTTCCTGGCGCTCGCGGCGCAATATGAAAGCTGGATATTGCCGCTGGCGATCATTCTGATCGTTCCGCTGGCCGTGCTTGCCGCACTGATCGGGGTGTGGCTGAGAGGCATGGACAACAACGTGCTGACGCAGATCGGCCTGATCGTCTTGATCGGCCTTGCGGCCAAGAACGCCATCCTGATCGTCGAATTCGCCCGTCAGGCGGAAGACGAAGGCAAGTCGCCGGTGGAAGCCGCCGTCGAGGCCAGCCATCTGCGCCTTCGCCCGATCCTGATGACGGCGTTTGCCTTCATCTTCGGCGTGCTGCCGCTCGCCATCGCCACCGGCCCCGGCGCCGAAATGCGCCAGTCGCTCGGCACGGCCGTCTTCTCGGGCATGCTCGGCGTCACGGTATTCGGGCTGTTCCTGACGCCGGTCTTTTATGTCGCGCTGCGCTCGGTGCGGAGAAAGCCCGCCCGGCCGGCCGAAGCCGGCACCCCGGATACACAAGCGCCACCGGCTGAAGCCTCGTCATGAGGCTCGGCGGGCAAGTGTTCCCTCTTTCGAACGCCAGCCCGTGAACAGCTTTCGCAGCGGCTTTTCGATCAGCTCGTAAGCGATGGTTCCCCCTGCCACGCCGGCAACGACGCCGACCGGCACGATGAGCACCGATGAGAAGCCCATCATCTGGCCCGCCTTGGCGACCACGGAGATCGCAAGCGTGTGCCAGAGATAGATCGAATAGGAAGCGTCGCCGAGATAGGTGAGCAACGGCACGCGGCCGAGGCCTCCGTCGGCCTCGAGCGAGACCATCCCGTAGACCAGCATCAACGCCAGCGGACCGCAGATCCCGGCATTGAATTCGGCGCCCATCAGGTAGATCGCGGCGAAGCCGGAAAGCGAGGCTCCCACGCAGGCGAGCCCGAGGCTGATGCCGGCGATCCACCGGCGCAGCCACAATTCGGCGAGAAACACGCCGCCGAGAAACTCCACGATGATCGGCCGGGTGTAGGTGTAGAGGGCCGGTGTCGCCGGCTGCAGGATCTGGCCGGCCAGGAAGAACCCGCCGAACACGCCAAACAGGAAGAGCAGCCGCCATTTGCGCGGCAGGAACAGCGCGCCGGCGAAGAGAACATAAAAGAAGATCTCGAAATTCAGTGTCCACCCCTGCACCAGCACCGGCCAGATGTCGCCGGTGCTGGGCGACTGCGCCGGAATGAAGAACAGCGACGCAAGGATGTGCGATGTCGTCAGTTGCAGGTTCGGAAACAGCCCGGCCATGGCGCCGACGATCATGATTGCCGTCACCAGCCAGTAGGACGGGGCGATGCGGCACAGGCGATCGATGAGAAAGCTCTGCGGCGTCATCGGCCGTCGCTCGCTGATCACCCACATGATGAAGCCGCTGATGACGAAGAACACATCGACACCGGCAGCCCCGATGGCGAAGTGCTCGCCCGACTTCTCGGCCGCGTGAAAAACGACGACAGCAAGCGCCGCGAAGGCGCGCAGATATTGGATGCCGTAAAGGGTCTTCATCCGGTTTCCTCAAATGGCCGGTCAATGTCGGCCGACAATGCTGGTGCTGCTAGCTAATGCGCTAAAGGTTCGGGCTGCGCCTGGCGTGCCCATGCCGAGAAGTCAGGCTGGCGGCGGGCGCTCATCAGTTTTCCGGCGCAGAAATAGAACAGGAACGTCCCGACGGTATAAGGCGTCAGAATGTCGATCTCGACGAAGGAGCGGGTCGTCAGAAGCACGGCGATGGTAAACAGCAGATAGGATCCGTCGTTTCTGACATCTTCGATCAGCCGGCGGAGATGGCCCCAGAGGATCGTCAGCAGCGTCAGCACCACGATGAGCAGCCCGACCAGACCAAGCTCCACGGCCGCTTCGATATAGGTGTTGTGGAAGTGGAAGCCGCTGCGGGAGCCGATGAAGAACTCCTCCCAGAGGCGCTCCGGCTCGGAAAAGCCCTGAACCCAATAGGCCTGGTAGCCGACGCCGAAATAGGGATTTTCAGCCGCGGCCGCGATCCCCTGCTGCCACAGATAGGTGCGCCCCGTGAGCGTCGAATCCTTGCCGAATATGCCGAGCACGGCATCGACCGCGCCGAGATAGACCCCCGCCACCGCCAGCACGACCAGAGCGGTACCGCCCCCGATCACGAGAAGCTTTCGCTGGTCGGGTGTGAGCGTCAGCACGACACGCAAGCCAACCATCAGCGCAAGCACGACCACGGTGGTCAGGACCGAGGTTGCCGACTGGCATATCGCAAGAATATAGGCCGAGAGCAGCCCGACGATACCGGCGGCAGCCATCCACAGACGACGCTCGCCGAAGATGAAGACGGTGGCGACGCATGCGATCACCCCGAGCGAGGCATAAAAGCCGAGCTGGTTCTTCGACGCGAATGCACCGACGAAGCTGTAGGTGTTGTCGATCACGTCGAGTTCGTAGCGACCGAACAGCAGCGAATAGACGAGGACGAAGGCGATGCCGACGACGATACCGAGCGTTAGCGTCTTGACGTCCATGACCCTGACCGCGATCAGCGCGCACAGCACCTGCGTCAGATACTGGATCGCGGCGCGCAGCGACACGCTGGGCGCCGCCGACCAGAAGACGGACAGGAAGGCGAACGCGGCGAAGGCGTAGATCCAGATGTAGCGGTTGTAGTTGCCGAGCACCTTGCGGTAATCGACCGCGATCAGCGGCAGCCAGAGCGCATAGTAAAGCAGGATCGCCACTTGCCCGAACCTGAGCGAGTAGGCGAAGGCAAAAAGCGAAATCGCCACGGCGGAAACGGCATAAGCCACATTCCCGCCGGGCTGGATGAGCGCCGACTTTGCGATACGCATGCTGCCTCGTTACCTCATGGCCAGTCCGGCGGTGACCTTGATCAGATCGCCGGGCTGCAGCGCGGTGCTTTCCTGCACCGGAATTTCCTTCGGCTTGCCATCCACGTCGCGGATGACCGAATAAGCGATGCTGGCGGCCCCTGTCGACGTGTCGAAGCGAGCCGCGTCCGTCGATTGGGTGAGCGCCTCGGCCATCAACGAATTGCTGGTCGTGAGCTTCAGGTTGAGCTGGTCGATCTGCGCATCAGCGCTTTGCTTTTCCTGCGCCAACTGGGCGTCCCAGTCGTTGCGAAGCGTGATCTCGTCCTGATTGGCCTTGCTGATATCCTGCTTGGCCTTCAGCGAGTTCGTGTCGATGTCGAGCAGCATCGCCTCGAGGTCGGCCGCGCGTTGCTCGGCCGTCATCCTGCGGGCGCTGAGCACCAGCCCCTTCTCGGCGAGATCGCCGACCTTGTCGCGATCGACCGTTGCCAGCTCCAGCTGGCGGGTCTGCGTCTGGCTCTTCTTGGCCAGCGTCTCGACTTCGCTCTGCAACAGGGCCCTGAGGTCGTTGAGCGCCTGAAGCTGCAGGGTCAGCCGCTTCTTGCGCGAGGCCATGAGCGCGGTCTCGCTGTCGACAAGCGCCCTCGCCTCCGGCTTGTCCTTCAACTCGGCCGGAATCTCGAACGTGTCCTTGTTGTCGATTTCGGCCTGCAGGCGGGCCTGCTTGACCAGAAGCCGCGCCCGGTCCGCCATGTAGACGACCGCATCGCCCTTGGCGTTGATGAAATCGCGCGCGAACCGCTGGCCGGAATCGGCGCGCCGAAGGCCGCCGGCAAGGCTGACGGCCTTGGCGACGGTCAGGTTCGGCGCGAACGGAAACTCACCCGGCTTCTCCACGTCTCCGGAGAGATAGACCGGGCGAAACTCCGACAGTTCGACGGATGCGGACGGCCGGTCCTTCAGGGCGAACTGCTTCTGCAGCGCCACGCCGATCTGCTTGGCGATGGCGTCGGTCGTCTGCCCGGAAGCGGGAAGATCGCCGAGGAATGGCAGCGAAATACTGCCGGACGGACCAACCGTGTAGTCGCCGCTGACGACGGACCAGTCACGGATCGTCCCATCCGCGGTCTGCCATTCGGCCACTCGAATCTTCACTTTATCCATGGTTCCAAGGCGGTAATCTTCCGCGCTGGCAATGAATGAGGACAGCAGGAATGCACTCAACCCGGCAGCGACTGCGACACCGGATCGAAGGGCACGGGATTGCCCAGCCTTGCTGCCAAATAGACGTTCGTTCATATTTTTCCCCGTGTTTCGTCCCGACGGCGCAGCCACAAGACGGCTCGTCGGGCCTCAAGGATGCCGTTAGTAGCTTCCGCGCTGAGCGCAGACGGCGGGAATGGTCTTTGCGATGATCGCAACGTCCCGAGCCATCGACCAGTTTTCGACGTAGTGGGTGTCGAAAGCGACGCGAGCGGCATAGGAAACATCGTTGCGTCCGCTGACCTGCCACAGACCGGTAAGGCCCGGGCGGGACTGCAGATAGAAGACGGCGGCGTGCTCGTACATTTCAAGTTCGTCTTGAACGACGGGACGCGGGCCGACGACACTCATCTCGCCGCGAATGATGTTGAAGAGCTGGGGAAGCTCATCAAGGCTCAGCTTGCGCAGCACGGCGCCAACGGCAGTGACCCGGGGGTCGTTCTGCAGTTTGCGCGTGGCGCGCCACTCTTCCATGGCTGCAGGGTTGTTGCGCAGGTAGTCCTGCAGAACCTTGTCGCCATTGGTCACCATTGTCCGGAACTTCAGGCAACGGAATTCCTGGCCGTTATGGCCGATACGGCGATGGCCATAGAAGGCCGGACCCTTGTCCGTGAGCTTCACAAGCAGCATCACCATCAAAAAGATTGGGCTCAAGAACAAGAGCCCGAGGCAGGCGGCGGACACATCGAATGCCCGTTTTGCGAAGCCGCCTGTGGGCGGAAACGCGTTTTCGTGAACTGCGCCATAAAATGGCGAACTGTCCGATCTCGTCGCAGACTTCATAGAGGTAACTCCACTTATGTTTGCCGTTTGGTCGGTTAAGGCTCAGGACGCTAAGCTAGCGCTGACGAGTTGGGAGTGTATGAGCGGATTTTGTTTTTTTAAGCCACGTTTTTAAAACCGCTCGTTATCGAACGTTTTTGGAAACATTTGTTCAACTTTTTGTATTTCAGGGATCGCTGAAACATATTTAGATTCCACCAAAGCGATCAAAACTATATTTGGAGATCGAAATAAAATGTCCCACGACTTCTTATCAATACAGCGACACCGAAGTTTACAGGGGTAACCGATCTCGGTCCAAAGTTCTTGGGTGCGGCCATCACTTCTCGAACAGACCTGTTTTTAGACTTGCGGGACGACGTTTTATTGCATCGCAACATCAATTTTGCGCCGCACTCACAAATCGTTTGAAATTAAAACTTTGTAATAAAAGTTGAATGCGAAACGCGTCCACTACACCCCTGCGGGTATCGATTGTGGCATAAACAAGAACGTGCATTGCCAAATTCGATGCAACCCTCACATCGAAACCCAACTTTAACGATCTTTTTCGATCGCCGGGGCCGCCGGGCCGATAAGTGGCATTTTTACCAATACCCGGAACAAACCTTTAAGATGACGCTTGTAGTTACTGAATACAGGCGCAAAAGACGTCTTCACCGCTTTAGTTATATGACGAAGTCCTGTAAAAAGAATCTACAAAAGGGTCCTGGTGGGGCCGCGTATTCAATGGCTGTTCATTGAAGGGCACCATCTGGGGAGGCAACAAATGTATGCACCTCGCGTTTTTGTCAGCATGTTGGGCGCACTCGTCGTGTTCGCCGTCGCGACCTATTGGCTGAGCGGCTCTTTATCCGGCGCCCTCATCAAGACCGCGATCTGTGCGATCCTGCTGCAGGCAGGCTATTTCGGCGGCGTGCTTTATCTTGTCTGGAAGGAAGGCAAGGAGCGCAGCGGCGCCAAGCGCACGACCGGCCGCGCGGAAGAGGCCGAAAAGCGGCACGTACCGCCCTTCAACAGCTCCGAGCCGTTCAATCGCTAAGCGCTGAGGGCAGCTAAGACTGCCCGTTCGTCGCTCACGAACCCACCCTTCGTAACATCATGTGAAGCGTTCTCCGTTGTCTGCTGCGCTGCAACGTCCTAGGTCTTGGGCGAAACAACGGAGGTAGAGCGTGGCTGAAACAGCTAGCATATGCGTCATCATCGCCGCCAAGAACGCGGCCGATACCATTGAAATCGCCGTCAGATCAGCACTTCTCGAAGCCGAGGTCTCCGAGGTCGTGGTCGTCGACGACGGCTCGAGCGATTCCACCGCCGAGGCCGCCGAACGCGGCAACGACGCCACCGGTCGGCTGAAAATCGTCAGGTTCGAGAAGAACAGAGGCCCGTCCGCCGCGCGCAATCATGCCATCGACATCTCCACAGCGCCGCTGATCGCCATTCTGGACGCCGACGATTTCTTCTTCGCCGGTCGCTTTTCCCGCATGCTCTCGGACGACGGGTGGGAGTTCGTGGCCGACAACATCGCCTTCGTCGATGCCGGCACGGTCGCCCAGGCGCCGCAGAAGCTCGATCGCTTCGCCGAAAACCCTGTCTATCTCGACCTGACCACCTTCGTGGACGGCAACATATCCAAGCGTGGCGTGCGCCGCGGCGAGATCGGCTTCCTCAAGCCCGTCATGCGGCGAAGCTTTCTCGACAAGCATCGGCTCCGCTACCGCGAAGACATGCGCCTCGGCGAGGATTACGATCTCTATATCCGCGCGCTCGCGCTCGGCGCCCGCTACAAGGTGATCCACAGCTGCGGCTACGGCGCCGTCGTGCGCGGCAATTCGCTGAGCGGCAGCCACCGCACGGAAGACCTGCGCCGCCTTTACGAGGCGGACCGCGCTCTGTTGAAGGATTTCAAGTTGAAGCCGATGGCGGCCGAAGCCGTGCGCCGGCACGAACAGCACATTCGCGCCAAATACGAACTGCGCCACTTCCTCGACATCAAGAACCAGTCGGGCGCCGGCGCGGCCCTCGCCTATGTCGCGACGCATCCCTTAGCCTTCCCGGCGATCGCCGGCGGCATCCTCGCCGACAAGACCGAGCGCTGGCGCAACCCGGATGGGGTGGCGGTCACCTCAAGCGGCGACCGCCTTCGCTATCTGCTCGACGCACCGGCCGAATAAGGCCTGCCGGTACCGCAACACCACGCAGCGGCTTTGCGGCGCCGACAGGCGATAGGGTCCGGACCGGCTACTTCACCAGTTTGCCCGCGGCCAGCTGGAATGCACTCTGGATCAGCCGCGGGTCCTGCACCAGCCAGCGGGCGAGCAGGCCGAAATCGGGCCGGCGGCGGCGCTTGAGTTGCCCCACCTGCCCCCAAAGCGCCTGCTTGCGCGCCCGGCTCTTGTACGACTTGATGGTCGCGATCTCGCGCGGCCGCGACGCGAAGCGGCTCTCCAGCCTGTCGAGCGCCATCCAGGTGATGAACTGCTGCTTGAGATATTCCGGCGACGTGTTGTCGACGCCGTGGAAGATGTTGATCCCCTCGCCGCGCAGCGCCCCCGCATCGGCGCACAGCAGAACCTGCCTGGCCGCGAGCATGCAGTCGCAGAAGAACAGGACGTCCTCGGCCGCCAGCCGCAATGCCGCATCGAAACGCACGCTCTCGATCAAGGGACGGCCGATCACCATGCACGACATGTGCAGGAAGGCCCAGTCACTGATCATCACGCCCGCGATATCGGGGACGTCGAGGACGACGGGCGCCTCCATCAGCCGCCGCGCGCCGTCGATCTTTTCGAGCGCCGCGATCCCGAAGTGATAGTCGAACTCCGCCCCACCCTCGATCGACGCCCAGTAGCAGTCGCCACCGAGCGTATCCATGGCCGTGAACGCGTTTTTCAGATGATCCGGCGTCCAGATGTCGTCCGAATCGAGAAACGCGACATAGCGCGTGTCGGCGGGAACATGATCGAGCCCGGTATTGCGCGCGCCACCCGGCCCGGCGTTCGGCTGGCTGACGACGGTGATCTCGCGCCCGCTCCTCGGCAGTCAGCGGCGCCAGCTCGCTGGCCGGCGCATAGGGCGACTGATCGTCGACGACGATGATATCGAAGTCCTGAAAGCTCTGCGCGAAAGCCGACGCGAGCGCCCGTCTGAGGATGCCGTCATCCCGCTGGTAGAACGGGATAATGATCGTGAAAGTCGCCATACTCTCTCCCTGAGAGGTTCGAATTGGTGCTTCGGCCGGTGCCTGTAGCCGTGCCATCTAGGCCAGCTGCTGCACCGCACAAGCATCAGGGGCATTTCGGCCGAAATTTGTCAAAGGCCGCACGACCGCCCACCGCCGCACCTCGATCCTGAAACGCTCCATTCCGGAGCAGAGCGCCCCATTCCGACCATAAATGGTGAACCAGTTGCGGACGGCTACTGTAACATTTGCTCCCATTCGATAAAAACTTTCGTGCGCCGCACCACGCATTTTGCACCTAAGCCGGTGAATATAATCATTTTCTTGAATGCACTGCTCACAATGGCTTCTCGGCGACGGGACAACACTTCAGCCGCGCATTTTTCGCGCGCCGTTACGGCAAGTAGTACCTGTCACGAAACGCCATCCGTGATCACTTTTGCTGCAGTGCCATATTTTCTTCCGTGAATTCGCCCTAACTTCCCTCGCTGCGGGCTGAAGTCTGCTCTGATTGAAACGGTTGCAAAGGGGAGCTGCGACCCAAAAGGGGTGACTGACAACGTGAATGTTGATACCAACGTGTCCTCACGGATCAACCTGATGCGGATTGTGCTCATTTCGGGCATCGTCTTCGTACACATACCATTTAGCGACCAAAGCAGTCCCTTCATCGGGGCCTACGGCGCCTTCGACTGGCTGAGAGTATTCCTGGCGGAAGCGCTGTTTCGGGTTGGCGTGCCGGCCCTGAGTGCGATTTCCGGCTATCTCCTGTTTCGCGGCGGCATGGAGAATTTCAGCTACCTGAAAACGGTACGCACGAAATCCAAGACCGTGCTGCTGCCATTCCTCTTGTGGAACGGCCTGTTCTTCCTGGCGATCCTGCTGGCGCTCGGCGTCGGCCTCGGTGAAGGATACGTGCCGAGCCCGTGGCAGGCCTCCGTGCGCGAGCTGATGACCCAGCTTTTCGCCGCCGAGGATTTTCCGGTCAACGTGCCGCTCTATTTCCTGCGCGACCTCTTCATCTGCATCCTGCTGTCGCCATTGCTGGCATGGCTGATCATCCGTGCGCCGCTCGTGACGCTGGCGACGTTGCTGATCATCGCCGTCATCCCGGATGGCTCGGTCTACATCGTCCTCAAGCGGTCGATCCTGTTCTCTTTCAGCCTGGGCATCTACATCGGTCTCAACAAGATCGACCTGAGGGCGCTGGACCGGTTCGCCTCGCTGGGCACGACATTGCTGCTACTCAGCTGCGCGGCGCTGGCCACCATCATCTACATGACCGGCCCGAGCCTGCCGGGCTGGGTTCAGTTCCTGCGCAACACGCTCGCCATCTTCGGCGCGCTCGGCTTCTGGCTGCTGTCGGCGCGGCTGATCGAGACCCAGATCGGCCAGCGGCTGTCGAAGACCGGTAGCCTGAGCTTCTGGATCTTCTGCGCCCACTATCCGCTGCTGATCTTCATGTGGATCGTCTGGGGCAAGGCGGGCATCAGCTTCTATCCCGTCTTCTTCGTTCTTTCGCTCGTGGTCCTCTTCCCGTTCCTGATTTTCTCGAACGACCTGTGCCGCAAGATCGCCCCCCGTCTATACGGCGTCATGACCGGTGCGCGGACCAAGAAACCCTATGAAAAGGCGGCGTCGGCGGGCACGGCTCATTCCAAACTCATCACACAGCAAAGGTGACACATGACGACCAAGATCGCCCATGCGCGAAAACCTTGCGCCATCTCCGGCCCGACGCTCGCCGTCATCGGCACGCTGCTGCTCGGCGCCTCTCCGGCGCTCGCCCAGCAGGCCGCCCAGCAACCGGGCGCCGCATCCTTCATCGAGAATTTCGACAAGCTCGACCGTAGCATCTGGTACATTTCCGACGGCTGGAACAACGGCCCGCACCAGAACTGCACCTGGTCGAAAAACCAGGTGAAGGTCGAAGGCGGCGCGTTGCAGCTCTCGTTCGCCGAGGGCCAGTCGAAGGACCGCAGCTACCTCTGCGGCGAAATCCAGACCAAGAAGCGCTTCGGCTACGGCACCTACGAGGCCCGCATGAAGGCGGCCACCGGCTCCGGCCTGAACTCCGCCTTCTTCACCTACATCGGCCCGACCGACAAGCAGCCGCACGACGAGATCGACTTCGAGGTTCTCGGCAAGAATTCCGGCGAGGTGCAGGTCAATCAGTACATCAAGGCCAAGGGCGGTAACGAGAAGCTGGTGCCGATCGGCTCCAAGGCCGATGAAGGCTTCAACGACTACGCCTTCGTCTGGGAACCCGGCCGGCTGCGCTACTACCTGAACGGCAAGCTGGTTCAGGATGTCACCGATCCCGCGAAGATCCCGACCAGCCAGCAGAAGATTTTCTTCAGCCTCTGGGGCACCGACACGCTGAAGGACTGGATGGGCAAGTTCGCCTACACCAAGCCGACATCGCTGGAGGTCGAGCGCTTCGCCTACACCGCCCCCGGCGACCAGTGCCAGTTCCCTGAATCGATCGCATGCACGCTCAACTGACGAGCGCCGAAGGCGCGCAAACGACAAGGAGTGCCATGCTCAAAGTCCTGTATCTCGTGCATGATCTGGCGGATCCCGCCGTCCGGCGGCGGGTGCTGATGCTGCGCGAGGGTGGCGCGCAGGTGACGCTCGCCGGCTTTCGGCGCGGCGAAAACCGTCTCGCCGAAGTGCACGGCATCACGCCGATCGAGCTCGGCCGCACCGCCGACGCCAAGTTCGCGCAGCGCATCGGCGCGGTCGCAAAGGCGATGAGCGGACTGAAGGGGCTGCTGAAGACGGTCGAAAAGCCTGACGTCATCATCGGCCGCAACCTCGAGGCGCTCGCCGTCGCCGATCGCGCCAATGCGATGTTCGGCGGCGATGTGCCGGTCGTCTACGAATGCCTCGACATTCACCGGCTGCTGTCGCGCGACGACATCGTCGGAAAGATCATGCGCGGCGCCGAGGCCCGCTTCGGCCGCCACGCGCGGCTGATCATGACCAGCTCGCCCGCCTTCATCGAACATCACTTCGCGCCGCGCTCCGGCATCAAGGCCGAAACGCTGCTGATCGAAAACAAGGTCATATCGATCGACCAGACGGTCCAGCCGACCATCGCCCGCCCGCTGAAACAGCCCGGCCAGCCCTGGAAGATCGGCTGGTTCGGCGCGCTGCGTTGCCGCAAGTCCCTGGCGATGCTCGCGGAGTTCTCGCGCCTGATGGAAGGCCGTGTCGAGATCGTGCTGCGTGGCCGCCCCGCCTATTCCGAATTCGAGGATTTCGACGGCTTCGTCGCGGGCGAGCCCTATCTCCGCTTCGAAGGCCCGTATCGCAACCCCGAGGATTTGAGGGCGATCTACGACGATGTCCACTTCTCCTGGGCGATCGACTTCTTCGAGGAAGGCCTCAATTCCAGCTGGCTGCTGCCGAACCGGCTCTACGAAGGATGCCTCTACGGCACCGTTCCGATCACGCTCGAAGGCACCCAGACGGCGCGTTTCCTGCAAGACAAGGCGATCGGCCTTGCTCTTCCCGACGCGAGCCCGGCAGCACTGCGCACGCTGTTCGAAACCATGACCGGCGAACGCTACCATGCGCTCGGCGACGCGGTCGCCTTGACCGATCAAAAAACCTGGCTCGCCGACCGCAGCGACTGCGAAGCGCTCGTCGCCAGCCTTTCCCGCCTTGTGCCTGCTGCCGTCGAGAGGGGCGACAGCAGTGCATCCGCACCGAAAACCGTATCTCAAGAAGGGTGGACAACCATGAAGCCTGATGCCAGTGCCAGCGTCTCCAGTCTCATAATCATCCCCTGTTTGAACGAAGAGAAGCACATCGAGCCGCTGCTCGCCAAGCTGAGCCGCGAGATCGATCACATGAACGCCAAGATCGTCGTCGCCGACGGCGGCAGCAAGGATGCGACGCGCGAGATCGTCGCCCGCATCAGCATGGCCGATCCGCGCATCGTGCTGCTCGACAATCCGCGCCGCCTGCAGAGCGCCGCCACCAATCTGGCGGTCGCCACCTTCGGGCGCGACTACGACTATCTCATCCGCATCGACGCCCATGGCGATTATCCGGACGATTATTGCCGCCGCCTCGTCGAGGAAGCGGTCGAGACCCAGGCCGATTCCGTCGTCGTGTCGATGGAGACCGTCGGCTTCGGGATGTTCCAGAAGGCCACCGCCTTCGCCCAGAACTCTAAGCTTGGAAATGGCGGCTCGAAGCATCGCGAGGGTGCGAAGGGCCATTGGACCAATCACGGCCACCACGCCCTGATGCGCATCGCCGCCTTCGAGGCTGTCGGCGGCTACGACGAGACCTTCAGCCACAACGAGGACGCCGAGCTCGACTACCGCCTGAAGAAGTCGGGCTACGGCATCTGGATGACCGATAAGACCCGCATGGTCTATTACCCGCGCTCCAGCGTCGCCACGCTGTTCAGGCAGTATCTCGGCTACGGTCGCGGCCGCGCCAAGAACATCCTCAAGCATGGCAGCATGCCGAATGTTCGCCAGATGCTGCCGCTTCTGGTCGTTCCCGTCTTCATCGGCGCGTTTCTGGCCGTGGTGAACTGGGCCGCCGTCATTCCGTTCAGCCTCTGGGCGGTCGCCTGCGTCGGCTACGGGTTCTGGATGGCGATCGGCCAGCGCAACCCCTACGGCCCGCTGGCCGCCGTATCGGCCATGGTGATGCATTTCGCCTGGTCGGCCGGTTTCTGGATGGAACTCCTGAGCTTCCGCGGCAGAAGGGTGGCGTCGTCGTGAACCAACCGAAACAGACGAGACAATTGCAGATCGACATCGGCATCTGCACCTATCGTCGCGCGTCGCTCGACGAGGCGCTGCTGTCGCTCGCCGTTCTGGAGGTTCCTCCCGGCGCGCGGCTGCGCATCATCGTCGCCGACAATGACAAGACCCCGAGCGCCAGGGAGCGCGTCGACGCGCTTCGTCCGCGCATCGCCCACGAAATCGCCTACGTGCATTGCCCGGCATCGAACATCTCGATCGCCCGCAACGCCTGCCTGGATAACGCCACCGGCGATTTCCTGGCCTTCATCGACGACGACGAGGATGCGAGCGAGGATTGGCTGGTCGAGCTGCTCTCGACCGCCCGCGCCACCAAGGCCGACGCCGTTCTCGGACCCGTCCGCAGCGTCTACGCCGACAGCGCGCCGCGCTGGATGCGGGTCGGCGACTTTCACTCGACGCTGCCCGTCTGGGTCGATGGCGAGATCCGCACCGGCTACACCTGCAACGTCCTGCTGCGCCTTTCTTCGCCCAGCCTCGCCGGCCGCCGCTTCAATCTCGCGCTCGGCCATACGGGTGGAGAAGACACGGAATTCTTCAGCCACATGCATGAGGCCGGCGGCAAGATCGCCTTTGCCGAGAAGGCCTATGTCTATGAACCCGTGACCGAAAACCGCGCCGATCTGTCCTGGCTCGCCAAGCGCCGCTTCCGTTTCGGCCAGACCCATGGGCGGCTGCTGCAGGAGACGAGTTCCGGCCTCAACCGGCCGAAGCAGATCGCGCTGGCCACGGCCAAGGCCGGCTTCTGCTACGCCGCCGCCTTGGCCTGCATCTTCTCGGCCGTGCCGCGCTACCGCTATGCCCTTCGCGGCATCATGCATTCCGGCGTCGTCAGCGGCCTGCTCGGCGTGCGCGAAATCCGCCAGTACGGAACGGCGGAGGCCGCATGAAGCAAGAGATACCCGACGTCAGCTTTATCATCGCCGCGTATAATGCGGCGGCGACGCTCGGAAAGGCGATCGACAGCGCGCTTGCCCAGCGCGGCGTCACGGTGGAGGTCATCGTCGCCGACGATTGTTCTGCCGACGAAACGAAGGCGATTGCCGAAAGCTATGCCGATCGCAACGTCCGGCTGATCGCGCTTGCCCGCAATGGTGGGCCATCCGCGGCGCGCAACGCCGCGATCTCGGCCGCCACCGGCCGCTGGCTGGCGGTGCTCGATTCCTGACGACACGGTCGATCCGGACCGGCTGCGCAGGATGATATCACGCGCCGAGAAGGCGGACGCCGAAATCGCCGTCGACAATCTCCGCGTGATCAGGGCCGACGGCACGCCGGCTGAAACCATGTTCGCCGAGGACGCGCTGGCGCAGATGCCGACGCTCACCCTCGCCGCCTTCATCCGTTCCAACGCGCTTTTTCAGACCACCCATAATTTCGGCTATCTGAAGCCGATCTTCCAGCGCGCCTTCATCGAACGCCACGCGCTTCGCTTCGACGAAAGCCTGAAGATCGGCGAGGACTATCTCTATCTCGCCAGCGCCATGGCGCTCGGCGGCCGCTGCGTTTTCGAACCGCTGGCCGGTTACGACTACAATATTCGCGAAGGGTCGATCTCGCGTGTTCTTTCGCTTCACCACATCGACGCCATGATCGAAGGGGATAAGGCCTTCCTTCGCAATCACACGCTGGATGTGGAAGCAGCAGCGGCCCAGGAGTTCCGGGCAAAGAGCCTGCTTCGGGGAAGAGCCTTCCTCGTTCTCGTCCAGAATATCAAAGACCGGTCGATCCTTGGAACGATCAGAACAGCCTGGGGCACCCCTTCCGCTGTCGGGCATCTCAGCATGCCCATCGCAGCACGGGCCAATCGCGTCATCGCGTCGCTCCGCAAACTGATTGGCCCGCAGGCCGACCTTACAGCCATCGATGGCACGACCCGTTCCCGCAAAGGATAGAGCCATGAACCAACGGAACCTCACCTTGCACAGCTCTCTGCCAAAAGCGCCCGAAGACCTGATTCCTTCATCGATATCGATCGCCTGATCGCGATCCTGATGCGCCGTATCGGCTCGATCGCGCTCTGCGTCGGAGTGACGGTGACGCTGGCGGTGATCTACCTTCTGTTCTCCACATCGCAATATACGTCGATGACGCAGATCCTGCTGGATGACAGCATGACCAAGTACGCGCAGGACGCCACCCCGGTGGCGAACTCGCAGCAGGTGGACATGCAGATCGCCAGCGCCGTCGAGATCCTGAAGTCCAACCAGCTGGCGCTGCGCGTCGTCGATGCCGAGAACCTGCAGGACAACAGCACCATCCTCGATCCGCCCGCCTCCCCTGTTGGCCTGATCAAGTCGGGCATCAAGCTGCTTGCCAGCGCCGTGCTTCCCGGCAGTCCCCCGGTCTCCGAAGACGATGCCCGCGCCGGTCGCCGCCAGAAGGCCGCGGCGCTCATTCAGCAGGCGCTCACGGTGTCTCGCGTCAACCGAAGCGCGGTTCTCGCCGTCTCGTTCCGCTCGACGGACAAGCTGCTCGCCGCGCGCATCACCAAGGCCTATGCCACCGCCTATCTCAGCGACCAGCTGAACGCCAATTTCGACGCGACCGAAAGCGCCTCCGTCTGGCTGCAGCAGCGCCTGACCGACCTGCGGGAACGTTCGCAGCAGGCAGCGCTCGAAGCCGCGAATTTCAAGGCGAAGAATGGCCTGACCTCCGCCAATGGCGAGCTCATGTCCGAGCAGCAGCTGGCCGATCTCACCAAGCAGCTGATCGTCGCCCAGTCGGACGCGGCCAGCACCTCGGCACGCTACAACCAGTTCAAGCAGATCATCGACCTCGGCCCCGAGGGAGCGGTCAACAACGCCGCCATCTCCTCCGGCCAGGCCAACAATTCCGTCATCCAGGACACGCGCACGCGCTACATCAATGTCAGCAAGCGCGAGCAGGAAGTCACGACGAATTTCGGCGCCGATCATCCGCAGGCCGTGGCGCTGCGCGCGGAAAAGGAAGATCTGACCCGCCAGATCTTTCAGGAGCTGCAGCAGCTGGCTTCGAATGCCCGCAACGAATACGAGGTCGCCCGCTCGCGCGAGGCATCGCTGCGCAAGAACATCGACAACCTGACCGGCAAGAACTCGGAAGCCGACAAGTCCATTGTTCAGCTGAACGACCTGGAACAGCGCGCCACCGCGCTGAAGACGCTCTACGAATCCTACCTCGGCAAGTATGAGGAGGCGGCGCAGCAGCAGTCCTTCCCGATCGCCAAGGCACGCGTCATCTCCGAAGCCGGCATCCCGGTATCGCCCTCCAGCCCGAAGCGAACGATGACGCTCGGCCTCGCGATCGTTCTCGGTCTGATGGCCGGCGGCGGCCTTGTCGTGTTCCAGGAATTCCGCGAACGCTTCTTCCGCGTCGAAAGCGATGTCCGCACCATCCTCGGCCTGAAATTCCTGGGCTACCTGCCGCTGGTCGGCAAGCCGCCGCGCGAAAGGAAGATCTTCCGAAACCCGAGCCAGCTCGCGCCCGAGCCCGGCGATCCGGTCAACGACGACGGCGCGACCTTCGAGCGCATCATGCGTGTCGTTCTGGAAGCGCCGCGCTCGGTCTTCGCCGAGACGCTGCGCAATGCCAAGCTTGCCAGCGACGTCATGTTCCAGGGCCGCTCCGACCGCGTCATCGGCGTCGTCTCGGCGATGCCGGGCGAAGGCAAGTCGACGACAGCCGCCAATTTCGCGGCGCTCCTGGCTTCAAGCGGCAAGCGCACACTCCTCATCGACGCCGACCTTCGCAATCCGGGCCTCACCCGCATGCTGAAGACGCCGCCGCAGCACGGCCTCGTCGAAGCCGTTCTCGGCGAGATCCCGTGGGCCGGCGCCGTGAAGGTCGATCCGACCACGAAGCTCGCGATCCTGCCCGTCATCTCCAACGACAACCTGATGCACACCAGCGAATTGCTGGCATCGCAGGGCATGTTCAATCTGATGGAAAACGCCCGCAAGATGTTCGACTACATCGTCGTCGACCTTGCGCCGCTCGGCCCCGTCATCGACGCCAAGGCCTTCGCGCCGCAGGTCGACGGCTTCCTGTTCGTCACCGAATGGGGTGAGACGCCCACCAACCTGGTGCGCGATGTCCTCAACGCCGAGCCGCAGATCAAGTCGAAGATCCTTGGTGTGATCCTCAACAAGACCGACATGGCCGAACTCGGCAAGTTCACCAACTTCGGCGGCACCGAGCGTTACCGCCACAAGTATACGAGCTACTACACCGAAGAGACGCCGAAGATGCGCGAAACCGCCGAAGCGGACGCCTGATCAGGTTGAGAACAGGCGCACCTCTCCCTGCCACAACCGCGCGACAGTCAACCTGTCGCTGCGGAAGGCGCCGGTGTCGAGGTTGAGCCGCATCTCCTGCACGTCGGGCTGATCGACCGGCGTGTGCCCGTGAACGACCAGCTTCGGCAGCGGCAGATCGCTTTCGAAGAAGCGGTGCCGGATGAAGACGAGATCGTCGTCCTGCTGATTGTCGATCGACCGCGCCGGATCGATGCCGGCATGCACGAAAAGCACCGCCGGCGTGTCGAGCAGGATCGGCAGCGAGCGCAGGAACTCGATATGCGCCTTCGGCAGCGAATCGCGGATGAACGCATCGCGCTTCGAAGCCGTGCGAAACAGCCCCGGCATCTGGTTGGGATCGATGCCGTAGGAGTGCAAGAGAGCGTCCGCGCCGGTCATCATCCAGCTGTCGTAGGACATCTTGCCGTCGATATAGTCGAGCATCATCATTTCATGATTGCCCGTCAGGCTGATGCGATCGAAACCATCGGGCACCGGCTGCATCAGGTGCGAGATCACCTGCGCCGACGCCGGCCCGCGATCGATATAGTCACCGAGCGTGATGATCAGCTTGCGTCCCGGCAGGCGCGACGCATCCTCGAAGATCGCCTGCTCGGCCTGTCGCAGAAGATCGAGCCTGCCGTGAATGTCCCCAATCGCGTAGATCGGCATATCGCCGGGATCGAGCTGGAGCCGTGTGCGAGGGTTCGACGGCATATGTAACCTCATGCTGCATAATATCATGGGTCGCGGGGGTCGCGCCTTTCGTCAGGCAGCGGCGAACACGACCCAAGACAGCGCCCACGCGGGCAATGGACTGTCAGTAACACTCTTATTTCTTAAAAAACACGCGCTATCTTCGCGCGGCTCCCCCGCCAGGGGCCTCCGATCACCATATAGTGAGCATCCTATGAATCGACAGGCCGGTCATGGGACAGGTCTGACGGCCGCGATCATCGGAATTCGCGCCGTCCGTCAGGCGAGCGACATCGGCGCCGTCTCGTCGCTCTCGGTCCACTTGGCGCCGGAGGCAACGAACTGCTCGAGCGTCATGTTGTCGAGGATATCGGCGATCGCATCGCGCACGTTGGTCATCGACCGACGCACCTGACAGGTCTCCGGATCGGAGCAGTCGTCGCAGGCTTCGAACGCGGTGCGGCTGGCGCAACGGATGGGCGCGAGCGGACCGTCGAGCGTGCGGATCACATGGCCAATCCTGATTTCCGATGCCGCGCGCGACAGCGAATAGCCACCGCCCGGCCCCTTCTTCGATCGCAGGATACCGACATTGCGCAGTTCGAGGAGGATCGTGTCGAGGAACTTCTTCGGAATATTGTTGCGGGCCGCCACATCGTTGATGAATGCGGTTTCGCCCGGTGCGAGCCGTGCGAGATCGACCAACGCCTTCAGGCCGTATTTTCCTTTTTTCGTTAGCATTTCCGGCTACCTTCAGCTCCCACGTGATCCCCTATCCGGCAGGCAATAGCGCTGAATCCGTGAAGAGACAACAAATGACATCGTTTATAGAGTTTATATGGCGAGGTGTTGCCCTACGGCCCCTCGGAAGACGGCCGATCCACCGCCGGAGGCGAGGTCGCTGCATCTGGATTTGGGCCATCGCTTTTGAAAACGGCAAAAGTGAGGGCAATCATCGCGACCACGAAGGCTGCGGCTCCGATCAGCGCCCAGACGGAGAGCCTGCGGCCCTCGCTCAGCATCCGCTCTTCCGTATCATCCAAACGACCGGGCCGTTCGGCGGCCTGATCCGTCAACGGTTGATTGGTCGGACGATCGTCGTGATCTCGCATATCGCACCTCCCGGCAGGCGCCGCGCCGGTGTTCAGATCAGAGGGTCGCGTCCCTGCGCGACACTCCGGTTGAGTTCGTCGGCGATATCGCGCGCGTCCTCCCGGGAAAGCCCGACCAGATCGCGACCATCCGTCGCCGCCGGCAGCGAGGTCATCGAATCCACGACCGTCCACCGCCCCGAGGCCTCGCGGCGGATCTCGTAACGCAACGGTTCGTCAGGACCATCACACTCCACGAGCACATACCTCCGTAAGCTATGCTCTCTTATCTGTGCCACCGGCACGCTTAAGCAAGGATGCCGCGATCAACTCCGTCAGTCCGCGACATCAGGAACGTTGGCCTTCAACTCCTTGATCCAGATCCGCGCATTGCCGTCCGACGGCGCGCGCCAGTCCCCGCGCGGCGAAAGCGAGCCGCCCGACGTGACCTTCGGCCCGTTCGGCGATGCCGAGCGCTTGAACTGGCTGATCGTGAAGAAACGGAAGAGAAACACTTCCATCCATTTCTTGATCACGGGAAGATCGAAGGCGCGGCGCTTGTCCTGCGGGAAATGCGGCGGCCAGACACCGGCCTCGGCATCCCTCCATGCGCAGTAGGCGAGGAAAGCCACCTTCGACGGGCGCAGCCCGAAACGGGTGGTGTAGAACAGCGCGAAGTCGTGCAGGTCGTAGGGACCGATCTTGTCTTCGGTACTCTGCATCACGCCGTTCTCGTCGGCGGGAACGAGCTCGGGCGAGATCAGCGTACCCAGGATGCGTTCCAGCGTCGCCTTGGCATCGGCGTCGAAGTCGCCCGTGCGGATCACCCAGCGGATGAGGTGCTGGATCAGCGTCTTCGGAACGGAAGCGTTGACATTATAATGGCTCATCTGGTCGCCGACCCCGTAGGTCGACCACCCCAGTCCGATTTCCGAGAGGTCGCCCGTGCCGAGCACCAGCGCGTTGCGCTGGTTGGCGGCGCGGAACAGGAAGTCGGTGCGCAGGCCCGCCTGCACGTTTTCGAAGGTCACGTCGTAGACCGGCTGCCCGCCGGAGAACGGATGCTTGAGGTCGCGGAGCAATTGCAGCGCCAGCGGCTTGATGTCGATCTCTTCCGCCGTCACCCCGATGCTGCGCATCAGCGCCCAGGCATTCGACTTGGTCTCGTCGCCGGTGGCAAAGCCCGGCATGGTGAAGCACAATATGTCGGAGCGCGGCCAGCCGAGCCTGTCATAGGCGCGCGCCGCCACCAGCAGCGCATGCGTCGAATCGAGCCCGCCCGAGATCCCCAGGCAAAGCCTCTTGATGCCCGTCGAGCGCAGGCGCTTCATCAGGCCCTGCACCTGGATGTTGAAGGTCTCGTAGCAATCCTGGTCCAACCGGCTCTCGTCGGCCGGGACAAACGGAAACCGCGCCACATCCCGCTCGAGCCCGATATCGCCCCGCGGCGCCTGGAACTGGAAGCCGATCCTCCGGAACGCGCGGTCCGGCGTGAGGTTGAGTGTCGCGGCATCGTTGAAGGTGCCGGTGCGCAGGCGCTCCAGCCGCAGCCGCTCGACATCGATATCGGCGACGCACATCTGCGACGTCATCGGGAAGCGCTCGGTCTCCGACAGTATCGAGCCAAGCTCGTATATGCAGGCCTGTCCGTCCCAGGCCAGATCGGTCGTCGATCCCCCGGCCCGGCGGCGGAATAGATGTAGGCGGAAAAGCTGCGCGACGATTGCGCGGCGCAGAGCAGCTTGCGGGTCTCGGCCTTTCCAACGGTGATGTTGCTGGCCGACAGGTTGGTGAGGATGAGCGCGCCGGCTAGCGCGCCGAAATCGCTCGGCGCGGCGGGCGCCCAGAGGTCCTCGCAGATCTCGATATGGAAGGTGAAATCCGCCCGATCCTCGGCCGCGAAAATCATGTCGATGCCGAACGGCACGGTCTCGCCGGCAACCCGGATCGTCTGATCACGCACGGTTCGTCCGGAGGCAAACCAGCGCTTCTCGTAGAATTCGCGATAATTCGGCAGATGCACCTTCGGCACGACGCCGAGGATGCGGCCGGCGTGAATGGCGACGGCGCAGTTATAAAGTCGCCCCTCATGCTGCAGCGGCGCCCCGATCAGCAGAACCGGGGTGAGCGCGGCGCTCGCCGCCACGATTTCGGCGATCGATGCATCCACCGCCTTCAGAAGCGCGTCCTGTCCGAGAAGGTCGTCGATCGCGTAACCCGATATCCCAAGCTCCGGAAACACCATCAGGCCGACGCCGCGCGCGTGGCCCTGCCGCGCCATGTCGAGCGTCGCCTTCGAATTGAAATCGGGATCGCCGATCTCGCAGATCGGCGTGCAAGCCGCGACGCGGACAAATCCCTGATCATAGACCGAATAGAAATTCACGAATGCCTCCAGCAGCCAAGCGCTTCACGAAGACCAATACATCCAAATGCGGCGGCGCAAAACCGCATCTCTTTGCAATGCTGACCCCTGTTGGCGTCATTTTTGCAAACCTGCGGCGTATGTCTCAACAGGAATTTCACCGAGGGTTGCATGGCCCGCGAATATATCGCTTACATAGGCGAAAAATTACAAAACTGTCATAAAACTATGGGGGTCCGCCCCTATATCGGCCCCCGCGCGCCCTTCAGTTTCTCACCATCAGAGTTCCGAATGCCAAACCTCGCCCCCGTCCACGCTGGACTGCTCCGGGAAACCATCCCCGGTGAGCGGCGCGTGGCGTTGACGCCCGAGGATGTCGGCAATCTCTCCACGCGCATTGCGATCAGCTTCGAGCCCGGCTGCGGCACCGCGGCCGGTTACGAGGACGAAGCCTATGTCGCCTCGGGCGCGCGCCCGGCCAGCCGCGAGATGATCGCGCGCGATTGCAATCTCTTCGTCGGCATCCGCAAGCCGCTCGACGCGCACGTCTTCGCCGGATCTCCGACCCTGATCTTCCTCGGCTCACCACTCGACGCCGGCGAACCGGCAGCCCGCGGCCTCATGCTCGACCTCGCGCGCCTTGAAGGCATCGCGGATGCCGGCTGCATGGACGTGGCGACCAGGCAGGCGACCATCTGCGGCCATGCCGCCGTTCTGGAAGGCGCCCGCCAACTTGGCGTCGGCCATCCGATGCTGGTGATGGATGGCGCCCGCGCACGCCCGATCAAGATGGCGACGCTCGGCGCCGGCGCGGCCGCCCTCCAGGCGATCGCCACCGCCAGACGCCTTGGCGCCCTCACCTATGTCTTCGGCTTCGGCGACGACGACCGCGGCCGGGCTGAAGCGCTGGGCGCGAAGTTCGTGATGATGGATCCCGCGCTCGAGCAGCCAGGCGCCATGACGCCCGACGCGCTCCTCGGGGCCAGCCGCAAGCAGCTTGCCGGCCAGCTGCGCGAAATGCAGCTGATCATTTCCAGCGTCGGCGGATCGACCGGACGCGCACCCGTTCTGATCGACGACGCCTCGCTCCCGCTCCTGGCATCCGGCACGGTCATCGTTGATCTCGAGGCCCCCGCCGGTGGCAATTGCGCGATGACGAGGACAGACGAGATCGTCCGCCTTGCCGACATCATCATTATCGGAAAAACTACTTTAGCGAGCATCGATGCACACCAGTCCAGCCGCGTGTTCAGCGAAGGACTGCGCAAGCTGCTGGAGCGCCTGACGACACTAGACGGACGCCTGCTGCTGGACCGCGAAGACCCGGCAACCCATCGCCTGATCGGCGAGCGAATCGCCGGTGCGAGCGCCGAATCATGACCGAAGGACAACCGTAACTCGGCCGGATTATTGCATCGCAGCACGAAAGACGTGCATAAGCATCTACCCATATATACTTGAGATAGCTTGATTTTCGCGATCGGCTAGCTGATAGTCCCGTTGTCGCCGTCACAAAAGTTGCCATTCTGCAACACCATCTTTTTGCATCGCAAATGTGACGGATTATGACTGTATCTGGAATTGATACATTTAAACCAAAATGTAATTTGCGGCCACGGAGACATCACGTCCCCGTGAGGGCTTGTTTGAAATTGGGGTAGGTAGGGCCGTTATCGGCAGCAGTGACCTGTGCCCAATCCTAAATAGATTGGACTCAACTATGACTATTCGTATGATGCTCATCAGCTCGGCAGCGGCTCTCGCAGCCGTATCGGGCGCTCAGGCTGCCGACGCTATCGTCGCTGCTGAACCGGAAGCCGTAGAATACGTTCGCGTTTGCGACGCTTACGGCACCGGCTACTTCTACATCCCGGGCACGGAAACCTGCCTCAAGGTTAGCGGCTACATCCGTACGCAGCTCAACGTAAGCCCGAACGCAAGCGCGACGACCGGCAACGGCTCGACTGTCGCCAACCGTTCGGACTGGGACATGTACACCCGCGGTCAGGTTCAGTTCACCGCCAAGAGCGACACTGAATACGGCCCGCTCACCGGCGTAATCGTTCTGCAGACGAATGCTGACAACGCTTCCTCGCAGGCTGCTATCCTCGACTCCGCTTACATCGACATCGCCGGCATCCGCGCTGGTCTGTTCTACAGCTGGTGGGACGATGGTCTCTCGGGCGAAACCGATGACATCGGCTCGCCGGTTACCCTGCACAACTCGCTGCGTTACCAGTACGAAGCTGACGGCTTCTACGCTGGCATCAGCGTCGACGAACTGGAAGACAGCCCGTACTACAACGGCGAAACCGCAAACAACTTCGGCGTTGCTGTTGGCATCGGCGGCAAGGCTGGCGCCTTCACCTACCAGGTAACGGCTGGCTACGACACCGACAACGAAGCTGGCGCAGTTCGCGCCATGGGTACCGTTGCCATCGGTCCGGGCACGCTCGGCCTCGCAGGTATCTACTCCTCCGACCCGAATGCCTATTACAACAAGGCTGAGTGGGTCGTGGCCGTCGAGTACGCCATCAAGGCAACCGACAAGCTGAAGATCACCCCCGGCTTCCAGTACTACGGCAACTACGGCATCGTCGCTGGTCAGTTCGACAACAACAACGACGCTTGGAAGGCCGGCGTAACGGTCGATTACCAGATCGTAGACAACCTCTACGCCAAGGCGACCGTCAACTACCTCGAAAGCGACAAGACGGACGGCGTAACCTCGGGCTTCTTCCGCCTGCAGCGCGCGTTCTAATAAATCTTCGGGCGCCACTCTTCGATCACGCTGGATCATCCGATCCGGTGTGAGCGGGGGATGGCGCCCGAACCAGACGTTTCTGATCAGATTGACCTCCGATCAGTTTACGGAAGGTGGCGCGGTTTCCCTGCCGAGCCACCTTTTGCTATTGGATATAGAGGCTACTCCGCGGCGGCACGCCGCTCTGTCTCGTCTGCCACGAGCTTTTGTCGCTCCACGTCGAGACGACGCAGCTCCGCCACGCTATCCTCCACGGTCACCGACCCCAGCATATCGACAACCGCCTGCTCCGCCCGGTCGCAGAGATATTCGGAAAGATCGCCGATATTCTCGCCCACCAGACCGGCATGCGGGATTTCGTGGCGCGTCGCCCAGAGCTTCTTGCTTCCCGTCACGGCTGCGTAGATCTCGCTGAGCAGGATCTCCTTGCTCGCGCGTGCCAGCCGTATGCCGCCCTTCCCGCCCGGCACCGAAACGAGAATGCCGTTTTCCGTGAGCGGCGCCAGCAGCTTGCGCACGAAGCTCGCATTCGTGTCCAGCCCCACCGCAAGCGATTGGCTCGTCGAGCGCACGCCGGCTTCGTCGTTGACGGCAACGCTGACGACGATCTGCATCGCCGTGGAAAAACGCGTATCGATCATGCGGATCTTCAGCCTTGGGTTAAGGCAACAGGTGGCGAGGACATGGATGCACTGGGCCACACGCTGCAGCGGTAGGAGAAGTGATATTTCCCCTCAAATTGCATTGTCAATGAACAGCACCCGGAATCACACTTGTTTGATATTAGCGATCGCGTGATTATGCGATCACGCTAGAGCCAGCCGATCCGTCGGAGCGCCCAGAGCGTCGCGATCGACGTGACGGTCACGAAGCCGACGATGACGATGAACGCCCAGGTATCGTTGACCCCGGGTATCCCGCCGACATTCATGCCGAACAGCCCGGCCACGACGCTCGGCGGCAGAAGCAGCGCCGCAAGCGCCGCGAGCCGGTTCGAATTGCGGGCGATGCGCTCGCTGATCACGGTCGACAGGTCGTCGTGCAGAATGCCGGTGCGGTCGCGGATCGCGTCGAGATATTCGATGAAGCGCATCAGCTTGTCGATCACCTCGCGCAGTCTCAGCTTGTCGCGCTCGATGAGCCAGGGCGCGTCGTCATGCTCGATCCGGTTCAGCGCATCGCGCTGCGGCGCCAGATAGCGGCGCAGCTGCACGGAACGGCGGCGCAGAAGCTTCAGCCTTTCGCGCACCTCGCTCGCCTCGCCGTGAAAGATCATCTCGTCGAGTTCGTCGACCTCCTCGTCCATCCCGTCGAGAACCGGCTCGAGGTCGCGCACCAGCTTTTCGCCGATCAGCGCCAGGAGATCGCCGCTGCGCTGCGGCCCCTTGCCCTTCTCCAGCGCCGCCCGGATATCGCGAAGCGCGGTGATATAGTGGCCGCTATCTCGAAGTGAGACGACGCGGTCGCCATCCACCCACAGATGCAGCGGCACGAGATCGAGCCCGGAATGCGGCTCCTCGGCCTCATCGGGGGCGGTGGCGCAGACGCCGCGCAGGATGATCAGAAGCCCGTCGTCGACAGGCTCGACGCGCGGCCGCGTCTCCTCCTCCAGCAGCGCTTCGGCCACGAACGTATCGAAACCGCCTTTGCGGTTCACCCATTCGGCGGCGGCGGGATGGTCGCGTTCCAGATGCAGCCAGATCACGCCATCGCCGGGCTTCCAGGCGCAGACACCGTCCATGTCGATCTGCCTGCAGCCGCCGCGCCCATCAAGGAGCAACGCGAAGCGTATCCCTGGTTCGACACCATAGCTTGCCATCGGCGCACTCGCAGTCTTCATTGCCGGTCCTTGCCCGCCGGGGGTGACGGAAATAGAGCCAACTCTCTGAATATTAGCGGGATTCTACCATGTCGCGGAAAGGACGCAACATCGCCCCCGCCCGATCGAACGGGCCATGTCCAAAACGCTGCGAAAGCGCCAGCCACCCTCGCCTTCCATCCACAGCCCACATGGCTCTGGTCGTGCAGTTTGATAATTATGTCGTAGACAGGCTCTACACGTCGCGTTTCTATCCCTAAAATCCGATCTCAATATTCAATCAGGGTCGCACTCAATGGCAGAGTTTCCTAAGCAGGCTAAGGTCGTCATCATCGGTCTCGGCGGCATCGTCGGCGCATCCATCGCCCATCACCTGATCGAGCGCGGATGGGACGACATCGTCGGCATCGACAAATCAGGGATTCCCACGGACATCGGCTCGACCGCCCACGCCTCGGACTTCTGTTACACCACGTCACACGATTATCTCTCGGTCTGGACCACCCAGTATTCGATCGATTTCTACGAGAAGATGGGCCACTACTCCCGCATCGGCGGCCTTGAAGTCGCCCGCACCGGCGACGACGCCTGGATGGAAGAGATCAAGCGCAAGCTGAGCTCCGCCAAGGCCTTTGGCACCCGGGCGCATTACGTCTCGCCCGCCGAAATCAAGGAAATGTTCCCGCTGATCGAGGAAGATCAGGTCCAGGGCGGCATGTTCGATCCCGACGCCGGCCTCGTCATCCCGCGCTCGCAGACCGTTGCGGGCAAGCTGGTCGATGCCGCCGAGAAATCCGGCAAGCTTAGGATGTTCGGCAACACGCCGGCTCAGTCGCTGATCGTCGAGGGCGGCCGCATCAAGGGCGTCGTCACTCATCGCGGCACCATCATGGCCGACCACGTCATCGTCTGCGCCGGCCTCTGGGGCCGCCTGATCGCCGAAATGGTCGGCGAGGACCTGCCGGTCATGCCGGTCGATCACCCCCTCACCTTCTTCGGCCCCTATAACGAATTCGAAGGCACGGGCAAGGAAATCGGCTATCCGCTGCTGCGCGACCAGGGCAACTCCGCCTATATGCGCGACACCGGCGACCCGAAGACCACCGAAGGCGGCCAGATCGAGTGGGGCTATTACGAGACCACCAATCCGCGCATGTGCCACCCACGCGAGCTTCTCGAAAAGCACGAGGCGCGCCTCTCGCCCTCGCAGCGCGACCTGGAAATGGAGCAGATCCTCGAGCCGCTCGAGCGTGCCATGGAACTGACGCCGATCCTCGGCGAACTCGGCTATAATGAAGGCCATTCCTTCAACGGCCTGCTGCAGGTCTCCGCCGCCGGCGGCCCCTCCTGCGGCGAGAGCCAGAAGGTGCGCGGCCTCTGGTACTGCGTCGCCATCTGGGTCAAGGACGGTCCGGGCTACGGCAAGCTCATCGCCGACTGGATGACCGACGGCCGCACCGAGATCGACCACAACTCGATCGACTACTCGCGCTTCTACCCGCACCAGCTGACCGAGGACTTCATCGCCGGCCGCTGCTACGAGGCCGCGCAGAAGATCTACTTCCCCGCCGTTCACACCCGCGAGCCCTACGCCTCTGGCCGCAATGCCAAGCGCTCGCCCTTCTACGAGCGCGAAAAGGAACTCGGCGGCTACTTCATGGAGCTCGGCGGCTGGGAACGCGCCCATGGCTACAAGGCCAACGAGCACCTGCTGGAGAAATACGGCTCCCAAGTTCCGGTGCGCGAAAACGAGTGGGACAACCGCCACTTCTGGCGCGTCTCCAACGCCGAGCATCTGGCGATGAGCGAGGATTGCGGCATCGTCAACCTCAGCCACTTCCACATGGTCGACCTCGAAGGCCCCGATCATGTCGAGCTGCTCGAATGGCTCTGCGCCGCCAAGATCGGCGGCGACGCCAATATCGGCAAGGGCATCTACACCCACTTCCTCGACGACGAGGGCATGGTGCGCGCCGACTTCACCGTCATCCGCATGGCCGACCGCTGCCGCCTCATCAACGGCGCCGATGCCGGACCGCGCGACTTCCACTACATGAAGCGCGTGGCCGAGGATCGCGGTCTCGACGTGACGATATCAGACGTCTCGGAAAAGTTCATCACGATCGGCATCTGGGGTCCGAACGCCCGCGACACGCTGAAAAAGGTGGTCGCCGATCCGGCGGCACTCGATCCCGAAAACTTCGCCTTCGCGGCCATCAAGCCGATCGAGATATCAGGCAAGACGGTCACCGCCTTCCGCATCTCCTATGTCGGCGAGCAGGGCTGGGAACTGCACATGAAGTACGAGGACGGCCTCGCCGTCTGGGACGCGCTGCGCGCCACCGGCGTCATGCCCTTCGGCGTCGAGACCTACGCCAACTCGCGCCGCATGGAAAAGTCGCTGCGCCTGCAGAACGGCGACCTGCTCACCCAGTACAATCTGCTGGAAGCCGATCTCGCCCGCCCGAAAGTCAAGGAAGCCGATTTCCGTGGCAAGGCCAAGCACCTGGAATACAAGGCCCGCGAACACCAGCCGGCGATGCTCTGCACCCTCGTCATGACCGAAAACACCGACAGCAAGGGCGTCAAGCGCTACCCCGTCGGCTCCATGCCGGTCATGGATCCGGAGACGGGCAAGTCGCTGGTCGACAGCCTCGGCCGCATCTCCTACACGACCTCGGTCGCCTACGGCCCGACCGTCGGCAAGAACATCGCGCTCGCCTATCTGCCGCAGGAATACTGCCAGGTCGGCCGCAAGCTGAATGTCGAATATTTCGCCGAGACCTATCCGGTCGAAGTGGTCAGCGTCGGCTACAAGCCGATCTACGACCCCGAGAACCTGAAGCCGCGCACCTGATCGCGCCCGGCTTTTCAAGGCGTAAGCAAAACAGCCCGCGGATCTCTCCCGCGGGCTGTTTCATTTTCAGTCTCATGGAAAGAACCGGCCGCGCAACACTACGCAGCCGGCCTCCTGTCTTAGTGCTTCTCGCCGCGAACGGCCGAAACGTCGGCGGCGGAAACGGCGGCAGCCTTGTTGTTCCAGCCTTCGCGCAGGAAGGTGGCGAGCGTCGCCACTTCGTCATCCGAGAGGCGGTTTTCGTAGCCCTGCATGCGCAGCTTCATCGGGCGATCCGGCGTCGAGGGCAATTCGGCGCCTTGCAGGATCACGCTGATCAGGCCCTTGGGCGACGGTGCCGTGACCAGCGAGTTGCCGTCCAGCTCCGGGAAGGTCTCGCCGGCGCCCTTGCCGCTCACCATGTGGCAGGCAGCGCAGTTGTCGAGGTAGAGGCGCGGGCCGAGCGGCATGTCGGGCTTTGCCTCCGACAGCAGCGTTTCGGTCGCCGTCATCTCCGCCTTCTCCGGCTGTGTGGCCGGAGCGGAGGAACCATCGCCGCCGATCTTCTTCAGATAGGTGGCGATCGCGAGGTTGTCGTCCTTCGTCATGTACTGAAGCGAGTCGCGAACGACGAGCATCATTTCGCCGGTGGCGCTCGAGTGAGCGTTGCGGGCGGTCGACAGATAGGCTGCAAGCTCCTCGGTGCTCCACGACTGCACGGCACTTGCCGGACCGCGAAGGTCGGGCGCCGTGAAGCCGTCGATCTCGCCACCGGAAAGGAAGGCCTTGTCCTTCGCGCTCGTGCCGGACGACATCATCAGCGGGTTGCGCTGCGTGTGGCAGGTCGAGCAGTGTCCCGGCCCCTCGACCAGATAGGCCCCGCGGTTGAACACGGCATCCTCGCCCTGGGTCGGCTGGAAACCGGCCTTGCCGAGGGCGAGCCAGTTCCAGGCGCGCAGGCCGAAGCGCAGGTTGAACGGGAAAGCGAGGTTGGTTTCCGGCACCGTGCTGGAGACCGGCTGCACATCGTTCATGAAGTAGTCGTAGAGCGCCACGACGTCTTCTTCGGAGAGCTTGCGATAGCTGTCGTAGGGCATCGCCGGATAGAGGTGCGTGCCGTTGGGCGTCACGCCGTCGTAAAGGGCGGCGCGGAAATCGGCGAGCGTCCAGTTGCCGATGCCGGTGTCCTTGTCGGGCGTGATGTTGGTGGTCCATATCGTGCCCATCGGGCTCTGGATGGCGCGGCCGCCGGCGAAAGGCTTGCCGCCCTCGGAGGTGTGGCAGGCCATGCAGTCCGATGCACGCATGACATATTCACCCTGCCCCTTGGCCGGCTTGAAGTCGGCGGCGAGCTCGGTGACCGGGCCGGTGCGCTGCACCGGCACGACGATGAAGGCGACAAGGGCGGCAACGCCCAGAACGACGAGCACGCCGAGAACGCGAATGAGTTTCTTCATCTCTGTTCTCCTTATGCCAGCGGCCGCGGGTTGGGCAGGTAATCCTTGCGGATGTGGTATGCCGCCCAGTAGGCCAGACCGCCGACCATGCCGGTCGGGTTGTACTGCGTGTTCTGCGGGAAGGTGCTGGCGCCCATGACGAAGACGTTATGCGCATCCCAGGACTGCAGGTACCGGTTGAGAACCGATGTCTTGGGATCGTCGCCGGTGACGGTGCCGCCGGTATTGTGGGTCGTCTGGTAAGGACGGACGTCGAACATGGCGCCTTCCTTCTTGAAACCTTCCTGCATCGTGGTCGGGTTCATGGACTTGGCGATCGGTTCCATCTTCTGCTTCATGAACTGCGTCTGGCGAATCTCGTTGTCGTGCCAGTTGTAGGTCATGCGCAGCATCGGACGGCCGTGGCGGTCCTTGTAGGTCGGGTCGAGGTCGAGGTAGTGGCCGCGATAGGACATGACGGAGCCGTGGGCGCCGATGTTCATCGCATGGCCGTACCACTCGCCGATGCCCTTCTTCCAGCCTGCGCCCCAGCTCGGGGTGCCAGCCGGCAGCGGCATGGTGTGGCCGGGCTGACCATTGGTCTGGCCGGCACGCCAATAGGCGCCGCCGACGAAGCCTTCCTTGGCGAAGTCGATATTGTCGATGCCGAAATCGTCGATGCAGAAGCCGTTGGCGCCCGTGCCGATGAACGGGTTGAATTCCTCGTCCTTGAAGAAAAGCGTGTAGCCGCCGGTGATCTGGTAGGCATAGTTGCGGCCGACGACACCTTCATTGGTGTTGGGATCGTAAGGCTGGCCGATCCCCGACACCAGCATCAGGTGAACGTTGTTCAGCGAGAAGGCGGTGAGGATCACGAGGTCGGCCGGCTGGAAGACCTCTTCGCCCGTCTTGTGGTCGAAATAGGTGACACCCGTCGCCGTCTTGCGGTCGGCGGCCATTTCCACGCGCAGCACTTCGGCCTGCACGCGGTATTCGAAGTTCGTCTTGCGCTTCAAGGCGTCGATGATCGCCGTCTGTGGTGAGGACTTCGAATAGTTGTAGCAGCCGTAGCGCTCGCAGAAACCGCAATGGTTACACGGGCCCATCTGCATGTTGTATTCGTTGACATAGTCCTTCGAGGCGATGCCGCCGGGGCTCGGGAACGGATGATAGCCCGCCGCCTTCGCCGCATCGCGAAACTTCACGCCATCCCAGGTCGACGGCATGGCCGGCATCGGATAGTCGTTCGACCGCGGCGCCTCGAACGGATTGCCGCCCTCGACGATCTTGCCGTTGACGTTGCCGGCCTGGCCGGAAATGCCGGCGACCTTCTCGAAGCGGTCGAAATGCGGTTCGAGCTCTTCGTAGGTCATCGGATAGTCCTGGATCGTCATGTCCTCGGTCATGACGCCAGCGCCGAATTTCTCGGTCACGTAGGACTTCAGGCGATATTCCGACTGCATCGGACGCCAGTTCAGGCCGTTCCAGTGCGTACCGGCGCCGCCGACGCCGGTGCCGAGCAGGAAGGTGCCGAGGCTGCGGTAAGGCAGCGCGGTTTCATCCAGCGAACGGCGGATGGTGACCGTCGTGTTCGCCGGCTTTTCCATCATGCCGTAGCGGATGCCGTATTTCAGCTCGTCGATCATGTTCGGGTACTGGAAATCGGGAACGGTCGCTTGGTCGTGACCACGCTCCAGCGCCAGCACTTCCAGGCCTTCATTGGCCAGTTCCATGCCCATGATCGCGCCGGTCCAGCCGAAGCCGACCAGAACAACGTCTTTCTTCTTTTCTGTACGTGCCATGACGGTTAGCCCCTTTCGCCGGAGATCGAGACGGGGCCAAGCGGATACTTGACGTTATGCTTTCCAACCCATTCCTTGTAGCTGCCGCGGGCGCCCGGGAAGCCGATATACTTCCAGGCAGCCATGCCGTGGTTGCCGCCATACATCGGGTCGGAGAAGTAGCCTTCCTTGGTGTTGGCAAGCAGGATGCCGAAGAAATCGCGCAGCTCGGGATTGACCTTCATCTCGTCCTTCTGGAGCGAGGTCAGCGCCTTGTCCTGCGTTTCCGCGTCGAGCTCGGCGAAGATCTTGCCGTGGGTGGTCTTGCACCACTCGTTGAAGAACGGGATGGCCTGCTGGTAGATCTGAAGCGGGTTGAGCGGGGTCTGCCAGCCGCGCAGCGGGCTCGCCGCCGGCTCGTATGGTCCGACCATGTACCAGTCGGACGCCTTGCCGTAATCGCCGGCGAGCTGCTTGTCGATGAAGACGGGCACGCGGGTCTCGATCGCGCCGGGGCCATCGCCCTCCGACGGGATCAGTCTCGCGACCGCTGCCATGACGAAGGCCCACTCGGTGGGCGTCAGACAGTCCGGCCTGTATTCGGTGAGGGCGACAGGTTCGGGTTTGGCTTCGGCTTTTGCCGCGCCGGCAATGCCGGCAATGGCTGCGGTCGCCGCGGAAGCTTTCAGGAAGCTTCTGCGGGACGGCCGGCCCGGGAGGTCTCTCATGATTGGCTCCTTCGTGGCTGTGGGAGTCAGCCACTTTGGTTTTGCTGAGCGTCACTTCAGCGCGGGGGCAAATTGACGCTAGCGGCCTACGCCCGCTTGTCCCGGGTGACAAGCGCCGACGCGCTTAATCGTGTTCTATTTTAGGCAAAAATGAGAACTTTTTTGCACATGTACAAACACTTGGAACACAAAGACGCGAGAATTTATCCATTTGTGGAATTTTCTACTCATGAATTGTCAAGCGACCGGCAACGGCAAACGACCGCTCGGTGCCGGGCGGGCGTTTCCCATGCGATGTGGATGACGATCAGTTCGAGCCGGAGGTCCCGACCAGCACCGGCTTTTCGCTGTAGTCCGGCGCGAACAGCCGCTTCAGGGCGGCGACCTTCGGCAGGTCGTTGATGACGATGTAGGGATAATCGGGATTGTTCGTCAGGAAGTCCTGATGGTACCCCTCCGCGACATAGAAGGTCTTGCCCGGCTCGATCTTCGTCACGATCGCCGCATCGAAAACCTTGGCGCGGTCGAGCTGGTCGATATAGGCCTTCGCCACCTTTGCCTGCTCGTCACTGGCGGGAAAGATGGCCGAACGGTATTGCGTGCCCGTGTCCGGGCCCTGGCGGTTCAGCTGCGTCGGATCGTGGGCGACCGAGAAGTAGATCTGCAGCAGCCGGCCGTAGCTCACCGTCTTCGGATCGAACACCACCTGGACGGATTCCGCATGGCCCGTGTCGCCGCCGCTCACCGTCTCGTACCGTGCCGTGCCCTTCGCCCCGCCGGCGTAGCCCGACGTGGCGCTGACGACGCCCTTGACGTGCTGGAAAACACCCTGCACGCCCCAGAAGCATCCGCCGGCGAACGTCGCCGTTTCGCGACCGCCTGCCGCCGGCTCGTCGAGAGCGGGCGGCGGGATCACATGCACTTCCTTGGCGACCGACGGCGTCAACTGCAGCGCCAGCCCGCCCGCCAGCGCGATTGCCGCGCCGAGGACGAGCGTGCGGATCGGACGCCGCGTTCTGGATATGTCGTGACTGTTCATGATGCTTTCCTCTCAGCCGGATGGAAGGTCAGGGCAACGCCGTTGAGGCAATAGCGCAGACCGGTGGGCTTCGGTCCGTCGTCGAACACATGGCCGAGATGGCCGCCGCAGCGGCCGCAATGCACCGCCTCGCGCACCATTCCGAAACTCGTGTCGCGCGTCGTGCCGACGACCTGCCGGTCGAGCGGCGCCCAGAAGCTTGGCCAGCCCGTGCCGCTGTCGAATTTCGTCGCCGAGGAGAACGCGTCCTGCCCACAGCCCGCGCAGGCGAAATTGCCCTTGCGCTCCTCGTGCAGCAAGGCGCTGGAGAACGGCCGCTCGGTGCCCTGGCCGCGCAACACCTCGTACTGGTCGGATGTCAGCATGGCACGCCATTCGGCATCGCTGCGATTGACGGCGAAGGCCTCGGCGGCCGCGTTCCTCGAGCGCCCGAGCAAGAGTGGAAGACCGATCGCGGCAATCCCCGCGCTCAGCATCAGTCGGCGTCTGTTCAGCATCTCGCGGTCTCCCCGGATGACGTTTCCCAAATGACGGTCCCAAATGACGGTCGTCGTATCTTGGAGTATCTACGCTCGGGACGGCGCATTTGTTACACACCGGACGCGCGGGAAACGAAAAAGGCGCCGGCTCCATGGCCGACGCCTCGATGGCATTCAGGCATATGGCGATGCGCGATCAGACCGGACGATGCAGGAAGGCCGGCATGTCGGCGCCATCGGCGAGCTTCGAGAGATAGAGCCGCGCCGTATCGAGCGCCTCGCGGATCGTCACGTCCATGTCGAGATAACGATAGGTGCCGAGGCGACCGACGAAGGTGACCCCCCGCTCCTTTTCCGCCCGCGTGACATATTGCGCCAGCTGCTCTTTTTCCTCGACCATCCGGATCGGATAGTAGGGAATATCATCAGGCCCGCAGGCGCGCGAGAATTCGCGGTAGCAGACCGAACCCTGATGCTCCTCCCAGGGGGAGAAATGCTTGTGCTCGGTGATGCGGGTAAACGGCACCGAGGCGTCGCCGTAGTTCATCACCGCGCAGCCCTGGTAATCGCCGTCATAGCTGAAACGCTCGAAATCGAGCGTCCGGTAGCCGAGCCGCCCTGCCTCATAATCGAAATAGCCGTCGAGCTGGCCCGAATAGAAGACATGGCTCGCATCCGCATGCTGGGCGCGCTCGAACCGCTTGCTCAGCGTCACGCGGATATTGGGATGGTCGAGAATGCGGCCGATCATGTCGGTATAGCCATTCTCCGGCATGCCCTGGAATTTGTGGAAGAAATAGTTGTCGTCGTAGTTGAAGCGCACCGGCAGTCGCTTCAGGATCGAGGCCGGCAGCTCGGTCGGCGAGCAGCCCCACTGCTTCTCGGTGTAGCCCTTGAAGAAGGCCTCGTAGAGATCCTTGCCGACGAAGCGCATGGCCTGCTCCTCGAAGGTCTGCGGGTCTGCGATCGTCTTGTCGGCCTGCTCCTCGATGAACGCCTTCGCCTCGTCCGGGCGCAGGGTCTTGCCGAAGAACTGGTTGATCGTGTGCAGATTGACCGGCAGCGAATAGACGCGGTCCTTGCTCGTCGTCTTCACCCGGTTCTTGTAGGGCATGAAGGTCTGGAAACCGTTGACGTAGTCCCAGACCTCGGCGTCATCCGTGTGGAAGATGTGCGGCCCGTAGACATGCACCATCACGCCGGTATCGGCGTCACGCTCGGTGTGGCAATTGCCGGCGATATGGTCGCGGGCATCGAGGATCTCGACCTCGTGACCCGCCAGCGCCAGTTCTCGCCCGATCACGGCGCCCGACAATCCGGCGCCGACGATCACGATCTTTCCATTCCCCTGCATGTTCAGGAATACCCCTTTTCCCACGGTCTTGCGGCAAACCCGCCGCGCAAGACCGGCATCGACACACGTTGAGCGGCGGTAGCTTTACGCCGCCGGCTCCGTCCACAGGCGCGTATCGATGGCAAGCGGCGCGTAGTCGTTCCACTGGGCCAGCTTCTCGCGATAGCGGCGACGGTAGCTCGCATCGTCCTCGAACTCGTCGAGCGTCTGCACCAGCTCGGCGCCGATCTCGTAATAGGCGTCGAGGTTGTTGAGATCCGGCGTCGGTGTCTCGCCGCGCTCGGCCTCGCCCTGCATCTGCCAGAACAGCTCTTCGAGACGACGGGCCAGACCCGGAATGTCGCGCAGCGCACTGCCCTCGCGCTTGTCCTTCAGCGACTGGCGGATCGCCGCTAGGCTCGCGCGATCCTTGGCGAAACTGATGGCGCGCTTGACGTAGTCGTCAGGCCCGCTGCAGGCAAGCTCCGGCACGCCGGCGGCGGCAACGATGCTGTTGCAGAAACGCGAGGCGAAGCTCTTGCCCGGAACCGTGAGCACCGGCAGACCCATGGTGATGGCATCGCCCGCGGTCGAGTGCGCGCCATAGGGGAAGGTGTCGAGGAACAGATCGGCAAGCCCGATGCGCGCCAGATGATGCGCATTCGCGGCCTTCGGCGCGAAGATGATCCGCTCGGCGGCGATACCCGCCTTGACGGCGGTCTGAACCAGACGGTTGTTCACGGCGTCGTCGGCAGCCAGCAGCCAGAGCACGCTGCCCGGCGTCGCCTGGAGAATGGTCATCCAGCGCGCGAAGCACGCCTCGCTGGTCTTCTGCATGCCGTTGAAGCAGGCATAGACGAAGGCATCCTCGGGCAGACCGGCCTGCGCGCGCGTCGGCTGCGCGGCGATCTGCCGCTTGCGGTCGATCGGCTGGTTGCAGGCGATGCGCAGCACTTTCTCGGAGTAATAGATTTCGTTTTCGACAGGCACGATCGTCTCGTCGGCGATCATGTACTGGTGAACCGGGCTGCCCATCGAACCGGGGTAGCCGCAGAAATTGACGATGACAGGGGCCGGACGATAGGCGAACAGCTTCGTGCGGGCATGCTTGGTGTAGCCGTTGACGTCGATCAGGATATCGATCTCGTCGTTGCGGATCAGGTTGGCGGCATCGGTGTCGCTGAGCGCGCTGATATCGCGCCAGCCGTCGACGGCAGCCTTGATACGCTCCTGCGTCGCGTCATTGGTGCGCGGCTCGCCGCAATAATAGCCGAAGATCTCGACCGTCGTCTTGTCGTGCAGCTCCAGCACTTCGCTGAGCGCGAAACCGACGGCGTGATCGCGCAGATCCGAGGACACATAGCCGACGCGCAGACGCTGGCCGGTGCCGGTCTTCACCCGCGCGGGCTTGCGCGGAAACGCGGCAAGGTTCGGGCGACCGACGAGGGTCTTGTTGTAGCGATAGGCCTTGGCCAGCTGGTAGAACGGGTCGTCGGCGTAGCAGGAAAGCGTCAGCGTCGACATGGCGTCGAGCAGCTGGCGCGCGCTGACGTGGATCGACGGCGTCAGGATCGGCCACTTGCACTGCCGCTGGCGCAGCGACGTCCAGTGCTGACCAGCTTCCGGGCGGTTCGGCTGCAGCTCGATCGCCTGCCACAGCGTGGTCTCGGCGGCCTCCAGCAGCCCGCCGCCCTCGAGCACGCGGCCGATATGCTGCAGCGTCATCAGCCGATGCTCGATACGCTCGCTGGTGATGTCGGCGGTCGCATCGGCGTAGCCGCGCCATTGTTCGACGGCCTGATGGCCGAGGCCGCAATCCTCGAGCGCCCTCCCGAGGTTGATATGCGCCGGGCCGAAGCGCGGGTCGATCTTCAGGCAGGCACGCAGCGCGCTGATCGCCCCGGCGATGTCGCCGGCCTGCCGCGACACCACGGAATAGTTGAAGTAGGCAAGATGCAGCAGCGGATTGTTGTCGTTGAACGCGATCCACGTCTTGTAGAGCTCGGCCGCCTGCTGCCGCTGGTCCGCGTTCGCGAGACCCTCGGCGATGGAGATCAGATCGCCAAGCGACAGGCGTTGATGACGTGCCTGCTCCAAAATGTTTGCGATTGGAGAGACTTGGCTCGATGCAATTGCGGTGTTCGCGTTCATGGACGTCCTACGGCAAGGCGGCCGGATGGCCGGTGTGTGAACAGACGCATGAAAGCGTCGTGCCCCTTGCTATCGGATAGAGCTTGCGTCGGGCTGGCTGATCGGCGCCCGCGGCAGCGTGGAACGCCTGATATCAGGGCGGTCCGGCGAGAACGGCCGGAAAGAAAAACGCCGCCCGATGTGATCGGGCGGCGTCCTGTTCCGGTTTGTATCAGGCTTAGACGTTCAGCGCCGCGTAGGCTGCGAGAACCGCGTCGACCTGGGCCGAGTTCAGAGCCGGCACCTGGGTCGAGGTGAAGGCGCCGAGCTGGTCGCTGTTCATGGCCGCGATGTCCTCGGTCTGCAGTCCGGCCAGAGCCTTGGTGCTGATCGCCGCGATTTCGTCGGTCGTGAAGGTCGCGATGTCCTCGCTGGACATTGCGCTGATTTCCGCCGCGCTCATTGCCGCGATCTGCGTGCTGTCGAAGGCCTGGATCTGGTCGGAGGTCATTGCCTCGATCTGGGCCGATGTCAGCGACGTGACCTGGCTGGTCTTGAGGCCAGCGATCTGGACAGTGGTCAGGACCGCGACGTCGTCGGTGGTCAGCGCCGCGATCTGCTTCGAGTTCAGGACGCCGATCTGATCGGTGCTCAGGGCGACAACCTTGTCGGTGGACAGGGAGGCGATCTGGTCGGTGGTCAGAAGCGCGACCTGGCTCGTCGTCAGCGCCTTGAACTGATCGGTGCTCATTGCATCAATGCTGGCCGAGGAGAGCTCGGTGATAGCCTTGGTGCTGATGGCAGCGATCTCGTCGTTGGTGAAGGAGACGATATCGTCCGTCGACATGGCGCCGATCTGGGCTGCGGTGAGAACCGCGACCTGACCGCTCGTCAATGCCTTGACCTGATCGGAGGACATGGCGGTGATCTGGTCCGTGGTCAGTGCCGCGACCTGGGCCGTCTTGAGGATGGCGACGTTGTCGGTGGTCAGCGCACCCACTTCGTCGGCGGTCAGAGCCTTGATCTGGCCCGACGTCAGCGCCCCGACCTGATCCGAAGACAGGATGGCGATGTTGTCGGTCGTGATCGCGCCGATCTGGCTGCTCGTCAGCAGAGCGACCTGGCTGGTCTTCAGAGCGGCGATCTGCTCGCTGCTGAGTACCTTGATGTCGTCCGTGGTCAGGCCGGTCAGGGCCTTGGTGCTGATGGCGGCGATCTCGTCGGTCGAGAAGGCCGAGACACCGTCGGTCGACATGGCGCCGAGCTGTGCCGAGGTCAGGACACCGATCTGGTCGCTGGTCAGAGCCTTGAGCTGATCGGAAGTCATCGCCGTGATCTGCGCGGTGCTGAGGGCGGCGACCTGGCCGGTCTTCAGCAGTGCCACGTTGTCGGTGGACAGAACCGCGAGGTCAGCCGTGCTGAGGGCCGCGATCTGCTTCGAGTTCAGGGCACCGATCTGGTCGCTGCTCAGGGCAACCGCCTTCTCGGTCGAGAGAGACGCGATCTGCGCGGTGCTCATCAGGGCCACCTGGCCGGTGGTGAGCGCAGCGAACTGAACCGTGTCGAGTGCCTCGATCGTGTCGGACGACAGAGCCGCGATGATCTTGGTGCTGATCGCAGCGATTTCGTCGGTCGAGAAGGTCGCGATGTCGTCGGTGGACATTGCGGCGAACTCGTCGGCGGTCAGGACACCGATCTGGGCGCTGGTCAGAGCCTTGATCTGGTCGGAGGACATGGCGCCGATCTGCGTGTTGTTCAGAGCGGAAACCTGAGCCGACGACAGCAGCGCGACGTTGTCGGTCGTGAGAGCCGCGACTTCGTCCGTGGACAGGGCCGCGATCTGGTTCGACTTCAGGGCGCCGACCTGATCGCTGGTCAGAACCGCGATGTTGTCGGTCGTCAGCGCGGCGATCTGGCCGGTGCTGAGGAGCGCGATCTGGCCGGACGTCAGGGCCTTCACCTGCTCGCTGCTGAGAGCGTTGACATCGTCGGTGGTCAGACCGGCAAGCGCCTTGGTGCTGATCGCCGCGATCTCATCGGTCGAGAAGGACGAGATGTCGTCGGTCGACAGGACCGAAAGCTGGGCCGAGTTCATCGAACCGATCTGAGTGGCGGTGAGCGCGGTAACCTGGTCGTCCGTCAGGGCGACGAGCTGGTCCGTGGTCAGGGCCGCGATCTGGCCGGTCTTCAGAAGAGCGACGTTGTCCGTGGTGAGGACAGCGAGGTCCGCCGTGGTCAGGGCCGCGATCTGCTTGGAGTTCAGGGCGCCGAGCTGGTCGCTGCCGAGAGCGGCCATCTTGTCGGTGGAGAGAGACGCGACCTGGCTGGTGGTCAGAAGCGCGACCTGGCTCGACTTCAGAGCGGCGAACTGGGCCGTGTCGAGAGCGCCGAGGCTTTCGGTCGAGAGCTGAGCGATCGCCTTCGTGCTGATCGCGCCGACTTCGTCGGTCGTGAACGTCACGATGTCTTCGCTCGACATGGCGCCGATCTGGCTGGCCGTCAGGACCGCGACCTGATCGCTGTTCAGGGCGCCGATCTGGTCGGTGGACATCGCGTCGATCTGCGCCGTCGTCAGGGCGGCGACCTGAGTGCTCTTCAGGATGCCGACATTCGCGGTGGAGATCGCGGCGACTTCATCGGTCGACAGCGAGGCAAGCTGGCTGGTGCTCAGCGCCAGGATCTGGTCGCTCAGCAGCTTGCTGATGTTGTCGGTCGACAGCGCGTTCAGCTGGATCGTGCCGAGTGCCGCGATCTGGCTCGACTTCAGGGCAACGACCTGGTTGCTGTCAAGAGCGCCGACCGCTTCCGTGGACAGACCCGACAGCGACTTCGTGCTGATCGCGGCGATTTCGTCCGTGGTGAAGGTCGAGATGTCTTCGCTGGACAGAGCGCCCAGCTGGCCGGAGGACAGTGCGCCGATCTGGGTGCTGGTCAGAGCCTTGATCTGATCGGACGTCATTGCGTCGACCTGGGCGCTGCTCAGGGCGGCGATCTGCGTCGTCTTCAGGATTGCGACGTTGTCCGTGGTCAGTGCCGCGAGGTCTGCCGTGGTCAGGGCCGCGATCTGCTTGGAGTTCAGGGCGCCGACCTGGTCGCTGCCGAGAGCGGCCATCTTGTCGGTCGAAAGCGATGCGACCTGGCTGGTGGTCAGAAGCGCGATCTGGCTCGACTTCAGGGCAGCGAACTGCGTCGTGTCGAGAGCCGCGAGGCTTTCGGTCGAGAGCTGTGCGATGGCCTTCGTGCTGATCGCGCCGACTTCGTCGGTCGTGAACGTCACGATGTCTTCGCTGGACATGGCGCCGATCTGGGTGGCCGTCAGGGCGGCAACCTGGACGCTCGTGAAGGCGCCAACCTGTTCGGTGGACATCCCGTCGATCTGTGCGGTCGTCAGGGCGGCGATCTGCGCGGTCTTCAGCAGCGCGACATTGGCGCTCGAAAGAGCGGCGACGGCGTCGGTGGAGAGACCGGAGATCTGCTTGGAGGTCAGCGCGCCGACCTGGTCGCTGGTCAGGAGAGCGACGTTCTCGGTGGAGATGGCGCCGAGCTGATCGCTGCTGAGGAGAGCGATCTGGCTCGACTTCAGCGCGACGATCTGATCGCTGCCGAGGGCGGCGATGTCGTTGGTGGTCAGACCCGTGAGAGCCTTGGTGCTGATGGCCGCGATTTCATCCGTGGTGAAGGCGAAGACGCCGTCCGTCGACATCGCGCCGAGCTGTGCCGAGCTCAGCACGCCGATCTGGGTGCTGGTCAGCGCCTTGATCTGGTCGGAAGACATCGAACCGATCTGCGTCGAGCTGAGGGCCGCGATCTGCGCGGTCTTCAGAAGAGCGACGTTGTCGGTCGAAATCGCGCCGATCTCGTCGGCGCCGAACGCCGCGATCTGCTTGGAGTTCAGGGCGCCGATCTGGTCGCTGTTCAGGAGAGCGACGCTGTCGGTGGTGAGCGCGCCGATCTGGGCGGTGCTGAGAAGAGCGACCTGGCTCGACTTCAGGGCGCCGATCTGCAGGCTGTCGAGAGCGCCGATGACGTCGGTCGAAAGGCCGGAGAGAGCCTTTGTGCTGATGGAGGCGATTTCGTCGGTCGTGAAGGTTGCGATGTCTTCGGTCGAGAGGGCGGCGAGTTCCGAGGAGGTCATCGCGCCGATCTGCGCGCCGGTCAGCGCGGAAATCTGCTCGGAAGACATGGCGGCGACCTGGCTGTTGCTCAGAGCCGCGATCTGCGCGGTCTTCATGATTGCGACGTTGTCGGTGCTGAGCGCGGCGACATCATCGGTGGTCAGGGCCGCGAGCTGCTTCGAGGTCAGGGCGACGACCTGGTCGCTCTTCAGCGCGCCGATCTTCTCAGAGCCCAGCGATGCGATCTGCGACGTGGTCAGGAGCGCGATCTGGCTGGACTTCAGGGCGCCGAACTGGGCGGTGTCGAGGGCGGCCAGCGTCGTGGTCGAGAGGCCAACCAGGGCCTTCGTGCTGATGGCCGCGATTTCGTCGGTGGTGAAGGTTGCGATGTCTTCGGTGGTCAGGGCGCCGAACTGCGCGGAAGAGAGCGCAGCGGTCTGGGCCGAGTTGAATGCGCCGACCTGCGTGGCGTCAAGCGCTGCGAGCTGGTCGGTGGTGAGAGCCGCGACCTGCGTCGACTTCAGCGCGACGATCTGGTCGGTGGAAAGCGATGCGATCACTTCGGTGGAGAGCGAAGCAAGCTGCTTGGAGCCGAGAGCGCCGATCTGCGAGCCGGTCAGAACGCCGATCTGGTCGGAGCTCAGGGCGCCGAACTGGGCGCTGCTGAGCAAAGCGATCTGGCTGGTCTTGAGCGCGACGATCTGGTTGCTGGTGAGACCTGCCATGCTGTCGGTCGTCAGACCGCCGAGCGCCTTGGTGCTGAGGGCTGCGATCTCGTCGGTCGAGAACAGCGCGATGCCTTCCGAGGAGATGGCGCCGAGCTGAGCCGAGGTGAGAACCGCGGTCTGCGTGGAGGTGAGAGCGGCGATCTGGCCGGTGGAGAGAACGGAGATCTGCGAGCTGCTCAGCGCGCCGACCTGCGTGCTCTTCAGAACGGCGATCTGGTCGGTCGTGAAGGCGGCGACGTCTTCCGTACCCATGGAAGCGATCTGCTTCGACGTAAGGGCGGCGACCTGGCCGGTCGAGAGAGCGCCGATCAGTTCGGAGCTGAGGTTTGCGACCTCATTGGTGGAGAGAGCGGCAACCTGGGCGGTGGAGAAGCCGCCGAGCTGTGCCGTGGAAAGAACCGCCAGCTGCTCGAGCTTGAGGCCGACCAGCGCGGTCGCCGATACGGCGCTCATCTGCTGGGAGGAAAGAGCAACGAAGTCCTGGGTTTCGATTGCGCCGAGCTGCGTCGAGCTCAGGGCCTTGATCTGTGTCGTCGTGAGCGACGCCACGTCGTTGGAAGACAGATTTGCGATCGCGGTCGTCGACAGCGCCCGGATCTGATTGACGGTCAGAGAAGAAACAATGGAAGTCATGGACGAGCGCCCCTCGCGTTAGCTGATCAAAAGACATCATTCCCGCCCCGTCGGTCGGACGCGCATAGCCGCACTGAGGCCGGCCACACGGCGTCGTCGGCATCGACGATCCGGGTTTCCTGTCGGAACAAAATTGGGTCAAACTAAACATGGCTCGGACGAGCCAGCGCAAAAGGAGGGCATCATGCGCCCAGAGCCAAAGCGACTCTGATCCCTACGCCAATGAACGCGAATTTCTTAACCCCCGGCACCATTTACCAGCGTCCATCATGGACCCACCGGCCAACCGCGCCCCTCGGCAGAGCTATCGCGAGCAGTAGAACTCTTATTCGGCAGTCTTTAATTTCGAGTTAACGTCGGCTGTAGCTGAGCTGTGCTCCTGTTACAGATTCGGTCGCGGGAAGTCTAAATCGGCATCTTTTTAGATGCAATTGGCACACTACCCATTTTTTTAAGCCGAAACCGGACATTCGACTCGTGGCACCAGCAACTATCGCGGGCACCAGCGTAAATTCGACACCCCTAACTAAGACCATTGAACTGTAAGCAGAAAAAACGGCAAAAAGGCACGATTTGCTACATTAAGCGCAAGACTATTTATTGGAAGCACTATGACGATAGCGGCGAATCATCATGAGGAAACAAGTTATGCGCCCCCTCGAAGGGCAAAATAGCAAATAGCGGCGGCACGCTCCGGCAACATCTCGCGTCTCGCGTGCAATAATTTGCGACCAATTTTGGGGCAATCTTCGCAGACCCCGCCCGGCGAGCACTCCCTGATGCTGCGGCGCACACTGATTCACCCCCTTGGCAAGCCCGGCACAAGTAAAATGGCGTTCATGGAGCTATTGGGTGATAGGGACGAACAGAATGCGACTGTCTATATTGATTAGAGGCCACAACTTTCTTGAAAAGGATCGTTTCGGCCTGCCGATGGACGGGCGGGACAATGCCGCCTCCCTGCTTGAGAACGTGATAGCACCGATTCGCGCGAAGAATCCGGATGCCACCGTCTATCTGGCGACATACGAAAGCCCGGCGCTGGCCGAGTTGCAGGAAAAATTCGCGCCATGCGAACTGATCCTGCTCGACCCCAACGGAAGCTCGCAGGCGGAAACCTACAAGGAAGCGTTGAAGCACGTCTTCCAGAAGACCGACTTCGACGCACTCGTGGTCGTCCGCTTCGATCTGGCGTTCAAGAAGCCCTTCGACGCCTGGGACCTGAAGATCGACATCAACAGCATCCACTTCACCTGGAAGGAATACCGCGACTACTGGCGCGATCACCGCCGCGTCGGCGATGCCATCCACGTTATCGGCAAGGCCGCCATTCCCGCCTTCCACAATGCGCTGATCATGAACCAGCTGGCCGGTCGCGGTCATCTGCACATGATGTACTATTATCTGCGCACGATGCACGACAATCTGAAGTTCATCGAGGACGGCTACTTCGACACCAACACGCTGTTCGCCAACCCGGAATGCGACAATCCGCTCTACACGGTCTTCAACCGTCCGCGCCTGACCAGCATGGCAGGCAGCACCGGCATGGTGTTGCAGGAAATCCGCGCGGAATAGCAAACAAGCCAGGTAACAAGAACGCCCGCATCGAGATCATCGATGCGGGCGTTCTGCTTTATAGCACTGTCTTGAAAGTATAGCGCCCGCGAAACCATCCGCGAATACGCTCCTTGAGAGCCCGACCGAAAAAGAGTTGAGTGAAATCAGCCAGTTGTGATTCTGTTTGTTTGCTTAGGACGAACGGAGGCCACAATGGGCTGGACTGATTTCACCCGTCGGCAATATGCCCGACGCACAATGCGCTATGCAAGCGATCTGACGGACCGGGAATGGGGATTGATTTGGCCTTGCCTGCCTGGACCACGGCGGCTGGGCAGGCCGCGCAGCACCGATCTTCGTGAAGTCGTGAATGCGTTGCTGTACATCGCGACGACCGGTTGCCAGTGGCGAATGCTGCCGAAGGATTTTCCGCCTTTTACAACTGTGCAGTCATACTTCTACGAATGGCGAGCGACAGGGTTGTGGGCTCGGATCAATCATCGTCTGGTGATGGAGGCGCGTGAATTGGAGGGCCGGGAAGCCTCGCCGTCTGCGGGCGTGATCGACAGCCAAAGCGTGAAGACCACGGAAAGTGGTGGAATTTCAGGCTATGACGCAGGCAAGAAGATCAAGGGACGCAAACGGCATATCGTCGTCGATACGCTCGGATTGATGGTCGGCCTCAAGGTTCACAGCGCCGAGATACAGGATCGCGACGGCGCGCCTGCCGTCCTCAAAACCATTCTCAAGCGTTGGCCGTGGCTGAGACATATCTTCGCCGACGGTGGTTATGCCGGACCGAAGCTGAGGGGCGCCCTGCAAAAGATCGCAAAGTTCACCCTCCAGGTCGTCAAGCGCACCGATAAGGCAAAAGGCTTCGAGGTTCTGCCGCGTCGCTGGGTCGTGGAGCGCACCTTCGCGTGGCTTGGTAGATGCCGAAGATTGGCCAAGGATTGGGAAAAATCCGTCGCATCAGCCGAGGCCTGGATCACCATCGCTCACATCCGGGTACTGACACGACGCTTGGCAAGGTACCGATATCATTGAAGGCTTTTCGAGTCAGACTCTGAGATAAATCAGACGAGATACTTGTCGTTCTTGGCGCTCGGGATCTTGACGACGGTCACCGTCGCATCGGTCAGCGCCTCGAACTGGTTCACCCTGCCCGGCTCGATATCGATGATGCTGCCCGCTTCCCACACCTGATCGATCATCCGGACGGTGCCGGAGACGACGAGCGTGATCTCGCGCGCGATTTTGTGGTAATGCGCCGCGTCCTTGTCGCCGGCCACGTAATGCTTCACGCCGACCTCGAACGCATCCGTCTTCACGACGGTGGGGTCGAAGTCGCCGACGAACCAGCCGCCGATCATGTCGTTCAGGGTCAGTGGCTTGTCGCTCATTTGTCGCCTTCCGTGACGGACAGCTCGATCAGCTGGCGGTCCGACTTGATCGGATGGAAGTCCTTGGCGTTGATCGGGAAGATGCCGATCTTCTTCCCCTCGAGCACCATCTCGTTGTAGACGGGGCAGACGTAGAACATGTTGTTGTGCCGCGCGTCCTTGCGGATCGCGTTCTTCGCCGCGCGCACGAAATCGCGTCCCTGCCGGAAATAGTAGAAGCCGGCCGTCGCGTTATCGCTGATCGGATGCTTCTCGGCCGCCTCGACCACCATGTTCTGGTCGTCGAGCCGGACGAAGGAGTAGCGCGGATGCACCGACTTGAAGGTCATCGTGCCGCCATCCAGTTCGCGCTCCACGAAGTTCTGGATCACGCCGTCGAAGGGCACCGTCAGGAATTCGTCACCGTTGAGGATCAGGAGCGGCTGGTCGTTGTCGATATAGCCGGCGGCAAGCAGCGCCGTGCAGGCGGCCCCTTCCGTCTTGTCCTCGACCGAGACCACCGCGCCTCCGGTGACAGCAGGCGCACGACCTCGTCGAGATGGTAGCGCGCCAGGTCCTTCTTCTGCATCGCCACGATGATGCGGTGGCCGGGGATCTTGGCGCATTCGGCCAGCTGCCGCTGCACCAGGGGTACGCCGTTGATTTCAACCAGCGCGGTCGGATAGGCCTCCATCGCCTGGATGCGAGGCTCGCCGGCTATCAGGATCAGAATATTCATCGCAAGCTCATCAACCGTGGATTTTTCGAATGGTCTCGGTGATCCCGGGATAGTTCACATCCGAGATATCGTTCACCACCATGACATGCGCGCCGGAACCCTTGGCCGCCTTGATACCGTTCTCGTTGTCCTCGACGATCAGGCATTCCTCGGGCGTCAGGCCCAGCATGGTGATCGCCTTCACATAGATCTCCGGGCTCGGCTTGCCGTGCTTGACGTCTTCGTTGCTCAGCTGGAACTCGAGGTAACCGTCGAGTGCCGCCCTCGACATCATCAGCGACACCGTGCTCCGGATCGAGTTCGACGCCACAGCGAGCCGGTAACCGTCTTCTCGGAGCCGCGCCAGCGCGTATTCCTGCTTGAAGGTCGGCTTGCACTTGGTGTGGATCATCTCGGTCGTATAGAGCTGCTTCATCTCGTTGATGAAGCCGTGCAGCGCCTCGGGAAGCCCGCGCGTCGTCGTCAGGATCTCGAGCTTGCGCCGTGTCGGCAGGCCGTCGAAGATCGTCAGGTGCTCGTGCAGTGGGATCGTGTATCCGAAGAGCTCCAGCGCCCGGTTGAGCGCCTCGTAGTGCCATTCGCGTGCATCGATCAGCACGCCGTCCATGTCGAAGATAATCGCCTTAAGCGTGGTCATGCTGCGTCCCGGCCAGTCAATATCAGTTGCGCGCGCTCCGGAAAGTCGGTGCAGACGGAAAGCCCGTCCCGCTCGTTGAGCCCCGAAGACACCAGCCACTGGAGAAATGGTTCATATTCGTCGTGGCGCCCGTGAAGATCCGGCGCCACCAGCGTGGCCGACTTGCCGTCGGCAAGAATCCGCTCGATCAGCGCCGCGTCATACCAGCGCCCCGGCAGGAAGTTGTCGATCCAGACACCGGTCACGCCGGGATCGTCATAGAGCGAGGCCTCGCGCTCATATTCGCTGAGACGCGTGAACGAGACCATCTTGCGCTTCACGCCCTGGATGAGATCGGGAACCGATGCATCGAACAGGAAATAGTTGCTGTAGCATTCGCTGGAGAGCACTTCGGCCAGCATGTCGTGCAGACCATCGGCCTTGATGTTCAGCGCCAGCAACGGCGAGCCGTGCTGCTTGGCGATCCGGAGCAACTCGGCGAACGAGATCTCTCCCCCGCGCGGAATGTCGTGCGAGATGACGATCGAAGGCGCGCCGTCCGCCTGGCTGTCGCGCACGTCGGTCTCCGTGCCGAAGCCGAGCGAAAACGAGCGAACGAAGGCCTCGACCGTGTTCTTCTCCGCGGGCGTCTTCCAATAGCCGCGATGGCTCAGAACCTCGATCATACCGAAGCACCCAGCGACCGCGTCACGTCGACCGACAGAGGCAGGCTCTGGAAATGGCTGAGATCCTCGGGCACGCCGAGACCGTACATCCCCGCATCCACCGAGCCGATCGAATAGGCCCCGATCTTCGAACCGTCCTCGATCATGAAATTATAGACCGGCGCCACGTAGAACTCGCCGTTGACGCGGAAGTCGCGTTCGATCATCCGGTCCGCATGGGAGACGAAGTCGGAGCCCTTGCGGAAATTGTAGATCCCGACGGTCGCGTGATCGGAAATCACCTGCTTCTCGACGACGTTGTCGATATAGCCATCGGCGCCGAAGGAGACGAAGCTCCACTTCGGATCATTCGCCGTCATCGTCATGATCATCCCGTCGAGATCGCCCATGGCCTCGAGGTAGTCGTCGATATCGACGTCGATATACTGGTCGCAGTTGGCGATCATCATCGGCAGATCGTTATCGATCTCATCGCGCGCGAGAAGTACCGTGCAGGCCGCACCTTCGGTCACCTGCTCGACGAGAAAGATCTCACAGCCCGGCGCCCAGGCGCGCAGCTTCTCGCCCAGCCCGTGCTCCCTGATGTGGGCGGCCTGGCAGATGAAGATGAAGCGATGCTCGACGGACGGGCGAAGATTTTCGATCACCAGCCGGATCATCGGCACGCCGTGCACAGGCAGAAGGGGTTTGGGAAGAGTATAGCCGGCCTTGGCGAAGCGGCTTCCATGCCCTGCCATTGGTACGACGATGTTCAACATTGCGCATATCCCGAATTGTATCAGCTTACACCGTGAGGCGACCAATAACGGCCGAAGCTGGCGTCACGCTGTCTGCGCGGATGGGCGTCCGTGAAGTTTGGAAGAAGGCCGGCGCGTCGCGCGCGAACGAAGAGCGCTTTGGCCCAATTTGAACCCGGCGGCCTTCCGCGAACGCCACGAACCCGCGAGAAACGGGCTTTGTTTGTCTTGTCTGATGTGATTTCTGTCTTTGGAGAGATTGGTTGCGGGGGCAGGATTTGAACCTGCGGCCTTCAGGTTATGAGCCTGACGAGCTACCGGGCTGCTCCACCCCGCGTCCAGCGCATTCGGCTTTGCCGAATGGCGCGGCGGCGTAACCGCTGTGCGGTTATGCCTTCTACCGGAGCAAAACCCTTGGGTTTTGTTCCTGTGAGGGACGCACCATTATAGATCAGGTGCGTCGAAGTTTCATTCTGTATGTTCAGACCAGCAAAAGCAAAAGGCCGCTTGCGCGGCCCGATGTTTTCGGCTGGGCCGAAGTTTCGATCAGAGAAGATTTGTTGTTGCGTTTTGCAGACCTGGCAGCGACCGACTCTCCCGCGTCTTAAGACGAAGTACCATAGGCGCAGGGGCGTTTCACGGCCGTGTTCGGAATGGGAACGGGTGCAGCCGCCCCGCCATAACCACCAGGTCAGCGAAGCGCAACAATTGAGAAGCTGGTGAGGCCTGTCAGGCCTCGTTTTGTCTTGAACACGTCTCAGGCGACAACCGGCCGAACACTGCGTGTTCGCCGGGCCCGTATCGCAAAGGCTTCGCCTTCGCTCTGTCAGGCCAAGCGCTTCGCGCTTGCCTTGAGATGAGCATTATCAATGAGAACAATTAAGCCGATCGAGCTATTAGTAACGGTAAGCTTCACACATTGCTGCGCTTCCACACCCGTCCTATCAACGTGGTCGTCTTCCACGGCTCTGATAGGGAATACTCGTTTTCAGGTTGGTTTCCCGCTTAGATGCCTTCAGCGGTTATCCATTCCATATGTAGCTACCCTGCTATGCCGTTGGCACGACAACAGGTCCACCAGAGATATGTCCATCCCGGTCCTCTCGTACTAGGGACAGATCCTGTCAATATTCCTACACCCACGGCAGATAGGGACCGAACTGTCTCACGACGTTCTGAACCCAGCTCACGTACCGCTTTAATTGGCGAACAGCCAAACCCTTGGGACCTGCTCCAGCCCCAGGATGCGATGAGCCGACATCGAGGTGCCAAACAACCCCGTCGATATGGACTCTTGGGGGTCATCAGCCTGTTATCCCCGGCGTACCTTTTATCCGTTGAGCGATGGCCCTTCCACGCGGGACCACCGGATCACTATGACCGACTTTCGTCTCTGCTCGACTTGTCAGTCTCGCAGTCAGGCGGGCTTATGCCATTGCACTCGACGACCGATTTCCGACCGGTCTGAGCCCACCATCGCGCGCCTCCGTTACTCTTTCGGAGGCGACCGCCCCAGTCAAACTACCCACCATACACTGTCCCGGATCCGGATAACGGACCGCGGTTAGACATCCATGACGATAAGGGTGGTATTTCAAGGATGGCTCCACGGAAACTGGCGTCCCCGCTTCAAAGCCTACCACCTATCCTACACATGCCGACACGAATGCCAGTGTAAAGCTATAGTAAAGGTGCACGGGGTCTTTCCGTCTGACCGCAGGAACCCCGCATCTTCACGGGGAATTCAATTTCACTGAGTCTATGTTGGAGACAGCGGGGAAGTCGTTACGCCATTCGTGCAGGTCGGAACTTACCCGACAAGGAATTTCGCTACCTTAGGACCGTTATAGTTACGGCCGCCGTTTACTGGGGCTTCAGTTCAAAGCTTGCACCTCTCCCTTTAACCTTCCAGCACCGGGCAGGCGTCAGACCCTATACGTCGTCTTGCGACTTCGCAGAGCCCTGTGTTTTTGATAAACAGTCGCTACCCCCTGGTCTGTGCCACCCCATCACACTTGCGTACAATGGGGTCACGCTTCTTCCGAAGTTACGCGTGCAATTTGCCGAGTTCCTTCAACATAGTTCTCTCAAGCGCCTTGGTATACTCTACCTGACCACCTGTGTCGGTTTCGGGTACGGTCTATAATGATGGAGCTATTTCCTGGAACCGCTTCCCTGCACCCACAATCCAATAAGTGAATACAAGTTACGCAATCCGTCACTACCACCAGGCCCACGAATATTAACGTGGTTCCCATCGACTACGCGTTTCCGCCTCGCCTTAGGGGCCGGCTAACCCTGCTCAGATTAACTTTAAGCAGGAACCCTTGGTCTTTCGGCGAGAGGGTCTCTCACCCTCTTTATCGTTACTCATGTCAACATTCGCACTTCCGATACCTCCAGGATGTCTCACGACTGTCCCTTCACAGGCTTACGGAACGCTCCGCTACCACGTGCATTACTGCACATCCTCAGCTTCGGTGCATGGCTTCAGCCCCGTTACATTTTCGGCGCAAAGACCCTTATTTAGACCAGTGAGCTGTTACGCTTTCTTTAAATGATGGCTGCTTCTAAGCCAACATCCTGGTTGTTTTGGGATCCTCACATCCTTTCCCACTTAGCCATGACTTGGGGACCTTAGCTGGAGGTTAGGGTTGTTGCCCTTTTCACGACGGACGTTAGCACCCGCCGTGTGTCTGCCTGATAGTACTCCCGGGTATTCGGAGTTTGGTTAGGATCAGTAAGACGGTGAGTCCCCATAGCCCATCCAGTGCTCTACCCCCCGGGGTATTCGTCAGACGCTCTACCTAAATAGATTTCGCGGAGAACCAGCTATTTCCGAGTTTGATTGGCCTTTCACCCCTAACCACAAGTCATCCCAATCTATTGCAACAGATGCGGGTTCGGTCCTCCAGTTGGTGTTACCCAACCTTCAACCTGCTCATGGCTAGATCACTCGGTTTCGGGTCTAATGCAACAAACTAAATCGCCCTATTCAGACTCGCTTTCGCTTCGCCTACACCTACCGGCTTAAGCTTGCTTGTTACACTAAGTCGTTGACCCATTATACAAAAGGTACGCCGTCACCCTCTCGGGCTCCGACTGTTTGTAGGCATCCGGTTTCAGGTTCTATTTCACTCCCCTTGTCGGGGTGCTTTTCACCTTTCCCTCACGGTACTTGTTCGCTATCGGTCATGCACGAGTACTTAGGCTTGGATAGTGGTCTACCCACGTTCAGACAGGGTTTCACGTGCCCCGCCCTACTCTAGGACAATGAGTGTTCTACGCCTACGGGGCTATCACCCGCTACGGCCGACCTTTCCAAGTCGTTCGGCTTTATTCCTCATTGCCACTGGCCTGGTCCGCGTTCGCTCGCCACTACTTGCGGAGTCTCGGTTGATGTCCTTTCCTTCGGGTACTTAGATGTTTCAGTTCCCCGAGTTCGCTTCTTACACCCTATGTATTCAGGTGTAGATACCTTTTAACAATGCTTGGAAACCTAAGCCGTACCGAAGCACAACTTAGATTTTCCAAGCATTTAAGGTGGGTTTCCCCATTCGGATATCCATGGATCAAAGCTTATTCGCAGCTCCCCACGGCTTTTCGCAGCGTATCACGTCCTTCATCGCCTGTGCATGCCAAGGCATCCACCAAATGCCCTTACGACACTTAATCGTTCTCATTGCCAATGCTCATCAGTTAGCTCAGCATTCCCAGAGGAATGCGAAAGCAACGCGGTTACCTTTTACAACCGCGTCATCTCATGATGCCATCGACGTGTTCGATCGGATCACTTTATTGGAACTACGCCGAGCAGTTCGCTTGTGTCCGATCTTTAAGACCAGCTTCTCGAGATTAAATCCGGTACCGCGCGGTCAGGCAACGGTAATCCGATCGTCCGTCAGACAGTGTCGAAGACACCGAACAACGACGATCCAGAGCGACAAGCTTCCTACCTACCTCCAGTCCCTCTTTCGCTTCCGGCCGGCTAGGCCATTCACGACGTCATTGGAACTGGGCTCGGACATCTCGGACAATCCGTAAGGATTGTGCCAAAATACCTGGAAGCCTCCAGATCAATCTTCTCTTCACGATATATGCAGAACAGGCATCTGACCGAAGTCG